>NZ_JAVDUO010000001.1:0-2180876 GCF_031456385.1 Luteibacter sp. 3190 | reverse complement strand
CTCCCCCGGGGGGGGCGCCGCGGGGGGCGCGGGGGGGCCCCCCCCCCCCCCCCCCCCCCCCCCCCCCCCCCCCCCCCACGACAGCAAGGACCCTCACTTCATCGGCTTGCCCGCATCCACATCCTCGAGGAACCCGATAAGCCCCGTGAAATACGTCGCCTGATCGTCGTACATCGCCATATGGGCGCCCTTCGGGCAGAGCAGGAACCGCCCGTTGGGCAGCTTCTTCGCCATGGCTTCCATGTACGCGGGATCCATGGTGTCGTACTTCGCCCCGATCACCAGCGTGGGCACGGTGATGTTCTTCAGGTCCTTGCTGCGATCCCAGTGGAGCAGTTTGCCGCTCGCGCCGAGTTCGCTCGGGCCCTGCATCATCACGTACACCTGCTCGTTGAGGTGCGCGAACGAGCGCTCGACGGGCTCGGGCCACTGTGCCGCCGGCATGCGCAGCACGTGCTGCTCGTAGTGCATGGGCATGAGGAGCTCCATGTACCGCGGATCGGAGGTCTTCTTCTCCGCTTCGAGTTTCTTCACCTCGGCGAGCTTCCTCTGGTCCATCGCCGGCATCAGCACCTTGTTCGCGTACGCGTTGTACGCGGGGATGCTGTCCATCATGTTGGAGATGATCACGCCCTTGAGGTGCTGCGGGTACTTCAGCGCGTACTCGATCGCCAGCACGCCGCCCCACGAATGGCCCAGGACGAAGAAGTTGTCCTTATCCAGGTGCAACGCCTGGCGCACCTGCTCCACCTCGTCGACGAAACGGGGGATATCCCACAGCGACGGATCGGTGGGCTTGTCGCTGAACCCCGAGCCGAGCTGGTCGTAGTAGTAGTACTCGATGCCCGCGCCGGGGAAATAGCTGTCGAACGCCTCGAAATACTCGTGAGTGGCGCCCGGCCCGCCGTGCAGCAGCAGAACCTTGATCGTCGGATTGTTGCCGACCCGCTTGGTCCACACCTTGAACTTGCCCTTGGGCGTGTCGATGACGACCGTCTTCTGCCCGCCGGAAAGCACGTCGTCGCGGCCGGTGTTGTCGAAATAAGAGGTCTGGGCGCCGGGCCTGGGTGACGCGGTCAGCGCCGGTATCGAGGTCAGCAGACTGGCGGCGACCAGTAGCAGAAGGGCCATGGGCTTGCGAAACATCGGTGTTCCTCTCTGCGTGGGCGGCCCCTTCCCGCCGCATGGCCTGCCGGCGGGCGACGGGGATGCACGTTGTCGCGCTACGGGGATCGTGCAATCTTACGCGTCGACGGAGCAAAGGAAAGGCCCATGAATCCGACACTTGTTGCCGTGCGCTGGCTTGCACGCCCGGTCTGTGCGCTTCTGTTCTCGGCACCGCTGGTCGTGGGATGCAGCTCGGTCCTGAGGAGTTCGGCGAACGCCAGGACCGTCTTCCCGTATTGCAACGTCTACACGGCGAATGCCTGCTTTGGCATAGGGCGCGGCGACACGGTCGTAACTTCCCCGCTGCACGATTACGTCCTGTACGACGTAACGCTTTCGGACGGTGCGAAAGCCAGGATTTACAGCGGCTACAATCCTGATAAATCGCGATTCGAGCGTGCTACGCCATGCCGGCAAGGTGGCACCACCGACCAATGCGCGATGGTGCGATCCCGGACATCCATCGATCTTTTGTACGGGAGAGACGGCGATTATCTCGACGTGCATGTCGAAGCTGGCGGGGACTCCATGGCCGGCCAACACGTTCGCAATTTCATCCAGAGCTTCCGTCCGTGCGAAGAGGATGGGGCTGGACTTCGGTGTGCGGAAGTCCGCATATTTTCGGGCCTGCCGTAGCAGGCGGCGAACCCGTTGCACATTCCGTAAGCATGGCGCGAGCCTCCGGCGTCGCCGGAAGCCCGCTCGGTACGATGGCCTGACTCAGAGCGCGAAATCGGCCTGCACCGGGAAATGGTCCGACGGGTAGCGGCCGTCCTTCGATGTGGTGACGGTCTGAACCGAGATCGCCTTGATGTCGCGATAGAGGATCCAGTCGATCCGCTTGTTCGCCTGGCCGGTGAAGTTGTGGAAGGTTTCCGCGGGGCCTTCGCGTTTCGGCGCGGTGTCCCATGCGTCCTTGAACGTGGCGGTCAGGGCCTTGTGCGCCTCGCTGTCCGGGCCCGTGTTGAAGTCGCCTGTGATGATCACCGGCACGCCCTTGGGCAGCTTCGCGACCCATGCCGCCATCTCGCGGGCGCTGCGCGAGCGCGCGTCTTCGTCCTGGTCGCGATAGGGATAATGCGTGTCGAGCAGGTAGAAGCGCTTGTGGTCCGAGAGGCGTTCGAACAGGGCCCAGTTCACCATGCGCGGGAAGATGTTGCCCCACGTGATGCTGGCGACCTTGTCGGGCGTGTCCGAAAGCCAGAAGTCCCCCGTCTCGATCACCTTTAGGGAGTCCTTCCGGTAGAAGATGCCCATGTGCTCGTCGGTGTGCTTGCCGTAACGATCGCGACCGAACCAGACGTATTCGGGGAGGCGCTCCACCGTGTCGTCGCCCTGCTGCTTGTAGAGCTCCTGCGTGCCGATCACGTCCGGGTGCAGCTGGCGGATGGTGTCGGCGAAGAGGTCGCGCCTGTGCTCCCAGCCGTTCGCTCCGTCGTTGCCCGTCATGGTGCGGACGTTGAACGACATGACCCTCAGGTCGTCGGCGGTGGCGGGGAGGGCGATGGCGGCGGCGATCAGCGTGAACGCAATGCGCGAGAGACGAGTCATGGGCTCCGGCTTCGTTTGGGTGAGCGCCCGACTATATCGACGTAACGACATCGTTGTCGTGACAGGCGTCCTGCGACCATGCGCCTTTGTCGCATCGTCCCGCCCCGGGCGCGTCGCTGGGGCAGAATAGGGCGATCACGCATCGAGGTGTCCATGACGGCCGGAAACGACGAAAGCTCCAGTGGAACCAGCGGACGCAAGGCCGCGATCGGCGTCGTCGTGGTCGCTTTCCTGGCATCGGCGACCACGGCCATGCTCGCCTTCACGGCCTCGCACAGCGCCCGGGAAGCCGACGCGAAAGGCCTCGCGGCCGACACGGCGGACCTGCGTGGCGTGCTGAGCGAGTGGCAGGCACAGGTCGACGAGGCGGGCAGGGCCGCCGCCGGGGATCGCGCCACGGTGCTCGGGCGGCTCGTCGAGCGCGGTGAAGCACTGTCGTCGTGGAAGCCGCGCACGCCCTGCGGCCAGGAAGCGCGCGACAACCTGCGCAAGGCGATGGAGGTCCGCGTGCTCATCCTTCGCGAAGGCGGGTCGGACAGGAACCCCGACGAGGCCGGCGTCCTGGCGACGACGTTGCGGCAATGCGAGGCCCAGCGTGGAAGGGACGTCGACATCTGAGCCGGTAACCGGCATGCGGCCGCGAACGTTTGCATTCGGTAAGACGAGCCAGGTCGTTCATTCCAGCGCGATTTCTTGCGAAAACGTGTCAGGGAAACTTTTTTGAGTAAATGCTCAAATTTTCGTTGACACGGTGCATCAAAGCCCCCTAAGTTTCGTCTGTCGCGAGTGATACCCCATCATTTGATCGGGGCTCGCGGCACCGTGACTGCACGGCTTCTTCGCTGTGCTACGGGGGAACGGCACGACCGCTCGGGGGAGTGGGTGCCGCATCGGCAGGACTTCCTCGCAGCACGCGTCGACGCGCCGGCGGTCATGGCCATTTCGGTGGCCCATGCACTGGGTCGTTCTGGGGAGATATCCATGCAGCTTCATTCCATCCGCCACCGCGGAGGGCTTCGGCCGTCCCTGCTGGCAGTCGCCCTGGCCGTCGGTTTCGGCGCCAGCGCTCCGGTCTTCGCGCAGTCCACCACCGCCGACATCTTCGGCCAGGTGCCCGCGGCCGCCGGCGAAACCGTCCAGGTCACGAGCAGCACGGGTCTGACCCGTTCCGTCGCCGTCGACGAGCAGGGCCGTTACCGCATCGGTAACCTTCCCGTGGGCTCGTACGACGTCAACCTGCTTCGCAACGGCGCCGTCGTCGACTCGCGCAAGGGCGTGCAGCTCAAGGTCGGTGGCGCCACGGACGTTTCGTTCGCCGCCGCCACCACGTCCGCCAGCGCCCAGTCGCTCGATCAGGTCACGGTGACCGCGAACACGCTGCCGCCGATCGACACCACCGCCGTCGACTCGCGCACGATCGTCACGGCCCAGACCCTCGCCCGCCTGCCGCTCGGCCGCAACGCCGAAGCGATCGCGCTGCTGGCGCCGGGCGCGGTGCCGGGTTCGAGCAACCTCGGCAACGGCCGCTACCGCACGGTGTCGTTCGGTGGTTCGGGCGCGTCCGAAAATGCGTACTACATCAACGGTTACAATACGTCCGATCCGTACCGTAACCTCGGCGGCGTCGGCCTGCCGTACGGCGCGATCGACCAGCAGGAGGTGTACACCGGCGGCTACAGCGCCATGTACGGCCGTTCGGATGGCGGCGTGATCAGCCAGGTCGGCAAGCGCGGCACGAACGACTGGCACTTCGGCGCGCAGGTGCTGTGGGAGCCGAAGTTCGCCTCCTCCACCGCCGGCAGCATCTACTACGGCAACAAGGCCCTGCCTCCGGGCTACGGCTACGCCGATCCGAGCCTCGTCGGTTCGATCTATCGCAATCGCGAAGACAACACCAAGTGGACCACGACGTACAGCGCGTACGTGGGCGGTCCGCTGATCAAGGACAAGCTGTTCTTCTTCGTCGCCGCGGAAGCGGAAAAGAGCGAGGGCGTCAGCACGGCATCGGTGGAAGCCAACCCGGTCGCCAACAACCACTACACGTACAACCTGCCGAAGTACTACGCGAAGGTCGACTGGAACATCACCGACTCGAACATCCTCGAGCTCACGGGCATCCACTCCACCGACGAGCAGCGCGGCACGTACTACAACTACGACTACGACACGCGTACCGTCGGCGGCCCGCTGGGCTCCAACGCCGATACGTCGAAGCTCACCTCGAAGTACGCGATCGCCAAGTACACCAGCTACATCACGGACGACCTGACCTTCACCGCCACGTATGGCAAAGGCTGGACGACCGACTACCTGCACAACCCGACGCCCGGCCTCGACCAGCAGCCGTACATCGACAGCCCGTTCCTGCAGAACCCGGCACTGAACGGCGGCACGCCGATCACCAACCTCAATACGTCGTCCACGACGCAGGCCCCCAACGCCGGCAGCCGGACGCACGGCCTGCGCCTCGACCTCGAGTGGCAGCTGGGCGATCACCACCTCGCCGGTGGTATCGACAACATGCATTACTCGGCCAGCAACGAAGGCCAGGACACCAGCGGTCCGGGTTACTACCTGCGCTACCGCCGCGCGTCCGAGGGTAACGAGAACGTGCCGATCCGTCCGTCGCAGGGCGTCGGCGCGCCGGGTGGCGACGGCTACTACGTGACGGAGCGCATCTTCTCCACCGTCACGAGCATGTCGCTCGACCAGAAGGCCCAGTACCTGGAAGACCGCTGGCAGATCACCGACCGCTTCCTGCTGAGCGTCGGCGTGCGTAACGACAGCTTCAAGAACTTCAACGACAAGAACCGTCCGTACGTGAACAGCGGCCCGCAGTGGGCCCCGCGTATCGGCGCGAGCTGGGACGTGTTCGGCGACTCGTCGCTGAAGATCTACGGCAACCTCGGTCGCTACTACCTCGCGCTGCCGAACAACGTGGCCGTGCGCGGCGCATCGCCGTCGACGTACACGGACGTGTTCTACACCTATACAGGCATCGATTCGCTCGGCCGTCCGACGGGCCTGACCGAGATCAGCCCGGGCGCCGTCTCGCCTGATGGCGAGTACGGCCAGCCGGTCGATCCGATCGCGGTCAGCGCGCGTGACCTGAAGTCGCAGTACCAGGACGAAGGCATCCTCGGCTTCGACAAGACGCTGGGCGATGGCTGGGTCACCGGTGCGAAGGTGACGGTGCGCAAGCTCAAGAGCGCGATCGACGACGTGTGCGACACCGGTCTCCTGGGCGAGAAGATCGCCGCGGACGGCGGCAACCCGGACAACGTGATCATTCCCGGTTGCGTGATCTTCAACCCGGGCGCCACCAACACGTTCAGCCTCGCCAACGTCGACGGTGGCCGCACCGAAGTGAAGATGAACCAGCAGGACTGGGGCTTCACGCAGAAGGCCAAGCGCAACTACTACGCGCTCGACCTGTACCTCGACCATCCGTTCGACGGCAAGTGGCAGGGTCGCGTCGACTACACGTTCTCACGTAGCTACGGCAACACCGAAGGCCAGACGAAGTCCGACATCGGCCAGACCGACATCTCCAAGACGCAGGACTGGGATTCGGCCGAACTGATGCGCTACGCCAACGGCCTGCTGTCGAACGACCGCACGCACCAGATCAAGGCTTACGGCGCGTACCAGTTCACGCCGGAATGGATGGTCTCGGGCAACCTCCGCCTCGCTTCCGGCGCGCCGAAGTCGTGCCTGGGCTTCGAGGATGCCGAGGCCGATCCGGATCCGCTGGGCTACGGCTCGTCGTACCACAACTGCAACGGCATGCCGTCGCATCCGGGCGACAAGCGCAACCCGTGGTACCGCCAGCTCGACCTCGCCGTCACCTACCGTCCGAACTACTTCGACGGCAAGCTCGCCTTCGGTCTCAGCGTGTTCAACGTGACCAACGAGCGCAAGCCGCTGAACAGCTTCTCGACGTACGAAGCGGGCCCGGTCACGGTCAACAACAACTACGACCTGGGCCAGTTCTACCAGACGCCTCGCTACGCGCGCCTCACCGCCACGTACGACTTCTGATAGGCGCCTCACCCTTACGACAAGAACAAAGCCCCAGGGACGGGGCATGCATCCCCAGATCGCCGCCTGCTCCTACAGGCGGCGTTTTTTATGCGCCGATTTCGCCTAAACGATGGCTGAAAGCAGGGGCTTGAAACGCCGCGACACCGCCCTATCATTTTTCCCGCCAGCCGCTTCGGGACTGGCCTGGCCGCCTGATGACGGCGGCCCTGAGAACCCATTCCATGTTGCTTCAAGGAGAATATGGCCATGCGTACTCTTCTCGATTTCACCCCGCTTCACCGCTCGAGCATCGGCTTCGATCGCGTGTTCGACCTGCTGGAATCGGCCGCCCGCACGCAGCAGGGCGACAACTACCCTCCCTTCGACTCGGTCAAGCTGAGCGACGACGCCTATCGCATCACCATGGCCGTCGCCGGCTTCACGGAAGATGAGCTGAGCATCTCCGCGCAGGGCAACCTCCTGCTGGTGAGCGGCGAGCACAAGGCCGAGCCCGAGGGCGAGTTCCTGCATCGCGGCATCGCGAACCGCGCGTTCAGTCGCCGGTTCGAGCTCGCCGAGCACATCTACGTGACCGGCGCGCGGCTCGCTAACGGACTGCTTTCGATCGAGCTCAAGCGCGAGGTGCCCGAGGCCATGAAGCCGCGGCGCATCGCGATCGACAGCGCCGGCGCATCCACGTCGACGGTGAAGCAGTTGCACAGCGAAGCGGCCTGATCCTCCGGACAAGGCGTTCGGCGAAAGCCTGGCTCGCGGCCATCGCGCCGCGAGCCTTCCGAAAGCCGAAAAACCCCACGATTCCTTCGCAACCTCTCAACACCCGCGGTACCACGCTTCCAGCAACGAACACGGGAGCAGACACATGTCCGACGACAAGACCAAGCGCGGCCCGGCCGACGCCAAGCGCATCAACGTCAACGAAGACTACGAAGTCCAGTACTGGACCAAGGAACTCGGCATTTCCCGCGAACAGCTGACCGAAGCCGTGAAGCGGGTCGGTCCGATCGCCGAGGACGTGCGCGCCCACCTCCGTCGCCGCCACTGACCACTTCGCCGCCGCAGGTGCCGGTGGGAGCCGATCGGCGATCCGGCACGAAGACAGCTCCGGTGGAAGCCGATCGCATCGGCGATCCCGCACGAAGGCAGCTCCGGTGGGAGCCGATCGTATCGGCGATCCCGCGCCAGCGGGCAATGTGCGAGTGACGCCGCCCGGCGTTCCCCAAACTGCGACAAGGTGGCCCCTGAGATGAGGCTACCGGACCAGGGACAGGCCCCCGATGTTGAAAACGCGGCACCGAATGCCGTCGAAGGCTGCACGTCGTCTGGAAGGACGACATACAGCCTTCCACACCAACATCTGAAACCAAGGACCACGGAATGATAGATCTGACCGGAAAGCGGGCCCTGATCACGGGAGGCTCCCGCGGCATCGGCGCGGCCATCACGAAGACGCTGGCGTCAATGGGCGCTGACGTCGCTTTTACTTACCAGCAGGCGTCTGGGAAGGCGCAAGACGTCGTGGGCGCTGTCGAACAGTCGGGGCGCCGTGGCGTCGCCATTCGTGCCGACAGCGCCAGCCCCGCCGACATCGCGCGTGCGGTCGACGAAACGGTTTCCACGTTGGGCGGCCTCGACATCCTGGTCAACAGCGCGGCCATCGGTCACACGGGAACGATTGCGGATCTCGACGTCAACGCGTTCCAGACACTCATGGACATCAACGTTCGCGCCCCCGTGCTCTTCGCCAAAGCAGCGATCCCGCACCTCGGGCAAGGCGGCCGGATCATCACGATCGGTTCCGCACTCGGCGAGCGCGTGCCGTTCCCCGGTATCACGGCCTACGCGATGTCGAAGGCCGCTCTGAACTCATTCACCCGTGGCCTTTCGAGAGAACTGGGACCGAGCGGCATCACCGTCAACCTGGTTCAGCCCGGCGCGACCGATACCGATGCGAATCCGGCTAATGGCGAGGGAGCCGACTTCCAGCGCAGCCTCACCTCGCTGGGACGCTTCGCGGAGCCGAGCGACATCGCCAACGTGGTGGCGTTCCTGGCAAGCCCCGCGGCAGACATCGTCACCGGCGCCACGATCACCGCCGATGGCGGTGCCATTGCCTGATCGCCGATACGCTCGTGGGTGTAATAGGCGGATGGTCGATGGTGGTTCCAAAGTGGCACGTGCGCCGAGGTAGCCGACGACGCACGTGCCGTATCGAACCTTCGACGGTGAGCCGCTTTGGGCTCACCGTGAACGGTTTCAGGCGTTCGTGCCGCCGTCGACCGTGAGGTTCGTGCCGGTGACGAAGCTCGCTTCCGGACCCGCCACGAAAGACACCATCGCCGCGACATCGTCGACGTGTCCATAGCGCTTGAGCGAGGTGATGGCGATCTGCGGCTCGGCCCACGCTTCGTTGGCAGGGTTCAGATCGGTGTCGATGGGACCGGGCTGCACGTTGTTGACGGTGATGCCGCGCGGCCCGAGTTCGCGCGCCAGTCCCTGCGTGAACATCTTCACCGCGCCCTTCGTCGCGGCGTAGGCGGTGAGGCCAGGCGCCACCACGCGTTCGCCGACGCAGGATCCGATGTTGATGATCCGACCGCCATCGGGGATGTGCTTCAGCGCGGCCTGGGTGGCGATGAACACACCGCGCAGGTTGATGTCGACCACGCGGTCCATCTCTTCGAGGCTGGCTTCCTCGAACGGCTTCGGAATGGCGGTGCCCGCGTTGTTGACGAGGACATCGAGGCCACCGAACGTGGACGCGGTCTTTTCGACGGCCGCCACGACCGCCTTCGCGTCGGCGGCGTCCGCCTGGATGGCGATGGCCTTGCCACCGGCGGCCTCGATCTCCTTGACCACCTGCGCGGCGGCGTCGGCGCCGCGGGTGTAGGTGATGGCGACGTTGGCACCGTCGGCGGCGAGGCGCTTCGCGATGGCCGCACCGATGCCGCGGGATGCGCCGGTAACGAGCGCGGTCTTGTTGGACAGGTTTGACATGGGATTCTCCAAGGGGGATGTGGGACGTCACCGGCGGCGTATTCCTGAAAGCTATGGCAGCTATCACGAAGCGCTTTGTCGCCGTGTCCAGGATCTCTGGCGTGATGGGCAATCTACGCCTTGACATCTGCGATGAAAAAGACTTTGTTGATAGCCGAGTCATGCCCTGGAGGCATCCGTCGTGGAGCTTCGTCACCTTCGTTACTTCGTCGCCGTCGCGGAAGAGGGCAGCCTCACCGTGGCCGCCGAGAAGCGACTGTTCACGGCGCAGCCTTCGCTCAGCCGACAATTGCGGGATCTGGAGCACGAGGTGGGCACGGCCCTCTTCATTCGCGGAGCACGTGGCGTGGAACTGACGGCCGCCGGACGCGCCTTCCTTGATCACGCACGTCTGTCTCTCAGCCAGGCGAAGGAAGCGATCGAGGCGGCACGTCGCGCGGCGCGACCGCCACGCGAGACGTTCGCGGTAGGCTTTCTGACCGGTCAGGAAGCCGACTGGCTGCCCAACGTGACGCGCGTGCTCCGCGAGCACTTGCCGGCGATCGAGTTCAAGGTGGTCAGCCTGTATTCGCCGGATGTGGGCAACGCGATCCAGAGCGGCGAGATCGATCTCGGCTTTTCGCGCATCGAGCCGCGCCCGGACGTGTCGTATCGCGTGATCGCCAAGGAGCCTCTCGTCGTCATCCTTCCGAGCAGTCATCGCCTTGCCGCGCAGCCGGTCATCCGCCCGAAGGACCTCGAAGGCGAGGCGTTCATCGGTTTTTCCGATATTCCGCACGTCCTGCGCGACGTCGTGGACGGCTATCTGCAATCCAGCGGCGTGAACCTTGTTCCGTCGCACCACATCGACAACTTCGCCGTCGGCATATCGCTCGTGGCCTCGACGGGAGGCGTGGCGTTGCTGCCGGCGTATGTCGAGCCGCTGCTGCCGTGGTCGGTGGTGAGCCGCCCCTTGGCGGGAACCGTGCCGACGATCGACCTTGCGGTCGGTTACCGTGAGGACAACCCGTCGCCCGTCCTGAAGACGTTCCTGTCGTGCATCGATCAGGTGATCGAGGCCGGGCCCGCGGGGCAGCGATCCCATGCGCTGGCTGGCGGTACCGGCAAGGCACCCCGTCGCCGCGCGGGCAGCTGACGCGCCAGCCATCGCACGCATGCCTCCAAGGCATCGCGTACCTGCCAACAAAGTCTTTCCCGGCGAACCGCCGGCGGTCGTAACGTGCCCGGAACAGATTTCGGAGCATATCGATGGAAACACAGACGCACCATTCGGCTGCCACGCGCTATGTCGACGCGCGCGGCACGCAGTTCGCGTACCGCCGCTTCGGACGCCGGGGCGGTGTGCCCTTACTCTTCAACATGCACTTTACGGGCACCATGGATCACTGGGACCCGGCGATCACGGACGGTCTGGCCGAGGGCCGCGAAGTCATCCTGTTCGACAACAGGGGTATTTCGAGCACCGACGGCGTCGTGCCCGAGTCCGTCGAGGAGATGGCGGACGACGCGCTGTCTTTCGTTCGCGCGCTCGACCTTCAGGAGATCGACGTGCTGGGATTTTCGCTCGGTGGCCTCGTCGCGCAGGAGATGGCGCTGCAGGCGCCGTCGCTGGTGCGGCGACTGGTGCTGGTCGGCACCGGGCCACGCGGTGGCGAGGCCATGCAGTCGCTGACGCCCGAGGCACAGGATATCTTCCGCGGTTCTTACGATCCGCCCGATCATCTCTGGCTTCGGGTGTTCTTCGCGCCGAGCGAGTCAAGCCAGGCCGCGGGCAGGGCATTCCTCGAACGATTCCGTCGCAGGACCACGGACCGCGACCCGGAGGTCGATGACGCCGTCGCACCCGCGCAGTTGGCGGCGCTGGGCAAATGGGGCGCCACGCCACCGGATGCCTTCGCTTACCTCGAGCGCATCCGGCAGCCGGCGCTCGTGGTGAACGGCGACGCGGACGTCATCATCTATTCCGTGAATTCCTGGATACTCCAGCAGTATCTGCCGGATGCGAAGTTGATCATCTATCCCGATGCCAATCATGGCTCGCTCTATCAGTACCCGGCGGCATTCGTCCGGGACGTCGATCACTTCCTTAAGGCCTGAGCCATGACACCGAAGACGACGAACGGCGCGCTTCCCGCCGATGGCGACCGGAAGCGTCTCGCCGGCAAGACGGCCCTGGTGACGGGCGCGTCGCGCGGCATCGGCAGAGCCATCGCGCTGAAGCTCGCTGCCGAGGGCGCGCAGGTGCTCGTGCATTTCAGCGCGTCGCCCGACGAGGCGGGCGCGGTCGTCGAACGCATCGCGCAGGGCGGCGGGCGGGCCAGCGCGGTACGAGCGGATCTCGGTGCGCCCGACGGCCCGCGCACGCTGGCCACGGCGGTGCGCCATATCGTCGGCGGCCGCCTCGACATCCTGGTGAACAACGCGGGCATCTCTACCGCCGCGACGCTGGAGGAGCAACGCATGGACGACTTCGATCGCATGTTCCACGTCAACGTGCGTGGTGCTTACTTCCTCGTCCAGCAACTGCTTCCCGTGCTCTGCGCCGGAAGCGTGGTCACCTTCGTCACGTCGCTCGTGGCCAGAGCCGCGATCGGCCATCTTTCGGCTTATGCGGCCACCAAGGGAGCAAGCGACACGCTCGTCCGTCATCTCGCGGCCGCGCTCGGCCCCAGGAACATCCGCGTCAACGCCGTGGCGCCCGGTGTCGTGGAGACCGACATGTCGAAATTCGCCCGCAGCGATGAAGGCAGGCGATACACGCTGTCCATGCAGGCGCTGCAGCACATCGCGCAGCCCGGCGACATCGCGGACGCCGTCGTGTTCCTTGCCTCCCCGGACGCACGGTGGGTCACCGGCACGACCCTCGCCGTGGATGGTGGATCGCGGCTATGACGGGCGCCCGTACTTCATGATGACGCGGGCGCGGCGCGGGTACATGATGAGGGCCGGCGGACATCCCGCCCCGTACAGGGAAACGACATATGCAGCGCAAGCAACGCGGTGGATTGGTCGATGTCTTCATGGTCGCGGACCCGGACGAGGTGCGAGCGGTCCTGGCCGACGAACACATCGACCGCGAGTTCAGCGGTCGCCGTCTGCCGCTCAACCGGCTGCTGCTGCGCCGGATCACGCGTACGCTGTCGTACCGCGGTACGCGGTTTCCCACGCTTCAGCCACGTAACGACCCGGACAGGAAGGCGCGCCAGGCGGCACTGTGGGAACGCCTCAACGCCGCGGCGGCCAGCTTCGACGCGTCGAATCCCGAACTCGAGTCGCTGGCCGCCTGGGTGCGTGGTTTCGGCGACGACGACGCCCTCGGGCCGCTGGTCCAGGACATGGTGGGCCGGCAGTTCGATCCGGCGTTTCGCGCGACACAGGAAACGTGGGCGGCTGCGGAGTTGCTCGAGGAAGCCGTGAGGACCACACGTCTCACGAAGCGAATCGGCTGGGCACTCACCGGCAAGGTGCGTCGGGCGAAGGGCCGTCTCGGTGCCATGGTCGATCACGAGCGGGCAGGTATCCATGGTGTCGCCATCGCGCTGCACAACATCGTCAAAGGCTTTCGTCAGATGCGAGAGCTGTACGCGGAAGGCAAGGGGGCCGCACTTTCCGCGCCGGATGCCTCCGCGCGATGCCTGTTCGCACCGAGCGCCGTTCTTCGCCAGCCGACACGCGATACGACGGTCGCCGGTTGCCCCATCTCGCGGAACGCCATCGTCGTCCTCGCGCTCGGTGAAGCCGCGAAGCGCGACGGTACGTCGTCGTTCGTATTCCTGAAAGACGAATGGAGCCGGTGCCCGGCAGACACATGGGTGCCAGCGTTGTTCGAAGGCGTCTGGGATCGGGCCTGCGCGTCGCCGTGATGGTGTGGCCGATCCATATGCGATCGCCTGGTCGCGGAACGACAAAAAATAGCCCGTCAAACGACGGGCTATTTTTCGAATAATGGTGGCTCGGGACGGAATCGAACCGCCGACACGGGGATTTTCAACAGTATGTCGCACGGGCGGGTTGAGCCGCAGTTCAACATAAATAATTGTTCTACAACGTATTAGACCGTCAACCGCGTCCCGTCAACTCCCGCCGAGCCCCCGGTTATACCCTCGATTTTGGCTACACAGCGGCTACACAATCCTGCGAACGTCTGCCCCACGGACCGCCTGCGGTCAACGATGGAGAGCTGGGCGTGGCGGTCGAACTCAAGCTGACGCAAAAGCTATTGGATGGGCTTTCGTTCGAGCGGCCCATCATTGGAGTCACCCGCTCGGGTCAGCCCATCCATGACCAGGCGCCGACGGGCCGCGAATGGCGGTTGCGCGACAGCGAGCTGCCGGGCCTCCAAGTGCGGGTGACGGCGGGCACTGTCGGTTGGTATGTGGACCTGCGGATGGGTGGCAAAGCAGGACGCCTTCGCAGCATCGGAACCCACCCGGAGCTGACGGTGGCCGAAGCGAGGGCCCGAAGTCGCAAATGGCTGGCGCTCATGGCGAGGGGCGTGACCCGCTGGTGGAGAAGAAGGCCCATCAGCAGAACGCGCTGCACGCGCGGACTCGCGACCGACTCACTCTGGCGGTCGCCTATCGGGATTTTCAGCTCGCCACGGCCGGGACGGTGAAGCCATCCACCGTGACCGACCGCAAGAAGGTCGAGAAGTGGATGGTGGGCTGCCCCTTGTGGGCCGTGCCTATCGTGGACATCGATCGGGCGTTGGTGGTGGCCAGCCTTGATCCCTTGCGGGCCCACCTCGTGGAGGGCAAGCCCCGACCGACGTGGGGTCCCAAATCGCGGTCGGCCGGGACGCTGCACAAGCTCTACACCTACTTGCAAGGCGCGTATCAATGGGCTGCCATTGAACTGAAGCTGCCAGTGCTGGAGTCCCCGTTCGCCCAATGGCGCACGATGACTCGGTGGCCCCAGCCCCAGCGGCGGACGAGCTATCTGCGCACCCAAAAGCCCGAGGGTGTGGCGTGGTTGAAGGCGCTCGTCGAATTACAGCAACGGGCGCACGACCCCGAGCTTCTGACCAACCGGCCGGACCCAAGGGCGGCTGGACTGAAGCCGCACACCTCTGTGCTGGTCGACTTCTTCGTGCTGGTGCTGCTGTGGGGCACCAGGCGCACGGAGACCGCTCGGCTGCGATGGTCCGAGGTTCGCTTTGATGACCAAGTGGTGTTTCTGGCCCCCGAAACGACCAAGAGTGGAAAGGTTGCGGCCGTCCCGCTCGGACCATGGGCCTCCGAGATCCTTCAGGCTCGCAAGACGGCCAACGAGCGCTGGCGGCCCGACGCCCCGAATGACTGGGTGTTTCCCTCTCGCCAGCACGGCAAGCATATCGCCGAACCGCGCAACATCCTCGAGACGCTTCAGGCTGAAACGGGTCTCTGGATCACCGCCCACGATCTGCGCCGCACGATGGCCACTGAGATTGGCATGGAGGCCCAGATGAAAGACCTGACCAAGCTCCTGGTCGCGGGTGCAGCGTTGCACCACGCTCAGGGCAAGACGGGCGGCGCCGTCGCCGGGGCTACCGAAGGTTATTTGATGGACAAGGCCGGGGCGCTCCGGCCCCTGTTCGTGGAGCGCGAACAGCGGTTGCGCCGGCTTGTGGGGTTGCCGGTCGACGAGCCAGAAGCATCGACTGTCATGGGGAGCACCGCGGACCTCCTTCGGCAGGCGTTGGAGGATCCGGAGTTTCAGCGGGCCTACCTGATGGAGCTGGCTAGGCGCTGAGCATATGTCCGACGCAGAGCCGCAGCGCGTGATTTAGAGCTGCGGCACCGGAAAGCGAAGGACCGGTTCGCTCGACGCGATGGTGAGGGAGTAGCGCGCCCGCGATATGGCCACATAGAAAAGCTTCGCCTGGGCCGTTCTTTCCCTGACGAAGTGAGCCGCATCAGGCACCAGCACATTGTCGAACTCAAGACCCTTCAGCAGCAGCGGCGTAGATAAAGTGCGAGCAATGGCCGGGCGTCCGCTGTGGCTCAGGCGTTGGCGCATCGCTTCGGCCGCCAACGTGAGCTGCTCATGCCGACCCGCATCCACCTCTTCGAGCGCCCGCCGCGCATCATTCAAGAGGTCGCTACGAAAAGTTCTGGATTGCGGGTGTTCTCGCTCGCGACGCAGCACCGCCACGGCGTCTCTTGGTGATCCTGAGGCAGCGAGGGCTTGCCAAGCTTGATCGAGATTGGCCTGGAACGCCGGATCGAGCCCTTCTTCTGGGGTGTGGTCACTGCGCACGATGCCATCATTCATCATGGAAGCCAAAGCGTTCCGTCGTTCAAGGGGCGTCGTCGCTCGGTCCCATGCTTGTGCGAATTCAGTCAGTCGAGCGGCGGCGATTTCTTCTAACGACTGAAACGCACCACGCGTCGCCTGCGCCAAGCGGTTGCAAATCCCCCGATGGCAGTGAATGGCGGCCACCGAACCATCGCGGGCGTCCATCCCATCAAAAAATAGTCCCATGTCGAAGGCGTTCGCAACGGGCAAGTAAGTGATCGGACCATCGCGCAAATCAATGGGGTCGCCTGCCATGAGCTTGGCTCTGGTCTGCGCTATCCAATGTCCCAATTCCGGATTGGCGTCCTTCCATCGGTGAGGCTCTTTGAGTTCCGCTGCCTCGGTGAAGAACGGAAGCACCGCGTCTGACCACCGGATGGATTCTGGGACGAACTCGAAAATGCCTTGCATGGGATCGCCAAACACAACCGTCGGGACGATGCCAGATAGGTTCGCAGCAATCGTATGCTGGAGACCGTCGCAATCTTGGTATTCGTCCACGAAGACCCGGTCGTACGAGGCTTGGATGACTCGTTGCACGATGGGGCTGGTGAGGACGCGGGCTGCGGCTTGATTCACGGCCGACCACTGGCCTCGTGGGGGTGGAATGCTCGCACGCGGCACTAACGATCGACCCGGGAACGCATAGGCGTAACGGTTGGCCCACGAAGCAATTGTGTCGACCACAACAGTGCCGACCGGAACGGATAGTCTCTTTAGTCTCGCTTTAAGGGCGTGGACCCCGGCATGGGTATGCGTGAGCACCAGCGTCCGTCTGCCTAATCCAGCAGCTCGCGCGATCAGCTCCGTCTTACCGTGACCGGCTGGCGCGACGATGGACCTTCGCGTCAGTCCGAGAACTTCGGCTGGCTCAGTCATAAAGCCATGCCTCGATGTTGCGCAGGGTAATGGCGAGGGGTGACAGTGGAGCCCGGTCAGCCAAAGTGTCCAGCAGCGGTGCCAGTGTGCGGGCACGCGCCAGATCTTTGAACCAATTGTTCTGAAGGGCGACGCCAGCGATCGCTCGCCTGTAGTTCGCCCCGTGGACGTTCACATCAGGCCATTGTTCAAAGGTTTGGGCGACATCGATGGCTCCCAGGGTCTGTCGGAGCTGAGCAATGATGGTATGAGCGTTAAAGTGGCCTCTAATCCAATTCAGCAGATTTGTAACGATGTCGTCAGGAGCAGCAGAGAATGTCGCGGTTTCGGTATTCAGACCATGACCATACTGAATCACACTCACATTGAATCGCTGCAATTCCGCCCCCCAGTGCCCGCCGACGGGTTGATCAGAATCTCGGTAAAGGGCTGTAGGAAAACCAAGCGCGGCTAGGGCGCACGCCAGTGGCGGAGCTGCCGCACCTCCGCCGTCGATAATCGCCGCACCACGATGCTCTATCGGAATGCCGTGATGGCGAGCCACGAAGAGTTCCCGCAAGCCGAGCATCAATCCCAGCTCGGTCTTCCCCTCACACACTAAAATCTTGCGGCCAAACAGTGCGCGTGGAGAATGCTTCAAGATGCGAGCGAGATCGCCGGCCCCTGTGGCGTGGCGGATATCGGTCACCCCAGCAGCCCATCGACGCACAACGAAAAGTGATGCCGGATTCAATTCACTTAAGGCCACATCCGAATGCGTGGTCATCATCACTTGACCCTGCGGAAGCCCCTGGGCTGCGGCCTGCTCCTGACCTCGCCTCAGTTGCGACATGGCCGCCAAGATGCGATGTGGTTCTAGGCCTTGCTCCAGCTCATCGACCAAGACAATGGCGCCTTCGGCGACCGCGGTCCGTTGTACGGCAAGGGTAGCTAGTCGCCGGGTTCCGAGGCCGGCTAGACGCAACGGCACGGCGCCGTCGTGGAGCGCGATTGCTCCTGCATTGAAGCCTCCGCGGCCCAGTTCCAGATCAGGCGCGTAACCAGCGGTGACGTAAGCGCCTAAGGCTCGGGCTTCGCGTTCGGCAACCCCTGCCACTTCTGACAGGGCTGGGATGGCTCCAAGACTCGCACTTTGTCGTGCAGCTCGATATGCCCCAGCAAGTCGTTGTGCGGCCCCATCGTCGGCCCCAGTCATTCTCGCCAGCACGGAACCCTGGGCCCAGGTCAAGTGTCGCGACTCCTCGCCGGCCAATCGGACTAGGCCAAACAATGCGCGATCGCGGTTCGACAGGATGCGTGGAGATTGCGCCCGATCACATACCAGTGTCCAGATGGGCTCCATGGTGGCGTCGACGACGAGCTTGACGGTAAGGGCAGGCTGGTCATCATCAGCGGGCTCGTCGTGCAGCGTTCCGTCGGCGGCAACCCCTCGCAGATATAGCCCGAAGCGCTCGTCTGAGAGCATGACTTTGGGCAGTTCACCCACGGTCACTTCGACCGAGACTTCCTGAGCGGTGTCGGCGTGATGAAAGTCGGCCTCGGTGAAGGTGATCCAGCGAGGCGAAAGCGTGGCCTCAATCGCATCCAGAACAGTGGTTTTAGAGCTGTCCCCTGGACCAATTAGGCAGCAGATCGATTGCCCGCGTGTATTCCAGTCCAGTTCTTGGATGCCCCGAAAATGGCGCACGGCGATTCGTATAACGCGCAAGACTGTTTCTCCTTTCAGTCCTCACCACTGAGGCGGCGTTGGGATTATGCGCTATCACCGGGCCTCCGCCAGGCCTTGGACTGCTTGCAACGAGCGTCGACCGCCCACTGAGCTTGTTCCCAGTGACTCGCGAAAGCTCAGGGCCAAGTTTCTCTCGAGGGGCGTCGCGCTGGCACCGATCGAGTACATGGCCGCCCTTGGCGACGGTCGGCGTCGTAAGACACTGTCATTGCTTCTCGCGTTTCTGGCCAGAGATTCGACCCATCCGTCATATCCATCCGGGCGTCGGCCAAGCCAGCACCATTTCGCGAGGGCCATCGCTGGGGTGCCAGCGCCCAAGTCCATCGACCAACCCGAATACGCGCTTGTGCTGGACCTCATTCGGCAGGTTCGGATTGAGGCTGATTTGTCCCAGCAAGCGTTGGCGGAGCGTTTGGATCGCCCCCAGACCTACGCGTCCGACTGCAAGCTAGGTGCCCGGCGCATGGATGTGTTGCAGCTGCATCAGTGGTGCATGGCGTGCGACACGACGCTCACGGTGCTCGCGGAACGCTTGGAGAAGGCGCTTAAGCGGGGTGTGCGCGCCAAAGTGGAAAAGCCACCCCAACGAGTGGCCCGAAAACGGGCTGAGTGAAGCGGGGCCCGGCCGCTACCATAGGGGTATGGGCGCGCGTCGCGCCGTGAGGTCAGGGTGCAACGGGATGACGACCATGCCTGCTGTCTTGCTCAACCGAGTCTGGCATGCGACCTCGGCCGACCGGTGGGCGGCCATCAGGCAATCCGGGGCGATTCTTCCGGACCCGCCTATCCCGGATTCCGCCCGATGGCACACCAGTGCGGGCGCTCCCGGCTTCCCGTTCGTGCGCAGCCTGGGCGCCGTCAGTCTGTTCGATCTTCGGGTCTTTGAAGCCACCAGCTACGACGCTCGCTACCCTGCCTCTCGGTGGCGCAACTTCATCCCTCCGAACGACGACGGCCGCTACGGCGTCTGGCTGGCCATCGATTGGGTCGCGTTGGGCCCTCAGTTCATCTCTGCTTCCGCGCTCTTGGAGCGCTGGTCTGCCGAGGGAGAGCAGCGCCGGCCCATCATGCCCATGCTCGAGGCCGCCCATCTTGGGCCGCTAGGAATCGAGCACATCTGCGCGGTGTGGCAGTGCCAGGCTGGGCCGGATAACCAGCCCATTTGGCATCAGGTGCCCCCATGCGAGGACAGGTCATGAAACAAATGCTGGGAAAAAGAATTCACGAGCGCCAAGTGGCAGCGCCCCTGGGGCCCATCATTGCCACGCTCCACGAGCGTCTCTTGGCTTCAGCGGTCGCTCCAGAGTTTGCCGAGGAGACGCGGCGTGCGCGGTCGGGGACACGGTGGGAGCGAGCCACGGCGACGATCAAGCTCATCGACCTGTTGCGCATGGCACGCAAGCTGAGCGCAGCGGCGCGCGTCTTTGGTGTCGCCCAGCAATGCTATGCCGTTGCGGAGGAGGTTGAAGACGAAGAGCTATCAGGCATCGCCACCGCCATGCATGCCATCGAACAGCGGGAGAAACTTGGCGAGGATGAATACTGGCCATTGGGCCAAGGTCCCGTCGACTACCAGCGCCTGGTGAAGGCCTATGACGCGTGCCAAGACCGGATCTTTGTGCGAACGTTTACTGACTTGGGTGCGCCGGACCTCGGCCGCATGTTCGAGGCGGACCACGCGCGGTTTGAGCGATTGTCTGAGCGCGGACGACGGGAGTTTTTCCATCGTGATGACACCTTCGAAGTTGTGGCCGATTGTTTGGCCCACTACCTCGGGGAAGCAGAGCGGGCGGCCAGGGCGCAAGCGTTTACCGCGGCCGTCGCGATGATGGGGGCGGCCATTGAAAGCTTGTTGCTGCTGCGTTGCCTGATGAGCCCTGACATTGCGCGTCGACATGTATCAGGTAAAACGCGTCGGTCCGACATCCTGGCTCGGCACCTGACCGATTTGAACGACGCGTGCGATAAAGCCGGGTGGCTGCGTGCTATCGATACGCCATACACCACAATCCTGCCGAGCCAGCTGGTGGCGCTGGTGCGCGATTGGCGCAATGTGCTGCACCCGGGGCGTCAAGCGCGAGACTCGCCCTGGGTCTTGATGGACCAAGAAGAATACGACTTGGCCCATGCCGTGTTTGTTGCTACGCGCGCCTTGCTGCTTTCGCCGCGCGAGGAAAAGCGTCTACGCGCAGCTTCTAGCGTCTTCGATGCACCAGACGAACGAGCGTGTGCCGATGAGGGTGACAGCTAAAGACATCACCGCCGATTCGATAGCTCAAATCAGTGGCCTTCTAGCGGTCATCACCGTCCTCGATGCGATTAAGCGCGTCTTCGTCGCGCCGTAATTGATCGCATGCTTTCAATGCAGCTTTGATCGTGCGATCGCGGAGCCGTTGCGCGATTTTCGTCACCATAATGCAGTCGAAGGTCAGCTCATTGTGGGTGAAAAACGCGATGGCCAAGGTCAGGCTCTCGGCCACCCTTGCACCGGGCAGTTCCAGTCCGGCATTGCTGGCGCCGATGAGCAGACCATCCCGTCCCATCAGGCCAAGGCGCCAGTCAAACGATCGAGCGGTAGGGTGTACGTTGTAGCTGGCAAATTTGTACTCTTCGGCCAACGCAGCCCGACCGGCCGCTGCGGCGAGATCTGCAAATCCCAGCGCATTCGTGCTCCCATCTGCCTTGGGCACCAAGCCATTGCCCCAGCCGTAAGGTTTTTTGAACGACGGGCCGTACAGGGCAATGGCTGCGTTGTAGGCATCAAGCAACTCAGCAGATTCGGCTGGACCCAAGGGCTTCGCAGCCGCATCGAGCGGATTTTGCGGAACATGCCGACTGGCGTTTTGCTCTTGCCAGGCGTCAACGGCTTGATGGGCTAAATAGCGTTCGGCAAGGGGTAATCCGAATTCGTTCATCAAGACCAGCAAAACGCTGGCCTCGTGGAGCGTGCGCCATCGCGCCAGCGCACCATCCGCGTAACCTTGGTCCAGGAGGGTGACGCATTCGGAGGCCACTTGAAGAATCCGTGCAAACAGGTGCGCACAGACATGAGTGAGGGCGGTTGGCTCGGCGTTAGCGGCCTCGGTGACCGCCTGACCATGTTCCCGTCCCACGGTGAGCAGCATGCTCAACCCGTCAAACATTTCGATCCAACGGTTCGAGAGGTTGCGCACAAACCGACGCCGATCCTTCGTTTGATGCCGTCGTTCTTGGGGCCACCGACGCCACAAGTCGTCGTAAAGGGGCTCGGCGCCCGCCTCCGCGGCATCTTGGATGATCTCGGGCAGGCCTTCGATCACCCGATTCATTTGCACTTCCATAGCGGCCATTTCGGCGTCGCTGAAGGTGAGGTCAACGGTGCGGTCTGGGCCTTCATCTTCGAAATGAAGAGGACCTGGCGTGTCCGATCGCACGTGCGCCAGAAGCGCATCGCGCAAGTCGGGACGCTCGCCCAATCCAACAGCTCGAAGTTTATGGTCAACCGCATTGGCCAAGATGCGGTGTATCGCTTCGTCGAGCAGTGAGTGCATGGTTTCTTCAAGCATGCGGGGCCGTCCTTGCTTCTATAACCTTCAAAGTAGTGGATTGTGCTGCCGCGCCGCGCTCAATTACATGTAATAGAGCTACAAGGGTGGTTGATTGGGAGGTAAGAGGCGTTCATCACCGCCAGGCGGAAAAGCGCGGCCGCTGAAGGTCTGGTCGATGCCTTCCGCAGACTGCTCTGCTTTTTCGTGGAGGAGCGCGCGACTGAACTGGTCGGCAAATGCCTCTAGGCTCAACCACATCGATGCGTTCTCGTCGGTCACGTCGAGCGTCAGGGCGCTGAGGAAGTCGATGGGCCGTCCGTAAGGGGCCTTCACCACGAACGGCCATTCATCCGCAGCCTGGGCGAGCGCGACGAAGCGGCCAAAGGTGTCAGTCGGCAGTTTCTTGCGTCGGCCGCCGCGCAAGATGGGCTCGTCGAACCCCAGTGCTTCCTCGGCCACTCGCTTGCGTTGCTCGGTAGGGGAGGAGGGCGCTTGGTCGATGGTGTGCTTGAGCCACTCGCGCAACGGCCCGACGGCGTAGCGCACCATGCGATCGCCCAATTGCACATACGGAGGCGGAGCGCCCCGTGAGCGCCGCTCTTCCAGCCAGCGGGGAGTGCACTCGAGTAGCAAACAGACCTGGGCTTGCGTGAGCAATTTGCTCGCAGGCAAGGTCTCGATCGCCATCAACAGAGGATCTTCGAGAAACGCAGCAGCCGATGAAGTCGGGGTCATGCACGCATGCTAGCGCGTCGCAACATGCGCGCGCACGCGTGGCTACGCGGCGGCTACACAAAAGAAAAAGCCCGCCTTGAGGGCGGGCTAAGTCACTGAATAAATGGTGGCTCGGGACGGAATCGAACCGCCGACACGGGGATTTTCAATCCCCTGCTCTACCAACTGAGCTACCGAGCCACGAGTGCCTGCAACGAGCGTTGCGGCGTGTGGAGCCGCGTATTAAATCGGGTGTGGGCGTCGGCGTCAAGCGTCTCGTTCGGGCGGGACGTATCCGGCCGGCTGGACGACGTCGCCGCCGAAGAAGTACTTCTCCATTTCGCCGCTCAGGAACGTGCGGGTCTTCGGGTCGAGCGGGGAGAGGCGCATCTCGTTGATGAGCATGGTCTGGTGGCTGAGCCACTGGGCCCAGGCTTCCTTCGAGACGTTCTCGTAGATGCGCTTGCCGAGGTCGCCGGGCCAGGGGGCGAAATCGAGGCCTTCGGCGTCGCGGCCGAGTTTCACGCAATGGACCGTGCGCGTCATGGGGTGATCTCCGGAAGATGGTCGAGCAAGGTGCGGACGGGCGCCGGGAGGCCGAGCGAGGCGATGTCGTCGCGGTCGCACCAGCGGCGGTCGTCGCGTCCGGCCACGGCGGCGAGCGGGGCCGCATGGTCGAACAGGATGGGCGATACGTCCAGCCGGTAGTGGCTGAACACGTGGGTGAAGGCCGGGAGGGGGTTCGCGTCGCCGACCGTGGCGAAGCCCGCCGCCACCTGCGGAGCGGCTTCCGCGTCCGCGGCTTCGGGCAGGCTCCACAGGCCGGACCAGACGCCCTGGGGTCCGCGCTTTTCGAGCAGGACGCGTCCGCTGCGATCGCGCAGCAGGAGCATCGCGAGCGCGCGCGTCGGCACCTTCTTGCCCGGCTTCGCGGTGGGCAGCACGGCGGTCAGGCCGTCGCGATGCGCGACGCACGTCGCCGCCTGCGGACAGAGCGGGCAGAGCGGCTTGCCGCGCACGCAGACGGTGGCACCGAGGTCCATGATCGCCTGCGTGTAGTCGGCGGTGCGCTCGGGCGGCGTGTGTTCGTCCGCGTGCTTCCAGAGCTGTTTCTCGATGGCGCTTTCGCCGGGAAAGCCGACGATGCCGTGATAGCGCGCGAGCACGCGCTTGACGTTGCCGTCGAGGATCGGGAAACGCAGTCCGTATGCCTGCGCCAGGATCGCGCCGGCCGTCGAGCGGCCGATACCCGGCAGCGCCATCAGTGCGTCGAGGTCGCGCGGCAGTTCGCCGCCGTGGCGCTCGACGCACAACTGCGCCGCCCGATGCAGGAAGCGTGCGCGGCGGTAATAGCCGAGGCCCGACCACAGCGCGAGCACCGTGTCTTCGTCGGCGCTCGCGAGCGAGGCCAGCGTCGGCAGCCTATCGACGAATCGCTGGAAGTAGCCGATCACGGTGACCACCTGCGTCTGCTGCAGCATGATCTCCGACAGCCACACGCGATAGGCGTCGCGCGGATGCTGCCACGGAAGATCCTTGCGCCCGTGGTGGTCGTACCAGCGCAGGAGTTCGCGCGCGAAGGGCTTCATGGCGTGGCGGTGGTGCCGGCCGGCACGGGCACGTTGGGTGTGGCGCGGATGCGCAGGCCCGTCGCCTGCACGCCGCCGACGTCGAGCGTCTTCGCTTCGACGGTACCGAGCAACGGCGGGAGCGTCGGCCGACCGCCGGCACGGATGCCGCCCCACCATTCGCCGAGCGCGAGCGGAGGAATGCGCAGGTCCGTGTGGTCGTTTTCACCGTCGAGCTTCAGCGCGATGTAGAGCGGGTCGCGCTGGTTGGCCGGTGTCACGTTGAGCACGATGTCGTAGGGCGCACCCGCTTCGCGCGTGACACGTCCGGCGAGCGATGCGCCGACATCGGCCGCTCCGCGCCAGGTCGCCTCTCCGTGCAGCGTCGCGTCGAAGTGCGATGCGCTGGCGACGTTGACCTTGGCATCGCCGAGCGTCAGCACGCCGCGGCTCAGCGTCGGCGTGGTTTCGAGGTCCAGCGAGTACGGCGTGGTATCGGCCGTATGCGCGGCGAAGGCCAGGGTGAATGGCCGGCCGTTCGCGAGGCGCCCGGCGTCGATGTCGACATCGGACAGCAGCAGCTGGTTACCGCGCGTGAGCGTGCCGCGCGATACGCGGAAGCCGGCGTCGATCGTCGGCAGGATGGCGCCGGCGGTCGACGGGCGCGGGGGCAGGGTGTCCAGGTAATCCGAAATGGCGTCGACATCGATGCGGGCGCCCTCGATCTCCAGACGGGAAATGCGGGCGTCGCCGCCGAGCAGCGTATGCCACGGCAGGACCAGCTTGCCGCGCGACGCGACGATGAGCGGCGCGCCAGCGCCATTCGCGCGCACGATCATGCCCTCGAGTTCCAGCGCGGGCTTCGGCCAGAGCGTGGGGCTGGCCGGGCTGGCCAGCGTCAGCTCGAGGCCGGCGGCACGCGCGCGTGACTGCAGCATCGCCGTGAAGCGGTCCGGCTGCAGCACGACATAGGTGGCGATGAAGGCGGCGAGCACCAGCGCGAGCACGAGGCCGCCCGCGGCGATCAGGCCGATCCGCAGCCGCCTGTTCATCGGCACGCCGGGTCAGCCGCCAAGCGTGGCCGGGAGCAGGCCGTCGACGAAGGCTTCCGCGTCGAAGACGCGCAGGTCGGTGGCGGTTTCGCCAAGGCCGACGTAGCGGATGGGCAGGCCGAACTCGCGCGCCAGCGCGAACATGACGCCGCCCTTCGCGGTGCCGTCGAGCTTGGTGACGACGAGGCCGGTCACGCCCGCCGTGTCGCGGAACTGACGCAGCTGGCTGATCGCGTTCTGGCCGGTGGTGCCGTCGATGACCATCAGCACCTCGTGCGGCGCGCTGGCGTCGAGTTTTTTCATCACCCGGCCGATCTTGCCCAGTTCGTCCATGAGGCCGCCCTGCGTGTGCAGGCGGCCGGCGGTGTCCGCGATCAGCACCTGCGCGCCGCGCGAGCGCGCCGCTTGCAGGGCGTCGAAGATCACGCTGGCCGAATCGGCGTCCTGGCCCTGCGAGACCACGGGCACCTTGTTGCGCTCGCCCCAGGTCTTCAGCTGCTCGACGGCGGCGGCGCGGAACGTGTCGCCGGCGGCGAGCATCACGCTGCGGCCCTCGTCGGAGTAGCGCCGGGCGAGCTTGCCGATGGTCGTGGTCTTGCCGACGCCGTTGATGCCCACCGTAAGGATCACGAAAGGCGAGGGCGAACTGACGTCGAGCGGGCGCTCGACGGGCTTGAGCAAGGCCACGAGGGCCTCGCGCAGGGCCTTCAGCAGCGCGCCCGCATCGGCGAACTCGCGCTTGTGCATGCGCTTGCGCAGGTCCTCGACGAGGCGCGTGCTGGCATCGACGCCGACGTCGGCCGTGATCAGCGCGGTTTCCAGTTCGTCGAGCAGGTCGTCGTCGAGCTTCGGATGACGGACGAACAGCGACGTGAGGCTCTTCGCGAACCCGCTGCCGGAGAGACGCTCGCGCCAGCTGCGCTTGACCGGCTGTTCCGGTGCGGCGACGGCCTCGCGGGCCGCGTCCACGACGGCGGATTCCTCGGCCTCGGCCTCGACCTCGGGCGCCTGCGGCTCCGGCGCGGCGGTCTCGATCAGCGATTCGGCGATGGCCGGGCCGGGTTCGGCGGAGGCCGGGTCGGCGGATCGATCGACGAGCGCCTCGGGCGCCGGCGATTCGGTCGGCGTGGGTTCCGCGGGCTTCTTCTTCCAGAACTTGAGCATTGCGCGAGGGATTCAAAGACAATGGGCGAATGCTATCACCCCCGCCCTCACTGGCCGCTGAGCGATGAGCGCTCCCGGCCGCATCCGCGTCATCGGCGGATCCCTTCGCAACTCGCGGATCGAGGTGCCCGATCTGCCGGGTCTGCGGCCCACGACGGATCGCGTCCGCGAAACCCTGTTCAACTGGCTGCTGCCCGTGGTGGAAGGGGCGCGTTGCCTCGATCTGTTCGCCGGCACGGGGGCGCTCGGCATCGAGGCGCTGTCGCGCGGCGCGGCCGGCGTCACGTTCGTGGAGCGCGAGCCGCGCCTCGTGGCGGCGCTGAAGGCCAACCTCGTCCGCCTGAAGGCGACGGGCGGCGAGGTCGCCGGCGACGATGCGGCCCGCTGGCTGCGCGGCGCCGCGCAGCCGTTCGACCTCGTCTTCCTCGATCCCCCGTTCGCGCTCGATCTGTGGGCCGATACGGCCCGGGCGCTGGAGGATGGCGGCTGGCTGTCGCCGCGCGCGTGGATCTACGTCGAAGCCCCGCGCGGCGCGGCCTTCGCCCTGCCCGACACCTGGCTGCCACACCGGCAGGGAACGGCAGGGGAGGTGGCCTACACCCTCTATCGCCGCACACCGGCCGATCCGTTAAGCTAGCCCGCGTTTTCCCTGACCCGTCCCTTCATGACCCTCTCGCCGGCCAATCCGCGACTTGCCGTCTACCCCGGCACGTTCGATCCCATCACGAACGGGCACGCCGACCTCGTGTCGCGCGCGGCGCCGCTGTTCGACCGGATCGTGGTCGCGGTGGCCGAGAGCCGCAGCAAGGGTCCGGGCTTCAGCCTCGGCGAGCGCATCGCGCTGGCGAGGCTGGCGCTGGCCGACCTGCCGAACGTGGAAGTGCGCGGTTTCGACTGCCTGCTCGCCGACTTCGTCACGGAGATCGGCGCGGGCGTGATCCTTCGCGGCCTGCGCGCCGTGTCGGATTTCGAATACGAATTCCAGCTCGCCAGCATGAACCGTCACCTGATCCCCCAGGCCGAGACGCTGTTCCTGACCCCGGCCGAGCAATACAGCTTCATCTCCTCCTCGCTCGTGCGTGAAATCGGTCGCCTGGGTGGCGATATCTCCGGCTTCGTGCATCCGGCGGTGCAGCAGGCCATGCGTCAGCGTTGGCGCAACTCTTGAAAACAAAGGTGATCATCATGCGTAAGTTCGTCCTCGCCGCGTCCGTGGCCCTGACCGCCGCCCTGGCCCTCACGGCCTGCAACAAGTCGGAAGACGCCGATCAGGCTGCCACGCAGCAGGAAGCCGCCGTCGCGAAGCCGACCAACCCGACCGACACGAAGGCCTGGAGCCAGTACTTCGGCCAGATCGTGCGCAAGAACATGCAGGGCATGACGGCCGACCGTCCGTTCCCGTATTTCGTGCCGGCCGGCGACGACCAGGCCGGTCAGGACGGCCGCGCCCGTCAGCTCGAGAACGTGCAGGGCACCGTCGCCCGCGGCGTCACCCCGGGCAACATGCTCGTGTTCGGTGGCCCGGAGTCGGCCAAGACGGCCGATCTGATCGTCGAGGCGTTCAAGGGCGCCAACGCCGGCTCGTTCAAGAACGTGATCGTGCTGTTCATCGGCGACCAGGCCGACCAGCAGCGCGTGGCCGACGCGCTGGCACCGAGCGGCGCGACGTTCCGTTTCGTCGCGATGTAATCGGGCCGGATTCACGGCCGCGAAGGAGGGCGCCGCTTGCGGCGCCCTTTTTCATGCCGGCCAGCAGGGAAGGCCGTACCGCGCTAAAATGTCGGCCATGTCCCTGATGATCCTCGACACCTGCGTCAACTGCGACGTCTGCGAGCCCGTGTGCCCGAACAAGGCCATCTCGCTGGGCGAGCAGTATTACGTGATCGATCCCAACCTCTGCACCGAGTGCGTCGGCCACTTCGACAACCCTCAGTGCGTGGAAGTCTGCCCGGTCGAGTGCATTCCGCACGATCCCGATCACGTCGAGACGAACGAGCAGCTCATGCTCAAGTACAAGCACCTGATGGCCCGCGCGGCGTCCTGAGGCGGCATGGGTTAATCTCGGGGGTTGAAGATATTTCCCGGAGATCCATCCCCATGGTTCATGCCCCGTCGTGGCGCGTCGTCGCCGCGAGCCTGTTCCTCGTCGCCGGCGCCGGACATGCCGCCGCCCAGGATGCGCCTTCCGCGGCGCGCGGTCCCGGCCATGCCGCCATCGCCAGCGCGAATTTCCTCGCGACCAATGCCGGCTTCGAAGTGCTGGCCAAGGGCGGCAACGCGTTCGATGCCGCGATCGCGGTCTCGTCGACCCTCGCGGTCGTCGAACAGCAGAGTTCCGGCATCGGCGGTGGCTTCATGGCGCTGCTGCACAGGGCGTCCGACAAGCGCGACGTCTTCATCGACGCGCGCGAGACGGCGCCGAAAGCCGTCGACATGAAGGTGTATGTCGGCAAGGACGGCAAGCCGAACCGCGACGTGTCGACCAACGGACCGCTGTCGGCCGGCATTCCCGGTGAGCCTGCCGGCCTCGCGTGGATGGCGGAGCACTACGGCAAGCTGCCGCTGTCGGTGTCGCTCGCGCCCGCGATCCGCATCGCGAAGGAAGGCTTCCAGCCCGACAAGCGTTTCCTCGGTGCGATCGACGACCGCAAGGACACGCTGGCGCGTTATCCCGCCTCCGCCGCCCTTTATCTGCCGGATGGCAAGGTGCCGGCGCAGGGCTGGACGCTGCGCCAGCCGGACCTCGCGAAGACGCTCGAGCGCATCGCCGCGAAGGGCGCGGACGGCTTCTACAAGGGCGAAACCGCGAAGCTGCTGGTGTCCGCCTCGCGCGAGGCCGGTGGCAACTGGACGGCCGCGGACCTGGAAGCCTACAAGGTGAAGGAGCGCGAGCCGCTCACGGTCGACTACAAGGGCTACCGCATCGTCACCGCGCCGCCGCCGTCGTCGGGTGGCGTCGCCATCGCGGAAATCCTCAACATCCTCTCGGGTTTCGACCTCACGAAGATGGACCTCGCGCATTCGACGCACCTCACCATCGAAGCGATGCGGCGCGCGTTCCGCGATCACAACGAATACCTGGGCGACCCGGACTTCGTGAAGATGCCGCTCGACATGCTGCTGTCGCGTCATTACGCCGACGGGCTGCGCGCCACCATCTCGCCGGACAAGGCCACGCCGTCCGACCTGCTGCCGACGTCCATGGCGCCGGAGCCGGGCATGCACACCACCCATTTCTCGGTGATCGATGCCGACGGCAACATGGTCGCGTCGACGCTGACCGTGAACCTCGAGTTCGGTTCGGCGTTCGTGGCGAAGGGCACGGGCGTGGTGCTGAACGACGAGATGGACGACTTCGCGCTCGTGCCGGGCCAGCCGAACGCGTTCGGTCTGCGTGGCGCGCTCGCGAACGCGCCCGAGCCGGGCAAGCGGATGCTGTCGTCGATGTCCCCGAGCTTCGTGCTGGGCGCGAACCGCACGGCCGTCATCGGCTCGCCCGGCGGTTCGACGATCATCACGCAGGTGCTCGAAGGGATCCTCGCATTCGTGGACGGCAAGAGCGCCTCCGAGATCACGGCGCAGAAGCGCTACCACCACCAGTACCTGCCGGACCGCGTCGATGTGGAAGACGGCGTGTTCGACGCAGCGACCACGAAGACGCTGCTCGACATGGGACACGTGCTGCGCAACCGCTCGCCCTGGGGCTTCATGAACGTGGTCACGTGGGATCACCGGACGAACACGCTGGACGCCGCGAGCGATCCGCGCCGTCCGTCTGGCCTGGGCAAGGTGCAATAAGGTCGTCGCGATGAAACTCTGGTCCTTGATCGGCAATTCGCAGCAGCTGGACGGCGGCGCCATGTTCGGCAACGCGCCGCGCGCGATGTGGTCCCGCTGGATCGCGCCGGACGAACACAATCGCATCCCGCTGGCCTGCCGCTGTCTTCTGGCGACCGGTCTCGACGGGCGCAACGTGCTGTTCGAAACCGGCATCGGCGCCTTCTTCGAACCCGCGATGCGCGAGCGCTACGGCGTGGTGGAGGATCGGCACGTGTTGCTCGATTCGCTCGCCGAAGCGGGCCTGTCGCACGAGGACATCGACGCCGTGGTGCTTTCGCATCTGCACTTCGATCACGCCGGCGGACTGCTCGCGCCATGGGCGGAGGGCGAGGCGCCGCGGCTGCTGTTTCCCAACGCGCGCTTCCTGGTGGGTGCGGAACACTGGGCGCGTGCGCGCGATCCGCACCCGCGCGACCGGGCCTCGTTCATCCCGGACATCATCCGCCTGCTCGAGGAGAGCGGACGGCTGGAACGGGTCGAGGCCGGTGTCCCGTCGTCGCTGGGCGATGCCGTGCGCTTCGAATTTTCGGAAGGGCATACGCCCGGACTGATGCTCGCCGAGGTGGGTGGCGTGGTCTTCTGCGCCGATCTCATTCCGGGTCGTGCGTGGGTACACCTGCCGGTGACGATGGGGTACGACCGCTGGCCGGAGAAACTCATCGACGAGAAAAAGACATTCCTTGACGACAAGATGGCCCGGGGCGTGAGGCTGTTTTTCACGCACGATCATGGCTGCGCGCTCGCGGCGGTGGAAAAGGATGCTAAAGGCCGCTACTCGGCGGTCGATACGCTGGATAGGCTGGACGGGCTAGAGGCCCGCGCCGGCGCATGACGGGGGCAGGATGACGTCGACGTACAAGGTGAAGCATGGCGGCATGGCCTGGGGCACGCGCCTCGCGGGCGCCGTGCTGTTGCTCGCGGGGCTGGGCCTCATCGCGTGGAACGAGCGCCGGGTGATGGATTACGCCGCCGCGATCCAGCGGCATGGTGCGCCGGTGCTCGATCTCGGTGCCGCCGGCCGACCGGCCGCCGGACAGTACGGCTCGCAGACGCGCGTCAGCGGCATGCCGCAGATCGTCGATGCGCCGCGAGATCCGGAATTCAACGTGCGCGCGGATTCCCCGATCCTGATCCGCCACGTCGAAATGTTCCAGTGGCGCGAGATCACCGTCGGCGGTGCCACGCATTACGAGCTGGACTGGGTCGATCGTCCGATCGATGCCTCGACGTTCGCCCGGCCGGCCGGCCACGTGAACCCGGGCGCTTTCCCCATCCAGGGCAGGCAGTTCGAGGCAGGCGAAGTGAAGCTCGGCAATTTCAGACTGTCGGAGAAGATTCTCCGCGCATTCCCTGGCCGTACCACCGTGGCGCCGGACGAAAGGAAATTGCCCGCCAATCTGGCCGCGACGTTCCAGCGCGTGGACGATGCGCTGGTCACCAGCGCCAAACCCGCGCATCCGCGACTGGGCGACCTGCGCGTCAGCTGGGAGGCCGTTCCCCTGCAGTCGATGACCGTGCTCGCCCGGATCGACGGCGACACGCTGATCCCCGCGCCCGCGAAGGAGGGCGACGCCGGATTCGACGTGCAGGTCGGCGAACGCAGCCTGCTGGAGGTGGTGCCGGCGCTTCCCGAGCCACCGCAGGCCGTGCTTCCGCTGCGCGTCATCGCCTTCTTGCTTTCGAGCACTGGCGCGCTGCTGCTCGCGCTCACCGGCCGGATGCGACGCGACGCGTTGTTCGCCCTGGGTATCGGTGCTGTCGTCGTGTCGGCGGTCGCAGGCGTGATGTGGCTCGCCGGCGACGCCATGGCCGCCAGCGTCTGGCTGCTTTTCGCGGTACTCGGCGCAGGCCTCGCCATCTGGCGGGTGCAACAACGCACCGCGCAGGTTCACTGAGGGAGTCGTCCATGCGTATCACCGGACTGTATGCGGCATTGCTGGTGCTCATCACGCTGGGCCTGGCGGTTCGCGTCATGCTCCTGCGCAAGCGAACCAGCATCGGCCTTGGCGACGGCGGCGACCGAACGGTGGCATGCGCGGTCCGCAGTCATGGCAATGCCATCGAGTACATCCCGCTGGCGCTGATCCTGCTGCTGATCCTCGAACTCAACCAGACCGTGCCGTTGCTGCTGCACGTCTTCGGTATCGCGCTCATCGTCGCGCGACTGCTGCACGCGTTCGGTCTGTCGCGCTCACCCGGGATCTCGGCGGGCCGCGCCATGGGCGCGGCCTTGACCCTGTTGACCATGGCGGTGATGGCATTGCTGCTCGTCTGGCAATACCTGGTGATCCACGTGATCACCGCGTCCGGGGTCTGACCGCTCAGGCTTCCGCCGTCTGCGTGCCGTCCGCGAACGCGTAGACGTGGTCGGCCCAGCTGGCCGCCTCGACGTACACCGTGGCCATCTTGGCCACGTGTTCCTCGTCAAGCGTCGAGCCGTTCTCCAGCTCGCCCTGTTCCCAATGGCGGATCTGATCGAGGATCGCGGCGAAGGGCCCGGTGCCGTCCAGGAGCGCTTCGCGGATCTCGATCGCCAGCGGCAGGTGTTCGAGCACGTAGGACATCGAGGCGTTCATCAGCGTGTCGAGCAGCGAGAACAGGCCGGCGGTGAACGCCATTTCCTGGAGCTCGGGCTTGATGGCACGCGCGAGCTTTTCGCACATGTGCGCGCGGATGAGGGCGAGGCGGAGCAGTTCGGGCGGACGTTCGTCCATGCCCGAGACGGCCATGGTGAAGATCCAGTTGCGCATGCGGTTGACGCCGAAGAACACGGCCGCCTGTTCCACGGACTTGAGCTGGCGAGGCAGGGCGAAATACGCGGAGTTGACGCAGCCGAGCAGCTTGTAGCTGAGGATCGCGTCGTCGCGGATGATCTTGCCCAGCTCGACGGGGCCGTTGTCGGGATCCTGCAGCGCTCCCATGAGGCGCAGTACGCCCAGCTTGCTCGGCGTGAGGCGCGGCATGTCCACGCGTTCCGGACGCAGCAGGTATTTGCCCTGGAATCCGTCGACGTCCTGGTCGGCGTAGTCGACGAAGGTCTCGTGCGTGTCGATGCCGGTCACGATCACCTTCACGCCGAACGCGTGGACGTAATCCATGTGCGCGCGGGCCGCGATGGGATGGCGGTGATCCACCGCGATCTTCGCGAACTGGACGATGCGCAGCAGCGCGTCGACGCCGGCGCGGTGTTCGGGATCGGCGGGAAGGTTGAAGTCCTCGAGCATGAACAGGCAGCCATGCCCCTTCAGCTCGCGCAGCTTCGCCAGCAGCTGTTCGTCGAGACCGACGTCGGCGCTGATGCTGGCGCCGAGCCGCGCGTTGTGGCGGAGGATGTCCGCGTGCTCCATGAGCAGGTCGCGGGACATGTGCAGGAACGCGCGGTTGTCGCGGACCAGGCGCTTGAGGCTGCCGTCGGCGATGGCGCTCAGCGTGGCCTGGGTATGCGCGAGCGAGGCGGCGTCGATGTCGGTGCCGACCGGGCGCGGAAAGAGCAGTTCGTAGGCGAACAGCGACTGCTTCTTGTCGAGGATGGGAATGCGGACGATCGGAAGGATGCCGTCGTCGTTCACCGCTGTCGGCTGGGGAGTTGCTGCCATTGCTTCCTTCTTGCGCCGTCTTGGGTGAGCTTGATTGTCGCTGTTCTGTCGGGATCAGACCTGTGCAAGCGTCGCGGAACGGAGGTTTATCTTCGCCTCTCCGTTGCGGCCGTAGGTCGATCCGCCGGGCGAGTCGCCCGAGATCAGGGCCAGTGCCTGGCGCACGTGGCCGATCCGCTGGCCGACGATGCGGCCGTTGGTTTCGTTCAGCTGCCTGCATTCGCGAAGGCGCTCGAACACGACGACCCAGCGCGCGTCGGCGAGGCTGTCGAGACTGGCCGCCTCGCTGAGCTGGCGGCGCTCGACATCGAGCGATTCGATGCGGTCGAGCAGCTCGCCCTTCGCGCGGGTCGCGGCGTCGAGCGCCTGCGGATCCGTGGCGTCGAGCGCGAGGCGTTCTTCGATGAGGCAGGCGTGCAGGGCGTCGATGTCACGCGCCAGGTCGCCCATCACGGCGACCAGCGCGGCATCGAAATCGGCGCCGTGCGCTGCGCTCATGCCTTGCCGCTACCCATCTGGCCTTCCAGCGCGAGAAACTTGCTGGCGATGGCCTGGGCGTCGGGCTTGTACGTGCCGTCGGCGAGGCGGGCGCGGATTTCGTCCACGCGCTTCGTGTCGATGCCTTCGCCGCGGCTGGCGGCGTCGAGCGCCTTGGCCGAATCGGTGATGCTGACGCTGTCGTCGGTCGGACGAACCGTGGCGGCGCCCTGCGCCGAACCGGCGGAACCGGTCGCGGGATTCTGGGTACGCAGCTGCACCTGCGGCTGGGGAGCCTGGATGCCGGGTTTGATCGTCGTCGTCATGGGTGTTTCCCTCGGAGCTTGTGTTCCGTCAGACCCTTTAACGGCAGCCTGTCGGCGAACTTTAACCGGCCCGGGGCCGGGGAATGTGACCGTGTCGCTGTTTCGTTCAGGGCAGTACCGCGACCACGCCGGGTCCGCTGACCACGGCGTCGAGCACCTTGCCCGACGACGCGTTGCGGACCTTGAGTCGTGCGCCCGCGTCGCCGGCGCCCATGGCCACGCCCTCGGCGCGGATGGTGACGCCGTCGACGGTGGCTTCCATGCTCACCGCGTCGCCGATACGGACGGCCTGGCGGCCGGCCAGCATGCCGGGGGTCAGGACGGTGCCCGCGTTCAGCGGCCGGGCAAGTGCGCGGCCGCCGATCTGGTCGAGGCTGGCGATGTAGCCATAGGCGAGGCTGGCGACGTCGCGCTCCTCGCTATGCACGTCGGCCGCGCCCGGACCGTCGCCCCGCGCCAGCGGGCGGCTGGTGACCAGCACGTTCGCGAACATCTGCACCTTGACCGGCACGCGGACGGTCCAGCCGCCGGGCACCGGGCAGCGCACGACGACGCTGGCACGCGCGCCCAGCGGGCGGTTGCCAGGCAGCGACGCCTGCAAGGGGGCGGCGCAATCCGCCAGGCGCAGGCGGCTGTCGAGAGGACCGGCTTCCGCGGTCATGCGGGCACCGGGAAGATTGCGGTTCGCCTGCAGCCAGTCCACCGCCAGCGCGCGCACGGCGTCCAGCGGCTGCGTGGCCGCCGCGGGAAGCGGGCAGGCGAGCAGCGCGACGGCGGCGGCGAGGAGGCGATGGATCACGCCGCGCGCTCCGCGAGCGAGGCGGAGAGGCCCTGGGCGATGGCGTCGAGTTCGCGCGTCAGGCCCGGAAGCATGTGGCTGGCGTCGGCGTGACGCCCTTCGCCGAGCGTGATCGCGTACTGCGATGCGAGGACGGAGAAGCGCTCGCCGGCGGCACGGACGCCATCGGCCGAGCCGTCCGGGCGCAGCGCGCGCAGCTGGTCGATGCAGCGCATCAGCGGCGTGGTATCGAGCCAGCGACGATCGAGGCCCGACGGATCGCGCGAGGCGAGCTCGAGCGCATAGCGCAGGCCCTGGCTCGCTTCGCGGATCATCTGGCTGAGGCTTGCGGCGTCGAGATTGCCTTCCGTTTCCAGGCGGGCGAGGCCGAGCCGGTGCGCGAGCACCGCGGCGCGCGCGGCGGCGTCGGCCTGACGGCGTGCCTCGTTGGTGACGCGGCCCAGCGAGGCCTGCGTCGACTGGATGGTGGCGACGCGGCCCGTGAGGGCGGACATGCCCTCGCGGGCGGCGTCGAGGCTGCCGCGGGCGCCGCGGACCGCGTCGTCGACGCGACCCAGCGAGGCCTGCATGCCCGCGATGCCCGCCTGGGACTGGTCGAGGCGGCGGAGGCTGGTCTGGACCGCGTCGTCCAGGTGACCGGCGAATTCGCCGACCGCCTGCGTGACCTGGTCGATCTCCGCGGTGGCCTGCGTGGTCTTCTCGGCCAGCTGCTTGACCTCGTCGGCCACGACAGCGAACCCGCGGCCGGCCTCGCCGGCGCGGGCCGCCTCGATCGCGGCGTTCAGCGCGACGAGGTTGGTCTGGTGCGCGATGTCCTGCACCGTGGCCGTCAGCTTGCGGATGGCCGTGAAGTATTCGGAGAACTGCGCGTGATTGCGGCTCATGCCCGACAGGGCGCTGCGCAGGAGGCGCAGCTGGCCGTCGAGTTCGGCCGAGGTCGCCTGGCCCTGGCCGCCGGCGTCGGCCATGCCGGCCACGCCCGCGTGGGCCTGGTCGATGGCCGTCGAAATCCTGGCGCCGGCTTCCGTCAAACGACCGGCGGTATCGCGGGCGCCCTCGACGGCCGCGCCGAGTTCCTGCAGCGTCGCGCCGAGCGCCTGCGCGTTCGTCAGGACCATCCCCTGCTGCTCGATCGCCTGGATCGTGGTCGCGGCAACCGTGCGCGGCTCCGCGGGCTTGAGCAGCGCGCCGAGCGCGCTGGCGGCCGCCGGGTACTGGGCGGACAGCGCACGGACGCGCGCGGCGTCGCCGCTGGCGGCCGCGTGGGCGATGAGACGGACGTGCTGGCTCCAGAGGAGGGTCATGGCTTCGCTTTCGCTTGTTTTAGTGGTCGCCCCAATAGATCGTCAGGGGGCGTGACATCTTGAGCCATGCAATCCACATGCCACGGCCCGGCTACAGAAACGCGCCGGCTGGCCGATACGGTTCGCGACACCATCCGCAGACGCCGCGCAGCCATGGCCCGACCGCTCCTCGACACCGTCGAAACCTTCACCCGCCTGGCCGGGCACAACCGCGTGGCGATGCTGCTGTTCCGCCTGGGCGACGGCCAGGCCTTCGGCATCAACGTCTTCAAGGTGCGCGAAGTGCTGCGCCGGCCGCGGCTGGAGCGCATGCCGAGCATGCACGCGCTGGTCGCGGGCAGCTTCGACTACCGCGGGAACACCATTCCCGTGATCGACCTCGCGGCCGCCATGGGGTACCCCCCGCTCGCCGCGGTGGACACGGCGCACCTGATCGTGACCGAGTTCAATCGCTCGGTGCAGGGCTTTCTGGTGTCCGACGTGGACCGCATCGTGCACGTCGACGGCGCCAACATGACGGCGCCGCCCGCCGCGCTGGGCTACGGCGCCCGCGTCAACGCCGTCACGCGGCTCGATGGCGACCTACTCGCCGTGGTGGACGTGGAGCAGGTGCTGGCGAGCGTCGACCCCCAGGCGGTCGAGCTCTCGGACCGCATCCAGCAGGCCGCCGTGGTCCAGCACGCGCGCAATCGCCGGGTGCTGGTGGTCGACGATTCCCTCGTGGCACGCACGCAGCTGGTCGACCTGTTCCGCAAGATGGACCTCGAGTGCGTGGTGGCGAAGGACGGCCGTGAAGGCCTGGACGTGCTCGGCACCCTGGCCATGGGTCCGGTCGACGAGCGCGTGGCGCTGGTCGTGTCCGACATCGAAATGCCCCTGATGGACGGCTACGCCCTCACGCGCGCCATCCGCGACGACGCGCAGCTGCGTCATCTGAAGGTCCTGCTGCACAGCTCCCTGAGCGGGGTGTTCAACGAGGCGATGGTCGACCGCGTCGGCGCCGACCGCTTCATCGCCAAGTTCCAGCCCGACATCCTGGCGACGACCGTCCTCGAACTGCTCCCGGCCTGATCGCCGGGCGACGGATCACCGTCGTCACAGCGCGTACGGCGCGTCGGAATTCCGGCGCCAGTCGGTTCGACCCCGCTCCCCGATCCCGGAAAACGGCGCCACGGCGCCGTTTTTCGTGGCCGTCGCATGCATGGCACGCGACTTGCTCCTGCCTCTTCGCCAAGGTCACGAGGGGGCAGGACCCATGCTCGACAAACCCGATTCGCTGTTCGGCGTCCACGCGCAGGCCCTGGGCCTGTGGCAGCGCCGTGCCGAGGTGATCTCCTCGAACCTCGCCAACGCCGATACGCCGGGCTTCCTGGCCCGCGACCTCGACTTCCGCAAGGTGATGGCCGCCGCGACCGGCGCCGTGGAGGGCAATGCCTTGCCCATGACCGCGACCTCGTCGGGGCACATCGGCGGCAATCCCGCGATGGCCCTCGCCGACGCCGACCGCATGGCCTACCGGGTCGAAACCCAGCCCACCATGGACGGCAACACCGTCGACACGCAGGTCGAGCAGGCGCAGTTCGCGGCCAACGCGATCCACTACCAGGCCTCGCTCGGCTTCATCAACGGCCAGATCCACACCATGCGTCTTGCGATCACGGGGAGCAGCTCATGAGCCTGATCAAGATTTTCGACGTCGCCGGCTCCGGCATGGCCGCGCAGTCCGCGCGCCTGAACACCACCGCCAGCAACATGGCCAACGCCGACAGCGTCGCCAGCAGCGAGGCGGCCGCCTACCACGCGAAGCAGCCGCTGTTCTCCGCGGTGCAGCAGCAGGTCAACGGCCAGATGGAGAACGCGGGCGTGCGCACGATGGGGGTGACGGAAAGCCAGGCGCCCATCCAGTCGCGCTTCGAGCCCTCCAATCCGCTCGCGGACGAAAGTGGCTACGTCTATTCGAGCAACGTCAACCCGGTCGACGAGCTGGTCAACATGATCTCCGCGTCGCGCTCCTACCAGAACAACGTCGAAGTCATGAACAGCGCCAAGCAGCTCATGCAGAAGACGCTCGACCTCGGCAAGTAAGGACCAACCCATGGCAGTCGATTCCATCGGTAGTGGCAGCGCGGCGGCCTCGTCGTCCAGCCAGCTCCAGCAGCAGACCCTGAGCCAGTCGGATTTCCTCAAGCTCATCGTCACCCAGATGACCAACCAGGACCCCACCAAGCCGATGGACGCCACCCAGACGGTGGCCCAGCTGGCGCAGTTCTCGCAGGTGGCCGCGACGCAGCAGCTCCAGCAGTCGTTCGACTCGCTGGCGAGCAACCTCAGCGGCGACCAGTTCGTGCGCGCGGCGTCGCTCGTCGGCACCGAGGTGCTGGTGCCGTCGAAGGCGGCGAAGCTGACGGATGGCACGCTCGGCGGCGCCGTCAACGTCGGCAACTCGGGCACGTACGTCAACGTGCAGATCAAGGACCAGGCGGGCAACGTCGTCCGCACGATGTCGCTCGGTCAGCCGGACGCCGGCCTGGTCAAGTTCACCTGGGACGGCAAGTCCGACGACGGCACGCAGCTCGCCGACGGCGTCTACCAGCTTTCCGCGACTTCCGGCGGAACCGCGATCGACACGTTCGTTCGCGGCAAGGTGGAAGGCGTCGGTGCTTCGGGCACCGACGGCACGTACCTGCAGGTGGCCGGCTACGGCGGCGCCCTGCTCAGTCAGATCGCGCAAATCCTGTAAGTACAGCGAGGAATCCACCATGCCTTTCGATATCGCCCTTAGCGGCATCAACGCGGCGTCCGCCGACCTCGAGGTCACCGCGAACAACATCGCCAACGTCAACACCGTCGGCTTCAAGGGCTCGCGCGCCGAGTTCTCGCAGGTCTACTCGGTGGCGGGACAGAACCTCTCGGCCAACGCGGCCGGCAGCGGCGTCCGCCTGACGAACATCGCCCAGCAGTTCAGCGACGGCAACAACACCCAGACCGGCAACTCGTACGATTTCGCGCTCAGCGGCGCGGGCTTCTTCACGATCCGCGACGGTTCCGGCTACTCGTACACGCGAGCGGGCAACTTCCATCCGGACGACAAGGGCAACATCGTCACGGCCACGGGCCAGTACGTGCAGGCGTATCCGCCGACCGCATCCGGCGGCTTCGACATGAGCTCGCTCACCGACCTGAAGATCACGACCGGCACGAGCCCCGCGAAGGCCAGCTCGACCGTCTCGCTGACCGCGAACCTGTCGTCGAGCGCCACGGCGCCGACCGGCGGCGCGTTCGATCCGACGAACGACAAGACCTACAACTACCTCTCCACGTTCCAGGCCTACGACTCGCTCGGCGCGTCGCACACCACCAACGTGTACTACGTGAAGGACGCGACCAACCCGAACACGTGGAACGCGTACATGACCGTCGACGGCACGCAGGTCGGCGGCGCGCAGCCCATCGCGTTCACCAGCGGCGGCGCGATCACCACGCCGGTCGGCGGCAAGCTCAACTTCGGCGCGGCGTCCCCGAATCCGGGCGCGGCCCCGATCGACCTGACGATCGACGTGAACAAGGTCACGCAGTTCGGCGATACCTTCGCCACGACCGCCGCGCCGACCGACGGTTACGCCGCCGGCAAGTTCTCGAAGATCGATGTAGCCAAGGACGGCACCGTCTCGGCCATCTATTCGAACGGCGTGACCACGCCGCTGGGCCAGGTCGCCATCGCGACGTTCGCCAACAACCAGGGCTTGCGCCAGCTCAACGACACCAACTGGGTGCCGTCCTCGGAGTCGGGCCAGCCGATCCGTGGCGTGGCGAACTCGGGCGACGTCGGCACGGTGGTCGCAGGCTCGCTGGAGTCGTCCAACACCGCCGACCTCACGGCCCAGCTGGTCAACATGATCAAGGCGCAGCGCAACTACCAGGCGAACGCGCAGGTCATCTCGACCGACGACAAGCTGACCCAGACGATCATCAACATCCGCAACTAAGCGTGACGGCGGTACGCGGCGCAGGCCGCGTACCGCCCATCGAACAGGGATCCCGCCATGGACCGCTCCGTATATGTCGCGATGACCGGCGCCACGCAGATCATGCGGGCGCAGGCCGAAGTGGCGCACAACCTCGCCAACGCCAACACCACCGGATTCAAGGCGGAGCTGTCCGCGTTCCAGAGCGTGCCGGTGCAGGGCGATGGCCTGCAGACGCGCATCAACGGCGTGGCGCAGGGCACGGGCTGGGACACCACGCAGGGCACCCAGACGCAGACCGGCAACGACCTCGACGTATCCGTGCAGGGCAACGGCTGGATCGCCGTGCAGACGCCGAACGGCACCGAAGGCTACACGCGCGCCGGCAACCTGCGCATCGACGACCAGGGCCTCCTGACCGACGCGCGCGGCAACGCGGTGCTCGGCGGCGGCGGCCCCATCACCATCCCGCAGGCCTCCAGCGTGAAGATCGGCTCGGACGGAACGATCTCGATCGTGCCGCTGGGCGAATCGCCCGCGACGGTCGCCACGACCGACCGGATCAAGCTCGTCAACCCGGGCAACGATCAGCTGAGCCTCGGATCGGACGGGCTGATGCACATGAAGGACGGCAGCCAGGCCCAGGCCGATGCCGACGTGAAAGTGGTCTCCGGCGCCATCGAAGCCAGCAACGTGAACCCTTCCGACGTGCTCGTGAAGATGATTTCGCTCTCCCGCGAGTTCGAAATGCAGGTCCGCTCGATCAAGACGGCCGACGAAAACGCCCAGTCGGCATCGAAATTGCTACAGGTGGGGTAACCACCGCCGCCGCGACGGAAACCCGTCGCCGGCACGTCAAGCGCGCACGCGCAGGAGTCAACGATGTTCACGTCCCTCTGGATCGCCAAGACCGGCCTCGATGCGCAGCAGACGCGCATGGACGTCGTCTCGAACAACCTGGCCAACACGAACACCACCGCGTTCAAGCGCTCGCGCGCGGAATTCGAAGACCTCGCCTACCAGAACCGCGGCCAGGCCGGCGCGCAGACGACGGAACAGACGCAGTCGCCGACGGGCCTCATGATCGGCACCGGCGTGCGCGTGGTCGGCACGCAGAAGATGTTCGAGCAGGGCGGCGTGCAGCAGTCGGACAACCCCCTCGACGTCCGCATCGACGGCCGTGGCTTCCTGCAGGTGACGATGCCGGACGGCACCGTCGGCTACACGCGCGACGGCGGCCTCAAGCGCGACCAGGACGGCCAGATCGTCACCAACGACGGCTATCCGATCGAGCCGGCGATCACCATTCCCGCCAACGCGTCGACGATCAGCATCGGCAAGGATGGCACCGTCAGCGTGACGACGGCCGGCAGCGCGGCCTCGCAGCAGATCGGCACCATCCAGCTGGCCGACTTCGTCAACCCCGCGGGTCTCGAGCCGCGCGGCGACAACCTCTATCTCGAAACCGCCGCCAGCGGCGCCCCGCAGACGGGCACGGCCGGCCTCAATGGCCTGGGCACGATCCAGCAGCACTCCCTCGAAACGTCGAACGTCAACGTGGTCGAGGAGATGGTGAACATGATCGAGACGCAGCGCGCCTACGAGATGAACTCGAAAGCGATCTCCGCCGCGGACCAGATGCTCCAGTTCATCTCCAACAAGACCTGAGACACGTCATGAACCGCTTCATCGCCCGCCTCCTCGCCGCCGCGCTGCCGCTCGCCACGCTCGCGGGCTGTGCGATCGTGCCGCCCACGCCGAAGCCGATGTATACGGCGACGCTTCCCGAAGAGCCCGCCGCGCAGCCGCGCGCCACCGGGTCCATCTATGCCGATCAGCAGTCGATGGAGCTGTTCGCCGACCCGCGCGCGCATCGCATCGGCGACATCCTGACGATCGCGCTGGTCGAGTCGACGCAGGCCAGCAAGAAGGCCGCGACCAGCACCAGCAAGAAGAACGGCAACAACATCGCATCGCCCACGATTCTCGGGCAGGGCCTGCGCATCGGTGGCAAGAGCGCCGACAGCGCCCTGTCCAGCAACAACGCGTTCGACGGCGACGGCGCGTCGAGCCAGAGCAACCAGCTGACCGGCGAGATCACCGTGACGGTGGCGCAGCGCCTGTCCAACGGTGCCCTCGTCGTGCGCGGCGAGAAGTGGCTCACGATCAACCAGGGCGAGGAGCTCGTGCGCATCTCGGGCATCGTCCGTCCGCAGGACATCGGCAACGACAACATCGTCGCGTCGAGCCGCGTCGCCGACGCCCGTATCGAATACGTGGGCAAGGGCACGCTCGCCGATTCGAACACGCGCGGCTGGCTGTCGCGCTTCTTCGACTCCAAGTGGATGCCGTTCTGATGAGCGCCATGCATCGCTTCCGCGCCATCGTTCGCACCGCCGCGGCCGTGCTCGCGCTCGGCGCCATCGTGCCGGCGCACGCCGACCGCATCCGCGATCTCGTGCAGGTTGGCGGCGTCCGCAGCAACCAGCTGATCGGCTACGGCCTCGTGGTCGGCCTCGACGGCAGCGGCGACCAGACCAGCCAGGCACCCTTCACGACGCAGAGCCTGGAGAACATGCTCCAGCAGTTCGGCGTCAACGTGCCGGCCAACGTCCGCCCGCAGCTGAAGAACGCCGCGGCCGTGACCATCACGGCGGAACTACCGCCGTTCGCCAAGCCGGGCCAGCGCATCGACGTCACCGTGGCCTCGATCGGCAACGCCAAGAGCATCCGCGGTGGCGAACTGCTCATGTCGCCCCTCAAGGGCGCCGATGGACAGGTCTACGCCATCGCCCAGGGCAGCGTCGTCGTCGGCGGTGTCAGCGCGCAGGGCAAGAGCGGCTCCAGCGTCCAGGTGAACATTTCCGCCAGCGGCCGCATTCCCGGTGGCGCGAGCATCGAGCGCAGCGTCGCCACGTCGTTCGACAAGGGCGGCGACCTCATGCTGAATCTCAACACGGCCGACTTCACCACCGCGGCGCGCATCGCGCAGGCCGTGAACCAGAACTTCGGCGCCGGAACGGCGAACGCCCTGGACTCCGGCTCGGTCGCGGTGCGCGCGCCGATGGACCCGTCGCAGCGCGTGTCCTGGCTGTCGACGATCCAGGCTCTGGAGGTCACGCCCGGCGACGCGCCGGCGCGCATCATCGTCAATTCGCGCACCGGAACGGTGGTCATCGGTTCCGACGTCAAGGTCGGGGCGGCCGCGGTCGCCCACGGCGCGATCCAGGTCACGATCAGCGAGCAGCCGCAGGTCAGCCAGCCGGCGCCGTTCAGCCGCGGCCAGACGGCGGTGGTCCCGAGCAGCCAGGTCGCCGTGAGCGAAGAGGGCGGCCACATGTTCAAGTTCGGCCCGGGCACCAGCCTCGACGCCATCGTGCGCGCGGTCAACCAGGTCGGGGCGTCGCCGAGCGACCTCATCTCCATCCTGCAGGCGCTCAAGGAATCCGGTGCCCTGCACGCCGAACTCGTGGTGATCTGACATGGCGGTCACGGTCGACAACCAGAGGCTCGGTACCTACACGGACATGTCCGCGTTCGCCGGCCTGCGCTCGGCCGCGCAGACGGATTCGAAGACGGCCCTTCCGGTCGTCGCGAAGCAATTCGAATCGATCTTCACCCAGATGATGCTGAAGTCCATGCGCGACGCGAGCGCGGCCATGGGCGACGACATCATGGGCTCGCAGGCCGGCACGGCCTACCGCGACATGTTCGACCACCAGCTCTCGTTGACGTTGTCACAGGGCAAGGGCATCGGCATTGCCGACATGCTCATCCGTCAGCTCGGCGGCGCCGCGCCGTCGTCCGGCGGGTCCGCCGACCTCTTCGCCGGCGTCACCGGCGACGCCAGCACGGCGGCCGCGGTGTCGTCGCCGTCGGACCAGGAAAGCGGCCTGATGGACTCGCTCGAGCGCATGATCGGTCGCGCCGGGCGCGCCGTCGGCGAGGGCGCCAACGCGGTCGCCAACGCGGTGGGCAAGATGACCAGCCCCGAGGATTTCGTCCAGAAGCTCGCGCCGCACGCGATCGAGGCGGCGAAGAAGCTCGGCGTCTCCGTGCGCGCGCTCCTCGCGCAGGCGGCGCTCGAGACCGGCTGGGGCAAGCACATGCCCGCCCAGGGCGGCACCACCAGCTTCAACATGTTCGGCATCAAGGCGGGCAGCAGCTGGGACGGCAAGCGCGTCAACGTGCCGACGCTGGAGTACGAAGACGGCGTGGCGGTGCGCAGGAAGGACAGCTTCCGCGCGTACGACTCGCCGTCCGAATCCTTCCAGGATTACGCCGACATGGTTTCGAGCAGTCCCCGCTATGCGGCGGCCGTGGGGCGCGGCGACGATGTGGCCGGTTTCGCGCACGCGCTCGTCAAGGGCGGCTACGCGACCGATCCCAGCTACGCCAAGAAGCTCACCGATATCGCCAACGGTCCTGTCATGAAGCAGGCGCTCGCGGCGCTGGAACGCTTCGCCGAAGACCTCTGACGGAACGCAAGGTAAAGGATAACGACGATGGCCGATCTGCTCTCCACCGGAATTTCGGGCCTGCTTGCCTCGCAAGTCGGCCTGTCGACCGTCGGACACAACATCAGCAACGTCAACACCGCGGGTTACACGCGGCAGACGACGACCTTCAACGCGCGGGCCCCGCAGTTCAGCGGCGGCTACTACATCGGACAGGGCGCCGACGCGACCAGCGTCCAGCGCGCGTACAGCCAGTTCCTGACGCAAGCCGTCTGGTCGGCCAGTTCCGGGCAGAGCAGGGCGGTGCAGTACGCCGGTTTCACGGCCGCGGCGAACAATGCCGTCAGCGGTTCGGCCAACCTGCAGACGGCGCTCGATGGCTTCTTCGGCGCGGTCAGCGACGTCGCGAACGCGCCCATCGACACGGCGAGCCGCCAGGCCCTGATCGGCAAGGCGAACACGCTGGTGGCCACGTTCCGCTCGCTGTCGTCGCAGTTCCAGCAGATCGACAAGCAGACCAACCAGCAGATCAGCACGTCCGTCGACTCCATCAACAGCCTCGCCAAGAGCATCGCGGACCTCAACGGCCAGATCCAGCGCGCGTCCGTCGGCGGCGCGGCGCCGAACGACCTTCTCGACGCACGCGATCAGGCGATTTCGCAGCTCTCGCAGATCGTCGGCGTCAACGTCAGCGATGCCGGCAACAACATGGTCACCGTCTCGGTAGGTAACGGCTTGCCGCTCGTGAACGGCACGGCGTCCACCCAGCTCTCCACCGCCAACAACCCGTACGACGCGTCCCGCCTCGAAGTAGTCGGCCCGAGCGGTTCGATCATCAGCAGCCAGCTCGGTTCCGGATCGCTGGGCGCGACGTTCGATTTCCGCACGAACGTGCTGGATCCAGCGAGGAACCAGCTCGGGCGCGCGGCGATCGCGATGACGGACGCGTTCAACAAGCAGCACGCGCAGGGCATCGACCTGAATGGCGACGCCGGCGGCAAGTTCTTCGACATCGCCGATCCGGCGGTGCTCAACAACAGCAACAACAAGGGCAACGCGCAGGTCACGGCCACCGTCACCGACGTGGGCAAGCTCGGCGCCTCCGACTACATCGTGCGCTACGACGGTGCCAAGTGGGTGGTATCGACCACCGCGGGCGTCACGGTGCCTTCCACGGGTACCGGCGCGGCCGGCGACCCGATCCTCATCGATGGCCTCGCGATTACGGTGCCCTCCGGTACCCCTCAGGCCGGCGACAGCGTGCAGATCCAGCCCACGCGTAACGCGGCCTCCACGATCAGCGTGGTCGTGTCCGATACCAACAAGATCGCGGCCTCCGGTCCCCTGGCCGCGACCAAGGCATCGACCAATACGGGCAAGGGCGTCCCCGGCAAGCTGACGGTGACGGACGTCGCCGATCCGAACTTCAGGACGCCCGTCGATATCGTCTTCGAATCGCCCACCACCTACCGGGTCAACGGCGGCCCGCTGCAGAACTACACGGACGGCGACACGATCACCGGAAACGGCTGGACGCTAAAGCTGTCGGGTGTTCCTGCCGCTAACGACACGTTCTCCGTGAAGCCGGCGGGTTCGGCCAGCGGCGACAACGGGAACGCGCTCGCGCTGGCGGACGTCGCCAACAAGGGCGTGCTGGACAACGGCGTCACGACGGTGGGCAAGTCCTACAGCCAGCTGATCGCCCAGGTGGGCACGGCGGGCGCGCAGGCCAACACCGCGCTAGACGCGCAACAGAGCATCCTCGACCAGGCCATGGCATCGCAGCAGAGCCTTTCCGGCGTCAACCTGGACGAAGAGGCCTCCAACCTGCTTCGTTTCCAGCAGGCGTACGCGGCGTCGGCGCAGGTGATCAACGCGGCCAACACCATTTTCGATTCCCTCCTGAGCGCGGTACGAGGCTGACGATGCGCATTTCCACGTCCTGGGGCCAGCAGCAGGCGGTCAACACGATGCTCGATCGCCAGTACCAGCTGTCGCAGACGCAGCTGGCGCTCGGCAACGGCAAGGCCATCCAGTCGCCCTCCGACAACCCCGCCGCCGCCGCGCGCGCGGTGGACACCAGTTCCGCCGCCGCGCAGAACGACCAGTACACGCGCAACATCCAGTCCGCGACGTCGCGCCTGTCGACCGAGGAGCAGGCACTGAACTCCGCGGGCGACATCCTCGATCGCATCCGCTCGATCACGCTCGAAGGCATGAACGGCACGCAGACCAACGAGTCGCGTCAGTCCATCGCCACCGAGCTGCGGCAGACGCTCAAGCAACTCGTGGCGCTCGCCAATACCCGCGACGGGCAGGGCGAGTACATTTTCGCCGGCAGCCGGACCAGCACGCAGCCCTTCACGATCGACGACCTCAGCGTCAGCTACGGCGGCGACCAGAACCAGCGCATGGTCGCCGCGGCGGCGGGCATGCAGGTGGCGACGGGTGACAGCGGTTCGGACGTCTTCATGCAGATCCGCGGCGGCAACGGCACCTTCATCACGTCGGCGGGCGCGGCCAACACGGGTACCGCGGTGGTGGGCGCGACGTCGGTGACTGACGCCTCCGCGTGGGATGGCGGCAAGTATTCGATCACCTTCACGTCGCCGACCACGTACGAAGTACGCGATGCGACCGATCCGACGCTGCCACCCATCTCCACCGGCACCTATACCGGGGAAACCGGCACCATCAACTTCAAGGGTACGCAGCTCAACCTCACGGGCACGCCCGCGACGGGCGATACGTTCGCGGTCGCGCCGTCGTCGTCGCAGGACGTCTTCTCGACGGTGGCCGGCATCATCGCCGCGTTCGAGACGCCGGGCGGTGGCGCCCCGATGAACAACCAGATCAACGCGCAGCTGCAGAACCTGGATCAGGCCGCGACGAGTTTTCTCGACACGCGCACGAAGATCGGCGCGCGCATGAACACGCTCGATCAGCAGACGCAGATCGGCGCGGACGTCAGCCTGCAGTATGCCAGCACGCTGTCGAACCTCACCGAGCTCGACTACGCCAGTGCGTCGAGCAAGTTCGCGCAGCAGCAGACGGCACTCAACGCCGCGCAGCAGGCCTTCGTGAAGATGCAGGGCCTCACGCTGTTCAATTACCTCAAATAAGAACGTCGAGACGCACGGCGACGTGCTTGGGGCGGCCTTAGGGCCGCCTTTTTTTATGGGCGCCGGGTAGGCCTCGACCTTGCCGTATTGCGGCATTGCATTCCTTGAAAAAAGGCCTAAACCCCTCGCCGGGTGTGCCGATAAATAACCCTGACAGCGGCCGGCACGGGCTTTCGGGGCGGGCGCTGATCGAAAAGTGGTTGACAGGTAGAAAAAGTCCTCAAGTTTCTCCCCGGCGTGCCGTAAACCTCTCTGAGGCGGAAGGCTTTCCTAACGGAACCCCGCCGGACTACGCCGCACATCAATCCGGCATTTCGGTTCCGCTTACCAAGGATCAATCCCATGGCTCTGACCATCAACACCAACATCATGTCGCTGAATGCTCAGCGTAACCTGAGCACCTCGCAGACGAAGCTGTCCTCCGCGATCGCGCGCCTGTCGTCGGGCAACCGCATCAACAGCGCGAAGGACGACGCCGCCGGCCTCGCGATCTCGACCCGCTTCACCACGCAGATCAACGGTCTGAACCGCGCCGTCCAGAACGCCAACGACGGTATCTCGCTGTCGCAGACGACCGAGTCGGCCCTCGACGAGGTCACGAACAACCTGCAGCGCATCCGCGAGCTGGCCGTGCAGTCGACCAACGCCTCCAACTCGCCGAGCGACCGCGAAGCGCTGGACGCCGAAGTGCAGCAGCGTCTGTCGGAAGTGACGCGTATCGCCACGCAGACGAACTTCAACGGCATGAAGGTGCTGGACGGTTCCGCCAAGGAACTCAGCTTCCAGGTCGGTGCCAACGTCGGTGAAGTCATCACCGTCGGCCTCGACAAGGGCATGAAGGCGAACCAGGTCGGCCAGCTGGCCACCGATTCCATCGACCTGAGTGGCAAGCTCGGCACGACCGTGACGACCGCCCAGACCACCGACTGGACCACCGCGAACGCAAGCACCAAGGGCGTCGTCACGTACGGCAGCAAGTCGGTCGACTGGGGTGACTACACGGGCGCGACGCAGGCCGACGCCATCACCTTCTTGAAGAATCAGCTGGGCAGCGACTTTACCGTCGCCGCCAACGCCACGACGGCGACGTCGATCGACGTTACGGATAACTCCGTGGGCAAGACGCTCGACGCGGGCGACCTGACCTTCTCGATCGGTGGCGGTACGTCGTTCGACATCACCGGTACGTTCAAGAACGCGCAGGACGTAGCCGACGCCATCAATAGCCACTCCAGCGAGGGCGTAACGGCATACGTGGGCACGGACGGCAAGCTGAACGTCGCCTCGGCCAAGTCGATCGCCGTTTCGGGCACCGAGCAAGCCAACCTGGGCTTCGCCGCCACCAGCGCGGTTGGCACCACGAAGACCCTTGCCGACTCCAGCATCAAGACGGTCGACGGCGCCAACGACACGATCAACCGCATCGATGCCGCCCTCCAGTCGATCTCGAGCCTCCGCTCGGACCTCGGCGCGGTGCAGAACCGCTTCGAGTCCACGATCTCGAACCTGCAGAACATCTCGCAGAACCTGACGGCTTCGAAGTCGGCCATTACCGACGCCGACTTCGCCCAGGAAACGGCGAACATGTCCTCGGCTCAGATCCTGCAGCAGGCCGGCGTCTCGGTCCTCGCCCAGGCGAACCAGAGCCAGCAGATCGTCCAGAAGCTCCTCCAGTAACAGGGAAGGGCTCACCGGGCCCGGGGAGGTTCTCCCGGGCTTGGCAGGGTAATTGCTTAGTTGTCACGGCTGGCTCTCGAAAGGGGGCCAGCCGTCGACAAATTGGCGCCCAGGGCAGTGAGGCGTCTTCCAGGAGAGCTTCATGGCCACCAGTCCCGTCAACATCGGTTCCAGCTCGATCGACGTCGCGTCGATCGTCACGAACCTCGTCGCGAACAAGCGCAAGGCGCAGGACGCGAAATACGCCGCGGACTCGCAGGCGAACACCACCCAGATTTCGGCCGTCGGGAATTTCTCCTCGTCGCTGACGAGCCTGCAGAGCGCCATCAAGGCGCTGACCGACGGCACGGCGTTCAAGACGCAGAAAGTCAGCGTGGGCGACAGCAAGGCGCTCACCGCTACGGTCGACTCGACCGCGCAGCCCAATACCTACAAGATCAAGGTTGACCAGCTGGCGACCTCGCAGAAGATCATGTCGCCGGCGTTCGAGGGCAGCAAGGCCGCGATCGGCACGGGCAACATCACGATCGCGATCGGCGACAAGTCGATGAGTCTCGATGTCGCTTCCGGCGCCAATACCCTCGAGAACGTGCGCGACGCCATCAACAAGGCGAAGGACAATCCTGGCGTCACCGCGAGCATCGTCACTGGTGCGGATGGCGCGCATCTGGTGCTGACGTCCGTCTCGACGGGCGCCGCAAACGCCTTTACGGTCACCACCAGCGGGGGCGACGGCAACCTGGCGCAGCTGGATTTCGATCCCGCCACGGGAACGCCGCAAACGGCCGCCCAGGATGCCGTTTTCTACGTCGACGACGTCAAGGCCACGAGTGCGTCCAACACGGCGACGTCCGCGATCGATGGCGTCACGTTGACGCTGACGGGCACGACCAGCGCAGATGCCCCGACCACGCTTGTCATTACCAATGATCCCAGCGCCGTGACGACTGGTCTGAATTCACTCGTCACAGCCTATAACTCGTTCATCGCGACCTACAAACAGCTCACGAAGTACGACCAGACCAACCAGCAGGTCGGTGCCCTGATCGGTGACGCCACGGTCAACTCGATCAAGAGCCAGGTCGCGACGCTGCTGGGCTCGCAGTTCGCGGGCAATTCGTCGGGGCCGCGTTCGCTGAGCGACCTGGGCGTGGCCTTCCAGACCGACGGCACGCTCAAGCTCGACACCAACAAGCTCACGAAGGTGATGGCGAACAACCCCAAGGAGGCGCAGAACCTCCTGAGCGGCGACAACGGCATCGCACCGAAGCTGGACAAGCTGATCGCGGGATGGACGGCTTCGAACGGCATTCTCACCCAGCGCACGGCCAACCTGCAGAACAAGGCCAAGGACATCAAGGAGGCGATGGACGCCTTCGACGTGCAGATGGACGACTACTCGAAGCGCCTGACCAAACAGTACAGCGCGCTCGACGCGATGATGACCAAGCTGGCCGGGACCAGCAGCTACCTCCAGCAGCAGTTCGACGCGCTGACGACCAGCAAGTAACGCACGACTCCAGGACACGCAGACATGGCACTCGGATATTCCCAGGGCGCAGGCGCCTACCAGCAGATCCGCACGCAGGGCGGCCTCGAAACCGCCGATCCGCACGGTCTCGTCACCATGCTCATGGACGGTGCGCTCGAGCGCATTCGCCTCGCGCAGGCGTGCATCGCCACGGGCAACGTCGCCTCCAAGGGCGAGGCGATCTCCAAGGCGATCGAGATCGTCGGCGCGCTCCAGGCGGGCCTGAACCACGAGGTGGAGACGCCGCTGGTCGGTCAGCTGGATGGCCTGTACGACTACCTGAGCCGTCGTCTCCTGCACGCCAACCTGCACAATGACACCGAGGCCCTCGACGAGGTCACCCGCCTGCTTGGGCAGGTACGCGACAGCTGGGTCGCGATTCCCGTCGCGGCGCGCCAGGTGGCCGGAGCCGGCGCATGACCGACGTCTGGTGCGACCTGCCGCGGGCCCTGGCTCTGACCGAGTCGATGCACGCCGCGGCCAGCGATTCGCGCTGGGACGACCTGGTCGAGCTCGAGGCCGAGCGCGACCCGGTGCTCCGCACCGGAACCATGCGGCCGGCGCCCGAAACGCTGGAGTCGCTCAAGTCGATCATGCTCCTCGACGGCCTGATCAAGGACCTCGTCGCCGTGGCCCGCGACGAAGCGGCGATCGCCTGGGAAGCGTCGCGTCGCGTCCGTCGCGCCGTGGCCGCGTATAGTTCGTTCTGACCGCAATCTCTCGGCAGGGGGCAGGGCGCATGAGTGACGACGGCTGGAAGGCTTTTTCCGATCGGGTGGCCTGGGATGCCGCCTTCCACGCGACCGTCGAAAGCGTCGCGAGGCCCGACGGGGCGGCCCTCGCCCTGATCAACGACCGGAACGCCAGCGTGCTGGTCGCGGTGTCGGCGCTGATGGACCGCCGCAGCGACACCGCCGAGGACGACAGCCCACTCACTCAGGAAGTGGCCCGGCTGGACGCGAAGCTCAACGTTCTGATGGAGATCGTGAACCGGCTGCTGCTCCCGCAGGCGGGCCTGCCGTCGCGTCTCAACCTGCGCTTCAACGCCATCGGCGCGGTCATGCCCTGGGCTGGCCTTCCGCCGGTCGGCCAGCCGGTCCTGCTCAAGATCCATTTCGACGTCTGCCGGGCGCTGCCGCTCGAGCTGCCGGGCGTGCGCACCGCCGGGCCAACGGACGGCAAGGGGTTCATCGTCTTCGAAGGGCTGACGGAGGCCGTCCGCGACGGCATCGAGCGCCTGGTTTTCCGCCAGCATCGCCGGCAGGTGGCCGAAGCGCGTGCACATTCCCGGCCAGTCGAAAGCTCTTCCGAAGGCATGTGACCTTTTACGTCACGTGACGTAGAAACGTCGCGTGGCGCCCCGCGTCACATTCGTGACGCCTGTCGTCACGCTTGACGCTTCGGACCTTCACGGCGGGCTCCACTCACGGACGGTAGGGACCGGCCGCGACGCCTTTCCGCCGCACCGCGACGTAAATTTCCGCCTTCGCGCGGCGGAATTCCGCCGTTGGCACGCTCCTTGATTGATACCTTGCAACGAAGCCGACGGGATTCCATCGCGGAACCCGCCAGGCACTTCGATCACACGCATGAAGCGAGGTATCCCAGGTGAAGTCTTCCCACTTTCTTGTCGTCGAATCCGACGCCACGCGCGCCGAAACCATCGTCTCGGCGCTGGCCTTCCTGGGCTACCGTCCCGTCGTCGCCGGCCGCATGCCGGCCGGTGAAGTCGCCGAGAGCTGGCGGGGGGTCTATGTCGGCACGGTCGAAGACGAGAACGAGCTGGAAGCGCACCTCGCGTCGCTCGGTCGCGGCGGCCGCAACGTTCCCATGCTGGTCGCGGCCGACTCACCGCTGGCCACCTCGCTGATCGCGGACGACACCCGCAGCAGCAACGTCGAACTGATCGACATGCCGCTGCGCTACGAGCGCCTGTCGGAAGCGCTGCGCAGCCTCCAGTCCCGGATCGAGCCGCCGGCGTCCAGCCGCCGCTTCGTTGGCCAGTCGGGCCCGATGCAGCGCGTGAACGCGCTGATCCGCCAGGTCGCGCCGTTCGATTCCAGTGTGCTCGTGCTGGGCGAATCGGGTAGCGGCAAGGAACTCGTCGCGCGCACCATCCACGATTGCTCCCCGCGTCGCGACAAGCCGTTCGTCGCGATCAACTGCGGCGCGATCCCGGCCGAACTGCTCGAGAGCGAACTCTTCGGCCATGAGAAGGGTGCGTTCACCGGCGCCATCAGCACCCGCAAGGGACGCTTCGAGATGGCCGAGGGCGGCACGCTGTTCCTCGACGAGATCGGCGACATGAGCCTGCCGATGCAGGTGAAGCTGCTGCGTGTGCTGCAGGAACGTGTCTTCGAGCGCGTGGGTGGCAACCGTCCGCAGCGCTGCGACGTGCGCATCATCGCCGCCACGCACCGCGACCTCGAAGGGGCCATCGAGCGCGGCAGCTTCCGCGAGGATCTCTTCTACCGCCTGAGCGTCTTCCCGCTCGAGATGCCGCCGCTGCGCCAGCGCCTCGAAGACCTTCCCGCCCTCGTGTCCGAATTCAACCACCGCCTCGTCCAGCGCGGCCTGTCCTCGGTGCGTTTCTCGCCGAGCGCCGTGGGCGCGCTGTGCCGTTATTCGTGGCCGGGCAACGTCCGCGAGCTGTCCAACCTCGTGGAGCGCATGGCGATCCTGATGCCGCACGGCGAAGTCCGCGCCGCCGACCTGCCGGAAAAATACCGCGGCGCGCTGCCGGTGGAAGAGGTCTCCGGCGCCGCACTGATCGCCATGATGGAGGCCGAGCCGGAAGTCACGGAGTCCTTCGCCTTCATCGGCGAGGGCGATCCCTCGGTCCTTCCCCAGGGCGGTCTCGACCTGAAGGATCACCTCGCCGGCATCGAGATCGGTCTCATTCGTCAGGCCCTGAACTCCGCCAATGGTGTCGTGGCCCACGCCGCGAAGCTGCTGCGCGTCCAGCGCACGACGCTGGTCGAGAAGCTGCGCAAGTACGGCCTGTCCGAGACCGTGCAGGCGGGCTGATGCCGCGTCGGTTGGCACAGGTCGTGCATCGGGTGTCGTAAACCCGATGCAAGCGTTGGAAAACCGTCATGACCACGATCGACGTCAACAGCCTCCTGCTCCAGATGCGCCGCATCAGCGCGCAGACCGAGATGCCCGCGATCCGGGGCGTCGGCGAAACGGCGGCGGCCGAGAAGGGTGCCTTCGGCGACCTCCTGAAGCAGTCGATCGAAGGCGTCTCGCAGCAGCAGGGCAAGGCGAAGGACATGGCGATGGCGTTCGAGCGCGGCGATCCCGGCATCGATCTCGCGCAGGTGATGATCCAGGGCCAGAAAGCCGACCTCTCGTTCCGCGCCCTCACCGAGGTGCGCAACAAGATGGTCGATGCGTACAAAGAAATCATGAACATGTCGATCTGATCGACGTTGATCCCACCGACAGGATTCGACCCGAACCATGGCAGACAACGGCGTAGCCACCACGGATAGCAACACGGCGTCACGCATGGATTCGCTGAAGTCTCTGGCGCAGACGCCGGCGGCCCGCCAGCTCTTCATGCTGGCCGGCATCGCCGGCGCCGTCGCGATCGGCATCGCCGCGGTGATGTGGTCCCGCGCTCCGAACTACGGTCTGCTCTACGGCGGCCTCGAGCAGAAGGACGCCGCCGCCGTCACGCAGGCGTTGCAGGCGGGCAATACCCCGTACACCCTGAGCACCGACGGCAGCTCCATCTTCGTGCCCGCGGCCGACGTCGCTGGCGTCCGCTTGAAGCTAGCGGGGCAGGGCCTCCCGCAGGGCAGCGCGGCCAGCGCCGTGCCGCAGACGGATTCGCCGTTCGGCATGAGCGACATGGCCGAGCGCTCCCGCTACCAGTCGCTGCTGGAAAACGATCTTTCGAACACCATCGCGGGCCTGCAGTCCGTGCGTGCGGCGCGCGTCCACCTCGCGCTGCCCAAGCCGTCGGCGTTCATCCGCGACAACAAGCCCGCCAGCGCGTCCGTCGTCGTGACGCTGTATCCCGGTCGCCAGCTCGACCAGGGCCAGGTCGCCGCGATCGTCCATCTGGTCGCGGCCAGCGTTCCTGACCTCGACACCCGCCAGGTGTCGGTCATCGACCAGGCCGGCAATCTGCTCACCGTCAGCGATCCCGACAGCGCCTCGGCGATCGGCGATAGCCGGCTGCGCCTGTCGAACCGTATCGAAGCGACGTACACCCAGCGCGTCGAAGACCTCCTGACGCCACTGGTCGGCGCGGGCAAGGTGCGTGCGCAGGTGTTCGCGGATCTCGATTTCTCGCAGACCGAAAAGGCGAGCGAAACGTTCAACCACGACAATCCCGCCCTGCGCAGCGAGCAGACCAGCAGCGACACGCGCACGGAGCCGGCGAACAACGGCGGCGTGCCGGGCGCGCTCAGCAACCAGCCGCCGAACACCGGCGCCAACGCCACGGCGGCGAATCCCGCCGCCGGTGGCAAGGCGGGCGCGCAGACGGCCAGCACGCAGGCCACGCAGACGCCCACGCAGCAGACGCAGAACGCGACACGCAACTACGAGCTGGACCGCACCGTCAGCCATGTCACCGATCCGGCCGGCAAGGTCGCGCGTCTTTCCGTCGCGGTGGTGGTGGACAACAAGCAGGTGCCCGACAAGGACGGCAAGACGAAGAGCGTGCCGTTCACGCCGGAAGAGCTCACGCGCCTGACCGAGCTGACCAAGAACGCCGTGGGTTTCAGCGCGGCGCGCGGCGACAGCGTCAGCGTGATCAACGAGGCCTTCCACGGCAACGTGGCCGAAGAGGCGCCCCAGAGCACGCCGTTCTGGGAACGCCCGGGCATGCTCGACCTGATCAAACAGGGCCTCGGCGTGATGATCGCGCTGATCGTCGGCTTCTTCGTGCTGCGCCCCATCCTCAAGGGCCTGCTGAAGCCGGCGCCGCTGGCCATGAACAATGTCGCGCTCGCCGGTCCCATGCCCACCGTGTCGGTCATGGTCGACGACGACGACATGACGCCCGATCGCGTCAGCACGGGCTCCCAGGCGCAGCTCGGTTCGCCCGCGTTGCTGGCCTATGAACAGAAGGTGGGCCTCGCCAAGCGCATGGCCGCCGAGAATCCGAAGCAGGTGGCGCAAGTGGTGAAGAGCTGGGTGTCCGACGATGGCGGCTGAGCAGAAGGAAGCCCTGACGGGCGCGCAGCGCGCCGCGATCCTGCTCCTCACGCTCGGTGAGGAAGACGCGGCATCGATCCTGAAGCACCTCGGCGCACGCGACGTGCAGGCCGTGGGGACGGCGATGGCCGCGCTGAAGAACGTGAGCAAGGAGCAGGTGGATCAGGTCCTGACGCGCCTCCAGGAGGACGTCGGCCAGCACACCTCCATCGGTGTCGGCACCGAGGAATACATCCGTCGCATCCTGGTCAACGCGCTGGGCGAGAACAAGGCCGGTGGCCTCATCGACCGCATCCTCCTCGGCCGCAGCAGCAAGGGCCTGGAGTCGCTGAAGTGGATGGAGAGCCGCGCGATCGCCGAAATGATCGGGCAGGAACATCCGCAGATCATCGCGCTCGTCATGGCGCACCTCGAGTCCGACCAGGCCGCCGAAGTCATCGGTTACCTGCCGGCGCGCACGCGCAGCGACGTCGTCATGCGCATCGCGACGCTCGACGGCGTGCAGCCGCACGCGCTGAACGAGCTCGACGAGATCATGGAGCGCCAGTTCTCGGGCAATTCCAACAAGCTGAAATCCGCGAGCGTGGGTGGCCTCAAGGCCGCCGCCGACATTCTCAACGCGATGGAAACCTCGCGGGAGGCGGAACTGATGGCATCGATCCGCGGCATCGATTCGGGCCTGGGCGAGCGCATCGAGGAGCTGATGTTCGTCTTCGACGATCTCGCCGATCTCGACGACCGCAGCATGCAGACGCTGTTGCGCGAAGTGCCGTCGGCACGGCTGATCACCGCGCTCAAGGGCGCGGAGGCCGCCATCCGCGAGAAGATCTTCTCGAACATGTCCAAGCGTGCCGCCGACATGCTGCGTGACGACCTCGAGGTCAAGGGTCCGGTGCGTCTGTCCGAAGTGGACGCGGCGCAGAAAGAAGTGCTGGCCACCGCGCGGCGTCTCGCCGACGCCGGCCAGATCAATCTCGCCGGCGGCGGGGAAGAATTCGTCTGATGAGCCTGACCTCGATCCTCGCCCGCGAGAGCGTCGCACAGTTCGAGCGCTGGGAGCTCCCGGTCGTCGGCGGCGTCGATTCGCCCGATCCCGCGGGGCAGGACGACGAGGGGCCGCATCGACCCACCGTCGCCGAGATCGAGGCGATCGAACGGCAGGCTCGCGAAGAAGGCTTCAACGCCGGCCTCGCGGAGGGTCGCGCGATGGCGAAGCGTGAGCTCGCCGAGCAGGTCGCGCGCTTCGACGCGCTGGTCGCTGCGGTCCAGCGTCCCTTCGCCGACCTCGACGACGAGGTGGCGGCCGACCTCGCGCAGCTCGCGACGGTGATCGCCGAACGCGTCCTCGGCTACGAGATCGCGACGCGACCGGAGACGATCGTGGACGTGGTGCGCCAGGCGGTCGACGCGCTGCCGGCGGCGACCCGACACCTGAAGATCCACCTGCATCCCGCCGACGCGGCGCTGGTTCGCGAGCATCGTTCGTCGCTCGACCACGAAGGGACCGTCGTCGACGACGCCGCGCTCGCGCGTGGAGATGTCCGTCTCGAAAGCGAACACTCGCGCCTCGACGGTCGCGTTCGCACGCGCATGGCGGCCGTCATCGACAGCGTGTTGCAGGGGCAGCCCGAACTCCACGACGACGAGGCCGACGCTCCGTGAACGCCGAGCAGCACGTCGCGTCGCGCAACGCGCGCTGGCGCGAGACGCTCGCCGCCCAGCGCGCCGGCGCGGAACACGTCCGGCCGATGCAGGCCGAGGGCAAGCTGCGCCGCGTGGTGGGCCTCACGCTCGAGGCCGTCGGCTGCGAAGCCCCGGTGGGCGCGCGGTGCATGGTCGCTGGCGCCGACGGCAAGCAGCTCGAAACCGAGGTCGTCGGTTTCTCCGACGGCCGGCTCCTGCTCATGCCCACGGGTGAAATGCACGGCGTCCTGCCGAACGCCAGGGTGACGCCGGTCGCGGCCGTCTCGGGCATCCCGGTGGGCGATTCGCTGCTGGGACGCGTCATCGGTCCGGATGGCGCGCCGCTGGACGGACAGGGGCCGCTCCACGCGCGCGAGCGCGTCCCGCTGCGCCGCGATCCGATCAACCCGATGCTGCGCCAGCCGATCGATACGCCGCTGGACACCGGCGTCCGCGCCATCAACTCGCTGCTGACCGTCGGTCGCGGCCAGCGCATCGGCCTGTTCGCCGGCTCCGGCGTGGGTAAATCCACGCTCATGGGCATGATGACCCGCTTCACCGACGCGGACGTCGTGGTCGTCGGGCTGATCGGCGAACGCGGCCGCGAAGTGAAGGAATTCGTCGATCACACGCTGGGCGAGGAAGGTCGCCGCCGCGCGGTCGTCATCGCCGCGCCGGCCGACGCGCCGCCGCTGTCCCGTCTGCGCGGGGCGCAGGTGGCGACCGCCGTGGCGGAACATTTCCGCGACCAGGGCAAGCGCGTGCTGCTGCTGATGGACTCCCTGACGCGTTACGCGCAGGCGCAGCGCGAGATCGCGCTCGCGATCGGCGAGCCGCCCGCGACCAAGGGCTATCCGCCGTCCGTGTTCGCCATGCTGCCGGCGCTCGTCGAGCGTGCCGGCAACGATGCCGAGGGCCGCGGCTCCATCACCGCGTTCTACACGGTGCTCACCGAGGGCGACGATTATCGCCACGATCCGATCGCCGACTCCGCGCGCGCGATCCTCGATGGCCACATCGTGCTTTCGCGTGACATGGCCGAGGCCGGGCACTATCCGGCGATCGACATCGAGGCCTCCATCAGCCGCGTCATGCCGGCGGTGGTGTCGAAGGAGCACATGCGCTCCGCGCAGCGCTTCCGCCAGGTCTATTCGGCCTACCGCCAGCAGCGCGACCTCATCGCCGTGGGCGCGTACCAGAAGGGCAGCGATCCCCGCACCGACGAGGCCATCGCGCTGTATCCGCGTCTCTCGGCGTTCCTGCAGCAGGAGACCGACGTGCCCGTGAATCTCGACGAGGCCGAGGCCGGTCTCGCCGAAACGACGCAGGCCGGCTGATGCCTTCCCGCGCCGACCGTCTGCAACCCGTCGTCGATCTCGCCGCCGAGCGCGCGGAGAAGGCGACGCTCGCGCTCGCCACCCACCAGCGCGCCGTGGCGGAGGCCGAGCACCAGTTGTCGGAACTGCGCCGCTATCGCAACGAGTATGCGGGCATGCCGGACGGCATCGGGGTCACGGCGCTGCTCAACCGTCAGCAGTTCCTGCAGAAGATCGACATGGCCATCGTCCAGCAGATGAGCGAAGTGGAACGGCGCGGCAAGGCGCTCGAGCGCGCGCGCGACGACTGGGCGACGGCGCGCGGTCGCGCGAAGGCGCTGGATTCCGTCACCACGAAATACCGGGACCAGGAGCGCAAGCAGCAGGATCGCCGCGAGCAGGAGCAGGCCGACGAGCGCTCACAGTATCGCCGCGCGCCGCGCGACGACGGCTGACGCGCCTGGCCCATCACCGAACGAAATGCACGGATCAACCCCATGAACAACGCCACGCTCGCCCTTCAGACCGCGCACGCTGCCGCTTCGTCCCCGGCGCCCACGGGCCCGCGCGTGCAGGACGATGCGGCACCGTCGAAGCGGTTCGACGCCGCCCTCGACGCCGCTCACGCGGACGCGCGCCAGACGCAGCATCCGTCGACGGCGACGGGCACCGACAAAGCGGCTCCTCCGTCGAAGGCGCCGCCCGCGAAGGACGCCGCCGTCGACGAAAAGGCGGCTGACAAGAAGGACGACGCCGCGGTCACCGGCGATCCGTCGATCGCCGCGACGATGCTTTCGCTCATCGGCGTGCCCGTGAAGGTCACGGAGGCCGCGACGAGCGTCCTGGGCGCCGTGAAGGACGCGACCGCAGGCCCCGTGGGCGGTGCCCTGGGTGCGACGGCTGCCCTTGCGGCGCTGTTGCCCGGCGACGCGGCGAAGCCGCAGAACGCCGAGGCCAGCCTTCTGGCGACGGCGGCCGACGCGGGCGGTGCGCTCGCGGCGGCTGCCGTGGCGCCGGCGGCGACGGCATCGCCTTTCGACGCGCTGATGGCCGCCCAGGCGAGCGGTGCCGCCATCGGGAAGGACGATCCCGGTTCGGCGATCGACATGGCGAACGGAAGCCCGATGCCGCTCGTGCATGGCCAGCCGATGGCGCATGGCGCCGCGCCCGTCGTGCAGATGCAGGCCACCCAGGCGGCCACATCGCCGCAGTTCGCGCAGGAACTGGGCGACCAGATCGCGTGGATGGGCTCGGGCCAGGTGAAGGAGGCGCGGATCAAGCTGCATCCCGAAGAGCTCGGCAGCATGGACGTGCGCGTCAACATGGATGGCGGCAAGGTCAACGTCGCGATCATCGCGCAGCACCCGGCGGCGGTTCACGCCGTCCAGCAGACGCTGTCGCATCTCGACACCATGCTCGCGCACCACGGGCTCTCCCTCGGCCAGGCCGACGTCGGGCAGCGCCAGACGGGGCAGGGCGCCGACGGACAGAATGGCGCGACGGGGCAGGGCGGCGATATCGACGGCGCCGCTCCCGACGTCGTCACCACGACGCGCATCTCGCCGCGTGGCCTGGTCGACGAGGTGGCATGACCAGAGCACCGGGCCCGCCCGGACGCTGTAGGAGCGGCCCCGGCCGCGACATCTTTTCGCGAAGAGCGGCAGGGCCTGTGGCGTTCGGCGAAGAGCCGTCGCGGCCAGGTCGGCTCCCACAGGGTAACGGCTGGGTTGGAGCGGCCCTGGCCGCGACATTTTTTCGCGAAGAGCAACAGGGCCTGTGGCGTTCGGCGAGGAGCCGTCGCGGCCGGGTCCGTTCCAGCGGGGCGTCAAAGTTTCGACTTGTGCCGGTATTCCGACTGACGCAAACCACGTCACACCCCGGTAAATTGGGCCTTTTCCGTTGCGTCGCCACTGGCACGCCGATTGCACACTAGTACCGGGGCCCGCGAGGGCCGATACATCCGACGAATTCGCACCAGAGGTTTCCAAGCATGGCCGCAGCAGCTCCCACCGACGCCGAAGGCGCACCGAAAAAGAAAAAGAAGGGCCTCGTGCTCATCGTCGGCGCGCTTGTCGTCCTTGCCGCGGGCGGCGCCGGTGCGTGGTTCATGCTGAAGGGCGGCCACAAAGGCGCCGAGAGCGCAGCCGAGGTCGCGAAGTCGAAGCCGGCGGTCTACCTCCAGCTCGATCCGGCGTTCGTCGTCAATTTCCAGGACGAGAACGCGCTGCGTTTCCTCCAGGTGGGCGTCAACGTGATGTCGCACGACCCGGAAGCGATCGCCGCGGCGAAAGAGGCGGACCCCGAGATCCGCAACGCCCTGCTCATGCTGTTCTCGGCACAGGACGTGAAGTCGCTGTCCGACGTGAAGGGCAAGCAGAAGCTGCAGGCGTCGGCGCTCGCGGAGATCCAGCGCGTGCTCAAGGCGAAGATCGGGCGTCCCGGCGTGGACGCGGTCTATTTCACCAGCTTCATCATGCAGTGACGGGGACTCCGCGGCCATGAGCGACATCCTCACCCAGGAAGAAATCGACGCCCTGCTCGCGGGCGTGGAAGGTGGCGCGGTCGAGACCGAGGTCGAACTCCCGCCGCCTGGCGGCATCCAGGACTACGACTTCACCCAGCAGGACCGCATCGTTCGCGGCCGCCTGCCGACGCTGGAGATGGTCAATGACCGCTTCGCCCGCTATTTCCGCGCCAATCTGTTCAACGTGCTGCGGAAATCGTGCGAGGTGTCGGTCCTCGGCGTGAAGATGACCAAGTTCAACGAGTACGTCCATTCGCTGGCCGTGCCGAGCAACCTCAACCTCATCCGCATCAAACCGCTGCGCGGCACCGCGCTGATGGTGTTCGAGCCGCGCCTCGTCTTCACGGTGATCGACAACTTCTTCGGCGGCGACGGTCGTTACCACGCCCGCATCGAAGGACGCGACTTCACGCCGACCGAGAACCGCGTCATCCAGATCGTGCTGCAGGAGGCCTTCACCGCGATGGCCGAGGCCTGGGCACCGGTGCTGAAGATGCAGTTCGAGTTCCTGAACTCCGAGATCAACCCGCAGTTCGCGAACATCGTCAGCCCGACGGAGACGGTGGTCGTCTCGCGCTTCCATATCGAGCTCGACGGTGGCGGCGGCGAAGTGCACCTGACGCTACCGTATTCCATGGTGGAGCCCATCCGCGAGCTCCTCGACGCGGGCGTGCAGAGCGACCGCGCCGAACGCGACGATCGCTGGATCCAGAACCTGCACGAGGAAATCCTCGACGCCGAGGTCGAGATCACGTCGCTGCTGGCCGAGGCGCGCCTGACCATCGGCGACTTCCTGCACCTGCGCAAGGGCGACGTGATTCCGATCAGTCTGCCGGAGACGGCGACCGTCTTCGCCGAAGACGTGCCCATCTTCCGTGGCCGCATGGCGAACTCGGGCGGCAACAAGGCGGTGCAGTTCGACTCGCTGCTGCGTCGGAACGCGCCGCGCCCCGCCGTGGCCCCCGCCCAGCCGGTGACCGAGCCGGTCTGACGCGCCGTGGCCGGCCGTCGGCCGGCATCGCCGATACGATCGGCTCCACCCTTCGGTAGCTGCTGGCCGGACCCGGCTACCGAAGGGGTGGGAGCCGATCGTATCGGCGATCGACGTACGGCAGCGCGACCCCGTCAATGGCCCGTCTTGGTGACTAACTGCCGTCGAGCGTCAGCTTTCTGACTGTCGCGTTGCGTCACATCCCGACTGCGACACCGCCCGCATTTCCCGAACCGCGTCGCGACGCCGTTTTCACCATCCTTCCCGTCGACCAGACCCGTGGCACGCCGCTTGCTTCACATGGCCTGCACCCGGCAACGTCTCTCACTGGAACGGACATGAACGAACCCACCACCCTCGACGCAATCGACTCCAGCGACGCCTCGCTGGCCTCGTCCATCGGCCTCGGCAACGAGGTGAACCTCGACGTCATCCTCGACGTGCCGGTCACCATGGCGATGGAAGTCGGCCGCACCAAGCTCAGCATCCGCAACCTGCTCCAGCTCAACCAGGGTTCGGTCGTCGAACTCGACCGCGCCGCCGGCGAACCGCTCGACGTGTTCGTCAACGGCACCCTCGTCGCCCATGGCGAGGTCGTCGTCATCAACGAGAAATTCGGCATCCGGCTGACCGATGTGATCAGCCCGGCCGAGCGCGTCCGCAAGCTGCGGTGATCCACGTGCGCCGTACCGTCGCCGCCCTCGCGGGCGGCTTCCTGCCCTGCGCCCTGGTGGCGGCTCCGGCTGCCGCCCCGGCGGTCGACACCGGCGCGGAACTGTTCCGCGTGCTGATCAGCCTGCTCGGCGTCGTGGCGCTCATCTTCTTCGTCGGCTGGCTCAGCCGCCGTGCCCAGGCGCGCGTGCGTCCGGGCGGACGCAAGATCCGCGTCATCGAATCGATGCCGGTCGGCATCAAGGAAAAGGTCATGCTGCTCGAAGTCGGCGGTACGCAATTGCTGGTCGGCGCCTCGCCGACGGGTGGGTTGCGCACGCTGCACGTGCTCGAGACGCCGGTCGAGGTCGACACCCCGGCGGGCCCGACGCCTCCGATCCGCGGGTTCCGCGACGTCCTGGCCCAGTGGAAGCGCCCATGAAGCGCTGGCCCTGGCTCGTCCTCCTTCTTCTCCTTCTGGCCCCGTTTCCGGCGTTCGCCGCCGATCCCCCGGGCATCCAGCTGCTGAACGTGCAGCCGGGCGCCAACGGCGGCCAGACATGGTCGCTGTCGATCCAGCTGCTGGCGCTGATGACGGCGCTCACCGCGCTGCCGGCGATCCTGCTGATGATGACGTCGTTCACGCGCATCATCATCGTGCTCGGCTTCCTGCGCCAGGCGCTCGGCACCAACAGCACGCCGCCGAACCAGGTCATCCTGGGCCTGTCGCTGTTCCTCACGCTTTTCGTCATGACGCCCGTGATCAACAAGGCGTACGACGCGGGCATCAAGCCGTACATGGACGGCCAGATGAGCGTGCAGCAGGCGCTGCCGCTGGCGGCCGCGCCGTTCCGCCATTTCATGCTCGAACAGACGCGCGAGCCCGATCTGCAGCTCTTCACGAAGCTGGCCGGCGAACAGCCGTATGCCGACAAGGACGCGGTGCCGTACCGCGTCGCGCTCCCGGCGTTCGTCACCAGCGAGCTGAAGACGGCGTTCCAGATGGGCTTCCTGCTGTTCATCCCGTTCCTCATCATCGATCTGGTCGTCGCCTCCGTGCTGATGTCGATGGGCATGATGATGGTGTCGCCGATGATCATCTCGCTGCCCTTCAAGATCATGCTCTTCGTGCTGGTCGACGGCTGGACGCTGCTGCTGGGCACGCTGGCGGGGAGTTTCTTCCAATGACGCCGGAATCCGTCATCGGCTTCGGCCAGCAGGCCCTGCACATCGCGATGCTCATCGGCGCGCCGCTGCTCCTCACGGCGCTCGCAGTCGGCCTGCTGATCGGCATGATCCAGGCGGCGACGCAGATCAACGAGCAGACGCTGAGCTTCATCCCGAAGCTCATCTCGATGGCGCTGGTCATGATCATCGCCGGCCCGTGGATGCTGCGCACGCTGGTGCAGTTCACCCGCACGCTCATCGAGAACCTCCCCCAGGCGGTCCGCTGATGCCGATCGACTTCGGCCAGCTCGAGGGATGGGTCGGCGGCGCCTGCTGGGCGCTCGCGCGCATCTCGGGCCTGCTGCTCGTCGCCCCCGTGCTCGGCGCGACGACGATCCCGATGCGCGTTCGCCTGGGGCTGGCGCTGGTCCTGACCATGGTGCTCGCGCCGCTGGCGCCGCTCGACGTCCGTCCGATCTCGGCACAGGGCATCGCGACGCTGGCGCAGCAGGTGCTGGTCGGCGCCGCGCTGGGTTTCATCCTCAGGCTGATCTTCGAGGCCGTGTCGTTCGCCGGCCAGCTGGTGTCGCAGGCGATGAGCCTCGGCTTCGCCGAGACGATCAACCCGGGTCTGGGCGGCACGGTGTCGGTGCTCAGCCAGTTCTACATGATGCTGGTGACGCTGCTGTTCCTTGTCATGAACGGCCATCTGCAGCTCATCTCCCTGCTGGCCGACAGCTTCCGCACGCTTCCCGTGGGCGAGCAGGGCATCGGAGCGAACGGCATCTGGGGCGTGCTGGACTTCGCGACGCACCTGTTCTCCGGCGCCGTGCGCGTGGCCTTGCCCGCGCTGACGGCCACGCTCGTGGTCAACCTCGGCTTCGGCGCGATCAGCCGTTCGGCGCCGTCCATGAACCTGTTCGCGGTGGGCTTCCCGATCACCATCTGCCTCGGCCTGCTGGCCGTCTGGCTCGCCCTGCGCGCGCTCCCGGGCGCGTTCGATTCGCTGCAGACGGACGCGTGGGACACCATGCGCCAGCTCATCGGGAGGCCTTCCCCGTGAGCGAGAGCGAAAAGGACGACCGCACCGAAGCCCCTAGTGAAAAACGCCTTCGCGAAGCGCGCGAGAAGGGCGATCTGCCGCGTTCGCGCGATCTGTCGACCGCGATCGTCGTCCTCTCGGGCGTCGCCACGCTGATCGCCTCGCGCGACCAGATGTCGGTCCACGCCGCGAACATCATGCGCGTGGGCCTGAACTACGGCCGCGACGACCTGTTCGCCACGAACGGCCTGTACCGGGCGCTGATGACCGCCGCGCTGGAGGGCCTCAAGCTGCTCGGACCCGTCTTCGCCGTGACCATGGTCGCCGCGGTCGCGGCGCCGGCGGTGATGGGCGGGCTGAATTTTTCCACCAAGGCGCTGGCCCCGAAATTCGATCGCCTCGACCCGATCAAGGGCTTCGGCCGGCTCGTGTCCGTCAACGGTCTGGTCGAGCTGGGCAAATCGGTGCTCAAGCTCATCCTGATCGGCGGCGCCCTAGCGTGGTTCCTGCTGCGCTCCACGCACGACATGTACAGCGTCGGCACCGGCCCGGTCGCGGACGGGATCGCCAAGGCGTTCGGCATCTTCGGGCACGCCTCGCTCGTCTTCGGCTGCGCGCTCGGCGCCATCGCACTGGTGGACGCTCCCTGGCAGAAGTTCAGCTTCACCAAGAAGATGAAGATGACGAAGCAGGAAGTGAAGGACGAGCACAAGGAGAACGAGGGCAGTCCCGAGCTGAAGTCAAAAATCCGCCAGATGCAGCACCAGATGGCGCGTCGCCGGATGATGGAAGACGTGCCGACGGCCGACGTGATCGTGACCAATCCGACCCACTTCGCTGTCGCCCTGAAATACGACGAAAACCGCATGGGAGCGCCGCGCGTGGTGGCCAAGGGCATGGACGTCATCGCCCAGCAGATCCGCGATATCGGTGGTGGCGCGAAGGTTCCCGTGGTCGAAGCCCCTCCGTTGGCACGCGCCTTGTATCACACGACGGAAATCGGACGCGAAATCCCCGCGGGGCTGTACGTCGCGGTGGCCCAGATACTGGCCTACGTGTTCCGGCTGAAGCAGGCGATCGCCATGGGCGACCTGCCGCCCGACCTGCCCCGGCAGGAGATCGACCCGGACCTCCTGGGTCCCTACAGAATGGATAACTGACGATGGCAGCTTCCCCCAGCTTCATGGGCACGTTCCGCCAGATTGGCCGCCGCGGCATCGCGGCGCCGGTGGCGATGCTGATCATGCTCGGCATGATGATGCTGCCCCTGCCGCCGTTCATGCTCGACCTGCTGTTCACCTTCAACATCGCGCTGTCGCTGGTGATCCTGCTGGCCACGATGTACGTGATGCGGCCGCTGGAGCTGGCGTCGTTCCCCACCGTGGTGCTGTTCGCCACGCTGCTTCGCCTGGCGCTGAACATCGCGTCGACGCGCGTCGTCCTGCTCCACGGCCACAACGGCCCGGGAGCGGCGGGCAAGGTGATCGAGGCGTTCGGCGAATTCGTCATCGGCGGCAACTTCGCCGTGGGTTTCGTCGTCTTCGCCATCCTGACGATCATCAACTTCGTGGTCGTCACCAAGGGTGCCACCCGCGTGTCCGAAGTGACGGCGCGCTTCACCCTCGACGCGATGCCCGGCAAGCAGATGGCGATCGACGCCGACCTCAACGCCGGTCTGCTGACGCAGGAGCAGGCGCGCGAGCGCCGGCAGGAGGTCCGCGAGGAAGCCGACTTCTACGGCTCGATGGACGGTGCCTCCAAGTTCGTCCGCGGCGACGCGACGGCCGGCATCCTGATCCTCGCGATCAACATCATCGGCGGCTTCTTCATCGGCATGCTCCAGCACGGCCTCTCGGCCGGCGAGGCGGCGCGCACCTATACGCTGCTGACCATCGGCGACGGCCTGGTGGCGCAGGTGCCGGGCCTGATGCTCTCGATCGCCACCGCCGTGATCGTCACCCGCGTGTCGAAGTCCCAGGAAATGGGCAAACACGTCATGGGGCAGCTGTTCGGCCAGCCGAAGGCGCTGGGCGTCGCGGCGGTCGTGCTCGGCACGATGGGCCTGATCCCGGGCATGCCGAACATCCCGTTCCTGATCCTCGCCGGCGTGGCCGGCTTCGGCGCGTGGAAGTTGCACCGCAAGCAGCTCGACGCGGCCGCGGGCATCGTGTCCGGCGCGGGCACGCCGGGTACCGAGCTGGCGCTCGAGTCGGCGCCGCCGGCCGAGCGTCTCGAACTGTCGTGGGAGGACGTGGCGCAGGTCGACACGATCGGCCTGGAGGTCGGCTACCGCCTGATCCCGCTCGTGGACAAGGCGCAGGGCGGCGAGCTCATGGCGCGGATCAAGTCCGTGCGTCGCAAGCTTTCGCAGGAACTCGGCTTCCTCGTGCCGTCGGTGCACATCCGCGACAACCTCGACCTCGTGCCCCACGGCTATCGCATCTCGCTGATGGGCGTGCCGATGGGCGAAGCCGAGATCCACACCGAGCGCATGCTGGCGATCGATCCGGGCCGCGTGCACGGCACGATCAACGGCATCGCCACGCGCGATCCGGCCTTCGGCCTCGACGCCGTCTGGATCGAGCCGGGCCTGCGCGAGCACGCGCAGACGCTGGGCTACACGGTGGTCGATCCCGCCACCGTCATCGCGACGCACCTCTCGCACATCCTGCAGAACCACGCGCACGAGCTCATCGGCCACCAGGACGTCCAGCAGCTCCTCGACCGCCTCGCGCAGCAGACCCCGAAGCTCGTGGAAGACCTGGTGCCCAAGCGCCTGTCGCTCGGCGCGGTGGTCAAGGTGCTGCAGAACCTGCTCGCCGAGCGCGTGCCCATCCGCAACTTCCGCGGCATCGTGGAATCGCTCGCCGAGCATGCGGGCCAGAGCCAGGATCCGGGCGTCCTCGCCGCCGCGGTGCGCGTCACCCTCGGCCGCCAGATCGTGCAGGAGATCGCGGGTCTCGGCACGGAAGTGCCTGTCATTACTTTGGCGCCGGATCTCGAACAGATCCTGCTGCAGTCGCTCCAGGGTGGCGGTCCCGCCGGCGCCGCGGTCGAGCCGGGTCTGGCGGACCGCCTCCAGCAGTCGGTCGCGGAGGCCTCGCGGCGGCAGGAAGCGGCCGGGGAACCGGCGGTGCTCCTGGTGTCGCCGGCGTTGCGTCCATGGCTTTCGCGCTTCACGCGTCATGTGGCCCAAAACCTGCATGTACTCGCCTACAACGAGGTTCCGGACAACCGGCGCGTCAAGCTGGTGACGGCCCTCGGGCGATAGGACTTGAGACGTCGCGCGGAGAACGCGGGGCGCAAGCGGAAGAAACTGATGGCGTCCCCGCGACGGGCGCCAGGACGAAGACAGGATCGAAGGCATGAAAATCAAACGATTCGTTGCTCCCGACATGCGCCAGGCCATGCGCCAGGTCCGTGACGAACAGGGTCCCGACGCGGTGATCCTGTCGACGCGTCGGATGGACGACGGTATCGAGATCATCGCCGCCCTCGATTACGACGAGGCCCTGGTCCGCGAGGCCGGTTTCGGCATCGACGCGCCGGCGCCGAAGCGCGAAGAGGCGCCGATCCGCGCCCAGCGCGACGAAGCCGAGCGCGCCGCGCGCATCGACCAGGCCCGCGCCGCGACCGCCGCCGCCGTGGAACGCGCCGCGAAGGCGGGCCTCGCCGGGACGGGCAACGCGCCGCAGCGTCAGTCCAGCGCCGCGCTCGCCGCGAGCGTCGCCGACGTGGTCCGCGCGGCCACGGTCGCCCCGGCCAACGATGCCGCCGTCAACGGCGTGCGCGCCGAGATCAACAACCTGCGCGAGATGCTCGAAGTGCAGCTCTCGACGCTCGCCTGGAATCAGATGGACCGCGACCAGCCGCTGCGCGCCCGCGTGCTGCGCGAGATGACCCGTCTGGGCATCGACGGCGACGTCGCCCGCTCGCTCAGCGCCGAACTGCCGCCGGGCATGACGGCCGAGCAGGCGCGGTATCTGCCGCTCGGTATCCTGTCCCGTCACATTCGCACGTCGGGTCGCAACTTCGACACCGTCGGTGGCGGCGTCACCGCGCTGGTCGGCACCACTGGCGTCGGCAAGACGACGACCATCGCCAAGCTCGCCGCGCGCGCGGTGCTTCGCCACGGCGCGTCGAACGTCGCCCTGATCAGCGCCGACCAGTACCGCATCGGCGCCGGCGCCCAGCTTGAGCATTACGGCCGGTTGCTCGGCGTGCGCGTGTTCAACGCCCACGACGCCACCAGCCTGCGCAACGTGCTGTTGCAGCTGCGCGGCCGTCATACCGTGCTGGTCGACACCGCGGGCCTCGCCGGCAACGATCCCAAGCTGCAACAGCAGTTCGAGACGCTGCGCGCGACCTCCGACGTCCGCGTCTGCCTGGTGCTCGCCGCCAACGCGCAGGCGCAGGCGATCGACAACGCCATCCGCGCCTATGCGCCGCTGGCGCCGCAGAGCGCGATCCTCACCAAGCTCGACGAAGCGCCGCTGATCGGCGGCGCCCTCTCGGCGGTGATCCGCCACGGCATGCCGCTGGACTACACCACGGATGGTCAGCGCGTGCCCGAAGACATCGCCACGGCCGACGCGCGCAAGCTCGTCTGCCTGGCCGCACAGCTCCTCAAGCAGCGCAACGACGAACCCGACGACGCCGTCCTGGCCGAACGGTTCGGCCTCTCACCCCCGGCGATGGCCTGACCGGCCGCGCCGCGCCCGCCCGACTCCCTGCGTGACTCCGTCCCATTCCTGCAGTGATCTTTCTATGAACACACACGTCGATACGACCCAGGCCGCCGGCCTCAACTGGCTCGCCGACCGCCGGCCCACCCGCAGCATCGCGATCGCGGGCGGCAAGGGCGGCGTGGGCAAGACCACGGTGGCCGTGAACCTCGGCATGGCCCTGGCCATGGGCGGGCGCGACGTGCTGTTGCTGGACGCCGACCTCGCGATGGCGAACATCGACGTGCTCCTCGGCCTCCAGCCCACGCGGCACCTCGGGCACATGCTCGAAGGCGAATGCGCCATCGAGGACCTGGTGCTCCCGGCCGCGCACGGCCTGAAGGTCATCCCGGCCACGTCCGGCGCCCGTCGCATGGCCCAGCTGCCGAACATCGAGCACGCCGCGGTCATCCGCGCGTTCGACGAGTACACGTTGCCCCCCGAATACCTGATCGTCGACACGGCCGCCGGCATCTCCGACAGCGTGTCGATGTTCGCCGCGGCGTCCGACGAGGTGGTGGTGGTGGTCTGCGACGAGCCTGCCTCGCTGACCGACGCCTATGCCCTGATCAAGGTCATGAGCCGCGAGTTCGCGGTCAACCGCTTCCGCATCGTGGCGAACATGGTCCGGCACGCCCAGGAAGGCCGCCAGCTGTTCGAGAAGCTGTCCCGGGTCACCAACCGCTTCCTCGACGTGTCGCTCGATTTCATGGGGATGGTGCCGCACGACGAGTACCTGCGCCAGGCCATCCGCCGCCAGGCGGCGGTCGTCGACGCCTGGCCGAGCAGCCGCTCCGCGGTCGGATTCAAGAATCTGGCCAGGTCGGTCGATACATGGGGTGAACCCGAGCCCCGCGCGCAGGGCCGTATCGGTTTCTTCGCCGAACGGTCCCACCTGGGGGGAGGGCTGCCACTGTGAGTGTCGCGACCGAATACCTGGAGATCACGCGGATTCCGCCTGACCAACTGGTGAGGACTCACGCGCCGCTGGTGCGCCGCATCGCCTATCACCTGATGGGCAGGCTGCCGCCAAGCGTGGATGCTAACGACCTCATGCAGGCCGGGATGATCGGACTGCTCGAGGCCGCGAGGAATTATTCGCCGACTCGCGCGGCCAGCTTCGAAACCTATGCGGGCATCCGCATACGTGGCGCCATGCTGGACGAACTGCGCAAGACGGACTGGACCCCGCGCTCCGTCCACCGGAAGTTGCGCGAGGTGGCGGAGGTGACGAGGCAGATCGAAAACGAGACGGGCGCGGATGCCGAAGACGCGGAAGTGATGAAGCGGCTGGGCATCGACGCCATGGAATACAACCAGATCCTGGCCGACGCGGCGAGCGCGCGGTTGCTGAGCCTGACGGCGCCCGAAGGCGACGAGGGCGCGGCGATCGACGTCGCGGACCCGGACGCCACGGGCCCGGAAGGATTGTTCGAGCAGGAAGGCCTGCGCGACGCGCTGGCGCAGTCCATCGACGGACTGCCCGAGCGCGAGAAGCTGGTCATGTCGCTGTACTACGATGAAGAACTCAACCTGAAGGAAATCGGTGCGGTGCTGGGGGTGAGCGAATCGCGGGTGTGCCAGATCCATGGCCAGGCCCTGATCCGCCTCCGTGCTCGCATGTCGGGTTGGAAAGACAAGCATTGACGGCATCCCGGTGCCGTCGCCGGTAAGAAGCACGCGCGGTCAGCAAGGCGGAGACGAGTTTTGGACAAGAACATGAAGATCCTCGTGGTGGACGATTTCTCCACCATGCGACGCATCGTCAGGAACCTGCTGGTGGAGCTCGGCTTCACCAACACCCTGATCCAGGAAGCCGAAGACGGCAACGCGGCCCTCGCAATGCTGCGCTCGCAATCCTTCGACCTCGTGGTCACCGACTGGAACATGCCCAACATGACGGGCATCGAGCTCCTGCGCGCCATCCGCGCGGACGCCGCGCTCAAGGCGTTGCCGGTGCTGATGGTCACCGCCGAGAACAATCGCGACCAGATCATCGCCGCCGCGCAGAGCGGCGTGAACGGCTACGTCGTGAAGCCGTTCACGGCCGTCACGCTGAAGGAAAAACTCGACAAGATCTTCGAGCGGCTCGCCGCGGCCGCCGGCTAAGGATGACCATGAACACGATGCTTTCCAGCGGCCGCGACGTCGCCCCCGAACTGCGCGAACTCTTCGAGGCCGACGACAGCGTGGCCTTCGAGCACGCGCTCGACAACCTCCTGCGCACGCGCGAGCAGCACATCTTCCTCGCGCTCGGTCACCTCGCGCGCGACCTGCACGAGTCGGCACGCCGCCTTGCCGCCGATATCTCCACCGACGGCGTCCCGGGCAACATGAGCGACGCGCGCAAGCATCTGCGCGACGTCCTCGAGATGAGCTCGCAGGCGGCCCACCGCACGCTCGACTTCAGCGAGAAGCTGCGCCCCCAGGCGCAGGCGCTGGCCCGCCAGGCCGACGAGGTGCTCGTGCTCGACCAGGCCGATCCGGCGTTCGCCAGCAACGCGACGGCACTGGCCGTGCGCGTGGGCGACTTCGCGCAGAGTTGCGACATCGGGTTCGGCGAAATGGTCGAAGCCCAGTCCTGGCAGGACCTCTCCGGCCAGCGCGTGGCGCAGGTCGAGGCGTTCATGGCGAAGGTCGAATCCTCGCTCGTGGAGCTGGTGCGGCTCACGGGGTCGCTCGCGGGCGGCGCGGCACCGGCGGCCGACAAGGTCAGCCAGGACGAAGTGGACCGCCTGCTCAGCGAATTCGGGTTCTGAGCGCGCTTATGAGCGTGGAGCTGGACAACGAGCTTCTCAACGTCTTCCTCATCGAGGCGCGGGAACTGCTCGAGAGCCTGGGCGAACAGCTGGTGGACCTCGAGTCCACGCCCGGCGACGTCGAACTGCTGAACGCGGTGTTCCGCGCATTCCATACCGTCAAGGGTGGCGCGGGCTTCCTCGGCCTCAATCCGATGGTCGAGCTGTGCCATCGCGCGGAAGATCTCCTCAACGAGGCCCGCAACGGCGCGATCGTGCTCGATGCGGGCTTCATGGACGCGCTGCTGGAATCGCTCGACCTGCTCAACGACATGATGCGCGCCGCCGACGGTGGCGTGCCGATCGAAGCCGCGCCTCGTTCGCTGCTCGATCGCCTGCTCATTCCCGGCCGCGCGGCGACGGCGGCACCGGTGGCGCTCGCGGCACCCGTGGCGGTCGCCGCCAGCGCACCCGCGCGCGCGCACGATCCGATCGAAGACGAATTCGAGGCGATGCTCGACGCCGCCCGCAGCGATCGGGCGCCCACGCCGGCACCGTCCGGCACCATTTCCGACGACGAGTTCGAAGCGCTGCTCGACTCGCTTTACGGCACGGCTGCGCCGGGCTCCGAGCCCGTCGGCGTCGTTCCGGCACCGGTGGTTGAGGCTCCGGCGCCAGCCACCGACCCGAACGCCATCAGCGACGACGAATTCGAGGCGCTGCTCGACAGCCTGCATGGCACGGCCGCGCCCGGCACCACGCCGATTGCGGCGCCCGAGCCGCTTGCGCCGGCGGCGGTGGCAGCGACCGCGGCGCCCGTCGCCCCGGCTCCCGCGTCCAGCACCGACGACACATCGGCGAAGCCGAAAGCCGCGACCGAAAAACGCGGCGCCCAGACGGCCGACACCACCGTCCGCGTCGACACGCACCGCCTCGACGGTCTCGTCGACGCCGCGGGCGAACTCGTGCTGGTGCGCAACCGCCTGAGCAACCTCGCGCCACGCGGCACGAACGATCCCATGGAGCGCGCGATCGGCGAGCTCGAGCGCGTGGCCGAAGATCTGCAGAACGCCGTGCTGCGCATGCGCATGCAGCCGGTGGGCAAGCTGTTCTCCCGCTTCCCGCGCATCGTGCGCGATCTTGCCCGCCAGCTCGGCAAGGAGATCGAGCTCGTCACCGAGGGCGAGGACACCGACATCGACCGCACCGTGGTCGAGGCCCTGGCCGATCCGCTGGTGCACCTGCTGCGCAACGCCGTCGACCACGGCATCGAGATGCCCGACGCGCGTGCCCGCGAGGGCAAGCCGCGCGCCGGCACGGTGCGCCTCGCGGCGGGCCAGTTCGGCGACCGCATCGTCATCACCGTCACCGACGACGGCAAGGGCATGGATCCCGAGGTCCTGCGCCGCAAGGCGGTCGAAAAGGGGCTGATGGACGAGGAGCAGGCCGCGCGCCTCGACGAGCGCGAGTGCTACGAGATCGTGTTCCGCCCCGGCTTCTCCACGGCGAGCCAGGTTTCCGACATCTCCGGCCGCGGCGTCGGCATGGACGTCGTCAAGACCAAGATCGTCGAGCTCGGCGGCACGTTGTCGATCGACTCGCGCGTCGGGCACGGCAGCACGGTCCGCCTCTCGGTGCCACTCACGCTCGCGATCCTTCGCGTGCTGATGGTGCGCGTGGGCGACCGTCTGCTCTCGCTGCCGATGTCGAACGTCGCCGAGGTCTTCGAACTCGTTCCCGGCCAGATCCAGGAACTGGACGGACGCATCGTCGCGGCCCACCGCCAGCGCGCGCTGCCGCTGGCCGACCTCGGCCGCTGGGCCGGCGCGGCGGGGAAGGGCGGTCACGTCGTCGTGGTGCAGATCGGGCACCAGACGCTCGGCTGCCTCGTCGACGAGGTGCTCGGCCGCGAGGACGTCATGGCCAAGCCGCTCGGTCCGTTTCTCAAGGATGTTCCCGGCGTCGCCGGCGCGACCATCACCGGCGACGGCCGGATCGCGCTGGTGCTGGATCTCGCAGGCCTCGCCGACGACGGCGGCCAGGTGCTGCCCTCGCTAAGGATGGCTGTCTGACATGGATATCGTGAGCGTCGTCGGGACGATCCTGGCCTTCGTGGTCATCATCGTGGGAACCATCCTCAAGGGGTCGAGCCTCGACGCCCTGTGGAACCCGGCGGCCTTCGTGATCGTCTTCCTCGGCACGTTCGCCGCGCTGCTCGTGCAGACGCCCGGGGCGGTGCTCAAGCGTGCGTGGAGCATGCTGCCCTGGGTGTATCGTCCGCCCGACATCGAGTCGGAGAACCTCGTCAGCCGCATCGTCGGCTGGAGCGAAATCTCGCGCCGCACGGGCCTGCTCGGTCTCGAGCCGGCCATCGAGCGTGAGACCGATCCGTTCATCCGCAAGGGCCTCCAGCTGCTGGTCGACGGCACGGAACCCGACGCCATGCGCTCGGTGCTCGAAGTGGAAGTGCTCGCGCGCGAGCACACCGACATCGAAGCCGCCAAGGTCTTCGAGAACGCCGGCGCCTATTCCCCCACGATGGGCATCATCGGCGCCGTGATGGGCCTGATGTCGGTCATGCAGAACCTCGCCGAACCGAGCAAGCTCGGCCACGGCATCGCGGCGGCGTTCGTCGCCACCATTTACGGCATCGGCCTCGCCAACCTTTTAGCGCTGCCGATGGCCTCGCGTCTGAAGGGCCTCGCCCGCCAGCGCTCGCAGATGCGCGAGATCCTCGTCGAGGGTCTGGTTTCGATCGCGCAGGGCGACAACCCGCGGCACATCGAGAGCAAGCTGCAAGGGTTCCTGTCGTGAAGCGACGGCACCACGAAGAACACATCAACCACGAACGCTGGGCGATCCCCTACGGCGATCTGATCACGCTGCTGCTCGCCTTGTTCGTGGTGATGTACGCGGTGTCGGCCGTGAACGAGACCAAGTTCCGCGTGATGGCGCAGTCCATCAACGAGGCATTCAACGGCACCGGCAAGGTGATCGAACCGATCCGCGACGCGACGCCGGCCGCGCAGGTGCCGCTGCCGAACCAGTCGCGCTCGCCGACGGCAGCGCCGATCGCGAAGATCGACGTACCGATCCCGCCGCGCAACCTGCCGTTGCCGGGACACGAAGGCGCGGCCGCCGAGCGCCAGGACGCCGCCAACGTCAATACCGCCACCGCGGCGAACACCACGGTGGGCAAGACCGAGAACGCCAGCCTCAGCCAGATCTCCGATGAAGTGAAGCGTGCGATGAAGCCGCTGATCGACAAGAGCCTCGTCAGCGTCCGGCAGACCCCGGACTGGCTGGAGATCGAAGTGCGGACGGACATCCTGTTCCCCGTCGGCGTGGCGAAGCTGCAGCCCGCCGCGGAAGACGTCCTTCGCAAGCTCGCGGGCATCCTCGCGCCGTTTCCCAACGCGATGCGCATCGAGGGCTACACCGACAACACGCCGATCGCGACCGCGCTCTTCCCGTCGAACTGGGAACTGTCGGCCGCGCGCGCGGCGACGGTGGCGCGACTGATCACCACCACGGGCGTGGATCCGCATCGTGTCGGCATCATCGGCTGGGGCGAATTCCGTCCGACGGCCAACAACGCCAGCGAAGAAGGGCGCAATCGCAATCGGCGCGTCCTGATCGTGGTGATGAGCGACAAGGCCGCGCCGGCGCGTTTCTACAGCGACGCCGACCGCGTCGATCTCGCCGGAGCGACACCGTCCACCACGCCACCCCCGGCCGCCACGGCCGCGACGGAGGTCGAGGCGCCCACCGCCGGCGCCGCGCGGCTCGCGGCCCCGGCCGGAGGAGCACGCTGATGCGCGTATGGGCGATCTCCAACCAGAAGGGCGGCGTGGGCAAGACGACCACCGCCGTCGCGCTCGGAAGCCTGCTCGCCGCCTCGGGCAAGCGCACGCTGCTGATCGACATGGATCCGCACGCGTCGCTGTCGGGATACATCGGCGTGGAAGGCGGTGCGCATGGCAGCGTTTACGATCTCTTCGGCGTGGGCGGCAACCCGCTGCCCGTCGGTACGCTCGTGCACGCGACCCCGTGGGATCGCCTCAGCGTGCTGCCGGCGTCCGCCGCGATGATCACGCTCGACCGCCAGCTCGGCACGCGAGCCGGGATGGGCCTGATCCTCTCGCAGGCGCTCGCGGAACTGGCACCCGATTTCGATCACGTGCTGCTCGACTGCCCGCCGACGCTCGGCGTGCTGATGGTCAACGCCCTCGCCGCGAGCGACCGCCTGCTGGTGCCGACGCAGACCGAGGCGCTCGCGCTCGCGGGCCTCGAGCGCATGCTGCGCAGCCTGTCGATGATCGAACGCTCGCGCGGCAAGCCGATGCCGCGCACCATCGTGCCGACCCTCTTCGACGCGCGCACGCATGCGTCGCGCGCCTGCCTCGCGCAGTTGCGCGAGCAATACGGCGACGTCGTCAGCGCAGCCGTCATTCCGACCGACACCCAGATCCGGGAGGCCAGCGCCGCGGGCGTGCCACTCGCCTCGTGGCCGGCCGCACGCCGCGGCGGTCTCGCTTATCGTCAGCTCCTCGAGGAGCTGCTGGCGCTGCCGGCGACCTCCGTCACGGACGCCGCCGCGTGATGCGCGCGATGCAGGACGCCGAGCAGATCGTCGCCGACTATTTGGCGGAACTGCTGACGCCCGTCGCCGCCGCCGCGCCCGCACCCGCCGCGGACGTGCAGGTCGTCGCCATCGAACCATGGAAGGCTGCTCCCCTGGGCGAGCCGATCGCCGCCGGCGATACGCGCTATCTGCTCTGCGTCGCCGCCGGCGTCAGGCTCGCGGTGCCCATGGCCGACGTCACGCATCTGCTGCCCATGCCGCCGTTGTCGCCGCCGAACTCGTCCAACCCCATCTGCCTCGGCCGCTGGCGCCATCCGAGCGGTGAGGCGCGTGTCGCCGACCTCGCCGCGGTGCTTTCGCCCGACATGGCCGGCGCGCCGGTCAGCACGCTGGTGATCCTTCGCGATCGTGTCTGGGCACTGGCCTGCGTGGTGGACGACGAGCCGGTCGATCTGCTGCCGGAAGCCATCCAGTGGCGCATCGGCGCCACCACGCGTCCGTGGCTGGCCGGCATGTCCCTCGAACCCAAGTGCGGCGTGGTCGGTACCACGGCGCTGGTGCAATGGCTGGAAAAGGAGCTGGGTCCGTGACCGAAACCCAAGGTGGCGCGTGGCTGGGCTTTTCGCTGAAAGGCCAGCGTTATGCGGTGTCGCTTGCGAGCGTTCGCGAAGTCATCCGTCCGGGCGACATCACGCCCGTTCCCGGTAGCCCCGACGACGTCCTCGGCATCGTCAACCTGCGTGGGCAGATCGTGCCGGTGCTGGACGGTCGCCGCCGCTTCGGCCTGGACGCCGCGACCGAAGTCGGCGCCGCGGAGAGCCAGCGCGTCATCGTCTTCGACGACAGCGGAAGCGTGGTGGGCATGCGCATCGACGTCATCGGGGACATGCTCACGTTCGCCGCCGACGAGGTCGCACCGCCGCCGCCAGGACGCGCCGAACGCCGCGACGACCCGGTCAGCGGTGTCATCACCCGCGACGACGGCTTCATCGCCCTGGTGGACGTCGCACGACTCTGCCGAGCCTGACCACGCACCGGATTCTTCGGCTGGGCCTTTCGGACAGCGCGGCGGCGTGCCGGCGACGATGCTTCGAAATCGCTCGGCATTGCGTTACCGTGTGCCGCGACCCAACGGAGTGCCGCCTGCATGAACGACGTCATCGGATACGTGTTGATCGCCCTGGCGATCCTCAACCTCTCCGGTCTGCTGTTGCTCTTCCGCCGTCTCGGTCATGCGTCGTCGCCGGCCGCGACCAGCGAACCCGTCGTCGCCGCTGCACCGGAACCGCTCGCGACCGACGAAGCGACCATCCCGACGGAGGCCCTCGCGGGCATGCTCCGCCGCCTCGACCACCGCCTGGGCGACATCGAGGATCAGGTCCGCCACACGCCGGCCGTCAGCATGGCGAGCGACGCCGGCGCCACGAACGACCGCGCCCTGGCGCTGGCGCAGCGCCTCGCACGGCAGGGTGCCACCCCGCAGGACATCGCCGAGACCTGCGGCATCTCGCTCACGGAAGCGGAGCTGCTGCACCGGCTGCATTCGCCGCGCTAGGCGGCGGCACCGACACCGCTATCCGGCGTTATCGAGAGCGGCGCCTTCCGCGGCGCGCTTCCTTCCACGCGCGAACAGACGCACGGCCAGCGGCATGAGCATGAGCGGCAGGTTGCTCGGACCGGGCCAGCGAATGGCCAGGAGTCCGGCGATCAGCGCCATCAACGGCAGCGCCAGCGTCCGGCGCAGCGTCATCGCGACCACGTCGGGGCTGACGTCCTCGCGCAGGAACGGCGCACGCAGGGCCCGCCGGATCAGGAGGTGCTGGAACAGTCCGGCGACCAGCAGGTTCCCCGCGTAGAACCATTCCGGGACCCGCTCCGCGGGATGCGTGCTCATCAACGCCGACGAGAACGGCATGAACGCGACCGCCATGAGCAGCAGCAGGTTCGGCCATACGATGCCCGGGTCGTAACGACGCAGCAGGCCGAACACACGATGGTGGGCGACCCACAGCGCGCCCACGACGAAGAAACTCAGCACGAAACCGATGAAGTGCGGCACCAGCTCGAGCAGCGCATGCGCCCAGGCGCCATCCGAGGCGTCGGCCGGATGGGGAACGTGGATTTCGATCACCAGCAAGGTGATGGCGATGGCGAAAACCGCATCCGAGAAAAACGTCAGCCGTTCGAGCTGCTGCTCCTGCGCGTGCGACATGCGATGACTCCCCCTGAGGTCAGCGCAGATGATCGCGCCGACGCCGGCCGAGGGGAAGTGCTGGCAGCCCGTGGGGCGCCTTCATCGACCGACGGAGGCACGCTTACGGAGAGCCGGCTCGGTGTGTCCTTCGTCACGGTGTCCGGCATCTGGAGCACTTTTCAGAATCCTTCCATATCGACCGGTCGTGCCCGCCGCTAGCTTCCGAAACCCTCGCGATGGGCGATGTGAAGGAAGGTGCATCATGCGGCAGATCATCACGGTCATGGCGGGCGTCGCTCTATCGGCCAGCGCGGTGGCGGCGGGCGCGCCGCGTGTCGACCTGACGCTGCAACACGTACCCATGGACGGACGACCGAACAACCTCCGGGTGGTGGCGACAAACCATGGGTCCGGCGATGCCTACGTCTTGACCTATCATTCGGTGTTCGCTCAGCCGGAGGGGCGTACGACAGGGCGCTGGATTGTACTGACCGACGAATCGGGCGCCGAAGTCCGCTATACCGGCCGCTCCGTACTGATCCGAAGTCCGGGGCCGATGAGCTACATGCGCATCCCACCAGACGCCAGCATCACTGCCGATGTCGATCTCGGTCGCGAGTACGCGCTATCCGAGGGTAGCGTCGTAAGTGCACGCGCGATGCTCGACGTGCTCGAAAGGGTTCCGATGCTTGATCGAGATGGCGAGCCGGAAGATGTACCGCATGAGCACGTGGATAGCGACGCGGTGGCGTTCCGCGTCGAATCGCTGCGCCAGGGCGGCGCTTCAGCGGCGCCGGTCGTCGGTCAGCGCTCCAGACGGTAGTTGAGGCTCGCCCGGCTGAAATCCGTGGCGTTCTGCGCTTCGAAGTTCCAGCGGTGGCTGAAGAGGTAGCGCAGGGTGATGACCTGGCCGGGGTCGAACAGGCCGACGCCGTAGCTGAGGTAGAGGCGGGGCGAGAGGTATTTGCCGACCGTGAAGGCGGACGTGCCGCCGAGCGCGTCGTTGTTGCTGACGCCGATGTCGTCGACGCCGATCTTGCTGCCGACGCTCTTGGCGAGGAGGTCGCCCGCGGCGGAGCCGAGGGCCTGCGCAGCGGCGCCCACCATGTTGCCTTCGCCGCCCTTCACCTGCGACAGCGGCTTGCCGGTGACGAGGTAGGAGAGGGCGTCGGATTGCTCCATCACCGGGTTCGAGAACACGGTGAGGATCGGCCGGCGAGCGGTGCCCGAGACGTAGAGGCCGACCTTCTGCCCGTCGTCGATCGTGGCGTTCGGATTGAGGGTGCGCGCTGCGCGGATGTTGATGCCGGGGTTGTCGATCGGCGTGCTGGCGAAAAGCAGCTGGCCCTGCTCGATGCGCAGGTCCTGCCCGTACGCCTTGTACGTGCCGTCGACGCCGATCTGGCCCTGGCCGGTGGTGGCGCGGCCCGGACGCTCGCGCACGTCGAGCTGGCCGGTGATCCGGCCGTCGATACCGAAACCGACCAGGTGCACCTTGTTGCCGAGGTCGACACGGATGTCGGCGCTGATCGGAGCGGATTCCTCGGCCGCTTCACGCTGCTTGTCGTCGAGCACGACGACGTCGGGCGACGCCTTGGTGGCACCGGCGCCGGGCAGGCGTTCGACGTTCACATCGGCCATCTCGACCTTGACCTTGCCGCCGACGTTCATGCCCTTGGCGTCCTGCACGATCGTGAGGTCGGGGGAGATGACCGCCTTGGCGGCGGGGATGTCGACCGCGGTGAACTTCGAGCCCTCGATGCCCAGGCGCATCTGCGCGCCGGCGCCGAGCGCGGCGGAGCCCTTGATCGACAGCGTGCCTTCGCCCGAGCGGATCGTGCCATCGACCAGATAGTTCTTCGCGTCGCTGGTGTCGATGCTGATCCGGCCATCCTTGAGCTTCAGACCGGCGCTGGGGACTTCGGCCGCGAAGCCCCCGACGACGGCCTTGCCCGTGATGGCGGGCGCCGCGACGGTGCCGCCGAGGTTGAAGTTCGCGTTGAGCGCGCCTTTCACTTCGGCCAGCTCGGCGGTGAAGAGTTCGATCAGCGAGAGGTTCTTCAGGTGCAGCGCGACCGTTCCGCCCAGCGCCTGCTGCGCGCCGGTGATGGACACGTTGCCGTCGAGCGTTCCGCCGTCGTTGAGCGCCGCGCGGAGCGTCAGCCGCTGGTTGCCGGGTGCGAGCTGCGCGTTCGCCGAGAGATTGTCGTACACGAGCAGCGGCTGTTCGCTGCGATCGGCGTACGCGACGGAGCCATGCGCCGAGGTGATGCTCGCCTGGCCCGAGAGCGCGCCCGCGGACGTGCGACGAATGGTGCCGTCGCCTTCGAGGATGCCCTCCGCGCGCATGGGGCTGTTCGACGCCTCCGCCGCGGACATCAGCAGGGCGATGGACACGCGGCGCAGGCGATAGCTCGCATCGAGGTTGCCGGCCTTGTCCTGCTTCGCGGCGACGCAGAGCAGCGGATCGCCCGCGGTGAGGCAGAGGTCGCTCATGCTCGCCGCGCCATCCTTCCAGGACAGCTGGCTGGGATTCTGCAGGCGCCAAGGCGGAATGCCCTGGTAATCGATGTTCAGCGCGGAGAGCGTGCCGTTCCAGGCGCCGCCCTTCATCGATCCGGAAAGCTTCAGGTCCGCCGCGAGCGGACGTCCCTTCGCATCGATGCTGAGCTGGTGGCGCTCCTGCGTGCCGTCGGCGGCGATGGCGACGCTGCCGAACACCAGTCCACCGCTGACGAGGTTCGTGCCGGTGATGTTCACCTTGCCACCGGGCGTGCTGATGTCGGGCACGTTGGCGTCGACGGCGAGCGCGTCGATCTTCTGGTCGGCATAGAGGATCGCGGCGCCGCGCAGGTTCGCGGTCACGGCGAGCTTCGGCAGGTTGCCCCTCGCCGTGATGTCGCCCGTGACGCGGCCGCCGGCATCCGGCAGCCAGTCGCCGAGCGATGCGATGGCGAGCTTGAGCGTCGCGTCGTTGGCGGTGTCGCCACGGGCATCGAGGCGGATCGTGCTGCCGCCCGAGGCGAGGTCGAGGTTGCCGTTGATCACCTGTTTCGGCTTCAGGGTCAGCATGCCGTTGCCGCGAAGCGGGCGCTTGCGCAGCGTGCCGTCGAGCTTGCGCAGGTCGAGCGTTCCCAGCGGTTCGTCGTTCACCAGACGACCTTCCGTGCCGAGGTCGAGGTCGAGCGCGCCGGGCCATTCGGCGAGCAGCTGGCCGGGATCGAATCGATCACCCTTGAGGTCGAGCTTCCAGGCGAGCGCCGGCTTCAGCGTGAGCGTGCCGCTGGCCGCGAGACTGCCCTTCGGCTGTGCGAGTTTCACCGAGCGCAGCGTCACGACGTCCGGTTTGCCGTCGACGTCGAGCGTGAACTTGCCGAGGTTGCCGGGCGGCCCGATGTCGACGTCGCCGTCGGCGTGGTAAGCCTCGGCGCTGCCCTTGAAGCGCAACTGCCCGGCACTGGCGAGATCCTGGCCGGCGAGGTTCGCGGGCACGAGCACGTCCTTCCAGCGCAGCGTCAGATCGGCCGACACCGGATTCGCCGCGAGTTCGACACTGCCGCTCGCCGATAGCGCGCCCTTGACCTGTAGCGATCCGACCGTCGCCTCTTCCAGTACCAAGCGCTTGTACTCGTGGTCGAACGCGCCCTTCAGCGGAGCCAGGCGGACGCGGTAGTCGTCGAGGTCGACATCGCCGGTGAGGTTGGCGCTGTACCGGTCGCCCGTCCCCTTGAGGGCGACGCCGAAGGTGTCGAGCGTACCCTCGCCGAGCAGGGGTTTGGGGTCGAAACGTGGCGCGTCGATCGACGCGCTCCAGGCATAGTCGCCGCTCTGCACCAGGTTCGCGTCCACCTGCGCGACGAAGGGCAGTGTCAGCTTCACGATCGTGTGGGCCTTCGCGCCATCGCTATGGGCCTCGATATCGCCGGCGTAATCGACGTCACCCACCTTCCAGCGGAAACTCGCCTTGCCGTCGCCCTTGTAGCCGTCGCCGACGGCGAGCGTCCCGCCGAGGTCCGCCTGCCCGTCGGGCGCGCGCAGGGCGAGCGATTTCAGCGCGACGCCGGCACCGGTCCAGGAGCCGGCGAGATCGAGCGAGTTCGATTCGAAAAGCGGCTTGCCTTCCTGCGTCACGCGCACATGGCCGACCTTCACGGCATCGAGCACGATATCGAGGGGCGGTTTCAGCGAGAAGGGCTCCGAAGGCGTCTCCGGCTCCGGCTGCGGCGGCCCGAGCTCCACGTCGATGCCGTCGGTCGTAAGCGAATAGACATGCGCACGCTTGCGCAGCAGCGAGCCGAACGAGAAATCCAGATGCGCGGTGGCGACGCGCACGTCCATGCCCTTCCCATCGCGATAGCGCACGCCGGAAAGATCCAGCGGACCCGCCAGTCGGCCTTCGGCCTTGTCGACGGTGAGCGCGTTGTCGGTGAAGGCCTGGGCGCGGGCGAGCGCGAATCGAAGGCCGGAGGCGCTCCCGACGAGCCACCAGACGCCCAGGACGATGACGAGCAGCACGACCGCGAGGGCCGCGCCGATACGGATGAGCCATGTCATGCCGGCGCCCCTCACAGGTCGGGTCCGATGACGACGTGGAGATGGATGCCGTGCTCGTTCTTGTCGCCGACGGGCACGCCGATGTCCGCGCGGATCATGCCCACCGGTGACAGCCAGCGTACGCCCAGACCGGCGCCGACACGTGGGCTGTAGTCGGTACCGGTGAATGCGTTGCCGGCGTCGACGAACGCGGCCATGCCCCAGTTGCGCGTGAAGTAATGCTCGACCTCGGTGCTGCCGACGAGCAGGCCTTCGCCGCCGATGACACGGTTGAAGGCGTTGCGTGGGCCGATGCTCTCGAAGTCGTAACCACGCACGGAGCGATCGCCGCCGGCGAAGAAACGCAGCTGCGGCGGCAGGTCGCTGAAGTTGTCCGTCCAGATCTTGCCCGCGGTGCCGCGCAGGATCAGGCGATTGCGGCCCCAGAAGGAGTGGATCCACTTCGCGTCGCCGATCACCTGCGAGAAGCTGGCGTCGGACAGCAGCGTGCCTGCCGTGCTGCGGCCCGTCAGCGTGAGCGACCAGCCGTTGCGGACGAACGTCGGGTTGTCGCCCTTCTTGCGGCTCAGCGTGACCTCGGGGTAGAGCAGGGTGCTGCGGCCGCGTTCGAGGCCTTCGGCGTTATCCCCCTCGCCGCCGCGCTTGCCGACGGTGAACGTGCCGGAGAGCACGTTCACGCCGATGGTCCGCGTCCAGCCGTGCCACAGACGGGTTTCGTTGGCCACGAGCTGCACCGTGCGCGATTTCGACGTGACGGTGTTCGCATCGCGGAAATTCGCGCCGAAGTTGAAGCTGCGCTGGTTGGGGCCAGGCATCGGAATCTGGTAAAGCGTGGAAACGGTCTTGAGTCGTTGCGCCAGCACGAGCTCGTTCTTCCATTTGTGCCCGCGATCGTTGATCCAGCGTTTTTCGATGCCGCCACGCAGGCCCGCGCCCGTGTCGGTGCCGAAGAACGGGCCGCCCGTGTAGATGGTGCGCTTGGCCGGTGCGAGCTCGACGTTGATGTCGATCGTGCCGTCCTTCGCGTCGTCGGTATCGGGGATGACGTTGACCACCGCGAAGTAGTCGGCGCCGTTCAGCGCCTGCTGCAGCTCCAGCAGCTGGCTCTGCGAGAAATAGTCGCCCTTCCTGAAGGGCACGTAGCGATCGAGGAAATCCTCGCGGAACTGCGAATTCTTGAACCGCACCACACCGTATCGGTAACGCCGCCCGGCCTCCCATTTCAGGTTCACGGCGGCGGTGTGTTCGGCGCGGTTCACCTCGACGCGCCGCGTGACGATGCGCGCGTCGAGGAAGCCGGTCGCGGTCAGGGCGCCGCTCACCGCGTCGCGCGCGCCATCGTAGACGCCGTCGTTGAGCGGCTGGTCCTTCAGGTTCTGGATGCCGCGCACGGCGCGGCGGATCGCAGGCACCTTGCCCGCCTCCTCGTCGATCTCGACGTTCACGGAGGTCACCTTCACGGGAACGCCGGGCACCACGTGCAGCGTCACCTGCCAGTCCTTGCCGACCTGGCGCATGTCGCCGGTGGCCGTGGCCTCGTAGTAGCCGTACGGCCGCAGCGCGGCCTGCACTTCGTCGGGAGCGTTTTCGTAGAGGCGGCGCACCTGGGCCGCCGTGACGTCGCGCGCCGCGTACTGGCTGAGCTCCACACCCGAGACGACCGCGTTGCGCAGGTTTTCGTCGACGCCGTCGACAGTCAGGACGATGCCGGCCTGGGCGATCGTGGGCACGAGGAACCACGGCAGAAGCAGCAGTCCATGGCGTCTGGTTCGGCGCATGAGCGTCCCGTTCCGGTCGTGATCCAAGGCCGTGGTCACGGCCGGCTTACGGGGTGCCTCCGGCGACCCCTGACGTTATGTCTTGCCGTAACTTACCGCGCGGCGTGTGAGAGGTCGATACACGAACGTGAACGACGGCTCAGAAAAGGGCGTGCCAGCGAGTCCTCAGCCCGCCTCGTCACCCGCGCGGTGCGCGATCCAGGCGCCGACGAGCGCCGAAACATACGGGATGGACTGCGCCGCGAGGATGAACATCCACAGCGTGCTTTCGACGTAGTTCGTGCCGTAGTGCAGCGCCATGCCGACGATGGCGCAGAGCAGGGCGATCGCCATCAGGCCTTCCTCGCGCACCGGCGCGAAGGCGGCGAAGCTGCTGCCACCCATGCGCCGGCTCTTCGCCGTGACCACGAACGCGGTCTTCTCGCGCGTGAGGCCATGGAGGATGCCGCGCGCGATCGCATGAGACAGGCCCATGCTGGCCACCGAGGCCATGATCGTGTCGTACCAGCCACATGGGACACGCGCCCGATAGAGCACGACGCCGAAGATGGCCTTCGCGAAGAAGAACCCGATGACGGGAATCAGGAACAGCTGCATCGGCAGGTTGAAGTATTCCGGCGCGTAGATCATGCCGGCGGTCCACAACAGGCCCATCATCGTGAACACGAAGTGCAACGCGTCGGCGAACCAGCTGAACCAGCCCGTCAGGAAGTGGAAGCGCTGGCCGGCGGAGAGCGGGCCCTTGCGCGTCATCCAGCTCCAGCGGCCCTTGAGGATCTGCATCGCGCCGAAGGCCCAGCGATAGCGCTGGCTCTTGTATGCCTTGAAGTCGGCGGGCGTGAGGCCCTTGCCCATCAGTTCGTCGACGTAGACCAGCTCGTATCCGGCGTGCATCAGGCGCAGGCCGAGCTCGGCGTCCTCGCAGATCGTCCACTCGGACCAGCCGCCGGTGCCTTCCAGCGCCGAGCGGCGGACCATGGTCATCGTGCCGTGCTGGATGATCGCGTTGCGCTCGTTGCGATGGTGCATGCCGATGCGGAAGAAGCCGTCGTATTCCCACGCCGTCATGCGGCGGAAACGGTTCTTCTCGAAGTCGCGATGCGCCTGCGGGCACTGCACCACGGCCACCTTCGCGTCGTGGAAGTAGCCGGTGAGCGTCGAGAGCCAGTCCTCGCGCACCACGTAGTCGGCGTCGATGACGGCCACCACTTCGGCGCGCTCGTCGGTGGCGGTGAGGCCGAAGTTGAGCGCGCCCGCCTTGTAACCCGGCCACGGCTCGAGGTGGAAGAAGCGGAACTTCGGGCCGAGCTGCTTGCAGTACTCCTCGACCGGCTGCCACACCGCCGGATCCTTGGTGTTGTTGTCCAGCACCAGGACCTCGAAGTTCTCGTAATCGAGCGCGGCCAGCGAGTCGAGGGTGATCTGCACCATCTCCGGCGGCTCGTTGTGGCACGCCAGGTGGATGGACACGAACGGCTGCTTCTCGACGGGATCGGGCGGCAGCATGCCGGCATGGCGTACCCAGCTGCGCCGCCAGAGCACTTCGGTGAACTCGAAGCCGTTGATCAGCAGGATGCCGAGGATCGCGATCTGCGCCGGGAACAGCAGGATCAGCATCGCCCAGTCGAAAGGACTGAGGTAGAAATTGAAGGGCAGGGTGGCCGACCACACGATCAGGCCGCAGGCCAGCTGGATCAGGGCCATGAAGAACAGGCGTCCGGTCAGCCTGAAGCGGCTGAAGCGCATGCCGAACCAGAGCATCGGGACGAACGCGAGCAGCGACGCGGCGATGGCCTTCCAGGGCCAGTTGACGTCCTCGGTGACCGGGCCGGTGAAGGGGAACTTCAGCTGGCGGTCCGCGTTGAACATGCCCCAGTAGGCGCCGGTGCGGCCCTCGCCGAGGTTCTCCTTCCACGGCTGGTCGATGGCCTCGAGGACGTAGTAGTCGTCGATGCCGTTCGTCTTCGCGGCGTTGAAGAACGAGCGCAGGAAGATCGCCTCGTTGGAAACGCTGGGATAGGCGTACTTGTAGCGGTCGCCGTTGGAAGGCCAGCCGATTTCGCCGATGGCGATGTGCTTGCCGGGGAACTGCTGGCGCAGGGCCTTGTAGCTTTCGATCGAGTCGGTGACGCCCGCCCGTGCCTCGATACCGTTCCAGTAGGGGAACAGGTGCACGGTGATGAAGTCGACGTGGTCCGCCAGTTCGGGATTCTGCAGCCAGATGTGGAATGGCTCGGCCACCGAGACCGGCTGATGGACGGCGGCACGCACGCGATCGAGGTAGGACATGACCTGCGCCGGCTTCAGATCGCCGCGGAACAGGACCTCGTTGCCGACGATGACGCGGGTGACCGTCTTCGGGTAGCGCCGGGCCTGGGCGATCAGGGCCTCGATCTCGCGCTCGTTGTTCTCCAGGCGCGTGTCGATCTGCGCGCCGGCCATCACGTCGAGGCCTTCCTTGTCGGCGAGGCGGATGACCTGGGGGTTCTCCAGCACGGAATAGGTGCGGATGCGCGGCGAATAGCGCTTGATCAGCCGCAGGTCGCTGTCGATTTCCGGGTCGGTGGAGACATCGCCCTTGATCGGGTTCTGGTAGCGCTGGTATGCCGTGAACGCGAACCCGGGGATGGGGCCGTGCCAGTCGTCGGGGCCGTTCGGGAGGTTGGCGACGAACCAGAGCCCCACATTCAGGGCCGCGACGAGGATCGCGAGGATCAGCGCGGCGAGGATCGGGTGGCTTCGTTCGGTCTTCGTGGCAGCGCTCAAAACAATCCCCGGACCGGTCGGCCCCCGAGTGGCATCAATGAGGTAACCGGGGGAGCTTAACGAACGGGGCGTGACGGCTCAACGCATGAAGGGTCGCACGGTCAGGGATAGCTCAGTTCGGGCGGGGTGGGAAGGGGGCGGCGCGACGACGGCCGCCCCCCATCCAGCACTCACTTCAGCAGGGAGCGCAGCATCCAGGCCGTCTTCTCGTGATCCTTCAGGCGGCCCGTGACCATGTCGGCCGTGCCGTCGTCGCCGACCGACTCGGCAGCCTTGATCGTGTCGCGCGACGTGGCGGCGGCGATCTCGTGGCCTTCCACCAGCTGGGCCACCATGTCCTTCCAGTCGGGCACGCCCGTCTCTTCCTTGATCGAGGTCAGCTTGCCGAACTGGCTGTAGGAGCCCGGGGCGAAGACGTCGAGGATGCGGATGCGCTCGGCGACCTCGTCGGCGGCGAGCCACAGGGCGTTGTACTGGGTCTCGAACATGGCGTGCAGGCTGTTGAACTGCGGGCCGGTCACGTTCCAGTGGAAGCTGTGGGTCTTCAGGTACAGCGAATAGGTGTCCGCGAGCAGCTTGGACAGATGCTTCGCGACGGTTTCGCGATCTTTCTTGGCGATGCCGATATCGATGGCCATGTTGCGACTCTCCTTGGTGTTTTTCGTTGTTTCAGGTGAAATTTTAACGAGCGGACCGGCGGACGAGAAATGAAACGTTCCGATGTGGCCGATAGGCGCACGCTATTATTGGGGTTCCCATGAGTACGCCCACAACCCCCGCCCGCCCGTCCTCCCCGGATCCCCGATTGCGTGAGCTGCGTCACGCGCTGGATCAGGTCGCCAGTCGCGACTTCGGCCGCCTCCTCGGCCGCTGGCGCAACCTCTCGCGCAAGCCCGACGCGGGCAAGCTGGATGCCCTCGCCACCGAGATCGCCGCCTCGGCCGCCCGCCGCGCGGCGCGCAAGGCGGCCAAGCCGACGATCACGGTCGACGCCTCGCTGCCGATCGCGGCCCGCGCGGACGACATCGTGAAGCTGATCCGCGAGAACCAGGTGGTGGTGCTGGCGGGCGAGACGGGATCGGGCAAGACGACGCAGCTGCCCAAGCTGTGCCTCGCCGCCGGTCGCGGCGAGGCCGGCCTGATCGGCTGCACGCAGCCCCGCCGCCTCGCCGCGCGCTCCGTCGCGACCCGCGTGGCCGAAGAGCTGGGCACGCCGATCGGCGACAAGGTGGGTTTCCAGGTCCGTTTCACCGAGAAGGTGTCCGACCAGGCGCTGATCAAGTTCATGACGGACGGCATTCTGCTGGCCGAGACGCAGTCCGATCCCTGGCTGTCGGCGTACGACACGATCATCATCGACGAGGCCCACGAACGCAGCCTCAACATCGATTTCCTCCTCGGCTACCTGAAGCGCCTCGCGGCCCGGCGGCCCGAGCTGAAGATCATCGTCACGTCCGCCACCATCGACACGGGGCGCTTCGCCGCGCACTTCGGCGACGCGCCGGTGGTCGAGGTCGAGGGCCGCACGTACCCCGTCGAGGTGCGCTACCGCCCGCCGGGCGAGCGCGTCGAGGGCAATGTTGCCCAGCAGGTGGCCGACGCCATGGACGAGATCACGCGCGACGACCCGCGCGGCGACGTGCTCGTGTTCCTCCCCGGCGAGCGCGAGATCCGCGATACGCACCTCCTGCTCTCGCGCAAGCAGTACCGCGAGACCGAGGTGCTGGCGCTGTACGCGCGCCTGTCGGCGAGCGAGCAGGATCGCGTGTTCCGGCCCGGTCCGAAGCGGCGCATCGTGCTCGCCACCAACGTGGCCGAGACGTCGCTCACCGTGCCGCGCATCCGATTCGTGGTGGATTCGGGCACGGCGCGTGTGAAGCGGTACAGCCAGCGCGGCCAGCTGGAGCGCCTGCACATCGAGCCGATCTCGCAGGCCGCCGCCAACCAGCGCAAGGGCCGTTGCGGGCGCGTGGGTCCCGGCGTCTGCTACCGCCTCTACGAAGAGGCCGATTTCGCGCTGCGCCCGGAGTTCACCGATCCCGAGCTGCTGCGCTCGTCGCTGGCCAACGTGATCCTGCGCATGCTGGCGCTCGACCTGGGCGAGGTCGACGATTTCCCGTTCCTCGAAGCGCCCGATCCCCGTGTCGTGGCCGATGGTTATCGCCGGCTCGCCGAGATCGGCGCGATCGACGACGACCGCCGCCTCACCGAGGTCGGTCGCACGGTCGCGCGCCTGCCGATCGACGTCCAGCTCGCGCGCATGATGGTGGAGGCCCGCCGGCTCGGCAGCGCGGCGGAACTGACGACGATCGTGGCCTTCCTGAGCATCCAGGACCCGCGCGAGCGCCCGCCCGAAGCGCGCGGCCAGGCCGACGCGGCACATGCGCAGTTCGCGGATCCGAAATCCGACTTCGTCGGCGTGCTCAACCTGTGGCGCGCCTACCTCGCCGCCGCGGAGGAGCTCACCTCCTCGAAGCTCCGCGACTGGTGCTCCCACCATTTCCTGAGCTTCATGCGGATGCGCGAGTGGCGCGAACTGCACCGCCAGCTGGTGCTGGTGATGCGCGACCTTGGCTGGTCCGACGACGCCCGCGCCGCGAGTCAAGCCGCTCCGGTAGGAGCGGACCCGGCCGCGACGGCTCCTCGCGACGCGCAACAGGGCTCAGGCGGACGCCGCCGCCGCCCGGATCGCGCCCAGTTGCGCTCCAACGGCACTCCGGCCGTTCCCGAGGGCGACGCGCTCTTCGAGGCCGTCCACCGCAGCCTGCTCGCCGGCCTGCCGACGCAGGTGGGGCACAAGGACGAAAAGGGCGTGTTCCGCGGCACGCGCGAGCGCCGCTTCCAGGTGTTCCCCGGTTCCGCGCTGGCGAAGGCGCCGCCGGCGTGGATCTTCTCGGCGCAGATCCTCGATATCGGCGGCCGCGTCTGGGCGATGATGAACGCGCGCGTCGATCCGGCGTGGATCGAAAGCCAGGCGGCGCACCTCGTCCGCGCGACGGCGCGCGACGCGCACTGGTCTCGCAAGCGCGGCACCGTCGTCGCCTACGAGCAGGTGACCCTCTTCGGGCTCGTGCTGGTCGAGCGTCGTCCGGTGACGTTCCAGCGGCAGGACCCCCGGCTCGCGCATGAGATCTTCCTGCGCGAAGGGCTGGTGCGCGGCGACCTCGACAGCCGCGCCGATTTCGTCCGGGCGAACGCTCGCGTGCTCGAACAGGCGCACGACATCGAGGCCAAGCAGCGCCGCGCCGGTCTTCTGAAGGCGGACGAGGAACTCGCCGCGTTCTTCGACGGCAAGCTGCCGGAGAGCATCTCGGACACGCGCGCGCTCGACTCCTGGTATCGCAAGGCGTCGCCCGGCGAGCAGGCCGCGCTGCGCTGGACGCTCGCCGACGTCATGGATGCCGGTGCCGGGCTCGACCCCAAGGCGTTCCCGGCATCGCTCGCCATCGGCCAGCACACTTACCGCCTCGAATACCGCTTCGTGCCCGGCGATCCGGCCGATGGCGTGACCATCCACGTCCCGCTCGCCTTCCTCAACGCGTTGCCCGCGGCACGTGGCGACTGGCTCGTCGGCGGGCTGCTGACGGACAAGGTGGCGGAGCTGATCCGCTCGCTGCCGAAGGCGCAGCGTCGCAACTTCGTGCCCGCGCCCGATTTCGCGCGGGCGTTCGCCGAGGCCGAAGCGCCGCGCGACCAGCCGCTGGTCGTCGCGCTCGCGGCGTTCCTCAAGCGGACGACGGGCGTCGACATCGACGCGTCGGCGTTCGAGGGCGCCGAGCTGCCGCCCCACCTGCTCATGCGTTATCGCGTGCACGACGAGAATGGCCGCACCGTCGCGGAGGGCCGCGACCTCGCCGCGATCCGCGCGCAGTGGGAAGGCAAGGCCCGGGAGGCCTTCTCGCGCAAGACGGATGTCGAACTCACGCGCGAGGACATCGTCGCCTGGGACTTCGAATCGATTCCGAAGGCGGTGCGTTCGGAGGGCGGCCTCGAGGCCTACCCGGCGCTGGTCGACCTTGGCGAGGCCGTGGCGCTGCGCGTGTTCGAACGCGCCGACGAAGCGGCCGCCGCGCACGTCGGCGGCGTCGAGCGGCTGCTCCGCCAGGCACTCGCGCCGGAATTCAAGCGGGCGCGGCGGCAGCTACCGATCGCGAATCCGTTGTCGCTGAAATACGCGCCGATGGGAAGCGTGGACGGTCTGCGCGACGACCTCGTCGAGGGCGGTTTCGCCGATCTGATCGCGGGGCGCCGCCTCGATGCCCGGACCCAGGGCGAGTTCGAGGCGCTGCGCACGGAACTCGGCCGCGAGCTCTTCGGTGCCGCGATGGCACGGCAGAAGCTGGCCGAACCGATCATCGAGGCGCAGGCGGAACTGAAGCCGTGGATGGACCCGCCCCTGATGGGCTTCGCGAAGGCCAGTTACGACGACCTGCGCGAGCAGCTCGCCGCGCTGCTGCAGCCGGGTTTCCTGCGCGAATTGTCCCCGGCCCGTCTCGCGCACATCCCGCGCTACCTCAAGGCGATGCGCCTTCGCGCAGAACGTCTGCGCCAGGACCCGGCGCGCGACCAGTCGCGTATGCTGCAGGTGCTGCCGTACTGGCGGGCCCTGCTCAACGCGGGGGGCACGGGACTCGGGGACACGACCTGGGGCGAATTGCGCTGGCTACTCGAAGAGTGGCGCGTATCGCTGTTCGCACAGGAGCTGAAAACCGCCGAGCCGGTGTCCGCCAAGCGGCTGGCCCGAGCGCTGGAAACGGCGCAGGCCGCACGATGAATCCACCGGAGACAAGGCGATGAGCGAGGTCCGCTCCCCCGACGCGAAGGCGCAGCCGATGCCGCTGACCGAGCGTGCGCGGGAAGCCTGCGCGCCGCTCCCGGTCGTGGCCCGCGCGGAAGTCGAGACGGTGATCGAACTCCTGCGCCTGCTCGGGTGCGACGACGAGACCTGCGCCTCCGCGCTCTGGTTCGCGCTGGCCCGGGGCCTGCCCGGCGCCACCGACGAGGCGGAGAAGACCTGGCCGGCCTCGTTGCGGCGCCTGATCGAAGGGCAGGGCGAGGCCGAGAAGGTCTGGGCGTTGCATGCGCAGCGCGGTCCGAGGAGCGGCGCCGAAGGCCTGCGCCGTCTTCTGCTGGCGATCATCCGCGACCTGCGCGTCGTGTTCGTGTTGCTGGCGCGGCAACTGGCCGCGATGCGCACGGCGATGGCGCTGCCGGACCACGAACGCCGCGAACTCGCGCAGCTCACGTCGGACATCCACGCCCCGCTCGCGAACCGGCTCGGCATCTGGCAGCTGAAGTGGGAGCTCGAGGACCTCGCGTTCCGCTACCTCGAGCCCGACATCTATCGGCGCATCGCCCGGTTGCTCGACGAACGCCGCGCGGACCGCGAACACTTCATCGCCGCCAGCCTCGCCGAGCTGCGCGCGGTGCTCGACGGCGCGGGCGTCCGCGCGGATCTCGCCGGCCGGCCGAAGCACATCTTCTCCATCTGGAAGAAGATGAAGAAGAAGGGGCTGGAGTTCTCGGATCTCTACGACATCCGCGCGGTGCGCATCCTCGTCGACAGCGTGGCCGACTGCTACGCGGCGCTCGGTCTCGTGCACAGCCTGTGGCCGCACCTGCCCGGCGAGTTCGACGACTACGTGGCCCGGCCGAAGGGCAACGGCTACCGTTCGCTGCACACGGCCGTGATCGGACCCGAGGGGAAGACGCTCGAGGTACAGATCCGCACGCACGAGATGCACCGCGCCAACGAACTCGGCGTCGCGGCGCACTGGCGTTACAAGGAGGGTGGCGGCGCGGATGCCGAATTCGAGGCGAAGATCGCCTGGATGCGCAAGCTGCTCGAGCCGCGTGGCGAGGACGAGGCCGAACTGGCCGCGGGCTTCGAAACCGAGCTGATGGAAGATCGCGTGTACGTGCTCTCGCCGAAGGGCGAGGTGATCGACATGCCGCGCGGCGCGACCGTGCTGGATTTCGCGTACCACATCCACACCGAGGTCGGGCATCGTTGCCGTGGCGCCAAGGTCAACGGGCGCATCGTGCCGCTGACCACCGCGCCGCGCAGCGGCGACCGGGTGGAGATCCTCACCGCGAAGCTTTCCGAGCCGAGCCGCGACTGGCTCTCGTCGCACCATGGCTACCTGCACACGTCGCGCGCGAAGGAAAAGGTGCGCGCGTGGTTCCGCCGCGAGGCGCACGACGCGAACATCCTCGCCGGCAAGGCCGCGCTGGAAAAGGAGCTGCGTCGCCTCGCGCTCGACGACGTCGACCTCGCCAAGCTCGCGGCGCACTTCCGCCTCAAGGGCGTCGACGACCTGTACGTCACGGTCGCGCTCGGCGAGGTCACGCTGGGGCAGATCGCGCGCTCGCTGCAGGAGCCGGTCGAACCGGAGATCACGCAGTCGGGCAATCCGGTCGCCTCGCGCGCCGCGCAACACGACCGTGGCGCCCTGTCGATCGAGGGCGTCGGCAACCTGCTGACGACGCTGGCGCGCTGCTGCCAACCGCTGCCGGGCGATCCCGTGCGAGGGTTCATCACGCGGGGGCGCGGCGTATCCGTGCATCGCGCCGATTGCGCGTCGCTGGCGAGGCTCGCCCGGCGCAATCCGGAGCGGGTCATCGACGTGAACTGGGGCCGGGTCGACGTCCAGAGCTACGAGGTCGACGTCGAGCTGCGCGGCTACGACCGCAAGGGACTGCAGAAGGACGTCGCGACCACGATCAACAACGTGGGCCCGCACATCGTCGCGTCGTCGAGCCGCGTGCACGTGCGGACGGGCGAGGTCGAGATGCGTTTCACGCTTCGCGTGAAGGACTACGAACAGCTCTCGACGCTGCTCGGCAGGCTGAGCGCGCTGCCGAACGTGACGGACGCCCGGCGCCTCGGCGGGCGGTGACTTCCACGTCGTGGCGGGCTTCTGTGGGAAGCCCGCTGGCGGGCGAATGGGTGCTTGTCGCGAGCACCCGTTCGCGAGCGAGCGCGCTTCCCACACCGTTACCCATCAACCGCCCATCAGCAGCCGGGTGCCCCAGTCCGACAGCGGCTGGGCGACGAGGATCCGCAGCAGGAAAAGCCCGAGCAGCACGACGGTGGGCGAGAAATCGAGTCCACCGATCGTCATGCGGCCACGCAGTGGACGCACCAGCGGCTCCGCGAGGCTCGACACGAGGCGCGCGACCGGGTGGTAACGGTCGGTCGAGAGCATGCTCATCAGCGACCAGACGAAGACCAGCACGATCCAGGTGAGCAGGAAGAAGTCGACCGTTTCGGCGATGCCGGCGACGATCACGCCCGCGATGGCGGGTGCGAAGCCGGCCAGCGCGACGATCAGCACGACCTTCAGGCATTCCAGCGCCAGGATGATCAGCAGCGCCGCCGTGTTCACGCGGCGGACGTTCGGCAGCGCCCTGCGCAGCGGACGCAGCACCGGATTCGTGAAGCGGTAGAGGAACTGGCAGATCGGGTTGTTGAAGTCCGCGCGGTGGGCCTCCGCGAGCAGGCGCAGCACGAACAGGGTGACGACGGCCCCAAAGACGAACTGGAGGATCAGTGCGCCGGCATTGGTCAGGTAGTTCACGTTCTGGATTCCATGTCTTCGGAGAGTTCGACGCCGCGGCGGCGTGCGGCGTCCACCGCGCGTGCCACGATCGTGGGGAAATGGTCGGCCCGGAAGCTGTCGAGCGCGGCCTGGGTGGTGCCGTTCGGCGAGGTCACCCGGGCGCGCAGCGTCGCGGCGCTCTCGCCGCTCTCGATCAGCATGCGGCCGGCGCCCAGGGCCGTTTGCGCGGCCAGCGCGCGAGCGGTTTCACGCGACAGCCCCTGCGAGAACGCGGCGTTCTCCAGCGCCTCGACGAGCAGGAAGAAATACGCCGGGCCGGAGCCGGACAGGGCCGTGACGATGTCCAGCTGGTCCTCGTCGGGCACCCAGACCGTGAGCCCCGCGGCGTTCAGCACGTGCTGGGCCTCCGCGCGCTGCGGCGCGCTGACGCGGCCATTGGCGAACAGGGCCGTGGCGCCGGCGCCGATCATGGCCGGCGTGTTGGGCATGCAGCGGACGACGGGCAGGGCGGCGTCGAGCCAGCGTTCGATCTGATGGATGCGGATGCCGGCCGCGATGGAGATCACCAGCGGCCGGTACTTCTGCACGGCGGGACGCAGGCCGCGGCAGACCTCGGCGAGCATCTGCGGCTTCACGGCGAGCACCAGGATCGACGCGCCCTCGGCGGCGTCCAGGTTGTCGGTGTACGTGGCCACCCCGTATTCGCGGGAGAGTTCCTGGAGGGACTCGGCGCGGGGCTCCGCCACGGCGATGCCGCCCGGCTGGGCGCCGTGGCGGATCATCCCGGCGATCAGCGCGGTAGCCATGTTGCCGCCACCGATGAAGGCGATCCGATTCATGGGTTTTGCAGACTCCGTAGGCGACGACGTTCACAACGTGCAGAGCATATACGGTGCCGCGCCTTGCCGCCGACCCCCGGGCATGGTTACCTATGCCGACCAAGACAGGGGACCACCATGGATATCGCCGAACTCCTTGCCTTCTCCGTGAAGAACAAGGCCTCCGACCTGCACCTTTCCGCGGGTCTTCCGCCGATGATCCGTGTCGACGGCGACGTCCGGCGCATCAACATCCCGGCTCTGGAGCACAAGCAGGTCCACTCGCTGATCTACGACATCATGTCGGACAAGCAGCGTCGCGACTATGAGGAATTCCTTGAAGTCGACTTCTCCTTCGAGATCCCGGGCCTGGCGCGTTTCCGCGTCAACGCGTTCAACCACAACCGTGGCGCGGGCGGCGTGTTCCGTACCATTCCCTCGGAAGTGCTCACGCTGGAAGACCTGGCGGCGCCACGCATCTTCCGCGAGCTGATCGAGCAGCCGCAGGGCCTGATCCTCGTCACCGGCCCGACGGGATCGGGCAAGTCGACGACGCTGGCGGCCATGGTCGACCACATCAACAAGAACGAATACGGCCACATCCTCACCGTCGAGGATCCGATCGAGTTCGTGCACACCTCGCAGAAGTGCCTGGTGAACCAGCGCGAAGTGCACCGCGACACCCATGGCTTCAACGAGGCCCTGCGTTCCGCGCTGCGCGAAGATCCGGATTACATCCTCGTGGGCGAGCTTCGCGACCTGGAGACCATCCGCCTCGCGCTCACCGCGGCGGAAACGGGGCACCTGGTCTTCGGCACGTTGCACACGTCGTCGGCCGCCAAGACGATCGACCGCATCATCGACGTGTTCCCGGCGGGCGAGAAGCCCATGGTCCGCTCGATGCTCTCGGAATCGCTGCGCGCGGTGATCTCGCAGTCGCTGCTGAAGAAGGTGGGTGGTGGCCGCACGGCGGCGCACGAGATCATGGTCGGCATCCCCGCGATCCGTAACCTGATCCGCGAGGACAAGGTCGCCCAGATGTACTCGTCGATCCAGACGGGCCAGCAGCACGGCATGCAGACCCTGGACCAGAACCTCAGCGACCTGGTCAAGCGCGGCCTGATCTCCCGCCAGGAAGCCCTGATGTACGCCAAGAACAAGGAAGGGTTCCGCTGAGCCCGCCTTAACGTGAAGGCAGTCGCTGCACCCGCCCGCGTGGCGGGTATATGATCGCGGCACAGGGGACGCCGGCCCGGTCCGGCATGGGATACAGGCCATGAGCGACTTCGACTTCACTTCTTTCCTCAAGCTGATGGTGCACAAGCAGGCCTCCGACCTGTTCATCACCGCCGGCGTCGCGCCCTCGCTCAAGGTGCAGGGGCGCGTCGTGCCCATCACGCAGAGCCCGCTGTCCGCGCAGCAGTCGCGCGACATGGTGCTGAACGTGATGACGCCCGCCCAGCGCGAGGAGTTCGAAAAGACCCACGAATGCCAGTTCGCGATCAGCGCGTCGGGCATCGGGCGCTTCCGCGTGTCGTGCTTCTACCAGCGCAACTGCGTCGGCATGGTCCTGCGCCGCATCGAGTCGAAGATCCCCACGCCCGAGGAACTCAGCCTGCCGCCGATCATCAAGCAGCTGGCGATGACCAAGCGCGGCATCATCATCTTCGTGGGTGGCACGGGCACCGGTAAGTCGACCTCGCTCGCGTCGATGATCGGTTACCGCAACCAGAACTCGACGGGTCACATCATCACGATCGAGGACCCGATCGAATACGTGCACAAGCACGAGGGCTGCATCATCACCCAGCGCGAGATCGGCATCGACACCGACAGCTGGGAGAACGCGCTGAAGAACACGCTGCGCCAGGCGCCCGACGTGATCATGATCGGCGAAGTGCGCACGCGCGAGACGATGGAGCACGCCATCAACTTCTCCGAAACGGGCCACCTGTGCCTGTGTACGCTGCACGCGAACAACGCCAACCAGGCGCTGGACCGCATCCTGCATTTCTTCCCGGAGGACCGTCGCCAGCAGCTCTTCATGGATCTGTCGCTGAACCTCAAGGGCATCGTGGCGCAGCAGCTGATCCCCACGCCCGACGGCAAGGCGCGCCGCGTCGCGGTGGAAGTGCTGCTGGGCACGCCGCTCGCGCAGGATTACATCCGTCAGGGCGAGATCCACAAGCTGAAGGAACTCATGCGAGATTCGAATCAGCTCGGCATGCGGACCTTCGACCAGAGCCTCGTGGAGCTGTATCACGCGGGCGAGATCTCCTACGAGGACGCGTTGCGCCACGCCGACAGCTCGAACGAAGTGCGACTGCGCATCAAGCTGGCGCAGGGCGGCGACGCGCATACGCTGTCGCAGGGCCTCGAAGGCGTGGAGATCGACAAGACCACCGATCGCAACACCTTCGGCGGCATGCTGCACCGCTGACGCCGACGCGTCCAACCGATGTAGGAGCGGACCCGGCCGCGACAGCTTCTCGCCGCGGTTCTCGAGCTCACGCGCCAGCTCGCAGGGAGGGGCGAAGAGCTGTCGCGGCCGGGTCCGCTCCAACAAAAAAAGGGAGCCCGAGGGGCTCCCTTTTTTGTCCTGCGCTAAGCGACGCTTAGTTCGCGGCGGCAGCCGAGACGGTCAGGCCGCTGGCGTCCACGCTCTTCACGCCCTTGATCTTCTTGGCGATGGCTTCGGCGTGGCTCTTCTCCTTCGCCGTGGCGACCGTACCCGTGAGGGTCACGACGCCTTCGGTGGTGCTGACCGAGATATCGGTGGCCTTGACCGACTTGTTGGCGGCGAACTCGCTCTTCACCTTGGTGGTGATCCACGTATCGTCGGCCTTGCCGGCGACCGTCTGGTTGTCGCCCTTGGACGCGGCGGCAGCGGAGTCCTGAGCATATGCCTGCGCGAACGGAACCGTGCCGAGACCGGCGACGAGGGCGGCGGCGAACAGGGCCTTGCGGAGGTTGGCGTTGATCATGATCGAACTCCTTCGTTACACGCTGAATGGGTCTGGCGATGGCGCCACGCTCTGTGGCTGCCGTATCGCGGGGCCAATGGAAACAGCGCATCCGTGAACGATTCGTGCCGGGAAATTTTCTCCGTTCAGGTAGGTCAAGAAGTCATGGGGCACGAAAAAAGGGGCACCCGAAGGCGCCCCTTTTTTAATGCGGTCTTGCGCGGATCGTTACTTGTATTCGACGGCGCCGGAGAGCACGAGACCCTTCTCTTCCATGTGCGATTCGCCGGAGACGCGCACGATGCGTGCGGCCTGTGCCTTCATGGCATCGAACTGCGCCTTCGAGCGCTCCGCCGCCATGGCCTGCGCCTGCTGGTCGTCCGGGGCGCCATCCGCACCCGCGGCTTCGGCCATCGACGCGGCGTACGACGTCGCCTTGTCGGCCATCACGTCGACCCAGGTGCGGTACATGTCGCCCGTGAGGTGCAGGCGGCTGAAACGGCCGGCATCGCCGACGGAACCCATGAGCATGTCGTCGAGCTTCGCATCCTCGCCTTCGCCCACGCCGATCACGATCGCCTGGCCGTTCATGGCCGCCCAGCCCGGCATGCCGAGCATCGCGGTGATGTTCTGGGGCAGGGGAGCGGGCTTGCCGTCGCCGGCGAGCTTGAAGTCGCCGCCGAGCATCGCCTGACCCATGGCGAGCAGGCCCGCCGGGTTGCGCGTGGCGAGCAGCACGCGGCCGGTGAACGACGGCAGCTGCTGGCCAGCGGCGGCCGGCTTGAACGAGTCGAGCGCGATACGCACGCCGCGGATGTCGCCGAACGGCGGAATCGCGGACTGCTGCATGGTGGAACCGAACTTCGCGAAGCTGTCGTTCATGCTCGCGAAGGCGGGGCATTCGAACGGCTTCGCCGCGACGGCTTCCGCCTGCGCGGTCGCGAAGGTGCGCAGCTGCTCCATCGGCAGCGCGATGCTGAGGTCGAACGGATCCTTCGCGTCCTGGCCCAGGCCCGGCAGCTCGACCTTGAGACCCGAGAAGGCCTTCGTGATGTCGTCGGCGAGGGCGATGTCGACGCGCTGTTCCTGGTGGTGGAGGTCGAGGCGCGTGTAGCCGAAGCTGATCGACGGCACGCGCGCGGCGATGCGCGACGCTTCCGGCACGCAGCTGGCGGGAAGCGGCGGGATGGGTTCGCCGGTCTTCGCCGACTGGTGCTTCAGGAAGGTGGAGAACAGGGGGTCCTTGCCGGCGGCCACGAGGGGCAGCAGGCGGACGAGGTCGAGCTGGCCGACCACGTAGTCCTTATAGCCCTTCGCCTTGGCGAGGTCGGCGAGGCGGCCGTCGTCCTGCAGGCTCTTTTCCGGACGGTCGGCGCCGAGCGCCTGGCGGACCATCGGCTGCGCGGCATCGGCCGGGAGCAGCGACACGACGGCCTGCTTACCGACCGTCGCGATGATCAGCTGCACGCCGGTATCGCCGAGGGTCACGTGGCGATACGCCTGGCCACCGGCGTCGGCGGCATCCAGCTTCTTGCCATAGGCGGCTTCGAGGCGGCCGAGGAAAGCGTCCCAGGCGGCCGTGTCGGCCAGCGCGACGCGCGCGACCGGGCTGAGGCCGAGGCCGTAGAACGCCGAGCCGGTCTTCACGTCGAGGCCCATGTTCTTCAGCGCCGCCTCGGCGGTCTTGCCGTCGAACTCGGCGGCGAAGGCACGCAGCAGGCGGGCGCCTTCGACGTTGCCCTTCGTTTCGAGATCCTGCGCGACCGACTTCATCTGGACCACCTGGCCCGGCAGCTCGCTGTTCGCCTGGGCGATCACCGCCTCGTAGGCGTCGTCGTCGAGCTTGTCGAGGTTGGCCAGCACGTACGGCGTGTCCGCCGGTACGAACGCCAGCGGGGCATCCTTGTCCTTGTGGCCGCAGGCCGCCAGCAGCACGCTGGCGAGGCCGAGCGCGATGAGTCGCTTGGTCGGTCGCATCTTGTATCCCGTTGAGTTGGTCCCTGGAGCGGCCATTATGCCGGATTGGACCGAGGGGCGCGGAAGTCCGATGCATACCGGCACGGCGCCGGATGCCTTGCCCGCGCATGGGTAACGGGGGCGCTAGGGGGGGGGCACGGGGTCACGGAATCCTGTGCGTGCGACGATCCGCGGGGGCGCAGCGGGCGGTGAAACGACTCGGCAGGTGCGAAAAAATGCCCGATCGACAGCCCGGAACAATTCGGCGGCTGCCGCGCCGCGAGCGCGGCAACCGGAAGCGGAGAGGTCAGCCTGGCGTCGCCCTTATGCCTTCGTTCTCTTCGTGACCTCGAGATACTTGAGTTTTACCTCCGCGAAGGTGGTGAAACCGAGCCAGCGGATGTGCTCCAAGGCGTCCTTGTTCTCCGGCGGATCCTTGTCTCCGTACAGATGCTGCCAACGTTTCCTCGCCTCCTCGCTCGGGGAACTGTTCGGGGTGGAGTCCGGCAGAGTCGCAGTCGCGGTCATCTCCGGGCCGTCCACGATGGGCACCGAATAGTAGTCGCCCTCGCCGTCGAGATAATCGACATAAGTCTCTTGAATGTTTGCCTGAAAGCCCACCGTCGCGACGACCACGTGCGAGTCGTCGACATTGAAGTCCTCGGTGAAAAAGACGAGAGCCTGATCGGTGTCGTCCCCGGACAAGATGACGAGGTAGTCCCCGTCCTTCTTCAGCTGGGTGTTGGCTTGAGGCTCAATGTAAACCGTCTCGCCTTCGTCGTTGGTAGCCGACCAGTAATTCCTGCCGTCGACCTGCTGGAAATTCTTGAACTCATGCCTTGCCATGATGGGTTCTCCCTGAATGAACGGCATCGTCCGTCGATGCCGGCGTGCGAATGCGACGCCTCGAACATCCTGCGCCGCCATCACGGCGCAAGCCATCCCTCTTCGGTCGTAGGGCACGCTTGCGAAGGGATCGGGCCTTCAGTTGCATCGCGCGCAGGCCGCCGCGTTTGTACATTCCTGCGACAGTGATCGAAGCCGATCCGGCAAGCGGGGAGCGGATGCGGTTCATCGACCAGAAGAAGACGTGAGCGCCCTACAACGAATGGTCGAGAGCAACGTCGGGTGGCTCACCGTTAGGATCGTCGGGCACATGGCGCGTGGCCCAGAGGAGTCTAGCCAATGGAAGGCACTCACCGAAGCGCAAGCAGGCACGAAAGCGTCTCGCGGCCCGGAACGCACCGGGGTCGCCAATCTATAGACATCACTTCGATGAGTTCGAGAGCATCGATTACAAGGAGTACTCCATACTCGGTCACCGTCTACGCCTACAGGTCGTGATGCGCTGAACGCTTATCGCTGTCGCGAAGGAGGTGCCCGCGTCGCGTGTCGTCGCGATCCGGGCAACCGGTATCGCCGCATCGATGGGAAGCACCTTGCCATGGAAGGCGACATGCACATTCATTTTTTCGAAGCCGGACGGTTCGCCATCGAAGGTGGCCGCGCGATACATCGGGGTGAGCCCGGTTTCACGATCACGGTCGACGAGGTCGGCGAGCCACAGGCCGTCTGGGACGTCGCGGTGCCGGCATCGGGTCCACCGGTGCTGCGTGCCGTTCGGCACGGCCTTTGGGCGTTCGACCTTGCGTTCGACGAACCGGTCGAAGACGCCGCGCTGACCTACCTCGCGGACACGCGCCATCAGTTGTACTGGACCGACGAGCGCGGCACGGTGCACCCGCAGGAAGTCGGGCCCTCCGACCTCACGGGGTTCCGCACGGCGCGATGGGCGGTGGGCGGAACGCGCGTGGCGAGCCTGCGCTGCGAATTTCCACTGCGGTCGCCCGCGATCGTGTGCCTGCGCAGCCTGGAGGTGCCGGCGGCGTCGGACCGCGGCTGGGTGGGGCGAGCGTCCCAGTGGATGCGCGGCATGGCGGCGACGCCGGCACCCGCCAGACCCTACACGCCGCGCCCCGCGATGTACCTCGACCTGACCGACGACCTCCTCGTGACCGCCGAAGGCTCGAGGGCGCTGGTCGTGTCGGAAGGCCTGCGCGTCGACATGGTCGTCGACCGTCCGGGCCCTCGCGGTACGCAGGTCATCGTGCCCGCGTTCGGCGACGGGGCGACGTTCCTGCGGCTCGAAAGCGAAGGCATGCAGTCGTTCGCCCTCGACTTCGCCGATCCCGTCTCGACGGTCGAACTGGAATACGCGACGACGTTGCCGCATCGACTGGAATGGACGTATGCCAACGAGTCGTTCATCGAGTGCGAAGACGTACCGGCCGCGTTGTTGACGGGCATGCGCGTGGCACGACGTGACGCCGGCGACGTCCGCATCCGCCGATTGCGCTGCGTCTACGAGAACACCCGCGGGGACGTCGCACTTCTGAAGTCGCTGACGGTCAGGCCATGGGCGAATGCGCGTGGGGAAGGCGATGTCTATATCCCCTGGACGCTTTCGCCCTGGCGTATCTGACCTGGCAGGAAATTCCTTTGGTGGCGGTGCGTGCGCCGCCGCTACTCACCGCGGCCCTGGCCGCCCTTACTTTCATAATCTACGGGAGACAGGTATGGATACCTACGCATTTTCAGACTTCTCGCTGGTCGGTAACGAGTTCGTTCTGACCCGGGGCGACGCGATGATCAAATGCAATGTCTTTGATCATGACGCTCAGCGGAACTTCTCCTTCCTTGGCGGAAGGTACCTCGCACTGAAGAACACCGCGGGGATTGGCAATATCGCCGAGCTTACGTTCTACGGCAAGGATGAGGAGCCCGTGGTCACGCAGGCGGAGTTGAAGTACATATCTTTCACCAGCTCGTTCCTGCGGATGTACACGAACGACGGCAGTAGCGAAGACAGCGAGGACGATGATCGCCTGGGCGTTTGCGCCGTGAAGTTCAGCGCGCCGGTAGGCATCAAGTCGATCACCCTCGATGCGTGGCACGAGGCTCCCCACCTCGTGCTCCTGGAATCGATCAGTGTTTCGTGGATCGAGAACGGAGCCAGGCGTTCGACGTCGCCGTGGGCGCACAGCAGGGCGCAGTCGCCTCGTCGATGATCGCATCGGGCGCCGGGGTGATGCCCCGGCGCTTTTGCAAACACCTGTGTCGCGTCAGCGCCCCATCACTTCCGCCAGCACCGCCATGCGCACGAACACGCCGTTGCCGACCTGTTCGAGGATCCGCGACTGGGCGCCGTCGGCGACTTCCGGCGCGATCTCGATGCCCCGGTTGATGGGGCCCGGATGCATCACGAGGCAGCCTTTTTCGGCGAGCGCGAGGCGGCGGGTGCAGAGACCGAAACGGTCGAAGTACGCCGCTTCGTCCGGCAGATCGGTCGCGGCCATGCGCTCCTTCTGCAGACGGAGCATGATCACCACGTGCGCGCCCTTGATCGCCTCGTCGAAGTCCTCGTGGTAGCTGACGTTGGACAGCTCGCTTTCCGCCGGAAGCAGGGCCGACGGGCCGACGATGCGGATGTCCTTCGCCCCGAGCGCGCTGAACGCGTGCACGTCGGAACGCGCGACGCGGGAGTGGCGCACGTCGCCGCAGATGACGATGCGCAGCTTGCGGAAATCGGGGTGGTGGTTGCGGATCGTCAGCGCGTCGAGCAGGCCCTGCGTCGGATGCGCGCGGTTGCCGTCACCCGCGTTCACCACCGAGACGCCGCTCATGGCGTGCTTGACCAGCGACTCCGGCGTGCCGGATTCCTTGTGCCGCACGACGATCGTATCGAGGTGCATGGCTTCGAGCGTGTGCAGCGTGTCGAAGAGTTCCTCGCCCTTCGCGGTCGACGAGAAACCGATGTCGAAGTTGACCACATCGGCGCCGAGGCGTCGGGCGGCCAGCTCGAACGACGTGCGCGTGCGCGTCGACGGTTCGAAGAACAGGTTCAGTACCGTGCGGCCCGCGAGGAGGTCGAGCTTGCGGGTTCCGTGGGCGGTCGCGTCGCGCATGCTGTTGGCCCGATCGAGCAGGCGCTCGATCGCTTCGCGCGGCAGGTTTTCGAGGGTGGTCAGATGGCGCAGGCGTTGTGACATGACGTCCTCAAACGGAGGGGAACGGTTCGGATTCGGATGCGATGCGGGGGACGATACACGGAACGCGCGGAATCACGATACGAGGTAGCTTTCCAGGATGACGGCCGCGGCTTCGGCGTCGATCGACTTCGCGTCGGAGCGCTTGCGCGTGCCCGCCGCCCGACCCGCCGCGAAACGCCGTGCGGCTTCCTGGGAGCTCATGCGCTCGTCGGCGAACGCCACCGGCAGGGCGTAACGCGCGCCGATGCTCTCGGCGAAGCGTCGCGCCGTCTTCGTCATCGGCTGTTCCTTGCCCTCGTTGTCCAGCGGCAAGCCCACGACGAGTTCGGCCGGCAACCATTCGCGGCGAAGGGTGTCGAGCGCCTGCCAGTCGGGCTGACCGTCGCGCACGGGTATGGCGGCGAGCGCGCGGGCGGTGCCCGTGAGGCGATTGCCGACGGCGACGCCCACGATCTTCGTGCCGACATCGAACCCGAACAGGCAGCTCATGGTACCGGCGGCGTCAGGCGTGGCCGGCGTAGCCGGTCAACTGCGACGGGTCGCGCACGCCCATCTTCTTCGTCGCGGCGAACCAGCGCTCTTCGAGCGGGGTGTCGAAAACGATGCGCTCGTCGGCACGCGTCGTGAGCCAGGCGTTGTCCATCACTTCCTGCTCGAGCTGACCGGCCTCCCAGCCCGCGTACCCGAGCGTGACGATGGCGCGTCGCGGGCCTTCGCCCTTGGCCATGGCCACGAGGATGTCCCGCGACGTGGTGACGGACCAGTCTTCGTTGACGCGATAGCTGGAATCCCAGTGTCCCGGCTCGCGATGGAGCACGAAGCCGCGCTCCTGCTGCACGGGTCCGCCGATCAGGACGGGGTTGTCGGCGATCTCCGGATCGTCGCAGGGAAGCTTCATCTGGGCGAGGACGTCGCCGAGGCGGTATTCCGAGATCTGGTTGATCAGGAGGCCGACCGCGCCGTCCTCGCCGTGCTGGCAGAGAAAGGCGACACCGCGGGCGAAAGGCGGCTCCGCGAGCGAGGGCATCGCGATCAGGAACTGGCCGGCGAAGGTGTTGGCGAACGTCATGGCCGCATTGTAGCCGCTCCCGCCGTCTGTCGTACGCGAACGTTCAGCCGGCGATGCTTACCGTGTGGACCGGATCACAGGAGGAAAGCCGATGAGGAAGCACATGTTTGCAAAGGGTTTTGTCGTCGCGGCGATGGCATTTTCGGGCGCGGCCCTGGCCTCGTCGCCGGACGCCTGGACGGACTACAACCAACGGCTGACGCGCGCCTGCGTGGCGGCGAGCGGGCTGAAGGACGTCAAGCCGGTCGGCGGCCCGATCCAGTACGACGACCGCGTGCCCGTGACCGCGCTGGTGCTCGCCGGCCGATACCCGCAGAAGCACATGAACAACCGGCCCGGCCGCGAGCTCTGCGTCTGGGACCGCAAGGCGAACAAGGCCTACGTGAGCGAGGCCGATCAGCTGCTTCCGAAATAACCGACGAGCCGATGTTTTGTTGGAAGCCCGCTTGCGGGCGAATGGGTGCTTGCCGCGAGCACCCATTCGCCCGCGAGCGGGCTTCCCACATGAGTTTGCTGTAACGGCGAAACGTCCGTTTCAGTAATTACGCAGCATATTGCCCGGCAGGAACTGCCACGTGCGCGTGATGTAGAGCTCGTCCACCCGGGTCTTGTCCGGTGGGAGCGCGGGGAAGGGCGCCGCGAGGCGCACGATCCGCTGCGCGGCGTCGTCGAGCAGCTTGTGGCCGGAGCTCTTGATGACGTCCATGCTCTTGATCGAGCCGTCGCGGTTGAGCCCGACGGTGAGCACCAGTTCGCCGTAGACGCCCTGGCGGCGCGCCTCGTCGGGGTAGTTGAGGTTTCCCACCCGCTCCACGCGACCGACCCAGCCTTTCATGTAGGCGGCGTAGACGTACTCGCGCGTGTTCGAGGAGATGAATTTCTTCTTCGGGCGCTTCGCGTACGCTTGCGACTGCTCCCGTACCTCGGCGGCGAGCCGCGCCATTTCCTCGCGCCGCTGCACCTCCTCGTCGGAGACCGGGAGGGGGCGCTCCTTCCGTTCGCTGTCCTTGCGCGACGTGTCGACCGCGAAGGCGGTCTCGCCGGAGGTCGTCAGCTGCTGTTCCGGGACCGCCTCACGGGGTGCCGGTGCCTGCGCTTCCTTCGGCTCGGCCGCACCGTGCGCCACCGGCGTGGGCAGGAGACCCGACACTGGTTCCGAGGGGCGTGCCGCCTTGTCCTGGTCGCCACCGCCGGCGTTGTTCGCCTGCGCCAGGAAATCGGCCTTGTCCGGCGCCTCCTGGTTCGCGACGTCCACGAGCGTCACGTCCAGCGTGGGCACGGCGGGACGCGGCTTCTCCATCTCGAAGGTGATGCCGAGGATGACGACGCCGTGCAGGAGCAGGGAGAACAGCAGGGTCGCGCCGAACAGGTCGGCGCCGGTGGTGCGGGTCGTCATCGGGCCTCGATCGCGTCGAACAGCAACCCCGCGATGTTAATGCCGAACCGCGCGTCGAGTTCGCGGACCCCCGTCGGAGATGTGACGTTGATCTCGGTCAGGTAATCGCCGATGACGTCGAGGCCGACGAAACGCAGGCCGCGGCGCACCAGCTCCGGGCCGACCTGGGCGGCGATCCAGCGGTCGCGGTCGGAGAGGGGAATGCCCTCGCCCTTGCCGCCGGCGGCGAGGTTGCCGCGGAACTCGTCCCCCTGCGGAATGCGCGCGAGCGCATACGGTACGGGCTCGCCGTCGATCAGCAGGATCCGCTTGTCGCCGGAGGTGATCTCGGGGATGTATTTCTGGGCGATGGTGAAGGCGTGCCCGCCGTCCAGGAGGGTTTCCAGCATCGAATTGAGGTTGCTGTCCCCAGCGGCCACCTTGAAGATGCCGCGGCCGCCCATGCCGTCCAGCGGCTTGAGCACCGCCTGGCCGTGCTCGGCGACGAAGGCCTTGAGTTCGGCGCGGTCGCGGGACACCAGGGTCGGCACGATGCACTGCGGAAAGTCGAGCGCGAAGAGCTTCTCGTTGCAGTCGCGCAGGGAGCGCGGATCGTTCACCACGTTGCAGCCGGCACGCTGGGCGCGCTCCAGCACCATGGTGTCGTAAACGAACTGCGGATCGACCGGCGGATCCTTGCGGGCCAGCACGATGTCGACCTCGGCCAGCGGGCGCCACTGCGGCTCCCCCAGGGTGAACCAGCCCGATGGGTCCTCCTTGACCGTGAGCGGGCGCAGGCGCGCCCAGGCCTCGCCGCCACGCAGCGCCAGATCGCCCTGTTCCATGTAGAGGAGGGCGTGGCCCCGGCGGGAGGCCTCCAGGAGCATGGCGAACGTGGTGTCCTTGGCGATCTTGATGGCGCGGATGGGGTCCATCAGGACGGCGACGGAAAGCGGCATGGGGCGGGTCCCGAAAGGCAGGAAAGGGGTCAAGTCTAGTGAAGGCGGGGCCCGTTCGGGAATGTGAAGGCGGCCTTTAAGAACAATTCATCTTGACGGGACAGGGGCCAACCATTAAACAGCGAACGGGAGGAACGCCAAAGAGCGTGCCGCCGGGACGTCGCCGTCCCGGACATCGACCTGGCGCACGGAACGACCGGTGCAAAACCGGCTATCCTGCGAGGGGATTTGCGGTTTTTTGTGCGTGGTGACGGGGGCGTAGTGAACGAAAACGGACGCGGTAACGACCTGGCCGGCTTGCGGGTCATGGTCATCGACGATTCGAAAACCATCCGACGCACGGCGGAAACGTTGCTGAAGAAGGAAGGCTGCGACGTGCTCACCGCGGTCGACGGCTTCGAGGCGCTGGCCAAGATTTCCGACCAGAAGCCGAACATCATCTTCGTCGACATCATGATGCCGAGGCTGGACGGCTACCAGACCTGCGCGCTGATCAAGAACAACGCCCACTTCCGCGGAACGCCCGTGATCATGCTGTCCTCGAAGGACGGCCTGTTCGACAAGGCGCGCGGGCGCATCGTCGGCGCGGAGCAGTACCTGACCAAGCCCTTCACCCGCGACGAACTCCTCGGCGCGATCCATCGTTACGCGAAGGCGAGCTGACCTTCATCACGGTTTCAAGGCGTCCAGGGGGACGTGTGGCAAATATTCTCATCATCGACGACTCGCCCACCGACGTCCGCGTGTTCACCACGTTGCTCGAGAAGGCGGGTTTCTCCGTTGCGAGCGTGGACAACGCCGAGGCCGGCATCGACCGCATCCGCGCGGCCAAGCCCGACCTCGTGATCATGGACGTCATCATGCCCGGCATGAACGGCTTCCAGGCCACCCGAACGCTGAGCCGCGATCCGGCGACGGCGGACGTGCCCGTGGTCATGATCACCACCAAATCCATGGAAACGGACCGCGTGTGGGGTCTGCGGCAGGGTGCGAAGGCCTTCATCACCAAGCCGGTGAACGAGAAGGAACTGCTCGCCACCATCGCCAACCTCCTGCCGAACAAGACGCACTGAGGCGGCCATGAGCGAGATCGCGACCCTTTCGCCTTTCGAGCTGCTGGCCCGTTACGAGCGCGCGTGTCTCGCCCATTCGGCCGACGCGCCGGAGCGCGTCGAATCGCTCGGCCTGTGGCGCGGCATCGGTTTCCGCGTCGGGCGCCGCGCGTTCGTCAGCGGCATCGAGGAGATCAACGAACTGCTGGCCGTCCCGCCGCTGACCAACGTGCCGGGCACCCAGCCCTGGCTGATGGGCGTGGCGAACGTCCGCGGCAACCTGGTCCCGGCGATCGACCTGGGCCGGTTCCTCTTCGACGAGCGGACGCCTTCGTCGGAGCGTACCCGCCTGCTGCTGGTGCGCCAGCACGGCGGCACGGTCGGACTGCTCGTGGACGAGGTGTTCGGCCAGCGTACGATGGACGACGAGCAGCGCGGCACCGGCGAGGACGAGCGCGATCCGCGTCTGGCGCGTTTCGTCACCGGCAACGTCCAGCTGGGCGAGCAGGCGTTCGGGTTGTTCAGCATGAGCCGTCTGGTTCGTGCGCCGGATTTCCGGCAGGCGGCGCTGTAAGGCGTCTCCAGGGGGAAGGGGAACGGTCGTCCGGCCGGTCCCCTCACAGGATGGGCGCGGCGGTCCGAGCCGTCCGCGCGATGGGAACGGAGGGGCGGTCGTTACGACCGTTTCGTCATGCCGGCGACCTCGTCGAGGCGACGGCGGCTGGTTTTGCCAGGTTTGGATGAGGTGGATATGAGCACGACAGCAGGCGGCGCAGGCCGGGAACGTGGCTACACGATCGTCATCGTGTTCCTGCTCCTGGCGATCGGTTTGGCGTCGGTCGACTTCTGGTGGCTGAACAACAAGAACGGCGAGGATCGCGAAGCCATCGCGCTGACGACCCAGGTGCAGGTGCTTTCGCAGCAGACCGCGAAGTACGCGCTCGAGGCGTCCGACGGCAACCGCGACTCGTTCCGCGAACTGTCGGCCACGCGCAATACCATCGATTCGGCCGTGCAGCGCCTGGTCAAGGGCGACGAGAAGAGCGGCATGCCCGCCTACGCCGACGACAACGCCACCCAGTCCGGCCGCGCGATCGGCGCGCTCGCCAACGCCTGGCACCAGCTCGATGCCGACATCGGCAAGATCCTCTCGAACAAGGACCTCGTGCTGTCCTCGGGCGAACGCGCGGACCTGTTCTCCCGGCAGATGCCGCTGCTCAACGCCCGCACCGACGAGGTGCTCAACATCGTCCAGCAGAAGAACGCCTCGGTGGAGCAGACCTTCACCATCGCGCGATGGATGCTCATGGCCGACCGCATGATCCGCCGCGTGCAGGAGATTCTCCAGGGCGGCGACGGCGCGCAGTCCGCGGCCGACGGCCTCTCGCGCGACGCGCAGTTGTACGGCGCCGTGCTCAAGGGCCTCGTGGACGGCAATCCGGATGGCGGCGTGCGCGCGATCAGCGACGCGAACGCGCGCAAGATCCTCGAAGGCATGCAGACGTCGTGGGGCGACCTGGTCGATCCCGTCGGCCAGCTCGTCGCCGCCTCGCCGAACCTGCAGGACGTGAAGCGCGCGGGCAACCAGGCCTCCCTCGATTCGCAGACGGTGCTGCTCCGCGCGAACGAGTCCGCCGACCAGATCGCCAAGCTGCCGCTGACCCGCCTGTTCCCGAACGTGTGGTGGGGCCTGCTCGGCGCCATCGGCGCGGTGCTCTTCGCGCTGCTGCTCGTCTACAACCTCGTGCGCGACCAGCGCCGCCGCTTCGAGACCACCTCGGAACTGAACCAGCGTAACCAGACCGCGATCATGCGGTTGCTGGACGAGATGGGCACGCTCGCCGAAGGCGACCTGACCATCAAGGCCACCGTGACGGAAGACATCACGGGCGCCATCGCGGACGCCATGAACTCCGCCGTGGACGAGATGCGCAACCTCGTCACCACCATCAACGAGACGGCCGTGCGCGTCTCCGCGGCGGCCCAGGAAACGCAGGCGACCGCCATGCACCTCGCCGACGCGGCGGAGCAGCAGGCGCAGCAGATCACCTCCGCGACGTCCGCGATCAACCAGATCGCGACCTCGATGGACACGGTGTCGAAGGATTCGGCCGAGTCGGCCGACGTGGCGCAGCGCTCGGTGCAGATCGCGTCGCGCGGCGCGGAAGTGGTGCGCGAGACGATCCAGGGCATGGACTCGATTCGCGACCAGATCCAGGAGACATCCAAGCGAATCAAGCGCCTCGGCGAATCGTCGCAGGAGATCGGCTCGATCGTGGAACTCATCAACGACATCGCCGAGCAGACGAACATCCTCGCCCTGAACGCGGCCATCCAGGCCGCGTCGGCGGGTGAGGCGGGCCGCGGCTTCGCGGTCGTCGCGGACGAAGTGCAGCGCCTCGCCGAACGTTCGGCGAGCGCGACCAAGCGAATCGAAACGCTGGTGCAGACGATTCAGTCCGATACCAACGAGGCGGTCAGCTCGATGGAACAGACCACCGCGGAAGTGGTGGCGGGCGCCCGTCTCGCGGAAGACGCGGGTACGGCGCTGGGCGACATCGAACGCGTTTCGAACGATCTTTCGGCGCTGATTCAGAACATCTCGGCCGCCGCCCGCCAGCAGTCGGCCGCGGCGACGGATACGTCGGCCACCATGAACGTCATCCAGGAGATCACGTCGCAGACGTCGCTCGGCGCGAGCCAGACGGCCGAATCGATCGGCAACCTGGCCCAGCTCGCGAACGACCTGCGCCTTTCCGTCGCGAACTTTAAGCTGCCGGGCTGATGCGGTGAGACTTCAAGACCACAACGATTTCACCACGCTGCACTGGGTCAAGGCCGAGCTCGACGACGCCCTGTCCAAGGCACGCCAGGCCCTCGAGTCGTACGTCGAGGACTCTCGCGACGCCTACGTCATGCACACCTGCGCCGCGGATCTTCACCAGGTCCACGGCACCTTGCGCATGGTGGAGCTATACGGCGCCGCGATGGTCGTGGGCGAAATGGAGCAGCTGGTCGCCGCGCTGATCGACGATCGCGTGGCCCATCGCGACGACGCCTATGCCGCGCTGATGCGCGGCATGATGCAGATGCCCGATTACCTGGAGCGCCTGCAGAGCGGTCACCGCGACGTGCCGATCGTGCTGCTGCCGTTGCTCAACGACCTCCGCGCCAGCCGCGGCGAGCAGTCGCTGCACGAGTCCGCGCTGTTCACGCCGAACCTCGACACGCTCTTGCCGGCCGCCGCGCCGGGCGCGAGCGATCCCGCGATGGCCGAGGCCAATCGTGCCGAGGTCGCCGACCTGCGCGTGCGCTTTCAGCAGCAGTTGCTGGCCTGGTTCCGCGGGCAGGGCAACGAGCGACAGCTTCTCGGCATGCGGGCCACGCTCGACAGCCTGGCCGCGCGTTGCTACACGATCGCCGGCCGTCGCCTCTGGTGGATCGCCGCCGGCGTGCTCGAAGGCCTCGAGCGTGGCGTGCTGCGGGCCCATGAAAAGGACGTGCGCCAGCTGATCGGCCGCGTCGACCGCGTCATCCGCGAACTCGTGGAGGGCGGCGAGGAAGCGTTGCTCAGCGGCGATTCCGACGAGCTCGCGCGCAAGCTCCTGTACTACGTCGCCCAGGCCAAGCCGGGCAGCGAGCGCATCGAGGAGCTGCGCCAGACCTACCGTCTGGACGGACTGCTGCCCCAGGCGGCGGAAGTGGAACACGCGCGTGGCTCGATGTCGGGCCACAACCGCGCGCTGCTCGACACCGTGTCGGCCGCCATCAAGGACGACCTGCTGCGCGTGAAGGAAGCGCTCGACCTGTTCCTGCGTCGTCCCGACGGCGATCCGGCCCAGCTCGGCCAGCAGACCGACGTGCTCGACCGCGTCGGCGACACCCTGGGCATGCTGGCGCTCGGCGTGCCGCGCCGCGTGGTGGGCGAGCAGCGCCGGATCCTCGGCGAGATCGCCACGGGCGCGCGCGCGCCGGACGAGGAATCGTTGCTCGACGTCGCCGGCGCGCTGCTCTATGTCGAAGCGTCGCTCGACGACCACATCGAACGCCTGGGCGCCGAAGGCGAACAGGTTTCCGCCGCGGACCTCGGCCCGTCGCCGCTGCCGCGCAGCGAGGCGCGCCACATCCTTTCGACGCTGATGCGCGAGGCGACGGCCAACACCTCGAAGGTGAAGGATGCGATCGTCGGTTTCGTCGAATCGTCCTGGGACCACGAGCAGCTGGCCGGAACGCCCGAACTGATGGCGGAGATCGGCGGCGCGATGCGCATGCTCGGCGCCGGCCGCCCCGCGGAACTGGCGGACGGTATCGGCCTGTTCATCCACCGCGAGCTCCTCGGCGACCGCCGCGTGCCCAACGGCACGCAGATGGATCGCCTGGCGGATGCGCTCGCGGCGCTGGAGTATTACCTCGAGGCGGCGCGCGAGCACCGCGGCGGCCTCGAGCACATCCTCGACGTCACGCAGCAGAGCCTCGCCGAGCTGGGTTACTGGCCGGTGCCGGTCGACGCGCAGCCGGCGCACGACGAAGCCGGTGACGAACTCGGCCGGATCGCGCTCGACGACATCGAAGCGGAGGCCATCGCGCATATCGTGCTGCCGTCGACGAGCGTCGACGCGGGCGAGACGGTGTCGAGCTTCGCCGACAGTTTCGACCTTGTCGACGAACCGCCCACCGAGGCGGAGATCGCCGCGGCTCATCCGGAAGCGCCCGCCGTCGCGGACGAGGACGACTGGGTCGAGATCGAGGAAGAGATCGAGCAGGAAGTGGGTGGAACCGGCATGGCCGAGTTCGCCGGTTTCCAGATCACGGTCGACGGCATCGACGACGAGATCCGCGAGATCTTCCTGGAGGAAACCGAGGAGGAGATCGGCAACCTGCGTACGGGCCTGGCGAACTGGCTGGTCGAGCCGGAGCGGAACGACGCGCTCGTGCCGATCCGCCGCTCGTTCCATACGCTGAAGGGTTCCGGCCGGCTGGTCGGCGCCCGTCTTCTGGGCGAATTCGCCTGGAAGGTCGAGAACATGCTCAATCGCGTGCTCGACGGCACCATCGGCGCGCACGACGGCGTGCAGGCGCTGGTGCGTCACGCTGTCGACGCCTTGCCGCAGCTCAAGGCGGCGCTGGAAGGCGACGCGACGCCGGCGGCACCGATCGCCGCGATCATGGAGACCGCCGATCGACTCGCCATGGGCGACACCGCCTACGTCGAGGACATCGCGCGTCATTCCATCCATCGCGTCCGCAGCAAGGTGAAGCGTCGCGTTCCGCGCGACACGATCGCCGCCGTGCCGGTCGCGGGTTTCGCGGCCTATGGCCAGGCGCCGGTCGAAACCCCCGTCGAGTCGACAGCGGAAGCGTCCGTCGAGCCGGAGCCGTTGGAAGCGTTCCAGGCCTCGGAAGCGGTGGCCGCCGAACCGGCGTTCAACGCGCCTTCGCTGCCCCCGGTCGATGCCGTCCTGCTCGACATCCTGCGCACGGAAGTCGGGCAGTACCTCAATGTCATCCGCGCGCACCTCGCGCGCGCCGGCGAGGAAGCGCTCCCGGTCGACGACGGCCTGCTGCGCGCCGTGCACACGCTGCATGGCGCCATCGGCATGGTCGACATCCCGGTCCTGATCCAGGTGCTCGCGCCGCTGGAGGGTCTGGTCAAGCGCGTGCGCGCCACGGGTCTCCCGCTCGGCGCCGACGGCGTGGCCGCGCTCACGGAAGCCGCCGACCTCGTCGACCACGTCATGGCGCTGTTCGACGAGCCCGATCCGCGTGTTCCCGACGTGTCCGGACTCGCCGCGCGTATCGCGGCGTTGCGCGACGAACAACCGGAAGCGACGGTCGCGCACATCCTCTACGAGGCCGACCCGGTCCTGTCGGAAGAGGACGCCGAGGCGGACCTCGCGCTCGACGAGCCGGTCGCTTCGTCGGTGGAGACGGACGAAGCGGACGTTTGGCTGCCCGAAGACCAGCCCGAGCCGGCCGCGCCGACGCTCGACGAAGCGCTGCTCGAAGACGAGTTCGCCGACGAGGCGATCGAGGCCGCGCCTGTCGACGCGGAACCCGAGGAGGAATTCGACGAGCTGCCGCCCATCGACGTGGCCTCGCTCGAACCGTCGCAGTCGGCGGACGACCTGACCGCTGAACTCATGGCGTCGATCGAGCGCTTCGAGGTCGAGAAGCCCGAGGGCGAGGTCAAGCCGATCCTCACCTACGACGCGAACGAAGAAGCGGCCTGGCGCGCGCTGGTCGGCGACATCGAAGGGACGACGCCCGTCGTGCCGCACGACGAGCCGCTGCCGCAGCCGATGTCGCACGACGGCGAGGTGCTGCACACGGACGACGGCATGGTCGAGCCGCGTGTCGACGCGGAAGCGATCGACGAGACGGTGTCCGAGGAGGAGGGTTTCCTCGTCGACGAGCTGATCGCCGCGGACATGGCATCCACCGACGATGCGGCGGCGCTGGACGAGCCCTCGTTCCTGGAAGACACCGCGGCCGACGCAGAGCCCGCCTTCGAACCCGTCGCCGAGGTGACGCCCGAGGCCGAGCCCGAGTTCGAGCCCGAGTTCGAGCCCGAAGTCGAGGCGGAGCGGGTCGACGAGGCACCCGTCGTCATCGAAGACCAGTCGCACGAAGCCGTCGCAGAGCCGGTGCACACGCCGATCGACGAACCCGCGCCGGCACTGGTTCCCGAACTGTCGCCGTACGCGGACATCGACACGGACCTGCTCGAGGTCTTCATCGAGGAAGGCCGCGAGATCCTCGATCACGCGGACGCGTCGCTCGCGTCGTGGCGCGCGGAGCCCGAGCAGGCCGAGCACGTCACCGCGCTGCAGCGCGATCTGCACACGCTCAAGGGCAGCGCACGCATGGCGGGCATGGCCGCGGTGGGCGACCTGTCGCACGCCATGGAGGCCCTGCTCGACGCCGTCGCCGGTGGTCAGCGCGAGAGCGATCGCGCCGCCATCGAGGCGATGGAGGTCGGCTTCGACCGCCTGCACGGCATGATCCAGAGCATCGCGCAGGGCAGGGCCATCGGCCTCGTCGACGCGGACATCGAGCCGTTCGCGCGTCTGGCGGGTGCGCCCATCGCGCCGGACACGCTCACCGCGGAGGCGTACCGCGAGGAACGCGAGGCCGCCGTCATGGTGCCGGCCCCCGCGTACGAAGCCACGCCCGAGCCGGAACCGCCGGTGCTCGACCGCGAGCTGCCGGACCTGCTGCCGGAGTTCGAGGAAGAAGAAATCCAGCGCGCGTCGCAGGAGCAGATCCGCGTCCGCGCGGACATGCTCGACACGCTCGTGAACCATGCGGGTGAGGTCTCGATCTACCGCTCCCGCCTGGAGCAGCAGACCGCGAGCTTCCGCTCGGCGCTCACCGAGCACGAGCAGACGGTCAGCCGCCTGCGCAGCCAGCTGCGCATGCTGGAGATCGAAACGGAAGCGCAGATCATCGCGCGCTACCACCAGGAGCATCGCGATACGGGCGTCACGAGTTTCGACCCGCTCGAACTCGATCGCTTCTCGCAGCTCCAGCAGTACTCGCGCGCGCTGGCCGAGTCGGTCTCCGATCTCGTGTCGCTGCAGACGATCCTCGACGAGCTGACCCGTCAGTCCGAGAACCTCCTGCTCCAGCAGCAGAAGGTCAACGCGGAACTGCAGGAAGGCCTCATGCAGACGCGCATGCTGCCGTTCGACGCGATGGTGCCGAACCTTCGCCGCACGCTGCGCCAGGCCGCCTCGGACGTGGGCAAGCGCGCCCAGCTCGTGGTGGAGGGCGCCAACGGCGAAATGGACCGCAACATGCTCGACCGCATCAAGGCGCCGTTCGAGCACATGCTGCGCAACGCCGTCGCGCATGGCATCGAAACCCCGGACGCCCGCGAGGCCGCGGGCAAGACCGCCGAAGGCACCGTCCGCATCCAGGTGGCACGCGAAGCGACCGAGGTCGTCGTGCGCCTCTCGGACGACGGTGCGGGCATGGATCGCGACGCGATCCGCGCCAAGGCGATCGAACGCGGCCTGCTGCGTCCGGACGCCCGCGTTTCCGACGACCAGATCTTCCAGCTCACGCAGGTGCCCGGCTTCTCCACGGCGGAGAAGGTCACCCAGGTGGCGGGCCGTGGCGTCGGCATGGACGTCGTGGCCAACGAGATCAAGCAGCTCGGCGGCACGCTGGCGATCGAATCGCAGAAGGGCGAGGGCACCACGTTCGTGATGCGCCTGCCGTTCACGCTCGCCGTGACGCAGGCCCTGATCGTCCGCATCGGCGAGACGAACTACGCGATCCCGATGACGTCGGTCCACGGCGTGGCGCGCGTCGAACCGAACGAGCTCGCCCATCGCATGGCGGACGAGTCGCCGTCGTTCGATTACGTCGGCGAGGAATACGCGATCCACGACCTGCCGCAACTGCTCGGCGTGCATGTGATCTCGTCGCCGGACGAAGGGGACATCCCGCTCCTGCTCGCCCGCTCCGGCGACCTGCGCGCCGCGATCCGCGTCGACGCCGTGCTGGGCTCGCGCGAAATCGTCGTCAAGCCGGTGGGTCCGCAGGTCAGCTCGGTGCCGGGTGTGCTCGGCGCGACGATCATGGGCGACGGCTCGGTGCTGATGATTCTCGACCTCGCGCCGCTGGTGCGCCACGGCGTCGCCCGCCGCGCGTTCGAGGCCGAGGCGCAGGTGCCGCACGCGCCGCGCGCCCAGGACGAGGTCCGCGTGAAACCGCTGGTGATGGTGGTCGACGACTCCATCACGATGCGCAAGGTCACCGGCCGCGTGCTGGAGCGCCACGAGTTCGAAGTGATGACGGCGAAGGACGGCGTGGACGCGCTCGAGAAGCTCAACGAACGCGTGCCCGACCTGATGCTGCTCGACATCGAGATGCCGCGAATGGACGGCTACGAACTCGCGACGCAGATGAAGGCCGACGAACGGCTGGCCGGCGTGCCGATCATCATGATCACGTCGCGCACCGGCGACAAGCATCGCCAGCGCGCGTTCGACATCGGCGTGGATCGCTACATCGGCAAGCCGTACCAGGAGAGCGACCTCATCGTGCAGATCAACGACGTGCTCGGAGTCCACCATGGTTGACCGGCAGGCGACGGTCGCGCTGCTCTTCGACGATGAAGGACTGTCCGCCCACCTGCGCGAGGCGCTCGTCGCGCAGGGCGCCCGCATCGTCTACGAGTCCGACCTCAAGTCGTTCGCCCCGGCGGAGCTCGTCGGCTCGTCGGCGGACGTCGTCGTGGTCGACCTCGACGATCCCGGCGACGACGATCTCGATCGCCTCTACGACACCGTGGAAGGAGGCCACCCGCGCCTCGTCTTCAACGATGCCGACGCCAGTCGCCAGCTGCAGGGATGGGATCGTGCCCGCTGGGCGCGTCACCTCGCGGCCAAGCTCGTGGGCGAGATCGCGCTCGATCCGCCCCGGCCCGACGACGCGCGCGCCATCGAGCCGCGCGTGAGCGCGATCGCCGGCATCGCGGCGCCGTCCGAAGAGCTCCTGGCCGAGCCGCTGGTCGACGACCTCGCGATCACCGGCAGCCACGGCTACCCCGACGCGCCGGCGCCGGCGCCGGCGCCGGTCGACGCGGCCGCCGATGTCGCGTTCGACGAGGTCTCCGGCATCGAGGCCGACCGCATGGACGACCTGGACTTCTCCACGCCGCTCGATGTCGTGGACGACGAAGGGCAGGGTGCGGACCCCACCGAACTCGCCGCCGAACTCGAGGCGTTGCTGGCCGACACCGGTCCCGGTCCGATCGACGGCGACGATATCGAGTCCATCGCTTCGTCGCCGGTCGAGCTGACGGAACTGGCGTCGCTCGATCTGTCCGGTTTCGAGGTCGTCGAGGACGAACCGTTGGCGGCCGCGCCGGTCGAGCGCGAGTTCGACGTGAGCCGCTTCAGCCTCGCGTCGATGGAAGAATCGGCACCGCCGCCGACCGACGCCGCGCTGCCGACCGTCGACATCGAATCCCGTGCGACCGAATACGTGCCGCCGCCGGTCCCCGAGTGGGACCTGGTCGACCACGACGCCGTGGTCGTGCAGCCGGTCGATCGCGCGCCACCGGCCGAGTTCGGCATCGAGACCTTGAGTGCCGCCGAGTTCCTCGCGCAGGACGTCGTCGACGACGGAACGCACGGGCTCGAGGCCGGACTCTCGCTCGAACTGGTATCGATGGAGGAGGCGGTCGCGCCCCCCACCGACGGTGCCTTCTCGCACGAAATGTTCCTCGAAGGTGCCTCGCGCGCCGTGCGCCGGGTGGTCGTGGTCGGCGGTACGCACGAGAGCGAAGCCTCCATCGCGAGCTTCCTGGCGGCGTTGCCCTCCCGGGTTCCCGCCGTGCTGATCGTCGCGACCCATCACGACGGCGACGCCGACGCGCTCGTCGCGCGGCTCGGTCGCGGCCGTGTCGCCACCGATCGCAGTCACGTGAACCACGGCGACTGCCTCGTCGTGCCACGCGGTTCGCATGTCCAGGTCCGTCGCGACGGCAGCGTCACCGTCCACGACGATGGCAGTTCCGCCAGCGCCAGGGGCCCTTCGATCGACGGCATCCTGAGCACCCTCGCGGGTGGCTTCGGCGCGGATGCCCTGGCGATCGTGTTCGCCGGACAGGGCAACGACGCGGTCGCCGGCGCGCAGGCCGTGTACGACGGCGGTGGCCGCGTTTGGGTCGAGACCGTGCCGCCCGAGTTCGAGGCTGGGCACATGGTCACCGGCATTCGCGAAGAGCGCGTGGCCGGGTTCGCCGGGGACGCACGTGCCCTGGCGCAGAAACTGATCGAGGAATTCCCATGAGCGAGCCGTTACCGCGCGAAATCCGCTGCGTCCTGATTCCCAGCGGCGGCGTGCGCCTCCTGCTGCCCAACGCCGCGGTGGCCGAAGTGATCACGCTGGCCGGCGTCGAGCCGGTGGCGGACGCGCCCTCGTGGCTACTCGGGCGCATCGCCTGGCGCGGCTGGAGCATTCCGCTCGTCAGCTTCGACCACGTCGCCAGCCTGCCGGAGGACGCCCCCGCGCAGGCGTCGCGCGTCGCCGTGCTGAAGTCCGTGAGCGAGCACGCAGAGCTTCCCTACATCGCGGTCCTCACCCATGGCTTCCCGCGCCTGACGACGCTCAACGCCGAACTGCTCCTGCCCACCCACAACGGGCACGAGCTGCCGTTCGGCGTACGCGCCCGCGTCCTCGTGCGCGACGACACGGCGATCATCCCGGACCTGGAAGAGCTCGAGACCACGCTCGTCGGCATGCTCGCGGAAGCCTGATCGCGCCCCCACCGTTGGAGCGCACCTGGGCGCGATAGGGCGCCGTCAACCGTCAACCGCCGGAACGCACCGCGAAGTACACGTTCCTGTCATCGACGTGCGCTTCGGCGAGCGCGTCGTGCTCGGCGAGGAGCGACTCCATGCGTTCCTTGCCGCACTCCGCCACGGTGGTCGCCACGGCATCGCCGACATTGACCGACAGCTGGTGCAGTACGTGCGCGAAGAGGAGCAGCGCCACCGCTTCCACGTAAAGGGTGTCCGACAGGTCGCGTGCCGTCCGGTAGCGCGACGCGGCGGCAAGCTCGGATTCCGGTAGCTGTTCGCGTTCCACCGCGTTGATGAATTGCCGCGTAGCCGCTTCGCTCGCGCCGCTCGCGGCCGAGAAGATGGGGTGAACCCATGAGTCGAGGCCTACGGCTTCCGCCCGCGTGACGAACGACGGCCATTCGGGCGCTTGGGCATACCAGGGCGACCGGCGGCAGAGATCGTCCAGTCGCCTGAGGCACGGACCTGGCTGGGTGTCTTCGGGAAAGGCGCGCTTCCAATGGGCGAGCCGCTCCCGCTCGGCATCCAGCTGATGGCGTATCAGCGCCTCCAGACGGCTGCCCTCCGGATCGCAGAACACATAGGTCGCGTCCACCGCGAGGCGAATGCCCTCCTTCGCCAGGACCATCGCGCCGACGTCGCGTCCCTGCTCGAGGTCCGAGATCGCCGCCGCGTGCAGATCGCTCAGCGCGGTGACTCCGTACACCGACTGCTGCAGCGCCGCCGTACCGGTGAGCACCTGCAGATGGGCGACACCGTGCGCGAGTTCATCCGCCGTCGTCCGCATCGCGGGAAGGTGACGGCGCAGCGCCGTCAGTTCGGTGGTGCGCACGTCGTATCGAGCGATGCGCTTGGCGCTCTCGTCGCGTCCGAACAATGGCCACCTCATCGCGTCGGCCCCTGCCGGCCGAGCTGCGCGGTCTGCGCGATGTACTGGTCGATCGCCTGCTGTTGTTGGTCGACCTGCTGGATCTGGCGGACCGAATGCTCCGGCTCGGGGGATGGCTTCTTCAGATCGATGACCGTCGGCACCGCGAGCCAGCTCTTGCCGTGGAACTCGATCGTCATCGCCTCTTCATTGAGATAAACCCGATCGAGGTTCCCGGCCGTGATGCCGTTCTCATGACACGCCGCGGTGAACTGCATGAGTCGCTTCGGCCCCGCGTCGGGAACGCGTTCCTGCAGGGCGCTGTACAGCGCCCGCGTCTCGTCACCGAGGTGACCGACGCCGTGGGGCGTCGCGCCGGGTGCCCATGGCCGCGATGTCGCCGGCGACACCGGCGAGCGCTGCTGTTCGCCCAGAATGTTCCACGGTGCCGACAGGTCGAGCGGGACGCCGGACGGAAGGTCGTCAAGCGGGCGATGCTGCAGATCAAGCATGTAGTTGTGCGCGAAAACCGCTCCCGGCTGGTTGCGCTCTTTGTCCCAGAAGTTGCCGATGCCGTGCGCCGCCGCGGTCGAGACGGCCTCGCCAATGGGAAAGAGGCTGCCCTCCTTGTGCCGCGGATAGTCGCTCTGGTCCATGTAGAACTTGTCGGAGCCGATATGTCCCGCAAACTTGGACACTGGATCATGAAGCATGCGGTGATTGACGACGCGAGTTCTCGCTGAAGCGACGTCGAGGGGCTGGGTTCTGGCGAGGGCGGTCGCCATGGCTTCCGCACCGTAGGCGTTGAACGTTTCCGCTCGGATACCGGCAGCCTCGGGAAGGCTGGCTTGCAGCTGGGCAAGCGCCCCGCCGAGGGAATGGCCGGTAATGCTGATGTGGCCCTTCGGAATATGGTTTTGCTCCGCGTAGTCCAGCGCCCATCGCATGGTTCTCGCGGCCTCGGGCCACTGCGTGGGCGCACCCATCATGCCCATGCCAAGGTCGGCGATAAGGTCGTGAACATTTGTTGGATCTGTGCCCTTGTTTACGACGACAAGCTGCCCGGTCACAACGTCCTGCACCACCATGCCGCGATAGTTTGTGGAGGATGGTGGCGAAATGTATCGAACTCTGAACTCGCGCGTATCGCTTCGGAGCTTGCTACCAACATCTAGCGACTCGTAGATCGTCTGCGACAAAAATGCATATTGGTCGGAGGAGAATGTCATATCCGATTCCTTGGATGGTTGTGGTTGTGGATGGTTGCCGTTCACCGGTGTCGGCGATGGAACGTCGGCTTACGGCACGGGTCGAACGAAATTCTCGAAGTGACTCGTCGGTTCAGGGTGCAGCGGCGCGGAATCCTTCGATACACGAAGGGTCACCGGTATGCGCCTCTCTGTAGGGATACTGTTGTAGAGAGGCGTGTTCGGTATCGGCTGGCTACCGAAGCATCGCTGTGCATACTCGGAATCGCTGAACGGACATATCGCTCTATACGTCTTGCCGGGAGAAAGGTCTTTGCGCGTTCCCCACTCCCCAGTCAGCACCTTCCCCGTGTAGTTGTCACGCACTGAGAAGTCTGGCCACGCGAGCTCCCAGTTACAGGACGCCCGGTTATATCTGTCGAGATAGATGTCGAACTTCGCCTGTCCCGAGTAGCGCGCAGTGGCCGGAATCTCGAACGATCCCTTCGGATAGATGAAGCGACGGTTCCAACTGCCCTCGGTGTAGCCGCATTCGCTCTGTTGATTCTGGTAGAGCGCCTCCATGATGATCGTGTAGCGATTGGCATCGTCTGGACGATCGAAAGAAACGGTGACGTGGAGTGCCTCCGTGGGATGGGGGTTTAGTGGTGGTGGGCTCAGATCCTTCTTTTCGGTGCAGCCGAAGAGCATCGAGTGCAGGATGAGTGAGATGGCCATCTGTTGACGAGCGTTCATGTGACCGTTCTTCCTCTCACCGGCATCGCGTATGCGGTGGACTGCCTGCTCGCTTTGCTCGTAGGGTGCGACTCCCTTTCCGCCCGGGCGCTCTGAGTTCCTTGATAATGGGGCAAAGGCATATCCGATTCCTTGGATGACTGCGGTTAGTCTCTGCCGCCAGGCGCTGGCGGCACGGTCTGTGTATCGAGTTGTGGCAACGGACTCACGAAATTGTCGAAATAGCTCGGGCTCCTGGGTCGTAACGGTGCGGAGTCTTCTCGAACATGTACGGTGATTCGGATGCGTCGGCTCTGGGGGACGGCCTCGTAAAGGGCTGTCTCGGGCACAGGGTGTTTACCAAAGCACTGTTGCGCGAACTCGCTGTTTCGGAACGGGCATGTCGCCCGGTATGTCGTGCCGGGACGTAGGTCTTCGCGCCCACCCCAATCCGGAATCTGAAATTTGCCTGTATAGGTGTCGAGCACTCGAATCTGTGGAGAGGTGAATTCCCAGTTGCACTGCTCTCGGTTGTAGCGATCGAGGTAGACGTCGAACTTTGCCTTTCTTGGGTTGCGACTCTTGTTTTGGATCTCGAACGTGCCCTCTGGATAGATGAACAGCCGGTTCCAGTTGTCCTCGACATAACCGCACTCGCGCTGCTGGTTCTGATAGTGCGCGCTCAGAATGATGGAATAGCGATCGCCGTCCTCCGGTCGATCGAACGAAACGGTGATATGCAACGCTTCTCTCGGATGAGGATTCAGAGGGGGAGGCGTAAACACCTTTGTCTGCGCGACCGCACTTGCGCCCGGAATGGCCATCACCAGGATTGCAGCTGCAATGCCGTGTCGAAATGACTTCGGAGATGTCATTCCCATCATGCTCTCTCGTGCCATGTGCCCAGATGGCGCGTGGGTCTGGCGAGGCTTCGGACTCAGGTCCCCGATGGGGTCGAACCGTTTATCGCGTGGTCGATGCATATCCGATTCCTTGGATAGTTGATATCAGTCTGCAGGATTGGCCTGCGGTGTAGTCCGCTCATCAGTGGATGGGGATGGTCGAGCAAAGTTGCTGAAGTGACTTGGCATGCGAGGTCGTAGCGGCGCCGAGTCTGCGGATACTTCGATAGTGATAGGTATACGGTTGCTTGCAGGTATGCCGCGGTAGAGCGGCGTTTCAGGCACGGCTTCTCCGCCGCCAAGGCAGCGCCGCACGTGTTCGTTGTCGAGGAAAGGACAAACCGCTTTGTACGTGGAGCCGGGTACCAAGCTCTCACGAAGCCCCCAAAACGTGGTGACGAGCTTGCCAGTCAGGCTGTCCTTAACCCAAATTGACGGCGAAGCAAACTCCCAGTTGCATTCGTGCGCGTTGTATCGGTCCAGGTAGATGCTGAACCTTGCTTGCACCGGGTCCGAGCTCTCATTGGAAATGTCGAACACGCCTTCGGGGTATATGAAGCGCCGGTTCCAGTCAGGCTCGATGTAGCCGCACTCGGTTTGTTGATTCCGGTAACGCGCTCTCATGAACACGGTGTAGCGTCTGGCGTCTTCCGGGCGATCGAAAGTCACCGTGATGTGCAACGCCTCCTTCGGGTGAGGATTCAGAGGGGGTGGCGTAAATACCTTTGTCTGCGCGACCGCGCTTGGAAGGGCCGTCATCAGGATTGCAGCTGCAATGCCGTGTCGAAGTGACTTCGGAGATGTCATTCCCATCGTGCTCTCTCGTGCCATGTGCCCGGATGGCGGGTGGGTCTGGTGAGGCTTCGGAATCAGGTGCCCGATAGGGTCGAACCGTTTCTCGCGTGGTCGATGCATATCCGATTCCTTGGATGGGTGCTTCTATAAATGCGTTTCGCTTGGTGATGCCGAGGAGGTTGGTTCGCTTGGCGTCACTGGTTCGAGGAAGTCGTCGAAGAAGCCCGGAACTCGCTGACGAAGCGAGGTGGAATTCTGCGAGACCCGAACTGTGATGGGTATGCGGTTCTCGGCGGGAATTTGGTTGTACCAAGGCGAATCCGGGACCGGGTGCCTGCCGAAGCAGCCCTTCGAATACTCACTGCGCCGAAAGGGGCAGATCGCTCTGTATTCGGCGCCGGGATTCAGGTCATCGCGGAGTCCCCAGTCGCCCGTCAGTTCGATGCCCGTATAGGTGTCACGAATGGTGAAGTCGGGGGATGCAAACTCCCAGCTGCAGGTTCCCCTGATGTAGCGATCCAGATAGATGTCGAACTCTGCCCGGTCTGCTCTGCGGCTCTGATTGGGAATATCAACGATCCCTTCCGGATAAACGAAACGACGGTTCCAGTCAGGCTCGACGTATCCGCATTCCCTTTGCTGATTCCAGTAGCGCGCTTTCATGGCTACGGTGTATCGACTTGCATCTTCCGGGCGATCGAAGGACACCGTGACGTGCAGGGCCTCTTTGGGATGCGGGTTCAACGGGGGCGGGCTGAAATGCTTCGTTGGCGCGGTGGAAGCCGGTGTCGAAGGCTGGAGCAGAAAAAAGAGGATCGATGTGAGAAGACTCATGCGCATCCTTGATCGTCAGCTGGCCAGCGCGACGCGCGTGGCCTCGGTCGCCGGCTTCGCCGCGAACTCGGACTGGGTCGCGGGAGATGCCGCATGCTCCGTGGGCCGCACGATCCGCGCGGGCGGCAGGCTCGCCCGTTGCCGGTACACCTTGTCCTTGAAGAACCAGTTCTTCTGCGCGCGGATCGGCTTGCAGCCTTCGTAGAAGATCAGTTCGTCGTCGGACGGTAGTTCCTTGATCTCCTGCGGAAGGAGCAGGGCGCGGCGCTCTTCCGAGTGGCTGGTCGACACCTGGTGCCCGCTGCCGCCACGGCTGGTGCTGCGCTGGCTCCTGCGGACGGTCCGGTAGCCGAGCATTTCACTGTACGCGTTGGCGTCGGCCTGCTCGCGCGGGGCGAAGACGATCTGCGCGCCATGGTTGGTGATGAAGTTCTGTGCGTCGTTCTCGCCGTAGGTGCCGTCGAGCTGGGCGCGGCTCTGCACGATGCAGAGGTCGCGCACGCCGTAGCTGGCCGAGATCGATATCCGCTTCGCCCAGACGTCGACCCTGCCCATGGCCGTGAACTCGTCCATCAGCATGAGCATCTGGTGCTTAAGTTCCGGCTCTTCGCCCAACTGCTTGTCGAGGTTGTTGCCGATGACGCTGCTGAAGAAGATGTTGAGCAGCTTCGCGCTCTCGTCGAGCTTGTTGGTCGGAATGATCACGTACAGGGTGGTGAGCCGGCGGCGCAGGCTGGTCACGTCGATGTCGGTGGCGTTCGTCGCCGCCGCCAGGATGGGACTCAGGAACTGCTGTAGCGGCGCCTGCATGGATGCGATGACCGACGAGAAGGTGTCTTCGGAGAGGCTTGCGAGGTTCCGGAACACGGTGCGCGTCTGCGTGCTGACGAAGGCGAAGCAGGGCTTCTTCAGGATCAGCTGCAGCATGGCCTTCGTGCCGCGTTCGCCGTCGCCGCTGGAGAGCCGCAGGATCCGTTCGAAGGACGGGAAGGCATCGGACGTGTTGACGTCGGGCCTGGGCCCAAGCGTGGTCGCCAGGCCGTGGTCCCACGCTTCGAACAGGTACGAGGCGAACGCCGTGAACGCCGCGCGGGCCTGCGATATCCAGAACGGATCCTGCCCGGGCGCGTCGGGATAGAGGATGGCCGCGATGGTCTGGATCTCGCCGATGCGCTTGCCCGGGACCATGCCGTCGAGCACGGTCATCGGGTTGAAGCGGTGGGTGTTGCCTGCGTCGTCGTACGGTGCCCACACGCGGATCAGCTGGCCCTGCGCTTCGCGCCAGCCGCTGGTGTCCTGGTACAGCTCGCCCTTCACGTCGAGCACCACCATCGACTCCTCGTACGAGAGCGCAACCGGCTTGGCGACGCTCGCGGTCTTGCCCGAGCGCGTCGGACTGATGGTGATGACATGCTGGGCGCCGCCCAGCCACAGCTCCCGGCCTCGGTACTTGCCGATGAGGATGCCTTGCCTCGTGCGGGTCAGGAGGCCGGCTTTCTTCAGGTCGGCCAGCGTCGCGAAGCGGGCGTCGCCATGCGTCGACTCCGCGCCCGGGCCGTCCCGGAAGAGCGACCGCACGACGGGCCACAGCAGCGCGCACCAGGCGAGAAAGGGCAGGGCGCATCCGAGCCCGATGCCCAGTTTGATGCGCCATGCAAAGGCCCGGTACGGTGGCTCATCGAGCACCCGCGCGTAGCCCCACGCGGTATCCCAGTGCACCGGCGCGTCGATGGACAGGAGCAGGTAGATCAGGAAGCCGGACCCGTAGGCCGCGGCGGCGGACGCGACGAGCGTCGCGAGGACGATGACCAACGCCTTCCAGGCGAGCATCATGGAAACACTCCTTGTGAACGACGCGGAATGCTTACCCATGAGGTGGGCTTATGACAATCGGAAGATGTCGAACGATGCTGTGGGCCGCTGGCTACGTGGGTTCTGTAGGCCCTTCATTTCATGGCTTGATCGTTCCAGGCATGAGAAAAAGCACAAACGGGGTGACAAGAGAGGCTGTTGGAGCGCACCTGGGCGCGATCCCGGAGCCTCGGCAAGACCGAATCGCGCCCAGGTGCGCTCCCACGCGGAGAGGATCGCTTGACGCGCAAGTGAGAATCATTATCATCAACTCCGCACCCATCAGCGGAGTCAAGACCATGCTTCTTCGTACGCTCCCCCTGACCGACAACGGCGGCCGTGACAGGGTCGTGCCGCTCCGTCCGGCGCCGGTCGCCGCACGCCGCATCCAGAGCAAGAACCTGCTCGATGGATCGCGCGAACTCGTCATCGAGCACGAGGGCAGCGAGTACCACCTGCGCCTGACGCGCAACGACAAGCTGATCCTCACGAAATAAGCGTCACCCTCTCCCCGACGCCAAGCCACGCGGGTTCTCCCCGGACCGCCCAGCCAGGCACCCTTCGCAACGCTTTCGTCTTCGGGAGACGTCCATGTTCGGTTGGCTCGCATCCTTCGGCGTGCAGTCGCGCGCCCGTTCCAACGCCACCACGCGCTGGCTGCGACTGAAGCCTCGCACGCTCTTCGAGGGGCTCGGGCAGCTCGGTGGCGTGCTTTACCTCGCGCGGCAGGACATCGCGACGTCGGCCGAAGCCGCACGACCGCACGGCTGCTTGGTCGAATCCGCGGGACTCGCGCCGCTGCTGGCGACCCACCATGTCGGCCTCACGTGCGCGATCACCGCGGAAGGTCCACGCGAGTGGATCGACTGCGTGAGCCGCGACGGCGACACGGTCGCCCGCATCTATCTCCTGCCGGACACCGATTACCTCGCGTGGGACGGCTTGTTCGCCGGCGCGATGCCGTCCGATGCGCCCGTTCACCGCGCTCCCGATCGCGACTGGCTCCGGGCGTCGCGCGCCCGCGTGCTCTGCTTCACGCGCCGCCGCATGGCGGGCTTCACCGTGCTCGGTACCTGCGACGCGCCGATCTCGTCCCTCGGTCGCGGAGTCGCGCGCGACATCGCCGTGTCGGTGGCCGCGGAAGTGAGCTACGGTTCCTCTTGCGCCACCACGGAACAGCGTTGATGCGAAGGGCGCGCAAGAAGCTGATCGCGGATCGCAGCTTGGTGCCTCCAACGTATAACGTATGGTGAGTCGGCGCCGCGCCCCTCACTCCTTCAAGACTGATACGAAGCCATTAACAACGATTGGTCCCGTGCTTTTGTCAACGAACACGGTGACGGCAGTCCCCGCTTCGAGTGCCACCGCATCGTGGACAACACAGGACAAGACCACCCGGCTGCCAGGCGTGGCCAACTCTCCCGTCAGCATTTGCACTGTGCAGCTAACGTCGAAATGCCACACCCGAAGTCTGGCGGAGATCGCCCGCGTGTCGGAGATCAGGGGTAGGCCATACCCGCCGGTGTTCTCTGCCTTTACCACGTACGCGTGGATCTCCACGGAGGTGTGAGCGTCCATAGACTGCGCCCCGACCACAACCGGACCCGAGCGGTTCATGACCGCCAAAGGCTGGTCGACCGGGATACTCAGACTGCAGGTCACGTCACCCGGCGATGCTTCGGTCACCTCTTCGCCATATCGGATGATTCTCGTTACATTCGCCGTCTGTCTTGCGCGAGGGCCTACGAGATCAACGGCCTGTCCAGTCCTAAGGGTTCCGCGCCGGACTAGGCCCCAGAAACTGCTACCGTCGGTCGAAACATCTTTCAGTTCCATGATCAGCGGCTTGTTCGCTTCAAGCGTCACTGCGACATCGAAGGCGTCCATGCATGCGGCCACCGCTTCGGCGCCAAGGGCGGGTTCTATATCGTTCAGAGCGTCCTGCGCCGATCCTCGAATGACAGGTGTGGAATCCGCCGCGAAACCAAGCTCCTGCAGCATCGAGCGAATCGCTGCCTCCACATTGACCAGTTGTCGTTCGGATGCGGTCTCTGCCTTGCCAAGGAAGACGACGATGTCGCGGATAGCGGCTACGCGCAATAATTCCAGCTGCTTCCGCGCCGTTTCACCAGGATATTCCAGAGCCGAGCAAACCCAGAGGGCACCGGTACCGGAGAGCCGGTTCGGCTGCGCGAAAATCCAGGTCGTCAGTGCGTTTGTGTCGGAGGTTTCGGCCAAATATAGCGTACGGGTGCTGGATTGAGCCTCCATCTCCTTCCACTCGTACCTTATGTCGGAATCGTTCACTCGTTCGCGGCGGGTCGGGATATCCTCATATGTGAAAACGCGGGTGCCGTAGAGTGAGTTGCTCACTTTCGACAGCGCATTCAGAAGCGTCGTTTTTCCCTGCCCCGGCTCACCGAGCACCATGACTCTGATCGCTGACTTAGTGGCCATGATCTTACCCTCCCTGGATGTTGTTCCGTTTTGCCGCGTCGAGTTGCATTCGTCGATATGCCGTTCGACGTAAGCAACCGCGTAGCAGTCCGCGCGCTCGTCATGTAACCCGCGCCGGACGGTCGTTGGCGGAAAGACACGATTTGTACCCATCTGCCCGGCCGCGGCCAAGTGTCCGCGCGATCTGTCCGCGGACACTATGTTGCCTGCGAGGTCGAGGCTAAGTTATTGATGCCACGGGGGTTCATCTCTTGGCACGGCGCTTGCTGCATGGATCGGCAAGCACCTCAGGGAAGCCAACATGATCCGCGATACCTCCGCTCAGGACCGTCTCGTCGAAGTCCGCCCGAACCGGCACCGCAAGCTCCTCCTCATCGGCGGCGGCGTCGCGGCCGTGGCGCTGCTCGCGCTGGCGGCGCCGCGCGTCGCGACGATGTTTTCGGCGGACAGCTCGGTCAGCGCGTCGCGCCTGAACTTCGCCACGGTCACCCGCGGCCCCTTCGTCCGCGACATCGCGGCCGAGGGCAAGGTGGTCGCGGCAGTGAGCCCGACGATGTACGCGGCATCCGCCGGCGCGGTCGTGCTGAAGGTGCATGCGGGCGATGTGGTGAAGAAGGGCCAGGTGCTGGCCGTCGTCACCAGCCCCGAGCTGACCAGCAAGCTCGCGCAGGAGAAATCCGCCGCCGACGCGATGGAGGTCGAGTACCTCCGTTCGCAGATCGAGGCGAAGAAGAAGCGCTCCGAGCTGCAGAAGGCGTTCGACAACGCGAGCGTCGACGAGACTACCGCCGAGCGTGATCTCAAGCGCTACCAGGGCGCCTTCAGCAAGGGCGCCGTGCCCGAAGCCGACGTGGACAAGGCCAAGTCGACGCTCGACAAGGCGCAGATCACCACCAAGCACGCGAAGACCGATCTCGCGATGGACAACGACAGCCTCACGTTCGACGTGCAGGCGAAGAAGCTCGCCCACGATCGCCAGGTGCTGATGGTGAAGGACCTGGAGCGGCAGGTCGACGACCTCGAAGTGAAGTCGCCCGTCGACGGGCAGGTCGGCCAGCTCTTCATCGCCGAGCGCGCCACGGTCGCGAAGGATGCCCAGCTGCTCAGCGTCATCGACCTGTCGGCGCTCGAAGTCGAGATGAAGGTGCCGGAGAGCTTCGCGCGCGACCTCGCCATCGGCATGCCGGGCGAGATCAGCGGCAACGGCAAGCAGTGGGACGGCAAGGTGAGCGCCGTGTCGCCCGAGGTGGTGAACGGGGAAGTGTCGGCGCGCCTGCGCTTCGACGGCGACACGCCGAAACAGCTTCGCCAGAGCCAGCGCCTCTCGGTGCGCATCCTGCTCGACCGTCGCGACAACGTGCTCACCGTGCAGCGCGGCTCGTTCGTCGACGAGAGCGCCGGCCGCTACGCCTATGTCGTCAACGACGGCATGGCGGACCGCCGCGACATCCGCGTCGGTGCGAGCAGCATCGACAAGGTCGAAATCCTGGACGGCCTGAAGGAAGGCGACAAGATCGTCGTTTCCGGCGCCGATACCTTCGGTGACGCGAAACACGTCGCCATCAGCCGCTGACCGACCACACCACACACCATCACCCGAGGGACACCCCATGCTCAAGATGACCCACCTCGCCAAGGTCTACCGCACGGAAGTCGTCGAGACCTACGCCCTGCGCGACTTCAACATCGACGTGAAGGAGGGCGAGTTCGTCGCCGTCACCGGTCCCTCGGGCTCGGGCAAGACCACCTTCCTCACCATCGCCGGCCTGCTCGAGACGTTCACGGGCGGCCACTATCACCTCGACGGCGTAGAAGTGAGCCAGCTGGACGACAACGCGCGCTCGCGCATCCGCAACGAGAAGATCGGCTTCATCTTCCAGGCGTTCAACCTCATTCCCGACCTCAACGTGTTCGACAACGTCGAGGTGCCGCTGCGCTACCGCGGCATGAAGGCGGCCGAGCGCAAGCAGCGCATCATGGATGCCCTGGAGCGCGTCGGACTGGCATCGCGCGCCAAGCATTACCCCGCCGAACTCTCGGGCGGTCAGCAGCAGCGCGTCGCCATCGCGCGTGCGCTGGCCGGCTCGCCGCGCCTGCTCCTGGCCGACGAACCCACCGGCAACCTCGACACGCAGATGGCGCGCGGCGTGATGGAGCTGCTCGAGGAGATCCATCGCGAGGGCGCGACCATCGTCATGGTCACGCACGACCCCGAACTCGCCGCCCGTGCGCAGCGCAACGTCCACGTGATCGACGGGCAGGTGGTCGATCTCGCGGAGGAGCCACGCTTCCACGCGCACGCCCACGCCGCGCATTCCTGATCCCGACCCTACCGTCCCGGGGGCCCCATGTTCAGTTACTACCTCCAGCTTGGCCTGCGCAGCCTGCGCCGCAACCCGATGCTCACCGCCCTCATGGTGATGGCCATCGGGTTCGGCGTGGCCGCGTCGATGACCACCTATTCGGTGTTCCGCGCGACGTCGCGCGATCCGATTCCGCAGAAGTCCGACGTGCTCTTCAACGTGCAGGTGGACAACTGGGGCCCGGAGAACATCAAGAAGAACGAGCCGCCGCCGGCGCTCACGTACATCGACGCGACCACGCTGCTGCGCGCGCACAAGGCCAAGCGTCAGACGGTGACGTACCCGATCGGCGTGTCGGTCATCCCCGAGGATCCGGCGCGACTGCCGGTGCGCGAAGGCGCGTACGCGACGGGCGCCGATTTCTTCCCGATGTTCGACGTGCCGTTCCTGCAGGGCAGCGGCTGGACGCTGGACGACGATGAGAAGCACGCCAGCGTCGCGGTGATCACGAAGTCGCTCAACGACAAGCTGTTCAACGGCGGACAGAGCGTCGGCAAGCAGGTCAACCTCGACGGCCACCTGTTCCGCGTGACCGGCGTCATCGAGGACTGGGCGCCGCAGCCGCTGTTCTTCGACGTGCCGAACACCCAGGGCTTCGACGAAGGCGCGGCGCTGTATGTTCCCTTCAACCGCGCGGTCGACCTGAAGTTCCCGAACGACGGCAACAACAATTGCGTGTCCGAGCCGGGCGAGGGGTGGGAGGCCTATCTGCGTTCGGAGTGCATCTGGCTGTCGCTGTGGACCGAGCTGCCGACGAAGGCCGACGAACAGGCGTACCGCCAGTACCTCACGGGTTACGCCGCCGAGCAGCAGCGCACGGGTCGCTTCCGCTGGGCGCCGAACGTCCGCCTGCGCAACGTCGTCGACTGGCTGTCGGTGCAGGAGGTGGTGCCGCCGGAGTCGCAGGTGTCGCTGATCGTCTCGCTGGGCTTCCTGGCGATCTGCCTGGTCAACACGGTGGGCCTCCTGCTGGCGAAGTTCCTTCGTCGCGCCCCCGAGATCGGCGTGCGTCGCGCACTCGGGGCCTCGCGCAAGGAAATCTACGCGCAGTTCCTGATCGAGGCGGGCACCATCGGCGTCGCCGGCGGCCTGCTGGGTCTCCTGCTGACCGGCCTCGGCGTCCTCGGCGTCGGTCTCGTCTTCCCGGAACCCATCGCGCGGCTCGCCAAGCTCGATCCGGTGCTGGTCGTGCTGACGCTCGTCGTCTCGATCGCCGCCTCGGTGATCGCCGCCTTCTACCCCACGTGGCGTGCCGCCCAGGTCCAGCCGGCCTGGCAGCTGAAGTCGAACTGAGGATCGTCCCATGCAGATCAGACCCATTCTTTCGGCCCTCCGGCGGCACAAGGCCGGCACGATCCTCATCGCGTTGCAGATCGCGCTGACGCTGGCCATCGTGTGCAACGCCCTGTTCATCGTCCACGAACGCGTCGAGCGCGTGAGCCGCACCACGGGCATGAACGAATCGGACGTCGTGGCGATCCAGAATCGCTACGTCGGTACGCCGGCGTCGTACGTGCCGCTGGTGAAGACGGACATCCAGGCCCTGCGCGCGATGCCGGGCGTGGAGGATGCATACGCCACCAACGCCTTTCCGCTGCGCCAGGGTGGCTGGTCCACCGGCGTGCAGCTGAAGCCGGACGGCCAGAAGGACGGCGTCCAGACGGCGCTGTACTTCGGTGACGAGCACGCGCTGAAGACGCTTGGCGTGCAGCTGATCGCCGGCCGCAATTTCAACGCCGGCGAGATCACGCCTTTCAATCGCGACGATCGTCCGGCGCCGCCGCAGGTCATCGTGACCAAGAAACTCGCGGACAAGTTGTTCCCCAATGGCGATGCCCTGGGGAAGACGGTGTATTACTCCAAGGGCCGCCCCTCGACCATCGTCGGCATCGTCGCGAAGCTGACCGTGCCGTGGACCGAGGTCGACTTTCCGGAGATGGTGACGATCATGCCGCTGACGTTCAACAGCAGCTACCAGATCTTCCTGGTGCGTGCGAAGCCGGGCCAGCAGGATGCCGTGTTCAGGTCCGTGGCGAAGACGCTCTACGACGTGAACCGCATGCGCGTGCTGCCGGAGAAGTACGGCGTGCGCACGTTCGAGATGGTCCGCAGCCGCGCCTACGAAAAGGATCGCGGCATGGCGATCCTCATGAGCGTGGTCTGCGCGGTCCTTCTCGCCATCACGGCCGCCGGCATCGTGGGTCTGTCGAGCTTCTGGGTCGGGCAGCGGCGCAAGCAGATCGGCGTGCGACGGGCGCTCGGCGCGCGGCGCAGCGACATCCTGAGCTACTTCATGACCGAGAACTTCCTGATCGCGCTGGCGGGTGTCGTGGTCGGCGTGGTCCTCGCCGTCGGCATGAGCCAGTGGATGTTCACGCACTTCGAGATGCAGCGTCTTTCGTTCACGTACATCCTCGTCGGCGTGGTCGCCTTGCTGGCGCTCGGTCAGGCGGCGGTGTTCGCGCCGGCACTGAAGGCCTCCAAGGTGTCGCCGGTCGAGGCCACGCGCAGCGTCTGAAGGGTCGTCGATGTTCGGTTACTACCTGGAGCTCGCCCTGCACAGCTTTCGGCGAAGCAGGGCGCTGACGGCGCTGATGATCGTGGCCGTCGCCCTGGGCATCGGGGCAAGCATGACGACGTTGACCGTCCTGCACGTGCTGTCGGGCGATCCGCTGCCGGGGCGCAGCGGATCGGTCTTCCTGCCGCGGCTCGATCCACGCGACCGCGACGGCTACGACCCGTACGCCGCGCTGCCGTCGCAGGTGACGTGGACCGACGGGGTCGATCTGCTCCACGCGCGTCGGGCTGCGCGCCAGGCGTTGATGGTCGGGGGCGCGACGGCGGTGCAGTCCGACGAGCGTGAGGTCGATCCTTATCTGGTGACGGCGCGTTACACGACGGGCGATTTCTTCGCGATGTTCGGCGTGCCGTTCCGCTTCGGGGCGGGCTGGAGCGCTGCGGAAGATGACGGACACGCGCGCGTCGCGGTGATCGCCGCGTCGCTGAACGATCGGCTCTTCCACGGCAGGAACAGCGTCGGTCGCACGCTCCACGTGGACGGCGCGGATCTTCGGATCGTCGGTGTGCTGGAGCCATGGCGCGCCGTGCCGCATTTCTACGACCTCGCCACCGGCGAATACGCGGGTGCCGAGGAAGTCTTCGTGCCGCTGTTCACGGCGCGCGAGCTGAAGCTGAAGCGCAACGGCGGCATCGAATGCTGGGGACAGGGCAGGACGGACGACGACCGGATGGAAGCCGCGTCGTGCCTCTGGCTGCAGTTCTGGGTGCAGCTGGACGACGCGGCTGCAGTCGCGTCGTATCGCGCGTTCCTCGATGGCTACGCGCACGAGCAGGTCGCACTCGGACGCTTCACCCGGCCGCCGGCGTCGGACCTGACCAACGTGCGGCGTTACCTCGACGAGCGGCAGGTCGTACCCGGCGACGTCCGCCTGCAGGTGTGGATCGCGCTCGGCTTCTTCGTCGTCTGCCTCGTCAACACGGTGGGGCTGATGCTGGCGAAGTTCATGCGAGGCGCGGGCGAGCTGGGGGTCCGGCGGGCGTTGGGAGCATCGCGGCGCAGCGTGTTCACGCAGCTCGTCGTCGAGGCGACGCTGATCGGCGTCGCCGGTGGCGTCGGCGGCCTTCTCTTCGCGTTGCTCGGACTGGCACTGGTCCGCCTGCAGTCGACCGCCGCGGCGCAGCTGGCGCATCTCGACGGCACGATGCTGGCCGCGACGTTCGCGGCGTCGATCGTCGCCACGGCGCTTGCGGGCGTCGTGCCCGCATGGCGCGCGTGCCGCGTCCCGGCCGCCCTGCAACTGAAGAGCCAATGACCATGCGCCTCGACGTGCTGCCCATCCTCTCGACGCTGCGCCGGCATCGGCTGACCGCGACGCTCCTCGTGCTGCAGATCGCGCTCACGTGCGCGATCGTGAGTAACGCCATCTTCCTGATCGGCGACCGGCTCGGCTGGATGATGACGCCCACCGGCATCGCCGAGGATCGCCTCATGCGCATCGTCGTCTCGGACATCGGCCGGCGTGGCGACATCCACGCGCGCGCGCAGGCCGATCTCGCCGAACTGCGTGGGTTGCCCGGTGTCGAGGCCGCGACGATCGGAAACTCGTTGCCGTTCAGCGGTACCACGTGGAACAGCGACGTGAGCCGCTCGCCCGTGCAGGGGGCGACGGCCACCGCCGTCACGCTCTACTACGGCGAGGGTCTGGCGGAGCTCCTCGGGAGTCGCCTCGTCGCGGGGCGCTTCTTTCGTTCCGACGAATACGCCTGGCTCGACGATCACCTGGAGGGGAAGGCGCCCGGTCCGACGGTGACCCTGATCACGCGCGACCTCGCCACGCGTCTGTTCGGTGACGGCAATCCGCTCGGCGGGACGTTGTACATGCATGGCGACGTCCTCCGCGTCGTCGGTGTCCTGGAGCGGTTGCCCGGGGCGGCGGGTTTCACGCGCGACCGCGCCAACGACTCGATCGTCCTGCCGTGGCGGATGGTGCCGGCGTCCGGGGGCGGCTATATCGTGAGAGCGCGCGAGGGCGAAACGGAGAAGGCGCTCGTCGACGCGGTCAAGGCGCTGAAGCGGCTCGATCCGCGCCGGGTGATCGTGAGTGCGCGGACGTATCCGGCCATCCGCGCGCGATTCTTCGCCGACGACCGCGCGACCGCGGTCACGCTCGCCGCCGTCTCGATCGCGCTGCTCGTGATCACGGCGCTCGGGATCGTCGGGCTGGCGAGTTTCTGGGTCGGCCAGCGGCGACGCCAGATCGGCATCCGCCGGGCGCTCGGCGCGAGCCGCAAGGACATCCTCCGCTACTTCCAGACCGAGAACTTCCTGCTGGCGAGCATGGGGATCGGTCTCGGAATGGTGCTCGCCTACGGCATCAACATCGTGCTCATGCGCGAGTACGAACTGCCGGGCCTGCCCCTGGTCTACCTGCCCGTGGGAGCGGCGGTCCTCTGGGCGCTGGGCCAGGCGGCGGTGCTGGCGCCCGCGCTGCGGGCGGCCTCGGTGCCCCCGGTGGTCGCCACCCGTGGCTAGAATGGGAAAGAATGCCGGCGGGGATGCAACCCTTTCGCCGGGAGAGGCATCCATGCGTTCATGCGAAGGGACAAGATGCGCTGCGTACTGATCATCGACGACAACCCCGCCGTGGGCGAGGCGCTCTCGCTCGCGCTGAGCCTGCGCGACATCCGCGCGCTCGTCGCGCTGACGCCGGACGACGGCCTGGCCACGCTCGCTCGCGAGCGCGTCGACGTCGTCATCCAGGACATGAACTTCACCGCCGATACGACGTCGGGTGAAGAGGGCATCGCGCTGTTCAAGCAGATCCGGTCGCGCTACACCGATCTGCCCGTGATCCTGCTCACGGCCTGGACGCATCTCGAGGCGGCCGTGGAACTCGTCAAGGCGGGCGCGGCGGATTACCTCGCCAAACCGTGGGACGACACCAAGCTGCTGGCGACGGTCGAGAACCTGCTCGAACTCTCGGAATCCACGCGCGAGGTCACGCGCGCGCGCGTGGAACGGCGCCGCCGTCGCGAGGCGCTGGAAAGCCGCTACGACCTCGACGGCCTCGTTTTCGCCTCGGAAGCCATGAGCCGGACGGTCGAGCTGGCCTGCCAGGTCGCCCGCTCGGACGTGCCCGTGCTGATCACGGGGCCGAACGGCGCGGGCAAGGAACGCATCGCCGCGATCGTCCACGCCAATTCCGCGGTCCGTCGCGGTCCGTTCGTCGCCGTGAACTGCGGCGCGCTGCCGGGGGAACTGATCGAGGCCGAATTGTTCGGCGCCGACGCGGGTGCGTACACGGGCGCGAACAAGGCGCGCGAGGGTCGCTTCGAAATGGCCGACGGCGGCACCCTGTTCCTCGACGAGATCGGCAACCTGCCGTTGCCCGGGCAGATGAAGCTGCTGCGCGTGCTGGAAACGGGGCAGTTCGAACGTCTCGGCTCGGGTCGCACGCGCCATGCCAAGGTCCGCGTGGTCAGCGCCACCAACGCGGACCTGAAGGCGATGATCGCCGCGGGCACCTTCCGCGAAGACCTCTACTACCGCCTCAACGTCATCGACGTGAATCTGCCGCCGCTTTCCGAACGCGTGGACGACGTCCTTCCGCTCGCCGAGTTCTTCCTCGATGGCCGTGCCACGCTCAGCGAGGACGCGCGCGAAGCGCTGCTGGCGCACGCGTGGCCCGGCAACGTGCGCGAACTGAAGAACGCCATCGCGCGCGCCGCGCTGCTGGCCGCCGACGGCCGCATCGAGCCGGTGCACCTGAACCTGCCGCCGCCGGCGCCGGTGGCGACCCGCAACCTCGACGAGCCCAGCCGCGAATCGGTCGAGGCCGCGCTGGCGTCGGCGGGCGGCGTGGTGAGTCGCGCCGCGAGCAACCTCGGCCTCTCCCGACAGGCGCTTTACCGGCGCATGGAGCGTTACGGGCTGGCCGTTTGACCAGGGCGCCGGGATGAAGACCCTCTCGCTGGAAGGCAAGATGACGCTGGTCGTCGCCGGCTCGGCCATCGTCGGCGCGCTGGTCTTCGCCGGCGTCTCCATCTGGCCCTTCCCGCAGGTGCTCGCCTGGATCCGCGAAGTGCCGGAGAAGGCGGGCAGGGCGCCCGCGATCCACGTGGTGGAATCGTTCGACGGCCGCACCGCGCTGGTCATCTGCCTGCTGGTGCTGCTGCCGCTTTCCGCATGGGTCGCGCATGCGCTCGTGGAACCGCTGCGCCGCCTGATGCGCGCGCTGGAGAGCGCGGTGGCGAGCTATCGCGACGGCGACTTCAGCATGTCGATCGGCACCTCGCGTGGCGACGAACTCGGCGACCTGATCCGCATGCACAACACGCTGGGCCAGACGCTGCGCGACCAGCGGCAGCACCTGGCGCAGCGTGAGTTGCTGCTCGATACAGTGGTGCAGAACACGCCGGTCGCCCTGATCCTCACGGACGCGGCGGGCAAGGTGACCTACGCCAACATCGCCGCGCGCCATCTGTTCAACGAGGGAAGGGCGCTCGCGGGCCTCGATTTCGGGACGGTGCTGGAATCCATGCCCGAAAGCCTGCGCGAGGCGGCGAAGGGAGGAGAGGACGCCCTTTTCTCCGTGGAGATGGAGGGCAGCGAAGAAACCTTCCATCTGTCGCAGCGGGGGTTCCGGCTGCAGGGACGCCCGCACCGGCTGCAGCTCTACCGGCGCATGACGCGCGAGCTCTCGCGGCAGGAAGTCCACACGTGGAAGCGCGTCATCCGCGTCATCAGCCACGAGCTCAACAACTCGCTGGCGCCGATTTCGTCGCTGTCGCATTCGGGGGCCGAGCTCGCACGGCGCGGCGACCTCGCCCGATTGCCCGGCGTGTTCGCCTCGATCGGCGACCGCGCGAAGCACCTGCACAGCTTCATCGCCGGCTACGCCAGCTTCGCCAAGCTGCCGACCCCGCAGGCGCGCGAGGTGCCTTGGGGGCCGTTCCTCGACGGCCTGGCGCTGCACGCGTCGTTCCGGCTCGTGGCGGCGGCGCCCGACCAACCGGGCTGGTTCGATCCGACCCAGGTCGAACAGGTGCTGATCAACCTGATCAAGAACGCGCACGAGGCCGGCGGCGACGCGAACGAGGTCACGCTCGCGGTGCACCATGTCGGCCGCGAGATGCTGGTGGAGGTCGCCGATCGTGGTCCCGGGATGAGCGAAACGGTCCTCGCGCAGGCGCTGCTGCCGTTCTACTCGACCAAGCGGTCCGGGACGGGCCTCGGTCTGGCCCTGGCACGCGAAATTTCTGAGGCGCATGGCGGCCGCATCGCGCTGGCCAATCGCGACGGCGGCGGCCTCCGCGTGACGCTGGTGCTGCCCACGCAATCGCCTTGAGGCGCTTCCCCTATACTCCCGGAACACATCGGGAGAGGGAGAAACGGGCCATGGGAAGTCTTGTCGCGCTGGTCGTCGTGGCGGTGGTCGTGATCGTGCTGGCGAAGCTGATCCGCATCGTGCCGCAGGGCTACGAGTGGACGGTCGAGATGTTCGGCAAGTACACCGGCACCCTGACACCCGGTCTGCATTTCCTGATTCCGTTCGTCTACGCGATCGGGCGCAAGATGAACATGATGGAGCAGGTGCTCGACGTTCCCTCGCAGGACGTCATCACCAAGGACAACGCGGTGGTGCGCGTCGACGGCGTGGTGTTCTACCAGGTGCTCGACGCGGCGAAGGCGGCTTACGAGGTGTCGAACCTCGAAACCGCGGCGCTCGCGCTCATCATGACCAACATCCGCACGGTGCTCGGCTCCATGGATCTCGACGAGAGCCTCAGCCAGCGCGACGCGATCAACGCCAAGCTGCTCAGCGTGGTGGACGACGCGACGCATCCCTGGGGCGTCAAGGTCACCCGCATCGAGATCAAGGACATCTCCCCGCCGCGCGACCTCGTCGACGCCATGGCGCGCCAGATGAAGGCCGAGCGCGAGAAGCGCGCCAACATCCTCGATGCCGAGGGCTTCCGCCAGGCGGCGATCCTCAAGGCCGACGGCGAGAAGCAGTCGGCCATCCTCGAGGCCGAAGGCAAGAAGGAAGCCGCGTTCCGTGAAGCCGAGGCGCGCGAACGCCTCGCCGAGGCCGAAGCGAAAGCCACCACGATGGTTTCGCAGGCGATCGCCGGAGGCGACGTCAACGCGCTGAACTACTTCGTGGCGAACAACTACGTCGAGGCGCTGAAGGAAATGGCGAAGTCGCCCAACCAGAAGACGTTGCTGCTTCCGATGGAAACCACGGGCATCCTCGGCTCGCTCGCCGGCATCGCGGAACTGGCGAAGGATTCGCTGGCGGCGCAGGGCCGGCCTCCGGCCGACGCCGCGCCCAACCGCACGCCGCCCCTGCCGCGCTGACGCCATGGAAAACGTCGCCATGCACTACGTCTGGTGGATCGTCGCGCTGCTGCTGATCGGCGGCGAGGTGGTGCTGCCGGGCTACTTCATGCTCTGGATCGGCATCGCGGCCGCCGCCATGGGCATCGTCCTGCTCGCCGTGCCCGACATGGGCGCTCTGGCGCAGGCCATCGTGTTCGGTGTCTTCGCGTTCGTCTCGTGTTTCGCCTACTGGAAGCTGGTGCGCCCGCGCATCGAGCGCATTCCGCACGGCAACGAGCGCCTGAACCGCCGCGGTGAGCAGCTGGTCGGCCAGCGATTCGTTCTTTGCGAGGCGATCGTGAACGGGCGCGGCAAGGCGAAGGTCGGCGACGGCATGTGGCTCGTCGCGGGGCCCGACCTGCCGCTCGGCGCGCCGGTGGAAGTCATCGGCATCGACGGCACGACCCTGCGCGTGAAGGCGGTGGACGTTGGCTGAAGCCGTGCCGCTGGCGGTACCGGTGAGTTTCGCCACGACGGCGATCAACACCCGCATCGCCTTCCTTACCGAACTCGCCCGCCGGCTGCATCAGTACGGCACGACCGCACCCCGTCTCGAGACGGCCGTCTCGCGCTCGGCGCAACGGCTGGGCCTGTCCGCCGAGGTATGGTCCAGTCCCACGGCCATCATCGTGTCGTTCGCGGATCTGGGACAGGGCGAGGAGAGCGTCGCCCAGGTCACGCAGGTGATGCGCCTGCCCCCCGGTGACGTGAACCTGGGGCGCCTGTGCGAGGCCGACCGGATCGCGGACGCCGTCATCGACGGCAAGATGGAGTTGCGCGAAGGCTTTCATCTGCTGCGCAAACTGGGGGCACCCGAAACCTTCCGCGCGGAACTCGGCGTCATCGCCAGCTACGGGCTTTGCGCCGCCGCCGTCGTGGCGTTGTTGCTGCACAGCTCCTGGCCCGACCTCATCACCGCCGGCGTGATCGGCGTGATCATCGGACTCATCACCGTGGCCTCGGGCAGCCGGCCGCGCCTGGCGGCGGCGAGCGAGGCGATCAGCGCGATGGTCGCGACCGTCATCACCATCGTCGTCAGCGCCTATCTGGTGCCGCTGGCCGTGAAGTCCGTGATCCTCGGTAGCCTGATCGTGCTCATGCCCGGCATGGCGCTGACGACCGCCGTTCGCGAGATATCGAGCCAGCACCTCGTTTCCGGCGTCGCCCGCATGGGCGGTGCCATGGCGACCCTGCTCAAGCTCACGTTCGGTACCGTGGCCGCGAGCCAGCTGTGTGAGGCATTCGGCATCGAACCGCGCAACTACGCGCTGCCGCCGCTGCCGGGCTGGGCCGACTGGCCCATCCTGTTGCTGGGCGCGTTCTCGTTCGCGATTCTGTTCCGGGCCGCGCGCCGCGACTGGCCCGTCGTGATGGCCTCGGTGATCCTCGGTTATCTCGCCACCACGTGGGGCGGAAGCATCTCCGGTTCACTGCCCGGCGCACCCTTCGGCGTCTTCGTGGGTGGCGTGCTGCTGGGCTCGCTGAGCAACGTGTACGCCCGTTACGCGCAGCAACCGGGCGCGGTGGTTCGCGAGCCGGGGATCATCCTCCTGGTACCCGGATCGGTCAGTTTCCGCAGCGTGTCGTACCTGCTGGATCGCGACGCCTCGCTGGGTGTCGACACGGGTCTTCTCGGTGTGACGCTGCTGGTCTCGCTGGTCGCGGGGCTGTTGTTCGGCGACCTGCTGGTGGCGCCACGGCGGTCGTTGTAACCGCGACCGCGCCATTTGTAGGAGCGCACCCGGGCGCGACATCTTCTCGCCCCGATTCCCAAGGTGGCGCGCCAGCTCGGGGGCTCGGCCTCAAAAGATGTCGCGCGCAGGGCGCGCTCCTACCAGAGCACGCCGCTCAGCTGGCGTATTGCGCCACGCCGTTGCCGAACGACCAGTTCTCCTTCTTCACCTCGACGAGGCTGACGAAGACATCGCCGGGCTTCACCCCCGGCGATCGGCCGAGGTTCTCGGCGATCGCCTTGTACAGGGCCTTCTTCTGCTCGACAGTGCGCGTGTCGTTGAACGTGATCTGCACCAGAACGATGTCGTCGGTGCGTTCGATGCCGAGGTAATGGGCGTCGTAGACGAGGCCTTCCGTGTCGTGTTCGGCGATGACCTGGAAACGATCGTCGGCGGGCACGCCGATGCTGACGAGGGCATCGTGCACGGCGCGGCCAAGGGCGGTGCGGTAGGCGGCATCCTTGCCGCGACGCAGATCGATCCGGACGAGAGGCATGAGTGGCTCCCTATGAATGCCGCGGTGCGGTGATGGGGATCAGACCAGGAGGTCTTTTTCCTTCTTGCCGGCCTTGAGCGCATCGTTGAACCAGCGGGGGCGCTTGCCGCGGCCGGACCAGGTCTGCGAGGCGTCGGCGGGGTTGCGGTACTTGGCGGCGACGGTGGCGCCGGCGCGCTTCGACTTCGGGGCGCGGGCGCCGAACACGTCGTCGAACGTGAAGCCCTCGGCCTTGATCAGCGCGTTGATTTTCTCGCGCAGCCGGCCGACCTTTTCCTTACGCAGTTCGGTCTGACGGGTCTGGGCCTTGGCGATCAGCTCTTCGAGCTGGTTATGGTTGAGATTCTTGATATCGACGGCCATTGGCATCTCCTATTGCGTGGATTTGATCAGCGTCGACCCGGCGAATTACGGGTCGCGTAGTGCGCGATTAATGCGGACACACTGAATTGTGACCTAATCCGCGAAATAATGTCATCCATTATCGAGACCTCTGCATGTTTCCGACGTTAGTATCGGAAACGCCCTACAGTCCGGTCTTTACGCGTGCCTTTCCGAAATGGCGCCGACCATTCCCTAGATGGATCATTCGCATGGGATTCGGCCGCGTATCGAGACGGGCTTAGGGCGGTCATCGCATTGGATGTTTCGCATTAATCGAATTAACCCGCGTGCATGAAAAGCACGCGGGCATAATCCATCGGACGTGCGGTTGGCTCATGCCAGGATGGCGAAGAGCTCCTCGCGCGACACGTTGCGCGCTTCGCTGTCGGTGCGCGCTCGGTATTCGAACGTGCCGGCCTCCAGGCCTCGACCGCTGACGACCACGCGGTGCGGGATGCCGATCAATTCCATGTCCGCGAACATCGGGCCCGGGCGCAGGCCACGGTCGTCGAGCACCGCATCGATGCCTTCCTGCGCGAGCGCCTGGTAAAGCGACTCGGCGGCCTCGGCGACCACCGGGTCGTTCTTCGGATTGATGACGCATACCGCGACGCGCCAGGGCGCCATCGCATCGGTCCAGATCATGCCGGCATCGTCGTGGCGTTGCTCGATGGCCGCGGCGACGATCCGGCTGACGCCGACGCCGTAGCAACCCATGAACATGGTCCGCATCTTGCCCTGGTCGTCGAGAACGCCGGCACCCATCGCCTCGGCGTATTTCTGCCCGAGCTGGAAGATATGGCCGACCTCGATGCCGCGGCCGAGGCGGATGGTGCCCCTGCCGTCCGGGGACGGGTCGCCCTCGACGACCTTGCGGATGTCGGCGACGCGGTTGACGCGCGCGTCGCGCTGCCAGTTCGCGCCGGTGTAATGGGTGCCGTCCGCGTTGCCGCCACAGACGAAGTCCGCGAGCACGGCCGCGCTGCGATCGACGATCACGGGGATGGAATCGGGCAGGCCCACGGGACCGATGAAGCCCGGTCGCGTGCCGGTCGCGGCGAGGATCTCGGCCTCGCTCGCGAGCTCGGAGTCGTCCGGCAGCTCGGGCAGGTGCGCCGCCTTCACTTCGTTGATTTCATGGTCGCCGCGCACGCAAAGGGCGACGAGGCCCTCCCGGCCGCGCACGAGGATCGTCTTGACGACCTGCGACGCCGGCACGCCGAGGAACGCGGTGACTTCCTCGATCGTCCGCTGCTTCGGCGTGTCCACGCGCGTCAGCGGGGCGGACGGGGCAGGGCGCTCGACAGCGGGCGCGACCGCTTCCGCCAGTTCGATGTTGGCGGCGTAGGCCGACTCGTCCGAGAAGGCGAGGGCGTCCTCGCCGGCATCGGCCAGCACCTGGAATTCATGGCTCGCGCTGCCGCCGATCGCACCGGTGTCGGCGTCCACCGCGCGGAACGCGAGACCCAGCCGGGTGAAGATGCGGGAGTACGCGTCGTACATCACCTGGTAGGTCTCGGCGAGCGATTCCTGCGTCAGGTGGAACGAGTAGGCGTCCTTCATCAGGAATTCGCGCGCGCGCATCACGCCGAAGCGCGGGCGGATCTCGTCACGGAACTTGGTCTGGATCTGGAAGACGTTGAGCGGAAGCTGCTTGTAGCTCTTCAGCTCGTTGCGCGCGAAGTCGGTCACGACTTCCTCGTGGGTGGGGCCGTAGCAGAAATCCTGTTCCTTGCGATCCTTCATCTTGAGCAGCTGGCCGCCGAACTTCTCCCAGCGGCCCGTCTCCTCCCACAGTTCGCGCGGCTGCACCGACGGCATCAGCATTTCCACCGCGCCCGCGCGGACCATTTCCTCGCGGACGACCTGCTCGACCTTGCGCAGCACGCGCAGGCCCAGCGGCGTCCAGGTGTACAGGCCGGAGGCGAGCTTGCGGATCATGCCCGCGCGCAGCATCAGCTGGTGGCTGGCGATTTCCGCGTCGGCGGGGACTTCCTTGACGGTGGCGAGGTGGAACTGGCTGAGGCGCATCGGCGAGCGGTCCGGACGGTAAAGCCGGGATTATAGGCGTTTACGCCGCGCAGCCGCCGCTCGCTGCGTCACGACTTGCAGTAAAGCGTCATCTGCGCCTGCGTGGTCTCGATCTGCCGCTTGCGAGCGGCGTCGTCGAGGGGGGCCTGGCCCCCCTTCCCGTCATCGACCGACACGACCCGCTCGTTCGCCAGGATGTCGGTATTTTTCCGCAGCTGGTCGCAGAGCTTCTTGCGGTTCGCCGCGGTGTCCTCGGTCGAGGCCGGGTTCGCGGAGGCCTTGCCGTCGTCCGCGGGCCTGGAGTTCGCGGTGGAAGGCGGCGGCGCGGGCGCTTCCACGGTGCCGGTCGTCTTGATCTTCTCGTAGCGGACGCTGCCCGGCGGCGGCGCGTCCGCGTAGTGCGTCACACCCTGCGCATCCTTCCATTTATAGGCCTGGCCGAAGGCGAGCGGGCAGACCGATACGAGAATCGCAAGGGCGACGCAACGACGCATGGGGGCCTTCCGGCAACGATGGTAGAGGTGGGCGACACAAGTATCACCGGCCCGTCGGGCGCGCAAGCGACGGGATCGCGATGCCCGCCCGGCGGCGCCGCACTGACGCTTCACGGCGCCTGGGATACACTGTCGGCCCACGTCACGGAATGGCCCATGAGCGATCCGATCCAGGCCCAGGGGCCGCGTCATCGCGGCATCTACCTGCTGCCGAACCTCTTCACGACGGGCGCGATGTTCGCCGGTTTCTACGCGATCGTGTCCGCGATCGGCGGGCATTACGCGGTGGCGGCGCTGGCCGTTTTCGTCGCCGGCATCCTCGACGGCATGGACGGACGGGTCGCCCGCCTGACCAACTCGCAGAGCGAATTCGGCGTTCAGTACGATTCGCTCTCGGATCTGGTCAGCTTCGGCCTCGCCCCGGCGCTGGTCATGTACACGTGGGCCCTGTCGTCGCTGGCGGCGTATGGCCCGGTCTGGGGCAAGATCGGCTGGGCCGCGGCCTTCATATACGCCGTGTGCGCGGCATTGCGCCTCGCCCGCTTCAATACCCAGGTCGGGGTCGCCGACAAGCGTTACTTCCAGGGCCTGGCCAGCCCGGCCGCGGCCGGGCTGTGCATGTCGTTCGTCTGGACGATGGAGAAGTTCGACATCGCCGGCCCGTCGGTCGCGTTCGTCGCCATGCCCCTGGCGGTCATCGCCGGTCTGCTGATGGTCAGCAACGTGCGCTATTACAGCTTCAAGGCATGGCCGAAGGGCGACCGGGTGCCCTTCATCTGGCTCATCGCGGCGGTGCTGATCGTCGTGCTCCTGCTGGTCGACACCGCCCGGGTGCTGTTCGCCGTGGCGGTGATCTACACGATCTCCGGTCCGATCATGACGCTGTGGGGGCGCGCCACGCGCCGTCGCCGGGCACGTCGTCACGCCAGGGCGCCGGAGTAACGCCGTGGTCGCCGGGCCGGAACGTCGGGATCGTCTGCTCAGGGTGATGGGGGTCACGCCCTGGCGCCTGCGCGGCGCACCGGCCATGCCGGAGATGCCCGTCGACGCCGCCAACGATGCACCGCGTGGTCGCGTCGACTGCGTCGTCGTGCTGCCCGCGAACGCCACCGAGCGCGAACTGGATCTCGTCGGACGTGCCCTGCGCGGTCGAGGCCCCGTTCTCGGGCGCGCCCCGCGCATGCACGTCGACGCGCAGGGCCTTACGGGTGTGCCGGTGGCGCGGTCGTACCTCGTCTTCGGCGAGGCGCAGGCACGGGCGCTGGGTCACGAGCTTCCGGCGGCGGTCATGAGCGAAGCCCAGATCGTTCTCGTCGATCCGCCGGCGGCGATCGTCGCGGACGCCGCGGCGAAGCGACGGCTGTGGAACGGTCTGCGCGCGCTCGGACGCACGCTTCGCGGAGCCTGAGTCGATGGTCGCCGTGGCCCGCCCCTCGACGGAAGTCCGCGCCATGCGCCGCGAGGACCTCGACGCCGTCGTCGCCATCGAACACGCGTCCTACGACTTCCCGTGGAGCGCCGGCATTTTTCGCGACTGCCTGCAGGCCGGGCACAACTGCTGGGTGCTGGTGCACGACGGCGAGATCGCCGGCTACGGCATCCTTTCCGTCGCGGCGGGGGAGGCCCACGTGCTCAACGTCTGCATCGCCGATACGCATCGCGGGCTCGGCTACGGCCGGCGCATGATGCGCCGGCTGATCGATCTCGCCCGCTGGTACGGCGCGGAGCGCATCTTCCTCGAGGTGCGACCGTCGAATCCGGTGGCGAAAGCCCTGTACGACTCCCTCGGATTCACCCAGATCGGCAGACGCCCCTCGTACTACCCGGCGAAGGGCGGTCGCGAGGACGCGATCGTGATGTCGCTGGAGATGGTGGCGCCGGACTGAGCCACCCTCCTGGCATCATCCTTCCCGCAGCAGGGCCATCGGCGACGTGCGCAGCACCTTTCGCGTGCCGAGCAGCCCGATGATCATCACGATGAAAGCGGCGATCGCGGCCGCGGCGACGAGCGGCCATACCGGCGGCACGAAGTCCTCGATGCGGAACACCGCGTTGCCCAGCCACAGACCCGCGCCCAGCGCGCCGAACGCCGCCGTGAGGCCGGCGACGAGCCCGAGCAGCGCGAACTCGCACGCCGCGGCGGCGCGCAGTTGCGCGCGCGTCGCGCCGAGCGTGCGGAGCAGGGCGGCCTCCTTGCGACGCTCCTGCGCGCTCGCCGCGAGCGCGGCCGTCAGCACCAGCGCCCCGGCGAGCAGGCTGAATCCGAGCACCCAGCGCACGGCGCCGCCGACGCGGTCGACGATCTCGCGCACGCGATCGAGCAGCGCGTCGACATCGATGAGGCTGAGGTTGCCGAAGTCGCGCGACACCTTCGCGAGCGCGTCGCCGTGGCCGCGCGGAAGGTAGAAGCTGGTCAGCCACGTGTGCGGCAGTTCGCTCGCATGGGCCGGGTCGAGCAGCAGGAAGAAGTTCACGCGGAACGAACTCCAGTCGACCTTGCGCACGCTGGTGACGCGCGCGTCGAGCGTGCCTTCGCCGACTTCGAAGCTCAGCGTGTCGCCGAGCTTCAGCTGGTAGCGATCGCGCCACGACGTATCCACGGAGACCTCCGCCTGCGCTGGGGTCGCGCCGGCCCACTGGCCCGCGACGACTTCGTTGGAGGGCGGCAGTTCGGCGCTCCACGACAGGCGCAGCTGACGATCGGCGGAATCCCTGGCCTCGTCGTTGGCGAAGGCGATGCGGTCGATCGGCTGGCCGTTGATCGCCGTGAGCTTGCCGACGGCCAGCGGCATCATGTTCGTGCGGCTCGCGCCGAGGGCGCCCAGCGCCTGCGTGAACGCGTCGCGCTGGTCGTCCTGCAGGTTCAGCGCGAACCAGTTCGGCGTGTCGACGGGAAGCTCGCGGCGCCAGCCCTCGAGCAGCGATGGCGCGATGACCGCCAGGAGCAGGAGCGCGCACAGACCCAGCGAAAGCGCCGTGGCCTGGACCAGCGACAGGCCGCGGCGTCGCGCGAGCGCCGCGAGGCCCAGCCGCAACGCCGGGTGCGCGCCGGGCGCGACGCGTCGCGCGATCACGAGCAGCAGCGCGGACAGCAACGCCGCGACGACCGCGACCCCGGCGAGGCTGGCGGCGAGGATGCCGGCAAGCTTCGCGGAATCGCTCTGCACCCAGAGCAGACCGATCGCGGTCACCAGCGGCACGAGGTACAGGGCGTCGAAGCGGCGCACGCGCCGCTGCATCGATTCGCGAAAGACGGCGACGGGTGGCACTTCCGCCAGCCGCACGAGCGGCGGCAGCGCGAAGCCGGCGAGCACGGCGAGGCCCATCGCCGCCGCCGCGAAGGCGGGGCCCAGAGGGAGGCTGGTCGGGATGTTGTCGAACAGCTGGCTGGCGAAATACCACGCGCCCTGGGCGAGGGCCAGCGCGATCGCCATGCCGAGCGCGGCGGCGGGCAGCGCCAGCGCGGCCAGCGTGGTCACCAGGAGAGCGGCGACGCGCCGCCGCGGCGTGCCGAGCGCGCGCAGCAGCGCGACCTCGCCGGCCTTGCGCCGCGCGTAACGTGCCGACGCGAGGGCGATCGCCACGCCTGCGAGCAGCGCCGACAGCAACGCGGTGAGGCGCAGGAAGCTGCTCGCGCGGTCGAATGCCGTGCGCATGCGTTCCTGCATCTTCTCCGGGGTGATGAGCTCGGCACCCTGCGGAAGGGACTCCCGTTCGGCGCTGGCGCGCCACGCGGCGACCGCGCCCGGCGCGCCGGAGACGAGCAGGCGGTGCCGCGCGCGGCTGCCGATGGACAGCAGGCCGGCGTCGCTGGCGTCGTCGAGGTTCATCAGGGCGCGCGGCGCGAGCGCGAAGAGCTCGCCGCCGTCCGGCTGGCGCAGCAGTTCGGCGGCGACGGTGAGGTCGCGTCCACCGACCTGGATCGTCTGCCCCGCGCGGATCCCGAGGCCGACCATGGCACGATGGTCGAGGAACACTTCGCCGCGACCGGGTCCGTGCGCGACGCGGTCGCGGCCGTCGGCACCGCGGACTTCCAGCGTGCCGCGCAGCGGATACGCGCGGTCGGTGGCGAGCACGTCGAGGAGCTGGCTGCGGTCGCCGACGAAGGCGACGCTGCGGAACGAGGCGCCGCGGGTGACCGCGAGGCCATCCGCCTGCGCGGAACGCGACATGGGTTCGGGGAGCGCCGCCGGTGCCGAGACGCCGAGGTCGCCGCCGATGAGTTCGGCCGCGCTGGCGAGGATGCCGCGCTCGATGCGCGTGGAGAGGGTCGCGACGACGCCCAGGGCGATAACCGCGAGCACGAGCGAGGCGGCGAGCGTGCGCAGCTCGACCAGGTGCCACTCGCGGCGCAGCGTGCGCAGGGCGAGGCGCAGCACGTTCATGCGGCGACCCCGAGCCGGCCTTCGTGCAGTTCCGCCGAGCGCGCGCAGCGGGCCGCGAGGCGCGGGTCGTGCGTCACGAGGATCAACGTCGTGGCGTGCTGCCGGTTCATGTCGAAGAGCAGGTCGCCGATGTGCTCGCCGGTGTGCTGGTCGAGGTTGCCGGTCGGCTCGTCGGCGAAGAGGATGCGCGGACGGTGCACGAAGGCGCGGGCGAGGGCCACCCGCTGCTGTTCGCCGCCGGAGAGCTGGGCCGGGTAGTGCCGGCGCCGCGCGGCCAGGCCCACCGCGTCGAGTGCGGCGTGGGCTCGTTCGCGCGCCAAGTCGTCGCCTTCGAGTTCGAGGGGGAGCATCACGTTCTCCTCGGCCGTGAGGGCCGGGAGCAGATGGAACGACTGGAACACGAAGCCCACGAGGCGCCGGCGGATCGCGGCCCGGGCTTCCTCGTCCATCGCCTCCAGCGCCTGGCCGTCGAGCCGGATCCCACCCGTCGTGGGAACGTCGAGGCCCGCCAGCAGTCCCAGCAACGTGGTCTTGCCCGAACCGGAAGCGCCGACGATGGCGAAGCTTTCCCCCTCCGCGACGCGCAGGTTCACGCCCGAGAGGATGTCGAGCCTGCCCTCCGGGCCGAAAACCGACTTGCTAACATCCGTCACTTCGAGAAGAACCCGGGAAGAATCGCTCATGCGCCGTTGCCTTGTCCTGTTGCTGTTGTTCGTCGGATGCACCATCGCCCAGGCGGCTGAAACGCCGCGCAAGGTGCTGGTGCTCGGGGACTCGTTGTCGGCGGCGCACAACATCCCGGTGGAGGCCGGCTGGGTGCGTCTGCTGGACGCGCGCACTTCGAAGATGGCGACGCCGTGGACGATGGTCAATGCCAGCATCAGCGGCGAGACGTCCCTGAGCGGCCGCAACCGCCTTCCGGGCCTGCTGCAGAAGCAGCGCCCGGGCGTCACGATCATCGAACTGGGCGCCAACGACGGGCTGCAGGGACTGCCGCTGGCCCAGCTCGCGCAGAATCTCGACACCATGATCGGCGCCGCCAAGGCGGCCGGGTCGAAGGTGCTCCTGCTGGGGATCGAGCTGCCCGTGAACTACGGTCCGCAGTACCGCGACGGCCTGCGCAAGGTATACGCCGACGCCGCGCGCAAGCACGATGTCGCGCTGGTGCCGTTCCTGCTCGACGGCGTGGCGTTGGACGCCGCGCTGATGCAGGATGACGGCCTGCATCCGAAGGCCGCGGGCGAACCCCGGGTGGCGGAGAATGTGTGGAAAGCGCTTAGCCCGATGCTGCGTTAGTCGACGCCGCCTGCACGTTTCCCTACCCACAATGAATTCTCGTTTTCGGTCTTCACGCTGTTCTCACCGGTCCGGCCGTTAACTCTTCACATTTGTGAATCAGCGAAAGGAGTGGAGCGATGAGCAACCGCGACGAACAGGCAGGCCTGATCCTTCTGGTCGAGGACAACCGCCAGATCGCCGAGATGGTCGGTGAATTCCTGGAGCGCCGGGGCTATTCGGTCGACTACGCCGCCGATGGCGTGAGCGGCCTGCACCTGGCCGTGTCCAACAGCTATGACGTGATCGTGCTCGACCTGATGTTGCCCGGCATGGACGGCCTGGACGTCTGCCGCAAGCTGCGCAAGGACGGCAAGAAGTCCACCCCGGTGCTCATGCTCACCGCGCGCGACACACTGGAAGACAAGCTCGTGGGCCTCGAGGCCGGCGCCGACGACTACCTCGTCAAGCCGTTCGAAGTCCGTGAGCTCGAAGCGCGCCTGCGTGCGCTGATCCGTCGCGATCGCCGCCAGGTCTCGTCCGAGGTGCTCAACGTCGGCGACATGACGCTGGACACCGCCACCCTGCGCCTCACCCGTGGCGGCCAGGAACTCACGGTGTCGCCGATCGGCCTCAAGCTGCTCGCGATCCTCATGCGCGAATCGCCGCGCGTGGTCAGCCGCCGGGACATCGAGCGCGAGATCTGGGGCGACACGCTGCCCGATTCGGATACCCTCCGCTCGCATCTCTACAACCTGCGCCGCGTGATCGACAAGCCGTTCGATCGTCCGCTGCTGCACACGATCCACTCCGCGGGATACCGCCTGGCCGACCTCGACTCCGAAGTCGCCGCGTCGCAGACGGCATGACGCGGGAGCAAGGCCGGAACTGATCGATGGAAGGCAGGGCACCGAAGGAAAAACGGCGACGGCGCGGCTCGTTTCGCGCACGCGTGGCCGTCGTGTTCGTCTTGCAGACGGCGGTGATGATCATCGCCTCGCTGATGGCGGCCAACAACGTGGCCCCCGTCGGCGCGGTGATCGCGATCATCCTGTGCTCGGGCGGGCTGGCCTGGCTCGCCGTGTCGCGGGAGTGGATTCCCGTGGCGGCGCTTGCCCGCCTGCTCGATGGCTGGGATCCCGATCGCCCGAACATGGAAGGGCTCGACCGCGAGGGCGACAAGCGCGCGGACGGCGACATCGGCAGCCTGATCCGGGGCCTGCACGGACTGGCGACCCGAATCGAGGGTTACGGCGAACGGGAGCGAAACTTCACCCGCGATGCCAGCCACGAACTGCGCAGTCCGCTCACGGTCATCAAGATGTCGTCGGACATGCTCGCCGACGAAGCGGAACTCTCCGAGTTCGGCCACCGCTCGCTGGAGCGCATCCGTCGTTCCACGCGGGAACTGGAAGCCCTCGTCGAGGCGTTCCTGATCCTCTCGCGCGAGTCGGATCAGGGGCTGGCCGAGGAGGATTTCGTGGTGAACGCCGTGCTCCGCCAGGAGGTGGATTACGCGCGGGAGCTCATCGCCGGGCGCCCCGTGGAGCTGGTCCTCGACGAGCCGGCCAGTTTCGCGCTGCATGCGTCGCCGCGCGTTTTCGCGGTGCTCTGCGGGCAGCTGATCCGCCACGCGCTGCAGCAGACCGACCAGGGCACGATCGTCGTGACGGTCATGCCGGGCAGCGTCAGCGTGATCAATCCCGCGCTCGACGCGCCGGAGGAAGGCAGCCGCCGCCATGCGGCGGTCGACCGGCACGGCTTCGACCTCGCCATCGCACGTCGTCTCTCGGATCGCTTCCAGTGGCCGCTGGAACTGCGTGCGCTGCCGGGCGCCAGCCGTATCGCCAGCGTGCGCTTCCCGCATCCGCAGCCCGTGGAAGCCTGAGCGTACCCCGCCGTCAGCGGATCAGTCGATCGATCCGCGCGGCGTCGAGCAGACCGCTGGCCGCGTCGCGCGTCCCGTCGGCGCGGATCACCAGCGTGCGCGGCGTCTCGCCGCCCCATGATGGATCGAGCAGGAAGTTGATGCGGTCGGGCGTCGCGTCGGCGTAGGCGCGCGTGGGCAGGCTATCGAGCTTCGCCGTCTTCAGTCGCGCTTCGAGCGCCGCGGCCTGGCTGACGGGGTCCGTGGCGACGATCACGAGCTCGATCCCGGGATGCGATGCGCGGAACCTCGCGAGCGCGTCCAGATTGGCTTCGCAGTACGCGCAGTCGAGGGCCCACAGCGCGATCACGCGCGTCCCTTGCGCCGGTGGCTTCAGCAGGGTGGGAACATCCTTGGGCTGCAACGCCGTCGGCGGCACCGCGAAGGCGGGCGCCGCGAGCACGAGCGCGGCGAACGCAGCAAGCAGCCGCCGCATCACAGCGCCTCCGTCGGCACCAGACGGAACCGGCCGTCGGGGTTCCATGCGACGAACGCGCGATCCTTCCAGACGACCAGCTTCGGCCAGCCGGACGAGCCGTCGGCATGCGCGACGGCGCGCGGCTCGCTGAAGTGCTCGCCGCCGTCGGTGGATTCGCGCAGCGTAAGGTCGAGGCCGTTCGCGGTCATCTGGTGCCAGGCGATCCACACATGCGCGCCGCTGACCGCGACGTCCGCATGCGAGGCGCCGTTGCCGGCCACCGCGACGAGGTGCTTCGGGTCGGCGCCCGGCGCGAGTTGCCCGTACCAGATGGTGGGCTTGCCGTCGGCCGCGCTGAACCACACCGCGTGTCGCGTGCCGCGTCCGTCGATCGCCAGCGAGGGGCCGTGATGCGGGCAACCTTCGATGTGCCACCGCGTGAACGTCGCGCGCTTCACGTTCGGTGCGCCACCGTCCGTCGGCAGCGTCGCGAAGGCGTGGTCGCGGATGTTGTCGCCGTAGATGGCACGGAAGAACGCGTCGACGTGGCCATCGGGCGTCCGCGCGAGCGCGATGCGGCAGCATTCGCAGCTCTGGTCGACGATCTTGCGTTCGGGCGCGAACGTGGCGCCGCGATCGGCCGACCAGCTGTAATAGGTGGCGGCGCCGAGGTAGGGCGCCTTCTTCGCGGTCGCCGCCACGAGGTCGCGCTTGTCGATCCAGGCGACGATCACGTTGCCCTGGGCGTCGACGGCCAGCGAGTCGAAACGATGCGTGATTTCCGCGGTGTCCGTGTGCACCGTCTTCGGCGGGTCGAAATGCGCACCGCCGTCGAGCGATCGCGAGAAGCGCACGAAGCCCGTCCATGGCAGCTTGCGCGGCTGCGACCACGTCACATAGAGCTCGCCTGCCGGGCCCAACGCGACCTTCGGCCGGTTCTCGCCCTCGGCGTAAACGGGCTCGCCGGTCGGGTTGACGATGGTCGACAGAGCGAAAGTGCGGCCCATGTCGTCGGAACGACGCACGCGCACGTGCTCGCCCACGGTATCGACGACCCAGAGGTGTCCCGCGTCGTCGAGTGCCGCGTCGAATCCGAGCGGCGCCTCGTGGCCCATCGCCATGCCGGCCATGGCGTCGTGCGCCTGCCCGGCGGCGGTACAGGCGAGAAGGAAGGCGAGGGCGAGGATGCGGCGCATGTTCAGTGCTCGTCGGGGCGTTCGCGGACGGGGTGCTTGCTGAGCTTCCGCTGCAGCGTGCGGCGGTGCATGCCAAGGCGGCGTGCAGTTTCCGAAATGTTGCCCTCGCACTCGGTGAGCACGCGCTGGATGTGTTCCCATTCCAGGCGGCGCAGCGGTAGGGGTGCATCGGGCGCGTCGACCAGGTCGTCGAGGTCCGGGCCGGAGTCGCCGTCGAGCAGCGCGCGCACCACCGCGTCGGCGTCGACGGGCTTGGCGAGGTAATCGTGGGCGCCACGCTTGATCGCCTCGACGGCGGTCGCGATCGAGGCGTAGCCGGTCAGCAGCAGCACGCGCATGTCGGGCACGAGCGACTGCAGCTCGGGGATCAGGCGCAGGCCGTTCTCGTCGCCGAGCTTCAGGTCGAGCACGCAGAAGCGCGGCTGGTGCCGGCGGGTCAGCGCGCGCGCGTCGTCCGCGTTGTCGCAGGAGATCACCTCGAAGCCGCGCGAGGTGAGGGCACGCCCCAGCACGCGCGCGAAGGTGGCGTCGTCGTCGACGATCAGCAGCGGGCGGCCGGTGGGTGGAACGAGATCGTTCATGCGTGGTCTCCGATGACCGAAAGAGGCAGGCGCAGGCGCATCTGCGCGCCATGGCCCGTGTTGCTGGCCGCCAGTTCGCCGTCGAGGCGTTCCGCGGTGGCCTCGGCGAGCGCGAGCCCGATGCCGAGTCCGGTGTCCTTCTGCGACAGGCCGAGCGTGCCCAGGTCGTCGAACTCGTCGAAACCGGGACCCTCGTCGGTCACCGTCAGCTCCAGCCACGAGCCCACGATGCCGATGCGCAGCGACACCGCCGTGCTGTCGTTCATCGCGGAGGCGTCGGCCGCGTTGTTGAGCAGGTTGATCAGCGCGTGGCGCAGCCCGGGTGGCGAGCGCAGCGCGATGCGCCCCGCGCCGGGTTCGAGCCGGACGTCCACGTCGGCTTCCGGTCGCAGCAACTGGAAGCGTTCGAGGCAGACGTGCACGAATTCGTCGAGCGTGATGCGTTCCGGCACCTGCGAGAGCTGCGCCTGCCCGAAGGCGACCATCTCGCGCAGGATCGTGCGGCACCGCTCCACCTGGCCGTCGAGGAGGTCGAGGTCCTCGCCCAGCAGGTTGTCGGTCGCGTGCTCGCGCCGGATTTCGGGAAGCAGCGTGCGCATCGTCGACAGCGGCGTGTTCAGTTCGTGCGCCGCCCCGGCGGCCTGCGTGGCGATGGCGAGGATGCCCTCGTCGCGCAGCGCGCGTTCGCGGATGCGCTGCACCTCGCCCTGCTGGACGCGGATCGCCTTGGCGAGGTTGCTGATGAACACGCCCAGCAGGATCGCCATGATCACGAAGTTCACGCCCATACCCGCGACGTACAGATCGAAATCCAGGCTCTTGTTGCCAAGGGTCGGCAGGGGCAGGTGGTAGGGCACCAGCAGCACGTAGGCGACGCCGGTGAGGATCGCCACCAGCGACACGCCCGCGATCGAGAGCGCGGCAGCCGAGAGCGCGATGGGCACCAGAAGGAGCGTGACGAACGGATTCGACGCGCCGCCGGTGAAATAGAGCAGGTACCCCAGCACGAGCGTGTCGGCCGCGATGTGCACCACGGCCTCGACCTCCGTCACCTTCCACGGCATGCCGAGGCGGAAGGAGGCCGCGGCGGCGAAGACCGCGAGCACGCAGACGCCGATCATCAGGGGCAGCAGCGGCACGTCGAGCTTCAGCAGCGTGACGCAGGAGAGGATGGCGACGCTCTGCCCGGCGATCGCGCACAGACGCAGCCAGGCGAGGGTTCGTGCGAGCACGAACGGGCCGGAGCGGGACGATGGCGTATGCAGGGTGTCACTCACGGCGTTCTCTTCAAGGCGAAAGGGCCGCCCCGCGGGACGGCCCTTTCGCCGCGTTACAGGTCTTCGTTGTGGACGGGCGGCACCGGCGGCACGTTCGCCAGCGCATGATCGAGCGAGAGCTTCTTCATCAGCGGCAGCATGGCCAGTGCGATCAGCGTGCAGCCGAGGCCGACGAAGCCGAGCTTGTTGAACAGGCTGGTATAGATCGCCAGCGATTCGAGCGGGTTGGTGATGTTGTCGGGAATCGCCGCGACGTTCGCCACGACGCTGCCCATGTACTGAGAGACGCCCACGGCGACGTAATAGGCGCCCATCATGAAGCCGCCCATGCGCGCCGGCACGTAACGGGCGATCATCGCGAGGCCCAGGCCGCTGACCAGCACCTCGCCGAGCGAGTACAGGCCGTAGCCCCACACCATGTACCACGACGAGATCGCGCCGTTCACCGCGGTGGTGGCACCCAGGCCGTACATGAAGAAGCCGGCGGCCACGGCGGCGAAGCCGAGGGCGAACTTCGCGGCGACGGGGAAGTCCTTGCCGTGCTTGCCGAGCGAGTTGTAGAGCCACACGAGGATCGGGGAAAGGATCACGATCCAGATCGCGTTGAGCGACTGGAACTGCTCGGGAATCCAGCGGAACAGCTCGAAGCCGAACAGGCTGAACGACAGGTCGACGTTGCGCTGCGCGAACAGGTTCAGCGAGGTCGACATCTGCTGGTAGAAGATGAAGAAGAAGATCGTCTGCACCGTCAGCACCAGCGCCGCGATCAGGCCGGCGCGCTCGCCGCGCTCGCTCGAACGGATGAGGTGGATGAAGATGCCGAGGATCACGACGCCCGCGAGGTAGACGCAGGCCTTGGCGACGCTCTGGTTCTGCAGGATGTACGCCGAGGCGCCGACGACCGCGAGACCGCCGATGACGACGCCGATGACGTTCTTCGCGACGGGCGGACGCTCGTCGGGCGCGGAGCCGACGTGCGCGAGCGTCTGGCGCATGAAGTAGTAATTGACGAGGCCGAGCACGAGGCCGATGGAGCAGACGCCGAACGCGGTATGCCAGCCGAGCGCGTCGCCGTAGTGCTGGCCGACGTAGTCGCGGATCCAGGGCGTGAGCAGCATCGAGACGGTGGAGCCGATGTTCACCGCCATGTAGTAGATGGTGAACGCGCTGTCGATGCGGACCTCGTCGCCCTCGTAGATCTTGCGCACGAGGTTGCCGGCGTTGGGCTTGAAGAGGCCGTTGCCGAAGACGATCACGCCGAGGGCGAGATAAAGGGCGTACGTGTTGTTGGTCGGGATCCAGAGGAGGGCGTAACCGACCATCAGGACGACCGCACCCGTCAGCATGGTGCGACGGGTGCCGAGGAATTTGTCGCCGATCCAGCCGCCGATGGCGGGGGTGGCGTAGATCAGCGCGGCGGCCGCGCCCCAGACGAGGTTCGCATCGGTGTCGGCGAAGCCGAGCTTCTTCACCATGTAGGTGACCATCAACACCTGCATGCCGTAGAAGCCGAAGCGCTCCCACATTTCGATGAGGAAGACCGTGCTGAACGACTTGGTCTGAGAAACGGGTGGATTCTGGATGGGCATGTATTTTCCGGACACATTGGAAGCAGCGAGTCGGGCGGATCGCCCGGCTCCCATCGCCGGCCTCCTGAACGAAGGCACAACCGTTCAAGCGTAATACAAATGGTCCGACGGGTCGTGTTGCGGCGCCAGAGGGGCGCGGCGATTCGCCACGGCGCTTCGCCCTAAGCCGGCCGGAAGGCGGCCTGTGGCATGATACGGGCCGTTTCCCGCGTCCGAATCCGCTCCGATGCCGCACCGCACCCACTTCCTCACCGCCAGGCGCCTCTGCCCGGCGTCCGCTTCGGCGGCCTGACCGGCATGGCATCGACCGAGCGGCGCGGGCCGCGGCAGATCTATGCGGCCTTCCGCTGGTCGATGCAGGGCCTGCGCGCCTGTTTCCGCCACGAGGCCTCGTTCCGGCTGGAAGTCCTCCTGGCCATCGTGGTGGTGCCGCTCGGCCTGTGGCTCGGGCAGGGGGCGATCGAGAAGATCGTCCTGATCACCTTTCCCATGCTGGTCCTTTCGGCGGAACTGCTCAATTCCGCGATCGAGGCCGTGGTCGACAAGGTCAGTCCGGAATTCCATGAACTGGCCGGCCGGGCCAAGGACATGGGCTCGGCGGCCGTGTTCCTCCTCATGATGATGGTGCTGGTCAGCTGGGCGCTGATCCTCGGGCCGCGGCTGCTGGGGTAGGACATCCACGTGGCCCGGCTTTGCGGTAAGTTGTGCCCCGCACACCCCAAGGAAACCGCCGCCATGAAGACACTCCTCCGCGCGTTCGCCCTCGTCCTTTTCGCCGGCTTCCTGAGCGGCTGCGGATACAACGCCATCCAGCGCGAAGACGAGGCGGTCAAGGCCGCCTGGTCGGAAGTGCTCAACCAGTACCAGCGCCGCGCCGATCTGGTGCCCAACCTCGTCAACACGGTGAAGGGTTATGCGCAGCACGAAGAGCGTGTGCTGACCGAGGTCACCAACGCCCGCGCGAAGGTCGGCCAGACGCAGATCACTCCGGAACTTCTCAACGATCCCGAGGCGCTGGCGAAGTTCCAGGCGGCCCAGGGGCAGCTGACCAGCGCGCTTTCGCGCCTGATGGTGGTGAGCGAAAACTATCCGCAGCTCAAGGCCGATGGCTCTTTCCGCGACCTGCAGGCGCAGCTGGAAGGCACCGAGAACCGCATCACCGTGGCGCGCAACCGCTACGTCGCCGCGGTGCAGAGCTACAACACGCTGATCCGCTCGTTCCCGAACAACCTCACGGCGAAGGTCATGGGTTACCAGGTCAAGCCGAACTTCAGCGTCGAGAACGAGAAGGCGATCTCCACCGCCCCGACCGTCGATTTCGGTTCCACCCCGGCCCCGGCTTCCACGGCCGGTCGCTGATGCGTCGTTTCGCGGCAGCCCTGCTGTTCGCCGTCGCCCTGCTGGTGCCGCCCGCGGCGGCACTGGCGGACGACGTCGCGGTACCGAAGCTCGCGCGGCACGTCACGGACCTCACCGGGACGCTGACGGAGGCGCAGGTGGCGCAGCTCGACGCGCGCCTCGTGGACCTGGAGAAGGCCAAGGGCGCGCAGGTCGTGGTGCTGATGGTGCCGACGACGCAGCCGGAGGACCTCGAGAGTTACTCGCTCAAGGTAGCGGAGACGAACAAGGTGGGGCGCGAAGGGCCCGACGACGGCGTGCTCGTGCTGCTGGCGAAGAACGATCGCCGCGTTCGCATCGAAGTCGGCTACGGCCTGGAAGGGGCGCTGCCGGACGCGATCGCGTCGCGCATCATCCGCGAATACATGGCGCCGAAGCTGCGCGCGAACGATTACTTCGGTGGCATCGACGAAGCGCTCAACGCGATCACCCAGATCGTGCAGGGCGAAGCGTTGCCGCCACCCGTCGCGCCGGACGAGAGCCACGAGCGGCGCCGCGGGGGCCTCGGCCACCTGCTGATTCCGCTGCTGTTCGGGGCGATCTTCCTGCGCGGCATCCTCGGCCGCGCGCCGCTCGGCCTGCGCATGCCGGTCGGTGGCGCGATCGCCGGCGGCCTCGGCTGGCTGTTCCTGCAGTCCATCCTCGGCGGCGTGGTCGGCCTCATCGCCGGCGCGCTGATCATGGCGATTCCCCTCGGCGCCGGCCGTTCGATCGGCGGTGGTGGCTGGGGCGGCTTCGGCGGCTGGGGCGGTGGCGGCGGGTTCGGTGGCGGCGGCTTCGGCGGCGGCGGGGGAGGCGGCGGCTTCAGCGGAGGCGGCGGCAGTTTCGGTGGCGGCGGCGCATCGGGGAACTGGTGATGAATTTAGGACGCATGGCCAGCAACCTCTTCGGCGCCTGGTTCCAGATCGGTCGCCATTTTCCGCGTGAAACGCTGGACGCGATCACGAAGACGGTCGCCGAAGGCGAGGGACGTCACCGTGGCGAACTGCGCGTCGTGATCGAATCGCGCCTGTCCCTGGCCGACGTGGCGGCGGGCGTCACGGCCCGCGACCGCGCCACCGCGCTGTTCTCGCACCTGCGTGTCTGGGATACCGAGGAGAACTGCGGCGTGCTCCTCTACGTGCTGCTCGCCGAGCACCGCATCGAGATCGTCGCGGACCGCGGTATCGCGAAGGCGGTCACGCCGGCCGAATGGGCGGCGATCACGGCGCACATGCGCGACGCGTTCGCGCAGGGGCGCTACCGTGAGGCCGTGCAGACGGGTGTGGCGGAAGCCGGCGACCTACTCGCCCGCCATTTCCCGGGCGACGGCGAACCTCGCAAGAACCAGTTACCGGATCATCCGCTGGTGCTGTGATCCGGATGCCCGCGTTCGCCGCGCTTCCGCAGCGTCATCCCGGTGCAAACCGGGATCCACGGCCTCGGTTCCCATTGGTGCGTGGCGGTAGCGCCGTTCGACGACCGCCCCGCCGTAGGCACCGGCGTACGCCGGTGCGACGGTAAGGGGAGCCGCCCGGCGGCTCAGAAACTCTGCTGGTATCCGACGTACCAGTAGCGGTCGATGTCGAACGCCGGGTTGTACGGCGGGCTGCCGCCGCCGGCGCTCGACACGCTGTAGTAGAGCGGGCCCTTGCGCGCGAAGACGTTGTTCACGCCGACGCGGAAGCTGCCGTTCCACGGTGCCAGCCAGCGCACCTGCAGGTCGTTGAAGGCGACGCCGCCCTTGCGGCTGACGCCCGTGACGCCCGTGAGCGCGTTGATCGCGTCGGGGCGGTTGCATTCGACATCCGCGGACCAGCACGAATCCTTCAGGCCCGAGAACCAGCGTGTGGTCCACGTCGCACCGAAGCGCCGCCACGACCAGTCGAGCGAAAGGTTCGAGCGAACGCGGTAGAGCCCCTGCACCCCGTTCATGTATCCCGCCAGGTGTCGCGGCGCGCTGCCCGGGCTGCCGACCTGCGTGTAATCCTTCAGATAGGTGCTGTCGGAGAGCAGGGTGAACTCGCCGTAGCGCGTCTCGGGGAACCGGTAATGCAGGCCGAGATCGTAGCCTTCGGTGCGCAGCGAACCGAGATTCGCGAGGCTCTCGTCGAGCGATACGATCTGGCCGTCCGCCGCGCGCGTGAAGCGGCCGCACAACGAGGGGTCGTTGCGGACGTAGCAGAAATTGAGGATGTCGCCCGCGAGCACGGGCGTGATCACGTCGCGGATGTCGACCTTGTAATAGTCGAGCGTGATGTCCAGTCCTTCGACGTAGCTCGGGCTGTACACCACGCCGGCGGTGCGGGTGATCGACGTCTCCGGTTTGAGCGCGGGGTTCGCGCCCGTGGTGAAGGCGGTCGGGTTCTGGCCGCCGGTGGCGGAGCCGATGCGCGCACCGGACTGGTCGATCTGCCGGTAGTTCGCCGGCACGCCGGCGGCGGCGCAACGTGCGCGCACCGCGGCATCGGTGGCGGATGCGCCGTACACGCTGTCGCAGGGATCGAGGAAGCTCTCGAAGCTCTCGCTCGCGCCGGCGTACAGGTCGGCCACCGTGGGAGCACGGAACCCTTCCGCGAACGTGGCGCGGAGCAGCAGGTCGTCCACCGGCTTCCAGCGCAGGCTGTACTTGTTGTTCGTGCGGCCGCCGAAGGCGGAGTAGTGCGAGTAACGGCTCGACACGTTCGCCGCCAGTTCGCGCGCGAGCGGGAGGTCCGCGAGGAGCGGCACGTCGAGTTCGAGATAGGCCTCGTTCGCGATGTAGCCGCCGTTCGTCGGAGCGCTGGCGAGCTGGGTCGTCAGTCCCGCCGAATCGGCGGGGTACGGTACGTAACGACCGTTCTCGCGACGGTGCTCGATGCCGCCGGCGACGCGCAGCGTCCCTGCGGGAAGATCGACCAGGCCGCCCGTGAGGTTGGCGATGACGTCGTTCGTTCGCGTGGTCTGGTGCGACGTGCCCGTCGACGTCACGTAACGCCAGACGGCGTCGGGCGTGCCGCCGGGGCCCGCGAGGATGTTCCATGGCACGCAGCCTGCCGCGCGATCCTCGGCGCTGGCGCAGGCGGGCTGGCCGTCGAGCGTCGTCGTTGGCCCCAGCGCCTTGCGCGCGTTCACCAGGTTGATGTTGCCGCTGGTCGTCTGGCTCGCGCGCGTCTCCGAATAGGCGTAGGTGACGTCCCAGTTCCACGCGTGGTCGAGCCAGTCGAACGTGCCTTCGGCACCGGTGTCGAGATGCAGCGCCTTGCTCTTCGCCCAGTTCACGCGGGGCACTTCGGTGGTGCGACGGAAGAACGCGGTGTCGTAACCCGGGAACGGGTTGTAAGCGTTGTCGGCGTCGATCGCGAGGCCGGCGTCGCGTCCCGAACCGCTTTGCAGCGGATAGCCCGCCGCCTGCCAGCGCGTGTCGCGCACCCCGTAGTCGGCCATGCCGCGCAGGGCGATGTCGTCGGTGAGATTGTAGCGACCCGTCGCGAACAGGTTGCGCAACTTGCTGCCGGCGCGGAACGTCATGTCGCGGGCCGTCGCGTACTTGTCGGCGTTGCTGTCGACATCGTACGGGTGGTAGTTCGCGAGGTTGGACGTATCGACGACGCCGGGATGGTTCGCGACGTAGCGGTTGGCGATCCAGCTGCCGTCGCCGGCGTAGTTGCCCGCGCCGGGGGTGCCCGGTGCGCGCGGGTCGACCACGCCGCCCCATGGCCCCATGCCGAGACCGGCATCGGGGTGCCGTGGGCCGTACGCGCTGCGCGTGAGCGAACGCTTCGCATCGCGCAGGTCGTCCGCGTCGTCGTAACTCGCGCCGAGGATCAGCGAGCCGCGCTGGCCGCTCCGGCCCCAGGTGAACGCACCGTGCTTCGTGGCGCCGTCGCCCTTGCCGTTCTGGCCGTAGAGGACGTCGGCCGAGGCGCCTTCGAAGCGGTCGGTCGTGATGATGTTGACCACGCCGCCGATCGCGTCGGAGCCGTAGATGGAGGACGCGCCGTCCTTGAGCACCTCGATGCGCTCGACGATCGCGACGGGAATGGTGGAGAGGTCGGTCAGTCCGCCGAGGCTCGTGGTCCAGCGGCGGCCGTTGACGAGCACGAGCGTGCGCACGGCGCCGAGATTGCGCAGGTTCGCGTAGCGGCCGCCGGCGTCGCCGCTGGAGGAGAGGGTGTCCTGCGGCGTGACCTCGGGCGTCGCTGCCGAGGGCATGCGCGCGACGATGCTGCCGAGATCGGACAGGCCGGTGGCGCGGATGGCCGCGCGGTCCATGGTGAAGACGGGCTGCGCGGTTTCGACATCGGTGCCGCGGATGCGCGAGCCCGTCACGGTGACGTTGACCGGCGCCAGCATTTCGGCCGGCGCGGTCTGCTGGGCATGCACGGCGGTTCCGGACAAGGCGGCCAGGAGCGCACTCGCGAGCGCCATACGTCGCCTCGCGACCTGGCGCGTGTGCCCGGTACTCACGTGCATACCCCAAAACCTCCCAAGCCCCGCCTCACCCCACCCGGGCCCGACGATCGCGCCAACATAGCGCCTGCGGGCCGGGGGGGCAACCTCGCTGCGGATGGGCCTATGGCGCCGCCTGTGCCGTCGCCGGCCTGTCGCCGCCCAGGTGCTTGTCCAGGAACGCCTGCAGCCGGTTGTAGAACTCCTCGACGTTCTCCGGCTTGACGAAGCCGTGCCGCTCGTCGGGCTTGGTCAGCGTCTCGTACGGCTTGTGGGCGGCGTCGAGCGCGGCGCGCATCGCCTTGAACTGCGCGAACGGCGCGCGCTGATCGTCTTCGCCATGGACGAGGAACACCGGCACGTCGATCTTGTCCGCCAGGTGGGTGGGCGAGTTGGCGGCGAGATCGGCCTGGTCCTTGCCGATCACGGTGGTCAGGTAACTGCGGCCCGATTTCCTGTCCTTGATGTCGCCCTTGTTGTACATCATGTCCAGGTCGTAGATGCCGTCGTAACCCACGGCGCACCGGAACATGCCGGGCGCTCGGACGGGCACCATCATCGCCGAGTAACCGCCGAAGCTCGCGCCGTAGACGCACACGCGTCCCGGGTCGGCGAAACGCTGCGCGATGGCCCACTTCACGCCGTCGATCAGGTCTTCCTGGATGCGCGTGCCCCACTTCAGGTAACCCGCCTGCTCGAACGTGCTGCCGCGGCTGCCGGAGCCGCGATAGTTCACCTGCAGCACGAGGTAACCGCGGTTCGCGAGGAACTGCGCGTCGTCCTCGTAGAACCAGTCGTCGGAGACGCCGTGCGGACCGCCATGGGGCATGAGGACCAGTGGCAGGTTCGTTTCGGGCTTGCCCTTCGGGAAGGTCAGGATGGCTTCGAGCTCGAGTCCGTCGCTCGCCTTGAAGCGCAGCGGCCGCCGCTCCGACATCTTCGCCGGATCGATCCACGGCTTGGTGTCGAACAGCTTGCTGACCTTGAACGTCTTCGTGTCGATGATCATGTAGCGGCCCGGCTCGCGGTCGCTCGACACGCTGAACATCAATTGGCCGCCGTCCTCACTGTAATCGACGAAGCTGACGAATTGGCCCGGGAACTTCTGCGACAGGGCCATGTGCAGCTTGGCGATCGGCGACGCCGGATCGATGTAGGTCGGCTGCGGAATGCCCGTGTCGGCGATCGTGCCGAAGGGACGCAGCGGCGCGGGCGTCCACAGGCCGGACGCGCTCACCTCGCTGAAGTCGTCCTTGCGGATGATCTTCGGGTTGCCACCGTCCTCGTCCTGTTCGACGAACGCGCCGCCCTTGCCGTCGGGACTGTACTTCGCGTAGATGCGATTGCTGCCCGCCACGCTCGCGACCGGCGTGAAGTTCTGCTGCTGCGTGCTTCCGGAGAGCTTGTTCCAGCCGCTGCCCTCGCGATGGAACACGACCCAGCGGAACGAGTCGTCCGTGCCGAACGCGAAGCGCGCCTGGCCGTCGGGCGAGATCATGAAGCTCATGCCGCCGATGCCGATGTCGGCCATCTGCTTGCGCGTGCTCGTCTTCGCGTCCACGTCGTAGAGCGTGCTGCGATTCTGGTCGAGCCACGACGTGGCCCGCATGTAGAAGTGCCCGTTGTTCTGCACCGGCAGGCCTTCGATCTCGCCCCAGCCCTCGTCGGTGGCGCGGGTCGCCGCGCGCTTGCCCACGGCCTGGTAGCCGTACAGGTAGTCGGGATTCTTGCCATCGACGTCGATGGACATGATCTCTCCGGTGAGCATCGTCCGGCCGATGGAGCCGTCGACCTTGCCGCGCGCCACGACCAGACGGGTGGGGCTGGCCCAGGCGATCTTCGCCGGTGCCTCGTAGGGTGGCATGCGGATCAGGGTGACCGCCTTGCTCATGTCGCCCACGCGGTAGATCGCGAGGCCGTGCGTCTTGCCGTCCGGGTCGTGGAAGGCGAGCGAGACGTACTGGCCGTCCGGGGACAGGCTCGGGCTGGTCAGCGGCATGCGCCGCGCGAAATCGGCGACGGGCACCAGGTCGGCGGCCGAGGCGGCGGTCGAGGCGAGGCAAAGCGCGGCCAGCATGGGCCGCGCGAGGCGGTTGATCATGGAGTCTCCCCTGTTCGATGTGTCCGTATCGTGCCGTCCCCCCGGACGGCCTCCGTGGGCCGATATAGCCGATCCCCGGCCTCGCCACAAGGCGACCTGCGGACAGGGTGGGGCGGTACACTTGGCGCCTGCATCTCATCCGGGCGTTCCATGGCCACTCCGTACGTCGTCAACATCGATCCCGTCGCGCTCTCGCTCGGTCCGGTCCAGGTCCACTGGTACGGACTGATGTACCTCGGTGGTTTCCTCGGCGGCTGGGCGCTCGGCGAGTACCGTCGCCGCCAGGGCAGGCTGCCGGTCAGCTCCGAGCGCTTCGGCGACCTGATGTTCTACCTGATGATGGGCGTGGTGCTCGGCGGTCGCGTCGGTTACATGCTGTTCTATACGAACATCGACTGGATATGGACCGATCCCGTCGCGCTCTTCCGCGTCTGGGACGGCGGCATGTCGTTCCACGGCGGTCTCCTGGGCGTGCTCGTGGCGGGCCTCTGGTGGTCGCGGCGCAACGGCGTGAAGTTCTTCGACACGGTGGACTTCGTCGCGCCGCTCGTCCCGCTCGGTCTCGGCCTCGGCCGCCTCGGCAACTTCATCAACGGCGAACTGTGGGGCAAGCCCACCGATCTGCCCTGGGCCATGATCTTCCCCCACGCGCCCGACGCGCTGCCGCGCCACCCGAATCCGCTCTACGAATTCGCGCTCGAGGGCTTGGTGATGTTCGTGGTGCTGTGGCTGTATTCGATGAAGCCCCGTCCGCGCTACGCGGTGTCGGGCCTGTTCGGTCTGCTCTACGGATGCTTCCGCTTCGCCATCGAGTTCGTGCGCGTGCCCGACCCGCAGCTGGGCTACCTCGCGTTCGGCTGGGTCACGATGGGCCAGATCCTGTCGCTGCCGCTGATCGCGGTGGGCATCTTCCTGCTGCTGCTTTCGCGGCGGGCGCCCTATGCCCCCGTCGCGCCGGTCACCGCGACGGCGAACGGGTAAAGTCGACGCCCATGCAGCCCTATCTCGATCTCCTCCGTCACGTTCTCGAGCACGGCGCCGAGAAGTCCGACCGTACCGGCACCGGCACGCGCAGCGTGTTCGGCTGGCAGATGCGCTACGACCTCGGCCGCGGTTTCCCGCTGGTCACGACGAAGAAACTGCACCTGCGCTCCATCGTTCACGAGCTCATCTGGTTCCTCAAGGGCGATACGAACATCGCCTACCTCAAGGAAAACGGGGTGAGCATCTGGGACGAGTGGGCCGACGCCAACGGCGACCTCGGACCTGTCTACGGACGACAGTGGCGTGCGTGGCCCACGGCGGACGGCAAGGTCGTGGACCAGATCGCGTGGGTGGTGGAGGAGATCAAGCGCAACCCGGATTCGCGGCGCCTGATCGTTTCCGCGTGGAACGTCGGCGAGTTGCCGAAAATGGCCCTGATGCCGTGCCACACGATGTTCCAGTTCTACGTGGCGAACGGCAAGCTCTCGTGCCAGCTCTACCAGCGTTCGGGCGACATCTTCCTCGGCATTCCCTTCAACATCGCGAGCTACGCGCTGCTGACGCACATGGTCGCGCAGGCGACGGGCCTGCAGCCCGGCGACTTCGTCCACACGATCGGCGACGCGCACCTGTACTCGAATCACATTGAACAGGCGACGAAACAGCTCACGCGCGAACCGCGTCCGCTGCCGAGGCTGGTGCTGAACCCCGAGGTACGCTCGGTGTTCGATTTCCGCTTCGAGGACATCGCCATCGTCGACTACGACCCGCATCCCGCGATCAAGGCACCGGTCGCGGTCTGAGCGGCGCCCCGACCCACGATCGCGTCATGGCGCGATCGTGGCTTCCTCGATGCTGACGAACCGGCCGTCGGGTCCGCGCCGCCCGAAGACGTAGACCTCGCGCGCGATCCGTGCGCCGTTGCGCAGTTCGAGATCGATGACGTGGCGTTCCGCGTAGCGTTCGTCGACGACGAGTTCGTCGAGCACGGACACATCGACGCGGACCAGGTCCTCCTTCAGCACCTCGATGCCGGCGACGAACGCCGCACGGTCGATCCATGCGCCGTCGACACGCTGCCGGAAGGACGGATCGAAATGTCGCTCCGCGGCGTCGGTCGTCGGCACGCCGGGATCGAAGAGATCGAGAATGGCCTTGCGCAGGATCGTCATGGGACTGGCTCCACGGTGGGTGGCTGGTGTGATCAGTCCACGGTCAGCACGATCTTTCCCTGGATATGACCGCGCTCCGCCCGTTCGTGCGCACGGTTCGCTTCCGCCAGCGGATACGTGCTGTCCAGCACGACGCGGATGGCGCCCGAATCGAGCAGGGCCGCGAGTTCGTGCAGTTGGGCCCCGTTCGAGCGCACCTGCGTCGCCGACACCGTGACGCCGAGACGGGCAGCTTCGTCGGCATCCGCGAAGCCCAGCGGGAAGATCGGGAAGAGGGCGCCGCCGCGCTTGATGCTGCGCAGGAAACGGCCGCTGGTCGGTCCGCCGACGGCGTCCACGACGAGGTCGACGTCGCGCACCACGTCTTCGGGAACCGTCTTCGTATAGTCGATGACTTCGTCGGCACCGAGCGACTTCAGCATCTCGCTATGTCGAGACGACGCGGTCGCGATGACGCGCGCGCCCTTCAGCTTCGCCACCTGCACCACGAAATGACCGACGCCGCCCGCCGCGCCGTTGACGAGGACGGTCTTGCCGGCGAGCGGTACCGGATGGTGCGGCCCGGGCTGCACGGCGCGTTTCCATGCGCGATATCGCGCGGCAGGCGGATGTGGGCGTCGGCACGCTCTATCGCCACTTCCCGACCCGGGAGGCGCTGCTGGAAACGCTGCTTCGCTCGAGCTTCGACGATCTGGCCGCGAAGGCCGCGGCACTCGAGAACGACGCGGCCGCCGACCAGGCCCTGGTGGCGTGGCTGGCCGACATCATCGGCTTCACCCATGAGCACCGCGGGATCCTCGCGCCGATGATGAGCGCCATCGAAGATCCGGATTCGGCCCTGCACGACGCGTGCGTGCGGCTCAAGGCGGCGGGTGCCTCGCTGCTGCGCCGCGCCCAGAGCGCCGGGCTGGCGCGGGCCGACCTGGACGGCGCCGAGCTCTTCGATCTCATCGCCGCGCTCGCATGGCTGCGCGAACAGCCGGCGCACGCGGCCCGGTCCGAGAGGCTCTTCAGCATCGTCAGGGACACCATCCTGCGCGTCGACAGGTGAGGCATCTCCGCGACGCCCGTGAGCGCGCTACAGATGTAGTAGCATCGGTCCAACTGCGATGCGCGGAGCGACGATGGTCCCGGCCGACAGCGAACTCGAAGTACTGAAGGCGCTCTGGGAGCGCAGTCCTCAAAGCGCCCGTGAACTGCACGACGCGCTCGCGGAGCGCACGGGATGGGCCGTCTCGACCACGCGCACGGTGCTCGAACGCATGCGGGTGAAGGAGCTCGTCGTGCGCGAAGAGAGCCACGGGCTGGCCGTCTTTTCCCCGGCGCAGACCAAGGTCGAGGTGCTCGGCGAATCGCTGGGCCATCTGTTCCGCAACGTCCTCGAAGTGTCCGGTCGCGTGCCGGTCTCCGCGTTCACCGGCAGCGCGCTGCTCAACGATGCCGAACTCGCGGAACTCGAGCGCATGCTCAACTCGCGCGGCCGCGGATGAACGCCATCGCGCTGGTCATGAGCGGGGCGTGCGGCGTGATCGTCGGCGCCGGGCTCGCGCTGGCGCTGCGCTTCGTCGATCCCGCCCTGGACGCGCGGCGCCGGCATCTCGCCGCGTCCGTGGCGTTCTGGATCACCGCGGCGGTGCCCGCGGTGGTCGTCGCGTCGGTGGCCTGCTTCCCGAACGCGGCGCCGACGACGGGACTATCGATGCTCGGGCCGCTGCTGCCGGACGCCTTGCCGGCGCAGCGCTGGCTGCTCTGGCTGGCCCGCGCCATCGTGGGCCTGGCGGCAGGGTGGGCGGTCTGGCGCTGCCTGCGTCTCGTTCGACAGCTTCGGCGCTTCCGTGCCTTGGCGTTTCTGGGCGAAAGCGATCGCCGCGATACGCTCCCGGTGCGCATCGCGGACGTTCCGGGGGCGATGCTGGTCGGATACCGTCGACCCGCGATCCTGCTGCCGATGTCGGTCGCGACGCATCCTCGGGAGGTGGTCGACGCGCTCGTACGCCACGAGCGGGCGCACGCGCGGCGGCGTGACAACTGGCGACTGCTCGCCGAGCACGCCGCGCTGGCGATGCTGCCGTGGTGCCGTCCGCTGCGGGACCTGCATGCCCAGCTACTCGCCGCGCGCGAAGAACTCTGCGACGCCGACGCCCTGCGCGGCCTCGATGGCGAGACGCGGGCCGGCTATGCCCGTGCCTTGCTCGACGCGCTCCGGCGTTCGGCGAGCGCGGCGGGCGTCGCATCCACCATCGCCGGCCCCGCGTTCGCGGCCCGGCGCCGCGTGGCGGCGATCATCGCGCCCGATGGTCCCGCGCGGGCCGCACATCCGGGACGATGGCTCGCGGCGTTCGTCGCGCTGGCGCTCGCCACCGGCGGGGCGGCGATCGTCCGGCAGGCAGGATCCGCGGCGGAAGCGATCGCGGGATTGGGCGGGATGTCCATTCGTTTCGCAGCCGTCGGCGATGCGTCCGGCACCTACCGGGTATCGACCGTGGGCGGGGCATCGAGCGGAAGCACGCCGGCCCCCGGTGTCTACCGCGTGCGTTTCATCCAGGCGAAGGACGGTCGCTGGGTCGTATCGACGGCGCCTGCCGTGTCGCGCCAGTGAGGTGATCGAAGGACGGCACGGCTTGCGTGCGTCATGCTACACATGTAGCGTATCGCCTACACATGTAGCCCGTCGAGGTGCGTCCGTGATCCGTACGCTTCTATTCACCGCCCTCGTCGGCCTCGGCGCGACTGCCTCGGCGGCCGACGGTCGTCGCCCCGCCGAGGCGTCTTCCATGCTGTCCCAACTCGCGGTGCCCGACGATTACGACGTCGTGTTCCAGGACCCGGACGGGAAGGTCATTCCGTACGAACGCTTCAAGGCGGCGATGGCGTCGCGTCCGTTCGATGTGATCAAGGATGCGAAGGCGCACCGCGCCACGCTGAGGCTCGAAAGCGATGCTGTCATCGCGCAGCGTCGCGCGGCCGAGGCGGCGCCGGCGCCGCAGGTCGCCGCGCCGCGCGCCTTTCCGGACTTCGTCACGTCGACGATCGACGGAAAGTCCGTCTCGCTCGCTTCCTTGCGCGGGAAGCCCTTCGTCGCCAGCTTCTTCTTCGCGCAATGCGCGCCGTGCATCGCGGAAACGCCGGTCCTCTCCGCGTACCACCGGAAGCATCCGGAGGTCCCCGTGGTGGCCTTCACGTTCGACGATCGCGAGACGGCTCGTGAGTTCGTCCGCGCGCGCGGCCTCAACTGGCCGGTCGTCGCCGGCCAGCAGGCCCTGATCGATGCCGTCGGCGTCGCGGTCTATCCCACGCTCATGCGGATCGATGCACAGGGGCGTGTGACGAGCGCGGTGCGCAGCGACACGGTGAAGGCACCGGGCCAGCCCCTCGGCGTGGCCGACCTGGAGCGTTGGATCGGCCCGGTGCACTGATCTACGGCCGTCAGAGCGAGAAGTCGACGACGGTCTTGCCCGGCTGCGACGCCGTGCGGTTCCGCTCGATGGCGGCCGGCAGGTCGTCGAAGGGGACGGTGGCGGCGATGCGCGAGCGCAGCTGGCCGTCGGCGACCTCGTTCGCGATCGTTTCGAGGCGCGCGGCGTCCGGCGTGTTGACGAACCAGAGGCCACGCCGACCGGCCGGCGCCGTCGAAGCGATCGCCGGCGACGCGCTGCTGACGATGGCGCCATCGTCGGCGAGCACCGACCACGACCGGTCGAGGACCTCGCCACCCACGTAATCGAGCACGAGGTCGATGTTCGCGACGGTCTTCTCGAAGGCTTCCTCGTCATACGCGATCACGTGGTCGGCGCCCAGGGCGAGCACCTCGTCGCGGTGCGCGGCGCGGGCCGTGGCGAACACTTTCGCGCCGGCACGGCGGGCGAACTGCACCGCGAAACCGCCCACGCCACCGGCCGCGCCGTGGATCAGGATGCGCTGACCTGCACGGATGGGACCGGCATGATGCAGGCTCTGCCAGGCCGCGATCGCCGCGACCGGCAGCGCGGCCGCTTCGACGAAGTTCATCGACGGCGGGATCCGGCTAAGGATGGCTTCGTCCACGGCGACCAGATCGGCGTAGGCGCCCAGGCCGCCCCGGGGGCCCATCACCCGGTCGCCGGCTTTCAGAGCCGTGACGCCTTCGCCGACGGCCTCGACGGTGCCGGCGAGTTCGATGCCGAGAACGGTCGGCAGGTCGAGCGGGAAGACGTCGCGGACGTAGCCTTCGCGCACCTTCCAGTCCAGGCCGTTGATACCGGCCGCGTGGACCTTGACGAGCACCTGGCCGGGGGCGGGGCTCGGCGCATCGATGGAAGCGACGCCGATGGACTGGGGACCACCGTATTCGTTGAGCTGGAGCGCGCGGATCGTGTTCATGGGTAACTCCTCGATGTGGTGAGTGGCTGTGTGGAAAGACGATAGGTGCTATCGGATTCGAAACACAGTCGCTAGAATTTGGACATTCCGTATCAAATGTGAGACGGCATGGACCTGAACGCCTTGATCGACTTCCAGCTCGTGGCTACCCATGGCGGCTTCGGTCGAGCCAGCCGCGCGAGCGGCCGCTCGAAGGCGACGCTGTCGCGGCGGGTGGCCGATCTCGAGGAACAGCTGGGTGTCCGGCTCATCGAGCGGGGCGGCCAACGTCTCGTGCTGACCGAGGCCGGCCTCGCGCTGGCCGAACGCACGGCCGGACCGATGCACGAGGTGACCGATGCCTTCGCCGCCGCTCGCGATGGCGTGGACACCCCGCGCGGCCTGCTGCGGATCGCCGCGCCCCAACTGTTCTCGCAGCTCGCGCTGGGGCGGCTCGCCGCCGCGTTCCTGAGGCTCCATCCGGAAGTCGAGATCGAGACTGTGTCCGAGGACCGTCGGGCGGACCTCGTGGAAGAGAATTTCGACGTGGCGATCCGGATCAATCCGCCGAAGGACAGCGGGCTGGTCGGCCGCCGATTCGCGCGCGACCGCCTGCTGCTCGTCGCGGCTCCGTCGTTCGCCCAGCCTTCGGGCGGCGCGGATGAGCCGTCCGAGGTGCCGGCGGTCGTGATGGCGGCGAGCTACCGCGATGGCGACACGTGGGCGCGTCGCGATGGCACGCTCGTGCTGGCGCCGCGGCCGGTGCTGCGACTGTCGTCGCTGCTCATGGTGCGCGACGCGGTCGCCGCCGGTGCCGGCGTGGCGCTGCTGCCGCAGTCCATCGCAGGCGAGCTCATCGAACGCGGCGACGTCGTCGACTGGGGCGTCGCGGGCGACGATGTGGAGCTATGGGTACTGCACACGTCCCGTCGGCTCGAGAGTCCGAAGGTGCGTGCCTTCGTCGATTTCATGGCCAGCAGGTACCCCGGCGGCGAGTTCGCGCTTCCCGCGCGGTGATCGCCGACGACGCACGCGTCGCATGCCGTTCACCCTGCCGCTTTCACGCTGGGCATTCCTCAGCAACGGGAACGCAGCCATGGCATCCACCCTCAAGCGCGGCGAAAAGGTCAGCTGGAAAACCTCGCAAGGCACGACGACGGGCAAGGTGGAGAAGAAACTGACGAAGCCCACGAAGATCAAGGGGCACGAGGTCGCCGCGTCGAAGGACAACCCCGAGTACCTCGTCGTCAGCGAGAAGAGCGGCGGTAAAGCCGCGCACAAATCGGGCTCGCTGAAGAAGGTCTGACGTCGACATCGTTCGAGGCCCTGAGGGTCGGGGCCTCGAACGATGTGGCGCGCAGTGCGCGCTTCTACAGGGCGTCAGTGGCCCGCCATGGCGTTCGCACCCTTGCCGGGCAGCTTCTCCGCCATCTGCAGGTGTTCCTTGAGCGTCGGCAGCGTCTTCGCCGCGAACGCCTTCAGTTCGGGATCCTTGCCGCTGGTCGACTCCTTGCTGAAGAGCGCGACGGCCTTCTTGTGGTCCGCGACCATCTTCTTCGCGAAGGCCTGGTCGAAGGCATCGCCCGACTTCTCGCCGATTGCGGCGGCGGCCTTCGTGTCTGCGGGCTTCGGCGCGGTGGCCAGCGGGAGGTTCTTCTGGCCGGCGATGGTCTTCAGCTCGTCGTTGGCCTTCGTGTGATCGGTGACCATCTGCTGGCCGAACGACTTGGTCGCTTCGGAATTACCCTTCGACGCGCCCAGCTGACCAAGCGCGACTTCGGCGAGGCCCGACGCGCTGGCCTCGGTGACGAACATGGCGTCCGCCGCAGGTGCCGAATTCGAACCCGGCGTGTGTTCCTGGGCAAAAGCGGCGGCCGGCAGAACGGCCGCGGCGAGAAGGGCGGCAGCGAGGGCGTGGCGTGGCATGCGTGTCATGGTGTGGCTCCGTGCGGTTGGGCGCTGTGCGCTGGTACCCAAGATGTCGCACCCGGCTCATGAACAGCGCGTGCAGCGGGGATCAACGGCCTGCGTCTTCACGCACGTGCACGTCGCTTCACGTCGCGCCGCGCAAATGACAACGGCGCGTATCCGACGCTGAAACTTCACAGCGAACGGAGAGCATGCCATGAGCAAAGACGACAAACCGATCAACTCGCCGCGCGACTACGATCGGTCGGCGGCCGAACAGGTGGAGAAGAAGCCGAAGGAGCGCGAGTCCCCGCAGCAGGAACACGACAACGATGACCAGGGGTGATCCCTCAGCTGACGATCACGGGCGTGCGCAGCAATACGTCGCCGAGCGTCAGCGCGATCATGATGGCGATCCAGATCACGCCGAAGGCCAACGCGAATCGTGACGCCGGGCCGCTGCGCCGCAGCCTCATGAAGAACAACAGGACGATCGAGGCCTTCAGCGCGGCGATGGCGGGTCCCGCGAACACGTTGAATGCGCCGAGATGAAGACGGGCGATGCCGATGCTGGCGACGAGGAGGATCGCCAGCCCGGCGAGCGCGGCGACGTGTGCTCCGAACGATGGCGGTCGCTCGCTCATGCGCGGCCCACCAGGTAGTACAGCGGGAAGACGAAAACCCAGACGATGTCGACGAGGTGCCAGTACAGCGCCGACACCTCGAGCGCGTGGTGCGACTCGGGGAGGAAATCGCCACGGCGCGTCCGCCAGGCCATCACGCCAAGGAGCACGACGCCGATGGCGACGTGCAGCCCATGGAAGGCCGTCGTCACGTAGTAGAGCACGAAGAACAGCTGCTCCTGCGCGGCGAGGCCGCCCACTTCCTCGTAGCGGAAGCCCGGTATGACGGCGGCCTTGTAATCCGCGTGGTACTCCGCCGCATGGATGCCAAGGAACACGAGGCCGAGGACCGCCGTGAGGACGAGCAGCCACGCCGCGAGGCGCCTGCCGCCCAGCTGCACGTCGCGCAGCGCGAGGGCCACGCTGAAGCTGCTGACGAGGAGGACGCCCGTCTCGACGCCGCCCCACAGGAGATCCGTGTGCCGGCTGCCGGAGGCGAACGCGTCCGGCCACAGCGTCCGCAGGATGGTATACGCGGCGAACAGCACGCCGAAGAACAGTATCTCGGTGGCGAGGAAGGCCCAGATGCCCAGCGTGGCGGCCTCTCGCTGCTGCGCCACGTCGTCGAACGGTTCCGCGGTCCGGGCCTGCCTGATGTTCATGGATGCACGTACGCGTAAGGACCGCCGGTGACCACCGGCACATCGTCGAAGTTGTGCGTCGGCGGCGGGGAGGAGGTCTCCCACTCGAGCCCGCTGGCCTTCCACGGATCGGCGGGAGCGCGCGCGCCGTGCCGGAAGGACCATAGGAAATAGCCGACGGGAAGCAGGTAGGACGCGGCGAGCAGGACCGCGCCGGCCGACGACAGCACGTTGAGCAGCGCGAATTCCGCGGGATAGGTGTGGTAACGGCGTGGCATGCCTTCCGCGCCGGCGAGGAATTGCGGGAAGAAGGTCAGGTTGAAGCCGAGGAACATCAGGATCGCGGCGAAACGCGCCCAGGCCTCCGAGTACATGCGGCCGGTGATCTTGGGCCACCAGAAGTGGATGCCGCCGAGGTAGGCCATCACGGCGCCACCCACCATGATGTAGTGGAAGTGCGCCACCACGAAATAGGTGTCGGTGAGGTTGACGTCGAGCGCGGTGGCTGCAAGGAACAGCCCGGTGAGTCCACCGAGCAGGAACAGGCCGACGAAGCCGAGCGCGTAGATCATCGGCGCGCCGAAGGTGATGTCGCCCTTGTAGAGCGTGGCGGTCCAGTTGAAGACCTTGATCGCCGACGGTACCGCGATGATGAAGCTGAGGATCGAGAACACGATGCTCGCGTACATCGACTGCCCGGCGACGAACATGTGGTGGCCCCAGACGAGGAAGCCGACGATCGCGATGCCGATGATGGACCAGACCATGAACCGGTAGCCGAAGATCTTCCGCCGCACGCTGGCGGTGATCAGCTCGCTCACCACCCCCATGGACGGCAGCACCATGATGTAGACGGCCGGATGCGAATAGAACCAGAAGAAGTGCTGGAACAGCAGCGGGTCGCCGCCGAGCGCGGGATCGAAGATGCCGACGCCCAGCAGGCGTTCGGCCGCGATCAGCGAGAGCGTCATCGCCAGCACGGGCGTCGCGAGCATCATCACCAGCGACACGCCGTACATCGACCAGACGAACAACGGCAGGCGGAACCAGGTCATTCCCTCGGTGCGCAGCGTGTGGATCGTGACGATGAAGTTCAGGCCCGTGAGGATCGACGAGAAGCCGACCACGAAGACGCCGACCACGGCCAGCATGACGTGCGAGTTCGAGAACATCGTCGAGAACGGCGTATAGAACGTCCAGCCCATATCGACGCCGCCCAGCAGCAGGCACGCGACGGTGAAAAGTCCGCCGATGACGTAGAGGTACCAGCTGAAGAGGTTCAGGCGCGGAAAGGCGACGTCGCGGGCGCCGATCATGAGAGGCAGCAGGAAGTTGCCGAGCGTCGTGGGGATGGAGGGAATGAGGAAGAACCAGACCATCACCACGCCGTGGAAGGTGAAGGCCTTGTTGTAGGTATCGGCGGTCATGACGTCGCCGGCGGGTGTCGCCAGTTCCAGCCGGATGAGCGCCGCGGCGATGCCCCCGAGGAAGAAGAAGAACGTGATCGATACCGCGTAGAGGATGGCGATGCGCTTGTGATCGTGCGTGGACAGCCACGACCACAGCGTACTGCCGTCCGTGAGGTAGCTGGGCGGTGCGTGCTTAGCGTGACTCATGCTGTGTCTCCCTGGCCGTGCCGCTGACCTTCAGGTACGCCACGAGGGCGAGGATGTCGCTCTCGCCGATACGACCCTTGTAGCTCGGCATCAGCGGTGCGTAGCCCGCCGCGACTTCGCGGGCGGGGAGGGTGATCGCGTCGTGCAGGTAGCGTTCGTCGGCACGGACCTGGCGGCCATCGGCGAGCGGGACGGTGCTGCCATAGAGTCCGTCGAGACGCGGCGCATGGACCGACGAATGGTCGGCGTGGCAGCCGGCACAGCCGTAGCGGGTGAACAGTTCGCGCCCACGGTCGACGAGCGATCCGCCCGCATGGGCGGCGAGCCAGCGGGCGTGCGCGGCCGGCGTACCCACCACAACCGCGCCGCCCATGCGCGAGTGATCGGTGCCGCAGAACTCGGCGCAGTACAGGTCGTAGGTGCCCGGGCGCGTCGGCGTGAACCATAGCTCGGTGTACCGGCCTGGCAAGACGTCCTGCTTCACGCGGAACGCCGGGATCGACACGTCGTGGATGACGTCCTGCGAGGTCATGACGAGCCGCACGGGCTGTCCCTGGGCGACGTGAAGGATGCCGATCTCACGCTGGCCATCGGGATGCTGGAACTCCCACATCCATTGCTTGCCCACGACGTAGATCGTGGTGGCGTCGGCAGGCGGCGTGCGCATGTCGACCCAGAGCAGCGCGCTCCACACGAAGATGCCGAGGAACATCGCGAAGGGCACGAGCGTCCAGGTCAGTTCGATCCCCAGCTCCCGGTGCGATTCGCCGCTGCGATCGACGCGGCGCCCTCGCCGGAAGCGCACCGCGAAGACGATCATCGTGACGAAGACGCCGATCACCACCGCGACGGACAGTCCGAGCATCGTGTAGAAAAGGCCATCGACACGGCCGGCGAGACTGGATGCCTGGGGCGGCATCATGGCGACCTCCTGCTCAACCACCACGCGCCTGCCGCCATCGCGACCACGAAGAACGAGCCCAGCACCATCATCAGTCGCGTGACAAGCACGCTGTATTTGCCCGTCGACGGGTCGTAGTGCTGGCAGAACAGCACGAGGCGATCGATCGCCGTCCCCAGCCGGCCGCCGGACGCCTCCACGAGGGCGAGGCGCAGCGATGCGGGGTCGTGATCGACGCCGAAGAAGTACCGGGAGACGCGGCCGTCCGGAGTCACGATCGTCAGTCCGGCCGGATGCACGTACTGGCCGTCGCGTGGTTCGCGGAAGTAGCGGAACCCCACAGCGTGCGTCAGGGACTGCACGGTCGACGGCGTGGCCGTCGCCAGCGTCCATGCATCGACCCGCGCGTGCGGTTCCATGGTCGCCAGCATGTCCCGGGCCGAGCGCGCATCCGCGGTCGTTTCGTCCTGCGCGATGCTCACGAACACGATCCGGTAGTCCTTCGCGGGGTCGAGCGGCATCGTCGCCGCCGCGCGCGCCAGGCCATGCAGGGTGAGGTCGCACAGGTTCGGGCACCGGTAGTACCCGAACGCGAGCGCCAGCGGCTTACCGTCCGCGATGGACGCGAGCGAGCGCGTGCGTCCGTCGGCATCGGTGAGACGCACCTCCATGGGCACCGTCGCGCCGAGCCGCTGATCGAAGCCGGCGCGGGCGGCGAGGTCGGGGGGCGGGGGTGTCGAAGCGCCCGTGACGCGTGGTGCCAGCGACGCGAGCGCGAGCGCCGCGGTCAGCACCGTGGCGCGAGCGAGCGCGATGCCCACGCGACGGCCTCTCATCGTACGTCCCCCGTCTCGGGTGGCTGTTTCGCCATCAGCTCCATGGCCCGCTCCACCGGGATGCGTGCGATGCCATGTTCGCGGTCGACCCAGCCCCAGTACTCGGCGTTACGCTGCGCGCGGCGGTAGGTCGCGAGATCACGCGTGGGATCCGGTTGCAGGCGCGGCTCGGGCGGCCGGTGCACATGCTGGAGCGCGGGCGGTGCCCAGCTTCGCCAGAGGACGAAGCACACCGCGAGCACGACGAGCAGCGCCGCGAGCAGCACCGCGCCGGACCAGACGATGCGCCGCGTGTCGAGGTCCTGTCGCTGATGGCTCATGGCATCACCAGCCAGGCGAGGTGGCCGAGTTGACCGACCAGCATCGACAGCGCGGCGGCTCGCAGGATGCCGGCCTGCTCTTTCGCGCGCCGCGCGAGGAGCAGGACGAACGGGACGGCCAGGTGGAAGAAGGTCGCGGCAATGACCACGGCACCCCAGGTATCGCGTGTCCTCGGCAGGTACCAGCGTGCTTCGTACGGCAGGTCGGCCGACCATGCGGTGAGGTAGTCGACGCCGACGACGTACGCCCAGCCGAGGCACAAGGCGAAGAGCAGCGCGCCGATGTCGCGGCGGGTCGTCGCATCGGTTTCGTCGCGTCGCGTGCTCGCCACGGCGGTGGTCATGGCGAGCACGAGCTGGCCCAGCGCGACGACGAGGCCCATGGCGGCAGAACGCCAGTCCGGGGAGAGCGAGACGATCCAGTCGTTCGCGAACACCGTGCACGCGACGAACCAGAGGATGAGGCTGCCCGCCGGTGCGCGCGCCAGCATCGCCCAGGCCAGACCCCACGCGACGAAACATCCCACGGCGCGTCCGGCGAGGAACGGGTAATTCAGGTACCAGCGGCGCGCGTCGTCGACGTGGCCGTGCATCCAGGGAAAGACATGCGCCGCTCCGATCAACAACGGCAGGCCCACCATCGCGGCAAGCGGCAGGAGCGCGCGGAGCATGCGCCAGCGCGGCGCGAGCACGTCGCCCCACGCGCCGCCGGTGAGCCGATGGATCGCGCTCCAGGCGATGGCACCGGCGCTCGCGCCGGTGAGGCCCAGCCAGAACACGAGCCACGCGTGCGCCATCATCGTGCGCCTCCGCTGCCGGGAAGGTCGCGCAGGCGCGCGAGGTCCGACGGCTCCAGGCGGTCGACGGGGGCATGCCGGCTGAACTGCAGCGCGCGGATGTACGCGACGATCGCCTGCCGGTCGGCCGGCGCGACGCGATCGCCGTACGGATACATCACGCCCCAGCCGTGCGCGATCACGTCGTACAGGTGGCGATCGTCCGCGCTGCGCAATCGCGGCTCGTGATAGCTGGGCGGCGCGGGAAAACCCCGCCGCACCACCATGCCGTCGCCGTCACCGCCCGTCCCATGGCACGGCGCGCAGTACACCGTATACCTGTCGCGCCCGCGCTCCAGCACCGCTGGCGTGATCGCCGCCGCCGCGGGCATCGAGGCGGCTCCGCTCGTCGGCACTGAGCCCTGCGGCGGTCTGCGTGTCGCCACATGGTCGTCGAACCGCGCGGCGTCGCTCCCGCTGCGATACGCCGACGGTGCGTACATGTCGTGCATGCCGCGCTCGCAGCCGCACAACAAGAGCGCCACCGCGACACCCATGAGCCGACCGCGCGCGCTCACGACGGAACCTCCGCGTGACGCATGGGATCGAGTGCCGCGACGTCGCGCGCGGTGCCATGCGCGTCCCAGCGCGGGTCGTCGGCGCGCACGAGGAGCAGGAATCCGTCGCGGCTGGCCTCTTCGAACCAGGCGACGTGGAAGACAGGCTGATAGAGGGCGGGGAAGCCGCAGCCGACGAGGAAGGCGATGTAACCGGCGACCACCGCGCCGAGGATGGCGACCTCGAGGGCGGAGGGAACGAACGCGGGCCAGCTCGCGAGGGGCCGGCCGCCGACGTCGAGCGGATAGTCCACCGCCGCGGCGTAGTACTGGAGCAGGAGCAGCGCGATGCCACCCAGGACGCCGCCGGCGAGCATCGCCCGCGGTATCCGGCGCGGTGGCGGTCCGAGCTTTTCCATCAGTCCGTCGACGGCGTAGGGCGTGAAGGCTTCGAGGCGCGTGTACCCACGCTCGCGCAGCGCGTCGACCGCGGCGGAAAGCGCGTGGGCGTCGGGAACCTGCAGGAGGCGGCCATGGACGCTCATGCGCGCCTATCCACGAGCTCGGCGGCGTGCCGGCGCAGTTCGACGATCGACAGGACGGGCATGAGGCGAACGAACAGGAGGAACAGCAAGGCGAACAGGCCGATCGACCCGGCCAGGAACGCCGCGTCCCACCACGTCGGATAGAACATGCCCCAGCTCGATGGCAGGTAGTCGCGGTAGAGGCTGGTGACGATGAGCATGAAACGCTCCATCCACATGCCGGCCAGCACCAGCGCCGCGATCACCAGCAGCGCGGGCGTGCTCCGGCGCACGCGGGGCCACCACAGCGCCTGGATCGCGACGCTGTTGCAGGCGATGGTCAGGCCATAGAGCCAGGCGTAGGCGCCATGGAGGCGGTTCGACTGCACGGCGAGCTCCTGCGGATCGCCGCCGTAATACGCGGTGAACGCTTCCGCGGCGTAGCCATAGGTGACGACGAGGCCGGCGGCGAGCATCAGCCTGGCCAGCTTGTCGAGATGTCCGTCGGTGATGAAGTCGCCGAGCGCATAGGCGCGCCGCAGCGGCACCGCGAGCACGATCACCATGGCCGTGCCGGAGAACAGCGCCCCGGCCACGAAGAACGGAGGGAACAGCGTCGAATGCCAGCCCGGCAGGAGTCCTTCCGAGAAGTCGAGCGCCACCATGCTGTGCACCGAGAACACCAGCGGTACCGCCAGGCCGGCGAGGATCTTCGTCAACGTCGCATGGCGCTCCCACTCCCTGGCTTCGCCCCGCCAGCCCAGCGCGAGCAGACCGTAGAACACCTGCTGGCCTCGCCGCCGTGCGCGGTCCCGTACCGCGGCGAGGTCGGGAACCAGGCCGACGTAGAAATAGAGCAGCGAGACGACGACGTAGGCGCCGATGGCGAAGAAATCCCAGACGAGCGCGCTGCGCCACTGCGGCCAGAGTCCCATGCGATCCGGGTAAGGCGCGAGCCAGTAGGAAAACCAGGGGCGCCCAAGGTGCAGCACCGGGAACAGCGCCGACACGGCGAGCGCGAACACGGTCATCGCCTCCGCGAAGCGGTTGAGCGAGGAACGCCAGCCCTGCCGCGTGAGGTAGAGCGCGGCGGAGATGAAGGTGCCGGCCATGCCGATGCCGATCCACCACACGTAGTTGGTGATGGCGAAGCCCCAGGCCACGGGCATGGCGATGCCCCAGACGCCCACGCCGCGGACGAGCAGCACCGCGATGGACGCCGCGAGCAGGGCCGTGAGCGCGCAGGACGCGGCGAACGCGACTTTCCACGCCGTCCCCGCGCGCCGGTGCAGCACGATGCCGGTCACGATGTCCGTGACCTCGGCGGGCGTGGCGGGGTGGGCGGGTTCGCGGTCGCTCATGCATCCCTCCAGTCGGGCGCCGGGTTGCGCAACGCGGCGAGGTAGGTAGTCCGAGGGCGCGTGCCGAGCTCGTCGAGCAGTGCGTAACGTCGCGGAGAATCGCTGGCGCGCGCCACGGCCGACGCATCGTCGCCCCTGTCGCCGAAGACGATGGCGCGCGTGGGGCAGGCGTCCTGGCACGCGGTGGTGACCGCGTCGCGCGCGATGGGCTGGCCGTCGCGATCTGCGGCGATGTGGGCGCGCTGGATGCGCTGCACGCAGTAGGTGCACTTCTCCATGACGCCCCTGGCCCGCGCCGTCACCTCGGGATTGCGCATCGCCTTCAGGCTCTCGTTCGCGAAGTCCGCGTACTGGAGGAAATTGAATCGACGCACCTTGTAGGGGCAGTTGTTGGAGCAGAAGCGCGTGCCGATGCAGCGGTTGTACACCTGCAGGTTCAGTCCCTCGCGATCGTGCACCGTCGCCTCCACCGGACAGACGACTTCGCAGGGCGCATGCTCGCAATGCATGCAGGGCACCGGCTGATGGTAGGTGCGGGGCGCGCTGGCAGCTCCCTCGTGATAGCGATCCACGCGGATCCAGTGCATGCGACGCCCGCGCGCCACCTCGTCGCGGCCCACCACCGGAATGTTGTTCTCGGCCTGGCAGGCGATGGTGCAGGCGTTGCATCCGATGCAGGCGTTGAGGTCGATGGACATGCCCCACCGATAGTCGCCGCCCGGTTTCTCCGGGTAGAGACTGGCGTGCGGCTCCGGAGGCGGATACGCCGGCAGCCGGTCGGGTGTGCCGCTACGCACGACGTCGCGCCGGCCCATGTCCTGATGCGCCTGCGTCAGGGCAAGCGATGACCGTCCGTCGAGTCGCGTCAGGCGGACGTCGCCGGACGACCATGCGCCGTCGCCATCGCGCAGCGCATAGGCGTCGTGACCGTGGCCTTTCGCGATCCCATGGCGTCGCCCGTAGCCGAGCGTGAGCGTGATCGTGCGAGTGGCCTGTCCCGGCACGACGAGCACCGGCGCGTCGAGGGACCGCCCCTTGCTCTCGATGCGGACCATGTCGCCATCGCGCAGGCCGCGTTCCCGGGCGAGCTCCGGGGATAGCCAGGCCGCGTTTTCCCACGCCAGCGTGGTCACCGGCCGGGGGAGCTCCTGCAGCCACGCGTTCTGGGCGTGGCGTCCATCCCAGAGGTGATCGTCTGGACGGAACACGACTTCCAGCTCCCTTGCGTCAGCCATCGCAGGAGTGCCGGCGACGGAGGCGACGTTGGAGGGCGGCCGGGACACGGGCGCGAGGGAGGCATCCACGACGCCCGTGCGGAGCGCTTCCGTCCAGGCTTCGTCGTCGAAGGCTCTCCAGGTCGCACGTACGCGCGTTAGCGGATCGTCGGACGCGTCGCCCAGAAGCAGGTCGATCACGTCGTGCGCCGAGCGTCCGTCGACGAGCGGCGCGACGATCGGCTGCACGATGCTCGCGGTCCCCTCGACCGAGCGCAGGTCGGACCACGTCTCGAAGGGATGCAACGCGGGGAGGTGCCAATGCGCCGCCTCCGCCGTCTCGTCACGATAGCGTCCCAGGTGCGCGACGCGTCGCGCGCCCGGCAGCGCGGCGGCGAACCCGGGGGCCGTCATCACGGGGTTCGCGTCGAGGATCACGAGGGTATCGACGCGTCCCGCGCGCATGTCCTCGATGAGCGCGGAGGTCGTGTCGGTCGCCTGATCGTCCCGTGCGAGGTCGCGCAGCACGGATCCGCTGTTGCCGAGCCCGTCGTTGATGGCGCGGACCAGCGCGTGGACATCGTTCGCGACGCGCGGACCGGCGAGCACGGCCCCCGCGCCCGCGTGCGCGCGCAGGTCGTTCGCGATGATGTCGACGCGCTCGCGCGTGGCCGCGTCGAGGGCGGGCACCGCGACGTCGACGCCCGTCGCCGCCGCCAGCGCCGTGGCGATGGTGGCGATGTCCGCCGCCGCCACCGGCCATGCGTGGTCGGCGTTGCGGCCGGTCAACGATGGCGACGGTTCGATCGCGTAGAGTCGCGACATCTCGGCCGGATCCGCGCGGCCCGCCGCGAAGTCGCGCGCATGGCGCACATGGCCGGGCAGGGTACCCAGGATATCGGCGTCGAGCGTGACGATGACCCGCGCCTTCGCGAGGTCCGGCCAGGAGTCCGTCGGGCGTCCCGCCGCCGGCTCATGGACGTGCCAGCGCGCCTGCGGGTAGCGGGCGAGCAACGCGTCGCGCTGCCGGGCGAGCGTGGGCGAGTCGATTCCGCCCGAGAGCACGCGCAGGCCGTCGCCGCCGCTGGCGAAGCGGGAGCGCAGCGTGGCCATGTCGGCTTCGAAGGCGGACCAGCTCGCCGGCGCGCCGTTCGTGCGCGGGGCTTGCGAGCGGGCCGGGTCCCATAGGTCCAGGATCGACGCCTGCATGCGCGCGTCGCTGCCGCCGTGACTGGCCGGATGCCGGGGATTGCCATCGACCTTGATGGGCCGTCCATCGCGCAGTTCGACCAGCACCCCGACGACATCGCCGCCCGTGGCGAGCGCGGTCGCGTAGCGCGCCGTCTCGGGCGGTGCGTCGTCGGCGCCGCCGACCTGCGGCACGATCCGCTCGGGCGGCGGCCCCGAACAGGCCGCGAGACCCGCGAAGGCGATCGACGCACCCAGCAGACGCAGGAATCCACGACGGTCGAGCGACGGTTCGATGTCCGCGAGTTGCGGAAACGCCTCGGCGATCAACGGGCGACGCGACGGATCGGCGACCAGTTCGTCGAGCGAGGGCCAGAATCGCGGCGACCCCGGTGCCGGCAACGCGTCGCGGAGCTCGGTCATCGCGCTCATCGGTGGCACACCGAGCAATCGGTGAGCCGGCGCCGATCGATGCGATACGCGTCCACCAACGCCATGCCGAGCCGTTCGTCGTCGCCCGGCTGCCTGTCGTCCATGGCGAACACCTCGTCGTGCGGGCGCACGAAGCGCTCGGGATGGCGATGGCAATCGAGGCACCACCTCATCGACAGCGACGCGACGCGCCGCGTCAGTGGCATGCGGTCGACGCGACCATGGCACGAGACGCAACCCACGCCCTTGGCGACGTGGATCGAATGATCGAAGTAGACGAAGCCGGGCAGGTCGTGCACGCGCATCCAGCGCAGCGGAATGCCGGTACGCGCGCTCTCGATCAACGGGGCGAGCACCGGCTGGTTCGTAAAAAGTTGCGAGTGGCACGTCATGCATGTCGAGATGGAAGGCATGCCGGCCGATGCCCGCGTCTCCACCGTCGCATGGCAGTAGCGGCAATCGAGCCCGACTTCGCCGACATGGTGTTGATGACTGAAGGGCACCGGCTGCTCCACGGCTTCGTGTTCCCCATGCGGCTCCGCGGTCAGCGCGCGCCACGCCGCCACCAGGCCGACAACGACGACCAGCAGTGCGAGCATCGTCAGCTTCGCGTAGAGACCGGATCGCGGGTGGAAGATCTGCGCCATTTCCTCCTCGAGGTCCGGTGTAGCGCGTCGACGCTAGTCGCGTTTCCGTGCGGGCTTCGTGAAGTCCCGTACGGCGTGCGTACACCCGGCGTGGGCGCACGCGCGGCGACGATGACGCTCCGGAATGAAACCCATCGCATCGGGAGGCTCATGTCCGCCATCGAATCCACGGTCGTCGTCGACGGCCTGCCGCACCTCGCACGCGACGGCGAACGTCTCGTCGATCTCTTCGTTCGCAACGGTATCGACGTTCCGCATGTCTGCTACAACGAGGCCCTCGGCCCGCTGCGTACCTGCGACACCTGCTGGGTGGAAGTGAACGGCGAGCTGGTGCGCAGCTGCGAGTGCGTGGCGAGTGACGGCACCACGGTCGATACCCTCGGCGAGCGCCCGCGGGCCGCGCGCGAGGAGGGCATGGACCGCCTGCTCGCGAAGCACGAGCTCTACTGCACCGTGTGCGAGCACAACACGGGGGACTGCACGCTGCACAACACGGTGGCGGCGATGGACATGCCGATTCAGCGTTATCCGTTCGTGCGCAAGCCCTACGCCAAGGACGAATCGAATCCGTTCTATACCTACGATCCCGACCAGTGCATCCTCTGCGGCCGCTGTGTCGAGGCATGCCAGAACGTCGAGGTGAACGAGACGCTCGCCATCGATTACTCGTCCGCGCATCCGCGCGTGCTCTGGGATGGCGGGACCACGATCGAAGGGTCGAGCTGCGTCTCCTGCGGCCATTGCGTGACGGTCTGCCCGTGCAACGCGCTCATGGAAAAGACCATGCAGCCGGATGCAGGCCCCTTCACGGCGATGGACGAAAGGGTGAAACGGCCGCTCATCGACCTGGTGAAGTCGCTGGAGAACACGATCGGGGCCCGGCCGGTCACGGCGCTGTCGGAGATCGACGCCACGATGCGCCAGGCCGAACTCCGCCGCACGAAGACCGTATGCACGTACTGCGGCGTCGGCTGCTCGTTCGAGATGTATACGCGCGACCGGCACATCCTCAAGGTGCAACCGAACCTCGACGCACCGGCGAACGGGATCTCGACCTGCGTCAAGGGCAAGTTCGGCTGGGACTTCGTCAACAGCCCGCAGCGCCTGACCCACCCATTGATCCGCGAAAACGGGGCGTTTCGCGAAGCCACCTGGGACGAGGCGCTCGACCGCGTCGCCAACCGGCTGCGCGACATCCACCAGCGCCATGGTCCGAAGGCCCTGGGCTTCATCGGGTCGAGCAAGGCGAGCAACGAAGAGGCTTATCTCACGCAGAAGATCGCGCGCCTGATCTTCGGCACCAACAGCGTGGACAACTCTTCGCGGTACTGCCAGAACCCCGCGACCATGGGCCTGTTCCGCACGGTGGGTTATGGCGGTGACGCCGGCTCCATCCGCGACATCGAGGCGGCCGGGCTCGTCGTGCTGGTGGGTTCCAACACGGCCGAGTGCCACCCGGTGATCGCCTCCCGGATCAAGCGCGCGCGGAAGCTGCGCGGCCAGAAACTCATCGTGCTCGACCCGCGTCGCCACGAGATGGCCGAGCGGGCGGACATCCACCTCGACGGGCGCGCGGGAACGGATCTGGTGTGGGCCAGCGCGACCGCGCGCTACATCCTGGACGAAGGGCTGGCGGACGAAGCGTTCCTGCGCGAGCGCGTCAACGGTCTCGACGAGTACCGTCGCTCGCTCGATCCCTTCACCCTGGACTTCGCGGAGACGGTGACGGGACTCGCGCGCGAGCGGATCGTGGAGGCGGCGCGGATGATCGCCGGGGCGGGGAGCGTCTGCATCCTCTGGGCGATGGGCATAACGCAGCATACCCACGGCTCGGATACGAGCACCGCGCTGTCGAACCTGCTCCTGGTGACCGGCAACTACGGCCGGCCCGGAACGGGTGGCTACCCGATGCGCGGACACAACAACGTGCAGGGCGCCAGCGACTTCGGCTGCCTCAAGGACGTGTACCCAGGCTACGAGAAAGTCGCCGACGACAAGGTGCGCGAGAAATGGGCCAGGGCGTGGGGCGTGGCGCCGGAACGCCTCTCCAGCGAGCCCGGCCTCGACAACTTCGGGATGGTGGTCGAGGCGGCGAAGGGCAACGTCAAGGCCATGTGGGTGATCGGGGAGGAAACGGCGATCGCCGACGCCGACACCGCCAACGTCGAGAAGGCGTTCCGCGGCCTGGAGTTCTTCGTCGTGCAGGACATGTTCCTCGGGCGTACGGCGCAGTTCGCCGACGTCGTGCTCCCGGCGTGTCCCAGCGTCGAGAAGGAAGGCACGTTCACCAACACGGAGCGACGCATCCAGCGTTTCCATGAAGTGATGCCGCCGCTCGGCGAGAGCCGGCCCGACTGGTGGATCCTCACCGAGGTCGCGAAACGACTCGGCCACGACTGGGGCTACGCCGGTCCGGCGGACGTGATGCATGAATGCGCCGGTATCGCCACGTTGTTCGCCGGAGTCACGTACGAGCGGCTGGACGGCTGGCGCTCGCTGCAATGGCCGGTCGCCGCGGACGGCACGGATACTCCCTTGCTGTACAGCGACGCGTTCCACTTTCCCGATGGTAAGGCGAAGCTGTATCCGCTCGAGTGGAAACCTCCGGTCGAAGATACGGATGCGCAGTTCGACCTGCTTCTCGACAACGGCCGCATGCTCGAGCACTTCCAGTCGACGAACCAGACCGGGCCGGGTGGGCGTATCACCCAGCTTTCGCCGGACTGGTTCGTCGAGATCGGCGCGGACCTCGCGCGCGAACGCGGCATCGTGGACGGCACCTGGCTGAAGGTGACCTCGCGGCGGGCCAGCATCGAAGTCCGCGCGCTGGTCACCGATCGGGTCCATGGCAGGACGCTGTTCCTGCCGATCCATCATGCGAAGCCCGGTGTGAACGCGCTCACCGGCGAACACCACGACCCGGATGTGAATACGCCCGCATACAAGGAACTGGCCGTGCGAATCGAGCGCCTGCCGAAGGGTACGGGTGCATCGCCGTTGCCGCGGCACAACTTCCGTTACGGGAAGCGGACGCCCAACGGTGGCCCGGACGCGTCGGCCAAGTGGGCGCGCGAGGAATACGTCGAGCCGCCGGAAACGATCGAACGACCGGAGACGCTGTGATGGCCGAACCTATCGACTATGCCCCGCGCCCCGCGCGGACGGAGCCCACGGCACACGACGAGTGGGAGCGCCTGCTGCACACCCTGCATGAGCATGGCGTCCTGCGGCTCGCGAACGACCTCGTCGCCCGCAATCAGGACATCGCGCGCATCGTGCTGCGTGGCTTCGAAGCGGAGTCGACCCGGAACGCGCTGCAGAATGTGGCCGCGGTGGCGATGGTGCTCAGTCGCGTCCCTCCCGGCGCCGTCTACAAGTTCGCCGACGCGTTGCGTGAGGCGGCGACGGCATGGGAACCCGGTGCAGGCGAAGCGGGCGCCGCGCCGGGCATCCGTGGGGTCTACCGGCTGCTCAACGACGACGACGCGTGGCGCACGCTCACGCCACTGGTACGCGCGATCGGCCGTTTCGGCCGGGCGATGGCCAGGCCGGCGCCGGAGAAGCCCATCACCGCGCACACCGGCAAGGCAAGCGATGCCTGACGGGCGCCGGTCAAACGATCGTTAGTTCCACCATCACGCGGACAGGACTACTATCGCGAGCGCACGGGCCCGGTGCCCGACCGTTCCGACTGAAACCGTGAAGGATGTTCCATGGCCGTACACCTGGTTGCCGCGCTCGACGAAAACTTTGCCATCGGCAAACAGGGTGGACTGCCCTGGCATCTTCCGGACGATCTTCGGTACTTCAAGACGCTGACGCTCGACAGGGCCGTGCTGATGGGGCGTAAGACCGCCGAATCCATCGGCCGCGCGTTGCCGGGACGCGTGAACTACGTGCTCTCGCGCAAGGGCGAGGCGCCGTTTCCCGGACAGATCACCGTGCGTTCGATTCCCGAGGCGCAGGCGAGCTGCGGTCACACGGGCCTCATGGTCATCGGCGGTGGCGAGGTGTTCCGCGAGGCGCTGCCCTATGCCCGCACGCTGTATCTGACCTGGGTGTACGCCGCGGTCGATGGCGCCGACGTCTTCTTCCCCGGCGTCGATTTCAAGGAATGGACGGAGGTTTCGCGGGTGCGCCACGAGGCGGATGCCGAGCACGCCCACGCCTTCGACATGGTCGAATACGTCCGGAACGTCTGATGCAGGTCGTCGCCGGCGTGCTGGTCGACGCCAACGGACGCATCCTCATCGCGCAGCGGCCACCCGGCAAGCATCTGGCCGGCGCGTGGGAGTTTCCCGGTGGCAAGCTCGAAGCGGGGGAGTCCGCCGTCGCCGCGCTCGAGCGCGAACTGGACGAAGAGCTGGGGATCGCCGTCGATCCCGCGTCGTTCGAGTCGTGCATCCGCGTGCCGTGGGCGTATGGCGAGCGGTCGATGCTGCTGGAGGCGATGCTCGTCCGTCGCTGGACCGGGACGCCGCGTGCGCTCGACGCCGCGGCGATCGCATGGCATGCGCCGCGCGACATCGATCCGTCCATCCTCGCGCCGGCCGACCGGCCCATCCTGGCGGCCATCCGCCTGCCGGTCCATTACCCTATCTCGGCGCCCGACGTGTCGCCCGACGCCGTCATCGCAGGCCTGCTCGCCGCGCTGGCGCGCGGCGAGCGCCTGCTGCAACTGCGGTTGCCGGGGCGTTCCACGGACGTCGCACGCGACGTGGCGAAGGCGGTTCTGCCCGAGGCTCGCCGGGTGGGCGCCCACCTGTTGCTCAACGGCGACATCGAGGGCGCATCGATCCTCGGCACGGGCGTGCATCTTCGTGCCCAGCAACTCGGCGAGCTGAAAGAGCGGCCGCTGCCGTGGACGTCCATGGTGGGCGCGTCGTGCCACGATGCAGCGCAGCTCGCACGCGCCTCGGCGCTGGGCTGCGACTTCGCGACGCTGTCGCCCGTGCTGGCGACGGCCAGCCACCCCGGCGCCGAACCGCTGGGCTGGCCGCGATTCGCGCGGCTGGCCGAGGCGGCGTCGTTGCCGGTCTATGCGTTGGGCGGTCTCGGGCCCGACGATCTGGGAGAAGCGCGGATGCATGCCGCGCAGGGCGTGGCCGGCATCCGCGGGTTCGCTCGATAGCCGGTGATCGCTGCCACCACCTACCCAGGGGTGGGAGCCGATCGTATCGGCGATACAGGCTTGCGAGAGCTTGGCTAGTGCTTGGCCTTCAGCCGCGCCACCAGCGCCAGCAGCACGCCCTGCGTCTCCTCGGCGAAGAAGTCGTCGATGAAGCCCGGATCGAGCAGGTTCGACGTATCGCCCCAGACGGCGACGAGATCGGCGCGGGCGATCTCGCGGGTGCGCAGCATCGCCTTCGGCGGCAGCTTCATCAGGTCGGCGAGCCATAGCGTGGCACGGGTGACCACCTGTTCGACCGTCGCGAGCTCGTCGACCAGGCCGATCGCGTGGGCCTGCTCGGCGTCCACCATCGCACCGGCCACCAGCAGTCGCTCGGTGCGGTAGCCGCCGAGGATGCGGCGCATGGCGAACTGGATCGGCTCGGGCACGGAAAGACCGACCTGCACCTCGTTCAATCCGATCTTGTAGACGCCGTGCGCCATGACACGGTAATCGCAGAACAGCGAGATGACCGCGCCGCCCGCGGGACTGTGGCCGGTGATCGCCGCGACGGTCGGTACGGGCGAGGTCGCCAGTGCGCCGCACAGCGCGAAGAAGGCGTTCCAGAAGTCACGGACGCCCGCGCGGTCGCGCTGGAGCAGGGCGGGGACGTCGACACCCGCCGAAAACATGCCTTGCGCGCCGGAAAGCACGATGCCGCGCGCGCCGTTGGCGGGGGCTCCGACGATCGCCTCGCGCAACGCCTCGACGAGACCGATGTCCAGCGCGTTGACCGGCCCGCGAGCCATGCGGATTTCGTGGATGTCGCCGTCGTGCAGCAGGATGTCGAGCATGGGAGCGCGTCCGTCGGTGTGGGTTGCGTCGATTATGGCGTTTCGGCGGCCGGTGGTGCAGCCGCTTCACCGGCTTCGTTGCCCGCTGCCGCGGGATCGCCGATACGATCGGCTCCCACCGTCCTTTTCGAGCGATGGGAGAGGTAGCTACCGAAGGGTGGGAGCCGATCGCATCGGCGATGGATTGTCCTCACCGTTCCGGTAGCGGCCTTGTGGGAAGGCAGCTACCGAAGGGTGGGAGCCGATCGCATCGGCGATGGATTGTCCTCACCGTTCCGGTAGCGGCCTTGTGGGGAGGTAGCTACCGAAGGGTGGGAGCCGACCGTATCGGCGATCGGGCGCCTTAGCGATGCCGCTTACTGGGCGAGATCCGCGTCCGCCCAGGTATAGCGCACGGCGTAATCAAGCATCGCGCTGCCGTTCGCCGGAACGGTGGCGCTGAACTCCGCCACCTCCGGCGTGACCTTCGACGGCTTCATCGACGACGACGTGATCGTCCAGGCGCGCCAGCGGTTGGGATGTTCGCGAACGGTGACCGTGCGCGCCGTGTCGCCCGCGTTGGTCAGGACGATACGGGTGCTTTCGTCGATCCGGTGCCCCGGCATGTCCGCCGTGAACGCGGTCTGCTCGCGCGTGGCGGACAGGTCGAACGCGTTGCCGAGCGACACCGTGGTGTCCTTGTTCTTCGGCGTGTCGTCGATGCGTCCTTCGCCGAGCAGCTCGGCGTTGCCGTCGCGGTCGGTCGTCAGCACGCGGACGTAACCGGCGGGCAGGCTGTCGAACGCCCTGAAACGGAGGTTGGACACGATCGGCGTGCCGGCGTTGGCGAGGATCGGCTGGCGCTCGGCGTTCGGCCGCGGCGGGAACCACGTGTTGCCGCCGTCGTACACGGCCTCGCGCTGGCAGTCGAGGGTGTGGCGGTCGTACAGCGGCGTCTGGGTGACGCTGCCGTCGGGGAGGTCGACCGGCGTCGGCAGCGTGTAGGTGCGCAGGTCGCCCAGCGTGGCCTGTCGAGGCGCCATCGACTCGGCATCCATGGCGGCCGGGGCCGGCGCGGCACGGACCATGAAGAGCTTGTTCTGGATCGGCGCCTTCGCGCGTCGCGCGTCGCCGGCGACGAGCTTGAGCGAGACGTCCTTCCAGTCGCGTCCGCTACGGTTGGCGATGCTCGCCGCGGCGTCGAAGGTCATGCGGCAGGCGTTGCCCGGCGCGAGCGTCGCGACGTAGGCGCCGCGCCAGCCGAGGCCGGACGTGGGGTAATCGAGGTTGGCGTTCGTCCGGCCCGCCGCGCCGCCGGCGACACGCAACTGCAGCGTGGCGCCACGGGCGAAGTCCGTGCTGTCGGCGGCGCGCAGGGCGGCGTACTGGCGGATGAGCGTGGCGTGGCCGCTGCTGTCGCGCACGACGAGCGCATCGCCACCGCGAACGAGCGTGCCGCTGGCGAGCGCCTGGCCGCTTTCGCCGACCACGACGACATCGTGGCCGACGAGGCCGGCGACGGCACCGTCGAAGCCCTGGCCGAGCAGCAGGCGCTGCGAGACGACGCGGGTGCCCTTGCCGGGAAAGCGCAGCGACAGCGCTTCGCTGTCGAGCGCGGAGGGGAGGCCGTCGATGGAGAGATCCTGCGTGCCGCCCTTCAGGTCGAACGCGCGGCGCTCGTGCACCACGGCGTAACCGTCGCCGGAAACGGCGTCGCCTCCCGTGGCGAAGAGCGCATCGCCGTCGGCGCGGTAGAGCGTGAGCGCGGTGCGCTCATCGGCGGCGAACGCGGGAAGGGAAACGGCGCAAGCGATCGCGAGGACGAGGGGACGTTGCATGATGCTCTCCATGATGATCCTCGCGGATCATACCGGGGCGAAATGAACGGTCGCGATCTTTTGCGGCAGGGTTCGGCAACCGTGCCCGCCGCCGCGGGATCGCCGATGCGATCGGCCCCCACCATTCCGCTCGTGGCCCGAACGGTGGGAGCCGATCGTATCGGCGATGGATGCGTCCTCTAGTCCTGCCGGGCCGCGGCCACGGCGTCGCGGATGACCTGCGGAAGCGGGACCGGGCGGCCGGTCTTCGTATCGATCCAGACCATGGTGACGCTGCCGTCGCAATGGATGCGGGTGGCGTCCTGCGAATCGAGGATGCGGTGGCCGACCGTCATCGAGCTGGTGCCCATGCGATTGGCGTACAGCTCGATCTGGATGTCCGCCGGCCATTCGATGGGCAGGCGATAGTTGATCTCGCTATGGGCCATCACCGGCGCCGCGGACGGGCTGTACCAGTCGCCGGGGAGCTCCTTGAGCCACTTCAGTCGGGCTTCCTGCAGGTAGACCAGGTAGTTCGAATTGTTGACGTGGTTGTACGCGTCGAGATCCTGCCAACGGACGTCCATCGGCGTGATGAAGATCGGCGTCGGGCTCGGGGTCTGGGCGGCTTCGGTGCTCATGCGGTCCTTTTCTTCTTCGCGGGCGTTTTCTTGGCGGCGGCCTTCGTCGGAGCGGCCTTCGCGGTGGTCTTGCGGGCGGCCGCCTTCGCCGGCGCCTTCGTCACCGGCGCCGCCGGCTTGAGGTGCGGCAGCAGGAAGCGGCCGGTGTGCGAGGTCTTCGTCGCGGCGACCTTCTCCGGCGTGCCGCTGACGAGGATCTGTCCGCCGCCCGAGCCGCCCTCCGGACCGAGGTCGACGAGCCAGTCGGCCGTCTTGATGACGTCGAGGTTGTGCTCGATCACCACCACGGTGTTGCCGTGATCCACGAGGCGATGCAGGACGTCGAGCAGCTGCTCGATGTCGTGGAAGTGCAGGCCGGTCGTGGGCTCGTCGAGGATGTACAGCGTGCTGCCGGTGTCGCGCTTCGACAGCTCTTTCGACAGCTTCACGCGCTGCGCCTCGCCGCCGGACAGCGTGGTGGCGCTCTGGCCGAGCTTGATGTAGTCGAGGCCCACCGCCCGCAGCGTTTCCAGCTTGCGTGCGATCACCGGCACGTTCTCGAACAGCTTGAAGGCGTCTTCCACCGTCATGTCGAGCACGTCGGCGATGGTGTGGCCCTTGTACAGCACCTCGAGCGTCTCGCGGTTGTAGCGCTTGCCGTGGCACACGTCGCACGGGACGTATACGTCGGGGAGGAAGTGCATCTCCACCTTGATCATGCCGTCGCCTTCGCACGCCTCGCAGCGGCCGCCGCGAACGTTGAAGCTGAAGCGGCCCGGCGTGTAACCACGTTGGCGCGCCTCGGGCACCTGCGCGTAGAGCTCGCGCAGCGGCGTGAACAGGCCGGTGTACGTGGCGGGATTCGAGCGCGGCGTGCGGCCGATCGGCGACTGGTCGATGTCCACGACCTTGTCGAACAGCTCGAGGCCTTCGATCGATTCGTACGGCGCCGGCTGCTCGCTCGCGCCGTTGAGTTCCATCGCCGCGAGGCGGTAGAACGTGTCGTTGATCAGCGTCGACTTGCCGGAGCCCGACACGCCGGTGACGCAGGTGAACACGCCGACCGGGATGCGGACGTCCACGTCCTTGAGGTTGTTGCCGCTGGCGCCCTTGAGCTCGATCCACTGATCGTCGCGCGCTTCGCGGCGCTTCTCCGGCACGCGGATGCCGCGCTCGCCGGTGAGGTACTTCGCCGTGACGGAGCGCGGCGAGGCGAGCACCTGCTCGAGCGTGCCTTCGGCGACGATGTCGCCGCCGTGCACGCCCGCGCCCGGGCCGATGTCGAGGATGTGGTCCGCGGCGCGGATCGCGTCCTCGTCATGCTCGACCACGATCACCGTGTTGCCCAGATCGCGCAGGCGGGTGAGGGTACCGAGCAGTCGTTCGTTGTCGCGCTGGTGCAGGCCGATGGACGGCTCGTCGAGCACGTACATCACGCCGACCAGGCCCGCGCCGATCTGACTGGCGAGGCGGATGCGCTGCGCCTCGCCGCCAGAAAGCGAATCCGCCTGGCGATCGAGCGTGAGGTAGTTGAGGCCGACATCGTTGAGGAAGGTCAGCCGCTCGCGGATCTCCTTCACGATCTTCACCGCGATCTCGCCACGCCAGCCGGGCAAGGCCAGCGTCTCGAAGAAGGCCAGCGCGTTGTCGATGGCCAGCGAGGTGAGTTCGGGAATGGCGCGGTCGGCGACGAACACGTTGCGCGCCGCCGGGTTGAGGCGCTGGCCGCCGCAGTCCGGACACGGGTGGTCGGAGATGTAGCGCGCCAGCTCCTCGCGAACGGCCGTGGACTCGGTCTCGCGGTAGCGGCGCTCCAGGTTCGGCAGGATGCCTTCGAACTTGTGTTCGCGCGTGACCTTGCCGCCCCGGTCGGTGATGTAGCGGAACGGGATCAGGTCCTTGCCCGAACCGTTGAGCACGGCGTTCTGCGCCGACTTCGTCAGTTCGCGCCACGGCGTCTCCGGATCGAAGCCGTAGTACTTCGCCAGCGACAGGATCATCTGGTAGTAGTAGGCGTTACGACGATCCCAGCCACGAATGGCGCCGCCCGCGAGGCTGAGCTCGGGGTGGCCGACGACGCGCGCCGGGTCGAACACCTGGGTCACGCCCAGGCCGTCGCAGGTGGGGCAGGCGCCGACGGGAGAATTGAACGAGAACAGACGCGGCTCGAGTTCCGGCAGCGAGTAATCGCACATCGGGCACGAGAACCGCGACGAGAACAGCTGTTCGCTGGCCTTCGCGTCGTCCATGTCGACGAGGATGACGATGCCGTCGCCGAGACGAAGCGCGGTCTCGAAGGACTCGGCCAGGCGCTGCTTGATGTCCTCGCGCGGGCGGAAACGGTCGATGACCGCTTCGATCGTGTGCTTCTGGCGCAGGGTCAGCGGCGGGACGGCGTCGAGGTCGTAAACCTCGCCGTCGACGCGGGCGCGCACGAAACCCTGCGCGCGCAGCTGGTCGAACACCTGCACGTGCTCGCCCTTGCGCTCGCGGATCACGGGCGCCAAGAGCATCCAGCGCTTGTCCGGATCCAGCGCGAGCGCGGTGTCGACCATCTGGCTGACCGTCTGCGCTTCGAGCGGAATGCCGTGGTTCGGGCAGCGGGGCGTGCCGACGCGCGCGTAGAGCAGGCGCAGGTAGTCGTACACCTCGGTGATCGTGCCGACGGTGGAGCGGGGATTATGGGAAGTCGACTTCTGCTCGATCGAGATGGCCGGCGAGAGGCCTTCGATCGTGTCCACGTCCGGCTTTTCCATCATCGAGAGGAACTGCCGGGCATAGGCCGACAGCGACTCGACATAGCGACGCTGGCCTTCGGCATAGATGGTGTCGAAGGCCAGCGAGGATTTGCCGGACCCGGACAGCCCCGTAATCACGATCAGGCGATCGCGGGGCAGGTCGAGGTCGATATTCTTGAGATTGTGCGTGCGGGCGCCGCGGATGCGAATGCTGTCCATGTGCCGACGTAGATGGGGGAAGCCACTGACTATACCAAGGCTTTTCGGCCTTCATTCCGCGTCGACCTGTGACTGTTCATCACATTTGTCATGAGGCTCCGGACGCATGCTTCGAGCGGGTTGCCCGAACCGCCCCGGCGGCGGCTACCATGGCGCCGGCCCCTCGGGGGAGGGGATCCGACCCAAGCCAATCATCCGAAGAGGAAGACGACGCATGCGTAAGTGGACAGGGATCGCGGCCGGCCTGGTGCTGGCGTGTAGTGCGGGCCAGGCGCTGGCGGCGCCGCCCAGCGAGGCGCAGGTGCGCCAGCTGATGGAGGCCGTGGGCATGGGCAAGATGCTCAGCCAGATGAACAGCCAGATGGCCGGTGTGATGGCCACCGCGCTGCCGTGCGTGCCGGCCAGCTACTGGCAGGGCTTCGTGGACGCCAACGCGACGAATCAGCTGATCGGCCGCATGGTGCCCGTCTACCAGAAGCACTTCACGGCCGAGGACGTCGACGGCCTGCTGAAGTTCTACCGTTCGCCGCTGGGCCAGAAGGTGATCACGCAGATGCCGGCGACCATGGCCGAGGGCATGCAGATCGGCAAGGCCTGGGGCCAGGAACGCGGCAAGCAGATGATCGGCCAGCTCCAGACCCAGGGCACGCTCAACGCCCAGGGTCAGTGCCCGGCCACGGGCGCGGCGGCGAAGCCCGCTCCGGCGGCACCGGCTCCGGCGCCCGCGAAGAAGAAGTAGCCGCGTCAGGGGCGCGCCTTGTGGAAGCGGCCCTGGCCGCGACAGCCTTTCGCGAGGGGCCGCAGGTCCTGCGGCTCATCGCGAAAACATGTCGCGCGCAGGGCGCGCTCCTACGGTCATCTGGTAACATGCTGATTTTGTTGGTGTCTGGGTAAGGGAGCTAGAGACGCCCGATCTTAACCGCCTGATTGACCTTGCCTTTTGGGTCCCGCTATAATTCGCAGTTCGCAACACCCGTACGACCCTAAAAAGAACTACATAATCAGTAACAGGAATTCACCATGAGCTACGCAGTCATCAAGACCGGTGGCAAGCAGTATCGCGTGATGGCAGGCGAAGTCCTGCGCGTCGAGCTGCTCCCCGCCGAAGTCGATTCCACCTTCACGTTCGACCAGGTCCTCCTCGTCGGCGAAGGCGAGTCGGTCACGGTCGGCGCCCCGCTGGTCGCCGGTGCCACCGTCAGCGCGAAGGTTCGCGCCCACGGCCGCGCCGATAAGATCCGCATCATCAAGTTCCGTCGTCGCAAGCACTACAAGCGCACGCAGGGACATCGTCAGCACTACACCGAAATCGAGATCACGGGCATCAACGCCTGAGTCGCCGGAGGATATAAGTCATGGCACATAAAAAAGGCGTAGGTTCCAGCCGTAACGGCCGCGATTCGAACCCGAAGTACCTCGGCGTGAAGATCTACGGTGGCCAGGCTGTCGAAGCCGGTAACATCATCGTTCGTCAGCGTGGCACCAAGTTCCACGCCGGCGTGGGCGTCGGCCTCGGCCGCGACCACACCCTGTTCGCGCTGGTCGACGGCACCGTGTCGTTCAAGACCCGCGGCGACAAGGGCCGCAAGTTCGTCGACGTCGTCCAGGCGTAAGCCTCGCCCGACGCGATAGCGAAGGCCCCGCCCTAGGCGGGGCTTTTCGTTTGTAGCGCGGCATCACACTCTTTCCAGGTTTTTCCCATGAAATTCGTCGACGAAGCGCAAATCAGGGTCTCGGCCGGTGACGGCGGCAACGGTTGTGTCAGCTTCCGTCGCGAGAAATTCATCCCGTTCGGTGGCCCCGACGGCGGCGATGGCGGCAATGGCGGCTCCGTGTGGCTCGTGGCCGACGAAGGCCTCAACACCCTCGTCGACTTCCGCCACATGCGCTCGTTCAAGGCGCAGCGCGGGCAGGGCGGCATGGGCAGCCAGATGTACGGCAAGGGCGGCGAAGACACCGAGGTGCGCGTGCCCGTCGGCACCGTGGTCACCAACGTCGATACCGACGAGGTGATCGGCGACCTGACGTCGCACGGCCAGCGCCTGAAAGTGGCGCAGGGTGGTCGCGGCGGTCTGGGCAACATCCATTTCAAGAGCTCGGTGAACCGCGCGCCGCGCAAGTCGACGCCGGGGACGCCGGGCGAAGTGCGCGATCTGAAGCTCGAGCTGCGCCTGCTCGCCGATGTCGGTCTGCTGGGCTTCCCGAACGCGGGCAAGAGCACGTTCATCCGCGCCGTTTCGGCGGCGACGCCGCGCGTGGCCGATTACCCGTTCACCACCCTGCATCCGAACCTCGGCGTCGTGCGCATCGGCACGGACCAGAGCTTCGTGATCGCGGACATCCCCGGGATCATCGAGGGTGCGGCCGAAGGCGCCGGCCTGGGCATCCAGTTCCTGCGTCACGTGTCGCGCACCAGTCTCCTGCTGCACGTGGTCGACATCCGCCCCATCGACGGCTCGGATCCCGTCGAACAGGTCCGTGCGATCGAGGCCGAGCTCCAGCAGTTCGACGAGGAGCTCGTCGAGCGTCCGCGCTGGCTGGTGATCAACAAGTCCGACGTCATCGACGACGAGGACGAGCTGAAGACCGTGGTCGACGACATCGTCGCCCGCCTGGACTGGAAGGCGCCGTGGTTCGTCGTTTCCGCCGCGGGCGAGGTGGGTACCTGGGACGTCTGTCTTAAGGTGCAGCAGTTCTTCGATGCCGAGCGCGCGAAGCAGCGCGAGCGCACCGACGAACGCGACGACGTGCGGATGCGGTAGGAGCGCGCCTTGCGCGCGACAGCTTATCGCGAGGCGCAGCAGGGGCTGTAGCGCACGGCCTCAAAACATGTCGCGCGCAGGGCGCGCTCCTACAGACACACAAAAAAAGCCGGCGAACGCCGGCTTTTTTTGTGAGCAGCGATGTCGCGCAGGCTTATGCCAGGTCGCGGATCTTCGCGTTCAGGCGGCTCTTGTGACGAGCGGCCTTGTTCTTGTGGATCAGGCCGCGGGCGGCGTAGCGATCCATCACCGGCACGGCGACGGCGTAGGCGCTGGCAGCGGCTGCCTTATCCTTGGCGTCGATCGCCTTGACGACCTTCTTCAGTGCGGAACGCACCATGGAACGCGCGCTGACGTTGCGCAGACGGCGCTGCTCCGACTGACGCGCACGCTTCTTCGCGGACTTGATGTTGGCCAAGGTAAAGCTCCAGAGTTCGGTTGGTTTTAAAAAAGACGCTTAGTTTGACCTCAAAGGTGGGGTGAGTCAATAGGTTAGGCGGGTGTGGGTGGGGGCGCGACGCGAAGGGAGATGGGGGATGGGAAATGGGGGCGCGATCCCGACGGGCGGTTGAGGGCGCGACAGGCCACCGGCCGGGCGTCGACGCCGGCGCGGAGCTTCCAGCACCCTCTCGCGTCCGCCGGCTACATCGCCCCCAATTCCCAACTCCCACCCCCCGGCCACACCCGCGCCCCGATTTCCCGCCCGCCGCCACACCCCCGCCCCCACATCCGCCTCCCATCGCCCTCCCGGCCTGTCAAACTATCCCTTTTGCCAGCCCTCGACCGGATGAAAACCCCCAGCCTTCTTCGCGGCATGCTCAGTTTCAGCGGCATGACCATGGTTTCGCGCGTGCTCGGGCTCGTCCGCGACATGGCGATCAACGCCTCGTTCGGCGCCAACGCGGCGACCGACGCCTTCTGGGTGGCTTTCCGCATCCCCAACTTCATGCGCCGCCTCTTCGCGGAGGGGTCGTTCTCGACGGCCTTCGTGCCGGTGTTCACCGAGGTGAAGGAGACGCGGCCGCATGCCGATCTCAAGCGGCTGATGGGGCTGACGGCCGGCACGCTCGGCGGCGTGCTGCTCGTGGTCGTGGCCCTGGGCGTCATCTTCGCGCCGCAGGTCACCGCGCTGTTTTCGCCCGGGGCGGTCGACACGCCGGAGAAGTTCGGCCTCACGGTCGACCTGCTGCGGCTCACCTTTCCGTTCCTGCTCTTCGTCTCGCTCACCGCTCTGAGTGGCGGCGCCCTGAACAGCTTCCACCGCTTCGGCCTGCCTGCCCTGACGCCGGTGATCCTCAACCTGTGCATGATCGCGGGCGCGCTCTGGCTGGCGCCGAAGCTGCGGACGCCGATCATGGCGATGGGCTGGGCGATCCTCGTCGCGGGCCTGCTCCAGCTGCTCTTCCAGCTGCCGGCGTTGCGGCAGCTCGACCTGCTGGCGTTGCCGCGCTGGGGCTGGAGTTCGCCGGACGTGCGCCGGATCATGACGCTGATGGTGCCGACGCTGTTCGGCTCCTCGGTCGCGCAGATCAACCTGCTGCTCGACACCGTCATCGCCTCGCTGCTGATCGCAGGGTCGCAGAGCTGGCTGTCGCAGGCGGACCGCTTCCTGGAGCTGCCGCTGGGCGTCTTCGGCGTGGCGCTGGGCACGGTCATCCTGCCGTCGCTGTCGCGCCATCACGTGGCGACGGACAAGGCGGGCTTCTCGCGCGCGCTCGACTGGGGTCTGCGCACGACGCTGCTCATCGCCGTCCCGGCGATGTTCGCGCTGATGATCCTTTCGGTGCCGCTGGTGGCGACGATCTTCCAGCACGGGCGGTTCACGCCGTTCGACACGAAGATGGCGTCGCTGTCGATCTCCGCGCTGAGCTTCGGCCTGCCGGCGTTCGCGCTGGTCAAGGTGGTGCTGCCTGCGTTCTACGCCCGCAAGGACACGAAGACCCCGGTCCGCGCGGGCGTGGCGTCGCTGGTCGCCAACATGGTCTTCAACGTCGCGTTCCTGGCCCTGCTGTTCTTCCTCTGGGCGAGCCCGGCGCAGAAGGCGGGCTCGTGGATGACGGCCCTGGCGACGATCCCGGGCCTGCACATGGCGCTGGGCATGGCCAGCGCGCTGGCCAGCTACCTCAACCTGCTGCTGCTCTGGCGCTGGCTGGGCAAGGCCGGCGTCTACACCCGCCAGCCCGGCTGGCCGAGACACCTGCTTCGCCTCGGCGTGGCCTGCGCCGTGATGGTCGCGGTGCTCCTCGGCGGCCTGTGGGTCTGGCCGGAATGGAGCGACGTGGAGAAGTGGCAGCGGGTGGGGCGTCTCGCGGCGCTGGTGGTCGCGGGCGGCGGTGCGTATGTCGCGAGCCTGTTCGCGCTGGGCTTCCGCCTGCGCGACCTGCGCGCCCACTGAGGTTCCCGCGCGTCGCATTGTGCGGCGCAATGGGGCCGCTATACTGGCCCGATGGCTTTTATTCCGCATCGATTCCAGGACCCCCGGGCATGACGCTGCGACTGCATCGCGACGTCGACGGACCGTGCCTCGCGCCCGGTGGCAGCATCGTCGCGATCGGTGCGTTCGATGGCCTGCATCTCGGTCACCAGGCGATCCTCTCGGAGGTGCGTCGCCGCGCGGAGGCCGCGGGCCTGGCCCCGGCGGTCATCAGCTTCGAGCCGCTGCCGCGTGCGTTCTTCTCGAAGGAGCCCGTGGCGCGTCTTTCGGGGGTCCGCGAAAAAGCCGAGGGCATGACCGCGGCCGGCATCCGCGACCTGCTGTCGCTACGCTTCGACAAGGCCCTGACCGAGATGTCCGCCGAGGACTTCGTCCGCCGGGTCATCGTCGGCCGCATGGCCGCGCGCGAGGTCTGGGTGGGCGAGGACTTCCGCTTCGGTCACCGCCGTGGCGGCGATTTCGCGCTGCTCCAGGCGATGGGCGCGGAGCTGGGTTTCACCGCGCACGCGGTGCGGCCGGTGCTCGTCGACGGCGAGCGGGTGTCGTCCTCGCGGGTGCGCACGCTGCTGGCGGAAAGCGATTTCGCCGGCGCGACCCGCCTGCTGGGGCGGCCGTTCGTGATCGACGGCCATGTCGAGCACGGCCAGCAGCTCGGTCGCACCCTTGGATATCCCACCGCGAACGTCCATCTCACGGACAGGGTGAGCCCCATCCAGGGCATCTTCGCCGTGCGCATCGGTATCGGCGACGGCCCGTGCAGCTGGCCGGGCGTCGCGAGCCTGGGCCGCCGGCCGACGGTGAACGCGGTGCAGGAGCCCCTGCTGGAAGCCCATCTTTTCGATTTCTCCGGCGACCTCTACGGCCAGCGCATCGGCGTGGAGTTCGTGCGGAAGCTGCGCGACGAAGAAAAATTCGACGGCCTCGACGCCCTGACGGCGCAGATGCGCAAGGACGAGATCGCCGCCCGGCAGGCCCTTGGGATGAACCCCATACTTGTCGATTGACGACGGAACGCGCCTCGCGCGCGTCACGCCCCGAAACCCACGGTTCTAAGCGATGACCCAGGACTACAAGAACACCATCAACCTGCCGCAGACGGATTTCCCGATGCGTGGCGACCTGCCCAAGCGCGAGCCGAACTGGCTGGCGACGTGGGAACGCGTGGGGCGCTATGCGCAGATCCAGGAGAAGACGGCGGGCCGCGACAAGGTGTTCGTGCTGCACGACGGCCCCCCGTACGCGAACGGCGCGATCCACCTGGGCCATGCGGTCAACAAGGTGCTCAAGGACGTCGTCGTCAAGTCGAAGCTGATGGCCGGCTACCGCGCACCCTATGTGCCGGGCTGGGACTGCCACGGTCTTCCGATCGAGATCGCGATCGAGAAGAAGTTCGGCAAGGCGGGCGACAAGCTCGACGCCGCGGCATTCCGGCAGAAGTGCCGCGAGTACGCGATGGCGCAGATCGACCTGCAGCGCGTCGACTTCAAGCGCCTCGGCGTCCTCGGCGACTGGGAAAAGCCGTACCGCACGCTCGACTTCACGTACGAGGCCGACATGATCCGCGCGCTCGCGCGCATCGTCGACAACGGCCACGTGGTGCGCGGCGCGAAGCCGGTGTACTGGTGCTTCGACTGTGGTTCGGCGCTCGCCGAGGCCGAGATCGAATACGCCGACAAGACCTCGCCGGCCGTCGACGTCGTCTACGACGCGGTGGATTCGATCTCGTTCGCCGCGCTGTTCGGCGTCGCCGCGGGTGACGCCACCGTCGCCGTGCCCATCTGGACGACCACCCCCTGGACGCTGCCGTCCAGCCAGGCCGTGTCGCTCGGCGGCGAGCTCGAGTATTCGCTGGTCGAGGGTCCGTCGCGCGGCGGCAATCCGCTGCTGCTCGTGATCGCCTCGGCGCTTGTGGAGAAGGCGCTCGCGCGCTACGGCGTGGAGCGCGTGAACGTGCTCGGGCGCGTGCAGGGCGCGGTGCTCGAGAACCAGCCGCTGCGCCATCCGTTCTACGACAAGCAGCTGCCCATCATCCTCGGCGAGCACGTCTCGGACGAGGACGGTACCGGTGCCGTGCACACCGCGCCCGACCATGGCGCGGAAGATTTCACCGTGGGCCAGCACTACGGCATCGGCACGCTGAACTACGTCGACGGCCGCGGCGTCTACCGCGCGGAGGTGCCGCTGGCGGGCGACGTGTCGTTCGCCGGCGTGCACATCTGGAAGGCCAACGACCAGATCGTCGACCTCCTGCGTGACCGCGGCGTGCTGCTCGCCTCGTCGAAGCTCACGCACAGCTACCCGCATTGCTGGCGCCACAAGACGCCGGTGATCTTCCGCGCCACGCCGCAGTGGTTCATCAGCATGGAGCAGGCCGACCTGCGCCGCACCGCGCTCACGTCCATCAAGGGCGTGCGCTGGGTGCCGGGCTGGGGCGAGGAGCGCATCGCGGGCATGGTCGAGGGTCGTCCCGACTGGTGCATCTCGCGCCAGCGCACCTGGGGCGTGCCGATCACGCTGTTCATCGACAAGGTCACGCACGATCCGCATCCGGACTCCGTCGCGCTGATGGAGAAGGTGGCGAAGAAGGTCGCCCTCGAAGGCATCGACTGCTGGTTCACGCTCGATCCGCGCGAGCTGCTCGGCGACGACGCGGACAAGTACGAAAAGGTCACCGACGTCCTCGACGTGTGGTTCGACTCGGGCGTCAGCCACTTCGCGGTGGTGGGCGCGCGTCCCGAACTGCAGGCCGGCGACGCGGGCGAATACAAGGTGATGTACCTCGAAGGCTCCGACCAGCATCGCGGCTGGTTCCAGTCGTCGCTGCTCACGTCGGCCGCCATCAACGGCCGTGCGCCGTACGACCACGTGCTCACCCACGGTTTCACCGTGGACGCGCAGGGTCGCAAGATGTCCAAGTCGCTGGGCAACGGCATCGAGCCCCAGGACATCATGAAGACGCTCGGCGCGGACATCCTGCGCCTGTGGATCTGCTCGACCGACTACCGCAACGAGATGTCGCTCTCGGACGAGATCCTCAAGCGCGTCGCGGATACGTACCGCCGTATCCGCAACACCACGCGCTTCCTGCTCGGCAACCTCGACGGGTTCGACCCGGACAAGCACCTGCTCGCCACCGACGCCTGCCTCGATCTCGATCGCTGGGCGGTGCAGCAGGCGGCGGACACGCAGGCGGCGATCGTGGCGGCGTACGAGCGCTACGACTTCCCGGAGATCGTCCAGCGCATCCAGAATTTCTGCACGAACGAGCTGGGCGCGCTGTACCTCGACATCACGAAGGATCGCCTCTACACGATGCCGACGGACAGCCGCGGCCGGCGCAGCGCGCAGAGCGCGATGTACCGGATCCTCGAGGCGCTGCTGCGCTGGCTGGGGCCGATCGTCACGTTCACGGCGGAAGAGGCCTGGGCGCACATGCCGGGCTCGCGCAGCGAATCGGTGCTGTTCGAGACGTTCTACGACGGCCTCGACGTGCGCCAGGACGGCGAGGCGCGCGGCTGGTGGAGCACGCTGCTCGCCATCCGCGAGACGTCGTCGCGCGTGCTCGAGGGCATGCGAAAGGCCGGTCAGATCGGTGCGTCGCTCGACGCGACGCTGACGATTCACGCCGACCTGCCGACGCAATCCGCGCTGGCGGAATCCGCGAAGGAACTGCGCTTCTTCTTCATCACCTCCGAGGTGACGCTCGCGCCGCTGGAAGGTCGCCCGGCCACGGCCGAGCGTGTCGATCTGGATGGCGCCGAGGTCTACGTCTCGGCGGCGGTGAGCGACGCGGTGAAGTGCGTCCGTTGCTGGCACCATCGCCCGGACGTCGGCGTCGACCCGAACCATCCCGAGGTCTGCGGCCGCTGCGTGGAGAACGTGACGGGACAGGGCGAGGACCGCCGCTGGTTCTGATGCGGCGATCGTCGCCGAACCTTTCCGCGCCGCCGCCCGGCGGCGCGGACCCTCGCAACGCACCGCCCGGATCCGCATGACCGCACGCCCCAAACCCAACGCCCTGTCCTGGCTCTGGCTCGCCGCCGCCATGATCGTCCTCGACCAGCTGACCAAGTGGTGGGCGCTCACGGCCCTGCAGCCGGCCGAGACGCCGCATCCGGTCATCCCGGGCATCCTGAACTGGACGCTCACCTTCAACACGGGCGCGGCGTTCAGCTTCCTGGCGGACAGCGCCGGCTGGCAGCGCTGGTTCTTCGTCCTCCTCGCGGTGGGCGTCAGCGCCTCGCTCGCCGTATGGCTGTCGCGCACGCCGCGCGCCGACTGGCGCACCGCCGCGCCTCTGGCCCTGATCCTGGGCGGCGCGCTGGGCAACGTCATCGACCGGCTCCACGCTGCGAAGGTCACCGATTTCATCCAGGTGTTCCTGGGCAGTTACCCGTTCCCCGTCTTCAACGTCGCCGATTCCGCGATCAGCGTCGGCGCCGTCGCCCTGATCGTCTTCAGCCTCTTCGGCAGCCCGAAGGCTCCCATGCGATAATGGAGAGGTCGGGCGCCCGCGCGGCGCCCATCCCCTTTTCACGGCCCTGAAGGCCCCGAGGTCCCCTTGGACATCCTCCTCGCCAATCCCCGTGGCTTCTGCGCCGGCGTCGATCGCGCCATCGCCATCGTCGAGCGCGCCCTGGAGTCTTACGGCGCGCCGATCTACGTGCGCCACGAAGTCGTGCACAACCGTTACGTGGTCGAGCGCCTGCGCGCCGACGGCGCCGTGTTCGTGGAGGAACTGGACGACGTGCCCGATGGCGCCACCGTGATCTTCAGCGCCCACGGCGTGCCGAAAGCCGTGCGCGAGGAGGCCGACCGCCGCCGCCTCAACGTGTTCGACGCGACGTGCCCGCTCGTCACCAAGGTGCACATGGAAGTCGCGCGCCTCGGCCGCGCCGGCCATGACGTCGTGCTGATCGGCCACGCGGGTCATCCGGAAGTCGAAGGCACGATGGGCCAATGGAACCCGGCGAACACCGGCAGCATCTACCTTGTCGAATCGGTGGAAGACGTCGAGGCGCTGGCACCGGCGCAGCCGGACAAGCTCGCGTTCGTCACGCAGACCACGCTCTCGGTCGACGACACCATCGCCATCATCGGCGCGTTGCGCGCGAAGTTCGCCACCATCGAAGGGCCGCGCAAGGACGACATCTGCTACGCCACGCAGAATCGTCAGGACGCCGTGCGCCGCCTCGCCGATGCCGTGGACCTCGTGCTCGTCGTGGGCTCGGTCAACAGCTCCAACTCCAATCGCCTGAAGGAACTTGCCGAGAAGCAGGGCGTCACCTCGTACCTCATCGACGGCGCCGAGCACATCGAGCGCGAATGGCTCGAAGGCAAGGCCCGCATCGGCGTCACCGCCGGCGCGTCGGCACCGGAGAAGCTGGTGCAGGAAGTCATCGCCCGCCTGCAGTCCTGGGGCGCGGGCACCGTCCGGGAACTCGACGGCGAGGCCGAGAACATCACCTTCGCCCTGCCGAAGGAGCTTCGCCTCGCGGGTTGACCGCGAAGGCTTGCGCCCGGGCCCAAGGTTCCCTAGAATTCCGCTTCTCGCCGGAATAGCTCAGTTGGTAGAGCGCGTCATTCGTAATGATGAGGTCGTAGGTTCGATTCCTATTTCCGGCACCACGCATTCGCCCACGGCCGTCAGGTCGGGCACGAAAAACCCGCCAACAGGCGGGTTTTTTTATGGGCCGCGACGGGGCGCTCGTGTCAAGCACCCATCACGCCTCATAAGAACGCCCCGTTACGCGTTGGAGCGCACCTGGGCGCGATGGGGTGCTCGCGGCAGCACCATCACGCTGTTGGAGCGCACCTGGGCGCGATCAGGTGCTCGCGGCAAGCATCCATCACGCCCATGGCGCGCTCCCGCGACATGAGCGGGCGGTGACGATCAGCCTGGCTTCCTCAGTCTCGCCTTAAGCTCTGCAGACAGGTCCGGTCCATGACTGGGGTCGGATGTTCTGGCACACAGGGCGCTTGCCTGCGCGCCGAGCCATTGTTCGTACTTGGTCGTCCTGACTGTCACGAAGGGCTGCCATGACGGCGCGCCGGAACCTTCGCTCGCGAGGAACTCGCCGCACAGCATGGGCTGGGGAGTGCCATCAGATCCCTCGATGCTGGCCAGATGCACGCGGCGAAAGTCGATGGCCGTTGGCGGCTGATGGGCGCGGAAATCACTGGCAGCGGAGGTCAGCAGATACTCGGCATCCGGCGTCTGCTCCATTGCGGCAGCGGTGCCGGTGACGGCCAGCAGGGCGAGAATGAGGGCAAGTCTTTTCGTCATGGCAAAGCTCCTGGCGGGATGCGCTCTCTATTGAGAAACGGCCCGCCGGAGCGGGCCAAACATTCGTCGCGCTACGCGAGTTCGACCACCCTGTCGGCACCTTCCCGAGCTGTATATACCGGCAAGTACTCGACCCCAACCGTTTCAGCCTCTCTCGCGAGTTTGGAACGAGCTTCGGCGAGGAGCTGTCGCTGCTTTGTGCCGAGCGTCGCGTCATCGTCTCGCACGATAGCATTGACGAGTGCGGCGCGGCCTAGGGTTGCCCTTTTCCTTCGCACGCTGAAGTTCAAAAATCGTCGCGCGTGCGTCTCCGACGCTGGCGCTTGGTCGTTGCCCGTAAAGCACGCCGAAATGAACATAAGGACAACTTTGGCTGCCTGCGGCCATGACCGAGACCACCCGATTTGCCAAGGACCAAGCGCTGGCACTGTTCGATGGCAATCGGGCCGCGCTCTGGGCAAACACCCGATCGCGCCCAGGTGCGCTCCAACGGCGCTATGCCGCGAGGCGTGTGGCGTCTTTCAGGAACCGCAGGCCGATCGAGAGGGCCATGTCGTAGCCGGCCATGGCGTTGCCGGGCACGACGACGCTGACGAGCGAAGGGTGACCGGGTGCGAGCGACGAGGCGTCGGTCGCGGCGCTGCGATCGTGGACTTCGATGTAGGGAACGCGCAGCGCGGATAGCGCGTCGCGGACCGGATCGACCAGCGCGCTGGGCAGCTGTTCGGCGTCGACGTCGAGAAGGAGCAGCTCGGCATCGTCGCCGGGTGCTTCGAGGCATCCGCTGAGCTGCGCGAAGGTGTCGCAGCGGCGCCAGGCAAGATCGACACCGGCCGCCTGCGCGCGTTCCCACAGACGGCACATCGCCGAGCTGCCTGGGTCCGGCATGTCCGACTCGGCGTGCGGTCCGGTGATGACGACGATCGACATCGAAGCGTTCCTTGAATGGGGGACGCCAGTGTCCATGCGGGGTGCGTAAAAAAGCTGCGCCGGACGGGCGCTTTCCGGGTAAGCGCTGCGTAAAGTTTCGGCGGCCGTCGATGGCCGGCTTGCCTTACGCCGTCCGAGCGCCGACGATGCGGCGATGAACGGACCTCTCTTTACCTCGCACACAACTCCCAGGCTGCTGCTCGACCGGCTTCAGCCTTCCGATGGACCCATCCTGTTCGCGTATCGCGGTGACGACGCCGTCGCGCGGTACCAAGGCTGGAAGCCGGCCACGCCCGTCGAAGCGGACGATTTCATCGCCCGCCAGAGCGGACAGGCGTTCGCCGTGCCGGGCAGCTGGTTCCAGCTCGCGGTTCGCGACCGCGGAACGGGCAATCTCGTCGGCGACCTCGGCATCCATTTTCCCGCGACGGTCGACGACGCGATCGAATTCGGTGTATCGCTCCGGCCCGAGTGTCAGGGCCGGGGATACGCCCGCGAGGCCATGGCCGCGATGCTGACGCTGGCGTTCGGTGAGTGGGGTTATCGCCGCGCCGTCGGCTCCGTCGATCCGAGGAACGTGGCGAGCATCGCGCTGCTACGGTCGCTGGGCTTCCGGCAGGAGGCCCACCACGTGGAGAGCTACCGCTTCCGTGGCGAATGGGTGGACGACATGATTTTCGCGATGCTGGCGCGGGAGTGGCCGGCGGCCGGCTAGGGCGCCTCTCTATCGTCAGGCGGCGGCGAGCCGGGCGACCACGGCCGCGCTCGGCGGCGGCAGGTGGAGGAGGGCGGCTTCCGGGAGGTAGCGCCAGTCGCTCAGGCGGCGTGGCAACTTCGCTTCAGGAAACGCGTTCCGCAGATCGCGGATCGCGTCTTCCGGCGTGTCGTAGCGGCCCGCCTCGCGTTCGCCGAACAACGCGCGCCAGCGATGTCCGTGGCGAACGATGCGGAAAGGTGCGTTGGCGAAAGTGAAGACGTACTGGGCGAGCATGGAATGAAACTCCGTTCTTAGCCCGCCCATTTTCCGCGCGTTTTCGTGACCACTTCGTGTTGCCGAGGCGACGCCGGTGTGTCGGAGCACATCCCGGCGTCGTGTCGGTGGTCATTCGTTCAGTCGGGCGCCTTCGCGGGTACAAAGGGCGAAACCGGATCGCTGGCGGGGAAGGTCTCCTCGAGCGCATGGTCCTGGTTCTCGCTCGCGTGCTCCTTCCGCTCCTTCTTCTCCGCCTCGGTCTCCTCGTGCCTGGGCTGGCTGTGGTCGGGGTGCTTGACGTCCTGGCGGTCGTGGTTCATGGCGGTCTGTCTCCGGTTGAGGCCTCGCGCCATGGAGCGCCGGAGAGCGTGAAGGACCGGTCGTCGGTCGGTGGATGCCGCTTGTCGGGTAAAACTTGCCACCTGTCGGGCGGCACCTTGCGCTCTGGCGAGCGCGGGATAGTCTCGAACCTGCCGGATTGGGCCCGGCGAATGGGGGATTAAGGTGATTGATCTGGCATCGCGCCGGTCTGCGCGCGGCGTGTCGCTCATCGAGGTCATGGTAGCCATCCTGGTGTTCAGCATCGGGCTGCTGGGTATCGCGATGCTGCAGATGCGCGGTGCGCAGTTCACCAAGGAGTCGGCCTCCCGCACGAACGCCATCCTGCTCGCTCGCAGCCTGGCCGACTCCATGCGGGCGAATCCGTTGGGAGCACACCCCAAGTCCGGCGACAGCGCGTACGTCTTCGACGGTTCCACGAGCTACTCGGACGCCGATTGCACGACGACCTCCCTCGCCACGCCGGCGGACGTGGCCAAGCGCGACCTCGCGTGCTGGTCGGCCGCCCTGCGCAAAGGGCTCCCGGCGCCGGTGGACAACAAGCCGCAGGCGACGGTCACCGAGAACAAGACGCTCGGCACGCTCGTCATCACGGTGTCCTGGACGGGCGTGGCGGACGACGGCGAGACCGACCCGAACCAGTCCTACAGCTTCAGCTTCCTACAGTGACGGGCCGCCCGATGCAAACCTTCCGACGCGGGGCGAACGGCTTTTCGCTCATCGAGCTCATGGTCTCCCTGGTGGTGGGCCTCGTCGTGCTCGCCGGCCTGGTCAGTGTGCTGATGGGCAGTCGCCAGGCCTACAGCCTGCAGCAGGGCAACAACTTCAACCAGGAAAACGTCCGGTTCGCGGCCACCCGGCTGGCCTGGTCGCTGCGGATGGCCGATTTCTGGGGCGGTGTGAAGCCGGGCGACATCAAGCCCACCACCAACGTCGCGGGCATCGGCAACACGGGATGCACGGCCGCGTGGGTGCTCGACGTGGGCGACGCGACGCATCAGAACGGCATTCATGGTTACGACGGTGGTGCCAGTTTCCCGATCGCGGACTGTGTGCCCGACAGCAACTACGTGAAGGGCTCGGACGTGGTGGTCGTTCGTTACGCCGATACCCACGGTTACGATCCGGACAAGGGCGCGACGACGCCGCGCTTCGACTCCACCGACCTGAACGTGGTGCCGAATCAGACCAGCATCTTCCTCGTGGCAGGCGTCGGCCAGCAGGCGTCGTTCCTGCGCCGGGACGATGCCGTGCCGGCGTCCACCGTGACCACGCCGACGGGCCGTTACGTCTACCCGTTCCAGCTGGAGATGTATTACCTCCGGCCTTGTGCCGACCCGGGTGCCGACGCGCTGTGCGGCACGTCCGACGACGGCGACGCGGATGCGCGGACTCCGTCGCTGGTGCGCATGCGTCTGGATCCCAGCGGCGGCCTCGTCTCCGAGGTCGTCGTCGACGGCATCGAGCAGCTCAACTTCGAATACGCGACGCCCGTTGGCAGCGCTGGCGCCAAGCCCGGCCAGTTCGTCAGGGCTTCCGACGCCAACTGGGAAGCCGTGACCCAGGTGCGCGCCTCGTTCGTGGCGCGGTCGAGCGTGCGCGACACGCGCATGCCGCACCCGGCCGTCCTCACGCTCAGCCCGCATTGCGCCTATGAGATCTCGGCGACGGGCGGCGTGACGTACCCCAGCGTCACGGATACGAACACGTGTCAGCCGAACACGCCGCTTTCCGCCTATGGCGACAACCCCCAGCAGTACGTGCGCACGCTCAATACCCAGGTCGTGCTGCTCCGTAACCGGGTGCGAGGATGACTTCGATGCAGACTCCCATGCAGACTCGCGGGCAGCGAGGCATCGCCCTCTTCGTCGGTCTCATCTTCCTCGTCGTGCTATCGATCGTCGCCGTCATCGCCATGCGCGGCACGCTGGTCGAGATGCGCATGGTCACGAACTCGGCGCGTCACGAATCGGCCTTCGAGGCGTCGGAGGCGCTGCGCAGCCTGCCCGTGAAGCTCTTCGACGAGCATGTCTACGCGCGTGGATGGCCCACCTCGTTCAAGGGCGACGTCCCGGATTCCGAGTTCACGTATTCGACCGACATTCCTTCGGATCTGCTCGCCAAGGCGAAGCAGTCCCTGCAGAACGATTGCGGGTCGGGTACTCCCACGCTCTTCTACGGGCAGCTTCAACCGGCCTGCGGTACCGCACCGAAGGAAACGCTCTACGATCCCAGCACCTGGCGCCCGGACATGATCATCGCGATCTGCGATACCGGAACCAAGTCGTGCGCCGGCGATGTCAGCGCGAAAGTGGCGATCGTCCCCGACGGGTCGACCCTGAGCAAGGGCGCCGGCGGCGCCCAGGCCGCCGGCTACCGGGGACTGGGCATCGGCTCGGCTTCCGGCGGCGCGGAGATGTTCTTCGAAATCCGCAGTATCGCCACCGCTCCGGGCGGCGGCGCCGCCACCACGCACACCCAATACCACCAGATGATCCACTGATGGCATCGAGGATCCGATCGATGAAACGTTTCCCCAGCAACCGTGCGCGATTCTTCGGCGCCGCCCTCGTCGCCTTCGTGGCGGGCGGGTTCGCCGCTTCTCCCGCCGCGCGTGCCGACGCCATCTCGGACGCCGCGACCCAGCGTGCCATCAACTACGCGCTCGATCCACCGCTGGGCATCGCGGGTGCGGCGCCGCTGGTGATGCTCAACCTGTCGCGCGACCATCAGTTGTTCTACAAGGCCTACAACGACTTCACCGATCTGGATGGAGACGGCGCCCTCGATACCACGTACAAGAACTCGCTGACGTACGCGGGCTACTTCGATCCGAAGAAATGCTACGAGTACGCCTCCGGCGTCTTCACGCCGAAGAAGGCGGTCGACGCGAACAATTACTGTACGAGCCAGTGGTCGGGCAACTTCCTCAACTGGGTCTCCATGACGCGCATGGACGAGGTCCGGAAGATCCTGTATGGGGGATACCGGTCGACGGATGCGACGGATTCCACGGTCCTCGAGCGCGCGTTCCTGCCTGCGGATGCGCATTCGTTCGCCAAGTTCTACAACGGCAGCGACATCAACAAGCTGACTCCGTTCACGCCGCCGTCTCCCCCGTCGGTCACCATCAATTCGGTGGCTATCAAGACCGTCACCAGTCAGAAGGGTTCGCCGAAGTACTCGGTCGACTACTGGAGCCTGAAGTTACCGGTATCGCTGTCCACACTCCTGCCCCAGGTCGGCGATCAGATCCGGGTGGTCACCTCGGACCGGCAGACGATCCTGGCGCCTGTCGTGAGCGTGAACTCCCCCGCGGGGTACGTCGAGCTCTACGTCCAGAGCGGCATGGCCACGCAGGCGGATACCAGCGGGAACGTCACGCCGCTCGCTTGCACCGGGTCGAACTGCACCAATACCATCGACCTGATGAAAAAGGCGTCCTCCTGGACCGTCACGAACATGACGCGCACCGGGATCACGTTCTGCAACACCACGGCCGTGGCCAGCGGGCAGGCCTTGTCGCAATCGGTGACGAACGCACCGTCGATCCGGATGGCGTTCGGCGACTACGCTCTCTGGGCATCGAACGAGAAGCGCCAGTGCCGCTGGAACGGCGACGACAGGGACCTGCAGAACGGCTTTGCCGACGGCTTCCGCAGTAACGGCAACCGCATGGCGTATTCCGGGTTGAGTTCGTCGGCCGAGAATCCGGTCAACGACGGTGTCACCACCGCGGAATACACGGCCCGTGTGGCGGTCTGCGTCTCGAAGGCGCTGCTCGGCACGGAAAACTGCAAGCAGTATCCGGACGACAAGACGGCGACGAACAAATACAAGCCCATCGGCCTGCTGCAGAAGTACGCGGAGAACGGGAACATCAAGTTCGGCCTCGTCACGCCGACGTTCGACCACAATGCGTCGGGCGGTGTCTTGCGCGCCGCCCTCCCGGGGCCCGGTACGAACGACGGTAACTTCATCTCGAACGAGATCAATCCGGCCACGGGCCAGATCATCACGGGTACCAATGCTTACAAGGGCATCATCGCCAACATCAATGCCCTGCGCATCTACGGCTACAACTACAACATCGACGACAACTACGGCTCGAAGAACGGTTGTACCTATCAGCAGATCGGCATCGCCAAGACGGCGGATGCGAACAACCGTATCGTGCAGGAAGGCAACTGCTCGTCATGGGGCAACCCCATGGCGGAAAGTTATATCGAGACGCTGCGGTATCTCGCCGGCAAGAAGCCCAACGCGACATTCGCCAGCGGCGACGAGGACAAGGGCCTCGGCATGTCGGTGGTCGCGACCTGGAACGATCCCATCAGCCAGGCGAACTTCTGCGCGGCGCTGAACGTCATCAACTTCAACGCCAGCTCGCTGAGCTACGACACGGACGATACGGGCGGATTCGACGACCTGGCTTCCGGCAAGTCCGTGGCGGCCTGGACGGACCTGATCGGCATCTCCGAAGGCATCAACGGCAAGAGCTGGTTCGTAGGTAACTCCTCTGGCACGAGTGTCGGCAACGACCTTTGCTCGGCCAAGAACGTGACGTCGTTCTCCAGCCTCCAGGGTATCTGTCCGGAAGTGCCCGCGCTCAAGGGCGGCTACCTCATCGCCGGCGCGGCCTATGGCGCGCACGTGATGCCGATCCGAAACCTCGGCAAGGACGCGGACGGGCAACCGATCGTGCCGAGCGGCGACCATTCGTCGCTGAAGGTCAACACGTTCGGCGTGCAGCTGGCCACGAACACCCCGCAGATCCGGGTGGCGGTGCCGGGCGGCGGCGGGAAGTTCGTCACGATCATCCCGGCCTATCGACTGACCTATGTGACATCGGACAACAGGACGCTGATCGGTGGCGGCGCCCTGGTGGACTTCAAGGTCCTGAACCAGTCGTTGAGCGCCGACGGCACGAAGGCCACCGGTACGTTCTACGCCGTGTGGGAAGACAGTTTCGCCGGCGGCGATTACGACCAGGACATGTGGGGCATCATCTCGTATGAAATCACCGCGACGACGGTGAACATCACCACGAAGCCCGTCGCCGCGTCCACGAACCAGGGGCAGGGTTTCGGCTACATCATTTCCGGAACGACCCAGGATGGGCCGCATTTCCATTCCGGCATCTACAGCTTCTCCTACAACGACCCCTCGTCGATCAATGTCTACGACGCGACGGGTACGACCAAACTCAATGCGACCACCGGTCGCATCAACACGAGCGGCGGCTGCAACCAGTGCACGGTGTCCGACCAGGCGACGATGGCGAAGTACACCGTCGGTTCGACCGGTGCGAACACCCTGAGCGATCCGTTGCTCTACGCGTCGAAGTGGGGCGGTTTCCGGCTCGACCCCAACAAGGCGGATGGTACCGATACGCCGTTCAACGACATGAATCCGAGCGACACCAGCAAGTGGGATAGCTCGGGCAAGGGTATCCCCGACAACTACTTCCTCGTCAGCGACCCAGGCAAGCTGGAGACCTCGCTGGATGCGTTGTTCCGCAAGATCCTGGCGAAGATCTCGTCGGGCACGGCGGCCGCTACCGTCTCGAACAGCGCCAATGGCACGGGCGTCACGTATTCCGCCCTGTACGAAGCGGAGCGCACCGACAACAACGGCAAGCGCGCCACCTGGATCGGTTCGCTCACGGGATTGTGGACCGACCAGTACGGCCTGCTGCGCGAGGATGGTAACCACAACGGCCAGCTCGACGACTACAACACCGATCCGGTCATCGAGTACTCGTACCAGTCGTCCGCCCAGCGGACGCAGGCGATCCGCTATACGAGCACCAATCCCGACACCTTCGTGAAGGGGTCGCAGACCACGATCGAACTCACGGACCTGAACTACCTGTGGAATGCCCGGTCCGCCCTGTGGGATCCGACGCTCAACACCGCCACGCAGCGCGACTACGGTCAGCCGTTCAGCAACGCGAACGGCCGCTACATCTTCACGTGGATCGACACGAAGATGGACGGGACGGTCGCCAAGGCCGACGTGAAGCCGTTCATCTGGGACGGCACGGGGAGTAACGGCTTCACGAGCACGACGTACCGCTACCTCAACACGAACACGACGACCGAGGCGCAAGCCATCGTCGGATGGATCCGCGGCACCGAGAGCGCCGCGCTGCGCAATCGCACCGTGGATTACGGTACGACCGCGGCGCTGCAGAAGCGGGTCACCCGCCTCGGCGACATCGTCAACTCGACCCCGCTCGTCGTCGCCGCGCCGGCCGAATCGTACGACCTGCTCTACAACGACACGTCGTACGCGAGTTTCCGCGCCGCGTATCGCAACCGGCGGCAGATGGTGTATGTCGGCGCCAACGACGGCATGATCCACGCCTTCAACGCCGGCTTCTACAACACGAGCTGCCGTGCGTTCACGACGCAGCCGACCGACAAGGTCTGTACGAAGGACGACCGCAGCCTCGCAGGCGGGAACGTGACGGCCCGCACGGCGCATCCGCTCGGCGGGGAGGTGTGGGCGTACGTTCCGAAGAACCTGCTACCGCACCTGCGCTGGCTGACCGACCCCAACTATCGCCATACCTACTACGTGGACGGCACGCCCATCGCGTTCGACGCGAAGGTATGGACCGCGTCGACCAGCGACAAGGTCCATGTGGGCGGCTGGGGCACGATCCTCGTGGTGCCGTTCCGTCTCGGCGGCGGCAAGATCGACATCGATACATCCACCACGAGCACGCCGGCGTCGAAGACGTTCGAGTCGTCGTACGTGATCATGGACGTGACCGATCCGGAGAGCCCGCCGGTGCTGCTCGGCGAGATCGGTTTCGCCGGCGCCCGCGCCTTGTCCATTCCGGCGGTCGCCATGATTCGCGACGTCACCACCGGCAGTCCCAACCGCTTCTTCCTTGCGATCGGTTCGGGCCCGACGGATGCCACTCGCGTCGCCTCGTCGGAGAACCTGCGGGTGAACATCTACGACGTCGCGGCGCTCGCGACCGGCAAGGCCACGGTGGTCAAGACGTTCGATCTCGGTAGCTCGAACAAGGGAAAGAAGAGTTTCGCCGGCGACCTGATCGCATCCGACTACAACCTGGACGGCAAGGCGGAGGGCATTTATTTCGGCAGCGTCTACGACGCGGGCACGGACACGTTCGGCGGCCAGTTCTGGAAGGTGACCATCAACGGCGAGCCCGATGCGACCAAGTGGACGGCCGCGCAGATGCTCGAACTCGGCGACGGCACGAGCAACGGCATGCCGGTGACCATCCGGCCCACGCTCGGCCGGAACGACCGCGGTGCGCCCATGGTGTTCTTCGGTACCGGTCGCATGTTCACCACGAAGGACAAGGCCACCTCCGACCAGCAACGCGTCTACGGCATCATCGACACGTCCCTGCTGACGACCGGCGATCCGCAGGCTGGCCTCGCTCTCACCCAGGGCGCGCTGGTCGACGTCACCGGGCTGAACGTCTACACGGACAAGTCGATCAGTGGCGTGCCCGATGGCAGCCTCATTCCGAAGGGCACGAGCCTGTTCTCCGCGCTGGAATCGGTGTTCGACAACCCGAAGGTCGGGGGCTGGTACCGAAATCTGACGAAGAGCGGAACCAACCCGTCCGAACGCGTGGTCAGCGCGCAGTCCCTGCTCGGTGGCCTCCTGCTGACGGCCACCTACATTCCGGGTACGTCGATCTGCACGGGCCTCGGGACGTCGAACCTGTTCGCTCTCAACTACAAGACGGGGACAGCCGACCCGGGTGCCTTCTTCGGAACCGACGGAAGCAGCACCAAGCCGATGTCGGTGCCGTCGGTGTCGCTCGGGCAGGGCCTGCCGGCGCCGCCGAGCCTGCATGCGGGCGATACGTCGGACGACCGTAACGGCGGCAAGAAGGTGACCGCGTGCACGCAGACGTCGACGGGCGCGATCATCTGCCGCGATGTCGTTACACTCGATCCCGTGACCAGTGGCGAGACGTCCTGGCGCGAGCCCCTGGGGAACTGACGATGATGCAGACACGCTCCACCGTACGCGGCTTCACGCTCATCGAGCTCGTGATCGTGGTGTTGATCGTTGCGATTCTCGCCGCCGTGGCGATTCCTTCGTACCGTCGTTACATCGTGCGCTCCCACCGCGTGGACGCCCAGACGGCGTTGCTGGACCTCGCCGCGCGGCAGGAGCGCTTCTTCTACTCGAACAACGCCTATGCGGACACGCTGGCGAAGCTGAACGCGCAGTCGACGCTCGCCGGCCCGCTCTACGAGGTGAGCGTGGCGAGCGCGTCGAGTTCCGCGTTCGTGGTCTCCGCCAAGGCGCTGGACGGTCAGGCGAAGGACGACCACCAGTGCAAGACGTTGACCCTGAACAATGTCGGTGCCCAGGGGTCCACGGGCGATACCGCGAATGACCCGAAGTGCTGGAGCAAGTGAGATGAGGCATGTCATCCATGGCCTCGCGCTCGGTCTGGTTGGTTTCGCGTGCGCGGCGTCGGCGCAGAATGCGTACAAGTGGACCGACGCACAGGGCGTGACCCACTATTCGGACCAGCCTCCACCGGCGGGCAGGGCGGCCAACACGATCCGGTTGCAGGGGAGCAGCGAGCCGCGTACCGATGGTTCGCCTTCCGCGGTCGCGACATCGCCTTCGAAGGCGCAGGCTCAGGCGCTCGACGAGGCGGACGCGGCGGCCCGCGCGCGTAACTGCGAACGCGCGCGGCAGAACCTCACCACGCTGGCGAGCGGCGCCATGCTCGTGGATAGCACGGACCCTGCCACGGCGAAGCGGCTTCAGGACTTCGAAGTGGAGGATGCGAAGCGCCGGGCGCAGGGTGAGGTTTCCACTTATTGCGGGACGGCAGCCCGATGAAGGGGGCACGCGCGATGCGGAAGGGCATGGAAGGTTTCACCCTCGTCGAGCTGATGGTGACGGTGGCGGTCCTTGCCATCCTCGCGGGACTGGCGGCGCCTTCCTTCGCCGATTTCATGCGGCGCAACCAGGTCACCTCGCAGAGCGCCGAGTTCCTCGGGGCGCTACGGTTCGCGCGGGCGACGGCGATCGAGAAGAATCAGTTCATCTCGATCTGCCCAAGCGCGAAGCCCACGGATGCGAGTCCGCTTTGCGCGGACAGCAACGATTACAGCCAGGGCTGGATCATGTACACCGCCACGGCGGCGAACAAGGCGTTCGAAAGCGGTAACACGCTGGTGCGGGTAAACCAGGCGGCGCCCAACATATCCCTGCTTGCGCCGAGCGCCGGCAAGGTGATCACGTTCAGTTCGCGAGGCGCTTCCACCGCCGGGACGTTGAGATTCCTTCTCTGCTCACGGCGGGGCGGTGACGCGGGCCAGAGCACGCTGCGCGCCACCGGCCGTCGGATCGACCTGCAGGCGTCCGGGCGGGCAGGTATCGCGCCCCTCGACGGCTCGGCCTCGACCGATCAGGCCGAGAAGTACTGCAAGCCGACGTGATCCGTTGACGGTGGTGCACCGGTGACTTAGAATTCCGGGCTCGATGGGCGGTTAGCTCAGCGGTAGAGCACTGCCTTCACACGGCAGGTGTCACAAGTTCGATCCTTGTACCGCCCACCATCGAATCGACGAAAACCCGGCCCAGCGCCGGGTTTTCTTTTTTTCGGGACGGCCCCACCAGGGTCGCCGCAGTCGCACCGGCGCACGCCGGTACCCACGGCCCGAGTGGCTGGCAGGCGACATCGCCTCGGTGAAGGTGGTCGCCGTGGATACCGGCGTTCGCCGGTATGACGAGCGTGGCTGAGGCAAGGGGGTGGCCCGTCGCACCGGCGCACGCCGGTACCCACGTCCCGAGTGGCTGGCAGGCGACATCGCTTCGGTGAAGGTGGTCGCCGTGGATACCGGCGTTCGCCGGTATGACGAGCGTGGGTGAGGCGGGGGGCGGTCCGTCGTACCGGCGCACGCCGGTACCCACGTCCCCGGTTCGTGGGGAGCGAGGGCGCCAACCGCCGTGGTCGCCGGTATGACGAGCCCGCTAAGGCATCCTCACGGCCTGTCGCCTAGAATGCACCGATCGATCGCCCGGACACCGCCATGCACGAAGCCCTCGCCGACCTTCACCTCCTGACCCTGACCCCATGGAAGATCATCGGTCTCCTGGGCACGTTGCTCTTCACGGCGCGCTGGTTCGTCCAGTTCTACGCCACGAAGAAGAACAAGAAGGTCACGGTGCCCATGTCCTTCTGGTACCTGTCGGTAAGCGGCAGCGTGCTCACGCTGGCCTACTTCATCTGGGGCAAGAACGATTCCGTCGGGATCATCCAGACCGCGTTCCCGATGCTCGTTTCGTTCTACAACGTGTTCGCGCACCTGAAGCACCGGGACAAGCAGGAGACGGTGAAGCCGGGTGGGGCGGAGGACTGAGCGCAGGCCCACAAAGCCGGGCCCCGGCCCTCAGTCCGGGTCGTAATCGAGATACGGCGCGAGCCAGCGTTCGGCCTCGGTGCGATCCCAGCCCTTGCGCTTCGCATAGTCCTCGACTTGCTCGCGCGTGAGGCGGCCCACGACGAAGTACTGGCTGTCCGGGTGCGAGAAATACCATCCCGAGACGGCCGCCGTCGGATACATCGCGAAACTGTCCGTGAGTTCGATGAACGTGTGCGCCGTGGCGTCCAGCAGGTCGAACAGCGTGCGTTTCTCGCTGTGTTCCGGGCACGCGGGGTAGCCCGGGGCAGGGCGGATGCCGCGGTAGGCCTCGGAGATAAGCGCCTCGTTGTCCAGGGCCTCGTCCGGCTCGTAGCCCCAGAACTCCTTGCGGACACGCTCGTGCATCCGCTCGGCGAAGGCTTCCGCCAGGCGGTCCGCCAGCGCCTTGAGGAGGATCGACGAGTAATCGTCGTGCACCGCCTCGAAGCGCGCGACGTGCGCGTCGATGCCGATGCCGGCGGTGACGGCGAAGCCGCCGACCCAGTCCTCGACACCGCTGTCGCGCGGCGCGATGAAGTCGGCCAGGCAGAAATCCGGCCGCTCGACGGGCTTGTCGGCCTGCTGGCGAAGATGGCGCAGGGTGGCGACCGGCTTGCGCTTGGCGCTGCCGGGCTCGGCGTACACCTCGATATCGTCGCCGACCTGGTTGGCCGGCCAGAAGCCGATGACGCCCTTCGCCGTGAGCCATTTCTCCGCGATCAGTCGATCGAGCATGGCCTGCGCGTCGCGGTAGAGCTCCGATGCCTGCGTGCCGACGACCTCGTCGGTGAGGATGGCCGGGAACTTGCCCGCCAGCTCCCATGCGTTGAAGAACGGCGACCAGTCGATGTACGAGCGCAGCTCGGCAAGGTCGTAGTCATCGAAGACCGTCACGCCCGGCGTGCGCGGCACGGGTGGCGTGTACGCCTGCCAGTCGCCCTGGAAACGCTGCGCGCGCGCCTTGGCGAGCGGCACGAGCTGCTTGCCGGTGCCGCGGCTCTTGTGCCGCTCGCGCACCTCGGCATACTCGGCGCGCACCTTCGCCATGAACTCGTCGACGAGGTCCTTGCTGACCAGCGACTGCGCCACGCCCACGGCGCGCGAAGCGTCCTTCACCCACACGGTGGGCGACTTGTAGTGCGGTTCGATCCGCAGCGCGGTATGGGCGCGCGACGTCGTCGCGCCGCCGATCATCAGCGGGACCTGGAAGTCCTGCCTCTGCATCTCGCGCGCGACCTGGCTCATCTCCTCGAGCGAGGGCGTGATCAGGCCCGAGAGGCCGATGATGTCGGCGTTCTCGGAACGGGCGACGTCCAGGATCTTCTGCGTCGGCACCATCACGCCGAGATCGATGACCTCGAAGTTGTTGCACTGGAGCACCACGCCCACGATGTTCTTGCCGATGTCGTGGACGTCGCCCTTGACCGTGGCGAGCACGATCTTGCCGTTGTTCTTGCCCGCGTCGCCGGAGCGGAGCTTCTCTTCCTCGATGTACGGAATGAGGTGCGCCACGGCCTTCTTCATCACGCGGGCGGATTTCACCACCTGGGGCAGGAACATCTTGCCCGCGCCGAAGAGGTCGCCGACCACGTTCATGCCGGCCATCAACGGGCCCTCGATGACGTCGAGCGGCCGCTTCGCCGCGAGGCGCGCCTCCTCGGTGTCCTCGACCACGAACTGGTCGATGCCGTGCACCAGCGCATGGCTGAGGCGCTCGACCACCGGCTTCTCGCGCCAGGCGGCGGATTCGACCGCGACCTCGCCCTTGCCGCCCTTATAGCGGTCGGCGATCTCGAGGAGACGTTCGGTCGCGTCGGCGCGGCGGTTGAGCACCACGTCCTCGACGCGCTCGCGCAGCTCCTCCGGCAGGTCGTCGTAGATCGCCAGCGCGCCGGCGTTGACGATGCCCATGTCCATGCCCGCGGCGATCGCGTGGTAGAGGAACACGGAATGGATCGCCTCGCGCACGGGGTTGTTGCCGCGGAACGAGAACGACACATTGGAGACGCCGCCGGAGACGTGCGACGACGGGAAGCGCTTTTTCAGCTCGCGCGTGGCCTCGATGAAGTCGACCGCGTAGTTGTTGTGCTCCTCGATGCCGGTGGCGATCGCGAAGATGTTGGGATCGAAGATGATGTCTTCCGGCGGGAAGTGCACTTCGTCCACGAGCAGTTCGAAGGCGCGCGAGCAGATCTCGATCTTGCGCTCCTTCGTGTCCGCCTGGCCGACTTCGTCGAACGCCATCACCACCACGGCGGCGCCGTACTGGCGGACCTTGCGCGCGTGTTCGAGGAACGCTGCCTCGCCTTCCTTCATCGAGATCGAGTTGACGATGCCCTTGCCCTGCATGCAACGCAGGCCGGCCTCGATCACGCTCCACTTCGACGAGTCGACCATGATCGGCACGCGGGCGATGTCCGGTTCGGACGAGATCAGGTTCACGAAGCGCGTCATGGCGGCCTCGGAATCGATCAGGCCCTCGTCCATGTTGATGTCGATGATCTGCGCGCCGTTCTCCACCTGCTGGCGCGCGACCTCCACCGCCTCTTCGTAGCGGCCTTCCTTGATGAGCTTGCGGAACTGTGCCGAGCCGGTGACGTTCGTGCGTTCGCCGACGTTGATGAAGTTCAGGTCGGGCGTGATGACCAGCGGCTCGAGGCCGGAGAGGCGCGTATATCGGATGCTCATGCGGCTTGCGCGTCGTCCTTCGGCACACGCGGCGCGTACGGCGCCACGGCGGCGGCGATGGCCGCGATGTGGGCCGGCGTGGTGCCGCAGCACCCGCCGACGATGTTGATGAGGCCTTCGGCCGCGAAGCTCTCGATCGTGGCGGCCATGGTCTCGGGCGTCTCGTCGTACTCGCCGAACGCGTTGGGCAGGCCGGCGTTCGGATGCGTGCTGACGGCCGCGCCGGCGATGCGGGAGAGCATCTGCACGTGCGGGCGCAGATCCTCGGCGCCCAGCGCGCAGTTCAGGCCCACGGACAGCGGCTGGATGTGCTCGACGGAGTAGAAGAACGCCTCGGCGGTCTGTCCGGACAGCGTGCGGCCCGAGCGGTCGGTGATCGTGCCGGAGATCATCACGGGCACGCGCGCGCCGAGCTCGTTGAAGAGTTCGCTGAGCGCGAACAGGGCGGCTTTCGCGTTGAGCGTGTCGAAGATGGTCTCGACCATGATCGTGTCGGCACCGCCTTCGATGAGCGCGCGCGCGGCCTCGATGTAGTTCGCCTTCAGCTCCTCGAACGAGACGTTGCGGTAACCCGGGTCGTTGACGTCCGGCGAGATCGACGCCGTGCGGCTCGTGGGACCCAGCACGCCGATGACGAAGCGCGGGCGGTCCGGCGTGCGCGCCGTCATGGCGTCGCAGGCTTCGCGCGCGATGCGCGCGCCCTCGCGGTTGAGCTCCGGCACCAGATGCTCCAGGTGGTAATCGGCCTGGCTGACACGGGTGGCGTTGAACGTATTGGTCTCGATGAAATCCGCGCCGGCTTCGAGATAGGCCTCGTGCACGCCGCGGATGATGTCCGGCTGGGTCAGCAGCAGGAGGTCGTTGTTGCCTTTCAGGTCGCACTCGCCCGGATGGTCGTGACCGTGGTCGTGCGTGCTGTCGTGGCCGCCGGCGAAACGCTCGCCGCGGTAGCCGGATTCGTCGAGCCGGTGGCCCTGTAGCATGGTGCCCATGCCGCCGTCGAGGATCATGATGCGTTCCGCCAGCCCTTTCTGGATCAGGGCGACGCGGTCGGGGTGGAGCCAGGGCAGCGTGCTCATCATGCGTCTCCTTGGGGCTTGCGCGCGAGGAGGCTGACCACCTCGAAGTGCGGCGCGCGGCGTTCGCGGCTGAGGCGCTCGCAGCTGACCACCTCGAGGCCGGCCTTGCGGGCCAGCTCGGTCAGGCCGTCACAGGTGAAGCCGAGGTTGCGGTGATCGAACGGTTCCACCACGGCGCGGTGATCGTGTTCGCCAAGCGTCGAGGCCAGCACGCGACCGCCCGGCTTGAGGACGCGGGCGACCTCGTCGAAAACGGTCTGCGGCCGGTCGGAATAGGTGAGGGCGTGGAGCAGCAGGACAAGGTCGAACTGGCGGTCGCCGAGGTCCAGCGCGTGCATGTCGCCCGTGCGCACATCGACGTTGGAGAACGCCGAAAGGCGCTGGCGCGCCGCGTCGGCCACGCGTTCGGAACTGTCGATGCAGACGATGGAATGGGCGTGGGGCGCGAGCAGCTCGGCGGTGACGCCGTCGCCCGATGCGATGTCGAGGACGTCGCCCGTGGTGAGCAGCTGGAGAAGCGAACGGGCGAGCGTCTCCCACGTGCGGCCGGGCGAGTAGTGGCGTTCCATGTCGCCGGCGACGGTGTCGGCCCAGCCTTCCGCGCGGGCTCGCTGGGCCAGCACGGCGGGGAGGCGTTCGGCGTCTTCGCGCAACAGGGCGTCGCTCAGCGTGTCGCGAAGCGAGGCGACGAGTGCCACGAGGGTCGGATCGGCCTCGACATTGGCGCGGTAGTAGGCGGAGACGCCGGCGCGGCGGTCGCGGACGAGCTCGGCTTCCTTAAGCTTCGCCAGGTGGGTGGACACCCGGGGCTGGGCGAGGTGCAGCACGGCGGCCAGTTCGGCCACCGTCAGTTCCTCGCGGTCGAGCAGGGCGAGAAGCCGGACACGGGTTGGATCGGCCAGGAGCCGCAGCACCGTGGAGGCCGTCGACAGATCCATCCAACATCCTTATATCGCGATATAGAGATACGTAGGATGGGGCCGACGCGCGCGTGCGTCAAGCGGACATGTTGCAGTGCAGGGAGGCTTGTCGCCGCACGGTCGTTAGAATGGCGGGCTCGATTCCACCAGACTTTGCCGGCTCATCGGACCGGCGCGAGGAACACCCATGGATTTCCGTTTTACCGACGATCAGCTGTCGATCCAGTCCATCGCCCGGGACTTCGCCCAGAAGCGCATCGCACCCGTCGCCGCCGAACTCGACGCGAAGGGTGAATTCCCGCTCGAGAACATCCGGGAGATGGGCCAGCTGGGCCTCATGGGCATCGAGGTGCCCGAGGAATACGGCGGCGCGGGCATGGACCCGGTGGCCTACGTGCTGGCCATGGTCGAGATCGCCGCCGCCGATGCCGCCACGTCCACGATCATGTCGGTGAACAATTCGCTGTTCTGCAACGGCATCCTGAAGTACGGCAACGAAGCCCAGAAGCAGACGTACGTTCGCGCCATCGCGTCGGGCGAGGCGATCGGCGCCTATGCCCTCACGGAGCCGCAGTCCGGGTCGGATGCCTCGAACATGCATACGCGCGCCGTGAAGAACGCGGACGGCGACTGGGTCATCAACGGCAAGAAGAGCTGGATCACCTCCGGTCCGGTCGCGCGTTACATCGTGCTGTTCGCCGTGACCACGCCAGGCATCGGTGCCCGTGGGGTGTCGGCGTTCATCATCGACACGAAGCGCGAGGGTTTCCTCGCGGGCAAGACGGAACCGAAGCTCGGCATCCGCGCCTCGGCCACGTGCGAGATCGAGTTCCACGATTACGTCTGCCCGAAGGAAGACCTCCTAGGTGACGAAGGCAAGGGCTTCGGCATCGCCATGGGCGTGCTGGACGCCGGCCGCATCGGCATCGCGTCGCAGGCGGTGGGCATCGCGCGCGCCGCGTACGAGGCCACGCTGCAGTGGTCGCGCGATCGCAAGGCCTTCGGCCACCCGATCGGCACGTTCCAGATGACGCAGTCCAAGATCGCCGACATGAAGTGCAAGCTGGACGCGGCCCTCCTGCTGACGCTGCGCGCGGCGTGGACCAAGGGTCAGGTCGAGAAGACCGGCGGCCGCTTCGGCACCGAGGCTTCGATGGCCAAGCTGGTGGCCTCGGAAGCCGCGATGTGGATCACCCATCAGGCCGTGCAGATCCACGGCGGCATGGGCTATTCGAAGGAAATGCCGCTGGAACGCTACTTCCGCGACGCGAAGATCACCGAGATTTACGAGGGCACGAGCGAGATCCAGCGCCTCGTGATCGCGCGGGCGGAAACCGGCCTGCGCTGATCGCCCCGCGCTCCTCCTGTAGGAGCGGACCTGGCCGCGACGGCTCTTCGCCCCGGTCATCAAGCTCGCGCGCCAGTTCCGGGGTGATCGCGAGAAGATGTCGCGGCCAGGTCCGCTCCCACCATGTCGCTTGATGGGAGCGGACCCGGCCGCGACGGCTCTTCGCCCTGGTCATCAAGGTCACGCGCCAGGTCCGGTCCCGCAAAAAAAAGCCCGGCTTTCGCCGGGCTTTTTCGTTACGGTCGATCCGTTCCGCGTCGCGGGTCCGAGTCGAAGTGGGTGACGTCTCCCACATTCGGCGCGTGCGGCACGATGGTCGTCGACGGGTTGCCACCGCCTGACGGACCGTTCGAGGGGCCGCCGTGCGGGCCGTCGCCGTCCGGATCGTGGCCGGGCTTCGGCATGTTGTGCGACACCTCGTCGAGCTTGTCGCCCAGCAGGCGGCGGACGCTGACGTAGAAGACCGGGATCAGCAGCAGGCCGAGGAACGTGGCGAAGAGCATGCCGCCGATGACGCCCGTGCCGATCGCGTGGCGGGAGTTCGCGCCCGCGCCGGTGGAGATCGCGAGCGGGAACACGCCGAGGATGAAGGCCAGCGACGTCATCAGGATGGGGCGCAGTCGCAGGCGGGCGGCCTCGATGATGCCCTCGCGCAGCGTCTTGCCTTCCTGCTGCTGTTCGACCGCGAACTCCACGATCAGGATCGCGTTCTTCGCCGCCAGACCGATGACGGTGATCATGCCGATCTTGAAGTAGATGTCGTTCGGCAGGCCGCGGAGCATCGAGAAGACGACGGTACCGAGGATGCCGAGCGGCACCACCAGCAGCACGGAAACCGGGATCGACCAGCTTTCGTACAGGGCGGAGAGGCAGAGGAACACGATCACGACCGACAGCGCGAGCAGCAGCGTGGACGAGTTGCCGGACAGGATTTCCTGGTAGGACTGACCGGTCCAGTCGTAACCGAAGCCCTTGGGCAGCTTGTCGTTGACGATGCCTTCGACGATGCCCATGGCCTGGCCGGTGGAGTAACCCGGCGCTTCGTTACCGACGATTTCCACCGCGGAGTAACCGTTGTAGCGGTTGAGCGTCGGCGCGGCCATCGTCCACTTCGAACTGACCACCGTCGACAGCGGGATCATCGCGGCGTCCAGGCCGGTCGAGGCGCTGGCCACCGTGCCGCCCGTCGCGGTCGACGACGTCGAGGACGACGACGAGGAGGCGAGGCCGCTCGGGGTGAAGATGTGCTCGAAGGCGTCGGTGCCCATGCGGTAGGGCGCGTCGGCCTGCAGCATGACGCGCTTGACGCGGCCGCCGTACTGGAAGTCGTTGATGTACACCGGCGCGAGCGTGAGCTGGATCGCGGTGTAGATGTCGCTGACGGACAGGCCCATCGACTGCGCCTGCGTGCGGTCGACCTGCAGCTGGAGCAGCGGCGCGTCTTCCAGCGTGTTCGGACGGATGCCGACCAGCGCCTTGTTCTGCGACGCGGCGCCCAGCAGGATGTTGCGCGCCTGCTGAAGTTCCGCGCGCGACTGGCCGGCACGCGCCTGCAGGTACATGTCGATGCCGCCGAACTGCGACAGGCCACGGATCGTCGGCAGGTTCACCACGAAGATCGTGGCGTCGCGCACGGCCTGCATCTTGCCGTTCATCTGCTGGATGATCTGCGTGGCCGTGAGGTCGCGCTGGTCCCAGTCCTTCAGGCGGATGAAGTTCATGCCGACGTTTTCGCCGGAGCCGACGAAGCTGAAGCCGGAGATCTGGAACACGCCCTCGACCGACGGATCCTTGAGGATGATCGACCGCATGTCGGTCATCACCTTCTCGGTACGGGCGATGCTCGAACCCGGCGGCAGCTGCACGATCGCCAGCGCGTAGCCCTGGTCTTCGTCAGGGACGAAGCTGGTGGGCAGGCGGACGAACAGGAAGCCCATCACCACCGCGATCAGCACGAACACCACCATCCAGCGGGGGGCGTGGCGCACGGCGCTGCTGATGTGGCCCGAATAGGTGCCCTGCACCCAGTCGAACACCTGGTTGAACTTGCGGTAGACGATGTTCTTCTTGTGGTCGTGCGTCGGCTTGAGGATCGTCGCGCACAGCGCCGGCGTGAACGACAGGGCGAGGAAGGCCGAGAAGCCCATCGAGACCGCGATCGTCAGCGCGAACTGCTTGTAGATGATGCCGGATGCGCCGGGCTGCAGCGCCGACGGCACGAACACCGCGGCGAGCACCACCGTGATCGCGATGACCGCGCCGGTGATCTGGCCCATGGCCTTGCGCGTGGCTTCCTTCGGCGAAAGCCCTTCCTCGGACATGATGCGTTCGACGTTCTCGATCACGACGATCGCGTCGTCGACCACGATGCCGATCGCCAGCACCATGCCGAACAGCGTGAGCTGGTTGACGGTGAAGCCCAGCGGCGAGAGGCCGAGGAACGTGCCGAGCAGCGCCACCGGGATGACGAGCGTCGGAATGACCGTGGCGCGGAAGTTCTGCAGGAACAGCAGCATCACGAGGAAGACGAGGATGATCGCCTCGACGAGGGTGTGCACCACTTCCTCGATCGAGATCGTCACGAACTTCGTCGTGTCGTACGGCGCGAACCAGGTCACGCCGTCCGGGAAGCTCTTGGCGAGCTCCGCCATCTTGGCGCGCACGGCGTTGGCGACGTCGAGCGCGTTGGCGCCCGGCAGCAGCTGCACACCGAAAGAACCGGTCGGGGTGCCGTTCCACTGCGCGTTGAAGCCGTAGGTCTGCGGGCCGAGCTCGACGCGCGCGACGTCCTTCAGGCGCACGACCGTGCCGTCGTTGTTGGCGCGCAGGATGATGTCCGAGAACTCCTCGGCCGAGGTGAACCGGCCTTCGGCCGACACCGTGGCGCTGAAGCCCTGGCCGTCCACGGCCGGGTCGGTACCGATCGAGCCGGCGGCGAACTGGACGTTCTGCGTGCTGAGGGCGTTACGCAGGTCGGTGGCCGAGAGGCCGTAGCCGCGCAGCTTGTCCGGGTTCAGCCAGACGCGCATGCCGTACTCCGAACCCAGCTGGCGCGTGCTGCCGACGCCCGGGATACGGGCGATCTGGTCGAGCACCTGCGACGACACGATGTCGGTCAGGCGGTTGCCGTCGATGGTCGGGTTCGACGATGTCAGCGCCACGAACATCAGGAAGTCGGGGTTGGACTTGGCCACCACGACGCCCTGCTGCGTCACTTCCGAGGGCAGGCGGGGCGTCGCGAGCGACACCTTGTTCTGCACCTGGACCTGCGCGATGTCGGGGTCCGTACCGGTCTCGAAGGTCAGCGTCACGGTGGCCGTGCCGCTGGAGCTCGAGGCGGAGCTGAAGTAGAGCAGGTGGTCGATACCGGTCAGCTGCTGCTCGATGACCTGCGTCACGGTCTTCTCGGTCGTGTCCGCGCTCGCGCCCGGGTAGGTCGCCGTGACGACGACCTGCGGCGGTGCGATGTTCGGATACGACTCGATACCCATGTTGAGCAGGGAGATCGTGCCGCACAGGCTGATCAGGATCGCCACGACCCACGCGAAGATGGGGCGGTCGATGAAGAAACTCGGCATGACGAAACTCCCTTACTGCCCGGCCGCGGCGTGGGGTGCGCCGGCGGCGGTCGACGCGCCGGCCGGAGCGGCCTGCGCGGGCGATGCCTTGACCGGGGCGTTTTCCTTCGCCTTGGGCAGGCCCTGGACGATGATCTGGTCGCCCGGCTTGAGGCCGCCGGTGACGATCCAGTTGGGGCCGACGATGCGGTCGGTCTTCACCGAGCGATGGACGGCGGCCGACGGGATCGTCTTGTCCTGGCCCGTCTGGGGATCCTTGACGTGGCCCTCGCCGACGACCATCACGTAGGCGTCGTTGGCGTCGCGCAGCACCGCGGCCTGGGGCACCAGGAACACGTTGTGCAGGTCGCCGAGCGTGGCCTTCACCGTCACGAACTGACCCGGCAGCAGGCGCTGGTCCGGGTTGTTCAGCAGGGCGCGCAGGCTCACGGTGCCGGTCTGCGGATTGACCGTGGCCGACGAGAAGTCGAGCGTGCCGGCCTCGCCGAAGTCCGAGCCGTCCGGCAGCATGATGCGCACGGTCGTCTGGTCGGTCGGCGACAGCGTCGCGGCGCCGGCCGCGGCGGCGCGGCGCATGGCGTCGAGATCGGAGACCGAGACGCTGAAGTTCACGTAGACCTTGTCGAGCTGGTCGACCTGGGTCAGCAGCGTGGTTTCGTTCTGGCCGACGAGGGCGCCCTCGGTGACCTGCTGCTGCCCGGCGCGGCCGTCGATCGGCGAGACCACGTCGGTGAAGCCCAGGTTGATGCGGGCGGACTGCACGTTGGCCTCGGCCTGCTTCACGGCGGCGTCGGCCGTGCGCTGGTTCGCCTCGGCCGTGTCGAGGTCCTGGCGGGACACGTAGTTCTTGCCGATCAGGCCGCGGGCGCGGTCCGCCTGCGCCTTGGCGTTGACCGCCGAAGCACGTGCGGAGGCGAGCTGCGCGAGCTGGGCGTCGAGCTCGGCCTTGAGCGGCTGCGGGTCGATCTGGAACAGCTTCTGGCCCGCCTTGACGTCGGTGCCTTCGTCGTAGAGGCGATGCAGCAGGATGCCGGGCACGCGGGCGCGGACGTCCGCGGTGCGGAACGCGGAGACGCGACCCACCTGGTCCTGCACCAGCGGCGCGTTCTGCGGCTGGACGGTGATCGTGCCGACTTCGGGCGGCGGCGGCTGCTGGGGAGCTTCCTGCTTGTGGCAGGCGGCGAGCGCCGCAGCGAGGCCGAGGGCCAGCAGGGACGAGCGCAGGGGCAGGGGATTCATGGGGACTCCGATCCTTTTCCGGGTTTCTTGTTCGTTCGCGCCCCGGCATCCGGGTGGATGTCGTAAGCGTGCATAAATACTGTTACCGCGTGGCGGGCCCACGCGTCCTGTGCCTTCTGACCCCTCGCGCGCATTCCGAACAAACGCCGGTCGCCTTCGAGCCCATGCAGCATGGACAGGAACAGCTCCGCGGCGACGTCCGGGTCCTCGGCGCGCATGCGTCCCTGTTCCATCGCCTCGGCCATGCAGCGCGCCAGCCGGGTCGCGACGGTATCGATCGCGGTCCGGAAGAACGTCCGCGCCGCCGCGGGAAAGCGCGGCGCCTCGGCGATCAGCATGCGACCCAGCGCCACGTGCGCGTGGTCGATCACGTAAGTCTGGTGCGCCCTGGCGAGTGCATGGAGCATCGAGGCCAGGCCGGCGCTCTCCGGGGCGAGGCTGGCGTGGAGCGGCAAGACCAGTTGTTCGACGGCGGCGTGGAACAGGTTGTCCTTATTGTCGAAATGCGCATACACGGTCTGCTTGGACACGCCCGCCTCGCGTGCCACGGCGCCCATGCTGACGCGATATCCGTCGCGCAGGAAAAGCGCGCACGCCGCCTGGAGCACCCGCTGCTGGTGATCGGAAGCGGGGCGGGCATCCAGGTTCGACATTTCGCATACCTGCTGGACTATACCGTCCAGTTTAGAATCTCCGCCGGACCATCGTCAACGGTCATGCCACGCATTCGCATGCGTATTGTTGCGATGCACATGCGGCGAGGACGAGCAGCGCATGCCGCGACCGGGCGTTTCGTGCGCGATCGATGCGGCGACGCAGTGAAAATACGGCAACGGCGCGCCCCGGCCGGTGTGGCTACATGCCATGCGTGAGAGCTATGCTTTCACGGATTTCCCGACCTTCCCCACATCGATAATCCGCCCATGAATGCGATTCGCGCTGCCGAAAACGGCCCGTTCCACGCCGTTGTCTTCGATGAACTCAAAAAGATCGACTACCCCGCGGAGCGCCTCAACGAGGCGCGCTTTTTTATCGAGGCCTTCTTCGAGCGGATCGCCCCCGCCGACCACGCGCTGCACGCGCCGGATCGCTGGGCCGCGCTGATCGCCGACCTCCTGGGCTTCGCGCGCGAGCGCACGCCGGGTAAAGCGAAGGTTCGTGTGTACAACCCGGGCGTCTCGGGCACCCGCGCGGTGGTCGAGGTCGTCACCGACGACATGCCCTTCCTGGTCGACACCGTGTCGATGGTGGCCGCGGCCCATGCCGACATCCACGCGATCATCCACCCGGTGGTTCCGGTGGTGCGTTCGGCGTCGGGCGTGCTGGAGTCGATCGGTTCCGGCCCGACGACCGAGTCGATCATGCGCTTCGAGATCGATCGCATCGACGACACCGAGCTCGACACCCTCAAGGCGAACGTGGAAACCGCGCTCGCCGACGTCCGCGAGGCCGTGGACGACTGGCGCGCCATGCGCGCGAAGATGGTCGAGGTCGCGGAGGACCTGGGCCGTCGCTCGCTCCCGTACACCGCCGACGAAGTCCGTGAAGCCACCGATTTCCTACGCTGGGTGGCCGACGACCATTTCACCTTCATGGGCTACCGTGAATACGAAGTCGCCGCCGACGCGGGCGACGAGGTCCTGAAGGCTGTGGAAACGTCCGGCCTCGGCATCCTGCGCACCGCCGAACGCTCTCTGGCGCCGCGCTCGCTGCGCACGCTGGCGGCGAACGAGCTGCCGCGCTCGGGCTCCACGGACGCCATCATCCTGACCAAGACCAACGCGCGTTCGCCGATCCACCGTCCGGGCTACATGGACTACATCGGCGTGCTGCGCTTTGACGACAAGGGCCGGCCGGTCGCGGAACAGCGCTTCCTCGGCCTGTTCTCGTCCAACGCGTACATGGCGCACCCGCAGCACGTGCCGCTCGTGCGCGACAAGTGCGAGGCCGTGATGTCCCGCTCCGGCCTGAAGCGCGACTCGCACTCGGGCAAGGCGTTGCGCCACATCCTCGACACGCTGCCGCGCGACGAGCTGTTCCAGTGCAGCACCGACGAGCTCTTCGCGCTGGCCATGGGCCTGCTCGAACTGGCGCAGCGCACGCGCACGCGCCTGTTCATCCGCCGCGACAGCTACGGCCGGTTCTTCTCCTGCCTCGTCTACATCCCGCGCGACCGCTTCAACACCACGGTCCGCGAGCGCGTCGAAGGCGTGCTGCGCGAGGCCTTCCACGGCGAGCACGTCGACTCCGCGGTGCTGATGGGCGAGGCGGCGCTGGTCCGCCTGCACGTCGTGGTGCGCCCGCGCATCGGCGACCATCCGGTGTACGACGCGGCCGCCATCGAGGCGCAGATCGCCTCCATCGCCCGCAACTGGCACGACGAACTGCGCGACCGCCTCATCGAGAGCGCCGGCGAGCAGCAGGGCATCATCCTGGCCAACCGCTACGGCAAGGCGCTGCCGGCCGGCTACGTCGACGAGGTCGCGCCGCAGGTCGCCGCGGCCGACGTCCGCGCGCTGGCGGGGCTCGATGGCCCCGACGCGATCAGCATGTCGTTCTACCACCCGCCGCACCGGCCGGAGGAACTGCGCTTCAAGGTCTACCGTTCCGGCTCCGACATCGCGCTGTCCGAAGTGTTGCCGCAGCTGGAGAACCTCGGCCTGCGCGTGCTCACCGAGCACATGTACGAGGTGAAGGTGGCCGACAGCCGCCTGTTCATCCAGGACTTCGAGGTCCAGCCGGTCGGCCGCCTCGCGTTCGAGGTGGAGCAGGTCGGGACGCTCTTCGAGGACGCCTTCGAGCAGATCTGGCGCGGCAACGCGGAGAACGACGGCTTCAACCGCCTCGTGCTGGGCGCGAAGCTGGGCTGGCGCCAGGTCGCCGTGCTGCGCAGCTACTGCAAGTACCTCCTGCAGACGGGCGTGGCGTTCTCGCAGGCGTACATGGAAGACGCGCTCAACCATTACCCCGCCATCGCCGGCCTCATCGTCGAGCTGTTCAACGCGCGCTTCGATCCACGTCGCGAGAGCCTCGATGGCGCCGAGCGCGAGCGCGCGGAGAGCATGCTCTCGCACGAGATGCACACGCTGATGGACGCCGACACGCTGGCGGCCCATCCGGGCCTGATCGGCAACCTCGTCGCCTCGCTGGGCAGCGCGCGCGCGGACCAGGTCAAGGCGGTGGAGGAGGCGATCGAGGCGTTGCTCGACAACGTCTCCAGCCTCGACGAGGACCGCATCCTGCGCAGCTTCATCGCGCTGGTGCACGCCACGCTGCGCACGAGCTTCTTCCAGGCATGGGACGGCGCGTTCCGTCCCTACATCAGCTTCAAGTTCGACTCGCACAAGGTGCCCGACCTCGCCAAGCCGGTGCCGTACCGCGAGATCTTCGTCTACGCGCCGCGCGTGGAGGGAATCCACCTGCGCTTCGGTCCCGTCGCGCGCGGCGGCCTGCGCTGGTCCGACCGCCGCGAGGACTTCCGCACGGAGGTGCTCGGTCTCGTCAAGGCGCAGATGGTGAAGAACACCGTCATCGTGCCCGTCGGCTCGAAGGGCGGCTTCTTCGTTAAGCGTCCGCCTGCCGGTGCGGATCGCGACGCGCAGCTGGCCGAGGGCATCGCGTGCTATCGCATGTTCATCAACGGCCTGCTGGACATCACCGACAACCTCGTCGAGGGCAGCGTCGTGCCGCCGCACGACGTCGTGCGCCACGACAACGACGATCCGTACCTCGTCGTCGCGGCCGACAAGGGCACCGCCACGTTCTCCGACATCGCCAACGCGATCTCGACCGAGCACGGCTTCTGGCTCGACGACGCCTTCGCGTCGGGCGGTTCCAACGGCTACGACCACAAGGGCATGGGCATCACCGCCAAGGGCGCGTGGGAATCGGTCAAGCGCCACTTCCGTGCATTGGGCCGCGATTGCCAGGCGGAAGACTTCACGGTGGTGGGCGTGGGCGACATGTCCGGCGACGTGTTCGGCAACGGCATGCTGCTTTCGGAGCACATCCGCCTGCTGGCCGCGTTCGACCATCGGCACATCTTCCTCGATCCGGATCCGGATGCCGCGGTGTCGTTCAAGGAGCGCACGCGCATGTTCGCGCTGCCGCGTTCCTCGTGGGACGACTACGACAAGTCGCTGATCTCGGCCGGAGGCGGCGTGTACCCGCGCAGCGCGAAGTCGATTCCGGTGTCGCCGCAGATCCGCGCCGCCCTCGGCATCCGCGCCGAGGTGACGCACATGGCGCCGTCCGACCTGCTCTCGGCGATCCTCAAGGCGCCGGTCGACCTGCTCTGGAACGGCGGCATCGGCACGTACGTCAAGGCGACCAGCGAAACGCACGCCGACGTGGGCGACCGCGCGAACAACGCGCTGCGCGTCAACGGCAGCGAACTGCGCTGCCGCATCGTGGGCGAGGGCGGCAACCTGGGCATGACCCAGAAGGGTCGCATCGAGGCCTCGCAGGCCGGCGTGCTGATGAACACGGACTTCATCGACAACTCGGCCGGCGTGGACACCTCGGATCACGAGGTGAACATCAAGATCCTGCTCAACGACGCCGTGCAGCGTGGCGAGCTCACGTTCGAGGGCCGCAACAAGCAGCTCGCCGAGATGACCGACGAGGTCGGCCGCCTCGTGCTGTGGGACAACTATCGCCAGAACCAGGCGATCACCGTGATGGAGCACCAGTCCGTGCGCCGTCTCGGCTCGATGGCCCACTTCATCAGCACGCTCGAGGCCGAGGGCCTGCTCGACCGCCAGGTGGAGTCGCTGCCGACGGCCGCGGAACTGGCCGACCGTAAACTCCGCGGACAGGGCATGACGCGTCCCGAACTGTCGGTGCTGCTGAGCTACGACAAGATCCGGCTGTTCCAGCAGCTGCTCGATTCCGACGTTCCGGAAGATCCGTACCTCTCGCGCGAACTGGTGCGGTACTTCCCCGTGCCGCTGCACGAGAAGTACGCCGAGCACATGCAGCGCCATCGCCTGAAGCGCGAGATCATCGCCACCGCGGTGACCAACTCGACGATCAACCGCATGGGCGCGACGTTCATGATGCGCATGCAGGAGGACACGGGCCAGGGCCCGGCGGCGATCGCGAAGGCTTATACCGCCGCGCGCGAGATCCTCGACGCGCGCGACCTGTGGGCGGACATCGAAGCGCTCGACGGGAAGATCGCCGAGGACACGCAGATCGACGCCGTCCTGCAGATCTGGTCGTTGCTGCGTCACCTGACGCGCTGGCTGCTGAACCGTCCGGGTGGTTCGCTCGACATCGCCGCCAACGTCGACCGCTACGCCAACGACGTCACGACGCTGCGCAAGGCACTGCCCGATGCCCTGACGAACACGGGTCGCGGCGACTTCGCGGCCAGCCAGGAGAAGTGGGAAGGCCTGGGCGTGCCCAACGCGCTGGCGATCCGCCTGGCCCGCGTGCCGGTGCTGCGCTCCGCGCTCGACATGGTGGAAGTGTCGCGCCAGAGCGGCCGCGACATCGCGACGGTCGCGACGGTGTTCTACGAACTGGCCGAGGCGCTGGACCTCGACTGGCTGCGTGGCCAGATCGAGGCGCTGGCCGTCGAGGGCGCATGGCACGCGCAGGCGCGCGGTTCGTTGCTGGACGAGCTCAACGCCCAGCATCGCGCCCTCGCGCTTCAGGTGCTCAGCGTGGCCGGCGATCGCACGGATGTGAGCCCGGTGAAGGCCTGGCTGGACCGCGACGACCCGACGCTGAAGTACACCCGCGCGATGCTGGCGGAGATCCTCACCCAGAACGCGGATTACCCGATCGCCTCGGTCGCGGTCCGCAGGCTGGCGCAGCTGGCGCAGATCCCGGTGTGATCGATCGGCTCCCACCCTCCGGTAGAAGGCGGACTTCGCTACCGGAGGGGTGGGAGCGGATCGTATCCGCGATCGGATCTGCGGGATCGTTTCGGACTATCCGGGCGAGACACGACGCACTAAGCTCGCCGCTGGACCAGGAAGCTCCCAGCCCATGCGCCTAGCCTTCGTCGCCAGCGAGACCGAAGTCGCCCAACGCGCCCTCACGGCGCTCAAGAAGCGTTACCGCGGCGTCGCGCCGGGCGACGCGGACATCATCGTTTCGCTCGGCGGCGACGGGTTCATGCTGCGCACGCTGCATGCCCATCGCACGCTCGGCATCCCGTTCTACGGCATGAAACTGGGCCGGCTCGGGTTCCTCATGAACCAGCACGCCATGGATCACCTGCCGGAGCGCATCGAAAAGGCGCACCCCGCGGTCCTTCATCCGCTGGAAATGCACTCCACCTGCTGCGACGGCGTCGAGCACCGCGCCCTGGCATTCAACGAGGTGGCCATGCTCCGCCAGAGCAACCAGGCCGCGCACCTGACGGTCAGCCTCAACGGCGAGATGAAGCTCGACGAGCTGGTGTGCGACGGCATCCTCGTCTCGACGCCCGCCGGCTCCACCGCCTACAACCTCTCCGCGCACGGCCCCATCCTGCCGCTCGACGCGAACGTGCTGGCGCTGACGCCCATCAGCCCGTTCCGGCCGCGCCGCTGGCGAGGGGCGATCCTTCCTCACGCCACGCGCGTCGGCTTCGAGACGAAGGATCCGAACAAGCGCCCGATCAGCGCCACGGCGGATTTCCACGAGGTGCGCGACGTGCGTTCCGTGGAAGTGAAGCAGTCGCGGCGGCATGCCGTGCGGTTGCTCTTCGATCCGGAGCACAACCTCCAGCAGCGCATCCTCGACGAGCAGTTCGCGGAGTAGCCGCCGGCGCTTCGAGAAGGCCCATTGCGCTACGATGCCGCCATGAACGACGACACCCACAACGCCCACGCCGCCTCCTCGGTCCGCGACAACCGCCTCGTCGTGGCGATCTCGTCGCGCGCCCTGTTCGACATGGGCGACAGCCACGAACTCTTCGAGCGTGAAGGCCTCGACGCGTACCGCGCGTTCCAGATCGACCACGAAGACGAGCTGCTGCAACCCGGCGTCGCGTTCCCCCTGGTGCAGAAGCTGCTGGGCCTGAACGCGCTCTCCGGCGACCTGCCGCCGGTGGAAGTGATCCTGCTCTCGCGCAACTCGGGCGACACCGGCCTGCGGATCTTCAACGCCATCCAGCATTACGGCCTGAACATTTCCCGCGCCGCGTTCACCAGCGGGGCGCCGACGTCCGACTACATCGCGCCGTTCAAGGCGGATCTCTTCCTCTCCGCGAACGCCGAGGACGTCGGCCGCGCGCTGCGGGCCGGCGTGGCCGCGGCCACCATCCTGCCGTCCACGGCGCCGCAGCGTTCCAGCGAACAGCTGCGCATCGCGTTCGACGGGGACGCCGTGATCTTCGGCGACGAGGGCGAGCGGGTGTCGCAGGAGCAGGGCCTCGACGCGTTCCACCGCAGCGAGACCGAGCGCTGGGCCGAGCCGCTTTCCGGCGGTCCCTTCCGCGGCTTCCTCGCCGCGTTGCACCGTCTCCAGGCCGCGTTTCCGGCCGAGACCTCGCCCATCCGCACCGCGCTGGTCACAGCGCGTTCGGCGCCCGCCCACAAGCGGGTGATCCTCACGCTGCGTCGCTGGGGCGTGCGCATCGACGAGGCCCTGTTCCTGGGCGGCCGGGACAAGGGGCCGTTCCTCGACGCGTTCGGCGCCGACATCTTCTTCGACGACTCCCCGGCGAACGTCGAGTCGGCACGTCGGCACGTCGCCACGGGCCACGTGCCGCACGGGGTCAGCAACCTCTAGTCCGTCGTCAGACGATGTTCGTCCAGCGCCACCAGTTCGTCTTCTTCTCTTCGCGCACGAAGGTGAAGAGGCCGGCGCCCAGGATCATCACGATGCCGATGAGCATCGGCCAGTCCAGGTGGTCGTGGAAGATGAGGTAGCCGAAGAGGATCGCCCAGAGCATCTGGCTGTATTGCGTCGGCGCGACGCGATTGGCGGGCGCGTGCTGCGTCGCGAGCATGAGCAGGACGGCCCCCGCGGCGGCGAGCAGGCCGTAGCCGAGCACCAGGAACCACTGGTGGGCGTTCGGCCAGACGAAATGCGGCAGCATCATGATGAAGCCCGCGATCATCGGGCCGATCACGCCGGCGCCGTAGAGCGTGATGCGCTTTTCGGTCGCCCCGGCCATGCGCAGCGCGATGATCGAGAGCGCGCCGGTGATGCCGCAGATGATCGCCGCCACGTGTCCGACACCGAGGTGGCGGAAACCGGGACGAAGCACCACGAGCACACCGAGAAAACCGACGATGACCGCGGACCAGCGCCGCCAGCCCACCTGTTCGCGCAGGAACACCACGGACAGGATGGTCACGAAGATCGGCAGGAGGAAGATCAGCGAGAACGCCTCGGCCATCGGCAGCGCCGTGAAGGCCATGACCGCCGTGACATTGCCGATGGCGCCGGCCATGGCGCGGAGGAGCCACAGGCCGGGCATCTTCGAGATCACGATCTCGCTCCAGCGATCGCCGGGCTTCTTGAGGAACGGGAAGGCCGCCATGGCGAGCACCGCGCCGAAGAACACCGCCTCGTACGCGGGCAACGTGCCCTCGAGCGACTTCACGAAGGCGTCGCTCCACGCGTAAGCGGCGTAGCAGGCGAAGCCGAGGATGACACCTTTGATCATGGGCGGGCCCGGGTAAGGGTGAGCCCCATTATGCGCCGCCGCGCGTGATCTCCACGCGCGGGACGGCGCCGGGTGCCTCAGAGCTCCCAGTCGTGGAAGATGGCGCCGCGAAGGATCCGGACCGTGGGCTTGCCCGAGGTGCCGTCGAGCAGCGCCCAGGGGCCGCCGCGAGGGGTGCCGGGCCGGAAGCCCACGTAGAAATCCCTGTTGCCGACGCGGGTCCACAAGGCATCGTCGCGGAAGGTCCAGCGCTGCCGGTCGCCGCCGTCGCATTGCGCCCATTCGAGACCGGCCGTCCGGGTCAGGCAGCGGCCGGCATCGTTGACCACTCGACCCGTATCGCCAGGGTTGGGAAGGCTGATCTTCTCCAGTTCGAACGGGTTGTCTTCGCGAAAGACGCCGAGACGGTCGAGTTCCTTGGTGCTGAACCTGTCGAACAGCGTGCCGTCGCCCGGGTACACGGCGGGCATGAGCACGACGGGGCTGTTACGGGTCAGTGCCTGCACTTCGCCATAGGTCGCGGAATCGGTGGACTGCATGACGAGGGTGCCGAACATGTAGCCCTCCGCGGCGGAGGGCCCGGCGAGGGCGAGGCAGGTGAGGGCGAGCAGGTAACGTGAGGAGCGCATCGGAAGGTCCTGTATCGAGGGGGAGGGCGAGTATTCGCCCCGGGCACGGGCGACGGCTGTAGGCGCCGCGCGTCTTGCGCCGTCCGGTCCGGGCCCGTCGCGCCGTCCTCTTGCTGCATGCCCGCATGACCCGGCGTGAAGGCCGCCGCTACAATCGTGGGGTTTCCCCAACCGCATGTGATCGCCCGCCATGGCCCACCGTCTCGACCCGCTCGATCTTTACGACGTCCGTTCGCTGCTCACCGACGAGGAGCGCGCCGTGCAGGACGCCGTCGGCCGTTTCGTCGACGAAAAGGTGCTTCCGATCATCGGCGACGCCTTCGATCAGGGCCGGTTTCCGGCCGAACTGGTACCGGAGATCGCGTCGCTGGGCCTCCTCGGCGCCACGCTGCCCGAGGAATACGGCTGCGCCGGGATGAACGGCGTGAGCTATGGCCTGATCTGCCAGGAACTCGAACGCGGCGATTCGGGCCTGCGCAGCTTCGCCTCGGTGCAGAGCTCGCTGTGCATGTACCCGATCTTCGCCTACGGCTCCGAGGAGCAGAAGCGCCAGTACCTGCCGCGGATGGCCGCCGGCGAAGTGATCGGCTGCTTCGGCCTCACCGAGCCGCACGGTGGCTCCGATCCGGCGAACATGAAGACGGTCGCGCGCAAGGACGGCGGCGACTGGGTGATCAACGGCGCCAAGATGTGGATCACCAACGGCAACCTCGCGCACATCGCGATCGTCTGGGCCCAGACGGACGACGGCATCCAGGGTTTCATCGTGCCGACCGATACCAAGGGCTTCGCCGCGCAGGAAGTGCACAAGAAGATGAGCCTGCGCGCCTCGGTGACGTCGGGCCTGTTCTTCGACGACGTGCGCGTGCCGGACAGCGCGCGCCTGCCGAACGTGAAGGGGCTGAAAGGCCCGCTCGGCTGCCTCAACCAGGCGCGTTACGGCATCACGTGGGGGCCGATCGGCGCCGCGCAGGCGTGCCTGAAGGAAGTGCTCGACTACAGCGCGCAGCGCGTGCTGTTCGGTCGTCCGCTCGCCGCCAACCAGGCCATCCAGGTCAGGTTGGCCGACATGGCCCGGCGCATCACCACCGCGCAGCTGCTTTCGCTGCAGCTGGGCCGCCTGAAGGACGCCGGCCGTCTGCAACCGACGCAGGTGTCGCTCGCGAAGTGGAACAACGTGCGCATGGCGCTCGACATCGCCCGTGACTGCCGTGACATCCTCGGCGGCGCCGGCATCACGACCGAGCATTCGGCGATCCGTCACGCGCTGAACCTCGAATCCGTCATCACCTACGAAGGCACCGAGACCGTGCACCAGCTCGTCGTCGGCCGCGAGCTCACCGGCATCAACGCGTTCTGACCGATGACCGGCATGCCGACCGTCTACGGCCTGCGTTCGTCGGGCAATTGCTACAAGCTGCAGTTGCTGCTGGACATGCTCGGGCGTCCGTATCGCTGGGTCGATACGGACAGCACACGCGGGGCGACGCGCACCGCCGAATTCCTCGCGCTCAATCCCAACGGAAAGGTGCCCTTACTGGTTCTCGACGACGGGCGCCGGCTCGCCGAGTCGAACGCCATCCTGTGCTATCTCGCCGAAGGCACGCCGTACCTTCCTACGACGTCGTGGGACCGTGCGCGCACGCTGCAATGGATGTTCTTCGAGCAGTACAGCCATGAACCCTGCATCGCCGTGGCGCGCTTCATTTGCCGCTGGCTGCCGGAAGACCACGAGCGTCGCGCCGAGCTGCCGCGCCTGCGCGAGCGCGGCGCCCAGGCCCTCGACGTCATGGAAGAGCATCTCTCGCGCGAGCCGTTCTTCAGCGGCGGCGGTTTCGGCGTCGCCGACATCGCGCTGTTCGCCTATACGCATTGCGCCGCCGATGGCGGCTTCGACCTGTCCCGCTGGCCGCTCGTCGGCACCTGGCTGGAGCGCGTCCGCGCGCGGCCCGGTTTCTCGCCGATGTCCGCCTGATCTTTCCTTCCGAGCACGCCATGTCCGTCCCGCAGCCCATCGCCGCCCGTCACAAGGGTTTCAATCGCGCCGAGATCGTCGACCAGAACTTCGTGGAGTTCGTGAGGGAGTGGCGGGGCGACATCGGCCGGCCCCCCCGCGACGATGAGCCCGTGCTCCCCGGGAGCGCGCTGGACGCGAGGGGCTTCCGTGAGCTGTTCGAGTCGCAGCTGATCAGCCGTCACCTCGACCTGATGGCGCGCGTGCTGCGCGTGCAGAACAAGGTGTTCTACACCATCGGTTCGTCGGGCCACGAGGGTAACGCCATGGTCGCGCGGCTCACGCGGCACACGGATCCCGCGTTCCTGCACTACCGCAGCGGCGGCTTCATGGCGGAGCGTTTCCGCAAGCTGCCGGGCATGGATCCCGTGATGGATTCGGCCCTGTCGTTCGCCGCGAGCAGCGAGGATCCCGCCTCGGGCGGACGGCACAAGGTGTGGGGCAGCAAGCCGTTGTGGGTGCTGCCGCAGACCTCGACGATCGCGTCGCACCTGCCCAAGGCGCTCGGCACCGCGATCGCGATCGAACAGGCCCGCCGCATCGACCATACGCTGCCGATCCCGGCCGACTCGATCGCGATCTGCTCGTTCGGCGATGCGTCGTCCAACCACGCCACGGCGCAGACGGCGTTCAACGCCGCCGCCTGGACGGCCTACCAGAAGCTGCCCGCGCCGGTCCTCTTCGTGTGCGAGGACAACGGCATCGGCATCTCGGTGAAGACGCCGGGCGGCTGGGTCGCGAACAACTTCCGTCACCGCGCGAACCTCGATTACTTCTATGCCGACGGCCTCGACCTCGCGGGCGGTTACGCGGACGTCGAGCGCGCCGTCGCGCATTGCCGCGCCACGCGCCGGCCGACGTTCCTGCACCTCGGGACGACGCGCATCATGGGCCATGCGGGAACCGACTTCGAGATCGAATGGCGTTCGGTCGAGGAGCTCGTGGCCCTGGAGGCGACGGACCCGTTGCTGCGCAGCGCGGTCATCGCGCTCGCGTCGGGGCTGTACACGCGCGACGAACTGCTCGAGCTCAACGAGAGCATCCGCCGGCGCTGCTTCGCGGCGGCCGAGGATGCCGACAGCCGCCCGCGCCTCACGGCGCTCGCCGACGTCATGGCGCCGCTGGCGCCGTACACACCCGATGCCGTGCGTGCCGAAGCCACGCGGGCAGCCGATCCCGCCGAGCGCGAGCGCGTGTTCGGCGGAGAAGGAAAGCTTCCGGAGAACCAGCCGCCGCGGCATCTCGCGATCCAGATCGGCCAGGCGCTGCACGACCTGATGGCGAAGTATCCGGAGAGCCTGCTCTTCGGCGAGGACGTCGCGCAGAAGGGCGGCGTCTACACGGTGACCAAGGGGCTGCACAAGGCGTTCCGCAACGCCCGCGTGTTCAACACGCTGCTCGACGAGACGATGATCCTCGGACTCGCGCAGGGCTACGCCAACATGGGCATGCTGCCGCTGCCCGAGATCCAGTATCTCGCGTATTTCCACAACGCCTGCGACCAGATCCGCGGCGAGGCGGCGTCGCTGCAGTTCTTCTCGAACGGTCAGTACCGCAATCCCATGCTCATGCGCGTGGCGTCGCTGGGCTACCAGCGCGGTTTCGGTGGCCATTTCCACAACGACAATTCGATCGCCGCGCTGCGCGACATCCCGGGGCTCGTCGTCGGCTGCCCGAGCCGCGGCGACGACGCGGCGACGATGCTGCGCACGCTCGCGGCCCTGGCGAAGGTCGACGGACGCGTCACGGCGTTCCTCGAGCCCATCGCGCTGTACATGACCAAGGACCTTCACGAACCCGGCGACGGGCAGTGGCAGTTCGGGTATCCCCCGCAGGGCGAGGCCATGCCGCTGGGCGAGGGCCGCGTCTATGGCGAGGATGCCGACGACCTGGTGATCGTCACCTTCGGCAATGGCGTGCCAATGAGCCTGCGCGCCGCGCGGCGCATCGAAAGCGAGCGCGGCTGGAAGGTGCGCGTCGTGGACCTGCGCTGGCTGGTGCCGCTCAACGACGCGTTCATCGCCACGCAGGTGGCGACCGCGAAACGCATTCTCGTCGTGGACGAGGGCCGCAAGAGCGCCGGCGTGGGCGAGGGCGTGATCACCGCGATCGTGGAAGCCGGCCTCGGCCACGTCCCGCTGCGCCGCGTGGTCGGCGCCGATACGTTCACGCCGCTGGCCGGCGCGGCATTCCTGGTGCTGCCGGGCGACGACGACATCGTCGCGGCGGCGAACGAGCTGGCCTGACCGCGGAAGCGGGCTACTTCGCCTCGGCGCGCCTGACCAGCACCGGTCCGGCGTTCCCCGCGCAGACCGCGCGGTTGCGACCGGCGAGCTTCGCCGAATACATCGCGGCGTCCGCCCGCTCGACCAGCGACTGCACGGTGTCGGCCGGCGAGCGCATGGCGAGGCCGATCGACACGGTCAGCGTGGCGTCGGCGGCGTTCATGTCCAGGCGATGCACGCGCCGGCACAGCCGGGTGGCGACTTGCATCGCGTTTTCCTTGTCCACGCCCTGCAGCAGGGCGACGAACTCCTCGCCGCCGAAGCGGGCGAGCAGGTCGGATGGGCGCAGTTCGTGGCGGAGCGCGGTGGCGACGGCGACCAGCGCGCGGTCGCCCGCGGCGTGCCCGTGGCGATCGTTCAGCGCCTTGAAGTGATCGAGGTCGAAGAAGAGCAGGGCGACGGGACGCGCCGTGCCGGCCTCGAATACCCGCGTGGCGGCTTCCGTCCACGCGCGGCGGTTGAGCAACCCCGTGAGGGGATCCACGTCGGCCAGCTCACGGGCCCGGTCGCGATCGTGACGGATCGTCAGGGCGCGGTCGGACAGGCCGATCGACAGCACGATCGCCTCGAACGCGCCAACGGCGATCGCGGCGTCGGGCAGCCAGGGGGCACCCGCCAGCATGCCCTGCTGCTGCGCACCGCACAGCGCGGTCAGGATCAGCAGCGGCGTCCAGCTCACGAGGAAGAACCACGCGTGACGCGATCCGCGGAAGGCCGCGATGCCGCCGGCGACGAGCATCAGCAGCGCACCGAGGAGCACGAGCGGCTGGAGCAGCAGCTGGGCCATGTCGACCAGGAAATCGATGCCGGTCGCACGCAGCACCACGAGCAGGGGCATCACCAGCGCGAACGCGAGTACCGGCGTGCGCAGCAACGGCACGAATTCGTCGATGCGCGCGAAACGCAGCGCGAACAGGGCGGCGAACGAGACGGACAGGGCGGTCGCCGCCGCGCCCAGCACGTCCGCCATGCCGGCCAGCGATTCCATTTCCAGCGGGTGGAAAGCGAAACCGGAGCGCAGGCCCTGGATCAGCGCGTAGCAGAGCAGGTAGGCGGTGTACCAGCCGAAGGTCATGTCGCGCAGGATCACCGCGAAGCACAACGCCATGAGCGCCATCGTCAGCATCACGGCGAAGCAACCGGTGGCGAAGACCATCCAGCTGCCGTCGTCGCGCAGGTAGTCGGGCCAGGTATCGATCGCGATGGTCACCGCGCCGGGCGGCGCGTCACCGGCGTCGAACTTCAGCAACAGGGCCCGCGATGGCGGGATCGTGTCGGGGACGTTGAAGATCAGGCGCCCGTGGCCGTGCAGCGGTGGCCCGAAATCGTCGAGCGCCGTCGAGGCGATGACCTTGTCGCCGTCGAACAAGGACACGCGCCCGTAGCCGGGATGGCGGACACTGAGGACGCGGTCGCCGGCGGTCCACGGCGGCATGGTGCGCACGACCACCCAGGTCCCGGCCGGCGCGTTCGGCAGGATCTGCAACCGGGTCGGGTCGAAGGAGGGCAGCGGCCGCTGGTCGGCTTCGCGAAGGACGCCGGCCGGCGTATCGCCCGGACGGACCTCCCGCCAGTTGGCGGTGACCGTGTTGGCCACGGCGGACCCGGCGAACAGCAGGCAGCAGAGGAGCGTCGCCTGCAAGAGACGATGGATCCACCCGCCGTGCCGGTTGCCTGCCCGCATTCCGATTCCCGCAGATCGCGTTAGCGCGCCCCGACGGGCCGCGCGGCGTGGATCCGGAAGCGTTTCGATCGAGAAACCCCGTCTCCCCCAACTGCTGCGCCCCCATTCTGCCCGTTACCCGGCGCGTTGTCGCCTTGGTCTTTCGGGCTAGCCCTCATGTGGTGCGCGCGGATTCATCGTTCAGGCGGTTTCGGGGGCCGCCAGGCCGCCGAATCGCTCGAGCAACTGCGTCTGGGCGTCGCGGACCGGCTGGCCGGTCGCGGGCTGGAGCAGGACGTAGGTGCCGTCCGGCTGCTGGACCCAGGCCGAGTGATTGTCCGCGAGGTACATGTCGAGCTCCCGGCGCACGCGCTGGCGCAGTTTCTTGCCCTCGATGGGGAAGCAGGTCTCGACGCGGCGGTCGAGGTTGCGCTCCATGAGGTCGGCGCTGGCGAGGAACAGCGCGGGTTCGCCGTCGTTGTGGAACCAGTACACGCGGCTGTGCTCGAGGAACCGGCCGACGACCGAGCGCACGCGGATGTTCTGCGACACCCCGGGAATGCCCGCGCGCAGGCAGCACATGCCGCGCACGATCAGGTCGATCTTCACGCCCGCCTGGCTGGCGCGGTAGAGGGCCCGGATCAGCTTCGGGTCGGTGATCGCGTTGAGCTTGCAGACGATCTCCGCCTTGCGGCCCGCGGCCGCGTGCGCCGCCTCCCGCGCGATGAGGTCGAGCAGGCCCTTCTTCAGCGTGAATGGCGCGTAGAGCATGCGCTTCATCTTCAGCGCCTTGCCCATCCCCGTCAGCAGGCGGAACAGACGATGCACGTCGTCGCACAGGGCTTCGTCCGACGTGAGCAGGCTGTAGTCGGTGTACAGGCGCGCGTTGCCCGAATGATAGTTGCCGGTGCCCAGGTGCGCGTAGCTCACCAGCTTGCCGTTCTCGCGACGCTGCACGAGCATCAGCTTCGCGTGGGTCTTCACGCCGACGACGCCATAGGTCACCACCGCACCGGCCTGTTGCAGGCGCGAGGCGAGGCTCAGGTTGGACTCCTCGTCGAAACGCGCCCGCAGTTCGACCACGGCGGTGACTTCCTTGCCGGCACGGGCGGCCTCCACCAGCGCGTCGACGATCTCGGAGTTCGCGCCGCTGCGATACAGCGTCTGCTTGATCGTCAGCACCTGCGGGTCCTTCGCCGCTTGGCGGAGGAAGTCCACGACGGGCGAGAACGATTCGAACGGGTGATAGAGCAGGATGTCCTGCTTGCCGATCACCGAGAACATGTCTTCCGCTTCCGCCAACGCCTTCGGCAACGCGGGAACGAACGTCGGGAACTGCAGGCGCGCGTAGGCGGGCTGCAGCGTCATCTCGAAGAGGCGCGCGAGGTTGACCGGGCCGTTCACCTCGTAGAGCGCATCGGCTTCGAGCGAGTACTGCTTCAGCAGGTAGTCGACCAGCGGCTTCGGGCAGTTGTCGGCCACCTCCAGGCGCACGGCGTCGCCGTAGCGGCGCGAGAACAGCTCGCCACGGAGCGTGCGCGCGAGATCTTCGACGTCTTCCGGGTCGATGGTGAGGTCGGCGTTGCGGGTCAGGCGGAACTGGTACGAGCCGAGCACGCGCATGCCGGGGAACAGATCGTCGGCGTGCGCGTGGATGATCGACGACAGCAGCACGTAGTTGTCGCCGCCCTCGCTGACCTCGTCGGGCAGCCGGATCAGCCGCGGCAGGATGCGCGGTGCCGGCACGATGGCGAGGCCCGAATCGCGGCCGAACGCATCGGTGCCTTCCAGCTGCACGATGAAGTTCAGGCTCTTGTTCACCAGGCGCGGGAACGGGTGCGTGGGGTCGAGGCCGATCGGCGTGACCAGCGGCGCGACCTCATGCCGGAAATAACGGCGCACCCACAGCTTCTGCTTGTGCGACCACTGGTTGCGCCGGACGATGCGGATGCCTTCCTTTTCCAGCGCGGGAAGGATCTTCTCGTTGAGGATCGTGTACTGGCGCTCGATCTGCCTGTGCGCGACCTCGGCGATCTCGGCCAGCGCGCGCCGCGGCGGGATGCCGTCGGCGCCGATCATCTCGTGGTCGAACGCGATCTGCTGCTTCAGGCCGGCCACGCGGATCTCGAAGAACTCGTCCATGTTGGACGAGAAGATCAGCAGGAACTTCAGGCGCTCGATCAGCGGCTTGGACTCGTCCAGCGCCTGGTCGAGCACGCGGATGTTGAACTGCAGCTGCGACAGCTCGCGGTGGACGTAGAGGCTGGTGTCGTTGAGGTCGACCTCGGGCAGCTCCGGCGTCGGCGCGGTTCGCGCGGTGCCGGCCTTGGCCGGCGCGGTCGATTCGTTGGGTGGCGTCATCGTGTCCAGGGCTGCGTCCTCGTCGCGTGTCGCGACGCCCCCATGGTACGCCGCCCGCGGAAGCGTATGACCGGGGTGTTACAGGGCCGTGACCCGGTGCCTCACACCACCACCGGTTCGGGCTCCAGCGTCACGCCGAACTTCGCCTGCACGCCCGCGATCACCTTCTGCGCGAAAGCCCACAGTTGCGGCCCCGTGGCCTTGCCGTGATTCACCAGGACGAGCGCGTGGCGGTTGGACATACCGGCGTCGCCTTCGCGCTCGCCCTTGAATCCGGCGGCTTCGATCAGCCAGCCCGCGGAGATCTTCGCCGTATCGCCCGCATGCGGCCATACGGGCATGCCGGGATGGGCGAGGGCGAGGGCGTCCGCTTTCGCGGCCGGAACGATCGGGTTCTTGAAGAAGCTGCCCGCGTTGCCGATCACCGCGGGGTCGGGCAGCTTGCGCGAACGCAGGCGGACGACGGCCTCCGCCACGTGGTAGGGCGTGGCGCGGGCGACGCCCATCTTTTCCACTTCCTCGCGGATGCCCGCGTAGTCGAGCGACAACGGACGCTCGCGGGGCAGGGCGAACGTGACCGCGACGACGATCCAGCGTCCGGCCTGCTGCTTGAAGGTGGAGTCGCGGTACGAGAATGCGCAGGCGGCCTTGTCGAGCACGACGAACTCGCCCTTGTGCGTGTCCCACGCCTCGACCGTGTCGATGAATTCCGCGACCTCCACGCCGTACGCGCCGATGTTCTGGATCGGGGAGGCGCCGACCGTGCCGGGGATGAGGATGAGGTTCTCGAGGCCGGCGAATCCCTGCCCGAGCGACCAGCGGACGAAGTCGTCCCAGCGCTCGCCGGCGGCGACGCGGATGAGCACGCGATCGTCGCGCTGGAACGTCTCGACGCCGCGCGTGGCGATGGCCAGCACGGTGCCGTCGAAGTCGCCCTTGATCAGCAGGTTGCTGCCTTCGCCGAGCACGAGCACCTTGCCGCCCTTGACCGCCGGGTAGGCCAGCAGCTCGGGGATCTTCATGGGATCGCGCACTTCCGCCAGCAGCTTCGCGCGCGCATCGACGCGCAGCGTGTTGCGCTGGCCTAGCGGGGCGTCGCTGGCGAGCGAGAAGCCGCCCATGTCCACCGGTGCGTTGTTCATGCCACGACCCCGCGGCGACGGATTTCGGCGACCGCCTCGGCGATCAGCTTCGGGCCGCGATAGACGAGGCCCGAATACACCTGCACGACCGTGGCGCCGGCTTCCATCTTCCCGGCAGCGGTATCGCCGTCGACGATGCCGCCGACGCCCACGATCGGCAGCCTGTCGCCGACGCGCGCACGCATGGCGCGCAACACCGCGGTGGACTTCGCGAACAACGGCCGGCCCGACAGGCCGCCGGTCTCGCCGGCGTGCGGATGTCCGGCGACCTGGCCGCGATCGATGGTGGTGTTCGTGCAGATCACGCCGTCGATGCCCGAAGCCAGCAGCACGTCGGCGATGGCGTCGAGCTCGGCCTCCGTGAGGTCGGGCGCGATCTTCAGCAGCATCGGCCTGCGCTTGCCGTGCTGGCCGGCGAGCCGCTCCTGCGCGTCGCGCAGCGTGCCGATGAAGCGGCGCAGCGTTTCCTCTTCCTGCAGGTCGCGCAGGCCTTTCGTGTTTGGCGAGGAAATGTTCACCGTGATGTAGCTGGCGAGCGGATACGCGCGCTCGAGGCAGAACAGGTAATCGTCGATCGCGCGTTCGTTCGGCGTGTCCTTGTTCTTGCCGATGTTGATGCCGAGCACGCCGCGGAAGCTCGCCTTCTCCACGTTGCGCACCAGCGCGTCGATGCCGCCATTGTTGAAGCCGAGGCGGTTGATGACGGCCTCGTGCTCGGGCAGGCGGAACATGCGCGGCTTGTCGTTGCCGGCCTGCGGCCGCGGCGTCACCGTGCCGATCTCGACGAAACCGAAGCCCATCGCCGCGAGACCGTCGAGGTGGTCCCCGTTCTTGTCGAGCCCGGCGGCGAGTCCCACGGGATTCGGAAAATCGATGCCGAAGGCGCGCACCGGAAGATCCGCGGGCGGTTTCGCGATCAGGCCGGAGAGGCCGCTGCGCTGGGCGACATCCGAGGCGTAGAGCGTGAGACCGTGGGCCGTCTCGGCGTCCAGGGCGAAGAGCAGGGGGCGGATCAGGTCGTACATCAGGGTCCCGGATGACCCGCGAAGACGCGGGTGTCGTATTCGAAATCGACCGTGCCGCCGTCCTGGGTCGCGTCGAACAGCGACCGCAGCGCGTGGAGCATCGGTTCGTGGTTGGGGTGGCCGGGTTTCGGCGCGTAGGAGGACGACATGAGGCGCCCGAGCAGCGCCTCGTGATCGAGCTTCTGCGCGTGCGGGAACGACGCCATGCCGCGATAGCCATGGCCGAACCAGCGCGTCATCGCGTCGTCGTCCGCGTAGCGCTCGGCGACGCTGACGTAGTCGACGCCGTATTCGTGCAGCAGCCGTTCGTAGCCTTCCAGGAATGGCGTGCCGGTCAGCCGGCGCGAATTCCAGAACACGGCCACGAGACCGCGCGGCGACAGGATGCGCGCGAACTCCGCGCGCACCTTCTCCGTATCGAACCAGTGGAACGCCTGCGCGGCGATGACGAGGTCCGTCGAGCCGTCGGGCAGCCCGGTGGCCTCGGCGGAGCCATCGACGGCGACGAAGCGCGCTTCGTCGCGAAGCCACCGGATGGCGGCGTCGCGCATCTTCGCATTCGGTTCCACGGCGGTGACGCGGTGTCCCGCGTCGAGGAAGAGCTTGCTGGAGATTCCCGTGCCGGCGCCGACATCGGCGACGGTCCAGTCGGGGTTGACGCCGAGGCCATGCAGCCAGCCGACCAGCGCGACCGGGTAGTCCGGACGGTAGCGGACATAGTCCTCGACGCGATCGGAGAAGCGTTCGGTGGAGCGCAGGTCGGCCATGGCGTGGTTCTTCGCGTCAGAACTCGAACTTGATGCCTTGGGCCAGCGGCAGCGCGTCGGAGTAGTTGATGGTGTTGGTCTGGCGGCGCATGTAGACCTTCCACGCGTCCGAACCCGATTCGCGGCCGCCGCCGGTTTCCTTCTCGCCACCGAACGCACCGCCGATCTCGGCGCCGGACGTGCCGATGTTCACGTTCGCGATGCCGCAATCCGAACCCGACGCCGAGAGGTACTGCTCGGCGGCTTTCAGGTCCTGCGTGAAGATCGCCGAGGACAGGCCCTGCGGCACGGCGTTCTGTTCCGCGATGGCTTCGTCCAGCGAATCGAACGGCATGACGTAGAGGATCGGCGCGAACGTCTCCGTCTGCACGACCTCGTCGCTGTTCTTCAGCCCGGTGACGATGGTCGGCAGCACGAAGTTGCCCTTGCGGTCGGTGAGCGCCTTGCCGCCGGTGCGAACCGTGCCGCCGGCGGCCTTCGCCTTTTCGATGGCCGCGAGGTAACCCTGCACGCCTTCGGGGCTGTTCAGCGGGCCCATCAGCGTCGTCGGCAGCGTGGGATCGCCGATCTTCTGCTCGACCTGACCGTAGGCCTTGACCAGCGTCTCGACGACGGTGTCGTGCAGCGAGGAATGGACGAGCAGGCGGCGCGTGGTGGTGCAGCGCTGGCCCGCCGTGCCGACCGCGCCGAACACGATCGCGGGAATGGCCAGCTTCAGGTCGGCGGAGGCGTCGACGATGATCGCGTTGTTGCCGCCGAGTTCGAGGAGGCTGCGGCCCATGCGCTTCGCGACGCGCTCGCCGACCATGCGGCCGATCTTCGTCGAGCCCGTGAAGCTGATGAGCGGGATGCGCCGGTCGTCGACGAAGCGCTCGGCGAGCTCGGTGCCCGCGTCGTTGAAGAGGAAGAAGATGTCCGGGAAACCGCCTTCCTTCAGCGCCTCGTTGACGATCTTCATCGTGGCGATGGCCGAGAGCGGCGTCTTCGGCGACGGCTTCCAGATGCAGATGTCGCCGCAGATCGCGGCGAGGAAGGCGTTCCACGCCCACACCGCGACCGGGAAGTTGAACGCGCTGACGATGCCGACCAGGCCCACCGGGTGCCACTGCTCGTACATACGGTGGCCCGGGCGCTCGGAGTGCATCGTGTTGCCGTAGAGCATGCGGCTCTGGCCCACCGCGAAATCCGCGATGTCGATCATCTCCTGCACTTCGCCGTCGCCTTCCGGCTTGATCTTGCCCATCTCGAGGGCGACCAGCGAACCCAGGGCGTCCTTGTGCCTGCGCAGCGCCTCGCCGCACAGGCGGACGGCCTCGCCACGGCGCGGCGCCGGGGTGGTGCGCCATACTGCGAAGGCGTCCTGGGCGCGCTTGACGATGGTCTCGTAATCCGCGGCGCTCGAGGCGTGCACGGTGGCGACCACCTCGCCGGTCGCCGGGTTGGTGGGGCTGAGCGTCCCGGCATCGGTGGTGCCGGCCCACTGGCCCTGGCCGAGGTACGTGCCGGACTCGCTGCCGTTGAGACCGAGCGCTTCGAGAATCTTGGCTGACATCATGCTTTCCTGTGACGGCGCACCGACGGGATGCCCGCGCGCACGGGTAAAACCGGGATTCTAGCAAACACCCCCTTCACGGCCCGTTGTGCGGCGCGGGACGGATGTCGGCGCCGTGTCTGCGCCGCGGCGACCTTCGACCACCTTGCAAAGACGGGCCCAAGTGCACGCTTTGCCTCAACTTGTCCAGTTGACGGAGTGCCCCATGACACGTGTCTACGAGGTTCCCTACCTCCCCGACGACGGCTCGCGCTGGACGCTTCGCCTCGCCGGACAGCCCGTCGGCACCTTCGCATCGCGCTTCGAGGCGCTGCAGGCGGCGGTCAACCGCGCGTCCGCGGACGGCGGCGACGCCGGCATCGGGGTCGAGGGAGCAGACGGTATCTGGCGGCCCTTTGGCAGCGACGTGAAGCGACCGGAGCGCGTACCGCCCCTGCCGCCCAGACGCCTCTCCCTGGTGCGGTAAGCCGCCTCCGTCTTCCGTCCAGGGATCGGTCGGCCGGGCGCGGCGTCATTCCATGAGGCTTGCCAGCTCTGCGCTGCCGTCGCCGAAAGCCGCGATGATCCCGTCGGCCGCCTGGCGGATGTCCCCGGGAGTGTGCGTCGCCATCAGTTGCAACCGGAGCCGCGCCGTGCCCCGCGGTACGCCGGGGTATTCGACGAGGTTCGCGATCACGCCCCGCGCCGGCAATGCGCGCGTCACGAGGCGTGCGAGCGCTTCGTCGCCGATGGGAACTGGCACGATCGGCGAGCGGTTTCCCACGCAGGTCAGGCCCGCAGGTATTCCTTGACCGCCCGTGAGCGTGTCAGCACGAAGCCGCCGTTCGAGGCGAACGTTTTCGAGAAGCTCCCCATGACCAGGTCGATCCGCCCGGTCATGCCTTGTCGGCCGATGGCACCGAGCCCATCGGCGCCGGTGGCACCGAGGTCGTGGGCGACGTCGACGAGCAGCGTCGCGCGATACGCATGACAGACGTCCTGCAACGCTCGCAGGTCCGGGGTGTCGGAGTCCATCGAGAACAGGGACTCGATGACGACGAGGATCGCGTTTCGTGTGTCGCCTGCGCGGATCGTCGCGAGCGTTCGTTCGACCGCGGCCGTGTCGAGATGGGTCGTCGCATGGACGTTGCGCGTCGCATCCCGCGCGCCGCGTTGCAGGCAGGCATGCGCGCGCTCGTCGAGAACAACGTGATCGTCCGCGTGGATGAGGCCCTGTATCGTGCCGTAACCCGCTGCCCAGCCGGTAGGGAAGAGGACGGCATGCTCCATCTGCAGGTAGTCGCAAAGCGTGGCCTTGCCGTAACTCCACAGCGACCGATCGCGGCGCGCCTGCTGCCAGGCGTGGAAGGGGGCGACGCGCTCGAGCAGGTCGGGTCCCGTCGGGCAGGTGAAATCCTTCACGCTTCCCGTCAGCGCGAGCAGCATCCGATCGCGCTCCATCGCATGGTCCATCGCCTGATCCGCGGAGGCCCTCTCCTGGGACCAGCATGGGCGTATCGCGTGGCGCCGTCCACGCGAATCGGTGTGTAAAAGCGGCGCTTCGCGTCGAGAGGTTCGAGATGGGGCAGATCGGGCCGGATCATCAGCACGGACACCAGCCCTTCGTCGACCAGACTGAAGACATGGTGGATGTGGTGCCCGGGTCGCGAGAGGTACGAGCGACAGGTCGAGCGGGCGACCGTGCGAGCGACCTGACCTTGACCTTCTGACCGGAACCCAGCTGCGCCTGCACTCGCCTCACGGTTTCTTCGAACCGTCGGCGACGGGATTTTGTCCTCACGAGAGGCATCCGGTAGCATACGCACGCCGGCCAGCTCGCCCGGCCGGAATCCCGAGGCCCCGTAGCTCAGCTGGATAGAGCGTCCCCCTCCTAAGGGGAAGGTCGCCCGTTCGAATCGGGCCGGGGTCACCATTCCCGCGTCGCGGCTTCGTGCAAGGCATATTTCCCGCCATCCGTTACGATGGGCGGGTCATCGCCTCCGGAGAAAGCACAGTGGCCCGTACGTTCGACGCCATCATCGTGGGAGCCGGCCAGGCCGGGCCCGCGCTGGCCAACCGCCTCACCGGAGCCGGAAAAACCGTCGCCCTCATCGAGCGCCACCTCGTCGGCGGTACCTGCGTGAACACCGGCTGCAAGCCCACCAAGACGCTCGTCGCCAGCGCCTACGCCGCGCGCCTCGCGCAGCGCGGTGCCGAGTACGGCGTCGGTGTCGGCACGATCACGATCGACATGCCGACCGTCGCGGCGCGCGCCCGGAAGGTGATCCTCGATTCGCGCAAGGGCAACGAGGACTGGCTCGCGGGCATGCCGGGTCTCACGCTGATCCGTGGCCACGCGCGGTTCATCGGACCGCGCCGGATCGAGGTCGATGGCGAGACGCTCGAGGCCGCGCAGGTTTTCCTCAACGTCGGCGGCCGCGCACGCGTTCCCGATTTCCCGGGTGTCGACGAGGTCGATTACCTCACCAACAGCACGATCATTCCGCTCGAGTCGGTGCCGGAGCACCTGATCGTCGTCGGCGGTAGCTACATCGGGCTCGAGTTCGCCCAGATGTACCGCCGGTTCGGTGCGAAGGTGACGGTGGTGGAGCAGGGGCCGCGCCTCGTGCAGCGGGAGGACGAGGACGTCTCCGCCGAGATCCGCGCCTTCCTCGAGGACGAGGGCATCGCGGTGCGTACGGGCGCCTGTTGCATCACGCTCGCGAAACACGCCGATGGCGTGGCGGTGGGCGTCGACTGTACCGAAGGCGCGCCCGTCGTCACCGGCTCGCACGTGCTGCTCGCCGTCGGCCGTGTGCCGAACACCGACGATCTCGGCCTGGACAAGGCGGGCGTCGAGGTGGACAAGCATGGCTACATCGTCACCGACGACCATCTGGCGACGACCGCGGAAGGGGTCTGGGCGATGGGCGACTGCAACGGCAAGGGCGCGTTCACGCACACGGCGTGGAACGACTACGAGATCGTGGCCGCGAACCTGCTCGACGGCGGCGATCGCAAGGTGAGCGACCGCATCCTCGGTTACGCGCTTTACGTGGACCCGCCGCTCGGGCGGGTCGGCATGACCGAAACGCAGGCGCGTGCGAGCGGGCGGCCGTTGCTGGTGTCGAAGCGTCCGATGAAGCGCATCGGGCGCGCGGTCGAGAAAGGCGAGACGTACGGCTTCATGAAGATCGTCGCCGATGCGGAAACGAAGCGCATCCTTGGCGCCGCGATCCTCGGTACCGGCGGTGACGAAGCGATCCACGGCATCCTCGACATGATGAACGCCGATGCGTCGATCGGCACCCTGCAATGGGCGGTGCCGATCCATCCGACGGTGTCGGAGCTGATCCCGACCGTCATCGGCGACCTCAGGCCTCCCGCATCACCATGAGCCGGAGCTCGGTCATGTCCTCGATGGCGTAACGCACGCCTTCGAGGCCGATGCCCGACGACTTGGCGCCGCCGTAGGGCATGTTGTCCACGCGGAAACTCGGGACGTCGTTGATGATGACGCCCCCCTGTTCCAGTTCGTCCCATGCGCGCATGGCGTGGCTCAGGTCGTTGGTGAACACCCCGGCCTGCAGTCCGAAATCCGAGTCGTTGGCGATCGCGAGCGCTTCGTCGAAGGTCATGAAGCGTTGCAGGACCGCCACGGGGCCGAAAGCCTCCATGCGTTGCAGTTTCGCCTCGCGCGGCACGTTCTCCAGCAGCGTGGCTTCGAGCATGCTGCCCTTGCGCCCGCCGCCACAGAGCACGCGCGCGCCGGCCTTCCTCGCCTCGCGAATCCAGCCTTCCAGCCGCTCGGCCGCCGTCTCGTCGATCATGGGCCCGAGGAACGTCGACTTCTTCTTCGGATCGCCCGCCTTCAGTGCCTTCACCTTCGCGACCAGCTTGCGCCGGAGCGCGTCGTAGACGTCTTCGTGGACGAGGATGCGCTGCACGCTGATGCAGCTCTGGCCCGACTGATAGAACGCGCCGAAGACGAGGCGGTCGACGACGGCGTCGAGGCGATCGCCCTGGTCGGCATCGACGATGCAGGCGGCGTTGCCGCCAAGCTCCAGCGTCACCTTCTTGTGGCCCGCGCGAGCCTTGAGGTCCCAGCCGACCAGGCCGCCGGTGAACGACAGGAGCTTCAGTCGCGGGTCGGTCACCAGGGGGTCGGCGTGCTTGCCGTCCAGCGGGAGGATCGAGAACGCGCCGCGCGGCAGGTCCGTTTCGGCGAGCACGTCGCCGATGATCAACGCGCCGAGCGGCGTGCGCTCCGACGGTTTGAGCACGAACGGACAGCCCGCGGCGATCGCCGGCGCGACCTTGTGCGCGACGAGGTTCAGCGGGAAGTTGAAGGGCGTGATGAAGCCGACGGGTCCGAGCGGCACGCGGCGCGTATAACCGTGGTATCCCGCCGATCGCTGCGAGAGTTCGAGGTTGATCGTTTCGCCGTTGATCCGCACCGATTCCTCGGCGGCGATCTTGAACGTCTCGACGAGGCGGGTCACCTCGCCCTTCGCGTCGTTGATCGGCTTGCCGGCCTCGACGCAGAGGGCGTAGGCGAGTTCGTCGCGGCGCTGCGTGAAGCGCGTGACGCAGTGCTCGAGCACCGCCTGGCGTTCGTACGGGCGGAACCGCTTCATCGCTGGCGCGGCGGCGTGCGCGGCGGCGATCGCCTTGTCGAGGGCTCCCTCGTCGGGGAGCGCCACGCGAGTCGCGACCTTGCCCGTGTACTTGTCGACGACGTCGAGTTTGCGGGTCGACTTCACCGCGCGGTTCGCGAGGTAGTAGGGGTAGCTCTTGTCGAGCATGGCGATGCCTCGATGGGGTCGGTATGGCCGGAGTGTCGCGCCTGCGACGTTCATCCGCCGTCGACGCGGGATCTCAGTCCTCGCGGCGGACGTGGATCTCGCCGCTGCCGAGCATGACCCGCAGGAGGTCGCCGACGGCGACGTCGCCGGCACGACGGACCACGGCGTCGCGCTGATCGAACACGATCGCGTAGCCACGTTCCAGCGTCGCGAGCGGGCTCACGGCGTGCATGGTGCGTGCCTGCTGCGCGAGGCGCAGCCGGTCGCGCTCCAGGCGACGTTCGATGGTGGTCGCGAGGCGCTGCCGCAGTTCGGCGAGGCGCACGCGCGGCGGGGTCAGGCGCAGGCGCGGATGCTGCGCGGCGAGGCGTGCCTGCAAGCGTTCCAGGCGCGCGCGGCGGAGATGGTTCGACTGGCCGATGGAGAGCTCGAGCCGGCGGCGCAACGCCGCGAGGCGCTGCGCATCGCGCGCGAGCCGCGCCTGCGGACGCTGCGCCGAAAGACGCGCCTGCCATTGATCGGCACGCTGCGCGGCGGCCTGCAGGCGACGCGACATGACGGTGGCCATGCGCTGGCGCAGGCGGTCGAGCCGGCGCTGCAGGTCGGCGCGGTCGGGCACGAGCAGTTCCGCGGCGGCGGATGGCGTGGCGGCGCGAAGATCGGCGACGAAGTCCGCGATGGTGAAATCCACCTCGTGGCCCACGGCGGAGACGACGGGCACCGCGCTCGCGTGGATCGCCCGGGCGACGGTCTCGTCGTTGAACGCCCAGAGGTCTTCGAGCGAGCCGCCGCCACGGGTCACCAGCAGCACGTCGTAGCGATCGCTCGCCGACGCGCGTCGCAACATCGCGGCGATCGCCGGCGGTGCCTCGCGTCCTTGCACCGGCACGGGCAGGACCTCGACCTCGGCGAGCGGGCAGCGCCGGGCGAGCACGCTCAGCACGTCGCGGATCGCCGCGCCGGAAGGCGAGGTGACGACGCCGATACGGCGCGGGAAGGCGGGCAGGGCGCGTTTGCGCTCGGGCGCGAACAGGCCCTCGGCACCGAGTCGCGCCTTGAGCTGCTCGAATTCGCGCTGCAGCGCGCCTTCGCCGGCCGGCTCCATGTGGTCGGCCACCAGCTGGAACTCGCCGCGCGCTTCGTAGAGGCCGACTTTCGCGCGCATCAGCACGTGCATGCCGTCGACCGGACGGAAGCGCAGCCGCGAGGCGGCCGTGCGGAACATCGCGCAGCGCACCTGCGCGTTGGCGTCTTTCAGGGTGAAATACACGTGTCCCGACGCGGGGCGCGCCACGTTGGACAACTCGCCTTCGATCCAGACGCCCATCGGCAGGGCGTCCTCCAGCAGATCGCGCACCAGCCGGTTCAGGCCGGAGGGCGTGAAGATCTCAGCGGGCGCGCGGTCGTCGAAGGCGGACATGGGTCGACGAGGGTATCACGGCCGGAGGGAATGTCGATGGGGCGGGGACTTAGGTGACATTCCTCAGGTGTCGGCTACATCCGGAACACACCGAAGCGTCCCTGTTCGATCGGCGCGTTGAGCGACGCCGAAATCGCCAGGCCGAGCACGCGGCGAGTGTCGGCCGGATCGATGATCCCGTCGTCCCACAAGCGGGCGCTGGCGTAGTACGGATGGCCCTGCTTCTCGTACTGCTCGCGCACCGGCGCCTTGAAGGCTTCTTCGTCTTCCTTGCTCCACGAACCGCCACCGGCCTCGATGCCGTCGCGGCGGACGGTGGCCAGCACCGACGCGGCCTGCTCGCCGCCCATCACGCTGATGCGCGCGTTGGGCCACATCCACAGGAAGCGCGCGCCGTACGCGCGTCCGCACATGGCGTAATTGCCGGCGCCGAAACTGCCGCCGATGACGACCGTGAACTTGGGCACGTGGGAGCAGGCGACGGCGGTGACCATCTTCGCGCCGTCCTTCGCGATGCCGCCGTTCTCGTACTTGCGGCCGACCATGAAGCCGGTGATGTTCTGCAGGAACACGAGCGGCACGTTGCGCTGGTTGCACAGTTCGATGAAGTGCGCGCCTTTCTGCGCCGATTCGCCGAAGAGGATGCCGTTGTTCGCCACGATGCCGACGGGGTAGCCGTGGATGTGCGCGAAGCCTGTGACGAGCGTCTTGCCGTAGCGCGCCTTGAACTCGTGGAACTCGGAGTCGTCGACGAGGCGCGCGATCACCTCGCGGATGTCGAACGGGCGGCGGGTGTCCTCGGGAATCACGCCGTAGAGTTCTTCCGCCGCGTAGCGCGGCTCCACGGGCGCGCGCACCGCCAGCGGCTGTTTCTTGACGCGGTTGAGCGAGCCGACGATGTCGCGCGCTATCGACAGCGCGTGCGCGTCGTTCTCCGCGAAATGGTCGGCGACACCCGAGACCGACGTGTGGACGTCCGCGCCGCCCAGCGCCTCGGCATCGACGACCTCGCCCGTCGCGGCCTTCACCAGCGGTGGGCCGCCCAGGAAGATGGTGCCCTGCTCGCGGACGATGATCGTCTCGTCGCTCATCGCGGGCACGTACGCGCCCCCCGCGGTACACGAGCCCATCACCACGGCGATCTGCGGAATGCCCTGCGCGCTCATGCGCGCCTGGTTGTAGAAGATGCGGCCGAAGTGCTCGCGGTCGGGAAACACCTCGTCCTGCAACGGCAGGAACGCGCCGCCGGAATCCACGAGGTAGATGCAGGGCAGGCGGTTCTCCATCGCGACTTCCTGCGCGCGAAGATGCTTCTTCACCGTCATGGGGAAATACGTACCGCCCTTGACCGTGGCGTCGTTCGCCAGCACCACGACCTCCTGGCCCATCACGCGGCCGATGCCCGCGATGACGCCGGCGGCGGGCGCCGCGCCGTCGTACATGTCGTGCGCGGCGAGCGGCGCGATTTCGAGGAACGGCGAGCCCGGGTCGAGCAGCGCGCGGATGCGCTCGCGCGGCAGCAGCTTCCCACGGGCGACGTGCTTTTCGCGCGCTTTCGCACCGCCGCCTTCGGCCGTGCGCCGGAGCGTTTCGCGAAGATCGTCGGTCAGGCTACGAAGGCGCTGGCTCGCCGCATGGTAATCGGCCGAGCGGGTATCGAGCTGCGAGGTGATGATGGGCATGGAGGCGTTCGCGCGAGGACGAAACGCGAATGATAGCGGGCGGCGGCTAATGGAGAACGTTGCGGCGCGGCAATGCTCGGGGGATGGGAGATGGGAGGTGGGAGCTGGCGATTGCAAAAGAAACGGCCACCCGAAGGTGGCCGTTTCCTGATCCAACATGCAAGCGCGAGGGCTTACTTCTTGGAATCGTCCGCAGCGCTCTTGGCGTTGTCGGCAGCGTCCTTCGCCTGGTCGGCCGACTTTTCAGCCTGGTCGGCGGCGTTGGAAGCGGCGTCCTTCGCGGCGTCGGAAGCGCCACCGGCGGTCGAAGCCGAAGCGGCGGCCTGGGCCTGCGAAGCGGCGTCCTTGGCCTGCTCAGCCGACTGCTGAGCCTGGTCGGCAGCCTGGTTGGTCGCGGCGTTGGCCGACTGGTCGGCGGCCTGCTGGGCCTTGTCCGCCTGCTGCTGGGCATCTGCAGCCGACTTCTGGGCGTCTTGCGCGGAATCCTGCGCGCCGTTGCTGCAAGCTGCCAGAAGCGCGACGAGCGCAGAGGCGAGAAGGGTACGCGTCAAATTCATTGTGGTTCTCCTTAGCCGTGGAATGCCGTTAGGCGGGCGTATTAATAGCTCAGTTCTAATTGCTTAGCTATATGAGGGGCCGTGTCGCTTCAGGGGGCATTAAAGCCCATGCACATGGCGTGATTCTTTTCCTGAAACGTTCCGCCTTATGTCGTAGACATCCGGTTCACACCAGTTCGATGGCGATCGCCGTTGCCTCGCCGCCACCGATGCACAGCGCGGCGACGCCCCTTTTTGCCCCACGTGCCGTCAACGCATTGAGAAGGGTCACCACGATCCGGGCGCCGCTGGCGCCGATCGGATGACCCAGCGCGCAGGCGCCGCCATGCACGTTGACCTTGTCGTGCGGCACGCCGAGTTCACGCATGACGGCCATCGGCACCACGGCGAACGCCTCGTTGATCTCGAACAGATCCACGTCGCCGGCCTTCCAGCCGGCCTTGTCGAGCACCTTCGAAATGGCGCCGACCGGCGCGGTGGTGAACCACTCCGGCTCCTGCGAGTGCGTGGCGTGGGCGACGATGCGGGCGAGCGGGGTGACGCCGCGTGCCTTCGCGTCGTCCGCGGAAAGCAGCACGAGCGCCGCGGCGCCATCGGAGATCGACGACGAGCTCGCCGCGGTGATCGTGCCGTTTTCCTTGCGGAAGGCGGCGCGCAGCGTGGGAATCTTCGCGACGTCGGAGCGGCCGGGCTGCTCGTCCTCGGCGAAGTCCTGCGCGCCCTTGCGGCCCTGCACGGTCACGGGAACGATCTCGTTGGCGAAGGCGTTCGCCTTCTGCGCCGCCTGCGCGCGCTCGACCGACGCGATCGCGTAGGCGTCCTGTTCTTCGCGGGTGAAGTGGTACTTGTCGGCGCACTGCTCGCCGAAGATGCCCATGGCCTTGCCGTCGTACGGATTGGTGAGTCCGTCCCACGCCATGTGATCGACGAGCTGGCCGTCGCCGTAGCGAATGCCCGTGCGCGCCGCGACCATGTGCGGCGCGTTGGTCATCGACTCCATGCCGCCGGCGACGACGATGCTCGCCGAACCGGCCTTGATCAGGTCGTGGCCGAGCATCAGGGCCTTCATGCCGGATCCGCACACCTTGTTGATGGTGGTGCATCCGGTGGCGGTCGGCAGACCGGCTTCGAGCGAGGCCTGGCGGGCGGGCGCCTGGCCGAGGTTGGCCGGCAGCACGCAGCCCATGATCACTTCGCTGACGTCGGCGGGCGCGATGCCGGACTGTTCGAGCGCGGCCTTGATCGCGATGGAGCCCAGCTTGGGGGTGGGGACGCCCGTGAACTGGCCAAGGAAGGAACCGATGGCGGTGCGCTTGGCACCCGCGATGACGATGTCGGACATGGTGACTCCGTGATGCTCGGAAGGCCGCCCGATCGGGCGGAAAACCGTTCGAGTATCGCAAGCCGGCCGGTGGCGGGGCAATCTGCGCCGCGGCATGGCGGCTCCGTGCGCCAGCGCACGGATCGGGAAGGAGGGGGTTGATCTTTTTCTCAAATCTTGTGGCACCATTCTCCCAAGGGGTGCCCACGGATCGCGGGCACGGACATTGATGTCGGGGTCAGGGGAAAAACATGAACACGGTGCAGCTTCCGCGTCGGCGCGAACTCGCGCTCGCCATTTGCGTGAGTATCGGTCTGACCGCCTGCGGCGGCGGCGGAGGCAGCGGGGGCGTCCGCAGCTCGAACATTCCGCGCGACTCGGTGCCGTCGAACAACCTCCCCGCGGATGCGAATACCAATTACAACATCCCGAAGACGCCGAACACGCCCTCGTCGCCCGGCACCTCCATCAAGCAGCCGCCGATCGACGTCCAGATCGCCGCGACCAACGTCAAGCCCGCGCACGATGCCGGCTTTACCGGCGCGGGCGTGACGATCGGCATCGCGGATTCGGGAATCAACCCGAACAATCCGGCGCTCGCCGGGCGCGTCGGCAAGCAGTTCAACTATGTCGACCCGTCGAAGAACAACCTCGCCGTACCCGACGTGCTGGGCCACGGCACGTTCGTCGCCCAGGTGGCGGCGGGGCGGCCGGTCGGCCAGTTCGTCGGTGGCGTCGCGCCCGACGCGACCCTGGTCTCGGCGCGCATCATCGCCGACAAGGAACCGACCGACGACGGATCGGGACAGGGCAACAAGGTGACGTCCTCCGACCCTCTCGATGACGTGAACGACGACCTGCGCAGCGCGGGCGCGAGCATCATCAACAATTCCTGGGGCGGCATCTACTGGGCCGAGAGCGACACGGAGACCACGGCGAATTTCGCGGACGCCTATCTCGCCGCCAACTTCGGTTTCGCGTTGTTCGTCTTCGCGGCGGGCAACAACGGGCAGGCCGACCCGTCGACCATCGCCAAGCTGCCGAGCCTGTCGAGTGGCCTCGAGCATCACTGGATCACGGTGGTCGCGCTGGACAGCGACGACACCACGAAGATCGCCTCTTACTCCAATCGCTGCGGTGTGGCGAAGAATTACTGCATGGCCGCCCCGGGCACGGTCATCGTCACCTCGCCCGACAGCACCGCCGACAAGGTTGGCTACGTCTATGGCGCCGGTACGTCGTTCGCGGCGCCACAGGTGTCCGGCGCCGCGGCCGTGGTGTGGCAGGCGTTCCCGGGTCTGTCGCTGGAGGGTGTGCGCGATGTGTTGCTCGGTACCGCGGACGATCTCGGCGATCCGGGCCCGGACGCCGTGTTCGGCTACGGCCGCCTGAACGTCGGACGCGCGGTGCGTGGTCCGGCGAAGTTCGACTGGGGCGACTTCCAGATCAACGTTGACGTCCAGGACCAGACCTTCGCCAACGACATCTCGGGAGCCGGCGGTCTGGTCGCGCAGGGCGACGAACGCCTGACCCTGAGCGGCAACAACACGTACCAGGGCAAGACGACGGTCCGGTCGAGCCTGACGCTGGAAGCCTTGCATGGCATTCCCGGTGCGCTCGATGTCCAAAACAGTGCGACGGCGATCGTCCACGGCGACATCGGGGGGGACACGAACGTCTCGGCGACGCTGCAAACCGCCGGGACCAGCACGCACATCAACGGCAACTACACGCAGACCGCCACGGGGCGGCTGTCGCAGCTGCTGGGCGCGCCGCTGATCGTGAGCGGCACGGCGTCGCTGGCAGGCAACTTCTACGTGGCAGGCGCCGTGCCGGGCTACGTGCCGACGGCGCACCAGCAGGTGCTCACGGCGCAGTCGGTCAGCGGCACGTTCACCAGCACGACGATGGCGCCGCTCGTCTTCCTCAGCGCGACGCTGCAGTACCTGCCGACGGAGGTCTGGATCGATACCCGAACCCTCAGCGTCAGCCAGGTCGCCAGCACCACCATGACGCAGTCGGCGGCGGCGCAGTCGTCGGCGCAGCGCCTCGACGGAGCATTCCAGCAGATCGACCGGAGCCTGGCGAATCCGGCGGACAACGGCACGTCGTTCGCGACGGGCACGCTCGTCGCGGCGGGCGGCATCCAGCAGTCGCGCGACACGGCGACGGCGCGCGCCTCGCTCGAATCGCTCTCGGGCCAGCTCTACGCCGCGAGCACGGCGGTGACCCTCGCCGGCATCGAGGCGGGCAACGACGCGCTGATGAGCCACCTGGACAGCCAGGGTGCGGGCGGCGCGTGGATGCAGTCGCTGGACGGGCAGGGCGGCCTCAGCCGCTCGGGCTTCGGCAACGTCGGCTTCCAGCTCAACGGTGGCCTGGCGGGTAACGACATCCGCATCGGCAGCAACGGCTTCGCGGGCGTCGCGTTCGCGCAGATGCAGAGCAACGGGCAGCTGTCGGGCAACTTCGATCGCCAGCGCAACCGTTCGACCGAAAGCATGCTCTACGCCGGCTCGCGTGGCGCCAACTGGTACGGCGTCGGCCGGCTCGGCTTCGGCAACTTCCGCGGGAACACGCAACGCCTGCTGCGCTTCGGCGATCAGGCCGCGTTCGCCGGCGGCGACAACACCGGGCACTACAACGTCGCTTACGGCGAGGTCGGTTATCGTACGGATGCAGGCGCGTTCTCGCTGACGCCGTTCGCCAACGTGCAGTACGCCAGCATCCGTCGCGACGCCTTCGAGGAAACGGGCGGCCAGGGCTTCGGCCTCAGCGCGAACGGGCAGACGACCTCGCGTTGGCAGGCCGGCTTCGGCCTGCGCGCCGGCGCCTCGTGGTTCACGTCGATGGGCAAGCTGCACCTCGATGCGAAACTCGGCTGGCAGAACGCGTTCGCCACGAAGGGCGAAGTGTTCTCCGCGCGTTACACCGGCATCGCCCAGTGGGCGCCGGTGGACGGCATCGGTCTGTCGCGTCGCGCCGGCACGGCGGGCATGACGCTCGGATGGGACGTGAGCGACCGGACGCAGGTCGGGTTCGACGTGGACCAGCGCTTCGCGGATCGCGATCACGCGCGCTCGGCGAGCGCGACCTTCCGGATGAAGTGGTAAGTCGAAAATCGGATGTGGGAAGCCCGCGAGCGGGCTTCCCACAGGACATCGGTTATCGCATCGGTCGTTTCAGGACTTGCCGTGGAACAACTCGCGGCCGATCAGCATGCGACGGATCTCGTTGGTGCCGGCGCCGATCTCGTAGAGCTTCGCGTCGCGGAGCAGCCGGCCGGCCGGGAATTCATTGATGTAGCCGTTGCCGCCGAGCGCCTGGATGGCCTCGAGCGCGACCTGCACCGCGTTGGTCGACGCGTTGAGCAGGCAGGCGGCGGGATCGATGCGCGACTTCACGCCGTTGTCGAACTGCTGGGCCACCATGTAGGCGAAGCCACGCGACGATTGCAGCGCGGTGTACATGTCCGCGACCTTCGCCTGCATCATGCCGAACGTGCCGATCGGCGCGTTGAACTGCTTGCGCTCGCGCACGTAGGGCAGCACCAGATCCATGGCCGACTGCATGATGCCGATCGGGCCGCCGGAGAGCACGAGGCGCTCGGTATCGAGGCCGCCCATCAGCACGCGCACGCCCTCGTTGACCTCCCCGACGATGTTCTCGGCGGGAATCTCGCAGTTGTCGAACACCAGTTCGCAGGTGTTCGAACCGCGCATGCCGAGCTTGTCGAGCTTCTGGGCGGTGGAGAAGCCCTTCATGCCTTTCTCGACGATGAAGGCGGTCATGCAGCGGCTGCCCGCGGGACGCGGCGCCGTGCGCATGTACACGAGCAGCACGTCGGCGTCGGGGCCGTTCGTGATCCACATCTTGCTGCCGTTCGCCACCCACACGTCGCCGACGAGTTCCGCGTGGCAGCTCATCGAGCCGACCACGTCCGATCCGGCGCCCGGCTCGCTCATCGCCAGCGCGCCCACCCACTCGCCGCTGGCGAGTTTCGGCAGGTATTTGCGCCGCTGCGCGTCGTTGCCGTTGTGGTAGATGTTCTGCACGCACAGATTCGAATGCGCGCCATAGGAAAGACCCACGGACGCGGACGCGCGCGAGATCTCCTCCATCGCGATCATGTGGGCCAGGAAGCCGAGGCCGGAGCCGCCGAACTCTTCGGGAATGGTCACGCCAAGAAGGCCCATGTCGCCGAACTTGCGCCAGAGGTCTTCCGGGAACACGTTCTCGCGGTCGATGCGGTCGGCGCGCGGCGCGATCTCCTTCTCCGCGAAGGCGTGCACGCTTTCGCGCAGGAGGTCGAGGTCTTCACCGAGGGAGAACGGACGCATGGATGCAACTCCGGGGTAAGCGTGGAAAAAGCTACCCATCGTAGCGTGGGGCGGCCGTCAAGCCACGGCGCGTCGCAGCATCAGAGGGGCGGGAGGGCGGCCATCCGGTCGTGTATCTGGGTCAGCAGGCGGCACTGGGCGGTGAACAGTCGCAGCGCGTCGGGAGCGTCGGCACCCTCATCGGCGACGCTGGCGCCATCCATCGGAGCCTCGGGCGTGCCCGCCCGCACGTGTTCCGCCAGCGCATCGAACCGATGGGCGATCGCGGCGGCGAGCGCCGTGGCCGTCGCGGCGTCCGCCGCGGGCAGCGCCTGCCGGTGCGCGCCGAGCGTCGACAGGTGCGAGAGCCCGGCCTGGAGCTCGGCCACGAGCCGCAACCCCCGCTCGCCCCGCTCGCGCGGATGGCCCGGTTCGGCGAGCAGTTCCGCGACGTTTCCCGCGACGGCTGCCTGGGTGGCATGGGCGTCGCGCCGCGCGACGCGGTAGGGCAGGTCGTCCGCGCGGCCGTCCACGTACTGCGTCGCGATGGCTTGCAGGTAACGAGCGTACGCCAGTAGCGCGTCGGCGACGATGTCGTCGAGCCGGCGGACGCGCCAGTCGGGCAGCACGTAGTGGAGGACCGCGACGGCGACGAGCGCCCCGAGGAGCGTGTCCAGCAGGCGCGGGCCGATGGCCGCGTAACCCGCGCCGACGAGATCGAAGCAGAGCAGGACGAACAGCGTGATCACCGCTGTCGCCGCGGTATAGCGGCGCAACCGGAACGCGAAGAACGCGGCGCCGGCGGCGACGATGACCGGCAACCGCCACTCCCCGCCCGGCAACAGGCGCAGGAGTGCCCAGCCGACGACGAGGCCGATCGTCGTTCCGGCGATGCGCTGGAGGGTGCGCCGGCGCGTGGCGCCGTAGCTGGGCTGGCAGACGAAGAGCGTGGTCAGCAGCACCCAGAATCCATGGCCGGGATGCAGCGCCTGCACCAGCGCATAGCCGGCGAGCATGCCGGTCGTGAGGCGGACGGCGTGGCGGAAATGCATCGAGCGCCGGTTGAGCCGGACGCGGATGCGCGCGAGCGCTTCGCGTGGCGAGGCGGGTTCGCCGTCGTGCAACGCGTTGTCCGCGTCCGCGCGCAGGCTGCCGTCGTTGCCGAGCTCGGCCTGGAGTCGTTCCATGTTCGTCAGCAGCGCGGACAAGGCGTCGTCGACGGCCCGGTCGTCGTGTGCGCGTGCACGGTGCCAGGCGATCGCATCGCGCACGTCCGCGAGCGCGGAGTCGGGCAGGGCGATGGAAGCGATCGGGGCGCCGCGGCGGATCGCATCCGCGCGGTCTCGGCAGGCGATGGCCTGCAGGCGCAGCAGCCGTCCGAACCGGAACATGACGTCGCTGTGGTAGAGCGCCGCCGCAAGTTCGTCGTAGGGGTAGTGCGACGAACTGATCCGCTCGTGGATGTCCTGCGCGACGAAGAACATGGCCAGCCGGGCCGCGGCGCGCCCACGCGGCTGGCGGCGTCCGATGCGGTCGACCAGCGCGCCGCGCGCCGCCGCCAGCGCGTCGACCGTCTCGCGGTTGCGGCGCGCGAACGTCACCGCGAGGCCATGCCGATCGAGGCCGTGCACGGGTTCGAAGAGCGCGGCGCGCGCCTCCATCAGGTTCGCCAGCGAGCCGAACAGCCGGGCGAGCGCGTGGCGCACGGCACGGTGCGGCGCCATGACGCTCCACAGCAGCGAGAGCAGTCCATACCAGGCCGCACCGGCGAGGATGGCGAGTACCTCGCGCCCGTCCCCCGCGGCGTCGGACGCGATCATCGCGTAGACCGAGAGGATCAGGGTGGCGGTCGCGATGGTGGCGTAGCGCCCGCTCGCGGCCCCGAGCATCACGAGAAGGAACGTGCCGAGGCCGAGCACCAGCGCGAAGAGCAGCGGTGTCGCGATGGTGGCTTCGACCAGCGCGGCCGCGGCGGCGAAGCACAGCAGCGTGACGGCGAGGCCGCGCAGGCGTCCGCGCCACGCGTCGTCGGTTTCGGCGAGCGCGCAGGCGATGGCGCCGAGCAGCGCGGGAACGATCGCCGTCGCCGGTCCGCGCGTGGCGCACCAGACCACGATGCCCGTCAGCGCGAGGGCGACGCGGACGACGTCGGCGAAGCGGTCGGATTCGGCGAGGGAGCGAAGGGAGCGCATGGCCCTAGCTTAGGCGACGGACGCCGCGTCGGATGCATCGCCGATACGATCGGCTCCCACCCTTCGGTAGCGGGTCCCCGCGCGGGTCATGACGATCCGTCAGCAGAGTCCGCCGTTCACGGCGAGCACCTGCCGCGTGATGTAACCCGCTTCCGGGCTCATCAGGAAGCGGACGGCCGCGGCGACCTCCTCCGGCGTGCCGGTGCGCTCCATCGGGATGGCTTTCAGGATCTGCTCCACCGGCACGTCGGGATCGAGCATGTCGGTATCGATCAGCCCGGGCGCGACGCAGTTCACGGTGATCCGGCGCTTGGCCAGTTCGACGGCCAGCGCCTTGGCGGCACCGATCACGCCGGCCTTCGAGGCGCTGTAATTGACCTGCCCACGATTGCCGATCAGTCCCGACACCGACGTGATGCACACGATGCGCCCCGCGGCGCGGCGACGAATCATCGGCATCGCCAGCGGATGCAGCACGTTGTAGAAGCCGTCGAGATTCGTGCGCAGCACCTGGTCCCAGTCGTCGGACGTGAGGCCGGGGAACGCGCCATCGCGCGTGAGGCCGGCGTTGCAGACCACGCCGTAGTACGCGCCGTGCGCGGCGACATCGGCCTCGAGGGCCTGGGCGCATGCCGCGCGGTCGGAGATGTCGAACTGGAGGGCGCGCGCGGCGCGGCCTTTCGCCTCGATCGCCTGTTGCACGGCCTCCGCCTCCTCGCGCCGCGAACGGCAGTGCAACACGAGGTCGTAGCCGGCGTCGGCGAGGTTCAGCGCGATCGCGCGGCCGATGCCCCGGCTGGAGCCGGTGACGAGGACGGTGTCGGTCATGGTGGGGTACCCCGGGAATCGAGTGGGTTGCGCGGATCGAGGAATGGCGTGGGATCCGGCGGACTGAAAACGGTGAGGCGCGCCTCGGCGTGCATGCCCGGCGCGTCGATGCGACAGGCGAACGCGCCCATCCCGTCGTCGTCGTGGAACTGGCGCACGGCTTCGACGGTGAGTTTCGTGCCGGTCGGGAACGTGTCCGCGTCGGCGCGGTAGGCGCGCGTGCCGAGAAGGAAGCCCGGGCGCACGGCGCCACCCGCGGCGAGCACCTGGCAGCCGTTCCACGCGGCGATGGCCTGCGCCATGAGCTCCACGCCGGCCCAGGCCGGGAAACCGTGCGTGTCGACGAAGGCGTCGCCGGCCCGCACCACGCGTTCGCAGACGATGCGCTCGGCGTCCCAGGCGACCACGCGGTCGAGCAGGATCATGCGGCCGGCGTGCGGCAGGAGTTCGTCGATCGACCAGGTCGTCATGCGCCACCCGCCAGGATCACGCTCGCGTTGTTGCCGCCGAACGCGAACGAATTGCTCATGAGGTGGCGCCGGCCCGCCGGCAGCGCGTCGCCCACCCGCGTGAAGGCGAGAGACGGAAGGGTGGCATCGGCGTCGCCATCCCATGCATGCGGCGGCAGGCGGCGCCGCGCGTCGCCGAGCGCGAGCCAGCAGAATGCCGCTTCCAGGGCACCGGCGGCGCCGAGCGTATGGCCGGTGAGCGCCTTGGTCGACGAGCAGGCGACCGCGGAGGCGCCGAAGACGGCAGCCATGGCGCGGCTTTCCATCGCGTCGTTGTGCTCGGTGGCGGTACCGTGGAGGTTCACGTAATCGATGCTCGATGCGGCGATGCCCGCGGCGTCGAGCGCGCGACGCATCGCGTCGGTGGCGCCGTGGCCGTCCGGGTCGGGGGACGACATATGGTACGCGTCCGAGCTCGCGCCGCCGCCGAGGAACGCGATCGGCGCATCCTCCCGCGTCATCAGGAACAGCGCGGCGGCCTCGCCGATGTTGATGCCGCGCCGCGAGCGCGAGAACGGCGCGCAGCGCTCTGCCGCCGTCGCTTCGAGGGCGTGGAAGCCGTGGGTGGCGAGGCGGCACAGCGTGTCGGCGCCGCCGCAGATCACGGCGTCGCATAGGCCCATGCGCAGCAGGCGACGCGCGCTGAGCAGCGCGCGTGCGCCCGAGGTGCATGCCGTGGAGATGCCGTACGCGGGACCTGAGGCGCCGAGCCACTCGGCGAGGAAGGCGGCCGGGGCACCGAGCTCCTGGTCGGCATAGCGATAGCCGTCCGGCCACGTGCCGGTGACGCCGCGCGTGGCGATGCCGCGCGTGGCTTCCTCGATGCCGGTGGTGCTGGTGCCGACGACGATGCCCACGCGGGTGGCGCCGAAGCGCGCGATCGCTGCCCGCACGTCGGATTCGATTTCTTGCGCGGCGAGCAGGAGCAGCCGGTTGTTCCGGGTGTCCCGATGCTCGAGGCCGGCCGGCATCGGCGGGAGGTCCGTGTCCACGGCGCCCACCGGCAGCGCGCGCGACGGCACCCAGCCGTCGCGCGGTCGCAGGCCGTGCGCCGCCGCCGCGAACAGCGCGTCGGCGACCGCCGCCTTGCCGACGCCGAGCGAGCAGGCCACGCCGAGGGCGTTCAGGTACGTCCTCATGCGTCGAGGCGAGGCTTTCGCGCGGCCACGTTGACCAGCGTTTCGTCGCGCTTGCCCGGCGGTGGCGGCGCCTTGATGCCCCAGCGCTCCAGGAGGCCGAAATCCTTCGATCGGCTCCACCAGAGGTAGGGCAGCGATACGTGGGCGTCGTCGAAAGCGAAGCCGCGGCCGCGCAGCATCGCGAGGTATTCGTCGGCGCTCTTCTGCACGTGCATCGGATGGCGGAAGAACCAGCGGATCACCCACGTGTCGATGTACGCCCTGGTCGATTCGGCGAAGAGCAGCAGGCCGCCGGGCTTGAGCACGCGCCAGAACTCATCGAGCGCGCGCTCCTGTTCCACGAGATGGTGGAAGGTCTGGTGGCAGAACAGGACGTCGACCGATGCGTCGGGCAGGTCGATGCTGGCGCAGTCGCCAAGCAGGAGCGTCGCCTCGATGCCCTCGCGTCGCGCTTCGGCGTGCGACATCGCGATGCTGTGCGGGTCCGCGTCGAGCCCGATGAGCCGCTGCGGCGCGAACGCGTCGCGCAGCAGGCGGAAGGAGCGGCCCTGACCGCAGCCGACGTCCAGCAACGTGCCGCCCCGTGGCAGCGGCTCGCCGATCAGGCGTTTCAGGTCGTCGATGGCGACGCGCAGCACGTGGTGCTGCCACGTATGCGTGCGCAGGAAGACGAACCCGATCCGGGTTTCTTCGACGTAGGTGGCGCTGGCGTACTTCATGGGGGCGTTCCGTTGCTGCGGCGGGCGTCGTGCCGCGCCAGGCCGCGTTCGATGTCGGCGATGAACACGCCGGGCGACACCAGCTGCATCTCGCCGTCGGCGACGCGGACGGCCACCTGGATGGTGCTGGCGCGAGTCAGCCGTTCGCCGCTGGCGGCATCGCTGACGGTGTAGTGGATCTTCAAACGATTCTCCCATTCGACCAGTTCCGCGCGCACGGCCAGCACCTGGCCGAAGCGGGCGGCGCGCGCATAGCGCAGCTGGATGTCGATGATCGGCCAGACGTAGCCGGTCTCCTTCATCCGCGTGTAGTTGTGGCCGAGCTCGTCGAGCAGCGCGCAGCGCGCGATCTCGAGGTACTTCACGTAATGGCCGTGCCAGACGACGTCCATGGAATCCACGTCGAAGAACGGGACCGTGATGTCGACCCGCGTGGCGTGCACACCCTTAGCGCGCATCGGAAGCTCCGTTCGTACCTTGCCAGTACGGGTGGAAGTTGAACCATTGCAACGGTGCCGCGAGGCAGTGCTGCGCGAGCCACGCCGCGTAGCGCGAGACGGACGCGGCGATGATGGCGTCGCGCCGTCCCCGCTCCCATGTCGCCGCGTCGTCGAAACGGCGCAGGTGGATGCGGTAACGGCCGTCGTGCTTCAGGCAGCAGACGACGTTCACGGGGCAACGCAGCATCGCGGCCATCAGCCACGGGCCTTGCGGAAAGGGAGCCGCAGCCCCGAGGAAGTCGACGTCGATGGCGCGGCCGCCGTGCTCCGGCACGCGGTCGCCCGCGATGGCGATCCATTCGCCGCGATCCACGCGCTGGGCGAGGTCGAGCATCGCCGCGGTGTCGAGGTCGCCGACATGCATGAGGCGCAGGCGCCGGTCGCCCGATTCGCCGAGCAGGCGATTGAAGTGGGCGGCCTTCGGCAGGTGCATCAGCACGTTCAGCGCCACGCCTTCGCCGACCTCCGCCATCGCGCGGCAGACATCGAGGTTGCCCAGGTGCGTGCACACGAGCAGCTGGCCGCGGGCACCCGAAAGCAGCGCGTCGCGCACGCCGTCCGGATCGTCCATGTCGATCGACGAGAGCTTCAGCCTGCCGCGCCATACGTCGAAGCGGTCCAGCATGCACTCGCCGAAGGCGACGTACTGCGCGAAGACGGCGCGCGAGCGGGGAAAGAGGTCCGTGCGGCCGCTCCACGCGACCAGGCGTCGCTGATAGTGACGGACGTTGTGCCGCGCCTGCCGTCCGGTGGCGAAGAAGTAGAGCACGATCAGGTGGATCACCGGCGTGACCGCGCGGCGGCCGAGCAGCTTCACCGCGATCGCCGTGAGCTTCATGCCGAGGAAGCTGCCACGCTCCTTCTGCGCGGCCCAGTGCGACGTCGCCACCTTAAGCATGGGCGCCGTCGACGTGCAGGAAGCCGGACGACACGGCGTCGTCGTCGACGCGCCAGCTGAACTGCACGCGGCCTCGCGCGACATCGTGGCGCAGCGCGAGCTGCACGCGGTCGCCCGGGCGCAGCAGGCGCTGGAACTTCAGCGCGTCGATCGCACGGCATGCGGCAGGCGTGCCGAGGCGGGTCGCCGCCATGGCCAGCGCCCATTCCACCTGGAGGACGCCGGGAAGCACCGGCGCGTCGGGGAAATGCTCCGCGAAACAGGCCAGGTCGAGCGGCAACGCCAGGTCGACCAGCCACGTATCGCCGTCGCGTCGCTCGCCGAGCACGTCGGGCAGCGCGGGCAGCGGTGCCTGGAGAGTCGCGTCGACCTGCGTCCGCTCCGGCAGGGTGTCGACGAAGCGCCAGACGAGCGGCGTGGACAACGCGTCGTCGCCGGCGGCCTCCTGGCCGAGCTCGTTGATCAGTCCGGCGCGGCCATGACGCAGTAGCGCAAGACGTCCCGAAGGGGACAGCGCCACGACCATGCCGGGGCCGAGCTTGCCCGCGTAGCCGCCAGCGGCGTCGGCGACCCAGGGATGCGTCCGCAGCCTGAGCGCCGCGCCGTCCATCGGTGCCTTGTTGATGCGGCGACGCAGCCGCTGGCGCAGGATCCATTCGCCGACGAACAGCGCGCCCATGACGGAATAGGCCAGGATGCCGTTGTAGAACGTCCACCACGACAACGGACCCCATGCGGCGAGGACGCCGGACGCCGTGCCGTTGAGCGCGAAGAAGGCCACCCACACCCAGGTAACGCGTCGCGTGTAGCGCACGGCGACGGGCGGAAGGTCGGGCTCCGTCACGCGCGCGATCCGCTCGATCATCGGCGGGCCGAACTTCAGGCTGAGGCCGAACGCCGCGAGGAGCAGGGCGCAGATCAGGCTGGGATACCAGCGCAGCAGGTGGTCCTCGCCGCCGAAGCCGAGCACGGCGCAGTACACGAGCGTGATGCCGAGCATCCAGCGCCCGCCGGGCTGGCGCAGCAGGGCGGGCGCCCGAACCAGCCACAGGGCACCGAGGATGAGCCCGAAGAGCGGCGTCGACACGTGGTCCATGCCGAAGTACACGATGAACGGGTAGAGGATCCCGATCACCACGAGGACGAGGTTGCTCAACCGGCGCATGGGCTACCGCTCGCTTGCACGTAGAGGGCGAGGCTGCGCACGGTTTCGAAATGCGCGCGCGCATCGCGCGAATCCGCCGCGATGCGCAGGCCGTAACGGTTCTGCAGGGCGAGCGCCAGTTCGAGCGCGTCGACCGAGTCGAGGCCGAGACCCTGGCCGAACAGCGGCTGATCGGCCGCGATGTCTTCCGGGCGGAGGTGGTCGAGCGCGAGCGTCTCGACGATCAGCCGGGCGATGTCGCGTTCCAGTTCGTTCATGCCTTCAGTTCCCTGGCGTAAAGGGCGTGGAGGTGTTCGTTGAGGCGGCGCGAGGCTATCGGCGCGGGAACGCCGTCGCTGAAGCTCGCGACGGGGATATCGTCGCCCACACGCAGCTCCATGCGCACGCGACGGTGCGGCACGCGGTACCACGGTTCCGCCTTGGTCAACGTCGTAGGGCGCACGGTGATGTACACCGGCGTCACCACCCGGGCACCCCGCACCGCGATCGCGGCCGCGCCGCGATGGAACACCGGCGGCTCGCCGGGCGTGGTGCGCGTGCCTTCCGGGAAGACGATCAACGTCTGGCCCTCGCGCAGCACGTCCGCCGCGCGGTCGAGCATGTCGGCGCTGCCGTCGTTGCTGATGTATTGCGCGACGCGGACCGGGCCGCGCATGAAGGGATTCCGCCAGAGGCTGTGCTTCACGACGCAGTTCGCGTCGGGCACGTGCCCGAGCAGGAAGACCACGTCGATCAGCGACGGATGGTTGGCGACGATCAGCTGACCCGGCCGGCCGAGCCGCTCGAGGCCGTCGAAGCGGTAATCGAGTACGCCCATCCGATACATGAATTGCGAGTGCAGCCAGAAGGCGCGTCCGACGGTGCGTCGCGCGCGGCGGCGGCGCAGGGCGGGCGGTCCGGGCCAGTGCAGCACCGCGGGGAGGATCAGCACGCGCAGCAACAGGCCCCCGATGCCGAACAGGGCGAAACTGAGCGCGGTGCCGACGAAGCGCCAGGCCCAGGCGTCGCGGCGGGTCACGCTGTCGGCTGCCAGGTCCATCGTCGCGTCTTCCACGGGTGATCGAGGGTGGCACGATCGTGCAGGGCGCGCACGAAACGCAGCGCGTGCGGGAAGTCCCGGACGGGTGCCGCGCCCTCGTTCGCGTCGAGCGAGAGATGCCAGCCCTGTCCATCCGCCGCGTGCGAGAGGCGCAGTGCCAGCGTATACGAGAACGGCACGTCGTCGATCCATCCGTCGTAAGCGGCGGCAGGCACTTCTTCCGCGACGACGGCGACCACGGCCGGGGCACCCTCGTCGAGCAGTGCGGCCGCCTCCACGATCGCGTGCTCGAAGGTGTCCGCTTCGCCAGCCAGCGCGACGGATTCGCCACGCTGGCCGCGCAGGATCGACCACTGGCCGGCGATCGCGTTGTGCACCGACAGGCCGAACTGCGTGGGGGATAGCGGCGCCTCGCGGCCGATCTCGTCGAGCATCGCGAACGTGCGGGTCGTCTCGCCATGCCGCGAGGCGAAGACGAACGGCAGCTGCTCGTCGTCGCCGCACAGGGGCCACGCGGCGTGCATGACGATGCGCGCCAGCCGGCTGAGGCGGCGCCGCTGCATCGGTGGCACGAACTCGCAGGCCGGCTGTTCGCCGTGGTCGACGATCGCGTGCGGCGCCGCGGCCCATGCCGCCCAGCCGGCGGCATCGTCGATTCCCGGGGCCCAGGCACGCCACGCGTCGACGCTGAGCGCGATCATGCGCCGGCCTCGTGGTAGCGGCGGATCATCAACGCGGCGCAGCTGCCGCCGAAGCCGAAGGTGTTGGAGAGCACGCTGTCCACGGGTGCCGCGAGCTCGCCCTCGACCAGCGGCGCATCGGCGAACGCGGCATCGCGCTCGCCCGCGGGGGCCGGGCCCAGCAGGACGTCGTTCTCCATCATGCCGATGGCCGCGATGGCGTCGAGGGCGCCCGCGGCCGCGGGCGCGTGGCCGATGAGGCCCTTGATCGAGGACATCGGCGGCACGGGATGCCCGCGATCGCCGAAGACGCGGCGCAGCGCCTGCCATTCGGCGAGGTCGCCCGCCACCGTGGCGCAGGCGTGCGTATTGACGTACCCAGGCAAGGTCCCCGCCAGATCGATCGCCTGATGCATGGCCTCGGCCATGCCGTCGGCGGCGGGGCTGATCATGCCGTCGGGATCGGATGCGGCGCCGTACCCGGCCATCTCGGCGAGGATCGTCGCGCCTCTCGCGAGCGCCGAATCCAGCGATTCCAGCACCAGCACGCCGGCGCCGCCGCCGAGCAGGATGCCGTCGCGATCCGCGGCGTACGGCGTGGACACACGCTCGCCGGCCACGCTCGTGGTCGACAGCGCGTTCATCACGTCGAAGCACATGGCGGCCTTGTCGTGCAGCTCCTCGGCGCCGCCGCAGATCACGATCTCCTGCCGGCCGAGCTGGATGAGCTCCATCGCCTGGCCGATCGCGTGGGTGGCGCTGGTGCACGCCGAACCCACCGTGAAACCGCGACCGCCGAAGCCGAACGCCTGGGTGAGCGTCGCGGAGACCGCGCTGCCCATGCTTCGCGGCACGATGAAGGGCGACAGGCGTGAGATGCCCTTCGCATGGAAGACGTCGAGGCCGGCCTCGTATTCGCTCAGCGCCGCGGCGCCCCCCATGACGATGCCGACGTCGCGTTCGCGCACGCGCGACGCGTCGAGGCCGGCTTCGCCGAGCGCTTCGCGCGTGGCGTGCCACGCGTGTTCGGCGGCCTGCGGCAGATAGCGGCGCAGCTTGCGCGGCGGAGGTTCCAGCGCCGAAAGGTCGGCCGGCGCCGCGACCTGGCAGCGCATGCCGAGCGCGGCGAAGTCGGGCATCGCGCGGAAGCCCGCGCGACCGGCGCGCAGGCCGTCGAACAGGGCGGCGCGGCCTGCGCCCAGGCAGGACACCGCGCCCATGCCGGTGACGACCACTCGCCGCATCAGCGGTGCGCCCGGAAGATCAGCGACGTGTTGATGCCGCCGAACGCGAAGTTGTTGTTCATCACGTGATCGGTGCGGATGTCGCGCCCCTCGCCGGTGACGTAATCGAGGACCGCGCATTCCGGATCGGGCGTGTCGAGGTTGATCGTCGGCGCGAACCACCCGCCGCGCATCATCTCGATGGCCCACCACGCTTCCAGCGCGCCGCAGGCGCCGAGCGTGTGGCCCACGTAGCTCTTCATCGAGCTGATCGGCACGCCGCCGCCGAGCACGTCGGCGGTCGCGTGGCTCTCCGCGACATCGCCGCGATCGGTGGCCGTGCCGTGCGCGCTGACGTAGCCGATGTCCGCGGCGGCGAGGCCCGCGTCGTCGAGCGCCATTCGCATCGCGGCGGCCATGGTCTCGCGCGTCGGCTGGGTGATGTGCGCGCCGTCGGAGTTGGTGCCGAAGCCGACGACCTCGGCGTAGATGCGCGCACCGCGGGCCATCGCGTGCTCGTATTCCTCGAGCACGAGCGTCGTGGCGCCTTCGCCGACGACCAGGCCGTCGCGACGCGCATCGAACGGACGCGGCGTCAGCGCGGGTTCGTCGTTGCGCGTGCTCGTGGCGAAGAGGGTATCGAACACGGCCGCGCCGGGACCGGAGAGTTCCTCGGCGCCACCGCAGAGCATCAGGAGCTGCTTGCCCTGCTGGATCGCCTCGTAGCCGTAACCGATCGCCTGGCTGCCGGACGTGCACGCGCTGGACGTGGTGACGACACGGCCCTTCAATCCGAAGAACACGCCGACGTTCACGGCCGTCGTGTGCGCCATCATCTGGATGTAGCTCGTGGCCGTGACGCCCTGCATCGAGCCCGTCTCGAGCATGCGGCCGACCGTGCGCGCGGGTTCGATGCTGCCGCCCGACGAGCCGTACGCGACGCCCATCCGTCCGTCGGCGATGCGTTCGTCGCCGAGGAGGCCGGCGTCGTCGAGCGCGCGTTCGCTCGCCGCGACGGCGAGCTGGGCGACGCGTCCCATCGAGCGGACGTGCTTGCGGGACCAGTGCGCCGGTTGCGTGAAAGCGTCGACCGGCGCGCCGAGGCGTCCGTTGAGCTTGTCGAAGTAGTCCCACTCGCCCATGCGGCGCACGGCGTTGCGGAACTGGCGCAGGCGCGCCTCGATCGTCGGCCAGTCGTTGCCGAGGGCCGTGATGCCACCGATGCCGGTGACGACGACGCGCTTCGGCGCGCGGCCCGGGGTAGGGTGCTGCGGTGCGTTCATGTGCTGACGTTCATCGTTGGCCGGCACGGCCGAGCCTGCGCGCGAGCAGGCGAGGCGCGCGCGGGAGCATGCCGAGGATCAGGCGGGTGTGCATGGCGGTGATGCGGACGTTGTCGCGCCACATGCGGAAATGCGAAAGCCCGCCTTCCGGATAGGTGACGCGCGTCGGGACGTTGCGCACCGGCACGCCCCGCCAGTGCAGTCGCACGGCGATCTCGGTGTCGAAATCCATGCGGGCGGGGAGGGGTTTGCGCGCGATCTCGGCCCGGGTGGCGGCCAGCGGATAGAGCCGGTACCCGCACATCGAATCGTCGATGGCGAACGACAGCGTCTCGAGCCACACGCACGCGTGCGTGAGGTAGCGGCCGTACAGGCGTGCCTTCGGCACCGAATCGTCGTACACGGGGCGACCGCAGATCATGGCGTCGGGCGCGTTTCTGGCTTCGGCGAGGAAGCGCGGCACGTCCGCCGTGTCGTGCTGCCCGTCCGCGTCGATCTGCAGCACGTGCGAGTGTCCGGCGTCGTGCGCCGCGAGGAAGCCGGCCGTGAGGGCGGCGCCCTTGCCGCCATTGCGAGGCAGCCGGATCAGGCGCAGGTCGGCGCGTCCGGCGACCAGCGCGTCGAGGATGTCGCGCGTCGCCGCGTCGGAACCGTCGTCGACGATGATGACCGGAAGGCCGTGCGCGGCAAGCGCGTTCGCGGTCGCCGCGATGGTGCCGCCATGGTTGTAGATCGGAACGACCGCGCAGGGCGCGAAGGTTCGCGCCGCGGTATCGCGCGGTCCGCTGCTGCCCGGCATCGGATCGTTCAGCGCGCGACGAGCGCCTGCACGGTGGCGACGACGTCGCCGACCGTCCGGACGCTCTTGAAGTCCTCCGGCTTGATGCGCGTGCCGGTCATGTCCTGCACCTGGATCGCCAGGTCGATGGCATCGATGCTGTCGAGTTCCAGATCGGTGAACAGGTTGGCATCGGGCGTCACCCGGGCCGGGTCGATCTCGAACGTCTCGTGCAGGACGGACCGCAGGCGCGCGAGGACATCGTCGGAGGTGAAGGTTTCAGCTGGGATCGCGCTCATAGCTCGGTAAGTCCATTTCATCCCCGGGTCGCGCCGGTACCGTGCCCTGCGAGGGCGAACGGTTCCGCGCCACCGCCGAGGCGACGAAGGTGATCGGAATGCTCTGGTTGTTGCCATCCGCCGGATGGCGTCCCCTGACCTAAAAGCGTCGTGCAGGCAAAGCCTTACAAGATCGCCAAGGCCGGGAAAGTGTACCAGATCGCAGTCCATGACAATCGGACTTACGAAAAATCTCAGCTCATCCCCGGCCTGGGCCTGTCCGGCCGTCCCGGACACAACGTCCGCGGACACCGGCGCGCGGAAGCGCGTGGTGCGCCGGACCGCGCGGGAATGCGGTCCGCGGGCCTTCTCCGCGATTGGCACGCCTCTTGCGACACACCTCGCGAGAGCCTGACCGACCACTGCCCGAGGACGATCCCCATGAAATTCGAAACCGCCATCCTGAAGACCTTCTTCGTCGTCGCCGTCCTGACCTGCGCCCTGACGTTCGGCGCGATGGTGACCGCGCCCGTGCCGTCGGCCGCGAACCTGGTCGCGGCTGCGCGATGACCTGGCGCGAGTTCCACCCGTCCGCGAGGACGGGTGGGCGACCTGCGGGAGCTATCCAGGCACGACCGCGCAGGCTTGCAGTCCCTTCGGGCCGTTGCAGGACGTGAAGCTGACTCGCTGTCCTTCCTGCAGGGTCTTGAAGCCCTCGCTTTTGATCTCCGAGTAATGGACGAAGTGGTCATCGTCCTTCGTCCCCTTCGAACCGTCGCTTGAATCGGCCGTGATGAAGCCGAACCCCTTCGCTTCGTTGAACCACTTCACCGTTCCGGTGAGGGAAGTGCCCACCGCGCGCGCTCTATCTTTCGTTGCAATGCTCATGACCGTATCCACTCCTTGATGTGGTGCAGCCTGCGACGGCTTAACATTGCCGTCACCGACAGCGTATGTCGGTCACGCCGATTCCGCGCATCGCCGGGTATCGGCCATGCGTCGTAGGGGCAGCGCGAAACGCGATGACACATCAACATCATCGCGTGAGCCGTTCCGATTTCGCTTAGGCATCGTCGAACGATCGGCGCCTTCGCCGCTGACGATGCAGACGGGCGGCGCGCTCATTCTTCGATGTACTCCGTTCCCTGGTGTCGATGCATGAGCGGCAGCTCCATGCCTCCGTCTCAACTAGCCTGTCTTCGCGCGCCGCCATCGCGCCCACAGGGTCCGGAGCCAGGCGCAGGGCGACCATCGGTCGACCGGTTCTCTTTCGTTGGGCGTCGGTTGTTCGGTGAAACCGGCTCGAGGGAAACGAAAGCGGCCGAAGATGACTTTCAGATCATAGTTGTCAGCGGATCCGGTCAGTCCTGCCATTACCACATGGCTGCCTTCCTGCACGGCGACGCCTGCGGAACGGATGACGTATTCGAGTGGGTCCCAGGCGAAACCGCGGTCCCCAAAACCATGGTCGAGCTGACCATCAACGAGGTACCGGGCGGCAAGGAAGCCGGCGCGCTTGTTGCTTTCCGTCCGTTCGCCCGTCACGACGACGCTGCCGGCTCTGTCGATCGCAGCATCCATGTAGAAGCAGCCGCCGACCCAGGGCGGAGTGGTAGCGATTCCTCCCCTGGCGAACGTGGTGTCGGGACGGCCGTCCTTCGTGATGCCGACCACGAAGCCGAGATTGGCGTTTCTGCGCCCTGCGAGCACGTAGCCGGAGTTCGTCTCCACGAATCCGACCAGCAGGTCCGCGGCGTCGCTGGGGTTGGCATCGTTCGGTACCACGTACGTGCCGTCCGTGCCGAACGTCGTGTCCAACGCCATCTCGCCGTCGTCGCCGGCCACATAGCGGCGCACTTCGGCCCGGCTCTGGGTGCTTCCGGCCAGCAGAAAGCGGTCGCCATCGATCGGTCGCCCGAACATCCGCTCGCCGGCGTACGGGCGGTCCCCGACATGGAACGGCATGAGCATGTATCCGAGGTCGCGGTTGAACGATGAGTCCTGCTGAAAGGGCGTATCCGGATCAGGTCGTACGAGGCGTATGGCGAATCCCCGCGTTTCCTGCAGAGCGTTCTGGGCGCGGCCGATACATAAATGGTGTCGGCCGCTCGCATGAAAAGATCGATCCCGTGAATCGGCGCGAAACCGTCGCCGAGTTTCGGGACGAGGATGCCTCGCTCGCCAAAGGCCGTATCGAAGGCGCCGTCCGGTGACATCGTCGACAGACTCGCAAGATTGATGTCCTCGCCTTCGGGCTTTAGATGGAGCGCGATCAGTATCCGGCCTTCGGGTAACACGCAGATGCGCGTAGGCTCGCGCCGATCCGTTGCCGGCCCGAAGCCGAAGCCATTGCCGGATGGACCGAACGCCGTATCCGGGGTGCCGCCGGGCCTGGATTTGAAGATGGCCCATCGGACCGGTGCGTCCGCCTGCCTGCGTGCAGCCCAATAGCCGATGTAGAGGCTACCGTCGGGGCCAACGGCAGGCGGGGAGGCGTTCGCAGCCCATGCGCGATCGCCCTGCGCGAGCAGCACGCCCTCGTTCCCGAAGGTCCCGTCGATTTTCGACGCCTTCAGCGGCTCGGCGCGGTGATGATCCCCGTCGTGCGTATGTTTGCGAATCACTGTTTCTTCCCTGATCTGCGTGTGGCGGCCAACGAGCTCCTTCGTCGGCTCGGCTCGACTTCACACGGGGTGTGCGTGTCACGCGTCGTTCTTCAAGCCTCGAGACCGTCGGTTGCTGTCACCGGTGCCGATGGGCTGCCTGGTCCCTGTCGTGCGCGTGGTTTTCGCTGGCGCGCCCGCACTTTCGCACGTTGGCGGCTTGCGGGCCTTTGGGGCCATGGTCGAGGTCGAACTCGACTTCCTCTTGCTCATTCAGCGACTTGAATCCCGAGGCCTGTATGGCGCTGTAATGGACGAAGACGTCCTTCTCTCCATTGTCGGGCGCTATGAACCCATACCCCTTTTCCGCATTGAACCACTTCACCTTGCCTTTCATCTCCAAGCTCCACTCCCTGGTCGTCTAGCGATGGCTCCATGCCATCGTGGTGTTATGCAACTGACCCGCCGTGGTACGCGCCTTCGTGGTGGGTTCGTTTCCGGTGCCCACCGTACGCCTGGACGGTTCGCTCCGCGATCTCCCATCGGGTGTAGGAGCGGAAGCCCGTTTCAGGCAAGAAAAAGGCCGCCGGCTTTCGCGGGCGGCCTTTTCGGTGCGACGAAGCGACGCTTACTGACCGCGCATGCGGCCCTGGAAACGTGGCGCGCCGTTACCCATGTGGGGCAGGCGGATCTTGCCGATCGCGTTGATGCGTTCTTCGGCCATGCGATCCGCGGCCTTGTAGGTCGGGATGTTGTCGCGCGAGGAGATCTCGAAGATGCGGCCGACGTTGTAGTAGATCGTGCGCATCATGCGCATGGCGCGCTCGCGGTTGTAGCCGTCGATCTCCAGCGACACGTTCATCACGCCACCGGCGTTCACCGCGTAGTCCGGCGCGTAGAGCACGCCGCGACGGGCGAGCTCGTCGCCGATGGCGTCGGTGGCCAGCTGGTTGTTGGCCGCGCCGCAGATGATCTTCGCCTTGATGCGGTCGATCGTCTGCTCGTTGACCGTGCCGCCGAGGGCGCAGGGGCTGTAGACGTCGGCGTCGACGTCGTAGATCTCGTCGAGACCGACGGCCTCGCAGCCGAGTTCGTCGACGCAACGCTGCACCGCGTCCTTGTTGATGTCGGTGACGAACACCTTGGCGCCCTGCTCGCGGAGCAGCTTGATGAATTCACTGCCGACGTGGCCGCAGCCCTGCACGGCATAGCTGTACTTGCCCACGTCCTCGTTACCGTGCTTCGCCTGCAGCGCGGCCATCAGGCCCTGCAGGGTGCCGAACGCGGTGAACGGCGACGGGTCGCCGGAGCCGCCGTGCACCTGGTGCACGCCCGTGACGTATTCGGTCTCTCGATAGACGTATTCCATGTCGTTGACGTCGATGCCGACGTCCTCGGCCGTGATGTAACGGCCGTTGAGCGAGTTGACGAAGCGGCCGAAGGCGCGGAACAGCGCTTCGGACTTGTCCTTGGAGGGATCGCCGATGATCACGGCCTTGCCGCCGCCGAGGTTGAGGCCGGCGACCGCGTTCTTGTACGTCATGCCGCGCGAAAGGCGCAGGACGTCGTTCACGGCATCCTGCTCGCTCTTGTACGGCCACATGCGCAGGCCGCCCAGGGACGGGCCAAGCACGGTGTTGTGGATCGCGATGATGGCCTTCAGGCCTGCGTCCTTGTTATGGCAGAAGACGACTTCTTCGTGGCCCGTGTTGGCGATGGTTTCGAAAATCATCGAACGAAAACTCCAGTTACAAGCGGCAGCAGCACCGCCCTCGAGGTGAAAACCGGCATGGACCCGGTGGGACGTGACGGTCCAAAAAAATCGCCCCGACCTTGGCAGGAGGGGGCGATATGTCGTGTCAGCTGCCTAGTTTAAACCGTTGCGGGCGTCCGTGTGGGTGCGCCGCAGCACGGGCTCAGCGGTGGCGCCAGTACGGGTCGCGGTGCCAGGTCTCGCGCTCGATGCGCCAGCCGCGGCCATAGGGGCGCCAGACGGGCGGACGGTACACGTAGCCCGGACGCGCCGCGTACCAATGGCCGCCGACCCAGACGTAGCGACCACCGGCCCAGTTCCAGTAGCCGGGCGCCCAGACGTAGCCGGCTCGCGGCCCCGGGACGCGTTCGAAGCGCGGCGGCGGCGGGCGCGTGCCGACGGTGACGGAGACGTATTCCCGCGCGGCCGCGGGCGGGGTGTAGCTCGCGGCGCCGACGGCCAGGCCGAGGGCGGCGACGGCGGCGAGGGTGCGGGTCAGGGAGGCCATGGAATATCTCCTTCGCTCGTAAGCCCGCGACGCGCGGGTTCTCGCGAGGAAAAACGCCGGCCGGTGCACCGGGTTGACCGCGGGCCATCCGGAATGTTCAGCTTCGTGAAAGCCTGGCGCAGGGGAACCCGAGGCACGCTTCCGCGCTCCAAGCCGCACGACTTCCGTATCCACTACCGGTTCCCGCATGAAGCCACCTCGCCGATTCGGTGTACGCACCGTCGCGACCCTGCTCGGTATCCGCGTCGCCTACCGGTTCGGCAGCCGGTTCGCGCCCGCCAGGACGATCGGCCACGCCGCGCGTGTCTTCCAGACGCCGCTGCCGAGCAGCCGCGAACGCGCGGCGCATGCGCTCGCGACCATGACGGCGCGGCGCGAGACGGTGCGGGTCGACGGCGAAGCGGTGGCCACCTACGTCTGGGGCGATCCGTCGACGCAGCCGTACGTGTTGCTCGCGCACGGGTGGTCGAGCATGGGACTACGCTGGGAGAGTTGGGCCCCGCAGCTTCTTGCGAAAGGCTGGGCCGCCGTGGCATTCGACCAGCCGGCGCATGGCCACAGCGGCGGCGGGCTCTGCACGTTGCCGGACTTCGTCCGCACCGTCGCCGCGATCGGACGGCATTACGGCGATGCCGAGGGCGTGGTCGCGCATTCACTCGGCGGTGCCGCGGTGACCCTGGCGCTGGACGACGGGTGGACGGCGAAACGCGTGGTGCTCATCGCTCCGGCGGCGGACCCGCAGGCGGCGACGCGACGGTTCGCCCGGTTCGTCCGGCTGAGCGAACATCTTCGCGGTTCGCTGCACGACGCGCTGGCGAAGCGCACCGGCATCGCGATCGACACGTTACATATCCGGCACCACGCGCCAGCCCGCAGGCAGCCGGTGCTGGTCCTGCACGACATCTTCGATCGGGACGTGCCGGTGGAGGAGGGCGAGCAGTACGCGGAGCACTGGCCCGGCGCCACGCTGCTGAAGACCCGCCACCTCGGCCATCGCCGCATCGTCGACGACGAAGCCGTCATGGCCGCGGCGCTGTCGTTCCTGAGCGGCACGGAGTTCCGCTGACGCACGTTGCGGCGCAGCAAGGGGTCCGGGCACCCCGGCAGTAGAATCGACCGGTTCCCATCCCCGTCGTCGGTCGTACCCGGAGTTTCCATGAGCTCGCAGCCCAAGCACATTCCCGCCAGCCACACCGACGCGGAGACGACGCCGCTGCGCTTCGTCACGGCGGCGAGCCTGTTCGACGGCCACGACGCGGCCATCAACATCATGCGCCGGATCATCCAGAGCCAGGGCGCCGAGGTGATCCACCTCGGGCACAACCGCTCGGTGGAGGACGTCGTGCGCGCGGCCCTCCAGGAGGACGCGGACGCCATCGCGCTGTCCTCGTACCAGGGCGGCCACGTCGAGTATTTCAAGTACATGGTCGACATGCTGCGCGAGCGCGGCGCGGGACACGTGCGCGTGTTCGGCGGCGGCGGCGGCACCATCACGCCCGAGGAGATCAAGGAGCTCCAGGCGTACGGCGTCGAGCGCATCTACCATCCGAACGACGGCATGAAGCTTGGCCTCACCGAGATGATCGAGGACGTCATGGCGCGCACGCGCGCCGCCGTGAAAGAGCGCGGCACCGCGGCGCAGGCGACGGCCTCCGTCGACGACGAGATATCGATCGGCGCCATGCTTTCGGCGATCGAGGAAGACCAGCTCTCCGCGGACGACCTCGCTCGACTGCGCAAGGCGTGGAAGCTCGCCGGCGGCAAGACGCCGGTGCTCGGCCTCACCGGCACCGGCGGTGCGGGCAAGTCGTCGGTCGTCGACGAACTGCTGCTGCGCTTCCTGCACGCGTTCCCGCGGATGCGCATCGCCGTGCTGGCGGTCGACCCGACGCGTCGTCGCAGTGGCGGTGCCCTGCTGGGCGATCGCATCCGCATGAACTCGCTGCGCAGTCCGCGCGTCTACATGCGTTCCATGGCGACGCGCCGGCAGCACGCGGCGACCTCCGTCGTGTTGCACGACTGCATCGATTTCCTCAAGGCGCAGGCGTACGACCTCGTGATCGTCGAGACCGCCGGCATCGGCCAGAGCGATTCGGAGATCGTCGACCTCGTCGACTTCCCCGTCTACGTGATGACTAGCGAATACGGCGCCGCCAGCCAGCTCGAGAAGATCGACATGCTCGATTTCGCCGAGCTGGTGGTGCTGAACAAGTTCGACAAGCGTGGCGCGGAAGACGCCCTGCGCGACGTGCGCAAGCAGTGGAAGCGCAACCGGACGGCGTTCCAGCTCGCCGACGACGCCGTGCCGGTGTACCCGAGCATCGCCAGCCAGTTCAACGACCCGGGCGTCACCTGGATGTTCGCGAACCTGTGCCGCCTCATGCGCGAAAAGCTCGCGCTGCCCGCGGCGGAGTGGACGCCCGACGTCGACACGAGCCTCCGCGAGCCGCGCGCCACGGTGCTCATCCCGGGTAGTCGCGTGCGTTATCTCGCCGAGATCGCGGAGCAGGGGCGTGGCGTCAACGCAGGCATCGCGAAGCAGGCGGAAGCGGCGAGCAAGGCCCAGCACTATTACGAGTCGCTCCGGGACATCGGCGACGAAGACCTCCCGCGCGCGTTCGACCTCTACGACCACGAGCTCCTGGCCATCCACGGCGACCGCTCGCTCGCCGTGCTCCGCCAGCGCTACAACTCGGCCGTGCGCGAACTATCGAGCGAGGCGATCCACCTGCTGCGCGAGTGGCCGGCGCGATTCCAGTCGGTGACGGCGGAATTCAACGAGTACCAGGTGCGCGACAAGGTGATCCGCGTCGAGAACTACCGCGAATCGCTGAGCCACCAGAAGATTCCGAAGGTGTCGCCGCCGAAGACGAAGGACTGGGGCGAGCTGCTGTCGTTCCTCATGCGCGAGAACCTGCCGGGTCATTATCCGTACACCGGCGGCGTCTTCCCTTATCGCCGTGCCGGCGAGGATCCCACCCGCATGTTCGCGGGCGAGGGCACGCCCGAGCGCACCAATCGCCGCTTCCATTACCTGTCGCTCGGCGGCGGCGCCGCGCGCCTGTCGACGGCCTTCGACTCGGTCACGCTCTACGGCGAGGATCCGGCACCGCGTCCGGACATCTACGGCAAGATCGGCAACTCCGGTGTCTCGATCGCCACGCTCGACGACATGAAGAAGCTCTATTCGGGCTTCGACCTCTCCGCGCCGTCGACGTCGGTCTCGATGACGATCAACGGCCCGGCACCGATCATCCTGGCCATGTTCATGAACACGGCGATCGACCAGAACGTCGAGAAGTACCTCAACGAGGAGCCGTCGCGCTGGGAGGCCGCCAACGCGCGCATCGGCGAGCTCTACCCCGACGGCGACCGTCCGCGCTACAACGGCGAACTGCCGCAGGGCAACGACGGCCTGGGACTCGGCCTGCTCGGCGTCTCGGGCGAAGAGGTCGTCGACGCCGAAACGTACGCGCGGATCAAGGCATACACGCTGGCCACCGTGCGCGGCACGGTGCAGGCGGACATCCTGAAGGAAGACCAGGCGCAGAACACGTGCATTTTCAGCACCGAGTTCGCGCTGCGCATGATGGGCGACATCCAGCAGTACTTCGTCGACCACAAGGTGCGCAACTTCTATTCGGTGTCGATTTCGGGGTACCACATCGCCGAAGCTGGCGCGAATCCGATCAGCCAGCTCGCCTTCACGCTGTCGAACGGCTTCACGATCGTCGAGTACTACCTCGCGCGCGGCATGAAGATCGACGACTTCGCGCCGAACCTGTCGTTCTTCTTCTCCAACGGCATGGATCCGGAGTACGCCGTGATCGGCCGCGTGGCCCGGCGAATCTGGGCCCGCGCGATGCGCGAGCGCTACGGCGCCAGCGCGCGCAGCCAGATGCTGAAGTACCACATCCAGACCTCCGGACGTTCGCTGCACGCGCAGGAGATCCAGTTCAACGACATCCGCACCACGCTGCAGGCCCTCTACGCGCTGTTCGACAACTGCAACAGCCTGCACACGAACGCCTACGACGAGGCGATCACCACGCCGACCGAGGAGAGCGTGCGTCGCGCCGTGGCGATCCAGCTCATCATCAACCGCGAGCTGGGCCTGAACTTCAACGAGAATCCCTGGCAGGGAAGCTACGTGGTCGACGAGCTCACCGACCTCGTGGAAGAAGCGGTCTACAAGGAGTTCGAGGCGATCAGCGAGCGCGGCGGCGTGCTCGGCGCGATGGACACGATGTACCAGCGCGGCAAGATCCAGGAAGAGTCGATGTACTACGAGCACAAGAAGCACGACGGCTCGCTGCCGCTCATCGGCGTCAACACGTTCCTGCCGAAGGACCACGGCGGGGAGATCGCCACCGAGATCGAGCTCATCCGCTCGACGCCGGAAGAGAAGGGACAGCAGATCGAGAACGTGCAGCGCTACGGCCGCGCCCGCAACGGCCTCGCGCTCGACAGCCTGAAGACCCTGCAGGCCACCGCCCGCGAACGCCGCAACGTCTTCGAGCAGCTGATGGAAGCCGTGCAGCACAACTCGCTCGGCCAGATCAGCCACGCCCTCTACGACGTGGGCGGGGAGTACCGCCGCAACATGTGACTGTGCCGGGCCCCTGTGGGAAGCGCGCTTGCGCGCGAATGGGTGCTCGCCACCAGGTCGCCCGCTGCCGCGGGATCGCCGATACGATCGGCTCCCGCGGCAGCGGGCGGGTTGCACGTCTCGCTCTAGAAATCCCAGCGCGCGCCCAGGTTGAATCCCCAGCCGCGTGCGCCCGCATCGCCCAGCTGCTTCTGCCAGTCGGCTTCACCGTAGAGCGATAGTCGGTTGGTGAACGCATACGTCCCGCCGAGGCCCACTTCGACCATGCGGCCGAAGGAGCCGCCCGTGAAGCGTTGCGACAGATCGTAGCCTTCGGCGCCGACATCGACGGATGCGCGGCCGCCCCAGCCCCTGACGTAGTTGACCCGAGCGTACGGCGTGGCCTTGGCGCCGCTTTCCGCGGTCCAGTCCCGGTCGACGCGCATGCCCGCTCGCCCGATGGTCTGGGCATAGGGCCGGAAGTGTGTCGTCGAGCCGTCGACATCCGTCTGGTCGCGCAGGGCGATGTGCTGGCGCGTCAGCTGCAGCTGCGGTTCGATCTGCCAACCCTTGCCGAGCTGGAAGGGGTAGCCGGTTTCGACGGATGCGCTCCAGCCGGAGCCGCGGATGCGCGCGGTGTCCTTCGATCTGGCGGTATCGACGTCGCCGGTGTGGCGATCGCCCTGGGCGATGGCGTCGACGTAGAAGCCGTCGGCGTGCTGCCAGGTGACGAACATCGCGATGGAGTTGGTATCGAACCTCGCATGGCTGTAGCCGTCGGCGGCCCTGGGGTCGACGCGTGTCGTGCCGTGCGTGTAGGCGACGCCGGTGCGCAGGACCGAGCGGTCGGCATCGAGCGCGAAGATGTTCATGCCGAGCTGTACCGCATGCGTGTCGATGTCGGCGTCGTAACCGTACTGGCTGAACGAGCGGTCGGTCGTGTAGTCGTAGTTGCCGCCGATGTAGCGGACGAACGGTTCGCCGCCGAGTCCTTCGCCCATGTCGGCCATGTCGCGCGTCTCGCCGAGGCGCCGATGGAGGTTGTCCAGGCTGCGGTAACCGGAAAGCGCGAGTGCCGACGGCGAGGCGATGTACGACGGCAGCTGCGGCACGACGGCGGGCCGCACGTTGCCCGCCGCGATGGGCGTGATGCCGCCGGCGGAGGCCGCCTGCGGCGCGCCATAGGCCTGTCCGGGCGCCGGCGTCGGCGCCGGGGTGTCGGCGGTGGGCGTGGGGCAGGGGCCGTCGCAGACGAGGATGTTCGCGAGCCGGTAATCCCAGTACGCGTTGCCGGCGCCGCCGACGACGCGCTGCGACGCGTCGCTGCTGCCGGGCTGGAACGCGTAGAGGCCGTACTGCCACGGGCCCGCGGCGACATAGCCGCCGTCGAGGCGGAACGCGCCACCGGAAGACGCGCCGGCCACCTGCACGACGGAGATGCCTTCGTCGCGGCCGACGTAGCCGTTCGCGTTGCGGTCCGTCAGGGCGCCGGTGCTGGCGACGGATGGCGTCACGTGCAGCACGGTCTCGCCCGCGGCATCGCCGTTCACCAGCAGGCGATCCGTGTGCTGCGCCGCCAGCGGCCCACCGGCGTCGAGCGTGCTCGCCAGAATCAGGTGCCCGTTGTCGCCGCTATAGTCGCCATCGATCGTCAGGCGGTTGCCCGGCGACCCCGCACCGTTCGTGAGGTCGATCGTTCCCGCGTTGATCACGCGCGCGCTGCCGGCCGCGGAACCGGCGACGAGCGGGTGGACGCCGTCGCCGCCGAAAACGGTGGAGGCGGGGCCGATGAGGAGGTCGCCGTCGGCGAGGCGCAGGTTGTCGGTGAGCGTGAATTTGGCACCGTTGGTCACCGCGACCGTGCTCCAGCCGTTTCCCAGGTCGATGCCCCTGGCGAGGTCGTCGGTGCCGAACGAGCCGCCACGCACGGTCGTGCCATTGAACGTGAGGGCGTTGCCGCCGCCCGATCCCGCCACGAGGTGATAGGTGGTCGACGTGTCGACGTCGCCCAGCGTCGCGCGGTTGCTCGTTCCATCGTCCATCGTCAGGCCACCGTCGAGCGCGCCGCCGGTCCAGGCGAAGGTGTCGCTGCCCGCGCCTGTCGCGATGTCGCCACGGACCAGCCCGCCCTCGAGGGTGACCGCGTCGTTCCCGGCGCTTCCGCGTATCGCCTGCGCCCGGGGCGAGGCGCCCGCGATCGTGCCGCGGTTGACGAACGACGTGCCGCTACCGTTGGCGAGGTCCACGACGGGCGCCGATGCCGATGCCGAACTCAGCGTGCCCGACTGAAGCACCGACGCGGCGGTGCCGGCCACCAACGCGGAACCGCCGGCGGACGAGGCGATGTCGACGTCCGCCGCGGTCGCGACGCTGCCCGTGGTCAGGGCCTGGATGCCGGTCGCGCCGGCCCCGTTCCCGTGGATCGTGAAGCCGCTGCCGACGGCGAGATCGCCGAGCGTCGCGCCTCCATCCGCCGATCGGAACGCGTATCCGGTGCCAGCCCCGTCCACCTCGAACGTGGCCTTCGACGCCGCATCGATGGGCGTCGCCGTGCGCAGGGCGGCACCGTCTCGTACCCGCAGCGTGGCGTCGGCCAACGTGATCGCGCCGGTCCCGGCCGCGTTCTCGATGGCGTTGCCGGAGCCGTTCGTGACGATCGTCGTGCCGCGCACGTCGAGGGACGAGGCGCCTGCGCCGAGCAGGACGCCGTGCGCGCGACCGCCAGCCGTGATCGCCGACTGGCCGGCGCCGAGCATCAGGCCGGCACCGTCCACGAGGTGGACGCCCGCGATACCGTCGTCGACGGCGATCGTGCCGGCCGGGTTCAGTCGCTGCGTGCCGGTGCCTTCGACGCGCACACCCGTGCCGTTGGCGACATGGATCGTGCCGTTGTTCGCGAACGTGCCGCCGGTGCGCAGGAGGGCACCCGTCGCGTCCGGTCCGCCGAGATCGACGATGCGTCCATTCACGCCGCGTCCCTGGTCTTCGACGATGAAGCCGGTCGCGCGCGCGCCGGAAAACGCGACGACACCGGTATTGGTGAGGATCGCACCGTTCCGGGCGACGTAGCCGACGACGTCGCTTGCCGACGACGTGAGGTTCGCCTGGCTCGTCAGCGACGTGCTCGCCAACGGCGCCCCCGTCGCGTCGCCGGTGAGGCTGTGCTTCTGCCCGTCGGCGACACCGGCGATGGCGCCGCTTCCGGTGAGCGTGACGCGCGTCGAGGCGTCCATCGCCGCCATGGAGCCGCCTTCCGCGACCACGCCCCGCGCACCGTTGCCGGACACGGTGATGTCGGCACCGCGCGTGTCGACGAGCGAACCGGTGCCGCTGCCGAGGATGCCGATGGATTCGCTGCCGGACGCCGTGATCGCGAGTCCGCTCGCATCGAAGTTCGCGCCGCCATCGAGGCGGAACAACGTCGACTGCGCGGTGGACACGTCGAGCGCATTGCCACCCGCGACGTTGATCCGAGCGTCGTTGCCGAACGCGTAGAAACCGATCTGCCGGGAACCGGAGGCGAACCGCGGGGCGGCGCCGGTCGCGACATCGACGGTCGCCCGCCCGCGTGCGTGGATCCCGATCGCGCCGTCGCCCAGCAGGTTCACGGCGCCGCCAACGTTGGCGCGGGCGGTCGCGCTGCCCTGGCCTTCGGCCCACACGCCGTAGTTGCGGGTGCCGCTCGCGGGATCGGAAACGCCTGCCACGTCGATGATGCCGGTGTTGGTGACCAGCGACTCCGTCGCGCTCGTGGAGAGCGACTTCAGGCCCGTGCCGTTCACGCCGTTGAGGCGGATCCTGCCGCTGTTGACGACGTTGCCCGCGGCACCGGCGTTCTGCGCGAGGATGCCGACGTTCTCCCGCGGTACGGCCGCGGCCCGCCCGTTCACGTCGATCGTTCCCGAACTGTCGACGTTGGCACCGGCCGCCGTCACGTAGATGCCCGCGGCGTTCTGCGTGAGGGAGCCGAGGGTGATCGTGCCGCGGTTGCGCACGGACGCGGCGTACGGAACATAGATGCCGGTCGTCATCGTGCCCTGGTTGACGGCGATGTCGGCCGCCGGCGACCCGGTCGATGTCTGCGGTCCCCGCCCGACGTAGATCGTCCCGGTGGCGGCGTTGGTGAACGCCGACGACGAATCGCCGAGCGCCACGCCGTCCATCGAACCGTTCGACCGGGAACCGGTGACGCCGACGTTCAGCACGCCGGCATTGGTCGCGCGCGCGTTGGTGCCGACGCGGATGCCGATGGATTTGCCGGCGCCGTTCGCCGAGCCCGTCGCGAGATTGATGACGCCGCCGCTCGCGTTGACGAAACGGCTGCCGGATTGAAGATCCACGACGGTGGAGCCGACCGCGCCGTAGGTGATCGTGTTGTTGGCGTTGCGGAAGAAATTCCCGTTGATGACGCCGTTGTTGCTGCCTGTGGTACCGGCGCCCGTCAGTACCAGCGCCGAGCCGTCGCCGGTATTGTGCGTGGCGGCCAGCGTGCCGTTGTTCACCACGCGCGCACCTGCCTCGCCTCGGACCGCGCCGCCGTTGCTGTTGACGGCTTCGAGCGCCGCGCCCGACGCGATGTTGCCGACCGCCGAGGGACCGACGAGATGCATCACCACGCGGTTACCGATCGCCTGGGCGACCTCGTCCGACGGCCGGTCCGCGCTGACGGCGTAGCCGATCTGTTCGCTGGTGCTGGTGTAGCCCTGGGCGAAAAGCGCACCGTAGCGCGTGGGATCCAGGTTGCCCGTTCGCAGGTTGGCGATGAGGAAGTCGTTGTAGTCGCGCAGTTCCGCAGCGTTGGTGACGGTGTGCGACGAGGTCGTTCCGTCGGAGGTGGTCACGTCGAACGTGCCGCCGTAGTGGGCGACGTAGCTGACGTAGAGGTTGCGCGGCAGCGTGGGGTCGGCGACCTCGCCGGTGAACGTGATGCGGTTGCGCGACGTCCAGTCGATGGCACTCGTCGCGGTGCCGCTGCCGTCGGCGTAGAAGAGCGAGCTTTGCTTGGCCGCCATCGTCCAGCCATTGGTCGCCGAATCGGTGGGGACGCCGCCGCTGCCTATGTTCACCTTCAGCGTTCCACCCGCGCGGGTGACCGTGCCGACGCGGACGTCGAGGTACTGCTGGCCATTGACGTTGACGACGTCCGGTACCGTGGTGCCGCCGTCCACGGCGTTCAGGCCGACGAGGTTGGCCGTGTCGTAGGTCGATACGACGCGACGACCGCCCGTGATCGGATCGGGCACGCTCACGCCGACGTTGCGTGTGCCGGGATTGAGGCGCGGCGCACCGATCCACTGTGAGCCGGAGAGGATCCGGCCGCGTTCCTGCAGCGATGCGATGGTCGTGTTGCGCGTACCGGTATCGCCGGCGGCGAAGCGCTGCGGTCCCGTCAGGGTGAGCGTGGCGCCGGGATCGACGACGGCCGCGCCGGACTGGTTGTCGTTGATCGATGGATCGTACGCGCCGAGCGTCACCGTCTGTGCGTCGGCGCGATGGGTTCCGGAGGAGAGCGCCGCGGCGACGGCGAGGAAGAGGGTGGCGCGTCGACGCCTGCCGCTGGAGACGCGGCATGGTGCGATGGGAGAGCTCATCGTGTTCGTTTGTCCGGTCGGGCACCGACGACTGCGGGTGCCGTGAGGCACGGCCGGTGATCCCTTTCCCGATGCCGCGAACACAGGGGCCCGCCGCAACGTGCCCTTCCCGGGGCGCCATGCTTAGCGATGACCCCACCAACGCGTCAGCGCAAAGTCAGGCCGGTCGCGAATCGGTATAAAGGGCGATTCATGAACCCGACGTGCAGAATCTTGCCGAATACGTGCAATGTTTTTTCGACATCCGGGGCGCACCCATTGCGGCGCACCGTGCGGGAGACACCGCGCGCGATTGCCTGGCATCGTTACCAGAGGTGAATTTTGTGACGCGCTTATCGGTTATTCGGCTAACGTTGTTCGCGACCCTCGCGTCATGCGCTCACGCCGCGGACGTTCCACGGCGTGTGCTCTTCATCGGGAACAGCCTCACCTACGTCAACGACCTACCGAGCGCATTCGTATCGCTCGCTCCCGCCGGCATGGATATACATGTCGATATGATCGCGCGGCCGGGCGCGGCGCTCGCCGACTACGTCGACGATCCCGTGGTTCGCGACGCGCTGGCGAACAACCGATATACCGATGTGGTCCTGCAGGAACGCGGCGGTGACGCGTTCTGTCCGGCTGAGTGCCAGTCCTCCAGAGCGACGCTGGCGGCGGAAACGTCGGCCGCGAAGCTCGCGGGGCTCGCGCGCGCCTCGGGAAGCCGGCTCTTCTATCTGGGCACGTGGCAGACGAGCGCGTCGACCAACGCCGCGCTCGAGTTCGGCGAGCGGAAGATCGCGCAGGCGATCGGCGCGTCGTACATCGAGATTGCGGAGCCGCGGCGCATGCTGATGGTGGAATACCCGTCGCTCCCATGTACGCACTCGGATGGCCAGCATCCCGGGTATGCGACCACGGCGATGATGGCATTGCGGACGTGGAGGGTCGTGGTGGGCGTAGCTTCCACGCGAACTCCATGCGTTGCGGGCGAGGTGCACTACCGCGCGCCGCTGCCGGACGGCGTGTTGCATGTCGACCGGTTGTTAAAGCCTTCGACCTGTCTGATTTCCCGCGATGTGACTGGCGGTCTCGCGGGGGGGCAGTTGATTCCGGGCGATCACGCGAGCACCGATCGCGCGCGAGCGCGCTCCCACCCGAAGTGTGCGGACGTGCCTGGCTTCACGGTCGATTTGAACTCGACCACCCATTCGTAGTCCCATGGGAGCTTGGTTTTTCGTGGGAGCAGCAGGTTGAGCAGTCAGTCGTCGGGTTCGAAGTGGGTCGCGGGACTTCTCGTCGTGGCCATCGCGGTGGTGGTCGGTGTGTTCGTCTATCGCGAGAAACAGGCGCGCGACGGCGCGTCCGCGCCCCCGTTCTCGGCGGTCGGTGCGTCCACGAGCGCGGCGCCGCAGGGCGCCCAGGGCGCGTCGCCGCCGTTGCATCCGGTCGATCCCGCGCATGCGTCGACCGCCGCGTTGCCGTCGCTCGATCAGAGCGACGACGCGATCCTCGCCGGGCTGCTGGGACTGACGAGCGACGAGGCGCTGAAATCGCTGCTGCGTAGCGATGCGATCGTCTCGCGCATGGTCGCCACCATCGACGCGCTGCCGAAGCAGACGATCGGCATGAACGTGCTTCCGCTGCGGACGCCGACGGGGCGGTTCCAGGTACAGTCCGACGACGGCATGTTCGTCGAGTCGAAGAAGAACGTCGAACGCTACGGCACCTACATGTACGTGGCCGAACGCGTGGATCCGCAGGCCGCGGTGGCCTGGTACAAACGCCACTATCCGCTGTTCCAGAAGGCCTATGCGGATCTCGGCACCGGCGGCTATTTCAACGACCGGCTGGTGCAGGTGATCGACCACCTGCTCGACGCGCCGGAGCCGAAGGGCGCGCTGCAGCTGATTCCGGCGAAGGTGGGCTACGTCTACGCGAACCCGGCGTACGAGCAGCTGTCCGTCGGGCAGAAGTTCATGATCCGCGTGGGCGCGGAGAACGAGGCGAAGCTCAAGGCGAAGCTGCGTGCGTTGCGCGAGGCGATCGTGGCGGAGTGAAGACCGCCGCTGCGATCGGCTCCCCCGCTTCGGTCACCGGCACGAGGCACGGCTACCGGAGGGTGGGAGCCGATCGCATCGGCGACAGGCGTCAGGATTTCTTCGACGGGTCGCGCACCGGCACGTTGATGTTGCACAGGTCGATCTTGCCGGCAGGGCGGGTGTAGAACGCGTCCCTGCGGTTGCGCTTCGCTTCGACCAGCGCGGCGAACGTCTTGCTGTCGGTGCGCAGAACCTGGATCGGCGTGCGCTGGGCTTCCGGTACGTCCGCGGCGAGGCGAACGGAAGAGATGGTCACGCGCTGCGCCGGCGTGTCGTAGAAACCCATCGGTTCGCCGCCACGCGGGTAGGCCGACAGGATCTCCATGCCCTTGATCACCTTGCCGGCGACCGCGAGATTGCGGTCGAGGTTGCGCGGCGCCTGTCCGATGATCGCGTACAGCGAGCTGCCGTTGCCGGTTTCCGCGCCCGTGTCGCGCGCCACGCCGACGGTGCCGTAGCAATGCGTGATCCAGGCCTCGCCCTGGCCGTCGCGAGCGACGGGGAAGCCGTCCGAAAAGCCCACTTCCGCGGCATAGACGTCACCGTCGGGCAGCTTCGTGAAGGGATAGGCCTTGCCGTCCTTGCGTGTGAATTCCGGCGCGAGGGTTTCCTTTGCCGTACCCAGCGATTTGGCCTTCTTCTTGTCGTCGCCGTCGGGATCGCCCCATTGGGTGACGAAGTTGTCCTGGACGCGGATGACCTGCGTGCCGTCGAAATAGTGTTCGCGGATCAACGTGCGGATGTTGGCCGCGTGCAGCGGCGACCACTCCTGCGCGAGCTCGATGACGACACGTCCCTGCGGCAGGTCCATGTAGACGAGGTTCTGCGGGTCGGGCGTCCGCCATTCGGCGGGCGTGGCCTTCGCGAGCAGTTCCTTGGGGGTGGGCGTCTTGGCCTCGTCCGCGAGGGAGGGCAGGGCGGCGAGCGCGATGGCGAGGGCAAGGCAGGTGCGTGCGAGCATGGGATCCCCGGGGTGTATGGACCCCGGGGACGTTAGCAGAGCGGCGCTCAGGCGGACAGGATCGCCTTCGGCTCCAGATAGGCTTCGAGCCCGAGAACGCCGTATTCGCGGCCCTGGCCCGACTGCTTGAACCCGCCGAACGGCGCCTTGGGCTCGTGCGCCAGCGTGTTGATCAGCACGCGGCCAGCGTCGATCCGCGAGGCGACGCGAAGCGCGCGGGCGTCGTCGGTCGAATGCACGTACGCCTGCAGACCGTAGGGCGTGTCGTTGGCGATGGCGATCGCTTCCTCCTCGTCGTCGTAAGCGATGATGGACAGGACGGGGCCGAAGATTTCCTCGCGGGCGATCGTCATGTCGTTGGTGACGTCCGTGAACAGGGTCGGGCGCACGAGCCAGCCGCGGTCGTGGCCGTCCGGACGTCCTTCGCCACCGGCGAGCAGCCGGGCGCCTTCGTCGATGCCCTTGCGGATGTAACCCTGCACGCGCTCCCACTGCTTCGCGCTGACCATGGGACCCACGGTGGTCGCCGGATCGTTCGGATCCCCCGACACCACGGCATCCACGGCGTCCTTCGCCATCGCCTCGAACTCGGCCAGCCGCGCGCGGGGGACGAGGATGCGCGTGCCCGCGATGCACGCCTGGCCGCTGTTGTTGAATCCCGCCATGACGGCGAGCGGCACGGCCTTGCCGAAGTCGGCGTCGTCGAGGATCACGCTGGGCGACTTGCCGCCGAGCTCCAGCGTCACGCGTTTCAGCGTCGCCGCGCCGTCGCGGACGATGCCCTTGCCCACGGCGGTGGAGCCGGTGAACGAGATCTTCGCGACGTCCGGGCTGCCGACGATTTCCGCGCCGACGACGTCGCCGCGACCGGTGACGATGTTGAACACACCCGCCGGCGCGCCGGCCTCGTGCAGCGCCTCGGTCACGATCTTCGTCTGCAGCGCGCTCATCTCGCTGGGCTTGATGACGACCGTGCAGCCGGCGGCGATGGCGGTGGCGAGCTTGCCGCAGATGAAGCCGGCGTTGCTGTTCCACGGCGTGATCAGGCCCGCGACGCCCACCGGCTGCATGACGACGGTGGCGATGCCCATGCGGCGTTCGAAGTCGTAATGGCGCAGGGTGTCGATCGCGTCGAGGAAGACGCTCGAGGCGTGTTTCGCCATCCAGCTGCCGCGCGACACGGGGGCGCCGTATTCGAGACGGATCGCCTCGAAGAGGTCATCCTCGCGCGCGGCGATCGCGTCGTGCATGCGCTGGAGCAACGCGATGCGCTCCGCGACGGTGCTGCGCGAGAAGCTTCGGAACGCGCGCTTCGCGGCGGCGATCGCGCGGCGGGCATCCTCGGCGTCGGCGAGGCGCACCGTGCCGATGACTTCCTCGGTCGCGGGGTTGAAGAGCTCGAAGCGTTCCTCGCCGTGGGGGACGACGAAGGCGCCGTCGATGTAGACGTGGTCGATGGTGTGCATGTGGGGAACTCCTCGGAACAGGTGGGTGGGGGTAGGAGCGCGCCCTGCGCGCGACATCTTCTCGCCGCTGTCCCTGGACTCGCGCGCCAGCTCCGGGTCATCGCCTCGGACCATGTCGCGCGCAGGGCGCGCTCCTACGTGCCGTTTCCCCAAAGATGCAGTCGCGCGATTAATCTGATAAGACGGACAAATGCGGATGACCTGTTAAGCGAGGGCGGACAATGCGACCGGGACTGACCGAACTGGAGGCCGTGCTGGCGGTGGCGCGGAAGGGCAGCTTCCGCGCGGCGGCGGCGGCGATGGAAATGTCGACGTCGGCCCTCAGCCAGGCGGTGGCTTCGCTGGAGACTCGGATCGGGACGCGTCTTTTCCACCGCACCACGCGCAGCGTCCGGCTGACGGAGGCGGGCGAGCGCTTCGTCTCGGAGATCGGCCCGGCGCTCGCGGACATCCACGGCGCCATCGAGCGCGCCGGCGACGAGGCGGGCGAGCCGTCGGGCACCCTGCGGATCAACACCTCCGCCGGCGCCGCGCGCCGGGTGATGCGGCCGTACCTGATTCCCTACATGCGACGTTTCCCGGGCGTGCATCTGGATCTGGTCACCGAGGACCGGCTGATCGACATCGTTCGCGAGGGTTTCGACGCGGGCTTCCGCACCGCGGACACGGTGCCCGGCGACATGGTCGCGGTGCCCTTCGGCGCGCCCGTGCGGTTCGCCGTCGTCGGCTCGCCCGGGTACTTCGCGGAACACGGCAGGCCGCGCAGCCCCGCCGATCTGTCGAGGCACGCCTGCGTCCGCGCGCGCATGCCGGCCGGGCACATCTACCATTGGGAGTTCGAAAAGCGTGGCGACGCGATCGCCGTGGACGTCGACGGCCCGCTGACCCTCGACGAGCCGGAACTCATGCTCGCGGCCGCGGAAGCGGGGCTGGGGCTGACCTATCTCGAGGAATTCAACGTGGCCGACTCGCTCGCGGCCGGACGCCTGGAACGCGTGCTCGACGACTGGACGCCGTCGTTCGACCGGCTGTGCCTGTACTACCCGGGACGCCGCCACGTGCCGGCGGCGCTCCGCGCGTTGATCGACCTCATCAGGGAGACCGGCTGAGCGCCATGTGCCAAGGGTCATGGCAAACCTTCGCGGCGCGACAGGCATCCTTTCCCGCAAGTTCTCACGTCCCGGATCCCGCATGCGCCGTCGCGCCCTCCTTGCCTGCCTGCTCGGCCTCGCCGCGCCCGTCCATGCGGACGTGACGATCGACGGCCGGATCGATCCCGTCGAGTGGGCCGGTGCGCGGCGGATCGCCGATTTCCGTGATACCCAGCCCATGACGGGCAAGCCGGGCAGCCAGCCGACCGAAGCCTGGGTGCTGTCGACGCCGAAGGGCCTCGCCGTCGCGATCCGCGTCACGCAGTCGCCGGACATCCCGCGATCGCGCCAGCAGAGCCGGCGCGACGAAGACGCCAGCGTCGACCGCGTGAACGTGATGGTCGATTTCGACGCGGACGGGCGGGTCGGATACGACTTCGAGATCAAATCGCAGGGTGGCATCGCCGACGAGGTGATCACCAACGAATCGGATTTCAGTTACGACTGGGACGGGCGATGGGACCATGCAGTGAGCGAAGACGCCGAGGGCTATTCGGTCGAGGTGCTGATCCCCTGGTACATCGCGCCGATGCGCAAGGCCGGCGGCGAAACGCGCACCATCGGGCTGTACATCGACCGCGTCATCGGCAGCACGGGCGAGCGCATGGCGTGGCCGGCGATCAGCTTCGATCGCGGGCGATTCCTCTCCAGCTTCCAGCGCGTGGAGCTGCCGGCGTATTCGCAGTCGCTGTTCGCCGTGACGCCGTACGTCGTCGGACGCGTCGACCGTGCGAACGGCGGGGCCTCGTTCCAGGAAGGCGCGGACATCCTCTGGAAGCCGAACGGCCAGACGCAGCTGACCGCCACGATCAATCCCGATTTCGGCCAGGTGGAGAGCGACGACCTCGTGGTGAACTTCTCGCCGGAGGAAACGTTCTTCACCGACAAGCGTCCGTTCTTCACCGAAAATCAGGGCATCTTCGACTTCAGCCTGCTCAACGACGACTCGCAGCTGGTCTATACGCGTCGCGTGGGCGGCGCCTCCGACGACGGCCGCGGCGCCGCGGACATCTCCGCGGCCGTGAAGGTCAACGGCAGCGTGGGCTCGACCAGTTACGGCATCCTCACCGCGCAGGAGAAGGGCGACGCGGGGCGGTCGTTCGGGGCGCTCCGGCTCAGCCAGAACGCGGGAGCGCAGACATTCGGCCTGCTCGCCACGCACGTCGGCCATCCCTACCTCGACCGCGACGCGAACGTCCTCGGCTTCGATCACCGCTGGCAACCGAACGGCGCCTTCACGATCACGAGCAACATCGTCGGCAGCAAGATCGACCAGCCAAGGGCGGGCACGTCGGGCCTGGGTGCGACCAGCGTCGCGTTCTGGGAGATGAACGATGTCTGGAGCCAGCAATGGCTGGGCATGTATTTCGGCAAGCGGCTGGACATCGACGATTTCGGCTATCTGCCGCGCAACGACATGACGTATCTGCATTACGAGGTGCGTCGGCGCGTCACGGGTCTGCCGGAGGATTCCGCCTATACGTCGCACCTGTGGCGCTACCGGATATCGGCGCTGCACAACACCGAAGGCCGTGCCGTGAACCGCCGGCTGCGCATCCAGCGCAACAGCCAGCGCCGCGACGGCGGACACGAGCTATGGCGGCTGGACACCTTCACCGCCGCGTACGACGACCTGCTGACGCGCGGCAATCACCCGCTGCGCACGCCGCCGACCGCGCGGCTCAGCTACGAGCGCGATCGTCCGCGCATCGGTCGCTGGGCGTGGGAAGCGGAGGGTGTCGTCATGGGCAACCAGCTCACCGGTTACCGCCGGCTGAGCTATTACTTCAAGTTCACCCCCACGTATTTCATCACCGACGCCTTCAGCGTCTTCGCGGGGGCCAGTTACGAGTGGGACCCGAACTGGCTCATCTGGCAGCACGACAACCTCGTGGGCTCGTTCGACGGGCGCACGGTGGGCATCGACAGCGGCGTGAACTGGAACTTCGGCAACCGGCAGGAGCTGCGGGTCAAGCTGCAGACGCTGGCGGTGGGCGCGACGCTGCGCCAGCGGCTCGAAGTGACGCCGTCGGGCGGCACGGTGCCGAGCGACGCGCCGATCGACGGGCTCGGCGTGGCGAATCTGGGGTTCCAGATCCGCTATCGCTACGAGATCGCACCGTTGTCCAATCTCTACGTCGTTTACAACCGTGGCGGCTATCGCGACGACACCGACGACGATGTCGGATCGCAGTTCCGCCACGGCTTCAGCCTGAAGGACGTGAACGAGGGGCTGGTCAAGGTGGCGTACCGCCTGGAGTTCTGACGCGCCGCCGGTTCAGGGAGTAGAGCCGGGCTTCACGCGGCCTATGGCATTCCTTCGCCGGACGAGGGTCGAAGGAGACCGCAGTGCCACACCGAGCCAATCCGATGCCGGGCCGGACCATCGGCGATCACGGCATCATCGGCAACCTGGATACCACCGCGCTGGTGGCGCTCGATGGCACGATCGACTTCATGTGCTGGCCGCACATGGACAGCCCGTCGGTGTTCGCGTCGCTTCTGGATCCCGACAAGGGCGGCGAGTTCTCGATCTCGCCCGCATTGCGCGACGCGAAGAACATCCAGCTCTACATCCCTGAGACGAACGTCCTGCTGACCCGCTGGATGGCCGACGAGGGCAGCGTGGAGCTCGTCGATTTCATGCCGCACCCCGATGCGGACGCCCGCGTGCCACGCAGCCTGATGCGCCGCATCCGCGTGCAGCGCGGTACCGTGCGTATCCGGGCCTGCTGCCGCCCCCGGCTCGACTACGCGCGCTGCGTGCCGGAAGCGGAGGCGTACGGCGATACCGTGGTGTTCCATGACGGCGCGCATTCGCTGCGGCTGGGCGCGAGCGTGCCTTTGCTCGCCGGCGACGGCGAGGCCTCCGCGGAGTTCGAGCTGCGGCCGGGCGACGAGGTCTGGTTCGCGCTCTGCGACGAGTCCATCGATCCGCCGGACGTCGCCGAGAGCGCGGCGGCGCTCGAGGCGACCGCCAACGCGTGGCGCGCGTGGACCCGGCGGTCCACCTATCGTGGCCGCTGGCGCGAACGCGTGGAGCGTTCGGCCCTGGTGCTGAAGCTGCTGACGTCGCACGAGCATGGCTCCATCGCGGCGGCGGCCACGTTCGGCCTGCCGGAGGCCACGGGCGCGGAACGCAACTGGGATTACCGCGCGAGCTGGATACGCGACGCGTCGTTCACTGTCTACGCCTTCATGCGGCTTGGTCACATCGAGGAGGCCGAGCATTTCCGCCGCTGGACGGCGGCACGCATCATGGACCTGGACGAAGAAGCGTCGCTGCGCATCATGTACGCCCTCGACGGCGAGGAGGCGCAGGAGGAGTCGACGCTCGATCATCTCGCCGGCTATGCCGGATCGCGACCCGTGCGCATCGGCAACGCCGCGCGCACGCAGACCCAGCTCGACATCTACGGCGAGCTGATGGACAGCGTGTACCTCTCCAACAAGTACGGCACCGCGATCAGCCACGCGGAGTGGGAGCACGTGAAGCGGTTCGTCGACCACGTGCGCACGCACTGGAACGAGCCCGACGAAGGCATCTGGGAAATCCGCGATGCGTCGCGCCATTTCCTCCACTCGCGCCTGATGTGCTGGGTGGCGCTCGACCGGGCGGTGCGCCTGGCGATCAAGCGTTCGCTACCGGGGCCGCTCGTCGAATGGGCCGCCGATCGCGACCGGATCGCCGAGGACATCTGGACGAACTTCCGCCATCCGGAGCACGGCTATTTCGTGCAGACGCGTGGTGGCCTGGATCTCGACGCGTCGCTGCTCATGATGCCGCTGGTGCGTTTCGTCTCGGCGACGGATCCGGTCTGGCTGAAGACGCTCGACGCGATCCGGGACCACCTGACGGACGACGGGCTGGTCTTCCGTTATCGCAACGCGGACGGGCTGGACGGCGGGGAGGGCGCCTTCACGACCTGCACGTTCTGGTACGTGGAGTGTCTGGCGCGGGCGGGACGCCTGCACGAGGCGCGCGAGGTGATGGCGCGCGGAGTGGTGTACGCGAACCACCTCGGCCTGTTCTCCGAGGAACTCAGCCTGCGCTCGGACCCGCTGGGTAATTTCCCGCAGGCCCTCACGCACCTGGCGTTCATCAGCGCGGCGTACTACCTCGACCGCCAGCTGTCGAACCCGCAAGGGCAGGTCTGGCAACCCTAGGCGCGCGCCGCGCCCGGCATCAGATCTCGTTCTCGTCGGGGTCGACGAACTCGATGGCGGCCTCGCGCGTGCCGGCCGTTTCCTCGGCGACCTCGCGGACGCGCTCGCCGACCTTTTCGTTGGGCACTTCCACTTCGAGCGTGTACGTGCGCGAGCTCATGTCGTCGGAAAGGTTCTGCGAGCTCGAGTCGTCGCGGAAGTCGTTCATGAAATCGTCGATCTCCTCGACGCGCTCCACCCGGTCGAGGCCGTGGATCGCGGTCTGGACGTCCTCGAAGACGTCGCGGTCGCCGGTGATGCGGAGCTGGATACGGGGCATGACGGTCTCCTGGTTCGATATCGTTCGATGCTGCGGCGGGCCATGTATGCCTGAAGTGTACGCCCCGCTACCATGCATGCTTTGCCGATACCGCCCATGACCAAGACCTACGACCAGGCGTATTTCGACAAGTGGTACCGCAGCGCGGACCACGCCGTCCGCTCGCCCGCCGAGCTGCAGCGCAAGGTGGCCATGGTGCTCGGCCAGGCAGAGTTCTATCTCGGCCGTCCGGTGCGCAACGTGCTGGACGTCGGATGCGGCGAAGCCCCATGGCGCGCCGTTCTGCGGCGCCTGCGCCCCGGCATCGCCTACCGCGGCCTGGAGGCCAGCGAATACGCGGTGGCGCGCTACGGCCGGTCCCGCGACATCGGCCTGGCGCGGTTCGGCCAGCTGGCCCACCTGCGCTTCGACACCCGCTTCGACCTGATCGTCTGCACCGACGTGATGCACTACCTCAAGCCGGCCGAGATCCGCGACGGGCTGATCGGCATCGGCGAGATGGTCGAAGGGCTCGCGTTCCTCGAGGTCTACACCCGCGAGGACGATCCCGGCGGCGATCGCGACGGGTTCATCGGTCGCCCGGCCGCGTGGTATCGCCGGGCCTTCGCCGAGGTGGGGCTGATCCCCGTCGGCTCGCAGTGCTACGCGAGCCCCCGGCTGGCCCGGCACGTGGCGGCGCTGGAAACCTTCTAGCTCGTCGTGGCGGTGAACCAGGCGATGGTGGCCAGGGCGTTGTTCGCCGCGTGCGTCACGAACGCCGGCCAGATCGAGCCGCTGCGCACGCGGAGCCAGGCGCAGAACACGCCCACGAGGATCAGATTGGGCACGGCGTACCAGAGCCAGCCCAGATCGGGCAGGTGCACGGTGCCGAACACGATGGCCGAGATCGCGATGGCCCAGCCGTCGCCCAGGCGCGTGCGCAGAAGGGAGAGCAGGGCGCCGCGGAACAGCAGTTCCTCCACGGCGGGGCCGACGAGCACCACCACGGGCAATAGCGCGACGCGCATGACGATGTGGGCCTTGTCGGCGATGTCGGAAACGGCCTGGCTCACCTCGTGCCCGCCGGCCAGCAGCTGGGTCAACAGCCCGCCCAGGATGGGCGCGGCGATACCCATCGCGGTGCCGATGGCGATGTACGTGCCGGACGGAGCGTTGAAGCCGAGCCCGCCCGGACCGGCCTCGTGCGCCCGGGCCCGTCCCCAGCGGCGCAGGACCAGCCAGTAGGTGAGCGAGGCCGAGCACGCCAGCGTGAGGATGACCACCACGATCAGGCGGTCGGGCGCGTCGGGCACGGACGCCGGGAAGAGGCGCGCCAGTTGCATGGATAGCCCGCCGAACAGTCCGCCGAAGCCGAACTGCATCGCGAAATAGGCGGCGATGCACAGAAGCGTCTCGATGACGCCGGGAGCCCGGCGCGGGGGAGCGAGGTTCGTCGGTGGAAAAGCGGAGGTGTCGTCGTAAGCCATGCGCCAGCCTAGCCAAGCCCCCCGCCACCCGCAACGCGACGACCGGCACAGACCGTCACGCGAGGCCTGTATAGTGGTCCGTCCCTGACGGAGGAAAACGGGCGCCCCGACGCGCCGACCCATGTTCGCATTCGACTGGTTAGCCGACCCATCGGCCTGGGCAGGTCTTCTCACGCTGATCGTGCTGGAGATCGTGCTCGGTATCGACAATCTCGTCTTCGTCGCGATCCTCGCCGACAAGCTCCATGCCCGCCAGCGCGACCACGCGCGCCTGCTGGGCCTCGGCCTCGCGCTGGTGATGCGCCTGTGCCTGCTCGCCGCCATGTCCTGGCTGGTGACGCTCACGCAGCCGCTCTTCGAGTGGCGCGGCTTCGGTCTGTCCTGGCGCGACCTCATCCTGATCGTCGGCGGCGCGTTCCTGTTGTTCAAGGCCACGCTGGAACTGCACGAACGCCTCGAGGCCTCGGAGCACGACGACGGCAAGGCCGGGCGGCGCGCGAGCTTCTGGCTCGTGGTGGCGCAGATCGTCGTGCTCGACGCCGTCTTCTCGCTGGATTCCGTGATCACGGCCGTCGGCATGGTCGATCACCTCTCGATCATGATGATCGGCGTGGTGATCGCGATGGCGCTGATGATCACCGCGAGCAAGCCGCTGACGACGTTCGTCAACGCCCGCCCGACGGTGGTCATCCTCTGCCTGTCGTTCCTGCTGATGATCGGCTTCAGCCTCATCGCCGAAGGTTTCGGATTCCATATCCCGAAGGGCTACCTCTACGCCGCGATCGGCTTCTCGATCATGATCGAGGTCTTCAACCAGACGATGCGGCGCAATCGCCGCCGCTCGCTGCTGGTGGGTGGCCGCGTGATGCGCGACCGCACCGCGAAGGCGGTGCTGCGCCTGCTCGGCGGCAAGCCGGACGGCGAGGAAGGCGATACGGGCAAGGGCGAGGCCGTGCCGGCCGTGGCCGAAACATCGGTCTTCGGCAAGGACGAACTCGAAATGGTGCAGGGCGTGCTCGATCTCTCCCAGCGCCCCGTGCGCTCGATCATGACGCCGCGCACGGAGATCGTCTGGGTGGATCCGGACGAGGACGCGGCGACGCTCCTCGCCGAGGCCCGGGAATCGCCGCATCACTGGATGCTGGTCGCCCGCGGCGACCTCGACGAACTGGTGGGCGTGGTGTCCTCGCGCGACCTGCTCGCCAGCCTGGGCGACCACGGCCGGCTCGACACCGATGGCGTGGTCCGCAAGCCCGTCACGGTGCTGGAGTCGCTCAGCGTGCTCCGCCTGATCGACGAGTTCCGCCGCGCCCCGTTGCAGATGGCGCTGGTGGTCGACGAGTACGGCAGCATCCTCGGCCTCGTCACGCCGGCCGACGTGCTGGAAGTGATCGCGGGCGAGTTCCCGAACGAGACGCGCGAGGGCGATCCCTCGGCGGTGAGCGAGCCGGACGGCGCGTGGCTGCTCGACGCCAGCCTCGACGTGCGTCGCGTGGAACACCTTCTTGGTCACCGCCTCCAGGGTGCGGCCGACGGTAACTTCTCGACGCTGGCAGGGTTCGTGCTGCAGCAGCTGGGTCGCCTGCCCACGGCCGGCGACCGCTTCGAGGCCGACGGCATGGAGTTCGAGGTCACCGCGATGGAAGGCGCCCGTATCCAGCGCGTGCGCGTGATGGCGCTGGCGAACGACGACGAGTGACGGAACTCAGAGCGCCGCGGCGTCTTCCGGCGGCGTCGCGGCGTTTTCCATGATGGCCATGCCCATGCCGCCGGCCGCCATCAGCATCAGCGCCGCCCAGGCCAGCATCGAGACCATGTAGCCGGGACCGCGCCGGCTCGCGTCGCGCACGTAGGCCACGGCGTACCACACGCGACCGGCCAGCCAGACCAGCCCCGCGATGCCCGCCCACAGCGGATCGACGTACTGGGCCGCCAGCCAGAGCGCGGGGATGAACATCACCGCGTTCTCGAGCGTGTTCATCTGCACCCGCCAAGCCCGCTCGAACGCCGGGTCGCCGGAGATGGACGGCGCCTTGATGCCATAACGTTCACGGGCACGGCCTACCATCCAGACCGTGGCGAACATCAGTAGCAGGGTGAGCAGGGTAACGACGGCGGGGAGCTGACTGGTCATGAAACGATCCGGGGGATGTCATCGATCGCGGAGTGTACCGGCAACGGCCCGTGCGATCATGCCGAGCGCGTCCCAAAGAGGGCGCCTACATGGGAGGAACAGCCATGCTGTGGAACAAAGGCCGTAGAAGCGACAACGTGGAGGACGCGGGCGAGGGCGGTGGCGGGCCGTCGTTCGGCGGCCGCGGGCTCGGTATCGGCGGCATCATCGTGCTGGCCATCCTCGGCCTCGTCTTCTTCAAGGATCCCACGGCTCTGCTCGGCCAGGGGGACCCCGGCGCGGGAGCGCCCACACAGACGCAGCAGGCGCCGCGACAGGCCGCCGGCGACGATCCGCAGGTGGATTTCGTCCGTGCCGTGCTCGGCGAGACGGAGGACACCTGGGGCGAGATCTTCGCGGCGAACGGGCAGAGCTACGAGCAGCCGAAGCTGGTGCTATTCCGTGGCGGCGTGCGCACGGCATGCGGTTCGGCGTCGTCGGCCGTCGGCCCCTTCTATTGCCCCGGCGACCACCGCGTCTACCTCGACCTCGGTTTCTTCCAGGACATGCAGACTCGGTTCCACGCCGCGGGCGATTTCGCGCGGGCATACGTCATCGCCCACGAGGTCGGTCACCACGTGCAGAACCTCACGGGCGTGTTCGACAAGGTCAGCGACGCGCGCCGTCGCGGTGCGCGCCTCGAAGGGGCCAGCGGCCTCTCCGTCCGCCAGGAGCTCCAGGCCGACTGTTTCGCGGGTGTCTGGGCGAACCGTTCGCAGCAGCGCCTGCAGTGGCTGCAGGACGGCGACATCGAGTCCGCGCTCAACGCCGCCACGGCGATCGGCGACGACACGCTGCAGGAACAGGCGCAGGGCAGGGTGGTACCGGACTCGTTCACCCACGGCACCTCGGCGCAGCGGGTACACTGGTTCCGCACCGGTTTCGAATCCGGCGACGTCGGCAAGTGCAACACCTTTTCAGGCTCGATCTAGACCCATGACTCACCCCTGCCTGCGCTGCGGCGCATGCTGCGCGACCTACCGCGTCGCCTTCCACTGGATGGAAACGGATCTGGCCGGCGGCATCACGCCGGCCGCGCTGACCGAACACCTCGACCCGCATCGCGTCGCCATGCACGGCACCAATGCGTACGAGCCGCGTTGCCGCTCGCTCGTCGGCGAGGTCGGCGTCGCCGCGCATTGCGGCGTGTACGAGGTGCGGCCTTCGCCGTGCCACGACCTCCAGCCCGCGTGGGAAAACGGCCAGCCCAGCCCGCAGTGCGACAAGGCGCGCATCCGCCATGGCATGCCACCGCTGACACCGGCGGACTTCGCGGCCTGAATCCAAAAAAAAGGCCCCGTTTCCGGGGCCTTTCTTCGATCAGTAATCGCGCTTCTTGCGCGGCGGCTTGCCGCCGCCCGGGCGATTGCCGGTCGGGCGGAAGTTGCCGCGCGGGCGCGGGGCGCCGCCGTGCGGGGCGCCGCTCTGCGGCGATTCCGTGCCGTCCCACTCGCTGATCTTCAGCTGCTGCTGCGCGACCCACACCTTCTTGAGGTGGTTGAACACGTCGGGCGGCATGCCGTCCGGCAGATCGATCAGGCTGTAGTCGTCGCGGATGCTGACGCGGCCGATGAACTTCGCCTCGACACCACCCTCGTTGGCGATGGCGCCGACGATGTTGCCGGGCTTCACGCCGTGCTCGTGGCCGACCTCGATGCGGTAGGTCTTCTTGCCGTTCTCGGTCACGTGCGGACGCGGCTGGCGCATGCCTTCGCGCACCGGACGACGGTCGCTGAAGTCGCCACCGTCGCGCGGCGGACGCTCGCGGTCGAACTCGCGCGGCGGGCGCTCGGTGTACTCGCGCTTCGGCGGCGGCTCGAGCAGCAGCGGCTGGTCGCCCTGGGCGATGCGGGCCAGCGCGGCGGCGATCTCGATCGCCGGCACGTTGTGTTCCTGCTCGTACTTCTCGACCAGCTGCTGGAAGAGACCGAGATCGCCGGTGGCGAGCGTTTCGGTGATGCGCTGGTTGAACTTGCTCACGCGCGTGTCGTTGACCGCCTCGATCGTGGGCAGCTGCATCTGCTCGATCGGCTGACGCGTCGCGCGCTCGATCTGGCGGAGCAGGTTGCGCTCGCGCGGCGTGACGAAGAGGATCGCCTCGCCGCTGCGGCCCGCGCGGCCGGTACGGCCGATGCGGTGCACGTACGACTCGGTGTCGTGCGGGATGTCGTAGTTGAGCACGTGGCTGATGCGCTCGACGTCGAGGCCGCGGGCGGCCACGTCGGTGGCGATCAGGATGTCGAGCTTGCCGGTCTTCAGCTGGTCGATCACGCGCTCGCGCTGCGCCTGCGCGATGTCGCCGTTGATCGCGGCCGCGGCGAAGCCACGCGCCTGCAGCTTGCTGGCGAGTTCTTCGGTGGCGGACTTGGTGCGCGCGAAGACGATCATCGCGTCGAAGCTTTCCGCCTCGAGGATGCGCGTCAGCGCGTCCAGCTTGTGCACGCCGCTGACCCACCAGTAACGCTGGCGGATGTTCGCCGCGGTGGTGGTCTTGTTCTTGATCGTGACTTCGGCCGGATCCTTCAGGTAGGTCTGCGCGATGCGGCGGATGGGCGCCGGCATGGTCGCGGAGAACAGCGCCACCTGGCGGCCCTCGGGCGTCGCCTGGAGCAGCTTCTCGACGTCGTCGATGAAGCCCATGCGGAGCATCTCGTCGGCTTCGTCGAGCACCACGAAACGCAGGCCCGAGAGATCGAGCGTGCCCTTGTCGAGGTGGTCGATGACGCGACCGGGCGTGCCGACCACGACCTGCGCGCCGCGCTTCAGGCCCTGCAGCTGCGGGCCGTAGCTCTGGCCGCCGTAGATCGGCAGGACCTGGAAGCCCGGCAGGTACGTCGCGTACTTCTGGAAGGCCTCGGCCACCTGAATGGCCAGTTCGCGCGTGGGCGCGAGGACGAGCGCCTGCGGCTTGCCCGGCTTCAGGTCGATGCGCGACAACACCGGCAGCGCGAACGCCGCGGTCTTGCCGGTGCCGGTCTGCGCCTGGCCGATAACGTCACGGCCTTCGAGCAGCGCCGGGATCGTGGCGGCCTGGATGGGGGAGGGGGTCTCGTAGCCGACTTCGGTCAGCGCGCGGACGACGTTGGCGTCGAGCGAAAGCGCGCTGAAACCGGGCAGGGCCGGAGCGTTTTCTGTATCGGGGGATGACATGGCGACCTCGGGAGGGGCGCGGCGGCGACATTCGGCGCCGGGCAGTAGCGGTATTGTAGCAGCGATATGCCCTTTCCGCCGTGAGCGTGGGCTACTGTCGCGTGCGCGTTACACTCTTCGGTCAGCTTTCGGAAGGGTCGGGCGGATGTCGGATATCGAAACGGTTTCGGAACAGCGCTGCTTCGGCGGTGTGCAGGGCTTCTTCACGCATCGCTCGGAGGCCTGCGGCGGGCCGATGCGCTTCGCCGTCTACCTGCCCCCCGCTGCGGAGAAGGGCCCGGTTCCCGTGCTGTGGTATCTGGCGGGGCTGACCTGCACGGCCGAGACCTTCACGATCAAGGCCGGGGCGCAGCGCCTCGCCGCAGAACTCGGTCTCGCCCTCGCCATGCCCGACACGAGTCCGCGCGACACCGGCCTGCCGGGCGCGACGGGCGACTGGGAGTTCGGCGAAGGCGCCGGGTTCTACCTCGACGCCACGGAGGCTCCGTGGAGCGACCGGTTCCGCATGTACAGCTACGTGGTCGACGAACTGCCGCGCGTCGTGTCCGGGGCGTTCCCGCTGGACATGGGTCGCCAGGGCATTTTCGGCCACTCGATGGGAGGCCACGGCGCGCTCACGATCGCGTTGCGCAACCCGGGACGGTTCCGCTCGGTCTCGGCGTTCGCCCCGATCGTCGCGCCGTCGGCCGTGCCGTGGGGCGAGAAGGCGTTCCCGCGTTACCTCGGAGACGATCGCAAGGCGTGGTCGCGGTACGACGCCACCAAACTGGTGAAGGACGGCGCGCGCTTCGACGGCACGATCCTCATCGATCAGGGCGAAGCGGATGGCTTCCTCGTGAATCAGCTGCAGCCGCAGCGGTTCGAGGCCGCGTGCGAAGAGGCGGGCCAACCGCTCGAGCTGCGGATGCAGCCCGGCTACGACCACAGCTACTACTTCATCCAGACGTTCGTGGAAGACCATCTTCGCCATCATGCGAAAGCGCTGCTCGCATGAGCGAGCCGGTCAGGATGCGCACGGCGCGGACGATCGTGCGCCTGCTCGACACGGACGAAGCACCGCTGCTCCAGCGCTATCGCGTGGAGAATCGCGATCACCTGCGGCCATGGGAGCCGCTGCGCACGGAGTCGCATTACTCGCTGGAGTGTTGCCGGCTGGCGATCGAAGCCGGACTCGAAGCGGCGCGCGCCGATCGCGGCTACCCGTTCGCCGTGCTTACCCCGGACGGCTCGGAGATGATCGCGAGCTTCACCTTCGCCAACGTCGTGCGGGGTGTCTTCCAGGCCTGCCATCTGGGTTATGGCATCGCGGCGCGGCACGAGGGCAAGGGCCTGATGTTCGAGGCGCTCGACGCCGGTGTCCGCTATGCGTTCGGACCGCTGGACTTCCATCGCGTGATGGCGAATCACATGCCGCACAACGAGCGGAGCGGGCGGCTGCTCGAGCGACTCGGCTTCGAGAGGGAAGGCTACGCGAAGCGTTACCTGAAGATCGACGGTCTATGGGAAGACCATGTCCTGACGGCGAAGGTCAGGACGCAGGGCTGAACGGCGGCGCGAGCCGCGGGAGCGAACGATCGCCCCCGTGGCCGGCCCATCGGATCAGGCCTTGTTGGTCGCCGGGCCGCGACGCTGGCGACGGCGCTTGTGGTTGCCGGTGTTCTCGCCGGTGCCCGCGGCCGAATGGCCGTGCGGACGGTGCGCCGGCGAGCGGTTGCCGCCGGTGCCGCCGTTACGCGCACCGCCGTTGCCGCCCGGACGGCCCTGACCGGCGCCACCCTGCGAACGCGGCTGGCGCTGCTGCTGCTTCGGGCGCGGGGCGCCCGCGTCGAGGCGCAGCGGGCTGCTGGGTTCGAAGCCGGCGACGTTGCTGATCGAGAGATCGGTTTTCAGCAGGCGGCCGATGTCGCGCAGCAGGCCGGACTCGTCGTGGCTGACCAGCGAAATGGCCTGACCCTCGGCACCCGCGCGGCCCGTGCGGCCGATGCGATGCACGTAGTCTTCGGCCACCATCGGCAGGTCGAAGTTGATCACCACGGGCAGCTGGTCGATGTCGATGCCGCGCGCGGCGATGTCCGTCGCGACCAGCACGGTGATGCGGTTGGTCTTGAAGTCGGAAAGCGCGCGTGTGCGCGCGTTCTGGCTCTTGTTGCCGTGGATCGCCGCGGACTTCACGCCCGCCTGTTCCAGGTGACGCACGAGCTTGTCGGCACCGTGCTTCGTGCGGCTGAAGACGAGCGTCTGACGGCGGCTGTCCTGCGCGAGGATGTGCAGGAGCAGGTCGCGCTTGTTGGCGGCATCCACCGGATGCACGACGTGCGTGACCGTGTTGGCGACGGTGTTGGCCGGCGCGGTCGAGACCTCGCGCGGCTCGCGCATGAACTGCTGCGCGAGCGCCTTGATCTCCGGCGCGAACGTCGCGGAGAACAGCAGGGTCTGGCGCTGGCGCGGCACGGCCGCGAGGATGCGCTTGAGCGCCGGCAGGAAGCCCATGTCGAGCATGCGGTCGGCTTCGTCGAGCACGAGCACGTCGACCTTCGACAGGTCGACCGAGCGCTGCTGCATGTGGTCGATGAGGCGGCCCGGGGTGGCGACCACGATGTCGACGCCGCGGCGCAGCGCCTGCAGCTGGTTGCCCATGCCGACGCCGCCGAAGATCACGGTGCTGGAGAGGCGCAGGTACTTGCCGTAGTCGCGCAGGTTTTCCTGCACCTGGGCGGCGAGTTCGCGAGTGGGGGTGAGGATCAGCGCGCGGATCGGGCGACGGCCCTCCGTGCGGGTATCGCCGGCGAGGCGCTGCAGCACCGGGAGCGAGAAGGCGGCGGTCTTGCCGGTACCCGTCTGGGCGGCGGCCATCAGATCGTGGCCGGCGAGGACCTCGGGGATGGCGGCGGCCTGGATCGGCGTGGGCTTCTCATAGCCCGCTTCGGACAGCGCGCGCAGCAACGCGGGCGCGAGGCCCAGCGAATCGAAAGACATGGAGGAACTCCTGCGTGACTCGAGCGTTCCCTGGAACCGCGCTGCGAGTTATGGATTCGGCGACCGCGAGCCGTGACGAAGACGGCAGGCTGGTCGGTGTCGTGCGCGCTTCCGGGGGTGGGGGAACGGGCGGGAAGATCTCACGCCGGGGGTCCGCAAGGGAGTCGGAGCGCAGGCACGACCGGGTCAGTATACCTTATTGCGGCGCACAATGGGATTGGCGTCAACGGGATGCCGTCATCAACCAGCTGTTGTACGGGGTGCGGCCGAACAGGGGCCGGAACGCGACCCGGATGCCGCGAGGCTCCAGCACGCCCCGGATGTCGTCCTCGGTGGGGAAGTACTGGGCGCCGCCCGGGATCCAGCCGACCGCCTTGATGAATTTTTCTTCCCACACGGTCGCCCGGTAGCGCCATGAGCCGTCCCGGATGACGTTGCGCAGGATCAGCACGCCGTCGTCGGCGAGGTGGTCGACGGCGAACGTGAGCAGTTCGCCCTGCCGCTCCCGTGGGAGGTAATGCAGCACGTCGAGCATGGCGACGTGGCCGCGTACCCGCTGTGGCGTCGCCGCATCGGTTTCGCGCAGCGCGATCGCGTCGCCCAGGCCCGCACGCTCCGCGGCGTCGCGTCCCATGGCGATCTTCCGCCCGTCATGGTCCAGCCCGAGATAACCGTCGAGCACGTCGCGGTCGTGCAGGTAATGGCCCAGCAGGCCGAGGCCGCAGCCGATATCGAGCAGCGGGAGACGTCGCCCCGCGATGGCCTCCGCCGTGGCGGCATAGACGGGATCGGTCGCGAGCTTGCCATGGATGTAGATGCGGTCGCCGGGGCGGCGAAAGCGCGAGGCGATGCGGCGTCGCGTGTGGCTGTCGGGGATCATGCGTTCGTCCGTCCTTAGAGAGGCCGGGGCGAGGATGGCCCCGGCCCGTACGCTCAGTTCTGGTTCTGCGGCCGCGCGCTCGCCTTGTTGACGTACGCGTCGTACTCGCCCTTGTCCACCTTGCCGTCGTGGTTCGTGTCGGCTTCGTTGTAATGCGCGCGAAGCTCCTTCACCGCGTCGTTGTCCTTGGGCAGGTCGCTGCGCTTGACGTACTTGCCGTCCTTGCTCACTTCCGAGAACGCGGGCGCACCGCTCTTTCCGGCGTCGTCCTGGGGCGTACCGTGCGCGAAAGCGGCGCCGGTGCCAAGGGTGGCGAGGAGGGCGAATGAAACGATCGATCGCGAGAACTTCATCGAGTACTCCGTCTGTCGTGATGTGGGCCAGTGTAACGAGACACCGTCATGGCGCCGTGAGGCGCCCGGTCGATCTTAGCCCTGTGCTAGCCTCGGCGCCGCCCATGGCTTAAGGAATTTCTCATGCCACTGCCTGCCGCGCTGCGCGATCTCGATCACACGCAGCGGCACACGGTCATCGCCAGCTTCCTCGGCTGGACGCTCGACGCGTTCGACTACTTCCTGCTCACCTTCGTCATCCTCGCGGTGGCCGCCGAATTCCACGTGCCGAGGCAGGAGGTCACCTACGGCCTGTTCCTGACGCTCGCGGCGCGACCCATCGGCGCGCTGATCTTCGGCCGTCTCGCCGACCGCTACGGGCGTCGTCCCGTGCTGATGTTCGACATCGTGCTGTTCTCGGTGCTCGAAGTGCTGTGCGCGTTCGCGCCGTCGCTGGGCATCCTGCTCGGTCTGCGTTTCCTGTTCGGCATCGCGATGGGTGGCGAATGGGGCATCGGCGCGTCGCTGGCGATGGAATCGATCCCCGCGAAGTCGCGCGGGTTCGTGTCGGGCCTGCTGCAGAGCGGCTATCCGTGCGGCTTCTTTCTGGCCGCGCTGGCGAACTGGCTGCTGGTCGACCACATCGGCTGGCGCGGGCTTTTCGTGGTCGGTGCGCTTCCCGCGCTGCTGGTGCTCTACATCCGCCGCAAGGTGCCCGAGTCGCCGGTCTGGGAAGGGCGTCGCGCGCATGCGCGAGAGAGCGTGTTCGTCTCGATGCGCGGGCACTGGAAGCTCTTCGTCTACCTCATGCTGCTGATGGCCGCGTTCAACATGTTCAGCCACGGCTCGCAGGACATGTACCCGACGTTCGTGCAGGAGACGCTGAAGATTCCCGCGGGCTCCGGAACGGCATTCATGCTCACGGCGCTGCTCAACCTCGGCGCGCTCGCGGGCGGTCTCACGTTCGGATCGCTGTCCGAGAGGATCGGCCGGCGCCGGGCGATCATCCTCGCCGCCTTGCTCGCCATCCCGGTAATCCCTTTGTGGACGTATGGCGGCTCGCTGATCCTGCTTGGCCTCGGTGCCTTCCTGATCCAGGTGATGGTGCAGGGCGCCTGGGGCGTGGTGCCGACGCACCTCAACGAGTTGTCGCCCGACGCGGTGCGCGGCACGCTGCCGGGCTTCGCCTATCAGATGGGCAACCTGCTGGCCGCCATCACGGCCACGGCCCAGACCTGGCTGGCGGACCGGCACGGCGGCGACTTCGCCTTCGCCATGTCCACGTGGATCGCAGCGGTGGCCGTGCTCCTGGCCCTGCTCACGTGGCTGGGTCCGGAGGCGAGGGGCGTCGGCTTCGGCAAGGACCGGGGGACGGCGTGACGCCGCGCCCCGGCGCGGCTAAAATGGCGGTTTTCCTCGGGTAGAAATCAACATGCAGGCTGGCAAGGACAAGGTCATCTCGTTCCACTACACCCTTTCCGTGAATGGCGAGAAGGTCGAAAGCTCCTTGGACGGCGGCGAGCCGCTGTGGATCCTGCTCGGCCACGGCCAGCTGATCCCGGGCATGGAAGCCGGCCTCGAAGGCAAGTCCGCCGGCGACAAGGTCGATCTCACGATCGAGCCGGAGCAGGGCTACGGCGTTCGCCAGGAAGGCATGACCCAGCGCGTGCCGAAGAAGTACTTCCCGCAGCAGGGCAAGGGCCTCAAGGCCGGCGACAGCACCGTGCTTTCGCTGAAGGAAGGCGGCAACCGTGTCGTCGTCGTGCAGAAGGTGGGCTCCAGCGTCGTCGACATCGACCTGAACCACCCGATGGCCGGGAAGACCCTCAACTTCAGCATCGACGTGCAGACCGTCCGCGACGCCTCGGAAGAGGAAATCGCGCACGGTCACGCGCATCCGAACGGCGACGCGCACTGAGCGCTTCTCCGCACGAAAAAAAAGGCGCCCATCGGGCGCCTTTTTTTTGCTTCGCTTCCGGTGCCCGATCAGGCGGCCGGGAAGACCTTCGTGCCGTTCACGGTGATCTCGACGTCGATGTTGCCGTGCGTGGCATGCGAGTACGGGCAGACCTCGTTGTGCGCCTGGAGGACGATTTCCTTGGCCTTGGCGGCATCGTTCTCGAGGCTCGGCAGGTGCACGTCGAGCTTGGCGCGGATCGCGAAGCCCTTGCCGTCCTTGCGCTTGCCGAGCTGCACTTCGCTGTCGACGCCGACGCCGTCCACCTTCACCTTCTGGTTGCCGGCGACGAAGCGCACGGCGCCCTCGAAGCACGCGGCGTAGCCCACGGCGAACAGCTGCTCGGGATTGTTGCCACCGCCGTTGCCACCCATCGACTTCGGCAGGCGCAGGTCGACCTTCAGCGGGTCGTCGCCCTGGGTTTCGCCGTGACCGGTGCGGCCGCCCTCGACCTTCGCCTTGACGAAGTACAGCTGGTCGCCGTCGAACTGGGAGATGGTGCCGTCGAACTTGGATGCGTCGCTCATTGCAGTGTCCTTGTCGTCATCAGGGGAGGAGAGGTCCGGCGTCGCCGGCCACGGAGATAATGAAAGCACGCTATTGAATAGCGCGCAACTTAAATTTTCAGCGGTCAGCCCGCGGCGTTGCCATCCGTTCAGTTCAGGACGCGCCGTCCGTAGACGAAGTTCTCTTTCCAGTAGGCGCCGTCGAGCTCGTCCAACCGTACCGTACCGCCCGAGTTCGGGGCGTGGACGAAACGACCCTTGCCGACGTAAACCCCGACGTGGTTCACGTGGCCCCGGCCGAAGAACACGAGGTCGCCGCTGGCGAGTTCGTCCTCGCCGACGCGGGGCTTGTCCAGCGCGGCCATCTCCGCCGACGTGCGGGGGAGCTTCAGGCCGGTGGAGGTGAGGTAGATGTAGTTGATCAGGCCGCTGCAGTCGAAACCGCCCTGCGGGGTATTGCCACCCCAACGATAGGGCGTGCCGACGAGGCCGATGGCGCGGAACAGCACGTCGTTGGCCGCGTCGGCCGGCGGCGCGGCGGCGGGTTGGTTGGACCAGCCCAGGTTCTTCGCGATGGGAACCGCCGAGGCCGGATTGCGGCGCTGCGAGGAGGACGGCTTGTGCGGGGCGCTCCCGCACGCGACGAGCAGCGCCAGCACGGCGCTCATGACGAACGGGCGGAGCCATGTCCGGGGCTGGGCGAAGCGAGCAAAGCGGTGCATCGGGCGTTTCCCCTGTCAGGATCGGCGCACCGAGGTTATCAAATCAATGGGTTGCAAGGAATACCTGTCAAACCGCGCGAATGTTCGATCCGGACGGCGTTTCGATCAAGCCGGCCCCGCAGGGCTTCTGCTACGGTGTGCGATCCCCATCGCTGGAGTGATGCATGACCGTGGAATCCTTCGACCTCATCGTGATCGGCGGTGGCTCGGGTGGGCTCGCGGCGGCGATACGCGCCTCGAAACACCGTGCGCGGGTCGCCTTGCTGGAACCGAAGGAGCTGGGCGGAACCTGCGTCAACGTAGGTTGCGTACCGAAGAAGGCCATGTGGTACGCGGCGCAGATGGCGGAAGCGCAGTACATCGCCGTCGATTACGGCTTCGCCGACAAGCCCGGCAGCCTCGACTGGCCGCGCTTCATCGAGCGACGCGACGCGTACATCGATCGCATCCACACCAAGTACAAGCAGACGCTCGACACCGGTCACGTCACGCTGATCCGCGAGGCGGGGCGCTTCCTCGCGGCGGACCGCATCCAGGCGGGTGCGCGCGAACTCACCGCGCCGCACGTGATCGTCGCCACCGGCTCCAGTGCGAACACGCTCGACAAGCCCGGCTTCGAACGGGCCATGACGTCGGACGACTTCTTCGACCTGCGCGCGTGCCCGCGCCGCACGGCGATCATCGGCGGCGGGTACATCGCCGTCGAACTGGCCGGGGTGCTACGCGCGCTCGGCAGCGATGTCGATGTCTTCGTGCGTGGCCGGCTGATGAGCGGATTCGACGAGGAAATGGCCTACGGCCTTGGCGACGAGATGCGCCAGCACGGCATCCGCATTCACTACCGCTGCCAGATCGACGCGGCGCACGAGAAGGACGGCATGCTGCTGCTCGACTGCGATACGGGGGACCACCCTGGACCCTACGACGCGCTGATCCTGGCGGTGGGCCGGCACGCGAACACCGGGTCGCTGGATATCGGCCGGATCGGTCTGGAGACGGATGCGGACGGCTTCATCGCCATCGACGATTACCAGAACACGAACGTTCCCGGGGTCTACGCGATCGGCGACGTCACGCCGCGCCTCGCGCTGACGCCCGTGGCGGTCTCGGCGGGCCGCAAGCTCGCCGACCGCCTGTTCGCGGGCAAGACCGAGGCGAAGCTCGATTACCAGAACATCCCCAGTGTCGTGTTTTCGCACCCGCCGCTGGGCACCATCGGCATGAACGAGCAGCAGGCGCGCGAGCGTTACGGCGCGGACGTGCACCTCTACAAGCAGTCGTTCGTGCCGATGCAGCTGGCGCTGGCGCATCGTCCGATGACGACGCGGTTCAAGCTCATCTGCGTCGGCGACGATTCGAAGATCGTCGGCATGCAGATGCTGGGGCCGGGCGTGGACGAGATCCTCCAGGGCTTCGCCGTGGCCATCAAGATGGGCGCCACCAAGGCGGATCTGGACGCCACCCTGGCGATCCATCCGACCTCGGCGGAGGAGATGGTGCTGATGGGCGATCGCGTGCCGGGTTGAGCGCTACACTGGCGGCATGACTCCGTACACCCTGCACCGCGGCACCGCGCCGCTCCTGATCAGCCTGCCGCACAACGGCAGCGCGATTCCCGACGACCTCGCCGCGCGCATGAAGCGGCCCGCGCGGCGGAGTCCGGACACCGATTGGCACGTGGCCGAACTCTATGACTTCGCCCGTGCCCTCGGCGCCAGCGTGATCAAGCCCTTCGCCTCGCGCTACGTCGTCGACCTCAACCGTCCTGCGGATGGTCATGCGCTGTATCCAGGCCGGAGCGAGACGGGACTCGTGCCGACGATCCTCTTCAGCGGCGAGCCCATCTACCGTCCCGGCGCCGAGCCGGATGCGACGGAAGTCGCCGACCGGGTGAAGCGCTGGTGGAAGCCTTATCACGCGGCGCTCGCCGACGAGCTGAGGCGCCTGCGCAAGCAGTTCGGCCGCGTCGTGCTGTGGGAAGGCCATTCGATCCGCAGCCATGTGCCCATGCTGTTTGAAGGGCGGCTTCCGGACTTCAATCTCGGCACCGCCGACGGTGCCAGCTGCTCGCCGGCGCTGCAGGCCAGACTCGCCGGGCTCCTGGAGGGGCAGGCCGATTATTCCTGGGCCGTGAACGGCCGCTTCAAGGGCGGGTACATCACGCGTCACTATGGCAGGCCCGACGACGGCGTCGACGCCGTGCAGCTGGAACTCGCCCAGGTCAATTACATGGACGAGGACACGTTCGAATACCTGCCGCGGAAGGCGGCGAACGTGCAGGTGCTGATCGGGGAGATGCTGAAGGTGTGTCTGGAGCCCGCAACGGCCTGAACTCCGTCGTGCGCCATCGCCGATACGATCGGCTCCCACTCCTTCGGTAGCTACGCCTGGCGGATTCCGGTCGGAGCCGATCGCATCGGCGATAGCCTACGAAGCGAGCGCCGCCACGCACTTCAGCTCGATGGCGATCGCTGTCGGTAGCGCGTTCACCTCCACCGTCGTGCGGCACGCGTCCACGCCCGCGAAGGCCTCGGCGTAGAGCCGGTTGTACGTGGCGAAGTCGTTCGCCATGTCCGTGAGGTAGACCGTGACGTCGACGAGGTCTTCGAAGCGCGCGCCGCTGGCCTCGAGCACGGTACGGACGTTCGCGAACACCTGCCGGCATTGCGCCTCGATGTCGTGCGAGACCAGGCGGCCGTCATCGTCCACGACGTTTCCCGGAATGGCGTCGGTTCCCGGCACCCTCGGGCCGATGCCGGAGAGGAACAGCAGCGGGCCGACGCGGCGCGCGTGCGGGTAGGCGCCGACGGGCGCGGGGGCGCCGTCGGCGTGGATGACGTCAGTGGCCATGGTCGATGCAGATGTTCCTGGCTTCGGTGAAGAAACGCATGGCCTCGAACCCGCCTTCGCGCCCGACGCCCGACTGCTTGCTGCCGCCGAATGGCGTGCGCAGGTCGCGCAGCATCCAGCAGTTGACCCAGACGATACCGAAGTCGAGTTGCGCGGCGAAGCGGTGCGCGCGCGACACGTCGCGCGTCCAGACGGAGGCGGCGAGGCCGTACGGCGTGCCGTTGGCGATCGCCAGCGCGTCGTCCTCCGTGTCGAAGGGAATCAGCGTGACGACGGGACCGAAGATTTCTTCCTGGTTGGTCGCCGCATCGGCGGGCAGGCCTTCGATGACCGTGGGCTGGATGAACCACCCGCTCGCGCAGCGTCCCTCCACCGCCACGCGGCCGCCACCCGCGAGGACGCGGCCGCCTTCGTCGCGTGCGCGCGCGATGCAGCCGGTCACCTTCGCGAAATGCGCTTCGGAAACCAGCGCGCCAAGATCGCTGCGCTCGTCGAGCGGATCGCCGACCCGCAGCGCACGGACGCGCTCGAGGTAAGCGTCGCGAAAACGCGCGTAGATCGACCGCTGCACGAGCAGGCGCGAGCCGCACAGGCAGATCTCGCCCTGGTTCGCGAATCCGGAGCGGACGATCGTCGCCATCGACGCGTCGCTGAAATCGAAGTCGTCGAACACGATCGCGGGATTCTTGCCGCCGAGTTCCAGCGACACCTTCTTCAGGCGTGGTGCGGCTGCAGACGCGATCGCCATGCCCGTGCGCGTGCTGCCTGTGAACGAGATCGCCTTGACCGCCTCGTGCGTGACGATGGCCTCGCCGACGACGGGGCCCGTCCCATGCACGATGTTGAGCACACCCGGTGGAAATCCCGCCTCGTCGAGCAGCGTGCCCAGCAGCCACGCGGTGTACGGCGTCACCTCGGAAGGTTTCGCCACGACCGTGTTTCCCGCCGCGAGCGCGGGCGCGATCTTCCAGGTGAACAGGTAGAGCGGCAGGTTCCACGGGCTGATGCAGCCCACCACGCCGAGCGGCAGGCGCAGGGTGTAGTTGATGGCGCCGTGCTCCATCGCATGCGATTCGCCGCTGAACTGACCCGCGGCCGCCGCGAAGAAGCGCAGGTTGGCGACGGCTCGGGGGATGTCGAGCGTGCGGGCGAGGGCGAGCGGCTTGCCGCTGTCCTGCGATTCCGCCGCGGCGAACGCTTCCAGGCGCGCCTCGATGGCGTCGGCGAGACGATGCAGGCATCGCGCCCGGGCCTCGGCCGGTGTCCGGGCCCATCCCGGCGCGGCACGCACCGCGGCGGCCACCGCATCGGCCACGTCGTCGGCATCGGACGCCGGGCAGCGCGCGAAGCTCGCGCCGACGGCCGGGTCGACCACGTCCAGGTAGCCGCCCGCGCGCGGCGCGCGCGAACGACCGTCGATCAGGTTCGCGAGCGCGAGCACGGCCGCCCTTCAGTTCAGGCCGCGGGTGCGGCCGCCGTCGATGGGGATGCTGGTGCCGTTGACGTAGCCGGCGGCGGGGGAGGCGAGGAAGGCGATCATCGCGGCGACTTCCGAGGGCTCGGCGAACCGCGCGGCGGGCACGCTGGCGAGCAGCCCGCGCTCGACCTCGTCGCGGGAGCGCCCGGCCCGGCAGCTTTCCTCGACCAGCGCCTCGAGCCTCGGCGTGCGCGTGTAGCCGGGCAGGATGTTGTTGACGGTGATGCCGTCCTTCGCGACCTCGGAGGCGAGCGTCTTCGCCCAGCCCGCCATGGCCGCGCGCACGGTGTTGGACACGCCGAGGTTTGGAATGGGCTCCTTGACCGACGTGGAGATGATGTTGATCACGCGCCCGTAGCGCGCTTCGCGCATGCCCGGCAGGCAGGCGCGCGTGAGTACCTGCGCGGCGATCACGTGCTGGCGGTAGGCGCTCAGGAACGCCTCGGTGTCGGCGCTCGCGACCGGTCCCGGCGGCGGGCCGCCGCTGTTGTTGACCAGCACGTGCACCGAGTGGTCCGCGACGACGCCCTCCACCGCGGCGGCGAGCGCGTCGGTGTCGAGCATGTCGACGGCGACGTAGCGGTGGGTCTGGCCGGGTTGCGTGGCCGGCAGTTCGGCGGCAAGGGCGGCCAGCGCGTCGGCGGATCGGGAGAGCAGCGTCACGCTGGCGCCGAGTTCGGCCAGCTCGAACGCCGTGGCACGTCCGAGGCCTTGCGAGGCGCCACAGACGAGTGCGTGACGGCCGGTGAGACGAAGATCCATGCGTTCGCTCCCTGGGGCGGTTGGGGTCGGGCGGATCAGCCCTGCTTCATCGCCCACCACTGTATCGCCATTGCGGCGAACCAGCACGGCCACGCGAACCAGGGCGCCAGGCGCCACCAGCGCTGCCAGCGGTTGAGGGCGTCGTCGTTGAACAGGGCCGGCGCGTCCGAGCGCAGCACGCGCCGCACCCGAAGCCAGTTCGCCATGCCGTTCGGCCGGCCGGTGTCGGCTTCGGTGATGGTCTTCCACTGGTCCGGGTAGCGCTGGCGCAGCAGCACGGTGAAACGCCACTGCGCGACGAAGTGCACCAGGAAGAACGCCACGGCGCCGAGCAGGAGCAGCAGATAGAGATAGACGGCGGTCACCATGGCGTCAGCTCAGCTTCCCTTGTCCTTGTCTTTCTTCGTGTCCGGCTCCTGGCGCAGCAGGTCGGTGGTGACCACGCTGCGGATCGTCTGGATCACGCCGTCGCCCTGCTGCGGCTGCTTGCAGACCGCGTTGTTGATCGCGCGCTTGTAGGTGTCGTTCTGGACACCGACGAAGAGCACGCCGTCCGGACCGTGGGCGATCTTGAAGCTGCCGGCCGGGTTCATCTTCACCGGTGCTTCAGCCGAGAACGTGGTGGGCGACTGTTCCCAGTACGTCTGGCCCTGCTGCTGCTTCGCCGAGGAATACACGACGAGGTAGCGCGCCTTGTCGTCCACGACCTTGAACTTGCCGAACGCCCCCGTCGTCTCGCTCGTCCACCCGATGTATTCGCACAGCTGGATGTCTTCGGAATGCAGCGGCTGGAACGCGTCGTCGAGCAGCACCACCGTCGGTGCGAACAGATAGCTCGAGCTCAGCCAGCGTCCGTTGAGTTCGGACTTCATCGCGATGGTGTACGGCAGCGCCGCACCCTGCGGCAGGCGGAACGCGAGGAAGTAGCTGCGGTCGCCATTGAGATTGGCGACCGGGCTGTCCTTGTTGAGCTCGAAGCGCTGCGGCTGCCACGGCAGCATGTCCTGGTAGGACAGGTCGGCGAAGCTGCCGCAGCAGGGTGCCGCGCCTTCGAGCGTCTTCCTCGCGATGTCGATCGTGTTCGTCGGGTTCTCCGGCGGGCGGAAGTTCGGCGGCACGATGCTCCGGCAGGCGCCGAGCGCCACGAGGGCCGCGCCGAGGAGCAGGAGACGGGGTAGGGAAGGGGGCATGATCGTCTCAGGGGTTCAGAAGTCGGCACTCCCGGCCGCTCGGGGGTAGGGGATGGCGTCGCGGATGTTCGACAGGCCGCAGACGTACACCAGCAGGCGCTCGAAGCCCAGGCCGAAGCCGGCGTGGGGGACGGTGCCGTAGCGGCGCAGGTCGCGATACCAGTCGTACGTCGCCTTGTCGAGATGGAACTGGTCCATGCGGCGGTCGAGGTAGTCCAGGCGCTCCTCGCGCTGGGCGCCGCCGATGATCTCGCCGATGCCCGGCGCCAGCACGTCCATGGCCGCGACCGTCTTCCCGTCGTCGTTCAGGCGCATGTAGAACGCCTTGATCTGCTCCGGGTAGTTCATGACGACCACCGGGCGACCGATATGTTCCTCGGCGAGATAGCGCTCGTGTTCGGTCTGCAGGTCGACGCCCCAGGCGACGGGGTGCTCGAACTTCTTGCCCGACTTCTGCAGGATCGAGACGGCCTCGGTGTAGTCGATGCGCTCGAACGGCTTGGCGATGAAGGCTTCCAGGCGCGTGATGGCGTCGGGCTGGACGCGTTCGGCGAAGAACGCCATGTCGTCCGGGCGCTCGTCGAGGACGGCCTTGAAGATGCCCTTGAGGAACAGCTCGGCGAGGTCGGCGTTGTCGTTGAGATCGGCGAACGCGACCTCCGGCTCGACCATCCAGAACTCGGCCAGGTGACGCGTGGTGTTGGAGTTCTCGGCGCGGAAGGTCGGGCCGAACGTGTAGACCTTGCTCATGGCGAGCGCGTAGCCCTCCACGTTGAGCTGGCCCGACACGGTCAGGAACGCCTCGCGGCCGAAGAAGTCCTTGCGGAAATCGATGTTGCCCTTGTCGTCGCGCGGCAGGTTGGCGAGGTCGAGCGTCGACAGGCGGAACATGTCGCCGGCGCCTTCGGCGTCGGAGGTCGTGATGATCGGCGTGTTGATCCAGAAGAAGCCCTGCTCCGTCAGGATGCGGTGGATCGCCGTCATCATCGTGTGGCGCACGCGCGTGACCGCGCCGAACAGGTTCGTGCGCGGACGCAGGTGGGCGACCTCGCGCAGGAACTCCATCGAGTGCTGCTTGGGCTGGATCGGGTAGGTGAGGGGGTTCTCGACGAAACCGGTGACCTCGATGCGGGTCGCCTGGATCTCGAAGGCCTGGCCCTTGCCCTGCGACGGCACGAGCTTGCCGGTGGCGATGACCGCGGCGCCCGCGGAGAGGTGCTTCACGTCCGTCTCGTAGTTCGCGAGATCGGCGGTGGCCACCACCTGGATCGGGGCGAAGCAGGAGCCGTCGCTCACGTTCACGAAGGAAAGCCCACCCTTGGACTCGCGCAGGGTGCGGACCCAGCCGCGGACCGTCACCTCGTGTTCGCCCGCGGATGCACCGCCGGCGAGGGCCTGCTTGACGCTTACCACCGTCATCGATTGAAACTCCAGAAAGGGCGCCGCATGTTGAGGCGCAAGGGACGCGACCCGGCATGATAATGTAAGGGTCGCGTGAACGGCACCGTTCATCGATATACCACGGCCAGAAAACGTTTTCATGAGCATTCAGATCACACCCGCCGCGTCCGACCGCATGCGCGCCTTCCTGGCCAAAGCCCCCGAGGCCAGCGGCGTGCGCTTCTCCGTCAAGCGCATGGGCTGCTCCGGATTCGGCTACGTGGTCGACCTCGCGGGCGACATCGCCGCGGACGACCGGGTGCTGGACATCGACGGCATCCGCGTGGTGGTCGATCCGAAGAGCCTGCCGCTGGTGGAGGGCACCCTCATCGACTTCCAGCGCCAGGGCCTGAACGCCTCGTTCGTCTTCCACAACCCCAACGCCACCGGCGAATGCGGGTGCGGCGAGAGCTTCACGGTCTCCTGAACGCGCGGCCGCTTGCCCCGGGCGGCCCAATCTCCTTACAATGCGCGGCTACCTCTCCGCCCGGAGGGGTTTCTTGCCTCACCGGCCCGCCGGGAGGCTGCCATCCCCGCGAGGGGTGCATCCACAAGGAGCCACCATGCGTCATTATGAAGTCGTGTTCCTGGTCCATCCGGACCAGAGCGAACAGGTGCCCGCCATGATCGAGCGTTACAAGACGCTGATCGAAGGCGACAACGGCAAGATCCACCGTCTGGAAGATTGGGGCCGCCGCCAGCTGGCTTACCCGATCGAGAACCTCGCCAAGGCTCACTACGTGATGCTGAACATCGAGGTTTCGCAGAACGCCCTGAACGAGCTCGAGACGGGCTTCCGTTTCAACGACGCCGTCCTGCGCCACCTCGTGATTCGTCGCGACGAAGCCGACGTCGAGCAGTCCTTCATCCTCAAGAGCAAGGAAAAGGACGAGCAGAAGGGTTCGCGTCGCCGTGACGACGACAACGACGGCGAAGGCCGCGTTGGCCGCGATAACGACAACGATCGCGACAGCGACGACTAATCGGGGATCACAGACATGTCCAAGTTCTTCCGCCGCCGCAAGTTCTGCCGTTTCACCGCCGAAGGCGTGAAAGAGATCGATTACAAGGATCTCAACACCCTGCGCCAGTACATCACGGAGAACGGCAAGATCGTCCCGAGCCGCATCACGGGCACGAAGGCACGCTACCAGCGCCAGCTGGCGACCGCGATCAAGCGCGCTCGCTTCCTCTCGCTGCTGCCGTACACCGACAACCACGACGTCTGATCGTCGGGCGCCCTCGCCATGAGGCCGGGGCGCTCACCTGCAGATATTTCGGACAACCGTCCTGGCTGCACGGGGCCCATTCCGTGCTAACGAAAAGGAACATCCCATGGAACTCATCCTCCTCGAGAAGGTGAAGAACCTCGGTAATCTCGGCGACAAGGTCAACGTCAAGCCGGGTTACGGTCGTAACTTCCTCCTCCCGACCGGTAAGGCCGCTCGCGCGACCGCCGCCAACCTCGAAGCGTTCGAAGCCCGTCGCGCCGAGTACGAAGCCAAGGCCAAGGAGCAGCTCTCCGGTGCCGAGGGTCGTGCCGCCAAGCTCGAAGGCGCCGAGGTCACGATCGAAGTGAACGCCTCGCCGGAAGGCAAGCTGTTCGGTTCGGTCACGCCGCGCGACGTCGCCGAAGCCCTGACCGCCAAGGGTCTGGAAGTCGACAAGAGCGAAGTGATCCAGGCCGAAGGCCCCTTCCGCAACGTGGGCGAGTACGACGTCATCGTCGTCCTCCACGCCGACGTGCAGCAGACGGTCAAGGTCAAGGTCGTCGGCGCGTAAGCCCCGATTCACCGCGATCCACGACGACGGGCGCCGCAAGGCGCCCGTTTTCGTTTCCGTCCACAAGTTATCCACAGACTTATCCTCTCAACGCGTGAGACGTCTGCGCGTATGATCGTCCCCACGGCCAGCCGATCCGGTGTGGGCGCCGTCTGCAACACGAGGTAATCCATGTCCTTCAATCCCGAGCGTGGCGAGCGCGGCGACCGCAAGCGCCGCCGCGAGCCATCCGCCATCGACTCGCTGCGCATCCCGCCCCATTCCATCGAGGCCGAGCAGGCCGTGCTCGGTGGCCTGATGCTCTCGCCGGATTCGCTGGACAAGGTCGCCGACAAGCTCACCGACGACGACTTCTACCGCCGCGACCATCGCATGATCTGGCGCGCCATCAACGAGCTGGCGAACAAGGGCATGCCTTGCGACGCCATCACGCTGGGCGACTGGTTCGTCGCGAACGAGATGGCGGAAATGGTCGGTGGCGCCACGTACCTCATGGAACTGGCGAACTCGACGCCCAGCGCGGCGAACATCGCGGCTTACGGCGACATCGTTCGCGAGAAGTCGGTGATGCGCCAGCTGATCGACGCGGGCACCGCGATCACCGAGGACGGTTTCCGTCCCGAGGGAAAGAGCGTGCAGGAAGTGATGGAACTCGCCGAACAGCGCGTGTTCCGCATCGCCGAGTCGGGCGCGCGTGGCAAGAAGGACATCGTCTCGGTGCGCGAAGCCGCGGGCGAGGCGTTCCGCATGCTCTCGGAGCGTTACGAGAAGCGCGGCCAGCTCACGGGTCTGTCGACCGGATTCACGGACCTGGACGAACTGACGTCCGGCCTGCAGCCGTCCGACCTCGTGATCATCGCGGCGCGTCCGTCGATGGGCAAGACGGCGTTCGCGCTGAACCTCGCCGAGGCCGCGGCGATGCGCGGCAAGAAATCCGTGGCGGTGTTCTCCATGGAAATGTCCGCGTCGCAGCTGGCGTTCCGTCTGATCTCGTCGCTCGGCCGCGTCCACGCGCAGCACCTGCGCAACGGCGACCTCGCCGAGGAGGACTGGCCGCGCGTCACCTCGGCGATCACGATGCTCGCCGACGCGAAGATCTTCATCGACGACACGCCCGCGATGTCGCCGGTGGAAATGCGCTCGCGCTCCCGCCGCCTGCAGCGCGAACACGGCCTGGGCCTGATCGTCATCGACTACCTGCAGCTGATGCAGGTGCCCGGTAACTCGGAAAACCGCGCGACGGAAATCTCGGAGATCTCGCGCGGCCTGAAGGCGCTGGCGAAGGAACTCAATGTGCCGGTGATCGCGCTGTCGCAGCTCAACCGCTCGCTGGAACAGCGCGCCGACAAGCGCCCGATGATGTCCGACCTGCGCGAATCCGGCGCTATCGAGCAGGACGCCGACGTCATCATGTTCATCTACCGCGACGAGTACTACAACAAGGAATCGCCCGATAAGGGCCTCGCCGAAATCATCATCGGCAAGCAGCGAAACGGCCCCACCGATACCGTGAAGCTGGCCTTCCTTGGCCACTACACGAAGTTCGAGAATTGGGCGCCGGATTCGTACGTCGGTACGTTCGACTAGCGGCTGGGCTGGATCGGTGGGAGCCGATGGTATCGGCGATCCCGCGGCAGCGGGCAAGCTCGCCGCAAGCACCCATCGCGGATACGATCCGCTCCCACCCTTCGGTAGCACCGTCACGAGAACCGGGTGGGAGCCGATCGCATCGGCGATCCCGCGGCAGCGGGCAAGCTCGCCGCAAGCACCCATCGCGGATACGATCCGCTCCCACCCTTCGGTAGCACCGTCACGAGAACCGGGTGGGAGCCGATCGCATCGGCGATCCCGCGGCAGCGGGCAAGTGCGCCCCAGGTGTCGGTAGAGCGAACCGCTACTCGCTCCGGGATGACCGGACGCTTTAGGATGCGACGGACCTGTCGAAAAGGATGCTCCGATGCGCCGTATCGCCCTGATGCTCCCGCTCCTCTTCTGCGCCACCGCCACGATCGCCGCCGAGCGCATCGTGCTCCCCGAAACGCCGACCCCCGAACAGCGCGCGGACATCGAGCGCCGCCTCAACGACTGGCCCGACCTCGCGCGCTACGCCGCGGAGAACGCGTCGCTGCCTGCGCCGCGGTCCGGTGAGAAGCGCGTCGTCTTCATGGGCGATTCGATCACCGATGGCTGGGGCAGGGAGGTCGGCGAGTTCTTTCCCGGCCGCGGTTACATCAACCGAGGGATCAGCGGGCAGACGACGCCCCAGATGCTGATCCGCTTTCGACCCGACGTCATCGCGCTCAAGCCGGCGGTGGTCGTGATCCTCGCCGGCACGAACGATCTCTCCGGCAACACCGGTCCCTCCACCGTCGGAGCGATCGAGGACAACCTGTCGTCCATGCTGGACCTGGCGCGCGCGAACGGGATTCGCGTCGTGCTCGCGTCCCTGCTGCCGGTGAACGACGTGCAGAATCCGAAGCAGACGACGCAGCGGCCGCCCGCGTCGATTCGCGAACTGAACGCGTGGATGAGCGCCTATGCGGCGCGCCACCACGTCGTCTATCTCGACTATCACGCGGCCATGGTCGACAAGGACGGCATGCTCAGGAAAGAGCTGAGCGACGACGGCCTCCACCCGAACGCGGCAGGTTACGAGGTGATGGCGCCTCTGGCGCAGAAGGCGATCGACCAGGCCCTCCACGGGCGCCCCTGACAGCGCGCCGCGGGCGATCCGAAGTCTTTTTCGGGGTCACGACCTAAAGACCGTCAGGACCACGATTCCTAGCATGACGCCCCCGTGATGCCTTCGCGTGGGGAGCGCCCGACTGCGCGCGAGGCGAGCCGTTGGGCGCACCTCATAGACAGGATCGATCATGCAAACCACATTCCGACGCGCCGCCTCGGCGACGCTCGCGCTTGCCTGCGTACTGGCGATTTCCGGCTGTACGACCGGCAACCCGATGGTGACCCGCTCGCAGAAGGAGCACGAGGCCAAGGTCGCCGCCATCCCGAAATGCACGCGCAAGCTCGGCACGATTTCGGTCATCGAGCCGGAGGGCGATGTGCACTGGTGGACCCAGCAACAGCTGCCTTCGCCCACGAAGCTCATCAAGGTATTCGTCAGCAAGTCGGGCTGCTTCACGTTGCTCGACCGCGGCATGGGCATGAGCGCCGCGATGCGCGAGCGCGAGCTGGCCGCAGGAGGCGAATTGCGTGGGGGTGCGAACGTCGGGAAGGGTCAGGTCAAGGCGGCCGACTACGTCCTGGTGCCGGACCTCGTCTCGAAGAACGCCGACGCCGGCGGCAGTGCGCTCGGCGCGATCGCGGGCGGGCTGATCGGGGGCAACGTGGGGCGCCTGGCGGGCTCCCTCAACATCAGTTCGAAGACGGCCGACGTCACGCTGACGATCACCGATGTGCGCTCGTCGGAGCAGGTTGCGCTGACGGAAGGCCATGGCGAGAAGAACGATATCGGCTTCGGCGCTTCCGGGCTCTTCCGTGGTGGTAGCGGTGGCATGGGGGCCGGCCTCGGCGGCTACGAGAACACCACCATCGGCCAGGTCATCACGATGGCCTATCTCGACGCGTACACGAAACTCGTGAACGAGATGGGAGGCATGCCGGGCGACGCTTCGGCGGCGAGCAGCCGTCAGTCGGGCCGCATCCGTGTCGCCACGCGCATGTTCGAGAGCTCGACCATGAAAGGCAAAGCGGTACGCACGCTCGACCCCGGCATGACCGTCTACCCGACCGGGGAGAAGTCCGGCGTGAACTGGCAGGTGGAGGACGAGCACGGCAACCGCGGTTGGGTCTCGTCGGCGAACTTCGACCTGGCTCGCTAGCGCTCCTGCGGAAGCCCGGCGCGCGGACCGGGCTTCCGCGTCGGTCGACGCCTTGCGGTGGTCGTGGGTGCCACGACTTGATACCATCGGGCGCGCACCATCCGGCAGGATGGAAACCAAAGGGACGCATCGGGGGATGCAAAGGTGCCGTGTGCATGACCGGCTTCACGACAAGGATCGTCCATCTGCTGGCCGCGCTGTCGCGGTCGCCGCATTCCGTTTCGTTCAATCCATGGCGCACCGCGACTGTTTTTTCAGATCGCGGCGTTCGTCGTGGAAAGTCCGTCGTCCCGCATTCCGATCCGGGCGGGCCGATGGTTGCATACCCGCCGGATCACAAAGGGGCTGGATGATATGGAAGGCACGAGAACTCGGCGCATGGCCATGGTAGCGATCGCCGCGATGGCGACGGCCGTACCCGCCGCACAGGCACAGATCAAGAGCGCGCAGACGTTGCGCAACGAGAAGATGACCGAGATCCCGGTCTGTGCCAAGCCGCTGGGCACGCTCGCGGTGCAGGAGCCCGACGGCGGACAGAGCTGGTGGACAGCGCAGCAACTCCCGGCGCCGTCCAAGCTCATCAAGGTGTTCGTCAACAAGTCGCACTGCTTCACTCTCGTCGATCGTGGCGCGGGCCTGGATTCGGCGATGCGCGAGCGTGAGCTGGGTGCCAATGGCGAATTGCGCGTGAGTTCCAACGTCGGCAAGGGGCAGCTCAAGGCGGCGGATTACGTCATGGTGCCCGACCTGATCTCGAGCAACTCGGATTCGAGTGGTGGCGGTGTAGGCGGCTTGCTGAGCGGCCTCATGGGCAGCAAGGCGGGGCGCATCGCGAGCAATGTGAGCTTCCGCTCCAAGACCGCGGATGTGGTGCTCACCATTACCGATGTCCGGTCGAGCGAACAGGTCGCGATGGCGCAGGGTCAGGCCAAGAAAACGGATCTGGGTATCAACGGTTCGGGCGCCCTCTTCGGCGATTCCGGCGTGGGTGCCGCGGGCGTGGGTGGCTACGCGAACACCGAAATGGGCCAGGTGATCACCATGGCGTACCTTCAGGCCTATTCGGATCTGGTACACGAGCTCGGCGGCCTCAACGGCAACGCGTCCGCGAGTAACGCCCAGCAAGCCGTCACGATGGCGAAGCCGGGGCGACTGCTGGCGAACGCGCAAGGCACCGGTGCGGCCGTGAGGACGCTCGATCCGGGCATGATGCTTTATCCCACGGGTGCCAAAGAAGGCATGATGTGGGAAGTGCAGGACGAACTGGGTAACAAGGGTTGGGTTTCTTCGACGCTGATCCAGTTGGCTCATTGAGTCCAGGCGCGGATCGGAGCGTCTGCTGGCGCCCGATCCGCGGCGGCCGCCTCCCGGGCCGCCGCGTTTTGTCATGCGGTGGCCCCGTGGTCGCCTGACGTAAGCGGCTAAACTGGTGGGCCTGCCAGCCAGCGTCCCGCACTTCGAGCCCATGAGCCGCACCACCGTCGCCACCATCCATCTCGGTGCCCTGCGCCACAACCTCGCCCGCGTTCGCACGCTCGCGGAGGGCGCCCGGGTGATGGCGGTGGTCAAGGCGGATGCCTACGGACACGGGCTGGAGCGGGTCGCACGCGCGCTCGACGGCGAGGCCGAGGCGTTCGCCGTGGCGGCGATCGCCGATGGTCTGCGCCTGCGCGCGGCGGGGCACCGCCAGCGCATCGTGGTGCTCTCGGGTCCGGATACCGCCTCCGACATCGCCGAAATGCAACGGCTGCGGCTGGAAGCGTTGATCCACCACGACGCCCAGCTGCCGTGGCTGGCGAAGGCGGACCCGGCGCGCGGCGCGCTTCGCGTATGGATCAAGGTGGACACCGGCATGCACCGCCTGGGCTTCGACCCGGCACGCGCGAGGGACGTGCATGCGGCCCTCCGCGCCATGCCCGCGATCGATGCCGAGATCGGCCTGATGACGCATTTCGCCTCGTCGGAAGAGTTCGGCGGCAAGGAGACCGCGCTGCAGATCCTGCGTTTCAGGGAAGGGACGGCGGGGCTCCCTGGACCGCGCGCGATGTCCAATTCGGCCGCCGTGCTCGGCTGGCCCGACGCCCGTGGCGACTGGGTCCGCACCGGCGGGCTGCTCTACGGGCTGTCGGTGGTGGAAGGGCGCTCGGGCGCCGACTTCGGATTCCGGGCGGCCATGACCCTGTCCACGCGGCTCGTCGCGATCAATCGCCTCGCGAAGGGCGAGCGCGTCGGCTACAACGGTACCTACGAGTGCCCCGAGGACATGAACGTCGGCGTCGCGGCCATCGGCTACGGCGACGGTTACCCGCGCAGCGCCGCGCCGGGCACACCGCTTCTCGTCAACGGCCGCCGCGCGTCGCTCGTCGGCCGTGTCTCGATGGATCTCATCACGATCGACCTGCGCGCCGTTCCCGATGCGCGTCCGGGCGATCGCGTGACGCTCTGGGGCGAGGGCCTGCCCGTCGAAACGGTCGCCGCCGCCGCGGGCACGATCTCGTACGACCTGACCTGCGGCATGACCCGTCGCGTACTCTTCGTCGAAGACGAGTCCTGAAGGCCGTATCGTCTCCTGCGACGCCTTCGCGATACAAAGACGCATCACTTTCCGGAATCCACGCATCGATGGCCAAGGCCAAGACAGCTTACGTCTGCACGCAGTGCGGCGCCGAACACAGCAAGTGGCAGGGCCAGTGCGCCGAATGCAACGAATGGAACGTGCTTTCCGAGTTCGTGGTGCAGCCGGCCAAGCCCAACGCCGTGGCGACCGGCGCGCGCCGCGGCGGCTATGCCGGCGAGGCGGCAGGCGCGCCGCGCATCACGCCGCTCACCGAGGTGCTGCTGACGGCGGAGGCGCGCACGAACACGGGCATCGGCGAACTCGACCGCGTGCTCGGCGGTGGCCTGGTCGACGGCTCGGTGGTGCTCATCGGCGGCGATCCGGGCATCGGCAAATCGACGCTGCTGCTGCAGATGCTCGGCACGCTCGGCGCGACCCTGCCCAGCCTCTACGTCACCGGCGAAGAGTCGCTCGGCCAGGTGGCACAGCGCGCGCAGCGCCTCGATCTGCCGCTCGGGCCGCTGCACGCGCTGGCCGAAACCTGCATCGAGCGGATCCTCGAGCAGGCGGCGTCCGCGCGGCCCCGCGTGCTCGTCATCGACTCGATCCAGACGATCTGGACCGAGATGCTGACCGCGGCACCGGGTTCCGTCAGCCAGGTACGCGAATCGGCGGCGAAACTCACGCGTTTCGCGAAGGAGACCGGCACGTCCGTCTTCCTCGTCGGCCACGTCACCAAGGAGGGCGGCATCGCCGGTCCGCGCGTGCTCGAGCACATGGTCGACGCCGTGCTGTATTTCGAAGGCGAATCCGGCAGCCGCTTCCGCGTGCTGCGCGCGTTCAAGAACCGCTTTGGCGCGGTGAACGAGCTGGGCGTCTTCGCGATGTCCGAAAAGGGACTTCGCGAAGTGCCGAACCCGTCGGCGATCTTCCTCTCGGCGCATGCGGGCCCCACGCCGGGCAGCGCGGTGATGGTGACGCGCGAAGGCACCCGTCCGTTACTGGTGGAGGTCCAGGCGCTGGTCGACCAGTCGTCGCTGGGCAACCCGCGCCGCGTGGTGCTGGGCCTCGAGCAGAATCGCCTCGCCATGCTGCTCGCGGTACTGCACCGGCACGGTGGCGTGGCGGCCTACGACCAGGACGTCTTCGTCAACGTCGTCGGCGGCATCCGCGTGCAGGAAACCGCGTCCGACGTTCCCGTGCTCATGGCCGTGCTCTCGAGCCTCCGCGATCGGCCGTTGCCGGAGAAGACGATCGCGTTCGGCGAGGTCGGCCTCTCGGGCGAGATCCGCCCGGTGCCCAACGGTGAGGAGCGCCTCAAGGAGGCCGCGACGCACGGTTTCCGCCGCGCCGTGGTACCGGCGGCGAACGCGCCGAAGCGCGGCCGCGTCGGCGACATGGAAGTGATCGGCGTGGAACGGCTGGGGCAGGCGATCGACGCCAGTCGCGACGCGTAGGAAGCGCTCCGCGTCAGGTAGGAGCGGACCTGGCCGCGACGGCTCCTCGCGACACGCCGCAGGACCTGTCACCCGGTCGCGAAAGGCTGTCGCGGCCAGGTCCGCTCGCACAAGAGCTGTCGCGGCCAGGTCCGCTCCCACAAGAGCCATCGCGGCCAGGTCCGCTCCAACGAGAGCCATCGCGGCCAGGTCCGCTCCAACGAGAGCCATCGCGGCCAGGTCCGCTCCAACGAGAGCTGTCGCGGCCAGGCCGGAGGGTGGCGCTTCAGGGCGTGCGGTGAAGGATCAGTTCCAGTACCGCCTTGGTGCCGAAGAACGCCAGCAGCAGGATGCCCATGCCCACGAGCGTGAGGTACACCGCACGGATGCCGCGCCAACCGTGTCGCCAGCGGCCCCAGAGCAGCACGCCGAACACGATCCACGCGATGATCGAGAGCACGGTCTTGTGCACGAGGTGCTGGCCGAACAGGTCGCCCACGAACAGGGCGCCGGTGACGAGCGTGAGGGTCAGCAGCACGAAGCCCACGGCGATCAGCCGGAACAGCAGCACCTCGGTGAGGGTCAGCGGGGGCAGGGCGCGCAGCCAGTGACCGAAGCGGCTGCGTCGCAGCGCGCGCTCCTGGATAGCGAGCAGGATGGCAAGCGCCGCGGCGATCGAGAGGATGCCGAACGCGAACACCGCGATCGTCACGTGCATCTCGATTTGCCAGCTCATCGATTCGGGCGCCGTGCGCGGCGCCAGGAAGGCGTCGATCGCGACGAGGGCCGCCGACAGCGGAAAGATGAGTATTCCCAGCCCGGCGACGGGGCGCGACAGGTTGACCACGAGGGTCAGCGCCGAGGCGATCCAGGCGACGAGCGAGAGCGCCGCGAAGAAGTGCAGGTCGAGGGTGCCCCGATGGGCGGTCAGCAGCACGGCGGCGTGCGCCAGCGCGGCCCCCGTGGCGAGCGTCATGCCGACGCGCGCGAGCGGCTGCCCGCCCGTCGCCAGCGGCCGGGCGAGCACGCCGGCGGCGGACAGGTAGAGCGCGATGGCGGCCAGGGTGAGCGCGGTGACGATCATGGACGCGCAGTGTGGCATAGCGGGTCGCGACCGTGAATGCGACACGATGGCATTCGCCGTGCCCGCTATCCAGCTATAATCCGGAATTCACCGCATCTCATGCCGAATTCCCCATGTTCGAATCGCTCAGCCAACGCCTTTCCGACACCGTCAACCGCCTGCGTGGTCGCGGCCGGCTGACCGAGGAAAACATCCGCGAAACCCTGCGCGAGGTGCGTATCGCCCTGCTGGAGGCCGACGTGGCCCTGCCGGTGGTGAAAGCCCTCGTCGAGCGCGTGAAGGTCCGCGCCGTCGGCCAGGAAGTGCTGAAGAGCCTTTCGCCGGGCCAGGCGCTGGTCAAGGTCGTCAGCGACGAGCTGACCGCGCTGATGGGCGCGGCGAACACCGAGCTCAATCTCGCGGCCCAGCCGCCGGCGATCGTGCTCATGGCCGGCCTGCAGGGCGCGGGCAAGACCACCACGGTCGCGAAGCTCGCGCGCTTCCTCAAGGAGCGCAAGAAGAAGCGCGTGATGGTGGTCAGCTGCGACGTGTACCGTCCCGCCGCCATCGAGCAGCTGCGCACGCTCGCCGGCCAGGTCGACGTGTCGTTCTTCCCGTCGGAAGCCGGGCAGGATCCGGTCGAGATCGCGAAGGCCGCCGTGGTCGCCGCTCGCCGCGAGGTGATCGACGTGCTGCTGGTCGACACGGCGGGCCGCCTGCACGTCGACGACGCGATGATGACCGAGATCAAGGCGCTGCACGGCGCGCTCGATCCGATCGAGACCCTGTTCGTCGTCGATTCCATGACGGGCCAGGACGCCGCCAACGTCGCCAAGGCGTTCTCGGAAGCCCTGCCGCTCACCGGCGTGGTGCTGACCAAGACGGACGGCGACGCCCGCGGTGGCGCGGCGCTCTCGGTGCGCTACGTCACCGGCCGCCCGATCAAGTTCCTCGGCGCCGGCGAGAAGACCGACGCCCTCGAGCCGTTCCATCCGGATCGCGTGGCCCAGCGCATCCTCGGCATGGGCGACGTCCTGTCGCTGGTCGAGGAAGTCGAGCGCAAGGTCGATCAGGAAAAGGCCCAGAAGCTGGCCGAGAAGGTCATCAAGGGCAAGCGCTTCGATCTCAACGACATGCGCGACCAGCTCGAGCAGATGAGCAACATGGGCGGTCTCGCGGGGCTGATGGACAAGCTGCCGGGCATGTCGAGCATCCCGGACAGCGTCAAGTCGAAGGTCAACGACAACGAGCTCAAGCGCATGGTCGCGATCATCGGCTCGATGACCAAGAAGGAGCGTCGCCATCCCGACCTCCTCAACGGATCGCGCAAGGCCCGCGTGGCGCGCGGTTCCGGCACGCAGCCGGCGGATGTGAACCGCCTGCTGAAGCAGTTCATGCAGATGGAGAAGATGATGTCCAAGCTGTCCAAGGGCGGCAGCAAGGGCCTTCTCCGTCAGATGCGGGGCGCCATGAAGGGCATGGGCGGCATGGGCGGGATGATGCCGCCGCGCTGACGCGGCCCGATGAGTCGGGAAGGGGCTGATACCCCTTCCATTTTTCTAAACTTTCGCTAAAATGTCCGGCTTTACCGCGCCCGCTTCTCGCGCGCGCCTTGCCGGTCTGCGGCATTCTGGAGCTCGTAACTTATGGTCAAGATTCGTCTTTCGCGCGGTGGCGCCAAGGGCCGTCCGTTTTATCACGTCGTCGTTACCGACCAGCGCAGCCCGCGCGACGGTCGTAACATCGAGCGCGTCGGCTACTACAACCCGGTCGCTTCGGGCGCTGACAAGCGTCTCGAGCTCGACGTCGCCAAGGTCCAGGCCTGGGTCGCGAAGGGTGCCCAGCTGACCGACAAGGTCCGCGCCCTCGTGAAGGAAGCCGGCAAGCTGGCTGCTTGATGTCGACGGAGTCCGGTAAACGCGTCCGGGTCGGGCGCATTGTCGGACTCCATGGCGTGCAGGGTCAGGTCAAGCTCGAAAGCTGGACCGAGCCCCGCATCCAGATCTTCCGCTACCAGCCATGGCTGCTCACCGCGCCGGGCGTGCAGCGGGAAATGAACGGAGTCCGCGGGCGCGCGCAGGGTAAGGGCATCGTCGCCACCCTGCCGGGCATCGAGGACCGCGACCAGGCCGCTGCGCTCGTCGGCTGCGAGATCACGGTCTCGCGTGACGTGCTGCCGCCGCCCGCGCCAGGCGAGTTCTACTGGACCGATCTCGAGGGCCTCGAGGTCGTCACCACGGAGAACATCGGCCTGGGTCGGGTAAGTCATCTTTTCGCCACCGGTGCCAACGACGTCATGGTGGCGAAGGACGGCGACAAGGAGCGCCTGATCCCGTTCATCCAGGGCCCCTACGTGCATTCGGTCGATCTGGTCGCCGGGCGCATCGTGGTGGACTGGGACCCCGAGTTCTGATCGACGAAGCCTGGACGGTCATGCGCATCGACGTGGTTTCGTTGTTTCCCGATTTCGTCCGCCAGTCGGCCGCGATCGGGGTGGTCGGAAGGGCGCAGCAGCGCGAACTGTTGCAGGTGGAAGCCTGGAACCCTCGCGACTACGCCACCGACAATTATCGCACCGTGGACGGCAGGCCCTTCGGGGGCGGACCGGGCATGGTGATGCTGATCGATCCCCTGCGAGCCACGCTCGCCGCGGTTCGGGCGGCGGCACCGGAACCGGTGCATGTGATTTACCTCAGCCCGCAAGGTGCGCGGCTGACGCAGAAACGGGTGGAAGCGCTGGCGAAGATGCCGCGAATCGCCCTGATCTGCGGACGTTACGAGGGTGTGGACGAACGCCTGATCGAGCACGAGGTCGACGAAGAGCTTTCAATCGGCGATTATGTGCTGTCTGGCGGGGAACTCGGCGCAGCGGTGGTCATCGATGCGGTGGGTCGTCTACAGGAAGGCGCGTTGAACGACGTGCAGTCCGCCCAGCAGGACTCCTTCTCGGATGGCCTGCTGGATTGCCCGCATTACACCCGTCCCGTGCAGCACGATGTATGGGGTGGCGTGCCGGAGGTCCTGCTTTCCGGCGATCACGCGGCCATTCGCCGCTGGCGTCGCAAGCAGTCGCTGGGTCGTACCTGGCTGCGCCGGCCGGATCTGCTAACGCAGCGTGCGCTCGACGATGAGTCGAGAGCATTGCTGGATGAATTCCGCCGTGAGTTTCACGGTTAAACGGTGCGGCCGATATCGACCGCCGTAATAAAAATTGACAGGTGCGCCATGAACAAACTCCTCCAACAGTTCGAAGCCGAGCAGATCACCCGCCAGCTGCCGGATTTCGGTCCTGGCGACACCGTGATCGTCAACGTCAAGGTGAAGGAAGGTAACCGCGAGCGCGTCCAGGCGTTCGAAGGTGTCGTCATCGCCAAGCGCAGCCGCGGCCTGCACTCCGCCTTCACCGTGCGCAAGATCTCGCACGGCACGGGCGTCGAGCGCGTGTTCCAGTCGCACAGCCGTGCGATCGACTCGGTCGAAGTGAAGCGTAAGGGCAAGGTCCGCGGCGCGAAGCTGTACTACCTGCGTGGCCTCGAAGGCAAGGCTGCCCGCATCAAGGAAGACGTCGCCGCCGCCGCTGCCGCCAAGGTCGCGAAGAAGGCTGCCGCCGCTGCCGCCGCCGAGTAATCGGTCGCCGCAAGGTCACGAAAAAGCCCGCGAGCGATCGCGGGCTTTTTTGTTTTCGCCGTCGTTGGAGCGCACCTGGGCGCGAATGGGTGCTTGCCGCAAGCACCCATCGCGCCCAGGTGCGCCCCTACACCGGCATGTATTCCTCGGCCAGCACCTTCGCGGGTTCCTGCAGGAAGTTGCCCTGGATGAAGTCGACGCCGGCCGCGAAGAGCAGCGAGGTACTCACGGCGTCCTCGACCCATTCGGCGACCGTCTGCTTGCCCGACGCGTGGCCTTCCTTGCAGATCTCGGCGATCCGTTTCTGGTTCTCCGGATGCTGCGGCAGGTCGGTCATGAAGCTGCGGTCGATCTTCAGGAAGTCGGCCTCGACGTGGTTGAGCATCTGGAACGAGTTGAGGCCCGATCCGAACTGCTCGATCGCGAAGCCGCCACCCGCCTTGCGCCAGCCCGCGACGAATTCCTGCGTGGGGCGCAGGCTCGTGAGCACCTTCGACTCCGGCATCTCGATGACCAGCCTGCTGCGGCGGAGCTTCGCCGACTCGAGCCGGCGGACGAGCCAGGGCAGCAGCTCGGGGTCTTCGAGCGATTGCAGCGTCATCTTCACGAAGTAGGTCGTGGTCAGGCCGTCGTTCTCGCGGTGGGCGAGGGCGTCGATCGCATGGCCCAGCACCCAGCGGTCGATCGCGGGTAGCAGGCCGTTGCGTTCCGCCACCGGAAAGAAATACGACGGCAGCACGTCGCCCTTCGGGCCGCGCATGCGGACGAGGATCTCGTAGAACTCGCCCGCGGCGTCCTGCAGGCTGATGATCTGCTGGTGGTAGAGACGCAGGCCGTCCTGCGCCAGCGCCTCGCGCACGAGGTCGAGCCAGTACTGCTCGCGCTCGGCGTCGGCTTTCTCGCGGGCGCTCGGGTCGTGCAGTTCCACCCGGTTGCCGCCCTGGTTCTGCGCCGCGCGCAGGCAGGCGCTGGCCTGGTCGAGTACGGCTTCCGTATTGGCGTTCTTCTCGGCGATCAGGGTGCCGCCGATCGTGATCGTGACGGTGAGCGAGCGCGAACCGGCATCGAAGATGGTTTCCGCGATGGTGGTGCGGAGACGCTCCGTGAGCGCCGCGTGCTCGAGGTCGCCGCGCGGGGAGAGGATCAGGCCCAGGGTGTGGTCGCCGAGCACGCCGGCGACGTCCTCGTCGGGGTCGATCGATTCCGTGACCTTGGCGGCGAGGGCCGCGAGCAGGTGGTCGGCGTTGCCGATGCCCGCGCTGGCCACGATCTCCTTCCAGTTGTCCGGTTCCACCAGCAGGACGGCCTGGCCGGCGCGACCGGCCGCCGCCGCAGCGACCGCTTCATCGATGCACTCGAGCGTGCGCGAACGGTTGTAGAGGCCGGTGACGGGGTCGCGCTGGAGTTGCGCGACAAGCGCCGCATCGACCATCTGCTGCCGGAAGACGATCTGCAGGCAGGCCTCGCCCTCGAAGGTCGCATGCGCGAATTCGACCGACGCCTTGAACGTGCCGCCATCGTCGCGCCGCGCGAGCAGCTCCATCGGCGGCGGGATCCTGTCGCCCTTGGACAGGCCGCGCAGCGTGTTCTTGAAGTCGTCCGCATGCGTGCCGGCGACGAGGTCCAGGATCGGCAGGCCGATGATGTCGTCGAACTCGGCGAAGCCGAACGCTTCGAGGTACGCCTGGTTCACACGGACGTGCATGCCTTCGTGCACGTAGGCGATGGCGTCGCGCGACGAGTCGAGCAGGGCGTCGCAACGGCGCTCCGTCTCGCGCAGCGCGGTTTCCAGCCGGCGTACCTGGCGCCGCGTGGAGAGCGCTTCGAATTCACGCTGGACGACGGCGAGCACCTGGTCCGAGCGCTTGCGCAGGGCAACGCCGCGTGCCCCCGCGGCGAAGAGGTCGGCGATGGTGTCGTCGTCCAGGCTGTCGACCACCGCGATCATCGCGAGGTCGCGGCCGCTCGCGTCGAGCTGGCGCATGGTGGTCGCCGTGTCGATGCCCGGCACGCCGGGATTCATCAGCACGAGGTCGGGAATGCTCTCGTCGAGCGCCGCCTGGATGTCGTCGGGCGTGGTCGCCCGCGCGGGGCGGACGGCGATGCCGCCGTTCCGCAAGACATTGATCAAAAGCTCGGCGTCTTCAACCGAGTTTTCGATGAAGAGAATCCTGATGACGTTGTCGTGTTTCATGCCGTTCCGAATTGCCGCTTGCCCATCCCGCGAACCGGCTTGCCGGCCCGCTCCCCCCAGCGCGGTCCGGTCGGATCATGCTGACCGGAAGGTCACCATACTAACGCGCGAAATCGGCAATAGGGCGCTTCGACGGGTCGCCAGGCAGTTCGCGGACCAGCCGGGGCACGAGGTAGCCGGGCAGGCGGGCACGCAGGGCGTCGACGAGCCAGACCGCCCGGTCGTCGTCCACTTCGAAATGGGCCGCGCCCTGCACGCGGTCCAGCTGGTGCAGGTAATACGGCAGGACGCCGGCCGCGAACGATCGCTCGCACAACGCGGCGAGGGTCTTCACCTCGTCGTTGATCCCGCGCAGCAGGACCGCCTGGTTGAGCACCGTGGCGCCCGCCCCGCGCAGGCGGGCACAGGCGGCGTCGACCGCCGCGTCGAATTCGTTGGCGTGGTTGGCATGCAGCACGACCACCTTCTGCAGCGGAATCGCCGCGAGCCAGTCCGTGAAGGCGTCGTCGACGCGCTCGGGAAGCACGACGGGCAGGCGCGTGTGGATGCGCAGCCGGATGACGTGGGGCAGTTCCGCGAGGCCGCGGGTCAGTTCCTCGAGCTTGTGGGTCGCCAGCGAAAGGGGATCGCCACCGGACAGGATGAGCTCGCGGATCGAGGTGTCCTCGCGAACGCGCGCGAGCGCCTCCCGCCATTGGCCCGCCGCCGCGATTTCCTCGCCGTAGGGAAAATGACGGCGGAAGCAGTAACGGCAGTTGACGGCGCAGCTGCCGCTCGCGATGAGCAGGGCGCGGCCGTCGTACTTGTGCAGGATCCCATGGCCGGCCTTCGACGCCATGTCGCCGACGGCGTCGGTCGAGTAGCCCGGGGCGGCATCGTGCTCGGCGCGGCGCGGCAGCACCTGCAGCAGCAGCGGATCGCTCGGGTCGCCGTGGCGCATGCGCGCCGCGAAGCCGCGCGGCACGCGCAGCGGAAAGCCGGCGTCGTCCGGCGGAAGCAGGTCGGCGCGGTCGGCGAGACCGACGGCCGCGAGCAGGGCGGCGGCGTCCGTGAACGATTCCCGCCAGAGCTCGCGCCAGTCCCGGACGGGCGGCGATAGGCGGGAAGTGGGGCTTGCGGTTATCATTGGCGGCCTTGGATCGGGCCCGCGGGCCCGTGACGACCCCATTTTAGCCGCCCAGCGGGGCGGATTTAACTCTGGAGCAGAAAGCGCATGGCGACCCTTGGCCTCAATGACGTCAAAACGGGCAAGAAGATCCTTCACAACGGCGATCCCTGGGTCATCACCGAGGCCGACTTCATCAAGCCGGGCAAGGGCCAGGCGTTCACGCGCATCCGCGTGCGCAACCTGAAGGACGGCCGCACCACCGAGCTGACGCTCAAGTCCAGCGATTCGTACGAAGAGGCCAACGCGGTCGACACCGACGCCACCTTCTCGTACATCGAAGGCACGGGCAACGATCGCGAGTGGGTCTTCATGCACTCGGAAACCTTCGAGCAGTACCGCGCCAACCTGGCCGCCATGGGCGACGCCTGGAAGTGGCTCAAGGGCGACGAGGAGTGCCAGATCACGCTCTTCAACGAAACGCAGATCATCGCGGTGCAGGCGCCGAAGTTCGTCGAGCTGAAGATCGTCGAGACCGATCCGGGCGTCCGTGGCGACACCTCGGGCGGCGGCGGCAAGCCGGCCACGCTCGAGACCGGTGCCGTCGTGCGCGTGCCGCTCTTCGTGAACCAGGACGAAGTGATCAAGGTCGATACCCGCACGGGCGAGTACGACAGCCGCGTCAAGTAAGGTTCCGCACGTTCGACCGACAGGAGCGGCACGGCAGCCCAAGGCGCCGTGCCGTTCTTGTATGAGGCTCCCGACTTCCCCACCGAGGCCCCCATGAGCGAAAGCCCCACCCCGATCGATCTCCTCGTCGAAGCCCGATGGGTCGTCCCCGTCGAGCCGCACGCCGTCGTGCTCGACGACCACGCGGTCGCCGTGCGCGATGGGCAGATCGTGGCCGTGCTGCCGATCGCCGAGGCGCGCACCGCGTTCGCGCCGCGCGAGCGCGTCGAGCTGACCGAGCACGCGGTGATTCCCGGCCTCGTCAACGCGCATACGCACAATCCGATGACGCTGCTGCGCGGACTCGCCGACGACCTGCCGCTGATGACCTGGCTGCAGGAGCACATCTGGCCCGCCGAAGGCCGCGTGATGGGGCCGGACTTCATCCGCGACGGCGTGGAACTCGCCGTGGCCGAGATGATCCGCGGCGGCACCACCTGCGCCAACGAGAACTACTTCTTCCCTGACGTCATCGCGGCCACGTATCGTTCGATGGGTTTCCGCGCCGTCATCGGCCTGCCGGTGATCGACTTCCCGACCGCCTGGGCGAAGACGTCCGACGAATACTTCGACCGCGCGCTCGAGGTCCACGCGTCGCTGCGCGGCGAGTCGCTTCTGACCACCGCGTTCGTGCCGCATGCGCCGTACACGGTGTCCGACGACAACTTCGTGCGCATCCGCGATCTCGCCGCCGAACTCGACATTCCCATCCACCTGCACACGCACGAAACCGCGCAGGAAGTGGAGGAGGCCGTGGCCAAGGACGGCATCCGTCCGTTCGCGCGCCTGCAGAAGCTGGGGCTCGTCAACGAGCGCCTCGTCGCGGTTCACATGACCCAGCTGACCGACGACGAGATCGCCGCGTGCGCGGCGGCCGGCGCGTCGGTGGCGCATTGCCCGGAATCGAACCTCAAGCTCGCCTCGGGCTTCTGTCCCGCGGAAGAGCTGCGCGCCGCGGGCGTCAACGTCTGCATCGGCACCGACGGCTGCGCGTCGAACAACGACCTCGACATGTTCGGCGAAATGCGTACCGCGGCGCTGCTCGCCAAGGCCGTGGCCGGCGACGCGGCCGCCTTCGACGCCGCCTACGCGCTGCGTGCCGCCACGCTCAACGGCGCGAAGGCGATCGGTCTGGGCGACCGCATCGGCTCGATCGAGCCGGGCAAGCGCGCCGACTTCGTCGCCGTGCGTCTGGACGCGCTGGAAACCCAGCCCCTGTACCACGTCGCCTCGCAGCTGGTGTACGCCACCGGGCGGCACCAGGTCAGCGACGTCTGGATCGACGGCGTGCGCAAGCTGTCCGCGGGCGAGCTCGTGGGCATCGACAGCGCGGCGATCCGCGCCAAAGCCCGCGCGTGGCGCGAACGCATCGCGGCGGCGGATCCGGCATGAACGAACCGATGGAGTCCCCAACCATGCAGAACGCCAACGTCAGCGCGGAAGAGATCGCGCGCTTCGAAAAACTCGCCGCGCGCTGGTGGGACCCGGACGGTGAATCCCGGCCGCTGCACGATCTCAATCCCGTGCGTGCGGCCTACGTCGGGGGCCGCGTCGAGCTGCGCGGGGCGAAGGTCGCCGACATCGGCTGCGGCGGCGGTCTGCTCAGCGAGGCGCTGGCGCGCGCCGGTGCGAAGGTCACCGCGATCGACCTGGGCGAGAAGCTGATCCAGATCGCGAAGCTGCATCTGTTCGAATCGAATCTCCAGGTCGACTACCGCGTGCAGTCCTCCACCGAGCTCGCCGAGGCCGAGCCGGCGTCGTTCGACGCCGTCTGCTGCATGGAAATGATCGAGCACGTGCCCGACCCGCTGGCGATCGTGCGCGACCTCGCGGCGATGGTGAAGCCCGGCGGGCAGGTGTTCCTCTCGACCCTCAACCGCACGCCGGCGGCGTTCGGCGCGGCGATCGTCGGCGCGGAGTACCTCATGCGCCTGCTGCCGCGTGGCACGCACCACTACGCGCAGTTCCTCAAGCCGTCCGAGCTGGCCGCGATGCTGCGTCGCTTCGGGCTGGAGATCGAGGACATCCAGGGCCTCGCGTACAACCCGATCACGCGCAATGCGAGCCTTTCCCGGAACACTTCCGTGAACTACGTGCTCGCGGCGAGGAAGGTGGGATGAACCCGCTGCCGTTCAAGCCCGACGGGGTGTTCTTCGACCTCGACGGCACGCTGCTCGACAGCGCGCGCGATCTCTATGCCGCGCTGACCGTGCTGTGCGCGGAGCAGGGCGTCGACGCGCCGCCGTTCGAGCGCGTGCGCGAGGTCGTTTCGCGCGGTTCGCGCGCGATGCTCGGCGTAGCGTTCCCCGCGGCCGACGAGGACGCGATTCTGGCCCTCGTGCCGCGTTTCCTCGAAGTCTACGAAGCGGACATGGCGAGCCACACCACGGCGTTCGACGGCGTGGAGGCCATGCTGGCCGGGCTCGACGCGGCCGGCGTCCGCTGGGGGATCGTGACGAACAAGCCGGGCTTCCTCACCGACGCGCTCCTACCGCGCGCGGTGCGGCACTGGAAGCCGGCGGCCGTCGTGTCGGGCGATACGTTGCCCGTCCGCAAGCCCGATCCTGCACCGGTGCTGCACGCCTGCGCGACCGCGGGCTGCGACCCGGCGCGCTCCGTCTTCGTCGGCGACGACCGTCGCGACGTGCTCGCCGGCAACGCGGCGGGCCTGTACACGGTGGCCGTGCGCTGGGGGTACCTCGACGGCGGCGATCCCGATACCTGGGGTGCCGATGTCGTCGTGGACGGCGTCGCGGATCTCGCCGCGCTGCTCGGCCTGAAGGAGGTCGCGGCATGAGCGACGGCGCCACGCAGAACTTCGTCGACAAGTGGTTGGCCGTACAGCCGCAGCAGCGGATCGCGCTCGGTTTCGTGGACGAGGCCTCGCGCGACGAACGCGTCGCGCTGGCGGCGCTCGAACAGGAGCTGATCTCGTCCGCCTACGGCATCCGCGAGCCACAGGTGGCCGCCGCGAAGCTGCAGTGGTGGGCCGAGGAACTTTCGGGCGCCGCAGCCAGCGGCGGTCGCCATCCGCTCACCAAGGCCCTGTTCGCGAGTCCGCGCGCGAAGCAGGTGCCGTCCGCGCTGTGGGTCGCTCCCGTGCTCGCGGCGATGGCGCAACTGGAGCAGGGCACCTCGTCGGACTTCGCCGCGCAGGTCGCCGCGTCGCGCGGATTGCACGGGGCGCTCGCGGCGCTGGAGAACGCCTGGTGGTTCGGTGTCGACGCGCCGGTGGAATCCGCCGCGCGCGTGGCCACGCTGGCGCACCTCGTCTTCGCGCTGTCGCGGCTCGAGCTCGACGCCGAGCGCGAGCGACTCCCCCTGCCGATGTCGCGACTGGCGCGGCATGGCCTGTCCCGCGGGCAGCTCAAGGCCGACTCGCCGGCGCGCCGCGACGCGATCCGCGCGCAGCTCGCCGAGCTGGCGCAAGGTCTGCGCGAGGCGCTCGCGCTGGCGGAACCCTTGAGTACCTTCCGGGGTGTTGAAGGACGCACGGCGCTCGCCACCGCGAAGTCCGCCTCCCGCGCCGCCGAGCCGTTCGCCGAACTGCACCGGCGCCAGGCGCGCACGGGTCCCGCCACGGCGATCCGCGCCTGGCTCGCCGCCCGGCACGCCGGCCGGTTCGGCTGAACGGATCGTTTCCACGGCGAGCCATTGAGCCAATCAACGCGACCCCCATCTCGGTCACCGTAAGCCGGCCGACGGCTCGTCCCAAGGATCTTCCCCATGTACATCCACGATTCCCCCACCCGCCTGCTGCCCGATGTCGCCTCGCAGGAACACGCCCTGGCCATCGGCACGCTCGACTGGGTGGGCATGGACGGCATGGAAATGCCCGTCGCGTTCGATGCCGGTGACGGCGACGTCCGCTCGACGGGCGCCCGCGTCGGTGCGTTCGTGAACCTCACCAAGCCGGAAGCGCGCGGCATCCACATGTCGCGCCTGTACCTGCTGGTCTCGGACGCCCTCTCGGCGGGACCGCTGACGGTCGCGGGCGTGCGCGGTCTGCTGGAATCGTTCCTGTCGTCGCATGAAGGCCTGTCAGACCATGCGCGCATCACCATCGGTTTCGAGCACCTGGTGCGCCGCAAGTCGCTGCGGAGCGACAACAGCGGATGGCGCGCCTACCCGATCACCATCGACGCCACCCTGAGTGGGTCGGAGTTCTGCCTGCAGATCACCACCGACGTCGTCTATTCGTCCACGTGTCCGGCGTCGGCCGCGCTGTCGCGCCAGCTGATCCAGGACAACTTCGCGAAAACCTTCGCCGCCGACCAGCCGCTCGACCGCGAGACGATCCTCGCCTGGCTCGGCACGGAGCAGGGCATCGTCGCCACGCCGCACGCGCAACGCAGCACGGCGACGATCCGCGTCAAGCCGACGGGCGAGGGCGTGTTCAACCTGATCGGCATGATCGACAACGTCGAGAACGCGCTCGGTACGCCGGTGCAGACCGCCGTGAAGCGTGCCGACGAGCAGGCCTTCGCGCTGGCCAACGGCCAGAACCTGATGTTCTGCGAAGACGCCGCCCGTCGCATCCAGAAAGCCCTCTCGGACGACGGCAACATCGCCGACTTCCACCTTCGCGTGGCGCACCACGAAAGCCTGCATCCGCACGACGCGGTGGCGTTCGCTTCGAAGGTGCAGCGCTAAAGCGAACCGCAGGACCGTAGGAGCGCGCCCTGCGCGCGACATCTTTTCGCGAGGAGCTCAGGCTCTGCAGCTCACGGCTCTCAAGGATGTCGCGCGCAGGGCGCGCTCCTACCGGATCCCCGGCAACAGCAGGGGATCGAGCCTCACCCCGAACCAGTTGAAGCCCCAGTGCACGTGCGGTCCCGTCGCGCGGCCCGTCTTGCCGGCCGCACCGATCACCTCGCCCTGGCTGACGCGCTGACCGACCTTCACGTCGATCCGTGAAAGATGCAGGAAGTTCGACGACAGGCCGAACCCGTGATCGAGCAGCACGGTGCCACCGGTCAGGTAGAGGTCGGGGTTCGCGAAGGTGATCACGCCCGCCGCGGGCGCCTTCACCGGCGTGCCTTCCGGTACCGCGATGTCCATGCCCGAATGCGGCGCCTTCGGATCGCCGTTGTAGATCCGCTGGTTGCCGAAGCGGCCGCTGATCCGCCCCGTCACCGGCCAGACGAAGCCTTTCGCGAAGTCCTCGCGGTCGTCGTCGCGGTTGCGCGCGGCGACCACCGACGCCTGCTCGCGTTCGATGCGAGCCGCGATGGCCGGGGGCGGATTGACCGTCTTCGGCGGCACGCCTTCCACGCGTTCGATCGGCCAGTCGCGAGGCGTGACGGCCACGCTCCGCGTCGTTTTGCCGAGCGTCACGGCCACCGGACCCTGCTCGTCGCGGCCCACGCCGAAGACGAAGACGCCGTCGTCGCCGACGTGCACCGGCTTGCCGGCGACGGCCACCTTCGTGCCGGGCGCCACGTGGCCGATCACCAGCGCGCCTTGCGAGACGGTGGCGGGAAGGTCGGGCACGGCGGCGAGCGCCGTGCCAGCCATCGCCGCCGCGGCGAGCGCCGCTACGATTCTTCTCATCGATCGAAGGTCAGGCGCTGGCCGCGAACGTTTCCGTCCACCGTCTTGCCGTCGAAAACGCGCTGTCCGTTGACGAACGTCGACGCGATGCTGCTGCTGAAGGTGTAACCCTCGAACGGCGACCAGCCGCACTTGGACAGCACCTCTTCGCGCGTCACGGTGTGCGGCTTGTTCGGATCGACGAGCACGAGATCCGCGGCATAGCCTTCCCGGAGGAAGCCGCGGTTCTCGACGTTGAAGAGCTTCGCCGGGTTGTGGCAGACCGTCTCCACGATGCGCTCCAGGGTGAGCCTGCCCTCGGTCACGCGCTGCAGGGCGGCCTGCAGGGCGAACTGCACGAGCGGCAGGCCGGAGGGAGCCTTGTCGTACTTCTGCTCCTTTTCCTCCAGCAGGTGCGGGGCATGGTCCGTGGCGAGCACGTCGAGCCGGCCCTCGGCCAGCGCCTTCGTGATGGCCTCGCGATCGGCTTCCTCCTTGATCGCGGGATTGCACTTGATGAGGAAGCCCTTCTCGTCGTAATCGGCCTTGCCGCCGAAATGGAGGAAGTGCACGCAGGTCTCGGCCGTGATGCGCTTGCCCTCGATCGGGCCCGGCTCGAACAGCGCGAGCTCGTCGGCGGTCGAGATGTGCAGCACGTGCAGGCGGGTGTCGTGCTTCTTCGCGAGCGAGATCGCGAGACGCGTCGACTTGATGCAGGCCTCGCGCGAGCGGATGTTCGGGTGCTCCCACGCCGGGATGTCCTCGCCGTACTTCTCGTGGGCCTTCGCGAGGTTCGCGTCGATCATCGGGGTGTCTTCGCAGTGCGTGATGATCGGCACCGGCGTGTCGCGGAAGATGCCGTCGAGCGTCTCCGGGTTGTCCACCAGCATGTTGCCGGTGGACGCACCCATGAACACCTTCACGCCCGGGGCCGCCTTCGGATCGAGCGCCCGGATCGCCTCGAGGTTGTCGTTGCTGGCACCCATGTAGAACGCGTAATTGACCACGGACGAACCGGCCGCGATGTCGTACTTGTTCTCGAGCGATTCGCGGTCGAGCGCGGGCGGCTTCGTGTTGGGCATCTCCATGAAGCTGGTGATGCCGCCGGCGGCGCAGGCGCGGGATTCGTGCGCGATGTCGGCCTTCTGGGTGAGACCCGGCTCGCGGAAGTGCACCTGGTCGTCGATCATGCCGGGAAGCAGCCACAGGCCCGTGGCGTCGATCACCTGCTCGTCACGTTCCTTTTCCAGATTCTGCGCGATGGTCGCGATTTTTCCGTCACGGACGCGGAGGTCGGCGACGAACCGCTTGCCCTCGTTGACGAGTTCGGCGTTCTTGATGAGCCAGGCATCAGTCATGGGTATGTGCTCCTTGGGCGCCGCAGCGGCGCAGGACGAAGTGATCGGGAACGGGATCGTGGCCGCCGGCGCACATCGGCTGGCACCGCAACAGGCGCCAGGCGCCGAGGGTGCCGCCGCGCAACGGACCGAAGCGCGCTATGGCAACGCGTGCATAATCGGAACAGGATGGGTGGAAGCGGCAGCGGGCTCCCAGCATCGGGCTGAGCCACCGCTTGTAGAAGGACAACAGGAATAGGAGGAGGCGGGTCACTGTGGGTCCGGTGTCGACCGGCGTAGGCCAATGCACAGTATCCCAGAAGATAGGTTGCTGGGGTAACGCATCTGGGCTATAACACCCCGCCGCCACGGCTACCGAGGTGAAGGATATGGCGAAAAACGCTCGTAGTTCCGCAGCCGCCAAAGGCGCCGCCAAGAAGGGCGGGGCAGGCGACGTGAAGAAGACAGGGAAAGTCGTGGCCGGGGCGAAGGCGACGAAGGCGCCGGCGAAGACCGCCGTGCGCGCCGCGGCGAAACCCGCCACGAAGAGCGCCGCGAAGCCGGTTGCCAAGAAGGCGGCCGCGCCCGCGAAGAAGGCCGCTGCCGCGCCGGCGACGAAGGCCGCCGCGAAGAAGCCGGTCGCGAAGGCGGCGCCCGCGAAGGCGGCTCCGGTGAAGAAGGCCACCGCCGCGAAGAAGGAAGCGCCGCGGGCCACCAGCAAGACCACGGCGAAGCCGGCGCCGGCCAAGGCCGCACCGGTCGCCACGACCAAGGCGGCACCCGCGAAGTCCGCCAGCAAGACACCCGCGGCCCCGAAGGCCGCACCCGCCCCGGCGCCGAAGCCGGCGGCCAAGACCGCCGCGGCGGCCGTACCCGCGCCCGACACGGGTCGCAAGGCATCGGCCGTTGCCGCCACACCGCCCCGGACGGCGTCCGCGGTGGGTGGCGAATCCTCATCCAGAACCGAGAAGTCCGCGCAAGCCAGCATGAACAGCACTGCCCCCAATTCCGCCGACAACGGCATCACGCGCGAAGACGGCCGCTACGCGCTGCCCGCTTCCACCATCATCGACCTGCCGAAGGGCTATCGCCCGAACGACGACGAGGAGTACATGAATCCTCGCCAGCTCGCCTACTTCCGCAACAAGCTGAAGGATTGGCGCGAGCAGCTCGTCGAGGAGTCGCGCCAGACGATGGACAACCTCCGCGAGGAAGTCCGCGACGTGGGCGACGAAGCCGAGCGCGCCACCCGCGAGACGGAAAACTCTCTCGAACTGCGCACCCGCGACCGCTACCGCAAGCTGATCTCCAAGATCGACAAGGCGCTGCGCCGCATCGAGGAAGGCCGCTACGGCTTCTGCGAGGAGACCGATGAGGAAATCGGCGTGGACCGTCTCGACGCGCGTCCGATCGCCACGCTCTCGCTCGATGCGCAGGAGCGCCGCGAGCACCTGCAGAAGCAGATGGGCGACTGACGCCTTTCCGGCTTCGCCATGAAGAGCCCCGCATCGCGGGGCTTTTTTTTAACTGCCGTGAGCCGGACGGGAGCCGACCGCATCGGCGATTCCGCGGCGGCGGGCCGCCGGAGCGATAGAGCGAACCCGTCAGTGCCCCAGAGCCTCCGCCGCGTACGCTTTCAGCCTCGCCAGCATCGCTGCCAGCCCGTTCGACCGCGTCGGCGACAGATGCTTGGCCAGCCCGATCTGCTGGATGAAATCCGGCGGCGTGTCGACGATCTCCTGCGCCGACCGATCGGAGTACACCCGCAGGACCAGCGCGATGAGGCCTGAAACGATCGCCGAATCGCTCGCGGCATCGAAGTGCATCTTCGATGCGTCGCCCGAGGGGATCAGCCACACCATCGACTGGCAGCCGTGGACGCGGTTCTCTTCGGTCTTGCGATCGTCCGGGAAGGGCGGCAGCTGCCGGCCGAGGTCGATCAGGTACTGGTAGCGCTCCGTCCAGTCGCCGAAAAAGGCGAACTCCTCGGCGATGGCGGCCTGGGCGTCGAGGGCGGTGGGTTCGAGAGGCGTGCTCATGCCTTCACCACGCTCCAGCGGGTGCCCTGCGCGCCGTCCTCGATCGCGATGCCCAGCTCCTTGAGCTGGTCGCGGATGGCGTCCGAACGGGCGAAGTCCTTCGCCGCGCGGGCCGCGCGGCGCTCCTCGAGGAGCGCCTCGATGGCGGAGGCGTCGATCTCCTCGCCGGTATTGCCCTGCCGGAACCAGGCTTCCGGTTCCTGCTGAAGCAGGCCCAGCAGCGCGCCGCCGCCAATCAGCGCGGCCTTGGCGGCCGCGCGCTCGTCGCCCGTGGCGCGACGGGCCGCATCGGCGAGCTGCGAGAGCTCCGCCAGCGCCTGGGGCGTGTTCAGGTCGTCGCACAGCGCGGCCTCGACCGCCGCCGGCACGACGGGATCGCCCGCGACGACGTTGGCCATGTCGCGCAGCACGCCGTACCAGCCGTCGAGCGTGCGCACGGACTGCGTCATCGCCGCGTCCGACCAGTCCAGCGGCTGGCGGTAATGGCCGCGCAGCAGCATCAGGCGCAGGGCCTCGCCGGGGTGCTTGCCGAGCAGCTCGTGCAGCTGGAGCACGTTGCCGAGCGACTTCGACATCTTGCGGCCGTCGAAGGTCAGCATGCCGTTGTGCAGCCAGAAGCGGGCGAACGTCTTGCCGCCGTGGGCGCACATGCTCTGGGCGATCTCGTTCTCGTGGTGCGGGAACGTCAGGTCGACACCACCGGCGTGGATGTCGATGGTGTCGCCGAGGTGGGCCTCGCTCATGGCGGAGCACTCGATGTGCCAGCCGGGCCGGCCACGGCCCCACGGGCTGTCCCAGCCGGGCAGGGTGTCGTCGGACGGCTTCCAGAGCACGAAGTCGCCCGGGCTCTTCTTGTAGGGGGCGACCTCCACGCGCGCGCCGGCGAGGAGCTCGTCGGGATCGCGGCCCGACAGCGCGCCGTAAGCGGGGAAGGACTCGACGTGGAACAGCACGTGCCCTTCGGCCTCGTACGCGTGCCCGGTGGCGATCAGGCGCTCGATCATCGCCACGATCTGGGGAATGTGATCCGTTGCGTGCGGCTCGACGTCCGGGGGCGCCACGCCGAGGCGGGCGGTGTCCTCACGGTACGCCTGGGCGAAGCGCTCGGTGATCTGGGCGATGGGCACGCCCGCGGCGGCGGCCGCCTTGTTGATCTTGTCGTCGACGTCCGTGATGTTGCGGGCGTAGACCACGTGCGGGAAATGCCGGCGCAGCAGCTTCACCAGGACGTCGAACACGACCGGAGGCCGCGCGTTGCCGATGTGGATGTAGTTGTAGACGGTCGGTCCACAGACGTACATCGTCACCCGCTGCGGATCCAGGGGGGCGAACGCCTCCGTGCGGCGCGAAAGGGTGTTGTAGAGCGAGATCGGCATCGAGGTTCCGTGGGGGCAGCGCGCTTCGGGTGACCGGCCGGAGATAGTAGCAAGGGATGGCCCCGTTCTGGGGCGGGTCGGCCTGCCTCGCACGCGCGGGGGGCGAATCGGTTGACATGGAGAACGCCCTTTTTCTCAGGGCCTTCTAAGCGTGGATTCAGCGTGATCTTGATGAAATGCTCGCCAGCGGGCGCGCCTGTGCACCTGCCTGGAGGTTTACCTACATGTCTCGCCTGCTCATCCCCGCGCTCATCCTCGCGGTTTTCGCCACCGGTGCCAGCGCCCAGGACGGACGCTATGGCCCGCCGCCGGGTCCGCCGCCGGCCGGTCCGGACGACAACACCCATTTCGGCTGGGCCGACGTGCTGCGCGTCGATCCGGTCTACGGCGTCGCGCGTGTCGAAACGCCGCGCCAGGAGTGCTACGACCAGCCGGTGGTCCGCCGCGAATCCAGTGGTAACTCCACGGCCGGCACGATCCTGGGCGCCGTCGTGGGCGGCGTGCTCGGCAACACCGTCGGCAAGGGCGACGGCCGCAAGGCCGCGACCGTGGTCGGCGCGGTCGCCGGCGGCGCCGTCGGCAACAACATCTCCCGCAGCGGCGACCGCACGTACGAAAGCACCGAAACCCGCTGCCGCGACGTCAGCTCGATCTCCGAGCAGCGCCGCATCGCGGGCTACGACGTCGAGTACCGCTACCGCGGCGAGGTCTACGTGTCCCGCCTGAACTACGATCCGGGCGAGCGCCTGCGGGTCCGGGTGAACGTCTCGCCGGCGGATTGAGGCGGGCGACGCGGCGCGACGGAAGGCCACGGGGAACCGTGGCCTTCTCGTTTCCGGGGCCGGCCACCACGCCCGCCTTACCGCCCACCCATTGCGCGCCGCACCAATACCCGGCATCATCGGCGTTCCTTTCAAGGCTCCGACCCTGTGTCCCACACCGTCTACACCGCGATCGTCCTGACCAGCGCCCGTATGGCCGCGGGGATGACGTCGCGTGCTCGTCGACCGTACATCGGATACTCGGCCGGGTAGGCTGTCGCGCGCGTTTCATTCGTACCGACTAAAAAACCCGGCCATGCGCCGGGTTTTTTCGTTTCCGATTCCTCCTTTCCATCACGGCCCCCGGGCCACCGACCGATCTGGACCGCCATGACCGTTCGCCATTTCCTCTCCACCCAGGACTACAGCCGCGCCGAGATCGACGCGCTGCTCGAGCAGGCCGCCGCGTTCAAGCGGTCGCCGCAGGGCCAGCAGCTGGCCGGCAAGTCGATCGCGCTGATGTTCTTCAACCCGTCGATGCGGACGCGGACGAGTTTCGAGCTGGGCGCGTTCCAGCTGGGCGGTCATGCGATCGTGCTCTCCCCGGGCAAGGACGCCTGGCCGATCGAGTTCGAGGTCGGCTCGGTGATGGACGGCGACACGGAAGAGCACATCGCCGAGGTGGCGCGCGTGCTCTCGCGCTACGTCGACCTGATCGCGGTCCGCGCGTTTCCCAAGTTCGTCGACTGGTCCGTCGATCGCCAGGACAAGGTGCTCAACGCGTTCGCGCGGTACGCCACGGTGCCCGTGATCAACCTCGAGACGATCACCCATCCCTGTCAGGAGCTGGCCCACGCGCTGGCGCTGAAGGAGCATCTCGGGGATCTGCAGAACAAGAAATACGTGCTGACCTGGACGTACCATCCGAAGCCGCTGAACACGGCGGTGGCGAATTCGGCGCTGCTGATCGCCACCAAGATGGGCATGGACGTCACGCTGCTGTGCCCGACGCCCGAATACATCCTCGACGAGCGCTACATGGAATTCGCCCGGACCAACGCCCGCGAAAACGGCGGCTCGCTGCAGGTGTCGCACGACATCGAGTCGGCCTACAGCGGCGCGCACGTGATCTATGCGAAGAGCTGGGGCGCCATTCCTTACTTCGGCCGCTGGGACGAGGAAAAGGCGATCCGCGACGCGAACAAGCACTTCATCGTCGACGAGGCGAAGATGGCCCTGACCGACAACGGCCTCTTCAGTCATTGCCTCCCGCTGCGCCGGAACGTCAAGGCGACGGACGCCGTGATGGATTCCCCGGCCTGCATCGCCATCGACGAAGCCGAGAACCGCCTGCACGTGCAGAAGGCGGTCATGGCGTCCCTCATCTCCCAGCCGGGCACGACATCCGGCCTCGGTTTCTGATCCTTCCCATCCGCCAAGCCCACTCTTTTTCCTCGGAGCCCGCATGTCCAGCAACGATATCGTCCTCGCCTTCTCGGGCGGCCTCGACACCAGCTTCTGCGTTCCCTACCTGATCGAGCGCGGCTACGCCGTGCACACCGTCTTCGTGGACACGGGCGGCGTGTCGGCCGAGGAGCGCGAGTACATCGAGCAGCGCGCCCACGAGCTCGGCGCCGCGTCGCATCGCACCGTCGACGCCGCCCAGGCGATCTGGGACACCTTCGTCACGCCGCTGATCTGGGCCGGCGAGTTCTACCAGGGCCAGTACCCGCTGCTGGTCTCGGACCGCTACCTGATCGTGAAGGCGTCGCTGGAGCGCTGCGACGAACTCGGCACGAAGCTGTTCGCGCACGGCTGCACCGGCATGGGCAACGACCAGGTGCGCTTCGACCTCACCGTGAAGGCCCTCGGCGACTACACCATCGTGGCGCCGATCCGCGAGATCCAGCGCGAGCACACGCAGGTGCGCGCGTACGAGCAGAAGTACCTCGAGGACAAGGGCTTCGAAGTCCGCGCCAAGACCAAGCACTACACGATCAACGAGAACGTGCTGGGCGTGACCATCTCGGGCGGCGAGATCGACGCATGGGAGATTCCGGAAGAGGGCGCCGTGGCCTGGTGCGCGCCGCGCTCCGAATGGCCGGTCGAACCGCTGCGCATCGAGCTCGGCTTCGAGAAGGGCACGGCCGTGTCGCTCAACGGGAAGGCCGCGTCGGGCCCCGAGATCCTCGGCTTCCTCAACCGCGAGCTGGCGAAGTACGGCGTCGGCCGCAGCCTCTACACCGGCGACACGAACATCGGCCTGAAGGGCCGCATCGTGTTCGAGGCGCCGGCGCTCACCGCGCTGCTCACCGCGCATCGCGCGCTCGAGGAGACCGTGCTGTCGAAGCAGCAGAACCGCTTCAAGCCGGAGATCGGCCGCAAGTGGACCGAGGTGGCGTACGAGGGCTTCTTCAACGACCCGATCAAGGCGGACCTCGAGGCCTACCTCGTGTCGACGCAGCGAAAGGTCGACGGCAAGGTCGTCATCGAGACGCGCGGCGGCACCGTCTACGCGGTCAAGGTCGAATCGAAGAACATCCTGCATTCGAAGAAGGCCACCTACGCGCAGGCCGCCGACTGGGGCGTCGCGGAGGCCGAGGGCTTCATCAAGCTCTACGGCATGAGCTCGACCATCTGGGCGGAAGTCGACCGCGCGAACGGGAACTGATCCGGACTCATGGACACGCTTCTTCAGGACACCCTCACGCACCTGCGCGCGCTCGTCGGATACGACACGCGCAACCCGCCACGAACCATCGGCACCGACGGGATCTTCGACTACCTCCGCGCGAACCTTCCGGGGTTCCAGGTGGAGGTCACGGACTTCGGAGCTGGTGCCGTGAACCTCTACGCCGTGCGCGGCACGCCGAAATACCTGTTCAACGTGCACCTGGATACCGTGCCGGACTCGCCGCACTGGACGGCGAGCCCGCACGAGCTGCGCGTGACGGAAGATCGCGCGATCGGCCTCGGCGCTTGCGACATCAAGGGCGCCGCGGCCGCGCTCGTGGCCGTCGCCAACGCGAGCCAGGGCGACATGGCGCTGCTGCTGTCGACCGACGAGGAAGCCAACGATGCGCGCTGCATCGACGGCTTCCTCGCGACGCCGCGCGACTACGAGGCGGTGATCGTCGCCGAGCCGACGAAGGGTGAGGCGGTGCTGGCGCATCGCGGCATCCATTCGGTGCAGATGCGTTTCCAGGGCAGGGCGGGGCATGCGTCCGGCGAGCAGAAGCCGTCGGACAGCGCGCTCCACCAGGCGATCCGCTGGGGCGCCGCCGCGCTCGACCACGTGCAGGCGCAGTCGCACGAGCGCTTCGGTGGCCTCACCGGCCTGCGCTTCAACATCGGCAAGGTCGAGGGCGGCATCAAGGCCAACGTGATCGCGCCCACCGCCGACGTGCGCTTCGGCTTCCGGCCGCTGCCGTCGATGGACGCCGACCGTCTCCTCGAGACGTTCCGCACGCTCGTCGAGCCGCATCCCGTGGAATACGGCGAAACGTTCCGTGGCGACTCCCTGCCGGCGGGCGACACCGCCACGGCGGAGGCCCGCCGCCTCGCCGCGCGCGACCTGGCGGACGAACTCGGCATCCCGGTCGGCAACGCCGTCGACTTCTGGACCGAGGCCGCGCTGTTCTCGAAGGCCGGTTACACCTGCTTCGTCTACGGCCCCGGCGACATCGCGCAGGCGCACAGCGCCGACGAATGGGTCGCCCTCGACCAGCTCGCGCATTACGCCCAGACCATCCATCGGACCGTGGACAGTGGACTCTAATAAGCACACCAGGAAAACGATCGTCCGCCTGCTCTCGTCGATGGGCAGCGCGCGCGAAATCCAGCAGTACCTCAAGCGTTTCTCGCAGGTGGACGCCGCGCGCTTCGCCGTGGTGAAGGTCGGCGGCGCGGTCCTGCGCGACGAGTTGCCGGACCTCACGTCGTCGCTGTCGTTCCTGCAGCAGGTCGGCCTGACGCCGATCGTGCTGCACGGCGCGGGTCCGCAGCTCGACGAAGAGCTTTCGGCGGCGGGCATCGAGAAGAAGACCGTCAACGGCTTGCGCGTCACCTCGCCGGAAGCGCTGGCGATCGTGCGCCGCGTGTTCCAGGCGCAGAACCTGCGGCTGGTCGAGGCCCTGCAGGAGGTCGACACGCGCGCCACGTCCGTGCCGTCGGGCGTGTTCACCGCGGACTACCTCGACCAGGACACCTTCGGTCTGGTGGGGCGCGTGCGCGACATCAACCTCGCGCCGATCGAGGCGAGCCTGCGCGCGGGTTCCATTCCGGTGATCGCGAGCCTCGGCGAAACCGACGCCGGCCAGATCCTCAACATCAACGCCGACTTCGCCGCGAACGAGCTCGTGCGCGTGCTGCAGCCGTACAAGATCGTCTTCCTCACCGGCACGGGCGGCCTGCTCGACGGCGACGGCAACGTGATCGATTCGATCAACCTGTCGACCGAGTACGACCAGCTGCTGCAGCAGCCGTGGCTGCATTCGGGCATGCGCCTGAAGATCGAGCAGATCAAGGACCTGCTCGACGACCTGCCGCTGACCTCGTCGGTGTCGATCACGCGGCCCGCCGAGCTGGCGAAGGAACTGTTCACGCACAAGGGTTCCGGCACGCTGGTCCGGCGCGGCGAGCGCGTGCTGCGCTTCGATTCGTGGAACGACGTCGATCTCGACCGCATGCGCCAGCTCATCGAATCGAGCTTCGGCCGCACGCTCGTCGGTAACTACTTCGAACGCACGAAGCTGTATCGCCTCTATGTCTCGGAGAACTACCGCGCGGCGATGATCCTCACGCAGGAGGAAGGCTTCGCGTATCTCGACAAGTTCGCGGTGCTGGACGACGCGCAGGGCGAAGGCCTCGGTCGCGCCGTATGGCAGGTGATGCGCGACGAGAACCCGAAGCTGTTCTGGCGTTCGCGCCACGGCAACGTGATCAACCACTTCTACTACGCGGAGTCGGACGGCTGCTTCAAGCAGACGCGCTGGAAGGTGTTCTGGTACGGCCTGGACAGCTTCGCCGACATCGAACGTTGCGTCGCGCACAGCGCCACGCGCGAACCCACCCTGCAGGACTGAACGGTCATGGCGAACAAGACCATCGGCATCGTCGGCGCGCGTGGCCACACGGGCGCGGAACTGATCAAACTCATCGTCGGTCATCCGGGCCTCGATCTCGCGTTCGTCTCGTCGCGCGAGCTCGACGGGCAGCGCCTGGCCGATCACAGCGACGCCTACGCGGGCGAGCTCCTCTTCAGCAATCTCGATCCGGCCGGCGTGGCGGCCGCCGGCGCCGACGTGGTGGTGCTCGCGCTGCCCAACGGCAAGGCCGCGCCGTACGTGGAGGCGATCGACAAGGCGGGGGGATCCACGGTGATCGTCGACCTCTCGGCCGACTATCGCTTCGACGAGCGCTGGTACTACGGCCTGCCCGAGCTCTACCGCGACCGCTGGCGCGGCGAGAAGCGCATCAGCAATCCCGGTTGCTACGCGACCGCCGTCCAGGTGTCCATCGCGCCGATCAAGGACCTGCTGGCGGCACCCCCGGTGTCCTTCGGCGTGTCGGGTTACTCGGGCGCCGGAACCACGCCGTCCGACCGCAACGATCCCGAGAAGCTGCGCGACAACCTGATGCCGTACTCGCTGACGGGACACATGCACGAGAAGGAAGCGAGCCGCCATCTCGGCCTGCCCGTCGAATTCATGCCGCACGTGGCGCCGCACTTCCGCGGCCTCACCGTCACCACGAACCTGTACCTGGCGAAGCCGGCGAAGCGCGAGGACATCGTGCGCCGCTACGAGGCCCGGTTCGAGAACGAGAAGCTTATCCATGTCGTCGACGAGGCGCCGTGGGTCAGCCGGATCGCGAACCGTCACCATCTCGAGGTCGGCGGCTTCGCGCTGTCGACGGATGGCCGTCGCGTGGTCGTCGTGGCCACCCTCGACAACCTGCTCAAGGGCGCGGCGACCCAGGCCATGCAGAACGTCAATCGCGCGCTCGGCTTCGACGAGCTCACCGCCATCCCGCTGTAGCGCACCAAGGAACCATCGATGACCCAGCCGCTCTGGCAGAAATCCGACACGCAGGTCGACGCGCGCATCATGCGGTTCCTCGCGGGCAACGACGTCGTGCTCGATCGCGAGTTCTTCCTCCACGACATCACCGCGAGCAAGGCGCACGTCGAAGGCCTCGCCAACATCGGGGTCGTCAGCCCGGACGAGCGCGACGCGCTCAAGCGCGAACTCGACGCGCTGGCCGCCGACTTCTCCGCGGGCAGCTTCGTGCTCGACGAGCGTTTCGAGGACGGGCACTCGGCGATCGAGGCGCGCCTGACGGAGCGTCTCGGCGACGCCGGGCGCCGTGTGCATACCGGGCGTAGCCGCAACGACCAGATCCTCGTGGCCACGCGTCTGTGGCTGAAGGAGAAGCTGGCGAGCCTCGAGGCCCTGTGCCGCCGCGTCGCGGAGGTCTGCCTCGAGCGGGCCGCCGGCGAGGCGCTGCCGATGCCCGGCTACACGCACATCCAGCGCGCGGTGGTCTCGTCCACCGGCATGTGGTTCGCCGCGTTCGCGGAGGCGTTCATCGACAACACGCTGCGCGCCCGCCAGGCGCTGGAGCTGATCGACGCGAATCCCCTCGGCACCGCCGCGGGCTACGGCGTGAACGTGGGGCTCGACCGCGCGCATACGACGCAGGCGCTCGGCTTCGGCCGCATGCAGGTGTCGCCGATCTACGCGCAGCTGTCGCGCGGCAAGTTCGAGATGGCGGCGCTCGACGCCGTCGGCACGGCGCTGCTGGACACGCGCCGGCTCGCGTGGGATCTCTCGCTGTTCACCACCGCCGAGTTCGACTTCGTGAAGCTGCCCGCGGAGTACACGACGGGCTCGTCGATCATGCCGAACAAGCGCAATCCCGACGTCGTCGAACTGCTGCGCGCCAGCTACGCGAGCGTGGCGGCGGCGCGTACCGAGATCGAGCAGCTGCTCTCGCTGCCGTCGGGCTACCAGCGCGACCTGCAGTTCTCCAAGGGCTCGCTGTTCCATGGCTTCTCCATGGGGCTCGGCGCCCTGGAACTGCTGCCGGACATGCTCGCCCGTTTCGAGTGGAAGGCCGACCGCATGCGCGCGGCCATCGAGCCGGCGATGTACGCGACCGACGTCGCGATCGAGCAGGCCGTGGCCGGCGTGCCGTTCCGCGACGCGTATCGGGCGGCTGCGGAGACGGCGGCGTCGGCGGGCGAGGGGCGCTCGCCCGAATCGAGTCTCGCCGCGCGCACGTCGCCCGGCGCGGGCAACGACCTGATGCTCGACACGTTGCGCGCGCGCCTCGCGGCGCTGGGCTGACGGCGGATCGCCGCTGGGCGGCGATCCGGGCGGTCGCAAGAGGCGTGGCAGGGGAGGATCGATGGCGTTCACCGAACAAGCGCTGCCACCCTGGCGGCGCGCCGTCCTCAAGGTCGGCAGCAGCCTGCTGACGACGCCGGAGGGCGCCTTGACCGGCGCCCACGCCGTCGCGCTCGCGTCCTTCGTGGCGGCCTCCCGCGCGCAGGGACGCGAGGTGGTGATCGTTTCCTCGGGCGCGGTGGCGGCGGGCCGTGGCCTCGCCGCGCCACAGCAGGGCAGCGGACTGGTCGGACGCCAGGCGCTCGCCGCGCTCGGACAGACGCACCTCGTCGCGCTCTGGCAGGGATTCTTCGACGACGCGCCGGTGGCGCAGGTGCTGCTCACGCACGACGACCTGCGCCACCGGCGCCGTTACCTCAACGCGCGCTCCACGCTGCGTGAATTGCTGGCCCTCGGCGCCATTCCGGTCATCAACGAGAACGACACCGTCGCGGTCGACGAGCTGAAGGTCGGCGACAACGACAACCTCGCGGCCATCGTCGCGGCGCTCGTCGACGCGGACCTCCTGCTCATCGCGTCCGACGTGGCCGGCTTGTACAGCGCGGACCCGCGCGCGGTCATCGACGCGGTGGCCATCGACGATGTCGCGGCCGTCACGCCCGCGCTCCTGGCCAGCGCCGGCGGCGCCGGCAGTCGGGCCGGCACGGGCGGCATGCGCACGAAGCTCGAAGCGGCGGACAAGGCCGCCTCGGCGGGCATCGGGACGGTCATCTTCGACGGCCGGAACGCGGCCGTCGTGGGCCGGCTCGCCAGCGGATCGCTGTCCGGCACGCGTTTCCGCGCGCAGGGCGGCCGTGTCGCCGCGCGTACGTCCTGGTTGCGCCACGCGCCGGTCGCGGGGCGTATCGACATCGACGCGGGGGCGGCGGCCGCGCTGCGTTCGCGCGGGGCGTCGCTCCTGCCCGGCGGCGTGACGAGCGCCACGGGCGACTTCGCACGGGGCGACGTCGTCGAGGTGGGCGAGGGCGACCGCGTCATCGCCCGCGGCATCGCGCAGTACGCGGCGAGCGACATCCGCCGCCTCGCCGGCAAGCACACGCGCGAGATCGAGGCCGTGCTCGGCTACAGTTACGGCGAGACGATCATCCACCGCGACGACCTCGTCGTCCTTCCCGGCTGAGGGAGCGCGCCATGACATCGAATCTTCGCGAACGCGCACTGGCCTGCAGGGACGCCGCCGCCGCGGTGGGGGCGCTGGACACCGCGGCGAAGCGTCGCCTGCTGCACCGGATGGCGTCGTGCCTTGCGGAGGACGCGTCGCTCGTCGTCGCGGCGAACGCGCTCGACATGGAGTCGGCCCGCGCGAACGGGTCGAGCGATGCCATGCTCGATCGCCTGCGCCTCGATCCGTCGCGGATCGACGGCATCGTCACGGCGATCCGCGACGTCGCCGCGTTGCCCGATCCGGTCGGCGTCGTCACGCGTCGCGACGTGAGACCCAACGGCATCGTCGTCGAGCGCGTGCGGATTCCGCTCGGGGTGGTCGCGATGATCTACGAAGCGCGCCCCAACGTCACGGCGGATGCCGCCGCGCTCTGCCTGATGGCCGGCAATACCGTGATCCTGCGCGGCGGATCGGACGCGATGCGCTCGAACCTCGCCATCGCCGCGTCGCTGCGGCGCGCGCTGCGCGAGGAGGGCCTGCCGGAAGCGGCCATCTCCCTGCTGGACGATCCGCGTCGCGAGACGATGGTCGAGCTGCTCCAGCTCGCCGACATCGTCGATCTCGCGATTCCCCGCGGCGGCGAAGGCCTCATCCGCTTCGTCACGGAGCACGCGCGCGTGCCGGTGATCAAGCACTACAAGGGCGTCTGCCACCTCTACGTCGACCGCTCGGCGGACCCCGAGCTCGCGCTGCGCCTGCTCGTCGACGGCAAGACGAGCCGACCCGGTGTGTGCAATGCGCTCGAGACGTTGCTGGTCCATCGCGACATCGCCCCAGCGTTCCTTCCGCTGGCCATCGCGCGACTGCGCGAACTCGGCGTCGAAGTCCGCGCCGACGACGCGACGCGCGCCCTCGTCCCCGGTCTGTCGCCGGCCAGCGAGGACGACTACGCCGCGGAATTCCTGGCGCTGATCCTCGCCGTCCGTATCGTCGACGACATCGACGACGCCATCGCGCACATCCGGCGCCATGGCTCGGATCACACCGAAGTGATCGCCACGACGGATGCCGCGGCGGCAAGCCGCTTCGTCCACGCGCTGCGTTCGGCGGTGGTGATGGTGAACGCGTCGTCGCGCTTCAGCGACGGCGGCGAACTTGGCCTTGGCACGGAAATCGGCATCTCCACGACGCGCCTGCACGCCTACGGCCCCATGGGCGCCGAATCCCTGACGATCGAACGCTTCGTCGTCCGCGGCGAAGGCCAGACCCGCCACCCGACCTGACCCGAATCGCGCCCAGGTGCGCTCCAACAGCCAGTGGGAGCGCACCTGGGCGCGATGGGTGCTTGCGAACGCGCCAATCGCGGCCAGGTCCGCTCCAACGGAGCGAGGTCAGGCGATGGTGCCGAGGCCCGCGCGGATGCGCGTCGAGACCGACAGCATGGCGGCCCAGGCGCGCTCCAGCGCGTCGGCGAGTTCGGCGCGGTCGAGGGCGACGGTTTCCGCGCGGCCGCCTTCGTCGGGCACGTATTCGATCAGCACGCGGTGACCGTCGATCCATGCCTGTTCGCCTACGAGGAACGACGGATCCTCGAACGCGGCGGTGCCCGGCTCGGGGGGCATGGCGAAGGCCGTGCGGGCATCGACCGGTGCCTTGCGCAACAGATCGAGGGCTCGTTCGTACGAACCATCCTCGTCGTCAAGGTAGAGGTCGACGCGATCCATGCGTGGCCCGACGAACAGCTCGACCGAACCGGTGAAGATGGCGTGCGTGGCGTAGCCGTCCAGGCGCAGGCGCGGGTGGGTGAGCACGTCGCGCAACGCGGCCACGTAACGGTCGGTGACATCCGTGTTCTCGCGGAGCCACACGCTGCTGACGTCGTCGATGGCGGTGACGTGGCCGTCCACCTTCGCCTCGACGCCGGCATGCGATACGTGTGCCGGTCGTTCCGGAAGCGCCACGGGGAGGCCGCCGGCGCGAAGGCCGAACATCACGCGGCCGGGCGCGGTGCGCAGCCAGTGCGTCACGCCCTGCATGACGAAACCGTTGCCGCGTTCGCTGTACGGAGCGGGGAACAGTTCCTGCTCGCTCATGCGTTCGCTCCGCGCCACGCTTCGATGGTTTCCACCGCGCCCAGGCAGTCCGCGTAGCGGTTGTACAACGGCGTGGGCGAGAGGCGGATCACATCCGGTTCGCGCCAGTCGCCGACGACGCCGTGGCGCTCGAGATGGGTGAAGAGCGCGCGGCCCGCGTCGCGGCCCGCGCGCACACGCACGGACAACTGCGCGCCGCGCTGCGCCGGGTCGTCCGGCGTCACGATGTCCAGCGTGTCGTCGAGGCGCGTGCGGATGAGCCAGTCGAGGTAAGCGGTGAGGCGACGGCTCTTGGTCGCGAGACGCGGCATGCCCGCGCGCGTGAAGACGTCGAGCGATGCGCGCAGCGGCGCGAGCGCCAGGATCGGTGGGTTCGACAGCTGCCAGCCATCCGCACCGGGCGTGGGCACGAACGTGGGCCCCATCTGGAACCGTGTCGTCTTGTCGTGGCCCCACCAGCCGGCGAAACGCGGGACGTCGTCGCTTGCATGACGCTCGTGGACGAAGGCGCCCGCGACGGCGCCCGGTCCGGCGTTGAGGTACTTGTACGTGCACCAGACGGCGAAGTCCGCGCCGCTGTCGTGCAGGGCGAGCGGAAGGTTGCCCACCGCATGGGCGAGATCGAAGCCGACGACGCAGCCTTGCGCGTGTCCGAGGCGGACGATGGTGGCGAGATCGAACACCTGGCCGGTGCGGTACTGCACGCCGGGCAGCAGCACCAGCGCGACGCGTCGGCCGTGCGTGGCGATGGCGCGCTCGATGGCATCCATCGACAGCGTGCCGCCCGGACCGTCGGGCTCGATCTCGATGAGGTCGGTCGCCGGATCGAAACCGTGGAAGCGAACCTGCGATTCGAGCGCGTAGCGGTCGGTGGGAAACGCTCCGGCTTCCATCAGGATGGCGGGGCGTTCCGTGGTCGGCCGGTAGAAGCTGACCATCATCAGGTGCAGGTTCACGCCCAGGCTGTTCATCGCGACGACTTCGCCGGGGCGTGCGCCCACGACCTCGGCCATCGCGTCGCGCACGTACTCGTGGTAGTGCATCCACGGCGAGCGGCCGCGGAAGTGCGCCTCCACGGCGAGGGCCGCCCAGTCGTCGAGTTCGGCCTCGATCGCCGCGCGCACGCCCTTCGGTTGCAGGCCCAGCGAGTTGCCGCAGAAATAGAGGCTGTCGCGTCCGTCGTGCGGCGGGATGTGGAACTCGTCGCGGAAGGCGCGCAGGGAATCGGCGGCGTCCTGGGCGTCGGCCCAGGCGCGCGTCGCTTCGAAGTCGGTCATGGATCGGGTATCCGGAAGCATCAGGACGGGATGCGCGAGGCGACCTCGGCGCAACCCTTGTCGAAAGCGGCGGCGAACTTCGCGTCGTCGGCCGGACGCACGCAGCGAAGCTGGATCGCGTAGCCGCCCGTGTAGAAGTAGCGCTCGTAGTAATCCTGCTTCACCGGACCTTCCTTGGCCGTGTAGGCATTCTCGGTTGGCGAGGAAGCCTTCCGCGGCGCGTAGTCCTTGAGGCCGGAGGCGCGGCTGCGCATGGTGCCGGCGAATTGCTGGAAGCCATTGAGGTTGGGCACCGGCTGCAGCGTGATCGACACGCGTGCGAGCGTCGCGTCCGCCTGCGTCGAGCCCGGCACCTGGAAGACCTGGCTTTCGCTGTCACGATCCTGCGACTGCATGATCGGCACCCACGCGTCGGGAACGGCGAAGCGGATCTTGCCGTCGGCCATGGCGACGTCGGTGGCGCCCAGGGTGGGGCTGGCGAAGGCGAGGGCGGTCAGAAGGACGCGCAGGGTGCGGTTCACGGTGTGGGTTCCCCAATGGATCGCGGCGCATGCCGCGTAACGGCGGCATTCTGGCACAGCGGACGCGACGCGTTCGCCTGGCGGCCGTGAGGCGCGTCACGCCACCGCGGCGACGGGCTGGAAGCGCGCCATGGGCATGCCCAGCCATTCGAGCGCGGTGCCGTGGAAGAGCCGGGCGCGGTCGGCGTCGGACAGGCCCAGCGCTTCGATGCCCGCGCCCGGCTCCTGCTCGCCGAGCGGGAACGGGTAATCGGTGCCGAGCATGACCCGGTCGGTGCCGGCGGTGGCGAGCAGGTAGCGCAACGCCGCGTCGTCGTGCACGCAGGAATCGAAGTAGAGGCGGGACAGGTACTCGCGTGGATTGCGCGCGTTGTCGGTGGCGACCAGGTCGGGACGCATGCGGAACCCATGCTCGATGCGGCCGATGGAGTACGGAAAACTGCCGCCGCCATGGGCGAGCATGATCTTCAGCGACGGCAATCGCTCCAGCACGCCACCGAAGATCAGCGCGCACGCGGCGCGCGATTGCTCGGCCGGCATGCCGACGAGCCAAGGCAGCCAGTACTTCGGCATGGTGTCGGTGCCCATCATGTCCCAGGGATGGACGAGCACGGCTGCACCGAGGTCGGCCGCGGCCTCGAAGAACGGGAACAGCTCCGGCGCGTCGAGGTTCCATTCGTTGCAGTGCGAACCGATCTGCACGCCCTGCAATCCGAGCTCGTCGATGCAGCGCTCCATTTCCCGGATCGCCAGGGAGGGCGATTGCAGCGGAACCGTGCCGATGCCCGCGTAATGCCGGGGATGCGCCTCGCACACCTGCGCCATGCTGTCGTTGAGGTGCGTGTGCAGCTCGAGCGCCTGGTGGCCCCTCGCCCAGTACGAGAACATCACCGGCACCGTGGACACCACCTGCACGGCGACGCCGAAGCGCGCGTAGTCGGCGATGCGCGCCTCCGCGTCGAACGCCGATTCCCAGACCTCCCGGAAGAACCGGCCGTCCTTGTAGATCCGGTGGTGACCGCTGGTGTGGGTCATCACCGGGAAGCGGTCGTCGCCGTACCGGGCCGCGAGATCGGGCCAGTCACGGGGCAGGATGTGCGCGTGCGTATCGATCTTCAGCATGCGCCCGAGTGTAGCGCCGGGCGCATGACGGAGCCTCTCGCGGTGCAACAAGCCTAGGCCGGGGCGGTCGAACGGCGGGCGACGACGTGGGCGATGGTGTCGACGTTGTCGGTGAGGCGGTCGGTCAGCCGCTCCACGGCGTCGGCCAGCTCGCGGTCGACGCCGCGCGCCAGCGCCTCGGCCAGGGCGCGCTGGTGCTCGCGCAGGGCCGGTGGGGGCGCGACGGCTTCGGTGCGCGTGAGCGCCCCGGACTGCGCGCGCAGCGCCGCCGAGGCCTCGCGGATGAATGCGCCGACGTGCGGCCATGCCTGCGCCGCCGAGGCGTTGTCGATCAGCGATTCGAGCGCCATCGACGTACGTGCGAGGCGGTTGCCGTTGGCGTAGAGCGTTTCGGCCAGTTCGAGCAGCACGGCGGGCGTTCCGGGTTCCGCGCGCATGCGGTCGACCGACGCCTGCGCGTTCGTGCGCGCCGTGCGCGTGCGCGTGCGGACCTCGTACCGGGTCGCCACGTCGGCGGGCGCGACGAGGGCGTCGAGATAGTCCGCATAGGCGCAGAGCATTTCCGAGAGGGCCGAGCGGGCCTGGTGCCGCTCCCACGACGGCCAGAGGAGGTAGGCGAGCAGCGCGAGCGCGCTCCCTAGCGCGGTGTTCAGAACGCGGTCGGACATGGCCGAGAACGGATCGACGCCTTCGAACGAGAGCAACACGACGACGGTGCCCGTGAGCGCGGCCACCGCGATGCCGTAATGCGCGCCGGCGAGGTAGCGGAAGATCACGCAGAGCAGGGCCATGACGGCGAGGTGCGCGACGACGGCATCCGGCGTGATGCGCAGGACGAAGGTGGTCAGCAGGAGGCCGAGCACCGTGCCGACGACGCGCAGCAGGCCGAAGTTGAACGTCGCGGCGAAATCGGGGCGAAGCACGATCGCCGCCGTCATCGGCAACCAGTAGCCATGCGGCAGGGCGAAGTGACGTGAGACCACGAACGCCACCGTGAGCACCACCGCGCAACGCACGGCGTGACGGAAGGCGACCGATCCCGGCGTGACGTTCGCACGCAGGATCGACAGCGCCGACGCGCTCCGTAGCGTCTTGGGCAACGCGGTTTCCGCGCGCTGCGCGCGTTCCTCGCCTCGCGAGCCGGCCCAGTTCGTATTGCGCACGACGGCGGCGAGCTGGCCGGACAACGCCTGGATGTGCGCGCCGATGCCGATGGGCGGGGCGCCCGACAGCAACGCGCGCTCGCTGGCCTGCAGGGTGGCGAGCGCCCGTTCGGCCCGTTGCGGCGGCTCGGCGGCATCGAGGGCGTCGGCCGCGGCGATCAGCACGCGCGAGGCGTCGTTGCGGAACATCTCGCCGACGCCGTGCCGGCCCGATTCCAGTTCGGCGATCGCGACGAGTTCGAGACGGATGCGCTCCGCCAGTTCGAGCAGCACGCGGAAGGCTTCCATGGCGCGCCCATGCGCGTGGTGCCGGCCGAGCAGGGTGACCTGCAGCGTGTTCATCGCGTCGGTGAGGCCGGGAGCCTCGCCGTCTTTCTGCGGCTTGCGCGCGAGTTCCGCCAGCCCGCGGAAGACGACCGCGAGGGCGGCGCGCTCGGGACGATAGCGCTGCAGCGGCCACGCGGCGATGGAGAACACGGCCAGCAACATGCCGCCAGCGAAGATCAGGCCGCCGCCCGCGAAGGCGCCGCGCAGATCCGTGGGGGTCGCCGCCGTGATCACGAGCAGCAGCATGCTGGTCATGCCGACGCGGGCGATGTCGGGGCCGAAGACGACGAGCATGCCGCCGGCGAAACCGCAGACGGCGCAGGCGAGGGCCATCGGCGCGACGTAGTTGCCGATGAGGAAGCCGACGAGCGATGCCACGCCCGCCGCGAGCGCGGCGAGGAACAGGCGGCTGAGCCGCTGCTGGTAGGGACCGGGCTGGTCCGAGAACATGGTGTCGAGCGCGCCGGCGGCGATGCCGATGCCGACCTGCGGATGGCCGGACCAGATGCCCAGGGCGAGCGGCAGGATCACCGCCGCCGTGTTGCGCAGGGCGACGCGCATCGGGACGTCGGGACGCTTCGTGCGGATCAGCGTTTCGATGACGCTGGCACGTAACGAGTAGCCGTTGCTCATGGTTCGGGTGGGCTCATCCATTGAGCCGACCATTCTGCACAAACCTGCCTGACTGAAGGGCAAGCGGGACGAGGGGGACGGAGAACGCGGCCGCGTTTCCGTCCCCGTGCATCACGAAGCGCGACCTGCGAAATCGCCGGTCAGCGTGTTCACGGTGACCTTCTCGCCGGTGGTGATGTACTCGGGCACCTGCACTTCGATCCCGGTGCTCAGGGTCGCCGGCTTGGTGCGCTTGGTGGCGCTGGCACCCTTAAGCTCGGGCGCGGTGTCGGTCACCGTCAGGACGACCGACGTCGGCACCTGCAGGCCGACGGGCGCATCGTCGATCACCTGCACGTAGTAGCCCTCGAGGTCTTCGACGATGTAGCCGGCGTTGTCGCCGACCACCGAGGCGTCGAGCGTGTACTGGGTGTAATCCTCGTCGTCCATGAAGACGAACGCGTCGCCATCCATGTACGAGAACTTCGCCGCGCGGCGCGCGAGCTCCACTTCCTTCAGGTCGTCGTCGGCGCGCAGGCTCAGGTCGAACTTGCGGTTGCCCGGGATCGAGTAGAGCGTGAAGCGGAACGTGACGTTGCCGCCGCGGGCCGTGGGCGAGCTGCGCTCGATGTCGCGGACCTGGTAGACCGTGCCGTCGTTCTCGACGACGTTACCTTTCTTGACTTCGGATGCTTTCATGGGTGTTCGACTTCGATGTCGTGGTTGGATTATTTCGGCGCGAGACGCACGGCGCCGTCGAGGCGGATCGTCTCGCCGTTGAGGTAGCGGCTGGTGAGGATGAAGGCGACCGTGTCGGCGAACTCGTCCGGCTTGCCGAGGCGGGACGGGAAGGGGATCGAGGCCGCCAGCGACTCCTGCACCTGCGGCGGCATGCCGTCGACCATCGGGGTCCAGAAGATGCCCGGCGCGATCGTGTTCACGCGGATGCCGAAGCGGGCGAGTTCGCGTGCCATCGGCAGCGTCATGCCCACCACGCCGCCCTTGGATGCCGAATACGCGGCCTGTCCGATCTGGCCTTCGTACGCCGCGACCGAGGCGGTGTTGACGATCACGCCGCGCTCGCCGTCGTCGCCGGCGCTATTGGATTGCATCAGCTGCGCGGCCGCCTTGGCGACGTTGAAGCTGCCGACCAGGTTGACCATCACCGTGGTGGAGAACGTGGACAGCGGCATGGCGCCGTCCTTGCCGAGGACGCGGCCCGCGCCCAGGATGCCGGCGCAGTTCACGACCACGTTCAGGCCACCCATCGCCTCGCTGGCGGCGGCGACGTTCGCGGCGACGCCATCCTCGGAGGTGACGTCGGTGCGCTGGAACGAGGCGTTCGCGCCGAGCGCGGCGACGGCGGCGCGGCCCTTCTCCTCGTTGACGTCGAAGAGCGCGACCTTCGCGCCCGCGGCGACGAGTCGCTGCGCGACGGCATGACCCAGGCCGGATGCGCCGCCGGTGATGACGGCCCTGACGTGTTCGAGCTGCATGGGAACTCCGGAAAACTGGCAAAGAAGCGCATCTTAGCCGAGGGGGCCCGCGGATGCTTTCCGCGGCAGCACACGGGTTGTGGGAGTTACGGATTACACGGCGGCCAGCAGGTCGCGGAGTTCGCGCGACTGCGCCAGTCGCGCGAACGGGACCACCGGACGGGGCGGATTCGCGGGCTCGGAGAGGAAGAGGCTCCACACGCCGACATCCCACCAGCGGCCCAGCTTGTAGCCCGCCTTGGGCCAGACGCCCGCGGGGGCGAAACCCATGGCCTCGTGCATCGCCACGCTGGTATCGCCGGGCAGGGTGATGACGCCGACCGCCTGGTTGATGCCCTGCAGGCGCATGGCGTCGAGCAGCGTGCCGTAGAGGCGGCGGGCGATGCCGCGGCGGCGGGCTTTCTCGTGCACGTAGATCGAGGTTTCCGCGATCCAGTCGTACGCCGCGCGCTCGCGGAAGCGGCCCGCGTAGGCGTACGCGAGCACCTCGCCGTCTTCCTCCCAGACGAGCCATGGGTGATGGGCGAGTCGTGTGCGAATGCGGCCGGCCATGGCGTCGTCGCCCGGCAGTTCCGTTTCGAAGGTGATGGCGCTGCTCTCGACGATCGGCGCGTAGATGGCGTGGCAGGCGGCGGCGTCGGTGTCGACGGCGATACGGATCACAGGGGCTTTTCCATGAAGATGCTGGACGGGGAGGCGTGATGGTCGCCGAAGGGGCGGCAGCGGCGATAGCCCGCGCGTTCGTAGAGCTCGATCGACTCGGTCTGCGCCGTGCCCGTCTCCAGCTTCACCATGCGTCCGCCGGACGCGCGGATCTCGCGTTCGAGCGCCTCCAGCATCTGCTTGCCGAGACCCATGCCACGGCAGGCCGGCAGCACGTACATGTATTTCAGCTCGGTGTAGTCGCCGTGGTCGACACCCGCGCCACAGGCGAGCGGTGTGCCGTCGACACGCGCGGTCATGAACGTCGTCTGCGGCTGGCGCAGCGCGAGCACGCTGATCGCCGGCGGAGGCACCGGGCGATCGAGGTCGGACAGGTAGATGTGCAGTTCCTCCATCAGCGAGAGCACGTCGGCGCGCCCGGGATCGTCGATGGCGAACACGAGCGACGGCGGCGTCGGCGGGACGATCAGGTCGCCGTCGTTGAGGCTGCGGAGGAAGAAGCGGTCGCAGCTGAAGTGTCCCGTGCCACCCATGGGGGCGTCGATGCGCGTGAAGCCGAGGCGCAGGTACAACGCCTGCGCCGCGTCCATCCCGGTCAGCGTTTCGAGGTAGCAGCGGGAGAAGCCGGCGCGACGTCCCGCGTCGAGGCAGCGGCGGAGCAGCTGCGTCGCCGCGCCGGTGCCGCGCGCTTCCGGCAGGAAGTACATCTTGCGCAGCTCGCAGGTTTCGTCGTCGCCGCCTTCGAGCGGCGCGATGCCGCCGCCGCCCACGGCGCGGCCGTGCATCTCGACCACGAAATACGCGCAGCGCGGCGCCGAATAGGCCGAGGACATCGTGTCCACTTCGCGGTCGTGGATCGCGAAGCCGGGCCCGTCCGCGCCGAACTCGGGCATCACGGTGCGGATCACGGCGGCGATGTCGGCATCGTCGCGGGGGTCGATCGGGCGGATCAGGAAGTCGGCAGGCATGCGTCGATGCTGCCACGCACGACCACGCGCGCCAAGGCGTCCTTGGGCGGCGCTGCCGACGCGTTACGCGGCCGTACGCGCCCGCGTGACCCGGCTCGCCGTCTCCTTGCCCAGCTGGGCCGCCAGCCATGCGCCCGTCTCCACGAGGCGGTCGAGGTCGACGCCCGTCGTCATGCCCATGCCGTGCAGCATGTAGACGACGTCCTCGCTGGCGACGTTGCCGGTGGCACCCTTGGCGTACGGGCAGCCACCGGTGCCGGAGACCGCGCTGTCGATCACGCGCACGCCTTCCTCGAGGCAGGCGAGGATGTTGGCGAGCGCCTGGCCGTAGGTGTCGTGGAAGTGGATGGCGAGCGCGTCCATCGGCACCTCGGCCGCCACGGCGCGCAGCATGGCGCGCGCCTTCGCCGCCGTGCCGACGCCGATGGTGTCGCCCAGCGACACCTCGTGGCAGCCCAGTTCATGCAGCCGGCGCGCGACGCGGACGACGTCCGCGATGGGAACCTCCCCCTGGTAGGGGCAGCCGAGCACGGTGGAGACGTAGCCGCGCACGGCCACGCCATCGGCGCGCGCGCGCTCCATCACGGGCGCGAAGCGATCGATGGACTCGTCGATCGACGCGTTGATGTTCGCGCGGTTGAAGGTTTCCGACGCGGCGGTGAACACGGCCACCTCGGTCGCACCGACCCCGAGCGCGCGCTCGTAACCCTGCAGGTTGGGCACCAGCACGGGATACACGACGCCGGCCGCCTTGCGGATGCCGCGGAAGACCTCGGCGGCGTCGGCGAGCTGCGGCACCCACTTCGGGCTGACGAAACTGGTGGCTTCGATCGTGGCGAGACCGGTGGCCGAGAGGCGGTCGATCAGTTCGATCTTCACCGCGGCCGGAAGCAGGACCTTTTCGTTCTGGAGGCCGTCGCGCGGACCGACTTCGACGATGCGGACATGGCTGGACGTGTTCAATGCGCTCTCCGGTCAGGCCGTTTCGGCGAAGCGCACGAGTACCGCGTCCGCGTCCACGAAATCGCCTTGCGCCGCCGATATCGATTCGATGGTGCCGGCGCGGGGAGCCTTCAAGGCCAGCTCCATCTTCATCGCTTCCATCACCAGCAGTTCCTGTCCTTCCTCGACGCTGTCGCCGACGGCCGCCCGGACGAGGACGATCCGTCCCGGCATCGGCGCGACCAGCTGGCGCGCGCCGGCGGTCTCCTCGCCGGTCCACGCGAACGCGGGCGCGCGTTCGAAGGTCCAGCGGCGTTCGTCGGCGTCGTGCAGGCGGATGTGCGACCCGTGGACGGCGATCGGCACACGCCGGGCCTGGCCGTCGAAACGGGCGGAGAGCACGCCGTCGCCAAGCCGCGCGCCGGACACCGTGCACGCGCGGTCGCCGAGGTGGAGGATGTAATCGCCACCGTGCCCATGGGCATCGATCTCGTGGCGGCGGGCGCCTTCCATGAGCGCGACGACGCGCTTGCCCGGATGGCCCAGGCGCCAGGCATCCGAGGCGGCCCACGGCGAGTGCGGATCCGCGGCGGGCGCGTGGCGGGTCGCCTCGTCGCCGAGCAGGAACGCCGTCGCCGCCGCGAACCGGTCCAGATCGGTGGGCGTGGCGTCGCCGGTGAGGAATTCATCCAGATGGCGGTCGAGGTAGCCGGTGTCGATGCGGCCCTCGACCACGACCGGGTGACGCGCGAGGCGTTCGAGGAACGCGACGTTGGATTTCGGTCCGACGATTTCCGTGTCGGCGAGCGCGGCGCGCAGCCGTTCGAGCGCCTGGGTGCGGTCGCGGTCGTGGACGATCAGCTTCGCGATCATCGGGTCGTAGAAGATCGTGACGGTGTCGCCGGCGACGACGCCGCCGTCGAGCCGCACGTGCGCCGACGCGCGGGGCAGGTCGAGCGAGACGAGGCGCCCCGAACCGGGGAGGAAGTTCGCCTCGGGATCTTCCGCGTACAGCCGCACCTCGATGGCGTGACCGCTCGCGCGGATCGCGTCCTGGGCCAGCGGCAGCGGCTCGCCGGCGGCGACGCGCAGCTGCCACTCCACGAGGTCCAGCCCGAGCGTCTCCTCGGTGACGGGGTGCTCCACCTGCAGGCGCGTGTTCATCTCCATGAAGAAGAACTCGCCGTCCTGCGCGACGATGAATTCCACGGTGCCCGCGCCGACGTAGTCGACGGCGCGGGCCGCCGCGACGGCGGCGGCTCCCATGCGTTCGCGGCGCTCCGCGTCGAGGAAGGGCGAGGGCGTCTCCTCGAGCACCTTCTGGTAGCGGCGCTGCGCGGAGCATTCGCGCTCGTTCAGATGGATGATGTTGCCGTGCGTGTCGCCGAACACCTGGAACTCGATGTGCCGCGGATGCTCCACGTAGCGCTCGAGGATCACGCGCGTGTCGCCGAAGGCGTTCGCCGCTTCACGCTGCGCGGAGGCGAGCGCCTCGGCGAATCCCTCGGCATCGCGCACGATGCGCATGCCCTTGCCCCCGCCACCGGCGGCGGCCTTGATCATCAGCGGAAAGCCCGTGCGCTTCGCTTCGTCGGCGAGATGTGCCGGATCCTGGTCGTCCCCGTGGTAGCCGGGCACCAGCGGCACGGCGTGGCGCTCCATCAGCGCCTTGGCGGCGGCCTTGGAGCCCATCGCGTCGATGCTTTCCGGTCGCGGGCCGATGAAGGCGATGCCGGCGGCCGCGCAGGCGCGCGCGAAGTCCGTGTTCTCCGAGAGGAAGCCGTAGCCGGGGTGGATCGCCTGGGCGCCGCTGCGGAGCGCCACCTCGATGATCGCGTCGCCACGCAGGTACGACTCGGCGGGCCGCGGGCCGCCGATCGGCCAGGCCTCGTCCGCGAGGCGCACGTGCTGGGCATCGGCATCGGCGGTGGAGTACACGGCGACCGTGCGGATGCCGAGGCGGCGGCAGGTCCGGATGACGCGGCAGGCGATTTCGCCGCGGTTGGCGATCAGGATGCGGTCGAACATGCGACTCCCGGCACGGGTCAGGGGCGGAGGGGAAAGGCGGGAAAATTAGCAGATCGCGCGATGTCGGCGGGTTGCGCCGCAGCATCGCGAACGCTTCGTGATTTGCAGTCGCGGAGCGGGTCTTCTAGCCTTGGGGGCCCGGATGGCGCGTCGCGCCGTCCTTTATCTCCTCCAGAGCGAGAATTCCATGCAGATCGCCAACCGCCACGCCGTCTCCTTCCACTACACGCTGACCGACGACCAGGGCAACGTCATCGACAGCTCGGAAGGCCGCGAGCCGCTGGCCTACATCCATGGCGAAGGCCATATCGTCCCGGGCCTCGAGAAGGCGCTGGAAGGCCGCCAGCCGGGCGATCAGTTCAAGGTGGACGTGGTGCCGGAGGAAGGCTACGGCGTGCGTCACGACGAACTCGTGCAGGTGGTTCCGCGCGCGGCGTTCCAGGGCGTGGAAGACCTCCAGCCGGGCATGCAGTTCCAGGGTCGCAACGACCAGGGCAGCATCAACGTCACCGTGAGCAAGATCGAGGGCGACAACGTCACCGTCGACGGCAACCACCCGCTCGCCGGCCAGACGCTGCACTTCGCGGTCGAGATCACCGACGTGCGCGAGGCGACGGAGGAAGAACTGTCGCACGGCCACGTCCACGGCGCCGGCGGTCACCACCACTAAGCCCCGGCGAGAGCACCTGTAGGAGCGCGCCCTGCGCGCGACATCTTTTGAGGCCGTGACCCGGAGCTGGCGCGCCAGCTTGCGGACCGGGGCGAAAAGCCGTCGCGGCCAGGTCCGCTCCCACCATCGCACCTGTGGGAGCGCACCTGGGCGCGACATCTTTTGAGGCCGTGACCGGGAGCTGGCGCGCCAGCCTGCGGACCGGGGCGAAAAGCCGTCGCGGCCAGGTCCGCTCCCACCATCGCACCTGTAGGAGCGCGCCCTGCGCGCGACATCTTTTGAGGCCGTGCCCCGGAGCTGGCGCGCCAGCTTGAGGACCGGGGCGAAAAGCCGTCGCGGCCAGGTCCGCTCCTACCACCATCGCACCTGTAGGAGCGCGCCCTGCGCGCGACATCTTTTGAGGCCGTGACCCGGAGCTGGCGCGCCAGCCTGGGGACTGGGGCGAAAAGCCGTCGCGGCCAGGTCCGCTCCCACCATCGCACCTGTAGGAGCGCGCCCTGCGCGCGACATCTTTTGAGGCCGTGACCCGGAGCTGGCGCGACCGGGTCTGTCCCGGAATCGCCCTCGGCTAACTCAGTACCAGTCGAGCAGCGACACACCCAGGCCCAGGTACGTGGCGCGGTGGTTGTAGTCGATCAGGCTTTCGCCGTAGCCGTTGAACACCTCGAGGTAGCCGCGCAGGTTACCCGCGACCGGGAAACTCCACGTCCCGCGCAGCGAGCCGTGCGAGCGATCGCCGGAGCGGAACGAGTGCCGTGCCGTGAGGCCGAATTCCTGGCGGCCGATCTCGTGCACCACCTGGATCTCGCCGCGACCCATGTAATCCTGGATGTCGGGATTGTCGTCGTCCTTGCGATCCTCGGGGATGCGCCACCACGGACGAAGCATCACCGTCCAGCCTTCGCGTTCGAAGCCGATGTCCGCGATGACGCGGTTCCAGCTTCGCGACAGCGGATCGGCGCGGCCGTTCGATTGATGGTTGACGCCGATGCCGGCGAGGCGGCCCGTCCAGCCGAGGATCTGGTAGTTCGTGTTGAACACCAGCATGGCCTCGGGCTCGTAGTTGGTTTCGCGGAAGGGCCGCGAGTTGTCCTTGTTGTAGACCTGCCAGCGGGACGACTGCGTATAGCCCACCCACACATCGCCGTTGTCGTCGAACAGGTTTTCCGCGACCTTGGTCTTCAGGCTGATCTGGAACTTGGCCTCGACGTTGTCGAGTTTCTGCGGCGTGATCACCGTGTGGTCCGGCGCGGGGCTGTGCGGGCGCGTGTTCTGCTTCGAGCTGGCGAAGATCGGCAGCACGTAGGTGGGCTTGTAGCCGCGCAGGTTGAACGTGCCGAGCTTCGATTCCGGCGACAGTTCCCAGCGGCTGTCGAGCAACGACAGCGGGCGGGCGACCTCTCCGGAATTGCGTGTCGCGAGGTCGACACTGGGCGATCGCGCGGCCGGGTCTTCCTTCTTCGCGGCCTGCGGAAGCCGGTCGCGGCCCACGGCCTTGTCGTAGCAGAGCAGGCGCTGCGCATCGGTTTCGATACCGGCGCAGGCGCGGATGTCGGTGGGGCTGGGGTTCTGCGCGAAGGCCATCCCCGCGTGCAGGCAGGCGTAGACACCGGCGGCGCCAACGGCGCGAATGGATTTCATGGCTTTCGACTCCCTGCGGTCCGGCATGGGGCCGGCGACCCGGGAGTGTAGCCGCCGCAAATGTCTGCGAATCGTGGAGCGCGATCGCCGTCATGCGCGCGTTCATGCGGCGCGTCGGTTCAGTCTGTTCGGGGGCGAGCGCGGAACACCTCGCCCCCGAACGGCATCGGCTGGCGGCGATTACTGACCGCCGGCACCCGACTGGCGCACCCACTTCTCATACGCGGACTTGCTCAGCGTTTCGCCCTTGGTCGCGTACAGCCAGTCGTTGGCGAGCAGCGGATAGGCCTTGGCGTCTTCCTTGGTGATCGACTTCTTGCCCTTGGCCAGCGTTTCGAACGACGGCGGCGGACCCGCCTTCGTCGCCGGAGCCGGGCCGCTGTTCACCGTGACCTGGCCCTGGGGCGTGGGCATCGTCGCGCCCGTGGAGCCCGCCTCCATGCCGGCGGCTGGCGCCGGAGGCATCGGCGCACCGGGCGGCGGCGGAGGCGGCGGCGGGGCCTGGGCGGCCGGCGGCGGCGCGGCCGGATCCGGAGGCAGGGCGTCCGTCGGGGGAGGCGGCGGAGGCACGTTGCCCGGCGGCGGAGGCGGAAGCGGGGTGGCTTCGCCGGGCGGCGGTGGCGGAACCTGATTGGGGGATGATGGCGGGTTCTGGGCGAACGCCGCGCCTGCCAGCAGCAGCGATGCGCCAAAGCCGATGGCGCGTGCACGGTACTTCATGGATGGCCTCCTTTCGTCAGCGGTGGGGGTGCCGTCGAGTGGAGACGACGGCATCGTTGCCGACGCTAGCAAGGAACGATTTAATGGCGACCCAACTGCGAGAAGGCCTCTACCGTGGCGTCACGTGCAACCGACGTGCCTTCGACGGGCACCGTGATCCGGCTGTCTCCGCGGTCCGCCCAGCTGATCCACCTGGGTGCGCAGGGCCTCCTGCGACGAAGCACGCGCAGGGCGCGTCGCGGCGATGTCGTGCCCACGATCGCACGCATGGGCGTGCTGCAGATCGACACGATCAACGTCGTCGCGCGTAGCCCCTACATGGTGCTCTTCTCGCGCCTCGGACCCTATGCGAACGACTGGCTGGACGACGCGCTCGCCGAGGGACGCATCGCGGAGTGCTGGGCCCACGAGGCATGTTTCGTTCCGTCGACCGAGTTCCGCTGGCATCGCGATTATCGTTCGGGCCGCGCGGGGCACTGGGCGCATCGGAGCGCGGAGCGCACGTACGCCGAGGCGCGGATCGACATGGAGACGCTGCTCGACCGGATCCGCCGCGAAGGACCGTTGCGTGCGGCCGACTTCGAGCGCGAGGGCACCGGCACGAAAGGATGGTGGGGCTGGAAGCCGGAGAAGCGATGGCTCGAGGCATGGTTCGCGCTGGGCAGGCTGATGGTCGCCCGGCGCGATCGCTTCCAGCGTGTCTACGACCTTTCGGAGCGCGTTGTCGCCGGCTGGCCGGAGCCACCACCTTCGGGAACGCTCGACGAGGCGACCGTCCGGCGGCATTTCATCGTCGAAAGCGTGCGTGCGCTCGGCATCGCGAAGGCGCGCTGGATCGCCGATTATTTTCGCCTGAAGCCGCGCGTCACCGACGACGAGCTCGCGCCGCTCGTCGCGGACGGCACGCTGTCACGCGTCGAGGTCGATGGGTGGAGCGACGCCGCGTACGTGCACCGGGAGCACGGCGATCTTCTTGCAGAGGGCGCGCGCAACGCGCTGCGTGCTTCCCGGACCACCTTGCTGTCACCGTTCGATCCGGTGGTGTGGGACAGGACCCGGGCCCTCGAGCTGTTCGGGTTCGAATACACGATCGAGTGCTATACGCCGGCGGCGAAGCGGAAATACGGCTACTACGCGTTGCCCATCCTGCATCGAGGCAGGCTCATCGGTCGCGTCGACGCCAAGGCGCACCGGCAGTCGGGCATGTTCCAGGTGATCGGGATATGGCTCGAGGACGGCGTGCAGGCGTCCGTGCCGGTCGTGCAGGGCGTGGCCGAAGCGATATCGACGTGCGCCGCGTGGCACGGCACCCCAAGGGTGGTCGTCGAACGCGGCCAGCCAAGGGGGCTGGCCGCGTTGGTCCAGACGGCGCTGGACGCCTGATCAGCGGGTGGAGGCGGGCGCCGGCACGTCCGCGCAGGACTTGCCGTGCAGGGCTTCCTTGAGCTGGTTCGCGAGCGACGTGCAGCGGTTGCCGAGCTGGTCGCGCATGTCCGGATCCTGCGATTGCTTCAGCAGGCTCGTCCGCATCATGTCGTAGCGGGTGTCGATCTGGTCGCGGGCGTAGATGCCGGCGGCCAGGTGGCAGCTCTTGTAGCTGGCGAGATACTCGTCGCAGGACGCGATGCCGGTGCTCTCGGGCAGCGGCGCGTCCTTGACGCTCGTGCGGGTGGTCGTGCGCGTGGTCGTCGTGCTGGTGCTGCCGGTGGACTTCGTGCCGCCGGTCGCCGGCGTCGCTGTGGTGGTCACGGTGCGGGTGGTGGTCGGGGCCGGCTTCGTCGCGTGGTCCGAACAGGCGGCCAGGGCGAGGGCGCCTGCGAGGAAAGGAATCAGTCGGAGCGTGTGGCGGTTCATGGTCGGCGGTCCCCCTTTCGGTAACGGTGACGGTGGCAAAAACGGACAGTCGAGTCGCACCCCGGGTGCGACGCGGCGCAAGCATGTTCCCACACGGGGTGAAAACCGCGTCAGCGCGGGGCGGTTCGATCGGCGCCCATCGCTATTTGCGTCGAGCGCGAGTATAGTCGGCGGACTGTGTTTGCCGGGGTCATAGAGTTACGTTGACCCGATGCAGCTGATCACGTATCCGCAACATCGCTTCGCTCCTCGCGTTTCCTTGCACACCAGTAACGCAGCGACTTACGTCAAGTCGCTGGTTTCATTCGTAAAAATTGGAGTGTTTCTATGTCGGATCGTGAGATCGGCACCGTCAAGTGGTTCAACGATGCCAAGGGCTTCGGCTTCATTTCCCGTGAGAACGGCCCGGACGTGTTCGTGCACTTCCGCGCCATCCAGGGTAACGGCTTCAAGTCGCTCGCCGAAGGCGAGAAGGTCTCCTTCAAGGTCGTGAACGGCCAGAAGGGCCTGCAGGCCGAAGAAGTCAACAAGGCCTGATACGTCTTGCGACAAGCTTCGTGAAAAGACCGGGCGGAAACGCCCGGTTTTTTTTTGCCCGACGGTCGTGCAGTCTTCCCAGGTCGGCGCCTTTATTCCTAGGCCATTTTCTTATTTGTGAAGCCGGATAAGGCTTTAATCGCATTCATTGGCGTGATCGGCGTCAAAAAATCGACCTGTGTAGGCATTCCCCTACAGAACTTTGGCGAAATGTGGTTATCATCCGACTTACTGTGTCTGCGCGGTCACGAGAGTGACCCGATGTAAGCGAGTAATCCGACGCTCCATCGCCTCACCCGGTCCTGCATGCCCAGTAAGTCGCCGGCTCACGCGAGCCGGGTTATTCGTGTGTTGGATAGAGGTGTGTGTGATGGCAACTGGTACTGTTAAGTGGTTCAACGACGCCAAGGGCTTCGGCTTCATTACTCAGGATGAGGGCGGCCCGGACGTGTTCGTGCACTTCCGTTCGATCCAGGGCAACGGCTTCAAGTCGCTTGCCGAGGGTCAGAAGGTGGAATACACCGTGACCCAGGGCCAGAAGGGCCCGCAGGCGGACAACGTCATTCCCAAGTGAGTCTTGCGGGCAGGCCTTCGGCCGCCCGATATTGCACGACTTCCGCTCCTCCGGCGCCCTGCGCCGGAGGAGCTTTTGCGCGCACGACGGATACCGCATGACGGACGCCACGGACGAACGGGTCGCACGGGAAACCATCCACCTGAGGATGGACGACGGGGCGACCGCCGATCTGCTCTTCTTCTGCCCCCGCGAGCGCTCCCGCGCGGCGTTGCTCTGGGTTCCCGCGCTTGGCGTGGCGGCACGCCACTACGAGCCGTTCGCCCGGGCGCTCGCCGCGCACGGCATCACCGTGGGCATCCACGAATGGCGTGGCCACGGATCGAGCGACCGCCGGGCTGGTCGCCGATGCGACTGGGGCTACCGCGAACTGCTCACCTACGACCTGCCGCGTAGCCTCGATACGCTCGCCACCACCGTCGGGGACATCCCGCTGCACGTGGGCGGCCATAGCCTCGGCGGACAGCTCGCCTGCCTGCTCGCCGGCATGACGCCGCACGAGCTGGCCGGCGTCGCGCTCGTCGCCAGCGGCGCCCCGTACTGGCGCCGCTTCCCCCCGTGGGTGCTGTTCGCGTACGTCGCCGCGCCGATGCTCGCCCACATGGTCGGTCGCCTGCCCGGCAGGCGGATCGGGTTCGGCGGCAACGAGGCGCGTGGCGTGATCGACGACTGGTCCCGTAGCGGCCGCCGTGGCGTTTACGCCGCGGCGGGGCTCGCGGTGGACCTCGAGGCTGCGCTCGGTCGTCAGCGTGCGCCGGTGCGCGCGTTGAGGCTCCAGGACGACTGGCTGGCGCCGGCGTCGTCGCTGGATTTCCTGCTCGACAAGATGCCCGACGCGCCGCGCGACACGGGTGTCGTGACGCCCGACGAGCTCGGCGGCGAACGCGCCGATCATTTCGCCTGGATGAAACAGCCGGCCAGCGTGGCACGCCGCCTCGCGAACGGCATGTTGCAAGGCTGAGCGGCACGCACGGCGACACACGCGTACCATCCGTCCACCCCCACGTTTGCTAGGCTCTCGTCTGTTTCCCGGGGAGAAGCCCATGACCACCATTCCCATCGACGGCAAGCAACGCGACCTTGGTGGCGGCTTCGTCGTACGCCGCATGCTCCCGCATCTGAAAGCGCGCCATGTCGGCCCGTTCGTTTTCTTCGACCAGATGGGGCCGGCGTCGTTCGAGGACGACGCCGGTCTCGACGTGCGTCCGCACCCGCATATCGGTCTGGCCACCGTCACGTGGCTGTTCGATGGCGTCATCCGCCACCGCGACAGCCTCGGCAGCGCCGTCGACATCCGTCCCGGCGAAGTCAACTGGATGACCGCCGGACGGGGCATCGTGCATTCCGAGCGCACGCCGCCGGAGGTCCGCCCCGCCGGCGAGGCGCACAACGGGAATCTGCACGGCATCCAGGTATGGGTGGCGCTGCCGAAGAGCCACGAACGCATCGAGCCCGAGTTCCACCACCACGCCGCGAGCGAACTGCCCGTGGTGGAGCGCGACGGTGCGCGGCTCGTCGTGATCGCGGGCGACGCGTTCGGCGAACGATCGCCGGTACGCGTGTTCGCACCGATGTTCTTCGTCGAGGCGCGGCTGCGGAAGGGCGCACGCGTCGCGATGCCGGCGCAGCACGCCGAGTGGGGCGCCTACGTCGTCGAGGGTGCCGCGCGCTTCGGCGACGTGGAACTCGGCAAGCTCGACATGGCCGTGGCGCACGATGGCGATCCGCCCGAACTCGTCGCGCACGAGGATTCGTTGATCATGCTGTTCGGCGGCGCACCGCTCGATGGCGAGCGCCACCTGTGGTGGAACTTCGTCGCGAGCTCCCCGGAGCTCATCGAGGCGGCCAAGGCCGACTGGTCGGAAGGCCGTTTCCCGATCGTGCCCGGCGACGAATACGAACGCATTCCCTTGCCCACGTACTGAAGACGAGGCGCGTCATGGCACGGTTCGCCAGTTTCCGCGAGTTCTATCCCTATTACCTCGGCGAGCACGCCGACGTGCGCTGCCGGCGCCTCCATTTCGCGGGCAGCTGGGTCGTGCTCGTCGCGCTCGCGATGCTCGTGGCCACCGGCCAGGCCTGGTGGCTCCTGGCGGCCCTGGTCGGTGGCTACGGTTTCGCATGGGTGGGTCACTTCGTCTTCGAGAAGAACCGGCCGGCGACGTTCCGGCATCCGTTCTACAGCTTCATGGGCGACTGGGCGATGTTCCGGGACATCCTGCGTGGACGCGTTTCACTGCGCTGAACGCGTCCACGCGACCGTCACGCGACTTCCGCGGCTGCCGCCTTGCCCTGTTCGCGCTGCTCCCTGCGCGCCGCGCTCCACGTCGGCAACGCCATGTCGTCGCGCGCGACGCGGCACGCGTGCAGGAGCCGCTCGACGTCGCCGTCGCTCATGCCCGCATTCAGCGTGAGGCGGAGCAGCGAACGGTTGACCGTCGTCGCCGGCGCGCTGAACACGGAGCCGAAGATCCCATGCCGCTCCATCACGTCGCGCACGTGGCCGGTCAGGATTTCCTGGCCCGCCTCGAACGCGATGATCTGCTCCGTGCCGTCGCCGATGGGATAGCCGAGCTCGGTCAGCTCGTGGCGCACGCGTCGCGTGACGGCGCGCAGCCGCTGCCTGCGCCAGCCCTCCGTCTGGATCACGCGGTGCGCCGCCGAGAGACCGGCGAGCTCATGCGGGAGTAACGACGAACTGAAGATCGCCGGCAACGCCTCGCAACCGAAGTAATCCTTGAAGCGCGTCGTGCACGCGATGAAACCGGCGCGCGAGCAATACGCCTTCGCGAGGCTCGCCGTGATGAAGTGCACGCGGTCGTTGAGGCCGAGGCTGGCGACGAGGCCTTCGCCGCGCGCGCCATGCGTGCCGAGCGAATGGGATTCGTCGACCACCAGCACGCATCCGTGCGCTTCCGCCACGGCGGCGATGTCCGTGAGCGGCGCGAGGCTGCCGTTCGTGCTGTACACGGCGTCGACGACGATCACGCCGGCGCCGTTGCGCAGCACCTGCCTTTCCAGGTGCGCGACGTCGTTGTGCAGCACCGGCACCGCTTTCGCTCCCGCGCTGCGTATGCCTTCCCATAGCGAGGCGTGCGCGAGCATGTCGATGTAGACCGGAATACGCTCGCCGGCCAGCGACTGGATCAGCCCGACGTTCGCGGCGAAGCCCGACTGGGCGAGGATGCCGTCCTCGCTGCCCACGGCACGGGCGAGCTCGGCCTCGGCCCGATGCAGGGGCTGATCGGCATCCTGCTGGAAGAGGGCGGACATCATCATGCCGAGGCCACCCGTCGCGAGCGCGTCGCGCTGGGCCTCGACGATGTCCGGATGGCCGGCGATGGCGAGGTAATCATTGCTCTGGAGCATCAGGTCGCCGTCGGACGGGCGGCGGCCGCGCAAAATGTGACGGCCACCCCAGTCGATGGCCACCCGTTCATTGTGAAATCGATCGACCCTGCGTGCGACGAATGCCGGAAGCTCCGGCGCCTTGACGATCGGGTGGAGGATGGAAACGTTTTCCATGGTCTGCTCTCTCTGTCAGCGGGCGAACTTCGCCGCCGCCCGACGGACGGCGCACGCGCGCCGGCCTCGCCCTGCCAGGCGCGAAATCGTCACAGAGGTACGCGAACGACCGCCCGCGAGGGCCTGCCGCACCCCATGGCTTTGAGACAGAGAGGGCGCGGCCAGGGGCCGCACCGGTTGGATTTCACGGGCGACAGGGCGCCGCTGCGCCGATCCCGCCGGCGCATGAGAGTGGCGAGCCTGGGATAAAGGCCCTAGATGCGGTGTGAACGGCTGTCCGCGGCCAGGCTGAGATCCTGTTCGCGCAGCCACGTGCGGTACGACTTCACGTGTTGCAGCCGGAAACGCTCCACATCGTCGATGAGGGCGTAGTAGTACCACTGTTCGCCGGAGACGGCAGTCGCGGGGTGCAGCTGAGACTCGGGATCGCGGACGCCCCGGTGGTAGAAGCCGTCGCGGGAGTTGAACCAGGGCAGGGCCGCACCCTGGCGAAGCGCCTCGAGGACGGCCGGAGGCGCCCCGAGATCTGCCGCAATTTCATAGTGGGTGCGCAGGTCCTCGTCCGTCTGGACGAGGAGGAAGCGCCCGATGCCCCAGGCGTCCACCAGCAGCAGGCCGGTCGGATTGCAGTGCACGTAACACTCGACGGGCTGGAAGGTGGCGGTCACCGACTGCAGGACCTCGCGGAACGCGGGATCGCGCAGGAAGCGGAAATTGCCGAGCGCCAGGGTTTCGGCGACGAAGGCGCTGGCGCGCTCGAAGTAGCGGCGCTGCAGTTCCGTGATGGCCGTCTGCAGCTTGGAGATCGCCTCGGGATCGTTCTTGCGGATAAAGCGGTCGATGACGCCCGAATTGAAGGCGTCGATGGCGGTGGCGTCGTCCGCGCGGCCGGTCAGGAGGATCTTGCCGATGTGCGGGTTGGGCAGGCGCTTGCAGAAGCTGATGCCGTCCATTTCGGGCATCGCCTGATCGACCACCACGACCGAGATCTCGGCGAAGCGCTCCGGGTCGTAGACCACGCGGTGGATGGAATCGATGTCCAGCGCGACCAGTTCCTGGGTCTCGGACGGGCGGTCCTTCCAGCGGTAGAGCCAGCCGCCGCCGGGAACGGGCCGGCTGCCGTTGTTGCCCAGCGTCGCCAGCGCGTTGCGCGGCGAGCTGAAGGTCCGCACCCGCATCATCGGGTCGAGCAGCAACGGGACCACGTCGAGGTATTCCTCGTGGTCGTCGACCAGCACGGTGGTGGTCGGGAAATGGAAGGGCTGGATGTCGCCCTGCGAGTTCAACGTCATCACTGCCGGTCCCCGGTCTCCGGATGCGGAAAGGAGAGGGTGAACTCCGTGAATTCCCCCAGATTGGTACGGCACGAGATGCCTCCGCCCATATGCTCCATCGCCGCGCGACAAAAAGCGAGTCCTATACCGAGGCCGGTCACGTTGCCCGTCCCCGCGCTGTCGCTGGCATGGGAGTAAAACCGGTTGAAAATGCGGGGAAGAACGTCCGGAGGGATGCCCGGGCCGGTGTCGTGGACCCGTATCCGGTTGACCAGTTCGCCCGGCTCGACGAAGACCCGGATGTCGCCCTTGCCGGCCCGATCGGTATGAAAAAGTGCATTCCTCAGCAGATTGAAGAGGACGTGGACCACCAGGGCCTCCTCGCCGAGCAGCCGGAAGTCGCCCGCCACCGAGAGGGTGATGCGCTCGCGCTCCGCGCGGGAACCGTAGGGGAAACGTCGCAGCGCCTGGTCCACCAGTTCGCGGGCTGCCAGCGGAGTGAGTGGCACCTCGCCGATCGGCCGGGCCGACAGCAGCAGCATGTCGATGATCGTGTTCGCGTAGGTGACCTCGCGCTCCATGACCCCGATGCTGCGCTCCAGCGCGTGCAGGTTCTGCGCGCGGACCTCCGGCACCGGCAGCCCCTCGGATTCCGCGAGCCGGTGGCTGCGGATCAGGTCGGGCATGAACCGGGCCACGGCGCGGGCCGCGATGCGCAGGGACCCCAGCGGCGTGCGCAGTTCGTGGGCGATGTTGTTGGACGCGGCGGTCAAGGCGTCGATGCGCGACTGCTCCGCCATGTTGGCCGAGACCGTGCACGTCGCGCCGCCGACCATGCCGAACATCAGCAGCGGGACGTATTCGAGCATCGTCCGCGCGTGCAGGTGGGCCTCCGGCGACAGCGCGAAGACCAGCGCGGCCAGCGCGCTGCCGATGGTGAACACGACGAGGAAGCTGGCGATGTCGAACAGCATCATCAGCAGCATCACGCACGCCAGGTGCGTCATCAGCCAGGCCGGCGTGGCGTTGCGCAGGGTCATGTAACCGACGAAGAAGGGCATCGCGATGGTCATCGCGAAGTACCAGTAGGTGGGCAGGTGCGTACGCAGCCGCCGCGGCCACCAGGGCAGCAGGGCCAGCGGGATGAACGTGGCGCTGCAGATCAGCCGCATGGGCAGGTTTTCGTACGGCTGCGGGAAGAGGTACGCCCAGATGGGGTAATACACGGCCAGGCAGAAGCTGCCGACGACGCCGATGGCCACCATCTTGGGCTGCGAGTACCGCGTCCGCAGGAACATCGTGGTTTCGAAGCGCTCGAGCGCGCGCATCAGCAGCCACAACTGCAGCCGGAAGAACTGCCGGGGCCGGGTGGTATCCGGCGTCGCGGCGGTGCCCGGCAAGGCGTCCGTCGTTCGGTCGTCGCTCACGGCTGGGCACCGCCGCTCATCGGTACTGCCGGTGACAGGACTGACACGCCTCGCCGACCGGGGCGAGCGTGGCCGTCAGCGCCTCGCAGTTCGCGGGTGCCGCCGCCACGGCGGCGTCCAGCGCCGTGCCGAGATGGTCGGCCGCCGCGTAGAACGCCGCGTCCATGTCCGGGAAGGCGTCGCGCACGTCCGTGGCGGCGGCGCGCATCCGCCCGAACCGGAGCACGGAGGCCTTGGCATCGCACTGGTTCGCCCGCACGTTGGCGCGCAGTACGCCCATGTGGTGCTGCATCACGGCCATCACGCCCCGATGGAAGGGGGTGCCCTGGTGAAGGGCGGACAGGGCGAAGGTCGCCCCCATCGCGCCTGTCACGAGGCCGAGGATGACGAGTAGCAGCGGGCGCATTGGTGGTCCATCGCATACGAGGACGCCAGCATAGCCCACGGTCACGTTTGTTCAATATGAGACAATGAGCACCTATTCCCCCAGCGAGTCCCCCGTGAGCACGGCCCAGGCCGAACGTTTCGCCGGCATCGAGCGACTGTACGGTCGCGGCACCCTCGACCGCCTCGCCCATGCGCACGTCTGCGTGATCGGCGTGGGCGGCGTGGGCTCGTGGGCGGCCGAGGCGCTGGCACGCAGCGGCATCGGCCGGCTGACCCTGATCGACGGCGACGACGTGTGCCTCTCCAACACGAACCGCCAGATGCACGCGCTGGACGGTCAGTACGGCAAGCCGAAGGTCGGCGTCGTGGCGGAGCGCGCCCATGCCATCAGCCCGACGATCCGGCTCGAGGCGATGGAGCGTTTCCTCACCCCGTCGACGCTCGACGAACTGCTCGACCGCGGCTACGACGTCGTCATCGACGCCTGCGACGCGCTCAAGGTCAAGCTGGAGACCATCGTGTGGTGCCGGCGCCGGAAGGTGCCGCTCGTCACCGTGGGCGCGGCGGGAGGCCGGACCGATCCGACGCAGATCCGCGTGCGCGACCTTTCGCGCACCGAGCACGACGCGATGCTCAGCATGATCCGCAAGAAGCTCCGCCAGGAACATGGCTTCCCGCGGAATCCGGATCGCTTCTTCGGGGTGTCGGCCGTGTACTCGATGCAGAACGTGCAGTATCCGCAGGCGGACGGCACGGTGTGCGGCGTGCGTCCGCCGGGCAGCGATGCGCTCAAGCTCGACTGCGGCGGCGGCCTGGGCGCGGCGACGCACGTCACCGGTGCCTTCGCGTTCGCGGCGGTGGGCAAGGCGCTCGAGAAACTGACCGCGAAACCGAAGGACTGATCAGCGCGCCTCGGCGACGATCGACAGCGCCTCTTCGAGCCGGCCGATGTCCTCCTCGGCGCCGAGCGACAGCCGGACACCCCGCGGCCGTCGGGGCCGCGACACGAAGTTCGACGAGCGCGCCACGCGCACGCCGCGAGCGAGCAGGCGACGCTCCACGCCCACGGGATCCGTCGCCGGAAGCCAGGCGTGCAGGCACGCGCCGTTCACGACCAGATCGTCACCGACGATGCGCCGGGCGAGCCGTCCGCGCTCGCGCATGCTTCCGGCCAGCCCCTGCAGGTGCGCGTCGAGGCTGCCGTCGTCCATGCAGCGCGCGACGACGCGCGGCCAGAGGGTCGGAAGTCCGTCCTGCTCCCGCTGGATCAACGCGGTGGTCGACGCGTGCGATTCGCGGTCCGGGTGGAGCAGCCAGCCGACGCGCAGGCCGGGGCCGAGGATCTTGCCGATGCCGCCCGCGTGGAAGACGCGTTCGGGCGCGAGCGACGCCAGCGACGGCAGCGCCTCGCCGCTGAAGGTCGCGAGCGGCGAATAGACGTCCCCCTCGATGAGGATCAGTCCGAGCTCCCGCGCCGTGGCGACGATCGCCTGGCGCCGCGCGAGCGGCATGGTGACCGTCGTGGGGTTCTGGTACGTGGGCTGGACGTAGAAGACCTGCGCGGCGTGACGGCGCGCGGCCTGGGCGAGCGCTTCGGGCCGGGCGCCGTGCTCGTCCGCCGCGACGTCGACGCACTGGATGCCCATGCCCCGCGCGGCGGTCCGGAAGCCGTGGTACGTGCGCTCCTCGACCAGCACGACCCGGTTCCGCGGCATCGCCACCTGGAGCAGGGTGAGCCCGAGTGCATGCCGCGCGCCGATGGTCAGCGCGATCAGCGCCGGATCGACCTCCGCGTGCCCCGATGCCCGCGCGAGCCAGCGCGCGATCGCTTCGCGGACGTCGAGGGGACCGGCGAGATCGGGATAGGCCAGCGCGTCGGCGTCCACCGTGGTCCGGGCGAGTCGCGCGTTGAGCAGCGTCGCCGCGTTCAGGCGAAGGGGCAGGTTGACGGCAAGATCGTAGTTCGGCGCCATGCGGGCATTGTAGGCTTGCCCACCATGTGGTGCGTCTATCTCATCGAATGCCGTAACGGCGCCTGGTACGCGGGCATCACCAACGACCTGGAGGCGCGCTACGCCGCCCACGTCGCCGGAAAGGGTGCCCGCTACACGCGCGCCAATCCGCCGGTGCGCCTGCTCGGTTCGCGCCCGTTCCCCGATCGCTCGGCCGCGTCGAAGGCCGAGCACGAGGTCAAGCGGCTGCCGAAGGCACGCAAGCTCGCGTGGCTCGGGACGCAGCCTGCGTGACCAGGCGCGGATCAGGGCAACGCGTAGCTCAGGTCGTAGAAGTGCTTGCCGTCGCGGATGTCGATCGTCAGCGTCCCGCTGATCCCCTTGAGGTCGCCGCTGCCTGAGTCCGGCACGATCGTGATGGACAGGTCGCGGCCCGCGGCGGACATGACGCCGCGATGGACGAGCGCGAACGCGCCCTTCCTGCCGCCCAGCGTGCCCTCGAATCGTTCGACCGCGACGTAGGCCGCGGAGCCCGGGGTCGCCGTGCTGGAGGCGGTCAGCATGGTGCCGGCGGACGTTCCATCGAGGTCGCCGTGGAAGACCTTGGCCAGGGTCATCGCCCCGAGTGCCGACCCGTCCCGCTCGTCCGGCTTGCCGGAGGGCGTCAGGGTGACGTCGAACGAACCGTGCGCTTGCTGTGACATAGGGTACCCGTAGGCGATGGAGTGACTTAGGATGAGCGCGACAAGCACGCTCCGGCGCAGGAAACGCATGACGTCCTCCGGTCGGAAAATGGAGCCCTCACGGCTTCCACCGTCGACGAAGATACTGCCATGGAAGCCCGCCCCCATACGAAGATCACCCCCGACTGGCATCGCTGGATCGGCGAGTCGCTGGCCGCCGGCCACGGTCCCGCGGATCTCCTGGCCACGATGCGCGAGCACCGGTTCGACGAGCGCGCCGCGCGCGACGCGATCGCCGACGCCGTGTTCGGCGGGGCCGCGCCGCGCGAGGCGTCCGACGCGGTGCCGGCGTCCTTCCGCAGCCGCCTGGGCGAGGGGCACGTCCTCGACGCCGGCGATCGCCGCGTCCGCGTCCTCGCACGGGTAGCGCGTCCGCTCATCGCCATCCTCGATGGCGTGCTCGACGCCGACGAGTGCGCGGCGCTGCGCGAGATGGCGACGTCGCGTCTCGCGCGCTCGCAGGTCGTCAGCCCCGGCACGGGGCAGGGTGTCGTGCAGTCCATCCGCACCAGCGAGGGGGCCAACTTCGGCCGTTCCGAAAACGAACTGATCGCGCGCGTCGACGCACGCGCGGCGCTCCTCATGCGACTGGGCGAAGAGCACGGCGAAGGCCTGCAGGCGATGCGTTACGGCGTCGGCGCGGAATACGTCGCCCACTACGATTACTTCCCGCCCGACGACCCCGGCAGCAAGGCGCATCTGGCGAGCGGCGGGCAGCGCGTGTCGACCCTCATCATGTACCTCAACGACGTGGAAGCGGGCGGCGAGACCATCTTCCCGCGCATCGATTTCAGCTACGTCCCACGCCTTGGGCAGGCGCTCTATTTCGAGTACACCACGCCCGAAGGCGCGCTCGATCCGCTGTCGCTGCATGGCGGCGCGCCGGTGCTCCGGGGCGAGAAGTGGATCCTGACGAAATGGATGCGCGAGCACGCCTTTCCCGGCTGACGTTGGTGTAAGGTCGACGCTTCGTCGTCCAGGGGGAAGGGGGAACAATGCGCCGCGAGGCTGCCAGGATCGTTCGTTTCGTCGCGGCGGGATGCCTGCTGTGCGCTCAAGCCGCGTGGGGCCAACAGGCGCCGCAATCCGTGCCACCGGCGACGCTTCCCGCGCCCGCCACTTCCGCGGCTCCGCCTCCGCCGCCCGTCGAGATTCCCTTCGCATCGCGCGACGCCGCCTGGGTATCGACGCCCAGCGCGCCCGATGCATGGGGCGGGCCGCGCACCGGTAGCGAGGCGACGCTGTCGGATCGCGTGGTGTCGTACCGCATCCAGGCGCGGCTCGATCCCGAGAAGCACACGGTGGATGGCCAGCAGCAGCTGACGTGGCGCAATCGAAGCGACCGCCCCGTATCGGCCGTGTTCCTCCACCTGTATCTGAACGCCTTCGAAGGGGAGGGCAGCACGTTCTTCACCGAGCGCCGCACGCTCGCCGCGCATGGCGGTTCGCGCGGCACCGACGCCGTGAAGAAAGGCGAGTGGGGCTACATCGACCTGGGCGACGTGGAACAGGACGGCGCGCCGCTGAAGTGGCGCTACGTACATCCCGACGGCGGCCCCGAGACGGACCACACCGTCGTTCGCGTCGATCTCGCGCAGCCCGTGCCCGCGGGCGCGAGCGTCACGCTCGATATGAACTTCCACAGCCAGCTGCCGCGCGTGATCGAACGCACCGGCTACGTCGGCCGCTTCCATCTCGTGGCGCAGTGGTTCCCGAAGATCGGCGTGCTGGAACTGCCGGGCGAGCGCGGCGCCACCGAGCCACGCTGGAACGTGCACGAGTTCCATTTCAACAGCGAGTTCTACGCCGACTTCGGCGAATACGACGTCCGCATGACGCTGCCGAAGGATTACGTGGTCGGCGCGGTGGGCGAGCAGCAGGGCGAACCGACGCCCGAGGGCAACGAGCTCACCTGGCACTTCATCCAGGGCGACGTGCACGACTTCGCGTGGATGGCGGCCCCGGGCTACGCGACGCTCGACGGCGAATACACCGGCCCCGGCAGCCCGAAGGTCAAGGTGCGCGTGATCTACCCGCCGGAATACAAGGCGAGCGCCGCGCCGGCGCTGAAGGCGTCGCTCGATTCGCTGGCGTATTTCTCCTCGACGCTCGGGCCGTACCCGTACAAGACGCTGACGGCGGTCATTCCTCCGTTCAACGCGACGGAAGCGGGCGGCATGGAATATCCGACGTTCTTCACGGCCGGCAGCTACCGCAAGGTGGCGCCGAAGACGCTCGACGAGTTCCTGCTCGATTTCGTGACGATCCACGAGTTCGGTCACGGCTACTTCTACGGACTGCTCGCGTCGAACGAATTCGAGGAGCCGATGCTCGACGAAGGGCTCAACGAGTACTGGGACGATCGCATGCTGCGCGAGCGGAACCAGTCGGTGTACCTCACCACGCCGCTGTGGAAGTTCTTCGGCATCGAGCCGCCGATCGCTCCGTTCCAGCTCGAACGCATGCTGGCGAGGCTGCGCCGCCCGGCCGATCCGCTCGGTCAGAACGCGTGGAACCGGCTTTCCAGCGCCCACTACAGCACTGTCTATTCGCGCACGGCGACGGCCATGCACGATCTCGAGGAGCGACTGGGCAAGGACGTCATGGAAAAGGCCTTCCGCCAGTACTACGCGAGCTGGCACTTCCGCCATCCGTCCATCGCCGACCTGCAGGCGACGCTCAGCGACGCATCCGGCAAGCCGGAGGTCGTCGCGCAGGTGTTCAACCAGTTCGTGTTCGGCACCGACCGCATCGACGACCGCGTGAGCGACATCGTCAGCGAAGAGGTGTTGCCGCTGGCTGGCACCGTCGTGAAGGACGGGCGCCGCGGCGAAGTCGATGGCGAGTCGATCGATGCCTCCGTCGAGAAGCAGCGTGCAGGCTGGAAGAAAGCGCACAAGGACGCGGCTCCCGGCACGGGGCCGTTTCCGTGGAAGACCACCGTGACGGTCTGGCGCGACGGCGCCCGCGTGCCGCAGACGCTGAAGGTCACCTTCATGGATGGCTCGGAGCGGACCGTGCGCTGGGACGACGATCGCCGCTGGGCGCGCTTCACGTTCACCGGCTCGGTGAAGGCGAAGTCCGCCGAGCTGGATCCCGAGCGGAAGATCTATCTCGACCTCGACAAGCTCAACGACAGCCGCACCGTCGAGGAAAATCACGCGGCCTCGCGCCGTTGGGGTTCGGATTTCGCCGCCCTGCTGCAGGGCTTCTACGCGTTGCTGGGGACGCTATGAACACCGATCGCAAACGTTCGTCGCTGGGCGCGCTGGCGCAGGGTGCGCTCGGGGGCCGGCAATGGCGCCTCGCGCTGCTGTGGATCCTCGTGACGCTGCTGCCGGCCGCGGTCGTCGCGCTGCCGTTGTGGCGCGTGCTGGATGGCCTGCTCGGCCACTCCGTGCACGCCGACGCCTGGGCGTCGCACTTCGACGGGTTGATGTTCGGCGATACCTGGACGGCACTCACCACGGACAATCCATGGACCGGCATGGCGCTCGTCGCCGGCACGCTGGTCACACTGGTGTTCGCGCCGTTCCTCGCCGGCATGGTCGTCGCCGGCGGACGCGCCAACCGCGCACTCGGCTTCGGCGGGCTGCTGCAGGGCGGGGCGACCGAGTACGGCCGCATGCTCCGCCTCGGCATCCTCGCCCTGATTCCGTATGGTCTTTTCATCGCCGCGGCGTACGGCGTGACGTCGCTGGCCGACGACCGGGTCGAGACGAGCCTGCTGGCATCGCGTGCCGAGATGTACGAGCACGGCGCGCTGGCGGTCGCCGTCCTGCTGTTCGTCGTCGCGCACGCGATCGTCGAATCGGCACGCGCCCAGTTCATCGCGGACATCGGCCTGCGCTCCGCATTCGTCGCGCTGGGTCGCGGATTCGTGCAGTGCCTGCGCCGACCGTTCGCGACGCTCTTCGTCTATCTCGTGATCACGCTCGTCGGCAGCGTCCTCCTCGTCACCATCGCATCGTGGCGCGGCCACACCACCGCAACCGGCTCGGGATTCTGGACGGGCTTCCTGATCGTGCAGATCGGCGTGATCGTCACGGCGTGGATGCGCACCGCGCGCCTGCTCGCACTCGCCGGCCTCGCCGCGATCAGCCCCCACCGCCGCCGCCGCACGGACTTCGCCCCGGCGCTGTGACAAAGGCCCCGTCGCGCGGGACCGCTGACAAGCATCCTCCTACGGAACGGTAGGAGCCGATCACCCTTGCGACACCCCACCTACCGAAGGGGTGAGAGCCGATCGCATCGGCGACCCCGCGCAGCGGGCAATCTCGCGGGCATCCCCCTACGGAACGGTGGGAGCCGATCGCATCGGCGATCCCGCGCAGCGGGCACCCCACAAGTGAAGCCGCGAGACCGCTGTGCCCTCAACGCCGGCGCGAGGCGACGCAGCATGAGCCGCCAAACATCACCTACAAATCGCCCCACACCGCACCCGCCCCACAACGCCGTCAACCGAAAACATAGAAGTTTTCTGAAAAGTTGCCGTCGCCGCCCACGAATCGGTTGCCATAAGGCACACTCCGCATCCTCGGCAACGCCGTCAGACTCTGCTCCCATGTCTGGCATGACCCGACGGCGTCGTCATCTGTGTGTTTGCGACGATCGTGCCTGACATGCCTCACGGATTTGCGGCATTGGCGACGATTAGGTTGTGCTGCCAAGGAGAGTTTCGTGGGCGACTACAGCAAAACATTCGACTGGATCGAGTTTCCAGAAGGCCGCGTTCGCTACGTAGGACAGAAGCGAGGGAGAGAAGAGCCGCCGATAGATGTCTTTTCCGTGAATATCCAAGGCTGGACCTACTTTGGAGAGATCCGGAGAAGCTACTTGGCGGACCGTAATCACTACGACCTCGAAGTTGCTTCCTTCGGATGGCTCCATGATGACTGGTTTGGCACTGAGCCCGATCCAGCGTACTGCGCAAGCTTTTCAGTTGAACAACTTGCGGGTGTCCAAAGAGCGGTGGTCCAGGCTGTCGCCGTTTGGTACGCGATGAACAAGAGGCCGGCGCTCCTGTACACATCCGAGAAGTCGGGCTTTACAGGAGACATCCGCTTTCTCGGTGGTTGGGCGCTCCTCAAGGATGGGATGTTGACGGGCCGGAGCGTGCGCTACGCGCTGGAGTCGCATGCGCGGCGTGAACATCTCGTCCGACGCTCGACCTGCGCGAAATATGGAGGTTTTCTGAAAAATCGCCGTAACTGTCCACGACCGGATTGCCATCGGTCAGAATCCGCTTCGTAGAGTCGGTTGCGTACCGCCTGGGTCGCGAGGACAGGTGGTTTCTGGCTTCGCGCGGGCTGTGATCCCTCAAGGAAGAAGGATGCGTCCTAGGAACTCACAGGCTCGGATCAAGCTCGACGAGGATCACGCTGGTGGCTAGCTACGAAAAAACGCTTGAATGGATCGATCTTCCCCAAGGAAGGATTCGTTATGCCGGCGGAAGGCGTGGCCGGGATGAGTCTCCGATGCAGACGTTCGCTGAGGAGGTTCGCGGACGGACTTACTACGGTGAAATTCGAAAGTCCTTTCTTCCTGATCGACACACTTACAATCTTGAGGTCGTCTCATTTGGGTGGACGAATCATGACTGGCTCGGTGCCGAGCCGGATCCACGGTACTGCGCGGCGTTTAGCTCGATAGAGCTGTTAGAAGTACAGCAGCTGATCCTTCAGGCAGTGCCTGCATGGCTCGCGCTTGAAGACAGGCCTTCGGTCCTGACCGAGTACGTCGATTCTCGTTTTGCAGGCGAGATCGTCTTTCGGGACGGGTGGGCGCTGGTCAAGGACGACGAGGGCATTGCGTGAAGGAATTCGAGCGCGAAACTGAGCTCATCAACGGTGCAAGGTCCCTGGCGCAGTTTCATGCGACCGGTCGCGGTTAGTGCGTTGAAGTGGGGCAGACCTGCGGATCGTGGAAAGACGGTGCGCGATATCGGCCACGGAAGGAGCGAAGGATGCCGAAAGGTTTTATGTGCCATGCGATGGTCGTGCTGTCGTTCTCCGCGTGCGGCACGTTCGCGGGGCCAGTCGCAACCGAAGCGGCTCGGGACGTGGCAATGAAGTTTTCGATGTCTTCACATTTAGCTGCGTCGTCTTCCGAGGAGGTCTCACAACGAAGCCGGTCCTTGGAAATCAGGCCGTCTATTTCGCCGGCGGTTGCTGACGTCACAGCGCGCCTGATGTCCTACCTCGCCGCAATGACTAGCAACGCCGATGTTGCGCCCGATGCGGTAGGCCTCGGGTTCAATGTGCCGATGACACAACGTGCGGAGGATTCGATTTATCTCAGCCCGCAAGTCGGTGGCGGGTGGAATTACAGTATCAGAACCTGGTCCGGCTTTGGATCCGTTAGGCCAGGCTTATCCTTCCAATTCTATAACTCGTCAGAGAGTGCCGATCCGACCCCGATTTGCGCTCTGAGAATAGACGATGTCCGTCGGCACCTGCTAGCACGGGGTTTCGCTGAACACGTGGTTGCTGGGCACCTTGGCCGTGTTGAATGGCATGAGTTCATTAGAGGTGGAATAAGTCTTATCGTGACTCCGCGAGATGTCGTCACAGCACCCAACGGTGACGAATGTCTCCGGGCGATTGCGACAAATGGAAGCCGGTAATAGGAGGAACAAATGAAGAAACGGAACTTTGCGCTCGAGTCCGCGATTGCATTCTTTGAGCATCCATGGGGCGTTTATGTCGAACGTTGCGGGGGCGCACGAACGGCGCTTGGAGGGGATAATGCTGGTCGCAATCGCTTCGTCGCGGCAGCCTTCTCCAGTCTCGCTGTATGCCTTGCAGGGATCATGCTTCCGTTCGCCGTGGCCAGTGCTCCCTCGACGTCCGCGATGATCATCGCGCACGATCTTGATACGGCCGTCGTTCCAGCGCCTCTTGAACATACCGCGGGTTCGAGATCAAACGCTGCGCCGATACGGTCGCCTGATGCAGTCCATGCCGTCCAACAACTCATGTCGTTCCTGACCAGCCTAAGGAGTCGTGACGAGTTGACGCCTGAGATCGTCGGTCGCGGTTTTGGTGTCCCCATGGTGAGTCAAGCCGATGGATGGTTCTACACCAGCCCAGCGCTTGGCGGCGGATGGAACTATGGTATCGCGATCACCCTGGGCGGCAAGACCATCAAACGAGGATTTTCGTTTGGATTCTACAATCCTGATAGGCGCGCCGACCCAACGCCGGTTTGTCTGCTGACCCTCGAGAATCTGCGCCGGGATCTGGTCGCAGTGGGGTTCGATGAGGTCGCTACGCCAACCGAAATCGGCGGAACCGCCTGGATTAACTTCGCCCGGGGAGACATCGATCTGATCATTGCTGCGCAGGATCAGGTCGCCGCACCGAACGGTGAGCGCTGTCTTAGAGAGATTGCTACGGCTGACGGTTAAAAGGAGTAAGAAATGCCAAGAAGGAACTTTGAGCTTGATTCGGTCATGCGCAAGTCTGTCGACAGCCACGAGTTCGCACCAGAGCAGGTCGAGCGAATTCGACGGGCGCTGGTAGTCGACGCGAACCTTGCGAGTGCTCTGGATCGCGCAGCGAACAGCGGATTTTTTCGTGGTTTTGCGAAAGGATCTGTCGGCGCCCGGGGCCGGCAGATCGGGCACTACGATCGCGAGAGCGGCATCATCGCGCTTCCGCAGACTGTTTTCGCCGATGGAGGAGAGCGCGATCTAAGCGCTGTTCTGCGCATTCAGGCGATGATGGTCGATTTGTCGACGAAGTCGTTTGCCGATGGATCAGGCGTAGGGAGGCTCGTTAGCCAGGATATGCTCGATAATCTCCAGGATACGATCAATCGGTCTCCTGTTCTTGTCTCGGAGATTAGTCGGGCCGTTACCACAAGCGATCCGGCGGACTCGAAACATCGAGTTCTCGAGTCCTTTAATCTTGTCGGACTTGGTAGTGGTGTGGGTGGCAGCTTCGATACATCGGCGCGCGCGATGAACTTCGTCCCCGGCTCATTGATGTCGCAGCCCCTATTCGGGAGTAGCGTTAAGTACAACGCACACGACCTTACTTTTGTCATTGGGCACGAGATACAGCACGGGTTCAACGCAAAGCGAGTTCGGGAGGAGCGTGCGGCATTCGTTCGAGGCGTTCGAGAGATCGCGGAGAGTCGTGATCTGATTCACGATTATACGTCGCTGCTTGAGCAGCGAATCCAATCCGCGCGGAACGACGAAGCTATCGCGGAGATAGCTGGTTGGAATGCACTGATAAGTCGCATCGGGTCTGATGGTGACGAAGTGACACTTGCGCATGTCTTTAAAGTGTCAAAAGGTCGCGCGCTCGATTTTGTTGAGCGCCGACAGGGGGACACGTTCGTGCTGCGTGACAACCTCAAGCTCGACAGCGACATGACGCTTCCGGTGACATTCGAAAACATCGAAGCCATGGGATACAACTATTTCGACCGGCCGGTTGAGCCGGGGCCAGGCGATACCCGCCAAGCTATGCGTCTGGGCGCTGGCGGTGGTTCGGATTACCGGAACTATTATGCAGGGTGGGCCGTGGCGACCATCGCTCACGAAGAGTCGAAGGTTCACCGTCGAGGGAGTCGGCCTGAAATCCAGATCGATATGCGTCATGCTGGTCTCGACGAAGGGATCATGGAGCGCGCAGGCCTCGACCTCCGGCCATCGGAATCGATGCCTTACCTCGACAGCAGTATGCAGCCGGCGGTGCGTCATCGTTTCGATCACACGGCAGATGGGCCGAATCGATTCAAGCATGTGCCTATTTCGGGAGAGTCAGAAGTATTCGACTCCTCTTCCAGGGAGCTTCCTCACGACGAGGACGTGTCCGGAACATCAAGCGCCGGGGGCACGAACGGCACGTTGTCGACAGGCGCACTCATGCGGAAGCACGATGCGCCGGCCGGGGGCTTCGCCGTGCCGCTCGGCGTCGCGCCGCGCTCCTTCGGTTCAGGCCGCCCGAGCGTTGGCGGTTTAGGCGACTCCCATAACGGAGATTTCTCGCGCGCGTCAGGCGCGCGCCCATCGCCGCGTCATGCACTTCATGACACGCCGGGCCTCCCCGCGAACTTTCCCATCTTCGACGCAGCGGAACACCACCGTTTGTTCCTCGAAGCGATGAATCGCCATCGGGAAGAGCAGGCGGAGGCGGTGGAGCATGCGCGGGAAGCGCGCGACGAAAGGCGACACGAGAATGATCGCGTCATCGACGAACGCGCACGGGCCGATCGCGCGCGCGATCAAGAAGAACGGTACTGGGAGGGTCGCGAGGCGTCGGAGCGTGAGCGACGATACGACGATGAGCGATTCGCCGCGGGTCCGCCCGACGAGCATGGCCTGCGTGGCGAGAACGAGGCGGCGCGAAGTGCACAGTCGGCGACCCACAGCCCGCCATTCGCGCATGACGACGCATGGCGCCACGCGTCGCATCTCGAACGGGAGTACGACGGGATCGAGAGCAGCCCATCCGCGGATCGCTCATGGGACAACACGCCTCCGTGGCAGAACGCCCATACGTCCGGGCACGATCCGCTGATGCACGACGCACGGAACGCCGAAACATCACACGATCCCTCGACGATCGACGATGCGTGGTTCATGAGCCTCGACACGCCACGCTGGGACGACACCCGGGAGGCCGAGAGCATCGTGTTTCACCGGGACACCAGCGACAGTCATGGCCGCGGCAGGACCTATGAGAACCCCTTTCCGACGCCGATGCACCCTGTCGTCGGCCCGCCCGCGCCCGATCCCTACGCCAACCTCGACCCGGCCGACCCGTTTTCGTACAACCCCTATCTCCCGGGTATGCCCGAGGAAGACAAGGACATGGCCGACATGTGGCTGGCGTTGCAGTCCAATGACACCCAGGCGATCGATAAGGCGTTCGACAAGCTGGGTGAGCGGCCCGAGGTCCAGCAGCTATTGCAGGAGGCGGCGGACATCATCGAGCGCGAGCGCGTCGAACTGGCCGCGCAGCGCGAGGCGGAGCTCGCGGAGCAACGCAGGATCGACGAGATGATACGCGCGCAACAGGAGGCCGAGTCGCTGCAGCACGGGCCGCGAGGGAAGGTACTCACGCTCGACCTGCAGCCCCTGACGGCGGCGGACATGGGCGGTGCGGTCGGCGGCGGCGACGGCGGCGGCGGCGGCGGTTGAGTTTTTCAGTGGCGAAGGAGCGAGGTCTTCAATGGACGGTTATCGAAACGAACGGGGCACGATGGTACCGGCCATGCAAATCGTCGCGCTGCAGAAAATGGCGGACAGCCAGATCATGCGGCTGGAGCGGACCATCCGCAACGAGGCGGAAGCGGCCGCGCGACTCTTCGACGTGCAGGTCGCGGCATCTCTCAGGACGGCACGCGACGACCAGCAGGTCGTTCTCGGTCAATTGAAGGCCGCCGTAAGCAAGGTGGAGGCGTCGCACGACACGTTCTTCCGCTTCCGCCGGCGCCTCTACGTTGGTATCGGTAGTCTGCTCGTCCTGGCGATCGTCAGTCTCGTGATCGTGTATCAGGTGCTCTTCGGGCATTACCGGCAGGAGTATTCCCGATTGCTCGAGGAGGTGGCGTACCTGAAAACGGTGGACGAGGCCGACGTCGCACCGTGCGGCGACGGGCGGCTGTGCGCGCGCATCGTCAAGGGCGGCGCGCGTTTCGGGGAGAAGAAGGACTATCGGCTCGTCGAGCTGCGCAAGTAGCCGACGAGCCGCGTCACCATCGGCGGGCGCTCAGCCCGCGCGGCGCACTTCGCGGTGCGGCGGGTAGTAAGCGAACAGGTGCGTCGCGCCGCCGAGGAAATCGATGTTGTCGATGTGTTCGCCACCGAGGCGTTCGGCCACGTGGTCGGACGCCTCGTTGCCGATGCGCACGAGGCTGATCACGCGCTGCGCGTGCATCTCCTTCCACGCGAAGTCGAGGATGGCTTCGCCGGCCTCGGTCGCGTAGCCGTGGTGACGATGCTCGGGCTTGAGCATCCAGCCGAGTTCGAGGTCGGGCCAGCCTTCGGGCTTCATCAGACCTGCGCGGCCGATGAATTCGCCGGTGTCCTTCAGTTCGATGGCCCACATGCCGCAGCCGCGAAGCGCCCAGTGACCGAGCAGCATCGCCATCGAACGCCATGCGTTCATGCGATCCAGCGGCTGGCCGTCACCGATCCAGCGCGTGCTGTCGGCGTCCGCGAGCATGGCCGCGTAATCGTCGAAGTGGCGTTCGGTGAGGGCGGTGAGCCGCAGGCGCGGCGTTTCGAGAACGGGAATGTCTGCAAATGGCATCGAAGTGACCAGGTGTCAGCCGAGCAGGCGCGCCAGGGCGCGGGTGCTCTGCGCGAGGCTGTCCTGCCAGGACAAGCCCGTTATTTTCCCACCAGTGGCGGCGTCTTGGAAGCTCTCTTCCTGGCCCGGTGCGAGAAGGTGGCGATAATCGACTGTGATTTCAGTGCCTTGCGGAAGGTCCTTCGCCGCGAAGATGAAGCCGAGGTGCCAGAGGCCGGTCGGCTCGAAACTGTGGTTCACGTAGCACTCGTCGGGCCAGTCCGGCGACACGGTGTAGCGGTCCCCGAACCAGCGGGCGGCGGCGAACAGGTTCGCGGAGAGCTCGGGCGACGACGTGATGTCTTGCCAGCTGTAGGTGGCATCGATGCCGTCGGGGGCGGTCACGATCTGGCCGGCGGCCACGAATTCGTCGACGAACAAGCCCTTGCCGGCGCCGGGGATGGCGGAATCGGCGATGCGGTAACGCGGAAGGATCATTGCTGCATGACGCCCCTGTACCCGCGGGAAGGCAAGTGCCTGCCCGGCATGGGGCGCGAGTGTAGCGCGATCGTCCGGTAATGAAAGAGGGGAGGACCCCGCCCGGCGCCAGGCGGGGTCGTGAACGGCCGGACGGCCTCGTCAGCCCTCGTCGGCGTCCGCTTTCGCCTTGGCCGCGCGGGGCGCTTTCGCTTTCCTGGCCGGTTTGCCGCCGTCGACCTGGATCGCGTCGCGATTGCGGTCGACCAACGAGGCGCCGATTCCCTTGACCTCGGTCAGCTGGTCGGCCGACTCGAACGGACCGTGCGCCTCGCGGTAAGCGACGATGGCCTTCGCCTTGGAAAGGCCGACGCCGTCGAGCGATTCGGCGAGGGTGGAAGCGTCCGCGGTGTTGACGTTCACCGGCGTGGAGGCGAAGGCGAGCGGCGCGAAAAGCAGTGCCGCGAGCGCGGCGAGGTGGCGTTTCATGGTGGTACTCCTCATCGACGCGTCGAATGACGCCGGGGCACTCTGCGGCGCGCCGCGGTTTTCGCGAACCGGCGGCGCGCGCCGTCCCATGTGGGCGCGCGCACCGCCGGCGCCTCGCCGGCACCCACGGCGCCACGGGCGCGGCTGTCGGCGCTGTTACAATCGGTCTTTGTCCCCCACGAGTCCGTTCCCCATGGATACCTCCCGCATCACTTCCTTCGTCAGCGGCCTCTGGGACGCGGAAATCGTCCCGCAGCTGGTCGAGTACATCCGCATCCCGAACAAGTCGCCGATGTTCGACGCGCAGTGGCGGGAACACGGCTACATGGACCAGGCCGTGACGCTCATGGAGACCTGGGCGCGCGGGAAGCTTTCGGCGTTCGAAGGCGCGACGCTCGAGGTCGTCCGCCTCGAAGGCCGTACGCCGCTCATCTACATCGACGTGCCGGCGCAGGGCGTCCAGGGCAAGGGCACGGATGAGACCGTCGTGCTCTATGGTCATCTCGACAAGCAGCCGGAGATGACGGGCTGGGCCGAGGACCTCGGTCCGTGGACGCCGGTGATCAAGGGCGACAAGCTGTACGGCCGCGGCGGCGCCGACGACGGCTACGCCATCTTCGGTTCGCTCGCCGCGCTGCTCGCGCTGCGCGACCAGGGCGTGCCGCACGCGCGCTGCGTCATCCTGATCGAGGCCTGCGAGGAGTCCGGCAGCTACGACCTGCCGTACTACGTCGACCACCTCGCGGACCGCATCGGCAACCCGGCGCTCGTCGTGTGCCTGGATTCCGGTTGCGGCAACTACGATCAGCTGTGGCTGACCACCTCCCTGCGCGGCATGACCGGCGGCAACCTCACCGTCCAGGTGCTGGAAGAGGGCGTGCATTCGGGCGACGCCTCGGGCGTGGTCCCGTCGAGCTTCCGCATCCTGCGCGACATCCTGGGTCGCCTCGAGGATCCGAAGACCGGCACGATCCTTCCGCGCGAGCTGTACGTCGACATCCCGCCGCAGCGCGTGGAGCAGGCCCGTCGTTCGGCCGAGGTGCTCGGCACGGCGGTCTACGACAAGTTCCCGTTCGTCGAAGGCATGAAGCCCGTCACCGACGACCTCTCCGAGCTGGTGCTCAACCGCACGTGGCGCCCGCAGCTCGCGGTGACGGGCATCGGCGGCATGCCGCCGCTCGACAGCGCCGGCAACGTGTTGCGTCCGAAGACGGCGGTGAAGCTCAGCCTGCGCGTGCCGCCGACGCTCTCGGGCGCGGAAGCCGGCCGGTTCCTGAAGCAGCTGCTCGAGAAGGATCCGCCGTACGGCGCGAAGGTGACCTTCGATCTCGAGAAGGACGGCAGCGGCTGGAACGCGCCGGCCCTTTCGCCGTGGCTCGAAGACGCCGTCGCGCAGGCGTCGCAGCACTACTTCGGCGCCCCCGCCGCCTACATGGGCGAAGGCGGCAGCATTCCGTTCATGGGCATGCTGGGCGAGAAGTTCCCCCAGGCGCAGTTCCTGATCACCGGCGTGCTCGGCCCGCATTCCAACGCGCATGGCCCGAACGAGTTCCTGCACATTCCCACCGGCAAGCGCGTGAGCATGGTGGTCGCCGACGTCGTCGCCCGTCACTTCCAGGAAGCGTCGAAGGCATGACGGCCGGGCAGGACACCCTCGCGGGGCGCCTTGCCGCCGTGCGGTCCTCGATCGCGGAGGCCTGCCGGCTCGCCGGGCGCGATCCCGCGGAGGTGACGCTCCTGCCCGTCAGCAAGACCTTCGGCGAGGACGTGGTGCGCGAGGCGGTGGCGCTCGGGCTGCGCCGCTTCGGCGAGAACAAGGTCCAGGAGATCCAGGCGAAGGCCACGGCCCTCGCCGCCGAGGCTCTGGACTGGGTCGTCATCGGCCACCTGCAGACCAACAAGGCGAAGGCGGTCGCGAAGTTCGCGAGCGAGGTCCAGTCGCTCGACCGGCTCGACCTCGCCGTGGCGCTCGACAAGGCCCTCCAGGCGGCGGGGCGGGGCATCGACGTGCTGGTGCAGGTGAAGACCTCGCCCGAGGAGACCAAGTCCGGCCTCGATCCGGACGAGCTTCCCGCCTTCCTCGACGCCCTCCGCGCGTTCTCCAGCCTGCGTGTGCGGGGTCTGATGACGCTGGCCGAGGCGAGCGAGGACGAAGCCCGGGTGAGGGCCTGTTTCCGTACCCTGTATCGGCTGCGTGACAGTGCCCGGCAGGCCGGCCACGCGGTCGACCGGCTGTCCATGGGCATGAGCGGGGACTTCGCTCTGGCCATCGCCGAGGGCAGTACCGAGGTGCGGATCGGCAGTTCGATCTTCGGGGCAAGGGCTTACAAGCCCGCACGATAACCCCTACACATTTTCGGCAAGGAAAAGACGCCCGGACGCGGTCGCGGCCTCACGTTTGTGAAGGCAAGTGGCTCAATCCGTTCAGGATTTCGTCCCACAGCCCGCAGGTTTCTGCGAGATGTCTGAATGTTTCCTAGGAACGGCGTTTTTTAACTTTATGCCAACAACAGGACCAAACGGGTTTGGTAACTTCACCACTCGTTCACGGTCGTCTCACCTTCACGGCGGCTTAACTCCACGATGAATAGGCCTTCTCGCTCATGCACTTAAAGCGACTGACCGCTCTCGCGTTAGCCACCTGCTGTATCGCCATCGTTACACCCGCCGTCGCCGACACGATCACCGCTCCACAGGGTCTCGACCAGTCCGCCACGCTGCTGCTCACCGATCTTCCGGTCTTCGCGCCCGCCACGGGTCTCGCGCAGTCCACCATCCCCGATGTCGCTTCGCTCATCGCCCCGCAGACCGCCGCCGTCGCCGTGAACGACGCCGCCGCGCCGGATGCCGACGATGAAGACGACAGCCTGGTCGCCGCCGCGACCGACAAGCTGGCCGGTCATGTCGACGGTCACGCCCGCGAGGCCCTGATGGCCTTCGCCATGAAGCTCCGCGATATCCGCTACCGCCGTGGTGGCCGCGCACCGTCCACCGGCTTCGATTGCAGCGGCTTCGTCCGCTACGTGTTCATGCACAGCATCGGTCTCGACCTCCCGACCAACTCGGCCAGCCAGTTCCTCGCCGGCCTCAAGGTCAAGCGCAACGAAATGAAGACGGGCGATCTCGTGTTCTTCCGCACCCGCGGCAAGGCGATCTCGCACGTCGGCATCTACATCGACAACGGCCAGTTCATCCACTCGCCGTCGGCCGGCAAGACCGTCCGCGTGGATAGCCTCAACGAGGCCTACTGGTCCAAGCACTTCGTCGGCGCCAAGCGCCCCGAAGGCATCGCCAAGATCTGACGGAAGCCCTTCAACGTATATTTCCGAAACGGCATGCTCCGGCATGCCGTTTTTTTTTGTGCGTTTCCAGGGGCGGTGGCGCTGCCGGGCGCGCATGTATCCTATGCGCCATGCCCCGTCAGCCTCCTCGTGCGCCCGCCACGCGATCGCGCCGTCCCTCCGTTCCCGTCTTCGGCCTGGCCCGCGTTCTCTCGAAGCGCGGCCTCTGTTCGCGCAGCCAGGGCGAGAAGCTGGCGCGGGAGGGCAGGGTCCGGGTGGACGGAAAGATCGTGCGCGATCCCGAGTTTCCGATCGCGGGTCCGGAGCGGATCGAGATCGACGGCGGTGCCGCGCAGGCGGCCGCGCCCGTGTACGTGGCGATGAACAAGCCGCGCGGCATCGTGGTCTCCGCGTCCGACGAGCGCGGCCGCGACACGGTGTATTCGCTGCTCGCCGACGCGGGCTTGCCGTGGCTCGGCCCCGTGGGCCGCCTCGACAAGGCGAGCGAGGGGTTGCTGCTCCTGTCCAACGACACGGTGTGGGCGGCGGGCATCACCGATCCGGCGACGCATGTGCCGAAGACCTACCACGTGCAGGTCGCGGGGCAGCCGGACCAGACCACGCTCGACGCCATGCTCGCGGGCGTCGTCGACGCGGGCGAGACGCTCCGCGCGGGCGCGGCGTCGTTGCTGCGGCAGGGCGAGAAGAACGCGTGGCTCGAAGTGACGCTCGACGAGGGCCGGAACCGCCATATTCGCCGGCTGATGTCCGCGCTCGGATTCGACGTGCAGCGCCTCGTGCGCGTGGCGATCGGCGATCTGCCGCTGGGCGAACTGGCGAAAGGCCAATGGCGGCCCCTGACCGAGGCGGAAGTGGCGATGTTGCGGCGACGTCAGGCGCAGCGGCGGGAGTGAGCTCTTCGCGAAAAGATGTCGCGCGCAGGGCGCGCTCCTACCGGGGCCACGGCGGCATCCCGTGAACCATTGTGCCGCCGATGGCCCCTCGTAGGAGCGCGCCCTGCGCGCGACATCCTTTCGCGGGGCGCCCAGGCCCCGATGCCAGGGGGCGTCAGGCCTTCAGGATGCCCAGGTTCCTCGCCACCTTCGTGAACGCGGCGATGGCGCGGTCGAGGTGCTCGCGCGTGTGCGCGGCGCTCATCTGGGTGCGGATGCGCGCCTTGCCCTGCGGGACCACGGGGAAGAAGAAACCGGTGACGTAGATGCCTTCCTCGAGAAGCTGGCTGGCCATGGCCTGCGCCTGCTTCGCGTCGTAGATCATGACCGGCACGATCGGATGCTCGCCCGGGCGAATGTCGAACCCGGCCTCCGTCATCTTCTCGCGGAAATAGCGGGTGTTCTCCTTCACGCGCTCGCGCAGGTCGCCCGCGGACGCGAGCATGTCGAACACCTTGCTGCCCGCGGCGACGACGTGCGGCGGCAGCGAGTTGGAGAAGAGATAGGGGCGCGAACGCTGGCGCAGCATCTCGATCACTTCCTTGCGACCGGTGGTGAAGCCGCCGAGCGCGCCGCCGAGCGCCTTGCCCAGCGTGCCGGTGAAGATGTCGATCTTGTCCATCACGCCATAGTGTTCGGCCGAGCCGCGGCCGGTGTCGCCGAGGAAGCCGGTGCAGTGGCATTCGTCGATGTGCACGAGCGCGTTGTATTTCTTCGCGAGCGCGGTGATCTCGTCGAGCGGAGCGATGAAGCCGTCCATCGAGAACGCGCCATCGGTCGTGATGAGCTTGGTGCGCGCGCCCGCGGCGTCGGCCGCCTGGAGCTGCGCCTCGAGATCGGCCATGTCGCAATTGGCGTAGCGGAAGCGCTTCGCCTTGCACAGGCGAATGCCGTCGATGATGGACGCGTGGTTCAGCGCGTCGGAGATGACCGCGTCCTCTTCGCCGAGCAGCGGCTCGAACAGGCCGCCGTTGGCGTCGAAGCAGGCGGCGTAGAGGATGGTGTCCTCGGTCCCGAAGAAGTCGGCGATCTGCTTTTCGAGGGCCTTGTGCAGGTCCTGCGTGCCGCAGATGAAGCGCACGCTCGCCATGCCGAAGCCGTGGGTGTCCAGGGCGTCCTTCGCCGCCTGGATGACGTCGGCGTGGTCGGCGAGGCCAAGGTAGTTGTTCGCGCAGAAATTGAGAACTTTTCGACCGTCGGCCAGTTCGATCTCGGCCGACTGCGGGGAGACGATGATCCGCTCCTGCTTGAACAGACCCTGTTCGCGGATGGATTCGAGTTCGCTGGCGAAGCGGTTCTGGCCGGGGTAAGTCATGGCGGGGAGCTTCCGGGACGGAGAAGCCCCCGATTGTGAGGCCTTTGGGCGAGTGAGAAAACCTCGATATCGCCCCGTATCAATGAAGGCCGAAATCCACCCGTGTCGTGGGTCCGCCGTCGTCGATTCCGCTGGCGTCCTTCTTCGGGGCGACGACGAAGACCCGCTTGTCGTCCACCTTCCCCTGGAGCCACTGGCGCACGGCGTTGGCGCGTCGTTCCGCGAGGTGGCGCAGGGCGTCGGCATCCACGGGCATGTTCGTCTCGAGCAGGCGGCGCATGTCCTCCGGCGGCTGCGACTTCGTCAGGCCGATCAGGTTCTTCGCCTTGGGGAACGAGGCGTGGCGGTAGGCGCGTTCGAGGTACTTCTCGCGTTCCTCGTCCGTGGGCGGCGCCGGGTCGTCGCCCTTGTCGTTGACCTGTTCCTGGCGGATCAGGTCGTCGACCATCACCTGGCGCAGCCCGTTATCGTCCTTCGCCGGATCGATCCGGCCGACGATGTCCAGGCTGATCGATGGCTTGTCGTTCAGCACCTTGACCACGTCCGCCAGCTTCGCCTGCGCGCCGGCATCGAGTTCGGCGGAGCCGGGCGCGAAGCCGATGTAGCCGAGGTCCTCGCGACCGCCGCCGATCGACGCCAGCAGCCGGAACGGCGAGGTGACGGCCTTCACGATGAGGTTGCCGATGGCGCGCCAGACCAGCCCGCCGACGCTGAACTGCGGATCGTCGAGCGAGCCGGAGACCGGTATCCGCACGTCGATGCGGCCCTGGCTGTCCTTCAGCAGCGCGACGGCGAGTTTCACCGGCAGGTGCGTGATGCCCGGGCCTTCGATGCGGTTGCCGAAGGTCAGCTGGTCGATGAAGATATGGTTCTCGGCGGTGAGCTTGCGCTGGTCGAGCAGGTAGTGGACGTCCACGTTGAGGCGTCCGCGGGTGATCGGGTAGCCCGCGTATTTGCCGGAGTAGGGTGACAGGTTCGCCAGCGGGATGCCCTCGGCCTTCGCGGCGATGTCGAGGAAGGCCACCGGCGTGAGCGGATTGATGGTGCCGCGGATGTCGACCGGCGCGTTGTTGTCGAGCTGGCCCTGCAGGGTGAGTTCGGCCGGCGCCCCGCCGCCCGTCGTGCCGAACGCGCCCACGTTGCCGGTGAGGCCGGTGACGTCGGCCGTGTAATTGGGCTTGATGAAATTGTCGGTGTAGTTGAGTCGTCCCCGCGTCAGGCTGACGCGGCCGATGCGGATCTCGGGCGCCGGCCCGGACGGCGCGGTGTCGGACGGTGCGGCTTCGGCGGGTGGCGCCGTCGTGCCGCGGGCTTCGGTGACGGACACGGCACCCGGAGGCGCCTCGGGGCTGGCGACGACGTCCTGCAGGTTCAGCCGACCGCTCGCGTTGACGATCACGCGGGCGTAGAAATCGTCCAGCGCGATACCGGCGATGTCGACCTTGGACGCGCCGTTGCCGAGATGCACGCCCATGCCGCTGGCGGAGAGCGAGCCCACGCGGAGGAAATCGGCGTCGGTGAGCTTGTCGAGGATGCGCACGCGGCCGAGCGTCGCGTCACCCTGGTAATCGATCCGCGCCGGCGCGTTTGCACGCAGCACGGCGCGCAGGCGCCCGTCGAGACTGAGCAGCGCGCTGGCGATGCGCACGTTGAGCGGGACGGTCACCAGCGCCTGCAACGGCGCGAGGTCGAGGCGCGTCGCCTTGACGGTGAGGTCGGCGCCGAGCGGTCGCGGCGTGACCTGGCCGGCGATCGCGAACGCGGCGCCCTTGCCGAGTTCGCCGGCGAGGTCGAGGCGCAGCGGCTTCGTCAGGTCGTCGGACAGGCCGTCGATGCCGAACGCCGTCGCCCGCAGCGCGATGGGCCGGCGCTTCGCCGCGTCCGCGTCGCGCAGCGTGACCAAGCCGTCGCCGAGTCCCAGATGGCCGATGCTCCAGCGCCATGGCGTCGCGGCGGGCGCGGGCGTGGCGGGGGGCGCGCTGGTGCGCAGGATCGCCGGTAGGTCGAGGTCGCCGCTGGCGAGCCGTCGCAGGTCGACCGCGAGGCCGTCCAGCGTCAGCCGGTCGAGCCGTGCTTCGCTCGTCGCCAGGTCGAGCGACGCGACGTCGGCGGCGAGCGAGCGCCAGGTGACGGGCGAGATGCGGCCGTCGTGCGGCACGAGGCGGAACCCGTCGAGGTTCGCCTTCGCCGTCGTGACGCGAACGGTGGCGGCGTCGTGCCACTCGAGCGCGAGGTCGCCGTTGGCGCCGAGCGTGCCGCCGGTGATGTCGGCATCGAGAAGTGGCGGTGCCAGCGGCATCAGCGCGGCCAGCGAGATGTCCTTCAGCGTGAGGCGCCCGAGGTAGCGGCTCGCGGCGACGTCGAGCTTGCCCTGCGTGGCAAGGCTGCCGCCCGCCATGCGCGCGGTGGCATCGAGCGTGGCGACGGGAGCCTTGACGGTGCTCAGGCCGCGCAGGTTCACGGCGAGGTCGTCGAGCACGAGGCGAGCCGGCGCCGGCGCGGCGAGGTCGGCGTACTCGAGCCGCGACCCCTTCACGACCAGGCCGTCCACGCGCACGTCGGTCGGCCGGGCGTCGGCGGCCGGCGTCGCGTCGGGGGCCGGGAGCAGGGCGTCGATGCTGCTCTTTCCGCCAGGCAGCCGGGCGTAGCGCACGTCGAGTCCGTCGAGGGCGATCGTGCCGAAGCGGTAGCGCGAGGTCAGTGGCTCGAGCGCGGTCAGCGCGACATCGCCGTGCGCCAGTGCGACGAACGGCTTGCCTTGCGCGTCTTCGATGCGCAGGTCGTCCAGCACCAGCCGGCCCCCGAGCACGATGCGCGGATGGGATTCCGCCATCAGGAAGCGCAGGTCGAGCACGCCGGAGAGCTTGCCGGCAGGAACACGGATGGGCAGGGGGCCCGGGACGAAGCCGATGTAGCGGGAGAGGTCGAGACGATCGAGCCGGAAGGAGACGGTCGATTCGCGGCTGCTGGCGAAGGGTTTGGTGTGTCCCTGCGCGCGCAGCGGACTGCCGTCGACGGTCATCGCCAGCAGCGGTTCGACGAAGATGTCCGTCGCGCTCGGCAGGCTGGCGATGAACGGGATACCGAGCTCGATGCGGTCGACCCGATGCGTCGCGTCGAGCACGCGGTCGTCGAAGTCGATCCGGCCGTCGTGCAGGGCGATGTTCGACAGCGCGAAGCGCGCCGGACCCGTGTCGGGAGTCTTCGGATCGCCCGCGAAGCGGTCGAGGATGTCGGAGATGTTGAATCGTCGTGCCGTGTCGCGGCGCAGGTGGATGCGCGGGCGGTCGATCGTCAGCGCGTCGAGGATGGGCGCCGCGCGGAACAGCGACGCCCACGAGGCGTTGGCGTCGATGCGGTCGACGTCGACGAACGGCGTGCGTCCGTCGGCCTCGGCGATGTGCAGCCGTTCGACGGTCAGGTCGAGCGTGAACGGGTTGAGGTCGATGTCGCCGATCGTGACGGGGCGGCCAAGCGCCGCGCTGGCGTGCTTTTCGGCCTGCGCGCGGATCAGCGGCGGCGCGGCGAGGAAGCCGAGCAGCGCGAAGACCAGCACGACGCCGGCGCACCATGCCGCGATGCGGCGTGCGCGATGTGACCTGTAGACCGTCATCCCATGCTCGCGCGCCCGGCGCCAGTGGGCCCTGCTTCTCTCTCTCAGCGATTCCATGCCGCCGCTCCCGCAATCAAAAAGGCCCCCGCCGGAGTCTACCCGGCGGAGGCCTTCGTGAGCGTGGCGTCAACGCCGGTTATTCAGGTCCAGGAACAGACGACCTTGCCGCTCTGGCCGGCGTCCATGAGGTCGAAACCCTTCTGGAAATCGTCGATGGCGATCTGGTGGGTCAGCACCTTCTGCAGCGGGAAGCCGGTGAGGACCATCTGGGTCATCTTGTACCAGGTCTCGTACATCTTGCGGCCGTAGATGCCCTGCAGGGTGAGGCCCTTGAAGATGACCTTGTCCCAGTCGATGCCGGCGCCGCGCGGCATGATGCCGAGCATGGCGATCTTGCCGCCGTGGTACATGCAGTCGAGCATGTCGGCGAAGGCGCGCGGGTTGCCGCTCATCTCCAGGCCGACGTCGAAGCCCTCGATGTGCAGGTCCTTCACGACGTCCCGCAGCGACTGGTTGGCGACGTTCACCACGCGCGTGGCACCCATGTCGGCGGCGAGCTTGAGGCGGTAGTCGTTGACGTCCGTCACCACCACGTTGCGGGCGCCCACGTGCTTGGCGATGCCCGCGGCGATCACGCCGATCGGGCCGGCGCCCGTGATCAGGACGTCCTCGCCGATCAGGTCGAATTCCAGCGCGCAGTGCGCGGCGTTGCCGTAGGGATCGAAGAACGCGGCCAGCTCGGACGGGATCTGGTCGGGGATCGGCCACAGGTTCGAGGCCGGCATGGTCATGTACTCGGCGAACGCGCCGTTGCGGTTCACGCCGATGCCGATCGTGTTCGGGCACAGGTGCTGGCGGCCCGCGCGGCAGTTGCGGCAGTGGCCACAGACGATGTGGCCCTCGGCCGAGACGCGGTCGCCGACCTTGTAGCCCGTGACGCCGGGGCCGATCTCCGCGATGCGGCCGACGAACTCGTGGCCGATCGTGAGGCCCGGCGTGATCGTCCGCTGGGACCACTCGTCCCACTTGTAGATGTGCAGGTCGGTGCCGCAGATGGCGGTTTTCTCGACCTTGATCAGGACTTCGTTCGGGCCGACCTGCGGCACCGGCACTTCTTCCATCCAGATGCCTTGTTCGGGCTTGCGCTTGACCAGCGCCTTCATCGTCTGCTGCATGGGGATCGGGGGTTCCTGCGAGCGGCCCGCGGCGCGGACCCAAACCGCCATTATATGCCGGGGCGGGTGCTTTTCGTGGTGCGTCGCGCCATTGCCAGCGGCGGGGAGGCCCTCTATGGTCGGACCGCTCTGCACGACCCACAGGGGACATGAGAAACATGCGAATCCGCTCGATGATGCTGGGAGCCGCCATGGCGCTGACGATCGACGCGAAGGCCGACGAGGGCATGTGGATGCCCTCGCAGCTGCCTTCGATTGCGAAGAATCTCAAGGAGGCCGGCTTCCGGGGCGATCCCAGGGACCTCGCCGACCTCACCCGCGCGCCGCTGAACGCGGTCGTCCGGATCGGTGGCGGGACGGGCGCCTTCGTCTCCGCCGAGGGCCTGGTCGTCACCAACCACCACGTGGCCTTCGGCGTCATCCAGTACAACTCCCGGCCCGACCGCGATCTGATCGCGAACGGCTACGTCGCCCCCGACCGGGCGGGCGAGCTCCCGGCGAACCCGGACTACCGCCTGCGCGTGACGGTCGGCTTCGACAAGGTGACCGACACCGTGCTCGCCGCCGCGCGCGGCAAGACCGGCAAGGCCTACTACGACGCGGTCGACGCCGCGAGCAAGGCGCTCGTGGCCGAGTGCGAGAAGGGCGACGGCATCCGCTGCAGCGTCGCCAACATGTTCTACGGGCGCGACTTCTATCTGGTGAAGCAGCTCGAGCTTCGCGACCTGCGCCTCGTCTACGCGCCGCCGCGGGCCATCGGCAACTACGGCGACGAGATCGACAACTTCGTCTGGCCCCGTCACGCCGGCGACTTCACCATCCTGCGCGCGTACGTCGGACCGGACGGCAAGCCGGCCGACTACTCGCCGGAGAACAAGCCCTATCGTCCGCCGTCGCACCTGACGCTCGCGACCGCCGGCGTGGCGGAGGGCGACTTCGTGATGCTCGCGGGCTATCCCGGCATCACCTACCGTCACCGGACCGCCGCGGAGTTCGCCGACCAGATCGAGTGGCGCCTGCCGACCTACGTCGCCGCGATGAAGGCGCTGCAGGACGTCATCGAGACACAGGGCAGGACGGACAAGGAGGCCGGCATCCGCTATGCCTCGCAGCTGCAGTCGCTGAAGAACGGCATCAAGCGCTTCGAAGGCGAGCTGGAGGGCCTGCGCCGCAGCGATGCCGTCGACGTGCGCCGCCAGGACGAGGCCGCCATGCTGGCGTGGCTGGCGAAACAACCCGACGGCGCCGCCCTGAAGCCGGAGATCGACCAGGTCATGGCGCTCATCGCGCAGGGCAAGGACAGTCGCGATCGCGACATGGTGCTCGCGCTGCTGGCCAGCCAGACTCAGCTCATGCGCGGCGCGCTCGCCATCGATCGCCTGTCGGTCGAACGACCGAAGCCGGACGCCGCGCGCGAGACGGGTTACCAGACGCGCGACGAGGAACTCATCAAGAGCCAGCTGAAGCAGGCGCAGCGGCGCTACGATCCGCGCGTGGAAAAAGCGCTGGTGACCTCGCTCATGCTTCGCTACCAGACGCTGCCGGCCGTCCAGCACCTGCCGGAGCTCGACAAGGTCTTCGGCCGCACGCCCGCCGAACTGGCGTCGGCGCTCGATCGCATCTACGGATCGACGAAGCTCGGCGACGAGGCGGAGCGCATGCGTCTGTTCGCGGCGAGCCCGGCGGACGTCGGCAAGAGCGACGACGCGCTGCTGGTCGCGGCGCGCACGCTGCGCCCGGCGCTGCTGCGGCTCGACGATGAGCGCAAGGCGCGCGAGGGCGACCTGCTGCGGCTGCGCCCGGCGTACATGCAGGCGCTGATCGGCTACCGCGAATCGCAGGGCAAGGCGGTCTATCCGGACGCCAACTCCACGCTCCGCGTCAGCTACGGCAAGGTCACGCCGCTCGTCGCGCGCGACGCGGTCACCTACGCGCCGCTGACGACCGTCGCCGGCATCGTCGAGAAGAACACGGGCAAGGCGCCGTTCGACGCGCCGAAGCCGTTGCTCGACGCGATCGCGAAGAGCGACTTCGCCGGCTACGCCGACCCGAAGACCGGCGCGATGCCCGTCGACTTCCTCAGCAACCTCGACACGACCGGCGGCAACTCCGGCTCGCCGGTGCTCAACGCGAAGGGCGAGCTCGTCGGCCTGAACTTCGACAGCAACTGGGAGGCGGTCAGCGCGAGCTGGATGTACGACCCGCGGTACAAGCGCGCCATCCACGTCGACATGCGCTACATGCGCTGGCTGATCGACAAGGTGTATCCGTCGCCCGCGCTGCTGAAGGAGCTTGGCGTCCCCGCGTCGCGTTGATCGCAGGCGTCCGTCGCTTATCCACAACCGGTGTGGATACCGCCTGCATAACCGTGTGGACAAGTCCGTTTCGCCCTTGCGTGGCACGCACTTGCGTCGCGCTGGTCAGTATCTGACCAGCGCGCATGCGCTACCCTTGCGGCCGTTCGCCAGCGCAGTGCCGTCATGAGTCTCGATACACGCCCCCTCGCCATCTTCCTGATGGGCCCGACCGCCTCGGGCAAGACGGCGCTCGCCTGCGAACTGGCCGATCGCTTCCCCGTGGGTCTTGTCAGCGTCGATTCGGCGCTCGTGTATCGCGGGCTCGACATCGGTTCGGCGAAGCCCGACGCGGCGACGCTCGCGCGCTATCCGCACGAGCTGATCGACATCCGCGATCCGTCGCAACCGTATTCGGCCGCCGATTTTCGCGCCGACGCGCTGGCCGCCATGACGCGGATCACCGCGCAGGGCAGGGTGCCGCTGCTTGTCGGCGGCACCGGTCTGTATTTCCGCGCGTTGCAGCGCGGGCTCTCCGATCTGCCCGAAGCCGATCCGGCGCTGCGCGAGACGCTGGCCGCCGAAGCCGCGACGATCGGCTGGGAGGCGATGCATGCCCGCATGGCCGCACTCGATCCCATCGCCGGTGCGCGGATCCGGCCAGGCGATGCGCAGCGCATCCAGCGGGCGCTCGAGGTGATGACGCTCAGCGGGCGCACCTTGAGCGAACTGCAGACGGGCGGGAGTCGCGAGCGCCTGCCCTGGCGGGTGCTCAAGCTGGCGCTGCTTCCCGCCGACCGGACTACGCTGCACGCGCGCATCGCCACACGCTTCGACGCGATGCTGGCGGACGGCTTCCTCGACGAAGTGCGTGGGCTGCGCGAGCGCGGCGACCTTCATCCGGACCTCCCGGCGATACGCGCGGTGGGGTACCGACAGGCGTGGGAGTACCTCGATGGCGACGGCGACGCCACGGAATTCCGCAACCGTGGTATCTATGCAACGCGTCAGCTCGCGAAGCGCCAGATCACGTGGCTCCGGGCCGAGCTCGACGCCCGCACGTTCGACCCGGACCGGGGGGATCCGTTGCCCGAGGTGGAGCGCGCGGTGGAGCAGTTCCTGGGAATGCCGAGGGCGTCACGCTCGGCGCTTCCAGCGGGCATTTAAATGCAGTTAAGATTCAAGACACTTGGGCCGGGGCGCCGTCAGGCGTTTTTTCCCGGACCCGCTCGAGAGGCGTAGGGGAGAACAAGAAATGTCCAAAGGGCAATCGTTGCAGGATCCGTTTCTGAATGCGCTGCGTCGTGAGCGCGTGCCGGTCGCCATCTACCTGGTGAACGGCATCAAGCTGCAGGGCACGATCGAGTCGTTCGATCAGTTCGTCGTGCTGCTGCGCAACCAGGTCAGCCAGATGGTCTACAAGCACGCCATCTCGACCGTGGTGCCGAGCCGGAACGTCCGGGTCGGCGGTCACGAGAATCATTCGGACGCGTCATCGGGTGACGGCGAGGGTTGAGGGGCCCTTCGTCGAGTCCCATATGGAACAAGGACGGGGGCGCGTATGCTTTCCGCTACGCGCGCCCCGTTTCTCATCCATGAGGTCACACCACTAAGTGTTCGATAGACAAAAGAAAGGCGACCGCGCCATCCTGGTGCTTCCGCATTCGCGGGGCGAGGGCGACGCGATCCGCCGTGGCGAGGAATTCGCCGAACTGGTGTCCTCGGCGGGTGCCGAGATCCTCACCAGCATTTCCGCTCGCGTGGCCGAGCCGAATCCCCGTTTCTACATCGGCAGCGGCAAGGCCGACGAGGTCGCCGAGGCCGTCCGCGCGCTGGAGGCCGACCTGGTCCTCGTGGACCACGTGCTCACGCCGGTCCAGGAGCGCAATCTCGAGAAGCATCTGAAGGCCCGCGTGGTCGACCGCGCCGGGCTGATCCTCGACATCTTCGCCCAGCGCGCCCGTTCGCACGAAGGCAAGCTCGAGGTCGAGCTGGCCCAGCTCAAGCACATCGCCACCCGGCTGGTCCGCGGCTGGACCCATCTCGACGCCCAGCGCGGCGGTGCCATCGGCAACCGCGGCCCGGGCGAGACCCAGCTCGAAACCGACCGCCGCCTGCTCGCCGAGCGCGTGAAGATGCTGACGAAGCGGCTGGAGAAGGTGCAGGTCCAGCGCGACCAGCAGCGTCGCGCCCGTCTGCGCAACACCGTGCCGCGCGTCGCGCTGGTCGGCTACACCAATGCCGGCAAGTCGACGCTGTTCAATGCCCTGACCACCGGCGGCGTCTACGCGGCCGACCAGCTGTTCGCCACGCTCGACCCGACGGTCCGCAAGATCGACGGGCTCGCGTGCGGCCCGGCCGTGGTGGCCGACACCGTCGGCTTCATCCGCGAGCTCCCGCACGACCTGGTGGCCGCCTTCCGCGCGACGCTGGCCGAGGCGCGCGACGCCGATCTGCTGATCCACGTCAGCGACGCCGCCGACGAGGAACGCGAGCTGCTCCAGCGCGTCGTCAACGAGGTGCTCGAGGAAATCGGCGCGGGCGACGTGCCCCAGCTGTCGGTGATGAACAAGATCGACCTGGTCGACACCGCGCCGCGCGTCGACCGTGGCGACGATGGCAAGCCCCGCCAGGTCTGGCTCTCCGCCGCGAGCGGCCTCGGCATCGACGGCCTGCGCGAGGCGCTCGGCGAGCTGCTGGGCGGCGACCGCATCCGCGCGGGCCTTGAGCTTCCTCTCACGGCAGGGCGCCTGCATGCCCGTCTGAAGGCGGCCGGCGCCATCGCCGGCGAGGCCGTCGACGAGCACGGCTGGCACCTCGACATCGACGCCCCGCGCTCCGTGCTGGCCCCCTTGCTGGGGGACGATGTGCACGCCCGGCCGCTGCGCGACCTGATCGATCCCCCGCACGCCGAGTTCTGAGCGACCACTCGGCGGTACCCATCTGGTAGAATTCACGTCGTTTGCGTGCCCCAACGGCGCGGTCCCGGGCGCTCGCGCGTCCGGAGCCTACCCCCACCGTCGCGGGTTCACCCCATTGGCTTGCCAGCCGCCCACCCTCCGGTCCCCGAAGGAGACTGTCGCCCATGGCTTGGAACGAACCCGGCAACGGCCAGAAGGATCCCTGGAACCGCAACAGGCCGGGCGGGCGCAAGCCCGACATCGATGCCGCCATCAAGAACCTGAAGGCGCGTTTCGGCCGGTTCGGCGCAGGCAGCGGCGGCGTGTTCGCCATCGTCGTGGTCTTCATCGTGGCCTGGCTGCTGGTCTCCAGCTACACCGTGATCGACGCCCGCCAGGTCGGCGTCGTGCTGCGCTTCGGCCAGTTCTCGCGCGTGCTCCCGCCGGGCTTCCACCTCAAGGCGCCGAGCCCGGTCGAGACGGTCACCAAGGTCGAGACCACGCAGGTGCGTTCGGTGTCCGACAACGTCTCGATGCTCACGCGCGACGAGAACATCATCGCCATCGACTTCAACGTGCAGTACCAGGTCTCCGATGCCCGGAAGTTCCTGTATTCGAACGCCGATCGCGAAGAGACCACCATCCACAACGCCGCCGAGGCGGCCGTCCGCTCCGTCGTCGGCGCGAACATCATGGACAACATCCTGACCACGCCGGGCGTAGACACGCCGGCACCGGCGCAGGCCCCCGTGGCCGGCGTGGCGCCTGCGGCGAAGGAAACCCTGCAGCAGCAGACGCGGGACATCCTCCAGGCCACGCTCGACAAGTACGACGCCGGCATCCTGGTGACGGGCGTCAGCTTCCAGAACGTGTCGCCGCCCGCGCAGGTGAAGGACGCCTTCGACGACGTCAACGCCGCGCGCGAGGACAAGCAGAGCGAAGAGAACAAGGCCCGCGCCTACGAAAGCCAGGTGGTCCCGGTGGCCCGCGGCGAAGCCGCGCGCATCGCGGCGGAAGCCGACGCCGAACGCGTCGAGCGCATCGCGCGCGCCAACGGCGACGTCGAGCGCTTCAGCCTGCTGCTCAAGGAATACCGCGCCGCGCCTGAGGTGACGCGCCGGCGCCTGTGGCTGGAAACCGTCGAGGAAGTCATGGCCGGCAATCCGAAGGTCGTCGATGGCAGCAACGGCAAGAACATCGTCCAGCTCCCGGTGGAGCCCAACAACGGCACCGTCCGCAACGTGCCGGGCGTCGGCACCGTCATCCAGTCCGCGACCACCGACGCCAATCCGAATCCGCAGGGGAGCGCCCAGTGAAGATCGTTTCCGGCCTCATCGTCGTCGCGCTCGTCCTGCTCGGCTTCAACAGCGCCTTCATCGTGAAGGAAGGCGAGAACGCGCTGCTCCTGCAGTTCGGGCGCATCGTGCGCGCGGATTACAAGCCCGGGCTGCACTTCAAGATCCCGGTCGTCCAGCAGGTGATGCGCTTCGACAACCGCATCCTCGGCCTCGACTCCCAGCCCGAGCGTTACTTCACGCTCGAGAAGAAGAGCGTCAACGTCGACTTCTACGTGAAGTGGCGCATCGCCGACAACGCCGCCTACTATCGCGCCACGTCGGGCGAGCAGCTGCAGGCCACGCAGCGCCTCACGCCCATCGTGAAGGACGCCCTGCGTTACGAGTTCAACGCCCGTCCGCTCGAAGACCTCATCGCCGGCGGCCGCAAGGACATCACCGAGCGCGTGCGCCAGCAGACCGACACCGTGGCGCGCAAGAACCTCGGCATCGCCGTCGTCGACGTCCGCATCAAGCGCATCGATCTTCCGGACGAAGTCAGCGGCTCGGTGTACAAGCGCATGCGCGCCGAGCGCCTCCAGCTCGCCAACGAGCTGCGTTACACGGGACAGGAGAGCGCCGAGAAGATCCGCGCCGACGCCGATCGCCAGAAGCTCGTCCTGCTCGCCGACGCCAATCGCGACGCGACGAAGGTCAAGGGCGACGGCGACGCGCAGGCCGCGGCCATCTACGCCCAGGCGTACAGCCAGGACCCCGAGTTCTTCGCGTTCTATCGCAGCCTTTCCGCTTACCGGAAGGCCTTCGCCGACGGCAAGGGCACGTTCGTGCTCAAGCCCGACTCCGAATTCCTGCGCTATCTCAACGACGGCCCCGGCCGCCAGCGCTGATCCCGATCCACATCGCCCGCAAGGGCAACCGCAACGAAGAGAACCATCACATGGGTAAGTCAGTCGTCATTCTCGGCGCGCAATGGGGCGACGAGGGCAAGGGCAAGATCGTCGACCTCCTGACGGAGCGCGTCGGTGCCGTCGCTCGTTTCCAGGGCGGCCACAACGCCGGCCATACGCTGGTGATCAAGGGCAAGAAGACCGTCCTGCACCTGATCCCGTCGGGCATCCTGCGCGACGACGCGCTCTGCCTGATCGGCAACGGCGTGGTGCTCTCGCCCGCGGCGCTGATGAGCGAGATCGCCGAGCTGGAAGAGCAGGGCGTCGACGTCCGCCCGCGCCTGAAGATTTCCCCGGCGACGCCGCTGATCATGCCGTACCACATCGCCGTCGATAAGGCGCGCGAAGTCGCCTCCGGCGCCAAGGCCATCGGCACCACCGGCCGCGGCATCGGTCCGGCATACGAGGACAAGGTCGCCCGCCGCTCGATCCGCGTCGCCGACCTGATGTACCCGCACGAGCTGCCCGAGAAGGTGCAGGCCGCCGTCGAGTACCACAACTTCGTGCTCACCCAGTGGCTGAAGGCCGAGCCGGTCGATTACCAGACCGTCCTCGACGAAGCGCTGACCTGGGGCGAGTACCTGCGCCCGATGGTCGACGACGTCGCCACGATCCTGCACGACGTCCGCCAGGAAGGCGGCAACATCCTGTTCGAGGGCGCGCAGGGCGCGCTGCTCGACATCGACCACGGCACCTACCCGTACGTCACCTCGTCGAACACGACGGTGGGCGGCGCGCTCGCCGGCACCGGCGTCGGCGCGCGCGACATCGACTACGTGCTGGGTATCTGCAAGGCGTACGCCACGCGCGTAGGCGGCGGTCCGTTCCCGACCGAGCTCAACGACGACATGGGCGAGCTCCTGCGCAAGAAGGGCAACGAGTTCGGTGCCAGCACGGGCCGCCCGCGCCGCTGCGGCTGGATCGATCTCGTGGCGCTGAAGCGCGCGGTGCAGATCAACGGCATCGACGGCCTGGCGATCACGAAGCTCGACGTCCTCGACGGCCTGGAAACCATCAAGGTCTGCATCGCGTACGAGTACCGCGGCAAGCGTCGCGAGCTCGCGCCGCTGGACGCCGACGGCTGGGCCGAGTGCAAGCCGGTCTACCTCGAGTTCCCGGGCTGGGAAGAATCCACCGCGGGCATCCGCGACTGGAACAAGCTGCCGCCGGCCGCGCGCGCGTACCTCCGCGCCGTCGAGGAGCTCTCCGGTTGCAAGCTCGCCCTCGTGGCGACGGGTGCCGACCGCGACGACACGATCGTCCTCGACGACCCGTTCGGCGGCGACGACTGCTGATATTCCAGCGGTAAGCGAAAAAAAAACGCCAGCCGGAAGGCTGGCGTTTTTCATTGGAGCGGATCGACCGGGTTACGGCACCGCGCCGGTCGGGCCGGCGCCCGAGCCCTTGGATTGCGCCGCGTCGAGCATCTTGTCGAAGCTGCCCTTGTCGACCTTCTCGATGGACTTGATCTGGCACGGCGGATCGTCGCGGCGGACGATCTGCTCGTTGATGCCGCCGCACATGCGGATGTCCGGGCCGCTCACCGCCTTGTCGCTGTTCGACTGGCGGAAGCGGATGCCGCCACCGAGATCGGCGCGCGGGCAATCCGTCGTGGTGCGGATGCGGTAGTAGTTGGGACCGTTCGCCACGGCAAAGGTGCTGCCGTCGACGACCGCCCAGCGGTTGATCTGGTCGGCACGCATGCAGTCGGCGTAGGGAAGCTCGTCGCGCGCCTGCAGGCCCGACGAGGCGCAACCGGCGGAGAGGGCGCTCAGGGCGAGCAGGGATGCGGAAAGAAGATGTCGGACGTTCATGGCGCTGTCCTTTCGTGGGGTGTCCCCACGTTAAGCCTGAATCGGCGAGGTTGCGAGTATCCATGCGGCCTGGGTGCACCGCTCGTTAAGGTGGCGGACGGCTCCGCTCACGTCCGTTGAACGTTTCCTCCGGCATCGTTTCGGGCATTGGCCGTCGCGTCCCCGGCGGCACCGGAACCGTAGCGTCATGACCGTCCGCCCGCTTGGCACGTCCCCCCACCCATCGGCCAGCACGGAGCTTCTGAATCGTTTTTCCAGCGTACGCCAACGTACGGTGCAGCTGTCCGCGCACCTGCGACCGGAAGACACGGTCGTGCAATCGATGCCGGATGCCAGTCCCACGAAGTGGCATCTCGCCCACACCACATGGTTCTTCGAGCAGTTCATCCTCGAACGCGATCCGGCCTACGTATCGCCGAATCCGGAATGGCACTTCCTCTTCAACTCGTACTACCAGTCGGTGGGGCCGATGCACTCGCGGCCGCGGCGCGGCATGCTCACCCGGCCCACGCTCGACGAAGTGCGGGATTATCGGTCGCGCGTCGACGAGGCGATCGCGGAACGCATCGTGCGCCATGGCGATCCGGAACTGGCGACGCTCATCGAGCTGGGCTGCCAGCACGAGCAACAGCATCAGGAATTGCTGCTGACCGACATCAAGCACGCGTTCGCGCAGAATCCGCTCGAGCCGGCCTTCGCTCCGGACGCGCCGCGTGCCCTGTCGATGGCGGCGCCGGCCCTGGGCTACGTGCCATTCGATGAGGGCGTGGTCGAGGTCGGTTACGCCGGCGACGGGTTCCATTTCGACAACGAGGGCCCGCGTCACCGCACCTACCGGCAGGCGGGCTCGCTGGCCAATCGTCCGGTGACGAACGCGGAGTTCCTGGCCTTCATCCAGGACGGCGGCTATCGCGAGCCGACGCTCTGGCTCTCCGACGGCTGGGCGACGGTGCAGGCGGAGGGCTGGTCGCGGCCCCTGTACTGGGACGAGGCCTGCGAAACCGAATTCACCCTGCATGGGCGCCGTGCCATCGACCCGCACGCCCCCGTTTGCCACGTCAGCTATTTCGAAGCCGACGCCTTCGCACGCTGGGCCGGCGCGCGGCTGCCGACGGAAGCCGAATGGGAAACGATGGCCGCCGGCATTCCCGTGCAGGGCAACTTCCAGGAATCGGGCCTGTTCCACCCGCGCGCGACATCGTTCGAAACAGCCCTGGGCCAGATGTACGGCGACGTTTGGGAATGGACGATGAGCCCTTATGTCAGTTATCCGGGTTTCCGTCCCCTGGCCGGCGCCCTCGGCGAGTACAACGGAAAATTCATGAACGGCCAGTGGGTGCTTCGCGGGGGATCCTGCGCCACGCCCGCCGATCATGTCCGCCCGACGTACCGCAACTTTTTTCCTCCCCATGCCCGCTGGCAGTTCACGGGGATACGACTGGGAACCGATCGATGAGCGCTCAACCGAAAGACATCCGCGTCGACGACCGTCATCCGGATGTCGAGGACACCCTCGAAACCGTCCGTCGCGGTCTGGCGGCGACGCCGAAGCGGCTGCCGTCGCGACTCTTCTACGACGAACGCGGATCGGCCCTGTTCGAGGCGATCTGCGAACAGCCGGAGTATTACCTCACGCGCACCGAGATCGCGATCATGCGCGACCATGCCGCGGACATCGCCGCGACGCTCGGTCCGGATGTCCGCCTGGTGGAGTACGGTAGCGGCAGCGGCATCAAGACGCGCATGCTGCTGGAGCATCTCGAGACGCCGGTCGCGTACGTTCCGGTGGAGATCTCGCGTTCGGCGTTGATGGAGAGCGTCGCGGAACTGGCGACGCGTTTCCCGGACGTGCCGATGCAGCCGGTGTGCGCCGACTTCACGCAGCCGCTGCGCCTGCCGGTCGCGTCGCGCTCACCGCGTCGCACCGTGATCTATTTTCCGGGCTCGACCATCGGCAACTTCGAGACGAAGGACGCCATCCGGATCCTGCGCCAGATGCGCGCCGAGATGAGCGACGGCGGTGGCGTCGTCGTGGGCGTGGACCTGAAGAAGGACACGGCACAGATCGAGGCCGCCTACAACGACGCCGCGGGCGTCACGCGCGACTTCACCCTCAACATGCTGGTGCGGCTGAACCGTGAGATCGGCGCCGACTTCGACGTGGCATCGTTCCGCCACCGCGCGCGTTACAACGCGCTCGCGGGTCGCATCGAGACCGACCTCGTCAGCACGAAGCGGCAGGACGTGCGCGTGGGCGGCGAGACCTTCGCCTTCCGCGAGGACGAAGCCATGCATGTGGAATACAGCTGCAAGTACTCGCTCGACGATTTCGCGCAGATGGCCAGCAAGGCCGGACTCGCGGTGGAAAAGGTCTGGATGGACGAGGACCGCCGTTTCAGCGTGCAGTACCTGGTGCGGTCCAGCCCGGTAGCCTGAGGGCGCGTAATCGCCGATGCGATCAAGGCCTTCGAAGAGCTCCCTACCGAAGGGTGGGAGCCGATCTTATCGGCGATGGGGAGCAGGTGGCCGGAGGCCTAGCCCGGCCTAGGCGCCCCCAGCGACACCAGCAGATCCTGCGCCGTGCGCACTCGCTCCGCCGAACCCGGCAGATCGAGGATCACGCGCAGCTTGTCCTGTCCGTCCATCTTGAACACGCGCGGCTGCTGCTGGATCAGCTTGATCAGTGCCATCGGATCGATGTCGGGCTTCTCGCGGAAGGTGACGCGTCCGCCATTGGCGCCGAAGTCGAGTTTCCGGATGCCCAGCGGCGTCGCCATCAGCTTCAGCTGCGCCACGGCGAACAGGCATTTGGTCTGGTCCGGGAGCAGGCCGAAGCGGTCGATCATCTCCACCTGCAGCTCGCGCAGCCCTTCCTCGTTTCGTGCGCTCGCGATGCGCTTGTACAGCGTCAGGCGCGTGTGGACGTCGGGCAGGTAATCCTCGGGAATCAGCGCCGGCAGGTGCAGTTCGACCTCGGTCTCGTGTTCCGAGGTGAGGTCGAAGTCCGGCACCTTGCCCGATTTCAGCGCACGCACCGCGCGATCGAGCAGCTCGGTGTAGAGCCCGAAGCCGATCTCCTGGATCTGACCCGACTGCTCCTCGCCCAGCATCTCGCCCGCGCCGCGGATCTCGAGATCGTGCGTGGCGAGCGTGAAACCGGCGCCCAGTTCCTCCAGCGACGCGAGCGCTTCGAGGCGCTTCTCCGCGTCGGCCGTCATCGCCTTGCGGTCGGGCACGATCAGATAGGCATAGGCACGATGGTGCGAGCGTCCGACGCGGCCACGCAGCTGGTGCAGCTGCGCCAGGCCGAAACGGTCGGCGCGATTGACGATGATGGTGTTCGCGGTGGGAATGTCGATGCCCGACTCGATGATCGTGGTCGACACGAGCACGTTGAACCGCTGGCGGTGGAAGTCCGCCATCACCTGTTCCAGTTCGCGCTCGGGCATCTGTCCGTGCGCGACGCGGATGCGCGCCTCGGGCACCAGTTCGCCGAGCTCGCGCGCCGTGCGCTCGATGGACTCCACCTCGTTGTGCAGGAAGTACACCTGGCCGCCGCGCGCGAGTTCACGCTGGACGGCTTCGCGGATCAGCGCGGGCTGCCAGGTCGAGATCAGCGTGCGCACGGCGGTGCGATGCGCCGGCGGCGTGGCGATGATGGACAGATCGCGCAAACCGCTCATCGCCATGTTCAGCGTGCGCGGGATGGGCGTGGCGGTCAGCGTGAGCAGATCGACCTCGGCGCGCAGCTTCTTCAGCTGCTCCTTCTGGCGCACGCCGAAGCGCTGTTCCTCGTCGACGATGACGAGGCCGAGGTTCTTGAAGCGGATGTCCGGCTGCAGGAGCTTGTGCGTGCCGACCATGACGTCGACCTGGCCGTCGGCGAGGCGTTCGAGCGCCGCGTCGACTTCCTTCTTCGACTTGAAGCGCGACAGCACGTCGACCCGCACCGGCCAGTCGGCGAAGCGGTCCGCGAAGTTGCGGTAGTGCTGCTGCGCGAGCAGGGTGGTGGGCACGAGCACCGCCACCTGCTTACCGGCCGTGGCGGCCGCGAACGCCGCGCGCAGCGCGACCTCGGTCTTGCCGAAGCCCACGTCGCCGCAGACCACGCGGTCCATGGCGCGCGGCGCGGCCAGGTCGACGATCACCGAATCGATGGCCGCCTGCTGGTCCGGCGTTTCCTCGAACGGGAACGTCGCGGCGAATTCTTCGATCATCTGCCGGTCGACGGGCAGCGACTCGCCCTGGCGCGCTTCGCGCTGGGCGTAGATGGCCAGCAGCTCCGCGGCCACGTCGCGCACCTTCTCGGCGGCCTTCTTGCGGGCACGCTCCCACGCGTCGCCGCCGAGCGAATGCAGCGGCGCCAGTTCCGGCGCGGTGCCCGTGTAGCGGCTGACGAGGCCGAGCTGGGCCACGGGGACGTAGAGCTTGTCGCCCTTGGCGTACTCGATGGTGAGGAATTCACCCGGCATGTCGCCGACGTCGAGCGAGACGAGGCCCTGGTAGCGGCCCACGCCGTGATCGATATGGACGATCGGCGATCCGACGGAGAGTTCCGTCAGGTCCTTGATGATGCTCTCGGGATCGCGCGCGGCGCCGGCGCGGCGCTTGCGGTCGGTGCGCACGCGCTCGCCGAACAGTTCGCGCTCGGTGAGCACCGTGAGCGCCGGTTCCGTGAGCGCGAAACCCTGTTCGAGCGACGCGGCGGTGATGGCCAGCGCCTCACCGCGCGCGAGGAAATCCTTCCAGCCGTCGACGATGACCGGTTTCAGTCCCGCGCCGGCCAGCTGCTCGATGAGCGCCTCGCGACGGCCGGCGGAGTCGGCGGCGATCAGCACGCGTCCCGGGTAGCTGGCGAGGAAATGGCGCAGGGCGGTGCCGGGTTCCTCGCCCTTGCGGTTGAGGGGCACCTCGGGCGCGGGCTGCGTGCCGAGATCGACGGCGTGCTCGTGGCCCTTCGCCACGACGTCGACGCGCGCCTGGCGGTTCAGGCGCTCGCGCAACTGTTCCGGCGGCAGGTAGATCTCCGCCGGGGGAAGCACGGGGCGCTCGATGTCGTGCGCGCGCTGGTCGTAGCGCTCGGCGGTCTGGGTCCAGAACTGTTCGGAGGACTCGAGCGTGCCCTCGCCGAGGACGAACAGCGCGTCGCCCGCGATGTAGTCGAACAGCGTTTCCGTCACCGGGAAGAACAGCGGCAGGTAGTACTCGATGCCGCCCGGCGTCATGCCTTCTTTCATGTCCTGGTAGAGCGGGCAGCGGCGGATGTCGATCGGGAAGCGTTCGCGCAGGTTGGCGCGGAAGTTCTTCGCGGCGTCTTCCGTCAGCGGGAATTCGCGCGCCGGCAGCAGGTCGACGCCGTCGACCTGCTGTTGCGAGCGCTGCGTTTCCGTGTCGAAGGTGCGGATCGACTCCACTTCATCGTCGAACAGTTCGACGCGGTAGGGCTCGCTCGCGCCCATCGCGTAGATGTCGATCAGCGCGCCGCGCACCGCGAAGTCGCCGGGCTCGGTCACCTGCGGCACGTTGCGGTAGCCGGCGGCTTCCAGGCGGCGCTGCTCGGCGGCGAGATCGAGCTTCTGCCCCTTGCGCAGCACGAGGCCCGACCCGGTGATGTGCGTGCGCGGCGCGATGCGCTGCATCAGCGTGGCGACCGGCACGACGAGCACGCCGCGCCGCGTGGTCGGCAGGCGGTACAGGGTGGCGACGCGCTGCGAGACGACTTCCGGATGCGGGCTGAAGACGTCGTACGGCAGGGTTTCCCAGTCGGGGAAATGCAGCACGGGCAACTCGCCCGCGAAGACCGCCAGCTCGCTCTCGAGGTTGTCGGCGCTACGGGTATCGCGCACCACTACGACCAGCAGGCCGTCGTGGGCGCGCGCCGCCTCGGCGATTTCCAGCGCCCAGGACGAGCCGTGCGGCGCGGCCCAGTAGCGGCGGGTCTTGGCGTTGACGGGGAGCGGAGGGCGGGGAAGCGCTACGGGCATGGAATCGGGCGACGGCCTTGCGGACAAGTCGTCGATTGTACTACCCCACGGTCACGCCCCCGTGAGGCGCAAGGCACGGTAGGAGCGCGCCACGCGCGCGACATCTTTTCGCGGAGAGCTCAGGACCTGATGCTCACGGCCTCAAGACATGTCGCGCGCAGGGCGCGCTCCTACCTCAAGGGCGAGCCACGCGTCCGTGGGAGCTCAGTCGGCGATATCCGGCTCGAAGAAGCTCCAGCGGACGTCCCGGAACTTCGCCTTGAAATCGGCCTCGACGATGTTGATGGCCTCGACCATGGCGCGGGCCGTGGGCGTCGGCGCCATCTTCGCCTTGATCGCCACCATGACGTCCGTACCCATCTGCAGGGTCAGGACGTTGTAGACGGTGTCGATCTCGGGGCGGGCCTCGAGGAACGCGAGCATCGCCGCCCGCTGCTTCGGTTCGACGCCCTGGCCGATCAGCAGCGCCTTCACCTCGCGGGCGACGGCGATGGCGACCACGATCAGCAGGACGCCGATGGCGATGGTGCCCAGCGCGTCGAAGAGCAGGTTGCCCGTGAGCATGGTCAGCAGGACGGCGACCAGCGCCAGGCACAGGCCGACGAGCGCGGCGAGGTCCTCGCCGAAGATCACCAGCAGCTCGCTGGCGCGAGTCTCGCGGAACCACTGCCAGAGGGTCCGGCCCTCGCGCGCCTTGTTCACCTCCTGCATGCAGCCGTGCATCGAGATGCCTTCGGTCACGATCGAGAAGGCGAGCACGCCCACGGCCAGCCATGCGTAACGCAGCGGCTCCGGGTGGGTCAGCTTGTGGATGCCCTCGTAGACCGAGAACATGCCGCCGACGCTGAAGAGCAGGATGGCGACGAGGAACGACCAGAAATACAGCGCGCGACCCCAGCCCAGGGGGTAATCCGGCGAGGGCGGCCGCTTCGCCTGGCGCATGCCGAGCAGCAGCAGGCCCTGGTTGCCGCAGTCGGCCAGCGAGTGGACCGCCTCGGCCAGCATCGCGCCCGAACCCGTGAAGATCGCCGCGACCAGCTTGGCGACGAAGATGGCGAAGTTGGCACCGAGCGCGAGAAAGATCGCGCGCTTCGAGTCGGCATGTCCGGACATGAGGTTCCTAGCGTCGAAGGAAGGCCCGCGGCATCTTCCGCGCGGGCCGATCCGCAAGATCTTACCGTATGACGCCGACGCCCACGCCGAAGCTCACGTTCGGATGGCCGCCGGACATCTCCTTGGCCGTCCAGACGTGCGACTGGTTCACCGAGACCAGCGGGAAGGTGTACTGCGCCTGCCCGACGTTGCCGGTACGCGTGCCGTTGAGGCGACCGGCGATGGTCACGAGGCCGCCGGCGGGGTAGTCGAGGCTTTCGACGTAACCCGGCATGGCGGCGATGAAGCGGCCGTTGCCGGTGTCGTTCGACTGCGGCCGCTGCGAGCCGTCGAGCGGATAGGCGAGGACTTCGATCTCGCTGTGGTCCGCGAAGTTGCGGACGTTGACGATGCGGCCGCCCCAGATCACGTCGGCCGAGGCGTAGCGCTCCGGCTCGCGCGCGACCTGTGCCGGCGGCACGGCGGCGTTGTTGGGCGTGGGCTTGTAGATCGGGGCGGGTGCGCAGCCTGCGAGCGCGGCCGCGAGGACGGCGGCGGACAGGGCGAGACGGGCGTTGGTCGGGCGCATGGGTCGACTCCTGGCGTGTGGAGCGACTTTAGCGCCTCCGGACTGAATGCGGCGCGTGCGGACCGTGGGCGGGAGCTTCATCCTTGCCTTCTTCCACCAGCCAGGTCAGCCGGTATTCGGATTCGCCCGGCGTGCCGAGCAGCTTCGGCAGCAGCCGCAACGAGTCGCGAAGGGCGTCATCGAGTTTCCACGGGGCGTTCACGATCACCATGCCGGTGCCGTTGAGGCGTAGCGGGGAGTCGTCCGGCCGCAACAGCAACTCGACCGCCAGCACGCGCTTCGCGCCGCATTTGCCGAGCCAGCGGTGGAACGGCTGCACGTGGCTGCGCAGCTTGATCGGATACCAGACGGCGAACACGCCGGTGGGCCATTTCGCCATGGCCGCCTTCAGCGATTTTTCGATCGTGCGGAACTCGGCTTCCTGCGCCTCGAACGGCGGGTCGATCAGCACCAGCCCGCGCTTTTCCTTCGGCGGCACGAGCGCGTTGAGCGCCTCGTACCCGTCGCGCTGGTGCACGTGCACGCGCTTGTCGTGGTGGAACAGCTGGCGCAGCGCGCCGGCCTCCTCGGGGTGCAGCTCGCACAACTGCGCGCTGTCGGTGGGTCGCATCAGGTGCGCGGCGATCCACGGCGAGCCCGGGTAGAAGCGCATCTCGTCGCCTTCGTTGCAGGCGCGGACGATCTCCAGCCATTTCCACAACAGGGGCGGCAGGCCGGTCGCGGTCCGGAGGACACCGAATCCCGCATCCGCTTCGTTCGTCTTGCGGGCTTCGGAGCCCTTGAGGTCGTAGCGGCCCCGACCCGCGTGGGTGTCGATGTAACAGAAGGGCGAGGCCTTCTGCTCGAGGGCGTCGATCAGGGCCACGAGCACCATGTGCTTGAGGACATCGGCGAAGTTGCCGGCATGGTACGCGTGGCGGTAGTTCATCGACGGAGTATAGCGGGCGCCACCCCCGCCCGCCGCCCCGGAAGGGCGGGTCAGCCCAGCTGGCTGCCCAACCGCAGGTTGATGCCGAGCCGCGTGGCGACGATCCGCATCGCTTCGTCGTCGCGCGACGACGTGATCCAGCCGGCCAGCACCTCGTCGTCGGCCTCGCGGGACCAGAGGGTGTAGCCGTGCTGGTTCAGCTGATCGAACGCGCGCGCGAACACCTCGGCGCCATCGAGGTCCTCGTGGAACTCGTCGTCGTCCGGGTCCCCGTCCCAGTCGATCGTGAGGTTCCAGCGGCTGACCAGCTCGTTGATGGCCTCCACCAGCGTGCGGGTGTCGTCTTCGTCGACCTCGAACCCCGAGCGCCAGTCCGTCACCCGCGCCACGATGTGCATCGGGTCGTCGTCGCCTTCTTCCTCCGCCGTCTCGCGGTAGGCGTTGAACTGCTGGAGCGCGCCGTCCTCGTCGCCCGGATTGATGAGCAGCAGCAACTGCCAGACCTGCTTCTCGACGGTGTCCTCGGCATCCTCGTCGTCGTCGTCGTCGTGGTCGAAACGGTCGTCGTAGTCGTCGTCTTCCCAGGAGGCCATGGCGTTCCAGTGATCGGGTGGGGACGCCCATTATGTGGCAACCGCGCCCGCCCGGAGCCCTTCGCCTACCCATTTTTCTTATTGACCCGTTGCCGAAAACGCGGTGTCCTTGGTTTAGCCATCCATTCGGCTCGGTCCGCGCAGGGCCGGTATCAAGGGGGAATACCTATGAAAGCCGTCACTTTCGCACGGGCGACGGGCGTCGCCATCCTGCTGTTCGCCAGCGGCATCGCCGCGGCCCGGTCCGACGACACGCCGCCGGACTCGATCTGCAGCGTCGTCGGCACGGCCCAGCGTTACGTCGGGACCACGGTCACGGTCAGGGGCGTCGCCAGCACCGAGGGCAAGGTCACCACGCTCTCGGACACCCAGTGCGCCGCCTCGCTGAGCCTGAGCATGGACGACAACGCCAGCAAGAAACGCGACGTGTCGGCGTTCCGCCGGACCGTGGGCGAGAAGGGCGTGAAGGCCGATGCCACCGTCTTCGGGCGCTTCAAGGCCACCGGGGACGCGAAGGCGCCCTACGGGATCGACGTCTACAGCGTGCGCGACGTCAACGAGCTGCCGGCCGCCGAAGGCGGCTGACCGCGCGGCGCTGGCGCGCCGCACGGACGATCCGCTAGGCTTCCGGGCTCCACGGCCATGCCGGGTTCGAGCCCGGTCGCGCCGTTTTCGCCAACGGATGCCCGATGCAGCAGCTGGACAAGGTAAGGGTCGGGGTGATCGGCCTCGGATACGTCGGGCTCCCGCTGGCCGTCGAGTTCGGCAAGCGCTATCCGACCCTTGGGTTCGACATCGACGCCTCCCGCGTGGAGGAGCTGCGTGCCGGCACCGATCGCACCCTGGAAGTGGACAAGGCCGCGCTCGACGCCGCGGCCCGGCTGACCTACGCCAGCGACCTGGATGCGTTGCGCGAGTGCACGGTCTACATCGTCACCGTGCCCACCCCGATCGACAGGGCGAAGCGCCCCGACCTGACGCCGCTCACGCGTGCCAGCGAGACGCTGGGGAAAGTGCTCAAGCGTGGTGACGTGGTCGTCTACGAATCCACGGTCTATCCCGGGTGCACCGAAGAGGTCTGCGTCCCGATCCTCGAACGCGAGTCGGGTCTCGTGTTCAACGAGGATTTCTTCGTCGGCTACAGCCCCGAACGCATCAATCCGGGCGACCGGCAGCATCGCGTTACGACGATCCGCAAGGTCACGTCCGGATCAACGCCGGCGACCGCGGAGTTCGTCGACGGCCTCTACGCCAGCATCATCGACGCGGGCACGTACAAGGCGAGCGCCATCAAGGTCGCCGAGGCCGCCAAGGTCATCGAGAACACGCAGCGCGACCTCAACATCGCGCTGGTCAACGACCTGGCGATCCTGTTCAACAAGCTCGGTATCGACACGCTGGAAGTGCTGGAAGCCGCGGGCACGAAGTGGAATTTCCTTCCGTTCCGACCGGGCCTCGTCGGCGGCCATTGCATCGGCGTCGATCCGTATTACCTCACGCACAAGGCGCAGGAGGTCGGCCACCATCCGGACGTCATCCTCGCCGGTCGTCGCACCAACGACGGCATGGGTCCGTACATCGCGGGTGAGCTGATCCGCCTGATGGTCTGCAAGGGGCTCAACCCGGTCGGCGCGCGCGTGCTCGTGCTGGGCCTGGCCTTCAAGGAAAACTGCCCCGACCTGCGCAACACGCGTGTCGTCGACATCATCGCGTCGCTGAAAACCTATAACGCGACGATCGACGTCCACGATCCCTGGGTGGATGCCGCGGAGGCCGAGCACGAATACGGCCTGCGCACCGTCGCGGCGCCGGACGCCGGCGCGTACGACGCCATCGTCGTGGCCGTGGCGCACCGGCAGTTCCACGCGCTGGGCGCCGAGGGCATCCGCGCCTTCGGCAAGCCGGGCGCGGTCATCTACGACGTCAAATACGTGCTGCCGCGCGACGCGGTGGACGGCAGACTCTGAAGCGGAGCGGATCGATGAAGGTACTGGTCACCGGCACGGCGGGCTTCATCGGGTCGCACGTGGCCATGCGGCTGCTCGAGCGGGGCGACGAGGTGATCGGCCTCGACAACCTCAACGACTACTACGACGTGACGCTGAAGCAGGCGCGCCTCGACCGCTTCCGCGAGCATCCGCGCTACACCCACGTGCATGCCGACCTCGCCGACCGCGAGGCCGTCGCCCGGGTGTTCGCGACGCACCGGCCGCGACGGGTGGTGCACCTCGCGGCGCAAGCGGGCGTGCGCTACGCCGCGCAGAACCCGCATGTGTACGTGTCGAGCAACGTCACCGGCTTCCTGCACGTGCTCGAAGGCTGCCGCGACCTCGGCGTCGAACACCTCGTGTTCGCGTCGACGAGTTCGGTCTATGGCGCCAACCGCACGATGCCGTTCTCGGAGCACGATTCGGCCGAGCATCCGCTGACGCTGTACGCCGCGACGAAGAAAGCCAACGAGCAGATGGCGCACAGCTACGCGCACCTCTACGGCATCCCGAGCACCGGCCTGCGTTTCTTCACGGTATATGGCCCCTGGGGCCGCCCCGACATGGCGCTGTTCCTGTTCACCCGCGCGATCCTCGCCGGCGAGCCGCTGCGCGTGTTCAACCACGGCCGGCATCGGCGCAGCTTCACCTACGTCGACGACATCGTCGAAGGCGTCATCCGCTGCCTCGATCGGCCGCCGACCGTTGACACCGACTGGAACGGCGCCTCGCCCGATCCGTCGTCCAGCGGCGTGGCGCCGTTCCGGCTCTACAACATCGGCAACGAGCAGCCTGTCGAGCTGCTCGACTACATCCGCCGGCTGGAGCAGTGCCTCGGCCGCGAGGCGATCCTGGAGATGCTCCCGCTGCAACCAGGCGACGTGCCCGACACGGCGGCCGACGTGAGCGAGCTGCAACGTGCGATCGACTACGCGCCGCAGGTGTCGGTGGAAGAGGGCGTCGACCGCTTCGTCCGCTGGTACCGCGATTACTACAAGGCCTGACCCGGCATGCTTCGGTAGGATCCGGCCGCGACAGTTCTCGCCAGGGGCGACAGGCCCTGCGGCTCACGGCCCCAACGGCGTCGCGGCCAGGTCCGCTCCAACAGATATCGTGTGGGAGCGGACCCGGCCGCGACAGCTTTTCGCCGGACGCATCAGGCCCCGCGGCTCACGGCCCCAACGGCGTCGCGGCCAGGTCCGCTCCAACAGGTACCGTGTGGGAGCGGACCCGGCCGCGACAGCTTTTCGCGGGGCGCATCAGGCCCCGCGGCTCACGGCCTCAACGGCGTCGCGGCCAGGTCCGCTCCAACAGATATCGTGTGGGAGCGGACCCGGCCGCGACAGCTTTTCGCGGGGCGCTCAGGTCCCGATGCGCCCGGCTCCAACGGCATCGCGGCCAGGCCCGCTCCCACCGCGGGAGACCTCCCGCGCAAGGTACGGGGCCGTGCGGCTATCCGCCGCCGCGGCCACCTCGGTCGGCGGACCCGACGCGACGATCCGGCCGCCCGCCGCGCCCGCGCCGGGTCCGACATCGATGACCCAGTCGCTGCCCGCCACCACACGCATCTCGTGTTCGACGACGACGACGGTGTTGCCGGCGTCGACCAGTCCCTGCAGTTGCGTCACCAGCTTGTCGACGTCCGAAGGGTGCAGGCCCGTCGTCGGCTCGTCGAGCACGTAGAAGTTGCTGCCGCGCTGCGTGCGCTGAAGTTCGGTCGCCAGCTTGATGCGCTGCGCCTCGCCGCCGGATAGCTCCGTCGCCGGCTGTCCGAGGCGCAGGTAGCCGAGTCCGATGTCGCGCAGGAGCAGGAGGGGCTTCAGCACGGCCGCCTCGTCGGCGAAGAATTCACAGGCCTCCTCGACGGTCAGACGCAGGACCTCGGCGATGTTCTTGCCGTTCCAGACGATCTTCAGCGTCTGTTCGTTGTAGCGCGCGCCGTGACAGGTGGGGCAGGGCGCGTACACGCTCGGCATGAAGAGCAGCTCGACGCTGACGAAGCCCTCGCCTTCACAGGTTTCACAGCGCCCCTTGGCGACGTTGAAAGAGAAGCGCCCCGCGTCGTAACGCTTCGCCTTCGCCGCTTTGGTGCTTGCGAACAGCTTGCGTACGTGGTCGAAGAGACCGGTGTAGGTCGCGAGGTTGGAGCGGGGCGTGCGCCCGATAGGTCGCTGGTCGACCTGCACGAGCCGCGTGATCGCTTCGGCACCGGCGTGGATGTGGCCGCCGCCAGGGGTGAGAACGCTCGGTTCCTCGTCCTCGTCGTCGGGACGAGAAGGCTCATGGCCGAGATGTTCGCCGAGCAGCTCGACGAGCGCCTGGCTGACGAGGCTCGATTTGCCCGAGCCCGAGATGCCGGTGACGGCCGTGAACGTTCCCAGCGGGAAGGCGACGTCGAGGTTCGAGAGATTGTTGCGCGTGATGCCGCGCAGTTCGAGCCAGCCGCGCGGCGTCCGGAGCGTTCGCGGTGCGACGGTGCGGTCGCCGAACAGGTAGCGCGCGGTATGCGATCCGCGAACCTGCGCGAGTCCCTCGGGCGGGCCGCTGTACAGGATCTCGCCGCCGCGTTCGCCCGCGTCGGGGCCGACGTCGATCAGCCAGTCCGCACGGCGCATCACGTCGAGGTCGTGCTCGACCACGAAGATCGTGTTGCCCGAACGCTTGAGCTGTTCCAGCGCGGCAAGCAGCGCTTCGCCATCGGCAGGATGCAGCCCCGCCGACGGTTCGTCGAGCACGTAGACCACGCCGAAGAGGTTGGAACGAATCTGCGTCGCGAGGCGCAGGCGCTGCAGTTCTCCCGGCGAAAGGGTGGGACTGCTCCGGTCCATCGAGAGGTAGCCGAGTCCCAGCGCCTGCAGGGTGCCGACGCGTGCGACGAGGTCCTGTGCGATGCGCTGCGCGGCGATGCGTTTTTCCGCCGAGAGATTCGGGGTTCGGCGCACGTCCGAGGAACCGTCGTGCGACGCACCGCCGCCCGCCACACGCTTCGCCGTCGCCGCCTTGCCCGCGGCGCGGCTGCGCGTCGTCGCGGTGCCTGCGTCCTCGAATCGTCCCTCGGCCGCCGGGCGCAACGTCGTGGCCAGCTCGTCGAACGACATCGCGGCGAGGGTGCCGATGTCGACGCCTGCGAAGGTCACCGAGAGCGCTTCGCGCTTGAGCCGCTTGCCACCGCAGACGGGACACACGCTGCCGACCATGTAGCGCGACACCCGCTTCTTCATCAGCGGACTCTGCGTGGTGGCGAACGTGTGCAGCACGTAGCGCCGCGCGCCCGTGTAGGTGCCCATGTAGCTGGGCTCCGTCCTGCGCTTGAGCGCCGCGCGCGTCTCGGCCGGCGTGAAGCCCGCATACACGGGCACCACGGGCTGTTCCTCGGTGAACAGGATCCAGTCGCGTTGTTTCTTCGGCAGGTCGCGCCATGGGACATCGACGTCGTAGCCGAGCGTGACCAGGATGTCGCGCAGGTTCTGCCCGTGCCATGCGGGCGGCCAGGAGGCGATGGCGCGCTCGCGGATCGTCAGGGACGGATCCGGCACCATGGTCTTCTCCGTCACCTCGTAGACCTTGCCGAGGCCATGACAGTGCGGACAGGCGCCCTGCGGGGTGTTGGGCGAGAAATCCTCGGCGTACAGCATCGGCTGCCCCGGCGGGTAGCTGCCGGCGCGCGAGTAGAGCATCCGTACGAGGCTCGACAGCGTGGTGACGCTGCCGACCGACGAGCGCGTGCCCGGCGTCCCGCGCTGCTGTTGCAACGCGACCGCGGGCGGAAGCCCCTCGATGTCGTCCACGTCGGGGACGCCGACCTGGTCGATCAGCCGTCGGGCATATGGCGCCACCGATTCGAAGTAGCGGCGCTGCGCCTCGGCGTACAGCGTGCCGAACGCCAGCGACGATTTACCCGAGCCGGAGACGCCGGAAAACACGACGAGGGCGTCGCGCGGCATCGCGACGTCGATGTCCTTGAGGTTGTGCTCCCGCGCACCGCGAACCTGGACGAAACCCTGGTTCGCCATGGCGTCCATCCCGTCGTTTCGCTTCTTCATGCCGCCATTATCCCGCGCGGGGGGTGCATGGGCCGTGTCGAGCGATCCTCAGTGGGAGCGGACCCGGCCGCGACGCCGTTGGAGCCGTGAGCCGCAGGGCCTGCTGCTCACGGCGAAAAGCTGTCGCGGCCAGGTCCGCTCCAACCAGCGCTCGTCGGTCGAAAGAACAGGCTATTGCGCGACGACATCGGTGCGCGCAGGCTCGACGCCATCGTCCCGCGGAGGCCTGCCTTGATCCCACGATTCACCGACCACTCGGCCAACGAGCGTACCTATCTCGCCTGGGTGCGCACGGCGATCGCCGTGATGGCCTTCGGCTTCCTGGTCGAACGGTTCGACCTGTTCCTGGCGTTCGCCGCGGCGGAGCGTGCGCACGCGTTGCCGGCGCTGCACGTCCGCCTTTCCGAACTGGTCGGTCTTGGCCTGATCCTCGTCGGCGCGCTGATGACGCTGCTCGCGACGCGTCGCTACCGCCGCAACCGTCAGCTGATCGCGGAAGAGGAGCTGCACGAGTACTCGGGCGCCGCGCCGGAGGGGATTCTCGCCACGCTCGTAGTGATCGTGGCGATCTTCCTCGTCGGCTACGTGGCGCAGCAGCTGATCGCGATCGCCTGAACGGCGATCAGTGCACCGGCGGGCCCGAGAAGAACACAGCCAGCGCACGCGCGTCGCCGGCGCGCACGGTGACGGTGCGTGAGGCCTCGGAGGGCCGCCAGCGTGGCGCGGTCATGCCGTTGGCGTCCATCGCCACGCCGTCCACCGTGATCGTGCCGTAGATCGGCAAAACGAAGAGGGCCCGGCCCGCGGCGACCGGCATCGTCCATTCCGCGCCGGGCTTCAGGCAGACGTCGAGCATGGTCACGTCCGTCGGCGGCGCGAGTGGCGAACGCACGTTCTCGTAGCCGCCGAGCGGCACCCGGACGCGCACGCCGGGCTTGAGCACGGTCGGCACGTCCTCGGGTTCGAGCGACAGCGCGGCCGCGGGCATGTTCCGATCCGCCGGCGCGAGGTCCACGAAGATCTGCAGCGAGTGCACGGTCTTGCCTTCGACGGCCGGTACCTCGTCATGCGTGATGCCGCGGCCGGCGGTGGTCCAGTGCAGGCCGCCGGGCCGGATGAGGTTCTCGGTGCCGAGGCTGTCCCGGTTCTGCACGCCGGACTCGGAATCGAGGAACACGTACGACACGGCGGACATGTGCTGGTGCATGTGCGGCGGGAACGTAGGCGCGCTCATCCAGGCGTGGTCGACGCCGAGGAAGGGGCCCAGCTCGCCGGGCGCACCACGTAGCGTGGTGGCCCGGAAGTGCGAACCGAAGTTCATGCGGTGCAGCTTCAGGAGGTTCATCGCGGTCACCGTCAGGCGATTTCGTCGGCGGACAGGGGCGCGTAGTCGATGTAGCCCTCGTCGCCGCCGCCGTAATAGAACTCGCGACGAGCTTCGTTCAGTGGCGCGCCGGTGCGGATGCGTTCGACGAAGTCCGGGTTGGCGAGCACCATCTGGCCGTACGATTCCAGGTCTGCCAGGCCCGCGGCGACATCGGACCCGATGGCATCGCGCGGCCGGCCCGGGCGGTTCACGATGAGGCGGCTGTTCCACATCCCGCGTACCTCGCGCAGGAACGCGTCGTCGCCGAGATGCAGCAGGTGCACGTAGGCGAGGCCGAGGGTGTCGAGTTCGGCGACGAGGTAGCGATAGAGGTCCTTGCCCTCCGGACCTTCGTCGATGCCGTAGTGCGTGAGCCCCGGCGACAGGCGGATCGCGGTGCGGTCCGCGCCGATCTCGTCGACGATGGCGCGGGCGACTTCGAGCGCGAAGCGCGCACGATTCTCGATCGAGCCGCCGTACGCGTCGGTGCGCTGGTTCGCGCTGGGAGCGAAGAACTGCTGCACGAGATACGCGTTGGCGCCGTGGATCTCGACGCCGTCCGCGCCCGCCTCGATGGCGAGCCGCGCGGCGTGACGGAAATCCTGGACCGTCTGCGCGATCTCCGCCGTGGTCAGCGCGCGGGGTGCCGGGATGTCCTGCATGCCGCTGCGCGTGAACATCTGCGCGCCCGGTGCGATCGCCGACGGGGCGACGCCCTGCGTGCCGTGGGGCGTGTTGTCCGGATGCGACATGCGCCCGGCGTGCATCAGCTGCATGAAGATGTGGCCGCCCTTCGCGTGCACCGCGTCGATGGTCTCCTTCCAGCCTTCCACCTGCACCTCGTCATGGATGCCCGGCGTGGTCAGGTAGCCCTGGCCGGCCTCGGACGGCTGCGTGCCTTCGGTGATGATCAGGCCGACGCTGGCGCGCTGGCCGTAGTAGGTGGCCGAGCTGGTGCCCGGGCTGCCGTTGGTCTGCGCGCGCGAGCGGGTCATGGGAGCCATGACGAAGCGGTTGGAAAGCGTCAGGCGACCCAGGCGGACCGTTTCAAACAGGGTGTTCATCGCAGCATCCTCGGGCGGGACCACCCCGCCGCTCTTGACGCAAAGATTGGGCTGCCTCGCGGGCGGGATAAAGATGGTAATCTGGATCAAATTGATCCATTGGTGGAACGGTCGTGGACGATTACCTACGGGAAATGGCGCTGTTCGTCGAAGTCGTCAAAGCGAAGGGCTTCCGCAAGGCCGCCGAGGCGACGGGCATACCCAACTCCACGCTCTCGCGCCGTATCACCGACCTGGAAAAGTCCATCGGCCTGCGCCTCCTCCACCGGACCACCCGGCGCATCGAACTCACCGAAGCGGGGCAGCTGTACTACGAGCGCAGCAAGCGCATCGTCGACGAGGCGCGCCTCGCGCACGAACAGCTCGGCGACATGCTGGCGCAGCCCACGGGCGTCCTTCGTGTATCGCTTTCGGTGGATTTCGCACTGACGTTCCTCGCGCCGCTGATCGCGGAGTTCGCGGGCATCTATCCGGGACTCACGTTCGACTTCGACCTCACGCCCCGGCGGGTCGACCTCGTGAGCGAGCCCTACGACCTGGCGATCCGGATGGGCGAGTCCGCCGACTCCAGCCTCGTCGCGCGCAAGCTCGCCACGCTCACGCCGTATCTCTTCGCATCGCCCCGGTATCTCGAGCGCTCCGGCGAACCGTCGACGCCCGAGGAACTGCTGCACCACGAGTGCTTCTGCATCGCCCGCAACGGTCAGTGGCAATTGCACGGCGAAGGACGCGTGGTGGATCTTCCGATCGGAGGACGCTTCTACGCGAACAGCATCGGCATGATGAAACGGCTCGCGTCGCTCGACCAGGGCATCGTGCTCATGACGGAGCAGGTCGTCGCCGACGAAGTGGCCCAGGGCAAGTTGCGTCGCATCCTGCCGGGGTGGAACGGCAGCCCCATTTCCGTGTACGCGATGACCGAGACGCGCCTGGTTCCGGCGAAGACGCAGCGTTTCATCGATTTCATGAAGGAACGGCTGGCGGCTCGCTGAGCGCCTGGCGCAGCTGCACGAGCGCCGGGCGCTGCCGGCGCGATTGTTCGACGACGAGGTAGTAAGTCTCGTCGCCCTTGTCCACGCGCACGTCGAACGGAGCGATCAGCTTGCCGGAGGCGAGTTCCGCGTCGACGAGGATCTCCTGCGCGACCACCACGCCGAGCCCCGCCTGGGCCGCCTCGTACGCGATGGCCGAACTCTCGAAGTCGCGCCGACGTGCCATGTGCGATGGATCGACGCCGGCGGCCGCGCACCAGGTATCCCAGTCGTCCGGTCGCGCCGTGACGCGCAGCAGCGTCTGCTCGGCGAGCCAGTTCGCGTCGACCGGGCGGCTGCGCTGCACGAGCGACGGCGAGCAGACCGCCACGAGCACGTTGCTCACGAGGGGCGTCGCTTCGTGGCCGGGCCAGTGTCCGTCGCCGAGCCGGATGGAGGCGTCGACGTCGTTGCCGGGAGTCCACTCGGACGACGTCGTCAGGCGGATCTCGATCTGCGGATGCGTCACCTGGAATTCGCTCAGACGAGGAATGAGCCAGCGCGTCGCGAACGTGGTGTACGAGTGCAGGCGGAGGATGGTGCGGGTGCCGTCGCGGAGCATGGCCGCCGTCGCGTTGCGCAGGCCTTCGATGTGACCGGCCACGCGCTGGAAATACGCCGCGCCGCTCGGGGACAGCGCGAGACCGCGGCCTTGCCGTTCGAACAGGTTGGTCTCGAAGAACTCGTCGAGCACCTTGAGCTGCCGGCTGATGGCGCCGGGTGTGACGAACAGCTCGTCGGCCGCGGCACCGACCGCGCCCGTCCGGGCGACGGCTTCGAACGCGACCAGCGCGGTGAGGGGCGGAAGCGGGCGCATGACACTTTCCATAAACTCAACGATTGACCAAAAATAGTCGATAGTCCTCCCCGCTGTCGAGGTGGAGACTCTCTCCCATGCCGCGAATCCGCGGTCGATATCCCCCTGTCGAGGAGTCTTCACATGATCAAGGTCTACAACCCGGCCGACGGCAGCGTCGTCGGCGAAGCCCCCGAAATGACCACGGCCGAGGTGCTGGCCGCCGTGGACCGCACCTGCGACGCCTTCCCGGCGTGGTCGCGCCTGCTGGCCAAGGAGCGCGGCGCGAAGCTGCGCCGCTGGTTCGAACTGGTCAGCGCCGATCGCCGCGCGTTCGCCGAGCTGATGGTGAAGGAGAACGGCAAGTGCCTCAGCGAGGCCCTTGGCGAGATCGCCTACGGCCTGGGCTTCATCGAGTGGTACGCGGAGGAGGCCAAGCGCGTCTACGGCGACACCATCCCGACCCACGCGCATAACGCCCAGGTCATCGTCACGAAGGAGCCCGTGGGCCCCACCGCGGCGATCACGCCCTGGAACTTCCCCTTCATGATGGTCACCCGCAAGATCGCGACGGCGCTGGCCGCCGGCTGCACGATGATCATCAAGCCGTCGGAAGAAACGCCGCTCACCGCGTACAAGCTGCTGGAATACGCCCGCGAGGCCGGGATTCCGGAGGGCGTGTTCGAAATGGTGACGGGCGATCCGAAGACGATCGGCGAGGCGTTCACCAGCGACCCGCGCATCCAGAAGATCTCGTTCACCGGCTCGACCAACGTGGGCAAGCTGCTCGCGCGCAACAGCGCCGACACGCTGAAGAAGATGACCATGGAGCTGGGTGGCAACGCGCCGTTCATCGTCTTCGACGATGTCGACGTCGACGACGCGGTCGCCGGACTGGTCGCCGCGAAGCTGCGCAACTCGGGCCAGGTATGCATCTCGCCGAACCGCGTGTACGTGCAGGACGCGATCTACGACACGTTCGCCGCGAAGCTCAAGGTGGCCATCGAGCGGATCCGCGTGGAGCAGGGCCTGCAGGAAGACTTCGTGGTCGGTCCGCTGATCAACCAGTCGGCGGTCAACAAGGTGGATGCGCTGGTCGCCGACGCGGTGAAGCACGGTGCGACGGTGCTGTCGGGCGGTGAGCTGGCCAGGCCGGATTCGCTGTTCTACAAGCCGACCATCCTGACCAACGTTCCGGACGATGCGCAGGTGCGCACCACGGAAATCTTCGGACCCGTGCTGCCGCTTTACCGGTTCACGACCGAAGAGGAAGTGGTCAGGCGCGCCAACGACAGCGAGTACGGCCTCGTCGCCTATGCCTTCACGCCGAACCTCGGCCGCGCGTTCCGGATGTCGCGCGACATCAAGGCCGGCATGGTGATCCTCAACAGCGGTTCGGTCGGCACGGAATCGGTGCCGTTCGGTGGCGTGAAGCAGTCGGGCTACGGACGCGAAGGCAGCTATTACGGCATCCAGGAATACGTGAGCGTCAAGTACACGCTGATGGCGGGCCTCGACAAGTAACGTCGCCCGTTCCCCCCTCCCGCGCCGTCGTCCGGGTCACCGCGCGACGGCGCTTTCGTCTTCAGGATTCCCATGTCCACGATCCCGTCGATCGCCGGCACGCTCACGCGTGCGCAGGTCGCGAGCATGGCGGTCGCCACCGGCACGACCGTCGCGAACCTCTACTACAGCCAGCCGATCCTCGGCGACATGGCGGCGTCACTTCACGTGACCGGCGCGCAGGCGGGCGTCGTGCCCATCCTTTCGCAGGCCGGGTTCGCGATCGGCCTCGTGTTCGTCGCGCCGCTCGGCGACCTGATCGATCGCAAGCGGCTGGTCATCGCGCTGGAAGCGATGCTCTGCGTCGCCTTGCTCGCGCTCGGCGTCGCGCCGACCCTTCTCGCCGTCTACGTCGCCGCGTTCCTCACGGGCGTCTGCGCCACCGCCGTGCAGGTGATCGTGCCGCTCGCGGCGACGCTCGCTCCGCCGGAACGGCGGGGGCACGTGGTCAGCCAGGTCTTCACGGGCACGCTCACGGGCATCCTGTCCGCGCGGATCGTCGCCGGACTGGTGGCGGCATCGTGGGGATGGCGCGCGATCTTCGAACTCTCGGCGTCCGCCGCCGCGGGCGTCGCGTGCCTGACCGCCGCGATGGTGCCGTCCGAGGGCGTCCGCCATGGGCCGCCGTACCTCAGGCTGCTCGCGTCGACGGCCGCCCAGTGGGGGCGGTTCGCGACGCTGCGCCGGGTGTCGCTGCTCGGTGCGCTGACCTTCGGCGTCTTCTGCGCCTACTGGACGACGCTGACGTTCGAACTGCGCGGCGCGTTCGGCTTCGATACGCGGCAGATCGGCCTCTTCGGCATCGCGGCCGTGCTCGGCGCGGCCGTTTCGCCGCTGGCCGGAAAGCTCTCCGACCGGCTGAAGCCGTCGCGCATGCAGCTCGTCACGCTCGGCGTCCTGCTCGTCGGCACGCTGCTCGCGGCGGCCGGGGCGTCATCCGTCTGGCTCCTCGCGCTCGCGACGGTCGTCATCGACGTCGGCGTGCAGGCGACGCAGGTCAGCAGCCTCGCGCAGGTCTACGCGCTGGATCCGTTGGCCAACAGCCGGATCAACACGGTATACATCGCGACGTTCTTCACGGGCGGCGCGCTGGGAACCACGCTTGGCATCCAGGCCTGGCGCCTCGATGGCTGGACGGCCGTGTGCGTGCTGCTCTGCCTGCTCAGCGCCATCGCGCTCGTCGTCGCCTGGCGCAACGCGGGCGACCGGTCGGCGGCGGACTGATCGGTACCGTCGCCGGGAATGAACAATTATCGATGCTTCGTCCGATAAAGCGGACGGCAGGGTTCCGTAGACTTCGGTGTCCAGCCGTCGGGTGTTCGCCCGGTGGCGCGAAAGCGTTGCGCCGCGCCGCGCTGCGGGGAGAACCATGGTCGATCGACGCACCCGGCGAGGGCGCACAAGCCTAGGAGGACGTGATGTGGAGGTCGCTCTCCCGATGGAGGGGCGAGGGACCGTCGTCGCCAGGCGAATCGCTGTCGAGCGCGGCCGATGCGCGTTCGACTTCCTCGACGAGGCCCACCACGCCCGCGTCCACCGGATGCGGCATCGCGTGACCATCCCGGGCGAGCGTCGTCTGCACGACGATCGCCGCGGACCACACGCGCATCAATCGGGCATCGTGCGCAAGGGTCACGATGCGCCGTGCGCAATGCGCGGCATCTTCGTAATTTCCTGCTTCGAACAGCCGGACCAGAGCGATGGTGTCGTGACTGATCGCGCGAAGCGCATCGATGACGAACGGCTCGGTAGACATCGTTTGGTCCTGACGGCAGGGGTCCCTGCAACGGCATTTCATCACACTTTTCCGGGCCGTGCCGTATGACAATCAGAAACCAGCCTTCCAGGAGCCGCGGCATCGATCGGTTCGAATCGATGCAGCTGCTGCTCAAGGTGGTGGAGACGGGAAGCCTTTCCGCCGCGTCGCGCGACCTCGACATCCCGATCGCGACGGTGAGCCGTCATCTGAGCGAACTCGAGGCACAACTCGGCGCGCGTCTTCTGGTCCGGTCGTCGCGGCGTACGATGCTTACCGAGGCCGGCGAGGCTTACGTCGCTTCGATCCGCGGCATCCTCGATCTGCTGAGGCAGGCCGAGCAGGCCGCGGCCGGTGCCTACAGCGAGGCCAAGGGGGCGATCTACATGACCGCGCCCGTCGTGATGGGACGCACGCACATCGGCCCGCTGATCGCCGAGTTCCTCCCGATGCATCCGGAGGTCGACGTGCGCCTTCAGCTGTCCGACAAGGTCATCCCGCTCGTCGACAAGCAGCTCGACCTCGCGATACGCATCGGCCACCTTCCGGACAGCACGCTCATCGCCAGCGAAGTGGGCAGCGTGCGCCGCGTCACCTGCGCAAGCCCGCTATACCTCGCTCGCCGTGGCATGCCACGCGTACCCGACGACCTCGCGGTCCACGATTGCGTCACCTTCGACAACCTGGCGACGCCCGAGGCATGGCGGTTCATGGAAGGCGGCACGACGCGCAGCGTGCCGGTCCGTTCCCGTCTGGTCGTCAGCGCCGCGGAAGCCGCGCTCGACGCCGCCGAAGCCGGGCTCGGCATCACCCGTCTCCTTTCATACCAGGTTGGCGACGCGGTCCGCCGCGGCGGCCTGGAGATCGTCCTTGAACGCTACGAGTTGCCCGCCTGGCCGGTCCACGTCGTGTATCAGGGGCTGCAGCGCATGCCGCGGCGGCTGGCGGCCTTCCTCGAGTTCGTCACGCCACGGCTGCGCGCTCGACTCTCGGAAGAAGCCTCGTCGTTCGACCGCCGGGTCGTATGAATGTCGATCACGGCGCTACGTGACGATCGATGTGGCGCTTTCGTCAAGAACTGCGTCGGAATGCAAGCCTATCCGCGACGGCCGGCCTAGTATCCGGTGACAAGGGTCCGACGTGTTCGGCCGTCCAGGGGTTCGCTCGGTGTGCATGGGATATGACGTCATCCTCGTCGGCCGGACGTGCTCCATGGACACGCTGGCGCGCCACGCCGGCCTTGGACGCGGACTGCGTGTGCTACACATGGAATGGCGCGCTCCGGGAGACGTGGCTTCGCCGATCGCCGACGGGGCCGGGCCGCCTTCGCTGCTTGCCGCGCGCACACGCGTCGCCGCCGATCGCGTCGTCTTCGATGGCCATCGCGTGGCCGGCGTCGTCGACGCCGACGGGCGCCTGCACCGATCGGCGAACGTCGTGCTCTCGGCGGAACTGATGCTCGGCCCCGCCATCCTGCTTCGATCGGGCATCGGACCGGCGGCGCGCCTCGAAGAGTTCGGCATTCCCGTCGTCCGCAACCTCCCCGTCGGCGAGCGCCTCCTCGTCAAACCGCGTTACCACATCGTGTACGGGTTGCCGCATCGGGGGAAGGACGAGGGGAACGTCGAGGCCCACGCGGTCTACGCCTGTCCGGTGCCCGGCACGGACATCGATCTTTCCCTCCTTCCGCTGAATATCGGGAACGCGCAGGACGATCCGGCGCTTCGCTCGATCGCGCTGGTCGTGTCGATGAGCCGCCCGGAGTCGGTCGGTTACCTGCGGCTTCGCTCACGCGATCCGCGCGTCGCGCCGCGTGTGACTTACAACCTGCTGGCGACGGCGGGGGACAGGAAGCGCATGCTCGGGGGCGTGCGTCTCGCCCGGGCCCTCGCGCGGCAGGGCGAGCTTTCGACGATGCTGGGGGAAGAGCGGGTTCCCGGTGTCGCGACATCGGACGAGCATCTCGAAGCGATGATCCTCGAACAGCTCGCGTCCGCCGCGTCGCCGTCGCCGCGTATCCCGATGGAGTTGGAGGACATCGCGGACGCGTCCGGATCCGTCCACGGTGTGGAAGGGCTTCGGGTATTCGACCCGCTGGGCGCTTGAGTGTCGTGATCGCCTGGATGACACTGCCCGCATCTCCCGAGCCGGCATCGCATGGACCTCCAGTCGCTTTCCGATTTCAACGTGGTCGCCCTGCATGGCGGCTTCAGCGAGGCAAGCCGCAAGACGGGGCGGCCGAAAGCGTCGTTGTCGCGCCGCGTTCGCGAGCTTGAAGAATTCCTCAAGGTCGCCCTCGTCGACCGCGGCGCGAAGCCGTTCCGCCTGACCGACGAAGGTGTGCGCTTCCACGAGGAGACACGCGCGATGCTGGATCGCATCGACGACATCGCGACGGAGTTCGCCTCGACGGCCGAACATCCCAGGGGTAGCCTGCGCGTGAGCGCGCCCATGCTGTTCGCGCATCGCGGCATCGGCAAGATGGCGGCGCGATTCGCCCGCAGCTATCCGGACGTCCAGCTGGAGATCGTCGTCGACGATCGCTTCGTGGACGCGTTCAAGGATGGATTCGACCTCGTCATCCGCGCGAACCCGGAGCCGAACACCGAACTGGCGGGGCGGTGTCTCCGCCGCGACCGCGCCGTCATCGTCGCAGCACCTTCGATTCCCGTGCCGAAGGATGGCGAGGGGTTCCCCGCCATCTTCCTCAGCGCCGCGCGTGCGCAGCGCACGTGGCACATCGACACGGAGGAGGGCGTCCTCGTCACGCATCCGCGCGAGGTGCTGTGCCTGTCGTCGCTGCCGATGATCTGGGACGCCGTTCGCGAAGGCCTCGGCGCGGCCATCCTTCCCGCGTCGCTCGTTCGCGACGACATCCGCGAAGGCCGCCTCGTGCGGTGGGGCGAGCGGGTCGGTCGTCCTATCGAGGTATGGGCGCTCTACCCCGAACAGCGTCGCGGGTCGCCCAAGGTCGTCGCCTTTCTCGACATGCTGGTCGAGGAGTTCAGCACCCACGACGTGGCCGACCCGTCCTCGACCGAAACGCGGTCGCGTCCGTGATGGGCCATGCTTCACGATTCTGAAACGGTGCGTTTCAAAACGACGGATAGATAGCCTCTCCCTAGCGCGCTTACCATCGGGACGTTCGATACGCGGTCCCGCGCAGCCATCGTGTTCGCGCCGGAGTCGGCGTGAATCACGGGACAGCGCATGGCACACGTCGAAGAAATCGACGCGACAATCGTTTCAGGGGCAACTTTCCCGCCCGAAGACTGGACCGTGGACGCGTCTGGCAAAACGCTCTGCCACGGCGGTGTTCTCAGCGTGGGGCCGGGTGTCATTCGTCATGTGGCCGCGCTGGGCGCGGACGCCCAGGTCCTGTTCGTCTCCCTGGACGAAGCGACGGAATTCCGCGTGCGTGCCGTCGATCGCGACGACGACGTCGACGCCGGGGTGGTTCGCCTCCGCCCGGGAAACCGGCCATGGCTGGTGGAAGGCACGGGATCCCCGGGTCGAGTGCTGGTCATGCATTGCGTCGATGTCACCGGGAAGGCACTCAAGGGACTCGCCTGGGCGGATGCGCCCGGCCTGCCGTGCGTGGACCGACCCCTGGTACAGATGGCCGGCGCGCTCGTCTCGCTCGCGAAGGACATCGATGCGCACGGCGACTCGATCGAGCACCTCGTCCGTGCGCTCGTCGCCCACCTCGTCGGCACCCGAGGGGCCGACCCCGCGAACGCGCAGCGTCGCCAGGAAGGGCTCGCTGCGTGGCAGGTGCGACGGGCGACCGATCTGATGCTTTCCCGTCTCTCGGAGCGGGTCTCGTTGCCGGAGATCGCCAGCGCTTGCGGTCTCTCTCCAAGCTATTTCAGCCGACTCTTCAAGGTCTCGACCGGCTTGAGCACGTACCAGTGGTTGCTCGACCAACGAATTGAAAGAGCGAAGACACTGCTCGCGGACACGACGTTGCCTCTGTGCGAAGTCGCTTATGCGTGCGGATTCTCCGACCAGACGCATTTCACGCGAGCGTTCTCGCGGCGTGTGCGCACGACGCCGCTGGTGTGGCGACGCGAAGCCACGTGCGACCATGCCGATGGCGAAAATCGTCATCTGTGATGCGTGAACTCCGTCGCGGGAGCGAATGCTTCCGGCACGCACGAAAGCGGCTGAAAAGTTGATTTCCACATGGGTTTAACGTGCAAGCCACGGCTCGGCACCGCGGCAAGAATGTCGCCTTGCCGTTTGATGACGTTCACGGGCGCGAGGGCGAATGGACCGACTACAGGCGATGGCGATCTTCCTTGCGGTGGTGGAGGAGGGGGGCTTCGCATCCGCAGCGAGGAAACTGGAACTGTCGGCACCCATGGCGACACGCGCCGTGAGCGAACTCGAGAACGCGATGGGTGTGCGTCTGCTGACGCGCACGACGCGCGTCGTGCGCGTCACCGAGACGGGTGCGCGTTACGCCAACGACTGCCGGCGGATCCTCGCCGACGTCGCCGAATCCGAGGAGGCCGCCGCCGGATCGCACGGTGAAGTGCGCGGACGTCTGGTGGTGACAGCGTCGAGCGTATTCGGTCCGATGCGCGTCACGCCCATCGTCACCGAGTATCTGCGCCGTTATCCGGAAGCCGAGGTGGAATGCCGTTTCGTCGATCGCGTCGTCAACATGATCGACGAAGGCGTGGACGTGGCCGTGCGGATCGGCCCCCTCCAGGACTCCGCCTACCAGGCCCGATGTGTGGGGCGCGTGCGACGCGTCGTCTGCGCCTCGCCTTGCTACGTCGCCCGTCACGGAGCGCCTTCCAGTCCGGCGGACCTCGTGGATCACACGATCGTCATGGCGAACGGCATCACGCCGTCCGTCGACTGGCGGTTCGTCGTGGGCGATCAGGCGACGGTCGTCCGCGTGCGCCCGCGCATGACGGTATCCAGCAACGAGGCCGCGATCGGCGCCGCGCTCGCCGGCTTCGGCCTGACGCGTGTCGTCTCCTACATGGTGGACGATCACCTGGCGTCGGGGCGCCTGGTGGAAGTGCTGCGGGACCACGAATCGGTGCCTCTCCCCGTGCACGTGCTGCATCACGAGGGCCGGCACGCGGCCCGAAAGGTACGCGCCTTCGTCGATCTCGCGAGCCAGTCGCTGCGCGACGACAGGCTGCTGCACTGGCAGGCGGACGCCCGCATGGCGCCTGGCGATTGAACCGCGCAGCGAAAGAATCAATTGCGCACCGCGTGGTTTCCCGGGCGGGGCGATGCGTCGACACTTTCTCCACCGACACTCACACCGACCCAGGGACAACACCATGAAGCTCTACTACCACAACCTTTCCGGTCACTCGCACCGCACCCGCCTTTTCCTCGGCCTGCTCGGCGCCGACTACGAGCCGGTCTTCGTCGACCTCATGAAGGGCGAGCACAAGACGGAGTCGTTCCTGCGCATCAACCCGTTCGGCCAGGTGCCCGCGCTCGTCGACGGCGACACGTCGATCGGCGATTCCAACGCGATCCTCGTCTACCTGGCGAAGAAGACGGGCCGCGCCGAGTGGCTCCCGGAGACGCCGGTCGAAGCCGCCCGCGTGCAGCGCTGGCTTTCCGTCGCCGCCGGCGAACTCGCCAACGGCGCGGCGGCCGCCCGTCTGGTCACCGTGTTTGGCGCGAAGCTCGACGCCGACCTCGCGATCAAGAAGGCCCATGCGCTTCTCGCCGTGATGGAGAGCGAGTTGCGGACCCGCGACTGGCTCGCCGGCGCGCAACCCACGATCGCCGACGTCGCGCTGTACAGCTACATCTCCGCGGCACCCGAGGGCAACGTCGATACCTCCGATTACCCGAACGTGCTCGCCTGGCTCGATCGCGTAGAGGCGCTGCCCGGCTTCGTGCCGTTCGACAAGACCGCGGTCGGCCTGGTCCTGGCCTGAAGGAGGCGTGTCATGGAGACGCTACTGAATCCCGTCACCGCGTCTCCCTGGCACGAAGGCGAGCTGACGCTGCAGCGCAGCGTCGGGGTCGAGGAGCGCATGAAGATTCCGGGCCAGCGACAGATGGCCCGGGATTTCATGCCCGACCAGCACCGCGAGTTCTACGCGCAGCTGCCGTTCGTGGTGCTCGGCGCGGTGGACCCGAAGGGCGACGTCTGGGCCACGCTGCGTGCCGGCCCGGAGGGCTTCATGCACTCGCCCGATCCGCGCAGCCTCGTGTTCGACCTGCCGCGCGAGCCGCGCGATCCGGCGGACGCGGGGATGGAGGACGGCGACGGCATCGGGATGCTCGGAATCGAACTGCACACGCGTCGACGCAACCGGCTCAACGGCAACGTCGAGCGAAAGGGCGATAGTGGATTCCGTATCGTCCCCACGCAGAGCTACGGCAACTGCCCGCAATACATCCAGTTGCGCCAGTACCGCTTCGACGCGGCGCCGCCGGGAGATGTAACGGAGTCGAGCGGGCTCGACGAAAAGGCACTGCGGATGATCCGCGCCGCCGACAGCTTCTATGTCGCCTCCTATGTGGTGCGCGACGGTGCGCGCCAGGTCGACGCGTCGCATCGCGGCGGCAAGCCGGGCTTCGTCCACGTCGACGACGACGGCGTCCTGACCATCCCCGATTTCTCGGGCAATCTCTTCTTCAACACGCTGGGCAACTTCCTGCTCAACCCACGCGCGGGCATGGTCTTCGTGGATTTCGCCACGGGCGACCTGCTGCAGATGACGGGCAGCGCGGAGGTCATCCTCGACGCGCCCGAGATCGCCGCGTTCGTGGGTGCGGAACGTCTGTGGCGCTTCCGTCCCGAGCGCGTGATCCACCGGCCCGCGGGGCTCCCGCTGCGTTGGCAGGACGTCGAGGGCGGCGCCTCGCCGAACGCGACGATCACCGGCAGCTGGGAGGATGCGGCAGCCCGTGTCCGGGCCGCCGAGCTGGCGCGCCAGTGGCGTCCGTACCGCGTGGAGGCCATCGTCGACGAGAGCGAGTCGATCCGCTCCTTCCATCTGTCGCCGGCGGACGGCGCGGGTCTGCCGGCGTCGCTTCCCGGCCAGCACCTGCCGATACGGGTGGCGTTGCCGGGCTCGGCGGCGCCCGTGCTGCGCACGTACACCTTGTCGAGCGCGCCATCCGACCCGCGCCTGCGCATCAGCGTGAAGCGGGAAGGTGCGGTATCGAGCCACCTGCACGATGTGCTGCGCGTGGGCGACATCCTGGAGGCCCGGGCGCCCGACGGCGCGTTCACGATGGACTCGCGCGTGCGCAGGCCCGCCGTACTGATCGCCGCGGGCGTCGGCGTGACGCCCGCGCTGGCGATGGCGCGCCATGTGGTGCGGGAGGGACTGCGCACGCGTTATCTGCGGCCTACCTGGGTGTTCCAGGCGGCGCGTTCCCGTCGCGAGCGCGCGTTCGCCGACGAGTTCGCCGCGCTGGTCGCGGAAGCGAAGGGAAGCCTGCGTCACATCCGCATCCTGGCGAACGTCGAGGGTGCGACGATCGGCAGCGACTACGACGTCGAGGGCCGCTTCAGCGCGGACCTGCTGAAGTCGACGTTGCCGTTCGACGACTACGACTTCTACGTTTGCGGACCGGCGGGTTTCATGCAGGACGTCTACGACGGCCTGCGCAAACTGAACGTTTCCGATGCCCGCATCCACGCCGAGAGTTTCGGTCCGTCGTCCCTCGCGCGGCTGCCGGATGCCGGTGCGCCCGCGGTACCCGCCGTGCCTGCTTCCACGACGTCCGTCCCCGTGCTCTTCATGGCGTCCGGGAAGGAAGCACGCTGGGCGCCCGACAGTGGCAGCCTGCTCGATCTCGCGGAACAGCGCGGACTGACACCGGAGTTCAGCTGCCGAAGCGGCACCTGTGGCAGCTGCCGCACGAAGCTCATCAGCGGTGCCGTCACGTATCCGGTTCCCACCGCCCTGAAGGTACCGGACGACGAGGTACTCATCTGCAGCGCGGTACCGGCCGAAGGCTCGGCGCCCCTGCAACTCGAACTCTGAGAACCCTTGCGATGCGTTTCATGAAGACCCGCGAACTGCGTTCCACGATCGACGCCGGCGGGACGCTGCGCCTTTCGCTGGAGGATGCCGAATTGCCTCCGCCGGGCCGCGACGAACTGGTCGTCGAGGTGCGTGCCGCGCCGGTCAATCCATCCGACCTCCGCTTGCTGTTGGGTCCGGTCGATCCGACGACACTCAGGGTCGTGGGCGAAGGCGACGGCGCGGTGGTGGAGGGCAGGGTACCGCAGGTGGCGCTGGGCAGCGTGTCGGCCCGACTCGGGCAGCGCATGCCCGTGGGCAACGAGGGCGCGGGTGTCGTCGTCGCGGCGGGAGAGGACGCGCGCCATCTCGTCGGTCGCACGGTCGCCTTCCTGACGGCGCGAGGAGCCTATGCCACGCATCGTGTGGTTTCGCTACGCGATTGCATCGTCGTCGACGACGACGTGACGCCCGAACAGGCCGCCAGCGCGTTCGTCAATCCGCTCACGGCCTTGTGCATGGTCCAGACGCTTCGGCGTGAAGGGCACACCGCGCTCGTGCATACGGCGGCCGCATCGAACCTCGGCCAGATGCTCAACCGTCTGTGCATCGCGGAAGATGTTCCGCTCGTCAACATCGTGCGCTCGGCGGAGCAGGTGGCGCTGCTTCGCGCGCAGGGCGCCCGGCACGTCGTGGACAGCTCCACCAGCGATTTCGTCCCCCGGCTGACCGATGCGGTGCGTGCGTTGGGCGCGACCCTCGCTTTCGACGCGATCGGTGGCGGTCGCACGGCATCGATCATCCTCGCCGCGATGGAGCGCGTCGGAAAGGAAACCATGACCTCGTACAGCGCCTACGGCTCGCCGGTGCGCAAGCAGGTCTTCAACTACGGTCTGCTCGATCCCGCTCCGCGCATCGTCGACCTCGACGTCGGCACCGCATGGAGCATCGGCGGCTGGTTGATGGTCTGGGAGCTCGCGAAGCTGGATGCCGCGACGGTCGATGCGATGAAGGCGCGTGTCGCAAGGGAGATCCGCACCACGTTCGCCAGCCACTACAAGGGCGGCTTCACGCTCACCGGGTTGCTGAGCGTCGAGGCGCTGAGCGAGTGCATGCGTCGCGGCACGAACCGGAAATACCTCGTGTTGCCCAACGGCGGGAACGCGTGATGCGCTCGCGGCGGATGCTTCGGGGCGTTTATCGCGTGATCCGACAAGATCGGGCGTGTGGAGGGATCCAGAATGGCGTGCGGACCGGCGACGCCGTTACCGGCCCTGCCTCACCAGGGAGAACCAACATGAAACACCTCTCGTCGAACCATGGCCGCGTCGGTACGGCCGTCCTCGCCGCGTTCGCCGTCGCCTTCGCCTGCAGTCCGCTTCATGCGGCCGATACGGCGAAGCCGGTGAGCCCGGTCATCAAGATCAACGAAGCGGCGGCGACCACGCCGATCGATACGACGCCGTTGCGCGGACCGCTGAGCATGCTGTCCGGTTCGGGCGGCAACATCACGGTGCTGGTCGGGAAAGAGGGCAAGCTGCTCGTCGACGCGGGCATCGCCGTGTCGCGGCCGCGCCTCGAACCCGCGATCACCGCGCTCGGGAAGGGCCCCATCAAGTACCTGATCAACACGCACTACCACTGGGACCACACGGACGGCAATCCGTGGGTGCACGAGGATGGCGCGACCATCCTCGCGACGGCGGGCACGGTGCGCCGCGTGTCGACGTCGACGCGCGTGGACGACTGGGATTACACGTTCAAGCCGATGGCGAAGGCGGGCATCCCGACCGACGTGGTCAAGGCGAACCGGACGATCCGTTTCGACGGGCAGACCGTGGAAATCCGGCTGATCGATCCGTCGCACACGGATACCGACCTGTACGTCTTCTTCAAGGAAGCGAACGTCGCCTCGCTCGGCGATCTCTTCTGGAACGGCGTCTACCCGTTCATCGACAACGAGAACGGTGGCGGCATCGACGGCATGATCAAGGCGAACGACGCGATCCTCGCGCAGCTGAACGACGACGTCGTCCTCGTTCCTGGGCACGGTCCGGTCGGCACGAAGAAGCAACTGCAGGATTTCCGGGACATGCTCGCCGGTATCCGCGACAACGTCGCCGCGCTCAAGAAGCAGGGCAAGTCGCGGGATGAAGTCATCGCGGCCAAGCCCACCGCGAAGTACGACGCCGTCTACGGGCATTTCGTGATCGACCCGGATTTCTTCACCCGGATCGTCTACGACGGCCTGAAGTAGGCACGGCCCGGCCATCCGTCCCGCGGAGCGCCGCAGCGCTCCGCGGGCCCTCTTGACTCTCGACCTATATCAAGGGTCTAGACTTTATTCATGACCACTCAATCCGCCCTCACCATCGGCCGCATCGCGCGCAGCGCGGGTGTCGCCATCGACACGATCCGGTTCTACGAGCGGGAGGGGCTGCTGCCCGAGCCCCGCCGCCGGCCTTCCGGCTATCGGGAATACGACGCCAGCGCCGTGGCGCGCCTGCGCTTCATCCGCAAGGCGAAGGACCTCGGATTCACGCTCGACGAGATCCGCGAACTTCTCGCCCTGTCCACCGACCGGCAGGGCGGCGTCGAAGGCGTGCGGGAACGGGCGAGCACCCGGCTGCGTGCGATCGACGACCGCATCGCGGAACTGCAGCGCGTGCGCGCGGGTCTCGCCGAGCTGGTGGATGCCTGTCCAGGGCACGGTGCGCCCGAGGATTGCCCGATCCTCAAGGCCCTCGTGGAGCCGGTCGCATGAGCCACGGCTGCTGTTCGCACGACACCGCTCACGCCGCCGCGACCGTGCTGGATCCCGTCTGCGGCATGACCGTGGACCCGGCGAAGACGGCGCACCACGCCACGCACGAGGGCCACGAATACCACTTCTGCAGCGCACGCTGCCGCGAGCGCTTCGTCGCCGCGCCGGCCACGTTCCTGGCTCCGAAGCCCGCGCCGGCCGACGTCCCGGCCGGCACCGTCTACACCTGCCCGATGCACCCGGAAGTGCGCCAGGTCGGCCCGGGATCGTGCCCGAAGTGCGGCATGGCGCTCGAACCGGCGATGCCGTCGCTGGACGACGACGATGGCGAGGTGCGCTCGCTCGGGCGTCGCCTCGCCGTCCTCGTGGCGCTGACGCTGCCCGTGCTCGTCGTGGCGATGGGCCCGCACCTGTTCGGCTGGATGTGGCCGGAACCCTGGGCGAGCGCGGCGCGCTGGATCGAAGCCGTGCTGGCGACCGTCGTCGTGCTGTGGGGCGGTGCGCCGTTCTTCGCGCGCGGCTGGCGTTCGCTCGTGCCGTGGTCGCCGAACATGTACACGCTGATCGCGCTGGGCACGGGCGTCGCGTGGGTCTACAGCGCGGTCGCATTCGTGGCGCCGTCGTTGTTCCCGGCATCCCTGCGCGACATGCACGGCCATGTCGCCGTCTATTTCGAATCCGCGGCCGTGATCGTCGCGCTGGTGACGCTGGGCGACTTCCTCGAACTGCGTGCGCGTCGGCGGACGGGCGAAGCCCTGCGCGGACTTCTCGGCCTCGTGCCGAAGACCGCCCGGCGCATCGACGCCGATGGGTCGGAGCACGACGTGCCGCTGGAAGCGCTGCGGGTCGGCGATACGCTGCGCGTGCGCCCGGGCGAGAAGGTGCCCGCGGATGGCGACGTGGTCGACGGCGAGAGCCATGTCGACGAATCGATGCTGACCGGCGAGCCCATGCCGGTGGCGAAGAAGGCGCATGACCGGCTCACCGGCGGCACGCAGAACCAGCACGGCGCCCTGACGATGCGCGTCGGGCATGTCGGTGCCGACACGGTGCTCTCGCGCATCGTCGCGATGGTGGCCGAAGCCCAGCGCTCGCGCGCGCCGCTGCAGCGACTGGCCGACCGGGTAGCCGCCTGGTTCGTGCCGGCGGTGGTGGTCATCGCGCTCGCCGCGTTCGCGGCCTGGTGGATGCTCGGTCCCGAACCCGTCCTCGCGCATGCGCTCGTGGCCGCGGTGTCCGTGCTGATCGTGGCGTGCCCGTGCGCGCTGGGTCTCGCCACCCCGATGTCGATCATGGTGGCGAGCGGCCGTGGTGCCGGCGCGGGCGTGCTGTTTCGCGACGCGGCCGCGATCGAGCGCCTGCGCGAGGTCGACGTCCTGGTGTTCGACAAGACGGGCACGCTCACCGAAGGTCGTCCGGTGGTCACGGAGATCGTGACGTTCGCTCGCGACCGCGCGGAGTCGCTCGCGCTGGCGGCGGCGCTGGAGCGTCCGAGCGAGCATCCGCTCGCCCGGGCCATCGTCGCGGCGGCGGAGGCCGAGGGTCTGGCGACATCCGCCGTTTCCGGCTTCCGCGTCGCCGTGGGACGCGGCGTGTCGGGTCGCGTCGACGGCCACGACCTCGCGCTGGGGAATGCGCGACTGATGGACGACGAGCGCGTCGAGATCGGCGCGGCGCACGACGCCGCGGACCGCGCCCGGCGCAAGGGCGCCACGGCGATGTATCTCGCGATCGACGGACGGCTCGCGGCGCTGATCTGCCTCGCGGACGCGGTGAAGCCGTCGACGGCGCCCGCGCTCGAGGCCTTGCGCGAGGCGGGCGTGCGCCTGGTGATGGCCACGGGCGACAACGAGGCGACGGCGAAGGCGCTGGCGGCGTCGCTGCCGATCGACGAGGTGCACGCGGGTGTCTCGCCGGAGGACAAGGCGCGTCTCGTCGCCGCGCTGAAAGCCGACGGAGCGGTGGTCGCTATGGCCGGCGACGGCGTCAACGACGCGCCGGCGCTCGCGGCCGCCGATATCGGCATCGGCATGGGCGACGGCAGCGACATCGCGATCCAGAGCGCGTCCGTGACGCTGCTCAAGGGCGATCTCGCCGGCATCGCGCGCGCACGGGCGCTGTCGGAGGCGACCGTGAAGAACATCCGCCAGAACCTGTTCTTCGCGTTCGTCTACAACGCCATCGGCGTGCCGCTCGCGGCCGGCGCGCTGTATCCGCTGTTCGGCATCACGCTGTCGCCCATGTTCGCCGCGCTGGCGATGAGTCTGAGTTCGGTGTCGGTGGTGGGCAACGCGTTGCGGTTGCGTTCCGAGAAGATCTGACGGAGTCGCGACGCCGGATCGCCGATACGATCGGCTCCCACCCTCCGGTAGCCGCGTAGCTACCGAAGGGTGGGAGCCGATCGTATCGGCGATGGGAACCCGAGACGGTCGCCGTGTCAGCGAACGTCGAACGAAGGCGGTGCGTCCGACGCCTTCGACGCCCATGCCTTGTTCGGCTTCGTCGAGAGATCGAACTCGAGCTTGCCGCCCTTGAGCGCGAAATCCTCCGGCAGCCACGAGCGGGCGGACGGCTTGCCGTTCACCTTCAGCGCGACGACGTACGGATTTCCCGCACCGGCATTCGGCGCCTCGATCACGACGTCGCCGTTCGCGCGATGGATCGTCGCGCGCTTGAAGAGCGGACTGCCCACCACGAGCTCCGCGCGACCCGGAATGGCCGGGTAGACGCCGAGCGACGCGAACACGTACCACGACGACATCTCGCCCAGGTCGTCGTTGCCCGGGATGCCGTTGGGTGCGTTCAGCCAGATCGTGTCGAGCACGCGGCGGACGAGTTCCTGCGTCTTCCAGGGCTGGCCGGCGTAGTTGTAGAGCCACGGCGTGCCGATGGACGGCTCGTTGTCGAGTTCCGCATGCAGCGGACCGGACTTCGTCACCGCGAAGCTGCCGTCGGGCTGGTAGAAGAACGCGTCGAGACGCTTGCGCGCCTTCTCGCGACCGCCCATCGCGTCGAACAGACCGCCGACGTTGAAGGGCACCATCCACACGTACTGCGCGGCGCTGCCTTCGACGAAGCCGTCGCCCGTGGCGGGCGTGAACGCATGGGCTTCCTTGTCGTCGTCGTCCTTCACCAGCGCCCAGGTGCCGTCCGCGTTGCGGTTGCGGATGTAGCCGCCTTCCGGCGTGGCCTGCGGATCGAACAGGTTGCGCCAGTACTGCGCACGATCGAGGAATCGTTTCGATGTGGCGTCGTCGCCGAGGCGCTGCGCAAGCGCGCTGATGCCGAACTCGGCGGCGACCGTTTCGAGCGTGTCGGCCGCCGGACCCCAGGCGGGTGCGCCGACCGGGATGTAATGCAGCTTGAGCCACGCGTCGAGACCGGGACGCTGGCCCACGCATTCGACTTCGCAGCCGTCGTGCGACGTATCGAGTGCCGTGGGGTTGTCCGCGGCGTGCACGAGCGAGGCGAGGGCGCCCTTCGCGTCGAACCCGCGCGCGCCGAAGGCGTGGATACCGGCGATCGATGGCGCCGCCGGGTCGCCGTTCATCACGTGCGTGCCGCCGTTGTTGTGCGTCCAGCGATCCCACACGCCGTTGTTCTGCTGCGCCTGATTGAAGAGGCTCTGCGCGATGTCGCTGGCGGTATCCGGCTCGAGCCACGCGACCAGCGGCAGCTGCGAGCGGTAGACGTCCCAACCGGAGAAGTTCGCGTACTGCGCCCTCTGCATGCCGGCGACGCGATGCACCTTGTCGTCGAATCCCCGATATTCGCCGTTGACGTCGCTGAATACGTTCGGATGCATCAGCGAGTGGTAGAGCGCGGTGTAGAACACCGTGCGCTGGTCGGGCGTGCCGCCTTCGATGTCGATGCGGGAGAGGCGCTCGTTCCAAGCGGCGACGGCCTTGTCGCGCAGGGACTCGAACGTCGTGCCTTTCGGGATCTCGGCGTCGAGGTTCGCCTGCGCGTTCGCGGCGCTCACGTACGAAATGCCGACGCGCACGTTGACGGCGCCGGTGCCCTTGGCGAATCCCACCCATGCGCCCGAACCCTTGCCGGCTTCGGGAAATCCCTTCGGGCCGTAACCCGTGCCGCCCTCGGCGTGCGTGCCACCCTTCGTGACCGTGGTGTCCTGCCACGCGCCGGTCGAGGCGAAGGGCTGGTCGAACTCCGCCACGAAATAGAGGGTGTAGTAGCTGCGGCGGTCCGCCTCGTTGATGTAGCCGCAGAAGTTGCCGCTGGTCACCTGGCCGCTGACGCGGCGGTTGGCCGCGTCGACCGTGACGGATGCGCGCTCCGATCCCACCTCCGAATCCGACGCCCGCACGAGGACGTTCGCCGGCTTGCCGGCGGGGAAGGCGAACCGTGCCGCGCCCGAATGCAACGCGGCGGTGAGGTCGGCCGTCACGCCGTTGTCGAGCGCGACGCGGTAGTGGCCGGCTTTCGCGGTTTCGTTGGCGTGCGAGAACTTCGACGCATACGCATGGCGGAAGTCGGTCGACGGCGACGCGACGATGTCTTCCGTGACCGGCATCAAGGGCACATCGCCCGACGCGCCGGCGCAGCCCCAGCCTTCGACATTGGTCAGGCTGAATCCGCGGATCGCATCGGCACGGTATTCGTAACCGCCCGGCGCGGCGATCGGCGCCTTCTTGCCCGGCAGCGGCGACGCCTCGGGACTGAACTGCAACATGCCGAACGGCACGACCGCGCCTGGAAAGACGTTGCCACCGTTCGTGGTGCCGATCAGCGGGTTGACGAGGTCGGCGGGGCCCGACGACGCGGCGGCGACGGCGGGGACGAGGGCGGCGGCGAGGGCGATCGGACGAAACACGCGCAAGGGGAGTTCTCCGTGGGACCGGTATTTATATCGATTGAAATCTCTGAGGGGCCGGATGTCCCGTGCCATGGGTCATGGTGACGTTGGAGCGGACCTGGCCGCGACACAGGACGTCCCTGTTGGAGCGGACCTGGCCGCGATGGCCGCTCGCGGCTTTAGCTGGGCTTGCGCGCCAGCCCCAAGGATATGGCGAAAAGCTGTCGCGGCCAGGTCCGCTCCCACAAGGGCATGCGGAAGCTGTCGCGGCCGGGACCGCTCCCACGGGCGATTACCAGAGGATGCCGTTCACCGGCTTGCACGGCTCCAGGCCGTGGTTTTCGCCGAGGGCGTCGCGCAGATCGATCTCGATGGCCTGCGTGAGGGTGGTCAGCGGCACGTCGTCTTCGAGGTTCTCGAACGGATTCTGGATGTCGTTGCCGATCTGCAGCAGCGCGAGGAACAGGAAACCCGCCACCGTCGAGCCGAGCGGCGTGTACAGGCCCAGCGTCTCGACCAGGCCCAGCGGCAGCAGCAGGCAGAAGCCGTGCGTGAAGATCGCCGGGTAGGTGGCGTACTGCTGCGGCAGCGGCGTGTTCTTGATGCGTTCCATGCCGCCTTGCGCGTTCGAGATGTCCGACAGCGTCCGCGCGATGGTCGCCAGCAGGATCGGGTCTGGGCCCGAGTCGGCGATCAGTCCGGCGGTACGGGCATGGATCGCGTTGGGCACGTTGGCGACGGTGCGCAACGCGCTGAGGTCCGCGGTCGGCAGGCGGTGGGCGAGTTCGTCCCACGGCTGCTGGCGTCGCAGGTGCAGGCGCAGCGCGTGTACGTAGGCGATCTGCCGGTGGATCACATCCTTCGCGAGGCCGCGGTCGGGCAGCAGCGTGAGGGCCTCTCGGGCGAGCGTGCGCGACGCGTTGACCATCGCGCCCCATAGCGTGCGGGCCTCCCACCAGCGCGCGTACGCGGTGGTGTTGCGGAAGCTCAGGTACACCGCGACCGCGGAGCCGAGCAGGGTGAGCGGCAGCGCGGGGAATTCCACCCAGTGGGCGCCCACGAAGTACCAGAACGCCGTGACCGCGATGTCCCACGCGAGCAGCCAGACCAGCGGCCGCCCGACGTAACGCAGGATGTGTCCGAGGTGAGCCCGCCCCGGAACGATCATCCGCGGCTTTCCCGGCGGATCGCGTCCGCGAGCGGAAGGAAGCGGTCGGACTCCGCGTCGAGGACCGACACGGTGCCTTCGCCGATGTCGTAGACCCAGCCGTGCAGCTGGATCGCCTCGTTGGCCAGCGCGGCCGCCACGGCCGGATGCGTGCGCAGGTGGACGAGCTGCAGGCGCACGTTTTCCTCGATCACGGCGCCGATGGCCTCGGGCCCTTCGATCTTGCGCGCGAACACGGCGCTGCGGGCGGCCTGCGCGTTGCGCAGCCACGCCTCGACCGTCGGCAGGTCTTTCGTGGATTCGGGGTTGAGCAGGCCCTTCATCGCGCCGCAGTCGCTATGGCCGCAGATGACGACGTGGCGGACGCGCAACACCGCGACCGCGAATTCGACGACGGCGGACACGCCACCGAGCATCTCGCCGTAGCCCGGCACGATGTTGCCGATGTTGCGGCAGACGAAGAGTTCGCCCGGCTGGGTCTGCGTGATCATCTCCGGCACCACGCGCGAGTCCGCGCAGGTGATGAAGAGCGTGTGAGGACTCTGGCCTTCGGCCAGTTCGCTGAACAGCTGCTGGGTTTCCGGGAAGACGTTCCGACTGAAGTCTTCGACGCCCTTCAACAGGCCGACGAGGCTGTCGTCGCTGGGGGTTTCCTGGCTCATGGCTTCACCTTCGACATGTGCGCCGTGCGAATGCATGGCGGCTCGAACGGGAAGTTTAAGCCAAAGCGGGCGGGACGGAATGCGTGAGGGTATGGAGCGGCTGACGTGGGAACCGATCCGGCCGTGTGACGCTGTCGCGAGAAGCCATCGCGAAAAGCCATCGCGAAGAGCAATCGCGCCCAGGTGCGCTCCTACTGGTAGGGAGGGGAGCGCACCGGGTGCCGCGGAGGCCTTACGCCTCCACGTCTTCCTTGTAGGCGTCGATCGGGATGCAGGCGCACATCACGTTCTTGTCGCCGTAGACGTTGTCGACGCGCGACACCGGCGGCCAGTACTTCGACAGCTTCAGCGACGGCAGCGGGAACGCCGCCAGCTCGCGCGGGTACGCGTGGGTCCACTCGCTGCCCGTCACCATGGTCGCGGTGTGCGGGGCGTTGCGCAGCGGGTTGTCCTCGCGATCCAGACGGCCGTCCTGCACCGCGGCGATCTCTTCGCGGATCTGGATCATGGCGTCGATGAAGCGGTCCAGCTCGTGCAGCGATTCGCTCTCGGTCGGCTCGACCATCAGCGTGCCCGCGACCGGGAAGCTCAGGGTCGGCGCGTGGAAGCCGAAATCGATGAGGCGCTTGGCGACGTCTTCCGCACCGACGCCCGTGGCGTCCTTGAGCGGACGCAGGTCGAGGATGCATTCGTGCGCCACCAGGCCGTTACGACCGGTGTAGAGCGTCTTGAAGTACGGCTCGAGGCGCTTGGCCACGTAGTTGGCGTTGAGCAGCGCGACCTGGGTCGCCTTGCGCAGGCCTTCCGTGCCCATCAGCGTGATGTACATCCAGGAGATCGGCAGGATGGATGCCGAACCGAACGTGGCCGCGCTGACCATGCCGACCTCGCCCTCGCCGCCGAAGGCGCGCGGCAGGAAGGGAGCCAGATGCGACTTGACCGCGCACGGACCGACGCCCGGGCCGCCGCCGCCGTGCGGGATGCAGAACGTCTTGTGCAGGTTCAGGTGCGAGACGTCCGAACCCCACTTGCCCGGCTTGGCGAGGCCGACCAGCGCGTTCATGTTGGCGCCGTCGGTGTAGACCTGGCCGCCGTGCTTGTGGACGGCTTCGCAGATCGCCACGACATCTTCCTCGAACACGCCGTGCGTGGACGGGTAGGTGATCATGATCGCGGCGAGGCGGTCGGCGTACTTCTCGGCCTTCTCGCGGATGTCGTCGACGTCGACGTTGCCGTTGGCGTCGCAGCGCGTGACCACGACCGTCATGCCGCACATCTGCGCCGACGCCGGGTTGGTGCCGTGCGCCGATTCCGGAATGAGGCAGATGTCGCGATGGCCTTCGCCGCGCGAGCGGTGGTAGGCGCGGATCGCGAGCAGGCCCGCGTATTCGCCCTGCGCGCCGGAGTTCGGCTGCAGGCTGACGGCGTCGTAGCCGGTGCACTCGACCAGCATGGCTTCGAGTTCGTCGATCAGCTGCTTGTAGCCCTGCGCCTGGTCGGCGGGCGCCAGCGGATGGATGTTGGCGAACTCCGGCCACGTCACCGGGATCATCTCGGCGGTGGCGTTGAGCTTCATGGTGCACGAGCCCAGCGGGATCATCGTGCGGTCGAGCGCGAGGTCCTTGTCGGCCAGGCCGCGCAGGTAGCGCAGCAGTTCGTGCTCGCTGTGGTGCGTGTTGAACACCGGGTGCTGGAGGAAATCGACGTCGCGCAGCAGGCCCTGGGGCAGCGCGTCGGGCGTGGCGGCGTCGAGCGCGTCGATGTCGTTCGCGTCCGCGCCGAAGAGGCCGGCGAGCGTGACGACGTCGGCGCGCGTGGTGGTCTCGTCGAGCGAGATGCCGACGCTGGAGGCGTCGATGGCGCGCAGGTTGACGCGAGCGGCGGCGGCCTTCGCATGCAGCGCCTTCGCGTCGACGCCCGTCACGTGCAGCGTGTCGAAGTAATCGCCGCCGACCGAGACGCCGGCCTTGCCCAGCGCGCCGGCGAGGATCGCCGCGAGGCGATGCGTGCGACGCGCGATGCGGACGAGGCCTTCCGGACCGTGATACACGGCGTACATGCTCGCCATCACGGCCAGCAGCACCTGCGCGGTGCAGATGTTGGACGTGGCCTTCTCGCGGCGGATGTGCTGCTCGCGGGTCTGCAGCGTGAGGCGGTAGGCCGGCTTGCCCTCGGTATCGATCGAGACGCCGATGAGGCGGCCCGGCATCGAGCGCTTGTAGGCGTCGCGGCAGGCGAGGTAGGCGGCATGCGGGCCGCCGAAGCCGAACGGCACGCCGAAGCGCTGCGTGTTGCCCACGACGATGTCCGCGCCCCAGCTGCCCGGCGAGGCGATGAGGGTGAGGGCGAGCAGGTCGGTGGCGACGCAGACCACGGCGCCGCGCGCGTGCGTGGCGTCGGCGAGCGCCTTGTAATCGTTGATGCGGCCGTAGGTGTTCGGGTACTGCAGCAGGATGCCGAAGCTGTCGACCGTGCCGGCCTCGGCGTCCGGACCGACGTGCAGCTCGATGCCGACGCCGTCGGCGCGCGTGCGCAGCACGTCGAGCGTCTGCGGATGCACGTCCTGCGAGACGAAGAAGACGTTCGACTTCGACTTGCCGGAACGCTTCGCCAGCGTCATCGCCTCGGCGGCCGCGGTGCCCTCGTCGAGCAGCGACGCGTTGGAGATGTCCATGCCGGTGAGGTCGGCCACCATCGTCTGGAAGTTGATCAGGGCTTCCATGCGGCCTTGCGAGATTTCCGCCTGGTACGGCGTGTACGCCGTGTACCACGCCGGGTTCTCGAGCACGTTGCGCAGGATGACGTTAGGGGTAAGCGTGCCGTAATAGCCCTGGCCGATGAAGCTGCGGAACACGGTGTTCCTGTCGGCGATGGCGCGGATCTTCGCCAGCGCTTCCTCTTCGGTGACGGCGCGCGGCAGCGAGAGCGGGGCGGGGGACTTGATCGAGCCGGGAACGATGGCGTCGGTCAGGGCGTCCAGCGAGGCATGGCCGACCACGGCCAGCATGTCGCCGATCTCGGCGTCGTTGGGGCCGATGTGGCGTTCGATGAACGCGCCATGGTGCTCGAGGTCGCGCAGCGAAGGAGAGGTTTTCTGGCTCATGGGAGGCATCCGGAAGAACGCGCCGTGCCGGCACGTGGGGCGCCCCTCTGTCCTTTTGCCTGAGAGTTTGGAGGCGGGAAGCCTCTTGCACCTTCGGCGCCGGATCGAACCGGTCTCTCCAGAGTGATGACCGCGCGGTGGTATGGGGGCCTGAGCGATTACGGGCGTTGCGCCTTCGGCAGCGGGTCCGTCCGCTTCTCCCACCGAGCTTTACCTCGCCGATTATACAGGCAGGCCGCCAGCCGTGTTCGCCGGACGCCGGAACGCGGCGTCCGGTCCCGAGCCGGGTAGGGCGGTGACGTGGTGCCGTGTCGGGATCCGGGCCAGCGTCGCATGCCGGTCGCCTCGTGTTCGGGTCGGGCTGCTTCCATCTCCAGCGATCGGGCTGCGAACGGCGGTGAACATGGTGCGCCGGTTCTCAACGCTCTCCGTGATCTGATGAGAGTGTTCTCACGCGGCGATGAAATCGCGGGAATAACGTCGTCTCCGGACTACACAAGGAGGTCCCCCATGAAACTCCCCCCGTGCATCCCCGCCCTGTCCGTCGCCATCGCCGCCTCGCTGTCCGCGACGGCTTCCGCCCACACCGATCCTGCCGCGCCCACCCTGATCACCTTCGGTGACGAGAGCGCGGCCACGTCCGCCAGCCGCCTGACGCCCGAACGCATCGACGCCCTCGCGTCGGCCCCGGCGGGCACCGTGCTATCCGAGCTGGACACCGCCACGTTGCCCCTCTCCGCCGCCGAGTCGACGACGCTCCGGCAGCTGTTCTCGAAGGGCGTTCCGGTCCTGCTCCAGATGGATCAGGCCGGCCCCGCCGACCTCGCGCGGGTGACCGAGATCTTCGGTATCGCGCCGACAGGCGGCGATGTCGTCCTGCGCCGTCGCGATGACGGCGGAATCCGCGTCTACGCGCCGACGGCTGGGGCCGACGACGCCGACCTGCTCCTGGCCATGGCCACCGATCGCGATGCCTCTTCGCATGCGACACCGGCGCCGGCGATCCAGGGCAGGGACGTGGCGCGCTTCTCCGCTCGGCTGGAGAGCGCGACCGCAGGCGACACCCCGCTGCTGCCCGCGCGGCATTTCGACGTGAACTTCGTGGACGCCGCCGGCGAGGTCTCGGGTGTCACCGGGATCGACGTGCTGCGTAGTCGCACGGCGGCCGCGGACATCAAGTTCGTCACGATCACCTCCAAGGCGACGGTGACCACCGCGAAGAACGCGATCAGCGACGGAAAGCTGACCGGACAGAACCTCTGGGCGACATGGCTTCCCACGCGTTATCGGGTAGCTCACTCGATCGACGCGGATGGTGCCACGCCGGTGTACGTGGACCACTTTCCCCTCACCGACGGCAGGACGGAGTTCACGCAGACGGATACGAAGATGCGCGGATTCACGGTCGGCGGCTCCACGGGATCCGAGGTCAGTCATTCGGGCAAGCCGGACGAACTGCTCGCGGCGAAATTGCCGTTCAACCTGTCGTTCGGTTATGAGCACAAGTGGCAGTCCAGTGTCACCACCACCTTCAAGGACTATTCGCTGCTCGCCGCGCCCGAGGCCAACCGGTCGGTCCGCTGGACCGCGCTGCTGGCGCCCAAACTGATCAACGTGCTGGTGAAACGCGTGCGCGCGAACGAGCCGCAGCTCACCGAGGAGTGGATGACGCCGATGATGCGTTCGGCGACACTGGAAACGCTGTCGCAGTGGAAATTGCCGGGTGGCTTCGAGGGCATGGCGACCGTCACGGTGGCCGCCGGCTACACGCTCGATCGCAACGAGTGGCGCTGGAAACGGGTCGATCTGGTGCACACGTTCGCGCAGGACGAGCGCGACGTTCCGACATCGTTCGCGATCGACATGTCCGATCCCTACCTATCGGCGGAGACCACCGTGCTGATCCGTTCCGCGGTCGGTTCGGGGCCGTGCCTAACCGGGGGCGACGTGGTCGGGCTCGCCCCGTGCAACGCCACGGACAGGCGGCAGATGTGGGGTCTCGACGCGGCGAAGCGATACGTGAACCGGGCCACGGGGCGCTGCCTCGCGACACAGCCCGCCAGCGGCAACGTCGTCACCGAGGCATGTGAGAACGTCACGTTCGAGAAGCAGTGGCAATGGCGGGCCGATCGCCTGCACTCGCTCGTCGACCACGGGCGTTACCGCCTGTACGTCGAGAACGGGCAGGTGCGCTTCCAGGCGCCGCCGGGACGGTTCCAGGACTACCCGGTGAACCCCTTCGCGACGCCACTCGAACCGTGGACCAACTACCCGAACGCCCCGCGCCCGGGCGTGGACCTGCAGCCGGCACCGGCCGGCTCGCGGCCCATTCCCATCGACGACGCGTGGGCATCGTTCGCACCGGTCAGCGACGACCAGCGCTGGTACGTCGAAGTGCTCCGGCAGGGGCTCTGAGGCGACGACGTGGCGATGGGTGCCATCGCCACGTCGATTCCGCTCAGTGCGTACTGCGCATCACCACGGAGCCGGGCCTTCGCGACCCGTGAACGACGCGGTGGGCGCCGGGTTCGCGGTCGATGCGAGCCGGACGATCTCTTCGGCGCCTTCCTCCAGCGTCTGCGAGCCGCTGTTGCCGTTGAGGTCGGTGGCCGTGTAGCCCGGGCAGGCGACATGGACGGTGATGCCGTCGTTCCTGACCTCGTCGGCGAGGATCACGCTGAACATGTTCAGCGCGGCCTTCGACGCGTTGTAACCGAGCAGCTTCACCGCGGCGAATTCCCAGGCCGGGTCGGCGTTGTAGGTGATCGAGCCGAGGCGGCTGGAGACGTTGATCACGCGGCCGGCGGCCGACTTCTTCACCAGCGGCAGCAGCGCCTGCGTCGCCGCGACGGTACCGAAGTAGTTGGTATCGAAGACGCGCTTCACGGCGTCCAGGTTCGCGGACGCCACGTTGCCGTCGCCTTCGAGCGCCACGCCGGCGTTGTTGATGAGGACGTCGATCCGCCCCTCGTTGGCCTCGATGTCGGCGGCCGCCCGGGTCAGCGAGGCCTCGTCGCCGAGGTCCAGGGGAACGAAGCGGACGTCGATCCCCTCGCCACGCAGCGTGGCTTCGGCGGCCTGGCCGCGGCCGGCGTCGCGGGCGCCGAGGAGGATGCGATGGCCGGCCTTGCCGAGCTGGCGGGCCACTTCCAGACCGATGCCCTTGTTGGCACCGGTGACGAGGGTGACGCGGTCTTGGTGATTCATGGCGGTTCCTTGTTGAATACGGGCGGGGTATCCCCATCCCTCGACTTAGGTATCGCCGCCTGCCTTTCCCATTCGCATATGCCCGCCGCCCCCGAGCACGCCCTGAAACCCCGTAAACGACCGCGCCAGGCCCGTTCGGCCGCCACGGTGGAGGCCATTTTCGAGGCGACGATTCAGGTTTTGCTCTCCGATGGACTCGCGGGTCTGACGACGACGCGGGTGGCCGGCCGGGCAGGGGTATCGGTAGGCACGATGTACCAGTACTTTCCGCACAAGGACGCCCTGCTGTACGCGGTGCTCGAGGATTACCTCGACGATGTCGTCGGCGCGCTCGAGACCGCCTCGGATCGTTACCGGGGGTTGCCCCTCGCCGAGATGTCCGACGGTCTGGTTCACGCGTATCTCGACGCCAAGATGCGCCACCTGCCGGGTGCGCAGGTCCTTTATGTGGTCGCCACCGAACTGGAGACGACCGACCTGATGGGTGACATCTGCGCCCGATGCGAGGCGCCCATCGCACGCATGCTCGCCACCGCCAGCGACGTCCGCTTCGACGACCTTGCGCGTGTCACCGACGCGTTTCGCGCGATGCTCGGCGGCGTCGTGCGCGCGATACTCGAAAACGACGTATCGCCGCGCGCGCTCGCGATGCTTCGAACGGAACTCCCGGTCATGTGTCGTGCGTACCTGCAGGCATCGGCCCGTCCGGTCGAGCCGTGACGCGGGATGGCGTACCGTCGTGTGGCGGGAATATCCTCAACATGATCGTAAGGGGTGGGCGATGGCATTTCGGGTGCTGATCATCGGAGGCACGGGGCAGGTCGGTGCCGCCGTCGTGCGTTCACTGCTCGCCGAGCCGACGTGCGCGGAAGTCGTGCAGATCAACCGCCGCGATGTCGGCCCTTCCACCGACGCCCGCCTTCGCCACGTCACGCTCGACACGTCGTCCGTTTCCTTCGCCGACGCCGTGGCGCGTCTGGCGCGCGACATGCAGGCATCGGGCGAGCCGGTCGTCGGCGCCTCGTGCGTCGGCGTCGGCGCCGGCAGCCTGAAGTGGTCGGAAGACGCATTGATCGCCCTGGAAGTCGGTATCGTCGGCGCTTTCGCTCGCGGCTGCCGCGCTGGCGGCGTCGATCGTTTCGCGCTCCTGTCGGCCGTCGGCAGTACGTCGCGAAGCAGGTTCCGCTACGTCAGGGTCATGGGTCTGAAGGAAGAGGCGGTAACAGCGGTCGGTTTCCCGCGCCTCGCGATATTTCGCCCGGGCATCATCGCCGGCAACGTTCACACGCCCGGTTACGTCGCGTGGCTGGGCCGCCTCGTGCCGGGCAAGTTCGGCGTCGTCGATCAGGACGACATCGCACGCGCGTTCGTCGCCGTGTCGAGGCAGGACGACGGGGAGAGGGGAGTCGTCGTTCTGGAGAATGGCCGGATGAAGGAACTCGCCCGGTCGTTCTGACCGGCACGAATCACGAACGATCCCGCGCGGGCGCCTCCACCGCGCCCGCCGCTTCCGCGAGGCGCCGTTGCGCCGCGTCGCCCTTGCGTTCGCTGTAGCGGCTCACCAGGTAGTCGCTCCTGCCGCGCACCAGCAGCGTGAACTTCACGAGCTCTTCCATGACGTCGACCACGCGATCGTAATAAGCGGACGGCTTCATCCGTCCGTCCTCGTCGAACTCCTGCCAGGCCTTCGCGACCGACGACTGATTGGGGATCGTGACCATCCGCATCCAGCGGCCAAGCACGCGCAGCGCGTTGACCACGTTGAACGACTGCGAGCCGCCCGATACCTGCATCACCGCGAGCGTGCGCCCCTGCGTCGGCCGCACGCTACCGTCGTCGAGCGGCAGCCAGTCGATCTGGTTCTTGAACACGCCGGTGATCGTGCCGTGCCGCTCCGGGCTTATCCATACCTGTCCCTCGGACCACAGCGAGAGCTCCCTGAGGCGCTGGACCTCCGGATGGCTCGCCGGGACGCTGTCGAGCATCGGAAGATCGTGCGGGTCGAACACCCGGGTCTCGGCACCGAGGTGCCGCAGAACGCGTTCCGCCTCGAGGGCGAGCTTCCGCGAATACGACACCGGGCGCAGGGAGCCGTAAAGAATCAGGATCCGCGGCGGATGGCCGCCGTCGTCCGGCGTCCGCAGTCGCGCAGCGTCGGGCAGGGGAAGGTGGTCGATTTCCAGGTGCGGTACGGTGGTTGTCATCGGCATGCCCGGCATCAGTCTCGATTATTCTAGTTTTATCGAAATGACGAGGCAATCGACGCAGGCTCGCCACGTGGCGTACCGCCCGGTGCCGCGCTAGCATCGCCTGATCACTGCTTCGGAGGGCGTGCGGTCATGAATGCGACGGGCAAGGCATGGTTCGGCAGGAAACGCGTGGGCTGGGGCATCGGGCCCCGAAGCTGGGAAGGGTGGCTGGCGATCGCCGCGTACGTCGCGCTGATGATCGCGTCGTCGGCGCTCTCCGCCGGTGGCGCGCATCGCGTCATGGACGCCTCGATCAAGCTCGCGCTGACCGCGGCGCTCATCGTGCTGATGGTGGTGAAATCGCGGCGCTGAAAGCGCGACGCGCGAATACGAAACCCTGAAAACAACAAAGCCCCGCATCGCTGCGGGGCTTCGTCTATAATTGGTGCCCAAGAGAGGACTCGAACCTCCACGGTTTTACCCGCTAGTACCTGAAACTAGTGCGTCTACCAATTCCGCCACCTGGGCAGGTGTCCCGAAGCGATGTTGCCGCCCCGTGAGCCGCGTAGATTAGGTAGGTCGGGGAAACTTGTCAACGATTTTGCACTCAGGATGTGAAACTATTTCGCGTCCCCCTTCAAAGGTCCTTACGTGACGAAGAAAAAGAAAGGTGCGGAAGCCGGTCACGGCCCCCGCAAAGCCAAGGCCAGCCGACCCGGCAAGGCGCTGGCGAAGTACCGCGACCGCATGCCGGCCCCCGCGGTCGTCGATCCCCACGCCGATCGCGAAGCGCAGCGCTACGAAAAGCCCATTCCCAGCCGCGAGGCGATCCTGGCCCTGCTCGAGGAGCGCGGCGAGCTGCTGATGGCCGAGGACATCGCGCGCGCGCTGCGCCTGTTCACCGATTACGAGATCAATGCGCTGGACCGGCGCCTCGGCGCGATGGTCCGCGACGGGCAGCTGCTCCGGAACCGCCGCGGCGGCTACGCGCCGGCGCAGAAGCTCAGCCTCATTCCCGGCCGCGTCATCGCCAACGCCGAGGGTTACGGCTTCCTGCGGCCCGACGAGGGCGGCGAAGACCTCTACCTGTCGCCGTCGCAGATGCGCAGCGTGCTGCACGGCGACCGCGTGCTCGCCAGCGTCGTCGGCATCGACCGTCGCGGACGCCGGCAGGGCGCGATCGTCGAGGTGCTGGAACGCCGCTCGCCGCGCCTGGTCGGGCGCGTGGTGGTGGAGAACGGCGTGACGCTCGTCGAACCCGACGACCGCCGCCTGCACCAGAACATCATGATTCCCGCCGGTCGCGACGCGGGTGCCCGCTCGGGCGAGATCGTCGTGGCCGAGATCACCGATCCGCCGACGCCGCACCGTGGTCCCCTGGGCACCATTCGCGCGGTGCTGGGCGAGCGCCTGCAGCCGTCGCTGGTGGTGGAGATGGCGATCGCCAGCCACGACCTGCCGCACGAATGGCCGGCGCAGGTCGTCCGCCAGGCGGAGGAGGTCGAGCCGAAGGTCACCGCGGAAGAGCGCAAGGGCAAGGTCGACCTGCGCAAGCTGCCGCTGGTCACGATCGACGGCGAGGATGCGCGCGACTTCGACGACGCGGTCTATGCCGAGTCCCTGAAGGGCGGTGGATTCCGTCTCATCGTGGCGATCGCGGACGTGTCGCACTACGTGCCGGTGGGCACGCCGCTCGACGTCGAAGCGTACGACCGCAGCACGTCGACGTATTTCCCCGGCTTCGTCGTGCCGATGCTGCCCGAGACGCTGTCCAACGGCATCTGCTCGCTCAATCCGAAGGTCGAACGCCTCTGCATGGTGTGCGACATGGAGGTCGACGAGGATGGCGAGGTCGTGCGGTCGAAGTTCTACGAGGCGGTGATGTACTCGCATGCGCGCCTCACGTACAACAAGGTCTGGCAGGCCGTCGGCGAGCGCGACGCCGACGTGCGCGACGAGATCGCGGACGTGCTGCCGCAGGTCGAGACGCTCTACAAGCTGTACAAGTCGATGGCGAAGGCGCGCAAGCGCCGCGGTGCGATCGATTTCGAGACGCCGGAGGTGAAGTTCCGCCTCGCGCCGTCGGGCGACGTCGTGTCGATGGGCGCCACCGATCGCAACGACGCGCACAAGCTCATCGAGGAATGCATGATCGCCGCGAACGTGCAGGCGGCGAAGTTCCTCTCGAAGCGCAAGATTCCCGCGTTGTATCGTGTGCACGCGCCACCGCCGGCCGAGAAGTACGAAGACCTCCTGCAGTTCCTGCGCGAGTTCAAGCTCAAGATGCCGCCGGCGGACGAAGTGACCCCGGCCGATTTCTCGGCGCTGCTGAAGAAAGTGCAGGACCGTCCCGAGGCCGAGCTGATCCAGTCGGTGCTCCTGCGCGCGCAGAGCATGGCCGTGTACCACCCCGAGAACCAGGGCCACTTCGGCCTCGCGCTCGACGCGTACGCGCACTTCACCTCGCCGATCCGCCGCTATCCCGACCTGCTCGTGCACCGCGCCATCCGCTACGCGCTGACCAAGGGCAAGCCGGCCGACTACACGTACAGCGAAGCGCAGATGGCCTCCATGGCCGTGCATTGCTCGCAGCGCGAGCGTCGTGCGGAAGAGGCCGAACGCGACGTGGACGAGCGCTTCAAGTGCGCCTGGATGGAGAAGCACGTCGGCGAGGAATTCGCCGGCACGATCACGGGCGTCACGTCGTTCGGCCTGTTCGTCGAGCTCGCGGCGTCGCGCGTTTCGGGGCTGGTGCACGTGTCGCAGCTGCCGAACGATTACTACAAGTTCGATCCGGTGCGTCACCTGCTGTCGGGTGAGCGCACGGGGGCGCGCTACCGTCTCGGTGATTACGTCAGCGTGCAGGTGCTGCGCGCGAGCCTGGAGGATCGCAAGATCGACTTCCGTCTGGTCGCGCGCCTCGACGCGCTGCCGAAGCCGCCTCCGCCGGTGCTCGCGCCGCCGCCGGCACCGGCACCGCGTTCGGGCATGGCGGCCGCCGGCAAGGCCATCGGCCGCGCCGCGAAGAAAGCCGTCGGCAAGTTGTTCGGCACGAAGACGAAGCCGGCCGCGGCCGCCCCCAAGAAGACCGCCGCGAAGGCGGCGACGAAGAAGGCCGCTCCGGAGCCCAGGGCACCGGCGAAGCGTGCCACCGCGAAGACGGCGGCGAAGACCGCACCGCGTAAACCCAGGAGCAAGCCGCAGGTATGAGCGAGACGTGGATCGTAGGCATCAATCCGGTCGAAGGCGCCCTCGCCAACGACCCGGATCGTGTCCGTGAAGTATTGATCGAGCAGAATTCGAAGAACGCGCGCGTCAACGAGATCGCCGCGCAGGCCCGCAAGCTGGGCCTGCCCGTGAAACCGGTGGGCAAGGAGCAGCTCGAGAAGCTCGGTGGCGAGGCCCGCCACCAGGGTGTGATCGCGCGTTACGAAACGCCGCCGCTGCGTGGCGAGAACGACCTGCCCGCGCTGCTCGAGAAGGCCGGCGCCGATGCGCTGGTGCTGGTCCTCGACGGCGTGACCGATCCGCACAATCTTGGCGCGTGCCTGCGCAGCGCGGCGGCGGCGAACGTCACGGCGGTCGTGGTGCCGAAGGATCGAGCCGTGGGCATCACGCCGACGGTGCGGCGCGCCTCCGCCGGCGGCGCGGATCTCGTGCCGGTGATCGCGGCGACCAACCTCGCGCGCGCCATGCGGCTGCTGAAGGACGCCGGCGTGTGGATCACGGGGCTGGACGGCGACACCGACCAGTCGATCTACGACATCGACCTGAAGGGGCCGGTCGCGCTGGTGATGGGTAGCGAGGGCGACGGCATGCGTCGTCTCACCCGCGAGACCTGCGACTTCGTGGCGAAGATTCCGATGCCCGGGGGCATGGAAAGCCTCAACGTGTCCGTGGCCACCGGCATCGTCCTGTTCGAGGCGCTGCGTCAGCGAGGAGTCAAGCGATGAACCTGTTCTGGCACGACTGGGCCGGCCTGATCGGCGTGGCGCTGGTGCTCCTGGCGTTCTTCCTGCTCCAGGCGCACAAGCTCTCGGGGCAGGGGTATCCCTATCAGTGGATGAATCTGGTGGGCGCCTTCGGCATCCTGCTGTCGCTGATCTTCGGCATGTTCAACCTGTCGGCGTTCCTGCAGGAGCTGGCGTGGTTCCTGATCAGCGTCTACGGGATCGTGCGGGGCGTGCGGGCGAGGAAAGCCGCTACCGTCGTGCCCTGACGCCGTCGCGGCTCGTATCGCCGATACGATCGGCTCCCACCCTTCGCTAGGCGGGCGGCCGATCGCATCGACGACACGGGTTACGGCGCGGTCAGGCTGACGCCGTAAAATGCATGATGGCATCGCGCGATGCCGCCTGGCGGGACGACCCGCCGGCGCCTGTCGATTTCGGGGACGACCCCGCGCAACGCGGAGTCAAGCCATGTACTGGATCGTCCTCGTCGTCGCCGGCCTGTTCGAGATCGGCTGGGCCATCGGCCTCAAATACACCGAAGGGTTCACCCGCCTCGTACCCAGCGTGCTGACCGGCGCGGCGATGGTCGTCAGCATCGTGTTGCTCGCGCTCGCGGCGAAGAAACTGCCGCTCGGCACCGCCTACGCCGTGTGGACCGGCATCGGCGCCGTGGGTGCCGTGACGCTCGGGATCGTGCTGTTTGGCGAATCCGCGCAGCCGTTGCGGCTGCTGTGCGTCGGCTTGATCGTGGCGGGTATCGTCGGGCTGAAGCTGACGGCCTGAGCACGATCGGTCGCGTGCCGTCGCCGGTAGGAGCGCGCCCTGCGCGCGACATCTTTTGAGGCCAGGCGCGCAGGCCCCCGACGCTTTCGCGAAACGATGTCGCGCGCAGGGCGCGCTCCTACGACGATTCGGCGCTTATTTCTCGAAATCCGGATTCGCGGTCGTGTCGCGCTTCGTGCGCGGCGCGACCAGCGGTTCGCCGTGCACCACGAACCAGACGTTCTCCGCGATGTTGGTCGCGTGGTCGCCGATGCGTTCGATGTTCTTCGCCATGAACAGCAGGTGCGTGCACGGCGTGATGTTGCGCGGGTCTTCCATCATGTAGGTGAGGAGGGCGCGGAACACCACGGTGTACGCCTCGTCGAGCTCGGCATCGGACTTCCACACTTCGTACGCCGCCTCGGCGTCCTGCTCGTCGTACGCCTTGAGCACGTTGCGCAGCTGGTCGGCGGCGAGTTCGGCGAGGTTCGCGAGGCCGCCGGCCGCGGTGATCGGGGCGACGCGGCTGAGCGGGATCGAGCGCTTGGCCACGTTCGCAGCGTAATCGCCGATGCGTTCGATGTCGGCGGCGATGCGCAGCGCGGCGAACACGTTGCGCAGGTCGCCGGCGATCGGGGCGCGCAGCGCGAGCAGGCGCACCACGTCCTGGCTGACTTCCTGCTCGAGCGAGTCGATGGCGTCGTCGTTGTCGACCACGCGCTGCGCCGCGCGCTCGTCGCGGCGCTCGACGACGTCGATGGCGGCTTCGAGCTGCGCGATGGCGAGCTCGCCCATCCGGACGATCTCGCGGGTCAGGCGCTTCAGTTCGTCGTCGTAGCTCTTGATGATGTGCTGGTGCGTGGTGTTCATCGCTTGCCTCGGAGTCGGGGGCTCAGCCGAAACGGCCGGTGATGTAGTCTTCGGTCTGCTTCTTGTCCGGCTTGGTGAAGATCTTTTCCGTCCGGTCGAATTCGATCAGCTCGCCCATGTACATGAACGCGGTCATGTCGGAGACGCGCGCGGCCTGCTGCATGTTATGCGTCACGATGACGATCGTGAAATCCTTCTTCAGCTCTTCCACCAGCTGCTCGATGCGGCTGGTCGCGATCGGGTCGAGCGCCGAGGTCGGCTCGTCGAGCAGGAGCACTTCCGGCTTCAGCGCGATGCCGCGCGCGATGCACAGACGCTGCTGCTGGCCGCCGGACAGACCGAGCGCGCTGTTCTTGAGCTTGTCCTTCACCTCGTCCCACAGCGCGGCGCCGCGCAGCGCCTGTTCGACGCGGCTTTCCATCTCCGAGCGCGACAGCTTCTCGTGGTGGCGGATGCCGTAGGCGACGTTCTCGAAGATGGTCATCGGGAACGGCACGGGCTTCTGGAACACCATGCCCACCTTGCTGCGCAGGCGGTTGAGCGAGTACTTCGGGTCGAGGATGTTCTCGCCGTCGAGGATGATCTCGCCGCTGGCGCGCAGGCCCGGATAGATCGCGTAGATGCGGTTGAAGATGCGCAGCAGGGTGGACTTGCCGCAGCCGGACGGGCCGATGATGGCCGTCACCTTCTTCTCCGGCACGTCCATCGAGATGTGCTTGAGCGCGTGGAAATCGTTGTAGTGGAAGTTCACGTCGCGCGCGACCATCTTCGGCGCCGCCTGGTCGAGGTCCGCGGTCGCGGCATGGGGCGACGTGCCGAAGCCCGGCTGGGAAGCGACTTCGTTCATGTTAGTCATGGGACACCTTGGAGCGCGAGAAGGCGAAGCGGGCGATCAGGCTGAGCGCCAGCACGAACATGGTGAGGACGAAGGCGCCGGCCCAGGCGAGCACGTTGATGTCGGGGCTCGGGTCCTTCGTGTATTCGTAGATGACCTGCGGCAGGCTCGGCATCTTGTCGATCGGGTTGAACGTCATGAAGTTGTTGCCGAACGCGGTGAAGAGCAGCGGTGCCGTCTCGCCGCTGATGCGGGCCAGCGCCAGCAGCACGCCGGTGACGATGCCGGAGCGCGCCGCGCGGACCAGGATCTGCATCGTGAGCTTCCACTGCGGTACGCCGAGCGAAAGGGCGGCCTCGCGCAGGGTACCCGGCACCAGGCGGAGCATCTCGTCGGTCGTGCGCACGATGACGGGCAGGGCGATCAGGGCCAGCGCGATGCCGCCGGCGATGCCGGAGAACGTCACGTCGCCGTTGGTCAGCCACTTCGACGGCAGCACGACCACGGTGTACACGAACAGACCCAGCACGATCGACGGTGCGGACAGGAGGATGTCGTTGAGGAAGCGGATGGTGGGTCCGAGCTTCGAGCGCATCGAGTACTCGGCCAGCCACGTGCCGGCGGCCACGCCGATCGGCGTGGCGATCAGGATGCCGAGGATGTTGAGGATCAGGCTGCCGACCATGGCGTTGGCCAGACCGCCTTCCTCGCGGTACGCGGTGATCTTGGTGAACAGCTGCGGCTTCAGGCCGGCGATGCCCTGGCTGAGGGTCTCCCAGAGGATCCAGGCCAGGAAGAGCAGGCCGATCGCGGTGGCCGCCATGCTCAGCGCCATCGCGATGACGTTCTTGATCCGGCGCGTGGTGTAGAGGGCCGTGGACATTACTTGCCCTCCTTCGTGGCCAGGCGGCGCAGCATAAGGCGCGCGATGAGCAGCACGATGAAGGTCACCACGAAGAGCAGGAAGGCCAGCGCCATCAGCGCCGAGCGCTGCAGGCCCTGCGCCTCGCCGAACTGGTTGGCGATGGTCGAGGCGATCGAGCTGCCCGTCTCCAGCAGCGACCAGGAGAACTTGAAGGTATTGCCGAGCACGAAGGCCACCGCCATCGTCTCGCCGAGCGCGCGGCCGAGGCCGAGGAAGATGCCGCCGATGACCGCCGTGCGCGTATAGGGCACCACGATGTCCCAGACCACTTCCCACGTGCTGGAGCCCAGGGCGTATGCCGATTCCTTGAGGCGCGTCGGCACCGTCTGGAACACCTCGCGCATCACCGAGGAGATGAAGGGAATGATCATCACCGCCAGCACGAGGCCGGCCGTGAAGACGCCCGCGCCGAAGAACGGATATTCGCTGGCGAAGAACTTCGCGACCCACGGCACGTGCTGCACGATCCACGAGACCTGGCCGTCGGGCGGATCGGCGCTGAAGTTGTTCATCAGCCACGGCTTGACGTGCTCGGCGACGAACGGCGCGAAGATGAAGAGGCCCCACATGCCGTAGATGATCGACGGGATGCCCGCGAGCAGTTCGATGGCGGAGCTGACCGGACCGCGCAGCCACTGCGGGGCGATCTCGGTGAGGAAGAGGGCGATGCCGAAGCTCACCGGCACGGCGAAGAGCAGGGCGATGAACGCGGTGCCCACGGTGCCCATGATCGGCACGAGCGCGCCGTACTGGTCGTTGCTCGGGTCCCAGGCGGCACTGGTGAGGAAGCCGAAGCCGAAGGTATGGAAGGCGTCCATGCCGAGCCACAGCGTGGACCCGGCGGCGCCGACGAGCGCCAGCAGGACGAGCAGGGCACAACCCTTGAGGACCCACCCGAAGAGGCGGTCGTCGCGCGAGTCCTTCGCGTTGCGGGCCGCTTCGGAAGCGCGTTCGGCGCTGGGAACGGCGGTGCTGACGGTGGCGTGCATGCGAATGCGATTCCTGGCTCTTGCAAGCTTGAAGGTCGCCGCCCCGCGAGGAGGCGGCGACCCCGGTAGGTCGTAACCCTGACCGGCCGATGTGTCAGCCGGATGGCAGGGACCGGCCGATTACTTGAAGTCCGAAGCCCAGTAGGCCTGGATCTTCTGCGACAGCGTGGCCGGCAGCGCGACGTAGTCGAGCGAAGCGGCGTCGGCCTGGCCCTTCTCGAGCGACCACTTGAAGAAGTCGAACGCCACCTTGGTGTGCGACGCGTTCTTCGACTTCTTGTACATGATGATCCAGGTCGTCGCGGTGATCGGCCATGCCTGGTCGCCCGAGGCGTTGGTCATGATCACGTTGAAGTCCTTGGCCGAGGCCCAGTCGGCCGTGGCGGCGGCGGCGCCGAACGACTCGGCGTTCGGCTGCACCCACTTGCCGGCGGCGTTCTGCATCTGCGCGAAGGCGATGTTGTTCTTCTTCGCGTAGGCGTATTCGACGTAACCGATCGAGCCCGGGATCTGGCGCACGTACTGCGCGACGCCTTCGTTACCCTTGCCGCCCACGCCGGCCGGCCACTCGACGGCCGTGCCGAACTTCACCTTCGAGGCCCACTCCGGGCTCACCTTCGACAGGTAGTTGGTGAAGTTGAACGAGGTGCCCGAACCGTCCGAGCGGTGCACGACCGTCACCTTGACGTCGGGGATCTTCACGCCCGGGTTAAGCGCGGCGATCGCCGGGTCGCTCCAGCGGGCGATCTTGCCGAGGTAGATGTCGGCGAGCACGGCGCCGGTCAGCTTCAGCTGGCCCGCCTGGATGCCCTGGATGTTCACCACCGGCACGATGCCGCCGACGACGCTGGGGAACTGGCCCAGGCCGAACTTGGTGAGGTCTTCGCTGCTCATCGGGGCATCGGAGGCGCCGAAGTCGATGGTGCCTTCCTTGATCTGGGCGATACCGGCGCCCGAGCCCACGGACTGGTAGTTCAGCTTGTTACCCGTAGCCTCGGCGTACTTGGCCGACCATTTCGAGAGGACGGGATAGACGAAGCTCGAACCGGCACCGGTAATGTCGGTGGCCTGAGCGGCGCCCATGCCGAAGATGGAGGCGGCGACCAGCGCGGCAATACGGAGTTTGCGTGTGAACACGGAGTGATCCTCGGTGGAGAAAGTGTCGGGCGAGGCCCGCCCGGGGCCGTATTCCAGCCCTGCCGTGTTGCAATGAGACGTACCGAATGTTTCAGCGGTATGACACCCGCCGCTTTGCTGTCATATTCAGGAACTTACGAAATCCCTCAAGCGCCTTGCGCGACCAGCGGAACGGCTGTTTCGGCGGCGGCGAGCTCCAGCCGCCGCCAGCGGTTGACGATCTCGCAGAAGAGTTCGGCGGTGCGCTCTGCGTCGTAGATCGCCGAGTGGGCCTCGCGGGTGTCGAAGTCGATGCCCGCCGCCAGCACGGCCTTGCTCAGCACCGTCTGCCCATAGGCCAGGCCACCGAGGGTGGCCGTGTCGAAACAGCTGAAAGGATGGAACGGGTTGCGCTTGTGCGCCACGCGGCGCACGGCCGCGTTGAGGAAGGCGAGGTCGAAGGCGGCGTTGTGGCCGACCAGCACCGCGCGCTGGCAGCCGGCGACCCGCACCGCCTCGCGCACCGCGTTGAATACGTGATCCAGCGCCTGGCGCTCGGGCAGGGCGCCGCGGAAGGGGTGGTCCGGATCGATGCCGGTGACCTCGAGCGAGCGCGGGTCGATGTTCGCGCCGGGAAACGGCTCGACGTTCGCCGCCACGACCGGCTGGGGCACCAGCAGCCCGGACGGTTCCATCGCGATGGTGACGACGGCGATCTCCAGCAGGGCGTCGCGCTCGGCGTCGAAGCCGCCGGTTTCCACGTCGACCACCACCGGAAGGAATCCCCTGAACCGCCCGGCCATGGTCGTAGCGGTGCTGTTACTCGTCGTATCCATCCACGAAGGATATCAGTCCGGCGCCCCTACGGGCACGGGCGTTAAGGAAACGTGCTCGTGTCGCCGTTCTGTCACAAAAACGGCATCGAACCGTAAACGCCGCGGCCCATTCTTCGCGCCGTTGGCCCCGTTGAGGTTTTTCGGACAGAAAAAACTCAGACCGGGGGACAGGGGTTCCACACACATTCCATCCTTAAGCGGAGACATCCCATGCGTTCCAAGTTGCTCACGGTGGCCATCGCCGCCGGTCTGGGCCTGACCAGCTTCTCGGCCCTGGCCGCGACGCCGAAGTCGCAGCCGGCCCGGGTCACGGTCGACGCTGCCACCCTCCAGCAGCTGCAGGCGCAGCTGGCCGCCCTCCAGGCCAAGGTTTCCGAACTGGAAGCCAAGCAGGAAGCGCAGGCCGACGCGCAGGTCGAGACCGCCAAGACGATCAACGACGTCCAGGTCGCCGCCGCCAAGCCGACCGACGACCTGACCAAGCGCCTCGACAAACTCGCCAAGGTCGTGGACAACACCCATGTCGGCGGCACGATGTTCTTCGACGTGTCGAACATCGACCACAACGAGAAGGTCGGCAACGCCCGCGGCCGCCAGGTGGACGGCCACGGCGCCGTCAACGGCACCGGTTTCGACGTCAAGCGCTTCTACCTGATCGTCGACCACACCTTCGATGACGTCTGGTCGGCCAACCTGACCACCGACTTCAACTACCAGTCGACGCTGTCGCAGACCAGCCTCTTCGTGAAGAAGGCCTACGTGCAGGGCAAGTTCGATCCGCTCTTCACCGTGCGCTTCGGTTCGGCCGACATGCCCTGGATCCCGTTCGTGGAGAAGGTGTACGGCTATCGCTACGTCGAGAACACCATCACCGACCGTTCGTTCGAAGGCGGTCGTAGCGGCTCGACCGCGACCGCCGGCGGCGTCGGCGCGTTCGGCAACTCGGCCGACTGGGGTGTCCACGCCCTGGGCGCGACGACCGGCGACAACTCGATCAACTACCAGGTCTCGGTCGTCAACGGCCGTGGCTTCCGCAACCTGAGCCGCTCCAAGTCGGTCGATACCGAAGCCCGCTTCGGCTACTCCCCGATCGAGCAGCTGATCCTGGCCGTCGGCGGCTACACCGGCAAGCGCGGCAACGACGTCGAGAACGGCGCGCCGACCCGCACCGCGACGCGTGGCGACGGCCTCGTCGCCTGGCGCGACAAGACCTGGGGCGTGGGCCTGGAATACTTCCACACCGAAAACTGGGACGACATCCTGAAGTACCCGGGCAGCGGCAACGGCGTCGGCACGGCGCAGGGCACGAAGAAGGACAAGGCCGACGGCTACTCGCTGTTCGCCGACTGGAAGTTCTACGACCAGTTCGCCGTGTTCGCCCGCTACGACAAGGTCGACTACAAGTACACGACCCTCACGAACGTCGAGCGCAAGCTGAAGGACAAGTACTACAACGCCGGCGTCTCGTACGACGTGCTGAAGAACCTGAAGCTCGCCCTCGTCTACAAGCACAACAAGCTCGACGGCCCGTTCGCGACGCCGTACCACTACAAGACCGACGAAGTCGGCTTCTGGGGCATGCTGAGCTTCTGAACCGGTATCGGAAAGGAGTTCGACTCAAGGACGAACCGACGGCGGGCGCAAGCCCGCCGTTTTCTTTTGAGCGTTTTCGCAAACCTGGTGCGTTCACTGACCAGATTGCGAAACGTCTCAGTCCGGTGATGGACGTTCGGACGTCCAAACCCTGAACGCAGCGCACCGTAAACGTGTCGCTCGCATGCGAAAAACCGTGGCCATATCACGTTTTTGGCGAACGGTACGCATCGATTCTGAATTTGGTGCGTCGCCACACTTGCAATCGCTACGTGCGCTGCGTAGGTTCGGCCGCATGGACCGCCATCCCGCCACGCTCCTGCGACGCATCGCCAGCACGTTCCTCGTGCTGATCGCGCTGTTCGTCGTGTGCGGCGGCGTGCAGGCCATGCCGTGTCCGTCGTCCCCGGCCAACGCGGAGACGCAGCACGAGGTGCTCCTCGCCGCGGCCGACGACGGTGTCGCGCCCGACGAGCAGGACGCCGTGCCGTCCCTCGAAGACAATACCGGCGGACTCGACGACACCTTCGACGTGCCGACCGAGCACGCGGTCGCCGTGTCGCACCTTATCGCCGTGCGTCCGCCGGGCATCGCTCCCGGCGCGCACGCGCACGCACCCAACGCCGAGCTTCGCCCTCCGATCGCCTGATCGAGCGGCCCGACCGTGCGCGTCCGCGCACGGTTTCCTTGCATCGCCTCATCCCCCGACGCCGGTCCTCGAGGACCGATCGTCCACGGGCGCCTGCGCCCGACCATCCCGCTTCCCCAACGAGGAATACACCATGGAACGTCTCATCCAGGGTTTCGATCACTTCCGCCGCCACATGACCGACGAGCAGCGCGACACCTTCGCGCGCCTCGCCTCCGGCCAGACGCCGCACACGATGTTCATCACCTGCGCCGACTCGCGCGTGATGCCTGAAATGATCTTCAACGCCCAGCCGGGCGACCTGTTCGTCTACCGTAACGTCGGCAACATCGTTCCGCCGTACGCGCAGCACGTCAGCGGCGTCGTCGCCGCCATCGAATACGCCGTGACGGCGCTGAAGGTGCAGCACATCGTGATCTGCGGCCATTCGGACTGCGGCGCGATGAAGGCCCTGCAGAATCCGGCGGCGCTCAAGGGCAAGCCGTCCGTCGAGCAGTGGCTGAAGCACGCCGACGTCGCCCGTTACGTCGTCGCCGAGAACCGCCCGACGATCCTGGGCGAAGAAGGTCTGCGTTACCTCACCGAGGAGAACGTCGTCGGCCAGCTGGAGCACATGCGTACCTTGCCGGCGGTCGCCGCCGCGATGGCCAACGGCAGCCTGCGCATCCATGGCTGGATCTACGACATCGCCAACACCGAAATCACCGCGTTCGATCCGCTGGAAGGCCGCTTCCGCCCGCTCCTCGCCGACGACGCGAACCACCCGGATGCCACCCCGCACGCGCGCTTCTCCACGCCGCTGCCGGTGGCGACGGCGGCCTGATCAAGGAACATCACGCCATGCGCGCTTACTTCTCCCAGGGCCTCTTTGGCCGCGACCTCCTCGGATCGGTGGTCGTTTTTCTTGTCGCACTGCCGCTATGCATGGGTATCGCGATCGCGTCGGGCATGCCGCCCAGCGCGGGACTGATCACCGGTATCGTCGGCGGCATCGTCGTGGGCGCCATCGCCGGCTCGCCGTTGCAGGTGAGCGGCCCCGCGGCGGGCCTCGCGGTCCTGGTCTTCGAACTCGTGCGCGAGCACGGCGTGGCCGCGCTCGGCCCCGTCGTGCTGCTGGCGGGCCTCATCCAGCTCGTCGCCGGCCTGTGCAAGGTCGGCGTCTGGTTCCGGATGACCTCGCCGGCCGTGGTGGCCGGCATGCTCTCGGGCATCGGCATCCTCATCGTCGCGTCGCAATCGCACGTGCTGCTCGACGCCATCCCGAAGGCACGCGGTCTCGAGAACTTCGCCGCGCTGCCGGCGGCGGCGTGGGAGTCGGTGACCGGCGCGGCGGAAGGGCAGGCGCCCGCGGCGTTGATGATCGGCCTGGGCACGATCGCGATCATGTTCTTCTGGGAAAAGCTTCGTCCGGCGAAGCTGCGCTTCGTTCCCGGTGCGCTGCTGGCCGTCGTGGCGATGACGGCGGCGGCGCAGTTCGGCGCGCTCGACGTCAAGCGGGTGGACGTGCCGGCCAACCTGTTCTCGGCGGTGTCGCTGCCGACGATGGGCAGCCTCTTCGGCCTGTTCGACTCGACCCTGCTGATCGCCGCCGTGACGTTCGCCTTCATCGCGAGCGCCGAGACGCTGCTGTCGGCGGCCGCGGTGGATCGCATGCACGACGGCGTGCGCACGAACTACGACCGTGAGCTGACGGCGCAGGGCGTGGGCAACCTGGTCTGCGGTTTCCTCGGCGCGCTGCCGATGACCGGCGTGATCGTGCGCAGCGCCGCCAACGTGCAGGCCGGCTCGGCCACGCGCATGGCGACGATCTACCACGGCGCCATGTTGCTGGCGTTCGTGATGCTGCTGCCGTGGCTGATGCGGATGACGCCGGTCTCGTGCCTCGCGGGCATCCTCGTGTTCACCGGCGTGAAGATGGTGAACCCGAAGCAGATCAAGGATCTCGCGGCTTACGGCAAGGGCACGGCCGCGGTGTACGTCGCCACGACCGTCGCCATCGTCGCCACCGATCTGCTCACGGGCGTGATCGTCGGCTTTGGCCTGTCACTGCTGCGCCTCGCCTTGCTCTCGTCGAAACTGAAGATGGATGTCACGCACCACGACGAGCCGGGTACGGCGACGCTGCATCTCGAAGGCTCGGCCACGTTCCTGAAAGTGCCGACGATGGCCCGCACGCTGGAGGCGATCCCGCCGAACACGCGTCTGTCGGTGATGATGGATCGACTGCATCACGTCGATCAGGCGTCCCTGGAACTGCTCCGCGAGTGGGGCCGGAACGCGTCGAAGCGTGGTTGCGAACTGATCGTCGACTGGCAGGAGCTCGGCCGACGCGTGGAAGGCGCGCGACGGGCGGCCTGACGGCCGCCCGTCCTCCCTCATCTGTTGGAGCGGACCTGGCCGCGACAGCCCTTCGCGATGAGCAACAGGTCCTGCTGCCGATCGCGAAAAGCCGTCGCGGCCAGGTCCGCTCCCACAGTGCGTCGTCGCGGCCAGGTCGGCTCCCACAGCGGGTCGTCGCGGTCAGGAGGCTTTCGTCTTGTGCCGGTAGGCGCACAGGTCGACGATCGCGCAGGTCGGGCATTCCGGCTTGCGCGCCTTGCACACGTAACGGCCGTGCAGGATCAGCCAGTGGTGGGCATCCTGGATGAACTCCTTCGGGATGACCTTCTCGAGCTTGTCCTCGACCTTGCGGACGTCCGGGCCGGGCGCGAGCCCGGTGCGGTTCGCGACGCGGAAGATGTGCGTGTCGACGGCGATGGTCGGCTGGCCGAACGCGGTATTGAGAACCACGTTGGCCGTCTTGCGGCCGACACCAGGCAGTTCCTCGAGCGCCTCGCGCGTCGTCGGTACCTCGCCGGCGTAGCGGTCGACGAGGATCTGGCTCATGGCGATGAGGTTCTTCGCCTTGTTGTTGTAGAGGCCGATCGTGCTGATGTAGCCCTTGAGCTTCTCGAGGCCGAGATCGAGGATCTTTTGCGGCGTGTTCGCCACGGGGAACAGCTTGCGCGTGGCCTTGTTCACGCCGACGTCCGTGGCCTGCGCGGATAGCGCCACGGCCGCCAGCAGTTCGAACGGGGTCGTGTATTCCAGCTCCGTTTTCGGATGCGGGTTGAGTTCGCGCAGGCGCGTGAACATCTCGACGATGTCGGCCTTCTTCACGTCGGATCCTTCTTCTTCGCTTTCGCCCGCGCGAGCGCTTCGAGTACGGCGTTTCGCGCGGTCGGCGCCGCGACGTCGGCCTTGCTGGCGGCCAGCTGGCGTTCGCGTTGTTCGCGATCGTGGGCGAGGCGGCGCTCGCGACGCTGGAAGCGCGTGCGCGCGGCGTCGGCGTGCGCCTTGTCGCCGGCCTGCGCCAGCGGCATCGGGTCGAGCGCGATGCAGTCGACGGGGCAGGCGGGCACGCAGAGCTCGCAGCCGGTACAGAGATCGGCGATCACCGTGTGCATCTGTTTCGACGCGCCGACGATCGCGTCGACGGGGCAGGCCTGGATGCACTTCGTGCAGCCGATGCAGTCGGCTTCGACCACGCGTGCGAGCGTGCGTGGCTTTTCGATGCCGCGCGAGGTATCGAGCGGTATCGCCGGACGGCCGAGCAGGGCGGCCAGCCGGGCGATGCCGAGCGCACCACCTGGCGGGCAGCGGTCGATCGCCGCCTCGCCGGCGGCGATCGCCTCCGCATACGGGCGGCACCCGTGGAAACCGCATTGCTCGCACTGCGTCTGCGGCAGGAGATCGTCGATGCGGTCGGCGAGCGTTGGCGTCATGGCTGGCGCGTGCCGGGGAGGGAAATCAGCGGACGGTCGCGCCCGGCGCCGCGCCCTGGTCGGCATCGAGCAGGAACAGGTCGCTGCCGCCGTCGCCGGCCGACAGCACCATGCCTTCCGAGATGCCGAAACGCATCTTGCGCGGGGCGAGGTTGGCGATGAAGACGACGTTGCGGCCGACAAGCTTCTCCGGCTCGCCATAGGCGGCGCGGATGCCCGAGAAGATCTGGCGCGTGCCGAGCGGACCGGCATCGAGTTCGAAGCGCAGCAGCTTGTCGGAGCCTTCGACGAACTCGCAGGCGACCACCTTGCCGACGCGCAGGTCGAGCTTCGCGAAGTCGTCGATGGAAATGGTGGCGGTGTCGGTCGTGGCGTCGGTCATCGGCTTCGGTGCTTCTTTGGATTTCTTGGAGGGTTTGGTTTCCGCGGCGACGGCTTTGGCCTGTTCCGCCGGCGAGAGGGATTCCTTCGACGCGTCGACCATGGCGTCGATCCTCTTCGGATCGAGGCGGCCGAACAGCGGCGAGAACGCGTTGACGGTATGGCCGAAGAGCTCGCGGCGCGCGTCGTCGAAGCCGGTGATCGGTGCCGCGAGGAAGGCCTCGGCGGCGGCGACCGTGATCGGCAGGATCGGCTTGAGCAGGCCCGAGAGCAGCCGGAACGCGTTGATGGCGAACGTGCACACCTGCTGCAGCTCGTCGCGGCGGGCCTCGTCCTTCGCGATCACCCACGGCGCCTTCGCGGCGATGTAGCCGTTGACGGCGTCAGCCATCGCGACGAACCGGCGCGAGACCTCGGCGAACTCGTCCGCCTCGTACACCGCCTCGATGCCGTCGTACTGCGCGAGCAGCTCCTTCCAGAGCGCGGTCGCCTCGACGTCGAAACGGGTGGCGAGCGTGCCGCCGAAGTGCGTGTGCAGGAAACCCGCGGTGCGGCTGGCGATGTTCGCCCACTTGCCCACGAGGTGCGAGTTGACGCGCTCCTCGAACGACTTCAGGTCGAGGTCGACGTCGACCGGCTGGGGCCCGAGCATGGTGGCGAAGTAGTAGCGCAGCGCTTCCGGATCGAGCCCCGCGTCGAGGTACGTGCGGGCCTGGATGAACGTGCCGCGCGATTTCGACATCTTCGCGCCGTTGACGGTGAGGTACCCGTTGACGTGCAGCGCGGTGGGCGTGCGCATACCCGCGCCGTGCAGCATCGCCGGCCAGAACAGGCCGTGGAAGTTGATGATGTCCTTGCCGACGAAGTGGTGCATCTCGGCGGTGCTGTCGGTGCCGAGGAAATCGTCGAAGCGCAGGCCCGTGCGCTCGCACAGGGCCTTGAACGAGGCGAGGTAGCCGACGGGCGCGTCGAGCCACACGTAGAAGAACTTGCCCGGCGCGTCGGGGATCGGAAACCCGAAATACGGCGCGTCGCGCGAGATGTCCCAGTCGCGCAGTCCACCGTCGAGCCACTCCGCGAGTTTGGCGGACACGCCGCTGTTCGCGACCGGCTTGCCGTTCGTCAGCTTGCCGGCGAACCAGTCGCGCAGCAGGGTCTCGAACTTGCCGAGCTCGAAGAAGTAGTGCTCCGAATCGCGCAGGACGGGCGTGGCACCCGACATCACCGAGTACGGATTGACGAGGTCGGTCGGCGCGTAGGTGGCGCCGCAGTTCTCGCAGTTGTCGCCGTACTGGTCGGGCGTGCCGCAGTTCGGACAGGTGCCCTTGATGTAGCGATCCGGCAGGAACATGTCGCGCTCGGGATCGTACAGCTGCTGGATGTCGCGGCGGGCGATGTAGCCGGCGTCGCGCAGGCGCGTGTAGATCGCCGTCGCGAGATCCTGGTTCTCGGGCGAGTGCGTGGTGTGGTACTGGTCGTAGCTGAAGTGGAAGTCGGTGAAGTCGGCTTCGTGACCGGCGCGGATCCCCGCGATGTAGTCTTCGGGCGACTTTCCGACCTTTTCGGCCGCGAGCATGATCGGCGTGCCGTGGGCGTCCTCGCCGGCGACGTACCACACCTCGTTGCCCTGCATTCGCTGCGCGCGCGCCCAGATATCGGCCTGGATGTAGCCGAGCATGTGGCCCAGGTGGAGCGGGCCGTTGGCGTAGGGAAGGGCGTTGGTGACGAGGATGCGGCGGGCCATGATTCGCACGGTCGGCTTATGGACCGCGGATTATGGCATGGCCGGCCGGCGCCGGGCCGCCGTTCGGGCGGCCCGCGTCGGTCCCGCGGGACTGGGGCTTATTCCGCCCGCACCCACTCCTGGCTGCGGCCGATGAGCGAGAAGCCGATGTAGCCGTGGACGTCCAGCTTCTTGCCGCCGTCTTCCAGCTTGATCGTGACCTTGTAGATCTTGCCCTTGGCCGGATCGAGGATCTGGCCGCCGGACCATTCGTCGCCGTCCTTCTTCAGGCCCCACATGATGGTCATGCCTTCGATGGGCTTGTCCTTGCGCTCGCCCGAGCACTCGGTGCACTTCGGATGCGGGCCGTGATCCGACTTGAGCACCTGGAGCACCTTGCCCTCCAGCAGCCCGCCGTTCTCGGTGATCTCGACGATCGACTTCACCTCGTGGGTCTTGTCGTCGATGGTCTTCCACTTGCCGACCGGCGTGGTGCTGTCGGCCAGGGCGGGGAGGGCGCTCGCGGCCAGCGCGAGGGCGAGGGTGGTACGGATCAGGTGCTTCATAGGCGTCGCGTTCCCCATACGGTCAGGTACGGCCGGAGCCTGACGAGCGGCGGGGCGGGCGTCAAGCTGCAATGCGCCAGACCGCCGTCCGCTTCCCACGAGGCGGTGGGAGGTTGAGGTGGCATAATGGGCGATCTTCGATTTTCCTCACGTCTCCCAATGACCCAGGCCAGCGAAACCCTCGTCCGCGGCATCCTCGACCGCGTCCTCGATCCCCATTCGGGCCAGCCGCTCGGCGCCGCCGTGCGCGCCGTGGGCGTGGACGGCGACCGCGTGTCGGTCGACATCCAGCTCGGCTACCCGGCCGCCGGTTACGTCGAACAGGCCGCCGCCGAGGCGCGGGCCGCGCTCGAAGCCGATCCGGCCATCGCCGCCGCCGCGGTCTCCGTGAGCTGGCGCGTCCACGCGCACAAGGTGCAGGGCCAGCTGGCGCCGCAGCCCGGCGTCAAGAACATCGTCGCCGTCGCCTCGGGCAAGGGCGGGGTCGGCAAGTCCACGCTCTCGGTGAACCTCGCGCTGGCGCTGGCCGCCGAAGGTGCGAAGGTCGGCATCCTCGATGCCGACATCTATGGCCCGAGCCAGCAGCGCATGCTCGGCCTCAGCGGCAAGCCCGCGTCGCCGGACGGCAAGAGCATCGAGCCGATGCGCGCGCACGGTCTGCAGGCCATGTCGATCGGCGTCCTCATCGAAGAGGACACGCCGATGATCTGGCGCGGCCCCATGGTCACCCAGGCGCTGATGCAGCTGCTCAACGACACGCGCTGGGACGACCTCGACTACCTGATCATCGACCTGCCGCCCGGCACGGGGGACATCCAACTCACGTTGTCGCAGAAGGTCCCGGTGTCGGGCGCCGTCATCGTCACGACGCCGCAGGACATCGCGCTGCTCGACGCCCGCAAGGCGCTGGGCATGTTCCGCAAGGTGGAGGTGCCCGTGCTCGGCGTGGTCGAGAACATGGCGACCCACATCTGCTCGAACTGCGGGCACGAGGAGCACATCTTCGGCCAGGGCGGCGGCGCGCGCATGGCGGCGGACGCGGGCATCGCGTACCTCGGCGACCTGCCGCTCGACATCCGCATCCGCGAGCAGGCCGACCAGGGCAACCCGACCGTCGTCGCGATGCCGGAGTCCGACCTCGCGGCGCGCTACCGTTCGATCGCCCGGCACACGGCGGCGAAACTGTCGCTGCAGGCCCGCAACAAGGCGATTTCGTTCCCCAAGATCGTCATCCAGAACACGTAAGCACACGCCGGCTGGCACGTTCGCCGACGTTCCTATACCTTTCCGGCTCCAGCGAGGGAGACCCAAGTGAGCATCAAGTCCGACAAGTGGATCCGCCGCATGGCCGAGCAGCACGGCATGATCGAGCCGTTCGCCCCCGGCCAGGTCAAGGAGCGCGACGGCCACCGGCTCGTGTCGTACGGCACGTCCAGCTACGGCTACGACGTCCGCTGCGCCGACGAATTCAAGGTGTTCACCAACATCAACTCGACGATCGTCGACCCGAAGGCGTTCGACGAACGCAGCTTCGTCGACATCAAGTCCGATGTCTGCATCATCCCGCCGAACTCGTTCGCGCTGGCGCGCACCGTCGAGTACTTCCGCATTCCCCGCAAGGTGCTGACGATCTGCCTCGGCAAGAGCACGTACGCGCGTTGCGGCATCATCGTGAACGTGACGCCGCTCGAGCCGGAATGGGAAGGCCACGTCACGCTCGAGTTCTCGAACACGACGCCGCTGCCCGCGAAGATCTACGCCAACGAGGGCGTGGCGCAGATGCTCTTCCTCGAGTCCGACGAGGAGTGCGAAGTGTCGTACGCCGACCGTGGCGGCAAGTACCAGGGCCAGCGCGGCGTCACGCTGCCGAGCACCTGAACGGCCTTCACGTCTCCGCCGCGCGCGACACGTCCACGCGGTAGACTCGCCCCTTTCCACGCCTCACCCGATCCACGGAGACACCGCATGATCCGAGTTCCCACCCTGATGGCCCGCGCCGCCGCGGCGATCCTCCTCGCCAGCATGCTGGTGCTCGCCGGCTGCCACCGTGGCGCCTCGAAGTCCGACCCCGCCGTGGCGACGCAGGGCCAGTTCGATTACACGATCAAGGCGTACAAGAGCGGTCAGTTCCTGGTCGACGGCGCCGTGCTTTCCGCCGCCGACACGGGCAGCCACTTCGCCTACCTGAAGGACCAGGGCAAGCTGCCGAAAACGGTCCTGGTGCTGCCGAGCGACGACTCGAAGATCCGCGACAACCACCTCGGCTTCATGGCCCGCATGCAGCTGGATTACGGCTTCACCGTGTACTACGACAAGAAGGGCGAGCTCGTGCGCCTGAACGCGGTGGAAGAGAACGCCCGCCAGCTGGAAGACACCCCGCACAAGGCGGCGCTGCCGGATCGCATGCAGGGTAAGGAAGCCTCGAGCGGCGCTTACGACCCGCAGACGCAGCAGTAAGAAAGCGCGCAAGCGCTTCTGTAGGAGCGAGCCCTGCTCGCGACATCTCTCGCGGGAGGCGACAGGCCCTCGCAAGGATGCCGCGGCAGGGTTCGGTCGTTTCAGGCCCTGCGAGGCCCGGCTCCGCACCGTATCGCCGATACGATCGGCTCCCACCCTCCGGTAGCAGGCCTGCGGCAAGCCACCTACCGAAGAGGTGGGAGCCGATCGCATCGGCGATCCCGCGCAGCGGGCACCCTCGCGATAGGCCACCTACCGAAGGGGTGGGAGCCGATCGCATCGGCGATCCCGCGCAGCGGGCCCACCGCGAAAGCGCACGGCTCAGGCCTCGATACCCAATCCAGCGCGCAAAGCTTCCACGAGCCGCTCCGCCACACCGTCCGCATAAGGCTCCGCGGTCCCCGAGCCCCAAACCGGCCCCGGCCACGCCGCGTCGCCTTCGCGACGGGCGACGACATGCACGTGCAGCTGCCGGACGACGTTGCCCAGCGCGCCCACGTTGAGCTTGTCGCACGGGGCTGACGCACGAAGCGCCGCCGCCGCCTCGTCCACTTCCCGCCAGAGCCGGGCGCGATCGTCGGCCGGCAGGTCGGCGATCTCCACCAGCCCGTGCCGACGAGGCACAAGAACGAGCCACGCGAAACGCGCGTCGCGCATCAAAAGGACGCGGCACAAGGCGAGGTCGCCGACGACGAGGGTGTCGCCGGCGAGTCGCGGATCGAGGTCGAACGGAGCGCTCACGCGAGCTCGCGGGCGAAGAACGCCAGGGTGCGTTCCCAGGCCAGCTTCGCGCTCGGTTCGTCGTAGCTGGCGCGCACGTCGCAGTTGAAACCGTGATCGGCGGGGTAGACCCAGGTGTCCATCTCCGGCTTCAGCTCGCGGTGCTTTTCGACCATGTCCGGCGGGATCGAATGGTCGCGCTCGCCGAAGTGGAAGATCACGTTGGCCTTCGCCGGCTCGGTCAGGAACGGCACGTTGCGCGAGCCGTAGTAGCTCGACGAGGGCAGGCCGTGACGGAGCGCAGCCAGCATGGCGACGGTGCCGCCCCAGCAGTATCCGACGGTTCCGACCTTCACCTTGTAGTTGTCCGCCAGGTACTTCGCGGCGATGACGCTGTCGTCCGTGGGGCGACGCAGCCCGAGTTCGGCCACGCATTTCAGACCCTTGGTCATGCCCTCCTGGTCGTAGCCCGTCTCGACGCCCTTCTCGATCGGGTCGAACAGGGCCGGGGCGATGGCGACGTAGCCCTCGGCGGCGAAGCGGTCGGCGACGCTGCGGATGTGCGCGTTGACGCCGAAGATCTCCTGGATCACCACGATGCCGCCCCGGGGCGTGCCGGCCGGCTCGGCGAGGTACGCGTCCATGTCTTCGTGCGGCCGGGAGGTATCGAGATTCAGGGTGCGACCCATGGGGAAACTCCGTGTGGGGAAAAAGTCCGACAAGGGTAACCGGACGAGGCTGTCGGTGGTCTTACGGACGCCTCGCCGGCCCCGACCGGCCCGACCGGCTATAATGCGCGGTTTCCCCTCCCCGGTACCCACGGCAATGTCCCAGGCCGCTCCCAAAGTCGGTTTCGTCAGCCTCGGCTGTCCGAAGGCGCTCGTCGACTCCGAACGCATCCTCACGCAGCTCAAGGTCGAGGGCTACGAGATCGTGCCGAGCTATGGCGAGGCCGACGCCGTCGTGGTCAACACCTGTGGCTTCATCGATTCGGCGGTGCAGGAATCGCTGGACGCGATCGGCGAGGCGCTGCACGAGAACGGCAAGGTGATCGTCACCGGCTGCCTCGGCAAGCGCCAGGAGCTGATCCGCGAAAGCTACCCCGACGTGCTGGCGATCAGCGGTCCGCAGGATTACGCGAGCGTGATGAGCGCCGTGCACACGGCGATCCCGCCGACGCGCAACAAGTTCCTCGACCTCGTGCCGGACACGGGCGTCAAGCTCACGCCGAAGCACTACGCGTACCTGAAGATTTCGGAAGGCTGCAACCACCGTTGCAGCTTCTGCATCATCCCGTCGATGCGCGGCGATCTCGTCAGCCGCCCGGTCGACCAGGTGCTGATGGAAGCCGAGCGCCTCGTTCGCGGCGGCGTGAAGGAGCTGCTCGTGATCTCGCAGGACACCAGCGCCTACGGCGTCGACGTCCGCTACGCCGAACACACGTGGCGCGAGAAGGCGTATCGCACGCGCATGACCGAGCTCTGCGAAGGCCTGTCCGAGCTCGGCGCGTGGACGCGCCTGCACTACGTCTACCCGTATCCGCACGTCGACGAGATCATGCCGCTCATGGCGGATGGCAAGATCCTGCCGTACCTCGACATCCCGTTCCAGCACGCGAGCCCGCGCATCCTCAAGCTGATGAAGCGCCCGGGCAACGTCGACAAGACACTCGAGCGCGTGCAGAACTGGCGCCGCCAGGTGCCGGACCTCACGATCCGCAGCACCTTCATCGTCGGCTTCCCCGGCGAGACGGACCAGGAGTTCCAGGAACTGCTCGATTTCCTTCGTGAAGCCGAGCTCGATCGCGTCGGCGCGTTCGCCTATTCGCCGGTGGACGGTGCGAAGGCGAACGACCTTCCGGGGCAGATCGACGAGGAACTGAAGGAAGATCGCCTCGAGCAGTTCATGGCGGTTCAGGCGGAGATCTCCGCCGCGAAACTGCAGCGCAAGGTCGGGCGCACGATCAAGGTGCTGGTCGACGAGATCGACACGGATGGTGCATGGGGACGCTCCAGCGCCGACGCGCCGGAAATCGACGGCGCCGTGCGCATCGACGACGGTCAGCTGCTGAAGCCCGGCCAGTTCGTCGACGTGGTCGTCGAAGACGCCGACGCTCACGATCTTTACGGCCGCCTGGCCTGATCCCATGCGCTACGTGGCGCCGACCCGCGAGGCGCTCGACCGGCGCGTCCTCGCGTCGCCGCCGCTGTCGCACTGGTCCGGCTACGCGGCCTTCGTCGAAGGCGACGCGTGGCCGGATGTCGACGCGCTCAACGCGTGCTGGAGCGGCGAGTCGCGCCATCGTTTCGTGACGCAGGACAAGGCGTTGCTTGCCGACGGACTGCATTACGAGGAGCGCATCGCGAAACGCGGTGCGATCGCCACGCGGCCGCGCAACTGGCACGACCTCTTCAACGCGTTCGTGTGGCTGCGGCACGGGCCGCTCAAGCGCGCGCTGAACGCGCGGCAGGTCGCCGAGATCGCGATCATGGGCCCGCGCGAGCGTTCGCGTCCGCAATGCGCGCTCACGCATTTCGACGAGGCCGGGATGGTGGTGAGCCTGCGCGATCCGGCGATGCTGGCGGCGTGGGACACCCACGACTGGCACGCGTTGTTCTGGACCTTCCGCGACGCGTGGCTGCGTGGCGACGCGCGCGTGGAGGTGTTCGGCCACGCGCTGCTCGAGCACGCGCTCACGCCGGGCAAGCTACTCGTCGGCAAGGCGCTCGTGGTGATGGGGCAGGGCGATGCGCTGGCACGATGCGCGGAGGCGATCGCCTCGGGCGCCATCCTCAACGATCCGCTGGAGCTGCGGCCGCTGCCGGTGTCGGGCGTTCCCGGCTGGCATCCGGACACCGGCGACGAGGCGTTCTACACCACGGCACCCTGTTTCCAGCCGCTGCGCGCGGGGCGGGTGTATCCCGCGCCGCTGTAGCGGTGAGGCGAGCACCCATCGCCGATACGATCGGCTCCCACCCCTTCGGTAGGCAAGGCTTTCGGCCGACCGGTGGGAGCCGATCGGCCCGACCCGTCAGACCAGCCCGTGATCGCGCACGTAGTCGCCCAGCAGGCTGTCGTGGTCGACGCCGAGCTTGCGCATCGCGTCGCGCTTCTGGCGGCTGATGGTCTTGACCGACTTGCCCTCGCTATCGGCGATCTGCTGCAGCGAGCGGCCGGCGACGAACTGGCGGATCACCTCGGTCTCGCGCGGCGACAGCGCGGCGCCGGGCATGGCCTCGGAGACCTCGTCGGCCTCGTTGAGGATGTCGAGCAGCGTCTCGCTCAGGTACGTCTCGCCGTCCACCACGGCACGCGCCGCGGTGGCCAGTTCGTCCATCGGCGCGCGTTTGTCGACGATGCCCAGCACGCCGCGATTGAGCATGGACTGCAGGGCCGCCGGACGGTTGATCATCGTCAGCACCACGACCGCGAGGTTCGGGTACTGCTTCACGATGGTGTCGAGCAAGGCGAATCCGTCGTCCTGACGGTCGCTCGGCATGAGAAAATCCGTAATGACGACGTCGCACTCGCGATCGGCCAGCAGGGCCAGGAGCTCGTCCGCGGCCTTCGCCTTGCCGACCACGTCGATGTTGGCGTTCTGCAACGCCAGCGCGCCGCCGACGAGAACCAGCGGATGATCGTCGGCCAGAATGACCCTGAGTGCCTTGGATGGCATGCCTCGTGTTCTCCTTACTGCGTTTGCGGACCAGCGTACTCCGCCCGATTATGCCCACGAAGCTTTCCCTTACGAAGCCCACGAAGTGATCCGACGCATCCTGCTGTTAATTCTGACGACCCTCGCGCTGCCCGTCGCGGCCGCGCCTGAGACGCCGCTCCCGCGCGCGGACGTCGAATGGCTTCGGCACCACCCGGTGCTGACCGTCGGGGCGTACCGGGAGGGCTATCCACCGTTCGAGGAGCTGCGCGACGGGGAACTGGAGGGCCTGGGCCCGGACTACCTGCGCCAGATCGCGGGAGAGCTGGGCGTGACGCTGCAGACGCGGGTCTACGCGACCTGGCCCGAGCTGCTGGCGGGCCTCGCCCGGGGGGAAATCGACGTGGCGACCTCCGTCACGCCGCTGGAGGCCGGGATGCCGGGCATCCGCATCGGCGCCACCTACTTCGAATCCCTGCCATCGCTGGTGGAGCGGGCCGACGCGCCGATCATCCATCGGCCGGGCGACCTGCGCGGCAAGCGCCTCGCCGTGCACACGGGCTACTTCGACCTCGCGGCACTGCGCCGGGAATTGCCGGAAACGACGCTGGTGGAGACGCATTCCACGGCGGACGCCCTGGCCCGCGTACGTTCCGGCGACGTCACGGCCTACATCGACAATCCGTTTTCGGCGCGCGAGTTCGTCTCGCGCGCCGGTCTGGAGCAGGAGCTGCGGGTCGGGGCGCCCCTGGCGCTGCCGATCAGCGCGCTGGCCTTCGCCGTGCCCGCGAACGCCGCGCCGCTGGGCGACGCGATCGACCATGCCCTGCGTGAACTGACGGCCGCCGACCACGGGCGTCTGCGCGCCCGCTGGGTCGGGCGCGAGATCGCCCCTCGCCCGCGCGAAACGGACATTCCGCTCAGCGAGAAGGAAAAGGCTTACCTGAAGGCGTTGCCGCCGCTGCGCCTCGGCGTCGACCCGAGCTACGCCCCCTTCAGCCTGCTCTCCGGGCAGGGCGAGGCCGAGGGACTGGCGCTCGACTACGTGCGCGAGATCGCCGCCGAGTTGGGCTTGCGGCTGACGCAGGTACCCAGCGAGAACTGGTCGGGCACCGTCGAGCGCGTGCGCAAGGGCGACGTCGATCTCGTCGCGGCCATCAACAACCCACAGAGCGCGACCTCGCCGTTCCTCGAACCGAGCGTCCCCTACCTCGATTTCCCGATCATGATCGTGACGCGCGAAGGCGCGCCCACCATCGCCGGCAGCGACGACCTGTCGGGCAAGCGGGTCCTCGGCAACGTCACGCGCGAGCCCATCCGGCGCCTGCTCGCTCGCGTTCCGGGTGTGCACGTGATTCCGGTTGATACGGAGTTCGAAGGCATGCGTCGCCTCGCGGCGGGCGAGGGCGACGCGTTCGTCGGCAACCTCGCCTCCGTGGACTACCACATACGCGAGGCCTTCCTCGGACAGCTGAAGGTCGCCGCGCCGACCGGCGACACCGAAGCCATCGCGATCGGTGTCCGTCGGGACCTCGCGCCGCTGCTGCCGCTGATCAACCGTGTGCTGGTGAACCTCTCCACCCATCGCCAGCAGGAGATCCGCAACACGTGGTTCGCCGCGCACTACGTCGTGGGCCCGACCTGGCGTGAAGTGGCTGGCCGCGTCCTTCCCTTCGTGCTCGTGCTGCTGATTTCGCTCGTGGCGATCAGCTACGCCTATCTCAATCTTCGCCGCGAGACCCGGCGGCGCGAACGCACCGAGCGGCGTCTCGCCGAGGTCACCGCGCACGTGCCCGCCGTCGTCTACGAGGCGGTGCGCGGTACCGATGGCGCCTACACGATGACCTATGTCGGCGGCGACCCGCTGAGCATCCTGGGCCTGGAGCCCGGCACGCTGCTCGCGGGCGACGCGACGATGCTGGCGCCTGTCGCCGACGACGATCGCGAGCGGCTTCGCGACGCGTTCGAGCGCTCGGCGCGCGAGCTCACGCCGCTGCACGTGACCGTGCGGGCGCAGGTCGGCGGACGCGTGCGTTACCTCAGTTCCGACGCCGTGCCGCTGGCCGCCGCCGACGGCAGCGTGCGCTGGAACGGCTACTGGGTCGACGTGACGACGCAGGAACTCGCCTCTCGTGGCGTCGCGCACGCGCGCGACGAAGCCGAAGCGGCGACACGCGCGAAGAGCGACTTCCTCGCGACGATCAGCCACGAGATCCGCACGCCGATGAACGGCGTGATCGGCCTGCTCGACGTGCTCGAGCGCACGCCGCTCGACGCCCGGCAGCGCAAGATGGTCTCCACCATCGAGCATTCCGCCGAAGCGCTGCTGCACATCCTCGACGACGTGCTCGACTTCTCGAAGATCGAGGCCGGTCATCTCGCGCTCGATCCGCAGCCCGCCGATCCCCGGGCGATCGTCGAGGGGGCGGTCGCCATCATGGAGGCGCAGGCGGAGGCGAAGGGTCTGGCGTTGCGCAGCGACATCGACGCGGCGCTCGCACCGGCGGTGATCGTCGACGATGGCCGCCTGCGCCAGGTGCTGCTCAACCTGCTCGGCAACGCGATCAAGTTCACCGCTTCGGGCGAGGTGCGCGTGGGTGTCCACGTGGACGAGCGACATGGCGGGCGCCAGCGCGTCCGCATCGTGGTCGCCGACACCGGCATCGGCATCCACGCGGCCAAGCTGCGCCACGTCTTCGCGCCATTCAGTCAGGCCGAATCGTCCACCACGCGCCGCTTCGGCGGCACCGGACTGGGCCTGAGCATCGCGCGGCGCCTGATCGAGCGCATGGGCGGTCATATCGCCATCGAAAGCGAGCCGGGGCGGGGCACGTCGGTGACCGTGACACTGGAGCTTCCCGTGGCCGATGCCGCGAGCGTGCCGCGCCAGCCCGAGGCACTGGACGTGACGCCGCCCGTGCACGCGCCGCACCCGGCGCGCATCCTGCTCGCCGAGGACCATCCGGTGAACCAGGAGCTGGTGCGCGTGCAGCTGGCGATGCGCGGCTTCCAGTGCGACATCGTCGACGACGGCGTCGCCGCGCTGGAAGCCCTGGACGAAAAGGCATACGACCTGCTGCTCGTCGATTGCCACATGCCGCGCATGGACGGCTACGAGCTCGCGCGCGAGGTGCGCCGGCGTGAAGCCGGCACCGGGCGCCATCTGCCGATCGTCGCGATGACGGCGGACGCGCGCGCCGATCAACGCGAGGTCTGCCTCGACGCCGGCATGGACGACCTCCTGCGCAAGCCCATCCGGCTCGACGCGTTCCACCTCGCGCTGACGCGCTGGCTTACACCGGTGCGCGACGACGTGCCGTCCGTCGACATGGAACGCCTGCGCCGCGCGTTCGGCTCCGACGAGAACATCGTCAGCGTGATCGGCGCCGGCGTGGAAGCGACGCGCGCGGCGCTGGCGCGGTTGCCCGAGGTGCTCGATCGCGCCGATGCCGGCGAGGTCGCGGGATGGATCCATCACATCCTCGGCGGTATCAACGTGTTCGGCCATTCGGACGTCGGCGAACGCGGCGAACGGATGGAACTCGCGCTGCGGGACGGCGGCGAGGTCGATCTCGTGGCGGTGGACGCGTTCGCGGCCGACGTCGCGACGTTCGCGGACGGCCTGGAACGGCTGTCGCGGAGGATGGTTGCACGATGACTCGGGAGGAGCCCACTCTCTCCCGGTCGATGTGGATCAGTACTCGACGGCGACCACGGCGAACCGCGTCCTGCCGCCGGGCAGGTCCGCCTCGAACTCGTCGTCGATGCGCTTCTTCAGTACCGCGCGTGCCATCGGCGAGTCGATGCTGATCCAGCCCTTGCGGGCGTCGGTCTCGTCGGGGCCGACGATGCGATAGCGCACCGTCTCGCCGGACTCGACGTTCTCCAGCTCCATCGTGGCGCCGAAGAACACCGCGTCGCGCTGCGACGGGGCGGCCTCGACCACCTTCAGCACGGGAATGCGCTTGCTCAGGTAGCGCGCGCGGCGATCGATCTCGCCAAGCTGCTTCTTGCGGTACGTGTACTCGGCGTTCTCGGAGCGATCGCCTTCCGCGGCCGCCGCGGCGAGGGCCTTGACCACCTCGGGCCGCACGGTGTGCCACAGATGATCGAGCTCGGCCTTGAGGCGCTCGAATCCTTCGCGCGTGATGATCGCCGTGGAGGAGGGCGATGGCGGACGCCAGCGGCTCATGGTGCCACCGTGCGTGCGCCGTCGAGGCTCGCGAGCAACGCTTCGATATCCACGCCCAGCGGATGGCCGGGATGTTCCGCCAGGAGACGCCGTGCGATGGCCTTCGCTTCATCGGCCTGCCCGAGGCGTTCGTGCATGCGCGCGGCGAGCAGTCCGTAGTGCGGCGCGCCGATGTCCTGCGGCCACGTGCGCACGTAGCCTTCCGCGAGGTGCAGCGCCAGTCGCGTCATGCCGCCGTGCGCCGCCGTGTCGGCCAGTGGGCCGCAGGTGACGGTCGCGTCGGGCAGGAAGGCCGGATCGATGCCGATGCAATCCTGCACCACCCCGAGGGCGCGGCGCGTTTCGCGCGCGACGACGAGGGCGGCGATCCAGATCTGCCCGTGCACCAGCAGTTCGGGCAGGCGGTCCTGCGCGCGAAGCAGTTCGCGGTAGCGCGCGTGCATCGCGGCGGGCGCGAAACCTTCGCGCAGGCGTTCGGTCAGGATGTCGGTGGCGGCCGGCACGTCGTCGCGCGCGATCAGGTTGGCGTGCGCCAGCAGCGCCTGATCGTCGTCGGGCTCCATGAGTGCCGCGATCTCGACCGAGGCGGGCTGGTACCCGAGCGCTTCGTGCTTGTGGTGGATCAGCGCGCCCATCAGGTGGAAGTTGTACAAGGTGAGGTAGTTCGCCACGGCGTAATAGCCCAGCGTACCGAAAAACGTCGGGCCGTGATCGGCCATCGCGTACTGCGCGGCGGCCTGCAGCAGGCTGCTCGCCAGCACCATCGCGAAGAGCATGACATAGCTGGCGCCGAGGCGGCGCACGGCCTCGAACCAGGTGAGCGGATTCAGCGCGGCGCCCACGCCGTCGAACGCGAGCGACATCGTGATCACCGGCAACACGAACGCGAACAGCAGCGCCACGGCGAGGCCGGGGACGCCGAACAGGATCGGCGCGAGCACGGCGAACGCGTTGCCGGTGAGCTGGATGAGGATCAGCGCGACGCTGGTGCCGTCGCCGCCGTTCACGGCGAGCTCCGGCGGATCGGCGTAGCCGTCGGCCGTGTGCCGAAGGCATTCGAACGCGTAGGTGTACAGCGCGACCCACCCGATGGCGACCACCAGCAGCTTCAGGCCGGTGATGGGAAGGAACGCGATCGCCTCGAACAGCGTGATCGCGCCAATCGTGTAGGGCGCGGCGCCGCGCATCGGATAGCGCCAGCCGGTGCGGACGCGCTCGGCGAATGGCGTGGCCGCGTCGGCGAGTTCGTGTCGCGGCATGTTCAGCGCTTTCCGCCGAAGATGCCGCCGAGGATGCCGCGCACGATCTGCTGGCCGACGCGCGAGCCCGCGGTCCGCACCATGGATTTGGCCATCGTCTCGATCATGCCTTGCCGGCGTTTCGTGCCGAACACGGCATCGCGCACCACGCCGCCCCAGCCGGAGTCTTCGTCGGTACCCGCGGCGGATCCGCGCCCCGACGGCACGGGAGGCGCGTCGGCCGTGTTCTTTTCCGCCGCGCGGGCGGCGAGGCGTTCCTCGGCGGATTCGCGGTTGACCGATGTATCGTACTTGCCTCCGACCGGCGATCTCGCGCGGACCGTCGCGCGTTCGTCCGGCGTGATCGCACCGATGCGGCAGGTCGGCGTGGACACGAGCACCTTCTGCACCGGTGACGGCACGCCGCCATCGCCCAGCGTGGACGCGAGCGCCTCGCCGGTGCCGAGCGTGCCGATGGCTTCCGTCACGTCGAGCTTCGGATTGCGCGCGAAGGTTTCGGCCGCGGCCTTCACCGCCTTCTGGTCGCGCGGCGTGAACGCGCGCAGCGCGTGCTGCACGCGGTTGCCAAGCTGGCCGAGGATGTCACCGGGCACGTCGTCGGGATTCTGCGAGCAGAAGTAGACTCCGACACCCTTCGAACGGATCAGGCGCACGACCTGTTCCACGCGCTGGCGCAGCGCCGCGGGCGCGTCGTCGAACAGCAGGTGCGCTTCGTCGAAGAAGAACACCATCTTCGGCACGTCGAGATCGCCGACCTCGGGCAGCTGCTCGAACAGTTCCGAGAGCAGCCAGAGCAGGAAGGTCGAATACAGTCGTGGCTTGAGGATCAGCGTGTCGGCCGCCAGCACGCTGATGACGCCGTGGCCGCTCATGTCCTGGCGCATCAGGTCGGCCAGCTCCAGCGCCGGCTCGCCGAAGAAGGCGTCGGCGCCGTCCTGCTCCAGCTTCAGCAGCGAGCGCTGTATGGCGGCGACGCTCTGCGGGCTGATCAGGCCGTAGCGCGCGGAGATGTCCTTGGCGTGATCGGCGGCGAAGCCGAGCATGGCGCGAAGGTCCGCCAGATCGAGCAGCAGCAGGCCCTCGTCGTCGGCGACGCGGAAGATCACTTCCATGACGCCTTCCTGCGTGTCGTTGAGCTCGAGGATGCGCGAGAGCAGCGTGGGGCCCATCTCGGACACCGTGGCCCGCACGGGGTGACCGGACTTGCCGTAGATGTCCCAGAAGATCACCGGATTCGCCTGCGGCTTCCAGTCGGCGAGGCCGAGGCGGGCGAGGCGCGCGGCGAGCTTGTCGGAAGGCGCGCCGGCCGCCTGGGAAAGGCCGGCGAGGTCGCCCTTGGCATCGGCGAGGAAGCAGGGCACGCCGAGCCGCGAAAAGCCTTCGGCGAGCAGCATCAGGCTGACCGACTTTCCGGTGCCGGTCGCGCCGGCGATCATGCCGTGCCGGTTTCCGTAGCGGGCATCGAGTTCGACGGCCGTCGCTTCGTTGCGTCCCACGAGGATGCTCGCCATGAGTTTTCGTCCTTAAGAAAATGCTGAACAAGTCTACGCAACGGCTCGCCGTTGCGGGAGTTTTTTCGCCGTAGCGCTTGAGTCCGCAGGCCCCCGGCGGTAACGTGGCCCGCATTGTCCGACCCCGAGTAAGTTCATGCCCGTCCGCGTCCCGCGTTCCCTTCTGCTGCTGCCCCTGGCGATCCTCGCGGGTTGCGCTTCCTCCGGTGGTTCGCCCCGGCCCGGAAAGGCCACGCCGGAGGTGAATGCGTTGTACGACCGGATGAACCAGGCGAGCAAGGGGTACGAGGCCTCCATCGACCAGGCTCGCCGGGGCGATACGCCCGCGGCGGACCGCAGCCGCAAGCAGGCGCTGGATCAACTCAAGGACGCGTCGGCCCGTTGCGCGCTGACACCCGGCTGCGACCAGCAGCGCTTCGCCGCCGTGTTCGATCGCCTCCTGCGTCTGAAGGACGGCAGCTTCATCGAGGGCGAGGACGCCGACGACACGGAGCAGGGCGCCGAAGTGGGCGCGCAGCCCGGCGACGCGCAGGGTTCGGTGGTGCTGGGTGCTCTGCCGCAGGCGCAGCGCAGCGTCACGATGCTCAAGGGCCAGCAGTTCTCCGACCTCATGGTGATGAACGGTCCGGTCAAGGCCGCGCTCGAGATGTGGCTGACGCAGCTGCGCCCGAACCTCATGGACGCCTACGTCAACTACCAGATGATGCGCTACAAGATGTGGCCGGCGTACAAGAAGGCCGACCTGCCCGAGGCGCTGCTCTTCGGCATCATGGCGAAGGAGTCCGGCGGCAAGGTGCACGCGGTGTCGCGTTCCGGCGCGTCGGGCCCGCTCCAGTTCATGTACGCGACCGGCCTGCGCTTCGGCCTGTCCAATTCGGACGGCTTCGACCAGCGCTTCGATCCCACGATGGCCGCGCAGGCGAACGCCGAATACATCGACGAACAGCTCGGCGCCTTCAACAACAACCTCGAACTCACGCTCGCCGCGTACAACGGCGGCGAGGGCCGCATGCGGCGCATCGCTGCGACCAGTCCGGGTGCGAGCTTCTACGATCCGCAGATCTACGGGCAGATGTCGGCCGAGACGCGCGACTACGTCCCGATGGTGCTGGCGGCCGCCTGGCTGTTCCTGCATCCGGACAGCTATCACCTGACCTGGCCCAAGGTGGACGGCGAAGCCGGCCAGATCGTGCTGAAGCGGCCCGCGTCGCTCAGCGAGCTGACGGTGTGCCTGGGTTCCGCGCAGGGCATGCCCCAGGGCTGGTTCCGCACCCTCCGGAACCTCAACCCGCGGCTCGACCCGCAGGTGACGCAACCCGTGGGCGCGCGGCTGGAAGTGCCCAAGCAGCTCGAAAAGGCGTATGCGACCAGCTGCACCGACGGCCCCTGGCCGATCCTCGCCAGCGATCTGCACAACGCGGTGAAGATCGTCGCACCGCCGCCGCCGGCGTCGACCTCGGCCGCGCTGGCGAACGGGTCGCCGTCGCCGGCCGCGAAGCCGTCGTCGAGCGCGTCGAAGAGCTACACGGTTCGCCGCGGCGACACGCTCGTCAGCATCGCGCGCAAGAGCAATTGCGCCGACGTCGAGGACATCGCCCGCATGAACGGCCTCAAGGGCCACCAGCTCAAGGTGGGGCAGGCACTGCGCGTGCCCGTGTGTCGCTAGGAGGCGTTACGCCACCGCCTGCGGTTGGCTCATCCACGCGGCGGCGGGGTCACGTCGTTCCGCCGCCGAGAGCTCCTTGATCTGGCGCATCAGGCGCAGGATCTGCCGGTGCAGGTCTTCCATGCCCGGACGACGCGCATCGAGCGTCTCGTGATAGACGGACGCGATCCACAGCGCGACGCCGCGCGTGGCGATCAGCGGGTTGTCGGAGCGCGCCTTGCCCAGCCCGATATCGGGGCCATGGCCGTAGGTGCTGTAGCGTTCTTCCGGCGGGGTGCCGTAGAGGTGGGGGAAATCGCAGGCGGAGGCCTGCTCCATCTCCCGGCGGACCAGCTGCTGCAGATCGGCATGGGCGCGCACGGGCAGTGCGAGCACGACGCGTTCAATGTCGGCGAGCTGCCGGCGGAGGCGGATTTCGCGGTTGACGGCGATGAGATGACTGACCAGACGCATGGACGACTTCCCCTAGTACGGATGCTTCGATCGGACCGATCGCCTTTCCCCGGGAGGCGATGGTCGACGAAGAATACGCTGGCCATGCGTCAAATGTAAGACGTTTTCGTCACATTGTGACGCGGGCGGTCAGTCCCTCAGGCCTCGCCAGCCCAGCGTCCGAGCCGCTGGCCGACGACAACCTGTTGTTGCGGTTGAAGTTCGTCCAGTTCGTAGCCCTCCGGCAGGAGCAGGATCACGGTCGAGCCCATGTTGAAGCGGGCCATCTCGCCGAAGCGTTCGAGGCGGACGCCGCGGCCCCGGCAGTCGTTGCGACGGATCTCATGGGCGTAGGGCGGAATCGCCAGCCCGTCCCACACGGTGGCCACGCTGGAGACCAGGATGGCACCGACCATCACCGACACGAACGGGCCATGCGCACCGTCGAAGTGGCAGACGAGGCGCTCGTTGCGTGCGAACAGGCGCGGAATCGCCTCGACGGCGAAGGGGGCCACGCTGAAGATGCGGCCGGGCACGTGCGTCGTGCCCGTGAGCTCGCCTTCCAGCGGCATGTGCACGCGGTGGTAATCGCGCGGCGACAGGTAGATCGTGACGAAGCTGCCGTTGCGGAAAGGTGCCGCCGCGGCCTCGTCCCCGAGCAGCTCGGCGGCGGTGTATTCCTGGCCCTTGGCCTGGAAGATGCGGCCGTCGCGGATGCGCCCCGACTGGCTGATCCGGCCGTCCGCCGGCGAAACGATCGCCTGCGGGTCCGGGTCCGCGCGCCGCGCATCGGGCTTCAGCTTGCGGGTGAAGAACGCGTTGAAGTGCTGGTAGGCGAACGGATCCGGCTGCGCGGCCTGGCTCATGTCCACGTCGTAGCGCTTGACGATCTCCCCGATGAGGAAGTTCTTCCATGGGGCCCATTCCCAGCGCGTCGCCTGGTAGACGATGCGGGAAAGGAAGCGGTGGGGGAGGATGTACTGCAGCAGGACGTTGGGCTTCATGCGCGGGAGTATAGGGGAGCGCGCCCGATCCACCACCCTCGTCCCGGCCGTCCGGCATAACCATTCCTCCACGCCCGCTTAATGGTTGGCGCGCGATAACCGCGCCGGGACGATCCGTTCGCTGCGTAACGGGTCGATGCCGCGCAGCGGCCATGGAGGCCGGGGCGTGGGCGAGCAGGGGGGAGCCTGCGGCCGTAAACGGACGTGCCACGCGCGCCAGAACCACCGGACACCGGTGGTCGCGACGGGGTAGACGACATGGAATCGTGGCACGCGGCAGCACGCTCCTCGCGGGGCGGCATCGGGATGCATCGCGTTCTCTCCGCCGGCATCGCGCTGGCGCTCCTTGGCACTCCGGTCGACGCCATCGCGCAGACCGTCACGTTGCCGGCCTATAACCCTGTCGACAACGACGCGAAAGTCGGCCAGACGATCGTCGACCCCGGCGGGACCGTCACGCTCAGCGGCAACCAGCAGTTCGTGCCCGGCGTCGCGGGCGGCCAGGACACGACCCTCGGCGCCCTCGACGCGCTGGGTCGCATCCAGTCCGGCAAGGAGTGGATCGGCGCGGCGCGGCTCAATCCCGGCACGCAGAACTTCGGCGTGAGCGTGCCGGACCCGATCACGGGCGGACGGCGCGTCGTGTCGGCCTACAACTCCGCGAACCTCGTGCCCCTTACTCCCTACACGGAGGCCAGCACCGTTCCCGACACGGTGGACGTCGAGGATCAGCAGTACCTCGACGCGCGCATCGGGACGGTGACATCGGCGGGTGGCCGCCTGAACGTCGCCATCGGACAGCCGGGCGCCGAAAGCGGGGCGTCGACCAACGCGTGGACGATGGCGGCGAAGCAGAGTTCGCTGTTCTTCGCGGACGGAACGGGCGGCGCGGCCAGCGACATCGAGTGGACCTCCAGCAACCGCATCATCTTCATCGGCCAGGTCGCCGAGCCCAGCGTGCCGCAGACGTTCGGCGTCACGTTCGTCTCGCATTACGGCGGCACGTTCGCCGTCACCACCACCGACGGCGCCAGCACGACGCACACGGTGACCAACGACGCGGAACTGCGCGCGTACAACGATTTCCTCATCGCGCAGATGCAGGCGGGCAACCTCGATCCCGCCCGTTACGGCGCGCTTTTCGCCCTTGGCTACACGTCGACGACCGAGCAGATCGTCTATGGCATCACCGCGGACAGTCCGCCCGACGAAGTCGCGCAGCCGATCGGAAATCGCATCGCGATGCACCTCGTCGGATCGAACGCCCACGGGCACGTCGCGGCCGGCGCGATGCTGGAAGTGCAGAACGCGAACAATGGCGCGGTGCGCGCGGAGGGTGGGGCGAGCGCCGTGATCGACGGCACGCTGGCCACGGTGCACGCCACCGGCGACGGCACGGCGCTCCTGCTGACCGGTGGCAGCACGGGCACCAACAACGGCGTCATCAACGGCAACTTCTTCCGCAACGCGGCGGGTCTGATCATCAACGGACAGGTCGGCTCGAACGTCGTCGACGTGGTCGCCGGCAGCACGTTCGACAATCCGGGAATACTGAACCTCGCCACCGGCGCGACGAACGGCGCCGGCAAGTCGACGGGCATCCGGGTGGGGGCGGGGAGCGTCGCCACGAACGCGGGCATCGTCAACGTGGGCGTCACCGGCTCGCGCTCGAACGGTTCGATGGACGGGGTGTACGTCAACGACGCGACCGCGCGCTTCACCAACACGGCCACCGGCACGATCTACATCGGCCGCGGTCCTCAGACCGATCCCGCCGCGCCGTCGTTCGACATCGCCGTGAACCAGGGCACGCTCACGACCGGCATCAACGTGCCCGTCGCGGGCAGCGTCACCAACCTCGGTCGCATCGCGATCGGTACGTTCACGCAGAACGCGGCGGGCATCCTCGTGACGTCGCCGACCGCCGTCGTGAACAACGCGGGGATCATCGACGTCGGCGGGCGCGCCGCGGCGGTGCCGCGCGAGAACGTCGGACTGCTCGTCCAGAACGGTGGTGCGGAGGGCGGCGTCACCCACAGCGGCACGATCAACCTGTCCGGCGTCAACGGCACCGGCATCAAGGCGCTGTCGACGGCCGGCGTCGCCTCGCTCGTGTCGTCGACGGGCATCATCAACGTCGCCGGCGGTGCGGATCCCGCGAGCGGCACGCGCAACTACGGCGTCTGGGCCGAAGGACAGGGCGCAGCCACGGCGCGGGCCGACGTGCGCGGCGCGGTGAACCTTCTGGGCGAAGGCGCCATCGGCATCCACGCGCGGGGTCGCGCGACGGTCGACGTCACGGCCGGCGCGGCTCCGGCGTTCGCGTCGGGCACGCGGCAGATCGGGTTCTTCGCCTTTGGCAACGACGCGCACATCAACGTCAACGGCGGTTCCACCCTCGATGTGTCCACCGCGCAGTCGACGCTGTTCCGGCTGGATACGGGCGCCGACTTCGACGGCACGGGCCTGACCATGCGCGCATCCGGCGCGCAGTCCATCGGGATACTCGGCAGCGGCACCGGCTCGGTGCTCAACACGAAGAACGCGGTGATCACCGTATCGGGCGCCGCCGCGCAAGGCGTGATCGCGGAGGGCGGCGCCAACGCGACGATCGACGCCGCCACCACGATGTCGCTGACCGGTGCGGGAGCGATCGCCGGCATCGCGGATGGGCAGAAGCACGCGTTGACGGGCGCCGCGACGGGCTCGCCGCTGGCGTCGACGTCGCTGACGAGTCTCGCGGCGCTCGACGCGTCGCAGGCCGGCGTCATCGGCTACATCGCACGTAACGGCGCGTCGCTGTCGAACGCCGGCGCGATGCGTTTCACCGGCGCGAACGCCACGGGCTTCATCGTGGAAACCGGCGCGCGCGGGACGAACAGCGCGACCGCCGATCTCTCCGGGCCCGCCGCGACGGGCGCGCTGCTGCGCTCGGGCGGCACGTTCGCGAACGACGGTTCGATCCACGTGGGCAGCGGCACCGGCGTCCGCGTCGAGGGCGCCGGAACCCAGCGCCTGAATCCGGCCGGCTCGATCGCCGTGGACGATGGCGTCGCGGGCGTGCAACTGCTGGACGGGGCGGGCCTGCTGCTGGGCGCGGGCGATTCGGCGATCGTCACGCGAGGTGGCGCGCACGGCGTGCTCCTCGATACGGGGGCCACGTCGCTGACGGCCAACGGCACGACGATCGCCACGCTGGGCTCGGGCAGCGCGATCGAGAACGCCGCGGAGATCGCGGCGATCACGCTGAGCGGCGCCACCCTGCGCGTCGGTGACGGCGCGGGACTGCGCACGGCGACGGCGATCGACCCCGCCTCGACGGCGGCGGTGGACATCGAGGGCAGGGGAACCGGCTACGCGTTCCGCCGGGAGGATGGGAGCGTGGCCGATGGCGACCTCACCGTCGGCCCGGGATTCGTCATCCATGCCAACGGTCCCGGCGCGACAGGGATTCAGGCGCTCACCACCGGCGCCGTGGTCTCGGCCGCCGCCGTCGACGTCCGTGACGTCGCGGGTGGCTCCGCGCTCGTCGCCGGCACGTCCTCGTCCGTGACGAACGGCGGCATGCTCATGTCGTCGAGCACGGTGTCGCCCGTGGTGGACCTTGCCAACGGTGGCGGCACACGGTTCACCAACGGTGGCGTCATCGTGGCCGCCACGCCCTCGGCGATCGCCGTGCGTGGCGCCGCGGGACGCGACGCGATCGCGCTGGCTTCCGGCGTCGTGCGCGGCGACGTGGCGACGGGCGACGGCGGCGACACGTTCGCGTGGACCGGCGGTACGCTCGATGGCGGCCTGACCATGGGGGACGGGGCAGGCAACGCGGCGACCATCGGCGCCGTCGATACCGCCACCACGTATCACCTCATGGCGGGCGACGGTGGCGGCAACACGCTGACGTTCGACGGCACGCAGGCCCGGGGCGGATCGTTCACGGCCGACGCGCTTGCCAGGGGCATCAATCTCGGCTCGGGCTGGAACACCATCGCGTTCATCAACGGCGCGTCGTTCACGCTCACCGATCACCTGCGCCTCGCGAACAGCGACGTGACGATCGATGCGTCCTCGACGCTCTTCGCCGGCGACGGCGTGCATCCCGTCATCGCCGGTGCGACGCCCGGTTCGGCCAGCGTCGCGAACGCGGGCCTGATCGATCTCACGAATGGCAGCGGCTCGCCGGGGAATTCCCTCACCATCGATGGAAACTATGCCGGCGGGCCCGGCCGCCTTCGTCTCGTCGGCCGCCTCGACGCCGGCGGGTCCCTCGCGGCACAGGCGACCGACCGCCTGCTCGTGCAGGGCGATGCGTCCGGCGAGACGCGCATCGACGCGTTCGCCGCCACCGCGAGCACGGGCGCGTTCACCGATACGGACGCGAGCGGATACGTGGCTGCCGGCGAAGGCATCTCGATCGTGCAGGTCGCCGGCGCGTCCGCGGGCGGCGCGTTCCGTCTCGACGGCGGATACCTCGCGTTCGGCCCCTGGCAATACGGGCTCTACGCCTTCGCGCCGGAAGCGAGCGACGTGGCGCAGCGCGTCGTCGGCGGCAGCGGCGGCTTCTGGGATTACCGGCTGGCCAACGTGATCGTCTGCGATGGACCGTGCCCCGCGCCGACGACCGCGTCGCCCGCCCCGACGCCAGCCGCAGGCGCGCCGTACGTCGCGCCGGCGGCGGGTGTCGCGCCACTGGCACGGGTCGAGGCGCGGGCGGCCGTCGTCCCGCAGGTGCCCGCGTACGTGGTGTCACCCTCCGCGCTGGCGCTCTATGGGTACCGCACGATCGACAACCTGCACCGGCGCCTCGGTGAGATCCGCGATGCGGAGGGCGACGAGGGGCTCGGCGGCGACACGTTTGTACGCTACCTCGGCGGCGACTATCACTACGCGACCGACCGGTCGTTCCGCGATTTCGGCTTCGACTACGATCTCGACATGCGCGCGGTGCAGGTGGGTGCGAACGTCTTCGCGGTGGACGCGGAACGTTCGGCGCTACGCGCGGGAGTCGCCTACACGCACGGCACGACACGCCTCGATCCGAAGGCCGCCGACGGCTACAGCCATGCGAAGTTCACCTCGAATTCCATCGCGATGTTCGTGACCTGGCAGCACCGCGGCGGTTACTACGTCGACATCGTGGCCTCGGGCGACCGGCATCGTGGCGACATCGATACCGCGCGTGCGAAGGATGTCGCACGGCTGCGCGGCAGTGGCTGGACAGGCTCGGTCGAGACGGGCTATCCGTTCATCCTCGACGGCGGTTGGCGCATCGAACCGCAGCTGCAGCTCGTCCGCCAGCACATCGGGCTGCGAGACCAGACCGATCGTGACGCCACGACCACGCATTACGACGCGTTCGAACAGACCGTCGGCCGGGCGGGGCTGCGCATCGACCGCACATGGCTTACGGACTCGGGCGACAGGGCGACGCCCTACGCGCGCATGAACTATGTACGCGGATGGGGCGGTCGTCCGGACGTCACCGTGGGTGCCGCGGGATACGACGTATCACGGCGGTTCGCGGGCGGGCGCTTCGGCAGGCTGCTGGAATTCGGCCTCGGCGGTACGTACACGTGGATTCGCGGGCTGGCCATTTACGGCGAAGCCGACTGGCAGAAGAACCTCGGCGACGCCGGCGCACGCGGCTGGTCCGCGAACATCGGCGTGCGCTGGACGTTCTGACGCGCTACGACGACGCGGTCGCGACCTCGGTGGTGAGGAAGTCGATGAAGGCGCGGACGCGGGGTGGCACGAACCGACTGTGGGGATAGAGCAGGTTGTAGGGGCGCGAGCGGCCGCCGAGCTTCGGCAATACCTCGACCAGGGTGCCGTCGGCGAGATCTTTCTGCACGACGAAGCGGTACGCCTGGAACAGCCCCGCGCCGGCGCGGGCGAGCGTCACGCCGCCCAGGACGTCCTCGGCCACCGTGTACGCGCTCTCGGCCTCGTACTCCACATCCTGCCCGTCCTCGCGGAACAGCCACGGGATGCGGCGCCCGCTGCTGGGCAGGTCGAACTGGATGCATTCGTGCCCGGCGAGGTCGGCGAGCGTCTTCGGCGCGCGCCGCTCCTTCAGATACGCGGGCGATGCGACGACGACCAGCGGCGCGTCTTCGAGATGCCGAACGATCATCGTCGAGTCCGCCTGCGGGCGGACGCGGATGGCGAGGTCGAAGGCCTCGTCGGCGAAGCCGATGTTGCGATTGCTGATGTGCAGGTCGAGACGGACGTCGGGATGTTCGCGATGAAATGCCGGCAGGAGCGGCAGAAGACGGTAATGGCCGTACGTCGTCGGCACGCTGATGCGCAGCCGCCCCGATAGTCGCGTTTCCTCGCCGGTCGCCATGCGCTCGGCGTCGGCGAACTGCGCGAGCGCCTGGCGGCACTGCTCCATGTAGACGCGGCCGGCGTCGGTGAGCCGGATCTGTCGCGTGCTGCGCACGAACAGGCGAATGCCCAGTCGTGCCTCGAGCCGCGCCACGGCGCGGCTCACCGCCGCGGGCGTGACGCCTGCCGCGGTGGCCGCCGCCGTGAATCCACCCAGCTCGCCCGCCAGGCAGAAGAGCTCGACGCTGCCCAGCATCAGGTCGTCGAATTGCCTGTGCATGGATTACACCATGTAACGATTCAATTGCTTCCGATCTTATTTATCCGCAGGTCGCGCATCAATAGATTATTCACAAGCCCGGGGGCCAACCCGGATCAGTGAACCTGCAGCGGAGCACATCCCATGCCTTTCATCAGCGTTCGCATCACCAAAGAGGGCAATACGCCGGCCCAGAAGGCGCAGGTGATCAGGGAGATCACGGACACGATGGAGCGGGTCCTCGGCAAGGCGCCGGAGCTCACCCACATCGTGATCGAAGAGGTCGCGATGGAGGACTGGGGCTACCGCGGCGTGCCCACCTCGACGCTCAGGGGGCCGGATCCCGGTCCTGCGTGACGGTAAGGAACAAGGCGGTCCGGGAACGTCTTTCCAAGCCGCCACGCCACGGCCGCCGGAAGCTTGGCGGAGCGTTTCCGGGATATCCCTCCCTGCTCGCACCGGGACGGGAGCGGCTCCCATCCACCCGCGGAGGTTACGTCATGAAAAGGCCCTTCCTCGCCATGCTCCTGGCGGTCGGCACGTTCGCCGCCTCACCTGTCTTTGCCAACGATGCTGACGGGCCCGTGGCAACCGGTCGACGGGAGATCCTCGTGGACAAGGTGTCGCCGGCGTACTGGCGAGTCACGTTGCACAACCCGCCGTTCAACATCTTCGGGCCGGAGACGATCCCGCAGTTGAACGAGGTGATCACCGCTATCGAAAAAGACCCGGAGCTGCGCGTGGTGGTGTTCGAAAGCGATGTGCCGGGATTTTTCCTCACGCATTACGACTTCGTTCCGCCGCTGAAGGCCACCACGAGCATGCCGAACGGACCTCTGGGCATGCCGCCGCTGCCGGACATGCTGATCCGCCTGAGCAAGGCCCCGGTGGTATCGATCGCAAAGATTCGCGGACGCGCCTCCGGTGTCGGAAGCGAATTGTCGCTGGCGAGCGACATGCGCTTCGCCAGCCGGGAAAAGGCATTGCTTTCCCAGTTCGAGGTTGGCGCGGGCTTCGTGCCGGGCGGCGGCCCGATGGCCCGGCTCCCGGAACTCATGGGTCGCGGGAGGGCGCTGGAAGTCGTGCTCACCGGTAGCGACATCGACGGCGATCTCGCCGAGCGCTACGGCTACGTGAACCGGTCGCTGCCGGACGCGCAGCTGGATGCTTTCGTCGATGCGATGGCGCAGCGGATTTCGCGCTTCGACAAGCAGACGCTCGCCGACATCAAGGCGGAAGTCGACGCGGTGAGCCTCCCATCGAACGAGCGCATCGCACGCGGCTGGGACAGCTTCATCCAGTCCGTCCAGCGTCCGGCGGCACAGACACGCATCACGGAACTCATGAAAGAGGGCCTGCAGAAGAATCCCGACGTCGAGCGGCGGTTGCCGGTCTACACCGGACGTTTGACGGGCACGACGCCCGAAAAATGACGCGTCACACCAGCGACATCCCTGACCCGGATCTCGCGATCCGGGTTTTTTTTGCCTTTCATCCACCACACAGCGAGAAACATCATGAGCAACGTACAGAAAGTAGCGGTCATCACCGGCGGCTCCCAGGGCATCGGCGCCGGCCTCGTCGAGGGCTATCGCGCCCGCGGTTACAACGTCGTCGCGACCTCACGTTCGATCACGCAGGGCCCCGACGCGGGCGTGCTCGCCATCCCCGGCGACATCGCGGATCCGGCCACGGCCGATCGTGTGATCGGCGAAGCCATCGCGCGTTTCGGCCGCGTCGATACGCTGGTAAACAACGCGGGCATCTTCGTCGCCAAGCCGTTCACCGACTACACGGCCGACGACTACGCCGCGATGATCGGTACGAACCTCACCGGGTTCTTCCACATCACGCAGCGCGCCATCCGCCAGATGCTCGTCCAGGGCTCGGGCCACGTGGTGAACATCACGACGCCCTTCGTCAACCAGGCCATCGCCGGTATCCCGGCCGCGCTCGCGAACATCACGAAGGGTGGTCTGACCTCGGTGGTGAAGGAGCTGGCCGTCGAGTACGCGCAGCAGGGCATCCGCGTCAACGCCGTGGCCCCCGGGTTCATCCGCACGCCGCTGCACAGCGCGGAGGCGCTCGAGTTCCTCGGCACGCTGAATCCGCAGAAGCGGGTGGGCGAGGTGAGCGACGTCGTCGACGCGGTGCTCTACCTGGAGTCGGCGGGCTTCGCCACGGGCGAGGTGCTCTATGTCGACGGCGGCCAGAACGCGGGTCGTTGATTCCCACCCGTCGCGGGCTGGCCGCGATACCGCGAGGGTGCACGTCCGGTGCACCCCCGCGATGCCACGAGGATTTCCCATGAGTGACAACCCGACACCTTTCGCCCTGCAGATCGCCTCCGACGTCATCTGCCCGTGGTGTTACATCGGCAAGCGCAGCCTCGACAAGGCGCTGGCGCGACTGGCGGAGAAAGGCATCGACATCGATGTCGAATGGATGCCGTATCAGCTCAATCCGACGATGCCGCCCGAAGGCATGGATCGCCGCACGTTCCGTAGCGCACGTTTCGGCAGCTGGGCGAACGCCTCGGCGATGGACGCCCGCGCGGTCGCGGCGGGACGCGCCGTCAGCGCGGTCTTCGACTACGACGCGCAGACCCGCACACCCAGCACGCTCGCCGCCCACGCCCTGTCTCGACTCGCGTACGCCGAAGGTGGTTCGTCGCTGCAGCACGACGTGATCGACGCGCTGTTCGTCGCCTACTTCGCGCAAGGCAGGGACATCGGCGACCACGCTGTGCTCGACGCCGTCGCCGTGGATAGCGGCATGTCGCCAGGCGCCGTGGAGCGATCCATCCCGCTGCGTGACGAGATTCCCCGGCTCGAAAGAGCGGTACGCGAGGCCGGCATCACGGCCGTGCCGAGCTACATGACCGGCGGCCGGCTGCTCTTCGCCGGTTCGCAGGACGTGGATGGCTACGTCCGCTTGCTGGAGGCCGCGGCGGTGGCGGCGGCGTGAAGCGGACGCCCTGTGCACCCAGGGTGAAGCAGAATCCGGGCGGCGCCAGCCGCGATGAATGACGACGACTCGACAAGAGGGTTGGTGCGCAGTCACTTGTCGATGGGGTGCCGCTTATGCAGACGAATCGTCGCCGTGGACCGTTCGTTCCGCGTTGCGTGGAGTGAGGATTCGAGAGAAAGTGAACGTGTCGGAATCGCCATGCCCCGGCGATGGACAGGGGCAATGACAAGGAGCGCGTTATGAAAATCGCCTGTATGGGTTTCGTCGCATGTGTGGCCACGGTTTGCTCAGGTGCGGCGACGGCATAGCACCCGGCTCTTTCGTCACCGACCGGTGCGACCGACGTGTCGCGGTCGAAGGCGGAATACCCCCCGACGATTGTTGAGTTCGAGGGTGCGAAGATCGGTGAACTCGGGGAATACACGGAAAACGGCGTCAAGTTCAAGCGGTGGATCAACTTGCCGCATGCTGGTTTCACGACCAAGGGTGCCGACGGCAAGATCTTCAAAGGCAAGTATCTTGTCATCTCGGGCAAGGACGCTGGCGTCCTCATCACTTTGCCCAAGACGGGTGCATGCCGCGTGTCGTTCGATACCGACTGGAGCGAGGATTCGGGGGCCGCCTACGGGGTGGCGCACGAGGGCGGACTCGTGACGGGACAGAACATTTTTCGCGATACGAAACGGGTAACGATCTCCTACCAGTTCCCGCTGGACCAGATCCTCGTTTCGCACAGTGTCACAAGCGCGCCGCACGAGCCGGTCGGCTACATCGACAACATCAGGATCGAGGTCCCGGATGGAGGCTGCCGTTGATTCGTGCGTATCTATTGAGGTGCGTCAGGGTCCACTGACGCACCTGAGCGAATCGGAATGAGTGGATTCCACAAGCCAGCAGCGCGGCGGTTCGTGCAACGTAGGCGAGGATGTCGCTTCGGTCGGCATCCTCCCATAGCCGGCCCCTATCGACGCGATGAAGAGAATGAATTTCCCTTGCGGGTCGGCTGTACCTAACGTTGCAGCCTCGCCGCGGCGACCGCCGCGGCACGACCTATCGCAAGGGTGATACCTGGATGAGCAAGCTGACCACCGCCTTCGGCGCCCCCGTCGTCGACGACAACAACACCATGACGGCGGGGCCGCGTGGCCCGGCCCTTCTGCAGGACGTCTGGTTCCTCGAGAAGCTGGCGCACTTCGATCGCGAGGTCATCCCCGAGCGTCGCATGCATGCCAAGGGCGCGGGAGCCTTCGGCACGTTCACCGTCACCCACGACATCACGAAGTACACCCGCGCGAAGATCTTCTCGGAAGTGGGCAAGAAGACCGAGATGATGGCTCGCTTCTCGACGGTGGCCGGCGAGCGTGGAGCGGCGGACGCCGAGCGCGACATTCGCGGCTTCGCGCTGAAGTTCTACACGGAAGAGGGCAACTGGGACCTCGTCGGCAACAACACGCCGGTGTTCTTCATCCGCGATCCGCTGAAGTTCCCCGACCTCAACCATGCGATCAAGCGCGATCCGCGGACCGGCCTGCGCAGCGCGAACAACAACTGGGACTACTGGACGCTGCTGCCCGAGGCGCTGCACCAGGTCACCATCGTGATGAGCGAGCGCGGCATCCCGAAGTCGTTCCGTCACATGCATGGCTTCGGCAGCCATACCTACAGCTTCATCAACGCGGCCAACGAGCGCTTCTGGGTGAAGTTCACGTTCCGGACCCAGCAGGGCATCCAGAATTACACCGACGCCGAGGCGGGCGCCGCCATCGCCGGCGATCGCGAGACCCACCAGCGCGACCTCTACGAATCGATCGAGCGCGGCGAGTTCCCGAAGTGGACGCTCTACGTGCAGGTGATGCCGGAAGCCGACGCGGCGAAGACGCCGTACAACCCGTTCGACCTGACCAAGGTATGGCCGCACGGCGACTATCCGCTGATCGAGGTCGGCGTGATGGAGTTGAACCGGAATCCGGAGAATTTCTTCCAGGACATCGAGCAGGCGGCCTTCTCGCCGGCGGTGATCGTGCCGGGCATCGGTTTCTCGCCCGACAAGATGCTGCAGGGTCGACTGTTCTCGTACGGCGACACGCAGCGCTATCGCCTGGGTGTGAACTACGCCCAGATCCCGGTGAACGCCGCGCGCTGCCCGGTGCACAGCTACCATCGCGACGGCGCCATGCGCGTGGACGGCAACGGTGGCGGTTCGACGCACTACGAGCCGAACAGCTACGGCGCCCTGCAGGCGCAGCCGGACTTCTCCGAGCCGCCGCTGGATCTGGGTGAAACGGTGGCCAAGCGCTGGAACCACCGCGAGGACACCGACTACTTCTCGCAGCCGCGCAAGCTGTTCGAGATGATGTCGGCGGAGCAGCGCGCCGTGCTGTTCGGTAACACCGCGCGGGCGATCAAGGGCGCGTCGCAGCAGGTCGTCGATCGGCACATCGCCAACTGCACCGCCTGCCATCCGGAGTACGGCCAGGGCGTGGCCGAGGCGATCCGCCAGCTGGGCTGAGGCGTCGCGCTCCGTCACTTCGCGCGCGAGCGCGCTCCCACCCGGTGGCAGATGTCTCGCTACCGGCGGGTGGGAGCGCGCTCGCGCGCGAATGGCGCCCTACCTCGCGCGTCACTGAGTCACGGGCAACTCCACGTACGTGCCGCTCGCCCCATCGCGAACGATCCGCTGCGTCGCCTTGCGGTAGTCCGCCGGCTTCGCATTGAAGATGTTCGGCACGAAGGTCTGCGGGTTGCGGTCGTACAGCGGGAACCAGCTCGACTGGATCTGCACCATCACGCGATGGCCCGGCTGGAACACGTGGTTCACCGTGGGTAGCGGGATCTCGTAGGGCAGCGGCCGGTCGGGCGTGAGCGCCTTCGGCCGGTCGTATCCCTCGCGGTAGCGCCCGCGGAAGATCTCCATCGCCACCGGCAGCTGGTAACCACCCATCGACGGTTTCTCTTCGACCTCGTCGGGATAGACGTCGATCAGCTTGACGACCCAGTCGCTGTCCGTGCCGCTGGTGGAGGCGAGCAGGTGCACGAGCGGTTCGCCGGCCACGCCCATCGGCTTGTCGAGCACGGGCGACACATAGGTGAGCACGTCGGTGCGCGTGGCGAACTGGCGCTGGTCGTCGACCAGCCATTCGGGCCAGCTTTCCACCTGGTCGGGGACACCGTGCGACCACGACTGGATCGGGCGCACGCGATAGGGCACCGGTTTCGCCGGGTCGGACACGTATTCGTCCGAGCCGGCGGCGGGCACCGCTTCGCCCAGGCCGCCATCGGCCTGCACGTACCAGCGGTGGTTCACCGGCGCGCCACCGTGCCGGGACGACGACGGCCAGGTATCGAGCTTGCGCCAGACGTTGTCGCCGGTCACGAACGCGTTGACCGGCGCGATATCCGCTCGAGGCGCCTCATCCTTGAGGTATTGCGCGAGGAACGGTCGGAGGATCTCGCGGCGGAACGTCGTGCCGGTGTCGCTGCCGAGATCGAGGGCGCCGATCGTGTTCGCCTTCTCCCAGGTCTTGGCGTGCCGCCACGGACCGATCACCAGCCACAGCTTCTCGTGCGTCGGATCGCGTGGTGCCAGCGCGCGGTAGACCGCCATGTCGCCGTAGTTGTCTTCCTGGTCCCAGAGGCTGTGCACGAGCATCGTGGGTACCGTCATGGGCTCCTTCGCGGCGATGCGATCGAGCGCCTGCTCGGACCAGAAGCTGTCGTAGGCCGGGTGCGCGAGCAGCTTCTGCCAGAAGCCCAGCGCCTCCATGCCGTAGGCGCGGCCGATGTCGCCTGCCGAGCCGCCGCGGAGGTAGAGATCGTAGTCGTCGCGGTAGCCGCTGGACCAGCCGATGTCGCTGCCGCGGGAGTTCACCATGCCATAGATGTAGGGGATCATCTGCTGGCGGAAGGCGCCGCGGTGGAACCAGTCGTCGCCCATCCAGCCGTCGATCATCGGGTTGATCGGCACGGCGACCTTGAGCGCGGGATGCGGACGGATCGTGGCGACCATCGCCTCGAAGCCGTCGTAGCTGATGCCGATGATGCCGACCTTGCCGTTGGACTCGGGCACGTGTTTCACGAGCCAGTCGATCGTGTCGTAGATGTCGGACGATTCATCGATCGGCGTGGGATTGCCATGGCCGCTGGGGGGACGATTCATCACGAAGTCGCCCTCGGAACCGTGCTTGCCGCGGATGTCCTGGATCACCCGGATGTAGCCGTCCTGCGCGACGATGTCGGCGGGGTTGTCGTAGCCGCGCAGCATCGTGTCGAGCCGCGGGCTGTCGGAGCGATGGCCCATGCCGTCGGCTCCATAGGGTGTTCGCGTGAGCAGGATGCCGGCGTGCCGGGCGCCCTTCGGCAGCACGATGACGGTGTGCAGCTTCACGCCGTCGCGCATGGGAATGTCGATCGTTCGCCGTTCGTAATCGAAGCCCGCGGTCACCGGCGTGAACGTCGCCGGGATTTCCGTGGGCAGATCCTTGTAGGTCCGCTCGCCACCGGCCGCCGGGGTCGCGAGGACCCCGGCGGCGAGCGCGACGAAACCGAGTCGCAACAGTGCTTGCATGACGTCTCCGTCAGAAGTCGTAGGTGATGCCGAAGCGGGCGTAGCGCGGCTGCGTGTAGCTGATGACCTGGTTGTAGCCATCGTTGATCGACTTGCTGCTGCCGGATACGGGGTTGCGCTGCTCGGCGCGCTGCTGGTTCAGCACGTTGAACACGGAAACGTTGAAGGCCAGCTTGCGGTCGGCCCAGAGCGGACGGTATTCGACGTTGAGGTCGACCAGCTGCTGCCACGGTTCGCGGCCCTTGGCGCCGTACGCGGACGGTTCGCCGAAGCAGAAGTGATAGTAACTGCCGTAGCCCGACGGATCGCTCTCGTTCGCGCCATAGCGGCCCAGGCAGGACTTCGGCGTGCCCGACTGCACCGTCAGGTTGGCCGAGAGCAGCCACTCGGCGGCGAGCTGGTACGAGCCGTAGATCTTTAGCTGGTGCTTGCGGTCGTTCGGCAGATAACCGTTCGCGTAGTCCATCAGCGTGGCGTAGTCCCAGTCGCGCGATGCCGACACCGAACCCTGGCCGACGTCGGAACGCACCTGGCCTTCGGTGTTGCCATAGCTGCGCGAGTAGAGGTAGTCGACCTTGGCCGCCCACTTGCCGTCGAACGGATGCGACAGGTACAGGTTCAGGCCGTAGTAGTTGCGCTTCAGGTGGCTGAAGCCGAAGTCGGCGTTGGTCACGGTCACGTCGTAGTAGCCGCCGCCTTCCTTCTTCAGCTGGTAGACGTTGGCGCGGCCGGGATTCGAGAGGTAGCAGCTGCCGACCGTGACCACGTCGATGTCCGCGCCCTGGGCGACCGCGGCGCGCGTGATGGCGCCGTTGTCGCAGACGTCGTCCAGCGCGTTGCGCAGTTTGCGCACCGTGGCCTTCGCGCCCCAGATCCATTCCTTGTTCAGCTGCTGATCCATGCCGAGGATGAACTCGTCCTGGTACTCGGACTTGATGTTCTTGGCGCTGACCGTCTTCGGGTCGGGCGGCTGGCCGTATTCGCCGTTCGGCGAGACGGCACCGCCGGTGGAGGAGGCGATGTACGTGATGCCGGTGGGCAGGCCATTACCGTCGATGCCCGTGTACGTGAAGTACTGGTTGGTCGCCAGCGAGCCGGCCGACGTGCGCAACGCGACGGAGGCGGGCATCGCGAGGAAGTAACGGCCCGCGTTGCCGTAGATCTTCATCGTGGAGTCGCCGTTGACGTCCCAGCTGAAGCCCAGGCGCGGCGCCCACTGCGGCCGCGTGAGGTTGAGGTACGGCTGGCCGGACGGGTTGTAGTTGGTGAACTGGTCGTTGCGCAGGCCCAGCGAAAGCAGCAGGCGGTCGGTCACCTGCCAGTCGTCCATCACGTACTGCGCGCGCTGCTTCACGCGCACCGAGGCGAGCGTGTTGTAGTGGCGGATGTACGCGAAGTAGCCCGTGCCGCCGCCCGGGTAGTTGGCCGGCTTGTCGACGAACGGGCTGTCACTGATGTTGAGGTTCGGATCCTGATGGCCGTACCACAGCTCGTAGCCGTCGCCGCCGATGGTCGTGCCGTCGTCGATGTCGCGCGAGTCCTGGTTGTCGATACCCGCGGTGATCGAGTGGTCGCCGATGCGGTAGTTGAGGTCGACGCGCAGGTTGCGGTTGGTCGACTCGTGATCGGGGTTGTCGATCGTGTCGAGCGTCTGGCCGTTGCCCCGCGGCGTGCCGCCGTTGAGCGCCGGGTTCTGCTGGTTCAGGCCGCCGATGAAGGGACCGGTCACGCCGGTATCGGGCGGCTCGTTGTAGTAGGTGAGCTTCGACTTGCCGTAGAGCGCCGTGAGGGTCAGGTCGTCGGTGATGTAGCTGGTGAACTTGGCGACGTAGACCATGGCCCGGGTCTTGTACGTCGAATCGGTGTTGGCGAAGTCACCGACCTCGTCGGTCTGGTAGTCGTAGTCGTACTTGTTGCCGTTCGTGCGATGGGTCTGGTTGACGCCCGTGAGCTCGAGGATGTTGCTGTCCGTGATGTTCCAGTCGAGCTTGCCGTACCACTTCGGGTCCTTGTACGTGTACTTCGTGTCGTACGCGTGGTTGACGTCGCCGATGCTGTTGCCCTCGCTCCGCTCCATCTCCACGGCGGCGAAGGCGTAGAGCTTGTCCTTGACCAATGGGCCGCCGGCATACGCGCTCACGGTGGACGTCCACTCGTGGTTCCGGTCGTTGCGCTGGACGATCGTGCCCGGCGGATGCGGATTGCCGTGGCCGTAGGTGATGTTGCGGGCGCTCGCGCGCGCGAAGTCGGGCTCCCAGAGCACCTGCGCGCCCGCATGCCATTCGTTGGTGCCGCGCTTGCCCACCTGGCTTATGACGCCGCCGTCCGAACGGCCGTACATGGCGGAGTAGCCGCCGCTGAGCACTTCCTGCTGGTCGATGGCGCCGTACGGCAGCGTGATGCCGCCGAAGCCGCTGAGCGGATCGGTCGTGTTCATGCCGTTGATGTAGTAGGCGTTCTCGGTGACCGACGAGCCGGAGAAGCTGACGAGCGTGTTGCCCATCGCGCCCTTGAAGCTGGTGCTGCCGCGGCTCGCGCCGGGTGCGAGCAGCGCGATGCCTTCGGCGGAACGCTGCAGCGGCAGGCGCGCGAGGTCGCCGGCCGTGATGACGGTGCTGGACGCGACCGTGGCGACGTCGATCTTCGGCAGCTGCGTCGCCGAGACGGTGACCTGGTCGAGCTGCTGCGCGTCCTGCGCGGATGCCGCGGCGGCGACGAAGGAGACGTCTGTCGCGGCGCCGACGCGCAGCGTGACGTTGTCGCGCGAATCGACGACGTTGCCGTTGGACTTCAGCGACACCTTATAGGTGGCCAGCGGCAGCGCATCGGCGGAGTAGCGTCCGCGCGGGTCGACCTGGACCTCGCGGACGATGCCGTTGCTGCCTTCGATCAGCACGGTTTCGCCGACCGCGGCCGGCGCCGAGCCGGCGATGCGGCCCGTGGTGGCCTGGCCGAACGCGGTGCCGGAGAGGACGGCGGCGACCGCGGCGCATAACAGGGTATGACGGAGGGTGGGGCGGGGATGCATGGGAAAGCTCCGGGAAGGCATCGTGGTTGGTTTGTATCGATTGAAAATGTGTGGCTTCGGCGGCCTTCCTGGCGCGTCTTGTTTCAGGCGTAGGCGATCTCGCCCACGGCCTTACGGATGGCGGCGATCGCGCGGGACTTCTCGCTGCGACGGTCGGTGACGAGCACGTCCACGCGGTCGGCGGGACACCAGGCGACGCGGCTGCGCACGCCGATCTTGGAATGGTCGGCCGCGATCACGATGCGGCGGGCGTTCGCGCACATCGCGCGCGCGATTTCGGCTTCTTCCATTTCGAAACTGCTGGCGCCGGCCTTCGCGTCGATGCCGACGGGCGAGAGAATCGCGACGTGCGGCTGGTAGCGCGCGATCTCGGCGACGGTGGACGAACCCTGCGTGCAGCCGATCTGCGCGTTGAACCGCCCGCCAAGGAGGTGCACCTCGTTGGCGTCGCGCGTCGCGAAGCGCGCGGCGACGTCCACCGCGTTGGTCACGATGGTGAGGCCGCTGCGCGTGGCGAGCGCCTCGGCGACGAGGTTCATCGTGCTGCCCGCGTCCATGAAGATCGTCTGGCCGCTTTCGACCAGGCTGGCGACCTTCTTCGCGATGGCGCGCTTCTCGCGCACGCGGGTGGCATGGCGCACGTCGATCGGCGGCTCGTCGCCCGTGAGCACGGCGCCGCCGTGCACGCGACGGATCTCGCCGCGTTCCGCCAGTTCCACGAGATCGCGGCGAATGGTCTCGCGCGACACGCCGAGCTCGGCGACGATGCGCTCGACGGACACCTGGCCGCTCGTGCGCAGCAGGTCGCGGATGCGGGAATGCCGTTCTTCATGCCACATGGTGTCGGTCCTTGAATGCGTGGAGGAGGAGGCGCATCGCGCCGAGCGCGAGGGCACCGACGATCACGACGCACATCGCATAGGCCGCGGCCTGGGCGAGGAAGCCGTTCTCGTCGAGGCGCATCACGGTCACGGAGGCGAGGCCGAGTGTCGGTGTGACGAGGAAGATCACGCCCGACAGCGTCACGAGCGAGCGCATGAACAGGTAGAAGAAGGTGGACACCGCGGCGGGCACGGTGAACGGAAGGATGGCGTCGCGCAGGACGTGCCGCGTGCCGCCGCCGGACGTCACGACCGCGTCTTCCAGCGCCTCGGGCGCCTGCCGCATGCCCGTCTGCATCGTGAGGAACGACTGCGCGTGGTAGTGGTAGAGGCTGCACGCCGCCACCAGCGCGGCGCTGCCGTAGAACACGCCGGACAGCGCGCCGTGGTTGAAGGCGAGCACGTAACCGAGGCCGAGCACCATGCCCGGCACCGCGGCGGGCAGCGAGGCGAGGAACTGCACGGGGCGCGACAGCGTCGCCGGCGCACGGCGCAGGCCGGCGGCGAGTGCGAAGACCAGCGGCGTGCCCGCCACGGCGGCGGTCAGGGCGACGCCGAGCGACGTGGCGACCGGTCCGTAACCGTCGGGCATGCCGGTCGTGTAGTTCGCCAGCGTGAGCGTGCGGTCGTAAGGCCAGAGCTTCACGACGCTGACATAGGCCACGGTCGCGACGATGGCCACGAGCGGCAGCAACGCGATGACGGACACCACGCCGAGGAAGAGATCGCGCGGCGCGTTGCGTCGTGGCACGAGCGGCTGGCCCGGGCGTGCGTCGCCGCTGTCCTGCCGCCGCTTCGCGAGGCGGGCGAGTCCGACGGAAAGCAGCGCGGGGGCGAGCAGCAGGACCCCGAGCGTCGCGCCCATGGCGAAATCGAGCTGACCCACCACTTCGCTGTAGATCTCCATCGCCAGCACGCGGTAGCTGCCGCCGACGACGACCGCGCTGCCGAAGTCCGTGAGCGTTTCGGTGAAGACGAGGAAGGCGGCGGCGAGCAGCGCGTAGCGCAGGCGTGGCAGCGTCACGTCGAGGAACTGTCTCCCGTCGCCCGCGCCCATCGACGTGGCGGCGTCGTAGTGGCGCGCGGGCGTTCGCGCGAGGGCGGCGGATACGATGATCGTCACCTGCGGCAGGCCGTAGAGCGTGTTCGCGAGCAGCAGGCCCCAGAATCCGTAGATGTCGGTCGGCAGGCCGGTGAGCCGATGCACGAGGCCGTTCCGGCCGAGCAGGCAGACGAGCCCGAGGCCGAGCACGAGCGACGGCGCGAGCATCGGCAACAGCAGCGCGCCGCGGATGAGCAACTTGCCGCGCAGGCGGGAGCGATGCAGCGCCATGGCCAGGCACAGGCCCAGGGGCACGGTGGTCGCCGTCGTCGCGAGGCCGATCGCCAGGCTTCGCCACGCCGCGCGGGGCAGGCCGGGATCGTCGAGGAGGCGTGCGAAGTTGGCTATCGTCGGCGTGCCGTCCGCATCCGTGACCGCGCGCCACAGCACGGTGGCGAGCGGGTGGAGGAAGAACAGGACGAGGCCGGCCACCGGCACGGCGAGGAGCAACGTCGCCGCGATGGGGCGCGAACGCGACCACGAGGACGCGGCGGCGAGGGCGTTCATGCGCATACCCAGGCGCCGCGCAGGGCGTCGACCGTCACGATCTGGCCGCGTGACAGCGAGTCGCGACCGGATGCCTCCACCAGGAGGCGGCGGCCACGCCACGACAGCGTCATCCGCGTCAGGTTGCCGAGGAACGTCGTCTCCTCGACGACGCCTTCGCCGCGCGGGTCGGCGACGATGACGATGTCCTCGGGGCGCAGGCAGAGCTCATACGTCGCTTCGGCGCCGGGAGGGCGGCGTTCGAGGAAGCCGGGCAGGGCGTCGCGCACGAACGCGGTGGGCAGCAGGTTCGCGCGGCCCACGAACTCGGCCACGAACCGCGTGCGCGGTCGTTCGTAGAGGTCGCGCGGCGAACCGGACTGCTCGATGCGTCCATGGTTCATGCAGATGATGGTGTCCGCCATCGCCAGCGCTTCGTCCTGGTCGTGCGTCACCATGATGGTGGGGATGCCCAGCCCCCGCTGGAGACTGCGGATCTCCGTGCGAAGCTGCGCCCGGATCGCGGGATCCAGCGCGGAAAGGGGCTCGTCGAGGAGGAGCATCGCGGGTTCGGTGGCGAGCGCGCGGGCCAGCGCCACGCGCTGCTGCTGCCCGCCGGAAAGTTCGTCGGGGAAGCGCGCGCCGAAGCCGCCAAGGCCGACGCGCTCGAGCAGCTCGCTGCTGCGCGCGGCGATCTTCGCCGGCGACTCGCGGCGAAGGCGCATCGGGTAGCCGACGTTGGCCGCGGCGGTCATGTCCGGGAACAGCGAATACGCCTGGAAGACGAGGCCCATGCGGCGGTCGCGCGCGGGGAGGGCGGTGATGTCGCGTCCGCCGAGCGCGATGCGTCCGGCGTCGGGCGTCGTCAGCCCCGCGACGATGCGCAGGAGCGTGGTCTTGCCGCAGCCGCTCGGTCCCAGCAGGCAGACGAACTCGTCCTCGGCGGTGCTGAAGGACACGTCGTCGAGCACCGTGTGCCCGTTCCATGCCTTCGATAGGTCGTCGATCCGCAGGTGCATGTCGCGTTGGTTCCCCTTCGGCCGGCGCGTCAGCGCGTCAGCCGTTTGTACCGGGCGATGAGCGCCGCGCGTTCGCGCGCCGCCGTGGCGAAGTCGCGCGCGGGCAGCGTCGCGACGAGGTCGGCGGGAAGGCCTTCCCGCTGCTGTTCGGCGCTGGGGACGCTGCCCGGCGCCGCCACGATTTCCTTGTAACCGCGATACAGGACGGCGGCCTCGGGCGAGGCCGTCCAGTCGAGGAAGCGTCGCGCGTCGCCGGGGTTCGACGCTTTCGCCATGAGGCCCGACGCTTCGAGCTCGTAGCCTTTGGCGCCTTCGGGAATCACCATCGAGACCGGATAGCCCTGGCGGATCGACTGCATGGCCGAGAACGCGAACGAGATGCCGATCGGGAATTCGCCGATGCGCGCGAGCTTGCACGGTGCCGACCCGGAGAGCGTGACCTGTCCGACGTTACGCGCGATGTCGAGCACCACCTGCATGCCCTTCGGATCGCGACCGGCGTCCGAGAGCGACGAGAGCAGCATGTATCCGGTGCCCGACGAGGCGGGGTCCGGCATGGCGACCTGCCCGTGATAGCGGGGCGATGCGAGGTCGGTCCACCTCCGCGGCATCGGCAGGCCGCGCTCCGCGAGCGCTTCGCGATTCACGCACAGCGCGGCGAGGAAGCCCGTGGGCGCGAACCAGCGGCCGTCCGCGGCGCGGAACGCGGACGGGATGCCATCGATGTGGGCGCCCCGCACGGGTGTGAGTAGCGCGGCGATCCGGGGCTCCAGCATGTCGGTCACCGCCATGCCCCAGATCGCGTCGTTGCGCGGCTGCGCCGATTCGGCGAGCAGTCGCGCGGCGAGGTCGCCGCTGGACAGACGCAGGACGCGGACGTCGATGTCGGGGAGCGCCTTCCTCGCGGCGTCGAGGTACACGGCGATCTCGTCGCTCTCGAGCGCCGAGTACACGGTCACGGTGCCCGCGTGCGCCGCGGCGGAGCCGGCGAGCAGCAGGATGGCGCTTCCGATTTGGCGGTATGGACGCATGGCCGGCTCGACGGATGGCGGTTCGCTTTACGTGTCACCGGGGCGGAAACGACCACCCACCGGTGTGGCGATTTGGGTATATTTGCAAACCTGTGGCGTCGTCGTCCACCAGAGAATTTTCGTTTTTGTCATCAATCCGAAACGTGTAACCGTTAGATCGCGCACGCTTTCCGCATCGGGAGTCCCGCAAGATGGAATCGTTGTCCGCCGCCGAGCGGAAAGAGTTCGAAACGTTCGCGCTGGCGATCGCCGACAACGCTCGCGCGTTGTCGCTGCCCCGGTTCCGCCGTCCGGTCGACGTGACGCTCAAGGGCGACATGAGTCCGGTGACCGCCGTGGATCGCGGCGTCGAATCGATGCTGCGCGATCGCATCGAGCACGCGTGGCCGGCGCACGGGCTGCTCGGCGAGGAATACGGCGCGGCGCGCACGGATGCGGAGTTCGTCTGGTCCATCGATCCGATCGACGGTACGCGCAGCTTCATTTCGGGATGGCCGCTGTGGGGCACGTTGCTGGCGCTGCTCCGGCACGGGCGGCCGGTGCTCGGCGTGCTCGACATGCCCGCGCTGGATGAGCGCTGGATCGGCCACGTCGGCGTCGGCACCACCATGAACGGCGTGCGCTGCCGTACCAGCGCTTGCGAGACGCTCGACGCCGCGACGCTCTACACCACCACGCCGGACATGTTCACGCCCGACGAGTGGGTGCGCTTCGATCGCACGAGCCGGGCCGCCTACACACGCCGCTTCGGCGGCGACTGCTATGGTTACGGCATGCTCGCGTCGGGTCACATCGACGCCGTGATCGAATCGAACCTCATGCCGTACGACTATCTCGCCATCGCTCCCGTCGTGCAGGCCGCGGGCGGCGTCATCACCGACTGGGAGGGCCGTGAACTGGGCCTCGACAGCGGCGGTCGCGTGGTCGCGGCGGCCACGCCGGCGCTGCACGCGGCGCTGATCGAATCGCTCGGGCGGGACTGATACGGCCATGGTCTCCCACGATCGCCGCCGTTTCCTCCATGCCGCGGGTGCGACCGTGGCGGCCTCGTTCGTCGCGCAGGGATTTCCCGCGGCCATCGCGAAGGCGCTGGCGACGGAGCCCGACCGCCGCACGGGCACGCTCGCCGACGTCGGTCACGTCGTGGTGCTGATGCAGGAGAACCGCTCGTTCGACCATTATTTCGGCAGCCTGCGTGGCGTTCGCGGTTTCGCGGATCCACGCGTGCTCGAGCTCGGTAACGGCGACCCGGTCTGGCGCCAGCCGGTGACGCCAGCGCGCACGAAATACTGGAAATCGCGCGGCATCGGCGACGATGTCGCATGGGTCTATCCGTTCCATCTCGACACGCACCGCAGTGGCGACCATCACGAGGGCACCGATCATGGATGGAGCTCCGGCCACGGTGCGTGGAACCTCGGCCGTAACGACCGCTGGATCGAACAGAAGCAGGACGTGCTCACGATGGCGTACCTGCGTCGCGAGGACGCCGCGTTCCACTACGCGCTCGCCGACGCCTTCACCATCTGCGACGCGTACCACGCGTCCGCGCTGGCCGATACCGCGATCAACCGCATCTATCTGTGGAGCGGTACGTCCGATCCGTCGGGCCGGCTCGGACGCAAGGACAACGGTCCCGGCACCGAGGAACGTCCCGACGCGAACGGTTATACGTGGACGACGTATCCGGAGCGACTCGAGAAGGCGGGCGTCACCTGGCGCGTGTACCAGGGCGGCACCGGCGATCCGGGTTCGCCCACCGACAACTACACGGACAACTCGCTCGAGTTCTTCGCCGCGTACCAGGTGAAGGAGGGCGCCGATCCGGCCGGCGCGCTCGTGCGCAACGGCGTGTCCACGCACACGCTGCGCGACCTGCGCGACGACGTGCTGCACGACCGCCTGCCGCAGGTCAGCTGGATCGTCGCGCCGTACAAATACAGCGAACACCCCACCTCGTCGCCGGCCGATGGCGCGGCGTACATCAAGCGCGTGATCGAGGCCCTGACCGCGAACGCGAAGGTGTGGAGCCGCACGGTCCTGTTCCTCAACTACGACGAGAACGACGGGTTCTTCGACCACGTCGTCCCGCCCGCGCCGCCGCTGGAGGACGGCGAGGGCGTCGTGTCTCCCGATCTCGCCGAGGGCCTGAAGGACGAAACGATGGACCTCGACCGGCATCGCCGGATCGCGTCGCCGCTCGTTCCCGGCAGCGATCCCGGCGGGGAGCAGGTGGTCGGCCTCGGCAACCGCGTCCCGATGATCGTCGTCTCGCCCTGGACGCGTGGCGGATGGGTCTGCTCCGAGACGTTCGACCATACGTCCGTGCTGCGTTTCCTGGAGAAGCGCTTCGGCGTTGAGGAGCCGAACATCAGCACGTGGCGGCGCAGCGTTTGCGGCGATCTGACCAGTGCCTTCGATTTCGGCGGCCGGTCCGATCCGTCGATGCCCGCGTTGCGCGTGCCGACCGGCTTCAGCGGAAAGGCGCCGGTCGCGGTGCCCGGCACGCAGACGATGCCGGTGCAGGAACCGGGCACGCGGCCGGCACGGGCGCTCGGTTACGCGTGGCACCTGCGGCATCGCATCGAGGACGGATCCAGCCGTCTTTCCTTCGACAACCACGGCCGGCTCGGCGCGGCGTTCATGGTCTACGACGGGCTCGACCGGGATGCGCCGCCGCGTCGTTATGCGGCCAGCGCGGGCACCGCGATCGAGGATGCGTGGCCCCTTGCGAAGGTCGGCGACGCTTACGACCGGCGTATCCATGGCCCGAATGGTTATTACGCGGCGGTGCGCGGATTCGCCGGCGATGCGCTGGAGGCGTGGGTCCAAGGCGTGGACGGCAAGCGCGCCATCGAGGTCGTCGTGACGAACGGCGGCCCCGACCCGGTTGCGGTGGCGATCTCCGAGGCGTACGGGCCGACGCGACACGAACTCGCGCTCCCGGCCGGTGCGAGCCAGACGCTGACGCTCGATCTCACCGCGAGCGCCGGATGGTTCGACGTGTCGATCCTGACGCCGTCCACGCCGCGCTACCTCCGTCGCTACGCGGGGCATCACGAGGACGGGAAGCCGGCGACCAGCGATCCGGCACGTTCCGCCTCTGCGATTGCCGCGCCGTAGGCACCGGCGTACGCCGGTGCGACGTCGAGGGAGCGGGTGGCGTCCGGCAAGGTTCCCTCACCGTCGCACCGGCGCACGCCGGTGCCCACGGCGAAGCGCCCGGCCCGGCGAAGGCCGCCGCGTCTCCCCGGACGGCTATACTCACGAGCCAGCCCCACCGAATCCCCCCGACCGTGACCAGCGAACTTTCCTCGATCATCGATTTCATCCGCTACGGCGCCAGCCGTTTCTCGGCCGCCGGCCTGACCTTCGGGCACAGCCACGACAATCCGATCGACGAGGCCACGCATCTGGTGCTGGCCGCGCTGCACCTGCCGCCGGACATTCCGCCGGCCTACGGCGCGGGCAAGCTGGTCGCCGCCGAGCGCGAGGCCGTGCTGGCGCTGATCGAGCGCCGGGTCGTCGAGCGCGTGCCGGTGGCCTACCTGGTCGGCGAGACCTGGTTTGCGGGCATGAAGTTCAAGAGCGACCGCCGCGCGCTGGTGCCGCGTTCGCCGATCGCGGAGCTGATCGAGAGCCGCTTCACCCCGTGGCTGGACGATCGCCACGTGGAACGCGCGCTCGACATGTGCACCGGCTCGGGCTGCATCGGCATCGCCATGGCCGAGTACAACCCGGAGTGGAAGGTCGACCTCGCCGACGTCAGCGACGACGCGCTGTCGCTGGCCAACGAGAACATCGTGTTCCAGCACGTCGAGGACCGCGTGCGCGCGGTGAAGTCGGACCTCTTCGCCGGCCTCCAGGGCGAGGTCTACGACCTGATCGTCTCCAACCCGCCCTACGTCACCAACGACGAATACGCCGCGATGCCGGCCGAATACAGCCATGAGCCGGTCCTCGGCCTGACATCCGGCGATGATGGACTGGACCTCACGCTGCGCATGCTCGACGAGGCGGCCGACCATCTGAGCGAGGACGGCCTGCTGATCGTCGAGGTGGGCGACAGCGAGCATGCGCTGGTCAACCTGCTGCCCCGCGTGCCGTTCGTGTGGCTGGAGTTCAAGGTGGGCCAGATGGGGATCTTCGCGCTGGAACGGCGCGACCTCGTCGAGCATGCCGCCGACATCGCCGCCGTTCGCGCCGCAAGAAACTGACCTTCACCGGAAGTACCGTGTCCTCCAATACGTTCGGCAAGATCCTCTCCGTCACCACCTTCGGCGAAAGCCACGGCCCGGCCATCGGTTGCGTCGTCGACGGGTGCCCGCCGGGGCTCGCGCTCGAGCCCGGCGAGTTCCGCGCCGACCTGGAACGCCGCGCGACGGGCCGCTCGCGGCACACGTCGCAGCGGCGCGAGGCCGACGATATCGAGATCCTCTCCGGGGTCTACGAGGGCGTGACCACCGGCACCCCCATCGCGCTGCTGATCCGCAACACGGATGCGCGTTCGAAGGATTACGGCAACATCCTCGACACGTTCCGCCCCGGCCACGCCGACTACACCTACTGGCAGAAGTACGGCGTGCGCGATCCGCGCGGCGGTGGGCGATCCTCGGCGCGCGAGACCACCATGCGCGTGGCCGCCGGCGTCATCGCGAAGAAGTGGCTCGCCCAGCGCCATGGCGTGACGGTGCGCGGGTACGTCGCGCAGATCGGCGACGTCGTGCCGCGCGGCTTCGACGCCGACGCGATCGAGGGTAGCCCGTTCTTCTGGCCCGACGCCGCGCAGGTGCCCGAGCTCGAGGCCTACATGGACGCCCTGCGCAAGTCGGGCGATTCGGTCGGCGCGAAAGTCACCGTGGTCGCCGAGGGCGTGCCGGCGGGGTGGGGCGAGCCGATCTACGGCAAGCTCGACGGCGAGATCGCGGCGGCCATGATGTCGATCAACGCCGTGAAGGGCGTGGAGATCGGCGACGGCTTCGCCGCCGTGGCCCAGCGCGGCACGCAGCATCGCGACGAACTCACGGCCGACGGTTTCCTGTCCAATCACGCGGGCGGCATCCTCGGCGGCATCGCGTCCGGCCAGCCGGTCGTCGTGTCGATGGCGTTCAAGCCGACCTCGAGCATCCTGATCCCGGGTCGCAGCGTCGATCGCGCGGGCCAGCCGACCGAGGTGGTGACCAAGGGCCGCCACGATCCCTGCGTCGGCATCCGTGCCGTGCCGATCGCCGAGGCCATGCTGGCCCTCGTGCTGATGGACCAGGCGCTGCGTCATCGCGCCCAGTGCGGCGACGTGGGCGAGGTGCCGCCGCGGATTCCAGGGGCCGTCCGGGAGTAACCCATGAACAAGCATGTCGTCTGGATTTCCCGCCCGTTCTTTCCCGACATCGTCGATCGCCTGCGGCCGCATTTCGAAGTGCGTGCGGAAACCGAGGAGCTGAAGTTCGGTAGCGCCGACCTCGCGAAGCACCTCGCCGGCGCCGACGCCGCGATCGTCGGGCTCGCGGAGCGCATCGACGCGGCCGCCATCGCCGGCGCCTCGCGCCTGCGTTTCGTCGCGAACCTCGGGGTGGGCTACAACAACCTCGACCTGGATGCCCTGACCGCCGCGGGCATCGGTGCGTCGAACACCCCCGACGTCCTCACAGAGACCGTCGCCGACTACGCCTGGGCGCTGATGCTCGCCGCCGCGCGACGGGTGGGCGAGGCCGAGCGCTGGCTGCGCGACGGCCAGTGGCGCGGCTCCCGCTTCGAGGGCTGGCTCGGCGCGGACGTCCACGGCAAGACGATCGGCATCCTCGGGATGGGCCGCATCGGCCAGGCCGTCGCACGCCGCGCGGCCGGCTTCCGGGCGCAGGTGCTGTATCACAATCGCTCGCGCCTGCCGGCGGAGGTCGAACGCGAATGCGCGGCGACCTACGTCGACAAGGCCACGCTGCTCGGCCGGTCCGACCATCTCATCCTGGTGCTGCCTTACACCGCGCAGAACCACCACGCGATCGGCGAGGCCGAACTGAAGGCGATGAAGCCGACCGCGACGCTCGTCAACATCGCGCGTGGCGGCATCGTCGACGACGCGGCGCTGGCGCGTGCGCTGGCCACCGGCGAGATCGCGGCGGCGGGCATCGACGTGTTCGAAGGGGAGCCCTCGGTCCATCCGGGGCTGCTCGAACGGGACAATATCGTCCTCAGTCCGCACATCGCCAGCGCAAGTCGCGACACACGTCGCGATATGGCGGCGCTGGCTGTGGACAATGTGCTGGCGGCGTTCGGACACGGTCCACACGCCGGCCAGCCACCCACGATCCTCAATCCGGGTGTGCTGGCCGACGCCAGCTGACCTTCCATCCACGCCTGACAAAAGCGAAGCATGAGCAAGAAGACGAGTTACAAGGTGGCCATGGTGGGCGCGACCGGCGCGGTCGGCGAAACCCTCCTGTCGATCCTCGCCGAGCGGGATTTTCCCGTGAGCGAACTGGTTCCCCTGGCGAGCGAGCGCTCGGCGGGCGGTACCGTCGACTTCGCCGGAAAACCGTATACCGTCCAGGACCTTGCGAAATACGACTTCGACGGCGTCGACATCGCGTTCTTCTCGGCCGGCGGATCGGTGAGCCGCGAGCACGCCCCGCGCGCCGCCGCCGCGGGTGCCGTGGTCATCGACAACACCTCCGAGTTCCGCTACCAGGACGACATCCCGCTGGTGGTGTCCGAGGTGAACCCGCACGCCATCGCCGACTACACGGTGCGCGGCATCATCGCCAACCCGAACTGCTCGACGATGCAGATGCTGGTGGCGCTGGCGCCGATCCATCGCGAGGCGGGGATCGAACGCATCAACGTCGCGACGTACCAGTCGGTGTCCGGCGCGGGTCGCAGCGGCATGGAAGAGCTGGGCAAGCAGACCGCCCAGATGCTCAACTTCCAGGACGTGGAGACGGCCAAGTTCCCGAAGCAGATCGCGTTCAACGTGATTCCGCACATCGACGACTTCCAGGCCAACGGCTACACCAAGGAAGAGATGAAGATGGTCTGGGAGACCCGGAAGATCCTCGAGGACGCGTCCATCCAGGTGAATCCGACCGCCGTCCGCGTGCCGGTGTTCTACGGCCACGCAGAGGCGGTGCACATCGAAACCCGCGACAAGATCACCGCCGAACGCGCGCGCGAACTGCTGGAGCAGGCGCCGGGCGTGGTGGTGCAGGACGAGCGCAAGGCCGGTGGCTACCCGACGCCGGTCGGCGACGCGGCCGGGAAGGACCCGGTCTTCGTCGGCCGCATCCGCGAGGACATCTCCCACGAGCGCGGCCTCGACCTGTGGGTGGTCGCGGACAACATCCGCAAGGGTGCCGCGCTCAACGCCGTGCAGATCGCGGAAATCCTTATCGAGGATTACCTGTAATGAACCCTCGCGTCGCCACCTTCCTGCTGCTGATGCTGCCCGCGCTCGCCGCGTCGGCGGCGCAACGGCCGCAGGACCGGGCGACGCGCGCGGACTCGTCGTCCTCCCGCGCGCGGCTCGATGCCCTTCGCGGGCAGGAGAAACGCGAGGACGCCGAAGTCCGCCAGCTGAAGACGCGTGTGGACACGCTGGAGTCGCACTCGAAGGAGGCCGGGCAGGCGCTGGAGGAACGGGATCGCCGGATCGCCGAGCTCCAGCGGCAGCTGGAGGCCGCGCAGGGCCATTGACCGAAGTACATGTAAGGGGGGCGTGTACGGGCCTCGCGAACGACTCAACGTTGTCGCGTAACTATCCGTAGCCGCTATTGTTAGTTGTTGTCGGGGTGCACTACAGTGGCGCCTTCGCGGCCGATCGCCCGATAGAGGCGCGCCGCCGGCATGGATCCAGTTCGGGGGACGTAACACATGAACCGCACGTTGAAGCTTTCGATCATGCTGGCGTTGGCCAGCTGGGGCGGCACCGCCCTGGCTCAGAGTCTGGGTGCCGTCCAGGTGCGCTCCACCATGGATCAGCCGCTGGTCGCCGAGATTCCGCTCACCGGCGTGTCGGGCAACCTTGGCAACGTCCAGGTGGCGCTGGCGTCGGAGGACGCCTTCCGCCGGGCTGGGCTCAATCGCGGCGGCCTTCCCGTCGCCCTGAACTTCACGGTCGCCAAGGGCGCCTCCGGGCAGCCCGTCGTTCGCGTCACCAGTGCCGAGCCGGTCCGCGACACCTACCTCGATTTCCTCGTCGAAGTCTCCTCGGGCGGCAACAAGGTCGTCCGGGAAGTCACCATGCTGCTCGACCCGCCGGGCTCGCCGATCCACCAGGCGGCGTCGACCGCCGAACCGCAGGCTCCCGCCGCGCCTCCGTCGCGTACGTCGGACGTGCCGCCGCGGGTGCCGGCGGCCAGCGACGCGCGTCCCTCGCGCACCGCCGAGACCGCCGCGCCGCCGACGCCGGCTCCCGCGGCGCCCGCTCCCGCGCCTCGCCAGTCGACGCCGCGCCGTGCGTCCGCCGACTCCTATGGCCCGGTGCAGCGTGGCCAGACGCTGTCCACGATCGCCCGCCAGCATGCGGGCGGCGCGGATATGAACCAGATGCTCGTGGCCCTGCAGAAGGCCAATCCGGACGCCTTCTATCGCGACAACATGAACGCGTTGAAGACGGGTGCGGTCCTGCGTATCCCGTCTGCCGACGAGGTGCGTGCGGAGAGCGCAGACGCGGCGCTCTCCGAAGTCCGCCGCCAGAACGAATCCTGGCGCGCCGGTAGCACCCGCGCGCCGTCGACGGTCGCCGATGCCGCCTCCACGGGCGCGAGCCAGCCGAAGGCGAAGTCCGCGGCCAGCGCCGACGACCGTCTCGCCATCGTGCCGTCGAAGGACGGCGGCGACGCCGCGTCCACCCGCGCCGGAACGAAGGGTGGCACGGGCGACGCCCAGGTCGCCGGCCTCCGCCAGGAGCTGGCGACCTCGCAGGAAAGCGTCGCGTCGCTCAAGCAGCAGGGCGCCGAGCTGAAGTCGCGCATCGGCGAGCTCGAGGCGATCGACGCGAAGAACCAGCGCCTTCTAAGCCTGAAGGATTCGGAGATCGCCGAACTCCAGCGCAAGCTGGCCGAAGCGCAGAAGGGCGCGGCCGTCGCGGCCGCTCCGGCTCCAGCACCTGCACCCGCGGCCGCCTCCAGCGCGCCGGTCGCGGCCGCCACGGCACCGGCCACGGCCGCCAGCACCGCGGCCGCCCCGGCCGCTTCCGCGACCGTCGCCACGACGCCGCTCGCGTCCCCGGCGCCCGCCGCGGCGGCGACGGCCGTCGCCGCACCGCCGGCACCGGTCGCGAAGCCGGCCCGGGCCCACGTCACGCCCACGGCTCCGGTCGCCGAGGAAGATCCCTGGTTCATGCAGCCCTGGGCCTGGGGTGGCGGCGCGATCGTCATCCTCCTGCTGCTCGTCGCGGCCGTGTTCGGTCGCAGGAAACCGAAGGCCGCGGCCGCCGTCGCCGGCACGCCGTCGCTCGCCGATCGTTTCGGCCAGGAGCCCACGTTCGGCGACTTCGAGCACACCGACACGATGGATCAGGACCAGCGCGAGATCCTCGACGCGCTGGCGGAGCACCCGGACGACATCGGGCTGCATCTGGAACTGGTCAGCCTGTACTACGGCCGCCGCGACGTCGATCACTTCGAGGCCGCCGCCGAAGCCATGTTCGCCCATGTCGCCGATCCCGAGCAGCCGGAATGGCGCGAGGTGGTGATGATGGGCGAGGACCTCGCCCCGACGCATCCGCTGTTCGGCGGCGTGCCGGTCGACGAGATCGACGATCCGTACGACGACGACACGTACACGGCCGGCTCGCCGCAGCACCCGGATCACGCCGCGGCGCTGGAGGAGTTCGACCTCGGCACCTACGTGACCAGCCCGGATGAAGAGGCCCGTCCTGCGACGCCCGCGCCGCAGAAGCACAGCGAATACCACTTCAATTTCGACCTGACCCCGGTGCAGCGCGCCGAGGCGGATCGCCGTCCGCACGCGCCGGAAGTGTTCGACGTGGACGCGCCGGAATCGCCGTACGCCGAAGCGCACGGCACGCATGAAGGCGATGCGGCGTTCGGCGACGTGCTCGCCAGCGAGACGGCCGCCCACGACGAACCGCGCTCGACCTGGTCGTTCGACGAGGATGCCGATCGCGCGCCGGCGCACGACGAGCCGGCCTTCGAGGCGCCGAAGCACGTGGACGAGCTCCCGCGTTTCGACGAACCGCCGCGATTCGACGAGCCGGTGTTCGCCGACGAAGAGCCGATCGAGGATCACGGCCCGGAAAGCTTCAGTGACGACCCGGTCGACACGAAACTCGACCTCGCCCGCGCCTATCTGGACATGGGCGACGCCGAAGGCGCCCGCCTCATGCTGGACGAGGTGATCGCGGAAGGCTCGCAGATGCAGAAGGACACGGCCCGCCGGATCCTCGACGATATCGTCTGATCGCGAGCACAGGCAGAACGGAAAGCCCCGGCCACCCGCCGGGGCTTTTTTCTTGTAGGAGCGGACCCGGCCGCGACAGCTTCTCGCCGGACGCATCAGGTCCTGCGGCTCACGGCCTCAACGGCGTCGCGGCCAGGTCCGCTCCAACAGCCATCGGTGCGTTGTGGGAGCGGACCCGGCCGCGACCGCTTTTCGCCGAACGCATCAGGCCCCGCGGCTCACGGCCCCAACGGCGTCGCGGCCAGGTCCGCTCCAACAGGTATGGTGTGGGAGCGGACCCGGCCGCGACAGCTTTTCGCCGGACGCATCGGGCCCTGCGGCTCACGGCCCCAACGGCGTCGCGGCCAGGTCCGCTCCAACAGACATCGGTACGGTGTGGGAGCAGACCCGGCCGCGACAGCTTCTCGCGGGGCGCGGCAGGCCCTGCGGCTCACGGCCTCAACGGCGTCGCGGCCAGGTCCGCTCCAACAGCCATCGGTGCGGTGTGGGAGCGGACCCGGCCGCGACAGCTTCTCGCCGGGCGCAGCAGGCCCTGCGGCTCACGGCCTCAACGGCGTCGCGGCCAGGTCCGCTCCAACAGGTATCGTGTGGGAGCGGACCCGGCCGCGACAGCTTTTCGCCGGACGCGGCAGGCCGTGCGGCTCACGGCCTCAACGGCGTCGCGGCCAGGTCCGCTCCCACAGCGGCTCGTTGGCGACGGGATGGTACCCTTTGCGGCTCCCACCACTTCCGACCCACCCCATGCGCATCGCCCTTGGCGTCGAATACGACGGCACCGATTTTCTTGGCTGGCAGCGGCTCAGCCACGCGAAGACCGTGCAGGGCGCGCTGGAAGAAGCGCTGACCTACGTCGCGCACGCGCCGGTGGAAGTGACGGCGGCCGGCCGCACGGATGCAGGCGTGCATGGCCGCTGCCAGGTGGTGCATTTCGATACCGACGTCGTGCGCGACATGCGTGGCTGGGTCCTCGGCGCGTGCTCGAACCTGCCGCACAGCGTGGCGGTGACCTGGGCGCAGCCCGTGGCCGACGACTTCCACGCGCGCTTCTCGGCGCGGGCCCGGCGCTATCGCTACCGCATCCTGCCGCGCTTCGTGCGCCCGGCGCTCGACGCGCGTTTCGTGGCCTGGGAGCGCCGCCAGCTCGACGCCGACACGATGCACGTCGCGGCGCAGGCGATCGTGGGCGAGCACGATTTCTCGGCGTTCCGTGCCGTGTCGTGCCAGGCCGCGCATGCGCGGCGCAACGTGCGGTCGATCCGCGTGTTCCGCGAGGACATCCACGTGGTGGTGGAGATCGAGGCGAACGCGTTCCTGCACCACATGGTGCGCAACATCGTCGGCTCGCTGCTGCCCATCGGTCGCGGGGAGCGCCCGGTCGAATGGATGGCCGAACTGCTCGAGGGCCGGGATCGCGAAGTCGCCGGCGCGACCGCGCCCGCGGAAGGACTCACGTTCCTCGGACCGATGTACGAAGCCCACTGGGGCCTTCCGGCGGAGGTGACGCTATGACGCGCATCAAGTGCTGCGGGATCACGCGTGTCGACGACGTGCAGCTGGCCTCGCGTCTCGGCGCGGATGCCGTCGGTTTCGTGATGACGCGCAAGAGCAAGCGGTTCGTCGATCCTTCGACCGCGGCGACCCTGCGCGATGCCGTGCCGCCGTTCGTCGGCATCGTGGCGCTGGTCATGGACGACGATCCCGCCTACGTGGCGGAGGTCGTGCGCGTCCTGCGGCCGGACATGCTCCAGTTCCACGGTGTGGAAACCCAGGCGGAGTGCGCGGCGCACGGCGTGCGCTGGCTGAAGGCCATCGCGATGGGCGAGGGCGCGCCGGCGCTCGCGCGCCTGCGCGACTACCCAGCAGCGGCCGGCCTCCTGCTCGACGGGCATGGACTGGGCGAGCAGGGCGGCAGCGGCCAGCGCTTCGACTGGTCGCTGATGCCGAAGGATCTCGCGCAGCCGCTGATCCTCGCCGGTGGCCTCACCGCCGACAACGTCGCGGAAGCGATCCGCGTCGCCCGGCCGTGGGCCGTGGACGTCTCCAGTGGCATCGAGGCGTCGCCCGGCATCAAGGATCGGGCTAAGATGGAACGCTTCATTTCCGCCGTGCGCGCCGTCCCCAGCGCGTGAGCGGCCCCCAGCAGATACCGAGAAGGCAATGACGCAGATCACGGATTTCCACGCCTGGCCCGACGCCCACGGTCGGTTCGGCGACTTCGGCGGCATTTACGTCGCCGAGACCCTGATGGAGCCGCTGGCCGAGCTCACCGCCGCCTACGAGAAGCTGCGCTCCGACCCGGCGTTCATCGCCGAGCTCGATCGCGATCTCAAGCACTACGTCGGCCGCCCGAGCCCGGTCTATCACGCCGAGCGGCTGTCGAAGCACGTCGGCGGCGCGCGCATCGTGCTCAAGCGCGAAGACCTGAACCACACCGGCGCGCACAAGATCAACAACACCGTCGGCCAGGCGCTCGTGGCGCGCTACATGGGCAAGTCGCGCATCATCGCCGAGACGGGCGCCGGGCAACATGGCGTGGCCAGCGCCACGGTCGCCGCGCGCATGGGCCTGAAGTGCGTCGTGTACATGGGCGCCGTCGACATCGAGCGGCAGAAGATCAACGTCTACCGCATGCGCCTGCTGGGCGCCGAGGTCGTGCCGGTGACGTCCGGTTCGAAGACGCTGAAGGACGCCCTGAACGAGGCGATGCGCGACTGGGTCACCAACGTCGAGGACACCTTCTACATCATCGGCACCGTCGCGGGCCCGCACCCGTATCCCCAGATGGTGCGCGACTTCAACGCGATCGTCGGCCGCGAGGCGCGCGCGCAGACCATCGAACAGTTCGGCCGCCTGCCCGATGTCGTCACCGCCTGCGTCGGTGGCGGGTCGAACGCGATCGGCATCTTCCACGCGTTCCTCAACGACGGCGGTGTGCGCCTCGTCGGCGCCGAAGCCGCCGGCGACGGCATCGAGACGGGCCGCCATGCGGCTTCGCTCGCCGCCGGCAAGCCAGGCGTGCTGCACGGCAACCGCACGTACGTGCTCTCCGATGCGAACGGTCAGATCGTCGAGACGCATTCGATCTCGGCGGGCCTCGACTACCCGGGCGTCGGTCCCGAGCACGCGTTCCTCAAGGACGCCGGCCGCGCCGAATACGTCGGCGTCACCGACGACGAGGCGCTGGAAGCGTTCCACCTGCTCGCCCGCACCGAGGGCATCCTGCCGGCGCTCGAGTCGAGCCACGCCATCGCCCAGGCGATGAAGCTGGCGCGCGAGCTGCCGAAGGACGGCATCGTCCTCGCCAACCTCTCGGGGCGTGGCGACAAGGACGTGCATACCATCGCCGCCCGCGAAGGAATCGAACTCTGATGAGCCGCATCGAACGCCGCTTCGCGGCGCTGAAGTCCGCCGGCCGCACCGGCCTGATCCCCTTCGTCACCGCCGGCGATCCGTCGCCGGATGGCATGGTGTCGCTGCTCCATGGCCTGGTGGCCGCCGGCGCCGACGTGATCGAGCTTGGCGTGCCGTTCTCCGACCCCATGGCCGACGGTCCGGTCATCCAGCACGCCAGCGAGCGCGCGATCGCGAAGGGCGTCGGCCTGGCGAACGTGCTGGCCTGGGTGGCCGCGTTCCGCGAGACGGACGACGAAACCCCGATCGTGCTGATGGGCTACCTCAATCCGGTGGAGATGTACGGATACGCGGCGTTCGCCGAAGATGCCGTCGAAGCCGGCGTGGATGGCGTCCTGATGGTCGACTGTCCGCTGGAGGAGTCGCACGTCCTGGAACCGCTGCGCGAGGCCGGGCTCGACCAGATCCTGCTCGCGTCGCCGACGACGGCCGAGACGCGCCTGGCCGCCCTCTGCGAGGCGGCGACGGGCTTCCTGTACTATGTATCGTTCGCCGGCATCACCGGCGCGGCCCAGCTGAGCACCGGCGACATCGCCGAGCGCGTCGCCGGCATCCGCGCCCGGTCGAAGGCTCCGGTCGCCGTGGGCTTCGGTGTCCGCGACGCCGAGGGTGCGAAGGCGATCGGCGAATTCGCCGACGCCGTCGTCATCGGCAGCGCCCTGGTCGACCGCCTCGCCGGTGCGACCTCGGCCGACGATGCCGTCGGCAGGGCAAGGGATTTCCTCGCTCCGATCCGCGCCGCGCTCGACGCGCGCTGATCGGGCGAGCGGACGTACAGGTACCGGAGACACACGATGAACTGGCTGCAGAAAATCATGACGCCGAAGACCCGCGCACCCAGCGCGGCCGGTGGCAAGGGCAAGGTGCCGGAAGGCGTCTGGGAGAAGTGCGCGGGTTGCGGCACGGTGCTGTACAAGCCCGAGCTCGAGAAGTCGCTGATGGTCTGCCCGAAGTGCGGCCACCACCACGCGATCTCGGCGCGCGCGCGCCTCGCGGCCTTCTTCGACGAGGGCAGCACCACCGAGCTGTGGCCGAAGATGGAAGCGGTCGACGCCCTGAAGTTCAAGGACCAGAAGAAGTACAAGGACCGCGTGGCCGCCGCGCAGAAGAACACGGGCGAGAAGGACGCGCTGATCGCGATGTCCGGCAGCCTGCTCGAGCGCCCGGTTGTCGCCGTGGCGTTCGAATTCGCGTTCATGGGCGGCTCGATGGGTTCGGTGGTGGGCGAGAAGTTCGCCCGCGCCGCCGAAAAGGCGCTCGCCGAGAAGAGCGCGCTGGTGTGCTTTTCCGCCACTGGCGGCGCGCGCATGCAGGAAGGCCTGTTCTCGCTGATGCAGATGGCGAAGACGTCCGCGGCGCTGGCGCGCATGCGCGATGCCGGCATTCCGTACATCTCCGTTCTCACGCACCCGACCACGGGCGGCGTGTCGGCGAGCCTCGGCATGCTGGGCGACCTCAACGTCGCCGAGCCGAAGGCGCTGATCGGTTTCGCGGGTCCCCGCGTGATCGAACAGACCGTGCGCGAGACGCTGCCGGAAGGTTTCCAGCGTTCCGAGTTCCTGGTCGAGCATGGTGCCGTCGACGTCATCGTCGACCGCCGCGAGATGCGCGACAAGCTCGGCGCCATGCTGGGCATCCTGCAGAAGGCCCCGCGCGCGGCGGCCTGATTCGCCTGATCAAAGCGGCCGCTTCCGTGTGGGAGCGGACCCGGCCGCGACAGCTTTTCGCCGGGCGCGGCAGGCCCTGCGGCTCACGGCCTCAACGGCGTCGCGGCAAGGGCCGCTCCAACAGGTATCGTGTGGGAGCGGACCCGGCCGCGACAGCTTTTCGCCGGACGCATCAGGCCCTGCGACTCACGGCCCCAACGGCGTCGCGGCCAGGGCCGCTCCAACAGGTATCGTGTGGGAGCGGACCCGGCCGCGACAGCTTTTCGCCGGGCGCGGCAGGCCCTGCGGCTCACGGCCTCAACGGCGTCGCGGCAAGGGCCGCTTCAACAGGTATCGTGTGGGAGCGGACCCGGCCGCGACAGCTTTTCGCCGGGCGCGGCAGGCCCCGCGGCTCACGGCTCCAACGGCGTCGCGGCCAGGGCCGCTCCAACAGGTATCGTGTGGGAGCGGACCCGGCCGCGACAGCTTTTCGCCGGACGCATCAGCCTTGTGACTCACGGCCCCAACGGCGTCGCGGCCAGGGCCGCTCCCACCGGCCTGAAGAACGGAGTTCAGACCAGCACGCGTTCCGCCCAGAGCGACAGCGTGCCGAGCCCGCCGCCGATCGCCGTGGCGGCGATCACATCGCTGGGGTAGTGCAGCCCGAGCACCACGCGCGACGCGCCGATCAGCGCCGCGAATCCGATCAGGAAGGGCGCGAGCACGGGGTAGTGCGCGACCGCCACGACCGTGAACGCGACGGCCTGAAGCGTGTGGCCCGAGGGAAAGCTGAACTCGTCGAGCGGCGGGACGTGGGCGATGACGCCGGGACAGGTGCGGAAAGGGCGTGGGCGCCGCGTCCAGCGCTTGAGCACGCGGTAGAGCATGAGGGCGGTGAGGCCCGTCACGGCCATCTGCGCCGCGACGGCGACACCGTGCCAGCCGCCCACGACCGCGATGACGCTCATCAGCGCATACCAGAAGACGCCATCGCCGAGCCGGCTGATGGCGCCGAAGAAGATGCCGATGGCGCGACGCGCGCCCCAGCGGTTGGCCGCGACGCACATGCGCCGGTCCAGGTTCGCCCTACGCGGCGACGGCGGTGCTGCGTTCATGGACGTGCTCCTCGGCCAGTGACTGCATGATCGATTCGAAGGCGGTGACGACCGACTCCGGCGAAAGGCTGGCGACCGAGACGCGCGCGGCACGACCCATCGCGGCGCGCACGGTGGCGTCGGCGCCGAGGGCGGCGGCGCGCTCGATCAGGCCGCCTTCGTTGCCGGGCGCGACCCGGATGCCGTTCTGGCCGTTGCGGATGAATTCACGCGCGGCCGCCTCGGCGTACGCGACCACCGGAACGCCGGAGGCCATGGCCTCGAGCACCACGTTGCCGAACGTCTCGGTGAGGCTCGGAAACACGAACAGATCGGCGCTGGCGTAGTACGCCGCGAGCTCGTCGCCGCGGCGCGTGCCGGCGAAGATGACGTCCGGATGCGCGGCCTGCAGCGCAGCGCGGCCGGGGCCGTCGCCGACGATGACGCAACGCGTGCCCGGCACGCGGCGGGCGAGGGCGCGGTAGGCGTCGATGACGACGTGCAGGTTCTTCTCGGGCGCGACGCGCCCGACACTGAGGACGACCGGCGCGTCATCCGTCACGCCCCAGGAGGCGCGCAGCGCGTCGTCGCGACGTTCCGGATGGAAGCGCAGCGTATCGACCGCGCGGCGCAGCACGCGCACGTCGTGCACGCCGAGATCGTTGAGTTCGGCGGCGAGCTGGCCGGTCGGCACGAGCGTCGTCTGCGCCCGCCGGTGGAACCGCGCGAGGTAGTGCCGCACGAGCGGAGTCAGCGCGCCGAAGCCGTAATGGCCGACGTAGAAATCGAACCGGGTGTGGAACCCCGTGGCGACCGGGATGCCCAGGCGGCGCGCGGCACTGACGGCGCTCCAGCCCAGGGGGCCTTCCGTGGCCACATAGATGGCATCCGGCCGGTCGGAACGCCAGCGGCGTTCGAGACGAAACCGTGCGGGCAGCCCGAAACGCAGGCCCGCGTAGCGAGGCACCGACGCCCCGTCGACCGCGAGGACATCCATGCCCGCGTCGGCCAGCGGTGGTGTCGCGGGGTGGATGGGGCGAACGAGGTCGACGCTGTGGCCGCGGCGGACGATGCCGCGGGCGAGGGACTGGACGGTCAGGGCGACACCGTTGACGTCCGGTGCGTAGGTTTCGGTGACGATGCCGATGCGCATGGCGGTGCCCCTCGTTGCCTGGCTTGGGGCATGGTGGCCCGCCGCCGTGTCGGGGCGGTTATCGCGATATGACCGGTGGATGACAGGGGAGGGTGGGGGTTGGGAGTTGGGAATTGGGGGCGCACTGACGAGCGCCCGAGGGGGCCGCAGCGTTTGGCGTCCCTCGAGGCGAGTGTCACGCCACCGGCCCCCTCGAGCGGCCGCCGTGAACAGCGCCCCCAATTCCCAACCCCCAACCCCCGAACTCAACGCCCCCAATTCCCAACTCCCAACTCCCGAACTCAGCGCCCCCGATTCCCAACTCCCAACTCCAGACGACCAACTCCCGCCCACCCCTCCACCCACGCTAAACTCTCCTATTGCCCTAAAACTCCACGCCGCCCCCATGACCGTCCGCACCCGCTTCGCCCCCAGTCCTACCGGCTACCTGCACATCGGCGGCGCGCGCACCGCGCTGTATTGCTGGCTGGAGGCGCGCCGTCGCGGCGGCGAGTTCGTGCTGCGCATCGAGGACACCGATCGCGAGCGTTCGACGCAGGAAGCCGTGCAGGCGATCCTGGACGGCATGTCGTGGCTGGGCCTCGCGCACGACGAAGGTCCGTACTACCAGACGCAGCGCATGGACCGTTACCGCGAAGTGGCCGACCAGCTGCTGCGCGAAGGGAAGGCGTACTACGCGTACGAGACCAAGGAAGAGATCGAGGAAATGCGCAACGCGGCCATGGCCGCGGGCGTGAAGCCGCGCTACAACGGATACTATCGCGACCGCAACGAGCCGCTGCGCGACGACCCGAACCGCGTCATCCGCTTCAAGAACCCGACCTCGGGCAGCGTGGTTTTCGACGACAAGGTCAAAGGGCGCATCGAGTGGTCGAACGAGGAGCTGGACGACCTCGTCATCTTCCGTTCCGACGGATTCCCGACCTACAACTTCGCCGTGGTGGTCGACGACATCGACATGGGCATCACCGAGGTGATCCGCGGCGACGACCACGTCAACAACACCCCGCGCCAGATCAACATCTACAAGGCGCTGGGCGCGCCGGTGCCCGAGTTCGCGCACCTGCCGATGATCCTCGGTCCCGATGGCCAGAAGCTGTCGAAGCGCCACGGCGCGGTGAGCGTGATGCAGTACCGCGACGACGGCTTCCTGCCGCACGCGCTGCTCAACTACCTCGTCCGCCTCGGCTGGTCGCACGGCGACCAGGAAATCTTCTCCGTCGCGCAGATGACCGAACTGTTCGACGTCGCCGACGTCAACAAGGCGGCGTCGCGCTTCGACGTCACCAAGCTCTCGTGGCTCAACCAGCATTACCTCAAGACCGACGCGCCCGAAACGCTCGGTCCCGAACTCGCATGGCACCTGGCCAGGATCGGCATCGACGTCGCGCAGGGTCCGGATCCCGCGGATGTCGTGGTCGCGCTGCGCGATCGCGTGCAGACGTTCAAGGAAATGGCCGAGCGCGCGAAGATCTGGTACGGCCCGATCGTCGAGTGGGACGAGAAGGCGGTCGAGAAGCACCTGCGCGCGGAAACCGCGCCCGCCGCGCTGAACGCCGCGAAGAACGAACTCGCCGCGCTCGCGGCTTGGACGCCCGAGGCGGTGCACGGCGCGGTCGAACGCGTCGCCGCGTCGCTGGAACTCGGCATGGGCAAGGTCGCCGCGCCGCTGCGTGTCGCCATGACGGGCACGCAGGTCTCCCCGTCGATCGAACACACCATCTACCTCGCCGGGCGCGAGGGCGCGATCGCGCGCATCGACGAGGCGCTGTCGCGGGCGCAGGGCTGAGCGTGGACGGCGACTTCGCCGGGGCAGGCTTTGTGGGAAGTCCGCTTGCGGACGAATGGGTGCTCGCCGCAAGCACCCGTTCGCCCGCAAGCGGGCTTCCCACAGGCGAGCACTTCCCCGGCTAGCGACACGCCCATGGACGAACTGCTAGCCAGAGCCATGCAGGGCGTCGATCCGGATGCGCCGGACGCGTCGGTGCGGATCTTCATGAACCTGATGGCGATCGTGCCGTGGACGGAGCTCGTGCTCTGGCAGATCGCGTTCGTGGTGGTCGGCGCGCTGCTCGGCTACTGGCGCGGACGCGTGAAGGCCGGTGTGATCGGTTCGCTTGTGCTGGGGCCGATCGGCTGGATCTTCCCGTTCCTTCCGCGGCGCACGCCGCCACCATTGCCGGGGTCGAAAAAGCGCTGAAAGGTCCTCATGTTAGGATGACGGACACGAGGATACCGATGTGACCACGCACGCCGCCCACCACCACGCTCACCAGCACCACGACGACGCCCGCGGCTTCGTCGAGGCGGTGGAGATCGCGTCGACCGAGCGCGGCCTGCGCCTCACGCCGTTGCGCCGCGAGGTGCTCGAACTCGTCGCCGGTGCGGGCAAGCCCGTAAAAGCCTACGACCTGCTCGATCGCCTCCGCGAGAAGCACGGCAACGCCGCGCCGCCCACGGTGTATCGCGCGCTCGATTTCCTCCTCGAGAACGGCTTCATCCACAAGCTGGAATCCATCAACGCGTACGTCTCGTGCCATCACCCGGCCGAGGCGCACCAGGTGCCGTTCCTCATCTGCGATACCTGCCAGTGCGCGCAGGAAGTCTGCGACGAACGCGTCGCCGAGCTGATCGAGGCGCAGGCGAAAGCCCTCGGCTTCCGCCCGCAGGCCCAGACCCTCGAAGTGCACGGCATCTGCCGGAACTGCCTCGAGTCCTGACACCGCGGTGGTAGGAGCGCGCCCTGCGCGCGACATCTTTTCGCGACAGCGCCACAGGCCCTGTCAGTCTGTCGCGAAGAGCTGTCGCGGCCAGGTCCGCTCCTACAACCACTGAATCGTGGTCAGAAGAACGCGCGCAGACCCACCGAGACGTTCCGGCCGGGCAGCGGCGCGACATCCTTGAACAACGACGTGGCCGGGCGCGCGGTCTGGTTGGTCAGGTTGTTGCCGTCCACGAAGGCTTCCCACTGGCTGCGTTCGTCGTTGACGAAGGTCCAGGCGAAGTGCGCGTTGACGAGCGTGTAGCCGGCCGTGTCCGTTTCGAACGCGGCGATCCTGTCCTGCTTCATGTAACGCACGGCACCGACGCTGGCGCGGAAGCCATCGGTGTTCCAGCTCAGCGTGCCGCCGACGCGACCGGCGGGGATGCGCGGCACGTTGCCCGCGCCATCCGAGAGCGTCGCGCGCACGGTGTCCCCGAAGACGCGCAGGTCCCAGTGGCCGGAAGGGCCCTTGGCGAGGTGGAAGGTCGCTTCGGCTTCGGCGCCGCGGAACGTCGCGTCGTTCTGCGACCAGATGCGCACCGGCAGGTCGTCCTCGATCTCGCCGGTGTCGGCGAGGTAGATGAAGTTCTTGTACCGGTTGTAGTACGCGGCGATCTTGCCCTCGACGAACTCGCCGTGGAAGTGCAGGCCGAGTTCCGCCTGGTTCGACTTTTCCTTCGTGAGGTCGCTGCCGATCTCGAACGTGTTCGAGGCCTCGTGCGGCCCGTTGGCGAAGAGTTCCTCTTCGGACGGCGCGCGTTCGGCATGATCGAGGTTCAGCGACAGATGCCACTGCTCCGCGAAACGCCAGGCGACACCGGCGGAGAAACTGTTCGGGCTGTAGTCGCGCTTCGGACCGTCGTCCGGATCGACGCTCTGCCTGTCGTGGCGCGCGCCGAGCTCGACCTTGAACGGGCCGAAGTCGCGCTGCTCGGTCAGGAACACGCCGACGCCGCTGGTCGTGGTGGCCGGAACGAACGTCTCCTCGCCGACGGCCGCGAACTGGCGGTGCTGCGTCTGCACGCCGAACGCGCCTTCCCAACCGGCGAGCGGCTCGTGCGTGACGAGAAGGCGGCCCTGGTTGCTGTTCGTGGTGAAGGTGGTGCCCGGAACGTCGCCTTCGTATTCGACGTGCTGGTACGCGCCATGGCCGAGGCTGAAATCGATCTTCGCGATGCCGTCGAACGGCTTCACCAGGCCTCCCTTCAGGGTGTAGTTGGTCTGCGCCATCTTGATGTGGACCGGATCCTCGCCTTCGGCCGGATCGCCGGGTTCCGCAGGGCTACCGTAGAGGTCGAGGAAGCGCGACACCGACAGACCGACGAAGCCCCACGAACCGAGCAGCGACGCGCCCACCGAGCCCGAGGTCGTCTTCACCGCGCTGTTGGCCAGCGTGCCGCCGGGAATGTCGTAGTCCTCGTTGTCGCGGTGCATGCCGTCCACGTGGATGGCGAACCGGTCGTTGCCCGCGTCGAGGCGGAGCAGGCCTGTCTTGCCATCCGAGACGGAGTCGCCGCGCACTTCCGCGCGCCCGGCGAAGCCGTTGTCCGGGGCCTTTTCGGGAACGCGCCCGTCCACGACGTTGACGACGCCGCCGATCGCGCCCGAGCCGTAGAGCAGGGTGGCCGGACCCTTGAGCACCTCGATCTGGTCGGCGAGGAACGGCTCGAGGGTGACCGCGTGGTCCTGGCTGACGTTCGACACGTCCTGGGACGAGAGACCGTTCTCGAGCACCGCCACGCGCGGGCCGTCGAGGCCGCGGATCACGGGTCGGCCCACCGCGGTACCGAGCGCGGAACTCTGCACGCCGGGGATGGAAGACACCGTCTCGCCGAGCGACACACCCTTGGCGTCGTCCAGGGCCGAGCCTGCCAGCACCGCCACGGGCGCCACGATCTGGTCGGCCTTCTGACCGCCCGGCACGGCGTTGACCACGATGGCGTCGAGCTTGTCGACGTGCTTGCGGCTCTTGCCCTGGGCGTCGGTCGCCCCCACCGATGGCGGGGTCCCGTCCTGGGCGGCGTCGTCCGCCATCACGGGCAGGGACGTGCCGAAACTCGCGGCCAGGGCCAGGGCGATAAGGGTTCTGCGCATCGGGTGGAGCTCCAGTTGGGTTTTGCAATGTTATAAAGTATCATCGCTTGCCTCGACCCGTGCAACTAGTCACGCTATGTCTTCCATGACCGACTCCGCCACCGAACCCGAAGTACCGCGCCGCTGGTGGCATGCCGCCGACCGCCTGGGCGCGACGGCGTCCTTCCTGTGCGCCATTCACTGCGCCGCGCTGCCGTTCGTGATCGCGCTGCTGCCGCTCATCGGGCTTTCGTTCCTGGCCGACCACCGCTTCGAAGCCGGTTTCGTCGGTTTCGCCTGCGTGCTGGCCAGCGTCGCGCTCGTCTCCGGCTTCCGGCGTCACCGCCGCCGCCTGCCGTTGCTGCTCGCGGTGCCGGGGCTTCTCCTGCTGATCCTCGGTGTGACGTTCCTGCACGGTGGCTCGCTGTTTGTGCACAGCGTCCTCGTCACGTGCGGCGGTTTCCTCGTCGCCGCGGCGCACTTCGTCAACCTGCGCGTCGACCGCGGCGAGCACGCCGGACACATCCACGGGCCGTCCTGCGCGCACCCGTGATTGTGTAACCGCGTCGCTCGCGCCTAGCCTTCCTTCCCATGGCACACGACCACTCCCATTCGCACGGGCACGCCCACGATCACGACCACAGCCACGTCGAGGGCGGTAGCGAGCGCAAGCTGCGGTTCGCTTTCGTGCTCACGCTGCTCATGCTGGTCGCCGAGGCGGCCGGCGGCATCGTGTCCGGATCGCTGGCGCTGCTGGCCGACGCCGGCCACATGCTGGTCGACGCGCTCGCGCTTCTGCTCGCGTTCTTGGGGGCGCGTTTCGCCGCGCGTCCGGCCGACTCGCGGCGCACCTATGGCTACGGCCGCATCGAAGTCCTCGCGGGCTTCGTCAACGCGCTCACCCAGTTCGCGCTGGTGGCCTTCATCGTCTACGAGGCGGTGCAGCGCCTGTTCCATCCGGAGCCGATCCTCTCGGGCGTGATGCTCGTCGTCGCCGTGCTCGGCCTCGTGGCCAACGTCGTGGTGCTGCGCACGCTGCACGGCCACGATCCCGACGACGTGAACATGGCCGGCGCGAGCCTGCACGTGCTGGGCGACCTGCTCGGGTCGGTCGCGGCCGTGCTCGCGGCACTCGCCGTGCGCTGGCTCGACTGGAACTGGGCCGACCCGGTGCTCTCGATCCTCGTGTCGCTGCTGATCCTGCGCAGCGCCTGGTCGCTCGTGCGTCGCTCGGGCCACATCCTGCTCGAAGGTACGCCCGAGGGCGTCAACCTCGGGGACGTGCAGCGCGAGCTCCACGCCGTCGACGCGATCATCGTGGACATCCACCACGTGCACGTGTGGCAGGTCACCGCCGGCTCGCGCATGGCCACGCTGCACGCCGAGCTCGCGCCCGGCGCGGAGCAGGCGGATCAGGCGCGCGTCCTCACGGCGATCAAGACGTTGCTCAGCGATCGCTGGCGCGTCGATCACGCCACGGTCCAGTTCGATCCGGGCCCGTGCCCCGACGAACTCGAGGGCTGCGGCAAGGCGGGCCCGCACCCGCATTGAGTGGCTCCCCTTGCGCTTTACGCGGCCGCTGATACGATGTCCGGCCGTTCCTCTTCATCATTACGAATCAAGGAGTTTCCCATGGGCAAGGGCGACCGCCGCACCCGTCGCGGCAAGATCTACCGTTCCAGCTATGGCAAGGCCCGTCCGCACGTGGACGTCGTCTCCGGCGCCGCCGTCGCGAAGCCGGCCGCCGCCAAGCCCGCCGCCGCCAAGAAGGCCGCGCCGCGCAAGAAGGCCTGAGCCTTCGCCACGCGTGAAAAAAAATCCCGCCTCGGCGGGATTTTTTTTGCTCAGAGTTCCAGCCGGTCCGCGAATTCGAACGCCCCGTCCGCCGGCGCGGCGATCACGTTCTGCTGGACCATGCCCGGGAAGACGTTGGTGTCGTTGCCGGCGTGGTTGTCGACGTTGAAGAGATAGGGCACATGCGACCAGACGCGGTAGCCCAGCGCCTTGAGCGCGTCCACCTCGGCACGCGCTTCGTCGATGCCCGTCAGGCGCGCGTAGACCAGCGGACGGTGGGTGCGGATCGTGTCGCCAGCACCGGCCAGCAGGTCGACCAGCGCGTGCGACTGGTTGACCTTCAGCAGATGCAGGGCGTCGAGGCGCAGGCTGTCGACGGTGGCCAGGCGGACTTTCTCGTCGCCGGCGCGCGTGCCCGGCAGGAGCGACGCGAGCGACACCTGGCCCTTGCCCTTGCCGAGCCAGACGGGATGGGTGAAGACGTTGTCCAGTCCATTGATCGCGACGTTCGCGCAGGCCTGCTGAAAGCGGATGCGGCGCGGTTCGGCCACGTGGACCTGGCCGGCCGGTCCCACCGCCTGCGCCATCCAGAGGGCGTGGGCGGCGTAGTCGCCGCCGAATTCGAGCACGGTGTGCCCTTCGTCGACGAGGCCGCTGAGCAGCGTGGTTTCCTGTTCGGCCCACTCGCCGTAGAGCTGCAGCGAGCGGGCCGCCGCCGTCTCGGTGGCGACGGGCGTGGCGATCCCGTAACGGGTGGTCCAGAAGGGTTGGCGGGCATCGCCCGTGGGGCTTGCGGTGATCATGGCGGGTCGGTTTCCGTGGGGGAGGGAAGGCTTTCGTAGAGACGCTGGATGGCGCGACGTCGCGCGAGCGCGGCGCTTCGCCACGCGGGGGATGCCTCGGCGAGGAAGGCATGCACCAGCGCGTGCGTGCACGCGTCCTCGGCGGCGGGTGCGGGCAGCAGCGCCGCGCGACGCTCCGCGGCGGTCGCGAGGAGCAGGGCCGTTTCCGCATCGGGCTGGCATCGGTAGGCCTCGTCGAGCAGGCGCTGCGCCTCGTCGAGTCGCGCCAGGCGCGCATCGGTCCGGCACAGGGCGGCACGATGGAGAAGGATCTCGCCACGGCGTCGGCGCGCGCGGTCGCCGCCTTCGCCGCCCTCGCTGGCCAACGCGTCACAGGCGGTCTCGGCCTCGTCGAGCCGCGCGCTGGCGGCGGCACCCAGCGACCACGACGCCCACGCGAGCAGTACGTCGATGCGAGCGTCGATGAGAAGCGGATCGACGGCGCCGGCGAGCCCTGCGGCGAGTTCGCGGATCGCGAAGAGGCGGGTCGCACCGCTCAGGCGCTCGATGTTCGCGAGATGCAGCCGGGCCAGAAGGGCTTCGGCGTGCGGGCGATCGCTTTCCGCCATCGACGCCTTCAGGCGTGCCACGTCGGCCACGATGTCGGTCATGTGCCGCGCCGCGTCGCGTGGTGGCAGTTCGAGGGCGAGTGCGGCGTCGACCGCGGGGGCGAGCCAGCGGGCGAGGCGCTCGTCGTCACCACTGTCGTCGAGGTGGTCGGCAATGACGTCGCGCCACGCACGCAAGCCGTCGGATGATGTGTCGGCGAGTCGCAGGCGCGGATACGTCGGGTCGCCGACCAGGAACGGGCCGGCGTCGCTCGCCACGTTCGCCAGCGTCGCGCGCAGCGTCGGGGACGTCGGCTCGGGTACGGAGCGTCTGTCGTCATGCGGCGGGACGAGGAGATCGACGGCCGGCGCGACCATGTGCAGGCCGGGCGCTTCGTAGCGTGACGGCTGGTAAGTCCAGGTTGGCGACGGTGAGGATACCGGGACCGCGACGGTCGGCGGCGGCGCGGACGGTTCATCCGGGACCTGCTCCGGCGCGTCGTCGGCGGGGTCGACGAAGAACGCGGCGATGCTCGGGGCCGGCGACGCGACCGGACGTCGCCGACGACGAACGAGAACGAAGGCGAGCGCTCCGATACCGCCGCCACCGGCCAGCAACGCCCACGGCGACCATCGCCAGCGCGGGGTCCGTTCGGGGTCGGGAATCCCTCGGGATGCGGCTGTGGTGACGGCGGCGGAGGGCGCGGGCGCCGGTGGTGCCGACGTCGCGGACGCGACCTGGCCGAAACCCTCCATCGCATCGAGCATGCGGTTGACGTCGCGCATCTGCCGCGCGCGGCGTGCGTGCTCGGCCTCGTGATCGACCGCGTTCGTGCAGGCCGCGACCGTCATCGCCAGGAATCCGGCGATCGCCACGGGGATGCGGCGGATGTGGCCCCGGTCGGGGCGCGGCGATGGGTCCTTCAACGATCTTCCTCCGGCCGCGCGGTGGCCTTGCGCGGACGTTCCATGGTCGGACGGCGCCAGAGGCGACGTCCGACCATGTTATGCGGCGGAGCCCGACGGGATCGATGGAAGTTTTCTGAAAAAAGTGCCGGATTTGACTCAGGTCGCGACGCGCTCGCCCGCGACCCAGAGGTCCCGAAGCAGCGACCCGCCGATCCAGTAGCAGAGTTCCGGGAGGTGCTTCACGTTCCACACCGCGATGTCGGCACGCTTGCCCGGCGCGAGGACGCCGCGATCGTCGAGGCCGAGGGCGCGGGCGGCATGGACCGTCGTGCCACGGAGGGCCTCCTCGGGCGTGAGGCGGAACAGCGTGCAGGCCATGTTCATCGCCAGGCGCAGCGACAGCAGCGGCGAGGTGCCCGGGTTGAGATCCGTCGCCACGGCCATCGCCACGCCGTGGTCGCGAAACGCGGCCACCGGCGGCGGACGCGTGTCGCGCAGCGCGTAGTAGGCGCCAGGCAACAGCACCGCCACGGTGCCGGCCGCGGCCATGGCGCGCACGCCGTCGTCGCTCGTCCATTCGAGGTGGTCGGCGGAAAGTCCGTTGTATCGGGCCACGAGCGCCGCGCCGCCCAGGTCGGACAGCTGCTCCGCGTGGAGCTTGACCGGCAGGCCCAGCGCGGTCGCCTTCTCGAACAGGCGCTGCGTCTCGGCGTGCGTGAAGCCGATGCCTTCGCAGAAGGCGTCGACCGCGTCGACCAGTTCCTCGTCGGCGAGCGACGGCAGCATGATGTCGCAGACCAGCGCGACGTACTCGTCGCGTCGTCCGGCGTATTCCGGCGGAAGCGCGTGCAGGCCGAGGAACGTGGTGCGCACGTCGACGCCGAGCACGTCGCCGATCCGCCGTGCCACGCGCAGCATGCGGCGCTCGGCGTCTGGCTCGAGTCCGTAGCCGGACTTGATCTCCAGCGTCGTGACGCCGTCGGCCAGCAGCGCGCGTGCGCGGGGTAGCGACTGGCGCAGCAGCTCGTCCTCGTTCGCGGCGCGGGTCGCGCGCACGCTGGAAACGATGCCGCCGCCCGCGCGGGCGATCTCCTCGTACGTGGCGCCCTCGAGGCGCCGCTCGAACTCCGTCGCGCGGTCGCCGCCGAAGACCAGGTGCGTGTGGCAGTCGATGAGGCCCGGCGTCACCCATGTACCGGGAAGCGATTCGACATGACGCGCGAGCGCATGCGGATCGCCCGGCAGGGCCGACATCGGTCCGGCGAAGACGATGCGGTCGTCGCGCCAGCCGATGGCGGCGCCTTCGATGGCGCCGCAGGGCGCGCCGTCGTCGCGCATCGTCGCCAGGCTCACGTCGACGAGCAGGTGGTCCCAGCGCGTGTCGTCCGTCATGGCTGGCCTTCGCCGGCGACGCCGCGCGCCCAGCGCACCTCGTAGAGGTCGTAGCGACGGTCCTTGAGGTTCTGCACCGCGCCGGAGTTGCGCGCGCGGGCGAGGTTCTCGAGGCGCAGGTCGGCGAACAGGACGGTTTCGATGTTCGGCGTGGAATCCGCCGCGATGCCGTCGCGCGCGAAGGGGAAGTCGCTGGGCGTCAGGATGCAGCTCTGGCCGTACTGGATGTCGAAATTGTTGACGCCCGGCAGGTTGCCCACGTTGCCCGAGAGCACCACATAGCACTGGTTTTCGATCGCGCGCGCCTGCGAGCAGTAACGCACGCGCAGGTAGCCTTCGCGCACGTCGGTGCAGAAGGGTACGAAGAGGATCAGCGCGCCCTGATCCGTGAGGTGGCGTGCCACCTCGGGGAACTCCGAGTCGTAGCAGATCATCACGCCGATCGGGCCGCAGTCGGTCTGAATCGTCGCCGCGGCGTCGCCGCCCGTGATGTTCCAGACGTTGCGCTCGCTCGGTGTCGGATGCAGCTTCTCGCGCTCGTGGATGGACCCGTCGCGCAGGCAGACGTAGCAGACGTTGTGGATGTCGCCGTTCGGCTGACGCGTGGGATGCGAGCCGCCGATGATGTTGATGTTGTAGTGCACGGCCAGACGGTGGAAGAGCGCCTTGACCTCGTCGGTGTACTCTGAAAGGCGGCGGATGGAATCCACCGGCGACAGTTCGGCGTTCTCGATGGACAGCAGCTGCAGCGTGATCAGTTCCGGGAACGCGACGAAGTCGGCGTCGTAATCCGCCGCGATGTCGACGAAGTACTCGACCTGCTTCGCGAATTCGTCGAAGGAGCCGATGCGTCGCTGCTGGTACTGCACCGAGGCGACGCGCACGGAATCCGGCAGCCGGTGGCTCTGCGAGACGCGCGGCACATCGGGCTGGTCGTGTCGCTGCGGGTTGCGCCAGACCAGCAGCGCCGCATAGCCGAGCGATTCGTGGTCGGACGGCACGTACTCGCGCAGCAGGCCGACCATCTCGAAGCCGTTGCGCAGCTGGAAGCTCAGCGTCGGATCGCGGCGGCTGCCGTCCACCACGGCCTGCGCGTACGCCTCCGCGCTGCCGTAGCGGCCGATCGCGCGCGCCAGGCCCGGCATGCGGCCGCCGAACACGATGCCGCGGAGCTTCAGATCGGTGCAGAGCCGCTTGCGTGCCTGGTAGAGCCGCTGCCCGATACGCATGCCCCGGTAGTCGGGATGGACCACGACCTCCATGCCGTAGAGCCAGTCGCCCTTGGGATCGTGGCGCGAGGCGAAGCCGCCGCCCGTGATCTGCATCCAGGTGTGCGGAGCCAGCGCCAGGGATTCGCCGATGCGGAAGGTGGCGCAGAAGCCGACGATGCGCCCTTCGTATTCGACGACGAACTGGCCTTCGGGAAAGTGCGTCTGCTGGCCCTGCAGCATTTCCGCGGAGTGGCCCCATTCGGGCGTGTAGACCCGCGCCGTAAGGGCGACCAGTTCGGGAACGTCGACGGGCCGCGCCTGGCGCAGCAGGAGTTTGGGCGGGTGCGTGTTCGGGGATTCGGTCATGCCCCGATTATGCGCGGTACCATGCGACGAATTCATCGACGGATCGCACCCATGCCGCACGCCGCCTTCAACGCCGACTTCTTCTGGCAGGACGGTGCCTGGCGGGCCGGGGAAGCCCCGCTCGGGGTGACCGCCGGGCGCTTCGCCACGGCGACGCGGGGCGAACGCATCGGCCGCTTCGTGCTTCCGGGCATGCCGAACCTGCATTCGCACGCGTTCCAGCGGGCGATGGCCGGCCTGGCCGAACGCCGCGGTCCGGGCGAGGACAGCTTCTGGACCTGGCGTGAAACCATGTACGCCTTCGCCGAGGCCGTGGACCCCGACGACCTGAAGGCCATCGCCACGCAGCTCTACGTCGAGATGGTCAAGGCGGGTTATACGCAGGTCTGCGAGTTCCATTACCTGCATCATGGCCCGCGCGGCGTGCCGTACGCCGATCCCGCGACGATGTCGCTGGCGCTGATCGAGGCCGCGAAGGAGGCGGGTATCGGCCTGACGCTGCTCCCGGTGCTCTACATGACGGGCGGGTTCGACGGGCGCCCCCTGACGGAGCGGCAACAGCGCTTCCGTCACGACGTGGGCGGATTCGTCCGGCTGCTGGAGCGGCTGGCGCCGTTACAGGACGACATGTTCACCCTCGGCATCGCGCTGCATTCGCTGCGCGCGGTGCCCGAGGACGCGATGCGCGCGTTGCTGGCCACGGGCATCGCGAAGGATCTTCCGGTGCACATCCACATCGCCGAGCAGATCGGCGAGGTGCAGGACTGCCTCTCGGTCCGCGGCGCCCGGCCGGTGGAATGGCTGCTCGACCACGCGGACGTCGACGCGCGCTGGACGCTCGTCCATGCCACGCACCTGACCGCGCACGAGACGGACCGGCTGGCGAAGAGCGGGGCGGTGGCGGGCCTTTGCCCGACCACGGAAGCGAACCTCGGAGACGGCCTGTTCCCGCTGGCGCCGTTCATCGACGCGGGCGGCTCGTTCGGCGTCGGTTCGGACTCGCACATCTCGGTATCGCCCGTCGAAGAGCTGCGCTGGCTCGAATACGGGCAGCGCCTCGTCACGCGCCATCGCAACGTCGCGGCCCGCGTGCCCGAGGAAAGCGTCGGTACAGCGCTATGGCAACGTGCGCTCGACGGCGGCACGCGCGCGGCGGGGGCGGACATCGGTCGCCTGCTCGAGGGGGCGCGCGCCGACCTGCTCGTGCTCGACGACGCGTCGCCGCTGCTGGCGGCACGCGACGAAGCCGACGTGATCGACAGCTTCCTCTTCGCGGGCAACACGCCGCTGGTGCGCGACGTGATGGTCGGCGGGCAGTGGCGCGTTCGCGACTTCGCGCACGCCGGGGAGGAGGCGATCGCCCGGGCTTATCGTGGCGTGGTGGAGAAGCTGGCCGCCGCGTGAGCCGCGGGCCCCGACGGACACTTCGGCTTGCCGTAGAGACCCTCGGCCGACGGCTCGTTTCGCTTCGCGGCCTCGGCGGACGCGTAGATCGACACGCCCAGATCGCAACGGTTGGGACGGAGCGTCAGGCGGACGGTATCCATGCGCGTCCGCGCGACGTCGTCGAGCGAGCAGGTGGTGCCCGGCGCGAGGCGCAGCGTGACGCTGTCGCCGTCGCTGGCGAGCACCTCGAAGCGCGCGTCCGCGCAGCCTTTCCAGCTCAGCGTGTCCTTGCCGATGCTCAGCGTGCGCAGGCCGAGAAAGGCGTTGCTGTACGGGTCCCAGTCGCCGGCGAGCCAGTCGGGCGTGGCGGGCGTGGAGGAAAGGAGGGCGAGGGCGAGCAGGGTGTTCATGCCCGCGATGATAGACGTCCTTCGGTTAACGGGTGCTTGCGCGAGGGTCCCGATCGTGTTCTAGTCGATCCATGATCCGCATCGCCGCCAATAACGCCAATACCAATAATGCCCGGAACTTCGGGAGGGTCGGCGTGTAGGCGGTTGTAAGCGAAACCACCGGAATACACGAAAGGCCCGCCCTCACAGGCGGGCCTTTTTCTTTGCGCGTTTCACCCTTCGGGAGCCACGATCATGTGTTCGATCTTCGGAATGTTCGGTCTGACGGCGGGCGACGATCTCGTCGCCCTGCGTCGCCAGGCCATGGAACTGTCGCAGCGCCAGCGCCACCGCGGGCCCGACTGGAGCGGTGTCTACGTCGACCAGGGTGCGATCCTCGTCCACGAGCGCCTCGCCATCGTCGATCCGGCGAGCGGCGCGCAGCCGTTGCGCTCGGTCGACGGCGAGCTGGCGCTGGCGGTGAACGGCGAGATCTACAACCATCGCGAGCTGCGCGCCGCCAGCGGCTACGCCTTCACCACCGGGTCCGACTGCGAGGTGATCAACGCGCTGTATCGCGAGGAAGGCGCGGGATTCCTGGGCCGGCTCAACGGCATCTTCGCCTTCGCGCTGTGGGACGCGAAGCGGCGCCGGTACCTGATCGCGCGCGACGCGCTCGGCGTGTGTCCGCTGTATTGGGGCCACGATCGCGAAGGGCGCCTCTGCATCGCCTCCGAGATGAAGTCGCTGGTCGGCGTCTGCGCCGACGTCGCACCCTTCCCGCCGGGGCACGTCTACGACAGCGAGCGCGGCGAGGCTGTGCCGTACTGGACGCCGGCATGGCGCGACTACGACGTCACGCAGGGCACAGCCATCGAGCCGGCCGCATTGCGCGCCGCGTTCGAGGCGGCGGTCCACCGGCAGATGATGACGGACGTCCCGTATGGCGTGCTGCTTTCCGGCGGCCTCGATTCCTCGCTGGTCGCCGCGGTAGCCGCGAGCTTCGCGCGCAAGCGCATCGAGGACGACGACCGCGACGAGGCGTGGTGGCCACGGCTGCATTCGTTCGCGATCGGCCTCGAAGGCTCGCCGGACCTGAAGGCGGCGGAGGTCGCGGCCGAGGCGCTGGGCACCGTGCACCACGGGTTCCGCTACACGTTCGAGGAAGGCCTCGACGCGTTGCCGGAAGTGATCCGCCACATCGAGACCTACGACGTCACGACGATCCGCGCCTCCACGCCGATGTTCCTGCTCGCGCGGCGCATCAAGGCGATGGGCGTGAAGATGGTGCTCTCCGGCGAGGGTTCCGACGAGGTGTTCGGTGGTTACCTGTACTTCCACAAGGCGCCGTCGGCCCGGGCGTTCCACGAGGAGACGATCCGCAAGCTGGACGCCCTGCATTACTACGACTGCCTGCGCGCCAACAAATCGATGTCGGCCTGGGGCGTCGAGGCCCGCGTGCCGTTCCTGGACGTCGAATTCCTGGACACCGCGATGGCGTTCGACGCCGAGGCGAAGATGGTGTCCCGCAAGGGGATCGAGAAGGGGGTCCTCCGCGAGGCGTTCGAGGGTGTGCTGCCCGACGAGATCCTCTGGCGGCAGAAGGAGCAGTTCAGCGACGGCGTCGGCTACGGCTGGATCGACGGGCTCAAGGCCCACGCCGAGGCCATGGTCTCCGACCGGGAATTCGCCGCCGCAGCCTCGCGGTTCCCGCTGAACACCCCCGCCACCAAGGAGGCGTTCTTCTACCGGACGATCTTCGAGACGCATTTCCCGGGCGAGGCCTGCGCCGCGACGGTCCCGGGCGGCAAGTCGATCGCCTGCTCCTCGCCGGCCGCGCTGGCGTGGGATCCCGCGTTCGCCGCCGCGGCCGACCCGTCGGGGCGGGCGGTGCGAGGTGTCCATCAGGAGGCCCTCCCGGCGTAGGAGCGCGCCCTGCGCGCGACATCTTTTCGCCCCCGTTACCCAAGCTGGCGCGCCAGCTCCGGGTCACGGCCTCAGAAGATGTCGCGCGCGCGGCGCGCTCCTACGGCAAGAGGCCGCGCAGTGCGGGGTACCGGCGACTTTGCTAAGATTTCGCTCTTTAGCCGGCGCCCTCCGCGCCGCACAGCAGGCGAACCGACCATGATCGAGACCAATCCGATCCTTGCGCAGATCGCGGACCTCAAGGGCCGCGTCGAGTCGCTTAGGGGGTATCTTTGACTACGCCGTCAAGAAAGAACGGCTAGAGGAAGTCAATCGCGAGCTCGAGAGCCCCAACGTCTGGGACGATCCGAAGCGCGCGCAGGAGCTGGGCCGCGAACGCGCGCAGCTCGACACCATCGTGACGGGCGTCGAGGAGATGACCTCCTCGCTCGACGACGCGAAGGAACTGCTGGAGATGGCGGCCGCCGATGGCGACGAGGCCACCGTGCAGTCGATCGTCGACGACCTGAACAAGGTCGACGCCCGCGTCGGCAAGCTCGAATTCCAGCGCATGTTCTCCGGTGAGCTCGATTCGGCGGCCGCGTTCGTCGACATCCAGGCCGGCGCCGGCGGTACCGAAGCCCAGGACTGGGCCGAGATCCTGCTGCGCATGTACCTGCGCTGGGCCGAGTCGCGCGGCTGGAAGGCCGAGCTGATGGAAGTCTCCGGCGGCGAAGTCGCGGGCATCAAGTCCGCCACGTTCCGCGTCGAGGGCGATTACGCCTACGGCTGGCTGAAGACCGAGATCGGCGTGCACCGCCTGGTCCGCAAGAGCCCGTTCGACTCCGACAACCGCCGGCACACCAGCTTCACCTCGGTGTTCGTCTCGCCGGAAGTCGACGACAACATCGAGATCGACATCAACCCGGCCGACCTCAAGACGGACGTCTACCGTTCGTCCGGCGCGGGCGGCCAGCACGTGAACAAGACCGAGTCGGCCGTGCGCATCACGCACATCCCGACCAACACGGTCGTCGCTTGCCAGACCGAACGCAGCCAGCACGCCAACCGCGACCGCGCGATGAAGATGCTGAAGGCGAAGCTGTACGAGCTCGAGCTGCAGAAGCGCAACGCCGAGAAGGACGCGCTGGAAGCGTCGAAGTCCGACATCGGCTGGGGCAGCCAGATCCGCAACTACGTCCTCGACCAGTCGCGCATCAAGGACCTGCGCACGGGCGTGGAACGCTCCGATACCCAGAAGGTGCTCGACGGCGACCTCGACGAATTCGTCGAAGCCAGCCTGAAGGCCGGCCTCGAAGCCGGCTCCAAGCGCGTCGATGCCTGATGGTTGGCGGCACGTTGGACGGTGCCGCCTTCGCCTGGTCGAGGACACACAAGGAGGTGGGAGATGGGAAACGGGGGAGCTCCGTTCGTCAGTTTCCGGGATCTGGAAGCGTGGCAGGAAGCGATGGCACTGACCGTTCGCGTGTATGCATTGTCGGAACGCTTTCCCTCTTCGGAACGATTCGGCTTGTGCTCTCAGCTAAGGCGGGCCGCGGTTTCGATCCCGTCGAACCTTGTCGAAGGGCACGCGCGAGGAGCCACGCGCGATTTCATCCGGTTCATCGGAATGGCGCGTGGTTCGCTCGCCGAAGTCCAGACCCAGGTCGAAATAGCAGGCCGCCTGGGCTACATCGATCTCACGGATGAGTCTTCTGTCATGGCCGGCTGTGACAAACTCGGAAGAATCTTGAGAGGATTGCGAAAGTCGCTGGAACGAAATCTCGCGCAACGATGACAGTCGCGCCCCCACTTCCCATCTCCCATCCCCAAGCCGCCATCCCGATGACCCAAGAGCCCTCCATCAACGCCTCTTCGCCGAACGAAGCCCCGACTGCCGCCGATGAAAATCGTCTCATTGCCGAGCGCCGCGAGAAACTGAAAGCGCTGCGCGCGCAGGGCATCGCCTATCCGAACGACTTCCGGGTCGACAGCTTCGCGGGCGACCTGCAGGCCGAGTTCGCCGACAAGGACACCTGGACCGCCGAGGCCATCGAGGCCGCGCCGCGTCGCGTGGCCGTCGCCGGCCGCATCATCCTGATGCGCGGGCAGGGCAAGGTCAGCTTCGTGCAGATGCAGGACGGCACGGGCCGCATCCAGCTGTTCGTCCACCAGGGCACGCTGGGCGAGGAGGCCTACGACGCGTTCAAGCGCTGGGACCTCGGCGACATCGTCGGTGCCACGGGCGTGCTCATGCGCACGAAGACCGGCGAGCTGTCGGTCAAGGTCGAGGCCATCCGCCTCCTGACCAAGTCGCTCCGCGGCCTGCCGGACAAGCACCATGGTCTGGCGGACGTGGAGCAGCGTTACCGCCAGCGCTACGTCGACCTCATCGTCACCGAGGAATCGCGCCGCACGTTCGCGCTGCGCTCGAAGATCATCAGCCACGTGCGCCGCTGGCTCGAAGCGGAGCCGCGCCGCTTCATGGAAGTCGAGACGCCGATGATGCACGTGATCCCGGGCGGCGCCACCGCGCGCCCGTTCACCACGCATCACAACGCGCTCGACATCCCGCTGTTCCTGCGCGTGGCGCCCGAGCTCTACCTCAAGCGTCTCGTGGTCGGCGGTTTCGACCGCGTCTACGAGATCAACCGCAATTTCCGCAACGAGGGCGTGTCCACGCGGCACAACCCCGAGTTCACGATGCTCGAGCTGTACCAGGCCTACGCCACGTACCACGAGATCATGGACGTCACGGAGGGCATGATCCGCTCGGCCGCCACCGATGTCGTAGGCAGCACGCAGATCGAATGGGACGGCGCCACCGTCGACCTGGGCCCGGCGTTCCGTCGCTGGCGGATGGAAGACGCCGTGCTCGAGCTCAACCCCGAGATCAAGGCGTCCGAGCTGCGCGACCGCGAGGCGATGGCCGCGCACGCCGCCCGTCTCGGCATCCACGTCAAACCCGGCTACGGCTGGGGCAAGCTGCTCCTGGAGATCTTCGAGGCGACGGTCGAGCACACGCTGATCCAGCCGACCTTCATCATCGATCACCCGGTCGAGGTCTCGCCGCTGGCGCGCGAGAACGACACCGACAAGGGCATCACCGACCGCTTCGAGCTGTTCATCAACGGCAAGGAGCTCGCCAACGGCTTCTCCGAGCTCAACGACTCCGAGGACCAGGCCGCGCGCTTCCAGGCGCAGGTGGACGCGAAGGACGCCGGCGACGACGAGGCCATGCATTTCGACGCCGACTACATCCGCGCGCTCGAAGTCGGCCTGCCACCCACGGGCGGCCTCGGCGTCGGCATCGACCGCCTCGTGATGCTCCTCACCGGGTCGTCGTCGATCCGCGACGTGCTCCTCTTCCCGACCATGCGCCCCGAGGTCTGATCCCATGTTCTATGCCATCGTCGCGCTCGATCATCCCGGCACGCTCGCGAAGCGTCTCGAAGCGCGTCCCGCGCACCTGGCGCGCCTCAACGCGCTGAAGGACGAGGGTCGCCTGAAGCTGGCCGGCCCGTTCCCGGCCATCGATTCGCCCACGCCGGGCGAGGCGGGGTTCCAGGGCAGCATGATCGTCGCCGAGTTCGAGAGCCTGGACGCCGCGAAGACCTGGGCGGACGCCGATCCCTACGTCGCCGCGGGCGTGTACCGGGACGTCGCCGTGCGGCCGTTCCTCGCGGTGCTGCCGTGACGGTCGAGAAGGTCGAGCGCATCCGTAGGCTGCTGACCGCGGCGCTCGCCCCGGTCCAGCTGGACGTGATCGACGAGGGCCACAAGCACGCGGGCCACGCGGGGGAGGGCAAGGGCCACTTCTTCGCGCGCATCGTCAGTCCGGCGTTCGCGGGGAAGAATCCGATCCAGCGCCACCGCATGGTCTACGACGCGCTTGGCGAGATGATGCCCGACGGCATCCACGCGCTGTCCATCGAGGCGAAGGCGCCCGGGGAATAACCGGTGCCGCCGTGGGAGCGCGCCCGGGCGCGAATGCTCTTCGTCGGCCTCCGGGAGCTGGCGCGTAGGCTCGCCTACCGAGCGGAATGCCGTCGCGCCCAGGTGCGCTCCTACAATCAATGGCTTAGGCTACTGTCTTCGTGTCATTTCGCGTATTGCGCCGGGCGGACCCCTTTGGCAAAGTGACCGATCTGCCAGGGGGAGGCTCCCGAACGGGGCCCACGGCCGCGTCTCAACGGAAACCATCATGCGTCTGACCACGATCAAGCTGGCGGGATTCAAGTCGTTCGTCGACCCCACCACGCTGCATTTGCCCACCAACATGACCGGCGTCGTCGGTCCGAACGGCTGTGGCAAATCGAACATCATCGACGCCATCCGCTGGGTGATGGGCGAATCCGCCGCCAGCCGCCTGCGCGGCGACTCGCTCACCGACGTCATCTTCTCCGGCTCCAGCGCGCGCAAGCCGGTGGGCCAGGCGGCGGTGGAACTGATCTTCGACAACGCGGACGGCACCATACAGGGCGAATACGCCAGCTTCGCCGAGATCTCGGTCAAGCGCGTCGTCAGCCGCGACGGGCAGTCCGCGTATTTCCTCAACGGCGGCCGCTGCCGCCGCCGCGACATCACCGACCTCTTCCTCGGCACCGGCCTCGGTCCGCGTTCCTACTCGATCATCGAGCAGGGCATGATCAGCCAGATCATCGAGGCGGCGCCGGAAGACCTGCGCACGCACCTCGAGGAGGCCGCCGGCATCTCCAAGTACAAGGAGCGCCGCAAGGAAACCGAAAGCCGCATCAAGTCCACGCGCGAGAACCTCGACCGCGTGCGCGACGTGCGCGACGAGGTCGAGAAGCAGCTCGACCACCTGAATCGCCAGGCGCGCGCCGCGGAACGCTGGAAGGCGTTCAAGGAAGAACACACCCGCCGCGAAGCCGAACTGCGCGCGCTCGAGTACCGCTCGCTGCAGCGTCGCCACGAGGGCGAGGGTTCCGGCCTGCGCGAGGCCGAGCTCGAGATCGAGAAGCAACTGGCCGGGCAGCGCCAGGTCGAGGCGCAGCTGGAAACCGTGCGCGAGCGGCATCAGGGCGCGAGCGAACATCTGAACCAGGTGCAGGCCGAGGTCTACAAGGTCGGCGCCGAGATCGCGCGCGTCGAGCAGCAGGTGCGGCACAACCGCGACCTCACCGAACGCCTGACCCGCTCCCGCGCCGACGCGGAACGCGAGCTCGAGGAACTGCAGGGACACATCGACACCGACCGCGAGCAGATCGAGACGCTGCGCCTCGCGCTGGCGGAGGGCGAGCCGAAACTCGAGGCGCTGCAGCAGATCCAGGACGAGACCGGCGACGCGCAGCGCGCGACCGAATCCCGCCTGGCCGACTGGCAGCAGCGCTGGGACACCCACACCCGCGGCGCGTCCGAATCCAGCCGCGCCGCGGAAGTCGAACGAACCAAGCTGGCCTACCTCGATCGTCAGCTCGTCGATCTGGCCAAACGCCGTGAAGCGCTCGAAGCCGAGCAGCGCGCGACCGATGTCGCGGCGCTCGACGCGGCGTCCGAGCAGCTCGACACCGAACACGAAACGCAGCGCGAGCGCGTGGAGCAGCTGGGCGGCGTGCTCGACCAGCACAAGGTCGCCTACGAGCGCGTGCTCGACGACGAGCGCCAGGTGCAGTCGTCGCTGAACGATGCGCGCCAGCAACTGCAGACCGCGCGCGGCCGCCAGGCCTCGCTGGAAGCGTTGCAGACGGCGGCCCTCGGCCAGGACGAATCGGCCGCGAGCGGCTGGCTCGCCCGGCTGGGCCTCGACCGGTCGCGCCGCCTCGGCGAATCGCTGCAGGTGGACACGGGCTACGAATCCGCCGTCGAGACCGTGCTCGCCGGCGTGCTCGATGGCGTGCTCGTGGACGCGCCCGAAGCGCTCACCGCCGAATTCGACGCGCTGGGCCAGGCCGACGTCGCGCTGTTCGCCGGCGCGAAGGGCGGCCCGGGGCCCGAGGGCACCCTTGCCGCGCACGTGCGCGGTCCGCTGTCCGCGGTGAACCTCCTCTCGAACGTGTTCGTCGCCGACTCGGTCGAGGCGGCCGCCGCGCGCGTCGGCTCGCTCGCGGCGCACCAGTCCGTGATCACCCGTGATGGCGCGTGGATGGGTCCGGGCTGGGCTCGCGTGCTGCGCGCGCAGGGCAACCAGGTCGGCGTGCTCGCCCGCGAACGCGAGATCCGCCAGCTCGCCGAACAGATCGAGACGCTCGAAGCCTCCATCGAGGAGCGCACCGAGCAGCTTGAAACGCTGCGTACGACCAAGTTCGAAACCGAACGCCAGCGCGACGACGCGCAGCGCGAGCTGTATGCCGCGCATCGGCGTCTGTCGGAGCTCGCCGGCCAGTTGCAGAGCCACCGCGGCAAGATGGAAACGGCACGCGCGCGCGCCGAGAAGGTCGGCGGCGAGATTTCGGCCATCGTCGACCAGCTCGACGAACTCGAAGGCCAGGCCCGCGACGCGCGTTCGCGCCTCGACGAGGCCGTCGGCCTGATGGGCGATCGCGAGGACGAACGTCGCGGTCTGGAGAACGAGCGCCGGGAACTGCTCGAAGCACGCGAAGAGGCGCGCATCAACGCGCGCGAAGCCGCCGATCAGGCGCACCAGCTCGCGCTGGGCATGGAATCGAAGCGCGCGGCGCTGACCTCACTCGAGCAGGCGATGGGGCGCCTCGACACGCAGCTGCGCCAGGTCACGGCCCGCCGTGACGAGATCGACCAGCAGCTCGCGGCCGGGTCCGATCCGATCGCCGAACTGGAATCCGAACGCCAGACCTACCTCGACCAGCGCCTGCTGGTGGACAGGCAGCTCGTCGAGGCCCGCCGCGCGCTGGAGGACTGCGACGCCGAGTTCCGCCGCCTGGAGCAGGAGCGCCACCGCATCGAGCAGGTGCTCAACAAGGTGCGCGAGAACGTCTCGGAGAAACGCCTCGCGGCGCAGGCGCTGCAGTTGCGCGCCGACCAGCTCGCGCAGGCCATCCAGGCGTCCGGCCTCGAACTCGAGGCGTTGCTCGCCGAACTGGCGGAGGACGCCGAGCCCGAGCGCTGGCAGCAGCAGCTCGTCGACCTCGCGCAGAAGATCGCCCGCCTCGAGCCCGTGAATCTCGCCGCGATCCAGGAGCACGCCGAGCAGTCGCAGCGCAAGGAGTACCTCGACGCGCAGCTGACCGATCTGGCCGGCGCCCTCGAAACACTGGAAGGCGCGATCAAGAAGATCGATCGCGAGACGCGCCAGCGCTTCAAGGAGACCTTCGACCGCGTCAACGCCGGCGTGCAGGAACTCTTCCCGCGCCTGTTCGGCGGCGGCCACGCCTACCTCGAACTCACGGGCGAAGACCTTCTCGACACCGGCGTCGCCATCATGGCGCGGCCGCCCGGCAAGCGCGTTTCCAACATCACGCTGCTTTCCGGCGGCGAGAAGGCGCTCACGGCCGTGTCGCTCGTGTTCGCGATCTTCGGCCTCAATCCGGCGCCGTTCTGCCTGCTCGACGAGGTGGACGCGCCGCTCGACGAGGCCAACGTCGGCCGCTTCTCGGCGATGGTCCGCGAGATGAGCGAGAAGGTGCAGTTCATCTTCGTGAGCCACAACAAGGCCACCATGGAAGCCGCGCACCAGCTCTGCGGCGTTACCATGCGCGAGCCGGGCGTGTCGCGCCTCGTCCAGGTCGACCTGGCCGAAGCGTCGAAGCTCGCCGGCGTCGCCTGAGCATTACTTTAAGGAACGGAAAACCATGACCCCCGCCATCGGCCTCGCCTGGAATCCCGCGGTTGGCATCCCGATGCTGTTCGTCGGCATCGTCGTCCTCGTGCTGCTCTGGGTCTTCGGCCAGCCGCGCAAGGAGCAGGGCAGGCGCAAGCCGGTGCAGGAGCAGCCGGAGCGCGCGCGTGAGCGCCGCGAGCCGGTCTTCGGCGAAGAGGGCGGGGATGATGTGGAACCGGTCGCCTCCTTCAGCGCACGCGATGAGGACGCGAACGATCCGCTGTTTTCGCCACGCCCGGCGCAGGGCAAACTCGACGTCGACCTCCGCGCCGAACTGGAGCGTCTCGGTGCGTCGCTCGCGGGCGAGCAGACCGAGTCCGCCGCGCCCGTGCTGCGCGAGGACCCGGCGCCGCGCGGGGCCCGCGTCGATCCGCGCCTCGACCTCCCGTTCGACGTCGACGACGCCGTGACGCCGGCACCCGCACCGATTCCGGCACCGGCACCCGCGCCTGCACCGCCGCCGAAGGCGCCGCCACGTTCCGACCTCGGGCGCCGGCCGCCCAGCGCGCCCGTCGAGCGCATCGTCAGTCTGTATGTCGTGTCGCGCGAGGGCAGCCGGTTCAACGGTTCCGATCTCGTCGTGGCGGCCGAGAAGGCCGGCCTCGAGTTCGGCGACATGGGTATCTACCATCGCCTGGTCGACGGTCACCCCGAGAAGGGCCCGATCTTCAGCGTCGCCAACCTGGTCAAGCCAGGCAACTTCGACATGGCCCGCATCGCGACCCTGCAGACGCCGGGCCTGTCCTTCTTCATGGCCCTTCCGGGCCCGATCCCCGCGCTGGACGCCTGGGACGCCATGCTCCCCACGGCCCAGCGCCTTGCCGAACTCCTCGACGGCCTCGTGCTCGACGAAGAACGCAACGCGCTGGGTCGCCAGCGCATCGCGCACATCCGCGACGAACTGCGCGGCTGGGACCGCGGTCACGAGGGCGAAGAGATCAAGTTCGGGCAGTAAGCGGGAGCCCATCCGCACGACCGGCTTCGGGCGCGTTTCCAAACGCACTCGGGACGCGATCTCGCCTGCCCGGTGCCCACACCGGGGCGATGACACGAGCGACCGCGCCCCGGCCGCTCACGTTCCTCCCGAGCGACCGCCACGGATTCACGAACCCGCAACACCCGGATGCGTCACTGTGGAGGCCTTCGCGTGCCCGGGTCATTGGCACGATGCACACATCCGGCCCGGCATGCTTGTGTCCATTGCCCAAGGAACACGAGTCCGATGTCGGCCAGCCCGAGTGCGCCCTTTCGCATCTACTATCTGCATCCGCTGCTCGCGGGGCCCATGACCGCATGGAACGCGTGGATCGATCACGCCGCCTCGCTGGGATTTCGCCAGCTTCTCGTCGCTCCGCCGTTCGAGGCCTCGCCCTGCGGCGATATCTTCGTCACGAGGGACTTCGACCGGCTCAACGCGGCGATCGCCGCCGACGGCGACGCCACGACGCGCCTCGCCCAGATCGCGAAGGCCTGCCGCGCGCGCGGGCTGGAACTATGGCTCGACCTGCCGCTGGACGAGATCGCTTCGGACGCGACCGTCCGGGCCGAGCACCCGGAGTGGTTCCGCGCGGTGGCGGCGCAGCACGGCACGCCGGACCCGCGCTGGACGCCTAGCGAGAGCGACAGCGCGCGCTGGCGTCTCAACGACCCGGAGGTCGTGGACGAAGCGACCGGCTGGTGGACGGATCGCCTGCGACGCTGGGTCGACGCCGGCGTCTCCGGCTTCCGCCTCATGCATCCGCAGCGCCTGCGTGCCGCCGTGTGGAAGACGCTGATCGATACCGTCAACGGGGGCACCGCTCGCGCCGCCTTCCTCGCCTGGACTCCCGGCATCACGCCCGACGAACTCGCCGGTCTGCGCGGCGCGGGCTTCGACGCGGTGGTGTCCTCGGCGGCGTGGTGGGATTTCCGTGCGCCATGGTTCATCGACGAGGCGGAGCGTCTCGCGACCGTCGCGCCCGCGTTGGCCTGCGTGGAAGAGCCTTTCGCGCCACGGCTGGGCGACGAGCTGGGCGAAGAGAATCAGCTCGATCACGCGTATCGGCGCGCCATCGCGTTCTGCGCGACGTCGCCGGCGGGCTGGATGATGCCGATGGGCTTCGAGTTCGCCGTGCACGACGCGCTCGATCCGCGACGCGGCGCACCTGTCACGCCGGGGCAACTCGCCGCGAACGCGGCCGTCGACCTCACCGCATGCGTCAAGACCGCCAACGCGGCGGTCGCCGATCAGGTGGCGACGCTTCCCGCGATCACGCTGCATGCCGGCGTGGCCACGTTCCTCGGCGTCGACGGCGCGGATCCGCGCACGGCGCCGCGGGCGACGTTGACCGTGGTGAACGCGTCGCTCGACCGCGACGTCGTCGTGACCGCGGCCGACGCGCTGGCCGGTGCCGCGAGCCATTTCGCCCCCTGGACGGCCGCGGACGGCCGCAAGGTGTTCGATCAGGGCGACAGCCTCGTGCTCGAGCCCGGCGCGGTCGTGACGCTGACGGGCACGCCGTCCGCGCCGATCAAGCGCAAGCTCGGCGCGTCGGCGCAGAAGGAGGTGCTGCAGGGTGCCACGTCGGCGCCGCGTGTCATCGTCGAAGCCGTGCAGCCCACGGTCGATGGCGGCCGCTTTCCGGCCAAGCGCGTCGTCGGCAAGGCGATTCGTGTCACCGCCGACATCTTCATGGACGGGCACGACGTGCTCGCGGCGCGGCTGCGCTACCGCGCGCAGGACGAAAAAGGCTGGCGCGAAGCGCCGATGTTGCTGGACAACAACGACATCCATGCCGGCAGCTTCACGCCGACGCGCATCGGCCGCTACGAATTCCAGGTCGAGGCATGGCACGACCGCTACGCGACCTGGCACCACGAGGTCGAGGTCAAGCATGCCGCCGGCGTGGACATCGCGCTCGAACTGGAGGAGGGCAGGCTGCTCGTCGAGGCGCGGGCGAAGGACGCCTCGGGTCCGAAGGCCAAGGCGTTGCGCAACCTTGCGGCCGCCGCGGCCAAGACGGAAGGAGCCGAGCGCTTCGCGCTGCTGATGTCCGATGCCGCCGTCGAGTTGATGAGCGTGACGGATCCGCGCGAACGCGCGAGCACGACGCAGGCGTTCGTGATCGAGGTCGACCGTCGCGAGGCCGAGTTCGCCAGCTGGTACGAGCTGTTCCCCCGTTCGATGACCGACGACAAGGCGAAGCACGGCACGTTCCGCAACACGATCGCGCGCCTGCCGGCGATCCGCGACATGGGATTCGACGTGCTGTACTTCCCGCCGATCCATCCGATCGGCAAGGCGTTCCGCAAGGGGCCGAACAACACGCTGACGCCGGGGCCCGACGACCCGGGCAGTCCGTACGCCATCGGCTCGCCGGACGGCGGCCACACGGACATCCATCCGCAGCTCGGCACGCTCAAGGATTTCCGCGCGCTGCGCGACGCGGCGCACGAACACGGCCTCGAGCTGGCGCTCGATTTCGCGATCCAGTGCTCGCCGGATCACCCGTGGCTGAAGGAACATCCCGAGTGGTTCGATTGGCGGCCGGACGGCAGCATCAAGTACGCCGAGAATCCGCCAAAGAAGTACCAGGACATCGTCAACGTCGACTTCTACGCCGACGGCGCGATCCCCTCGCTCTGGCAGGCGCTCTGCGACGCGGTGCTGTTCTGGGCCGCGGAAGGCGTCCGCACGTTCCGCGTCGACAACCCGCACACGAAGCCGTTCCCGTTCTGGGAGTGGATGATCGCCCGGGTCCGCGCGAAGTATCCCGATGCGCTGTTCCTCTCCGAGGCGTTCACGCGGCCGAAGCCGATGTACCGGCTCGCCAAGGTCGGCTTCAGCCAGTCGTACACCTATTTCACGTGGCGTAACTCGAAACAGGAATTCATCGACTACCTCACCGAGCTGACGACCACGCCGCCGAAGGATTTCTTCCGGCCCAACTTCTTCGTCAACACGCCCGACATCAATCCGTACTTCCTGCAGACCTCGGGCCGCCCCGGCTTCCTGATCCGCGCCGCGCTGGCGACCACGCTGTCGGGTCTGTGGGGCATGTACTCGGGCTTCGAGATCTGCGAGTCCGCGCCGATGCCGGGCAAGGAGGAGTACCTCGATTCCGAGAAGTACGAAATCCGCGTCCGCGACTTCGACGCCCCGGGCAACATCGTGCCCGAGATCACCCGCCTCAATCGCATCCGCCGCGCCCACCCCGCGTTGCAGACGCACCTCGGCGTGCGCTTCCTGCCCGCGAACAACGACCAGGTGCTGTTCTTCGAAAAGCGCGCGGGCGACGACCTCGTCCTCGTCGCGATCAGCATGGACCCGCACAACGCGCAGGCGGCGGATCTCACGTTGCCGCTGGGCGACTGGGGTATCGCCACCGACGCCGCGCTCGACATCCACGACCTCCTCCACGACCAACCCCTCACCTGGCGCGGCTCCACCCAACACGTATGGCTCGGCCTCGGCCAGCCGTACGCCGTCTGGCACGTCCGCCTTCCCGGAGTCTGATCCATGGCAACACGCGGCAAAGGAAAGAAGAAGGCCGTCGCTCCCGATTTCTCGAGCGATCCGCTCTGGTACAAGGACGCGATCATCTACCAGGTGCACCTGAAGTCGTACTTCGACGCCAACGACGACGGCGTGGGCGACTTCCAGGGCCTCATCGACAAGCTCGACTACATCGCGGAGCTGGGCGTGAACACGCTCTGGCTGCTGCCGTTCTACCCGAGTCCGCGCCGCGACGACGGTTACGACATCGCCGAGTACAAGGCGGTGCATCCCGACTACGGCAAGCTGGCCGACGCCCGCCGCTTCATCGCCGAGGCGCATGCGCGTGGCCTGCGCGTGATCACCGAGCTGGTCATCAACCATACGTCGGACCAGCATCCCTGGTTCCAGCGCGCTCGCCACGCGAAGAAGGGCTCCGCGGCACGCAATTTCTACGTCTGGTCGGACACCGACCAGGCCTACGACGGCACGCGCATCATCTTCCTCGATACCGAGAAGTCCAACTGGACCTGGGACCCGGTCGCTGGTCAGTACTTCTGGCATCGCTTCTTCTCGCACCAGCCCGACCTGAACTTCGACAATCCCGCGGTGCTCAAGGCCGTGATGGACGTGATGCGCTTCTGGCTCGACATGGGTGTCGACGGCCTCCGTCTGGACGCCGTGCCGTACCTCATCGAACGCGAGGGCACGAACAATGAGAACCTTCCCGAGACGCATCAGATCCTCAAGATGATGCGCGCGGAGATCGACCAGCATTACCCCGACCGCATGCTGCTGGCCGAGGCCAACCAGTGGCCGGAGGACACGCAGGATTACTTCGGCGAAGGCGACGAATGCCACATGGCGTTCCATTTCCCGCTGATGCCGCGCATGTACATGGCGATCGCCCGCGAGGACCGTTTTCCGATCACGGACATCATGCGCCAGACCCCGGCGATTCCGGAGAACTGCCAGTGGGCGATCTTCCTGCGCAACCATGACGAGCTGACGCTCGAGATGGTGACGGACAGCGAGCGCGATTACCTGTGGCAGACCTACGCCGCGGATCGCCGCGCGCGCATCAACCTCGGTATCCGCCGTCGACTCGCGCCGCTGCTGGAACGCGATCGCCGCCGCGTGGAACTGATGAACTCGCTGCTGCTGACGATGCCCGGCACGCCGGTGCTGTACTACGGCGACGAGATCGGCATGGGCGACAACATCCACCTCGGCGACCGCGACGGCGTGCGCACGCCGATGCAGTGGTCGGTCGACCGCAACGGCGGGTTCTCGCGCGCCGATCCCGCCAGCCTCGTGCTGCCGCCGATCATGGATCCGCTCTACGGTTACCAGGCGATCAACGTCGAGGCGCAGTCGCGCGATCCGCATTCGCTGCTGAACTGGACGCGCCGCATGCTCGCGGTGCGCAAGCGCTACAAGGCGTTCGGTCGCGGCACGCTGAAATTCCTCTATCCCGGCAACCGCAAGGTGCTCGCCTACCTGCGCGAGTTCGGCGGCGAACACGTGCTGTGCGTGGCGAACATGTCGCGCGCCCTGCAGGCGGTCGAGCTCGACCTAGCGGCGTTCGACGGCAGCGTGCCGATCGACATCGTCGGCGGGTCGTCGTTCCCGCCGATCGGTCAGCTGCCGTACCTGCTCACCGTGCCGCCGTACGGCTTCTACGCGTTCCAGATCTGCCCGAACGCGCAGATGCCCTCGTGGCACGAGGTGCCGGCCGAGCCGATGCCCGATTACGAGACGCTGGTACTGCGCGGCGCGCTGGTCGAAGGTCCGGTCATGGCGCACCACCGTGGCGTCATCGAGAAACAGGTGCTGCCGGGCTACCTCGCGGTGCGCCGCTGGTTCGCCTCGAAGGACCGCGGCATCGACGGCGTGAAGATCCTCTATGCGGTGCCCTGGCCCGATCGCGGCGACGACCTCATCCTCACCGAGGTCGAAGCGACGCTCTCCGACGGCGGCACCGAGCGGTACAGCCTGCCGGCGGGCATCGTCTGGGAAGACGAGAACCCGAGCGCGCGGGCGCAGCAACTCGCGCTGGCGCGCGTGCGCCGCGGCCGCCGTATCGGCCTGCTTACCGATGGCTTCGCCCTCGACGCCTTCGCCAGCGGCCTGCTGGTCGGCCTGCGCAACGGCACGGAGCTGCCGCTGCACGATGGATCCGTGCGTTTCGAGACCACCGATGCGTTCGGCGCGGTGGACTTCGACCCGGCGATCGAGAACCGCTGGCTGGCGGGTGAGCAGTCGAACAGTTCGATGATCCTGCACGACGCGGGCGTCGTGAAGCTGTTCCGGCGTACGTCCGCCGGAGTGAATCCCGAGGTCGAGATGGGCCGGTTCCTCACGGAACATGGCTACGCCAACACGGCGCCGTTGCTGGGCGAGGTCGTGCGGGTCGGCGAGCACGGCGAGCGCACCACGCTCGCGGTGTTGCAGGGCTTCCTGCGCAATCAGGGCGATGCCTGGCGCTGGACGCTGGATTTCCTGCGCCGCAGCTACGACGAGTACGGCCACTCGGCCGACGACGAGCGCAGGGCGGAGATCGAGGCCGGTTACGACGCCTTCGCGGCCGCCGTGGGCACGCGTCTGGCCGAACTCCATGCGCTGCTCGCGAAGCCGTCCGAGCTCCCGGCGTTCTCGCCTGAGAAGGCGGACGCGAAGACCGCCGACGCGTGGCGGGATGCCATCCGCGCCCAGGTCGAGCGCGCGCTGGCGTCGGTCGATGCCACGCACGAGATGTCGGAAAGCCTCGCCGCCGAAGCGGAGGCGCTGCGCGGCTACGCGGGCGCACTGGGGGATCGCATCGCCACGCTCGCCCGTGCGGGTGTCGGTGCGCCGACGACGCGCACCCACGGCGACTTCCACCTCGGCCAGATCCTGGTCGTGCAGGACGACGCGTACATCATCGACTTCGAGGGCGAGCCGGCGCGGTCGCTCGAGGAGCGGCGCGCGAAGACGTCGCCGCTGCGCGACGTGGCGGGCTTCCTGCGCTCGCTCGACTACGCGGCGGCGATGGCTCGCCGCGGCGAGGACGGGCTCGCGCCCGTCGAGGACGAAGGGTTCGTCGATTACCTCGCACGCTTCCGCGAGCGCTCGACGCGCGTGTTCCTCGCGGCTTACCGCGACGTGCTCGACGCGGCACCCGTCCGCTGGATCGACCCGGACGCGCTCGCGCCCGTGCTCGAGCTCTTCGTCATCGAGAAGGCGGCCTACGAGGTCGTGTACGAGGCGGCGAATCGCCCGGGTTGGCTGGACGTCCCGCTGCGTGGACTGCTCAGCGTCGCGCGCGGCGATACCGCGAACGAACTGAAGGAGGACACGTGACCGATCCCCGCACTTACGGTCTCGGCGACGGGGCCGCGATCGACGCGCTGGTCGAAGGCCGGCATGGCGACCCCTTCGCGATCCTCGGGCCGCACACGGTGGACGGGCGGCGCGTCGTGCGCAGCCTGCAGCCCGGCGCGACGGCGGTGGAAGCGATCGACGCCTCGGGCGGCGTGCTCGGCGAGCTCGAGCGCGTCCACGCCGACGGCCTCTTCGCCGGCTTCGCCGATGGCGACGTGGGCTATCGCCTGCGCGTGCACTGGCCGGCCGCCATCCACGAAACGCACGACCCTTACGCCTTCGGCACGCTGCTCGGCGACGACGACCTGCGGCAGCTTTCCGCTGGCCAGCACATCGAACTGTTCCGCTGCCTTGGGGCCCATCCGGTCACGATCGATGGGGTGCACGGCGTGCGTTTCGCCGTGTGGGCGCCGAACGCGCAGCGGGTGAGCGTGGTCGGCGACTTCGACAGCTGGGACGGCCGTCGCCATCCGATGCGCAAGCGCGTGCCGGCCGGCGTCTGGGAGCTCTTCATTCCCGGGCTGCTGCCGGGCGCGCGTTACAAGTACGAGATCTGGGGCGCCGACGGATCGCTGACCCAGCGGGCGGATCCCGTCGCGCTCGCCGCCGAGCTGCCACCGGCGACGGCATCCATCGTCGCGGATCCGACCGCTTTCCGCTGGACCGACGACGAATGGCTGCGCCGACGCGGCGCGCTGCATCACGCCGGGTCGCCGATCTCCATCTACGAACTGCACGCCGGCTCGTGGCTGCGCGGCAAGGACGGCCAGGACCTGCACTGGGACGAGATCGGGGAACGCCTGATCCCGTACGTCGCCGGGATGGGCTTCACGCATGTCGAGTTGCTCCCGATCTCCGAGCATCCCTTCGGCGGCTCGTGGGGTTACCAGCCGCTGGGCCAGTTCGCACCGACGTCGCGCTTCGGGACGCCCGAAGCGTTCGCGCGCTTCGTCGACCGCTGCCACGAGGCGGGCATCGGCGTGATCGTCGACTGGGTGCCCGCGCATTTCCCGACGGACATCCATGGCCTCGCGCACTTCGACGGCACGCCGCTCTACGAGCACGCCGACCCGCGCGAAGGCTTCCACCAGGACTGGAACACGCTGATCTTCAACCTCGGCCGCAACGAGGTCTCGGCGTTCCTCGTCGCCAGCGCGCTCGCGTGGCTGGAGCGGTTCCACGTCGACGGCCTGCGTGTCGACGCCGTCGCGTCCATGCTCTACCGCGACTATTCGCGCAAGCATGGCGAGTGGGTGCCGAACATCCACGGCGGCCGCGAGAACCTCGAGTCGATCGCCTTCCTGCGCCGCGTGAACCAGCTCGTCGCCGAGCGGCATCCGGACTGCATGACGATCGCCGAGGAGTCGACCGCGTGGCCGGGCGTGACGCAGCCGGTGGAGCAGGGTGGCCTCGGCTTCACGTTCAAATGGAACATGGGCTGGATGCACGACTCGCTGGAGTACATGTCGCGCGACCCGATCCATCGCCGATACCACCACGGCGAGATGACCTTCAGCATGGTCTACGCGTATTCCGAGAAGTTCGTGCTTCCGCTTTCCCACGACGAGGTCGTCCACGGCAAGCGCTCGTTGCTGGGCCGCATGCCCGGCGACGAGTGGCAGCGCTTCGCCAACCTTCGCGCCTATTACGGATTCATGTGGGCCCATCCGGGCAAGAAGCTGCTGTTCACCGGCGGCGAGATCGCCCAGCCGCACGAGTGGAACCACGATGCGCAGATCGCGTGGGACCTGCTCGACCATCCCGCGCACCTCGGCGTGCAGAAGCTCGTCCGCGATCTCAACGCCGTCTACGCCGCGACGCCGGCCCTGCACGCGTGGGACAGCGATCCGCGCGGCTTCCGTTGGGTGATCGGTGACGACGCCGCGCAGAGCGTTTTCGCGTGGCTCCGCTTCGCCGAGGGCGCGCGGCCGGTGCTGGTAGTCAGCAACATGACCCCGACGCCTCGCCACGGCTTCCGTATCGGCGTGCCCGAAGGTGGGCGCTGGCGGGAGGCGATCAACACGGACGCCGCCGACTACGGCGGGTCCGGCGTCGGCAACGAAGGCGAGCGTCACGCGCAGTCCGTGCCCTCGCATGGCTTCGACCAGTCGCTGGTCGTCAGCCTGCCACCGCTATCCACCGTTCTATTCGTCGCCGACTGACCAGGATCACGATGCCCGCCTTACCCGAACGCATGCAATCAGGCACGCCCTATCCCCTGGGTGCGACCTGCGACGGCATGGGCACCAACTTCGCCGTCTTCTCCGCCCATGCCGAGAGAATCGAGCTGTGTCTCTTCGACCCCTCGGGCAAGCGCGAAATCGCGCGTTACGACCTGCCCGAGTGCACGGACGAAGTGTTCCACGGCTACCTGCCGCGTGTACGTGGTGGAACGTTGTACGGGTTCCGCGCGCACGGCCCGTACGCACCGGAGGAAGGACACCGTTTCAACCCCAACAAGCTCCTGCTGGACCCTTACGCGCGTCTGCTGCAGGGGCAGGTCCGCTGGTCGGACGCGCTGCACGGGTATCGCGTGGCCTCGCCGCGTGCCGACCTGTCGTTCGACCGGCGCGACAGCGCGGCGGCGATGCCGAAGGCGGTCGTGGTCGACGAACCCATGCACTGGACGCAGGGCAACCGTCCGCACACGCCGTGGAACGAGACGGTCATCTACGAAACGCACCTGAAAGGCTTCACGAGGAACCTCAAGCGCATCCGTCAGCACGAGCGCGGCACGTTCATCGCCCTGGCCGATCCGTATGTCATCGACTACCTCGTCAAGCTCGGCGTGACCGCGGTGGAACTGCTGCCCGTGCACGCGTACCTGCAGGACCGTCGCCTGACGGAGATGAAGCTGCGCAACTACTGGGGCTACAACACGCTCGCTTTCTTCGCCCCCGAGCCGGCCTATCTCGCGGAGGGCGCGCTCAACGAGATCCGCGCCGCCGTGCAGGCGCTGCACGCGGCGGGCATCGAAGTGATCCTCGACGTGGTCTACAACCACACCTGCGAGGGCAGCGAGCTGGGCACGACGATGTCGTTCCGCGGCCTGGACAACAAGAGCTACTACCGGCTCATGGAGGACAACCCGCGTTACTGCATCAACGACACGGGCACCGGCAACACGGTCAACACCGCGCATCCGCGCGTACTCCAGCTGGTGATGGACTCCCTGCGTTACTGGGTGCAGACGTTCCATGTCGACGGATTCCGTTTCGACCTGGGTGTGAGCCTCGGACGCGAGGGGGACAGGGGCTTCGATCCGAACTGCGGCATGTTCGACGCGATGCGCCAGGATCCGGTGCTGGCCAACGTGAAGCTGATCTCCGAACCATGGGACATCGGTCCCGGCGGCTACCAGCTCGGCAATCATCCGCCGGGCTTCGCCGAATGGAACGGCAAGTACCGCGACGACATCCGCAAGTTCTGGAAGGGCGACGCCAACATGCGCGGCGCGCTCGCGGGTCGCCTGCAGGCCTCCGGCGACCTGTTCGACCACCAGCGCCGCAAGCCCTGGGCCTCGGTCAACTTCGTCACCGCGCACGACGGATTCACGCTCGAGGACCTGGTCAGCTACAACGACAAGCACAACGAAGCCAACGGCGAGGACAACCGAGACGGCGGCAACGACAACGAGAGCTACAACTACGGCGTGGAAGGTCCGACCGATGATCCGGCCATCCGCACCCAGCGCGACCGCGTCAAACGGGCGATCCTGGCGACGCTGTTCTTCTCGCACGGCACGCCGATGCTGCTGGGCGGCGACGAGTTCGGCCGCACGCAACAGGGCAACAACAACGCGTACTGCCAGGACAACGACATCTCCTGGTACGACTGGAAGCTGGCGACCTCGGACGCGGGTCGGCAACTCACCGACTTCGTCGGCCTGCTGACGCGGCTGCGCGAGCAGCACCCGACGCTGCGGGCCAAGCACTTCCTGCGTGGCGATACCGACGTGGTGCCCGGCATGAAGGAGGTCGCCTGGTTCGACGAGAGCGGCACCGAGATGAGCCAGGAAACCTGGGGCTACACGGAAGGGCGCCTGCTCGCGGTCCGTCGCGCGCAGCTGCACGGCGAGAAGCGGGCGGACGTCACGCTGGTGATGCTCAACGCGACGCCGGAAACCCACGTGTTCCACCTGCCGCAGCCCGGGGCGAACTGGCGCCTGCGCTGCAACACGGCGGAGCCTGGCGCGCAGGAGATCCCCTGGAGCGAACCGTCGATCGAGGTGCAGGGCCGTAGCGTCGTGCTGCTGGCCGCGACCGTGAAGCTGGAGAGCGCATGACCGCCGCGTCGTTCCATGCGATGCCTTACGGCTTCAAACCCCTGGGCGACGGACGCACGCGCTTTCGCCTCTGGGCGCCCGACGCCGAGAAGGTCGTCATCGAATTCGACGAGGCGGAACCGACGACGATGCGTGCGCTGGACGATGGGTGGTTCGAGTGCATCTGTCCCGTGGAGGAGGGCGCGGGCTACCGGTTCCGCATCGACGGCCGCGACGGGGTGCCCGACCCGGCCTCCCGTCGTCAGCTCGACGGCGACGTCCATGGCTACAGCGTCGTGACCGACCCTGCGGCCTATCGCTGGCGGAATCCGGAGTGGCGTGGCCGGCCGTGGCGCGAGACGGTGATCTACGAGCTGCATGTGGGCGCGCTCGGCGGGTTCCACGGCGTGGAGATGGTGCTGCCGCACCTCGCGTCGCTCGGCATCACGGCGGTGGAGCTGATGCCGATCGCGCAGTTTCCGGGCGAACGCAACTGGGGCTACGACGGCGTGCTGCCCTTCGCGCCAGCGGCGGCTTATGGCTCGCCGGAGGATCTCAAGTCGCTGGTCGACACGGCGCACGACCTCGGCCTGATGGTGTTCCTCGACGTGGTGTACAACCACTTCGGTCCCGAGGGGAATTACCTCGGCGCCTACGCGTCGCCGTTCTTCGACGAGTCGGCGCACACGCCGTGGGGCGCGGCGATCGGCGTCGCCACGCCGCAGGTCGGCGATTTCTTCGTGCACAACGCGCTGTACTGGCTCGAGGAGTTCCGCTTCGACGGCCTGCGCTTCGATGCCGTGCACGCCATCGGCAATCCGGGCTGGCTCTCGTCGCTGGCCGCGCGCGTGCGCGCGGCGACGGGCCCCGACCGCCACGTCCACCTGGTGCTCGAGAACGAGGCGAACCAGGCGAACCTGCTCGGCCCGGGACGTTTCGACGCGCAGTGGAACGACGACTTCCACAACGCGCTGCACGCGCTGGTCACGGACGAAAACGAGGGCTACTACGCGCACTACCATCCCGCGGCGATGGAGAAGTTGCTGCGCAGCCTGCAGGAAGGCTTCGCGTTCCAGGGCGAGGCGATGGGAAACCGTCGGCGCGGCGAACCGAGCGGTCACCTGCCCGCCGCGCGCTTCGTCAATTTCGTGCAGAACCACGACCAGGTCGGTAATCGCGCGTTCGGCGATCGGCTGACGACGCTCATCGCACCCGAGACGATGGAGGCCGCGCTGGCGCTGCTGCTCCTCGCGCCCTTCGTGCCGCTCTTGTTCATGGGCGAGGAGTGGGCGAGTCGCACGCCGTTCCTGTTCTTCACCGACTTCCCCGACGAAGATTTGCGCAAGGCCGTCCGTGACGGCCGGCGCAGGGAGTTCGAGGCGTTCACCAGCTTCGGCGGCGAGGAGATTCCCGATCCGAACGACGGCGACACCTTCCGCTCGTCGATTCCGTCGCGCGACCCCGACGTCGGCGAGGCACGACGCGTGCTGCTCCGCGAGTTGATCGCCCTGCGCCAGAAGCACGTCGCGCCGCATATCGAGAGCGCGCGCGGAGCGGGCGCGGTAGCGCTCGGTGCGCGCGCGCTGCGCGCGTCGTGGACGCTCGGATCGTCGACGCTGACGCTCTTCGTCAACCTCGGAGACGAGGACGTCACGGTCGACCCGCCACCTTCTCCGACATCGGCATGGCTCCACGGCGATGCCGCCGACATCGCGACCCTTTCCCGCGGCGTGCTCCCCGCGCGCCGCACCCTTGCCAGCCTGGAGTCCTGATCCCGTGAACGCCTCTCTCGACGATCGCCTTGCCGTACTGGCCGAACAGGCAGGCATCGACGTGCACTGGCGGGACGCGCTCGACCGGCCGCAGGTGACGCCTCCCGACACCTTGCGCGCCGTGCTGCGTGCCCTCGGGCTCGCGGCGGACAACGCCGACGACATCGAGGCCAGCCTGCGGCGCATCGAGGACGAGCGCAGCGGTCGCGAGATCCCGCGGTTGCTGACCGCCGACGCGGCGGGCCGGCTCGCGCTGCCGGCCTCGCCACGCGGACGGGCCTGGAAGATCCTGCGCGAGGACGGCGGCGTCGTCTCCGAAGGCGAACTGCCGTCGAGCGAGCGCGAGATCGCGGCGCCTTCCGAACCGGGCTATTACACGCTCGCCCTGGGCGACGACGAGGTCACGCTCGCCGTGGCGCCGTCGCGTTGCTTCGGCGTCGCGGACGTGCGCGACGCGCATCGTCCCTGGGGCATCGCCGTGCAGATGTCCGGCCTGCGGCGGCCATCCGACGGCGGCATCGGCGATTTCACCGCGCTGGAGCTGTGCGCACGCGCCGCGGCGGAGAAGGGCGCCGACGCCCTCGCCATCAGTCCGCTGCACGCGCTGTTCGCGGCGGCGCCGGAGCGATACAGCCCGTATGCCCCGTCGAGCCGCCTCTTCCTCAACGGCCTGTACATCGACCCGACGCGCACGAGTGGCGAGCAGACGGTGCGCGCCGTGATCGACACGCACAACCTGCGCCAGGAGCTGGCCGAGCTCGAGTGGCTGGAGCTGATCGACTGGCCGCGCGCGGCGCGTGCGCGCATGACGATCCTGCGTTCGGTCTACGAGTGGGCCTCGGTCGACCTCGCGGGCTCTGAACGTTTCATGGCGTTCCGACGCGAACAGGGCGAGCCGCTCGAACGGCATGCGCGCTTCGAAGCGTTGCATGCGGACTTCACCGCGCATGGGCGTCCGGGCGGCTGGCAGGGATGGCCGGCGGAGTTCCACGATCCGGCGGGCCCGGCCGTGGCGGCGTTCGCGCGCGAGCACTCGCGCGAGGTGGCGTTCCACGCCTGGCTGCAATGGCTCGCGTCGCAAGGCCTGGCGGGTGCGCAGCATACGGCGCGCGACGCCGGCATGAAGATCGGCCTGATCGCAGACCTCGCCGTGGGCGCGGATTCGGGCGGCAGCCACGCCTGGGCGCACCAGGGCGAGGTCCTCAGCGGCCTGTCCGTCGGCGCGCCGCCCGATGCGCTGAACCGGCTCGGACAGGACTGGGGCCTGACGACGTTCTCCCCGCGCGGCCTGCGCGAGTCGGGGTTCCGTGGATTCATCGGCATGCTGCGCGCGGCCCTCGCGCACGCGGGTGGCGTCCGCATCGATCACGTGCTCGGACTGAAGCGCCTCTGGATGGTGCCGCACGGCGCCGGCGCGACCGAAGGCGCGTACGTGCGTTACCCGCTGACGGACATGCTGCGCCTCATCGCGCTGGAGTCGCACCTGCATCGCGCGATCGTCATCGGCGAGGATCTCGGCACGGTGCCGTCCGATTTCCGCGGGACGATCGGTGAAAAAGGGCTGCTTGGCATCCGCGTGCTCTGGTTCGAACGCGCCGCGGACGGCGGCTTCATCGCACCGACGGAGTGGTCGCGCGAGGCGATGGCGACGACGAGCACGCACGATGTGCCGACGGTCGCCGGGTGGTGGAGCGGTCGCGACGTCGAATGGCGACGCCGGACCGGTCTCGACAATCCCGAGGTCGACGAGGTCGCCGAACGCGAGAACGATCGGCACATGCTCTGGCGCGCGCTCTACGCCTCCGGCTCCGCGTGGAACGAGGAGCCGCTTCCCGCTCAGGACGACATCTCACCGGTCGTCGTGGCGGCCGCGCGTCACGTGTCCCTCGCGCCCGCACCTTTGGCGATCTTCCCGGTGGAGGACGTGCTCGGACTGCACGAGCAGCCGAACCTGCCGGGCCCGACCGACGCCGTGCATCCCAACTGGCGGCGGCGCATGCCCGATTCCTCGGCGCGTCTGTTCGACGGCCCCATCGCCCATGCGGTCTGCTCCGCCATCGACCAGACCCGGAACCGTTCATGAGTCCTCCGCGCGCACTGGCGCGCCTGCAGTTCCATGCGGGCTTCACGCTCGACGACGCCGCGGGCGTCGTTCCTTACTACGCCAGCCTCGGCGTCAGCCATCTCTACGCCTCGCCGATCCTGCGCGCGCGCGCCGGTTCGACGCATGGCTACGACGTGGTCGATTGTCATGAGGTCAATCCCGAGATCGGCGGCGAGGACGCGCTGCGTCGTCTCGTCAAGGCGTTGCGCGAACATCGCATGGGCCTCGTGGTCGACATCGTGCCCAACCACATGGGCGTGGGTGTGGAGAACGCATGGTGGATGGACGTGCTCAGGCACGGCCGCGAGAGCCGCTACGCCGGCTACTTCGACATCGACTGGCAAGCCCCCGATCCGTTGCTGCGGGGAAGGCTGCTGCTGCCGATCCTCGGGGCGGGCTACGACGAGGCGCTGCGCGCCGGGCATCTGAAACTGGAACACCGACGCGGCGAATGGGTGCTGCGGGTTTACGACGATCGCCTGCCGCTCGCGCCGGCGACGGTGGCCGGCTTCGCCGACGATGCCGCGGCCACGCACGACACGTCGACCGACGAGGGCAGGGCGGCGCTGCATGCGCTCATCGAGAAACAGCATTACCGCCTCGCGTTCTGGAAGCTCGCGAGCGACATGGTCAACTACCGCCGCTTCTTCGACATCAACGAACTCGCCGGCCTGCGTATCGAACGCACGGCCGTGTTCGAGGACACGCACAAGACGATCTTCCGGCTTTACGCCGAGGGGCTGATCGACGGCGTGCGCTGCGACCACGTGGACGGCCTCGCCGATCCGCGCCGCTACTGCCGCCAGCTGCGGCATCGGCTGGAACGCCTTCGTGCGACACGGCCTGAGGGTGCGCCGCGCGACGCCGCGTACCTCGTGGTCGAGAAGATCCTCGCGCACGACGAGGCGCTGCGCCTCGACTGGCGCACGGACGGCACGACGGGCTACGAGTTCATGGACCAGGTGTCGGCCGTGCTCCACGACGAAGCCGGCGAGTCGTCGTTGACCGGTCTGTGGCGCAGCCTCACGGGCGACGCCGCCGACTTCGGTACGCAGGCGGTGCGCGCGCGGCGGCAGATCCTCGTCGACAGCTTCGAAGCGGAACTCGATCGCACCGCGCGTGCGTTGTTCGCCGCGGCGCGCGCCGACGTGGCGACGCGGGACGTGTCGCTGGCCGCCATCCGCCGTGTGCTCGTCGAGCTGCTCGTGCATTTCCCCGTCTATCGCACGTACGCGGGAGGCACGGGGCGCGACGCGTACGACGAAGCGGTGTTCTCCCGCGCGGTCGAGGGCGCGCTGCGCACCATCCGCGTGGAAGACGTCGAGCTGCTGCACCTGGTGGCCCGTTGGCTGGGCGGCGAGGCGCCGCGCGCGCTGCCGCCGGGCCCGGTGCGACGTGCGCGCGAACGGGCCATCGCCGTCTTCCAGCAGGCCACGTCGCCGGTCGCCGCGAAAGCCGTGGAAGACACGGCGGGCTACCGATACGGCCGCCTGCTGTCGCGTAACGAGGTGGGCGTGGACGCCGCGCACCTCGCGATGCCCCCAGCGGAATTCCACGCGCGTTGCATCGAGCGCGCCGACACCGTGCCGCACAACCTGCTCGCCACGGCCACGCACGACCACAAGCGGGGCGAGGACCTCAGGGCGCGGCTCGCCGTGCTTTCCGAGGAGGCCGGTCGGTGGGTGGTGACGGTCGAGAGATGGCGGGCGCGTCACGCCGACCTGCGCCAGCGGGCCGAGGGCCGCATGGCGCCGTCGGCGTCCGAGGAACTGATGCTCTACCAGATGCTGGTGGGCGCCTGGCCGCTCGATCTGGCGCCCGACGATCAGGAAGGCGTCGAGCGCTTCGCCTCCCGGATCGCCGCGTGGCAGCGCAAGGCGCTGCGCGAGGCCAAGCGCTGGACGCGCTGGACCTCGCCCAACGAACCCTACGAGGACGCCTGCGAGGATTTCCTGCGCGCGCTGCTGTCGGGCGACGCGGCGGCCGAACTGGCGGCGTTCGCCGGCTACATCGCGGCGCCCGGCGCGGCGAACGGCCTGGCCCAGACGGTGCTCCGCCTGACCACGCCCGGCGTGCCGGACCTGTATCAGGGCACCGACTACTGGGATTTCAGCCTGGTCGACCCGGACAACCGGCGGCCGGTAGATTTCGCGGCGCGCCGGGCGTCGCTCGAAGGGGACATGGCTCCTGCGGAGCTGCTGCCGACGTGGCGCGGGGGAGGGATCAAGCAGGCCGTCATCGCGCGGCTCCTGCGGCTGCGCGCGAAGCATCCTGACCTGTTCGCCCAGGGCGGGTACAGGCCGCTCGACGCGACGGGACCCGCGGCGGACCATGTGCTCGCGTTCGTCCGGGAGCGCCGCGGCGAGCGTCTCGTGGTGGCCGTCGCCCGGCACACGGCCCGCTGGCTGGGCGGTGCCGACGGCCCCGCGATCCCGGCGGCGTGCTGGGAAGGCACGACGTTGCAGCTTCCCGACGGGGACTGGACGTCGGTGCTGGGCGAGGGGAACGTCGAGGGCGGGGTGATCGCCGCAGCCGACCTCTTCGGCGGACTGCCCTGCGCCGCGTGGCTGTCCCGGCACGGTTGATCCTCGTCGCGAACCCATCGCCGATACGATCGGCTCCCACCCTCCGGTAGCCACACCCGGAGGTGGGAGCCGATCGCATCGGCGATCCCGCGAAGCGGGCACCTCGCGACAAGCCGCGACCGAAGGGGTGGGAGCCGATCGCATCGGCGATCCCGCGTCAGCGGGCCGGGTGCCGGGGACGCGGCGATTCAGGCCCGGAGCGACTCCACCAGTGCGACGTAATCCCGCATGGCCTGCTCGCGCGTGGTGCCCTTCAGCTTGCCCCAGGCCTCGTACTTGGCCGTGCCCACGAAGTCGAAGAAGCCGGGCTTGCCGCCGTGGACGTCGCCCTCCGACCCCTGCTTGTAAAGCGCGTACAGCCGCAGGAGCGTGTCGTTGTCCGGGCGGTCGTCCAGGCCCATGACCGCATGGGCGGCCGCCTCGAACCGGCGCTGGAGCTCATCGGACATGCGGCGATCGCCACCGGCACAGGGGAAGGTTCCGGGCTTGTAGCACGGCCCCCGGAGGCTGTCCATGGCCGGAATCCGGCCGCCGACGCGATATCATGGCGGTTTCGCGCGAGAGGTTGTTCCCATGGCCCATCCGGCTGCCGTCCCCGTCCTGACCATCGACGGCCCCTCCGGTTCGGGCAAGGGCACGATCAGCCGCCTCGTCGCCGAGCGACTGGGCTGGCACCTGCTCGATTCCGGCGCGCTCTACCGCGCCGTGGGCTACGCGGCGGGCGAGGAGGGCATCGATCTTTCGGACGCCGAGGCGGTCACCCGCTGCGCCGAAACGGTGAAGATCCGCTTCCGGGCCAGCGCCGACGGCGGCGAGACCCGGGTGCTGGTCAACGGGCACGACGCCACCGACGAACTGCGCACCGAGACGGCCGGCGCCGCCGCCTCCGCGATCGCCGTGATCCCGTCGGTCCGCCAGGCCCTGGTGGACCTCCAGCACGGCTTCCGCAAGGCGCCGGGCCTCGTCGCCGACGGCCGGGACATGGGGACGGTGATTTTCCCCGATGCCGCCCATAAGTTCTTCCTGACCGCCAGCGCGGCCGAGCGCGCGAAAAGGCGCTATAAGCAGTTGAAGGATAAGGGGCTCAGCGTTACACTTGCGGTCCTGCAACGAGAGATCGAGGCGCGCGACGAGCGTGATGCGTCGCGGCCGGTCGCCCCGTTGAAGCCCGCCGAGGGGGCCGTGGTGATCGATACCACGGGCATGCCCATCGATGCGGTGGTGGCGAAAGTATTCGCCGTGGTGCGTCCGTAAGGCGCATCCGGCATTGGTGTCCGCGCAGTGCGCGCGGGCTCTTGGCAACGGTGCAGGGCGTCCCTTTTCAGGCATTCCCGCACCCACAACCGGTGGGTCCCCCGTCCGTTTGCGATCACGAAGGTACGCGAACGCGGGTACGGCCTTTCATAACCCTGGAATCAACATGACTGAAAGTTTTGCCGAACTGTTTGAACAGAGCCAGCAGGCCATTTCCAAGCTGAAGCCCGGCTCCATCGTCACCGGTATCGTTGTGGAAATCCGCAACGACGTGGTGGTGATCAACGCCGGCCTGAAGAGCGAAGGCATCGTCCCCATCGAGCAGTTCAAGGACGAGTCCGGCGCGCTGGAAGTGGAAGTGGGCGACGAGGTCAAGGTCGCGCTCGACGCGCTCGAAGACGGCTTCGGCGAGACCAAGCTCTCCCGTGAGAAGGCCAAGCGTTCGATGGTGTGGGACGACCTCGAGCAGGCGTTCGACAAGGAAGAGACCATCACCGGCAAGATCTCCGGCAAGGTCAAGGGCGGCTTCACGGTCGACATCAAGGACGTCCGCGCGTTCCTGCCGGGCTCCCTGGTCGACGTGCGTCCGGTCCGTGACCCGGTCTACCTCGAGGGCAAGGACCTCGAGTTCAAGATCATCAAGCTCGATCGCAAGCGCAACAACGTCGTCGTCAGCCGCCGCGCGGTTGTCGAGACCGAGTTCTCGGAAGAGCGCGAGAAGCTGCTCGAGCGCCTGACGGAAGGCGCGGTCGTGAAGGGTGTGGTGAAGAACCTCACCGATTACGGCGCGTTCGTCGACCTCGGCGGCATCGACGGCCTGCTGCACATCACCGACATGGCGTGGAAGCGCGTGCGTCACCCGTCCGAAGTCGTCAACGTCGGCGACGAGCTGGACGTCCGCGTGCTCAAGTACGACCGCGAGCGCAACCGCGTGTCGCTCGGCCTCAAGCAGCTCGGCGACGACCCGTGGGTCGCCATCGCCCGCCGCTACCCGGTCGGCAGCCGCCTGTTCGGCAAGGTCTCCAACGTCACCGATTACGGCTGCTTCGTCGAGATCGAGCCGGGCGTCGAAGGCCTCGTGCACGTGTCCGAGATGGACTGGACCAACAAGAACGTCAACCCGGCCAAGGTCGTGCAGGTCGGTGACGAGACGGAAGTCATGGTCCTCGACGTGGATGAAGAGCGTCGTCGCATCTCCCTCGGTATCAAGCAGACCCGCTCGAACCCGTGGGAAGCCTTCGCCGCCATGCACAAGAAGGGCGACAAGGTCTCCGGTCAGATCAAGTCGATCACCGATTTCGGTATCTTCATCGGTCTGGAAGGCGGCATCGACGGTCTCGTCCACCTGTCCGACATCTCGTGGCAGGCATCGGGTGAAGACCTCGTCCGCAACTTCAAGAAGGGCGACGAAGTCGAGGCCGTGGTTCTCGCGGTCGATCCGGAGCGTGAGCGCATCTCCCTCGGCATCAAGCAGATGGAGCAGGATCCGTTCGGTCAGTTCATGGCCACGAATCCGCGCGGCACGGTCCTGACCGGCACGGTCCGCGAAGTCGACGCCAAGGGCGCGACGATCGACCTCGGCGAAGGCGTCGAGGGCTACATCCGCGCGAACGACATCGCCAAGGAACGCGTGGAAGACGCCACGCAGTACCTGAAGGTTGGCGACGCCGTCGAGGCGAAGTTCACCGGCATGGATCGCAAGGGCCGTCAGCTGCAGCTGTCGATCCGCGCGAAGGACGAGGAAGAGCTGGCCGATACGATGGCCGACTACCAGTCCGCCGCCGGCGGCACGACCAAGCTCGGCGCGCTCCTCAAGGAGCAGATGAACAAGGCCGACTAACCGTCGGGCGAGGGGCGGCCAACACCGCCCCTCGCTGTTGTTCCACCGTATTTGCGTCAGTTCGAGAATCACCAGGGGACCCATGACAAAGTCGGAACTGATCGAGGCGCTGGCGCGGCGCCAGACCCACCTTGCGTTCAGCGACGTGGAACTAGCCGTCAAGAGCGTGCTCGAACAGATGAGCCACGCCCTCTCCACGGGCGAGCGCATCGAGATCCGCGGCTTCGGCAGCTTCGCGCTCCATTTCCGTCCGCCGCGCATGGGACGTAACCCCAAGACCGGCGAGGCCGTCGCCCTGCCGGGCAAGCACGTCCCGCATTTCAAACCTGGCAAGGAACTACGCGAACGCGTGAACCTCGTCGAGGAAGCGAACGCCGCGCTCTGACGCGGCGTTTTTTTGGCGCGGCCGACGGCCGTCTGCCGTCCCAAGCGCCCGAAACCTGTACGAAAAGCGAACCGGTGGGCACCACCGTGTTCAGCTTTCGGGTACAGTCGCCGGATGCGTCTCATAGCCATCCTTTTCCTTTTGCTCTTCGTCGCCGCGGGCATCGTCTTCGGCGCGCTGAACGCCGATCTGGTGCCGTTCGACCTAGGCTTCGCCCGACTTTCGCTCCCCAAGGGCGGCGCCATGCTCGCCGCGGTGCTGGTCGGCTGGATCCTCGGCGGCATCACGGCCTGGCTGGGCACGTCGCTGAGCCATCGGCGGCGACGTCGGCGCGAGCGCGACGGAAGCAAGGTAGGCAACGCGACCACCGCATGAATCCGATCTGGCTGCTGGCGCTCGTTCCCCCGCTTGCCTTCGCCTGCGGCTGGTGGCTCGCCCGCCGGAATCTCGCGCGGCGTTCGGGCGATCGCGTCAACGAACTTTCGTCCGATTACTTCCGTGGCCTGAACTACCTGCTCAACGAAGAGCAGGACAAGGCGCTGGAGGTGTTCCTGCGCCTGGCCGAGTACAACCGGGACACCGTCGAGACGCATCTGGCGCTGGGCAACCTGTTCCGCAAGCGCGGCGAAGTCGACCGCGCCATCCGTCTCCACCAGCACCTCGTGTCCCGGCAGGGGCTGTCGGATGAGATGAAGACCGTGGCCCTGCTGGAGCTCGGCGAGGATTACATGCGCGCGGGCCTGCTCGATCGCGCGGAAACGTTGTTCTCCGATCTCGTCGCGATGGACGCGCTGGCGCCGTCGGCGCTGCGTCACCTCATCGCGATCTACCAGCACGAGCGCGAATGGCACAAGGCGATCGATCATGCCCGCCGCCTCGAGGCGATGACGGGCGAGGACGAGTCGCCGATGATCGCCCAGTTCTATTGCGAGCTGGCGGAGCAGTCGCGCCAGCACGGCGCGCGTACCGAGGCCCGCGACTACATCCGCGAGGCCTTCGTGTGCCAGCGCGACTGCGTGCGCGCGCACATGATCGCGGGTCGCCTCTCGTCGGAAGACGGCGAAATCGAGCAGGCGATCGCCTCGTACGAGGCCGCGATCGCCGCCGACATCGCGTTCGTGCCGGAGATCCTCCCGCCGCTGCTCAACTGCTACGCGCGCTCGCAGCAGATGGACCGAGCCGAGTCCTTCCTGCGCGAGATCATGGAGCGCTACCACGGCATCTCGCCCGTGCTCGCGTTGACGCGGCTCTACGAGGGCAGGGACGGCGAGCGCACCGCGATCGACTTCCTCACGGGCCAGCTGCGCAAGCGGCCGTCGGTTCGTGGCCTGATGGCGCTGATCGACGCGACGATGGACAAGGTGTCCGGCGAGGCGCGAGAGAATTACCTGATCCTGCGCGACCTCACGCGCAAGCTGCTCGAAGGGCAGGCGATGTATCGCTGCAGCCGTTGCGGATTCGGGGCGAAGGCGCACCACTGGCAGTGCCCGAGTTGCAAGAGCTGGGGCACCGTCCGCCCCATCCACGGCGTCGCCAACGAATGACGCTTCCGGTCTCGCCCGTCGCCACGCTCGCCGGCTGCACGCTCGTCGCCTTCCTCGTCTCGTTCGCCTGCGTTCGCGCGGCGATCGCCTATGCCCATCGCCGCGGCATGCTCGACGCGCCGGGGCGCCGGCGCTCGCACACCCTGCCCACGCCACGCGGCGGAGGCATCGGGATCGTCCTCGGCGCGCTGGTGGGCATGCCTGCCGCGCTGCTGCTCCTTCCCGTGTCCCCCGGGCCCGCGACGGTCGGGGCGTTCACGGTGGCGACGATCGCGGTCGCCGCCATCGGCTGGCTGGACGACCACGGTTCGCTGCCGATCCGCCCACGGCTGGTGATCCAGCTGGCCGCGACGCTGCTGCTCTGTGTCGCCATCGCGTCCCTGAGCACGAGCCTCTGGTGGGCCCTCCCGCTCCTGGTCGCCGGCGTCTGGTGCATCAACCTGCATAACTTCATGGACGGCATCGACGGACTCGCCGCGCAGCAGGCGATCTTCTTCGGCGCCGCCTCGGCCGCGCTGGCCTGGGCCGCGGGCAGCCCTGCGATCGCGGGGGCCGGCCTCGCGATGTCCGCGGCGGCGCTCGGGTTCTGGTGGTTCAACCGCTCGCCGGCGCGAATCTTCATGGGGGACGTGGGCAGCGGCACCCTAGGTCTCATGGTTTTCGCCATTTCGGCGATGTTCTGGGCTTTTCGCACGAACTTACTCTGGCCGTCGTTGATTTTTTCGTCGGCCTTCGTCATCGACGCCACTTTGACGCTGCTCGTGCGAATGCTGCGCGGTGCGCGCTGGTACACTCCGCACCGCGAGCACCTGTACCAATGGCTCGTGAGACGAGGGTCGTCGCACCGGAAGGTGGCCGCCGGCTATTTCGCATGGAACGTCCTCGTCTGCGTTCCCGTCGCATGGATCGCGTTCCGCCTGCCGGCGGTGGCGCCCTTGTGCTTCGGGCTCGTGTATCTGGTTGGAGCAGCGGTCTGGCGTACTGGCAAGCGTGGTTGCTTGCGTCGAAGGGAGCGACATGTTTCTGCGTAGGTTCATAGGCATCATCCACCCCCGCACGGCGGTCGTCGCGCACGACCTGGCCATGGCGGCGTTCGCATGGTGGATCGCCAAGTCGTTGCGCTACGCGCTGATGCCCGACCTCGCGCCGGTCACGTACCTGCCGATGGAGTTCCCCATCGTGCTGCTCGTGCAGGGCGCCGTGTTCAACTGGACGGGGCTGTACAAGGGCGTCTGGCGGTTCGCCAGTCTTCCCGACCTGTGGAACATCATCCGCGCGACGGTGATCGGCGCGTTGATCATCGGCCTGGCCATGGTCATGTACGCGCGCCTCGACGGCGTGCCCCGGTCGGTGCTTCTGGTCTACCCGGTCGTGCTGGTCGTGCTCCTCGGCCTGCCACGCCTGAGCTACCGGTTCTGGAAGGACAGCCGCATCGACCTGTTCCAGTCGGCGCCGACCAAGCGCGTGCTGATCGTGGGCGCGGATCGCGCCGGCGAAGCCCTGTCGCGCGATCTGCGGCGCGACAGCCGTTACAGCGTGATCGGCTTCGTCGACGACAACCTGGCGCTGCGCGGCGCGCAGATCGGCGGCATACCGGTGCTCGGCACCGTCGATCAGCTCGCGGAGTTGTCGAAGGCCGTCGCGGTGCAGATGCTGCTGATCGCCGTGCCCGGCGCGACGACCGCGCAGATGCGCCGCATCGTGGCGTTCTGCGAAACGACGGGCCTGCCGTTCCGCACGGTGCCCCGCCTGGAAGACGTCGTGGCGGGCAGGGCGCAGTTCAACGAGATCAAGGAAGTCGCGATCGAGGATCTCCTGGGCCGCGACGCCGTGGAGCTCGACTGGACCGCGATCCGCGAGAACGTCAGTGGCCGCCGCGTCCTCGTGACGGGCGGTGGCGGCTCGATCGGTTCGGAGCTGTGCCGCCAGGTCGCGCGCCTCGGCGCCAGCTCGCTGACCGTCGTCGAGATGTCCGAGTACAACCTGTACCGCATCGGTCAGGAGCTCACCTCGGCCTATCCCGAGCTCATCTTCAACGGCGTGCTCGCCGACGCGCGCGACGCCACGGCGATCAACCGCCTGTTCGAGGACACCCAGCCGCAGATCGTGTTCCACGCATCGGCGTACAAGCACGTGCCGATGCTTCAGGGGCAGCTGCGCGAGGCGTTCCGCAACAACGTGCTCGGCACCCGCATCGTGGCCGACGCAGCCGTGCGCTGCCGTGCCGAGTCGTTCGTGCTCATCTCCACCGACAAGGCGGTCAATCCGACCTCGGTGATGGGCGCCTGCAAGCGCATGGCGGAAATCTGGTGCCAGAACCTCGCAGCGCATACCTCGACACGTTTCATTACGGTTCGATTCGGTAACGTACTGGACTCCGCCGGTTCGGTGGTCCCGCTGTTCCGCCGGCAGATCCGGCAGGGCGGCCCGGTGACCATCACCCATCCGGAGATCTCGCGTTACTTCATGACCATTCCCGAGGCCTGCCAGTTGATCCTGCAGGCGGCCAGTCTCGGCAAGGGTGGCGAGATCTTCGCGCTCGACATGGGCGATCCGGTGAAGATCCGCGACCTCGCCGAGCAGATGATCCGCCTGGCGGGCAAGCGGCCGGGCTCGGACATCCAGATCGTCTACACGGGACTCCGTTCGGGCGAGAAGCTGTTCGAGGAACTGTTCCACCCGCTGGAGAACTACACGAGCACGACCCACGCAAAGATCTTCCAGGCCCAGCACCGACAGGTGTCGTGGGAACTGCTGCAGACCCAGCTGGCACGCGCCGAAGAGGCCGTGGCCGCGTTCGATGAAGAAACCCTGCGCCGGTGCGTGTCGCAGCTGCTGCCTTCCTTCCGTTGGAGCGAGCCGCAGAGCGACAACGTTCTGCCGCTACGCCGAAACGAAAGTGGAGACATTGCATGACCCAACCCCTGCGCAAGGTCGTATTTCCGGTTGCCGGCCTCGGTACGCGATTCCTTCCCGCGACCAAGGTGGTGGCCAAGGAAATGCTGCCGGTGCTCGATCGTCCGCTGATCCAGTACGCGGTCGACGAAGCCGTGGATGCGGGCGCCGATACGCTGGTGTTCGTCACCAACCGATACAAGCATGCGATCGCCGACTACTTCGACAAGGCCTACGAGCTCGAAGAAAAGCTCGCCGAGAAGAACAAGGACGAGTTGCTCTCGATCCTGCGCGGCATTCTTCCGCGCCACGTTCGATGCGTGTTCGTCACGCAGCCGGAGGCCCTGGGCCTCGGTGACGCGGTGCTTCGCGCCGAAGCCGTCGTCGGCGACGAGCCGTTCGGCATCATGCTCCCGGACGATCTGATCTGGACCAAGGGCAAGGGCGCCCTGCGGCAGATGGCCGATGTCGCGTTCGCGAACGACGCCGGCGTGATCGCCGTGGAAGAAGTGCCCGAGAAGGACACCGACAAGTACGGCATCGTCGACGCCACGGAAGCGCTCAGCGACCGTGCCACGGTGATCCGTCACATGGTCGAGAAGCCGAAGCCGGCCGATGCGCCGTCCAACCTCGCCGTCGTGGGCCGTTACGTGTTGCCGGGAAGCATCTTCGGTTACCTGCACAAGACGACCCCCGGTGCCGGTGGCGAGATCCAGCTCACCGACGCCATCGAGAACCTGCTCAAGGACCAGGGCAAGGTGCTGGCCTACCGCTTCGAGGGCACGCGCTTCGACTGCGGCAACAAGGCCGGCCTCGTGCAGGCCACCATGGCCATGGCGCTGGAAGATCCGAAGCTCGCGCCGATCGTCCGCGAGTTCGCTAACAAGGCCTGATCCAGCCGGGGCCATCACGGCCCCGGTTCCCCTGCCGTAGGAGCGCGCCCTGCGCGCGACAGCTTTTCGCGAAACGCAACACGACCTGCTGCATCAGGCGAGAAGATGTCGCGCGCAGGGCGCGCTCCTACGGCGCCTTGCCGTCGCTCGCGGAACGGCGGGCACGCTTGCGAAAACCCACCCTCTTTGTTGCCAGCCGGACATCGCGATGATGCATGCATCGGAGCTACCCGGTGCGCGTCGCGTTGCCTAGCCTAAGGGCCATGTCATCGCCCCCGGCGCCCCCCGTCGGCCGCGACGTCCAACCGCATCGAAGAGGTCCTCATGAATCTGCCATCCCGAGGCGCGCTTGCGCGCGTCCTGCTCTGCATCGCCTCGGCGACGTCCCTCACGGGTCCGTCCGGTTCCGCGTTCGCGGCCGCTCCTCTGCACGGCGGGCAGGCGCCGGGCTATTACCGCGTCATGGTCGGCGACATCGAGGTCACGGCGCTCAGTGACGGCACCATCGATTTCCCGATGGACGAGCTCCTGACCGGCGAACGCCCCGAGGCGATCCGTAGCGCTTTCCGGAAGGCTTTCCAGCCGCTGCCCGCGGAAACGTCGATGAACCAGTTCCTGGTGAACACGGGAAGCCGCCTGGTGCTGATCGACACCGGTGCCGGCGACGCTTTCGGCCCGACGCTGGGGCGCATGCTCGCCAGCCTCCGGGCCGCCGGTTACGCGCCGGAACAGGTCGACGACATCGTGATCACCCACATGCACGCCGACCACACCGGTGGACTCGCGCGCGACGGTGAACGCGTCTTCCCGAACGCCGTGCTGCACATCGCCCGCGCCGACCTCGATTTCTGGATGAATCCCGCGAATCAAGCGCGGGCTCCCGAAGGCGTCCGCGCGAGCTTCGCGGTCGCGCAGAAGGCGCTCGGTCCCTACATCGCCGCCGGCAGGCTTGCGCCATTCGATGGCGCGACGCAGATCGTGCCGGGTGTCAGGGCGTTGCCCACACCGGGACATACGCCGGGACATACGTGTTACGCCATCGAAAGCAGGGGCCAGATGCTCCTCGCCTGGGGCGATGTCGTGCACGCCTCGCCCGTGCAGTTCGCCGATCCGTCGGTGCGGATCGCCTGGGACAGTCACGACCGCGCCGCGGAGCACGAACGCGAGAAAGTGTTCGCCGACGCCGCCGCCCGGGGCTTCCTCGTCGCGGGCTCCCACCTGCCATTCCCGGCGATGGGCCATGTCGCCCGGGCGGCGGATGGAAAGGGCTACGCGTTCGTTCCCGTGACCTACTCGGTCAACCGGAAGCCCGCCCCGCCGGCACCGACATCGAAGTGACGCCCCGCGAACCGGACACACCCATCGTTACACTGGAGAAGACCTCATGAATCCATCGTTTGCGAGCGCGATCGCCCCCCTGTTTTCCGACGGCGACGCCCGATGCATGGGCGGCATGGGCGTCATGCTGCGCGACTTCGTCTACATGGCCGACCCGGCGGGCGACGACGTCTACGCCGACCATGCCAACGCGCGGCACGTCCTCGCGCGGCTGAAGGGGCAGGAGGCTCCGCGCATGCCGCCGGGCGGCACGCCGTGGGCCGACGAGAAGATCGCGCTTTTCGAGGCGTGGATGCGGGCCTGGCAGCCGTAATGCCGGCAGCGACGATGGCGGTAGCGAGTCAGGCGGTCACGGCGAGGCTGACGCAGGCGGCGATCTTCCTGGTGGCGGTGATCCACACCGGCGACGAAGCGGTCGATGCGGTGCGCGCGTTGTGCTCCGACATGGCCGGGCTCACGCGCGGTATCGGCTTCCGGTTTCCCGAGCGGCACCTGTCGTGCGTCACCGGGATCGGATCCGAGGCGTGGAGTCGCCTGTACCCGGGCCCAAGGCCCGCAGGCCTGCACCGGTTCCGCGAACTGCGCGGTGAGCGGCACGCTCCGTCGACGCCGGGCGATCTCCTGTTCCACATCCGCGCGACGCACATGGACCTCTGCTTCGAACTCGCCACCCAGGTGATGGAGCGGATCGGAGCACACGTGACCACCGTCGACGAAGTGCACGGGTTCAAGTATTTCGACGAGCGCGATCTGCTCGGCTTCGTCGACGGCACCGAGAATCCGGTCGGTGCCGAAGCGGTGGCCGCGACGACGATCGGCGACGAGGACGCCGCGTTCGCCGGAGGCAGCTACGTGATCGTGCAGAAATACCTGCACGACCTGCGCGCATGGAACGCGCTGCCCGTCGAACGGCAGGAGACGATCGTCGGCCGGCGCAAGCTGTCCGACGTGGAACTGCCTGCGAGCGCCAAGGCGTCCTACGCCCACACCGTGCTGACCACCATCGAGGAGGAGGGCGAGGAGCTGAAGATCCTACGCGACAACATGCCCTTCGGCGATATCGGCAAGGGCGAGTTCGGCACGTACTTCATCGGCTACGCGCGCCATCCGTCGCGCATCGAACGCATGCTGGTGAACATGTTCGTCGGTAACCCGCCCGGAAACTACGACCACCTGCTCGACGTCAGCACCGCCGTGACGGGAAGCCTCTTCTTCGTGCCGTCCGCCGCGCTGCTGGAGAGCGCGGCAACGCGCGCCCCGTAGCGGTATCAACGCACCGGCAGCGTCTTCAGGTACGTCGGCCGGCGGAACGCCTGCGCCTTCCGTTCCACGCCGTACGCGATGCCGATCAGCGTCGGCTCGCTCCACTTCGCGCCGAAGAACACCACGCCCACGGGCAGCTCGTGCGCGAAGGCGACCGGCAAGGTGATCGAGGGGTAACCCGCGATCGCCGCGGGCGCGGAAACGCCGCCGACGGTCGGGTCGCCGCTCACGACATGGTCGCCCAGCACGAGGTCGTTGACGAAGGCGGGTCCCCAGCTCGGAGCGAGCAGGGCATCCAGCCGGTCCTTCGCCAGCGCGGCGTCGATGCCTTCGGGGCCGGCGAGGCGCTTGTTGCGGTCGCGCATCGCGACGTACGCGGGATCGTCGATGCCGCCCTTCGCCTGCGCCTGCAGGAAGAGCTCCTGTCCGAACCACGGCATTTCCTTGGCCGCTTCGCGCGTGTTGAAGGCGATCAGGTCGGCCAGCGTCTTCATGGGCTGGTCGGGGCGGGTGGCGAGGTACGCCTCGATGCCGTGCCTGAACTCGTACAGCAGCACGTCGAGTTCGTGCTCGCCGAGTTCCTTCAGGTGTGGGATCTCCACGTCGTCGACGACGGTCGCACCTTCCGACTTCAGCAGCGCGATCGTCGTCTCCAGCGCGCGGTCGGCGTTCGGCTCGATGCCCGCGAGCTGCCGCACGACGCCGATGCGCTTGCCGCGCAGCGTGCCCGGGACGAGCACGGACGCGTAATCGGAGACGTGCCGGTCGGCTTCCGCCGTGGCCGGGTCGCGCGGATCGCTGCCCGCGATCGCCGCGAGCACTGCCGCCGCGTCCGCGACGCTGCGCGCCATCGGGCCGGCGGTGTCCTGGCTCGCCGAGATGGGCACGATGCCCGCGCGGCTGACGAGCCCGACCGTGGGCTTGATCCCGACCAGGCCGGTCATGGAGGCCGGACAGATGATGGAGCCGTCGGTCTCGCTGCCGATCGACACGGTCGCCAGGCCCGCCGCGATGGCGGCGCCCGAGCCGGCGCTCGACCCGCATGCGTTGCGGTCGAGCACGTACGGATTCACCGTGAGGCCGCCGCGCCCGGTCCAGCCACTGGTCGCGTGCGTGGAGCGCATGTTCGCCCATTCGCTCAGGTTGGTCTTGCCGAGGATCACGGCGCCGGCCTTGCGCAGTCGCGCGGCCACCGCCGAGTCGTGCGGCGCTGGCTTCACCGTGAGCGCGAGCGACCCGGCGCTGGTCATCATGCGGTCGCCCGTGTCGATGTTGTCCTTGAGCAGGACGACGATGCCCTTGAGCGGGCCCTCCGCGGGCTTGCGCGCGATGGACAGCGCGTCGGGATTCGTTTCGAGCACCGAGTTCACCGTGGGGCCCGACTGGTCGATCGTCGCGATGCGCTGGAGGAAGAGGCGGGTCATGCCCTCGGGCGTCAGCTCACCCGAAGCGTAGGCGGCGCGCAGTACGGCGATGGAGGCGAACGCGTCGTCTTCTCCGGGCTGGCGCGTGGTCGCGGCGGCAAGGGAAAACGAGGAGGCGATACCCGCGACGAGCGCGAGCGAGCGGGTCCAGCGGTGCGGCATGGTCTTTTCCCCCGGGAGCGGAACGAAGCGTCGCACCGCATCTTACCCAAGGCGCGGGGACATATACTCGACCGATGCCATGCCCGGTCGCAGCGCGTCGCGGGCCACGCCAACGTGACGCCAGGGAGTGCTTTATGCGATGTCTTGTCCGCCGGCTGGTCATCGCCGCCGCGCTCGGTGCCGCGCCCGTCTGGGCGGCCGACCCGCCGACGGTTCCCGATACCCTGGTCCAGCGCATCGCCGCGTGCACGAGCTGCCACGGCGAGCACGGCGAGGGTGGGGACAACGCGTTCAACCCACGGCTGGCCGGCAAGCCCGCCGGATACCTCGTGCGTCAGATGCAGGATTTCCGGCGCGGCCTGCGCCACTACGAGATCATGGAGTACATGGTCGCGCCGCTGACCGACGACTACATGCGCGAGATCGGGGCGTACTTCGCCGCGCAGGAGGTTGCGTACCGGACGCATCCGGTGCCGTCGACGACGCAAGCCGCCATGGCGCGTGGCGAGCAGCTGGTGACACGCGGCGACAGCGGCCGCGGCATCCCCGCGTGCACGGCCTGCCACGGGCCGGGGCTGACGGGGGTGGAGCCCGACATCCCCGGGCTGGTCGGGCTGCCGTACGACTACATCAGTGCGCAGCTTGGCGCATGGCGCACGAACACGCGCGGGACGGTCGAGCCGGATTGCATGGCGACGATCGTCGGGCGGCTGAGCGACGCGGACATCAGCGCCGTCGCGGCGTACCTCGCGCAGCGGCCCGTGCCGGCCGACGCGCACGCGGCGGCGGCCGGCAGCGTGCAACCGCCGCTGCGCTGCGGCGTGCTGGGAGGCTGAGCGATGACACGTACCTCGCGACTCCTCGCTTTGCTCGCGCTGTCGTTCGTCACGCACGTGGCGCTCGCCGACGATGCCGTCGAACGCGGCCGCTACCTCGCCACGGCCGGTGATTGCGCCGCGTGCCACACGCCGCGCGATGGCGCGCCGTATTCCGGCGGCCGCGTCGTCGCCACGCCCTTCGGCGCGATCCCGTCGCCCAACCTCACGCCGGACCGTGACACGGGCCTCGGCGGCTGGAGCGCGGACGATTTCTACCGCGCGATGCACGAGGGAAAGAGTCACGATGGCACCTCGCTGTATCCCGCGTTCCCGTTCACGTCGTACACGAAGGTCACACGTGCCGATACCGATGCGATCTTCGCGTACCTGAAGAGCCTGCCCGCGGTGCGGCGGCCGTCGATCGAGAACACGCTGCGCTGGCCGTATCGCGTGCGCCCGTTGATGGCCGCCTGGCGCGCCGTCTACTTCGACGAAGGCGAATACCAGGCGGACCCGAAACGGTCGGCCGCGTGGAATCGCGGCGCCTACCTGGTGCAGGGCCTCGGCCACTGCAACGAATGCCACACCCGTCGCGACAGCTTCGGTGCGCCGGTCGACGATCCGTTCCTCGCTGGCGGCATCGTGCCCGTGCAGAACTGGTACGCGCCCGACCTCTCGATGGGCCGGCACGGCGGTCTCGCCGGCTGGACCGAAGCCGACGTCGTCGCCTTGCTGAAGACGGGACGCTCGCGGAAGGGCACCGCCTTCGGCCCGATGGCGGAGGTCGTCCTGCGCAGCACGCAGCACCTTTCCGACACGGACCTCGCGGCCATGGCGACGTACCTCGCGTCGCTACCGGAACGCCCGGCGCCACGGCAGCGCGAATCCGCCGCCGGCGCCCGCGAGCTTGCCTTGCGCGGGGGCACGGTCTACACGGAACGCTGCGCGACGTGTCATGGCGCCGACGGCCGCGGCAAGGGCGACGCGTACCCTCCACTGGACGGCAACGGCTCGGTGACCGATCCCACGGGCATCAATGCGATCCGCATCGTGCTGTCGGGCGGATTCGCGCCGGCGACCGCAGCGAACCCGCGACCCTATTCGATGCCACCGTTCTCGCAGACCCTCGGCGACGACGACGCGGCAGCGGTGGTCACGTACATCCGCCAGGCCTGGTCGAACAAGGCGGCCGCCGTGTCGCCCGGCGACGTGCGCGCCTACCGGTCCACGCCCGGAAGCTGAGCGCGCACGGCATCGGCCAGCGCCTGCCAGATGCCGACGTCCCACGATCGCCTGGCCTGCCCCGAAGGCGATGGCAGGACATAGGCCGGAACGCCCGCGAACGTCGCGGGCTGCGCGCCGTAACCGATGCCCTTGCCGAGCGCGGCGACGCCACCGTGCTTGCTGGTGAAGGCGATCGCGCCGGGCGCGACGCGGCGGATCCTCGCCTCGAGCGCCGCGACGTCGAAGGCGTCGGCGGGAAGCTCGGCGTCGTTGCCGTAGTGGAATTTCGAAAGATCGGTGAGTCCGATGCCGAACGAGGTCAGCAGCGGGTATTCGGCAGGGGCGAGGAGACGCGGTGTCAGTCCCGTGGCGAACAGCGTTCGCCAGAACATGTTGCCGGGATGGGCGTAGTAGGCGCCCTCGCGCGCCGAGCGCGTACCCGCCGCGGTGCCGCAGAACACGAGGCGCAGCCCCGGTTCCAGGAGATCGGGGAGCACGAAACCATCGGCGGCGGCAGGTGTGGGCATGCCGTGCACTTTACCCGGCCCGTGCTGCGTCACAACAAAACGTGGACATCCCCGGCGCTAGGGTAAGGAGCCATGACTGTATTGGACTGGCTGCCAGACACCGCACAGCCGTGGACCCGGTTCGCGCTGATCGTCGTCATCGCGCTCGTGGTCGCGGGGCTCGCGCGCCGCGTCGTGCATTTCCTGCTGCGCCGTTTCGCCCTGCGTCATCCGATGGGCGCGAGCATCGTCGCCCGGGCGAATGCGCCGCTCGAGGCCATCGTGCCGCTCGCGATGCTCCTGATCGCCTGTCGCGCCGCGCCCGAGGAGCCGGCGAGGCTTCTCGCCTTCATCGAGCACACGATCGCCCTCGGGCTGATCGCGGCGTGTACCTGGTTCGTCGTGCGCTGCGTGGGTGCGCTGGAAGCCACCGTGTCGCGCTTCAACCCCATCGATCTCGAGGACAACCTCCACGCCCGGCGCCTGCAGACGCAGGTGCGCGTGTTGAGCCGCACCGCCATGGTCGTGGCGATCGTGCTGGGCATCGGTGTCGGACTCATGACGTTTCCCGCCGTCCGCCAGTTCGGCGCCAGCCTCCTGGCGTCGGCCGGCCTGGCGGGCCTCGCCGTGGGCCTCGCCGCGAAGCCGGTGCTCGGTAACCTCATCGCGGGCATCCAGATCGCGTTGACCCAGCCGATCCGCATCGACGACGTCGTGATCGTCGAAGGCGAATGGGGCAGGGTGGAGGAGATCACCAGCACCTACGTCGTCGTGAAGATCTGGGACGAGCGGCGGATGATCGTGCCGCTGCAGTACTTCATCGAGCAGCCGTTCCAGAACTGGACGCGCACGAGTTCGCAGATCCTCGGCACGGTGCTCCTGTGGTTCGATTACGGCATGCCGCTGGATCCGGTCCGGGCCGAGCTCGAGCGTCTGTGCAAGGGCGCGCCGGAATGGGACGGGCGCGTTTGCGTACTCCAGGTGGTCGACAGCAACGACAAGGCGATGCAGCTGCGCGCCCTCGTCAGCTCGGCGGATTCCGGACGATCCTTCGACCTGCGTTGCAAGGTGCGCGAAGGCCTGATCGCGTTCGTTCGCCGCGAGTGCCCGCAGTACCTGCCGCGCCTGCGCGGCGACATCGAGAGCGAGGTGCGCGTGCCGGACGCCCCGTCCGTCGGCCGCCTGTCCATGGGCGGGCGCTGACCGGTCCGAAGCGGGCCTGCAAGCGGAAGCCATCCCCCGCAAGGCCGACGACAGCCGGTCGTGCTAGCGTCTGCGCCAGTTTCCCGATGCCGGTACGCCACCATGTCCATGACCGATCCCGAACACGTCGCACGCCACTGGTTCTCGAAGGGCCTGCATGAACTCGGCCACGCCGAACAGCGCCTGCTCGATCGCCTCGCGAAGCGCAAACTCGTCTCCGAGGACGTCAACGCGGTGTTCCGCTCCGATCTCACCTTCGGCGAACGGCTGGCGGACAACGTGTCGCGCTTCGGCGGCTCGTGGACCTTCATCATCGTCTTCGCCGTGATCCTCATGCTGTGGACCGGCGTCAATTCGTTCGTGCTGAAGCATCCGTTCGATCCGTATCCGTACATCTTCCTCAACCTGATGCTCTCGATGCTGGCGGCCGTGCAGGCGCCCGTCATCATGATGAGCCAGAACCGCCAGGCGGCGATGGACCGCCTCGACGCCGCCAACGATTACAAGGTGAACCTCAAGGCCGAGATCGAGATCATGGGCCTGCACGACAAGCTCGACCAGATCCGCACCGACCAGCTGGCGGCGCTCCTGATGAAGCAGCAGGAGCAGATCGACCTGCTGATGAAACTGGTCGCCGACGACGACGCGCGGAAGCAGGGCGATTGACCAAAAAAAAGCCCGGCTTTCGCCGGGCTTTTCGTTTCACGTCGCCGATCCCGAAGATCAGGGCTGGCCGCGCGAGGCCTTCTTGCGATCGTTTTCCGTCAGGTGCTTCTTGCGCATGCGGATTTCCTTCGGCGTGACTTCGACCAGCTCGTCGTCGTCGATGAAGTCCAGCGCCTGCTCCAGCGTGAACTTGGTCGCCGGCGTCAGCTGGATCGCATCGTCCTTGCCCGAGGCGCGCATGTTGGTCAGCGGCTTCGGCTTGATCGCGTTGACCGTGAGGTCGTTGTCCTTCGCGTGGATGCCGATCAGCTGGCCTTCGTACACGGAGTCGCCTTCGGCCGCGAACAGCTTGCCGCGCTCCTGCAGGGGTCCGAGCGAGTAGGCCGGGGTGGTGCCCGCGGCGTTGGCGATCATGACGCCGTTCTGGCGCTTGGCGATCGGCGCCGGGGTGTACGGACCGTAATGCTTGAACACGTGGAACAGCAGGCCCGAACCCTGGGTGAGGGTCTTGAACTGGTTCTGGAAGCCGATCAGGCCACGCGCCGGGATTTCGTACTCGAGGCGCACGCGACCCTGGCCGTCCGACACCATGTTCTTCAGGTCGCCCTTGCGGATGCCCAGGCGCTCCATGACGCCGCCCTGGTGGATCTCCTCGATGTCGATCACCAGCTCCTCGATCGGCTCCATCTTCTGGCCGTCGATTTCTTTGATAATGACTTCCGGACGCGACACGGCCAGCTCGTAGCCTTCGCGACGCATGTTCTCGATCAGCACCGACAGGTGCAGTTCGCCGCGGCCCGAGACCAGGAACTTGTCGGCGTCGGAGCCGTCCTCGACGCGCAGCGCGACGTTGTGCACCTTCTCGCGATCCAGGCGCTCACGCAGCTGGCGGCTGGTGAGGAACTTGCCGCCCGAGAGATCCTTGTTGCCGACGAACGGCGAGTTGTTGACCTGGAAGGTCATGCTGATCATCGGCTCGTCGACGCTCAGCGCCGGCAGCGCTTCCGGGGTATCCAGCGCCGTCACGGTGTCCGAGATGGTCAGGTCGGGGATGCCCGAGATGGCGACGATGTCGCCGGCTTCCGCCGAATCCTGCTCGATGCGCTCGAGGCCGAGGAAGCCCAGCACCTGGACGATCTTGCCCTGGCGCTTCTTGCCTTCACGATCGATCACGGCGACCGGCATGCCCTTCTTCAGGGTGCCGCGCTGGATGCGGCCGATGCCGATGACGCCGACGAAGTTGTTGTAGTCGAGCTGGCTGATGCGCATCTGGAACGCGCCTTCCGGATCGACGTCCGGCTTCGGGGCGTGCTGCATGATCGCTTCGTACAGCGGGGTCATGTCGCCTTCGCGGGCGTTCTCGTCCAGCGAGGCGTAACCGTTCAGCGCCGAGGCGTAGACGATCGGGAAATCCATCTGCTCGTCGGTGGCGCCGAGCTTGGCGAAGAGGTCCCACACCTGCTCGACGACCCACTCCGGACGGGCGCCCGGACGATCGACCTTGTTGACGACGACGATCGGCTTGAAGCCCATCGCGAACGCCTTCTGGGTGACGAAGCGCGTCTGCGGCATCGGGCCGTCCATCGCGTCGACCAGGATCAGCACGGTGTCGACCATCGACAGCACGCGCTCGACCTCGCCGCCGAAGTCGGCGTGTCCCGGGGTGTCGACGATGTTGATGCGGTTCTTGACGCCCTTCTTCTTGTCTTCCCAGGTGATGGCCGTGTTCTTGGCCAGGATCGTGATGCCACGCTCCTTTTCCTGGTCGTTCGAATCCATCACGCGTTCCGCAAGCACGGTGCGCTCATTGAGCGTGCCCGACTGCTTGAGGAGCTGATCGACGAGGGTGGTCTTGCCGTGGTCGACGTGAGCCACGATGGCGATATTGCGCAGGTTTTCGATCGACATGCGTCATGCGCCGGCGTTCAGCCGGTGCACCTCTTTGGTGTGGGAAGCCGCCGATTATAAAGGAAAAGAAAGACTTTGGCATGACGGCCCCGGCGGAGGGCCGCCGGGGCCCTTGGGGCAGGGAAAGGCCGGGCGGAACCCGGCGCGGCGCGGCCTGGAGCCGTGGGCCGCGCCCAGGACCGTCAGAGCAGCCCGACCTGCTGGCTCGCCGTGTACCAGAGCAGGCCGTAGTGGCCGTACGGGAAGGTGTAGCTGGCCGTCTCGCCCTGGATCTGCGAGGTGTGCACTCCGTAGACGATGCAGACGCCCGTGGCGCAGTTGATCTCGTCCGAGTACGACTTGAACGAGTACATCCTCGCGCCGAACCGCCGGCCGGCGAGGCCGTTCAGCAGGGGACTGCCGATCGACAGGCCCCAGCTGCCGCAGGTGCTGTTCGCCACGTTGTACGGGTAGATGCCGCAGGTGTAGAGGCCGCGGAAGGCACCCGCGATGCCGATGAACGTGTTCACCGAGCCCGAGGCGCCGATGCGGTCGATCACATGGGCGGCGAGCGTGGCGCCCATCGAGTGACCGATGACGTCGATCTTCCCCGTGCACGACGACGCGAGGGCGTCGACGATGGCGTTCTCGACCGGCACCTCCTCGCTGCCGTTGTGGTCGTTGCAGGCGGCGCAGAGGCCGTTGCCCCAGCCCGGGGCGAGGATCTGCGATTCCGCGTAGCCGCGCTGGCGGAGCAGGTCGTGGGTGGCCTGGAAGTCCGAGGGACTGCCGGTGTTGCCGTGCACGAGCACGACGGAATCGACGCAGGCGGCGCGGACGGGGCCGCAGATGAGCAACGACAGGGCGATGAGCGACAGCAGGGAACGCATGGCTTGCCTCCGTGGTGTGACGCGCCTAGACCACTCCCAGCGCGTAGTAGGCGACGATCGCCACGAAGACCGCGAGGGTCTTGATGACGGTGATCGCGAAGATGTCCCGGTACGACTGGCGATGGGTCAGGCCGGTCACGGCGAGCAGCGTGATCACGGCGCCGTTGTGCGGCAGCGTGTCCATGCCGCCGGAGGCCATCGCGGCGATGCGGTGCAGCACCTCCATCGGGATGCCCGCGGCTTCCGCGTTGCGGACGAAGCTCTCGCCCATCGCGGCCAGCGCGATGCTCAGGCCGCCCGAGGCCGAACCGGTGATGCCCGCCAGCGCGGTCACCGACACCGCCTCGTTGACCAGCGGGTTCGGGATGGCGTGCAGCCCGTCGGCCACCACACGAAAGCCGGGCAGGGCGGCGATCACGGCGCCGAACCCGTACTCCGACGCGGTGTTCATCGACGCGAGCAGCGCGCCACCCACGGCCGCCTTGCTGCCCTCGGCGAAGCGCGCGACCACGGGGCGCCAGGCGAACGCGAACACCGTGAGGATGCCGAGCAGCAGCGCGCCCTCGACGGCCCAGATCGCGGCGACCTTCGACACCTCCTGGACGACCGGCGGCGCGGCGCCGACCACGGTCGGCACGAAGGACTGCGTGGTGCCATAGACGCGCGGGATGGCGAGCGTGAGCAGCTTGTTCGCGACGCCGACGACCAGGAGCGGGAGCAGCGCGACGAGCGGATGCGCGAGGCGGTCGCCCGCGTACGTCGCCGGCTCGTCGGCGAGGTCGCCGCCATAGCCTTCGCCGTCCAGCGCCGCGGCCCGACGGCGCCGTTCGAGGTACAGCAGCCCGGCGCCGAGGATGAACACCGAGCCGAGCGTGCCGAGCCAGGGCGCGGCCCAGGTGTCGGTGCCGAAGAACGCCGTGGGGATGATGTTCTGGATCTGCGGGGTGCCCGGCAGCGAATCCATCGTGAAGGTGAAGGCGCCCAGCGCGATGGTGCCCGGGATCAGGCGCTTCGGGATGCGTGCCTGACGGAAGAGTTCCGCGGCGAAGGGGTAGACGGCGAACACCACGACGAACAGGGACACACCGCCGTAGGTGAGCAGCGCGCACACCAGCACGATCGAGAGCATGGCGCGCTTCTCGCCGAGCAGTCCGATCGTGCCGGCGACGATCGCGCGGGAGAAGCCGGACAGCTCGATCAGCTTGCCGAAGACCGCGCCCAGCATGAACACCGGGAAATACAGTTTGAGGAAACCGACCATCTTGTCCATGAACAGGCCGGTGAACATCGGCGCGACCAGTCCCGGGTCGGTCAGCAACACCGCGCCAAGCGCCGCGACGGGAGCGAACAGGATCACGCTGTAGCCGCGATAAGCGACCAGCATCAGGAAAGCCAGCGCGGCCAGCACGATCAGCAATGCCATCGAAACGTTCGTCCCCGGGTGCGGCGCGAGTGGCCGTCGGACGGCGAGTATCCGCAGGTGCCATGCGGCGCGGCACTGTACCAAGGTACAAGTGTGGCCCTCACGGTGGCTTCCTATGCTTCGTGTCATTCGGCGCCGAGGGGGCGTCGCTCATCGGTTACTCGGGGGATGTCCATGAAGCACGCACCGCTGACGCTGGCGATCGGCCTTGCCATCGGTTTCGCCGCCACGCTTCCCGCCATGGCGCAGGACGCCGGGCAGGCGAACGCGCCGACGACGGAAGCGAAGAAGAAGCAGCAGGAGGCCACGCAGCTGAACGAGGTCACCGTGAGCGCCCGCCGTCGCGAGGAATCGCTGGAGAAGGTGCCCGTCGCGGTGAGCGCGTTCTCGGAAGAGGACATGAAGGACCTGCAGGCCACGAGCATCGACGGACTGCAGGGCGCCGTGCCCAACATGAACATCGTGCAGGGACGTGGATCGTCGTCGTCGGTGAACATCTTCATCCGCGGCATCGGTCAGCCGGACGCGCTGCAGACCTTCGATCCCGGCGTCGGCATGTACGTCGACGACGTGTACTACTCGCGCATCCAGGGCGCGCTGATCAGCCTGTTCGACGTCGACCACGTGGAAGTGCTGCGCGGCCCGCAGGGAACGCTGTACGGCAAGAACTCCACCGGCGGCGCCGTGAAGATCGTGACGAAGAACCCGGGCGCGACGCCGGAAGGCTCCGTCGAGGCCACCTTCGGCAACTTCGGCCGCCGCGAGGGGCGCTTCTACGGCTCCACGCCGCTGAGCAAGGACGGCGCCTGGTCGGCGTCGCTCGCCGGCGCGGTCACGCGCAACGACGGCTTCGTGCACGACTACGGCGGCCGCGACTTCAACAACGACGACACGAAGTCGGTGCGCGGCAAGCTGCGCTTCCATCCGTCCGAGACGTTCGACGGCGTGCTCACGCTCGACTACACGAAGATGGACACGGCGCTCACGCTGGGCCAGCCGGTGTCGCCGCTCACCCGCACCGACCTCGTGCGCGGCACGGTCACGCTGCTGCGTCCGAACCTCGACGAAAAGTACGACTTCCATAGCCGCACGTCGTTCCCGCCGGGCGACGGCCAGCACCTCACCCACAAGGGCGTGGCGCTGAACATGAACTGGAAGCTCTCCGACCAGTGGAACCTGAAGAGCATCACGGCCTACCGCAAGCTCGACAGCGATTCGTACATCGACATCGACGCCTCGCAGTTCGAACTGGGCGACGTCTTCGTCGGCTTCCACCAGAAGCAGGCGAGCCAGGAGCTGCAGCTCGCGTTCGACAACGGCAGCAACGTGCAGTCGGTGTTCGGCGCGTACTTCCTGCGCGAGAACGTGCCCTCGACGCAGTACGCGTTCGCGGACGATCTCTTCGCCGTGGCGGGACGCACCGTGCCGTTCCTGCGCACGATCGGCGACGACCTCACCACCAAGAGCTGGGCCGGTTTCGCGCACGTGAACTGGGAGTTCGTGCCGAGCTGGACGCTGGCCGCCGGTATCCGTTACAGCAAGGAGAGCAAGGATTACGACCGCTCCACCAGCACGTTCTGGGGCGCGCCGCTCACGGCGCTGAACGAGACCGTCGCCTTCGCGCGCGACAAGGACTGGAAGGCCTGGACGCCGACCGTCAGCCTGCAGAAGCAGTTCGATCCGCAGACCATGTGGTACGTCTCGGCCAGCCGCGGCTTCAAGTCCGGTGGCTTCAACGGGCGCGCCAATTCGGTGGCGGAAACCCGCTCGGCGGAATTCGATCCCGAATACGTGTGGACGTTCGAGACCGGCCTGAAGATGCGCAGCGTCGACAACCGCCTGCAGGCGAACCTCGCGGCGTTCCACAGCGACTACAAGGATTTCCAGGCCCGCGTGTCGGAGATCCAGAATCCCGGTTCGTTGACGCCGACGTTCGCGTTCCCGGTGATCAACGCGGCGAAGCTGAAGATGGACGGCTTCGAGGCCGAAGGCGTCGCGCTGCTCGGCGAAGGCACGCGCCTCAGCACCCAGATCGGCTACCTCAAGGCGAAGTACGACCGCTTCGACGACGCGCGCCTCGACCCGACCAATCCGGCGTACAACCCGCAGATCCACGCGCACGTGCCGTTCTCGCCGAAGTGGACCGCGCGCATCGCCGCGACGCAGACGTTCAACGTGGGCGGGGGCGCGCTGACGATCGGCGCCGACGCTTCGTACCGCACGGAGACCTGGCTCAGCGTCGACAACTACGACGCGCTGTCGCAGAAGGCGTATACGGTGGTCGGCGCGTTCGGCATCTTCGATTCCGGCGACGGCCACTGGCAGTTCCGCGTCGGCGTGCGCAACGCCACCAACAAGGTCTACAAGACCGATGGCCAGGAGTTCTCGAGCGTGGGTAACATCCGCACGGCCTACTACGGGATGCCGCGCAACTACTACGGCTCCGTGCGCTACAACTTCTAAGAGGGGAACCCGATGAAACGCTTGCTGCTCCTCGTCGCGCTCGGCGCCGGTGCCGCGTCGGCGGCCGACGCCCCCGCGCGCCTGCCCGCCCTGAAGCTCGATCCCGCGCGCGTCACGGTGGCGGGATTGTCCTCGGGCGCCTATATGGCGACGCAGGCGCAGGTCGCGTATCCGGAGGTGTTCCACGGCGCGGCGCTGATTGCCGGTGGCCCCTACGGGTGCGCGGCAGGCAAGCTCGAAACCGCGCTCGGTTCGTGCATGAAGGGCACGCCGCCGCCGGACGTGAAGGCGCTCGCCGCCGCGGCGAAGACGAAGGCCGCGAGGGGCGACATCGGTCCGCTCGCGCAGCTGGCGGGGGCGAAGATCTACGCGCTGCACGGCGCGCAGGACGCGCTCGTCGCGCCGGTCGTGGGCGACGCGTCGGCCGGTTTCTACGACGCGCTGAAGGCGGTCGAGCCCGCGCTGGCGGGAATGCGGGTGGTGAACGACGGCAAGCGCGCGTTCGCGCACAACCTGCCGATCGCCGCGAGCGGTGACGACTGCGGCAAGTCGGTCCCGCCGTTCCTCGGCCATTGCGGCATCGACGCGGCGGGAGAGATCTTCGCGCAGCTCTACGGCAAACCGGCGAAGGTCGCGGGCACGGCGAAGGGCGAGCTGCGCGAGTTCGACCAGGACGCGTACAAGGCGGACGGCAAGGATGCGTTCCTCGGCGCGAAGGGATTCGTCTACCTGCCGCCGGATTGCCTCGCCGGCAAGCCCTGCGGCGTGATGGTCGCCCTGCATGGCTGCAAGCAGAACGTCGACCTCGTCGGGAAGGCCTTCGTGGAAGACGCCGGTTTCAACCGCTGGGCGGACGTCTACGACGTGGCCGTCCTGTATCCTCAGACCCGCGCGGTCTTCGCGCCATTGAATCCGCAGGCATGCTGGGACTGGTGGGGCTACTCGGGGGAGAACTACGACACGCGCGCCGGCGTCCAGCTGCGCTGGCTGGTCGACGCGCTGCATGGTCTCGGCCTCCCTCCCATTCGTTGATGCCACCCCGTAGGAGCGCGCCCTGCGCGCGACAGCTTTTCGCGAGAAGCGACAGGATCTGTTCCCCCATCGCGAGAAGCTGTCGCGCGCAAGGCGCGCTCCTACGTGAGCCGGTTTCGCCGTGAATCCCTGGCTCGTCACCCTCGCCGCGGCGCTGTGGCTGTGCATGCTGTTCGGCGTGGCGCTGTTCGGCGAGCGGCGGCCCGCGTTCCTGGAGCGTCGCTGGGCCATCGTCTACGCGCTCTCCCTCGCGATCCACTGCACCTCGTGGACGTTCTACGGCACGGTGACCCAGGCGTCCCGCTCGGGCTGGTGGCTGCCGCCGACGTTCGTCGGCGCGATCCTGATGTACGTGTTCGCGGTCGGTGTCCTGCGTCGCCTCGTCGTCATGGCGCGCGACTACAACGCCGGCTCCGTCGCGGACCTGATATCGGCGCGCCTCGGCCGTCACCGCGGCCTCGCCGCGCTGGTCACCGTGGTGATGCTCATCGGCATCGTGCCGTACATCGCGCTGCAGCTGAAGGCGGTGGCGATGAGTTATGGCCTGCTCGCGCAGGGCCGCGACGCCGAGGCCCCCGCCTGGCAGGACAGCGCGCTTTACATCGCGCTGCTCATGGCCGCGTTCGCGATGCTGTTCGGCACGCGTCGTGCCTCCGCGATGGCGCACAACCGCGGGCTCGTGCTCGCGATGGCGTTCGAGTCGCTGTTCAAGCTGGCGGCGATGCTCGCGCTCGGCAGCCTCCTCGTCGGCGCGGCGCCGGATCCGGCGGCCGTGGCGCGCGCGGCCGCGATGCCGCACGACGCCGGCGGCTTCCCCGCGCTGATCCTGCTCGGCGCGCTCGCCATGTTCACGCTGCCGCACCAGTTCCACGCCGGCATGGTGGAATGCCGCGACGTGCGCCACGTGTCCACGGCCCGCTGGCTGTTCCCGCTCTACATGCTGCTGATCTCGCTGCCGATCCTGCCGCTGGCGCGGCTCGGCGACGCGACGCTGGCGCCGCTGGGCGTGCCGTCCGATCTTTACGTGCTGGCGTTGCCGCTGTCGCGCGAGCAGGGCGGCCTCGCGCTGTTCGCGTTCCTCGGCGGCCTCTCGGCCGCGACGAGCATGGTCGTCGTCGCCACGCTCGCGCTGAGCCTGATGGTCGTCAACCATTTCATCGCGCCGGTGCGCGTGCGCGGCGGATGGGGCAGGGGCGAGCGGGGCGACCTGCGCGGCGAGGTCATCACGCAGCGTCGCGTCGCGATTCTCGGCGTCATCCTCCTGGCCTGGGCCTATAGCCGGATGCTCGCCGGCAACGACGCGCTGGCCGACATCGGCGCGATCTCGTTTTCGGCCCTCGCCGGCCTCGCGCCGACATTGCTGTTCGCGGTGTACCGGCCGCGGACGGGTGCGCGCGCGGTGGGCGCGGGGCTCGCGGTGGGCACGCTCGTGTGGCTTTACGTGGTGCTGCCCGCGCTGGTGACGCCGGAGCCCGCATGGGTAGAGGCGGGACCCTTCGGCATCGCGTGGCTGGCGCCCGACCGCCTGTTCGGACTGGACGACTGGAGCCGCCTCGGGCGGGCCGTGGTGCTGGGCATCGGAGCGAACCTCGCGACGATCGCGCTGGTCGCGCCGTCGCGTTACGGCCGCGTCGCGATGCCCGCCACGGAGCTCGGGCGCGTGGACGTGGGCGACCTGCGGGCACTCGCCGCACGCTTCCTTCCTTCCGATCGCGTGGCGGCGCTGTTCGCCGACGCGGTGCCGACGGGCGCCGCGGGCGGCGCGCTCGCCGCGCTGGTGGAACACGAGCTGGCGGGCGTGATCGGCGCGGGCTCCGCGCGGCTCCTCCTGCAGGTGGTGCATCGCCAGCGCCAGGACGAACTCGATACCGTGGCCGCCATTGTCGACGAGGCCACCGAAGACCTTCGCTTCAACCAGCGCGTGCTCGAGGCGGCCCTGGAAACGATGAGCCAGGGCATCTGCGTCGTCGACGCCGAGCTGCGGCTCGTGGCGTGGAACCGGCCGTACGCGGAACTCTTCGGCTATCCGCCGAATATGCTGCGCGTGGGCCGGCCGGCGGCCGACCTCATCCGTCACAACGTGGCGGCGGGCCTGATCGGGCCGGGCGAGATCGCTTCGCGCGTGGAGCGCCGCCTCGCGCTGATGCGCGCGGGGTCGCCACACCTCGCGGAGCGGCGTTTTCCGGACGGCACCGTCGTGGAGATCCGCGGCAACCCGATGCCCGGCGGCGGCTACGTGGCCACGTTCACCGACGTCACGTCGTTTCGGGAGACCGAGGACGAGCTGATCCGCGCCAACGAGACGCTCGAACTTCGCGTGACGGAGCGCACGGTGGAACTGCGCCAGGCGAACGAGGCGAAGAGCCACTTCCTCACCGCCGTGTCGCACGACCTGCTGCAGCCACTGCACGCGGCCCAGCTGTTCGCGCACGCGCTGCGCACGGGCCATGGCGACGCGGACACGGCGCGTCACCTCGATGGCGCGCTGGCCGCGACGGAAGACCTGCTCGCCGGGCTGCTCGACATCGCGCGACTGGAGGGCGGCCGCCTGACGCCGCGCATCGTCGACGTGGCGCTCGCGGACATCGTCGGGCCGCTCGCGGCGGAAAGCCGCGCGCTCGCCGCGGAGCGCGGCATCCGCTTCGACTGCGTGCCGACGCGCGCATGGGTCCGCACCGATCCGCAGCTGCTTCGCCGCATCGTGCAGAACTTCCTCGCCAACGCGCTGCGCTACGCCGGCGGCGGTCGCGTCGTGCTCGGTTGCCGACGGGTGGGCGGCGCCGTGCGCATCGAAGTGTGGGATACCGGGCCGGGCATCGCGGAGAACGACCGCGCATCCATCTTCGAGGCCTTCCGTCGTGGCGAGGCCGCGGTGGGGCAGGGGCTGGGTCTCGGCCTCGCGATCGCGGAGCGCACCGCGACGCTGCTCGATCACCCGCTGGGCCTGCGCTCCTGGCCGGGGACGGGCAGCGTGTTCGAGGTCTCGGCACCGCTCGCGCCCCGCGGCGCGAGCGAACCGGCGGCGGTCGCGGCGGCCGGCGCGTTGCCTGCCGGGCACGGGATCGTCGTCGACAACGATCCCGTGGCACTGGCCGCCACGGCCAGCCTGTTGCGCGGCTTCGGCTGGACCGTGGACGCGCTGCGCGCTCCCGAGGACGACGCGTCGCCGCCCGACCTGCTCGTGCTCGACTACCACCTCGACGCGGGACGCACGGGGCTCGACGCGTTGCGCGTCCTGCGCGAGCGCTTCGGCGACGTGGCCACGGTGTTCGTCACGGCGGATCGCGACATCGACCTGCGCACGCGGCTGCAGGACGCCGGCGGCACGGTGCTCTACAAGCCGCTCAAGCCACTGGCGATGCGCCAGGCCATGCAGCGCCTTGCGCCACGGCCCGTCGCGGCATCCGGCTGACGTCAGGGGCCACTGTCGGCCAGGTCGAGCGAGCGCAGCAGCACGCCGGCCTGGGTGCGGTTGCGCACCTCGAGCTTCTCGAAGATCGCGGTGACGTGCGCTTTCACGGTGCGCTCCTGCACGTTCAGCCGGTCGGCGATCTGCTTGTTGAGCAGCCCTTCGGCGAGCATCGACAGCACGCGGAACTGCTGTTCGGTGAGGCGCGCCAGTCGCGCGGCGAGAGCCGTATCGCCGGCATCCGCGGGCAGCGCGGCGACCGCGCGGGCCAGCTCGGGCGGCAGCCACTGGCCATCCGTGAGCACGGCGCGCACCGCGTCGGCGATGGTCGCGGGATCGGCGCTCTTGGGCAGGAAACCGGCGGCGCCGTGCGCGATCACGCGCTTCACGACGGAGGGCTCGTCGTGCGCGGACACGACCAGTACCGCGACACCCGGATACTGCCCGCGCAGCGCGGCGAGGCCGGAAAGGCCACGGCTGCCCGGCATGCGCAGGTCGAGCAGCACGAGGTCGGTATCCGGTTCCGCCGCGAGGAAGGCGAGCATCGCGTCGAGATCGGCGACGTCGGCGACCGACGCGTCGGGCACGGCGGCGGAGGCGGCCTGGCGAAGCGCGGCGCGGAACAGGGGATGGTCGTCGGCGACGAGGATGCGGGTCATCGGGCGTGACGGTAACGACGTAACGCCTCCGCGTCGAGTGCGCCTGCCCTTTCGTACGATGGCGCGACGCCGCGCGCTTGCTATCGTGGCCCGATGTCACGCATCTTCCCCCTGGCCGTCATCGCCGCCGCTTCCCTCGGTGTCCTCTCCTGCGCGACGGCGCCCGCCACGAGGAAAGGCTCCATGTCCGCAACCGATCGCTTCGGCGACGTCCGCATCACCGAGCATCGCCACGGTGACGACCTGCTGAGCGCGGGCCTCGGATTGCGCGGCCTGGCCGGCACCACCACGGCGTTCGCGCAGCCGGCGTCGCCGACGCCGGCGGAACTGCGACGCCGCGCGATCCAGGCGAGCTGGAAGGGCATCGCGGACCTCGGCCCGCTCGGCGGCTTCGGCACGGTCTACGGCGGCGTACCCGACGTCCCCGGCCGCGAATTCACCGCGTTCGCGACGTTGCCGGGCGCCCATGCGCCGCATCGCGTGCTGGTGCAGGTGCCCGACGATTTCGACCGGGCGAAGCGCTGCCTCGTCGTCACCGCGTCGTCGGGTTCGCGTGGCATCTACGGGCCGATCGCCCTCGCGGGTGCATGGGGCCTGCCGCGCGGCTGCGCGGTGGCATACACCGACAAGGGCACCGGCGCGGGTTATTTCGATCCGGTGGACGGCAGTGGCGTCGCGCTCGACGGCACGCGCGCGAAGGCGGGAACCGCGCCCCTGGAATTCGAGCCGAAGGGGCTCGCCCCGGACGCCGGCATCGCGGTGAAGCACGCGCATTCGGGCGACAATCCGGAAGCCGACTGGGGCAGGCACGTCCTGCAGGCCGCGCGCTTCGGCCTCGCGATGCTCGATCGCGCGTTTCCCGCCGAAGCGCCGTTCACGGCGAAGAACACCCGCATCATCGCGACCGGCCTGTCGAACGGCGGCGGCGCGGTGCTGCGCGCGGCCGGCGACGACGAGGACGGCATCCTCGCCGCGGTGGTCGCGCTCGAGCCGAACATCCACGTCGAGGGCCGCGGCCGTCCGTTCTACGACTACGCCACCGAGGCCGCGCTGCTCCTGCCGTGCGCGCTGGCGGCCCCCGAATTCGACGGCCTGCCGTTCGCCCGCGTCGCGCACGCCGCGCCGCCCGCCTGGGCGATCCGCTGCGCGTCGCTGCGAGCGCATGGCCGGTTCGTCGCGAACACTCCCGCCGCCCAGGCGTCCGAAGCGCTCGCGATGCTGCGCGCCTCCGGCTGGCAGGACGACGCGCTGAAGGTCGGCGCGTCGTCGACGTCGCTCGATCTCTGGCGCGCGGTCACCGCGGCCTATGCAAGCGCCTACCTGCGGCGGCCGGCCGACGGCATGCCCTGCGGTTTTTCCTATCGGGCCCAGCACACGGCGGGCGTCGCGGCCCCCGCGGACGCCGTGGTCCGGGCCGCCTGGTGGGCGGACGGTTCGGGCGTGCCGCCCGGGGCCGGCGTGCTCCTGGCAGGCGGCACCGACGTCTCGCTCGATCCGACGCTGCCGGGCAACCTGTGCCTCCGCGAGTTGTGGACGGGGCAGGGCGACGAGGTCCGCGCGCTCCACGCGGGGGTGGCTGCCACGGCCGCGGCGTTGCCGCGCGCGGGGCTGCCGGTCTTCGTGGTGCACGGCGCCCAGGACGGCCTGATCCCGGTGGCCTTCAGCTCCGATCCGTATGTGGCGTGGCTGCGCGCCTCGGGCCGTTCACCCGTGTACTGGAAGGTGCCGTACGCGCAGCACTTCGACGCCTTCCTCGCGTTTCCCGATTTCGGCGACCGGCACGCCCCGTTGCTGCCCTTCGGCTACGCCGCGCTGGATCGTGCCTGGGCGCATCTCTCGGAAGGCCGGCCGCTGCCCGAGGACGCCGCGGTGCGGGATGCCCGCCCACGCGGCCCGGGCGCGCTCACCGCGGCGGCGCTCGGGTTGCCCGTGCGTTGACGGTCGTCACGTCTTCTCGCTTGAACTCTTGGGGAACGGGCGCCATCTTCGGTAGCCTTGCAGCCCCTCCGGACCGGTCGCGACGTGCGATCGGGCCGTATTTCAACGATTTACAGGAATCGCGATGACCATCAACGTCACCATGAAGACGAGCAAGGGCGACATTCACCTTCGCCTCCACGACGACAAGACCCCGCTGACGGTCGCCAACTTCGTCAACCTGGCCAAGCGTGGCTACTACGACGGCCTGTCGTTCCACCGCGTCATCGCCGACTTCATGATCCAGGGCGGCTGCCCCGAGGGTTCGGGCCGCGGCGGTCCGGGCTACCGCTTCGGCGACGAGTTCGACAGCAGCCTCAAGCACGACAAGCCGGGCATCCTGTCGATGGCCAACGCGGGCCCCGGCACCAACGGCTCGCAGTTCTTCATCACGCATGGCGCCACGCCGTGGCTCGACGGCAAGCACAGCGTCTTCGGTGAAGTGGTCGGCCCGGACGACCAGAAGGTCGTCGACAAGATCCGCCAGGACGACACCATCGAGAAGGTGGAAGTCTCCGGCGACGTCGACGCGCTGCTCGAGAAGCAGGCGGCGAAGGTGAAGGAATGGAACACGGTGCTGGACGCTCGCTGAGCCGTCCGGGCCCGATCCGAAAACGCCGCCTCCGGGCGGCGTTTTCGTGTCCGGGCGGGGACCCGGGGTGCGGTGTGCGAGTGCGTCCTGCGCGTTACATCCTTTGGGGCCGTCTGTCAGAGGTCGTGCGGCGCTTCGCGAAAGATGTCGCGCGCAGGGCGCGCTCCTACTGTCGCTCGATGGCAGCGGCAGTCCCGGGCCCGTGTTAAAATAGCGGCCTTTGCCCTGTCCCCGTCAGAGGAAACGATGCCGCAGCTCGCCAAGCGTATCGGTCGTGCCAAGCCCAGCGCGATCATGGTCATCGCCGAGAAGGCCAAGCGCCTGAAGGCCGAAGGACGCGACATCGTCAGTTTCTCGATCGGCGTGCCCAACTTCCTCCCCGGCGAGCACGTGTACGCCGCCGCCCGCGAGGCGCTGGCGAAGGATTCCGGCCAGTACGGCAGCAACCGCGGCCCCGACGCGCTGGTCGACGCCTTCCTCGCGCACATCGAAGCGCTCGGCCTCACGGGCTACACCCGCGCGAACGTCAGCACCGGCGTGGGCGCCAAGCAGATCCTCTACAACCTCGCCGAGGCCCTGCTCGACGAGGGCGACGAGATCGCCTTCCCGGCGCCGTACTGGACGAGCTACCTCGACATCGCCGAGATCGTCGGCGCGAAGATCAACATCCTGCCGTGCCCGCCGGAGCAGCACTACAAGCTCACGCCGGCGCAGCTCGAGGACGCGCTGAAGCGCAAGCCGCGCGTGTTCCTCTTCAACAACCCGTCGAACCCCACCGGCATGGTGTACACGCGCGACGAGATCGCCGCGCTGGCCGACGTGATCGCGAAGTATCCCGATACCTGGATCATCACCGACGACATCTACAACACGATGGTCTTCGACGGTGTCGGTTACCACAACTTCGTGCACGTGCGCCCCGAACTGAAGGACCGCGTGATCTTCGTCGACTCGCTGTCGAAGACCTACGGCATGCCCGGCTGGCGCGTGGGCTTCATCGCCGCGCCGGAAGCCGTGGCGCTCGCGGTGACCACGCTCAATTCGAACCACATCACGAGCCTGCCCGAGGTCGTCACCGCCGCGGCGGTCGCCGCGCTGGCCGGTCCGCAGGACATCCCGGCGGCGAAGTGCGTCGAGTTCGCGGCCAAGCGCGATCGCGTCTACGACGCGCTCGTGTCGATTCCCGGCGTCGTCTGCCCGCGTCCGCAGGGCGCGTTCTACGCGTTCCCCGACATCTCGGTGGCCTTCGGCAAGAAGCACGGCGGCGTCGAGATCACGTCCGACGTCGACTTCTGCGCCGCGCTGCTCGATGCCAAGGGCGTCGCCTGCGTTCCGGGTTCGGCCTTCGGCGAGCCGCGCGCGCTGCGCATTTCCTATTCCTGCCCCGACGAGGCGCTCGACAAGGGCATGGCCCGCATCGTCGAGTTCTTCGCCGAGCTCAACTGATCGAAGTCCCACGCGATATACCTGAGGAGTCGTAAGATGAAAGCACCCGTTCGCGTTGCCGTCACCGGCGCTGCCGGCCAGATCGGCTATGCCCTCCTGTTCCGTATCGCCGCCGGCGACATGCTGGGCCCGGACCAGCCGGTGATCCTCCACCTGCTCGAGATCACTCCGGCGCTGCCCGCGCTGCAGGGTGTCGTGATGGAACTCAACGACTGCGCCTTCCCGACGCTCGCGGGCGTCGTCGCCACGGACGACGTGAACGTCGCCTTCAAGGATGTCGATTACGCGCTGCTCGTCGGTGCGCGTCCGCGCGGCCCGGGCATGGAGCGCAAGGACCTGCTCGAAGCCAACGGCGCCATCTTCGGCCCGCAGGGCAAGGCCCTGAATGACCACGCCAAGCGCGACGTGCGCGTGCTGGTCGTCGGTAACCCGGCCAACACCAACGCGCTGATCGCGCAGCAGAACGCCCCGGACCTCGATCCGAAGTGCTTCACCGCGATGGTCCGCCTCGACCACAACCGCGCGCTGTCGCAGCTCGCCGAGAAGACCGGCACGCATTCGACGGACATCAGGAAGCTGACGATCTGGGGCAACCACAGCTCGACGCAGTACCCGGACCTCCACGAGACCACCGTGAAGGGCAAGGCCGCGCTCGAGCAGGTCGACCAGGCCTGGTACGAGAGCGAGTTCATCCCGACCGTGCAGCAGCGCGGCGCGGCGATCATCAAGGCGCGCGGCGCGTCGTCGGCCGCCTCGGCCGCCTCGGCCGCGATCGACCACATGCGCGACTGGACGCTCGGCACGGCCGAAGGCGACTGGGTCTCGATGGCGATCCCCTCCGACGGCTCGTACGGCGTCGAGCCGGGCGTGATCTTCGGTTACCCGGTGACCGTCAAGGACGGCAAGTACGCGATCGTGCAGGGCCTGGCGATCAACGCGTTCTCGCAGGCGCGCATCGACGCGACCGAGAAGGAACTGCGCGAGGAGCGCGCTGGCGTCGAGCACCTGTTCGCGAAGTAATCCGCGAGCGTGCGATGCGAAGCGAAAGGCCGCGCCGCGAGGCGCGGCCTTTTTCGTGGTCGACGTGCCGGGGAGCGCGCTGGCGCGCGAACGGTTCTTGCCGCAAGCTGGTTCGCGAGCCGGCGCGATTTCCACGACCGCTCGCCCGGTTTACTCCACCGATACGCTCATTGCGGAATGCTCCCGACATGGCCCATAGCTCGAAACTCGTCGTCTACGTCGCGCTCGCCGCCAACATCGGCATCGCGATCGCGAAGTTCATCGCCGCGGCCATCAGCGGCAGTTCCAGCATGCTGTCGGAGGGCGTGCATTCGCTGGTCGACAGCGTGAACGAGATCCTGCTGCTCTACGGGCTGCGCCGCTCGCGCCAGCGACCCAACCGGCAGAACCCGCTCGGCTTCGGGCGCGAGCTGTACTTCTGGAGTTTCATCGTCGCGCTGCTGGTGCTGGCGCTCGGCGCGGGGTTCTCCCTTTACGAAGGCGTCAACCACATCCTGGTGCCCGAGCCGCTCGGCGACCCGACGGTCAACTACATCGTTCTCGCGGTGAGTGCGCTGTTCGAAGGAAGCTCGTGGTGGCTGTCGCTGAAGAGCGTGCAGCGGAAGAAGGGCAGCCTCGGCTACTTCGAGGCGTTCCGCAACACGAAGGACCCGACGACCTATTCCGTGCTGTTCGAGGACAGCGCCGCGCTGCTTGGCCTCGGCATCGCCGCCATCGGCGTGTATCTATCCCATGCGCTCGGCGACCCGCGCATCGATGGCTGGGCCTCGATCGGCATCGCCGTCGTGCTGGCGCTGGCATCGGCGATGCTGGCGCGCGAGAGCAAGGCGCTGCTCATCGGCGAACCGGCACAGCCCAACCTGCTCGCGAAGGTGTGCGGCATCGCGGGGCAGGTGCAGGGGGTGGAGGCGGTCAACGGCGTGCTGACCGTGCAGGTCGGCCCGGACCAGGTGCTGGTGGCGCTGTCGATGGCGTTCGACGATCACCTGACCACGGTGGAGATCGAGGAGCGCGTGCGCACCATCGAGGCGCGTACCAAGGAGGCGAACCTGCCGATCGTCGCGTTGTTCATCAAGCCGCAGACCCCGGAAGGCTGGCGGGCCCGGTTGCGCGAACTGGACGGGCGTTGAGGTGCCGGCGAAGGGCGGGAGCCGATCGTATCGGCGATGAGTGGTGCGCCGCCGTCGCGGGTGCGAACGGCGGCGCATGCCGCATCAGGAGTGCTCGCCTTCCTTCGGCGGCTTGCCACGGCCTTCGATGTGGCCACCGAAGCCCATGCGCATCGCGGACAGCAGGCGCTCGGCGTAGGTGTGGTCCTGGCGCGAACGGAAGCGGGCGAACAGGGCGGAGGTCAGCACTTCGGCCGGCACGGCCTGCTCGATGGCCGCGTTGACGGTCCAGCGGCCTTCGCCGGAGTCGTCGACGTAACCGGAGTAGTTGTCGAGCTCCGGACCCTTCGCCAGCGCGCTGGCGGTGAGGTCGAGCAGCCACGACGAGACCACGCTGCCGCGACGCCAGACTTCGGCGATGTCGGCCATATCGAGCTCGTAGCGCTCGCGCTCCGGCAGGTGCGCGGCGTTGCGGTTCTTCAGGATGTCGAAGCCTTCCGCGAACGACTGCATCATGCCGTACTCGATGCCGTTGTGGATCATCTTGACGAAGTGACCCGCGCCGGCCGGACCGGCATGCATGTAGCCGTTCTCGACGCGCGGATCGCGGCCATCGCGGCCTTCGGTGCGCGGAATGTCGCCGGCGCCCGGCGCGAGCGTCTTGAAGATGGGATCGAGGTAGTCGACGGTCGGCTTGTCGCCGCCGATCATCATGCAGTAGCCGCGATCGAGGCCCCACACGCCGCCGGAGGTGCCGACGTCGACGTAGTGGATGCCCTTGGTGGCGAGTTCCTCGGCGCGACGGGCGTCGTCCTTGTAGAAGGTGTTGCCGCCGTCGATGATGACGTCGTCCTTGCCGAGCAGGCCGGACAGGGTCTGGATCGTGTTCTCGGTGATCTCGCCGGCGGGCAGCATCACCCACACGACCTTCGGCGACGGCAGGGCCGCGACCAGCGCCTCGACCGAGGTGACGGCTTCGCCGCCGTCCTTCGCCAGCGCCGCGCGGGCGCCCTCGGCGTTGTCATAGACCACGGTCTGATGACCGTCCCTCATCAGGCGGCGGGCGATATTGCCGCCCATGCGGCCCAGTCCGATCAAACCGATTTTCATGCGTGGGTTCCTCGATGTGTGCAACGTGGGGAATATGCGGATACCCGCCGTGGATGCAAGGTATACATAGGGATGTCCGGCGCGGCACCGGGTCCGCCGGACCCATCCACGCATGCTCCGGCCACGGGGGTTAACCCCGTCATAGTGCGTCCTGGAGGCCGCGAAGTCGACCTTCGGTGACTTACGGCAGGCTGGAGCGGGGCTTCGCCGCGCGGGTATCCTCAGCGGTCGTCCCTTCAAGTGCGCCCGATGAAAACATCCGCCGTCCGCCTGTCGCTCGCCGCCATCGCCCTGATCGGGACGCTTGGCGCCTCGGCCGCCACGTTCGATCCGCGCGAGGTCTTCGCACCGTTCGTCTATCCACAGCCCGTCAACGCCTACCGCTCCGGCAGTGGCATGCCCGGCCCGCTGTTCTGGCAGAACCGTGCCGACTACGACCTGGCCGCGACGCTGGACCCGGTCGCCAACACGATGACGGGCAGGGCGACGATCCATTACACGAACGACAGCCCGGACGCGCTCGACGTGCTCTGGCTGCAGCTGGACGAGAACCGCTTCACCGCCGACGCGCGCGGGAACTTCACGGCCGGCAGGACCGAGAAGCGGCACACGGACGGCTTCCGCATCGCCTCGGTGACCGTGGGCGGCAAGGCGGCGACCTATGTCGTCAGCGACACGCGGATGCAGGTGCGCCTCCCCGAGGCGGTCGCGGCGCGCGGTGGCAAGGTGAGCGTCACGATCGCGTATTCCTACGATCTGCCCGGCGACTTCGGTGGACGCACCGGTTTCGCGCCGTCGAAGAACGGCGACATCTACGAGATGGCGCAGTGGTACCCACGCATGTGCGTCTACGACGACCTGCGCGGCTGGGACACGGCGCCCTACCTCAACAGCGAGTTCTACCTCGAGTACGGCGACTTCGATTATGCGATCACCGTGCCCTCGGACATGATCGTCGCCGGTTCCGGCGAGCTGGTGAACCCGGAGGACGTGCTCACCGCGACGCAGCGCGAGCGCCTGGCGAAGGCGCGCGAGAGCGACGCGACCGTCATGATCCGCACGCCCGAGGAGGTCACGCAGGCGTCGAGCCGGCCGAAGCAGGGCGGCACGCTGACGTGGAAGTTCCGCATGCGGAACACGCGCGACGTCGCCTTCGGCGCGTCGAAGGCGTACGTGTGGGACGCGGCGCGCATCAACCTGCCGGAAGGCCGCAAGGCGCTCGCGATGTCCGTGTACCCGGTGGAGAGCGTGGGCGAGAAGGGCTGGGGTCGTTCGACGGAGTACCTGAAATCGTCGGTCGAGCACTTCTCGACGAAGTGGTACCCCTATCCGTACCCCGTGGCGATCAACGAAGCGGGTTCCGCCGCGAGCGGCATGGAATACCCGGGCATCGTGTTCGATCCCATGAAGGCGCCGGCCAAGGCGCTGCACATGGTGACCGCGCACGAGATCGGGCACACGTGGTTCCCGATGATCGTGGGCAGCGACGAGCGCCGCAACGCGTGGATGGACGAAGGGTTCAACACCTTCATCGACGTGTACGAGGCGGACGCCTTCAACCACGGCGAGTTCGCGCCCAAGCGCGACGGCGAATACGCGCCGAAGGGCGGCAACCCCGTCGACGAGATCCTGCCCCTGCTGGCCGACGCCGACGCGCCGCCGCTGCTGATCGGCGCCGACATGGTCAAGGAGAAGTACCGCCACCCGGCCACGTATTTCAAGGCGGCGCTGGGCCTCGTGCTGCTGCGCGAGGAAATCATCGGGCCGGAGCGTTTCGACCCGGCGTTCCGCAAGTACATCGCGACCTGGGCCTACCGCCACCCGACGCCCTCGGACTTCTTCCGGCTGATGGAAAGCCAGGCGGGCGAGGACCTGTCCTGGTTCTGGCGCGGCTGGTTCGCCAACAACTGGCAGCTCGACATGGCCGTGACGGCGGTCGACGGCGGGACCGTGACGGTGGAAAATCGCGATCGCCTGGTCATGCCCGCGACGCTGCGGGTGACCTTCGACGACCGGACCACCCGCGACATCCGCGTGCCGGTGGAGACCTGGCAGCAGCACACGAGCTTCGGCGTGAGCGTGCCCGGCGGCCGCCGGATCGTCCGTGCCGAGATCGACCCCGACCACCGGATCCCGGACCGGGACCGGTCCAACAACGTCTGGCCGCGCTGAGGAGCGTCATGTCGCCGCGCAAGGCAGCCATTTCCAACCTGTTCGCCATCGTCGTCGCGGCGGTGGCGTGGCCGGCGCTGCTGCTGCAGTACTGGCTCATGTTCTGGTCGGCGTCTCCCGGCGTCGTGACGGTGCGCTTCTTCAGCTACTTCACGATCCTCTCCAACGTGCTCGTCGCCCTGGTCGCGGCGGCGGCCGCCACGGGTGGCAACTGGAAGCCGTTGCGCGGCCTGCGGCGTCCGGCGGTCCGGGGGCTCGCGGCGCTCTGCATCGCGGTGACCTGCCTGGTCTACGCCACCGTGCTGCAGGGGCAGTGGCATCCACTCGGGCCGCAGCTGGTGGCCGACCGCGCCCTGCATTACGTCGTGCCCGTGCTTTACCTGGCCTGGTGGGTGTTCCTGCTGCCGCACGGCGAGCTGGCGTGGCGCGACGCGGCGCGATGGCTGCTGTTCCCCTTCGCGTTCTGTCTCTGGACGTTCGCGCGCGGCAGCGTCGTGCACGAGTACCCGTACCCGTTCATGGACGTCGACAGGCTCGGTTACCCGGCCGTGCTGCTGAACTCGTGCATCGTCGGGGCGCTGTTCCTCGTCCTGGGCACGGGCCTGGTCGCGGTCGACCGGGCACTCCGGAATCGGTAACGTCGAGGGGCTACAATGGCGGAATGATCTTCCGCTGGTTCGAATCCCTCATCGACATCTTCCGCGACGCGCCCGACCGGGCGCCGCCGAAGGGCGTCGTCCGCTTCTACGCGTACTACCTCGGCCAGGTGTGGAAAGTCTTCGTGGCCGCCCTGGTCGTCGGGCTCGCCGTCGCCCTCATCGAGGTCGCCCTGTTCGACTTCCTGGGGCGGGTGGTCGACATGGCGCAGAAGACGCCGGCGGCGGTGTTCTTCCAGACCCACTGGCGCACGCTGACGTGGATGGCGTTCGTCGTCGTGATCCTGCGGCCGCTGTCGATCGGCATCCACGACCTGCTGGTCAACCAGACGCTCAACCCGGGCATGACCACGATGGTGCGCTGGCAGCACCATCGCTACGTGCTCAAGCAGAGCCTCTCGTTCTTCCAGAACGACTTCGCGGGCCGCATCGCGAACCGGATCATGCAGACGGCGCCGTCGTTACGGCAGTCGGCGGTGCAGGTCGTCGACGCGCTCTGGTACGTCACCGTCTACGCCGGCACCTCGGTCTATCTGTTCGCGAAGGCGGACGTCAGGCTGGCCCTGCCGCTCGTGCTCTGGATCGCGGGGTACGTCGGCATGCTGGTGTACTTCGTGCCGCGCGTGAAGGAACGCTCGTGGAAAGCGTCCGAGGCGCGTTCCAAGCTGATGGGCCGCATCGTGGACGGCTACAGCAACGTTATGACGCTGAAACTCTTCGCGCACACGCATCGCGAAGAGGCCTATGCGAAGGAGGCGATGCGGGAACAGACGGACAAGGTCCGCTCGTCCAGCCGCATGGTCACCGGCATGGACGTCGCCATCACCTCGCTCAACGGCGTGCTCATCGCGGCGACCAGCGGCCTGGCCCTCTGGCTGTGGTCGCGGGGTACGGTGTCGACGGGGCAGGTGGCCCTGGCCGTGGGCCTGGTCATCCGCATCAACAACATGTCCGGCTGGATCATGTGGGTGGTCAACGGCATCTTCGAGGACATCGGCACCGTGCAGGACGGCATCACCACGATCTCGCAGGAGCGGACCGTGGTCGATCGTCCGGACGCCGTGCCGCTGCGCGTCACGCGCGGCGAGGTGCGCTTCGAGAACATCCATTTCCATTACGGCAAGGCGGGCGGCGTGATCGGCGGCCTCGACCTGCTGGTCCGTCCGGGCGAGAAGATCGGTCTCGTCGGGCCGTCGGGCGCGGGCAAGTCGACGATGGTCAACATCATGCTGCGCCTCTACGACCTCGAGGACGGCCGCATCGCGATCGACGGCCAGGACATCGCGAAGGTCACGCAGGAATCCCTGCGCTCCAGCATCGGCGTGGTGACGCAGGACACCTCGCTGCTGCATCGGTCGATCCGCGACAACCTGCTCTATGGCCGGCCGGACGCGACGGAGGCCGAACTGCTCGCCGCCGTGCGGCAGGCGCGCGCCGACGAGTTCATCCCGGGCCTCTCCGATGGCGAGGGCCGCACGGGCTTCGATGCCCATGCGGGCGAGCGTGGCGTGAAACTCTCGGGCGGCCAGCGCCAGCGCATCGCGATCGCGCGCGTGCTGCTCAAGGACGCGCCGATCCTCGTGCTCGACGAGGCGACCTCCGCGCTCGATTCCGAAGCCGAGGCCGCGATCCAGGAAAGCCTGGAGACGCTGATGCAGGGCAAGACGGTGATCGCGATCGCGCACCGCCTGTCCACCATCGCGAAGATGGACCGGCTCGTGGTGATGGAGCACGGCGCGATCGTGGAGACGGGGACGCATGCCGAACTGATCGCCCATGGTGGCCTCTACGCGCGCCTTTGGGCGCATCAGACGGGTGGCTTCGTCGGCGTGGAGTAATGGGAGCGACGCCATGAATTCCCCGAAAGGCTGCCTTGCAAACGCTTCGCTTGTGGTATCGCCGGTTCCGGCGACAATGACGCTCCCATCCCCATGAAGAACACGATGAACGCCGCCGCCGAAACCCCGGTCGACACCGCCGCTCCCGCCGCGCGCGACTGGCGGACCACCGTCGAATTGACCATTCTCGGGGCCATCTGGGGCGGCTCGTTCCTCTTCATGCGCGTCGCGGCGAAGGATTTCGGTCCGTTCCCGCTGGTCGCGACGCGCCTGGCGTTCGGCTCGGTGATCCTGCTCCCGCTGCTCTGGCGCGCGCGGCCGACGATCCGGCCCTCGCACCTGTGGAAGATGCTGGCCCTCGGCGCCCTGAGCGCGGCGATCCCGTTCACGCTGTTCGCGTGGGGCGCGGAACGCGCGCCCGCCGGCATCGGCGCCATCGCCAACAGCATGACCGTCCTCTTCGCCGCGCTGGTGGCCTTCGTCGGCTTCGGCGAGAAGATCGGCGTTCGCAAGGCCATCGCGCTGGTCGCGGGCTTCGTCGGCGTGGTGATCCTCGCCAGCGGACGCACGGCCGGCGAAAACGTCGCCCCCGCGGCGCTGGCGGGCGCCGCGGCGTCGTTCTGCTACGGACTGGCCGGCAACCTCATCAAGCGCTTCCTCTCCGACATCGCCCCGACGGCCGTCGCGGCGGGCTGCCTGCTCGGCGCCACGATCCTCACCGCGCCGCTCGCGGCGCTGACCTGGCCCGAGGCGGCCATTCCGGCGAAGTCGTGGGTCGCGGTCGTGGCCCTCGGCGTGCTCTCGACCGGTCTCGCCTACGCCTTCTACTTCCGCCTGATCCAGCGGATCGGCGCGCCGCGCGCGGCCACGTCGACGTACCTGGTGCCGCTGTTCGGCGTGGGCTGGGCGTGGATGTTCCTGGGCGAGGCCCTGACACCGACGATGGCGCTCGCCGGCGCCATCATCCTGGGCAGCGTCATCTTCAGCCAGAAAAGCAAGAGCTGATCGGCCCTTCCACCCGGTCGCCCGGCGTGGAATAGTCCGGCGCTACCACTGTTGCCGGGACCGTCCATGCCGCGCCTTCGCCACCTCCTCGCCTTCGGCGTCACGTCCTTCGTCTTCGCGATCGCCGCGAACGCCCAGGACACCGCCCCCGCGGCCACCGCGTCCGCGACTGGCGCCGCCCCGGCGCGCCCCGCGGCGCTGGCCGACTTCGAGGCCTACCTCGACGCCACGCGCAAGCAGTTCGACGTGCCGGGCATCGCGGTCGCGATCGTCAAGGACGGTAAGGTGGTGCTCGAGCTCGGCTCGGGTGTGCGCAAGCTGGGCGATCCCGCGAAGGTCGACGCGCACACGCAGTTCGCCATCGCGTCGAACACCAAGGCGTTCACCGCGGCCTCGCTGGCGATCCTCGCCGACGAGAAGAAGCTCGACATGAACGACCGCGTGATCGACCGGTTGCCGTGGTTCCAGATGTCCGATCCGTACGTCACGCGCGAGATGCGCGTGCGCGACCTGCTGGCGCATCGCAGCGGCCTCAGCCTCGGCGCCGGCGACCTCCTGTACTGGCCCGCCACGACGTACACCACGAAGGAGGTGGTGCAGCGACTGCGCTACGTGCCGCTGACGAACAGCTTCCGCGCCGAGTACGCGTACGACAACATCCTCTTCGCGGTCGCGGGCCTCGTCATCGAGCAGGTTTCGGGAAAATCCTGGAGCGACTTCGTGCGCGAGCGCATCTTCCAGCCGCTCGGCATGACCGAATCGCAGACGAGTGCGCCTGGCCGCATCGCCGCCGGCGACGACATCGCCACCGGTCACGCGAAGTTCGACTTCAAGGACCTGAAGCCCGTGCCGCCGATGTCGTGGAGCAACAATCCCTCGGCGGGCGGCATCTATTCCAGTGTCCACGACCTCTCGAAGTGGATGACCATGCAGCTGGCCGGCGGCGCCTACACGGACGCCTCGGGCAAGGCGCAGCGCCTCTTCAGCGAGAAGCGCCAGGCGGAGATGTGGTCGCTGATCACGCCGATCCGGATCCCGGAACCGAGCGTGCCCGAGCTCGCGCCGGCGAAGCCGAACTTCTCCGGCTACGGCGAAGGCTGGTTCGTTTCCGACTACCGCGGTCACAAGCTCGTGTGGCACACCGGTGGCTGGCCCGGCATGGTCTCGCGCCTGACGATGGTGCCCGACCTCAAGCTCGGCGTGGTGGTGCTGACGAACCAGGAATCCGGCGCGGCGTTCCAGGCGGTCACGATGCGGGCCCTCGACGCCTTCATGGACGCACCGGTGAAGGACTGGATCGCCGCGTACGCCGCCAGCGTGAAGAAGGCGGAAGGCAACGCCGACGACAGCATGAAGAAGCACGAGGCCGCGCGCATGAAGGGCGCGAAGCCGTCGCTGCCGCTGGACGGCTACGCGGGCACGTACCGCGATCCGTGGTACGGCGACGTCAACGTGGCGAAGCAGGGCGGCAAGCTGGTGATGAGCTTCACGAAGACCGCCCAGCTCACCGGCACGCTCGAACCGTGGCAGCACGACACCTTCGTCGCGCACTGGGACGACCGCTCGCTCAACGGCGACGCGTTCGTCAACTTCGTGCTCGATCCCGATGGCAAGGTACGCGAGGTCCGCATGGAACCGGTCTCGCCGCTGACCGACTTCAGCTTCGACTTCCAGGACCTGCGCCTGGCGCCGGTTCCGTAGGAGAGCACCTGGCGCGATGGGGTGCTCGCCGCACGCACCCATCGCGGCCAGGTCCGCTCCTACGAAAGCGACGAGCGTCACGCCGACGGATCGGGATCCGTCGACGCCTTCGGCGCGCCCGCACCCGTCGGCCCGATCATGTCGCCCATGTTGCCGCCGGACCTCAGCACGAGGTCCTGCGGACGCAGCAGCGGAATGTCGGCGCCGCGGAGGCGCGCGATGATGTCGAACAGCAGGTCGCTCTTCACGTTGCCGACGTCGCGCGGGCTGCCGACGTAGCACGTCGCGGCGAACGTCATCGCGGCGCGATCGATGTTGTCGAGCGTGACGGACGGCGCGGGCGTGGGCTGCACGGACGCATGGCCCTGCATGGCGTCGAGCATGTGCTGGCGCACGTCCACCGGATCGCAATCCAGCGGCATCGGCAGCTTGATCAGGACACGGCCCTGCGGGTTGGCCATCGTCATGTTGCGCACGGGCTTCGTGATGAACGAGGAGTTCGGCACGATGATCGTCGAGCGGTCGGATACCTGGATTTCGGTCGCGCGCACGTTGATGCGGCGGATGTCGCCTTCGGCGTCGTCGAGCACGACCCAGTCGCCGACTTTTACCGGGCGCTCGGCGAGCAGGATCAGGCCGGAGATGAAGTTCTGCACGATCGCCTGCAGACCGAAGCCGATGCCGACCGACAGCGCCGACGCGACCCATGCCACGTTCTGCACCGACAGGCCCATCGCCAGCAGGGCGATCGCCACCACGATCACGATGCCGACGTAGCCGAGCAGGGTGGTCAGCGAACTGCGCATGCCCGGATCGAGGTTCGTGCGCGGCAGGTACTGCTCCGACATCCAGTTCTTGACGACGCGGACGGCGAGCAGGCCGAGGAAGAACAGCGCGATCGACGTCAGGATCTGGCTCGGCTTCAGCTCGACGTTGTAGATCTTCAGCGACTGCAGCTTGCCGCCCAGCGCGAGGATGTCCGACGCGCCGGCGCCGAAACCCGAGACGACGGCCGTCAGGCCGAACAGGAACAGGCCCAGGCGCACGATGCCGGAAAGCAGCACGCCGGCCTGGTCGAGCAGCTTCGGATGCGTGCCGAACACCGCCTGCGCCCGCGCGCTCATCGGACCCTTCTCGGAGAGCAGCGTCTCGAAGAGGTCGTCGACGAGGCGCATGGCGAGGTAGGTGGAGGCGATCACGATGGCCGTCCACACGACCTGGCCGGCGATGAACGCGGCGAAGGCGATGAAGCCGGTGAGCAGGCCGATCCACGACGCGGCGATCGCGATCCATGCCGCCGCGATGAACAGGCTCGCCCAGATGGGTCGGGGCGCCGGCGGGGTACCGTCCGTGTCGTGATGGTGCGTGCGGCCGAGGCGAAGCAGCGCGAAGGCGGTGAGCGTCGTGAACACGACGGCCTGCAGGCTCGTCGTGACGACGGTGATGGAGAGGCTCGTGCCGATGGCGCGGTTGAGCTCGCGCAGGAACACGAACAGGACGACGGACAGCGAGATCGCCATCGGGAAGCGACGCAGCGCGTCCGCGGTCTCGTCGGGAATCGCGGGAAGACGCCACGACGGCCGCTTCGGCGAGAGCAGCGCGCGGCCCAGGCCCGCGATGAATGCGCCGAAGAACACCAGACGCACCAGCGCGCGCACCACCTCGTCGGTGTCGGAGCTGAAGGTCTCGTTCCAGTTGAGGCCCAGATAGATGAGCTGCGTGCCGAGGCCGGTGGTCAGCGTCGAGGTGAGCGCGATGCCGAGGATCAACGCCGAGCGGCGCAGGCGACCCGGCGGCATGCGGTTCGCCGTGAGCTGGCGGACGCGGTGTTCGATGTAGAGCCGCACGCCGGTCATCAGCAGCAGGCCGAGCAGCACGCAGGTGATCAGCGCGACGCGGTTGCCGGCGGTCCAGCTCTCGGCGATGTCTTGCTTCACGCCATCGGCGAAGGCGCGCAGGTTGGCGGAATCGCGCGGGAAGGCCGCGGCAGGCTCGGACCAGAACGGGCGCGAGAGGGGAGAGTTGGTACGTCGCGAAATGGTTTCCTGGAAGCGCGTGCGCCGCAGTTCGGCCAGCTGGTTCGCCGTCTGCTGCGCTTCGAGCGCGATCGCGTCCGCCTGCTTCACCTGCGCGTCCACGGCGTCGAACGCCTTCTGGGCGTCCTTGCGCGCGGAGGCGAGTTCGGGGGCTTCCTTCGTGCCGGCCGCGGGCGCGGGACCCAGCTGGTCGAGGCGAGCCTTGGCGGCGTCGCGACCCTGCTGCAGCGAGCTGGACAGCTTCTGCGCGTCGCTGGCGATGCCGGTCGATTTGCCGCGCAGGTCGTCGATCGTGCTGTCTTCGATGTGCTCGTCCTTCATGGTCTTTTCGACCTGGTCGAGCTGACCGCGCAAGTCGTCGATCTGCTGGGCGGGGCTGGCGTCGTCCGCCTGTGCGAAGGCGCCGCCGGTGCCGGCGAGGAGGAGGGCGATGAAGAAGATTCGTAGGATGCGCATGGCGTGATGATCGAAGCCGGTTCCGATCCGGTCAATTGCCCGGAGGTATGCGGTACCCTCGGTGAACGGCGCGTGCTGGCCCGTGTTGCGGCAATGCAGCTTTGCCGGCGCGTAGCCGCCCGTTATCCTGCCGCCCCTTTCGTCACGCCTGGAAGCCCACATGCGCAAGATGCTGGTCGCCGGTAACTGGAAGATGCATGGCTCCCGTATCGTCGGCAGCGCGCTGGTGCACGAAATCGCCCGGAGCGTGGGCGAACGCGTGAAGGCCGGCGCGCTGGCCTGCGAGGACGTCGTGCTCTTTCCGCCCACGACCCACCTCGGCGAATTCGCGGCGAAGTTCCACGACAGCGGCCTCGGTTTCGGGGCGCAGGACGTCTCCGAGCACGTCGGCACCGGCGCCTATACCGGCGAGGTTTCCGGGGAGATGCTGCGCGACGTCGGTGCCCGCTGGGTCATCGTCGGCCATTCCGAGCGGCGCCAGTATCACCATGAATCCGACGAACTCGTCGCGCGCAAGTTCGCGGCGGCGCTGAAGGCGGGCCTCACCCCGATCGTATGCGTCGGCGAGACGAAGGAAGAGCACGAGGAAGGCCGCGCCGAGGAAGTGATCGGCCGCCAGCTCGGCGCCGTGCTGGACCTCAACGGCATCGAGCCGTTCCGGGACGCGGTGGTGGCGTACGAGCCCGTCTGGGCCATCGGAACGGGCCTGACGGCCACGCCGGAGACGGCGCAGAAAATTCATGCGTTCATCCGTAGCCAACTGGGAAAAAAGGATGCTAATATCTCGCTCCTGACCCGGGTGCTTTACGGCGGAAGCGTCAAGCCGGCCAATGCGGCCGAACTTTTCGCCCAGCCGGATGTGGACGGGGGACTGATCGGCGGCGCGGCTTTACTCGCCAACGATTTCCTGGATATATGCGCCGCGGCGCGTCGATAATTCGCGACACGGCAAACCAAGAAGACATGTTCATTCTCTTCAGCGTTTTCTATATCCTGATCGCCGCGGCGATGATCGTGCTGATCCTCATGCAGCGCGGTGCCGGTGCGGAGGCAGGTTCGGGTTTCGGCGGCGGTGCATCCGCCACCGTGTTCGGTGCGCGTGGTTCGTCGAGCTTCATGACGCGTGCCACGGCCGTCCTGGCCACCCTGTTTTTCCTGCTCAGCCTCGGCATGGGCATTTACCTCGGTCGCACGGGCAATCCCCAGCCGGCCGCGGATCTTGGTGTGATGTCCGGCGTTACCACGTCGGCCGCTCCCGCCAACAACGCACCGGTGGTCCCGGCCGCGTCGGACGTGCCTCAGGCACCCGCCGCTTCGGCCCCGGCAGCGAACAACGATGTTCCGGCCGCGAAGCAGGAAGCCACTCAGGCTCCCGCCGAACCGGCCAAGAAGTAATAACGCAACACGCAGTAAAAGTTATGCCCAGGTGGCGGAATTGGTAGACGCACTACCTTGAGGTGGTAGCGGCTTAGGTCGTGGGGGTTCGAGTCCCCCCTTGGGCACCAACAGAGATCCGGACAACCTCAACCGGATCGCAAAGAAACCCGCGAAAGCGGGTTTTTTTGTGCGCGGTCGCTCGTACGAACGCCTCGCCGTAGGCACCGGCGTGCGCCGGTGCGACGATGAGGATATATGGACGGGATCGCCTCTTCGTGCGCCAAAAGCTACCTCACCGTCGCACCGGCGAAAGCCGGTGCCCACGGCGAGGCGATCACAAGAGCGACGAGGCCACACGCTCGTCGCACCGGCGAAAGACGGTGCCCACGGCGGGGCGATCACAAGAGCGACGAGGCCACACGCTCGTCGCACCGGCGAAAGCCGGTGCCCACGGCGAGGCGATCACAAGAGCGACGAGGCCACACGCTCGTCGCACCGGCGAAAGCCGGTGCCCACGGCGAGGCGATCGGAAGGGCGAGGCGCTTAGCCCGCGTTCTGCAGCACCCACTGCCAACGCCGTGGCACCTTGCCTTCGGGACCCGGCGTCGGCTGCGTGACGGGATGGCTATGCGGCGGGGCGAGCTCCGGACCGTCGACGATGTCTTCGGTGATGTAGCTGTAGAACCAGTCTTCGCCGGGTTCGAAGCTCTGGATGATCGGATGTCCGGTCTCGTGGTAATGCTTCGTCGCGTGCTTATTCAGCGAATCGTCGCAGCAGCCGATGTGGCCGCATTGCGCGCAACGGCGAAGGTGGAACCACCAGCTGCCCGTGGCGAGGCATTCGACACAACCGGTGCCGCTCGGCGGGACATCGGGGTCGATGCCCTTGATGCGTTTGTCTTGCATGGGTTTATCCTGCGGTGGCGCGGTCAGAGCAATCGACCGGCACGCCTTAGGGCCGCTGCCTGCATGCGGTCGACCGAGGTTGCCAGCGAGCGTAATGCAATCCGCAGTTCGAGGGAATTCGGACAGCCACAGGCGAGGAGGGACTCGATTCGCTCGGCGGCATCGGCGACGCAAACGTGATCGTGCTCGAGGGCGTGCCGGGCGACATGGTTGGCCCGGAACTGGGCCTCGTCGTAGTCATGGTGAAGCAGCGCCTGGAGCAATCCCAGGGCTTCCAGGGAGATCTCCTCGGCTGCCATGACGTTGTGCATCCGACGATTAGGGCCCCATCGGCGGCTGCACGCAATCGGCCATCCGGCCTACTCAAGGTCGCCGCGTTGCGGCCGGGGTGCATGCCTGCGCCGTCGGCTATCCTCCGCGCAGTTCACTATCCATCGAGGCCTCCCGTGCATCTTGCCGCCACCGCGCTCACCGTCCTGGTCATCCTGATCCACCTCTACATCGTCGTGCTGGAGATGGTCCTGTGGCGCTCGCGAGGACCGAAGGTCTTCGGCATCACGCCCCAGTTCGCGAGCGACAGCGCCGCGCTCGCCTCGAACCAGGGCCTCTACAACGGGTTCCTGGTGGTCGCCCTGCTGCTCGGCCTCGTCCTGCGCGAACCGTTCGCCACGGCTTTCGTCTTCTATGGCCTCGGATGCGTGGTCGTGGCGGGGCTGTGGGGTGCGCTGACGGCGAGCCGCCGGATCCTGTACGTGCAGGCGCTCCCCGCCGCCCTTGCACTCGCCGCGCAATGGCTCGCCCGCTGAAGCGTGCGGCACGTCGGGGTCCGTATCGACGTCGTCGTCCATAATCGGCCCGAACACGCGAGGCGGAGCGACGCATGCCGGATACGGATCTTCCCCTTGGCCATCCCGAGATCACGCCGCCGCCGCGTCCGCGCACGTTCGAGCTCGGCCTGGCCCTGGCCGGGGCGGTCTCCGGGGGCGCGTACGCCGCGGGCGTCCTCGATTTCATCTACGAGGCCCTGGAGCGCTGGTACGCGGCGAAGCGGGCCGGCGAGGCGGTGCCGTCGCATGACGTGCTGCTGCGCGACATCTCCGGCGCGTCGGCGGGCAGCATCAACGGGGTGCTTTCCGCCATCGCGCTTCCTTACGCCTTCGAGCATGTCCACGCGGCGACCGACGGCGCGACGGCGGCCCGGAACCCGTTCTACGACACGTGGGTCAACCGGGTCGACATCAAGGGGTTCCTGGGCACCGACGATCTGGACAAGGACCTGCCCATCGCGTCGCTGCTCGACACGCGCTGCCTCGATGCGATCGCGGAGGATGCCCTGCGCTTCGAGGCGGCACCTGCGAGCCGGCCCTACATCGCGAATCCGCTGAAGCTGGTCTTCACCGTGACGAACCTGCGCGGCGTGCCCTACGAGGTGCCCTTCGCGGGAACGGGATCGGACGCCGGACACGGCATGGTCGCGCACGAGGACTACCTGCGCTTCGCCGTCGATACGGGGCAGGGGGCGTACGACCGTCGCTGGCACTATCCCGACGACCTCTACGTGGCGCATCCCAAACGCCTGCCGGACCGCGGGTGGACCGCGCTCATGAACGCCGCGCTGGCGTCGTCGGCTTTCCCAGGTGGTCTGCGCTACCGCGAGATCGAACGGCGCTGGAGCGACTACATGCAGCGCAGCGTCGTGGTGCCCGACGAGAACGGCATGTCGCGCGTGGTGCCGATCGAGCCGAAGCTGGACGAGGGCGAGCACATGGGCGCGAGCTACCGGTTCGTCGGCGTCGACGGCGGTGCGATGGACAACGAGCCGTTCGAGCTCGCGCGGACGGAACTGGCCGGCACGCTGGGCCGGAATCCGCGACGTGGCGATCAAGTCAACCGCATCGTCCTCATGGTGGACCCCTTTCCGGAGCCGGACGACCTCGGACCGGAGTTCGCGGCGTCGATCAACGTCGTCGGCGCCCTGACCGCGTTGTTCGCCTCATGGAAGCAGCAGGCGCGCTTCAAGCCGCGGGAAATCGCGCTGGCGATGGACGATGCCGTCTACAGCCGTTTCCTCATCGCGCCCATCCGTCCCGCCACCGAAGGCGAAACGCGCTGGCTGGGCGGACGGGCGATCGCCGCCGGCGCGCTGGGCGGTTTCGCCGGGTTCCTCGCGCAGGCCTACCGGCGGCACGATTTCCTGCTCGGACGCCGCAACGCGCAGCGCTTCCTCTCGGAGCATTTCCTCGTGCCGGCCAGCAATCCGATCGTCGCGGCGTGGGCCGGCGATCCCGCGCTGGCGCACTTCCTGCGCGAGCGCGATGGCGAAACGCACGCGCCCGTGATTCCCCTCGTCGGCGACTGCGCGTGCGCGGCGCGCGAGGAATGCCTGCCGGCGTGGCCACGCGGGGCGCTCGATCCCCTGAGCCTCATGCCCGACATCAGCAAGCGTCTTGACGCGCTGTATCGCGTGGCCACCGACAAATGGAAGGATAAGATTCTGACCTGGCTCGCATGGCATACGTATGCACGGCGCAAGCTCCTCCGCTTCGCCGCGACGCGGCTCGTGGACGCCCTGCGGCGGCACGAGCTCTGGTAAACGAAATGACGAAATCGTGTTTGGATCGTGCTAATACGGCAAGTGATTCGTCGATGTAACACCCGTTCGTGAGGAAACGCCCAGAAAAGCGAATCCGCATCTGGTCGTCGCGTGGAAACGGGAGTAGGTTGGACCACGCCCCTCCCTCGTGTCAGAACCTATGAATACATCAGCCGCGCCACGCGCGATCGTTTTCGAGGATCATTCCGGACTGGCCTCCGCGCTCGCGGACATGCTGGAGGAGCGGTTTGGCTACGACGTCGCCGCATGCGCGACATGCATCGAAGAGGCGTTGCGGCTGGCGCACGTGGAGCGTTGCGATGTGGCCGTCGTGGACATCGATCTCCAGGGCGTCAAGGTATATCCCGCGCTCGACGAGCTTCAGCGCCGCGGCATCCCCTTCATCCTCGCGACCGGTTCGATGCAGGTGGACATTCCCGCCAAGTACCGGGCGCCGCTCATCCGCAAGCCGTATAGCGCGCAGCAGCTGGAAACCGCATTGCACGAGGCCAGCCGACCGCAGCGGGTCAGCTGACCTCCGGCAACGTCAACCCAGCGACGGTTCGTCGAACAGGCCGCGTTCGCCGCGGCGATCGGAACCGGCCACCCTCAGCGTGTTCTCGACATCGCGGACGCCCACGGCGTCGGCCACGGTGTCTTCGGCCAGGTGTTTCATGTAGCGCTTCGGCACTTCGCCGGTCAGACGCACCACGCCCGTTGTCACCGTCACTTCGATGGCCGAGGCGTCGATCGCGTCGTGCTCCGTCAGCCGCTCGCAGATGTCGTCGCGAATGCGCTCGTCGCTGCGCTCGTAGCCCTTCGGTCCGACGCCGCGCCATCCGCCCGGATAGCCGGACGGACTCCAGGCGCGACGGGCGTCGTCGTCGCCGCGACCGAAGTCGCGGTGACCGGGGTGCCGTCCGTGCGTGTCGTAAGCATGGTGACCACCGAAGTCGCGGTGGCCCGGACGACGGCCACCGTCGCGTTCGTCGTCGCGCTGCCCGGTCCAGCCACCTCCCGAGAAATCGTCGCCCGGGCGGTAGTCGCGTCCGCCCGCGACGTCGCGCCGGGCATCGTAGGGACTCGCGCCAGCATCGCGATGGAGCCCCGCATCGCGGTGCCCATAGGTGCCTCCGAATTCATCGCCGGGATAGCGCGTGTCGTCGCGGCGTCCGAGGGGCCGTGCCCAGACGCTGTCGTCGTCGGGATGGCGGGTCGTGCCGTGGCGATCGTCTTGACGGTTCATGAGCGGCTCCAGCGTGAAGGACCACGCCAGTCTTCGCGCCGTGCCATGCAATACGTGTTGCGCGCGCGTCAACGCGGCGGAAACGTTTCTGAAGCGACGAGGCTCAGTGGGCCGGCGGCGCGGTCGCCACGCCGTGGGCCGTTTCACGCAGCCACTGGTTCACTTCGTCCAGATTGGCGGCCACGCTCGCGCACAGCCGGCGCAGTTCCGCGCTGGGCTGTTGCAGGTCGGGCACCATGATCGTCGGCACGCCCGCCGCCGTCGCGGATCGCACCCCGGCGAGCGAATCCTCCAGGGCGAGGCAGCGTGCCGTGGGCGTGTTCAGGATCCGGGCCGCTCGCAGGTAAGCGTCGGGATACGGCTTGCAGCGCTCGCAGTCGCCGGACGCCACCAGGGCGTCGAAGCGCTCGCGAAGGCCGAACGCGTCCAGGTGGTGGATCGCCGTGGCATGGGGAGACGACGTGGCGATCGCACGAGGGATGCCAAGCTCGTCGAGGGTGTCGAGCAGCCGGGTCACGCCGGGCTTCAGCCGCAGGTCGGTGTCGAAGAGAGCGTGGTATCGGGCGGATGCCCCTTCCCAGACGGCATCGAGATCGACCTCGTCGCCGACGTGTTCCCTGAGCAGAAGTCGCGCCGCGTGCCCGTGCAGACCCACCATCCGCTGGCACAGGGAGAGGGGCAGGTGGATGCCGACTTCGTCGGCGGCGGCGAGCAGCGCGTCGCGGTAGAGCGCCTCCGTGTCGAAGAGGACGCCGTCCAGGTCGAAGACGATCGCCTGGGGTGTCGCCGGAAATCGGACCATGCCAGCCCCCGTGCAGCAGTGCCGGACGGTGCTTCCGGACCTGGGCTCAACATAGCGCTCATTGATGCACCGCGCCATAGCCCGAATGGTGCGGGTCATTCGGGCATCATGTAGCGATGCATCGATTGGACAGGGGGCGGCCCCGATGAAACGCCGCCGCATGTGGGCACAGGGGCTGGCCGGCGCGGCCGCCGCGACACTGCTTTTCGCCACGGGCGCGTGGGGCGCGTTCGCGCTCGCCTACCGCGCTCCGGGGCCGCGCGGCGTCAGGCTGGCGGTCGCCGTCGCCTGGATGGCGGGTTGCGTGCTGCTCTGGGCTGCCTGGCTCGGGATGGGCGAGGACCGCGCCGCCGCGATTTTCGTCGCCGCCTATGCGGCACTGCTGCTGTGGTGGGGAACGATCCGGCCGAGCAACGACCGCGTCTGGGCCGACGACGTGGCGCGGCTGCTCTCGGGCGAAGTGGCCGGTTCGCACGTGACGCTGCGCAACGTGCGCGACTTCACCTGGCGCTCGGACACCGACTACGACATCCGCTGGGAAACGCGCGAGTACGATCTCGACCGGCTGGTGCGCGTGGATGCCGTCCTGTCCTATTGGGCGAGCGAGGCGATCGCCCACGCGATGCTTTCGTTCGGCTTCGACGATGGACGGCACGTCGTGTTCTCGGTGGAGATCCGGCGCAAGCGCGGCGAGGCGTTCTCCGAGGTCGGCGGGTTCTTCCGCCAGTTCGAACTCGTGCTCGTCGCCGCGGACGAACACGACATCGTGCGCGTGCGAACCAATGTGCGTGGCGAGGACGATTACCTCTTCCCGTTGCGCATGCCGCAGGAGGCCATGCGCTCGCTGTTCGTCTCCTACGTCGAGGCGGCGAACGGACTGGTCCGCCGGCCACGGTTCTACAACACGGTCACGTCGAACTGCACCACCATCGTCTATCGCATGGCGAGGCGCATCGACGGCGCCCTGCCGTTCGACCTGCGCCTGCTGCTCACCGGCTACCTGCCGGAATACTTCGCGGAGAACGGCACCCTGGACGAACGCTTTTCGGTCGACGAATGGCGACGCTTCGGCCGCATCACGGAGCGGGCGAGGGCGACCGGCCCGGGGGACGATTTCTCCCGCGCCATCCGCGTCGGCATTCCGCCGGCCTATTCGCCGCCGTCGGGCGATTCCACCGTGTAGCCCTTCGCGCGCAGGGCGGCGAGGTAGCCGTCCCCGCTGAGCAGGTCGTCGATGGGCACGATGGCGACGACCTGCGTGTTCGCCGCCATCGCCTCGTCCACGGTGGCGAGCCAGCGCTCGCGCACGGCCTTCGGCACGTCGGCGAGGCCGATGCGCTGCGCGACGCCGCCTTCGGTGACGGCGTTCATGCACGTGATCAGCTGCGCGGCCCGCCGGTCGTCGCGGAGCGCGGCGAGGTCGCCGGTGGCCCAGGCGTTCGCGCGGGCGGTCATGTCGGCGAGCTGCGGCTCGATGTTCTGCACGCTCTGGGCGAAGCACGAGACGTCGTCGAGCGTGGATTTCTTGAACGCCTTCACGGCGGCCCGCGGGTCGTCGACGAGGAGGGTGTATTCGACGGGGATCTGCTTCACACCGTGCTTCTGCGCGAGGTCCGTGACCGCGCGCGTGATCTGGCCCGACTTCGCGAGGCCCGTCTTCTTCACGGCGCTCTTGTAGAGCTCCAGCGCGGCGAAGATCGGGCGATAGCGCTCCACCCGACGATCGTCGCCGATGTAGCGCGCCTTGACCTCGAGCCAGCGGGCGTAGACGTCCGGCGGCACGGTCTCCTGCAGCGTCGCGCCGTCCGGCGCGTTGCGCACGCCGATGAGCGAGGGCAGGAGGACGAGCTTGCCGAAGAATCCGACGTTGGGCTTGATCTCCACGTGCGGCGGCAGGAGCAGTGCGCCCGAATGCGCGAGGGCGTCGTCGATCTCGTCCGTCTTCCAGGTCATCCCGCGGGGGATGGGCGTGAGGCTGCCGAGGATGAGCAGCGTGTGCCCGCCCCGCGTAGCCCGCCACAAGCCGGGGCCGGGCTGGACGCCGCTCACGGTGACCGCGTCCAGCGTCGGGATGGTCGGGGGCGTGTTCTGCGCAAAAGCCGTGGCAGGCAGCACGATGAGGCAGGCGAGGAGGGCGAGGACGATGCGGTTCATGCGCGGAGTCTAGGGCCGCCGCGTCGCGAGCGGAATTCCCCGATCACCGGTCGCTCGCCGCCCGTTCACGCCGGTTCCGGATGATCGAGGCATGGCCACTCGGAGAACCATGGGATGAAGATCGGCATCATCGGCGCGGGAAACATCGGCGGGACGCTGGCGCGGCGGTTTCGCGAGCTCGGCCACGAGGTGCTCATCGCCAATTCGCGGGGGCCGGAGACGCTCACGGCCATCGAGCGCGACACCGGCGCGGTCGCGGTGACCGCGCACGAGGCGGCTCGCGGTGGCGATGTCGTCGTGATCACCATCCCCGAATCGAAGATTCCTGCGCTCCCGTCGGACCTGTTCGACGGCGTGCCCGACTCGACGATCGTCGTCGATACCGGCAACTACTATCCCCGCGAGCGTGACGGACGCATCGCGGCGATCGAGGAGGGCGTGACCGAGAGCCGCTGGGTCGCGGACCAGCTCGGCCGACCGGTCGTCAAGGCGTTCAACACCATCGAGGCGGCGCACCTGGGGAGCAAGGGCAAGCCGTCGACGACGGATGGGCGCATCGCCCTGCCGGTCGCGGGCGACGACGCCAACGCGAAGGCGACGGTGCTCCGGCTCGTCGATCAGCTGGGCTTCGATGGCGTCGACGCGGGCACGCTCGACGAATCGTGGCGCCAGCAGCCCGGCTCGCCGGTGTACGGCGCGGATCGTGACCTGGAGGGCGTCCGCCAGGGCCTGCTCGACGCGACACGTGAGCGACAACCCGCATGGCGCGCCACGGCGGCAAGCCCGGGAAGCTATGACGCGCCGCGCTGAACGAATGTCGTGATTGCCGCGTGAAGGATCGGCAAACGCGGAATTCCGTTGTGGGCGCGAAGGGATACGGATAATCTTGCGCCCTTGAGGCAACCGCCGCGTGGTCTTCCTGTCGGCTCGACCGAAGGCTTGCGTACTTTCTGAGGTTACCCACCTTTCCATGGCTCTGGTGATCTACGACATCCCTTTCGCGCCCGATCTGGCCGGCCTCTGGCACGTGCAGATGAACGGCGTGCCGACGGAGAACTTCGAATCGCGCGTCGCCGCCATCGCTTACGCCGTTCAGCAGTCCAGGCTTCTGGGCGGCCAGAACGGTGTGCAGACGCTGGTCTCCGTCGAAGGTGCCGATGGCATGTGGCGCGAGTTCGAATCGAACGCCAAGCGTCCCGTCGGAGGCATGCAGTAGCGCTGCACGCCACGTTGATGCGCGATGCATACGATGGGATGAGGTAAGGAGGATCAACCCACCCATGGCGCATCGCAAGATCGGTTATTTCGACGTGGAAGGCACCTGCTACGTGGCCAAGCCGGGCCGCTGGCGCGGCAAGTACGTCATCAGCGAGGACGGTGAGGAAGTCGCCGAGCACCTGTGCAAGACGCTGCACGAGGATGAGGAGCAAGCGTGTCAGGAAGGCTTGACCCTCGGGATCACCGCGGCTCGCCAGCTGATGAAGGAACGCGAGGGTTTCGATCCCGGCGAAGAGTAGAATCGGTCGGATGACCGAACTCGAAGACCGCTTCCGCGACGACCTCGCGCGCCTGGCCACGGCGACCATGCCCTTCGGCAAGTTCAAGGGCAGGGCGGTGGCCGATCTGCCCGGCAACTACCTGGCGTGGTTCGCGCGCGAAGGCTTCCCGCCCGGCGAACTCGGCAGGCTGCTCGCACTGATGCTCGAGCTCGATCACAACGGTCTGCGCCGTCTGCTCGACCCGCTGCGTAAGCCTTCGCGAACACCGACCGTCCGCCCGTAGACCGCGGCGTGACAAGCCGTCATACCGGGGCAGGGCGGTATTCACGTCCTCGGTAAACGGTTTTCGCGAGGCGTCACACGCCGGAAACGTCATCGCGAGAACCGACCGCTTCGCCGTGGACCCCGGCGTGCGCCGGGGTGACGAACCGTCATACCGGCGCACGCCGGTATCCACGTCCTCGGTTCACGGTGTTCGCGAGGCGACACACGAGTCAGCACGTCGCCGCGACCTGCATAGCGCGTGCCACGTGCACGGGCGAAAGATATTCCGAATGGCCGATGGTGCCGCCCGTTTACGCGGCGTAAGTTTTCCTTGCGTCCCTGTGAATGAAGCGTTGCATCGCGCGTCCGCAGCCACGCGAAAAGTCCCAGCCCCACTCCCCTAAGGCTCCGGAGACTCACCATGAATAACACATCGCACAAGGCGCTCCGGCGTCACGGGCTCGCATTGTCCATCGCCGCCGCGATCGCCTGCGGCAACGCCGCCACCGCGCAGGATGCGCCGCCGTCGCCGGCCCCGGCCGCACCCCAGGCCGCCCCCGACGCCCAGAAGACGACCGACCTCACGGCGATCACCGTGACCGGTTCGGCATTGCCGCGCATCGACGTCGAGACGCCGTCGCCGGTGCAGACCATCTCCGCCGACCAGATCCAGAAGAGCGGCCTGAACACCGTCTCCGATGTCGTCCGTGCCATCTCGGCGGACAACAGCGGTTCGATCCCCGCGTCGTTCACCGCCGGCTTCGCGGCGGGTTCGTCGGGCGTCGCGCTGCGGGGCCTCACGGTCAACTCGACGCTGGTCCTCATCGACGGGCGCCGCGCGGCCAGCTACCCGCTCGCCGACGACGGCCAGCGTTCGTTCGTCGACCTCAACACGATTCCGTCGAACGCCATCGAACGCATCGAGGTGCTCAAGGACGGCGCGTCGTCGCTGTACGGTGCCGACGCCATCGCGGGCGTGGTGAACATCATCCTGCGCCCTGGCTACCAGGGCACGGAGTTCACCGCCGAGGCCGGCACGTCGCAGCACGGTGGCGGCACGACGAAGCGCGCGACGGTACTCTTCGGTGGCGGCGATCTCGACAAGGATGGCTGGAACGCCTACATGAGCGCGGAGTACCAGCGCGACGAACGCATCATGACCAGGGATCGCGGCTACCCGTACAACACGGCGGACATCCGTCGCAGCGGCGGCAACAACCTCATCGGCGGCCAGCCATCGCAGAACTCCGGCTCCATCTACGGCAGCGTGACGCCCGGCACCCTGTCGCGTCCGGGCGACGTCACCTCCGGCGTCCCCGATCCCGACGGCGTGGCGCAGCCGCTGCGTCCGTGCGGTTCGCTCGGCACGCTGGTGACGGACGACCCCGCGAATCCCGGCAGTTACTGCTCGCAGAATTTCGCGCGCTACGCGGCCATCCAGCCGACGACCGATCGCAAGGGCATCTATGGACGCTTCACGCTGAAGGTTTCGGACACGACCAAGGCGTACATCGCGGCCAGCTACTACGAGGTCAAGACGACCTTCCCCGGCGCGCCGGCGCAGATCCAGGCCGGAACCCCGCGCAACACCAACTCCATCGCGTTGCCCGCGACGCTGCCGGATGGCTCGCTCAACCCGAACAACCCGTTCGCGGCCAGCGGGCAGGCGGCATTGATCAACTATGCGTTCCCCAGCGCGCTGGCCAGCGGCGAGAACGACAACCACAACCTTCGCATCGTCGGTGGCATGAATGGGCGGTGGGGCGAATGGAGCTGGGACACGGCGCTGGTGTTGAACCATTCGTCGCTGGATACGCGGCTCAACGGGTTCCTCAACTACGACCGGCTGATCGATGTCGTCACGAATGGTACGTACAACTTCCTCGATCCTTCGGCGAATTCGCGTGCGCTGCTCCAGTCGCTGTCGCCGCAGCTGAAGAAGACCTCGACCAGCGACCTGCAGTCGATCGACTTCCATGTGACGCGTCCCTTGATGGATCTCGGTGGCGGTTCCCTCGGCCTGGCGACGGGCATCGACGTGCGCCACGAAGAGCAGGACGACCCCGACCTCAACCCGAATCTCGCGGCGCAGGGCCTGGGCATCGCGCACGTGAAGGGCGATCGCACCGTCTCCGGCGTCTACGTCGAGCTGGACGCGCCGTTCACCGAGTCGTTGGAAGTGGACGTGTCGGGTCGCTACGACCACTACTCGGACTTCGGCAACAACTTCTCGCCCAAGATCGGCGTGAAGTGGAAGCCGATCGAGGAGCTGGCGCTGCGCGGCACGTTCTCGAAGGGCTTCCGCGCGCCGAGCTTCGCCGAGAACGGTTCGAGCGAGGCGGAAGGTTTCGCCACGTACACACCGCCGGCGGAGTTCCAGGAGCTGCACGGCAACAGCGGCTACGTGCAGCCGTACGGCCTCGGGTTCCTCACGCGCGCGAACCCGGACATCAAGCCGGAGCGTTCGAAGAGCTGGACCTTCGGCGTGCTGTACCAGCCGACGCCCGACCTGAGCGCGTCGCTGGATTACTACCGGATCAAGAAGACGGGCGTGATCGCGCAGCAGAGCGCGAGCGCGGTGCTCGACGCGTACTATGCCGGCCTGCCGCTTCCCGCGGGCTCGGCGATCGTGCAGGACGTGCCGGATCCGGCCGCACCCGACGCGCTGCCGAGGCCGCTCGTCGTCGCGGCGCCGTACGTGAACCAGAACGCGCTGGAAACCAAGGGCCTCGACCTCAACCTGAAGGCCGGGTACGACTTCAGCGAGAACGTCCGCTTCACCAGCGATCTGAACCTCACGAAGATCATCAGCTGGCGGCTCACGCTGGAGGACGGCACGAAGCTGCAGTTCGTCGGCACGCACGGTCCGTACGGTCTCTCGTCGGGTGCCGGTACCCCGCGTTATCGCGGGTCGTGGGCGAACAGCATCCAGTTCGGCAAGGCGACGATCACCGGCACGCTGTATTACACCAGCGGCATCAAGCTGACCGCGCCCGACATCACCGAAGGCTGCTTCTCCACCAACACGGACACCGGCGCGAACGTTCCTTCCAACTGCCGGATGGCGTCGTTCACCGACTTCGACCTGACCGGTCGCTACGACATCACGGACAAGGTCGCGATCACGGGCTCCGTCATGAACGTCTTCGACAAGAAGGCGCCCTTCGACCCGCTCAACTATGCCGCGCTCAATTACAACCCGACGTACGCGCAGAACGGCGTCGTCGGACGCTTCTTCACGCTGGGCGTGAGGGTGAAGCTGTGATCGCCTCGGCATCGAGGACGTCGACGCCGTCCGCGCGGATCGCGATGGCACCCGCCGCGCGGAGTTTCGCCAGCATGCGGGTGACCGTCGCGGCGCTCATGCCGAGGTAGGAGCCGATGTCCTCGCGCGACATCGGAAGCGGGACGAACGTCGCCGGTCCCTCGATGCGCCGGCGGCGTTCCACCAGGTCGGCGAGGAAGCCGCGCAGGCGCTCGGCGGCGGGGCCGTCGGGGCACGGGGGCTCCACGTGGCGCTCCCGGCGGCGCAGCGCCCGAAGGTATCGGGCCGCGGTGCCGCCGTGTTCGCACAGCGCGTCGGTGGCGGCGCGGGGAAAGCGGCAGAACCAGGTCTTGCCGACGGCCACCACCGATGCGCCGTGCGTCTGGGAACGGGCCACGTCCAGCGCGAACAGTTCCCCCGGCAGATGGAACGCGACCACCCGTCCGGCGGCCACGGTCATCGCGAGTCCGGAAAGCACCGCGAACGCGGCGCGGTGGGGTGCTTCCGGCTGCACGAGCCGGTCGCCGTCGAAGAACGGGCCCACGCGCTCGACGGAGGGGCGCATCGCGAGCAGCGCGGGCTCCTCGCTTCGCGTCGCATCGCAGCGATGCGCGTGCCGGCAGGCGTCGTTGCAGCTTGGCGGACGGGGTGTCGTCGATGGGCGTTCCGGGAGCACGGTGATTCCTCGCGCTGCGTTGGACCCATTGTAGGAGCCGGGGCCGGCACGCTCCGGGCTCGTCAGCGCGATGCGCCGTTATGCCGCATGCCGTCCCGACCCGGTGGGTATCTTGACGCGGTCATGCAATTGCCGTAGTTACGGCGTTTGGGGGAATTCAGTACAGGGGGCCGTAGAGGCCATGGCACGTCGATCCACGTTCTACCGTTCGACCGTTCGTTTCCAGGAACCGAGCCATCCGGCAGGGGGCGCCGCATGACCGCGCCCATCGAGGACTCCGTCAGCCCGGTGCTGCCCGAGGGCTTCGTCCCCGGGAGCGTCGCGCCTTTCATGATGCGCTATGGCACGGGCTTCCTGCTCGCCATGCAGCGCGCGGCCGTGGCACACGACGCCGCCCGGTCGCCGGACGAGACCGAACCCGCCTAGCGCGCCGCCGGCTGCGACGAGGGTGCGCGCGCGCCGTCGTCCGGCTCGTCGCCTGCGGGACCACCCTTGTGGATCGCGCCCACCACGAAGATCGCGATCATCGCGACGATGAGGGCGATCACGGCGTAGTAGCGCGAACGGTTCATCCTTCGATCCTCCAGGCGTGCCGCGAGTGTCCCCGGCATAGGGTCAAGGGAATGGAAGACCGGCGTTAGGACGCCGTCCGGAGCAGTTCGGCGATGGAGCCGGTCAGCGCCTGCAAGGAGAACGGCTTGCTGAGCAGGGCCGCCCGCTCGGGCAAGTGGGGCGTTTCAGCAAAGGCGTCCCATGCGTATCCGGTGATGTAGAGCACCGGGACCCGGGGATGCATCTCGCGCATGGCGCGGGCGAACTGGTGTCCGTCCATGCCTGGGAGGCCGATGTCGGTGACCAGGATGTCGGGTGTCCTGCCTGCGTGCAGCTTTCCCAGCGCTTCGGAGGCGTCCGCGCACGCATCGACCTCGTAGCCGCTTTCCTCGAGCACCTCGCACGCGATCGAGCGCAGCATCTGCTCGTCTTCCACGAGCAGGACGCGGCGGCCCGAGCCATCCTGCCGTTCGACATCATGGGTGTGCGCGACGGAAGCCTCGCCGAGGTGTCGCGGGAGCCAGAGGCTCACGGTCGTTCCCGCGCCTGGCACGGAGTCGATGATGGCGCGACCACCCGTCTGTCGCGCGAAGCCGTCCACCATCGAGAGCCCCAGCCCTGTTCCCTGTCCGATCGCTTTCGTCGTGAAGAAGGGATCGAAGGCCTTTTCGGCGGTGGCCCGGGACATGCCTGTGCCGGTGTCGGTGACCGAGACGACCACGTAATCGGCTGCACCGTCGCCGATGTCCGTGCAGGGGGCGTTGCGCGTGACGATGCCCAGCTGGCCGCCTTGCGGCATGGCATCGCGCGCGTTGATGGCGAGGTTGAGGATCGCGCTTTCCAGCTGGCTCGCGTCGGACAGCGTGCGCCAGAGGTCGGACTGCGTGCGCAGTACGATCGACACCTGCTCGCCCAGCACGGGGCGAAGCAGCAGGTCGAGACCGCGGACGATCTGGTTCGCGTCCACGTCGGACAGCGAGAGCGCCTGTTGCCGTGAGTACGCGAGCAGCCGGTGCGTCAGCCCCGCGGCGCGTTTCACCGCGCCGGCCGCGGCGTCGAGCATGCGCTGGACGTTGTCGGCGCGGCCACTCGCCAGCCGTTCGCTGACGACTTCGATGGCGCCGCCGATGCCGCCCAGGATGTTGTTGAAATCGTGCGCGATGCCGCCCGTCAGCCGGCCCAGCGCTTCCAGCTTCTGCGCATGTCGCCACTGGTCTTCCATTTCGCGACGGCGCTCGACATCGCGGCCCATGCCGTACACGACGTCCCCGTCGGGTACGCAGGTCCAGGCGAACCAGCGGTAGCTGCCGTCGTGGGCGCGGATGCGTACTTCCAGATCCTCCACGACATCGCCGTCGAGCAGTTGGGATACGGCGTCGGTCGCGCGCGCCAGGTCGTCGGGATGGACCAGTTCCTCGAAGCCCGTGCCGACGACATCGGCGAGGTCGTGTCCCAACTCGTTCGCCCAGGCCGGATTCACGTTACGGTAGTGGCCGTCGCGCCCCATCACCACGTACAGGTCGCGCGAGATGGCCCAGAGCTGGTCGCGCTCACGCGTCCGCGCATCGATCTCGCGTTCGAGCGACGCGTTCAGCTCGCGCAGCGCCACGGCCGACCGCACGCCTCGCGTGGTCTCGTTGGTCACCGCCACCATGCCGAAGATCCGGCCCTCCTCGTCGCGCAGGGGCGCGTACGAGAAGGTCCACCAGGTGTCCTCGGGAAAGCCATACCGGGTCATCGTCAGGGGCAGGTCGCGATGCATGGTTCCCCGGCCCGCCATGGCGGCGTCGACATGTTCCGACACGGCGTCCCATACGTCGCCCCACAGTTCGTCGAAGCGACGGCCGATGGCGCCGTGCAGGCGGTGACCGAGGATCGGCCGATACGGATCGTTGAAAAAGAACAGCTGGCCGGGCTCGACGGAAATGAACATCGGCTGGGGAGTGTCCATCATCGTCGCGAGCATGCTGCGCAGCGCGGCGGGCCAGCCTTCGACCGCACCCAGCGGCGTGCCGCTCCACGGGAACGCGCGGATCTCGCCGGCCGTCGGCGAATCGACCGGCAGGAACGCGAATGGATCGGAGCGTGGCGGCTCGGACATGCTCAGGGCCGGAACGACGCCACCGGCCCCGACACCTGCTGGCCGCGTTCCCACACCGCGTGGATGGTGGTGGTGGCCTCGATGTCTTTCGACGGATCGTCGTCGAGCACGACGAAGTCCGCGCGTTTGCCGTTGGCGAGGACGCCGCGGTCGTCCAGGCGGAGCAGGGCGGCCGCGCGCTGTGTCGCCACGTGTATGGCCTGTAGCGGCGTGAGGCCGGCGTCGACCATGAGCGCGAGCTCGCGATGTTCCGCGACGCCCGGAATGCGCAAGGGCATGGCGCCCGAGTCGGTGCCGAAGCCGATGTTCACCCCCGCGTCGTAGAGCGTCTTGAGGTTCTTCAGGTTGACCTGGAGGGCGTCTTCGTTCGTCTTCGTCGCGCCGTCGCCCTGGACCCGGTCGCGCCAGGCGGCATCGGCGAACTGGCGCGCGAGGTCCGGCTGCACGGCGTGCGTGAAGAAGGGGCGGTCCATCCACGCGGGATGCCGGGCATAGATGTACGCGGCCTCGTTGAGGTCGAGCGTGGCGATGTACCAGGTGCCGTGGCGCTTCATCGCCTCGACGAAGCCCGCGTCCACGGGTTGGTCGCGCACGCCGTGCGCGAGGATGTCGACGCCGTCGTCGACCAGGCGGCGCGCGTCCTCCAGGTAGTACACGTGCGCGGCGACGCGCAGTTTCCTCGCATGCGCCTCGGCGATCACCGCGCGCCAGATCTCCGGCTTCATCTTCACCGGGAGGCTCCCGTTGAAGTCGTCGAGCCAGATCTTGATCAGGTCCGTGCCGCGGTCGGCGGCCGCGTCCACGGCGGCCCGCGCCTGATCCGGCGTCTCGGGGCGGTCGAGCTGGTCCGGTCCCGCCTTCATCATCTTCGCGGGCGGCGCGCCGTTCGGCACGCCGATGCCGCGGTCGGCGCCGAACAGATCGGAGCCCGGCGCCTTGCCGGCATGCAGCTCGGCGCGCAAAGGGTAGAACACGGCCGGGACGTTCACGCCGAGGGAGGTGACCGTGGTCACCCCATAGGCCTGCCACTGCTTCAGCTGGCGAAGGATGTTGTCGCGGTTGTAGAGCGCGGGCAGGCCACTCCGCGTGCCGTCGACCGAACCGACGTGCGAATGATCGGAGACGATGCCCGGGATGATCGTCTTGCCCGTGTAATCGACCACCTTCGTATCGGCGGGCATCTTCGCGCGCAGGCCCGGGCCCATGAGGGAGATCCGGTCGCCGTTGATCACCAGGGTCACGTCGCGCATCGGCGCCGCGCCGGTGCCGTCGATCACCGTCGCGCCGCGGATCACGGTGGCGGCATGCGTGCCGCCCGCCGCCGCGAGTGCGAGGAAGAGAAGGGTGGGACGAAGTCGGGACATGGTGTTTCCTTCGACGGGGACCGTGCCGGAATAATGCACGACCTGCGAAGGCGATGTCGTTGCGAAAATACTCGTGTCGCCGTTGTCACGCCCGATCCACGTTCCCGCACCGACCCTTGGCGCAAATCCACGCGAGGGAGGGACATCGCATGAACGACGAGAACACCCCGGTCACCGGCAAGCAACGAGGCGCCATCGGCTACATCCTGCTCTGGATCCTTGGCATTCCCATTCCGGTGCTGCTGCTGATCTTCCTGCTTCGCGGTTGCACGTGACGCGTAAGCCGTAGGAGCGCACCTGGGCGCGATGAGGGATTGCGGCAAGCCCCCAATCGCGCCCAGGTGCGCTCCTACCAGGCAAGAAAAAGCCGCGGGAGCCTGGGCTCCCGCGGCTTTCTTCATCAATGACGACGGTCGGCGTCGCGCGCCTTGTCCGCGGCCTTGCCCACTTCCTTCTGGACCTTGCCGGCGTTCTTTTCGATGTTGCCGGCCGCCTGCTTCGCATGGTCGCCGGTGACCTTGCCGACCACTTCCTTCACGGCGCCCTTGACCTCGTGTTTCATGCCTTCGGTGCGGTTCTTGTCCATGGTGTTCTCCTGTCTGGTTCTGCGTCGTTCGCAGGGTGCCGATGTAAGAGGTTGCGGGCTTACAGGAACGTGAAGCGCATGTGCGCCGTCGTTCACCCGCCTTTCAATGGCGCGGGATAGTTCGAGGCCTTCAGCAGGCCCGCGAGATGGGCAGCGTTCGACGCGAGCGTCTCGATCGCCTTGCCGACGTTCTCCGGCGTCTCCTTCAGATCGATGTAATTCGTCGAGCCCATCGCCTCGCCGACCCAGTACGCGGAACTTCCCGCCGGGATGGTGAACCCGAAGTCGGCGAGACCCTGGTAGAGCTCGGCCGAGACGTGGTGCGCGCCGTCTTCGTTGCCGACGACGCCGACCATCGCCACCTTGCCGAAGGTCGGGTATCGCCCGTCGTCGCCGATGTCGCCGAGGATCGCGTCGAGCCGTTCCAGCACGCGCTTCGCGATGCTCGAGGGCTGACCGACCCAGATCGGCGTGACCATCACCAGGATGTCGCTGGCCATGATCCGCTCGCGCACCTTCGGCCATTCGTCACCGCCGCCTTCGTCGTGGCTCACGCCCGGCTTGATGTCGAGGTCCACGAGGCGAACGCTCTCGGTCTCCACGTCGCGCTTCTTCAGGGCGTCGAACAGCTGGTCGAGCAGCTTCTGCGACGAGGAGGGCTTCGGCGACGGCGCGAGCGTGCAGTTGAGTCCAAGGGCTTTGAGCGTCATGACGGTCTCTCCGGCAAAACACCGATCGTCAGAGCACGTCCGTGCAACCGGCGTCGCGGGAAAGTGCATACGCGATGGGCGGATCCCGCTACGATGGCGCCATGTTCCCGTTACCCAAGACGGCCACCGCGCCGTTCTGCCCGTCCGAAGTGGCGGGCTCCATCGTCGTCCCCGCCGACCTGCCATGGTGGAAGAAGGCGCTCCGGTTCGCGGGGCCCGGGCTGCTCGTGTCCGTCGGCTACATGGATCCCGGCAACTGGGCGACCGACATCGAAGCCGGTTCGCGCTTCGGTTATCGCCTGCTCTTCGTCGTGCTGCTCTCGAGCCTGGCGGCGATGATGCTCCAGTGCCTCGCCGCGCGCCTCGGCATCGCCACGCAGAAGGACCTCGCTCGCCTGTCGAGCGAGCGCTATCCGAAAGCCGTCGGGCGCCTCCAGTGGGTTTTCGCCGAGATATCCATCATCTCGTGCGACCTCGCGGAAGTACTCGGCAGCGCGCTCGCCTTCAAGCTCCTCTTCGGCGTGTCGCTGCCGGTCGGCGTGGCGCTGACGGCGCTGGACACCTTCATCGTGCTCGGGCTGCAGGGCAGGGGCTTCCGTCGCGTCGAGGCGATCATCCTCGGGCTCGTCGGCACCATCGGCATCTGTTTCGTGGTGCAGCTGTTCCTCGTGGGGCCGGACTGGGCGCAGGTCGCCGCGGGCTTCGTGCCGTCGCTGCATGCGGTCTCCACGCAGGAGCCGCTCTACCTCGCGATCGGCATCCTGGGTGCCACGATCATGCCGCACAACCTCTACCTGCATTCGTCCGTCGTGCAGACGCGCGCCGTGACCGGTATCCAGGGCAAGCGCGACGCGATCCGCCTGACGCGCGTCGACACCATCGGCTCGCTCAGCCTCGCCCTGCTGATCAACGCGGCGATCCTGATCGTCGCCGCCGCCGCGTTCCACGGCACGGGACGCACCGACGTCGCGGACATCGGCGACGCCTACGAGCTGCTCGCGCCCATCGCGGGTACGACCGTCGCCGCCGTGGCCTTCGCCATCGGCCTCTTCGCGTCGGGGCAGAGCTCGACGTTCACGGGGACGATCGCCGGCCAGGTGATCATGGACGGCTTCCTGCACTGGAAGCTGCCGTGCTGGCAGCGTCGTCTGATCACGCGCGGTCTTGCGATCGTTCCCGCCTTCATCGGCGTGGTGACCATGGGCGACCGCGCCATCGGCGAGCTGCTGATCGCGAGCCAGGTGGTGCTGAGCATCCAGCTTCCGTTCGCGATGTATCCGCTCATCCGTTTCACGGACGACCGCGCACTGATGGGGGATTTCGCCAACGCGCGTCTCGTGTCGGTCGCCGCGTGGCTGCTGTTCGTCGTGATCTCGTGCGCCAACGTCTGGCTGGTGGCACAGGTGTTCGGGTTGGCGTGACGCCGGACAGACGGATACATCACACATGCCCGCGCAGTCTCATCGCCGACGACACCTATGGCGACCCACGCGATGCAAAGCCCGCTCGTACCCGAGGCACCCGGCCGCTCGCCGGTGATTCCCGACGAAACCCCGACGCGGCCGCGCCCCGAGATGCCCGGCGAGAACCCGTCCATCGACCGGCCCCAGGACCGTCCGGCCCACCCGGATACGCCGGAAGACGATGGCACGCCGCCGGCCGAGGCCCCCGAGGCGCTCGCGATCCGCATTCCCTGAGTCCACCGGCACGGAGGAGAACGAAACCATGCCTGAGAAGAAAACCACCGCCAGGGCACGCAAGGACGAGCGCGAAGGAAAGTCGGCCTCGACGCAGGCCGGCGAGTACGTCCGCGAGGAGATCGAGCACGTTCGCGAAGGCAAGCACGGTGCGCGCTCGGCGAAGCAGGCGATCGCCATCGGCCTCTCGAAGGCCAGGCGGGATGGCGTGAAGGCGAAGCCGTCGAAGACGGCCAGCAAGGCCACGAAGAAGAAGGCGACCCAGGATTCGCGCGCGGCGACGAAGAAGGCCACGGGCAAGAAGGCGACGGCGAAGAAGGCGACGGCGAAAAAATCCGCGGGCCGCAAGACCGCTACGAAGAAGACAGCCGCGCGGAAAGCGACGGCGAAACGCGCCACGGCGAAGAAGTCGGCCACGCGTTCGCAGGCGAGCACCCGCGCGCTCAAGCGGGAAGGGAGTTCGTCGGTCTTGAAGCGTGCCCTTTCGGCGCAGGGCCGGAAGAGCGCGGCGAAGCGCACGGCCTCCAGTCGATCGGCCGCGGCGAAGAAGGCGGCACGGACGAAGGGCGCGTCGGTGAGGAAAACGGCCGCCCGGAAGGCGGCGAAAACACGGGCGCGCAAGGCGTCCTGACAACGAAAGGCCCGCCGTCAGGCGGGCCTTTCGTGCGCGAGGTCGGTCTGGGTCAGACCGCGTCGTTGCTCAGACGGCTGGCGACTTCGCCCAGCCAGTCGTAGCCATCCATCTCGCCACCGAAGAGGTCGAAACCGCTGTTGGCTTCGGCACGGTTGCCGGTAGCCAGTTCGTAGGTCGAGATGCCGAATTCGTTACGCAGTTCGTTCATGGTCGTTTCTCCCAGTCGCAATGACCGGTTGCATCGATTCTCTGGCGCCAGCGCCGCCGGTCTCTGGCGTGGCGTGGACCTTACGCCGCCGGGATCTTCCAAGAAAGACGCGCCGGGGATCTGGTCCGTTTCGTTTGGTGAACAATCGGTTCGTTAGTCTTTCGTCACGCCGTCACAGGGCCGAATTTCTGAACTACCGAGTTTCGTTAAGCCCTTTTGTATGGGCGCCCCATGGGTTTACAAGGGCTCGCAAGGAACAAAAGGTTCGACAGCGGTTGTAAGCAAAAGGTTCAAAGAAATTCCCGATCGGCGCGATCGGTGTCCTCGATCGGATCCTTACCGTGGGCTTTCGTTCGCCGCTTGGGGGGTATCCGTTAACCCTAGTTTAACTCAACTGGGTCGGTTTCGCCAATGCGCGGCCGTATGGGCCCTTCGCCCCATGGGCGCGGGTGGCTAGAATCGGCGGTCCGGCCGGTCCGCGAACCGGCATCGCCATACCTATCGTCCAAGGGAAAACCACCATGAAGTCTCGTGCCGCCGTCGCCTGGGAAGCCGGAAAACCGCTGTCGATCGAGGAGATCGACGTCCAGGGACCCAAGGCCGGCGAGGTGCTGGTCCGCATCGTCGCGACCGGCGTGTGCCATACCGACCTGTTCACGCTGTCGGGCGCCGACCCGGAGGGCGCGTTCCCGGTCATCCTCGGGCACGAGGGCGGCGGCATCGTCGAGGAGGTGGGCGAGGGCGTCACCACGCTGAAGCCGGGCGATCACGTCATTCCCCTGTACACGCCCGAGTGCGGCGAGTGCAGCTTCTGCCGTTCGGGCAAGACCAACCTGTGCCAGAAGATCCGCGTGACCCAGGGCAAGGGCCTGATGCCGGACGGGACGTCCCGGTTCTCGCAGGGCGGCCGGCAGCTCCTCCATTACATGGGCACCAGCACCTTCAGCGAGTACACCGTGCTTCCGGAGATTTCGCTGGCGAAGATCGACAAGGCGGCCCCGCTGGATAAGGTCTGCCTGCTGGGCTGCGGTATCACGACCGGCATCGGCGCCGTGCTCAATACCGCGAAGGTCGAGCCGGGTTCGACGGTCGCCGTCTTCGGCATGGGCGGCATCGGCCTGTCCGTGGTGCAGGGCGCCGTGATGGCGAAGGCCTCGCGCATCATCGTCGTGGACACCAACCCGTCGAAGTTCGAGATGGCGAAGATGCTCGGCGCGACCGACTTCGTGAACCCGCGCGATTACCCGGACACCCCGATCCAGCAGGTCATCGTCGACCTCACGGATGGCGGCGTCGATTACTCGTTCGAGTGCATCGGCAACGTGGACGTGATGCGCGCCGCGCTCGAGTGCTGCCACAAGGGCTGGGGCGAGTCGATCATCATCGGCGTGGCCGGCGCGGGACAGGAGATCCGCACGCGTCCGTTCCAGCTGGTGACGGGCCGCGTCTGGCGCGGTTCCGCCTTCGGCGGCGTGAAGGGCCGCAGCGAACTGCCCGGTTATGTCGACCGCTACATGGGTGGCGAGATCAAGATCGACCCGATGATCACGTATACGATGGGGCTGGACGACATCAACCGTGCCTTCGACCTCATGCACGAGGGCAAGGCCATCCGCTCCGTCATCATCTATTGAGCCCTTCGATGAACGAAACGATCGACCTGATCCGCCGTTACTACGACGCCTTCAACCGCGGCGACTGGGCGGGCATGCTGGCGCTGCTCGACGAGCACGTGGCGCACGACATCAACCAGGGCGGCCGGGAAACCGGTCGCGACCGCTTCGGCGCGTTCCTTCAGCGCATGAACGTGAGCTACAGCGAGCAGCTGAGGAACATCGTCGTCATGGCGAACGCGGACGGCACCCGCGCCGCCGCCGAGTACGTCGTGCACGGCGAGTACAAGGCCACCGACGAGGGCCTCCCGCTCGCCCAGGGGCAGTCGTACGTGCTGCCGGGTGGCGCGTTCTTCGACGTGGCCGGCGGTCGCATCACGCGCATCAGCAACTACTACAACCTCGAGGACTGGCTGGCGCAGGTGCGTCGCGTCGAAGTGGACTGACGCCTTGAACGCCGGGATGGCGGGCCGCAGGTCTGATGATTCCGACCCGTCATCCGCAAAGGCGTCGCATGGCCTGGACCAACCCGTACTACGACCCGTCGAAGTCGCATCACACACCGGAAGGGTTCCGTAACCCCGAGCCGGAGACGCGGGGGCAGGGGGATCTCCAGCGCTGGCGGCGCGAGCGCAAGGAACAGCGCCTCCCCCGTGCGCCCGAGGAGGGCTACGAGGCGTTCTCGCGTCGCTGGTGGCAACGCGCCACGTTCGACGGCGCGGGCGACGCGGCCTGGTGGCTCGGCCATGCCACGATGCTCGTGCGCCACGGCGGTATCACGGTGCTGACCGATCCCGTCCTCGGCCGTCGCGCCTCCCCGCTGGCCTTCGCGGGCCCCCTGCGGCGGACCGCGGCACCCGTGGACGTGGCGGGGCTGCCTCCGATCGACGTCCTCGCTATCTCGCACAATCACTACGATCACCTCGACGCCGCGACCGTGCGAGCGCTGGCCCGCCGATTCCCGAGGGCGCTGTTCCTCGTGCCGCTCGGCCTGAAGCGCTGGTTCGCGCGACGCGGCATCGAGAACGTCCGGGAACTCGACTGGTGGGACAGCACGGACGTCGGCGGCGCGACGTTCACGTTCGTTCCGGCGCGTCACTGGAGCGCGCGCACGCTGTGGAACCGCAACCGTTCGCTATGGGGCGGTTGGGTAATGGCGTGTGACGGGTTCCGCTTCTGGTTCGCTGGCGACACCGGCTACTCGGAACGGCTCGCCGAGATCGGCGAGCGCATGGGACCCATCGACCTCGCCGCGGTGCCGATCGGGGCGTACGCGCCGCGCTGGTTCATGCGCGCGCAGCATGTCGACCCGGCGGAGGCCGTGCAGCTGCATCGCGAGGTCGGCGTCCGCCGCTCCATCGCGATTCACTGGGGTGCGTTCGAGCTGGCCGACGACGCGCTGGACGAGCCGCCGCGGTTGCTCGGCGAGGCGCTGGACGCGGCGGGCATGTCGCGCGACGAATTCCTGCTGCTCAACATCGGCGGCCGAATTGCGCTCTAATGACGCCCTTCCTCTCCTCCGGTTTCCCCGCCCATGCCGTTCCATGAATTCCGCCTCGAGGGCGACTACGTCGAGCTGAACCTGCTGCTGAAGCTCACCGGCATCGCGTCGAGCGGCGGCGAGGGCAAGCACCTGGTCGCCGACGGCCTGGTTTCCGTCGACGGCGCCGTCGAGCTGCGCAAGACGTACAAGGTGCGCGCGGGGCAGGTCGTCACGATCGGCGACGAGGAAATCAGCGTGCTGCCCGAGCAGGATTGATCGGCGCGGCGGCTCGTCCGCGATGGTTTCGCTAGAATAGCCGGCTCACCGATACCCAGAGGTTCGCCGCGTTGTCCGCCGGTACCGCTTCCGATGACGCGCTCGACGCGCTGTTCGTGCCGTTCGCCACCGGCGACCTCGCCTGGCCGGCGGACGGCGGCGTGCTGATCCTGCGCGCGCGCGACGGCTTCGCCTTGCGCGAAGCGCGCCGCCCGGGATGGACGCTGCAGCAGTCGTTCCTGCCGGCGGCGGATGCGCTCGAGCGCTCGGGCTTCACCACCACGGCGGAGATCCCCGAAGGCCGCTTCCGCCTCGTGATGGTGCTGCCCACGCGGCAGCGCGAGGAGTCGCGCGCGTTGTTCGCGCAGGCCATGGCGCACGTCGATGCGAAGGGCATCGTCGTCGCCAGCGTGCCGAACGCCGAAGGCGCGAAGACGGCCGAAGCCGACCTCGCCCTGCTGGCCGGCGGCGTGTCGAATCTCTCCAAGCACAAGTGCCGCGTGTTCTGGACGCGGCCCGGCGCGACGCCCGATCCGGCGCTGCTCGAACGCTGGCTGGCGCTGGACGAGCCGTTGCCGATCGACGACGGTCGCTTCGTCGGTCGCCGCGGCCTGTTCGCCTGGGACCGCGTCGATCGCGCCTCGGCGCTCCTGACGAGCGTACTGCCGGACGACCTCGCCGGCAGGGCGGCGGACCTCGGTGCCGGATTCGGCTACCTCGCGTGCACGCTCGTCGAACGCTGCGCCGGCATCGCCGCGGTCGATCTCTACGAGGCCGAAGCGCGTGCCCTCGGGCCGGCACGCACGAACATCGCGGCGTCGGTCTCGAGGACGGGCCGGGACATCGCGACATCGGTGCGCTGGCACGACGTGACGCAGGGCATCGACGCGGGCTACGACGTGATCGTCTCCAATCCACCGTTCCACCAGGGACGCGCCGACGATCCGGCACTCGGCCGCGCGTTCATCGCCGCCGCCGCGAAGGGACTTACGGCGCGCGGCCGGTTCTGGATGGTGGCCAATCGTCATCTCGCCTATGAAGCGACGCTCGACGCGTGCTTCGCCAGCGTGCGCACCGTGATCGAAAAGGACGGCTTCAAGGTCGTCGAAGCAAGGGAACCCCGCCGATGAAACTCGTACGCCTCCTCGCGAACCTCGGCTATGGCAGCCGTCGTCAGGTCGCGGACATGTTCCGCGAAGGCGCGGTCACCGACGCCACCGGCGAGGTGCTTTATGCCGACGACAAGCGGGAGCATGCCGACGTGCGCGTCGACGGCACGCCGCTCGATCCGCCGCAGGGCATGCTCCTGATGCTGCACAAGCCCGTGGGCTACACGTGCTCGCGCAAGGACGCCGGCCGGCTGGTGTACGAACTCCTGCCGCCGCGTTTTTCCGCGCGCGATCCGGTGCTCTCGACCGTGGGACGCCTCGACCGCGATACCTCGGGCCTCCTGCTGTTCACCGACGATGGCCAGCTTCTGCACCGGATCATCTCGCCGAAGGCCTCGGTGTCGAAAGTCTATGAGGCGACGCTCGCGAACGATCTGCGCGGCGACGAAGGCGCGACGTTCGCCGCCGGCACGCTGATGCTCGACGGCGAGACGGATCCGCTGGAGCCCGCGCGCCTCGACGTGCTCGGCCCGCGCCGCGCGCGCCTGACGCTCACGGAGGGTCGCTATCATCAGGTCCGCCGCATGTTCGCCGCGGTCGGCAACCACGTGGAGACCCTCGAGCGCGTGGCGGTGGGCGGTCTGTCCCTCGACGGCCTCCCGCCAGGCGAGTGGCGCCTGCTCGACGCCGACGACACGGCCCGCATCTTCCAGCCGCCCGGCTGAGTCGCGCATTGACAGGGCGCGCGCTTCCGCACCGTGCGCCGCTTTTGTTATGGACGCCTCGTGCACACCCGATGCAGTATCGGGAAGTCTTTCGACCCCAAGGAGTGTGCAAGATGAAACGAATCGCCGTCGCCCTGGCCGGGCTCGTGGTCTGCGTCGCCGCCCAGGCCGCCGAGAAGAGCGTGGTCGTGCCCCTGACCCTCGTCACCGCCGACGGGGCGGGCGCCTCGGTCGGCAAGGTCACCGTGACCGAGAGCGCCGGTGGCCTCGTCTTCACGCCCGACCTGAAGGGTCTGCCGCCCGGCGAGCATGGCTTCCACCTGCACGAGAAGCCGAGCTGCGCCCCGGGCGAGAAGGACGGCAAGAAGGGCGCGGCGCTCGCCGCCGGCGGCCATTACGACCCGAACAAGACGGGCAAGCACGAAGGCCCGGACTCGACCGCCGGCCATGAGGGCGACCTGCCGAAGATCACCGTGGGTGCCGACGGCACGGACACCACGGCCGTCACCGCGCCGAACCTGAAGTCGCTCGCCACGCTCAAGGGCCACGCGCTGATGATCCACGCGGGCGGCGACAATTACTCCGACAAGCCCGAAGCCCTCGGCGGCGGCGGTGCCCGCATCGCCTGCGGCGTCGTCAAGTAAGGAAGCCATGTCGCAAGGTGGGTTGTTCGCCTCCGGACCGCTCGTGATCGTCGACGACGAGCACGGGCGGTTCGCGTACGAGCCCGGCGTCGTCCCGCCCGGGCAGGCCGCGGACTGGTTCGCGTCGTTGCAGGCGGAGATTCCCTGGGAGGCGCAGCGCCGGGCCATGTACGGACGCGACGTCGCCGTGCCGCGTCTGGTGCAGCACTACGCGCTGGACGAGGCCGGCCTTCCTTCGGCGATCGCGGAAGCCGCCGCCATCGTCATCGCGCGCAGCGGCATCGCGTACACGTCGGTCGGGCTGAACCTGTATCGCGACGGACAGGACAGCGTGGCGCCGCACAACGATCACATCGAGGAGCTGGTCGAGGGCGCGCCGATCGCGCTGCTCTCCCTCGGCGCCACGCGCCGCATGACCCTGCGCGAGCGCGAGCCGCCGAAGCGGCGTTTCGACCTCGACATGGAAGCCGGCAGCCTGCTGACGATGAGTTACGCCACGCAGTTCCACTACGACCACGGCATCCCGAAGACGCGGACGACGGTCGGGCCACGGATCAGCCTGGCCTTCCGCGTCCGCCCGGGCGGCAAGGCCGGCGGGCGCCGCTACGTGACGCATCGCCAGCCCGCCTGAGGGCGTGCTCAGAACAGGTCGATGCTGCCCAGCGCCACCGGAGCGCTCAGTTCGCCGAGCGCCGCGAGCGTCTCGTATCCGTGCACGCTGTCGCGACCGTGCTGCTTGGCGAAATACAGCGCCTTGTCCGCACGGTCGAGCACGATCTCCGGGTAATCGTGCTCCGTGATGCGCGCATAGCCCACGCTGACGGTCACGTGTCCGACCTGCGGATAGGCGTGGGCGCCGACGAACGTCCGGAAGCGGTCCAGGACGTCGTGAACCTCCGCGTCGTCCTGCGCGGCGAGCAGCACGACGAACTCCTCGCCGCCGAAGCGGAACAGCACGTCGCTGGAGCGGAAGCACGCGCGCATCTGCTGCGCGAGCATCAGGATCACCTCGTCCCCGTACACGTGGCCATAGGTGTCGTTGATGCGCTTGAAGTGGTCGATGTCGAGGATGGCGAGGTAGAGCTGCGACACGCGGTCGCCCGGCACGCCGTCGTCGGATGGGCCCCGCGCGCGCTGGCGCTGGAGCTTCAGCAGGCGCTGCAGGCGCTGCTCGAAACTGCGGCGGTTGTACAGGCCGGTGAGCTTGTCGCGCTCGCTGTCGTTGAGCAGGGCAATGTAGTTGCCATAGATGCGCGCGAACCCCTCGACCATCGTGCGGACGTGGTCGAGCGCATCTTCGGATTCGAGCATCAGTGCGCCGATGGCCGCGTTGTCGCGCTGGATCGGTATGACGAGGCGGCTGATGCCGTCGTCGGTGACGTCGCTGATCGCCTCGAGCATCTCCATCGCGCACACGATGGTGTCGATGGGATCGCCCTCGCGGATGGGATCGATCGCCTCGACGACGAACGCGCCGTCCGGCTTGCGCGAGCACACCACGATCGATTCGACGGGGTGGTTCATGCTGTCGCCGCGCTTGCACAACGTGACGCTGTTGACGGAGACGAGTTCGGCGAGTGAGAGCACCACGCTATGGTCCAGCGCGTCGATGTCCCGGTGGTGCGTGAACTCCGCCACGGACGCGAGCAGGCGCGACTCCGGCATCACGCCGGCAAGGGCATGCCAGGGTGCTCTCATGTCGGGAGCGTCCCCATGCCGACGATGTGACTGACCTTACGGATTCGCACTTACCACCTCCCCCGAAGTCGGGCCGGATCGCGCCCCGGTGTGCATGTCTGCCGAACCCCGACTGGCATGTCCCCAGCAAGTAATTACGGCGGTCCAGCCGGAAACTTTAGGGGAAAAGTGGGCTGGATGTAAGGAAATGTGAAGGAGGTCGCAGTCGTTGGTCTTAACAAACGTGAAGGAGTGCGTTAGGGGGTGGTCGGCCAGCGGTCGAGAATCCCGGGATCGACGCCGACCCTGCGGCACGAGCGCGAGGCGACGCCTTCGGTGAGCGCGGCGCGGAACAGGGGCGCCATGCGGCGTAGCGCCGCCGATGCCAGCCGCGCCTTGCGGAGGTCTTGCTCCGACCGGCCGAGAAGCTCGTTCGCCCAGGGCGGAAGCAACGCGGCGCCGGCATGCAGGAAGACGTCGCGGGAAAGCCCCGCCAGGGGTACCGGCAGGTCGAGGCGCGCCAGGACGTCGAGCACGACGCGCGAGCGTTCGCCGTAGACGAGCGTCGGCCGCACGTGGTCGATGTACGCGTCCAGAGCCGCCACGGAACCCGGCACGTCGCGCGCGCCGAGTGCCTCGGCCACGCGGCGCGTCTCGTCCAGATACGCATCGGCGATCCGGGCGGGGACGTCCAGCGGGCCATACGCCCGATACCCCGCGAGGAAGCTCGACATCTCGCTGACGTGGACCCAGGTGAGCAGGTCGGGGTCGTCGGCGGCATAGGGCACGCCGGCTTCGTCGCTGCCGCGGACCTGCGCGTGGATGCGCCGCACGTGCTCGATCATCCCTTGCGCGGCAGCGGTGGGGGCATACGTGGTGCCGCCGACGAAGGCGGTGGTCCGTCGCAGCCGGCCGACGAGGTCCTCGCGGAAGTTGGAGTGATCCCAAACGCCGGCCAGCGCACGCGGATGCAGCGTCTGCAGGTAGAGCGCGCACAGGCCGCCCGCCAGCATGCCGCAGAAGTCGGCATGCACGCGCCAGGTGACGCTGGAGGGACCGAACAGGCCGGGATCGCCCGCGGGATGGTCGTAGTCGATGGCGCCGGTCTGCGGACGCGGGAACGCCGATAGCACCCAGCGGCGGATGGGGCCCGCGGCCGGTCGCAGGAGATGGCCGAACGCTCCCATGATCAGTCGCCCGACAGCCAGCCCCGCCATTTGAAGAACAGCACGGGCAGCAGGATGCTCAGCGCGATGGCGCCGAGCGCGAGCGGGTAGCCGAACGTCCAGTCGAGCTCGGGCATCCGCTTGAAGTTCATGCCCCAGATGCCCGCGAGGATCACGGGAGGAATCGTCGCCACCGAGGTGACGGTGAGCACCTTCATCACGTGGTTCTGGTCGGTACTGATGAAGCCGAGGCTGGCATCGAGCAGGAACTGCAGCTTGTTCGTCAGCTGGTCGTCGAACTCGTCGAGCGTGCGCAGGTCGTGGTCGACGACGCGCAACCGCAGCTCCACCTCGTCGGGCATCCAGTCGGGTTTCTTCGCGCGCACGAACGAGACGATGCGCTGCACGCCCAGCATCGACGAGCGGTTGCGCGCCTGCTCGCCCTCGAGGCGGCCGACCTCGAGCATGCAGTTGCGCAGCGCCGGCGTGCCGATGCGTTCGCGGGTGAAGATGCGGTCGGAAAGCTTCTTCAGGTCGGCCGAGACGTCTTCCATCCGCTTCGCGGCGAGGTTCACGATGGCTTCGATGAGCGTCGCCAGGACGTCCGCGCTCGACTCCCAGCGATGCACGTTGCAGCTTTCGTTCGCGAGATCGAAGGCGGGGGAGGGGGCGAAGCGGAGCGTCATCAGCACCCGGTCGGTCACCACGATGCCGACCGGCGCCGCCTTGTGCCCGTTCGCGCTGTCCGCGAAATAGGGGATGGACAGGTACATCGCGTCGTCGTCGGTGCGGATGCGGCTCGACAGCGCGAGGTTGTCCACGTCGCCGCGCTCCGGGATGCGGAGGCCGGTGATCTCCGCGGCGCAGGCACGCTCTTCCTGTGAAGGATCGAACAGGTCGATCCAGATCGGCTTGTCCGGACGCCCCATGCCGGGCTTCCAGGGGGCGGGCGGTCCGCTGTGTCCTTGCTCGTGGATGGTCAGCACGTGCGCTCGTGGCCTCGCGATTCGCAGGAAATCACCGGCCGCGAGGCCGGAACGTACGGCAGTTTACGCCCGCGGCGTTTGCGCCACGTGGATGGCGTCGGCCGCCGGAGACGCGCATGCTTGGCGCACGACCCCATGCCGGAGAGAACGATGAGCGACGTGGCCAAACCGCTGGAAATCATCCACGACGAGGCGAACCAGGTATTCAGGGCGGTCGTCGATGGCTACGACTGCGAGGTGGAGTACCGGCTGCAGGACAAGACGATGGTGATCACCCATACGGGCGTTCCCTCGCCGGTCGGAGGCCGCGGCATCGCCGCGCTGCTGACGAAGTTCGCGGTGCAGACCGCCGAGGCGAAGCACTGGAAGGTGACGCCCGCCTGCAGCTACGCCGCGACGTGGTTCCGGCGCAATCCCGAGTACGCGCATTTGCTGGCCTGAGCCAGCACATGGTCGATCGCGTCACGGGGCGGTAGGAGCGCGCCCTGCGCGCGACATCGTTTCGCGCAGCCGGCAAGCTGCGGCGCCAGCTCGTGGTCTGTCATCGAAAGATGTCGCGCGCAGGGCGCGCTCCTACATCCTCGTTCAGGTACGTGTTAGGTTTTGGGTTTCGATCAGAGAGCGGGACCCATCGATGCGTACCAAGTGGATCGTCGCCGCCGTCGCGCTGGCATGCGCGGGCGTGGCCCAGGCCGACACACCGGCGAAGACCGGGGAAGACCCGCGGATCGCCGCGATCCTCGAATCGCTCGGCAAGGTTCGCAGCATCGGCTCCGTCTCCCTCTCGCCCGACGCGAAGCACCTCGCCTGGACGGTGAAGACCAACGGCAAGCCCGTGCTCGAAGTGGCCGACGCCGACGGACGCAACGCCCGCCGCGTCACGGCCAGCAGGGGCTGCGGCGAGACCGGCGCCGTCTGGGCGCCCGATTCGCGGCACCTCGCGTTCCTCTCCGACTGCGCCGGCAAGGCGCCAGGCGTGGAAGAGGGCAGGCAGAACGACATCCATGTCGCCGACATCGCCGGCAAGGCACCTCCGCAGCGCATCACGCACCTCACGGGCTACGTCGACGGGGTCGAGTGGCGTCCGGACGGCAAGGCGCTCGGGTTCCTCTACGTGCCGAACGCGACCCGACGCGCGAGCGCCACCGCCGCGGCGAAGCCGCAGCTGGGCGAGATCGGTGTCGAAGGCATCGAAGTCCAGCAGGTGGCCACGGTCGACGTCGGCGGCGGGGCCGTGCGCACGCTGACGCCGGCCGGTCTGCATGTCTATGAATTCGCCTTCTCGGGCGACGGCGGGCGGATCGCCTACGTCGCCGCCGAGCCGCCCGGAGACAACAACTGGTGGATCGCGAAGCTGTACGTCCAGCCGGCGACCGCCAACGGTAAGCCGACGGCGATCGTCGACACCACGACGTTGACCGGTCCCCTGAAGAATCTGCAGGTCGCGGTGCCGCGCTTCTCGCCGGATGGGTCCCGCATCGCGTTCATCGGTGGCCTGATGAGCGATCAGGGCTCCACCGGTGGCGACATCTGGACGGTACCTGCCGCCGGTGGCGCCGCGCCGGTGGACGTCACGCCGGGCATCCGGACGACGCCGGCGTGGCTCGCCTGGACGGCGGCGGATCGCCTGATCGTCGGGGAACACGCGGCGGGCGCCAGCCGGGTCTCGCGTTACGAGCTGCCGGCGAGCGGCGACGCGACCGCCACGACGCTGTTCGAGGTGCCCATGACGATCGGCGACGGCCGGCTGTCGATGTCGCTCTCGTTGAGCGCCGACGGGGCGAAGGCGGCGTTCGCCGCCAGTTCGTTCGACAAGGCGAACGAGGTGCAGGTCGCCGACCTTTCGGGCCAGGGGACGCCGGTCGCCGTCACCGCGTTCAACGCCGGACTGAAGCCCTCGTGGGGCAAGGCCGAGTCCATCGCGTGGAAGAGCGAGGGGCAGGACGTCCAGGGCTGGCTCCTGTATCCCGCCAACTACGATCCGAAGAAGCGTTACGGGATGATCGTCTCGATCCACGGTGGCCCCGCGGCCGCGGTGACCCCGCGCTGGCCGGGCGTCGGTTACGGCGGCGCCCCGCTGTCGGCGCTGGGGTATTTCGTCTTCATGCCCAACCCGCGTGGCAGCTACGGGCAGGGCGAGGCCTTCGTGCAGGCCAATCGCAAGGATTTCGGCTATGGCGACCTGCGCGACGTGCTGGCCGGCGTCGACGCCATCGAGAAGAACCACCCGGTCGACGACCGCCGTCTCGGCCTCACCGGCTGGAGCTACGGCGGCTTCATGACGATGTTCGGCGTCACCCAGACGCAGCGCTTCCGCGCCGCGGTGGCCGGCGCCGGCATCTCCAACTGGCAGAGCTATTACGGCCAGAACCTGATCGACCAGTGGATGAAGCCTTATTTCGGTGCCTCGGTCTACGACGATCCGGCCGTCTACGCCAAGAGCTCGGCGATCAACTTCATCAAGCAGGTCAGGACGCCGACGCTGGTCGTGGTCGGCGAGCGCGACGCCGAGACCCCGGCGCCGCAGTCGTTCGAGTTCTGGCACGCGCTGCGGGCCCAGGGTGTGCCCACCTCGCTCGTGGTGTACCCCGGCGAGGGCCACGGATTCGCCCGCGATGCCAGCCGCCGCGACGTCCTCGCCCGGGCCCTGGCCTGGTTCGATCGCTACCTCGCGGCGCCCGCACCCTGAAGGACGCAGCCCGGCCGGTCGCCGTTCCGGGACCGGCGCATTGCGTTTTTTCGCGGACGCAGCATCATGCGGGACGGGAGACGGCGTCTCATGAAATGTGAAGACGCCAGCGGAATTCGTCGCATGACCTAAAGTCGAGGGCGGTGATGGCCGATAATCCTGGGGACAAGTGGCATAGCGTCCGGGCCGATCGCAGGCCCGCCGGTGTCGCCCTTGGGCATTTCGTAGAATCCGCGGGTCGGTCGCCGTGCGCGCCGGTCGGCGACGTGTCCCGTGATCCGGGCCGGAGCGTGGCGTGCTGACACATCGTAGCGTCGAGAGCGGCTTCATCGCCGCATCGAATTGCGCGCGCGGGTCCCTGTTCGGGGCCGGCGGCGGGTCGGCCTGCACGCCCTTCAGCACGGGCGGGGCCGGGCTGGGCTGGCTCCTCGCCCTGATGGCCGTCTGCGCCCTGGCGGCCATCGCCATCGGCTGGCTGCTGGGGCAGCGCCGCCGCCTGCATGCCCGCCTCGAGGATCCGCGCGAGCAGGCGAGCCGCGCGCTGGCCTTCCATGCCTACCACGACACCCTGACGGGTCTGCCCAACCGCGCGTTCATCATGCGCGAACTCGAGCAGGCGCTGGCGTCGCCCGACGGCGACTCGCTGGCCGTCATGTTCATCGATCTGGACGGCTTCAAGTCGATCAACGACACGCTCGGCCACGAGGCCGGCGACGTCTTCCTGCGTGCCGTCGCGTCGTCGTTGCGCAGCAGCGTGCGGGCGCGCGACACCGTATCCCGCTTCGGCGGCGACGAGTTCGTCGTGGTCGTGCAGGCGTACGGCGGCATCGAGAATCTGGTCCGGGTCTGCCGGAAGGTGCTCGATCTCGTCTCGAAACCGGTAAGCGTTTCCGGCCAGCTGGTGGCCGTCAGCCCGAGCATCGGCGTCGCCGTCGCCCCGAAGGACGGCCAGCAGGCGTCGACCCTGATCCGCAACGCCGACGCGGCGATGTACGCGGTGAAGGAAACCGGCAAGGCCGATTTCCGGTTCTACGAAGAAGGGATGCTGGAGCTGGCGCGCGAGCGGCTCGCCCTCACGGTCGATCTGCGCGAGGCGCTGCAGGCCGGGCAGCTATCGGTCGAATATCAGCCCAAGCGCAACCTGCGCGACGGCAGCCTCGCGGGGGTGGAAGCGCTGGCGCGCTGGCACCACCCGACGCGCGGCGATGTCCCCCCGTCCGTCTTCGTGGCGATCGCCGAGCGCTCGGGCCTGATCCATGCGCTGGGCGAATACGTGCTGCGCTCGGTGCTCAACCAGGTGCTGGCATGGGACGCCTCGGGCACGGTCGTCGACTACGTGGCCATCAACCTTTCGATGCACGAGCTCAGCCGGCCCGCGTTCGTGGACACGCTGCATCGCGCGGTGCGCTCGTATGGCGTCGACCCGACCCGCATCCGCTTCGAGCTCACCGAATCCACGGCGATGCGTCAGCCGGAAGAAACCATGCGCCAGCTGGTCAAGCTGCGCTCGCACGGCTTCGACCTCCTGATCGACGACTTCGGCGCCGGCTACTGGAACCTGAGCCATCTGCGCGAGCTGCCCGTCGGCACGATCAAGATCGACCAGTCGTTCGTCCGCGGCAGCACGCTGAACCTCGCCGATCGCGAGATCACCGAGGCCATCGTCGGCCTCGCCAAGAAGCTCAACATGCGCACCATCGCCGAGGGCGTCGAAACCGAGGCGCAGGCGGATTGGCTGCGCGACCTCGGTTGCGACATCGGCCAGGGCTATTTCTTCGCTCGTCCGATGACCGCCGACGCGTTCACCCGGTACCTCGATCCGACCGTGGCCTATGCCGGCTGACCGCCTCACGCGGCCCGCTCGTCCTCCGCGTCATCGAGCATGTCTGGTCGCCCTCCTGGGTTGGTTGTGCTGCGTGTTCGTCGCCACCGCGTCCGCGCAGACGGCCGTGCCGACGCCGCCGGTCGGCGTCGACCCGTGGGCGGTCTACGAATCGGCCTGGTTCGATACCGTCGGCGTCACGGACGGCCTGCCGCACTCGACCACCACGGCGATCGTGCAGGACACGCGCGGCCTGATCTGGATCGGCACGTTCGGCGGCCTCGTCCGCTACGACGGCTACCGCATGCAGGTGTTCGGCCAGGAGCCCGACTCCTACGCCGGCGCCGTGCTCCCCGATTCCTACGTGCGGGCGCTGATGCCGCTGCCCGACGGCGGCCTGCTGATCGGCACCAACGCGGGCGGGCTGGTCCGCTTCGATCCCGTATCGATGCGTTTCCATGTCTATCCGATCGGGCCGGGCGGCACCTCCAACGGCAAGATCTTCGCTATCGCCCGGGCCCGGCAGGCGGGCAGTTTCTGGATCGCCACCGAAAGCGGCGTCGACCGGCTGGACCTCGCCACGGGAAAAATCACCCGCGAGTCGATGCAGGACGGCGACGCGAAGGACATGGTCGCGCGCACGTTCGTGGTCAGCGAGGACAAGACCGGCAACCTCTGGGTGGGCACGGACAACGGGCTCTTCGTCCGAAAGCCGGGCGGCCGTTTCACCCGCGTCCGCTCCACCGATCCCGCCGTCGACGAGATCCTCCACGACCAGGTCTGGGCGCTGCTGCAGGGCGGCCACGAGCGTCTCTGGGTCGGCACCGGGCAGTCCGGCGCGATCTTCATCGACGCCAGCGGGCAAGGGCACCTGGTGCCCGGCTTCTCCGGCAAGAACGGTCTCGCGCGCCGGCGCACCGTGCGCGCTTTCCACGAAACGGCGCAAGGCGTGCTCTGGGCGGCGACCGACGGCGCGGGCGTCGTGACCTACGATTCGGTCACGGGCCAGTTGCGCATGCTGAGCCATGACGCCGCCATGCCGTCGTCGTTGCCCGGCGACATCACGCGCGACATCTTCCAGGACAGCTCGGGCAACATCTGGGTGGCCACCGAACTCGGCGCCGCGCACTACGATCCCAACGGGCGCAAGGTGTTCTCGGTGCTGCCGTCGCCGCTGGAGTCGCACACGCTCTCCAACGCCAACGTGCACGCCGTGTTCGTCGATCCGCGCGGTCGCGTCTGGCTCGGCCTCGGCATGGGCCGCGTCGACGTCCTCGACCTCGCGAAGGGGACGATGCGCCACCTGCAACTGGGCGGTGAGCAGGCCGAGCGCGACGTCCAGGCTTTCGTGGTCGCGCCCGACGGCTCGATCTGGGCCGGCGCGCAGGGCATATCGCGCATCGACCCGAACACGTTCGAGATGCGCAGCTCGATGATCCCGAGCCTCGACGGGCGGCTGATCCTGTCGATGCAGCGCGACGGCGACGACCTGCTCATCGGCGGCTACGACGGTCTGTTCCGCTACGAGACGCGCACGGGCAAGCTGACGCAGATGCGTCACGACGACGCCGACCCGAAGAGCCTGGTCGGCGACCAGGTGCGGCACATCGTGCGCATGCCCGACGCCTGGTGGTTCGCCACGATCAGCGGCATCAGCATCGCGTACGACGGCGAGAAGGGCTTCGTGAACCTGCGCCACGATCCGGCCAATCCGTCGAGCCTTCCGCACGATTACACGGGTTCGATGGCCTTCGATTCGCGCGGCCGCCTGTGGCTCGGCACCTTCGGCGGCATCGCCTACCTCGACGACTTCAAGCCGCGTGGGCCGTTCCGCTTCGGGGTCATCGGCGCTCGCGATGGCCTGACCAACACCAAGATCAACGCGCTCCTCGTCGATCACGACGACCGCGTGTGGGCGTCCATGGCCAATGGCGTGGCGATGGTCGACGCCGCGAGCCACCGCGTCGCGGATCTCGGTATCCGCGACGGCCTGCGCATTCCCAGCTACATCCATCGCGCCGCGGCGGAAGCGCCCGGCGGCGAGCTGATGTTCGGCGGCCTCGGCGGCCTGACCGTCATCCGTCCTTACTGGGAGGCGCCGGTCGCCGGTCCGGCGCGCCTCGCGATCACGCACGTCTCGATCAACGATCGTCCCGTGCCGCTGGACCAGGTGCCGGGCGACGGCGATGCCGTCACGCTCGGGGGCGACGGACGCAACCTGCGCGTCGACTTCGCGCTGCTCGACTTCCGGGCGCCGCTCGAGACGCACTACGCGTATCGCATGGACGAGGCCGACAAGGCCTGGAACGCGGTGCCGCGCGGGATCCCGCCCAGCGCCATCTACACGAACCTGCCCAGCGGCACCTACACGCTGCGCCTGCGCGCCACGGTGCGTGGCCTCGATGCGCGCACGGTGGAGACGTCGGTGCGCGTCGTCGTCACGCCGCGCTGGTACGAAAGTCCCTGGACGCTGCTCCTCGGCGTGGCGCTTGGCGTCGCCGTGTTCTTCGGGCTGGTGTCGCTGCGCACGCTCTACCTGCGCCGCCGCGCCGAGCTGTTGCAGGCCCAGGTCGATGCCCGGACCCGCGATCTGAAGACCGCGAACGAGCGCCTCGATCACCTGGCGGGCACGGACGAACTCACCGGCTCGCTCAACCGTCGCCGGTTCCTGGAGCAGGCCGAACGCGTGCGCCAGGGTGCCGCCAACGACGGCATCCCGTTCAGCGTGGTGCTCATCGACATCGACGATTTCAAGGCGGTGAACGACACCTACGGCCATCTGGCGGGCGACACGGTGATCCGCGAGACGATGCGCGTGATCTCCTCGATGTGCCGCGCCGACGACCTCGCGGGCCGTTTCGGCGGCGAGGAATTCATCCTCTGCCTTCCGGGCGCCCTGGCCGAACACGCGCTCGACATCACCGAACGCGCGCGTCACGCGCTCGGCGCCATGGTCATCGTCCACGGCGACTACCGCATCCGCATCACCGTGAGCGCCGGCGTCGCCATGTGGCGCGCACCCGAATCACTGCATTCGCTGCTGGGACGTGCGGACGAGGCGCTGTACCAGGCGAAGAACGAGGGACGCAACCGGAGCCGTATCGCGCGGGTGTGAGGCGCGGTCGCTACAACCGCGCACCGAGGACGTGGATACCGGCGTGCGCCGGTATGACGACAACCGTCACCCCGGCGCACGCCGGTGCCCACGGCGAGGCGATCGGTCTTCGCGACAACCTCCGGCGTTACGTTCCGGGTCTCGCGAAAACCATGCACCGAGGACGTGGATACCGGCGTGCGCCGGTATGACGACAACCGTCGCACCGGCGTACGCCGGTGCCCACGGCGAGGCGATCGGTCTTCGCGACAACCTCCGGCGTTACGTTCCGGTCTCGCGAAAACCATGCACCGAGGACGTAGATACCGGCGTGCGCCGGTATGACGACAACCGTCGCACCGGCGTACGCCGGTGCCCACGGCGAGGCGATCGGTCTTCGCGACAACGTCCGGCCGTATGTCCCGATTCTCGCGAAAACCGCGGACCGAGGACGTAGATACCGGCGTGCGCCGGTATGACGGCAACCGTCACCCCGGCGCACGCCGGGGTCTACCGCCCCGGTCCCCAAGGGAGGCGAGCACGCCTCATCGGCATGTGGCTCTCAGTCGCGGAAATTCTCGAACTGCAGCGGCAGCTCGATGTCCGACTTGCGCAGCAGCGCCATCGCATCCTGCAGGTCGTCGCGCTTCTTGCCCGTGACGCGCACCTTCTCGCCGTTGATCTGGGCCTCGACCTTCAGCTTGGCCTCCTTGATCTTCGCGATGATCTTCTTCGCGACCGGCTGCTCGATGCCTTGCTTGACGGTGATCTTCTGCCGCGCCTCGGCCAGGTTCGTTTCCACCTTGCCCTCGTCGAGCGCGCGCAGGTCGATCTTCCGGGCCGCCAGGCGCGCGCGCAGGATCGGCAGCATCTGGGTCAGCTGGAACTCGTTCTCCGCCTTCTGCGTGATCACGTTCTCCTCCAGCTCGAACTTCGCGCCGGTGCCGCGCAGGTCGAAGCGGTTGGAAATCTCGCGATTCGCCTGGTCGACGGCATTGGTGAGTTCGTGCTGGTCGACTTCCGAGACGATGTCGAAGGAGGGCATGGGAGGGTCCTTGTCGATGGGATCGACGGACGAGTTTACGCGAGGGCGGTATCATGTGCGTTTGCACGGCGGATAAGCGGCATGGAATACGACGTCCTCGTCGTGGGGGCAGGTGCGGCGGGCCTGATGACGGCCATCGTGGCCGGCGGCCGCGGGCGCCGCGTGCTCGTCGTCGACCATGCCAACCGCGCCGGCAAGAAGATCCTGATGTCCGGCGGTGGGCGCTGCAATTTCACCAACACCGCCACGACACCCGCGAATTTCCTCTCCGCGAATCCACATTTCTGCAAGTCCGCGCTGGCGCGTTACACGCCGTGGGACTTCATCGCGATGGTCGACCGTCATCGCATCGCCTGGCACGAGAAATCGCCCGGCCAGCTGTTCTGCGACGAATCCTCCAAGCAGATCGTCCGCATGCTCCTCGACGAGTGCGCCGCCGTGGGCGTCCGCGTGGAGACGAACTGTCCGGTCACCCGCCTGCGGGCGTCGGCCGGCGGTTTCTCGGGCGACACGCCGCTGGGCCACGTCCGCGCGGCGTCGCTGGTGGTCGCCACCGGCGGTCTCTCGATCCCCAGCCTGGGCGCCTCCGGCTTCGGCTACGACCTTGCCCGGCAGTTCGGCCACGCCGTGCTGCCGCTACGCGCGGGCCTCGTGCCCCTGACGCTCAGCGGGAAGCACCAGGAGCGCTTCGAGGGTCTCTCGGGCGTGGCGCTGCCCGTGGAGGCACGGGCGAACGGGGCGGCGTTCCGCGACGCGATGCTGATCACCCACCGCGGCGTGAGCGGCCCGGCGATCCTGCAGGTGTCATCGTACTGGGAGCCGGGCACGGACCTGCGCGTCGACCTGCTCCCCGGTGCCGACGCGGGCGAGGCACTGCGTTCCGCCCGCGCGGAGCGCCCCGCGGCGGAACTGAAGACCATCCTCTCGGGCCTCCTGCCGCGGCGCCTCGCCGAGCGCCTCTGCGAGGTCTGGATACCCAACCGCCCGATGCGCCAATACCGCGACGCCGAACTGAACGACATTGGCGCGCAACTCGCCGACTGGCCGATCGTCGCCAGCGGCACGGAGGGCTACCGCACCGCCGAAGTGACGCTGGGCGGCGTGGACACGGACGAGGTGTCGTCGTCCACGATGATGTCCCGTCGACAGCCGGGGCTGTACTTCGTGGGCGAGGTTCTCGACGTCACCGGCCACCTCGGTGGCTACAACTTCCAATGGGCCTGGGCCTCCGGCAATGCCGCCGGTCTGGCCGTCTGACCCGGACACTCCTGGAGCGAAGCGATGCGTATCGGATTCATCGGATTGGGCAGCATGGGCGCCGGCATGGCGGGCAACCTCGTCAAGGCCGGCCACGAGGTCACCGTCTGGAACCGCTCGCCCGAGGCGGCGGCGCCGCTGGCGGAGCAGGGCGCCACGGTGGCGGACACCGCCGCGAAAGCGGTCGCGAACGTCGAGGTGCTGCACAGCATGCTCGCCAACGACGCGGCGGTGCGCGAGGTGTTGCTGGATAGCGGCGTGCTCGACGCGCTATCGAAGGGTGCGGTGCACGTGAACCACGCGACCATCTCCGTCGCGCTCGCGCGCGAGCTGGTCGCGGCGCACGCGGACCGCGGTCTCGGTTACGTCGCCGCGCCGGTCTTCGGCCGTCCCGCCGTGGCCGCCGCGGGCGGCCTCAACATTGTGGCGGCCGGCAGCCCGGAGGCGCTGGCGACGGTCTCGCCGCTGCTCGCGCTGCTGGGCCAGAAGGTCTGGCCGATGGGCGACGATCCGGTCCGCGCGAACATCGTCAAGATCGGGGGCAACTTCCTGATCGGCGCGGCCATCGAAAGCATGGCCGAGGCCTCGGCGCTGACGCGCGCCCACGGCGTCTCCGCGAAGGACTTCCTCGAGGTGATGGGCGGTTCGCTGTTCGCGTCCCCCATCTACACCATCTACGGCGGCCTGATCGCCGAGGAGAAGTACTCGCCGGCGGGATTCAAGATGTCCCTGGGGTTCAAGGACATTGGCCTCGCGCGCGCGGCGGCCGAGGCGGAGCGCGTCCCCATGCCCTTCGCGAGCGTGATGCACGACACCCTGCTCGAAGCCATCGGGGCCGGCGACGGCGACCTCGACTGGGCCGGCATGGCCCGGGTGGCGGCCGCGCGGGCGCGCCTCGACGACGCGAAGCGTTAAGCCGGTTTACGCACGCCTTCACAATCGTTAGCCCGCCGGGTCCGCCACAATCGGGCCAGCACGTTGGGTGCGCTTACGAAGGTGGAAGACATGACGGCAACCTGGAAGACGGTGTACGAAGGCGAGCACGAGAAGCGCACGCTGACCGTGCTCGAGTCCAACGATGGCACGTACAAGGTGCTGACCAAGCAGAATTACTACGAGGACGGCGGCGCCTACCAGGACGGCAAGACCTTCGTGCACGTGTCGCCGAGCAGCGTGGGCGAAGAGGTCGAGAGCGAGGCCAACACGCGCGACGCCCTGAAGGAGGCGCTCCTCAAGCTGCACTTCTCGCAGGACACGGTCAGCGCCATCTGCGACCGCCTGCACTGACGGATCGCGACACGTTTCTGCCATGATGGCGCCTCGTTCCCCTGAAGGCGTCCACCGTCCATGGCAGAAACGATGTCCCCGGCGACCGAGCGCACCGTCCCCAGGATCCTGATGTGCGCGCCCACGTTCTTCGAGGTCGACTACGTCATCAATCCCTGGATGGATGGCCACCTGCACGACACCACGAGCGAACGTTCCGGTCGCCAATGGGACGCCCTGAAAGACACCGTCTCCCGCCATGCCGACGTCGTCGTGCAGCCGCCCGCGAAGGGCCTGCCGGACATGACGTTCTGCGCGAATGCCGGTCTGGTCTACGGCAACACCTTCGTGCCGAGCCGTTTTCGCTACGAGCAGCGGCAGGGTGAGGAAGCGCACGATCGCGCGTGGTTCGCACACCATGGCTTCGACGTCGTCGATCTGCCGGAAGGCGTTTTCTTCGAAGGCGCCGGCGACGCGCTGTTCGATCGCGGCGTGTCGCGGCGTCTGTGGATGGGCCATGGGCACCGGTCCGATGCCGAAGCGGCGCCTGCGCTGGCCAGCTCGCTCGACGTCGAGGTGCTGCCGCTGAAGCTCGTCGATCCCCGTTTCTACCACCTGGACACGTGCTTCTGTCCCTTGTCCGACGGCTACACGCTGTACTTTCCCGCCGCGTTCGACGCGGACTCGCTGGCGACGATCGAGCGGCACGTACCGCCGGGCCAGCGCCTCGTCGTCGAAGAACACGACGCCGTGCTCTTCGCCTGCAACGCCGTGAACCTGGGACGCGTCGTGATCCTGAATCGCGCCAGCGCCGACCTGCGCAGCCGGCTGGAGGGCGCGGGGTTCATGGTGATCGAAGTCGCGCTGGATGAATTCATGAAAGCCGGCGGCTCGGCGAAGTGCCTGACGCTGCGGCTGGACGAGCTCGAAGGCGCCTGACCGCCACGTGCCGAAGAACGCTGTGGGAGCGGACCTGGCCGCGACGGCTCTTCGCCCTTGAGCAGCAGGGCCTGTAGCATTGACGCTAAAAGCTGTCGCGGCCAGGTCCGCTCCCACAAAACTATGGCTACCGGGCTTCCGCCTGACGCCCGGCCGCGCGCCTCCGCGCCAGCCACTTGTCGAGTTCGTTCGCGAAGGCCTGCCGGTCGCGCGGGTGCATGGCGGCGGGGCCACCGGTGTCGACGCCGGCGCCGCGCAGTTCCTCCATGAAGTTGCGCATCGACAGGCGTGCCGCGATCGTGTCCTTCGTGAACGTCTCGCCGCGCGGGTGCAGGGCCAGCGCGCCTTTCTCGATGGCAAACGAAGCGAGCGGAATGTCCTGCGTCACCACGAGGTCGCCCGGCTCGACGCGTCGCACGATCTCGTCGTCGGCCACGTCGAAGCCCCCGGGCACCTGGATCGATTTCACGAAGCGTGACGGCGGCGTCCGGATCCATTGGTTCGCCACGAGCGTCGTTTCCACCTGCTCCCGCTCGGCGGCACGGAACAGGATGTCCTTGATGACGTTCGGACAGGCGTCCGCGTCGACCCAGATACGCATGCTCAGAGGTCCTGCCAGTCCACGTGGCCGTCGATGATGGTGTTCGTGCGGCCGCCGACCCAGACGGCGTCGCCGTCGATGCGGATGATGATCCGCGCATCGTGTCCCACCTCGCGACCCTGGCTGACGAGGTAGCCGCGCGCCAGCGGGCCGTTCGCGTCGCACTGGGCGATGTAGGCGGCGATCAGGCCGTTCGCCGCGCCCGACGCGGGGTCTTCGACGATGCCGACGCCGGCCGGAAACGCGCGCACGGCGATGCCGTCCGCGGAGCGGGCGAAGACGCACAGTCCCAGCGTGTCGGTGGCCATGGCCAGCGCGCGGATCGCCGCGTGATCGGGTCGCCAGCCGCGCAGCTCGGCTTCGTCGGCGAACTCGGCGATCCACCAGCGGCGGCCACCCTCGACGCAGGCCGGCGGCAGCACGCCGCGCTTCACGCCGTAGAGCACCGCCGAAAGCGTTTCGCCGCCACGGGAGGCGTCGCCCACGACGCGTGCCTTCGGCGACTGCACGAACAGCTCGCGCCCCGGGCCTTCGCCTTCGACACGGATCGGCAGCACGCCGGCGCCGCATTCCTGCCAGACGATACCGGCGGCATCGGCACGAATCAGGCCGGCGTCGAGCGCCGCATGGGCGCTGCCGATCGTCGGGTGGCCCGCGAAGGGAATTTCCTTCGTGGGGGTGAAGATGCGCGCGCGGTAATCGGCACCTTCGGCGCGCGCTGGCAGGAGGAACGTGGTCTCGACCAGGTTGGTCCAGTGGGCGAAACGCTGCATGCGCGCGTCCGACCAGCCCTCGGCGTCGATCACGACACCGAGCGGATTGCCGCCGCCGTGACGGGCGGCGAAGACGTCGAGCTGCTTGTAGCGAATGGAGGGCATCGAGGGGAACCAGGGACGGGGAGGGGCCATGATAACGGGCCGGGACACGCGCGGCTGCGTAGTCGGGCATTCGACATCGGCGCGCGTTCCCGCCAAGATGCGCGTTGGTTCGACGCGTCAGGACACCGGTTTCAACGCATGATCACGCTGCTCATCATCCTCGTGACCTGTGTGGTCTCGATCGTCGCCTTCCGCAACCAGCGCCTGCTGGACGACCTCATCCTCTGGCCGCCGGCCCTGAGCCGCAGCCGCGAGTACTACCGGCTGGTCTCGTACGGACTCGTGCATGCGGACGGCAGCCACCTGTTCTTCAACATGATCTCCCTGTACTTCGCGGGCCGGATCATGGAGCAGTTCTTCACCGCGGCCATGGGTCCGCTGGGGTTCCTCACGTTCTACATCGGCGCGCTGGTCTTCTCGATCCTGCCGTCGTACCTGGCCAACCGCCGCAACGCGGGCTATCGCAGCCTGGGTGCGTCGGGCGCGGTGTCGGCGATCCTCTTCGCGTTCATCCTCCTGGCGCCCTGGGCACGCATCTACCTGATCGTGATCCCCATGCCGGCGATCCTCTACGCCGTGCTTTTCGTGGTGTATTCGGTCTACATGGACAAGCGTGGCGGGGACAACGTCAACCACAGCGCGCACCTGTGGGGCGCGCTTTACGGCGTGCTCTTCACCATCGCGCTCAATCCCGCGGTGCTGTCGAATTTCATCGCGCTGCTGACGCAGCCGCGCCTGTCGTGAGCGCGAAGCTGAATTTTTCCGACAGATTTATGTGACTTCGGGCGACACCTGTTACATCATGCGTTCCGTCCGGAACGAATGGCTGTCTTATCGATGACGTCCGGCATGCACGCGGCTTTCCCCTCGACGGGTGGTCCGCGTCGGCTACTACCGCAGAGGAATGAACGCATGGCTACGACCCGTAAGTCCGCCGCGAAGAAGTCCGCGGCACGCAAGACGGCTACGAAGAAGACCGCCGCCCGCAAGAGCACCGCTCGTCCCGTGGCGAAGCGCGCCGCAGCGAAGAAGGGCGCCGCACGCAAGACAGCCGCCAGGAAGACCGCCGCCCGCACGTCGCCGCGCAAGGCCGCCGTGAAGAAATCCGCCGCGAAGAAGAGCGTGCGGAAGGCCGCCACGCGCAAGGTCGCCGCGAAGAAGGCGGTGGCGAAGAAGGCTATAGCGAAGAAGGCTGTAGCGAAGAAGGCCGTGGCGAAGAAGTCGGCGACCCGGAAGCCGGTGGCGAAGAAGTCGGTCGCGAAGAAGTCGCCTGCCACGAAGGCGTCGACGAAGAAGGCCGCGGCACGCAAGAGTCCGTCGCGCTCGACGGCGACGAAGAAGAGCGCCGCGAAAAAAGCTCCTGTGGCGAAGAAGACATCGGCACGGAAGGCGCCCGCGAAGACCGTCGCGACGCGCAAGAGCCCGGCCGCCCCCGTCCGGAAGACACCGGCATCGGGCGGCACCACCGCGCGCAAGGCGCCCGCGAAGCGGCCCGTCGCACCGACGTCCGTCGCGCCGGCCGCGGCTCCGGCGACGAAGCCGACCCCGGTCGCGAAGCCGAAGGCACCGCCGAAACCGCGTCCGAAGCCGGCACCCGCACCGGCGGTGATCGACGAGCCCGTCCAGCACATCAGTCAGGAAGAAGCGGTCGCGCATATCCAGGCGCTGCTCGACGCCAAGCGTGAACGCGATCGCCAGCCGCCCTCGTGGCCGACGGGTGAATCGCACGCGGCGGGCGCCGTGGACGATGGCGGCCCGAACCCCGCGCCGAAGGCCCCCTCGCCGGAGGCCAACCACCCGAACATGGCGCACGAGCGCGGCGATCAGCAGAAGAACAAGGGCTGATCGCGAAAGCTGAATGAAAGGGAAGGGCCGCCGTCGGGTGGCCCTTTTCTTTTATCGGCCATTCAATGGGCCGAGCGCAGTGTCCGAACCGTCCCCACGGAGGTCTGCCCCATGCGTCGTGTCCAAGCGATGGTGATGCTGCTCATCGGCTGCCTGCCGTTGGCGGGCTGTTACTACGACCCGGATTACGGCTACGTGCGTAACGGCACGGGCGCGGATACCTACTACGGCGAGGAAACGACCGTCGTTTCGCCGGGCTACGGTGGCGGTTATTACGGCGGCTACGGCTACGGCCCCGGTTGCTGCTATTCGTCGCTGTCGTACGGCACCGTCTGGGTCGACGGGTACGACGGACGCCGGTTCTACCGTGATCGCTATTACCGCGACCGGAACGCGTGGCGCGGTCCACCGCCGCGTGGCGACTGGCACGGCGGACGCGGCGATGGCCGCCCGGGCAATTGGCAAGGCGACCGTCGCCCACCCGGCGGCTGGAATCGCGACGACCGCGACCATCGTCCGCCGCCCGGTGCGTCCCGCGGTGGCGATCGCCCGCCGCGCAACTGGCAGGGCAATGGCGACAGGCCGGGCGGCAACTGGAACCGTGGTGGCGACCGTCCCCAGGGCAACTGGAACCGCGGCGGACAGAGTCGCCCGACACCGCCGTCCGGCGCTCGCCCCACGCCTTCACAACGTCAGTTCGGCGGTGGACGCGACCGCAGCCGCTTCCGCAGCACCACCGACTGATTCCGCCGTCGTTTTCCTTCCGAATGGCTGAAAGCCCGTTCGCGGCCAAGGCCGCGTAGCCGCGCCGCCGACGCCGCGGCTACGGCCCCTACCCACGGGTGGGAGCGCGCTCGCGCGCGAACGGGTGCTCGCGACACGCCGCCTACGGGCCACCCCCACGAAGACGGGACATAAGCTCGAGCGCCCCATGCCTGGCTCCGGCCCTTGCTCCGCACCCGCCTCTCGCTCGTCACGCTCGCGATCGCCGCCGTCGTTGGCTGCACGGCCGTGCAAGGCCTCGCGCAGCTGCCGCCTTGGGAGCTCTCGGCTGTCGCAGGCATCCTCGCGGGTCTCGTCGCTTCCGTGTCGAAGCGAACCTGGCTCCGCCTCGCCGCGGTGACATGCGCGTTCGCCGCCTGGACGGCCGTCCACGGACACCGCGCGATGGACGCGCGATGGCCCGCCGAGCGCGAGGGCGACGACATTGTCATCGAAGGCCGCGTCACCGATCTTCCCCGACGCATCGGCACCGACATCTCCTTCGTGATGGAACCGCAAGGCAGCGCGCCCTCCGTGCCGCGCGGCCGCGTTCGCCTCACGTGGTACCGCGCGAAAGCACCGCCCAGGGCATGCGAGCGCTGGCGCCTCGACGTGCGCGTGCGACGGCCACGCGGCGGCGTGAATCCCGGTGGCGGCGACGCGGAGCGCACGGCCCTGCAGCGCGGCATCGTCGCGACCGGCTACGTGCGCGAGTCGCGCGCGAACGAGCGACTGGCGGCACCGGTCTGCGTCGACGGCTGGCGCGAACGCATCGCGGAGGGCATCGATGCGTCCGTCGGAGCCCACGACGCACGCATCCTCAAGGCGCTCGCCGTCGGCGACACGCGCGGCCTCGACGCGGCGGACTGGGACGTCGCGCGCGCGACGGGCGTGTCGCACCTCATCGCGATCTCGGGGTTCCACGTCGGCGTGGCGGCGGGCGGCGGCGTGATCCTCGCCCGCCTGCTGTACGCGTGGTTGCCGTGGCTCGCGCTCCGTCTGCCGCGGCCCATCGCGCAGGCCACGGCGGGTCTCGCGATCTCCGCCAGCTACGGCTTGCTCGCGGGCATGAGCCTGCCGACCGTGCGCACGCTGCTGATGGTCGCCGTCGTCGTGCTCGCCGGACTCGGTCGCCGTCGCGCGGGTGGCCCGTCGCTGCTCGCCTTCGCCCTGCTCGCGGTACTCGTCGTCGATCCGCTCGCCGTGCTCTCCGCGGGCTTCTGGCTTTCCTTCGGCGGCGTCGGCTTCCTCATGGCCTGCGTCGCCCCGCGTTCCGCGGGTCTGCGAGGCCTGCTCGGCGAGATGCTGCGCGCGCAGGCGGCGATGACCGTCGCCCTCCTGCCTCTGTCGCTCTGGCTGTTCGGCACGGCCTCGCTCGTCGGCTTCCCCGCGAACCTCGTGGCGGCGCCGCTGGTGAGCTTCGTCGTCGTTCCCATCACGCTGCTCGGCTGCGCGACGCTTGCGATGCCCATGCTGTCCGGTCCGCTCTTCCATGTCGCCGCGTGGGTCATGTCCTGGCAGTGGCGCTTGCTCGAACTGATGGCGACGTGGCCCGGAGGGCGCATCGGCGTCCCCGAGGGGACGTTCGCGGCCACGGCCCTGGCCACGCTGGGTGCCGTGTGGCTCTTCCTGCCGCGCGGCATGCCCTTGCGAGGCTACGGGGCACTGCTTTTCCTCCCGCTGGCATGCCCCGCGCGCGACGAGCCGGCTCCGGGCGCGTTTCGCGCGTGGGTGCTCGACGTGGGGCAGGGACTCGCCGTGGTGGTCCGCACGCGGTCGCACACACTCGTTTACGACGCGGGTCCCGCCTACGCCGGCGGCGGCGACGCGGGGGCGGGCGTCGTGCTTCCGGCGATCACCGCGCTCGGCATCGGGCCAGTCGACCGATTGGTGATCAGCCACGGCGACAGCGACCACGCGGGCGGCGCCGGGTCGATCGTACGACGCTATCCCGAGGCGTCCCGGCTTTCCGGCGAGCCGGCGCGGCTTCGTCTCGACGCCCGGCATTGCTCGCGCGCGCCATCCTGGACGTGGGACGACGTCCGCTTTCGTTTCCTTCCCGTCCCGATGCCTCCGGGCGAGAAAACCAAGGGCAACGATCGCTCCTGCGTGCTCGCCATCGAGGGCGCGGGCGGTCGCCTGCTCCTCACCGGAGACATCGGCAAGGCCGCGGAGCGCCGCATGGATCCGCATGGCCTCGCGTCGACGCTGCCGACCGTGACCACCATCGCGCACCACGGCAGCCGTCATTCGTCGGACGCCGCGTGGCTCGACGCGGTGCGACCGCGGTTCTCGATAGCCTCGGCCGGCTGGCGCAACCGCTTCGGCCACCCGCATCCGTCGGTGATCGACCGACATGCCGACGTGGGTGCCGACGTCTTCGTCACCGCGCGCAGCGGCGCGATCCGGATCGATTTCCCGCGCGACGCGCCACCGCGCGTCGCGCGCGAATGGCGACGTCCTGCGGACCGTTACTGGCGCGAGTGATATTTCGCCACGCACGTCACAGCGCCGGCGCGAAGAACGGTTCTTGTTGCACCGCCGTTTGACATTCGAAATTTAGAACGATTTAAATGCGGATTCCGCAAACGAGGGGATAGCGCGTGACGGCATCGAAGCAGGCTTGGGGACGGGCGGTTCTCGCCCTGGCGACGGCAGCGGCAGTGGTACCGACGGGAGCCCTCGCGGCCACCCAGCGCTTCGACAGCTCGTTCGAAAGCGGCGATCCCTCCCTCGTGGCGAAGGCAGCCGGCGGTCTGGATGTCCAGGTCGTGGGCGGCCCGCCGGCCGAGGCCGTGCTGACCGCGAAGGCGAACGTCGGCTTCACCGGCACGCATTCGCTGCGTTACGCCGGCACCGCCACGGGCACGGCCACGACGGCGCGTCTGTTCGATACCGACATCCGCGTCGAAGACGGCACGACGCTGTCGTGGCTGGTCTTCCCGCGCTCGAACAAGGACGACCTCACCAACCCGGCGAACTACGTCACGGTGGATGTCGTCTTCGACGACGGCTCGCGGCTGTCGACCACCGCCGCGCGCGACCAGCACCGTGTGCCCGCGACGGCGAAGGGGCAGGGCGAGGGACGCGTGCTGTACCCGGACCAGTGGAACTACGTGAGCGTCGACCTCGGCGCCGTCGCGAAGGGCCGCCGCGTGCGCTCGATCGAACTCGCGGCCGACGCGCCGGCGGGCAAGGCCTTCGAGGGCTACATCGACGACGTCCGCATCGGCGTCGTCAAGCCGATGACCAGCACGCACCCGACCGATTACGTCGATACGCGCCGCGGTTCCAACGCCAACGCCAATTTCTCGCGCGGCAACAACTTCCCCGCGGTGGCCATGCCGCACGGCTTCAATTTCTGGACGCCGACGACGAACGCCGGCTCCAACTGGATCTACCAGTACCAGGAGCGCAACGGCGACGACAATCGGCCGCGCATCGAGGCGTTCGGCCTGTCGCACGAGCCGAGCCCGTGGATGGGCGAGCGCCAGACGTTCCAGATCATGCCGGCGCAGGTCGCGTCCGGCGCGCCGTCGCTGAAGCGCGAGACGCGCGCTCTCTCGTTCGGCCACGACGCCGAGCTCGCGCATCCGGATTACTACCGCGTGCGCTTCGACAACGGCATCGTCACCGAGATCGCGCCGACCGACCACGCGGCGATGTTCCGTTTCACCTTCACGGACAAGCGCTCGCAGTTGGTGTTCGACAACCTCGACGATCGCGCGGCGGTGACGCTCGACCCGGACCACCGCTCGATCCAGGGCTGGTCGGACGTCAAGAGCCGACTCTCCACCGGCGCGACGCGCCTGTACTTCTATGCCGAGTTCGACAAGCCGGTGGCCGAGAGCGGCCGCCTGACCGGCGAGAAGCGCGACGCCGCCTCGGCGTGGTTCGGTTTCGACACGTCGAAGAGCGCCGACCGCACCGTCACCATGCGTATCGCCACGTCGCTGATCGGCATCGATCAGGCGAAGGCGAACCTGTCGCAGGAGATCGCGTCCGCCGACACCTTCGACAACGTGCGCGAGCGCGCCCGCAAGGCGTGGGACGACCGCCTGGGCATGATCAGCGTCGAAGGCGCCAGCCGCGACGAGCGCACCATCCTGTATTCAAACCTCTACCGCCTGTTCCTCTACCCGAACAGCGCCTACGAGAACACGGGCAGCAAGGACCATCCGGTCTACAGCTACGCCAGCCCGTTCTCCGCGCCGGTGGGCGAGAACACGCCGACGCACACCGGCGCGCGCATCGTCGAGGGCCAGCCGTACGTCAACAACGGCTTCTGGGACACCTACCGCACGGCGTGGCCGGCGTACGTCCTGTTCACGCCGAAGGAAGCCGGCCGCATGATCGACGGCTTCGTGCAGCAGTACCGCGACGCGGGCTGGATCGCGCGCTGGTCGTCGCCGGGCTACGCCGACCTCATGGTGGGCACCAGCTCCGACGTCGCCTTCGCCGACGCCTGGCTCAAGGGCGTGCGCAACTTCGACGTGGCGTCGTTCTACCAGTCCGCGATCCGCAACGCCTCCAGCGTCAGCACCGACGTGAAGGGCGCGGGTCGCAAGGGCATCGAGCGCTCGCTGTTCAACGGCTACACCGACGACAAGGTCAGCGAAGGCCTGTCGTGGTCGATGGACGGCTACATCAACGATTTCGCCATCGGCAACCTCGCCGCCGAGCTCGCGAAGGCGGCACCCTCGGGCGACCGCTACGCGTCGTACCGCGACGACGCGGTGTGGTACCGGGCACGCGCGCTGGGCTACGCGAACCTCTTCGATCCGGCCGTCGGCTTCTTCGTCGCCCGTGACCCGGCGGGCAAGTGGCGCTGGGACGCGAAGGACTTCAGCCCCATCCGCTGGGGTGGCGACTACACCGAGACCAACGCCTGGAACATGGCCTTCCACGCGCCGCAGGACGGCGCGGGCCTCGCGGGCCTCTACGGCGGCCGCGAGGCGCTCGGCGCCAAGCTCGACACGTTCTTCAGCACGCCCGGCAATTTCCAGGTCGGCGACTACGGCGACGTGATCCACGAGATGCTGGAAGCCCGCGACGTGCGCATGGGCCAGTACGGCCATTCCAACCAGCCGTCGCACCACATCATCTGGATGTACGACGAGGCCGGCCAGCCGTGGAAGACGCAGGACAAGCTGCGCGACGCGGTGTCCCGCCTGTACGTCGGCAGCGAGATCGGCCAGGGCTATCCCGGCGACGAGGACAACGGCGAGATGTCGGCGTGGTGGATCTTCGCGTCCGCCGGTTTCTACCCGCTGCGCATGGGCACCCCGGAGTACGTCATCGGCGCGCCGCACTTCCCGCGCATGACCATCACGATCGAAGGCGGCGCGCGCATCGACATCCGCGCACCCGGTGTCAGCGACACGAACCGCTACGTGCAGTCGCTGAAGGTCAACGGTCAGCCCTGGAACAAGCTCACGCTCCCGCACGAACTGCTGGCCAAGGGCGCGACGCTCGACTTCGAGATGGGCCCGACCCCGTCGAAGTGGGGCACCGGCGCCGAGGCGCTGCCGGCATCGCTGACCGCCGAGGGGGCGAAGCCGGCCCCGCTGCACGACGTGACGAAGCCGGACGGCGTGACCCTCAACGGTCGCCGCGACGCGAAACTCGCCGCCGTGGCGGATAACGACTCGTCGACCGAGTTCACCCTTCCGGCGGGCAAGGCGGAAGTCGGTTACGCGCTGAAGGCCCCGGCCACGATCTCGGTGTACACGATCACGTCGGCGGCCGCGCTGGCGGCACCGTCGGGCTGGACGCTGCAGGGCTCGGCCGACGGCAAGAGCTGGACGACGCTCGACGAACGGCACGACGAGCGCTTCCCGTGGCACCGCCAGACCCGCGGGTTCGTCGTGGCGCATCCGGCGGCGTACGCCCGCTATCGCCTGGTGTTCGACAATGCCGGACCGGTGGGCGTGGCCGAGCTGGAGCTGCTGACGCCCTGACGGCGGCGATACGGCAAGGATCGCCGGCGCCCGGACGGGGCGCCGGCACCCGCGGCCGACATGTGAAGACTGCCAAGGACTGCTCAGTCCCCCGACCGGCGCCTGCTATCATGCCGGCCTGACTTTTTCTTGGCTCCGGGGTTCACGTGCTCGAGATCCTTCTGGCTGGCGGCTGGGCATTGCTGCCGATCCTCATCTGTTCGCTGGCGGCGCTGGCGATCGTGCTGGAACGTTTCTGGGCCCTGCGCCGCGCGGCCGTGCTGCCGCCGGGGCTCGGCGCCGAGGTCCGCGAGTGGGCCCGCTCGTCGAAGCTCGACGCCGCCCACCTCGCCGCGCTGGAGAAGGGCTCGCCGCTGGGTGAACTGTTCGCCGGCGCGCTCGCCGTCCGCGACCGCCCCCGCGAGCTCATCAAGGAACGCATCGAGGACACCGGCCGCCATGTCGTGCATCGCATGGAGCGTTACCTCAGCACGCTCGGCACCATCGCGCTGATCGGCCCGCTGCTGGGGCTGCTCGGTACCGTCATCGGCCTGATCCGCATGTTCATGAACGTCATGGCCGGCGGCATCGGCGATCCCACGAAGATGGCCGGTGGCATCGGCGAGGCGCTCATCTGCACCGCGTTCGGTCTCATCGTGTCGATTCCCGCCTACGTGCTGCATCGTTACTTCCGCTCGAAGGTCGGCGGTTACGTGGTGCAGATGGAGAAGGAGGCCACCGCGCTCCTCGACGATCTCTCGGCACCGCGCCCGGTCGCGCGCCGTCGCACCGCCGCGCCGGAAGCCGCCGCTCCGCAGGCCGGCTGATCCATGCGCATCGGCTCCCGTCGCGAGGACGACTTCGAGATCAACGTGATCTCGCTGATCGACGTCCTGCTCACCCTGCTGATGTTCTTCGTGCTCAGCACGACGTTCATCGAACACTCGCGCCTCAAGGTGAACCTGCCGAAGGCCGACGCCGAGGCCCGCGAGGGCACCGACAAGGCGCTCACACTGGTCGTCGACCGTGACGGCCATTACTCGGTCGGCAGCGACGAGGTATTAGGCGAAGGCATCGATCCGCTCAAGAGCACGATCGAACGCGTGGCGGGCCCCGACCGCGGCCGGTTGGTCGTGATCCGCGCCGACGCCAACACGGCGCACCAGAACGTGGTCCGCGCCATGGACGCCCTGGGCCAGCTCGGGTTCACCCACCTCTCCATCGCCACGACGCCCGGCGACACGGCGGCCAGCCGGTGAGCGGTCAGAAGGTATCGGTCTGGGACGTCCGCACCTGGCAGACCTACAAGCGTCTGCTCGGCTACACGCGGCGCTTCCGCACGGCGGGCTACATCGCCATCGTGGGCATGATCGTCGACCCGATCTGTCTTTCGGTGTTCACGGGCATGCTGAAGCCCCTGATCGACAACCTCTTCGTCGACAAGGATCCGTACACGATCTTCTGGATGCCGATCTGGATCGTGTGCATCTTCCTCGTGCGCGGCGTGGCTTCTTACGCGACGGACTACGGCATCGCGTACGTCGGCCGCAACGTGGTGCAGGCGATCCGCATCGACGTCTTCGCCGCGTACTTGCGGCTGCCCGCGACGTTCTTCGCGCGTGAGCCTTCCGGTCAGCAGATCTCGCGCATCACGTACACGAGCGAGCAGGTGGCTTCGGCGTCCGCCGACTCGCTGAAGGTCGCCGTCACCGAAGGCCTCACGGTCGTCGGCATGCTTTGCGTCATGCTCTACCACAGCGCCTACTTGGCGATGGCGCTGCTGGTGCTCGTGCCGTGCGTCGTCGCGATCGTCACGGTGATCAGCCGTCGCTACCGCAAGATCAGCAAGCGCATCCAGGGCAACATGGGCACGGTGACCAGCGCGGTCGAGGAAGCCGTGGCGGCCAATCGCGAAGTCCGCATCTATGGCGGGCAACCGCGCGAAGAGACGCGTTTCGGCGAGGTCGCCGAGCGTCAGCGCCGGCTCAACCTCAAGGTGTCGTCCACCAGCGCGATGTCGAGTGCCACGATCCAGACCACGGGCGCGGTCGCGCTGGCGACGCTCGTGTTCCTCGGTACGCGGCCCGATGTCCTGAACAGCATCACGCCCGGCGTCTTCACGGCCGTGCTCACCGCGATGGGCGCCATGCTTCCGTCGCTGAAGCGGCTCGCCGGCATCCAGGCCAGCCTGCAGAAGGGCGTCACGGCCGCCGAGGACCTCTTCGCGATCATCGACGAGCCCGCGGAAGTCGACAACGGCACCGAGGAACTGGTGCGCACGAAGGGCGACATCCGCTTCGAAGGCGTGAAGCTGGTCTACGAGCGCAACCAGCACGTGGCGCTGCGCGGCGTCGACCTGGTCTGCGCGCCCGGCACCGTCACGGCGCTGGTGGGTCGATCGGGCAGCGGCAAGTCGAGCCTCGTCAGCCTGCTGCCGCGTTTCTACGAGCCGACCGAAGGCCGCATCCTGATCGACGGCCGCGACTACACGCAGTACCGGCTGCCGTCGCTGCGCCGCCAGATCGCCTGGGTCGGCCAGCACGTCGTGCTCTTCGACGACACCGTGGCCGCGAACATCGCCTACGGCGAGATGGCCGGCGCGTCGGAAGCCGACATCGTCGCGGCGGCGCAGGCAGCGAACGCGATGGAATTCATCGAGCGCCTGCCGGAAGGCCTGAACACGCGGATCGGGCAGGGTGGCAATTCGCTCTCCGGAGGACAACGCCAGCGCATCGCCATCGCGCGCGCCATCCTCAAGAACGCGCCGATCCTCGTGCTTGACGAGGCCACCAGCGCGCTCGATACCGAATCCGAGCGCCTGATCCAGGACGCCCTGACGCGCCTCATGCGCGATCGCACCACGCTGGTCATCGCCCATCGTCTCTCGACGATCGAGCACGCGGACCAGATCGCCGTGATGGAGCAGGGCCGTATCGTGGAGCTTGGCACGCATCGCGAACTCCTAGACCAGGGCGGTCAGTACGCGGCGCTGCATCGCATGCAGTTCCACGAGCAGGCCACGGCGGGCTGAGCCGATGGCCCTCGGCGCGTCGCTGCAACGGCGTTGGTACGGCGGCGGCACGCCGCCGCTATGGACGCGGCCTCTCGAGGCGCTTTACGGGCTCGCGGTGCGTCGCCGTGCCGAGCGCTTTCGTGCCGATCCGGCGAGCGTCGTCAGGCTCCCGGTGCCGGTCGTCGTCGTCGGCAACATCACGATCGGCGGGACCGGCAAGACACCGCTGATCGTGGCGCTCGCGAAGGCCATGGCACAGCGGGGATTCCGTCCCGGCATCGTCAGTCGCGGCTACGGCGGCTCCGAACGCGGTCCCTATCTTCTGACCGGCGACGACGATCCGTCGAAGGTCGGCGACGAGCCCAGCCTCATCCGGCAGAGCGGCGTACCGGTGGCCATCGGCCGCGAACGTCCCGAAGCGGCGCGACTGCTGGTCGACGCCGGCTGCGATCTGGTGCTCGCCGACGACGGGCTCCAGCATCATCGGCTCGGCCGCGACGTCGAGATCTGCGTCGTCGATGGCGAGCGCCGCCTGGGCAATGGGCACCTGCTGCCTGCCGGTCCGTTGCGCGAACCCGCGAGCCGGCTCGCCACGGTCGATTTCATCGTCGTCAACGGCGGCGTGCCGCGCGATGGCGAGATCGTCATGCAGCTGGAGGGCGGCGTGGCGGTGAACATGGCAGACGACTCCCTCACCGCGCCGCTGGCGGATTTCGCCGGCCGACCGGCGCACGCCGTCGCCGGCATCGGCAACCCGGCGCGCTTCTTCGCCAGCCTCGCCGCGCAAGGCATCGCGGTCCACGGTCATCCGTTCGCCGACCACCACGCGTTCACGCGCGACGACTTCACGTTCGCCGACGGATGCCCCGTCCTGATGACCGACAAGGACGCCGTGAAATGCCGCGCCTTCGCGCGCCCCAACTGGTGGCGCGTCCCCGTGCGGGCCATCCTCCCCGAAGCCTTCTACGACGCCGTCGCCACACGCATCCGCGCCAGTCGCTGACCGGCGGTGCCATTGTCCGATGGGGGCCGATCGTATAGACGATCGCCCGGCAAGCACCCATCGCGGATACGATCCGCTCCCACCCCTCCGGTAGCACCGTCAATGAGCTCTGGTGGGAGCCGATCGCATCGGCGATCCCGCGGCAGCGGGCAAGCTCGCCACGAGCGCGCCTTCCACAAAGAAAAAGCCGGCCCAGTGGACCGGCTTTTCTCTCCGCGACAATCGCGAGCGTTACTGCACGCGCTGCACGTTGCCCTGGTCGTCCACGACGACGATGTCGCCCTGGCGGATGGCCGAGGCGTCCTTGACCTGCACGTTGGTGTAGCCACCCGTGCCCATCTTCAGCCGTAGGGTGTAGCTCTCGCTGCCGCCGCCCTTGCCGATGGCGTTGCCCGCGAAGCCGCCGCCGACGGCGCCGCCGACCGTGGCGAGCGTGCGGCCCTTGCCCTTGCCGACCTGGTTGCCCAGGACGCCGCCGGCGATGGCGCCGATCACCGCGCCGGCGGTGCCGTGCTCGCGGCCGGCCACGACGTTGTGCTCGATGCTCTGGACGACGCCGCACTGGTCGCAGCGGACGTAGATGCCGTCGGGACGCGTGAGCGTCGCGGCCGACGCGGGCGCCACGGCGGCGGTGGCGAGCAGGGCGGCGAGGGGAAGGCCGAGGACGGTCTTGATGTTCATGGAAACTCCTTTGGGACGACAGGGAAGGCGTCGTCTGCACTTACAGTCTAAGCATGGCGACTGAACGAAGATCGAGCACGATTCTCACGTCACGTAGTTCATGGATACTACGCCGATGAGTACAGCCATCGTATGGTTCCGCCGCGACCTCCGTCTTGCCGATAACCCCGCGCTGACCGCGGCGGCGAAGGCACACGACACCGTTCTCGCCGTCTACGTCCACGCGCCCGAGGAAGACGGCGAATGGGCGCCCGGTGCCGCCAGCCGCTGGTGGCTGCACCACTCGCTGAAGGCGCTCGACGCCTCGCTCGACCGGCTCGGTGGCCGGCTCCACGTGATGCGCGGCCCGTCGCTCGACGCCCTGCGCGCGCTGATCGCCGCGACGGACGCCGAGGCGGTGTATTTCAACCGGCTCTACGAACCGCGCGCGATCCGCCGCGACAAGGCGCTACGCAAGGCGCTCGAGGCCGACGGCATCGCCGTCGCGTCGTGCAACGCGGCCCTCTGGTGCGAGCCCTGGGACATCGCCACGAAGCAGGGCGAGCCCTACCGGGTGTTCACGCCGTTCTGGCGCAACCTGCGTCCGCGCATCGAAGGCCTCGAACCTTTGCCGGTACCGGACGGCCTGGCATTCGCCGGCGGAAAAGACGCGCTGTGGGAAGCGCGCCCGCGCGCGAACGGCGCCACGGCGAGCACCACCATCGAGAACCTGCAGCTCCTGCCCACCCTCGACTGGGCGCGCGGCTTCGCGGAGTGGACACCGGGCGAACAGGGCGCCCTTGACATGGTGGGAATCTTCGCGGACGACGCCCTCGGCCACTACGCGGACGGCCGCGACCTGCCGGCACGGCACGGCACCTCGCGACTGTCACCGCACCTGCATTTCGGGGAGATCTCGCCGGTGCAGATCGCGACATCGTTGCGCGAGCACGTGGCGCGCCGCCGTTCCGCCGACATCGAGCCCTACCTGCGCCAGCTCGGCTGGCGGGAATTCGGTCACCACCTGCTGTTCCACTTCCCGAAGACGCCCAAGGAAAATTTCAATCCGGCGTTCGACGGCATGCGCTGGGCCCCACGGGACGCCCACGCGCTCCGGCGCTGGAAGAAGGGCCTCACGGGCATCCCGATCGTCGACGCGGGGATGCGCGAGCTGTGGGCGACCGGCTGGATGCACAACCGGGTGCGCATGCTCGTGGCGAGCCTGTTGACGAAGAACCTGCGCCAGCACTGGCTGCTCGGCGCGAAGTGGTTCTGGGACACGCTCGTCGACGCCGATCTGGCCAACAACGCCATGGGCTGGCAGTGGGTGGCGGGTTCGGGCGCGGATGCCGCGCCGTACTTCCGCATCTTCAACCCGGTGACGCAGTCCGAGAAATTCGACCCGGACGGCGCGTACATCCGCCGTTGGGTGCCGGAGCTCGCGAAGGCGCCCGGGCGGCTCGTGCACGCGCCGTGGGAGGATGCCGATTTCCTTCGCCGGTCGGGCTACCCGAAGCCGATAGTGGACCTCAAGAGCTCCCGAGAGGACGCGCTCACGGCGTACCGGCAGTCCCGTGGCGGTCGCGCAGGAGAAGCGCCAGCACGGGAGGAGTGACCATCGCCGTGAGCAGGGACATCGCCACGATCACCGCGTAGAGCCGCTGGTCGAACACGCTGGCGGCCAGGCCCAGGCTGGCGATCACCACGCCGACCTCACCGCGCGGCACCATGCCGAAGCCGACGATCGTCGCGCCGCGACGTCCGAGGCGGATCGCGCCCAGGAAGCCGCCCGCCAGCTTCGACACGATCGCGATCGCCGTCGCCACCGCGAGCATCCCCAGCGCCGTCGCGCTGCCCAACTCCGCGAGATCGACCTTCGCACCCGTGACCACGAAGAAGAACGGCGTGAGGAAGGCGAGCAGGGGCGCCGTCTGCTCTTCGAGCTGGTGCCTCTGGCGGGTTTCGGAGGCGATCATGCCGGCCAGGAACGCGCCGATGATCGCGGCGAGGTGGAATCGCATCGAGAGATACGCCAGCCCGAGGCACAGCGCGAGCACGATCGCCAGCGGCGACATCGGGTTGCTCGGCTTGTCCAGCCAGCCGGAGCCCCGGCGCATCACGCGCGTGCCGCCCCAGCCGATGACGGCGACGAAACCCACGGCGCCGAGCAACGTCATGGCGAGGCTGCCGACGTCGACCTGGCCACCGCCCTGCAGCGACGACACGATGCCGAGCAGCAGCATCGCGAGGATGTCGTCGATGACCGCCGCGCCGAGGATGATCCGTGCCTCCTGTCGCTGCAGCACGCCGAGCTCCTGCAGGACGCGCGCGGTGATGCCCGCCGAGGTGGCGACGAAGGCCGCCGCCACGAACAGGGAACGGACCCAGTCGAAGCCCGACCCATGCGCCCAGACGGCGCCGAGGCCGAAGGGAACGACGACGCCGAGCACGCCGACGAGGAAGGCGCTCGCGCCGACCTTCTTGAGGTCGTCGAGACGGGTTTCCAGGCCCACGGAGAAGAGCAGCAGGATCACGCCGATCTCGGCGAGGACGTCGAGCGGGGTACCCACGGCGATGTCCGGCAACGTGACCCAGCCCAGCGCGGACGGGCCGATGGCGCAACCGGCGGCGATTTCCCCGACCACGGCGGGCAGCCGCAGGCGCTGGGCCACTTCGCCGCCGACCTGCGCGGCGACGAAGATGATGAAGAGGGTGAGCAGGATGCCTGCGGAGTCGTGCATGGGATCGTTCCGGATCGAAGCCGCGAAGGAAGGCGCGGTGTCCTTGAGGGTAGCTTATGCGGCCGTCAGGTGGCCCCGGCCGTTTCCGAAGGCGTGGCCCGCGTATCGCGCAGCCGCCCGAAGATCCAGCTCGCCGCCAGCGTGATCATGCCCATCACGATCACCGACCAGCGGAAGGCCCACACGTAGCCCTCGGCCGCATGGCTGCCGAGGAAGCCGGCCATCAGCAGCGACGCGAGCGCGATGCCGAAGCTCATCGACAGGTACTGCGCCGTCGAGGCCATCGACGACGCCATGGCCGCGTACTTCACGTCGAGGTCGACGTAGGCCAGCGTGTTCATCGAGGTGTATTGCACCGACATCACCGCGCCGTACACGAAGACGAACGCGGCGATGACGAGCGGCGGCGTCGACGGGCTGAGCAGCGCGAACGCGCAGAGCACGATCGCCACGAGGATCGTGTTGCCCAGAAGCAGGCGCCGGTAGCCGAAGTGCGTGAGCAGGCGGTCGATGAAGGGCTTCACCGCGATGGAACCGATCGCCTGCGGCACCATCATCAGGCCGGCGGTCAGCGGCGACCATCCGCAACCGATCTGCAGGAACAGCACCAGCAACAGGTACATGCCCGAGACGCCGAGGCGCGTGAACAGGTTGCCCGCGAGCGATACCCACACGCTGCGCACCTTCAGCAGCGACAGATCGCTCACCGGATAGGCGGTGCGGCGGCTGTGCCGTACGTAGAGCGTGCCGAGCGCCACCGCGCCGGCGGTATAGGCCGCCACGAGGAGCCCGTGGCCATCGCCGCCCAGCGTTTCGGCGGCCATCAGGCACAGCGCCGACGCGCCCGCGAAGAGCAGGAAGCCGCTGGTGTCGAAGCGATGCGCGCGATCGAGCCGGTAATCAGGCATCTCCCGCCGGTTGAGCAGCAGGCCCACGAGGCCGACGGGCACGTTGATGAGGAAGATGAGGCGCCAGTTCGTGTACTCGACCAGGGCGCCGCCGAGCAAGGGCCCGAACACCGAGCCGAGCAGGCCGAACGTCGCGACGGTGGTCATCGAACTGACGAACTCGCGACGGTCGATGCTGCGGACGAGCACATAACGGCCCACGGGCATCAGCGCGGCACCGCCCAGGCCCTGGATGATGCGCGACACGACCAGTTGCGGAAGGCTCTGCGCCACGCCGCACAGCAGCGAGCCGAGCGCGAACACCAGGATCGCGCCGCCGAACACCCGACGCGTGCCGAAACGGTCGCAGAGCCAGGGGCTCATCGGAATGAAGATCGCCAGCGTCAGCACGTAGCTGGTGAGCGCCGTGCGCATGCTGAGCGGCGTCACCGCCAGTGCGCCCGAGATGGCCGGCACGGCGGTGTTGACGATCGTGGAGTCCAGCGCCTGCATGAAGAACGCGGCCGAGACAAGCCAGATCAGGCCACGATAGCGGGCTCTGCTGGAGGGCTCGATGGGCGCAAGCGCCGGTCGGTCTGTCGGAAGGATCTGAACGTCGGTCGGCTCGGGATTTGCGACGTCGGAGGGTGGCATAGCGCCGGCATTATATCTGATGGGATGATTGCTTTCGCCGCGTCCCCGTCCGACAGTTCAGGGTCGCGTCGGTCAAGCGCATCATCACGGACCCTGCACATGGCACAACCAACCGCCCCCGTCGAAGCCGTCGAGCGCGCGCAGCACCTGCGCCAGCGCATCGAGGACGCGAATTATCGCTATCACGTGCTGGACGATCCGGACATCGCCGATGCGGAGTACGACAGCCTCATGCGCGAGCTCGAGGCGCTGGAAGCCGAATACGCGGATCTGGCCAGCGACGACTCGCCGACGCGTCGCGTCGGCGCGCGTGCGCGGGGCGGTTTCGCCGAGGTCGTGCACGCCGTGCCGATGCTGTCCCTCGGCAACGCGTTCGAGCAGGAAGGCGAGACCGATCGTGAGAAATATCGTGAAGTGGCCGATTTCGAACGTCGCATCGAGCAGACGCTGCATCGCAGGCAGCCGGAGTTCTCCGTCGAGCCCAAGCTCGACGGCCTCGCCATCAGCCTCACGTACGAGAACGGCGTCTTCGTGCAGGGCGCGACGCGCGGTGACGGCGCGGTAGGCGAAGACGTCACCGCGAACCTGCGCACGGTCAAGGCGATCCCGCTGCGTCTGCGCGGCGACGACTGGCCGCGCGTGATCGAGGTGCGCGGTGAAGTGATCATGCCGCGCGCGGGCTTCGAAGCGTTCAACGAACGTGCCCGCGCGGCGGGCGAGAAGCCGCTCGCGAATCCGCGCAACGGCGCCGCGGGTTCGTTGCGTCAGCTCGATCCGTCCGTCACCGCGAAGCGGCCGCTCGCGTTCTTCGCCTACGCCGTGGGGCGGGTCGAAGGCGGCGAGTTGCCCGATACGCATTCGGCCACGCTCGCGAAGCTGCGCGAATGGGGCTTCCCGGTTTCGCCCGAGGTGTCGAAGGCGAAAGGGTTCGAGGGATTGCTGGCGTATTTCCGCCGCATCGGCGAGAAGCGCGACAGCCTGCCGTACGACATCGACGGCGTGGTCTACAAGCTCGACGACTACGAGGGCCAGCGCACGATGGGCTTCGTCTCGCGCGCGCCGCGCTGGGCGATCGCGCACAAGTATCCCGCGCAGGAACAGATGACGACCGTGGAGGCCATCGAGATCCAGATCGGCCGCACCGGCGCCGCGACGCCGGTCGCCCGGCTGAAGCCCGTGCAGGTCGCCGGCGTCACCGTCACCAACGCGACCCTGCATAACGCCGACCAGGTCGCTCGCCTCGACGTGCGCGTGGGCGATACCGTGATCGTGCGCCGCGCGGGTGACGTGATCCCCGAGGTCGCGCGCGTCGTGGAGGCCGAGCGGCCCGCGGGCACCGTCCCCTGGAAGATGCCCGCCACATGCCCCGTGTGCCATTCCGAGCTGCTGCGCGAGGAGGGCGCCGCGGCCTATCGCTGCTCCGGCGGACTGATCTGCGCCGCGCAGCGCAAGGAGGCGCTGATCCATTTCGCCTCGCGTCGCGCGATGGATATCGATGGCCTGGGCGACCGATTCGTCGACGCGCTCGTCGAATTCGACATGGTGCATACGCCCGCCGATCTCTACGCCCTGACGGTCGACAGTTTCGTGCGCATGAAGACGCTCGCCGACGAGCGCGACGGCTCGACGCCCGAGACGGTGAAGCAGGGCAAGGTCGCGACGAAGTGGGCGGAGAACCTCGTCGAAGCCATCGAGGCGAGCAAGCGCTCCACGCTGCCGCGCTTCCTCTTCGGCCTCGGCATCATGCACATCGGCGAGAGCACGGCGAAGACGCTGGCGACCTGGCTCGGCTCGCTCGAACACGTGCGCCGCACCCCCGCGCCCGTGCTGCGCGTGCTGCCCGACATCGGCGACGAGGTCGCGACGTCGATCGCCGCGTTCTTCGAACAGGACGGCAACCAGAAGGTGGTCGATGCGTTGCTCGCCGCCGGGATCACCTTCGCCGACGAGGGCGCGCCGTCGCCGAAGCTGCGCGATCGACTCGGCCTCGATGTGCTGCTCGACGCCGCGAAGGTCCCGAAGCTCGGCCCGAAGAGCACCGGCATCCTCGCGCGCCACTATGCGAGCCTCGATGCGCTCGTGAAGGCGGGCGAACACCAGTGGATCGCCGCGGGCGTGCCGCAGGCGGCGGCCACGAATCTGTCGGCGTACCTCGCCGACGCCGAGCACATGGACGAGCTCCGCCGCGCCGACGAAGCGATGCGTCGTCTCGCGTCCGCGTTGCCGGCGAAGGCCGCCGCCGCGCTGCCGCTCGAAGGCCTTACCTATGTCATCACCGGCACGATGGAGTCGCTGAAGCGCGACGACGCGACCGACCGGCTCGAATCGCTCGGCGCCAAGGTCGCCGGATCGGTGTCGAAGAAGACGACGGGCGTATTCGCGGGCGAAGCGGCCGGATCCAAGCTCGACAAGGCGAACGAACTCGGCGTGCCGGTGTACACGGAAGCCGATCTCGTCGCGCTGCTGACCGAGCACGGGATCGCGCCGTGAGCGACCTGAAACACCTGCGCCTGCGCGCCGGCGTGTACGCCGGCATCCGCGCGTTCTTCGCGGAACGGCACGTGCTGGAGGTCGAGACGCCGATGCTCTCCGCCGCCGGCAACACCGACCCGAACATCCAGAGTTTCAGCACGCGGTTCACCGGCCATGTCGACGCGGGATCGCCGTGGCGCTGGTTGCGCACGTCGCCCGAGTTTCCGCTGAAGCGACTGCTCGCCGCGGGCGTCGGCGACTGCTACGAGCTCGGCCGCGTGTTCCGCGACGGCGAGGCGGGCGGTCGACACAATCCCGAGTTCACGATGCTGGAGTGGTACCGCGTCGGCTGGAACGACGCGACGCTCGCGCGGGAGGTGCTCGAACTCCTCGAGGTCCTTCTGCTGGGGGCGGGGCGCACCATCGACATCGTCGAGACGACGTATCGCGGCCTGTTCCGCGATGCTCTGGGCGTCGACGCGTTGACCGATCCCGTCGAGCGCCTGCGCGAGGCGTTGGGCGACATCGGCATCGATCCCGAAGGTCTGGAACGCGACGACTGGCTCGACCTGCTGATGACGCACCGCATCCAGCCGCATTTCCCGCGCGACCGCGTGACGGTGGTGTCCGATTTTCCGGCCAGCCAGTGCGCGCTCGCGCGCATTCGCCACGACGATCCGCCGGTGGCCGAGCGGTTCGAGGTCTACGTCGGCCCGTACGAAGTGGCCAACGGCTACCACGAACTCAACGACGCGGCCGAGCAGCGCGCGCGCTTCGAGCGCGACAACGCGAAGCGGCGCGAGCGCGGTACGCCCGAGGTGCCGATCGACGAACGCCTGCTCGCTGTCCTCGGCACGATGCCCGACTGCGCGGGCGTCGCGCTCGGCGTCGAGCGCCTGCTCATGGTGCTCGCGGGCACCGATGCGATCGCCGACGTGCTCGCTTTTCCGTTCTCCGAGGCCTGATCCCGATGCTCGAAGCCATCCACCATGTCGCGCTCATCTGTTCCGATTACGCGCGCTCCAAGGCGTTCTACACCGAGGTGCTGGGACTGCGCGTGATCCACGAGGCGTACCGCGAGGCGCGCGATTCGTGGAAGCTCGACCTGGAAGTCAGCCCGGGCGTACAGCTGGAGCTGTTCTCGTTCCCGTCGCCGCCGAAGCGGCCTTCGAGGCCCGAAGCGCAGGGATTGCGGCACCTGGCCTTCACCGTGACGGACATCGACGCGGCGGTCGCGAAGCTGGCGGGGCACGGTGTGCCGTGCGAGCCGATCCGCGTCGACGAATACACCGGCCGGCGTTTCACGTTCTTCGCCGACCCGGACGATCTGCCGATCGAGCTGTACGAACTGTAGGAGCGCGCCTTGCGCGCGACAGTTTTTCGCGATGAGCAACAGGGCCTGTTGCTCAAGGCCTCGAAAGCTGTCGCGCGCAAGGCGCGCTCCTACCACCGGGCAGGCCTCAGAACTCGAGTTCCTGCGCCGCGCACAGGTAGTCGACCATCGGTGCGAGCCGCTTGAAGTTGTCGATCACGAAGGGCAGCAGTTCGGCCGAGCATGCCATCGCCTCGTCGAAGTCCTGGCCGGCGGCGAAGTTCTTCCGCTTCAGGTCCTCGATCAGCTCGTGGCCCGGATCGAACCCGCGCGGCGGGCGCGTGAGGCTTTCGCCCCAGAACGAGAACCGTTCCTGGAAGGCCTTCGTGTGCGTGGCGCGTTTCCACGCGCCCGGGTTGTCCGCGAGGAACTCGCGCAGCTTTTTCAGCACCGGCGGTTCCGGATGCCACATGCCGCCGCCGACGAAGCATTCGCCGGGCTGGATGTGCAGGTAGAAACCCGGCGCCTGGATCTCGTGCCGGCGCTCGTGGAAGAACCGCGAGCCCTGCCAGCCCTTGTACGGCTGCTTGTCGTTCGCGAAGCGCGTGTCGCGATGGATGCGGTATAGCGATCCGCCGACCTTCCGCGTGTCGGCGCGGAAGTGCGGGCTGATCTTCGCCAGCGGCGCGGCCAGGTCGCCGATCAGGGCGAGGAAGGGCTCGCGCACGTGGCGCTCGTAGTCGTCCTTGTGGTCGTGGAACCACTCGCGATTGTTGTTGCGGACGAGGGATCGGAAGAAGCGGAAGGTGGCGGGGGTGAAATAGGGTTTCGGCATGGCGGTCGTCAGCGGAGTTCCTCGCCCCACGCTTCCAGCTCGTCGAGCAGGGCGAGCGGGGCGCCGGGCAGGGCGCGCAGGGTGGCGAGTTCGGTGGTGTATTCGTCGAGGGTGAGCGTGGTGAGCGGGCCGTGCCGGGTCAGCCGGTCGACGCGGAAGGCTTCCCAGCGCGCGTGTTCCTCCAGGCTGAGCGTCTCCGGCCAGTTCCGCGCGCGGTAGCGGAACAGCAGTTCGGGGTAGCGCGCGTCGCGGAAGGGGAACGAGCGGGTGCCGAGCTGGTCCGGCGGGGTCGCGCGCACGTCGGCGAGGAGGCGGCGATCGGCGTCCGGAAGGAACGATCCGTAGAGGGCGAGCTCCGGGTCTTCGGCAGGCGGCAGGTCCGACGCCTTCGCGTACACGCGGCGCAGCTTCTCCGCCAGGCCGTCGCTACCGCGCAACGCGTCGAGGTGCCGCTCCACGGCGCCCATGTCGATGCCCAGGCGGCCGTGGTCGGCACCCTTGAGCACCGACAGCGGCGCGAGCGCGGGCGCGTGGTTCGCGCGCACCGTGCGCAACGCGATGCGCTCCACGCCTTCCGGCAGGTCGGCCCGCGCGACGAACACGCGATCGGCGATGTCGTCGCTGTCGAGGGTCAGCAGGTCGGTCGGATCGGCGCTCAGGTCGTAGACGATCACCTCGCCCGCGCGTGTCGGGTGCGCCGCGAGCGGCGCGATCACGGTCAGGCAGTGGCGGCTGGCGGGGTAGCGCGAGGAGACGTGCACGACGGGCGTCATCGCGGCGACGTCCAGCAATTCGAACACCCGCTGCTTGCGGCGCAGGGCGTAGTACCAGTCCCAGAGCTTCGGCTGGTGCGTGCGGATGAGGCGTGCCAGGCCGATCAGGGCCTCGACGTCGGAGAGCGCGTCGTGCGCGCGATCCTGCTTGAGGCCGTTGGCGGTGGCCAGGTGCTCGAGCTTGAAACTGGGCGTGCCGTCGTCGCGCGTCGGCCAGACGATGCCCTCGGGACGCAGGGCCTGGCACATGCGGACCAGATCGATCAGGTCCCAGCGCGAGTTGCCGTTCTCCCACTCGCGCCCGTACGGATCGTAGAAGTTCCGGTACAGGAGGTGCCGGGTGAACTCGTCGTCGAAGCGCAGCGAGTTGTATCCCACCGTGCAGGTGCCGGGCCGGGCGATCTCGTCGTGGATCGCGGCGGCGAAGGCGGCCTCGGACATCCCCTCGCGCTCGGTCAGCTGGGGCGCGATGCCGGTGATCAGGCACGCCGCGGGCTGCGGCGGCATGTCGCGCGGCGGGCGGCAGTAGATCATCACGGGCTCGCCGACGATCCGCAGGTCCGCGTCGGTGCGGATGCCGGCGAACTGGCTGGGCCGGTCGCGCCGCGGATCGGCGCCGAAGGTTTCGTAGTCGTGCCAGAAGAAGGTCGGTTCGGCCATCCGCGGATGATCTCACGTTCCGTTCACCGGTACGGCCCGCAACTGTCGTCTGCGATACAGGCCGGCCCCCGCCGGGTTAGACTCGGCGGCATTCAAGGAGCGCCCATGACACCAGCGAACGACGACAACCTCATCTGGATCGACCTGGAGATGACGGGACTGGATACCGACAACGACTCCATCCTCGAAATCGCCACGATCGTGACGGACAAGGACCTGAACGTCCTCGCCGAGGGGCCGGTGTTCGCCATCTCGCAAACCGACGCGCGCCTCCAGCAGATGGACGCCTGGAACCGCAACCAGCACGGCCGTTCGGGTCTGTGGGCCCGCGCCGTCGAATCCGACGACACGCTGGAGCAGGCCGAGGCCGCGACCATCGCGTTCCTCAAGGAATGGGTGCCCGCCGGGAAGTCGCCGATGTGCGGCAATTCGATCTGCCAGGACCGCCGCTTCCTGCATCGCGAGATGCCGCAGCTCGAGCGCTACTTCCATTACCGCAACCTCGACGTCTCCACGCTGAAGGAGCTGTCGCGCCGCTGGTCGCCCGAGATCGCGCGCGGCTTCAGCAAGGACTCGGCGCACACCGCGCTGTCCGACATCCGCGATTCCATCGACGAGCTCCGCCACTACCGCCGCTTCATGGGCGCGCTCGGCGGCCAGCAGCCGGGCTGACCGCATGAACGTCGATCCGTTCGCCACCGTGCTCGACTGCAACGGACGCGTGCTGTCGCTCGATCGTCCGCGTGTCGTCGGCATCGTCAACGTCACGCCCGATTCGTTCTCGGACGGCGGCCGCCACGACACGCTCGAGGCCGCCTATGCGCATGCCATGCGGCTGGCGGAAGAGGGCGCGGACATGCTGGACGTCGGCGGCGAATCGACACGGCCAGGCGCCGACGAGGTGCCGGTCGAGAAAGAGATCCGCCGCGTCGTGCCGCTGATCGAGCGCCTCGCCGCCGCGACCACGCTGCCCATCGCCATCGACACCTCGAAGCCCGAGGTGATGCGCGCGGCCGTCGGCGCGGGCGCCGGCATGATCAACGACGTGTACGCCCTGCGTCGCGAGGGTGCGCTCGACGCCGCCGCGGACCTGCGCGTGCCCGTGTGCCTCATGCACATGCAGGGCGAGCCGCGCTCCATGCAGCAGGAGCCGGCGTACGACGACGTGGTCGGCGAGGTCCACCGCTTCCTGACCGATCGCCTGTTCGCCTGCGAACTGGCCGGCATCGACCGCCGCCGTGTGCTGGTCGACCCGGGTTTCGGGTTCGGCAAGAACCTCGAGCACAACCTCGCGCTGCTGCGCGCCACGGCCCGCTTCGCCGAGCTCGGCGCCGGCGCGTACATCGGCCTGTCGCGCAAGTCGATGATCGGCGCCCTGACGGGGCGCCAGACGCCCACGGACCGGGTCCACGGCTCCGTCGCCGCCGCCCTGATCGGCGTGCAGCGCGGCGCCGTCATGGTCCGGGTCCACGACGTCGCCGCCACGGTCGACGCCCTGGCGGTCTGGGCCGCCGTCAAGGCCGGCGACACCGCGCCCGGCCACGACCGGCCCGCCATGCCCCGCTGGCCGGACGACGACTGATCCGCCACGCCCGATCCGTGGCCGCTCCCGTGGTGCTCCATGGGAGTATCCTCGCCCGATCCGGAAGTAAGGACGACAACACCATGAGCGAACGCAAGTATTTCGGCACGGACGGCATCCGCGGTCACGTCGGCACGTACCCGATCAGCGCGGATTTCATCCTGCGGCTGGGACGCGCCGCCGGCGCCGTGCTGGCGCGCCGCCGCGCCGCTGACCGCCGGCCGCCGGGCGCCGGACCCGACCGCCGCGACCACAATCGCAAGGTGATGGTCGTCATCGGCAAGGACACCCGGGTGTCCGGCTACATGTTCGAATCCGCCCTCGAAGCCGGACTGGTCGCGTCGGGCGCCGACGTGCGCCTGCTCGGCCCGATGCCGACGCCCGGCGTTGCCTATCTCACGCGTTCCCTGCGTGCGGATGCCGGCATCGTGATCAGCGCCTCGCACAATCCGCACCAGGACAACGGCATCAAGTTCTTTTCCGGCCAGGGCGAAAAGCTCGACGACGACCTCGAGGCCGAGATCGAAGCCGAACTGGACGCCGAGTTCGCGACCGTCGCGTCCGAGGCGCTGGGCAAGGCCAGCCGCGTGGACGACGCCGTCACCCGCTACGCCGAGTTCTGCAAGTCCACCGTCTCCGACGATTTCTCGCTGGCCGGCATGCGCATCGTGCTCGACTGCGCGCACGGCGCCACTTACCAGGTGGCACCGAAGGTCTTCCGCGACCTCGGCGCGGAGGTCTCGACCATCGGCGCCGAGCCGGACGGCCTCAACATCAACCGCGGCGTCGGCTCCACCGACCCGGAATCGCTGGCCCGCACCGTCGTGGAGCGCGGCGCCGACCTCGGCATCGCCTTCGACGGCGACGGCGACCGCGTCCGCGTCGTCGACCGTGACGGCACGGTCACCGATGGCGACGACATGCTCTACGTGATCGCCCGGCACTGGAAGACGAAGGCCGCGCTCCCTGGCCCGGTCGTCGGCACGCTGATGAGCAATTACGGCCTCCAGCGCGCGCTGAAACAGCTGGACATCCCCTTCGTGCGCGCCAACGTCGGCGACCGCTACGTTCTCCAGCAGCTGAAGGAACACGGCGGCGTGCTGGGCGGCGAGACGTCGGGCCACATCCTCTGCCTCGACCGCTTCACCACCGGCGACGGCGTGGTGGCCGCCCTGGCGCTGCTCGAGGCGCTGGCGGAATCGGGCGAAACCTTCGCCGAGGCGCGCTCGGGCCTGGTCAAGCTGCCGCAGACCATGGTCAACGTCCGCGTCCAGGGGGCGAAGGAAGCGTTGAAGTCCGACGCGGTGAAACAGGCGCTGGCGGAGGTCGAAACCGCGCTGGAAGGCCGCGGCCGGGTCGTCCTGCGGGCCTCCGGCACCGAGCCGCTGGTCCGCGTCACGATCGAGGCCGCCGACGCGGCCGAGGTCGACCGTCTGGCGGGGCAGCTGGCCGAGGCCGTAAAATCGGCGGCCCAGGCGACGGCCTGACCCACGAGCGAGCGTCCGGCGCGATTCACGCGCCGGCCTCGTCACGCTGCCACGCAGGTACATCATGAAGACGGTTCCCACCCTCGATATCCGCCGCTACGACACCGATCGCGAGGCCTTCGTCGCCGAGATCGGCGCCGCCTACCGCGAATTCGGTTTCTGCTGCATCAGCGGTCACGGCATTCCGAAGGAAGCCATCGACGGCGCGTACGACGCGTTCAAGGCCTTCTTCGCGCTGCCCGACGACACCAAGCGCAAGTACCACGTTCCTGGCGGTGGCGGTGCGCGCGGCTACACGCCGTTCAAGGTGGAGACCGCGAAGGACAGCAAGTTCGCCGACCTCAAGGAGTTCTGGCACATCGGCCGCGAGATCCCGCGCGATTCGAAGTACGCCGACGTGATGCCGCCGAACGTGTGGCCGTCGGAAGTGCCGGCGTTCAAGGACAAGGGTTACGGCATCTACCAGCAGCTCGACCAGCTCGGCTCGCGTGTGCTGCGCGCGCTGGCGCTGCACATCGGCCTGCCGGAGAAGTTCTTCGACGACAAGATCGACTCGGGCAACTCGATCCTGCGCCCAATCCATTACCCGCCGATTCCGGAAGGCGACATCCCGAACGTACGCGCCGGCGCGCACGAGGACATCAACTTCATCACGCTGCTCGTCGGCGCGAGCACGGCTGGCCTGGAAGTGAAGACGCGCGAAGGCGAGTGGCTGCCGATCACGACCGAAGGCGACGCCATCGTGGTGAACATCGGCGACATGCTCCAGCGCCTCACCAACCATGTGTATCCGTCGACGACGCACCGCGTGACGAACCCGACGGACGGCGACGCCGCACGCAAGCCGCGCTACTCCGTGCCATTCTTCCTGCATCCAAACCCGGATGTCGTGCTCGAGGTGCTGGAATCCTGCGTCACGCCGGACAATCCGAAGCGTTATCCGGAACCGATCACGGCGCACGAGTACCTGCAGGAACGCCTGCGCGAAATCAAACTCATCTGACGCCTTCTTAGCGGGATATTCACCGGGCGGGTCGCAGCATCGATCCTCCCGGACCCTCTCCCGGAGCATCCCGTGAAACCCTCCAGCCCGCCCGTGCGAGCCAAGCGCTCGTCACCCCGGAAAACGTCGACGCGGTCGGCGGCGCAGCGCGCCCGTCGCCAGCGCACGATGAAGGCGCGCGGCCGCGCCTGAGCCAACCATCTCGACCGCTAGGGTGCCACCAGATCCCCAGCCTCCGCTCGATCCCCGCGATGCAGCCACGGATGAGCGAACACGGCGACCAGGATGATCGCGACACCCGTGTAGAACGTCCACCCCAGCTCCCGCTGCTCGCCGAGCAGCGGAATCGCCAGCACGATCGCATAGACCGGCTCGAGGTTCGTCACCATCTGCGTGGCGAAGGCGGACAGGTGGCGCAACGCGGACAGCGCCAGCGCGAAGGGCAGCAGCGTGCAGCCAAAGGCGAGCACGAGCAGCAGCGCGCCGTCGTGGGCGTCCGGAAGCGGAAAGGCGGGCGCGGCGATGAAGGGCGCAAGCAAAGTCAGGAATACGGTACCGGTGCCGAGTTCGACACAGGTGACGGTCAGCGCGTCGGCGCGATCGACGAGCCGCTTGTTCAACGCGCTGAAGAACGCCACGAAGAGCGCCGACAGCACGCCGATCGCAAGGCCGAGCCGCATCTCGCCCGGCAGTCCGCCGGCCACGAGCGCGACGCCGGGCACCACCGCCGCGCCGATCATCAATTCACGCGGATCGAAGCGGCGCCCCGCGATCCAGGGCTCCACCAGGGCGAGGAACACCGGGCATAGCGCGATGCACGTGGCCGCCACCGAGGCGTTGGCGAGCTTGATGGCGCCGTAGAAGGTGAGCCAGTGCAGCGCGACGATGACGCCGATGCCGGCGTAGGAGAACAGCAGACGCGCCGGCATGGCACGCAGGCCGCGCCAGACGCGCGGCACGCAGAGCAGCGTGCCCGACACCAGCAACATGCGCCACCACACCAGCGGCAACGCGGGCAGGGCGATCAGCTTGCCGAGGATGGCCGTGAAGCCCCAGAGCAGGACGCAGAAATGGATTTGCCAGTGGGCGATGCGGGAAGGCGACATGCGGGGAAGATTGCCCGAACGTCGCCGTACTGAACAGCCGCCGACGGTAGGAGCGCGCCCTGCGCGCGACAGCTTCTCGCGGGGAGCAACAGGCCCTGTAGCTCACGGCCTCAAGAGATGTCGCGCGCAGGGCGCGCTCCTACCGATCGGAGCGGGTATCAGCGCGCCGACTTACCCGCCGGCGGCGCCTTCGGCGGGCTGCGCTTCAGATCGTCGAGCAACGGCTCGCACTGCGTGGCGTCGGCCTTGCCGCTCTCCGGCACGGCCAGCGCGCCCAGGGCCGCCACGGGAGCGGCGAACACTGCAAGGGCGGCTGCGCCGCCCGCGCGCAGGATCAACGGACCGGCGTGCACGCCCGGCGCGGGATTCTTGAACGTCCCGTGCACGTACAGCGGCGATCTCAGCGAGAACAGGCGGAAGCCCTTGGTGTGCGGCACGATGTCGAGATCGAGCTTCTCGTCGCGGAAGTTCACGTTGCCCGTCACGTTGATCAACGCCTTCTCGGTGTCGAACGCGAACAGACGCGATTCCATGACGCCGTCCGTCGCCACCAGATCGGCCGCCATGCAGTTGATCTTCACCACGTCGTCGCCGAACAGCTTCGTCACCGCGTAGCTGCCCACGTTGAGGCCGGCCAGCTCCAGCAGCGAGCCGCTGATGGCGCCGTCGTTGATCAGCAGCTTCACCTCACCGTTCGAGGAGCCGAGCAGTGCGGCCGGCGAATTGCCGACGGCGGTCAGGGACGCGTCGCCGTTGAGCTCGCCGAAGCTCGTCTGCATCGGCGCGAACGTTGGGAAGAGTTCCTTCAGCTTGAGGTGTCGCGCGCCGAGGTTGAAGCCGCCGCGCATCGGCGTCTTCGAACCGTCGAGGCGCATGTTGCTGCCCACCGTGCCGCCGGCGACGCCGAATTTCAGCGGGTCGAGCGTGAGCACCGCATCCTTCATGATCAGGTGCGTGGACACGTTCTCGAACGGCAGCCGTTCGCCGTGGACGATCTTGACTCCGGTAAACGTGACATCGGCATCCATCGCGTTCCAGCGGTCCGTCTTGAACGGTTCGACGGGCAGCACCTTGTCGGGCGGCTGCTTCACCGCGTCGCCGCGCTCCGCCTTCTCCTCGTCCGAGCCGCCGCCCACGAGGGGTGCCAGGTCGGCGAAGAGCAGCTGGTTCGATTTCAGGTTGCCGCTGAGCTTCGGCCGCGCGCCGCCGGTGTCGAAGGTAAGGCTGCCGCCAAGATCGCTGCCGCCGACGCGCCCGGTGAAGTTCTCGTACGTGAACACGCTGGCGCCCTTCTTCAGGTTCGCCTTGAGATGCCCCTCGGTCGCGAAGGGCGGCGTATCCGGCAGCGTGACGCCGGTGAGGTCGTAAAGATGCGACATGCTCGTGCCCGAGAACCACAGGCGCACGTCGAGGGCGCCCATGTTGACCGGGTCGGTCAGCGTGCCGACGAAGGCGATATGCGTGTCGCCGAAGCGCGCATCGGCCTGGACCGGGAAGGGACGAGCGGCATCGCGAAGCGCGAGCACCCCGCCGGTCCGCGCCTTGGCGGAGACGGTCGACTTCTTGTAGGTGCCCTTGGCGTCCCATGCGAACTGATAGACCTGGCTCTTCTTGGTCTGGTCCTGACGGTCCTTCTCGTCGGCGTCGCTCTTCGCCATCGTCTTCGCGCTGGCACCGGTCGTCTTCTTCGCCTGCGCGCGGGCATCCTTCTCCTGCTGCGCCATGATCTCGTCGAACGGAATGCCCTTGCCCAGCGGCGTCACGTCGATCCCCATGACGATCTGGTTCGTCGCGTCGGAGAAATCGATGTGCCCCTTGTCGAAGGCGATCGCGTTGAGTTCGAGCTGCCACTCGGACGGGCCCGTGCTCTCGGGGAGCTTGAACGTCCAGGTGTTGTCGCCGTTCTTCGCGCGCTGCAGCGCCATGCGCGGCTGGCCGAGGCGAATCTCGGGCACGACGATGCGGTGGGCGATGAGCGGGAAGGGCGAGAGACGGAACTGGATCGTCTCCAGCGTGGCGAAGTGCTTGTCCTTCGCCCACTCGGGGTTCGCCACCGTGATGTCTCGCGCGGTGAAATGCGGCCAGGGAATCAGACCGACCAGGCCGCCTTCACCGGGCTCGCGCGACCAGCTCGCGGAGAGGTCGCCGTTGATCGCGAAGGGCCGCCCGATCGCCTCGGACACCTTTTCGTTGATGGTCGGCTTCAGCCGGTTCCAGTCGAAGAAGGCGATGAACAGAATGACCGCCACGACGAGCAGGACGACGATCCCGAGAACCCACGCCAGAATTTTCCTGCCACGCCGCATCGTGCCGCTCCCGATCCCATAACGCGCATAGGGTTAACGCGCGAGCCGCCAAGGTTATGTGTTCGCGGGCAGGAAGAATTAAGGGAAGTGAAATTGGCGGGAAGACGCCGGCCCCGCCAGGTAGGAGCGCGCCCTGCGCGCGACAGCTTCTCGCGAAGAGCATCAGGTCCTGACGCCCACGGCCTCAAAACATGTCGCGCGCAGGGCGCGCTCCTACCGCGTGACTGCACGGTCAGGCGGCCTGCCAGTAACCGGTGGCCTTGACCCAGTCCTTGTCGATGCCGCGCGTCTCGACGAGCAACGACCGCAATGCCCGCGCCCGCTTCGACTCGGTGGCGACCCACCAGAACGTATCGCCCGGAGGGATCGGCAGCGCGGCGAGCGCCTCGTCGAGCGTCGGCGACTCGCCGGGCACGAACCAGCGCACGTCGCGTGCGAGCGTCTGGCGCTCGGCGGGGGATGCGACCTCGACGAACACGATGACCTCCCGGCTCGCCGGCATCTCCTCCAGCCATCGCCCGATCGCGGGCAAGGCCGTCGCATCGCCCACCAGCACGTAATGGTCGTAATCGTCGGGCACGACCATCGATCCACGGGGGCCGCCCACGTGCAGCACGTCACCGGGTCGGGCCGTTTCGGCCCAGCTCGACGCCGGGCCGTCACCATGGATGACGAAGTCGATGTCGAGTTCGTTGGCGATGGGATCGTGACGGCGCGGCGTGTAATCGCGGGAGGGCGAGTGCTCGCCGTCCGCGTACACCGGTCCGTTGTCGCCGAACGTCGGCAGGTTCAGGGAGCCGTCCGAGGTGGCGAAGAACAGCTTCACATGGTCGTCCGGCGCGGCGGAAACGAAGCCTTCGAGATCGGGTCCCGTCAGCGTCACGCGGACCATGTGCGGCGTGAGGTTCTCCACCCGCGCCACCTCGAGCCGACGCATCTTCAGAGGATGGCGTACGCGGGTGATCGCATGGCGTTCCGTCATGGCTGGCGCTCTCCCACGGCTTTGGCGGCGGCGTCGACGAGCTTCGCGACGCGCGCGATCTCCGCGGCGTCCCACGCCTTGTGATGGTTGATCAGCTGGTACTTCAGGCGGTGCATGGCCTCGCGCACCTCTTCCGGCACGCTCATGCGGCGCATGTGGCGCGACATTACCTGCAGCCGCTCGGTCAGGGCCTCGAGGCTGTCGCGGTTCTCGGCGAGAAAGGCGCGGCCGGCATCGGTGATCGCGTAGAGCTTCTTGCCGCCCGTCTCGGCTTCCACCCGGGCATAGCCGAGCTCCTCGAGCATCGTCAGGGTGGGGTAGATCGCGCCGGGGCTCGGGCTGTACTGGCCGTCGAACATCTCCTCGATGGTGCGGATCAGCTCGTAGCCGTGGCGGGGCTGCTCCTCGATGAGGGCCAGGAGCAGGAGCCGCAGATCGCCGGTGCCGAACATCCGGCCGCCGAAACGGCCGCCGCCGCGACCGCCGCGGCCGCCCTCGCGGTCGTCGAATTCGAAGGGACTGCCGCCGAAGCGGCCGCCACCGCGACCGATCGCGTGCATCTGCTCGTGGAGGCGGTGCCGCGCGTGGTGGAAAAAGTGCATGGGCATACTCCGATATATCGTACGTAGTGCACGTACGATATATCGCAAGTAACAGTCACGCAAGAGGGGTGGAGGAGGGCCTCAGCCGAACGTGAAGGTGAACGCGTGGAAATTCGCCTTGGGAATCCGGATCGTCAGCACGTGGTCCTTGTAGTCGGTGGCGGTGTACAGCGTGTACAGCTGCGAGGCCTGGATCGTGACGGGCGCCTGCGGCTTGCCGTCCACCAGCACCTCCACGGTCACCGGATCGTTCGCGCTGGCCACCATGTGGACCTTCTTCGCCTTGAAGTGCAGGCGGATCTCACCGGACGGGCCTTCCAGCGTCGCGTTCTGCCGGCCGATCTCCCAGCGGCCCACGAGCGCGAACTTGTTCAGGTCGAGGCGCGACGGGGCGGTGAAGTCGCGCGTGCCGCCGCGGGAACCCTCGGGGCTGGCGTTGTTCTGGCTGCGGTCGCTGCCGAAGTACATCTCCGGCGAACCCAGCTGCGTGAAGTCGGGGGCGTCCTTGTCCTCGCCCGCGGCCGCGGCGTCGAGGCGCGGCAGGCCGAGCAGGGTGCGGATCGCGTTCTCCATCTCGGCGTAGTTGCCCTCGCCGAAGTGATGGGCGACGACGTTGCCGCGCTGGTCGACGAGGTACTCGGCGGGCCAGTACTGGTTGTCCCAGGCGTCCCAGGTGGCTAGGTCGTTGTCCTGCGCCACGGGGTAGTGGATGTTGTACCGCTTGATGGCGTCGCGGACGTTGCCTTCCTGCTTCTCGAACGGGAATTCCGGCGAATGCACGCCCACGACGACCAGGCCCTTGTCCTTGTACTGGTCGTACCAGCGGGTCACGTGGGGCAGGGTGCGCAGGCAGTTGATGCAGGAATAGGCCCAGAAATCGATCAGCACGACCTTGCCGCGCAGCTGCTTCATGGTCAGCGGCTTCGAGTTCTGCCAGGTGGCGATGCCGGCGAACTCCGGCGCGGTCTGCGCCGCGGCGGCAGGGCGCGCCAGTCCCAGTGCCGTGGCGGCGAGGGCGACGACGAGGAAGGCGGAACGGAACGGGTGGCGCATGGAGACTCCAGGGTTCTGGCGGGTACCGGAAGAAGACCGGACGGGGCAGCGGCACCTTACACGCCCGGGTGCGTTAAAATCGTGGTCTTTGCCAGCCTCGCGAGCCAGCCGTAGCGCCATGACCTCGATCAAGCAGGACGACCTCATCACCAGCGTCGCCGACGCCCTCCAGTACATCTCGTACTACCACCCGGTGGATTACATCCGGAACCTCTCGGCCGCGTACGAGCGCGAGGAATCCCCGGCGGCGAAGGACGCCATCGCCCAGATCCTGATCAATTCGCGCATGTGCGCCGAGGGCCACCGGCCGATCTGCCAGGACACCGGCATCGTCACCGTGTTCCTCAAGATCGGCATGAACGTGCGCTGGGACGACGCCACCATGGGCGTCGAGGACATGGTCAACGAGGGCGTGCGCCGCGCGTATAACCACCCGGACAACAAGCTGCGCGCCTCGGTGCTCGCCGATCCGGCGGGCAAGCGCATGAACACGCGCGACAACACGCCGGCCGTGGTGAGCGTCTCGGTGGTGCCGGGCGACAAGGTCGACGTCATCGTCGCCGCCAAGGGCGGCGGCTCCGAAGCGAAGTCGAAGTTCGCGATGCTCAACCCGTCCGACTCCATCGTCGACTGGGTGCTGAAGACCGTGCCGACGATGGGCGCCGGCTGGTGCCCGCCGGGCATGCTCGGCATCGGCATCGGCGGTACCGCCGAGAAGGCGATGCTGCTGGCGAAGGAAGCGCTGATGGAGCCGATCGACATCGTCGACCTGATCGCGCGCGGCCCGTCGAACCGCGCGGAGGAACTGCGCCTCGAGCTCTACGAGAAGGTCAACGCGCTCGGCATCGGCGCGCAGGGCCTGGGTGGCCTCACCACCGTGCTCGACATCAAGGTGAAGGATTACCCGACGCACGCGGCGAACCTGCCCGTGGCGATGATCCCGAACTGCGCCGCCACGCGCCACGCGCACTTCGTGCTGGACGGCTCCGGCCCGGTCGCGCTCGATCCGCCGTCGCTGGAAGACTGGCCGAAGCTCACGTACGACGCCTCGAAGGGCCGTCGCGTGGACCTCGACACGATCACCCGCGAGGACGTGCAGAGCTGGAAACCGGGCGAGACGATCCTGCTCAACGGCAAGCTGCTCACGGGCCGCGACGCCGCGCACAAGCGCATGGTCGACATGCTCAACCGCGGCGAAACGTTGCCCGTCGATTTCACCAACCGCTTCATCTACTACGTCGGTCCGGTCGATCCGGTGCGCGACGAGGTCGTCGGTCCGGCCGGCCCGACCACGGCCACGCGCATGGACAAGTTCACGCGCCAGATGCTCGAGACGACGGGCCTGCTGGGCATGGTCGGCAAGTCCGAGCGCGGTCCGGCCGCGATCGAGGCGATCCGCGACAACAAGGCCGTGTACCTGATGGCCGTCGGCGGCTCGGCATATCTCGTCTCCAAGGCGATCAAGGCCTCGCGCGTGCTCGCGTTCGAAGACCTCGGCATGGAGGCGATCTACGAGTTCGAGGTCAAGGACATGCCGGTGACGGTCGCGGTCGACAGCGCCGGCACGTCGGTGCACGAGACGGGCCCGAAGGAATGGCGTTCGAAGATCGGGAAGATCCCCGTGGTCGTCGTCTGACGCCACCCTGTAGGAGCGCGCCCTGCGCGCGACATCTGTTGAAGCCGTGAGCAACAGGACCTGCGGCTCACGGCGAGAAGATGTCGCGCGCAGGGCGCGCTCCTACGAAGCGAGGCGCCAGGTGTGCCTCGCGATCTGTTCGTCCTCTTCCGTCGCGATCACGCGAACCTCGAAGTCGCCGAACCACTGCAGTCCCGCTAGGATCGCATCCCGCGTGGCCGCGTCGTTCTCGCCGATGCCACCGGTGAACACCAGCAGGTCGAGACCGCCCAGCGACGCCACCATCGCCGCGACGTGCTTGCGTGCGACATGCACGAACACATCGCGCGCCAGCGTCGCCGCCGCGTCGTGCGACTCGCGCAGCTTGCGCATGTCGCTGATGCCGCCCGAAAGACCCTTCAGGCCCGACTCTCGGTCGACCAGCAACTCGAGGCGTTTCGCGTCGTAGCCGCGTTCGCGCATCAGGTACAGCAGCACGCCGGGATCCAGATCGCCCGGCCGCGTGCCCATCACGATGCCGCCCGTGGGCGTCAGACCCATCGTCGTATCCACCGATTCGCCATCACGCACCGCGCACAGGCTCGCGCCGTTGCCCAGGTGCGCGATCACGACGCGCAACGGCATCGAAGGCCCCAGCTTCCGCACGATCGATTCGTACGACAGCCCGTGGAACCCGTAACGCTCGATACCGCCCTCGCGAAGATCGGCGGGAAGGGGCAGGGCGCGCGCGACGGCGGGCATGGTGGCGTGGAACGCCGTGTCGAAACAGGCGACCTGCGGCGCATCGGGGAATGCCTTGCGCGCCCGTTTCACCATCTCGACCGCCGGGGGAACGTGCAGCGGCGCGAACGCCTTCGCCTCTTCCAGGTGCGCCATCAGGGCATCATCGATACGCGCATGCCGGCGGATGTTCGGCCCGCCATGCACGAGACGGTGCCCGACGGCGTCCGGCGTGGGCAGCGAACGCGTGCGCAGGGCATCGACGATCGCCGCCACCGGGTCCGCGTCACCGCCCGGCGCGTCGGTCTGGTCGGCGAAGAGTGCCTCGCACATGTCGCCTTCCACACGATAGAGCCCGTATTTCAGCGACGACGAGCCCGTGTTGAGGGCCAGCACGTGCCCGGCGCGACTCACGAGGCCTCCTCGGCCTTCCACTGCCAGTCGCGCACGTCGGGCAGGTCCTGCCCGTGTTCGCTGACGTAGAGCTTGTGCCGCTCGATGTCCGACCAGTAGCGCTGTGCCGCCTTTTCGCGTTCGCCCGCCAGGCGCGGTATGCGGTTGATCGCGTCGAGCGCGAGCTGAAAGCGGTCCATGTTGTTCAGCACCATCATGTCGAGCGCGGTGGTGGTCGTGCCTTCTTCCTTGTAGCCGCGCACGTGGATGTTGTCGTGGTTGTGCCGGCGATAGGTCAGCTTGTGGATGATGCCGGGGTAGCCATGGAAGGCGAAGATCACCGGACGATCCTTCGTGAACAGGCCGTCGAACTGCTCGTCGTCCATGCCGTGCGGATGTTCGTCGGGCGTTTCCAGCGACATCAGGTCGACCACGTTGACCACGCGGATGCGGATGTCGGGCACGTACTCGCGCAGCAGCATCACCGCGGCGAGCGTCTCCACCGTCGGCGCGTCGCCCGCGCAGGCCATGACCACGTCCGGATCGTCTCCGCCGCGTCCTGCCCATTCCCAGATCCCCGCGCCGGCCGTGCAATGGCGCACGGCGCTCTCCATGTCCAGCCACTGCCAGTCGGGCTGCTTGCCGGCCACGATCACGTTGACGTAATGGCGGCTGCGCAGGCAATGGTCGGCGACCGAAAGCAGGCAGTTCGCGTCCGGAGGAAGGTAGACGCGCACGATCTCCGATTTCTTGTTGGCGACGTGGTCGATGAAGCCCGGATCCTGGTGCGAGAAGCCGTTGTGGTCCTGGTGCCACACGTGCGAGCTCAGCAGGTAGTTCAGCGACGCGATCGGCGGGCGCCACGCCATCTTGCGCGTCACCTTCAGCCACTTCGCGTGCTGGTTGAACATGGAATCGATGATGTGGATGAAGGCCTCGTAGCACGAGAAGAAGCCATGCCGGCCCGTCAGCAGGTAGCCCTCGAGCCAGCCCTGGCATTGGTGCTCGCTCAGCACCTCCATCACGCGCCCGGCCGGCGAGAGGTTCTCGTCGACGCTTTCCGTTTCGGCCAGCCATGTCTTGCCGCTGGCTTCGTACACCGCCTCGAGCCGGTTCGAGGCCGTCTCGTCGGGGCCGAACAGGCGGAAGGTATCCATGTTCTGCCGCATCACCTCGCGCAGGAAACGGCCGAGGACACGCGTCGCCTCCGACTTGTGATCGCCGGGCGTCTTCACGTCCTCGGCGAAACCGCGGAAGTCGGGCATGTGCAGGGGCTTCAGCAGCAGCCCGCCGTTCGCGTGCGGGTTCATGCCCATGCGTCGGCGTCCCGTCGGAGCGAGCGAGGCGAACTCCTCGCGGAAGCGGCCGCGCTCGTCGAAGAGCTCTTCCGGCTCGTAGCTCTTCATCCAGCGCTCGAGGATCGCGACGTGTTCGTCGTTCTCGAACTTCGCGATCGGCACCTGGTGCGCGCGCCACGTACCTTCCACGGGCTTGCCGTCGACCTCCTTCGGGCCCGTCCAGCCCTTGGGGCTCCGGAACACGATCATGGGCCAGCGCGGACGCGTGGCCGCGTCGGCGTCGCCGCCGCGCGCCTTCTCCTGGATGCGGCGGATCTCGTCGAGGCAGCGGTCGAGCGCCGCGGCGAAGGCCTGGTGCATCGGTTCGAACTCGTGGCCTTCGACGAAGTGCGGCTCGTAGCCGTAGCCGCGCATGAGGTCGCGCAGCTCGTCGGGCTCGATGCGCGCGAGCACGGTGGGGTTCGCGATCTTGAAGCCGTTGAGGTGCAGGATCGGCAGCACCGCGCCGTCGCGCGCGGGGTTCAGGAACTTGTTCGAGTGCCAGCTCGTCGCGAGCGCGCCGGTTTCGGCCTCGCCGTCGCCGACGATGCACGCGACGATGAGTTCCGGATTGTCGAAGGCCGCGCCGTACGCATGCGAGAGGGAATAACCGAGTTCGCCGCCTTCATGGATCGAGCCCGGCGTTTCCGGGGCCACATGACTCGGGATGCCGTACGGCCACGAGAACTGCCTGAACAGCTCGCGCATGCCGGCCGCGCTGCGATCGATGTGCGGATAGACCTCGGTGTACGAGCCTTCGAGGTACGTGTGCGCGACGAGGCCGGGTCCACCGTGGCCCGGGCCGATCACGTAGATCATGTCGAGGTCGCGTTCGACGATCGCGCGGTTCAGGTGCGTGTAGATGAAGTTGAGTCCGGTCGTCGTTCCCCAGTGACCGAGCAGGCGATGCTTGATGTGCTCCTTGCCCAGCGGTTCCTCGAGCAGCGGATTGTCGCGCAGGTAGATCTGGCCGACGGAGAGATAGTTCGCGGCGCGCCAGTAGGCGTGCATGCGGCGCAGCAGATCGGGCGCAAGCGGATCGGTCATGGGACATTCCAGGCGACGAGGTCGCCCTTCAGCCTAGGCCCGGGTGGATTCGCCTGGCGTGAAAGAACGTCGCGCCGCTTGGCGGGTCATTCCGCCGAGCCGAGTTCCCGCGTGTTTCGCTCCATCACCTTCATCGCGTCCTCGGCCTGGCGCTGCGTGCCGTGGCGGGAAGCTTCGGAGCGCGATTCCTGCAGGCGCGCGCGTTCGGCGAGCTCGCGCGAGAGCGTCGGCGAGGGCAGGTCGTTCCGGGGGCGCGTCGCGACGACGGGCGGTGTGGTGGCGGCTGGGGCCTGTGCGGCCGGAGGAGCGGCCGGCGTCGCGGCGACGGGCGGTGGCGTCGCCGTGACCCGCGTCATCGCGCGCCAGACGAACAGGCCGAGCAGGCAGACCACCACCGCGGCGACGATCGAGGGAAGCAGCCAGGGCCGGTCGTGACGGGACGCCGGAACACGTGCGGGCTTCTCCTTGCGTGCCGGCTTCTCGCTGGCGGCGACGTGCGAGGTCACGCCGGTCGCCGGGCCGTCGAGCTTCAGCATCACGCGCAGCACGTCGCCGTCGATCAGCTGCAGCCGCGGCTGGCGAAGCTGCACCGTGCGCGCGTCGCCGCTGAAGGTGCCGCGCGTGACGAGGATGCCGCCCGACGCGCCTTCGTTGAGCATCGTCGCGAGGAGCTCGTTGACGTCCTGCACCTGCACTTCGCTGGCGTCCCACTGGCGGCACTGGAGGATGGTGACCTCGTTGCCGCGGCGCATGCGCAGGTCGAGACTCGCGCCCAGCGCCTTGAGGGATTTCGGACGGGAATCGTATTCGACACGCCAGCCCTGCTCGCGGTAGTGCTCGGCGAGCAGGTGCTCGAACGTATGCCAGCTCATGCGCGCCAGGGCATCCGTGCCGACAGGTGGGTGCGATCGCGCGTCGAACATGGGGTGGCGGGATTCCAGACGTACAGGCGCCAGATGATAGCGGGGTTGGCGGCGACGCGCTCCCGGCCGCGCATCCGTCCCTTCACATTCCTGACTTTCTTGCCGCATATGCACATGCCCGGTACATTGGGAGGTCGAGTCAGGGGAAATCGGGGAAAGACAGGTGTTGAAGCATGTAATCGTCGCCTCCGCGGCGCTGGCGCTGGCCGGTTGTGGCGGTCGCGCGATGATCGAAAGCGACATGAGCCGCGCGGTGTCGGCAAGCCCATCGTCGCCTTGGCTGACCGTGGAAAACCCGGGCGCGCGGGTGCTGACCGTGGCGGGCCTCGAATCGAAGGAAAAGGTGCAGGTCACGCCGGACATCGCCAGCGTGGTCGAAGCGCGCCTGCGCACGGCGCTGCAGCCGAAGTATTTCACCGACCTGATCATCAACTGCCGTGGGCTCGAGGTCCTGGTCGGTGCGAAGGCCGACGCCGAGCCGCCGTCGCTGGACATCGACATGGCGATCGACTGCCGCATCGTGGCGCGCGGGCTGATCGCCGCGAAATCGTATCGGCTTCACGAATCGCGGAAACTGGACCCGGCCTCGCCCCGGCTGGATGTCGCGGTGCCGACGCTGATCGATGCCGCCTCGGCCGATCTGGCCGAGCGTCTCTGGACCGACGTCCTCGGCACGGGCGTGAAGCGCTAGCCTAGCGCCAGGTGGTCGCCGGAGCGCGTGCTCAGGCCTCCGCGACCGCCACGGCCGTGCGCAGCTCGTCCCGGCAGGCCGCGAGCCGCTCCTGGCCGAAGCCGAGCGCGGCGTGCGCCAGCAGTACCGCGTCGGGATCCGCCGCGCCGCGTTCCGTTAGCACGTCCAGCATCGCCACGCGGCTGGCGGCGAGCAGCGCCCGCCCCAGCGGCGTTCGCGCGCCCGCGTCGGCCGGATCCGCGCGCTCCGCCAGCGCCTGCACCACACGCGAGGGAAAGCTCCAGTGCCGCGCCGCGTGCAGCGACAGGCGTTCGATCTGTTGCCCTATCGCCGCCATGAACGGACGGCTGTACGCCAGACCGGCCGCACCGGGCACGTTGGCCACCTCGCGGATGATCGATTGCGCGCCCGCCTGGCTCGCGATGCCGGCGAGGAACGCCTCGAAGGGGTCGCACACGCCACGGCTCAGAAACGCACAGGCCCGCGCGCAGCGTTCCGCGTGTTCCCACAGCCGCTCGCCGGCGTCGCGCCCCAGCGGGCCGTCGTCCGTGCGCAGGATCGGTCGCATCACCATCTGCATCACCACGCGGCGCAGGCCGTCGTGGCCCATGATCGCGATGGCCTGGGGCAGGCCCGAAACGGGCCGCGCCGTGCGGAAGTAGGCGCTGTTCGCCACCCGGAGCACTTCGCCGACGAGGACGGTGTCGCGGGAGATCTGTTCGGCCAGCGCGCGATTGTCGGCATCGTCGTTGCGCAGCGAGCGCATCAGCTGCGGCACGACCGCGGGCAGCCGGGGCAGGGTGGCGACGTCGAAGCGCTCGCTGCCGAAGGCGTCGCGCACGCGGCGCAGCACGTTCTGTTCGGCGGGCGTCAGGCCCGGGTCGCGCGCGGGACCGATGCCGAACACGAGGCGATAGAAGCGATCTTCGATCTCGTCGCCCGTGAGGGCGCCAGGCGGTGCGTCGGACGGTTTGGGCACGAATGGCGCGGCATCGGGCAGCGACAGGTGCGCCGATGCGTCGGCGGACCGCGCTCGCGCACCTCCGAACCACTTCCTGAAGAACCGGCCGATCACGTGTGGCTCCGCGTTGGGATGGGGACGATGCGGCAGTATATGCCCCATGGTGGGTCGAAACGATTGGCGAGGCGTGTCGCCTGTCGCCGGACCGGACGGCCGTAAGATACCGACATGACCCATCACCCCACGAGCCGCATCGTCCTGCCTCCCGGCGGCTGGGCGTCCGTCCTCGATTTCCTTTGCGAGCGCTTCGCCACGATCGATCGCGCGACGTGGATCGACCGGATGGAGCGCGGCACCGTCACGGCCGACGGGCAGCCGGTGTCGCGCACGTTGCCTTATCGCCCGGGCGCGGTCGTGGCCTACCGGCGCGAGGTGCCCGACGAACCACGCATCCCGTTCGACGAATCGATCGTCTTCATGGACGACGACCTCGTCGTCGCCGACAAACCGCACTTCCTTCCCGTCATGCCCGCCGGTCGTCATGTCGAGGAAACGCTGTCGGTCAGGCTCATGCGCCGCCTGGACAATCCGGACCTCGCCGCGCTTCATCGACTGGACCGAGGCACCGCGGGCCTCGTGGTCTTTTCCGCGCGTCCCGCGAGCCGCGACGCGTACACGCGCCTGTTCCGGGAGCGCGCCATCGCGAAAATCTACGAAGCGATCGCGCCACCGATGCCGGGGCGTGACTTCCCCTTCGTCCACGCATCGCGCCTGGAACGCGCCGAGCCATTCTTCCGCATGCGCGAGGTGTCCGGCGAGCCGAACGCGCGAACGCGTGTCGACGTCATCGAGCGCGGCGAGCGTCACTGGCGTTACCGCCTGGAGCCCGAGACCGGTCGCAAGCATCAGCTTCGCGTGCATATGGCCAGTCTGGGCGCGCCGATCCTCGGCGACCGCACCTATCCCGAGCTGCGCGACGATACGGGCGATTACGGCGATCCGCTGCGCCTGCTCGCGCGCGAGCTGCGCTTCGTCGACCCGCTCAGCGGCGAGCCCCGCCACTTCCGCAGCGGACGAAGCCTCGACCTTTGACGCTTGCAGGCGCAAACTATGCGCCTCTCAGCCGCGCGTCCCCGATGACTTCCGCACCAGGCTTCCGCACCGTCGCCCTGATCATCGCGAGCGCGATGTTCATGGAGCAACTGGACGGCACCATCCTGGCGACGGCGCTGCCGTCGATGGCGCAGTCGTTCGATGTGTCGCCCCTGCACATGAGCGTGGCGCTCACGTCGTACATGCTGAGCCTGGCCGTGTTCATTCCGGCCAGCGGCGCCATCGCCGATCGCTACGGCTCGCGCAACGTCTTCCGCGCCGCCATCGCGCTGTTCACCCTCGGCTCCATCCTCTGCGGCGTCTCCGGCAACCTGCCGCTGCTCGTGACCTCGCGCCTGCTGCAAGGCATCGGCGGCGCGATGATGGTGCCGGTCGGGCGCCTCGTGCTCCTGCGTTCCGTGCCGAAATCCGAGCTGGTCTCGGCGATGTCGTGGCTGCTGGTGCCCGCGCTGATCGGCCCGGTGGTCGGACCGCCGCTGGGCGGTTTCATCGTCACGTGGGTGTCGTGGCGCTGGATCTTCTACATCAACGTGCCCATCGGACTCGCGGGGATGTGGCTCGCCACGAAATACATTCCCGACGTGCGCCTGCCGGACAAGGTGCGGTTCGACCGGCTCGGTTTCGTGCTGTCCGGCGTCGCGTTGTCGTGCCTGGTGTTCGGTCTCGAAATGGTCAGTCACGGCACGGCGTCGTCGAACCTCTCGGCCCTGCTGATCGTCGGCGGGTTGCTGGTGGGCGCCTTGTACGTATGGCATTCGCGCCGCGTGCCGAACCCGATCCTCGACCTGTCGCTGATGCGCTTCACCACGTTCCGTCTTTCGGTGGTGGCCGGCTCGCTCACGCGCATCACCGCCGGCGCGGTGCCGTTCCTGCTGCCGCTGATGATGCAGCTCGGATTCGGCCTCTCGGCCGCGCACAGCGGTGTCGTCACGTTCGTGTCCGCGCTGGGCGCGATGCTGATGAAGGCGACCGCCGCGCCGGTGCTGCGCCGCTGGGGATTCCGCGCCACGCTGATGTGGAACGGCGTGCTGTCGATGGTGTGCGTGGCGCTGTGCGCGGCGTTCCGCCCCGACTGGCCGCTGTGGACGATCTACACCGTGCTGCTGCTTTCGGGATTCTTCCAGTCGCTGCAGTTCAGCGCGTACAACACCGTGGCCTATGCGGACGTGCCGAGCGAGCGCTTCTCCAGCGCGACCAGTTTCTACACCACGTTCCAGCAGCTGATGCTGTCACTGGGCATCTGCGTGGCGTCCGCCGCGCTGCATGTGTCCGTGGTGTGGAACGGGCACGCGAGCGCGCAGCTGCCCGACTTCAGCGCGGCGTTCCTGGTGGTGACGTTCGTGTCGCTGATCGCGGCACCGGTGTGCGCGCTGTTGCCCCGCAACGCCGGCGCGGAAATGAGCGGTCACAGGGCACGCTGAATCGCTTGGCCCTAAAACATGTCGCGCGCAGGGCGCGCTCCTACGTGGTCAGGGCAACGCGAGCGGATACTTCACCCACGACCCCGTCACGCCCGGCATCCCCGCGAGGCGGCGGGCCTGCACGACGAACTCGGCGCGTGGCACTTCCACGGCGCCCATGCTGAGCAGGTGGCTGTTCGTCACCTGGGCATCGAGCAGCGGAAAGCCCCAGCCATGCAGCAGGTTGCACAGCGCGGCGAGCGCGACCTTCGATCCACCGCTGCGCGCGCTGAACATCGACTCGCCGCAGAACAGCCTGCCGACGGCCACGCCGTAGATGCCGCCCACGAGCGATCCGCGATCCCACACCTCGACGCTGTGCGCGTGCCCGCGCCGGTGCAGTTCCTCGTACGCCGCGATCATGTCGTCGCCGATCCAGGTGCCGGGCTGGCCGTCGCGCGGCGCGGCGCACGCGTGCATCACGCGGCTGAAGGACGTATCGGCCGTGACCTGCCAGTTCGACTGGCGCAGCTGCTTGCGCAGGCTGCGACTGAGGTGCACGCCGTCGGTGCGAAACACGCAGCGCGGATCGGGCGACCACCACAGGATCGGTTCGTCGGCGTTGAACCATGGGAACACACCCTGGCCGTAAGCCGCGAGCAGCCGCTCCGGCGAGAGGTCGCCGCCCCAGGCCAGCAGGCCGTTCGGATCCTGCAGGGCCGTCTCCGGATCCGGAAACAGGGTGACGCGCGTCCGGTGCAGTTGTGGCAGGCGGATCATCGATCGGCGTAAGGCGAGTGGGTCATGAGCTCCTCGCGATACGCCTCGCGATGGCGGGCCTCGTGCTCCAGCGCGTCCGCCACCGCGCGGCGGAAGCCTTCGTGGGCGATGTAATGCCGCGAGTGCGTCGGCGTGGGCAGGAAGCCGCGCGCGAGCTTGTGCTCGCCCTGCGCGCCGGGTTCGAACCGGGCGAGCCCTTCGCGAATCGCGTAGTCGATGCCACGGTAGTAGCAAAGTTCGAAATGCAGGCCCGATACCTCCACGCTGGCACCCCAGTAACGTCCGTACAGCGCACCGCCGCCACGGAGGAACAGCGCCATGGCGACGATGTCGTGCGAATCGCGCGCCAGCGCCACCTGCACATTCGAGCCGAGGGTACGGCCGAGGTATTGGAAGAACCGCGCGGTCAGGGCCGCGTGGTTGCCTTTCATGTCGAACGTAAGCTCATACAAGGCGTGGATCTGCCGCCACTCGGTGTCGGACAGCTCGTCGCCACCGCGCATCTCGATCGTGAGGCCCGACGCGTGCGCGCGTGCGCGCTCCTGCCGGATGTTCTTGCGCTTCTTCGCGGTGAGCGCGGCGAGGAAGGCGTCGAAGTCGGCATAGCCCCGGTTGTGCCAGTGGAACTGGTAGTCGGAGCGCGCGAGCCAGCGGTCGTCGAAGGCGTCGAGGTCGGCGTCGGCCAGGAAGTTGGCATGGATCGACGACAGCCCCAGGCGGTCGGCCTCGTCGACCAGCGCGGCGGTGAGGCGATTGCGGATCACCTCGGCGGCCGGTCCTTCCGGCACCAGCAGGCGCGGGCCAGGCACGGGCGAGTAGGGCGAGGCGACGAGCAGCTTCGGATAGTAATCGCCACCGGCCCGCTCCCAGGCGGAGGCCCAGCTCCAGTCGAAGACGAACTCGCCGTGCGAGTTGCCTTTCAGGTACGTGGGAGCGGCGGCGACCAGGCGGCCCTGTTCGAACAGGGCCAGGTGGTAGGGCTTCCAGCCGTAGTCCTCGCGCAGGCAGCCCCGGGACTCCAGGCCGCTCAGGAACGCGTGCGAGACGAAGGGGTTGCCGTCCGGGACGAGCGCATCCCAGTCGGCGGACGCGATGCCGCCGAGACCGTCGAGGAAGCGGATGCCGTCCATGTCGCGGAACGCCCCGCGTGGGTCGCGGGGCGGTTCCCTCAGGCCAGCATGTTCTGCTGGTCGAGCCAGCGCTCGGCGTCGAGCGCCGCCATGCAGCCGAAGCCGGCGGACGTGATCGCCTGGCGATACACGTGGTCGGCGACGTCGCCCGCGGCGAACACGCCCGGCACCGACGTGGCGGTGGCCATGCCGTTCAGGCCCGACTTGATCTGGATGTAGCCGTCGGTCATCTCGAGCTGGCCTTCGAAGATGCCGGTGGCCGGGGTGTGGCCGATGGCGACGAAGAAGCCCTGGACGTCGAGATCGCGCTTCGCGCCTGTGTTGACGTCCTCGACGCGCACGCCGTTGACGCCGGAATCGTCGCCCAGCACCTCGTCCACCTTGTGGTTCCAGAGCAGCTCGATCTTGCCGGCCGCGGCCTTCTCGAAGATCTTGTCCTGCTGGATCTTCTCGGCGCGCAGCTTGTCGCGGCGGTGGACGAGATAGACCTTGCGGGCGATGTTCGACAGGTAGAGCGCCTCTTCGACGGCCGTGTTGCCGCCGCCGACGACCACGACGTCCTGGTCGCGGAAGAAGAAGCCGTCGCAGGTGGCGCAGGCGGACACGCCGCGGCCCTTGAACTTCTCCTCGGAGGCGATGCCCAGGTACTTGGCCGTGGCGCCGGTGGTCACGATCAGGGCGTCGGCGGTGTACTCGCCGGCGTCGCCCTTGAGGCGGAACGGGCGGGTCTGCAGGTCGACGCTATGGATGTGGTCGAACACCATCTCGGTCTCGAATCGCTCGGCGTGCTCGGCCATGCGGCGCATCAGTTCCGGGCCCTGCACCCCCTTCTCGTCGCCCGGCCAGTTGTCCACCTCGGTGGTGGTCATCAGCTGGCCGCCCTGCGCCAGGCCGGTCACCATGGTCGGCTTCAGGTTGGCGCGCGCGGCGTACACCGCGGCCGTGTAGCCGGCGGGACCGGATCCGAGGATCAGGAGACGGCTGTGCTTGGGGGTGCTCATGTATAATCCTTGGGTTTTACTGCGGCGTGTTTTAAGTCGTACCGCTCGCCTCTTGCGGCAGGATGCTAAGGCCGTATCGAGGTCCGCGAGGACATGGTCGACCCGGAAGAATGGGGAAGACGGGGGTGCGATTCAAGACGCTCGGCTCACGATGGTGCCCGCTTCGTCCCCACGGAGCGGCTTACTCCCGACTTTTATCGGCTCATTCAGGATCCTCCATAAGATGCGCATCGGTATTCCCTCCGAAACCAAGACCCTCGAAGGCCGCGTGGCCCTCATCCCGGCCGCCGCGGCCGATCTGGTCCGCCGTGGCCACGAGGTCTTCATCCAGTCCGGTGCCGGCACCAAGAGCGGCTACGCGGATGCCGACTACGCCGCCCTGGGCGTCACCGTCGTGCCCGATGCCGCCGCCGTCTACGAGAAGGGCGAGCTGATCGTCAAGGTGAAGGAGCCGATCGAAGGCGACCTGAAGCTCCTGAAGAAGCACCACCTGCTGTTCTGCTACCTGCACCTGGCCGCCGAGCCGGCGCTCACCAAGAGCCTGCTGGACATCGGCCTGACCGGCGTCGCCTTCGAGTCCGTCGACGAGAACGGCGCGCTGCCGCTGCTGCTGCCGATGTCCGTCATCGCCGGCCGCATCGCCACCCAGATCGGCACCACGCTCCTGCACCAGCCCAACGGCGGCAAGGGCAAGCTGCTGGGCGGCATGGCGTCCACGCCGCGTGGCAAGGTCGTCGTGCTCGGCGCCGGCGCCGCCGGTGGCAACGCCGCCGCGCTCGCCGCGTCGGCCGGTGCCAACGTGGTCGTGTTCGACAAGCGTCCGGACCGCATGGCCGAGATGATGGCCCTGGGCCCGAACGTCACCGCGCTGTACGCCTATGAGTCGTCGGTCGCCGAGGAAGTCCGCAACGCCGACATCGTCGTCGGTGCCGTGCTGATCCCGAGCGCCAAGGCCCCGCGCGTGGTCACCGAAGCGATGGTCAAGACGATGGAGAAGGGCTCGGTGCTCGTCGACATCTCGATCGACCAGGGCGGCTGCTTCGAGACGTCGCGTCCGACCACCTGGAAGGAGCCGACCTACGAGGTCCACGGCGTGACGCACTTCTGCGTGACCAACATGCCGGGCGCCGTGCCGCAGACGTCGTCCACCGCCATCTCCGCCGCCATCCTGCCGTACGTGCAGCGCCTGGCCGCCGGCAACGAGTGGCGCGACTACGCCCCGCTCGCCGCGGGCATCAACATCGAGAACGGCAAGATCGTGCACCCGGCCCTCCAGGGCATGGCATGATGCCGGCAACCGGGACCGAGGTCGTTCGTTAGTGGCGCGAAGCGCGAAAGTCGTAAAGAAGCAGGCGAAGGCGCAGGTCAAGGCCCAGCGGGAGGGCTTGAGCGAAGAGCTCAAGCGCCGCCTCCGCGAGGCCGGGGCGCTGCTCCTCCTGCCGTTGGCCCTTTACCTCCTCGTCTGCCTGCTCAGCTACAACGACCAGGACCCGAGCTGGGGGCACATGGGCGTCGCCGAACACGCCACCAATTTCGGTGGCTCGGTCGGCGCGAACATCGCCAACCTGCTCCGGTACATCTTCGGCCTGGTGAGTTACGGCTTCCCGTTGCTGCTCCTCGCGCTGGGCATCCAGGTGCTCCGTCATCGCGGGGAGCGCAACGTGCAGCCGTGGGAGCCGTCGCTGCGGCTCATCGGTTTCGTGTTCTTCTTCATCACCGCGCCCGCGCTGATGTATCTCAACGTCGACACCGCCGTCCTGCCGGAAGGCCCGGGCGGCATCGTCGGCAAGTGGGTGGGGCGCGGCCTGCACGGCGCGTTCGGTGACAAGGGCGCGCCGCTGCTGCTGCTCGCCGTGTGCCTGATCGCCGTCACGCTGGCCACCGGCCTCTCCTGGTTCCGGCTGATGGACGCCACGGGCGAGCTCGTCATGCGCATCGGCGGCTGGTTCGGCGGCAAGCTGCGCAGCGCGCCGGACGTCATGGCCGCGCGCACCGCGCGTGCGGAGCGCGAGGTCGTGAAGAAGGCCGAGGCCGTCAAGCAGGCCAAGCGCGAACCGGTCCGCATCGAAACGCCTGCCCCGGTGGTGGTCAAGAGCGACCGCGCCACGCGCGAGAACCAGATCCCGCTGTTCACCGGCGCGTCGATGGACGGCGAACTGCCGCCGCTGTCGCTGCTCGACGAAGCGCCGCCGCAGGGCCCGGGCTACTCCGAGGAAACCCTCGAGGTGCTCTCGCGCCAGGTGGAGCTGAAACTCAAGGATTTCCGCGTCGAGGCCCGCGTCGTCGGGGTCTATCCTGGCCCGGTCATCACCCGTTTCGAACTGGAACCCGCCGCCGGCGTGCGCGGCAGCCAGGTGTCCAGCCTCGACAAGGACATCGCGCGCGGCCTTTCCGTCGTCAGCGTGCGCGTCGTCGACGTCATTCCGGGCAAGAACGTCATCGGCCTGGAAATCCCGAACACCAAGAAGCAGATCGTCTACCTCTCCGAGATCCTGCGTTCCGAGCGCTACGACCAGGTGAAGTCGCCACTGGCGCTCGCGCTGGGCAAGGACATCGGCGGCAAGGCCGTGGTCACCGACCTGGCCAAGATGCCCCACCTGCTCGTGGCCGGCACCACCGGCTCCGGTAAGTCCGTGGCGGTGAACGCCATGGTGCTCAGCCTGCTCTACAAGTCGAGCGCCAAAGACGTCCGGATGATCATGATCGATCCGAAGATGCTGGAGCTTTCGGTCTACGAAGGCATCCCGCACCTGCTGGCGCCGGTCGTCACGGACATGAAGGAAGCCGCCAACGCGCTGCGCTGGTGCGTGGCCGAGATGGAGCGCCGCTACAAGCTCATGGCGGCGGTCGGCGTGCGCAACCTCGGCGGCTTCAACAAGAAGGTGAAGGACGCCGAGAGCAGCGGCCAGCCGTTGCTCGATCCGCTGTTCCGCGCCAATCCGGACATGCCGGGGATGACGGCCGAGCCGCTCGAGCCGCTGCCGCACATCGTCATCATCATCGACGAATTCGCCGACATGATGATGATCGTCGGCAAGAAGGTCGAAGAACTCATCGCGCGCCTGGCGCAGAAGGCGCGCGCCGCGGGCGTGCACCTGATCCTCGCCACGCAGCGCCCGTCGGTCGACGTGATCACCGGCCTGATCAAGGCGAACATCCCGACGCGCATCGCGTTCCAGGTGTCGTCGAAGATCGACTCGCGCACCATCCTCGACCAGTCCGGCGCCGAAGCCCTGCTGGGCCACGGCGACATGCTCTACCTGCCGCCGGGCACCGCCACGCCGGAGCGCGTCCATGGTGCTTTCGTAGACGATCACGAGGTGCACAACGTCGTGGAATGGCTGCGCGCGCAGGGTGCGCCGAACTACATCGAAGGCGTGCTGGAAGAGGTCCAGTCCACCGCCGACGGCAAGATCATCAACGACTCGGGCCTGCCGCAGGACGCCGAGGGCGAAGGCGACGGCGACAACGCGCTCTACGACCGCGCCGTTCGCGTGGTGACCGAGACGCGCCGCGCCTCGATCTCCGGCGTGCAGCGTCACCTGCGCATCGGCTACAACCGCGCCGCCCGCCTCGTCGAGCAGATGGAGCAGGACGGCATCGTCAGCGCGCCGCAGCACAACGGCAACCGCGAAGTGCTGGCGCCGCCGCCTCCGAAGGACTGATCCCGCATGAACCCGATGAAGCCGGGCGCGCTCCGCCAGCGCCCCTGGAGCCTGCTCGTCACCGGCGACCTCGCGCCCACGGCCGAGGTGCTCGACGAGGTCGAGAGCATCTTCGAACTGAACCCGTCGATTCCCGGGCTGGAGCTGCGCGCCGACGACGGCCGCGCATGCTTCGTCACCCGCGACTACCCGAGCGGCCATACCGCCGGGGTGGACGACGCGCTGGAGGTCATCTTCGCCGAACAGCCCGAGATCGCGGAGATCGCGGTGCTGGGGCAGGAGGCCCGCCCGGTGCACACGGCCACGCGCGACGCGCCTTACTGGCACCGCGACGGCAAGGCCATCGCCGACATCAGCGAGAAGATGGAGGCCGGCGAGATCACGCCCGCCGAGGCCATCGACATGCTTAAGTCGCTGTTCGAAACCGATCGCTGACAATCGCGCCGAATCCCACGGAATCCACGCCCATGAAACGCCTCCTGCTCGCCGCGACGCTGTCCCTGCTCAGCCTGCCGACCTTCGCCGCCGGCCCGGCGCGCGACCGCCTGGACGCCTTCGCCAAGGGGATGCATTCGCTCGCGGGCAGCTTCACGCAGACCCTGTCGGGCCCGAACGGCGAGGCCGGCAAGACCAGCAAGGGCACGCTGGCGCTGGAGGCGCCGCGGCAGTTCCGCTGGGAGACCACGGCGCCGTACAAGCAGACCATCGTCGCCGACGGCAGCCGCGTGTGGCTCTACGATCCCGACCTGGAGCAGGTCACCGTGCGCAAGCAGAGCAGCGAAGAGGCGCAGAGCCCGCTGACCGTGCTCACCGACATCTCGCAGCTCGATCGCGACTTCCATGTGACGGAGCAGGGCCAGCACGACGGTTACCAGTGGCTGCGCCTGACCTCGACGAGCGCGGATCCGCAGTTCACCTACGCCGACCTCGGGTTCGATGCGAAGGGCGCGCTCGCCGCCATGCGTTTCCAGGACCAGCTCGGCAACCTCACGAACATCACCTTCGCGAACCTGACGCGGAATACCGCGTTGCCGGAGAGCACGTTCACCTTCGTCCCGCCGCAAGGCACCGACGTGGTCGGCGACGCCCCGGTCCTGCAGACCCAGCCCGTCCACTGATCGCCTGGTAGGAGCGCGCCCTGCGCGCGACAGCTTTTGAGGCCGTGAGCGCCAGGACCTGAGGCTCTTCGCGAAAAGATGTCGCGCGCAGGGCGCGCTCCTACCAATCAGCGTTTCTTCCGATCCCGCGCGTACGCCACGCGTGCCGGCACCTTCGCCGTGACCGCGACACCGCGCTGCGGTAGTGATACGACATCGAGCCGGCCGTTCAATCGCGCGGCGCGTTCGCGCATGCCGACGATGCCGTAATGCCCCTCGCCGGGCATCATGCTCGGCGAGCCGTCGAAGCCGTCGCCATCGTCGCGCACGGTCACCGTGAGCCATCGCCGCGCGTATTCGATCGTGATCCAGATCGACTTCGCGTGGCTGTGCTGGGTGGCGTTGAGCAACGCCTCGCGCACGATGCTGTGCAACTCGTCGGTCGCCACCTCGCTGACCGGACGGCGCATCCGCGGTGCGATCACCTCGAAATGCACCGGAATGCCGATGTCTTCCGACTGCGCCGCGATGCGCTCCTCCAGCGACCCGTGCACGGACGCCTGCGTGCGCAGGCCCTTGACGCGGTCGCGGCCCTCCACGAGCAACGCCTCGGCGCGATCGATGGTGCGCTCCAGTGTCGTGCGCGAGCGGTCCTCGGGCGATAGTCCATCGACGAAGGCCTGGAAGCGCAGGATCAGCCCCTGCACGCCCTGCAGCAGCGTGTCGTGCAGATCGCGGGCGATGCGTTCGCGCTCGCGATGGCGTTCGTCGAGCCGCATGCGCAGGCGGCGCGTCAGCAGGCGGACACGCCACCGGTGCGCCAGCCAGACGAGCAGTCCGACGAGGCCGAGGCAGGCGAGCTGGAACCAGCGCATCTCGAACAGCCGCGCCGGCACGTGCACCGCGAGCGGCTCGGAGCGACTCCAGTGCCGACCGTCGTACGACGCCTCGGCGACGAAGCGGTAGTCGCCCGGCGCGAGGTCCATGTAATGCGCATCGCGATGCGCGGTGCCGTCCTGGTACGTGGCGTCGACGCCTTCCAGCCGATAACGGAACAGCACGCCCCGCGGCCGTCCGGGCGCGAGCGCGGTATACGACACGTGCAGGTCGCGGCTGCGCTTCAGCACCACGTCTTCGCCAGGGCGGATGGTCGTCGTGCCGGATTCGATCGAGCGGATGATGACCGGCGGCGGTGGCGGACGGGCGAGCGGCTTCGAGGTGTCGAGCCACGCGAGCCCTTGCGACCCGGAAAACCATAGGTATCCGTTGCGCGCCGCGAACACGGTGGGCAGGGGCCGCACGAGCTGCGCCGGGCCGGGCACGCCGTCTTCCATCGTCAGCACCATGGCCTCGACGGGTGTCTCCGGCTTCGCCAGCGCGGCCTTCCACGCGTCGTGCGTGAAGTGGATCAGGCCGTTCACACCGTACGCCCAGACCGCGCCGTCGCGCGTGCCGACGATGCCGGTGACCATGTCGAGACGGTTCCGGGGCAGGGAAGTGAGCATGCGGAAGCGGTCGTCGTCGAGGAACGACATGCCGTGTTCGGAACCCACCACCAGCGTGTCCCCGACCGACGCGACCGCCGAGACCGGCCCCAGTCGCAGCCCCTCGGCCTCGCCGTAACGGCGCATCCTCGTGCCGTCGAAGACCGAGACCGAGCCATCCTGGTAGCCGAACCAGGGACGGCCGCGCGGGTCGATGTGGATGACCCAGGGGGCGACGTCCGGCGGCGCTCCGAACGGCGTGGCCGACTGCCACGCTCCGTCGCCATCCTGGTAGAACACGCCGCGCAGGCGCAGCGACAGCCAAAGCCGTCCCGTCCCGTCGCGCGCGATGGCCTGAACGATCGAGCGTCGCTTCGCCGCGCCCTCCGGCAAGGGCACGGACACGGGCAATGCGCCCGTCTTCTTGCGCCACATCTCGCCATAGCCGCCCATCAGGGTGCTGCCGTCGGGGTCGGTCCACACGCTCGTCAGCGCGCCGGTAAAACCCGGAAGCGGCCGTGGATCGGGCGTGAGCGTCCACAGCCGGTCGTCGTAAGCGGTCAGCGCGGCCGTGCCGGTCCACACCGTGCCGGCGGCGTCTTCGAACACGGAGAAGTACAGCGACATCTGCGGGAAGCGGACGGTCGCCAGCCAGCTGTCGCGGAAGCGGTCGAGGCCCGCCTTGGTCGCGACCCAGATGCTACCGTCGCGGTCCTCCAGCATGGTCATCGTGCCTTGCGACGTCATGCCGAGCTGCTCGCTCATGGCCTGTAGCTTCGGGTTCTCGGCGAGGTCGCCCGTCTGTCGCACCGAGCCCGCCGGAACGCGACAGAGGTTCCGGTCGCAGGCGACCGTCCACAGCGTGCCGTCCCGATCCAGCAGGCTCGTATTGCCGTTGGCGCGCCGCTGTCGCGCGAAGGGATGCGGCTTGCCCCAGTCGCCGGGAAGCGGTGCCACGCCGGATTCCTGGCGGCGCCAGATGCTGCCGTCGTTGTCGAGCAGGAGCACCTGCGGCGACGGCGTCGGCAGTCCGGTGTCCTCGAAACGGCGGGCGCCCTTCGGCAGCACGAAGGTGCCCTGATCGGTCACCACCCAGAGCACGCCGTCCGGCGCTTCGAGGAACTGGTCGAACTCGCCCTTCAGTCCCCAGTCCGACACGTCGTTCCAGCGCGAACCGTCGAAACGGAAGATGCCCGCCTCGGACGCGACCCAGAGCGCACCGTCGCCCGCGGTGGCGAACTCGTCGACCGCGACGTGATCCGGCAGGCCCTCGTTGGCGCCGTACGACGTGACGGTGTCTCGGCGCAGCCGCAGCAGACCGCCGCCGGCGCGGGCCACCCAGAGGTCGCCGCCGGGTGCCGCGTAAAGCGCCCACATCGCTTCGCTCTCGTTGCTCGCGGGCGGAAGCAGCGGGTATTTCTCGAACTCGAAACCGTCGTATCGGAACAGGCCGATCCGCGTGGCGAACCACAGCCAGCCGTCCTCGGTCTGCGCGATCGACGTCGCCCCGACCGGCGCGCCGTCCTGCGCACGCAGCGCCGTGTGATGCAGCTGTTCGAGCGTGCGTGTCGGATCCGTGGCATGCGCGGCCGGCACGCCGGTGCACAGCGCGGCGAGGCACAACAGGAAGCGGATCGCGCGACGCGCAGTGAAGATCATCGGCACAGGACGGGAGGGACGAACGCCCAGCGTACCGTATCGAGGCGGTGGCGCGGCCGGGCGGCCGATCCGCAACGTCCCGCTTTCATGCCAGACTCTCCCGAAGACAACGGACGTGGTCGGTGGGGGAGCAAGGGCATGTATGTGGTGTGGGCCATCGTGGGTGCGATCATCGGCGCCTTTGTGGGTGAGGGCGTTGCCGGCGCCGTTGCCGGATTCGCCATCGGATTCCTCTGGGCGCGCACCGCCCAGCTGCGTCGCGATCTCGACGACGCGCGGCGGCTGATCGACGACCTGGCCGGCGGCAAGCGAGCGGAAGCCGCGGATACGACACCGCCCCCGATACCGTCGCCCCGGCGCGCGCCGGAGCCCGTATCCCCGGTCCCCCCGGTCGCGCCACCCGCGCCACCCGCGACTGCGGTCAGGCCGGCGGCAGCCGTCCACGCCGCGGTCGAACCACCCAGCGGTCCGACCGTCGCCGAGCGCCTCGCCACCGCCATCAAACGCTGGTTCACCGAAGGCAACGTGCCGGTGAAGGTCGGCATGCTCGTGCTCTTCGCCGGCGTCGCCGCGTTCCTCAAATACGCCGCCGACACCGGCCTGCTGCGCGTGCCCGTGTCGGTGCGCCTGTGCATCGTCGCGCTCGCCGCCATCGCGGGTGTCGTGTTCGGCTGGCTGCAACGCGACCGGCGGCGCGCGTTCGCCCTGTCGCTGCAGGGCGGCGCCATCGGCGTGCTGGTGATGACCGTCTTCGCCGCATACCGCATGTACGGGCTGCTTCCGGCCGGATGGGCGTTCGCGCTGCTGATCGTGTTCGTCGGTGCCCTCGGCGTGCTCGCGGTGCTGCAGGATGCGCTCGCGCTCGCGGTGCTCGGCCTCGTCGCCGGTTTCGCCGCGCCGATCATCGCGTCGACCGGGCAGGGCAACCACGTCGCGCTGTTCTCGTACTACGCGGTGCTCAACCTGGGCATCCTCGGCATCGCCTGGAAACGCGCGTGGCGCGTGCTCAACGTGCTGGGTTTCGTCGGCACGTTCGGCGTGGGCACGCTGTGGGGCGTGCTCAGCTATCGGCCCGGGCTGTTCGCCAGCACCGAGCCGTTCCTCGTGCTGCATTTCCTGCTCTACCTCGCCGTGCCCTGGCTGCACGTGCTGCGTTCGCCGCGGCGCGAGCGGGCGATCCTCGACGGCTGCCTGATGTTCGGCAATCCCATCGCCAGCCTGCTGCTGCAGGGCGCGCTGCTCGACTGGCGGCCCATGCCCCTGGCGATCTCCGCGCTGGTGGCCGCGGCGATCTATTTCGCGATCGCCTTCGCCATCCGTCGTCGCGACGACATGACGCTGCTGCGCGAGACGTGGGCCGTGCTCGCGGTCGCGTTCGCGACGATCGCCGTGCCGCTCGCGCTCAGCGCCAGCGTGACGGCGAGCGTGTTCGCGCTGGAGGGTGCTGGCCTGATCTGGCTCGGTTTCCGCCAGGGCCGGCGCCTGCCGCGCTGGGCCGGCGTGTTCCTGCAGTTCGCGGCGGGAGCGGCCTGGGTGATCGCCGCGCTGTTCCGCCACGGCGTGGACGACGTGCCGTTCCTCAATGCCGCCTTCATCGGCAGCCTGCTGCTCGTGATCGGGGCCGTCGTGGGCATGTGGCAGTTCGATCGCCATGGCACGTCTCGCGGCGTCTCCGCGCTCGCGCGCATCGGCCTGCTGGTCTGGGCCACGCTGTGGTGGCTCGTCGGTTTCGCCGACCAGATCGATCGCTTCGTCGTCGACGGCGCACCGCAGGCCGCGAGCTGGCTCGCGTTGTCGTCCGTCACCGCCGCGTTGCTCGCCATCGCGTGCCCGCGTGCGCGCAAGCTCGATCTGGGCACCACGCTCGCCTTCGGCGTGCCGCTGTTCTTGCTCGTGGGCATGGCCGTGATCCTCGATGCCGCGAACGCCGGCACGCAGTGGCTCGCCGGATGGCCGCTCGTCGCGGTGGCGGTGATGGGTGTATCCGGCTGGTTCGCGCTGGCCGGCGAAGCGAAACACCCGATCGCCGCGGTGGCCACGTCCACGATCTGGTGGGTGCGCTGGCTCGCCGTGTTCACCGTCGCGATCGCCATCGCGCTCGATGGCCAGTCGCTGGGGCAGGGCTGGCGATTGCTCGCCGTTTCGATGCCGACGCTGTTGCTCGCGGCGCTCGTGCTGTGGGGCACGCGCTGGCTGGCGATGCCGCTGCGCGCGCATGCCCGCGAGATCCGTCTCGCCGTGGGGGCGTGCACGACGCTGGGCATGATCGCGATCGGCATCGGCGCGCTCGGCGCCGCGGGCGATCCACGACCGCTGCCGTTCGTGCCGGTGCTCAACCCGGTCGACCTGCTGCTGGTTGCCGTGCTGCTGTTCGTGGCGCGCGCGATCTCCGACGACGCCATTCCCTCCGAGGTGCGGCGTCTGCGACCCGCGGTGCTCGCGGCCCTGTTCTTCGTGATCGCCACCAGCATGACGCTGCGTGCCGTGCATCACCTGGGCGGCGTGCCGTGGGACGGCGACATGCATCGCAGCAGCCTCGCCGAGCTGTCGCTCACGGTGGTGTGGAGCGTCATCGGCGTGGTGGCCTGGGTGCTGGGCTCGAAGCGAGGGCAGCGCATGCTCTGGCTGGCAGGCGCGGTGACCATGGCGCTGGTGCTGCTGAAGCTCCTGATCGTCGATCGCGGGCACCTCGGCAACCTCTTCGGCATCGCGTCGTTCATCGCGTACGGTCTGCTTTGCACCGTGATCGGTTACCTCGCGCCCGCGCCGCCAAGGCAGGGTTCGGTTCCTCCTCCGGAGTCGTCGCATGCAGCGTGACTGGCGTCGTGTCCTTCCCCTCGCTGGCCTGCTCGCCACCCTGGCGCAGGCCGACGCACCGCCGCGCTTCGCGGTGAGTTATCCGCTGACCGCGGCGCCTGGTGCGAAGGCGTACGTCGTGTCGATGCCCGAAGACGTCTACACCTGGGCCGTCCGCGATGCGGGTCTCACCGACGTCGTGGTGGTGGATGCGAAAGGGCGCCAGGTGGCGGCGGGCATCTACCACGCCGCCACACCGACGTCGCATCCGCTGACGGTGGACGCGCCGATGCTCACCGTGCCGCCGAGCGCGAACGGTGCCGTGGGCCCGCGCATCCAGCGCAGCACCACGGGCGACATCCTGATCGAGCCCGGCGCCGCGGCCACGAGCGGCAAGCCCTCCGAATGGCTCATCGACGCGCGCCAGCCGCTGCGACCCGAGCGCATCGAGTTCGCGCCGCTGGGACGCGACGCGAACCTGCGGATCGACATCGACGCCAGCACCAACCTGCAGGACTGGACACCGCTCGTGCGTGGCGCGTCGGTCGTCTCGCTCGGCAGCGGCGATGGCGCGGTCGACGCGCGCGTCGTGAAGCTCGCCGGCGACACGGCACGCTATTACCGCGTGCGCGTGACCTCGGGCGACGCGCCCTGGGCCGACGGCCACCCCGGCAGCGTGACGCTGTCCGGCACGGTGACCGATGCCTCGGCGAAGGACGAATCCCCGCGCCGATGGCTCGACCTCGGCCCGACCGACACCGCGACCAAGGATCAGGGCGTCGACTACGACTACCGGCTACCTGCCGCGGTTCCCGTCGGCGCGCTGCGCGTGAAGCTGGGGCGGGGCGACAACGTCGCGCGCCTCGACGCCATCGCCGTGCAGGACACGATGCGCGGCGAGCAGCTCGGCACGCTGGTGGTGACACCGGGCGCGCCGAACGGCGACGTCCACCCGCTGGAACTGACCCCGATCCGCCGCGATCTCATCCGCCTGCATTCGGTGACGCCGCTGCGCGAGCCGCCGCGCCTGCTGGTGGGCTGGCGACCCGATCGCATCGTCTTCCTGCCCGAGGGCGACGGTCCGTACCGCCTGCTCGTCGGGAGCCGCTCCGAACGGCGCCCGGCCTGGCCGATCGACGAGGCCGTCGCGGCGTTGCGCAAGGAAGGCGGCCCCGCATGGCGTCCGGCGGAAGCCACGACGGGCAAGGCGCAGGAGCTGGCGGGCAAGAAGGCCGTCGACCCCACCGAGGCGCCGTTCGACTGGACGCGCCCGCTCCTGTGGGTGGTGCTGCTGCTCGGCGCGGCGGTGGTCGCCGCCATGGCCGCCAGCCTCCTGCGGAAGCCGAAGAACGGCGGCGAATGAGCCGTTGAGGCGCCATGCACGGTGAACGCGCGATAATGGGCGTTCACCGCACGTCATGAGCCCCATGTCCTTCCAGTCCCCCGGCCTGTTCGCCGAACCCGAAGCCCTGAAGCCGCTCGCCGAGCGCATGCGGCCGCGCGCCCTCGACGAGATCGTGGGCCAGCAGCGCGTGGTGGGCGAGGGCAAGCCGCTGCGCCGTGCACTGGAGGCGGGCAGGGTGCATTCGATGATCCTCTGGGGCCCGCCGGGCTGCGGCAAGACCACGCTGGCCCTGCTGGTGGCGCGTTACGCCGACGCCGACTTCCGCGCGATTTCCGCGGTGATGAGCGGACTGCCCGACGTGCGCAAGGCGCTGGCCGAAGCGGAAGGCAACTTCGCGCAGGGGCGCCGCACCGTGCTGTTCGTGGACGAGGTGCACCGCTTCAACAAGGCGCAGCAGGACGCCTTCCTGCCGCACATCGAACGCGGCGTGATCATCTTCGTCGGCGCCACCACCGAGAACCCGTCGTTCGAGCTCAACTCCGCGTTGCTCTCGCGCTGCCGCGTGCACGTGCTCGACGCCGTCGGCGTCGACGACATCGTCGCCGCGCTGCACCGTGCGCTCGCCGATACCGAACGTGGGCTCGGCGATCTCGGGCTGCATGTCGACGAAGGCTCGCTGCGGCTCATCGCCAGCGCGGCCGACGGCGACGTGCGCCGCGCGCTCACGCTGCTGGAAATCGCCGCGGAGCTCGCGGAAGACGGCCGCATCGACGACACCACGCTGGAGCAGGTGCTCGCCGACCGCACGCGCCGCTTCGACAAGAGCGGCGAGCAGTTCTACGACCAGATCTCGGCGCTGCACAAATCCGTGCGCTCGTCCGATCCCGACGCGGCTGTCTACTGGCTGACGCGCATGCTGGACGGCGGCTGCGACCCGCTGTACCTCGCGCGCCGCATGACGCGCATGGCGGTGGAAGACGTGGGCCTCGCCGAGCCACGCGCGTGGCGCATGGCGCTGGACGCATGGGACACCTACGAGCGCCTCGGCAGCCCCGAAGGCGAACTCGGCCTTGCGCAGCTCGCCATCTGGCTCGCCATCGCGCCGAAGAGCAACGCGGCGTACATGGCGTACAACAAGGCGAAGGCCACGGTGAAGCAGATGGGCACGCTCGACGTGCCCATGCACCTGCGCAACGCGCCGACGAAGCTGATGAAGGGCCTCGGCTACGGCAAGGACTACCAGTACGACCACGACGCCGAAGGCGGCATCGCCCTGGACCAGCAATGCCTGCCCGACGAGCTCGAAGGCATGACGTTCTACGAGCCCGTCGATCGCGGCCTCGAACTCAAGCTCGGCGAAAAACTCAACGCCCTCCGCGCCGCACGAACCGAAGCCCGCAAGAAGCGCTGAACGCGCGCCAACCTACCGAAGGGTGGGAGCCGATCGCATCGGCGATCCCGCGCCAGCGGGCAGTCTCGCCAACGCCCGCACCCCTGCCAAAAGTCCGATACCCCCAACGCCACGCCGGACGTACCCTCGGCCCATCCAACCCGCGGGAGCACGGCCATGCGCATCGCCATCGCAACGTTGCTGGGCGGCATCGTGATGTTCCTCTGGGGCGCGTTCGCGCACATGGTGCTGCCGCTGGGCGAGATGTCCATGCGCGCACCGCTCGACGAAGACAAGGTGCTGGCCGCACTGCACGACGGCCTCCCGGGCGAGCACGGCATCTACGTGCTCCCGCACTACGACCCCGCCACGCAGGGCGACGAAAAGTCCATCGCGACATTCTCCGCCAAAGCCAAGGCCAACCCGTACGCCTTCATCGTCTACACGCCCTACGGCAAGGACCCCATGGCGTCGATGCCGTACAACCTGTTCCACCAGTGGCTCTCCGAAACCCTCGCCGCCCTGATCGTCGCGCTGATCATGATCCGCGCAGGCACCGGCGCCGCCAGGGGCCTGCTCATCGGCCTGGGCTTCGGCATCTTCAGCTGGCTCTCGCTCAGCGTGCCGTACTGGAACTGGTACCGCTTCCCCGGCGCCTTCACCCTCGGCAGCCTCGTCGAACAGGCCTTCGGCTGGCTCGTCGCCGGCGCCATCATGGGCTGGTGGCTAGGCCGCCACCGCACCCCCTGAAGCCCGTCACCGTCGTACCGGCGCACGCCGGTACCCACGGCGAGCACGCCAGGCAACACGACACGCTTCCTCCCGAGCCCCGGCACGTTGCCACAACACCACAAACCCCCTCACCGTCGTACCGGCGCACGCCGGTACCCACGGCGACCACGCCCAGGAAGCACGACACGCTTTCCTCCGAGCCCCGGCACGTTGCCACAACACCACAAAACCCCTCACCGTCGTACCGGCGCACGCCGGTACCCACGGCGACCACGTCCGGTCAACACGACACGCTCGCCCCCCGAGCCCCGGCACGTTGCCACAACACCACAAACCCCCTCACCGTCGTACCGGCGCACGCCGGTACCCACGGCGACCACGCCCGAAAGAACGCCCACGCCCCGACGCCCCACCGTCCACCCCCCAAACTTTGCGATAATCCCGAATCCACCCGCCCTCGGAACGCAAACATGCTGGATCCCGCCCTCCTGCGCGGCCGCCTCGCCGAAACGGCAGAACGCCTCCGCGCCGCCCGGAACTTCGACCTCGACGTAGCCACGGTCGAGCGCCTCGAATCCGAGCGCAAGTCGCTCTCCACGGAGACGCAGGAGCTGCAGAACCTCCGCAACACGCGTTCCAAGGCCATCGGCCAGGCCAAGGCCAAGGGCGAAGACGTCGCCCCCCTGATGGCGGAAGTCGCCGGCCTGGGCGAAAAGCTCAAAGCCAACGAAGACGCGCTCGCCGCCGTCCAGGCGAAGATCAACGAGATCGCCCTCGGCATCCCAAACCTGCCCGACGCCTCCGTGCCCATCGGCAAGGACGAGAACGACAACGTCGAGATCCTCCGCTGGGGCCACGCGCGTCCGTTCGACTTCGAAGTCAAGGACCACGTTGACCTCGGCGCCCGCCACGGCTGGCTCGACGCCGACGCCGGCGCGAAGCTCAGCGGCGCGCGCTTCACCGTGCTCCGCGGCCAGCTCGCGCACCTGCATCGCGCGCTCGCGCAGTTCATGCTCGACCTGCACACGACCAAGCACGGCTACCTCGAACACAACGTCCCGCTGATCGTGAACAGCGCGGCGATGGAAGGCACGAGCCAGCTGCCGAAGTTCGAGGAAGACCTCTTCGCCACCGAAGTCGGCGAAGCGAAGCGCTACCTGATCCCCACGGCCGAAGTCACGCTGACCAACCTCGTGCGCGAGAGCATCACCGAAGCCGACGCGCTGCCCATGCGTCTCGCCGCGCACACCATGTGCTTCCGCGCCGAAGCCGGCAGCTACGGCCGCGACACGCGCGGCATGATCCGCCAGCACCAGTTCGAGAAGGTCGAAATGGTGCAGATCGTCGCGCCGGAGACGAGCATGCAGCAGCTCGAGGAACTGGTCGGCCACGCCGAAGCCGTCCTCCAGGCCCTGAAGCTCCCGTACCGCAAGGTGCAGCTGTGCACCGGCGACATGGGCTTCGCCGCCGCCAAGACCTACGACCTCGAAGTCTGGCTGCCCAGCCAGAACACGTACCGCGAGATCAGCAGCTGCTCCAACTGCACCGACTTCCAGGCGCGTCGCATGCAGGCGCGGTGGCGCAACCCGGCCACGAACAAGCCGGAACTGGTGCACACCCTCAACGGCTCCGGCCTGGCCGTCGGCCGCACGCTGGTCGCCGTGATGGAGAACTACCAGCAGAAGGACGGCTCGATCGAGGTCCCCGAAGTGCTCCGCCCGTACATGGCCGGCATCGAAGCCATCGCCTGAGGGTAAGGGCAGGGTACAATCGGCGCGCCGGCCGCCCAGCGCCCGGCCTGCCGACGCAGGAAACCGCCAAGTGCAACGCGTGGCGGTGAGGAACAAAACGGAGAGATGGCCGAGTGGTTTAAGGCAGCAGTCTTGAAAACTGCCGTAGGTGTAAGCCTACCGTGGGTTCGAATCCCACTCTCTCCGCCAAGTCTTTGTAAGCTATTGATTGGGATGGGAGTTAGTCCCGATTGAGCATTTCAGTGCGTGGACACTCGCGTGGACAACACGCATGCGTTTACCCCATCACCTAGTTCGCTCGCCGCACGGCGTGCCTCACTCTCGCCAAGTGGTGTCGATAGAGTTGCAAGGCGCCTTTGGGGTGCGGGTCATCAATCGGAGTTTGCATACGCGTGATCCTGCTCTGGCGCAGATACGCGCGTGTGCGTTGTCGACCTATGTCAGCATTTGTTTCAGCCGAGCACGGAGGCTTGTGATGGCACTGAGGATGGCACGCCGCTGGACACTGATTACCCGGCCACCTCTTTTTATATCCCTCGCTACAAGGTCGAGAAGACCCAGGGTAGATTCTCGCTAGAGACCGATGGCAGTGCCGCGGACCATGCGCGAGCGCTCGAAGCGCTACGCATGCTGCTGGGAAGCGAACCGACTGCATCGGCACCGGTTGCCCTGGTTACGCCAACTGTCGCAATCCCCTGTGGGCTCGGCATCAGCGTCGGTGAGGTGGCGCGGAAGTATCTGTTGACGCTTGATGCCCGCTTGGTGTCGGACAAAACCTGCTGCCAAAAGAGGACGCTGTGAATGGGTTTGCAAATTGGCGCGGGCTGACGCATTCGCTCGCTGCCTGTACCCGCACGGATGTCTCGGAGTGGGTGCAGAGTTTGCGCGCCGAAAACCTAGCCACGCCCACCTTGACTAACAAGACCAGCTATCTCAAAGCGCTTTTCGAATGGACACAGACGGCAGGACACTTGCCCAAGGGAGACAATCCGGCGCAAGTCCACGTCAAGCAAGGGGTGCGGGAAAGCGCTTGCGGCGGAAGCTGAGATTCGAGGCGTTCACGGCCGAGCAGCTCGCGCTCGTCTACGGCCGCGCCTTCTCAAAGCTCAGAAAGGATATCCAGCTCGGTGCGCTGCTGGGGCTTTACACCGGTGCGCGCGTATCGGAACTGGGTGAATTGCACTTGGAAGACTTGATAGAAGAAGACGGCTTGCCTTGCATCCGCATCAGTGCTGAAGGATAGGGACAGAGCCTGAAGGCGGATGCCAGTGCCCGCACCGTGCGACTGCATTTGCACCTCATCGAGTGGGGTTTGATGCGTCATGTGGAGGCTCTATAGAAATCGAAGGAAACGAGGTTGTTCCCCAGGACTACGGTTGGCTCCGTCAATGGTCATTGCAACCTTTTGCCTGCCGCATTTGGTCGCTACATCAAGTCGGTCGGTATCGAGGTACGGAATGGCGAAATGCGCATTCATAGCCTTCGAAAAACGGTCGTTCAAAAGGTGCAGGGTGGCGCCTTGCGATCGGAATACCGTGCGCAGTAGGTCCGTCACGATTTAGGCGACGAACATCATGCGGCCGGCTCGAGGCAATACACGATAGGAGAGTTGGGGATGGGAAGTGCATCTGGCTCTGATCAACTTGGCTACCAGATTTACTTCGAAGGAGTGACTAGGAATTGACGAGCGCGCGTGGGTGCGGCTCTACACGACTGAATCCGAACCTCAACTGTCATTGCAACGGCTGGCCGACGCGGCGGAACAAACCTCCCTCAAAATCGACCGGACGACGTAGAGGCATGCTGGCAACCGATGTGAGGAGGCATATTGCAAAGCGGCAAGGACGGCTCGATGCCGCCCTTTCCTTTCACTAGCGCACGGTTAGGACGGTTTTTCGGACCGAGTGGGCACACTCGGGAGAAAGCCCAAGGTCGATGGCGAGCTGGAAGAAAGCATCTGCGCTGGTTCGGCCAAGCCGATGTTGTCGCACTAGCTTCCGGGCCAACACGCGAACGGGTTCCAAGTCGCCGCTGGTGAAGTACCTCGGTTCACCAACGGCCTCTCGCATGGCGTGCTGCACGGCGTGCGGGAGATTGGAACCATGTATGAAGTACCGCAGGTGTCTCAAAAAGTTGCCATGCCCGAACACCTCGTCGCCTGATGTGCCGTTTCGGGCGAAGGTGTCAATGCGCGAGCGTTTGCCGTCATGGAACGCTGCATCCGTGAAATATGCGATGCGCTCTGGAGGTATGGCTCGGCGCGCGAGTAAGCGCGGGGTTAATTGGGCCGAAGCGGCGCACGAACGTTGCAAGGATTCGTGGGAATGATTATGGAAGTCAATCTGCGAGAGTAATCGAGCTTCTTCGCTAGTCAGGTCGATTGTGCCCAGCATTGTGGTGCGCTCCCTTGCTTGCCGCCTCTGGGGCCGTAGGTCGAGCTTAGCTCGGGCAGGACCATCGCACATCTTTGCTCAAGCTCTGACCGACAGCGCCCTGGTTCCGAAATCGGCAAGCCGCCATTCTGTTAGTCTTGTTCAATCAGAATAGCGCCCACCCGCAGATTTTTCAGCCAGTTACGTGCCAAGGCATCTAGGGGGAGCCAAGCGTCAACGGCCATCGCAACAGAAACGTAAACACCACAGAACACCGCCTGAATCAGCAGGCAGTCCAGCCGTCGTAGTTCGGCAGGAACGTACTGAAACTTGTGCCAGCGCAGGCATGCATCGGTTGATACACCCGCTGGAAACCTAGGCGGCGCAGCTCTGCATCGTCGGTCGGATAGAACGCGCCGCCTGGCTCGCAATGCAATGAAAAGTCGCCTTGCTTCATCCTGCAGTGGCGGCAATGGTTCATCCAATAGTGGCTCCCGGTGGTTTTGCTGTAGTCCATTCCGAGCAGAGGACACCGCTTGCGTAGTTCGGCAAGAGCCCCATCGTCCACCTCAGTGAGATACATCAAGAACTGCAAATACTCCTGCGGTTCCCAGCGGTCCCCCTCGTCATCGGATACCAAGATTTCATGGCCCGGCGGGACGGCCAGAGCATGGACGGTCGTCGGCTGATGGCATTTCCAGCAATGTGTCTCGCCGGAGACCACCCAGTAGCGGTTGGACCGCACATCCCAATCAGGGGCCGTCGGCATCCACTGAGAAAGCGGCTCATATGGCACGCCATTGGGCACGAACCAGACCCGTTGCTGTGGGTCCCACCGCGCGCCCAGCGCCTTAGCTTGGTCTTTTTGGTCGAAGGGGACCACAAGATTCACTCGTGCCATCGCCACGCTCCTTGTGCTTTAGCTTCACGCGCACACCATTGGCGCGCCTCTCCGAATCTATCACCGTCTGAGGATCCGCTCAAAGACGGTGGAATGGAAATGCTCGTCACTATGGCGCTCCGGATAAGGAACCGCCAGCCTGGGCGTGTAGCGGCGGTGCCCCGCGCGGGAAAGCCCTGCGGCTTTGAAAAAAGACGCCGAAGTGTCGACCTCGGCGTTTCTTGGACAGGGCGTGAGGGTGATTACCACCAAGGTCAGGAGGTGGTACTTCTGCCCTTTTTTATGCCTGTATTTCCGGAAAGAATCGATGTGAGCGCAGATGGGGGCTAGGGGTGCCCCACCTCCTGAGCCGCTGCTGAGGCTGGATGCCGGAGACCGACCGGCGGCACGGCGAAGCGGCAGCGGACATACGGATGTGGAGCAGTGGATGCATCGAACGGTCTCGGCGAAGGGCGGGGTCATACGTGGACGGACCGCCTGACCCTGTCAAGCGAATCTGCCGAAGTTTTTCGCTGAAGCTGACTGGTCAGCTTAGGATTAGAATCAATCAGATACGGAGGAAAAACATAAATGCGAATGCTCGAATTTCTCTAAGCCGCGCGCGGTGCATTTGCCGATGACACGTAATCGGCGTACGTGCGCTCGCCGAGAGCGGGCAGGGTGGGTTCAAGGTCCTCCCGCTGCATTGGCAGGTTGAACCGCAGCTATGAGAGCGCTGAAATGGGGAGCATCTTCCCGCAGCAACTCAATCAACTCGTCGACGACCGGGCCGATGGCGGCGACCAGTTGGGTATGGCTCGCGACGCGGTCAACAGTTTCTAGGTGGCTGAAATGGTGAAGCAGCTGGGTGACCCGCACGGCGGATTCGGGTCCCACCAGAACACCAAGCCGTGTCTCGACATTCGTATCAGCCATGGGAAGGCGCATATAGGTGTATAGCTCGACAAAACGGCGCAAGGCATTGGGTAGCGCGAGGAGCTGTTCGAGGTCATCCTTCGTGGGGTGCTCGGAGAACGCGTAGATGACGCTGAAGAGGTAGTGGTACTCCGAAGTGTACTGCCTTAGAGCGGCCGGCAAATCCACTAGGGTGGAGTTCTTTGGGCCGATGCGTTTGACAAGGTAGTAGCGAGCGCCGTCTGTTTGAGTCGGCTTTTGCCGGTCGATCGGCAGTTTCTTTAGCATCTCGAAGAATTCGAAGTTGTGTGTCGAGATGAAAAGCTGTTTGCAAGCGGTGACCCACTTCGGTTTGCCATGGGCATCATTGACCTTCTGGAAGAAGAGATGCTTGAGGGTGGCATAGACCTGAAAGACATGATTGCTGTCCAAGCTCGAGATGGGGTCATCGATATAGACGATGACCTCGTCCAGGCTCTTATGTTCTTTCAATTTAGTCAGGAAGTAGGCGAATGCGATCGCGGTCCGTTCGCCATCGCTTAAATTGCGAGCAGGTTGGCCATGCCGGCGCAGCGCAAAGCGGTCGACACCCTCGACCGAGACGACCTCAATCTGGACCGCATCGGTCCCAAGAAGTAGGGCGATGCGTTCATTGAGCGTCTCGCGACCGTGCTGTGCGCGGTTGATGCTCGCCTGAAGTGCATCGACGGTGCTTTTGATTCGAGTCCCCGAGGCCAAAATGCACGCATCGGCCTTATTGAGCTGCTCAATCTTTGCCTTGACGGTGGCAAGCGTCGCGTCGCACGCAAATGTGGCTACCAAGTGCGCCTTCGCACGACGCAAGGCGTCACCACGTGTGTCTTTGAAGTTTCCGACCGTTTCATTATTGCTGGCAATGAGGTCTGTCGCTTCAGCAAACGCCTGCGCCAAGCTAGGTGCGAGAGATGGTTCCAGAGCGGGTAGGTCCTGAACCTCGAAGGGGCGTTCAAGCTTGCGCTGGACTGCAGCGTCAAGGCTCAACAAATCCTTGTTGTAGGCTTTGATCAAGGTTTGCAATCGCTGTTCAACGCGCGAAGCGGCCGCCTGATGTTCGGGAAGGAGTCGCGAGGCATCAAGGCCAGTGGCCGTGGGCAGCGCGGCGAGCCGAATATTTCGCGACAAGGCAGCTAGCTGGTCCTTTTGCTCGGTGAGTGCCTTCGAAAAGTGCCCTTGAAGGAGCCGAAGTCGGTCTTGAGTAAAGGGGCCACCGCAAAATTCACAGTTCTGCTGACCCGCGTGCAGGGGCAGCCCCTCGCCGACCCACACAGCGATTGCGGGGTGGTCGCGAAGATGTTGAATGACCGCCGATACAGCCGGGACTTGGGCAAGGAGCGTTCCCGCCTCGCTCTGCCAGCGCGCTAGGCGAAAAGTCGGCGTTGTCAGTGCGGGGGCGCTCCTAGGTCTCTCGGAGTCACTGGTCAGTGCGACTTTGAGTTCAGCCGCAAACGATTCTGGGGGAAGGATGGCGGCGGTGGCATTGGCGGAAAGTTGGGCGATGGCCGTGGTCAACTGGGTTGCCCCGAATGCCTCGACGATTTGCAGCGTGGTTTTGATTTGCTTGGCGGCAGCGGTTTTGGCCTCGCTAATGGTCTGGTTGGCGTCTTTGACTGCGTTGCGAGTTGCCGCCAGCTGTTGGCGGCGCTTACCGCGCAGCAGATTGAGGCGTTCGATTCGCTCCTGGGCCTCGATGGATTCGTCCCCGAGCAACAAGATGGACTCGAAGTCCTCGCCGGACCAGCTCAGGTTGGTCGACACGAAATCGGTGTTGAACACCTCGACAGTGACTTTGGGCGGGCTGAGTGTCGTTTCGGTGACGGAAATGCCTCCCTCCATACGCACCTCAAAGGGTGCGCCTGGACAGTCGGCATACGGGACGCCACTGCCGAGGCTCGCGAAAAGCCGAGACAATGTGGTTTTGCCCGAATAGTTCCAGCCATAGATGATGTTCTTGGCCGCGAACTCAGGAATGTCGTTGGTCTTGCGGAAGTCGTCAAAGACGCCGAAGCCGCGTAGCCGTTGAATTGAACGAATCACCCTGTTCCCTGTGGGCACGGACATGGCGTTCGCCGTCCTTGAGTGTGCCCAGGAAAAATGGTGCGCCGAGTCCGGTGCAGTTGCAACGGGGCACCATGACGGCACAGGGGAGGACGCTGGACGCGGGGTGGCTGGAGTTGATGGAACAGTGAAAGTGCCAGGCGTGCTGCACTGGGCGCGCCTGAGTGCATGTGGCTACCCGTCGAGCATTTCTCGTGATATTCTGCGTGTACTCTGGCGATAGGTGCTTCGCGGCCTATTCCCCTTACTCAGCCACTAAGTGGTTACGTTAAGTACGTCTATGGTTATCCATAGATGTGCTGCTGTTGGTTATGTGTCCATGCGCGATGCGCTAGGCGAGCCAGAGTTCGAGTAAGGGAGGATCTTCGATGAAAAATTTCATCCGCAAGACCCGCCTTGTCCTCGCGTGCATGAACGTCCTTGCTGGCCTCGTCCGGCTCGTGATTGCACTCGTGGACATGGCATCTAACTACAGTCATCTTTATGGCACAGAAGTGGCGCGACCGGTTTGAAGTGAAGCCTGGACGTTGGGTATTTGTCCCGACGCGTGAGTCTGCGGATCGCGGCATTCAAATCAAGGCGCTAATCGGAGGGCAGTGGAAAGCTCCTAATTTTTTCTACCATCTTCGCCATGGCGGGCATGTCGCCGCCGTCCGCGCACATGTCGAGAACAGATATTTTTTCCGTGCGGATATTGACGATTTCTTCGGCCGAGTAGGGCGCTCACGCATCACGCGCTGCTTAAAAACGTGGTTTTCGTTTGCTGATGCGCGTGAGATGGCTGACATTAGCGTGGTGAGGCATCCAGTTCACGGAAGCCATATTCTTCCCTACGGATTCGTTCAATCCCCGATTCTTGCCTCCGTCGCGCTCGATATGAGTAGGCTCGGTGCTTGCCTCCGTAGTCTGGCCAAACATAAGCCGTTGAAGGTGAGCGTCTACGTCGATGACATCATCATTTCGAGCAATGATTTGGAACTCTTGAACACCGCCGCCGATGCAGTTTTACGTCGAGGAGAACAGGCGTTATTCCCCATTGGCGCGCTAAAGCGCGAGGGTCCCTGTGAGGCAATCACAGCTTTTAATATCGAACTTGCTCAGCACTCTCTCAACATCTCGGAGCAGAGGATGAAGGTTTTCCGCGATCGCTATTTAAGTTCAGACGACGAGTCCGTTAGGGCGGGAATCTTGGGCTACATCGGGGCGGTGAATCCGTCACAAGAACTTTTGACTCATTAACCAACGGCGGACGGCGGCTATGTGGCGCGCGCGGACGGCTCCAAGCAGGACAACGCTGCCGCATTGAACGCATTGGATATCATCCGCACATCGCATTCCCGGGCGGCCTGAGAGGCAATCGGCGGTGCCTCACCCAGCGGTCCCTCTCGCAATGGCTCCGAAGCCGAGGAGCACATCCCGACCGTCGGCGAGGCTCAAACTCTTACGCATGGGTGGAGGCTCCAAACCTGCGTCCGAATACGTGGCAGCAGCGAGAGTGTGCGCTCATGTGGTTTATGGATTACTTCGGAAAGGGCGTGAAGCTCCACGCCGTCGACATAGATCCTGCCCATGTGGGTCAAGCCGTTGGTTAGAGTGACTTCAGCAAGTCCTCCACCGATGCCGTCAGCACCTCCCAGGAGGCTCGGCACGTGGCCTCATCGAAGTTGGCACGTGTGGATAACTCGTTCCATGGGTGGACGGCGTTGCGGGCTTCTCTCAACGCGTGACTGAACTTGCCCCGATCGGATTTTAGCCATCTCAGATCGACCGCAACATCAATGAGGCTATTGAGCGTCCAGTCTGGGATTGCGGGTATGCGCCCGCCACTGGCTTTCGGCGCTTTGGATGATTGATATGCTGCGCTTGACCCGAGTGTTGCTCGGGCCAGTAGCAACGCCTCCAAAATGCTGCCCATCATGATGATTGCCGACGTATAACATTCGATATGGACGCATTTTTGAGCCTCCCGCCATCGGCGATGAATGGCTGCCTCCAGATCGGGCATGGTTATGGTCAAGGCCGAAGTGTCTGGGGGCGCGATGATCGTCTTTTTGGGGTTTTCTTTCGGTGCGACGGCAAGAAACCGCAAGCAGCTTTGTATGTTGGCGGCGAGTGCTTCCAGTCGGACACGGCGGCTCTGGGCTTGGAAGTCCTCCGTGGTGTCGAATTGACTAAGCATGCTGGGAGGTAGCCCTCCGACCCCTTCCATAATGTGGCGGACGTCGCGCACCTTCGCGTCTACTTGCCGCAAGCCTGGATAGGCCTCAATGTCGGCTGAGCCGTCAGGAAGGCGGATCTCACCAAGGATGTCCTGCAGTAACTTGATCGCGGTTGCTCGTTCCATAGGTCATCCCCTCTCAGTGTTTGGTTTTTCGGCGCGGCGGTTTCATTTCAGGATCTTCGAGATCGCCGGCATGGTCGCCAGCGTCATACGACTGCCACCGCTTTTCTGCCGTCGAGTTTCATTGGTGCCTCCCTCCGCCTAATCCTACGGCCATACGAGTCGGGCTGCGCCGGGATTCTAACGGTCGGGCGTAGGCGTTCGAACTCCGCGAAGGCATTAACCTCGGCTAGCGGTCCATATAGGCAAAATGCGGCACCTCGTTTCGGCTGCTTTCGCCAAGGCCTCGCGGCCCTTAGGATAGGGTCGGTTGCCGAGTTGGGCCTGCTCGCAGAGCGTTTTCAGGTAGTCGGCATACGCTTGGGACGGCGGCTCGCGGTGATGCCGTTCACCGTCCAAGTAACGCGTGACGAAGTATTGGAGGACGGCGCCAACCATGACGCTGACAACGGCAATGATGGCGATCATAGACGCTCCAGTTTGCGGTCAGGCGTCAGTGTTTCGTCGATGTCGTGGCACTGTCGTCTGCCGGCACCATGGAAGCCTGACTGGGCTGACCCATGACCTTTTGAACAAGGTCGTATCCATTTACGTCTTCGTATCGCGAAGGAATGCTCTCTTTGAGTCCATGAAGACGTCGGTTCGCCGTGTCGGTGAGTTGAGAATATGTCGTCGCTGTCACCCGCGCGATGATTTCCCCGCCGTTGCCCTTAATATCGCGGCTTGGCGCTAATCCCTTCGCAATTGCATGCCCCACCACGTAGGCATGGAAGAACGGGGCGCCGGTTAAGGCGCCATCCGTCGTGAAATCCTGGATGTAGCCTTCCGCTTGGAATACCTCCTGACGATCGATCGTGGAATGTCCCTTCTTTAGTTCGATTAGGAGTACGTGCTGAATGGATGAGAGATGGTCAGTGCTACTGTCGAACGTTTCGGTGCCAACCACGGACAACGTGGCATCTTGCAAAATGACCAAGTCGGGACGGTTCTTTGGTTTTCGAAACGTCGTGTCCTGTTTCTTTGACCCGAACACTTTCACCGCCACCGTGCGCAGCGTGCTGTTGGATGCATATTCGGAACTGTCGAACTCGGGCCCAAACAGCCAGCGGGCCTGTGTCACCAGTGGATGTAACGTGTGAAGTTCGTCGGTGGCCGTGTCGTGCGCCAGTTTTTCAATCGCGGCAATCACAGACAGTCGAGCGTCGATTTCGTCCAGCACCACGAGCGCATCTTGGACTGACCATTGTTCCAGCATCCGGTCCAGGCCATCGAGGTCGCTGTCATCGAGCAGCAGAAGTCGGTCGAGCAAGCGCATGCCGTTGCGCGCAGATTGGAGTTTGATAAGAGCCTTGACCGCCTTGTTGAGGCTCTCGGGATGAATGCCAGGTTGTTCCTTCACCAAGTCGTGTGTGAACTGTGCCACTTCGACTTTCGACCCAATGGGAAGCGTCCGAAACTCTTCGCGGTTGCGCATCAGGGCGTCTTCGGAATTCTCCTCAATGAACAGGGCCGAGAGTGTGTCGACGGCCTCTTGTGCATAGGCAACGACTGCCGCAAACAAGCGGGCGGAGAGATCCGTGGGTTTGAACCGGGACCAGTCGGGCTCAACATTGGATGCCCACGCATCCCCGCCCTGAATGACGATGGCAAACCGCTTCGCAAAACGCGATCGTCCGTCGATGACGGGGGTGGTGCCCACGGCCCAACTGGGCTCGCCGACCAGCCGATTGTTCACCCAGAAGGCAATTCCTTGGTAGCGGGTGCTTCGAGCCGATTTGGTGGTGTCCACAACGTTGGCGATGACGAAGAAACCGGGCTCGATTTCGAGTTGCTTGGTTTCGATGAGGCCTTCGTGTTCCGACAACGGCACGGACAGGCCATTTACCTCGACCACGAACTGAGGATCGTGGAGGAAGCGTGCCGACAGCACGGTTCGAATGGCTTCCGACTTAGGCAAATGTCGGTTGATCTCAACAGACAGTCGCGTGCCGTGACCGCTCCGCCGCGCTGATGCTTCACGTTCGATGTGGAAGGGCGACTGGTCGTTTTTGGTGCTGACGACAAAGGTGGTCAAGATGCCATCTACCCAGGTCTCGACCGTATACCGATCCGCAAAACACAGGAGACCGTGTCTCCCGATGCCATTGCGACCAAACGCTTTCCGGCGCCACGTCGCGCGTTCGGGCGGAAACTGCACGCCGTTGCCTTGGTTCTTCGTTCGGTTGTAGCCGAGTTTCATCCATCGCGATCGGAACTGGCTCGGCGTCATTCCGTGCCCGTCGTCTTCGACAGTCAGAGTTCCGTTGGCGTCGGTGGGGATGATGACGTTGACGCGGGCAGCGCCGGCATCCCACGCGTTGGCGACAAGTTCGGTAAGCGCGGTCTCATAGTCATGCCCGATTTTCCCGAGCGTTCGCAAGACAAAGTCTTCTTCGAACAACGCTCCGCTCGCTTCTGCAACAGCCTTCGCCTTTGCCTTCGCCATCGTCCCTCCCTGGTAGGGCAGCCCTATGATCTGGCCCATGAATATGCCTGCTCTGTAGTCCGGTATCAAACAGGCTAGGACGTGGGAAGATCACGGCTTGAGACGGCCAATGGTGATTCCGCCACCAGAGCGGCCTATCGCGCTGTGGGCGTTGGCGGATGCCACGCTTGCCGCGGGGCAGGCCGAACGCGCCCGGGCGTTCGCCGAGCGCTTCCTGGCGGTGGTGATGCCGACCGAAGAGCCCACATGGCAGGCGATGGCCCAGGAGGTGAGGGCACGCGTGGCCCTCTCCGAAGACGATCGCTCCACCGCCGCGGCTTGCGTCCAGGCGGCGCTGGACATCGTCGACCAGCATGGCGCGCCCATCGCGGAGTGGCGGGTGCACCGGGTAGCCGCGCGTCTTGCGAGCATGGAGGGGCAGGAGGATGTCGCCCAGGCATGCTTCGAGCGTGCGGCGCACGCCGCGCAGCGCCTGCTGCACACGCTTCCGCCGACGCACGCACTTCGCCATGCGTTCGAACGCCTGACAGCAGCTTGATGGCCGTCAGGCGTCCGGGGCGCCGCGGTGCGGCGCCCATCGACGTCACGCCTTTCGATTGTCTCGCAGAATCTTCAGATCGGTGACGGAGTACGACATGCCGAACCGATAACCGCGGCCGACGCGAATCGGTGCGATGGCATGCATGTCTTCGCCGCGCACTTCGGGGATGCTGAGTTCCGCCGAGCCGGCCCACAGGTCGACCAGCGTCAGGTTGTCGGTCAGCGACAGCGTGAGCTCGTCCACGGCCGGCTTGTCCCAGTGGCCCGCGGTGAGGTTAGGAAAATAGCGGCGCATGACCGACGGACGCGAGAACACCGTGCGCGGATCGGGGATGGCCTCTTCGAGCTGGATGCGAGCGGTCGCGAGGCGTTCGCCGTGAGCGCTCAAGCTGCCGCCGAAGCGGCTGCCCGGTGCCAGGGGCGCCGCCGCCGGACTCGGAGCGGAGAACGACCGCGTCTGGAACACGCTGGCCAGTTTCTTCGGGTAACCCTGCGCCCATCCACGCGCCAGGGCCGCATCGTTGTCGACGAAGATATACGGGCAGTAGTTCACGGGCTGGCCTTCGTAGAGCGCCTCGACCATCACGAACGCCTCGCGATACTGGTAGCGCGCCGGGTCGGTCAGTTCGTCGTTCGAACCCGTGAACTGCCAGTCGAGGAACCAGAAGAACGCGCGCCCGTCGCTCGCGGTGTCGGCCGAAAGGCCAGGCGGCAGCAGCGCCGCGATCGCGCTGGGTTCGGCCCAATACTCCACGGCCAGGCAGTCGCTCGAGTAGTGCCAGGGTGGATTCCTGTTGAGCGTCGAGTCGCCCTGGGGCGTGAGCGGAACCGTGAAGCCTTTCAACATGGCGCGTTCTCCGATGCGAAGTGGGGAGGAGCGGCCAGAAGTCTGCGCGGGTGGCCACGTGCGGCCATCCCCCGTTTGGGGCGCGGACTTGAACGGTTTATCCGCGTCGCACGCGCGAGGCGCGTGCACTATCCCGATGCATGGTGCGGCGGCGTCGCAGCTCACGAGCCCGCGTGCAGTCGCCTGTACTGCGCCGGGCTCAACCCGAAGCTGCGGGAGAACGCGCGGCTGAAGCTGTCCGGATCGGCGAAGCCGCATGCGGCGGCCACCTGCTTTGGCGTCCGGTTGGCATCGAGCATCAACCTCGCGGCGGCGAGTCGGACGTCGGCCAGCCACGCGCCCGGAGCCTTGCCCACTTCGTCCGTGAACATGCGCGCGAAGTGCCGTGGGCTCAGGTGCAATCGATCGGCGAGGCTTGCGACCGTGTGCGGCAGCTCGGGATGCGCAAGGACATAGCGCTGCAGCTCCTGCAGCGCGGCGCGGCCCGAGACGCGCGCCGTACCCGCTTTCGAGAAGGGCGCCTGGCCACCAGGGCGGCGAAAGTACATCACCAGTTGTGAGGCGACCTCGTGGGCGGTGTCGGGCCCGAGGTCCTCCTCGACGAGCGAGAGGGCCAGGTCGAGCCCCGCCGTCACGCCGGCGGCGGTCCGCAGCTTGCCGTCCGCCACATGGATGGCATCCACGTCGACGACCACATCCGGAAAGCGTGAGGCGAACGCATCGGCATGCGCCCAATGCGTGGTGATGCGCCGACGCGCAAGAAGCCCCGTCTGAGCGAGAAGAAACGCTCCGGTACACACCGAGCCGAAGCGTCTCGCCGCTTTCGCATGCGCGGCGAGCGCGGCGATGGATCTCTCGGGGAGGACGGTATCCGGAGCATCCGGCGCGCCGGCGACCAGGAAGGTGTCACAGGGTGCGGCGTCGCCCAGGACACCGTCCGGCATAAGTCGCACGCCGGCCGACGAAACGAGGGGGCCCTTCGTCAGCGCGTGGACGCGGGTCTGGTAGTGCGTCCGGCCCGAGCCGCGGTTGGCTTCGGCGAAAACGTCGAGTGGTCCCGCCACATCGAGCAGCTGAAACCCCGGCATGGCGAGGACGATGACGGTACGGGGTGGCTTCGGCATCGGATTTGGCAGGTTCTGCGGGGCGGATGTCCGGATCGGACGGTTTCCGGTGATTGAGGACAGCATGCGCCGATCCTACGCTGGAAACCACCCCCTTCATCGAGGCATCCCATGCGTTCCTCCATCCACGGCATCGCCATCCCCGATAGCGCGATGGCCCGCCAGATAACCGAGCTTGTCCGGGACACGGAAGGCGAATTGCTCTTCAACCACTCGTCGCGCGTGTATTGCTGGGGAGCGCTCCAGGGCGAAAAGCGCGGTCTGAGTTTCGATCCCGAACTCCTCTATGCCGGCGCCATGTTCCACGACATGGGTCTCGTCGCTCCCTACAGTTCGGCGACCGAGCGCTTCGAGGTCGACGGCGCGAACGCGGCCCGGGCGTTCCTGCGCACCCACGGCATCAGCGAATCCGACATCGACCTCGTCTGGACCGGCATCGCGCTGCACACGACGCCCGGCATTCCGGTCCACATGCACCCGGTGGTGTCGCTGGTGACGGCCGGTGTCGAGATGGATGTGCTGGGGCTGACCTACCACGAGTTCAGCGACACCGAGCGAGACGCCGTGACACGGCTCTTCCCACGGTCGCCGACGTTCAAGGAAGACATAATCGACGCGTTCTACAACGGCATCAGGCACAAGCCGGAGACGACGTTCGGCAACGTGAAGGCCGACGTCATCGCCGACAAGGACCCACATTTCCGTGCAGGCAACTTCTGCGACGTCATTCGCCAGTCCGCCTGGCCGGCCTAGGCAGTCCTGTGTCGGAGGAGGGAAAAGGCAGCGCGGGCCAGCGCTGCCTTTGGGCCGGGTGGGCGGGAGACCGGAGCATATCCCACCGGCTCTATCGCCTGTCCGAAGTACGAAGACTCATGATGCATTGATCGGCTTGATTGATTCGCATGACATCGCGTGTCGACACGACGATGGCGACATCGCCGCTCACGAACGATGCAGACGAAAGCCCTCCATTCTCGAAAGGCCCGAGCTCTTCGCGAAAGCCGTAGATGAGAAGCGTCTGCCGAAAGGCGCGATACTTCAGGGCGCAGACACTCGCGGGGTCCGCCGCGGCGTCGCGGTTGTGGAAGCCGAACTCGAAACCGGGTTTGAATTCCGCGCTGGGCGGGTTGTATCGCAATGAGTAGGTCCAGCCGTCACCGAGTTCACCGCCTTGATACAGGGATGCGCCGCTCATAGTGCGGGTGGGCTGACCGAAGTGTTCGTTGATCACGCCGGGTGTGAGCTGACGTGTCGACGCAAGGCGGGTAACGATGTCGACGAGCTTGCGTAACACATCGGCCGCGGCGGGTGAGGGTGTCTGAGGCCGCGCCGGTGGTTGCTGCCGTGCAGCGCTGGTCAACGAGGGCGCCTCGGACGACCAGCGCCCCGGGAAATCGTCGGTCGCTCGTCGGCCAGTCCGCGAGACCGTCGGCCGGGCCAGGGAATCCGTGGTCTGGAGGGAAACGACACATCGGACGATGCCGACACCCGCCTCGTCCGCGCGTGCCAGCGAAAAGACAATGTCGCCTCGGCTTAAGATGAGATCGTGTGACCAGCCCAGCTCCGACCATGCGTTTGCTTGCGCGAATCCGTGTTTCACGAGATCGGCTTCCAGCAGGTCGGAAGGAAGCGCGCAGATCCTGGCCGGTTCCGACAGAGTCTGATGTTTTTCGAACCAGAAATGAAAGCCAGGCTTGAATGGAGGTTGGCCCGGGGCCACCCGTACGCCATAGGTCCAGCCGTCGCCGAGATCCGGGCTGCGGTAGACGAACCATCCCACGCCACGCTCCGCATCTGGCTGAAGGTCGACACCCAGCTTCTGGCTCACGTTCGTGGCGCTGAAGTCCGCAGTGGACTTGGCGCCGTACAAGAACGTCATCACACGATCGGCTGTCGCCCTCGCGCCTGGAAGCGAGGTTACTTGAGCCAGATCGGGCGCCATCGGGATACCGGGTGGTTCGGGCGGCGGCGGATAGTCCTGCGTGTTTGCTCTCGACGTACCGCAACCTGCACAGAGCAAAGTGGCCGCGACCGCCGCAATCGGGAACGACATCCTCTTCGACGTGGACGCGTCGGTCGGCCGATGTTTCCTGATCATCGAGAACGCTCGAAGGCGTCGGACTTCAGTACGCGCTTGCTCCGTTGGGGGCGTCATCCGTGGCCTCGTCTGTTGTCGATGGCGAACATGGTAGCGCAGTGCCGGAGCGGCGGGGCGCTGCCGCGGGCAGAACTCCATATCAGCATCAGGCTGATCGGAGCTCGGCGGCGATGCGAATGCTTCGAAGGAAGCAAAGCGTGGCGGTCGCTTCGGATCGTAACCGCTAGGCCGATGGCGTCGCGGCGCGCTTCGCGTTCCGGCATCGATCCGAGCAATAACGCACCTGCTCCCAGTCACGCGCCCACTTGCGCCGCCAGGTGAAGGGGCGCCCACAGCTGGCGCAGGTCTTCTGCGGGAGCTCCGTTTTTTTCTTCATGCGGGGCATGTCGAAACCTTACCGCGTTTGCGCGATGACGTGGACTCGTTGTCGGCGCGACAACCGACCGTCCCGTCTCACCGATGGGCGTCGACGGTCCGATCCCATGGGGTCGGGGCGACGAGCGTCTGTTCGAGGAAATCGACGAACGCCCGCACGGCCGGATTCTCGCGCCGGCTTTCCGGCCAGAGCGCGACGATCGGCGCGCGGTCCACGGTCAGTTCGGGGAGGACGGGGCGCAGGAGGCCGATCGATACGTACTGCGCGGCGACGTAGGTGGGCGATATGCCGATGCCACCCCCGGCGACGAGCGCGGCGGCGACGGCCTCGCTGGTATCGATGACCAGCGACGCGACCACGTCGAAGGGACGTTTGCCCCGGTCGCCCGGCCAGCGCAGGAGTTGGCCGGTGCTCTGGAAACGGAAGTTGACGAGGTCGTGCTCTGCGAGATCGTCGATGCTCGACGGAATGCCGCGCTCGGCGAGGTAGCCAGGCGACGCGAAGGCGCCGATGCGGTGCATCGCGATCGGGCGCGAGATCAGCCGCGAGTCGGACTGATCGCCGACGCGCAGGGCGATGTCGATGCCCTCGCGCACCAGGTCGACGAAGCCGTCGCTGAGGCGAAGATCGATCGTCACCTTCGGGTAGCGGCGGCGAAAGGCCGGAAGGTAAGGCGCGAGCACATGCACGCCCGCGGGCAGGGGTGCCGTGATCTTCAGCATGCCCGACGGCTCGGCTTTCGCGGCGAACGCGGTCTGTTCCAGCGCGTCGACTTCCTGCAGGAGGCGTATCGCCCGCTCGTACAAATCGCGGCCACCCGCGGTGAGCGTCAGCGAGCGGGTGGTGCGCGCGAACAATGCGAGACCGAGCTCGCGTTCGAGCCGGTTGATGCTCTTGCTCACGGCCGACGGCGATACACCGAGTGCGCGCGCCGCCGAGGTATAGCTGCCGAGCGCCGCGACGCGCGCGAAGGCGATGAGCCCGGTGAGCCGGTGCAAGCCGATTTGTTCCGTCATGGAAAGAGTGAAACGACCTTCGGGTGAGTGGTGAGGGTGAATCGCGATGCATACAGTGTTTGCTCGTCACCACGAGATAGCAAGCAACACGTCCGCTGTTTCCCTGCTCCAGGAGAGCCACGCTTGAACGTTTCCTCGCTTCATTCGACGCCGACGAGCGGACGCCTCGACGGCAAGACCGTGCTCATCGTCGGTGGCACCTCCGGTATCGGTCTTTCGGCCGCGATCCAGGCCAGCGCGATCGGCGCGCGTGTGATCGTCACGGGCTTCAACAGCGAGCAGGCCAGGGACGTGGCCGCGACGCACGGGTTCGCCGGCTGGCGAGCCTTCGACATCACCGACGAGGGTTCGGTCGCGGCATCGCTGGCCGACCTGGATCGTGTCGATCATCTCGTGGTGCTCGCCGGCAGCTTCGTGGTCGGCAAGGTGCTGGAGGCCGAGCTCTCCTACCTGCGCCGCGCGTTCGACGAGCGCGTGTGGGGCGCGCTTCATGTGCTTCGTGCGCTGGGCGGACGGCTCGCTCGCGATGGCTCGGTGACCTTCATCTCCGGTGTGCTGGCCGACAGGCCGAACGCCATGGGAACGGCGGTCATCGCCTCGGCGTCCGCCGCGATGGAAGCCCTCGCGCGAGGCCTCGCGGTGGAACTCGCGCCGCTGCGCGTCAATGCACTTTCGCCCGGCACGATCGATACGCCGCTGCTGGCGAAGGCGCTCGGCGAGCATCGCGCAGCCTATGTCGCCGGCGTCGCTGAGAAGCTGCCCGTCGGGCGCGTCGGCGCGGCGGAAGACGCCGGCGCGGCGATCCTCTTCCTCATCACCAATGGCTTCGTATCGGGCGAGACGCTGCACGTCGATGGTGGCGCGCGTCTCGTCTGACAACACCGTATCACTCAACCGCAGGCATACCATGAGCAAGCTCAAAGACAAGGTCGTACTCGTCACGGGTGCGTCGAAAGGCATCGGCGCCGGCATCGCGCGCGCGATGGCGGAGGAGGGCGCGGCCGTGGCCGTGCATTACGGATCGAGCGCGTCCGACGCGAAACGCGTGGTCGACGACATCGTCGCGGCGGGCGGACGCGCGCAGGCCTTCCAGGCCGACATGTCGCGGCCCGACGAAGTACGCAAGCTGTTCGCCGAGGCCCGCGCGGCGCTCGGCACGATCGACGTGCTGGTGAACAACGCCGGTATCTACGAGTTCGCCGCGCTCGACGACATCACGGAGCAACACTTCCGCAGGCATTTCGACCTGAACACGCTCGGTCCCCTCATCGCGATGCAGGAGGCGGCGCGTCAGTTCCGCGCGTCGGGCGGGTCGATCATCAACGTCAGCACCATCGGCACGGTGTCGCCGACGCCGACCGCGTCCGTCTACTCGGCGTCCAAGGGCGCGCTGGACACCCTCACGCGCGTGTTCGCCAAGGAACTCGGGCCGCGCCAGATCCGCGTCAACGCGATCAATCCCGGCCCGACCGCGACCGAAGGCCTGTCGGCGGCCGGCATCAGGGGTAGCGACTTCGAGAAGGTCATGATCGACAGCACGGCGCTTGGGCGCATCGGCACACCGCGGGACATCGCCAAGGTCGCCGTATTTCTCGCCTCGGACGATGCGGGCTGGCTCACCGGCAACATCGTCATCGCGGCGGGAGGCATGACGTAACGGCGATAGACGACCGCGGCGACACGGTCGTCTAGTCCTACCTCAGAAAGCCCCTCTCGATCGCGATCGCCACCGCATGCGTGCGATTGTTGGCGTGCAGTTTGCTCATCGCGTGGGAGAGGTGTTCCTTGATGGTCTCCGGCGAAAGGCCGAGGCGTTCCGCGATCTGCTTGTTCTCCAGGCCCGCCGCGGCCCCGCGAAGGATCGACACCTCCCGTTCGCTGAGGACCTTCGTCGCCGGGTGGTCGGCGAGATCCCTGGCGACGGAGGCGGAGATGTGGTGCCGCCCCGCGTGCACGCCACGGATCGCCGCGGCCAGGTCGTTGCCCGCGGTCGTCTTCAGGAGGTAGGCCTGCGCGCCGGCGGCCAGCGCGCGGCGCGCCTGCGTGTCGCCGCCGTAGGTGGTCAGCACCACCACGCGGGCCGCGGGATCGATCAGACGGATGGCCTTGATGACGCCGACGCCGTCCGTGCCGGGCATGACGAGGTCGACCAGCGTCACGTCGGGGCGCGTTCGCTCGAAGGCGGCGATGCCCATGAGGGCGTCTTCGACCTCCGCCACGACGGTCATGTCCGGCGTGCTGTCGATGAGTGCGACGATGCCGGCGCGGTAAACCGGATGATCGTCGACGACGAGGATGCGGATGGCGTGGGTCATCGGCGGAGCAGCTGCCATCCGTCGCTCGTGAGAAGGTCCTGCGTCTCGGGATGTTTCCGCATGTAGTCGACGACGAAGGCGCACGCGGGCTCCACGAGCAGGTTCTGTTCGCGCGCCTGCGCCAGCGCCACGCGAATGAGTTGGGTCCCCACGCCATCGGCTTCGAGGCTTCGGGAGATGTCGACGCGATGGAAGCGCAGCACGCGCGCGTCGCGCTCGTACCACGCGCTCGCGGTCTGCGAGCCCAGTTCGGCCACGAAGCGCCCCTCGTCGGGCGCGTCCCTGATGACGATATCCGCTGCCATGCTCGCGCCAGTGGAAGAGCCGGATCTCCGGCGACCGCGAAATCCTAGCGCGGACGGTTCCCTTGGGCTTGCACGATCGGCATCGCGCGGTCACGCATGTTCAAGCGATCGCGTCTCATCGCGTCGTGTAATTCCTGACGACTGACATTCGTTCAATCCCTCGCGCGCCCGCTGTAGCAGCATGCCGGGTACATGGGGCGTGCGCCCGAAGAACCGGGATCGGAACGATGCGCTGGAGACGAACAGGATACCTGGCGGGTGCGGTACTTCTCGCAGGCGTCATCGTCTTCGCGGCCATCGCGTGGCAGCCGGCGATTTCGCCGGTGAAGTCGCCCGACATCGCGATCACGCCGGCACTCGTTTCGAAAGGACGAAAGGTGGTCGCCCTGGGTGACTGCGCCGTGTGCCATTCGCCGGAGGGCCACCCGGCGTTCTCGGGCGGCCTTGGCCTCCGGACACCGTTCGGCGTCATCTACACCACGAACATCACGCCCGACGTCGAGACGGGCATCGGGGCATGGTCGCTCGATGCCTTCATGCGTGCGATGCGCCGTGGCGTGTCGCGCGACGGGCATCTTCTTTATCCCGCGTTTCCCTACATCCATTACACGAAGGTCACCGACGACGACCTTCGGGCCGCTTACGCGTATCTCATGACACAGCCGGCGGTGCACGCGCCCGCGCCGCGCAACGATCTGCCGCTTCCGTTGCGGTTTCGTCCGGCGCTCGCCGTGTGGAACCTGCTCTACCTGCGACCCGGCGCGGCACCGGCCCTGGATGCCTCGCCGCGCGAGCGCGGACGATATCTCGTCGAGGGGCTGGGCCATTGCTCGTCGTGCCACACAGCTCTCGGGATCATCGGCGGCGAATCCGGCAGGTACCTCGGCGGCGGCGATGTCGACGGATGGCATGCACCCGCGCTCGACGTGCTCGCGCACGCGCCGCGCCCGTGGACGGCGGAACAACTGTCGGCCTACCTGACCACCGGTCTGGCGAGCGAACACGGAGCGTCGGCGGGCCCCATGCGGCCGGTCACCGACAACCTCGGGGACGTGCCGCCGGAGGATGTGCACGCGATCGCCACCTACCTGATGACGATTCAGGCCTCGCAGCCGCCGACGGCACCCAAGGCGGGCGCGGTGGCCGATGTCTCGCAGGTCGCACGGGGACATGCCCTGTTCGATGGGGTGTGCGCGACGTGCCATGGCGATGGCGGTCCCATGGAAACCCACCTAGGACGCCCCCCGCTGACCGCCAGTTCCGCGCTCCAGGGGCCGACGCCACGCAACGCCATCATGACGGTGCTGCAGGGCATCCCGTGGCCATCGCACCCGAAGCCGACCGCGTACATGCCCGTTTTCGCAGACAACCTGACGGACGACCAGATCGCCGATCTCGTCGTCTATCTGCGGTCGACCACCAGCCAGCCACCCTGGCCCGATGTGCGGGACGAGGTGCGTCGCGCACGCAAGGATCTGTCCCATGATTGAACTGACCGTCAACGGTGCGACACATCGCGTGGACGTCGATCCCGCCACGCCGCTGCTTTATGTGTTGCGCAACGAACTGGCGCTCAATGGCGCCAAGTTCGGCTGCGGGATGGGGCAGTGCGGTGCGTGCACCGTGCTCGTCGACGATCGGCCCGTGTTCTCCTGCCTCTATCCCGTGTCGTCCACGGCCGGTAGTCGGGTCCGCACCGTCGAAGGCTTTGGAACACCCGCGAAGCCAGGGCCCCTGCAGCAGGCCTTCATCGAGCGGCAGGCCGTGCAGTGCGGCTACTGCATCGCGGGCATGATCGTGCGGGCCCAGGCGTTGCTGGAGCGCGTGGCGCACCCGACCGAACAGCAGATCCGCGAGCATATGAATCCCAATCTGTGCCGCTGTGGCACGCACATGCGCATCCTGGACGCGATACGGGACGTCGCCGCCGCGGGCGAACTGCACCGCGCCGGGGAGAAGGGGCCGGCATCATGACCACCGATAGGGACGAACCCGTCAGCAGGAGCCGTCGCGCTTTCCTGGCCGGTGGCGGTCTGATGGTCAGCTTCGCGCTGTTCGGCTCCCTGCGTGTGAGCGCGGGGCAGGAGAACACGCTGGGGGCCACCGTCCTGAATCCGAAGCTGCCGGGCGACCTCAAGATCGAGCCGATGCTGGACGCGTGGATACGGATCGATGCTTCGGGCGTCACGGTGTGCAGCGGGAAGGTCGAGCTGGGCACGGGCGTTCGAACGGCACTCTGGCAAGTGGCGGCGGACCAGCTGGCCTTGCCGCTGGAGCGGTTTCGCTTCGTCACGGCCGATACCGCGCTGACGCCCGACGAAGGCTACACCGCGGGGTCGCACACGATGGCCGACGGCGGTACCGCCATCTTCCACGCGGCGGCGCAGGTGCGGGCGATGCTCGTCGACGCGGCCGCGCGCAAGCTCGCCGTGCCGCCGGAACGGCTCGTGCTCGAGAATGGCATCATCAAGGCCGCAGACGGGAGGCAACTCACCTACGAGGACGCCGCGGCCGGTCTCGACCTGCACCGCATGGCCACGGAGACGTCGCCTCCGTCCGATCCTTCGGCCTATCGCTACATCGGCAAGAGCGTTCCCCGCGTCGACATCCTCGCGAAGGTCACGGGCGGCGCGGCGTACGTGCAGGACATGCGACCCGACGGCATGCTCCATGCGCGCGTCGTGCGGCCGCCGAACCACGGAGCCACGCTTGTCTCGGCGGACGTCGATGCCGTGTCGCGAATGCCGGGCGTGGTGCGTGTCGTCCGCGATGGCGATTACCTCGCCGTCGTCGCGCGCGGCGAATGGCAGGCGGTGCTCGCGATGCGCGCGCTGCAGGCGTCGGCGCGCTGGCGCCAGACGGAGACGTTTCCGGACAACGCCACCATCCATGACGTGCTGAAGACGCTTCCCCGGCTCGACTATGTCACGACGCGACAGGGTGGTGACGACGAGGTGCATCAGGCGGCGCCCGTGGCGAACGCCGCGGCGCCGGCGACGTTGACCGGTGCGCGCGTCGAGCGTGTCGAAGCCACGAAGCAGTACGTGCTCCACGGGTCCATCGGTCCGTCCTGCGCGCTGGCGGTCTGGCGGGACGGCATGCTCACCGTGTGGACGCACAGCCAGGGCGTGTTCCCGTTGCGGGCGGGCATCGCGGGCCTGCTCGGCCTGCCGAAGGAGCAGGTCCGCTGCGTGCACGTCGAGGGGTCCGGCTGCTACGGCCACAACGGCGCCGACGACGTGGCCGCCGACGCGGCGCTGCTGGCGCATCGCATGCCGGGCGCGCCGATCCGGGTGCAGTGGATGCGCGACCAGGAGGCCGGCTGGGAACCGCTCGGGCCGGCCATGGAGACGAGCCTCGAGGTCGCGACAGACGCGGACGGCGCGCTCACGGCGTGGCGTCACGCGCTCTGGAGCACGCCGCACAACGAACGCATCACCAACCCCGGCCGCTTGCTTCCCGCCTGGCTCGTCAGCCAGCCGATCGCGCCGTCGCCGCCGTCGCCCATTCCGCAGCCGGAGGGCGACGCGGACCGGAACGCCGTCCCGCTCTACCGCGTGCCGGATGTGCGGGTCGACATGCACTTCGTCACGCAGATGCCCTTCCGCACGTCGGCCATGCGGTCGCTGGGCGCGCACATCAACGTGGTCACCATCGAAGCGATGATGGACCGGCTCGCCGCCGCGCATGGCAAGGACCCCGTGGCTTACCGGCTCGCGCAGCTCGACGACCCGCGTGCGAAGGCGGTCATCCAGCGGGCGGCCGAGGCGTTCGGGTGGACGGCCAATCCGGCGCTGCCGCCGAACCGCGGCGTGGGTTTCGCCTTCGCCCGCTACAAGAACCTGATGGGCTATTGCGCGATCGCGCTGGAAGTCGAGGTCGGTCCCGACCGGCGAGCCGTGCGCATCGATCGCGTGGTGACGGCGGTCGACTGCGGCCAGATCGTCAATCCCGACGGCCTGACGAACCAGATCGAAGGCGGCATCGTGCAATCGTCGAGCTGGACGCTGTACGAACAGGTGCGCATCGGCGCCGTCGGCGTGGAGAGCGTCGACTGGCAGAGCTATCCCATCCTGCGTTTTCCGCAGGTGCCGGCGCGCGTCGACGTGCACATGATCGACCAGCCGGGCATGCCGTTCCTCGGCGCGGCCGAGATCGCGCAGGGACCCACCGCGGCGGCTCTCGTGTCGGCCGTCGGACAGGCCACCGGCCGTCGTCCGCTCCGGTTGCCGCTCGTTCCCCACCTATGGCCATGATGTCGCGGTGACGCGCGTGGCCCGTCCAGCGCGTAGCATGCGTCCCCTGATTCGTTCCCTGGAAGTGCAGCATGTCGTCATCCACCCAATCCGTCGGCGGTCCCGGTCGGGGCACGCTGTTCGCCATGGCGCTCGCCGCGGGTCTCGCGGTCGCGTCGATCTATTACAACCAACCCATGCTCGGCGTGATGTCGGGCGCGTTCCACGACGCCCGTGTCGGTGGCTGGATCCCCACGCTCACCCAGCTCGGCTACGCCGCGGGACTGCTGTTCCTGCTGCCGCTGGGTGACATGCTCGAGCGGCGCAGGCTGATCGTCGTGCAGTTCGGCGTGCTCGCGCTCGCCCTGGTGATCATGGCGCTGGCACCGGGACTCGCCGTGCTGGCCATCGCGTCGGTGCTGGTCGGCGCGGCCGCCACCGTCGCGCAGCAGATCGTGCCGTTCGCGGCCATCCTGTCCGCGCCGGAGAAACGGGGCGCCGCCATCGGCACGGTGATGAGCGGCCTGCTCACGGGCATCCTCCTCAGCCGCACGCTCGCCGGTCTCGTCTCGAGTCTCGCGGGCTGGCGCGCGATGTTCTGGCTGGCGGTGCCGCTGGCCGTCCTCGGGGCGGTGCTCATGGCGCGGACCCTTCCGGCACACCATCCGGCGAGAAAGGTTCGCTATCGCGAGCTGTTCGGCTCGCTGGTTCACCTCTGGCGTAACGAGCCCGTGCTGCGGCGCGCGGCGTTCACCCAGGCGCTGCTGTTCGCGTCGTTCTCGGCGTTCTGGACGACGCTCGCGCTTCGCCTCGCCCAGCCGCCTCTCCATCTCGGCGCGGCATCGGCGGGCTTGTTCGGCATCGTCGGCGCGGTCGGCGTGGCCATGGCGCCCGTGGCAGGCCGCATGGCGGACCGTCGCGGGCCGGCGCCCGTGATCGCGCTGGGCGCGGCGTCCACGATCGTCGCGTGGCTCGTGTTCGGGTTCTGGCAGGGCATCGCCGGCCTCGTCGTCGGTGTGATCGTGCTCGACTTCGGCGTGCAGATTTCCCTCGTCTCGAACCAGCACCTCATCTACGGCCTGCACCCCGAGTACAAGAGCCGCCTCAATACGCTCTTCATGACCACGATGTTCGTGGGCGGCGCGCTCGGTTCGCTCGCGGCGTCCACGGCATGGGGTCATGGCGGCTGGGCCGCGGTGTGCGTTCTCGGCGGTGTGCTTCCCGTCGGCGCGCTGCTGCTCAACGTCGCACGGCGTCCCTCACCTCACTCGCTCGACCGAATCGACGGAAACTCACCATGACTGCCATCTCGCTGATCCGATCCTGTTCCCTGCGTGCCGCGACCACCTTCTGCTTCGCGATGGCGGCCGCGTCCGTGGCGCACGCGGGCGATGCCTCATCCGCCGGCTTCCTGAAAATGCCGTTCGGGAAGATCACCGTCGTCGCGCTTTCCGACGGCAGCTTCACGCTCCCGGCATCGAAGCTCATGGTCGACGCCCGCAAGGGCGAGGTCCGGGACGCCCTCGCGAAGGCGCACCTCGGCGACGACGTGCCGACCTCCGTCAATGCGTTCCTCATCGACACCGGGGACAAACGCATCCTCATCGATACGGGATCCGGCGTGCTGCTCGGGCCCACGCTGGGCCAGGTGAACCAGCATCTTCAGGCGGCGGGTTATCGCCCCGATCAGATCGACGAGATACTCATCACGCACCTGCATGCGGATCACGTCGGCGGACTCGTCGACCGTGGCCGGATGGTGTATCCGAACGCTACCGTGCGCGTGGACGCGCGTGAGAAGGCGTTCTGGGAGAACCGCGGCAACCTCGACAAGGTCGATGGCTCCGTGAAGAACACGTTCGAGGCGGTACCGATGGCGCTTGGGGCCTACGAAGCGGCCGGTCACGTCAGGACGTTCACCGAGGGCGAGCGTGTCGGTCCGGGTATCACCGCGGTGAGCGAGCCCGGACATACCGAAGGCCACAGTGGCTTCCGTGTCGAGAACGGCGGCGAGGTGCTGCTCGTCTGGGGCGACGTCATCCATCTCGCGGTCGCGCAGTTTCCCGATCCGAAGGTCACGATCCACTTCGACAGCACGCCCGCCGACGCGGTGAAGACGCGCGAGAAGGCGCTTTCGGCAGCGAGCGCCTCGCGGTACCGGGTCGCCGGAGCCCATATCGCGTTCCCCGGGATCGGCACGGTGGGCAAGGCGGCAAGCGGCTACACGTGGACGCCCATCGCACCGTAAGAGCAGCAGGAACAAGGGCGCCGTGGGCGCCCTTGTTCTTCCGTGGGTTCGCTCAGCCTCGCGTGGCCGCCGCGGCGGCGGCCACGATGGCATCGACGACCGCGTCGGCGTGGGACAGGAGCGACATGTGGCTCGACGGGACTTCCGTGACGGTCGAACCCATCAGCTTCGCCGCGTCGCGCTGGAGATCCGGCGACACCGCGCGGTCGCTCGTCGAGAGGATGAACCACGACGGGCGGGTGCGCCATGCGGTTTTCGTCAACGCATCGGCGAACGTGCTCTTGGCGAGAGGCCCTTGCGTGGCGGCGAGAAGCCGCGCCGTGTCCGCCGGAAGGTCCTGTGCGACGTCGTCGACGAACGCCTGTTCGGAGAGATAGACGAAGCCGTTGCCGTCGTCGCGGATGCCGCCGAGTGCCGGCGGCGACGGATACTTGCCGACCAGCTCTCCGGTCGTGTTGCCGACATCGCCGGAAAAGGCCGAGACGTACACGAGCGATTTCACCTTCGCGTCCTCACCGGCCTCGGTGACGACGAATCCCGCCCAGCTGTGACCGACGAGAACGACCGGCCCGTCGACGAAATCGATCACGCGCTTCGTCGCGGCGACGTCGTCGGCAAGGGAGGTAAGGGGATTCTGCACGGCGACGGCCTTCAGGCCCTTCGCGAGCAGCCGGGGAATCACGGCGCTCCAGCTGGAGCCGTCGGCCCAGGCGCCGTGGATGAGGACGATGGTGGGTGCGGGTTGTGACGTGGCGTTCATGATGGTTCCTTCGATGGAGCAAGCGACGGTGGGTCGGGAAGCGATCGCCACACGCTAGGCCAACCAGGGGCATCGGGCTTGCAGGAAGACGAAGCGGACGATCGTGCTACGCGCGTGCTCACGCCGGGCCAACGGGCGTTCCATTCGTGCTATTGCGGCTTCTCTCGTGTCGTTACGCTGAAGCTCTTCCTGGTTTCCGTCGAAGCGCAATGAAACACCATACCGTCAAGGCCAACGGCATCCGCCAGCATTTCATCGAGGCGGGGGAGGGCGCGCCGGTCGTCCTCCTCCATGGCTTCCCCGAGACGAACTACGCCTGGCGTCACCAGATCCCGGTGCTGGCGAAGACGTATCGCGTCATCGCGCCGGACCTGCGTGGCTACGGCAAGACCGACAAGCCGGCGTCCGGCTACGACAAACGCACGATGGCGAACGACCTGATCGCGTTGCTCGACCATCTGGGCATCGATCGCATCGCGCTGGTGGGTCACGACCGCGGCGCGCGTGTGGCGACGCGTTTCGCCAAGGATCATCCCGATCGCCTGGACCGTCTCGTGGTGATGGACAACGTGCCCACGCGGATCGTCGCGACATCGATGAACGCGAAGGTCGCGAAGGCCTACTGGTTCTTCACGTTCCACCAGGTGCCCGACCTGCCCGAAGCGCTCATCGCGGGGCGCGAGGACGTCTGGCTACGCCACTTCTTCAGCGACTGGTGCTACGACCCGCACACCATCGCGGGCGCGGACTTCGACGCCTACGTCGCGGCGTATCGCGAACCGGGCGCGGTGCGCGGCGCCATGGCCGATTATCGGGCGGCGCCCGAGGACGTGCTGCAGGACCAGGAAGACGCCGATCGCCTCATCGCGTGCCCGACGATGTCGATCTGGGGGGCCGACTTCGAAGCCGTCGGCGGCACGTTCGACATGGCGGCCGTCTGGCGCGGCATGGCGACGGATCTTCGCGCGGAGCCGATCGCCCAGTGCGGTCATCTGCCACAGGAGGAACAGCCGGAGATCGTCAATCGCCTGTTGCTCGATTTTCTTGATGGATGGAAAGGGGGTGCGGCATGAAACGCGTCGCGCTCATGGTCGCGCTCCTGCTCACGACGGCGGTCGCCGCCGCCGGCGACGTGCGCATCGGCCCGCAGGGCCCGGGTTTCTATCGTATGCGCGTCGGCGCGGACGAGGTCACCGCGCTGCTCGACGGCACGCATCCGTTCCCCGCCGACGAGCTCCTGACGCACGTGGATCGGGCGAGGGTCGACGATCTTCTGAAGGCCGAGTACCTTGCCTCGCCCGTGCAGGGTTCCATCAACGCCTTCCTCGTGAAGACCGCGGATCGCCTGGTGCTCATCGACACCGGCGCCGGCCCCCTGTACGCGGGCGACGGCGGGTTCCTGCCCACGGCGCTGCTCGCCTCGGGCTATCGTCCGGAGGACGTCACCGACATCCTGCTGACGCATCTGCATCGCGACCATGTCGGCGGACTGATCCGCAACGGCACGATGCTTTTCCCCAACGCGACGGTCCACGTCAGCAAGGCCGATGCCGATTTCTGGCTCGACACGGCTAACGAGCGCAAGGTCAAGGACATCCTCCTGCCGATGTTTCCCGGCGCCATGGACTCCCTCGGGCCTTACCTGAAGGCCGGGCGCGTCGCGACGTTCCAGGGAGAAACCGACGTGCTGCCGGGATTCCATGCCATTCCGGCGCCCGGACATACGCCGGGGCATACCTGGTACCTCGTCACGAGCGGGTCGGAACACCTGCTCGCGTGGGGCGATACGGTGCACGTCGCCGCCGTGCAGCTCGCGGAGCCCGGCGCCTCGATCCGCTACGACGTGGACGAGGAAGCGGCGGCCGCGTCGCGCAAGCGCGCGCTGGACGAGGCGGTGGCGAAGGGTTACTGGGTGGCCGCTGCGCACGTCTCGTTTCCCGGCCTCGGGCACATCCGGCGCACGGCATCCGGTTACGCATGGGTGCCGGTCAACTACACGCGTACGCCGTGAATCAGGCGAGATAACCTCGTTCCAGCGCGATGGAGAGCGCGTGGGCCCGGTTGGTCGCGCGAAGCTTCGCCATGGCGTGCGAGAGGTGCTCCTTGACCGTGTCCGCCGCTATCCCGAGGTGCCGCGCGATCTGTTTGTTCTCCATCCCGGCGGCGACGCCGCGCAGCACGGACAGCTCGCGTTCGGTGAGGTCTTCGTCGCCGCGGTACTCGGAAAGGCGCCTGGCGACTTCCGCGGAGACGCGATGCTGCCCGGCATGCACGTCGCGGACGACACCGATCAGATCGTTGGCGAGCGCCGTCTTCAGCAGGTAGGCCTGTGCCCCGGCAGCAAGCGTCCGCCGCGCCGCGGCGTCGCCGCCATAGGTGGTCAGGACGATCACCCGGGCCAGCGGCTCGATCCTGCGCATGGCGCCGACGACCTCGTCGCCGTCCATGTCGGGCAGCTTGAGGTCGACGACGGCCACGTCCGGCCGCATGGCGCGAAACAGCTCGATGCCTTCCGCCCCCGTTCCGGCCTGCCCGACGATCAGGATGCCGGGCTCGCCGGCGAGCATGGCCACGACGCCGGCGCGGAACAGGGGATGGTCGTCGACGACGAGGATGCGGATCGCGGTGGACGTCATGACCGTGCCAGGGAACCAACTGGTCACGAGGATATCCGGGGGCGGGCCGTCTGGCTTGACGGCTTGCATGGCCGGATTCACCGATGCGCCCGGCCTTCAGAACGCATACGAGAACATCACGCGGTTGTACGAGAAGGGGCGGTTGCGGGGGTTGAGGTTGTTCGTTCCGCCCGTCGAGCGTTCCCAGCGGTTGCGTAGCTGCAGCCCCTTCAGGGCGCCGGTGAAACGGTAGATCACGTCGAGGTACACGTCGTGGCTGTCGCCACGGTAGAGCGTGCGGTACCGGGTGTACGCCGCCACCACCTGCAGCCGTTCACCGAAGACCTGCTGGGCGACCTTCGCCTTCCATGCGTACCCCGGGCCTTGCTCGACCAGTCCCCTGAGCATCGAGGTCGTGTAGAGCGGGTCGGTGGCGTACGTCGCCGTGAAGGGCGACACGAGCGCACCGCCGCCGATCGTTCCCCCGGCCTGACGGAGGATACGGTTCCAGGCCACATCGGCACGCGTATGCCCGATGCGCACACCGGCATCGACGCCGAGCACTTCGCTTCGCACCCGTCGTCCGGGCACGCCCAGAAGCTTCGTTCCGGTGTCCACGAGGGTGTTGTCGCCCGTCGTCCATTCCTCGACGAGCTGCGCGGAGACGAAGGGCGTGGCACGGCCCACGGCCGGCAACGTCAATGTTCCATCGGTGTAGGCCATGCGGGCGAAGCGGAGGAAATCGTAGAGCCAGGTCTGTCCGCTGAACCGGCCGCGCCGGTAGGTCGCACCGACCAGCCAGGTGCCGTCGTACGCCCGCGCGTCGGCAGGCAACGACGCGTTGCCGCCGTAGATCGGATCGCCGTCGAAGCGGGTGGGGTAATAGAGGTTGTCCGCGAAGAAGCGCTCCGACGTGCGGCTCTTCCAGCGGAATGTGCGCGCGAACTGGAACGAGAGGCCGGGGCTGGCGTCGAAGCGCGCGCTCACGGCGCGGTAAGCCGCGGGAATCAGGCGTGAATCGCTCATGCCCTGCCAGGGGGTGTCGAGGTACTGATCTCCCGCGCGTAAGGTCCAGCCCGCCGCGCGGTACTGCACGTAGGCCTGGCTGGCCGTACCGATCGCGTTCTTCCTTCCCATGAGCGTCACGTCGATGCGATTGGCCGGCGTGTCACGTGTTCCGAGGGCGTTGGCGTAAGCCAGCGACATCGCACTGGAGAACCCATCGGCCTCTCCGGTGCGCAGGTTGACGAGCAACGCGGTGGCGAAGGCGGACGCGTCGGGCATCGCAGGCGCCGCGTACATGCGGTGGTAGTCGTAGAGGCGAAGCGACCCGTCGACGTGGCCGCCGGAAAGGAAATCATCCGCGACGCATACGCCTGGCATCAGTGAAAGCGCGATCCGCACCCATCGGGCGGCGTGCCGCGTGCGCGAGTGAATGCGGGAGAGGAAAGCGGGTGACTTTACGACGGACATGGTACGGCATTCGGCGGCGGCCGGTGCAGTATGCGAGCGTGCGCGCGCCGTCGATTGGCCGCGCCTGTGGCTGCGCAAGTGACATTACGACTAAAACGTCGCTGCACCGGGCGTCCGGGGCGCAGCCGGTTCCCGACGCTGCGAAAAGAGACCCCCCATACAGGGGGTCAGTGCATCGACGTGCGCGGTTAGCATCCGATCCGCAATCGTCCGGAGCCACCTTTCCATTTCATTCAGGCGTCATCGAACCCGATGTACCGCACACCTTCCTGCAGCGCCCGCCCGTTCCACCCATGACCGCTCCACCGTTCGACCCCGCACTGGACCCCGCATTCCCGGCTTCACCCACGCCGCCCATCCGCATCCTCGTCGTCGACGATCACCCGGTGTTCCGCGCGGGCCTCGTCGCCATTCTTTCCGGCGCCCCGGATCTGCATGTGCTGGGTGAAGCGGCGACCGGGCAGGAGGCGATCTCGCTGTTTCGCATGCATCGGCCGGACGTGACGCTCGTCGACATGATGCTGCCGGATTTTCCCGGCGATCGCGTGATTCTCGGCATCCGTCAACTGGATCCCGGCGCGCGCAGTGTCGTCGTCACCGCCTTCGCCGGTGACTGCGTGGCGCGACGCGCGCTGAACGCCGGCGCGCAGGCGTACCTGCTGAAGAGTGCGACAGGCGCCGACCTGATCGACACCATCCGTGCGGTCCACCGCGGCGAGCAGCGCATCGACGCGGAGGTGGCGCAGCAGCTGGCCAGCTTCCAGGGCCAGGAAGTGCTTTCGGAGCGCGAACTCGACGTCCTCCGGGGCGTGGCGATGGGCTTCGAGAACAAGCAGATCGCGTCGCGGCTCGGTCTCTCGCCCGAGACCGTCAAGGAATACGTTTCCAACGCCATGGCGAAACTGCGCGCGAGGAACCGCGCGCACGCGGTCTCCCTGGCCCAGGCGCGCGGGTTCTTTCGGCAAGCATGAAACGACGAAACATCCGATCCTATCGACGATCGCGTCGCGTTCCTTCCCCCCGATGACACGGATTCTTCCCATGCGCCCGACCTTCCTGATCGCTTCTCTCGCGCTGCTGGCGTCGTCGGCAAGCCTGGCCTCGACGCCCGACTATGCCGTCGGTGCGCAGTACGACACGACCCACGTTTACGTGGCGCCGTCCGATGTGGACGCGTTCGTCCGGAGCTTCACGGCCACGTTCGGGGGTCGGTCCACCCCGCAGGTGGTGGTCACCGTGACGCCGACGTCGTCGAGCACGTCTTCCCAGCTCGTGCAGACACCGGTCGGTAGCGTATCGGTGTTCGGCTTTCGCACGCCGGTGCCGTATCCGTTCGGCCTGGAGCGCACGGGCTATCTCGTGACCGACGTCGACGCGGCGGTGAAGGCCGCGAACGCCGCCGGCGCGGCGACGCTGGTGGCGCCGTTCGACGATCCGATCGGACGCGACGCCATCGTCGCCTGGCCGGGCGGCGTCAACATGCAGCTCTACTGGCACACGAAAAAGCCTGTGTACGCGGCGCTCGAGCACGTGCCGGAGAATCGTATCTACCTTCCCGCGGAGTCGGCCGATGCGTTCGTCGGCGCCTTCGTCCGCTTCGCCCACGGCAAGGTGGTGTCCGATGTGCGCGATGCGCCGGGTAGCGAACTCGGGCGCAGCGGCACCTATCGCCGCATCCGCATCGCATCCGGGTACGGAAAGGCGACGGTGCTCGTCACCGACGGCCACCTCGACTGGCCCTACGGGACCGAAGTGACGGGCTACGAAGTGTCCGATCTCGACGCCACGCTCGCGCGCGCCCGGGCGAGCGGTGCGAAAGTGGTGGTCGATGCGCACGCGGAGGGCGACCGCCGCGCCGCGATGCTGCAGTTTCCCGGTGGCCACGTCGCCGAAGTGCACAGCGAAAAGTGAAACGTGCGGGCCGCGGGGCCTATTGACGGGTCGACGCAAGCGCCTCGATAGTCGACCGCACGATGTCGCGTCGGTCTGCGCGCGACGTTCAGGGGTGGCGATGTGAGACACGGGATCGATCGGCGAATGAAGGTGCTCCTGGCCGCGCTGGCCCTCGCCGCGGGCGTCTCGGCCTGCACCGCGGTGGCCGCCGAGGATGTGAAGATTCCGGGATACGTCGTCACCGTGTGGGGCGCGTCCGAGGGTGCGCCGCAGGATGTCGGCAATATCGCGCAGACGACCGACGGTACGCTCTGGCTGGGAACGAACAACGGATTGTTCCGCTTCGACGGTCATCGCTTCACCGAATACGACGTGGCCCCCCGGCCGCTGCCGGCGTCGCGCCAGGTGAGGGACGTCGTTCCCGACCCGAAGGGCGGCCTATGGGTGCTCTACGGCGATGCCGTCGAGATCCATCTCGCGGCGGACGGGCGCACGGTCAGCGTGCCGACCGGATTGCCTCCGGGCGGTATCGGCGGCGTGTTCGTGCACGCCGACGGGCGCACCTTCGTCACCGCGAACGACGGGCTGTACGTCCTCGAGGGCGATCGCTGGAAGCGGTGCGAAGCGCCCGAATGGACGTTGCCCTCGGGCGAGATGGACACCCCATCCAGCGACGCCGAGGGTGGCATGCTTACCGCCGCCGGCGACGCGATCTATCGCCTGCCGCGAGGCTCGCAGCATTTCGTCGAAGTCGCGAAGCTCGCCGAACCCGGCTTCGGCGGCCAGCTCGTGGGCGACCCGACCGGGAGGCTCTGGGTGACGTACCGCAAGTACACGGAGGTGCCCGGTGTCGGCATGCCCACGCGGCCCGCGCCGGTGAATACCAATCACATCACGCTGTTCGATCCGCACGGCACGTTCTGGACGGTACAGCAAGGATGCGACGGCCTCTGCATGGCGCCTTTCGACACCGCCGTCGCCGACATGCGCGAGGGACGCCGTCCAACGCGCGCCTCCGTCGTCCCCGCAGGAAACCTGACCGCCCTCACGCTGATGCGCGACGCGACCGGTGACATCTGGGTGGGCGCACGGCAGGGACTGATCCGCCTGCACAAGTCGGTCGCGCAACCCATCACGGCCTTCGAGAGGGGACTGGGCTGGTTCGGCGTGTCGCCGGGCGCGGACGGTACGACGCTGGTGACCACGTACACGCGCGGCGGATACAACAAGATCGGACGCATCGATGGTCAGGACGTCGAGCTGATCGGAGGGGAGAAGGCCATCTCGGCACTGACGCGTCTTCCGGACGGCAGCGCGGTCCTGGTGGGCGACGACGCGATGTACCGGGTGACGGGCAGCGCGATCGAGACGATGTCGCAACGGCCCGGCGTCGGCCCCGCCGCCCCCGTGCATCCCGCGCAGATCGTGTTGCCGCAGGCACCGGGTCGCTTCTGGGTGAGCATCCGGGACGAGGGACTCTATCTCGTGGACGGCACGAACTGGCGCCACGTCGGTGCGAAGGAGGGATTCCCGACCGTGTATCCGATGAGCGGTGCGCGGGGGCCCGATGGGACGACGTGGTTCGGCTACGCGGATGGCGCGCTGGCGGCGCTGTCGCCGGGTGACACGTCGGCACCGCTGATGAGCCGCGTGCCGTCCATCGGCGCGATCAACGCGATCAGCCCGGGCGACCCGTTCCTCGTCGGTGGCGAAACGGGTGCCGGGGTCGTGGAGAACGGAACATTCAGCCCGCTGCGGCTTCGCCGCGGTGGACTCCTCCGCGGCGTCACAGGCATCGTCCGCACGCCCGATGGAGACGCGTGGTTCAACACGGCCAGGGGCCTGATACGCGTGGCGGCGGGCGACCTGGCCACGTTGCGTGACGACCCGACGCGAGTCCTTCCGTACGACATCCTCACCACCGCCGATGGCCTGCCGGGTGGCGCCCAGCAGGTCCGCCCGCTGCCGACGCTCAACCTGGCCTCGGATGGTTTGCTCTGGGTCGCCGGCGTTTCGGGCCTGGCCACCGTGGATCCCCGCCACGTTCGCGCCGCGAGCGCCGCGTCGCCTGTTCTTCTGGACATGCGCGATGGAAAGGGTGCGTCGATCCTCGCCGGTGGCGTGTTGCAGCCGGGGTCGCGCGCGATCGACGCCGAGCTCGCGGGGGTGTCGCTCGGCGATCCGGGATTCGTGGACCTTCGCTATCGGCTCGTCGGCGTCGACCCGGACTGGCGCCACGCCACGGACGAGGCGCGCATCAGCTACGCGGATCTCCCGCCCGGTCGCTTCCGCCTCGAAGTGCAGGCGAGGGGACCGACGGGGGATTGGTCGCCCAGTGTGTTGTCGGCGCCGGTCGATTCCATGCCCGCTTTCTTCGAGACGCGCTGGTTCGCGGCGCTGATGGTCGTGCTCGTGGTCGCCGCCGCGTTCGCGGGGCATTTCTTCCGGATGGCCGTCGTGCGTCGACGGCAGGAGGCGACCGCCAACGCGAAGCTTCGCGAGCGCGACCGCATCGCGCGTGAACTGCACGATTCCATGCTCCAGGGCATGGCGGGGGTCATGCTGAGGGTGATCGCCTGGGAACGCGACCAGCGGGCGCCCGATGAGTTGCGATCGGGGTTCCGCACCGTCGCCGACCAGCTGTCGTCGCTGATCATGGAGGCGCGGGCGCGCGTGATCGCGTTGCGGAGCGTCGCGTCGTACCGCATGCCGTTGTCCGAGGCCCTCGCGATGGTCGGCGAGGATTATGGCTCGGCGAGCGCGGCGAGCTTCCACCTGCGGGTCGAGGGGCAGGAGACGCCGCTCGACGACGTCGCGCACCTGGCCGTCATGGACGTCGTGCGCGAGGCGCTCAACAACGCGTTCTCGCACGCGCGGGCCTCGGCCATCGAAGTGACGCTGCGCTACGGTGACGCCGATCTCGTCGTCGCGGTGAAGGACAACGGCGTTGGCCTCCCGGAGCTCGTGACCGCCGAAGGACGGCGTCCGGGGCATTGGGGCATGGTGACGATGCGCGAGCGGGCGACCGAGATCGGCGGCAGCGTGTCGATCGACACGGACGGGAGCGGCACCACGGTGACGCTGGTGGTGCCGAAACCCCGCACGTGACGGCTACCGCGCGCGGTCAGCCCAGGTGCTTCCTCAGGAACGCCCACGTCCGGTCGTTCGCGGTCCGGGCGGCCTCCGCGTTGTAATGCGCGCCACCGTGACGCGAGAACGCGTGGTTGCAACCCGCATAGCTGTGAATGGTGACGTTGGGCTTGCCGTCGAGCGCCTTCTTTATCGCGTCTTGCGCGTCCTGGGAGATGAACTCGTCCTCGTCGGCCAGGTGCATGAGCAAGGGGGCGCGGATCGCGTCCGCCTCGTCCAGGTATTTGTCGGTGTCGCCACCGTGGAAGGCCACGGCGGCATCCACGGGATGCCGGGCGGCGGTAAGGAAGGTCATCAGGCCGCCAAGGCAATAACCCATGACGCCGACCTTGCCGCTCGCGCGCGGCAGGGACGCCGCCGCGGCCATGGTCGCGACGACGTCCCGGACGCCCGCGTCGCGGTCGTACGCCATGTAGAGCGAAAGGCCCTTCTTCCAGTCGGCCTCGGAGGTCACGCTCAGGTCGACGCCTCGCTCCTGCCGCCAGAACAACTCCGGCGCCACGGCGATGAAGCCTTGCCCGGCCAGGGCGTCGCACGTCTGACGGATGTCGTCGTTGACGCCGAAGACTTCGTGGAGCACCACGACGGCGGGTGCGCGCTCGGCCTGGGGATACGACACGAAGGCGTCGAACTGCCCGTCGCCGGTCGTCACGGTGATGTTCTCGTGCATGGTGATGCTCCTTTCGTCGGGCGGAACGCCCCGCCCGAGAGATTACGATACCCGCGCTACCGTGACGCCGGTGGGCCGACGATCCGTGCCGAGCCTCAGGGCTGTACGAACGAGCCGACGACGGTGAAGTTCGCGCTCTGCGTTTCGCCCACGACACGCACGTACCAGCGACCCGACGCGGGCGAGCTCGACGCCACGACTTCCGCGTTGCCCGCATGCCGCGAGACGAGCGTCGCATCCGAACCGTCCGCGGCGGGTAGCTGGCCCAGACGCGCGTAGAGGGTGACGTCTCCCGATCCGCCGGTCGTCCTCAGGGTGAGGGCGCGCGCGCCAGTCGGAACGTCGAGGGCGTATGCGCTCGAACCACCCGTCGGAAGCGCCGCGCCGGTCACGGGCACGTTGCGCGTGAGGATCGTCAGAGGCGGCGGCAGTGGCGTGCCGGCGGCCGCATGGATGGCGGCGTTGGCGTCGATGATCCCGGCGCCTAGCGAAGGATTCTGCGCGCTCGGGAACGGTCGCGACGTGCTGACCAGGAGCGATTTGAGTTGGGCGGGCGTCAGCGCCGGCAGTTGGGCCGATCGCGCCGCGGCGATCATCAGGGCGAGGGTTCCGGCCACATGTGGCGTGGCCTGCGAGGTGCCGGCCATGCCGCCATAGGCATAGCCGTCGGTGGACTCGTCCGGTTCGTGCGCCCCCGTGTTGACCGCCGACCAGACGAAGCCCGCGTCGACGAGTTCGCCCGAGGCCGCGTCGCCGGCATACGCACCGCCGCCCGGTGCCGCCACCGTGACGGTGCTGCCCCAGTTCGAGTAGAACGCGCGCCTGCCGCCGACACCGACCGCGCCCACCGTGATGACGCCGGGGCAGCTCGCCGGCGAGTAGCCGGCGGCGTTGTCGGCGCTGTTGCCGGCGGCGACGACCACCGTGATTCCGCGCGACACGGCGTTCTGGATCGCGATCGCTTCGGGCGAGTCCGGATAGCACTGGCCGGGACCACCGAGGCTCATGCTGATGACGTCGGCCGGATGGGTGTTGTCCGGAACGCCGTCCACGTGGCCACCCGAGGCCCATTCGATCGCATCGGCGATGTCCGACTCGTATCCGCCGCAGTGGCCCAGCGCGCGAACCGGGAGTACGCGTGCGCCGGGCGCCACGCCCGCCATGCCGATGCCATTGTTCGTGAGTTCGGCGATGGTTCCGGACACGTGCGTGCCGTGCCACGAACTGTCCTCGGCGGCCTCCGGCGTGGTGCACCCGCCCGGCGCGTCGTACGGCGCGCCGCTGGTCCAGTCGCCGGTGTCCCATCCGCCCGGCGCACGGTCGTCGGTGTCGCGCCCGGAGATGAAGCCGCTGGAGATGAAATCGTAGCCGGCGTCGCCCAGTGTCAGGTCGATGTCGGGATGATGCGTCAGGCCGGTGTCGATGACCGCGACGGTCGTGCCGGTGCCGATGCCGACCTGCCATGCGTCGACGGCGTTGACGCCGCCGAGGTTGGCGACGGCGGACGCATCCCGCCCGATCGTTTCCATGCTGCCGTTGCCGGGACGGAGGTGCCATTGATACCGCGTGAAATACGGATCGTCCGGGGTCGCCGCGTTCGCGTACGCGTGGCGGAGGTGGTCGGGTCGCACGCTGGCCACCGCGGGGTCGGCCGCGATCGAGTTGACGAGATCGGCGAGCGCGGCGTCGGAAAGCTTCGCGTCGATCGCCACGACGTCGAAGCCGCTGGCGAGGGTGCGGACGGGTCGGACGGTCGCCCGCGCGGTGCCGCCACGGAGGCGCGACTGCGCCGCGCGAGAGACCACGGCGGCGGCGTTGGCGGCCGTCGACGCGACGCCGGGCTGCATGCGGACGATCAGACGGGTCTGGAAGGCGGGTGCGGCGAGCGTGGTCTGGCAGGCCGCGAGCGCGGCAACGAAGGTCAGTGAGCGAAGGATGGTCATGGAAGTCCTCAAAGATCGAAACCGAAGCCGACGCCGGCGGAGTTCTGCGATCCGCTGAAGGCGCCGCCGACACTGACGTGCGCGCGTTCCCCGATGGAGCGCGCGTAACCCACCGCCATGGCCTGCTGTCCTCCCTGCGTGCCGATGCCGACGGCGATGCGACCTCCTTGCGTGGACGCACCGCCCGCGTTGATCGCCATCTGCGTCGACGCCTGACCCATCGCGCCCGTGCGGTTGAGATCGCGATCGAGCGACCGGAAGCGGCGGTTCGTCTCGTCGCGGAACGCGTCGAATTCGTTCCGGCCGACGCCGAAGCTGCCGATGCGCGCATCGGTGTACGCATTGGCTTTGGCCAGCGTCGTGGCGTCGCCCTGGTCCGCGTACGAGCGCGCCGTAGTCAACGCCTCGTCGACCTGGCCGACGTTCGCCGCGTCGGTGGCGTGCACGCCGGCGGCCACGTTGCTGACGCGACGCTCGCGACCCTGCGTGCCGACCGAGACGGTGTCGGCCTCCGTCGCGACGGAACCGGCGCCGAGCGCGACGCTGTTGGCGGCTGGTGCGGAGGCTCCGGATCCGACGGCGACCGACGACGCGTCGCTCGCCGCGCTGCCCGTCCCGACGGCGAGTCCGGGACCGGTGCCGGCCGGCACGCCCGACGATGGTCCCTGCGACACGTCCGCCAGCGATGTCAGCGTCCGGTCGACCGCACCGAAGGCGTCCTGCAGGCTCGTGTAGACCGTGCCCTGGATGAGGTAACTCGCACCGGGGCCGCCGATGGCGGACAGCGAACGGTTGAGCTGGCCGAGGTTGACCGCGTCGAAATCGTCCGTGCCGTCGGCGACGCCGGTGAGCTGCCGGCGGAGCACCGGCGATCCGTCGCTGCCGTCGCTGCCGAACGAGACCGTCCCGGCGCGGAAGTTGCGTGCGCCGGAGCCGAGCGCGACGCCGTCCTCGACGTCGACCTGCGAGTACGCGCCGATGGCAATGGCGCCTTTCTGCTCGAGGTTGGCCACGGCGAAGTTGCCGATCGCGATGCTGTCCTCGCCGGTCGCCTGCGCGGCGGAACCGAGCGCCGTCGCGGAAACGCCGGTCGCGACGGCGCCGCTGCCGAACGCCGATGCCCGGAACGCGAGGGCGGAGGTGACCTGGTACGTGCCGAACCCGTAGTCGTGCGCGCCGCCCACGGCGGTCGCCTCGTTGTCCACGGCGCGCGAGAACATGCCGATCGCGACACCGCGGTCGCCGGTCGCTGCCGAAAGGCGTCCCATGGAAATGCTGTCGGGCGACGCGGCGTACGCGGTATAGCCCGATGCGAACGCGTACATGCCCTCCGCGAACGACCCGGCGCCGATCGCGGTCGCGTAGTCGCCGACTGCCTCGCTGCCCGACCCGATCGATGTCGACGCGAGTCCCGCGGCGTTCGGCGCGAGCAGTGGCGATCCAGGGGAAAATTCGAGCAGCGCACCCGTGGCATCGCGGCCCGCGCCGCCGATGGCGATCGCGCTGGCGCCCGTCGCCTGGGCGCCGGTGCCGATGGCGGTACCGTTGGTGCTGGTGGCGCTCGCGCCGAATCCGGCGGCGATGGCGTAGTCGCCGCTGGCGTTCGCGCCGCCGCCGAGCGCCGTCGCCGCCTGCCCCGAGGCGGACGTGAGACGCGACACCGGCGTGCCATAGTCGTCGACGCCTTCCGCGTAACCGCCGATGGCCAATGCCGACGTACCGGTCACCGAGCTTCCCGCGCCGAACGCCGACGCATAGTCCGATGTGGCGGTCGCGCCGTCGCCGATCGCGCTCGAGTGCGCGCCGGCGGCGAGGGAATAACTGCCCAGCGAGAGCGCGCCGATGCCGTAGGCCTGCGCGAAGTAGCCGAGCGCCGTGCTCGCGTCGCCCGCCGCGACGGACGACGCGCCGCCGGCGACCGATCCCGCGCCCAGCGCCAGGGCGTCGTCGCTGCCGTCCGCGGCACCGTCGCCCTGGAAATAGTTGCTTCCCGCCGCCTGCGCCGCGCGCGCGGCGGGCGCTTGCTGTTCGGGCGCGTTACCATCGACTTTTGCGTTCGATGTGCCGGGCAGGGCAAGCGCGACGCAAAGCGCAAGGAACAGTGGTGCGTATCCGGCACGGGGGTGCCGGGAGGATGGCAGGCAGGACATGTGGTTTCCCCGGATGGTTCTGGTTTCGCCTGCGAAGCAGGGCCGTCTCGGTGACGGCGGCGTCTTTTATAGGCGTCATCTGCCTGCAATACACGCACGTACGCGCACGGAAACCTCACGGACGCTCACTTTTTCCGGAGCCCTGCCATGCCCGTCGTTCGTCCCGCCATCGCCTGGTTGAAGGCGGCGCCCGTCACCGATCCCATCGATGCACGGCACTCGCCCGCGATCCAGTTCCTGCTGCTCTTCATGATGGTGACGCTGCCGCTCAACTGGGCCTATCACCTGTTCCTCGTCAGGACGCCCGTGCGGCCGGACATGGTGGTCGACCTTGGCGTCGACGTGATGGTGTGGACGACGGCGTTACTCTGCGTGCGGCTCATTCGCCAGGGACGCCTGCGGCGTGCGGTGCAGTGGTTCGTCACGGCCATGCTCGTGGCGCTGGCCATCATGTACCTGTCGATCGGCCTGACGCGGCAGATGCTGGACCAGACCTATCCGGTGCTGACCATCGTGCTCGGCGGACTCATCCTCGGCCGGCGTTCGTTGTGGACGATCTACGCGCTCATCGTCCTCATGATGTGGGGCGGAGGCATCGTCGACGTGGTGCACCTGACCGCGCGGAACTATCCCCGTCCGTGGCTCGGCGCGGCCAATGCGCCGTCGATGTCGATGAGCTACTTCGTGATCACCCTCGTGCTCGATCGCTGCGTGTGGGCGATGCGCGCGGCGCTCGAGGAAGCGAGGAAATCCGGTGCCGAACTGCTGTCGGCGAACGCGGCGCTGCGCGCCGAGATGCAGGCCCGCGAACGCGCGCAGGAAATGACGCTCTACGCCCATCGCATGGAGACGGTGGGGCGTCTTTCGGGCGGGATCGCGCACGACGTCAACCACCTCGTCGCGATCGTCGAGGGCGCGGCGGAGCGAAGCCATGCCGTGGATGAGCCGCGCGAGCTGCGCGCGCTGATCCGCGACATCGGTTCGGCGGCGACGCGCGCCCGCGAGCTGGTCCGCCGCCTCACGGCGTTCGCACGGCGCGGCGGCGCCATGCCGGAAAGCTTCGACGCCACGCAGGCGATCGACGATATCCGGCCGGTGCTCCGGCAGATCTTCCCGGCCGCCGTGACGCTCGACGTCGATGCCTCGGCCGCCTCGATGGTCTGGATGGACCGCAGCCACTTCGACCTCGCGCTGATCAATGTCGCGACGAACGCACGCGACGCCATGGGCGCGTCGGGACGGTTCGTCGTCCATGTCGGCCGGCGGCGCCGAGGCGACATCATGGGCGTCAGCGTCACCCTGACGGATAGCGGGCCCGGCATGACCGAGGCCATCCTGCGACGCGCGTGCGAGCCATTCTTCACGACGAAAGCGCCGGGCAAGGGGACCGGGCTCGGACTGGCGATGGTCAAGGACATGCTCGTGCGGAATGGCGGAGATCTCGCGATCAGGAGCGAGCCGGGATTGGGTACCACGGTCGAACTCTGGCTGCCCGAGCGCGTCGAGGACCGGCCGCTCGCGACGGTCCGCGTCATGGTGATCGAATCCGACGATGCGCGCCGCGACGCCATGTCGACGGCGCTCGAGGACATGGGCTGCATCGCCGTGGCCGTGGCCGGCACCGGCGAAGCCTCGACGATCCTCGAACATATCGCCGACGATCTCGACGTTATCCTGGCCTCGGATGTCCCCGAGGGCACGGGTCACCTTGTCGTGATCGCACCCCGGCGCGACGTCGCCGCGGACGCCGCCGCACGCATGGCCATCAACGCCTTCCGGTCGCCGGGGCGTCCGGCGGCAGCATGACGTAACCGCGTGCGCGCACGGCACGGACGGGCAGCGTGCCGGCGTTCGCGCGCGACACCTTCGTGCGCAGCCGATGGATCGTCATCTCCAGCCGGTGCGGATCGAAATCGCCCGACCCGTCGGACAGCGCCGCGATGAGCGCGTCGCGCTCGACGGCGAAACCCCGCCGTTCATGCAGGAGCTCGAGCACGCAGCGCTCATGCGCCGTCAGCGCCACCGAGGTTCCGTCGGGCGAGCGGAGGACCCACCCGCCGTCGTGAAACGTCCAGTCCGCGCCGACGCTCGCCGCGCTCGTCGACGGGCCGGATGCGAGACGACGCGCCACGCTGCGGATGGTCGCGGCGAGTACCGGTAGGGCGACGGGTTTCGCCAGATACGCATCGGCGCCGTCTTCCAGGCCGCGCACGCGATCGGTGTTCTCGTCGCGTGCCGTCAGGAGGACGAGGCCAAGCGACGGCGTGCCACGCAGCCGCCGCACGATGCTGAACCCATCTTCATCGGGCAGGCCGACATCGAGAACGACCACGTCGACCGCCGCGGACGCGAGGATGGCGTCGAGTTCCGCGGGACGGCCGGCGGTGCGCACGTCGAAACCGTAGGTCTTCAGCTCCGGCGCGAGGACGCGTTCACGCAGCGCCTCGTCGTCCTCGAGCAAGGCGACGGACAATGCTGGAAGGGGCTGGGTCATGATCGGTCGGAGCGGCGGGACAGGCGTGCATCGTAGCCTCGCTTCCCCGACGGGTCACGGGCCATCGCTCGTCCGCCGCCCGACGCGTTCAGGGCCCGACGTTCTCGATCTTCAGCACGGCGGCGGTGGCCGCCCGCGTGGCATCGCACGCTGCCGCATCCTTCGTGAGGTCGATGCCGTAGGTAGGGAAGATCGCCCGGAGCTTCGGCAGCCACGCGGACTCCGTGAGTCGATCGGGGAAGCATGTCTGCAGCACTTCCACCGCGATCGCCGCGGCGGTGGACGCGCCGGGCGAGGCGCCAAGCAAGGCGACCAGCGACTTGTCCGCCGCGGCCACGAGCTCGGTACCGAAAATCAGCCGGCCGCCATGGTCGCCGTCGTCCGGCTTGATGATCTGCACCCGCTGGCCCGCCACAGCTTCCTTCCACTGAGGCCGCCGCGCGTTCGGGAAGAACGCCTGGAGCATCTCGAACTGGTGGTGCGCGCTCTGGAACACCTGGCCGATCAGGTACTCCTCGAGCGAGGCGTTCTGTTTCGCCACGGACAGCAGCGGAAGGATGTTGTGCGCCGTGACGGATTCGAGCAGGTCGGCCGGCGAACCGTGCTTGAGGAACTTGGTCGAGAAGCCGGCATAGGGACCGAACAGCAGCGACGTCTTGCCGTCGATCACGCGCGTGTCGAGATGCGGCACGGACATCGGCGGCGAGCCGGTGGACGCCTTGCCGTACACCTTCGCGTGATGCCGCGCCGAAACCTCGTCGACGTCGCAACGCAGCCAGATGCCGCTCACCGGGAAGCCACCGTAGCCCTTCGCCTCCGGGATACCGGACTTCTGCAGCAGACGGATCGCGGCACCGCCGGCACCGATGAACACGAAGCGCGCGGACAGGCTCCGTGGCGTGCCGTCCGAGGTATTCCCGAAGGTCACGTTCCAGCGTCCGTCACTTGCACGTTCGAGCGCGGTGACTTCGCTATCGTAGTGCACGTCGACGCCATCGCCCTGCAGATGGTGGATCAGCAGATGGGTCAGGGCGCCGTAATCCACGTCGGTGCCCGTGACGATCCGGGTCGCCGCGACTTTCTGGTCCGGGTCGCGTCCTTCGATGATCAGCGGGGCCCACTCGGCGATCCGCGCATGGTCCTCCGTATACTCCATGCCCCGATAGCAGTGATGAGCGCTCATGGCGGCATGCCGGGCCTTGAGGAACGCGACGTTTTCCTCGCCCCAAACGAAGCTCATGTGCGGGCAGGGGTGCAGGAAAGCGCGCGGATCGGGAATGGCGCCGCTCTCGACGAGGTGCGCCCAGAGTTGCCGCGACACGTCGAACTGGGTGTTGACCTTCAGTGCCTCCGCGATGTCGACGCTCCCGTCGGCACGTTTCGGCGTGTAGTTGAGCTCGCAGTTCGCCGCATGCCCCGTGCCGGCGTTGTTCCAGGCCATGGAGCTCTCCAGCCCGCAGTCCTCGAGCCGCTCGACCACGGCGATCTTCAGTGTGGGATCCAGCGCGTGAAGCAGCGTGCCGGTGGTGGCGCTCATGATGCCCGCGCCGATGAGGAGCACGTCGACGCGCGCCGCGTTGTCCTGGCTCATGCCTCGTTCCTCTTCGCCGTGAAATGGAGTGGGGTGTTCGCGTCATAGACGGCGTACGCGCGCCGCCACGGTTCGTTTCCGATGAGGCGCCAGCGATGGCCGCTGCCCGAGTCGTCCTGTGCGATCAGCACGTCGCCCGGACGGATCGTGAACGTCGCCCCGGACTTCACCTCGAATTCCACGGTGCCGGCGAGCGTGATGACGAACTGGGGCTGCGGGTCCTGGTGCCATTCGAAGGAACCGCCCGTCGCCGTCTCCTGGAACGAGAGCTCGCGGACCGCGATGGGCAGGCCGGACGCGCGGCCGTGCAGTCCCGCACCGATATCGAGCTCGCCTTCCTCGAAAAGCGAGTTCCCGTCGGGCCCCGTCCACATTCTTACGCATCGAATCATCGTCGTGCTCCTTCAGGCGCCGGCCAGGCCATGGCCGACCATGTCCAGCGGGCGGATCGTCTTCTCGAACAGCGCTTCGTCGACCAGCCCGGAGGCGAGCGCGGCCTCCTTGAGGCTTGTTCCGTCGGCGATGGCCTTCTCGGCGATGTGCGCGGCGTTCTGGTAGCCGATGACGGGCGAGAGGGCCGTCACGAGCATCACGCTGCCCGCGACGTACTGCGCGATCTTCTCCGGCACGATCGCGGTGCCTTCCACGGAGAACTCGCGGAAGCGGTCGCAGCCGTCGGCGAGGATGCGTATGGAATGCAGCACGTTGTTGATGATCACCGGCCGCATGGCGTTGAGTTCGAAATTGCCCTGGCTGCCCGCGATGGCGACGGCGGAGTCGTTCCCGAGCACCTGGATCGCGATCATGACGATCGCCTCGCACTGCGTGGGATTGACCTTGCCGGGCATGATCGACGAACCCGGCTCGTTGTCAGGCAACTTCAGTTCGCCCAGTCCGCAGCGCGGACCGGACGCGAGCCAGCGCATGTCGTTGGCGATCTTCATCAGCGCGACCGCCAGGCCCCTGAGGCCCGCGGACGCACGCACCATGGCGTCGAGCGATCCCTGCGCCGCGAACTTGTTGGGCGCGGTGACGAAGGGCTTGCCCGTCAATGTCGCCACGCTGGCCGCGACGTCGCGCGAGAACCCGGGCGGCGCGTTCAGTCCGGTGCCGACGGCGGTGCCGCCCACGGCCAGTTCATAGAGCCCGCCACGCGTCGCTTCGATAGCCTCCAGGCAGGCGCGAAGCTGGCCGGCCCAGCCATGCCATTCCTGGCCGACCGTCAGCGGCACGGCGTCCTCGAGATGCGTCCGGCCGATCTTCACCACCGTCATCCATTCGTTGGCTTTGCGCTCGATGACCTCGACGAGGCGCGTCACCGCCGGGATGAGCTGCTCGTCGATGGCGAGCACCGTCGCGACGTGCATGGCGGTCGGGAACGTATCGTTGGACGACTGGCCCATGTTGACGTCGTCGTTCGGGCCGACGGGATGCTGCGTCCCGAGCGTGCCGCCGAGCAACTGGATCGCGCGGTTCGACAGCACCTCGTTGACGTTCATGTTCGACTGCGTGCCCGACCCTGTCTGCCACACGTACAGGGGGAAGTGCGCATCGAGCTTCCCCGCGATGGCTTCGTCGGCCGCCTGCACGATGGCGTCGCGCTTCCACGCCGGCAGTCGTCCCGCCGTGGCGTTCACCAGTGCGCAGGCCTTCTTCACGTACCCGTACGCGCGGTAGACCGCGACGGGCATGTGGTCGCCGCCGATGTCGAAATGGTGCAACGAGCGCTCGGTCTGCGCACCCCAGTAGCGGTCGGCCGGCACGGAAACCTTTCCCATGCTATCGAATTCTTCGCGGCGACCCGTGGCATCGATTCCGATCGGTACGGGACGCAGGCTTGGCGTGTCGTTCAAGGCGGTCTCCTCGGTCAGGCGGTGAGCGGGATGCCTCCCGGAGGCTAGGTCATGCGGCCCCGAAGCGGCTTGAAGGAAGCGGAAGCGGACGATTTTTCTATGCGACGCAAGGTTCGCCGATCGACGACGCGCCCCCCCATACAGGGGGTCAAACGGAGAAGGCGCTTCGATAGCATCGGGTCCGTCTTCGACCACTGAAGATGGTGACCCTCATGCGAATCGACAGCTCACTTCCATCGGCGCCCGCGGGCGTTGGAAGTTCCCCGATACACGATGTGCAGCGGCTGCTCCAGCTCGCGCTGCGGCAGATCGCGGACACGGAGCGCGCCGACCGCCGCGCTTGCGCCTACTACATCGAACAGGCGCTCCGGCTCCACCGGCACGCCGCTTCGGTACGGGCCCGGCCCGGCACGCACAACGGACTGGCGCCGTGGCAGGTCGCTACCGTGGAGAAGGTCGCGCTCGCTCGCCTGGACAACAACCTGTCGATCTCGGACCTCGCCTCCGCGTGCCGTCTCTCCCGGGGCTATTTCAGCCGCGCGTTCAAGGCGACGTTCGGTGAAAGCCCGCATCGCTGGCGCCACAAGAAGCGCATCGAGCATGCGTGCCGGCAGATCGTCGGTACCACGGACACGCTGGCGCAGATCGCCGTGGCATGCGGCTTCAACGACCAGGCCCATTTCACGCGGTCCTTCAAGGCCGCGGTCGGCACGACGCCGAACCTTTATCGAAAGGAACAGGGCGCCTCCGTCTGACATGCGGGACGACTCGCGGTCACCGCGCCGTGTGACCACTTTGGCACCACCCGCTTTTCACGGTGTCCTGCCGTTTCGCATCGCAGTCTCTTCGTACCAAGGAGACCCCCATGACGATAAAGACGCTCGAAGACCTCTCGAAGAAAATGGCTGGCATCGACTTCGCGATGCTGCAGACCCATGCGGCGAACGGCGAGATCGCCGGACGCCCGATGAGCAACAACGGCGACGTCGAGTACGACGGCGACAGCTGGTTCTTCTCGCTGGAAGAGACGCACGTCGTCGGCGAGATCGAGGCCAATCCCGCCGTGGCGCTGTCGTTCACCGGTTCGAAGTCGCTGCTCGGCAAGCCGCCGCTGTTCGTGGCGGTGGAGGGTCGCGGGCAGATCGTTCGCGAAAAGGCGGAACTCGAACGCCATTGGCAGAGCGATCTGGAGCGCTGGTTCAAGGACGGCGTGGACACACCCGGGCTGGTGCTGATCAAGGTGAAGGCCGTCCGGATCACGTGGTGGGACGGCATGGACGAGGGGGAGATCATTCCCTGATCGTCCGCCTGTAGGAGCACACCTGGGCGCGATTGGGGCCTCTCGCGAGCGCCCGATCGCGCCCAGGTGCGCTCCAACCTGGCCGTCGTAACGTTCGTCGCCTTCCGGATCCGATCTTCACGCGGTGCCTCATCCGGGGGCTTTCGCCGTGCCGAAAATCTGCGGTAGGCTCTGACCCGTTCCGAGGGGTGTCCTGCGTTGGCAGGGCTGAGATGGCGGCAGCCGGACCCTTTGAACCTGATCCGGGTCATGCCGGCGAAGGGACGGGAATGCAGCGCGCCGAGGGCGTGCGCCCTGACGATCGTCACCCGGATCTCCCATCGTCCAGGAGAAGAGATCCATGATTTCCAGCACGCCATCCAGCCACGCCGCACCGGCCGATGTCACCACCGGCCCGATCCGCGGGTCGCGCAAGATCCATCTTTCGCCGCCGGGCTACCCGGACATGCGCGTCCCGTTCCGCCAGGTGGTCCTGAGCGATCCGAAGGAAGCGCCGCTGAACCTGTACGACGCGTCGGGGCCGTACACCGATCCCGAGGTGGTCATCGATCTGGCGAAGGGCCTCCCGCACGTGCGACGAGCGTGGATCGAGCGCCGCGACTTCGAACGCATCGAGGGGCGGCCCGTGCGGCCCGAAGACAATGGCAGCCAGAGCGCCGACGCCGTCGTGGCGGCGTGTCCCGCCAGCGTGCCGTTGCGTCGCGGACGCACCGGGCAGCCGGTCACCCAGTTCGAGTTCGCGGTGGCGGGCATCGTGACGGAGGAGATGGTCTACGCGGCGTTTCGCGAGAATCTCGGCCGGACGATGGCGCTCGAGGATGCCGATGCGCGCCGCGCGGATGGCGAGGACTTCGGGGCGGAGATTCCCGCGTTCGTCACACCGGAATTCGTGCGCAGCGAGATCGCCCGTGGACGTGCGATTCTGCCGGCGAACATCAACCATCCCGAGCTCGAGCCGATGGTGATCGGCCGGAACTTCCTCGTGAAGGTGAACGCCAACATCGGCAACTCGGCCGTCAGTTCCGGCGTGGCCGAGGAGGTCGAGAAACTCGTGTGGTCGACGCGCTGGGGCGCGGACACCGTGATGGATCTTTCCACGGGGCGGAACATCCACAACATCCGCTCGTGGATCATGCGCAACGCTTCCGTGCCCATCGGGACCGTCCCCATCTACCAGGCCCTCGAGAAAGTCGGCGGCGACCCGCTGAAGCTGACCTGGGAGGTCTTTCGCGACACGCTGATCGAACAGGCGGAGCAGGGGGTGGACTACTTCACCATCCACGCGGGCGTCCGGCTCGCGCACGTGCCGCTGACGGCTCGCCGTGTTACCGGGATCGTCAGCCGCGGCGGGTCGATCATGGCGCGCTGGTGCCTCGCGGGTCATCGCGAGAGCTTTCTGTACGAACGTTTTCGCGAGATCTGCGAGATCTGCCGCCAGTACGACGTGTCGCTTTCGCTCGGCGACGGACTGCGGCCCGGCTCGATCGCCGACGCGAACGACGCGGCGCAGTTCGCGGAGCTCGAAACGCTGGGCGAACTCACGCGCATCGCGTGGGAGCACGGGTGTCAGGTGATGATCGAAGGACCGGGTCATGTGCCCATGCACAAGATCAAGGTGAACATGGAGAAGCAGCTCGCGTCGTGCGGCGAGGCGCCGTTCTACACGCTCGGGCCCCTGACGACGGACGTGGCACCGGGCTACGACCACATCACCTCCGGTATCGGCGCGGCCATGATCGGCTGGTTCGGCACGGCGATGCTGTGTTACGTCACGCCGAAGGAGCACCTCGGGCTGCCCGACCGGGACGACGTGAAGGTCGGTGTGATCACCTATCGCATTGCTGCGCATGCGGCCGACCTCGCCAAGGGCCATCCGGCCGCGAAGCTGCGTGACGACGCGCTTTCGCGCGCCCGCTTCGAGTTCCGCTGGGAAGACCAGTTCAACCTCGCGCTCGACCCCGACACGGCGCGCGCGTACCACGATGCGACGTTGCCGAAGGACGCGCACAAGGTCGCCCACTTCTGTTCGATGTGCGGTCCGAAGTTCTGTTCGATGAAGATCTCGCAGGATCTTCGCCAGGATGCCGAGGCGCTCGCCGGCATGGCGTCCAAGTCCGAGGAATTCCTCGCGGGCGGTGGAGCGTTGTATGTCCCGGCCGCTTGAAGGCATGCCCGTGGCGATCATTGGAGCGGGCGTCGCGGGTCTGTCCGCGGGGCTGGCCCTGTCGGCACGCGGCGCACGGATCAGCATCTACGAGCGGACCCCCGCAATCGGGCGCGATGCCTGTTCGTGGATGGCCGGCGGGATGCTCGCACCGTTCTGCGAGATGGATGGCGCCGAGCCCGTCGTCTGCGAGCGGGGGCGGCTCGCCCTGACATGGTGGCCCGCGAAGGTTCCCGCCGTCACGCAGGCGGGCACCCTCGTGCTCGCGCTTCCTCGCGATGGCGCGGAGCTCGAGCGCATGGCGATGCGGACCCGCGATCACGCGTGGGTCGACGGCGAGGGCATCGCCGCGCTCGAGCCGGATCTCGCGGGCCGCTTCCGTCGCGGGCTGTGGTTCGCCAACGAGGCGCACCTCGATCCGCGCAAGGCGCTTCTCGCGGCGGCCGCCGCGATCGAGCGTGACGGTGGGCGCATCGAATACGACGGCGACGTGCGGCCCGACGACTTCGACGGGGTACCTGTCGTCGACTGCCGCGGCCTCGCGGCGTTCGACGATCTGCCTGACCTGCGAGGCGTGCGTGGCGAGATGGTGATCCTGCGAAGCCGCGACGTAAGCCTGTCGCGTCCCGTGCGGCTGTTGCATCCACGGACGCCCGTATACATCGTCCCACGCGACGACGGTCTGCTCATGGTCGGCGCCACCACGGTCGAAAGTCCGGACGGGCATCCGGTCACCGTGCGCTCCGCGGTGGAGCTGCTCAACGCCGCCTACGCGCTGCATCCCGCGCTGGCCGACGCTGAAATCGTCGAGCTCGGCGCGGGCGTTCGCCCGGCGTTTCCCGACAACCTTCCGCGACTGGTCGAGAGGGGCAGGGTGACCGCGTTCAACGGACTCTACCGACACGGGTTCCTGCTTTCGCCGTGGTATGCGGAAAGGCTGGGCGACCGGTTGTCGGCACGCTACGCGGAGGCCGCATGACCCTCTTCGTCAATGGCGAGGCGCAGCCGCATGTGGCGAACCTCGCCGCGTTGCTGGAGCGCATGGCGCTGTCGGACGCCGCCGTGGCCACCGCCGTCAACGGTTGCTTCGTTCCTCGTAGCCAGCGCGAGCAGACGCGCCTCGACGATGGCGATCACGTCGAAGTGCTCGCCCCGATGCAGGGAGGATGACGATGGACGACCTCGACCTTTACGGGCGCAGGTTATCCTCGCGACTCCTGCTCGGCACGGCCCAGTACCCGTCGCCGGCTTGTCTGGAGCATGCGGTCCGTGCCGCGCGAAGCGAGATCGTCACGGTGTCGCTGCGACGTGAGTCCGGTGGGCCCAGCGGCGGCCAGCCGTTCTGGAAGCTGGTCCAGGGGCTCGGCTGTCGCATCCTGCCGAACACGGCGGGTTGCCACACGGTGAAGGACGCGATGACGACCGCCCACATGGCGCGCGAACTGTTCGATACGCCATGGATCAAGCTGGAGGTGATCGGCGACGACGACACGTTGCGTCCCGATGTGTTCGGGTTGGTGGAGGCGGCGCGGATCCTCTGCGCGGAGGGTTTCGAAGTCTTTCCGTACACGACCGACGATCTGGGCGTCGCGGGCCGCCTGCTGGATGCCGGCTGTCGCGTGCTGATGCCCTGGGCGGCGCCGATCGGTAGCGGCCGGGGCCTCACGGACCCGTATGCGCTGCGTACGCTGCGCGCGCATTTTCCGGACGTGCCGCTCATCGTGGACGCCGGGATCGGTCTTCCATCCCAGGCCGCGGCGGCGATGGAAATGGGCTTCGACGCCGTGTTGCTCAATACCGCCGTCGCACGTGCCGGCGACCCGGTGCGAATGGCCGCCGCGTTCGCCGCGGCCGTCGGCGCGGGGCGCTCGGCGTGGCTTGCCGGCCCCATGGGCGAACGCGACATGGCGTCCCCATCGACGCCGGTCATGGGGCTCGCGCAGTGGACGTGAGTGTGTCGGGAAACGCGATGATGACCCGGGCGGCCTGTCCAGCGATGGGTGTTCCCGCTTAGCCCCCGGCCCGGGTGCCTGCGTGACGGCGCAGGCCAGGCGATAGCGACCGCGTCCAGCAACGGACGCCTGCCGCACCGGCTGTCGTCCCGATGGTCCACGTTCGTGCGGTTGTCGCATCTTGCGCACGAGGGATGCGTTGTCCAAATGCGCACCCCATGCGGGGGATAGGCCCAAGATATTTGTGCCGGGCAGACTTCAATCTGTGTCGTCGACGACGAGTGTCCATGCCGCTCCGGCGCGCTGCATGACGTGCCCGTGGCACGCCTGTCGGTTGGCGCAACCCACCCATCACAAGGTAAGACCATGACGAGAAAGGCTGCGGACTATATGGCGGAAGCGCTGGCGTCGGCCGGCGTAGAGAGAATCTACGGCGTGGTCGGCGATTCCCTCAACGGATTCACCGATTCCCTGCGGCGCATGGGTTCCATCGAATGGATCCACATGCGCCACGAGGAAAGCGCGGCCTTCGCGGCCGGCGCCGAGGCGCACCTGACCGGGAAACTCGCCGTCTGCGCCGGCAGCTGCGGCCCCGGCAATCTCCACCTCATCAACGGCCTGTTCGACGCCCACCGGAACCGCGTCCCCGTCCTGGCGATCGCCGCGCACATCCCGAGCACCGAGATCGGCATCGATTACTTCCAGGCGACGCACCCGGAGCAGCTGTTCAAGGAATGCAGCCACTACGTCGAGCTGGTCAACCAGGCCGACCAGCTGCCGCAGGTCCTCCTGCGCGCCATGCGCACCGCCGTCGCGAAGAAGGGTGTCGCGGTCGTGGTGCTTTCGGGTGACATCGCGCTTCGCCCCTTGTCGGCACCCGTGCCCCGCTGGCTGGTGCCGTCGACGCCCGTGCTCGTTCCCGCCGAAAGCGACCTGCGCCGGGTCGCCGACATCCTCAACGAAGGGACGAACGTCACGCTCTTCTGCGGCGCGGGGACGGCCGGCGCCCATGCCGAGATGGTCGAGCTCGCTGGCAAGCTCAAGGCACCGGTCGTCCATTCGCTGCGCGGCAAGGAGCATGTCGAATTCGACAATCCGCACGACGTGGGCATGACCGGGCTGCTCGGATTCGCGTCGGGCTACAAGGCGATCAAGGCATGCGACACGCTGCTGCTGCTCGGCACCGATTTCCCGTATCGGCAGTTCTATCCGGAACACGCGCGCATCGTGCAGATCGACGTGCGACCGGAAGCACTCGGCAACCGTTGCGGACTCGAACTCGGCGTGCTCGGCTCGGTCGGCGAGACGTTGAAGGCGTTGCTGCCGCTCATCCATGACAAGTCCGACAGCCGCCATCTCGACGCGGCCACCAAGGACTATAAGCAGGCGCGAGCGGACCTCGACGCGCTCGCCGAGAGCCGGCCGGGTGGCAGCATCATGCATCCGCAGTACGTGACGCGCGTCGTCAGCGAGCTGGCCAAGGAGGATGCGATCTTCTCCTGCGATGTCGGAACGCCGGTCGCGTGGGCGGCTCGCTACCTGAAGATGAATGGTAAGCGGCGACTGCTCGGTTCGTTCAATCACGGCTCGATGGCGAACGCGATGCTCCAGGCCATCGGCGCGCAGGCGACGCATCCCGATCGCCAGGTCATCTCGCTGTCGGGCGATGGCGGCTTCACCATGATGATGGGCGAGTTCGTGACCCTCATCCAGCACGGTTTCCCCGTCAAGGTCATCGTGCTTAACAACGGTACGCTTGGTTTCGTCGAGATGGAAATGAAGGCGGGCGGGTTCGTCGACGTCGGCGTGGACCTGAAGAACCCGAACTTCGCGGCGATGGCATCCGCGATGGGTATCAAGGGCGTCCGCGTGGAGAAGCCCGACGACCTCCAGGCGGCGTTGACCGAGGTGCTTCAGCACGACGGACCGGCGCTGCTGGACGTGGTCTCGGCGCGGCAGGAACTGGTGCTGCCTCCGGCGAAGACGTTCGAGGAGTCCTACAACTTCGGCATGTTCCTGCTCCGGGCTGTCATGGACGGCCGCGGCAAGGAACTCATCGATCTCGCCCGGGTGAACCTGGTGCGTTGACGGAACCTGCCGTCACGGCCCATGGGTCCGGCATCACGCGAAGGGAGGGGCAGATGGTCGCTCGCATCAGGAAAGACATCAGGATTCTCTATATCGATTTCGATCCGGCGAACGATTCGAGCCGGGGCGAGGGGCTGGTGGCGGTACTCAACCACCCGCCCTCCGCCTTGTGGCGCGTGCGCTTTCTTCGGGCCATCGCGATGAACGACGCCTGCGCGTCGTTGCTCGCAGCCGTGCAGGTAAAGAAACGCTCGATACGTTTCGTCGCTCTTGGCGAGCGCTCGCTCACCGCGATCGCGCAGCTCGGGCTCCTGGTCGAAGCCACCAATGTCGCGAACGCGGAACGCAGCGTGGTGCCCGCCACGATGACGGTCGATCCGCCTTTCGGCGCGTATGCCGGACGACGGATCGGACGGCGCCTGCGCCGATGGGCGGTCCATGCGGCATCGACGTGAATGCCAGCCAATACCGGCTTCGGGCGGGAGCGGTGACAAGGTCAGGGCCATTCGGCGCTCAGGAATAGAGGATATGCCCGAAGCCGGCGATCTCGTGCTCCGACTCTCGCAGCAGTTTTCGCATGGCGGAGGCGAGCTCGTCTTCCTTCACGCCGTCGCTGGCGATTTCCTCGATATGCCGGGCATGCCGGGCGACGCGCACGAAGCGCGTCGGTTCGGCGGTCTGCTGGATGCGCCGCGCGAGACGTCGCACGTCGGAGACGTTTCCCTCGGCGACGGCGTCGGACATGAGGAGGAGGTCGATGACGATGGAGGACGCGGGACTCAGCGACACGGCAACACTCCGATATGCAATATCGGCAGCGTGACGTGCGTCACGTTTTCAGGAGCCGGTCAGTCCATGAAATCGGCCTTCATGTCTGTGAATCGTTCAGCGGCGAAGACACCACGCCGTCTTGCGGCATTCACATCTTCAAGAGGTTGCACAGTCGCAGCAGGGCCCGGCCTATACCGCGGCTGGGAAGCCGGGCCTCGGGTGGCAGGAGGACGATGACGAGCAGGGCGGCGTGGGCCACGTCGTCGAGGCAGAGATCCTGGGCTTGCTTGCGCACCAGGTGCGCGCGGAACCGGGCTTCGTCCATGTCGCCGTCGAGGATGGCGTTGCCCACGGCGGACGCCTCCAGGGCGAGGTGAGCGCGGGTCAGGACGATTTCGGTGTCGACGGTAGCCATGGGTCGAGATTAGGCCCATGGCTTGGCCGAGGACATCCGACGGGCGGCGTATGCCGGGTGGATCAATCCCAGACAGGCGCGAGGCCGGCCGGGCTGACTTCGCGGCCGTTCCGCTCGAGGCGCGCGATACGGGCCATGTCGTCGTCGTCGAGGCGCAGGTCGCGGGCCAGCAGGTTGCTGGCGAGGTTCTCGCGCTTCGTGGACGAGGGGATGACCGCGTAGCCGAGCCGCAGCGCCCAGGCGAGGGCGACCTGCGCCACCGTGGCGCGATGTTTGTCCGCGATCTGAGCGAGCACCGGATCCGCGAGGACCTTTCCGTAGGCGAGCGTCATGTACGACGTGACGCGAATGCCTTGCGCGGCGAGGAACGCGGTCAGCCGTGCGTTCTGCAGGTACGGGCTGAGTTCGATCTGGTTGGTGGCGATCGCGTCGGCGCCCACCGCGGCGATGGCCTGGCGCGTGAGGTCGATGTTGAAGTTCGAGATGCCGATCTGGCGGGTCAGGCCGAGCGATTTCGCCTCCGCCAGCGCCTCCATGTACTCCGGCAATTCGATGCAGTTGCCGGGCGCGGGCCAGTGGATCAGCGTGAGGTCCACATGGTCCATGCGCAGTTTGTCGAGGCTTTCGCGCAGGCTCGGAACGAGCTTCCGGCGGCTGTAGTTGTCGGTCCAGATCTTGGTGGTGACGAAGAGATCGTCGCGGCGGACGCCGCTTTCGGCGATCGCCTTGCCGACATCGGCTTCGTTGCCGTAGATCTGCGCGGTATCCACGGCGCGATAGCCGAGTTCGAGCGCTGTGGAGACGGAATCGACGGCGGCCTGGCCGGTCAGGCGGAAGGTGCCGACGCCGAAGGTGGGAAGGGTCATGGGTATTCCTCGTTGCGAACCGGGGAATACTTTGCACGCATCATCCTTGCGGAATAAGCCGGCAATGAGGGAAATACTTTTCCTCCGGGGTGGAAAGTGCCGGTGTGAGCTCACATGGTCTCGGCAGCGGCGAGCAGGCGAACGGCGGCGGTCACGCGCTTTCTCAGTTGCGCCTGGTGCCTTGCGGCCTCGGTACCGGTGGACATGCTGAACGCGTTCGCAGCCGTCCATGCGGTGGCGACGGTCATGATGATCGTGAGCAGGAACTCGGGCGGGAATGCGCCGCCGATGGCGCCGGCTTTTCGCGCGTCCGATAGGGCGCGGATCTTCGCCGCATGCGACGCGTCGCGTTCGGATGGCGCCTCGGTGCGTTGCTCCAGGCTGTGCCACGCCAGCAGGCGCATCAATTTCGGGTTCGCCATCGAGAAATCGAAGACTCGGCCGGCATAGCCCGCCAGGTCGTCCGGCGTGAAGGCCAGGTGCTCGTACGCAGGCACGAGGTAATGGCCGAGCACCGCGGTGAAGAGCGATTCCTTGTTTCCGAAGTAGATGTAGATCAGGTTCTTGTTACATCCGGCCTCGGCGGCGATGCGGTCGACACGCGCACCGGCGATGCCGTATGCCGAGAACTCGGTCATGGCGGCATCGAGGATCCGCTCTTTCGTCGCTTCGGCATTTCGCACAGGTCGCTCCCGTTGCTGGCGTTCCGAATGCTAGCACTTGACTAACCGGTTAGATATGCCCACATTACATCTAACCAGTTAGTTAGAAATGCTCGACATCCAGGAGATTCCAATGACGCAGCGTACGTGGTTCATCACGGGCATCAGCAGCGGCTTCGGGCGCGAGATGGCCATACAGCTTCTCTCGCGCGGCGATCGCGTGTTCGGCACGGTCCGGCAATCCGGCGCCGCGGACGATCTGAGCGAAGCCCATGGCGACGCGCTGCGTATCGCCACGCTCGATGTCACCGATGTCGCGGCCATCCACCGTGTCGTGGCGGAGGCGTTCGCGTCGTTCGGCCGCATCGATGTCATCGTCAACAACGCCGGGTACGGTCTCTTCGGCGCGGTCGAGGGCCTCGATGGCGAACAGATCCGTCACCAGATCGATACCAATCTCGTCGGTCCCATCGAGGTGACACGCGCGGCGCTGCCATTCCTTCGCCGCCAGGGCGGTGGCCGGATCCTGGCGCTCTCCACCTACGGCGGCCAGGCGACCCATCCGGGCGCGTCGCTCTACCACGCGAGCAAATGGGGTCTCGAAGGGTTCTTCGACGCGCTGTACGGCGAGGTGGCGCCGCTCGGGATCGGCGTGACGATCGTGGAACCCGGCGGCGCCCGCACCGCTTTCCGCGCCACGGCGGGTGCTCGCATGGGCGGAGAACCCGAGGCGTACAAGGACACGCCCGTCGGCATGATCCGCAGCATCCTCCACGACCCGACGCGCATCCCGAACGGCGATCCGTCGAAGATGGTGGCGCGGATGATCGATAGCGTGGACCGGACACCTGCGCCGAAGCGGCTGGTCCTCGGCAGCGACGCGTACGCGATGATCGCGAAGGCGTTGCGCGAGCGGCTCGCCGACGTGGAGGCGCAGGAAAAAGAAGCGAGCGCTACGGACTTCCCGGCCGCCCGCTGATCGAGGCCGGAGGGCCGCGTCGTCGCGGCCCTCCGGACCTGTGGACTACTTCAGCAATACCGGCCCTGCGCCGATCTTCACGCGGAGCAGCTCGTAGGGCTGCCTGCGCTCGTCGTTCCCCTCGTGGAACCCGGCCTGGCGATACAGCTGGTTGGCGGTGAAATACAGGTAGCCGTCCGTGCCGACCGAGAGCGTGTCCGGCCAGAGAATGCGCGGATCGGTGACCAGCGTGTCCCACTTGCCGCCAGCGTAGCGGCGGATGGCGTTGTGCTCGTAGTCGCCGCCATAGATGCGGCCCGCGTCGTCTTCGGCCAGACCGTCGGAAGCCCCCTTCATGCCGAGGTCCACGATCGATCTGGCGAGTTCGGCATCCGGGATCGTCTCGTCGCGCAGCAACGCCGTCGGCACGCTGAAGAGATGGCGGCTGGATAGAGCGCAGTAGTAGAGCGTGCTGCCGTCGGCGGAGATGGCGATACCGTCGCTGGCGACGAGCCACGGAGTCGGCTTGCCGCCTGCGGGACGGCTCATCAGCGGCTTGCCTTCGATGACCGGCACGAAGCCCTTGTCAGGGCTCGTACTCGGGTGACCACTCAGACGGCGGATGGCGTGGCCGGAATCGAGGTCCACGACGATGAGGCCACCGGGTCCCTTGATCGAGCTATCGGTGATGTAGGCGACGCCAGCCTTGCCGACGCGCAGATCGAAACGCACGTCGTTGACGTACGTGGTGGGCAGCACGACGTTCTGGTCGAGGACGATCGTCTTGACGACTTTGTCGGTCGCGAGGTCGACCGCGACCAGCTTCGCGCCACCCGGGATCGGCGCGGCGAACCCAGGGGCACCGGTGTCGAGGATCCACAGCCGGTTGGCGGCATCCGCGACCACGCTCTGCACGCTGATCAGCGTGGCGGTGGCATGGGCCGGATCGGCATCGTTGAGCGCCTGCGACGGGTAGGCGGCGACTTTCCCGTCCTTGAGTTCGCCGACGGTGAACGCCGGCTTGTCCCCCCACTGCGGAAAGTTGACGAAGATGCGGCCGCCCGGCGAGACGGTGACACCGGTCGGCATCGGGCCACGGAAGGTGGCGACGCGCTCGACGACCGGGGCCGGCGCATCGGCCGCCATCGCGCCGAACGGGGCGACCATCAGGGTGGCGAGCAGGAGGGTTTTCATCGCATGTGTCTCATCAGGCGGCAGGTGCACGTAGCGTGCGACCTGGCCGCGCTGGGAGAAACGCGGAGCGGGGCGAAACACTTTCGCGATTTCGGAGAAGATGGCCTCCGCTGGGCTGGATCAGCCCAGCGGTCCGAACTCGCCCCATATCTGGATGGGCGTGTCCCAGGTCACCTCTACGCGATCGATCAGCGGCCGGCTCGCCTCGAGGTACGCCTTGCGATACGGCCGCGTGCCCTGCGTCATGGCGAACTCCTCGCGCGTACCGCGCCAGAGTTCGTATAGCGTGAGTTCGAGCGGCCGTTCGGGCGAACGATGCAGGATCGCCGTGATGAAGTCGTCCTCGCGGGCACACAGGTTGAGGATGTCGCGTATGTGGCCGAGGAGCTCGTCGACCTTGCCTTCCTTGATCACGTAGTGAAGATGCAGCGACGTGCTGCGAGCGTGGATCATGGGGTGCTCCTCGCCTTACCCTGCGGAGCGGGGTCGAGGAAGACGCTGGTGGACGCGATCTTCCCGTCCACCAGCGTCAGGATGTCTTCGCCGCTGATCTTCGCTGGCTCCGCGGCCGGTCCGAAGGTCCATTTCACGCGCACGCTGCCGTTCTGGATAGTGGCGGGGCCGACGACACGGAAACGGAAGCCCCGATTGGCGGCCTGCAGTTTGCCTACGAGGTCGTTCAGGCCGCGCTTGCCTTCGATCAGGCCTTCGGGGTCGTTGAACACGGTGTCGTCGGCGTAATAGCGGTCGATCGTCTTCGCGCGGCTGTCGGCATTCGTGTCGTTGAGCATCGCGACGTAGTGCGTCACGACCTCGTCGACGACGGTGCGATCGAGCGACACGGGACCCGCCTTGACCGGGGCCCTCCACAACCGCACGCCTGCGGCGGCTTCGCCTGCCTGGCCCTGCGGATAGCTCACCAGCTCCATCTTCGAACCCCAAGGAGTGAGGAAGTACACCCAGGTATTGCCGGCTGCCGGCCCCTGCGTCATGCGGATGGGATCGGTCAGCACCTTGATGCCCTTCGCACGCAAGGCGGCCACGGCCTTGTCGATGTCGTCGGTATAGAGGGCGATGTGCGACGCGCCGATATCGTCGTAGAACGGCTGCTCACGAGAGGCGCGCGGCGAGTCGTACTGGAAGAGCTCGATGTTCGCGCCGTCGCCGGCGCGCAGCATGCGGATGCTCTTGACCTTCGCATCGTCGTGCATGTGGAAGGTGCGACGGAATCCCGCATCGACCGGGATGTCGCGCATCTCGGTCACGGGGACGAAGCCGAACGTGTCCGCGAAGAAGCGGCTCGCCGCTTCCACGTCGGGCACGTTGATGCCCACGTGATCGACGCCGCGGACCTCGACGGCGGGCGCGGGCGATGCGGTAGCGAAGCCGGACACCGGAGCGAACGAAAGGAACGCGGTCGCGATCGCGACCGACAGGAGACGGTGGGTCATTGCAGGGCTCTTGAGGATGGGGCCCGGCGAGATGGCCGGTCGTGCCCCGATAGATCCATTGTTGCCAGATCCGTCCGCTGCTCAATGAACGATCCTGCGGTTTGGGTCTGATCCTGCGGCGGCGAGGGTCACACGCTGCTAGTGACCCGGAACGCCGGGCCACGGCGCAGGCGGATGGGGCCACGGCCTAAATCGTCCGGGTCGAGCTGCCGCTCGCCCCGGGTGATGACGATACGCCCGTCGCGCGCCAGGTCCGAAGCCTCGTCGCGGACCCGGGGCATGAGCGCGCGCCACGCTGTTTCGTCGTCGGCGAGGGCGCGCGCCACGTCCGACGGGCAGATGGAGGCTTCGGGTGCGCGTGCGTCGAGAAGGCGCACGATGGTCGCGGCGATGTCCATGCGCGGGAGGCTAGATCGCCTACCGTGAGGAACGCGTCGAACCGCGACCGTCGTGAGCGGACGCGTCAGTCGACCGGGATCGGGTTGTCGACGAGCATCTGGTTGAACTCGGCGATCAGCTTGTACTCGCCCGTCCCCGGGTTGTCGCGAAGCGCCCGGATGCCGTCGACGATGATCTCCTGCGCGCCGGCGCCCAGCTGGCGGATGGTGTCCTCGATGTACGCGTCGAGGGGCATCGCGCGCGGGTCGCCGCTCTTGTGGATGAGGTCGGTGTCGACCCACGGCGGGGCGATCTCGATGACTTCGACCGAGGTGTCGCGCAGGGCGAAGCGCTGGGTCTGGGTGTACGAGTGCAGCGCCGCCTTGCCGGCCGAATAGACCGCGTTGCCGGCGAGCGGCATGAACGACACCACCGACGTGTTGTGGATGATCGTCGCCGACGGCTGGGCCTTCAGGTGTTCGATCAGCGCCGAGGTCATGCGGATGGGGCCGAGAAGGTTGGTCGTCAGGATGTTGAGCGTGACGGCGTCGTCGATGGCCGAAGCCGGATCGTCGAACGGCATGAGGCCCGCGTTGTTGATCAGCACGTTGAGCGTGGGATGGTTCGTCTTCAGCCACGACGCGACGGAGGCGATGCTGTCCGGCGAGGTGATGTCGAGCTCGATGCCCTGCATGCCGGGGTTGGCCGCGGTGACTTCGTCGAGGAGGTGCTTGCGGCGGCCGCTGATGATGACCTGGTTGCCGAGGCGATGAAGCGCTTCGGCGAGGCCGCGGCCGATGCCGGACGTCGCGCCGGTGATGAAAACGGTGTTTCCTGACAGCTTCATGGTGTGCTCCGGATGCGGGTAGAAGTGCGCGACGAATGCCGTCGCTGCCTCGCCCCGTTGTAAGGGCGGCGCGTCCGCGGCCAAGGACGAAAAAGCCTCGTTTCCGGACATGCGGGTGGTCGGCGCATGCCGGTGCAAGCGCCGCCGTGCTCCGCCGACTAACGTGGCCGCGGTTCCCCTCACCGAGATACGCGATGAAGACGCTCGTCCAGGACATCCTCGCCGCCCATGGCGGACTCGATACGTGGCGCCGGTTTCGCCACGCGAGTGCGACGCTCGACCAGGGCGGTGCGCTCTGGGGTCTGAAGGGCAAGGCGGGCGTGCTCGATCGCACGACGGTGACCGTGGCCACCGACGCGCAGTGGGCGGCCCATGCGCCGTTCGGCGAGGTCGCGGCGCGTAGCGACTTCACGACGCCGCGTATCGCCTTGCTCGACGCCGACGAGCGCGTGCTCGACTCGCTCGACGACCCGCGCCGGTCGTTCGCGGGACATACGCTCGAAACCCCGTGGAGCGACCTGCAACTGGCCTTCTTCGCAGGCTGCGCCATGTGGACGTACCTCAACACGCCGTTCCTGCTGGCGTGGGAGGGTGTCGAATGGGAAGACGCCGGCGCGTGGGACGAAAACGGCGAGACGTGGCGGAAGCTCATCGTCCGCTACCCGGCGTCGCTGGAGGTCTTCAGCGAGGTCCAGGCGATCTACGTCGGCCCGGACCTGCTGGTGCGCCGACTCGATTACGACGTCGAGATCGCGGGCAATACGCCCGGTGCGCATTACGTTTCTGACTACACCACGGTGTCGGGCATCCGCATCCCGACGAAGCGCCGCATCTATCCGCGTCAGCCGGACGGCCAGCGCGTCGCCGACCTGCTCGTGGTGTCGATCGACCTTTCGGACATCAGGCTGAGCTGAGAGCCCGGCTGCGTCCCGCGATCAGGCGGCGAAGCCGCCATCGATCATCAGGCTGGCGCCGGTGATGTTGCCCGCTTCCGGGCCCGCGAGGTAGGCGACGAAGCTGGCGACCTCATCGGCATGGCCATAGCGGCCGGTGGCGAGCATCGGGATCAGACCCGCGGCCATCGGGCCCTTGGCGGGATTCATGTCGGTGTCGATCGGACCGGGCTGCACCACGTTGACCGTGATGCCCCTCGGGCCGAGGTCGCGCGCGGTGCCCTGCGTCAGGCCCTGCAACGCCGACTTGCTCATGGCGTACACCGCGCCACCGGCGAACGGCATGCGCTCGGCGTTGGTGCTGCCGATGTGGATGATGCGACCGCCATTGGCCATCACACGTGCCGCGGCACGGCTGGCGATGACGGCGGCGCGCACGTTCACGGCGATCGTGCGATCGATGTCCTCCGTCGTGAATTCGTCGATCGGGGCGATCGCGAGGACGCCCGCGTTGTTGACCAGGATGTCGAACGAACCGAACGTTTCCTTCGTCGTCGCCACGGCGCGTTCGATGGCGTCGTCATTCGCGCTGTCCGCCTGGATGGCGACGGCGCGCCCGCCGGCACGGGTGATGTCGTCGACGACGGCATTGGCCGCGTCGGCGCCCTGCACGTAGGTCAGTGCGACCGAGGCACCGCCGGCGGCGAGGCGACGGGCGATGGCGGCGCCGATGCCGCGCGAACCGCCGAGGACGAGGGCGCTCTTGCCCTGGATCGAATTGAGGTCGTTCATGGCTTTGCTCCGGTGGGTGAGTGGATGGCCAAGCAAAGTTAGTCCTCGGTCGCGCCAACCGGTAGTCGCGTTTCGGTCGTTTCATTCGATCCGATCGGTTTACTATCGGTGCCATGGACACCCTCAACGGCATCGCCAGTTTCGTCCGCAGCGCCGAATCGGGCAGCTTCGCCGCGGCGGCCCGCGCGCTCGGACTGACGCCCGCCGCCGTGGGCAAGAACGTGGCGCGGCTGGAAGCCGAACTGGGCGTCCGCCTGTTCCAGCGCACCACCCGCCGCCTGGCGCTGACCGAAGCCGGCGAGGCGTTCCTCGGGGAAGTGCAGGGCAGTCTCGACCAGCTGCGCGGCGCCATGGCGAACGCGCGCGGCATGACGACGGGACCGGCCGGCGTGCTCCGCGTGGCGCTGCCGAACGCCTTCGGGCGCGAATACATCGTCCCGATGCTCGACGGGTTCCTTCGCGCCCATCCGGCGGTGACGGCCGACTGGCGCTTCGACAATCGCCCGGTCGACCTGATCGCGGAGGGCTTCGACGTCGCGATCGGCGGCGGCTTCGATCTTCGGCCGGGCGTGGTCGCCAGGGCGATCGTGCCGGCGCATCGCATCCTCGTCGCCTCGGCTGGTTTCATTCGAGAGGGAAAGACCATCGCGGTCCCCGACGATCTGACCGGCCGCGAGGGCATCCTCATCCGCTCGCCGCAGACGGGCCGCATCCGTGACTGGGTGCTTTCGAACCGTTACGGGGCGGAGGCCCCGGTATCTCTTGATCGCCGCATCGTCTTCGACGATCCGGACGCCGCCTGCCACGCGGCTGCGATTGGCATGGGCATCGCGCTCGTGCCGGTCCAGTCGGCGCGCTCATGGATCGAGCGCGGCGCGCTTTCGCGCGTGCTTCCCGACTGGCGGGTGGATGGTGGTCACGTCTCGATCTACTACCCCGCGCAGAAGCTGCTCCCGGCGAAGACGCGACTCTTCATCGACCACGTCGTCGAATGCGTGCGCGAGAAGGACCTCGCGGCGCGGTTCTCCGCGTGGCACGCGGACGTCGTCTGAGGCGCGAGACAAGGACGTTCAATCCCGCGACGCACCATCGCTGCCATAAAGGATCGCCGGATCGATGGCTTCCCGATGGCGAGTGTCGCCTCGACGTCGATCCCATAGAGGATCGTCGTCATGGGGAACACGCGTATTCCAGGAATCAACCGCTACGACGCGCCGGCCGGCGGCTGGGGCGCGTTGCGCGCGACCGCGAAGGCGGTGGTCGAACAGATGCGCGTGGCCGAGGCGCCGGGGCTGCTTCTGCGCCTGAACAAGCCGGATGGCTTCGACTGTCCGGGCTGCGCCTGGCCGGACAAGGACCATACCTCCACGTTCCAGTTCTGCGAGAACGGCGCGAAGGCGGTGACCTGGGAAGCGACGAAGAAGCGCGTGACGCCGGAGTTCTTCGCCGCGCACACCGTGACGGAACTGCTCACGCAGAGCGACTACGAGCTGGAGAACCACGGACGCCTCACCCACCCCATGGCGTACGACGCGGCCAGCGACACGTACGTGCCCATCGCGTGGGACGACGCCTTCGCGCGCATCGGCGCGACCTTGCGCGGCCTGGCCTCGCCGGACATGGCCGAGTTCTATACCTCGGGGCGCGCGTCGAACGAGGCGGCCTTCCTGTTCAACATCTTCGCCCGCGAGTACGGCACGAACAATTTTCCCGATTGCTCGAACATGTGCCACGAAGCCACGAGCGTCGGCCTTCCGCAGGCGATCGGCGTCGGGAAGGGCACCGTGTCGCTCGACGATTTCGACCACTGCGAGCTCATCATCGCGATCGGCCACAATCCGGGCACCAACCACCCGCGCATGATGGGCACCCTGCACGAATGCGCGCGCCGTGGCGCGACGATCATCGTGCTCAATCCCCTGAAGGAACGCGCGCTCGAACGCTTCGCGGATCCGCAGAATCCCATCGAGATGATGAGCTTCAGCGCCACGCCGATCGCGTCGACGTACCACCAGCCCAAGGTGGGTGGCGACAGCGCGGCGCTGCGCGGGATCATGAAGGCGGTGCTCGAGCGCGCGGACGCCGGGGAGGACGTGCTCGACCGCGCGTTCATCGCCGAGCATACGCATGGCTTCGAGCCGTTCGCCGAGGAGCTGCGCCAGGCGTCATGGGACGAGATCGTCTTCGCGAGCGGGCTGACGCGCGAGGCCATGACGCAGATCGCCGATGCCTACGTCCGCTCCAACGCGACGATCATCACGTACGGCATGGGCCTGACGCAGCACGACCGGGGCACGCACAACGTGCAGCAGGCGGCCGCCTTGCTCATGCTGCGTGGCAACTACGGCAAGCCCGGCGCCGGCATCTGCCCCTTGCGCGGCCATTCGAACGTGCAGGGCAACCGCACGGTGGGCATCACCGAGAAGATCGACCCGGTGATGTTCGACAACGTCGAGAAAGTGTTCGGATTCCGGCCGCCGAACGTGCACGGGCACGACGCGGTCGCCACGATGAAGGCGATGGTGGAGGGCCGGGCCAAGGTACTGATCTGCCTCGGGGGCAATTTCTCGGTGGCGCTCTCGGATAGCGACGTGAGCTTCAGGGGCATGCGCAACCTCGATCTCGCCGTGCACCTCGCCACGAAGCTCAACCGGTCGCACCTGCTGATCGGCAAGGACGCGCTGATCCTGCCCGTGCTCGGGAGGACCGAGTTCGACGTGCAGGCGGGCGGCGTGCAATCGATCACCGTCGAGGATTCGATGTCGATGGTGCATGCCTCACGCGGCAAGCTGGAGCCCGCCTCGGAGCACCTGCGCTCGGAGCCAGCGATCGTCGCGGGCATGGCGATGGCGACGTTGCCGGAGAGCAAGGTCGACTGGGCGGGATTGATCGCCGACTACGACGCGATCCGCGACAAGATCGAGGCCGTGTATCCGGCCTTCCGCGATTACAACGCGCGCATCCGCAAGCCCGGCGGGTTCCGGTTGCCGTTGGGCCCGACCGAGCGGGTATGGCATACGCCCTCGGGGAAGGCCGAATTCATCACGGCGGCCGTGCCTGAGGATTCCGCGCTTCCCGCGCCGGACGCGCTGATGCTCACGACCCTGCGCAGCCACGACCAGTACAACACCACGATCTACGGCCTCGACGATCGCTATCGCGGCGTATTCGGGCGGCGCGACGTGCTGTTCGTCAACGAGGACGATCTCGAGGCCCTGGGCGTGGCGCATGGCGACGTGGTGGAGGTGTCCACCGCCCTGCGCGGCGAAGAACACCGCTGTCTTCGCCTGACCGCCGTCGCGCACGACATCGCGCGTGGTTCGGTCGCGGCGTACTACCCGGAAGCGAACAATCTCTGCCCGCTGGATCACCACGACCGGCAAAGCGGCACGCCGTCGTACAAGTCCATCCCGGTGCGCATCGTCCGGGCGGGCTGACGCGCGTCGCGGTCAGGGCTCCGGGTCACCCTGGCCGCCGGTCGCCCATGCCGCGCGCAGCGTCGCGGCCTTCTCACGAATGGCCGCGATCTGCGGATCGGAGAGCCGATCCAGAGAACGCCATTGCAGCGCCGCGCGCGGATGGTGCCGGAAGCGTTCGCGATGGCGGTGGAGGAAATCCCAGTAGAGCGTCGTGAACGGACACGCGTCGTCGCCGGTGGCTTTCGAAGGATCGTAGCGACAGCCATCGCAGTAATTGCTCATGCGCTGGATGTAGCGACCCGAGGCGGCATACGGCTTGGAGACCATACGGCCGCCGTCGGCGAACTGACTCATGCCGAGCGTGTTGGGTGCCTCCACCCATTCCACCGCGTCCACGTAGATGGCGAGGTACCACTCGTGCACGAGGCGCGGCTCGACGCCGAGAAGCATCGCGAAGTTGCCGGTGACCATCAGGCGCTGGATGTGGTGCGCGTAGCCCGTGCGCAGCGTCTGCCCGATCGCTTCCTTCAGGCAGGCCATGTCGGTATCGCCGGTCCAGTAGAAGTCGGGCAAAGGCATGTTGGCCTTTAGCGCGTTCGATGCGAGCAACTTTTTCGGGGCGAGCCAGTAGACGCCGCGTACGAATTCGCGCCAGCCGATGACCTGGCGCACGAATCCCTCCACCGAGGCGAGGCTCGCCTCGCCGCGCGCGAAGCGCTCCAGCGCGGCGTCGACCACTTCCCGGGGCGAGAGGAGGCGGAGATTCATCGACGATGAGAGACGTGCGTGGTAAAGCCAGGGCTCGCCGGTCCACATGGCATCCTGCCATTGGCCGAACGCGGCCAGGCGACGATCGAGGAAGTCGGCGAGCGCGAGCCGCGCGTCGTCCCGGGTGACCGGCCAGTCGAACGCGTCCAGGCTTCCGGGGTGGTCCGGGAAGCACCCCGCGACGTCGTCCAGCGCCTCCCGCGTCGTCGCATCGGGCGCGAAGGCCTGCGGAGGCGGCAACCATCCCGGACCCTGCTTGCCGAAGCTCTTGCGGTTTTCGGCGTCGAAGTTCCACCGGCCGCCGACCGGCTTGCCCGCGTCCATCAGAACGCCGAGGCGCTGGCGCATCCAGCGGTAGAAGTGTTCCATGCGCAGCTGCGTCTTGCCCTTCGCCCAGGTCGCGAAGTCGTCCGTCGACACCAGGAAGTGCCGGTCGGGGCGCTCGACGTAGTCGACGCCGCAGTCGCCCGCGGCCGCGCGGATGCCTTCGCGGAGGCGTTCCTCGCCCGGTTTGACGAGGACGACGCGGCGCGGACGGAGCGTCCTCAGCGCTTCGGCAAGATGCGCGACGAGGTCGTCGGGGCCGGCGTCGGTGATACGGGTATAGGACAGCGGGATGCCGTCGCCGCGAAGCGACGCCGCGAAGTGCCGCATGGCGGAGAGAAACAACGCCGTGCGCGCCTTGTGCGACCACACGTGCTCCGACTCGCCGCGCCGTTCCGCCATCCAGACGCGGTCGGTCGTTGCGTCGAAATCGTCGAACGCCTGCGAATCCCGGTTGAGCTGGTCGCCCAGGATGACGACGAGGTGCCGGAGGCCCGAGGGCATGCGGAACCTAGAGCCGCACGAAAGGCTGCAGCGCGCGTGCCATCCAGCCCGAGAAGCGCAATGGCGCATCCGTCGCGGCGACGCAGATGCACGGCACGCCCGGCGCGGTCACCGGCTGGTGTTCGGTGTCCTCGTCGAGATCGGCCACGTCGCCCGGCGCGAAGTGGCCGAGCGTATCGTCGTACGCCCCACGCAGGATCATCGTCAGTTCGTTGCCGCCGTGGGTGTGCATGGGCAGGCTGCGCCCGGGGGCGACGCGCAGCAGCATCAGGTGCCCGTCGTCGGTGCCATGGCTGCGGATGTGATGGATGCCCGGGCCGATCCACTTCCAGCGGAGCGCCTTGTAGGAAGAGCCGAAGTAGGGCCAGAGCGGTTCCGGCAGTTCGTCCGGATCGTGGCGCCGCGACTCCGGCGGAGGCGTCGGCGTATCGGGTTCGGTGTGTTCGAGCTTCGCCAGCAGGCGCTCCGCGGCGCCCTCGGACAGTGCGAGCCCCTCCTGTTGCCCGAGCAGACCGCCGCCGATCGTGTCGGTGGCGCGCAGGCGATCGCGGCACAGATGGCAGACGCTCAGGTGCGCCGAGACCACGGCCGCGAAGGCGACCGACAGGCCGCCGGACGAATAGCCCATCAGCGTGACGATGTCGGGATGGTGGTGCGGGTTCATGGTCGGTTTCTCATGGCCGCCTGCAGCCGGGCGAAGGCGCGGCGCAGGTTCGATTTCACGGAGCCCAGCGGCTGGTGGAGCTCGCGTGCGATTTCGCTGTGGCTCTTGGCCTCGAAGTAGGACATGCGGATCATGCGGGCCTGCTGGGGCGGCAGCCCGTCGATGGCGCGGTCCAGTCCGACACCGTCGGCATAGGACTCCGTGCTGGTCGTGCCGTCCTCGCCAGGCAACTCGTCCAGTCGATCGAGGCCGTCCTGTATCGGCAGCCAGTGCGGTTCGCCGCGCACGCTGTCGATGTAAAGGTTGCGCGCGATCCGGAACATCCACGTCGAGAGGTTGGCGCGCGAGGCGTCGAACATGGCGGCCCGCCGCCAGACCCGCAGCATCGTTTCCTGCACCAGCTCCTCGGCCTGTGGCGCCGGCACCGCGAGACCCACCAGGTAGCGCTGAAGCCGCGGGCCGTAATGCGCGAAGATGCGCATGAACGCGTCCACGTCGCGGCGCGACGCGACCGCGGTGACCTGGGCCGACCAGTAGACCGGATCGTCGGTATGCGGGGAAGCCGTCTGGGTCATGCGCCGGGCAGCCTGGATCGGGGTGACGGGAACTAGTGGATGCATGCGCATGATAGCGGTTCGGCGACGATCATCGCTCCTTCGGTTCCGGCCACTGCTGCGGTACCTTGCGCAGCTTGCCCACGTCGTAACCCATGGCCGCCACCTTCGCGACGAGCTGGGCGTACTCGGCGTCGCCCATGGTGGGGGTGCGCGCCATGATCCACACGTAATCGCGCTTGTCCCGCGCGACCACGACCGATCGGTAGTCCGGGTCCACCCAGGCGATGACGTACTGGGCGCGAATGGGCCAGATGAACTGCATGCCCCAGACCGCGTTCTTCGTCGACGCGTCGGCGTAGCCGGTGGCGTGGATCGTCTTCAGGTCGTTCCGAACGTTTTCCTTGCGATAGCGGAACGTCGTCTCGATCTTTCCGCCGGGGGCCAGCCGATACGATTCCACGGCGTTGACAGCGTCTTTTTCGGGCCGCGAGGGGATCGAGGCGATGACGTACCAGTCGCCCATGTAGCGCGAGACGTCGACCTCGGCCGCGCGCGGCACGGGTGGCGCGCCCGAGGCGCAGGCAGTCAGTGGCCAGGCGACGAACAGCAGCTTGCCCAGGCGGGAGGTGATCGATGCCATGGTGCTTCTCCTCAGGACTGACGGATGAACCGGTAGTGGGCCACGAGCCATTCCTGGCCCCCGGCGTAGCCGAACAGTTCCGCGCACGACATCCAGAAGATGCGCCAGCGCTGGAACCATAGCCGGGCGAGGGCCCGCGTCGGATAGACGCGCGAAAAGACGTCCATGATCGCGTCGCGGTGACGATCCTGGTTGGCGAGCCAGGCGTTGGCGGTGCGCTCGTAGTGCGTCCCGTCCACGAGCCACTGGCCGTCGATCCGGAGATCGTGCTGGAACCACAGCAGGGTATCGATGGCCGGCATCATGCCGCCCGTGAAGAAGTGCCGGCCCATCCAGTTGTCGTCGCCTTCGGTGTCGAAGAGATAGGCGGCGTGCCGGTGCGCGAAGATATGGACGAACAGCGCGCCGCCCGGCCGGAGCCAGCGGGCGATGCGCTTGAAGAGCGCCTGATGGTTGCGCACGTGCTCGAACATCTCGACCGACACGCAGCGGTCGAACTGGTCGTCTTCCAGATCCAGCGCGTTGATGTCGCAGGTGATGACGCGAATGTTCGCCAGGCCCTGGCGCAGTGCCTCCGCCTCGATGTGCATGCGCTGCGAGTGGGAATTGGACACGGCGGTGATGCGCGCGCGCGGATAACGCGCGGCCATCCAGAGGGTAAGCGAACCCCAGCCGCAACCCAGTTCGAGGATCGACTGTCCGTCCGCGAGGCCCGCGCGCTCCGCGTAGAGCTGCAGCATCGCGTCCTCGGCCTCATCCAGCGACGTCGTCGCTTCGGGGAAATAGCAGGACGAATACTTGAGCCGCGCCCCGAGGCATTGCTGGAAGAAGGCGGTGGGTACCTCGTAGTGCTGCGCGTTGGCTTCTTCCGTGTGGATCGCCAGGGGCGCCTGCGCGAGGGCATCCATCAGGGCCGCATGGCGTCGCTTTCGCTCCTGCGGATCACCCTGTTCGCATTCGCGCAGTCGCTGCTCGCAGAGACGGCGGATGCCCAGGCGGATCAGCGAATCGGGAAGCAGGCCGCGTTCGGCGAGGCCTAGCAGGCCGGGCCCGGCGCGGTCGGCGGCCAGTTCGCGGGATACGGCGGCGGCGTTCATCGGGACGCTCCTTTGGCGTGGGAGGGGAACCAGGGGATCAGCATCGGCGTGGTGCGCTGGTACTCGCGGTAGTCGTCGCCGCGCGACCGCACCGCCTGTGCCTCGGTGAACGGAATGCCGCTGATCCAGCGCAGGAACGCGTACATGACGACGGGACCGCTCCAGGCCAGCCATCCCATCGGCGAACCGATGGCGAGCGCCACGTAAGTGAACCAGTGCACCCATTCGAAGAAGTAATTCGGATGCCGCGAATAGCGCCAGAGTCCGCCGCGGAACGTTTTGCCGCGATGCGCCGACTGCGCGCGATGCCGAGCGAGCTGACGATCGGCGATCGCCTCGCCGGCGATGCTCACGATCCAGACGACGGTCGCGAGCACGATCCAGCCGATGGACACCCGCGGGTTCGCTGCGACGGCCAGGAACGGGAGCGCGAAGAGCACGACCAGCAACGCCTGGGCCTGGAAGAACAGGAACCATTTCGTCTGGCTGCCGTTCCAGTGTTCGCGAAGGTAGCGGTAGCGGCCGTCCTCGCCTTCGTGACGCACGCGTTTCCACAGGTGCAGCGCGAGTCGCGCGGACCACGCGGCGCCGAAGGCCGCGAGCAGGACGCGGTTGACCGCCGCGCCGTCGCCCATCAGCGCCAGGAGGATGGCGGCGATGCCCAGGCCGCTCGCCCAGAGCACGTCGACGATGCCGGCGTTCCGGTGACGTCGCTGCCATACCCAGCCCGCGGTCATGATCGCGATCATCAGCACGGCGAGCAGGAGCAGACTTCCGGCACTCATGGCGACACCGTGTCGGCGCCCCAACGGGCGGCGGCCGGGCGGGCTTCCGGTCGCGCGAGCAACAGGTGAGAGACGCCGATGGAACGTTCGAGGAAGCCGCCTTCGCAATAGGCGAGATAGAACTCCCACAGGCGCACGAAGCGCTCGTCGAAGCCCTGCCGCCTCACCTCGTCCAGCCGGGCGAGGAAGCGCGTACGCCATTCGCGCAGGGTGCGCGCGTAGGAGAGGCCGAAATCCTCCAGCTGCACGAGCGCGAGGTCGCTCGACCGCGTCTTGGCGGCGAGCATCGCGCTGATCGAAGGGATGAAGCTGCCCGGGAAGACATGCCGCTTGATGAAATCGACCGACGCGACCGCCTGGGCGTAGCGGTGGTCCTCGATCGTGATGGCCTGGACGAGGGCCATCCCGTCGGGCGAGAGAAGGCTTCCGATCTTCGCGAAGTACGTCTCCATGTAGCGGGCGCCGATCGCCTCGATCATCTCGATCGAGACCACGCGGTCGTACGTCCCCTTGAGGTCGCGGTAGTCGTCCTGGCGTACCGTCACGCGGTCGCCCAAGCCCGCGGCCTGCACGCGTTCGCAGGCGAGCTTGTACTGTTCCGCCGAGATCGTCGTCGTGGTGACGTGGCAGCCGTAATGCGTCGCGGCGTGCACCGCGAAGCCACCCCAGCCGGTGCCGATTTCGACGACGCGCAGGCCGGGGCGCAGGCCCAGCCTGCGGCAGATCACGTCCAGTTTGCGCGTCGAGGCGGTCTCCAGCGTATCGCCGTCGTCGGTCCAGAGCGCCGAGGAATACATGAGGTCGTCGGAGAGGAAGAGGCGGAAGAACGCGTTGCCCAGGTCGTAATGCGCCGCGATGTTGCGCCGGCTGCCGGAGCGCGTGTTCTCGCGCAGCGCGTGCCACGCGCGGAGGGCCGTCGCACCGAGGCGGGCCATGCCCGTTTCCATGCCGTCGAGGAGGTCGCGGTTGCGCACCAGCAGGCGGACGAGTCCGACCAGATCGTTGCACTGCCAGTAGCCGTCGATGAACGCCTCCGCGGCGCCCACGCTGCCATGCGTGGCGAGCTGGCGGTAGAAGCGCATGTCGTGCACGACGATCTCCACGGACAGGGCGCCCGCGTGGTCGAGACCGAGCACCTCGACGCCCAGCGGATCGCGCACGGTGAGCGGGCCGTCGCGCAGGGTGGCCAGCGTGTCCAGCAGGCGGCGGCGCAGGAAGCGGTCCATCGCGGACACGACATCGGGGGATGCGCCCAGCGCTGAATCCTTGACGAGCTCGTTCACGTGAGGTCTCCGGAAAGGGGGTGGTCGTGCACGGGCACGCGCTTGAGCCACAGGCGAAGTGCCTGCCAGTGGATGGCGCCCATGACCTGCGCCGTCATCAGCGGGTAGCGCCACAGCACGCGGGCGAGCGAGCCGCCGTCGAGCGGTCGACGTTCCAGCACCAGCGTGGCCGTGAATTCGCGCGCATCGCCCTGGCTTACCTGCATGTGCACGCGAAGGTCGTCGCCGGGTGCGGTGAAGCGCCAGTCGTAACGGCGGGCCATGGCCATGAAGGGTGAGACGTGGAAACGCTTGTCGAACCGCCAGCCCATCGCGCGTCCGTTCACGGACGCGTCGTCGACGGGCAGTACATACGCATGGCGTTCGCCCCACGGCGTGTTCGTGATCTCGGCGACGATCGTCTCGAGCGTCACGCCATCGTCCGCGTAGCAGTAATAGAAGCTGACGGGATTGAAGACGTAGCCGCCGTAACGCAGGTGCGTCAGCAGCCGGATGGGCCCGGTCGGACGGCGGCCGGTGTGCGCGAGGACGCGGTCGCGCACGGCGTCGGCGAGCGGCACCTCGGCCGGCCCGAGGTAATCCGCGCGACGCCATTGCGCGAGATTGGGCCGGTTCACCGACCAGAACCATCGCGAGCGGAAGAGCTCGTCGATCTCGTCGAGGTCGAGGTACAACTGCGCCATGCGGTAGGTGAACGCATGCGCACGGGGGCTGAAGCGACGATGCGTCACGCGGCCTTCGTACACGGCGCTCGCCAGGCCGCTCATGCGGGGACCCTCTCGGCATCGTGCGCGGCGCGATGGCCCGAAAGCGCGGACACGACCTCCGCCGCGCTGCGCATGCCGTCCTCGTGGAAGCCCCAGCCCCAGTACGCACCGGCGAACCACGTGCGCCGCTGGCCCTGGATCTCCGCCTTCCGCGCCTGAGCGCGAACCGACGCGTGCGTGTAGACCGGGTGGGCATAGCTCATGCGGCGAAGCACGTGCGCCGGGTCGATGGTGGCCGTCTGGTTGAGGCTGACGATCAGGGGGCGCGGCGAGTCGATGCCCTGCAGCTGGTTCATGTGATAGCTGACCGTGCACTGGTCGTCCGGCGTCGCGGGAATGACGGCGTTCCAGGCCGCCCAGGCCTTGCGCCGGCGCGGGAGCACGCTCGCGTCCGTGTGCAGCACGGTGTCGTTGCGCTGATACGGGATGGCGCCGAGGATCTCGTGCTCGCGGTCGGAGGCGTCGCCGAGCAGCCGAAGCGCCTGGTCGCTGTGGCACGCGAGCACGACGTGGTCGAACGACTGGGTATCCGCGAAGGTCTGCACCTCGACGTGTCCCTCGTGGCGGGCCACGCGGAAGACCGCGCATCCCAGGCGCACGTCCACGTTCCAGCGCCGGGCCATCGCCGCGACGTAGGTGTTCGAACCGCCTTCGACGACCTGCCACTGGGGACGGCCGGCGATCTGCAGCATCTGGTGATTGGCCATGAAGCGCACCAGGTAGCGCACCGGGAACTTCATGATCGTCGCCGCGGGCGACGACCAGAGCGCCGATGCCATCGGGATCAGGTGCTCGTCGCGGAAGGCCGCGCCGTAGCGATGTTCGGCGAGGTAATCCGCCAGGCTCGGACCGGGAGCGGGGCCGTCGAGCACGGAGGGCGCCTCGCGGTAGAAGCGCGTGAGGTCGCGGACCATGCCGAGGAAGCGCGGCGACAGCAGGTTCCGACGTTGGCAGAACAGCGTGTCCAGCGTCGTGGCGTTGTACTCCAGCCCGGTGCCGGCGTTGCGCACCGAGAAGCTCATCGTCGTGGGCCGCGACGTCACGCCGAGCTCGTCGAAAAGCGCATGGAGCAACGGGTAATGCACCGGGTTGTGCACGATGAACCCGGTGTCCACACGGTAGCCACGGCCGTCGAGTTCGATGGCGTGCGTGTGCGTGTGTCCGCCGAGGTAATCGTTCGCCTCGTAGAGGGTGACCTCGTGCTCCTTGCTCAGGCGCCAGGCGCTGGCGAGGCCCGAGATGCCCGAGCCGATGATGGCGATCCGCATGTCAATGCCTCGCCTTGTCGTGGACCCACGCCGGGACCTGCTTCAGGTCCCAGACGAGGCCGAGGGCCTGCATCAGTTTCAGGCCGTACCAGGTGATGTCCACCTCCCACCAGCGGAAACCCTGCCGCGCAGAGCCTGGAAAGTAGTGGTGATTGTTGTGCCAGCCCTCTCCGAAGGTGAGCAGCGCGAGCCAGACGTTGTTGCGGCTGTCGTCGCGGGTGTCGAAACGCCGCGAACCGAACCGGTGCGCCAGCGAGTTGATCGTGACCGTCGCGTGGAAGAGCACGATGGTGGAGACGAAGAATCCCCACACGAGCATCTGCGGGCCGGACGTTCCGAGGGAGGGGGCGTGGGTCTTCAGGATGTTGCCCAGCGCGAACAGCGCCGCGGCGAGCGCCACGGGAACGGCCAGGTCGTAGCGGTCCAGCCAGCGCAGTTCGGGGTACTCGCGGAAATCCGGCAGGCGCTTCAGGTCCGTCGCGAACGCGGCGGGCGTCAGGAACCAGCCCGCATGGGCCCAGAGAAACCCATGGACGGAGGGCGAATGCGGATCGAGCGGCGTGTCGGCATGCCGATGGTGATGGCGATGGTGCGCGGCCCACCAGAGCGGCCCACGCTGGACGCATGACGCACCGATGAGCGCGAATACAAACTGGATCGCGCGCGAGGTGCGGAAGGCGCGGTGGGAGAAGTAGCGGTGGTAGAAGCCGGTCAGCGCGAACATGCGCACGGCGTAGAGGGCGACGGCGACGGCCACGGCTATGGGCGACACGCCGACGACGAAGACGGCCAGACAGGCCAGGTGCATGCCGATGAAGGGCAGGGCGCGCACCCAGTCGATGCGGCGCGCGTCCACGCCCGCCACCGGGGCCGCCCCGCCGTCGAACCATTGGCGGAGGCTCAGCCATGGGCTGCGACCCGCGCCGGGCAGTGCTTCGTCGTGCGTGTCGCTGACTTTCATCGGTGGGTCCCTGACCGTTCTCAAGGACCTCTACGCAAATGGCGGCCGATCGGATGCACGTTGGAGCGGACCTGGCCGCGAGGGCTTCCCGCGAGGAGCCGCAGGGCCTGTGACGCCCGGCTCAAAAGGCATCGCGGCCAGGTCCGCTCCAACAACGGCAGTGGGAGCGGACCCGGCCGCGACAGCTTTTCGCGAGGAGCCGCAGGGCCTGTGGCTCCTGGCCTCAAAGGCATCGCGGCCAGGTCCGCTCCAACAACGGCAGTGGAACGGCCCCGGCTTCTTGTGGGAGCGGACCTGGCCGCGACGGCTCTTCGCGAGGAGCCGCAGGGCCTGTGGTTCCCGGCCTCAACGGCATCGCGGCCAGGTCCGCTCCAACAACAGCAGGTGGACCCGGCTTCTTGTGAGGAGCCCAGGTCCGCGAACGCCCTACTCCACGATATTCGCGGTCACGTGATAGACGCGGCCGCCCCAGCCATCGTTCGGGAACGAGTCCGAGACCTTCAGGTACACCGGCTTCGTGCCGTCGGCACCGGCGCGAAGGAACGGCGTCAGATCGATCGTCTGCACGCCCTTGTTCGAGCCGTCCGTGATCGGGCGGGTCTCGTGCAGCACCGTCGTCCAGATCTCGTTATCGGAGCTGGCCTGCACGAGGTATTCCGCGTCGATGGTCAGCGTCACCTGGGCGGCGGTCGTGTCGGCCGGGAACGGGAAGCGATAGGTGAAGTGCGCATTGCCGTCGGCGAAACGGTTCTGGACGCCGTTGCTCTGCGAGCGGTCGGGATCGAACAGCCACGGGTTCTCGTTGACGGTACCGGTGTCGAAGTCGATCGTGTGCGCGACGAGCACATCGGCCTCCGTGCTGAAGCGCAGCAGTCCCGCGACGAGCTTCGCCGTCACCGTGTGATGCCCGTCGGTGGCCTGGCTCGGCACGGTGACCTGCAGGGGCAGCGTCCCGCTCACCGGGTTCGCATTGCCGCGCGGCTTGAGCGTCAGCAGCTTCGCGCGCGGCGTGGCGCTCCACCCGGCTGGCGCGTCGACCGACACGAGCGTCAGCAGCGGCAGGTAGCCGGTGGCCGAGGCGCGCAGTTCGAGGGGGATGGCGGTCGCACCCGAGGCGGCGGGAATCACCACCGGCTGGGCCGGCGAGAGCGTGGCGGCGAGCGACTCGATCGGGGTGAAGGCCGGCACGTCGCCGATCAGCGCGCTGAGCGCGCTGGCCTGCGTGCGCCAGTCGAACACGTTCGGATGATCGTCGTTGGTGATACCCGACCAGCGCGTGCCGAGGCGACCGGCCGCATCGCGATCGTTGGCCCAGATGCCCTCGGCCTGCCGATCGAGGAACGCGGCGTAGCCGCCGTCATGCGTCGTGTCGACCAGATCGGTCCAGTAACGCATGAAGATGCCCTTGAACTGCTTCGCGTTGTCGTCGCAACGCTGGTCCGAAGCGTCGCAGCTTTCCGTCAGCACGCCGTCGGTGACGAGGCCCTTCGGCCCGATCGCGGCGTCCGCGAGGCGGCGCACGGTGGTCAGGATCGATGGATCGCGGGTGGCGCGCCACAGTTCCAGTCCCGCGCCGATCGCGAGGCCCTGGTTGTAGCTCCACACGGTCTGGCCGTTGTTGGTGCACGCCTGGGTGATGCCGTCGTTGACGAGGCCATCGGCGTTGATCATGCCGCTGCCCTGGAACCAGGCCCACGCGGTGCGCGACCGGCCCAGCCAGAGCGTGTCGCCCGGAATCCGGTTGTGCAGCTCGGCGGTGAGGCGGATCCACAGGCCATTGGTGACGGCGTTCTTGTACGTGCGTTCGCCGTCCCACCACACGCCGCCACCGCAGGTGCCGGTGTCCCAGTAGCCGTTGACGTAGTTCGCGATGGTCACCGCCATGTCGAGGTACTTGGGATCGCGGGTCAGGTCGTAGGCCTGGATCCAGGTGAGTCCCCACCATTCGGAATCGTCGATCGCGCGACTGGTGAAATTGCCCAGCAGCGGATCGCCGGAGAGCACACCCGCGGGAAAGACGCCCTTGTCCTTCTCGAAGGTATTGTCGAGCTGGCCGAGGTAGCGGCGGTCGCCGGTGCGCTGCATGTAGTCGCCGATGGTCTGCAGGGCGACGGCGGAATTCCACCAGCTGGATGGGAACCACGCCTTCTCGGGATCGTAGGAACTCATCAGAACGTCCGCGGCCACGCGTGCCCGCGCCATGGCGACGGGCCCTTCGGTCAATCTGTCGAGGCCGCGCTCCTGCTCGGCGGCCATGGAAGGAAAGGCGACGGTGAGTACCGTCAGGCTGGCGACGGCCAGCATCGTCTGGACACGCGAGCGTAATGCGCGGAACTTCATGATCTGGAGCGCTCCCTCTGAATACCCACAACGGGATGGAGTCGTCACCGGACCGTGGGTGGAGGTCCGGTTGCCCTGTCATCGCATTGCGCCGTCTGGACGGCCGGAAGAGGCAACGGCTCGCGCGAGTCCACGGAGTGTTGCAGAGGATTTCTTGCGAAAGTGAGAACCCGGTCAAGGCAAGCGATGCCTGCGGGTGTTCTCGTGACGGATCGCTTTCATCGTACGCTGACAAATCCAGGTCTACCTTCACACGAATGATCGACGCTTCCATACGCGCGCGGCTCGACGCATTGCTCGGGCACGGCGGCCGCATCATCCTTGGCATCGCTGGCTTACCGGGATCGGGCAAGTCCACCCTCGCATCGCAAGTTCTCGCGACCTATCCCGGCATCTCGGTGAACGTGCCCATGGACGGTTTCCATCTGGCCAACGCGGAATTGCGGCGCCTGGGGCGCGCATCGCGCAAGGGCGCTCCCGATACCTTCGACGCCAGCGGTTACGTGGCCCTGCTGCGGCGGCTGCGCGAGCCCATCGAGGGTGAAACCGTCTACGCGCCCGCCTTCCATCGCGAGATCGAGGAGCCCATCGCCGGCGAGATCGCCGTATCGTCGGACGTGCGGCTGGTCGTCACAGAGGGAAACTACCTGCTGATGGAAGAGGGCGCATGGGCCGACGTGCGTCCGCTGCTTGATGAAACGTGGTTCGTGGACGTCGACGACGCCCGACGCCACGCGCAGTTGCTGGAGCGCCACATGCGGTTCGGTCGGTCGCGACAGGCCGCGCTGGACTGGATCGAGACCACCGACGAACCGAACGCCCGGCGCATCGCCGCCACGGCGCATCGCGCGGATTTCCGCGCACGAACCCTTCCCCTGGAGTCTGCATGAACGCGGTAACGTCTTCTGCGTCGGTGGCGAGCGACGCCACCCCACGCAACGGTGTGGTCATCGGCATCGCGGTGATCGCGGCGCTCGGTGGCCTGTTGTTCGGCTACGACACGGGCGTCATCGGTGTCGCGCTGCTCGGTCTCGGCCGGCAGTTCGCGCTGGACGACACCACGAAACAGCTCGTCACAGGCGCCATCATCTTCGGCGCGCTGTTCGGCTGCCTGCTCACGGGTCCGCTGTCGGACCGGCTCGGGCGCCGGCGCATGGTGATCTTCGTCGGCGTGCTCTTCGCGCTGGGCTCCATCGCCTCGGCGCTCGCGCCGTCGGTGGGCTGGCTGATCGCGGCGCGCTTCCTGCTCGGCCTGTCGGCGGGCAGTTCGACGCAGATCATTCCCGTGTACATCGCCGAGGTCGCGCCGCCGAAGCACCGCGGCAAGATGGTGGTGCTGTTCCAGTTCATGGTGGTGTTCGGCATCACCGTCGCGTACTTCACGGGCTTCGCGCTCGGCGAGCACTGGCGCTGGATGTTCGGCCTGGGGCTGATTCCCGCGTTGATCCTGCTCGCCGGCATGGCGTTCCTGCCGGAGAGCCCGCGCTGGCTCATGGCCGAACATCGCAAGGACGAGGCGATGAAGGTGCTCGAGCGCGTTCGCGGCAGCACCGCGGCGGCGCGTGCCGAGATCGCCGAGATCGAGACGGTGTCGCAGACGGAACCGACCGGCCGGTGGAAGGACCTGGCGAAGCCGTGGATCCGTCCTGCCGTGATCGTCGGCGCGGGCATCTCGATGTTCTCGCAGATCACGGGCAACAACGCGCTGATCTACTACGCCCCGACGATCCTGACCAAGGCTGGCTTTTCCGAGCAGGCCGCGGTGCTGGGCACGGGCGCCAGCACGGTGTTGGTCGTCATCATGACGGTCATCGGCAGCTTCCTCGTCGATCGGATCGGCCGGCGCAAGTACCTGCTCTGGCTGATTCCCGGTTCGATCGTGGCATTGCTGCTGATGGGTTACCTGTTCCAGGGCGCGGGTCCGCAGACCGACTTCAGCCGCTGGCTCACCGTCGGCTGCCTCGCCGCGTACATGATGCTCAACTGCGGCGGATTCGGCGTGTGCATCTGGCTGATCAATGCCGAGGTGTATCCGCTGTTCGTTCGCGGCAAGGGCGCGAGCCTCGGTTCCTTCAGCCACTGGATTTTCGACCTGATCGTGACGCTCACCACGCTCTCGCTGGTGACCTGGCTGGGCGCCACCCACACGTTCTGGCTGTACGCGGCCATCTCGGTCGTGGCCCTGGTCTTCATCTACTACCTGCTGCCCGAAACCATGGGCAAGAGCCTCGAGGAGATCGAACACGAACTGCGCGAGGATCGCTTCTACCCGTACCAGCAGAAGCGCCTGGCCCGGGCGGCGCGGCAGTCTTGAGTCGCGGCGTGATCCTGAAGGTCCCGCCAGGCTGATCTGGTCGTGATGTGGCGACAACCGATCGCTTCGCCGTAGGCACCGGCGTACGCCGGTGCGACGAGCCGCACGGTTCGCCCTCATCGTCACCCCGGCGTACGCCGGGGTCCACGGCCCCGGTCCCCGATGGCGCGGCGGCGCGCAAGGCACGAGCTCTGGCACTCGGCATCACGACATTCAAGGAAGCGCACGGTGCCCATAACTGAGCACACGCGTCGCCTGCCAGCCCGCGGGAAGCTTGTGCCAGACGATCACGAACTTCGCGATCCCCGAGCACGCGGAGGCGCCCATATCGCAGAACATGTGTTCACCTTCCTCGATCGCGCCGAAATCCTTGATCGGATAGACATGGACGCTGCCTTCGACCAGCTTCCGGTGGAAGTGGCCGCACACGTTCTTCCGCGTCTTCTCCAGATACTCGTCCCTCGTCCAGCTCACGCCCCCGTTGTCGTGATAGAACTCGATCTTCGGATCCAGAAGCGCCGCATGCTTCTTCAGTTGCCCCGGCTGGTCGCATCGGTTGAAGCTGTCGAAGAACGACGTGTCGAGCCCGATGACCGTGCTCGTGAGCATGCTCGCCGAATCGTCCGCGTGCGCGCCCGGAACCCAGATCAGAGCCGCCACCGCGGCCGCAAGCCATTTCATCCCCATGACGCACCCATCCCCCTGTCGATGTCTCTTGCCGAGTATGGACGGGTGCAGACGACGATAGCCAGTTCGCCGAGGCCGCGCGGCTAGAGCAGCTTCGGGATCAGGGCCTTGGTGCGAGCCCGGTAGTCGAGGTAAGTGCTCCCGAAGTGATCACCGAGCCACCGTTCCTCCAGCCGCAGCTTTCGCCAGAAGGATGCGAAGACGATCGCCACTGCCAGCAATCCACGCCAGTCGCCCACCATGATGGCGTTGCCGAGGAAAAGGAGCAGGAAGCCCGTATAGATGGGGTGCCTGATCAGGGCGTACGGGCCGGCGGTGACCAACTCGTGCTCGCGCTTGAGGTCCACCGTCGCGCTCCAGTTCCGTCCGAGCAGAATCCGCGAGACGATCGCGAGCGTGGCACCGGCCACGCAGCACGCGAGACCGACGGAATACACCAGCGGGGTGTGAGGGACGAATTGCTCGCGTAGCGGTGAACCTTCGAACCACTCGCTGGGGCCAAGGAGGACGCCGGCAACGATCAGCGGCAGCCAGTAAACGGCGATACGCCGCGCAAGCGGTTCCTTCTGTATGGAGGGCCTGGCGGTGCGCGCGGCCCAGAGCCAGTAGGCGAGAACCGAAAGCCAGCTCATGCGGAGCCCGTGTTCGAAAAGAGGAGGCATGCGTCGTCCTTGTTCTGGCTGGGGATGATGAGGTGTCGCACGTCAAGCTTGGCGTGCCGGCGGCGTGCAGGCATCCTTGCCGGGACGGTCGGCCCCCTGCGAGGGACGAACCGCGGGGACACGGGGCCGGAGCGCCGCCTCGTCACATGGTCGGGATGGCGAATGTCGAGGGATGCGATGCCGGAAAGGCAAGCCATGGCACGAACGAAACGGGCCGACCGGATCCTCAAGGTCGATCATGCGGGCGAGTTCGGAGCGATCTCGATCTATACCGGGCAGATTGCAGTGGCAAAGGTCTTTGCCCGGGAGCTCGTGCCGGAGCTGGTCGAATTTCGCTCGCACGAGCGCGGCCACCGGGCGATTTTCGCCGCGGAGCTGGCGCGCAGGGGGCAGCGCCGCTGCAGGAGCTACTGGCTATGCGGCCTGGGCGGGCTGACGCTCGGGCTGATCACGGGTCTGTTCGGGCGTGCCGCCATATCCGCGACGACGGTCGCGGTGGAGAGCGTCGTGCTGCGCCACCTCGCGAGTCAGCGTCTCGAACTCTGCGGTGTGGACGACGCGGCGGTTGTCGCCATTTCGGCCATCGTCTCGGAGGAGCAGATGCATCACGACCAGGCGGCATCGCACGTGGCCGACACCAGCTTGTGGTTCCGGGTGATCCACCCCGTCGTCACCGCGGCGACCGAGGCGGTGATCTGGTTGGGGATGCGGCTCTGAGGCCGTATCACACCCATGTAACACCCTGTGTGTCATAGCGGGTCTCCATCAGAGACCAAGCACATGACCGACGCCGTATTTGTCGCGCGACCCGACGACCTGACCCGGGTCAACACCTGCCTGCGGTCCGACATGCGCTACTGGACCCGGGTCCTCGGCGTCAGCGACAAGGTGTTGCTGAAGGCCGTCATGTCCGTGGGGGTCGATTCCTGGGCCGTGCGCGCGGAGATCCGCAGGCTGCGTCGCAAGTGAACGATGACAACAAGCAGCGCCGTATCTTCATTTTCTTTCCCGGCATGAACGAACGTTTCTGGCGTGTCCTGGTGCCAGGCGGTGTCGTGCGGACGTTCGGGACGGAAGGCACCGCCGTCGAGTACGCGCTCGAGCGGGCGACGCAGTCTCGCGAGAACGATCGTCGTCTCGTCGAGGTGCTGAAGGAAACCGCGTCGGGCGGATGGATGCCAATCACCGTGCCTTACTAAGGACGCCGTGGCGGCGATTCCATGCTCGCCAGTCAAAGGCATTGTTCTCGACGATGCAATAGTCTTGGCGACTCATGCCTCCAAGTGAAGCAATAGCTGGCCCATGTCGGGCTGGCGTCACTTTGAGGATTCAAGCATGGGCAAGCTTCAGGACAAGGTCGCCATCGTCACCGGCGCGTCGAAGGGTATCGGCGCCGGCATCGCGCGCCGGCTCGCGGCCGATGGTGCCAGCGTCGTCGTCAACTACGCCTCCAGCAAGGCGGGCGCGGACAAGGTGGTCGCGGACATCGAGGCGGCAGGCGGCAAGGCCATCGCGGTCGGTGCCGACGTCAGCAACAAGGCCGAGGTCGATGCGCTGATCAAGACGGCCATCGATACGTATGGCCGTCTGGACATCGTCGTGAACAATTCCGGCGTGTACCAGTTCGCCAAGATCGAAGAGACGACCGAAGAGCTCTATCGCAAGATCTTCGACATCAACGTGCTCGGCCTGCTGCTCGTGGCCGGCGCGGCGGCTCCGCACCTGGGCAAGGGCGGAAGCATCATCAACATCGGTTCGGCCGTCACCCGCGTCGTTCCGGCGGAAAGCGCGATCTATTCGGGCACGAAGGGCGCCGTTGACGCGATCACCGGCGTGCTGTCGCGCGAGCTTGGCCCGCGCGGCATCCGCGTGAACTCGGTGAACCCGGGCATGATCGAGACGGAAGGTACGCACACCGCCGGCTTCATCGGTTCGGAACTGCAGACGGCCATGGAAAGCCAGACGCCGCTGGGCCGCATCGGCAAGGCGGAAGACATCGCTCCGATCGTCGCCTTCCTGGCGTCGGACGACGCGGGCTGGGTCACCGGCGAACTGATCCTCTCGACGGGCGGCCTGCGCTAAACCGTCCGCGCGGATGGCGTGCCGCGAGGCGCGCCATCCGCGCAGCGCGCGCGTCAACCGCCGCGCAGCTGTCTTATGGTTTTTCCACCCACCGCCCAGTTCGCGGCCTCGCTTTCCTGCAGCACGATGGTCACCGAGTGGTCGGCCACGCCGAGGTGGCGCACGACCGCGTCGTGCAGGTCGGCGATCAGGGCCTCCTTCTGGGCGTCGCTGCGGCCTTCGAGCATCTGCACGGTGACGATGGGCATATCGGTCTCGCTGTCAGGTGATGGGTGAGGCGCCGGCCCGCGCCGGGAGCGCCTGGGCGACCCATTCGACGAAGGCGCGAAGCCGGGGATTATGCCGCCGCGTCGGCAGGTAGACGAGATAGACGGGCAGGGGCGGCGGCTGCCAGGTCGGCATGACATCGACCAGACGCCCGTCGTCGAGCGCATCCGCGACCTGGAAGCGAAGGGTCTGCACGAGGCCGAGCCCCGCGAGCGCTGCCGCCGAATGTGCGTTGCTTTCGTTGACCTCGAGCGCGCGCGCGATGTCGACCGTGTGCACCGCGCCGGACGGATCGCTGAGCCGCAACGGCTGCGAGCGCCCGGTGCGCGCGGAGAAATAGCCGACCATCGCGTGGTCTTTCAGATCGCTCAACGTCTCGGGCATACCTTGCCTGGCGAGGTAGGCAGGCGTGGCGGTGAGCGCCCACGGCAGTTCGGCGATCTGCCGTGCGACGACCGCCGGATCGTCCCCCGTGCTCCGGATCGCGCAGTCCACGCCTTCGCTCAAAAGATCGACGGTCCGATCGCTCACGCCGATCTGCAGTTCGATGCCGGGGAACCGTTCGCGGAATTCGCCCAGTGCCGGAATCAGGAGTCGCGCGGCCACCGAGCCGCCCGTCTCGACCCGCAAGGGGCCGATCGGGCTGTTGCCGCCTCCCGCCAGATCGGATTCGAAGTCGTCCAGATCCGCCAGCATCCGCCGCGTGTGTTCGTAATAAGCGGCGCCCTCGGCGGTGACGGAGATCCGGCGTGTGGTGCGCTCCAGCAGGCGCACGCCGAGTTCCGACTCGAGCGTCTGGATCATCTTGGTGACCGTCGACTTGGGCAGCCGCAGCGCATCGGCGGCCTTGCCGAAGCCGCCGGTGTCGACGAGGCGGGTGAACACGCGCATGGCCAGGAGACGATCCACGGATTATTCCTGCAAAGAAATAAAGTAATCGCAATATGCCAGTTTATTGGCCGAGGCTAAATAGCGAAACTGTCGCCATCAGCCGCGACGCGGCTTCACTCACCGGAGTTTCGCCATGTATACGCTCGCCAACAGCAACGTCCATACGACCCGCCATGCCGGCAAGATCGTCCTCGTCACCGGCGGCAGTTCCGGTCTCGGCGAGGCCACCGCCGAGCGGTTCATCCGCGAGGGCGCCACCGTCTACATCACCGGCCGTCGCGAAGGCGAACTGGCCCAGGTGGCGGCGCGCATCGGCGCCACGGCGATCCAGGGCGACATCGCGGTCGCCGCCGACCTCGACCGCATCTTCGACACGATCCGTGAGCGCAGCGGCCGGCTGGACATCCTCTTCGCGAACGCCGGCGGCGGCGAGTTCACGGCACTCGACCAGGTCACCGAGCCGCAGTTCGACAAATACTTCGGCATCAACGTGAAGGGCACGCTGTTCACCGTGCAGAAGGCGCTGCAGCTGATGGGCCCCGGCTCGGCGATCGTGCTCAACGGCTCGATGGTGTCGGTGAAAGGCCCCGCGACGTTCGGCGTCTACGCGGCCACGAAGGCGGCCGTCCGCTCGCTGGCGCGCAGTTTCGCCAGCGACCTCAAGGGCCGAGACATCCGCATCAACGTCGTGGCGCCGGGCGTCGTCGTCACCCCGGGTTACAAGACCGAGCTCGGCATGAACGACGAGCAGATCGCGGGCTACGTCGCCGCCATGGAGGCCATCACCCCGCTCGGCCGCACCGGCACGCCGGACGAGGTCGCCAAGGCCGTCTCGTTCCTGGCGTCCGATGAAGCCAGCTTCATCACCGGCATCGAGCTCTTCGTCGACGGTGGCCAGGCGCAGGTCTGACGACGGGACGGCGAAAGGTCCGTCACCAGATACGGATCCGTTCGGAGGGCGGCAGGTAAAGCCTGTCGCCCGGTTCGACGTCGAACGCGCGGTACCAGGCATCGACGTTGCGTACCTCGAACGTCCGCTGGTGGCCCGGGGCGTGCTCGTTCGTGAGTAGGACGTGCCGCAGACCATCCGCGGTGTACTTTCCATGGTTGTTCTGCGCGAAGGACAGGAAGAACCGCTGGTCGCCGGTGAAACCGTCGACGACCGGTGGTTCCTTACCATCCAGCGCCGCGCGATACGCGTCGTAGGCGATGTTGAGGCCGCCGAGGTCAGCGGTGTTCTCGCCCAGCGTGCGCTTGCCGTCGACGTGCATGCCCGGCGCGGCTTCGTACGCGTCGTACTGTTTCACCAGGGTGTCCTCGCGCGCCAGGAATCGCTCGCGGACGGCCGCCGGCCACCAGGGCGCGCGAAGGCCGTCCTCGTCGAACGTGCTGCCGGCCCTGTCGAACTGATGCGTGAGCTCATGGCCCACCGTCTCGCCAAGACGCCCGTAATTCTGCGCGGGGTCGGCATCGGGATCGAACGTGGGTGCCTGCAGGAAGCCGGCTGGCAGGAACAGGGCGAGGCGGGTGTCGTCGGAGCACGCGTTGACCGTCGACGGATACAGGCAGCGCCATTCGTGGCGATCGACCGGCACGTCCAGCTGCGCCACGTTCCAGTCGTGCTGCCATGCCTCGCCTCGGACGACGTTGCCGAACAGATCGTCGTCCTCGAACCGCAGCCCTTTGTATGCGCGCCAGGTATCCGGATAGCCAACCTCGATGATGACGTTGTCGAGTTTGCCGAGTGCGCGCTTCCTGGTCGCGTCGTCCATCCAAGTGACGTTGGCCAGCCGCCTGGCGAACGCATCGCGCACGTGTCGCGTCAACGCCTTCACCTCGGCACGCGCGGCGGGCGAGAAGTACCGGGCGGCGTAGATCGACTCGACGTCGTCCGGGATGAATCGGCGAATCAGGTCGGCTCCGCGCTCCTTCCGCGGTTTCGGCGCCGTCACGCCCTTCAGCACACCCTGATCGAAGGCGAACGCCAGATCGGCGACGTCATGCGAGAGGTACGGAGCATAGGCGTCGAGGAAGCGTACGATGAGGTAGGCGCGCAGCGTCTCCACGGACGCCTTTCGGAAAGCCGCGGCTCGCACCGCGAGCACCTCGGGTTCGTCGACGAGCATGGCGCGGCCTTCCGGCCAACCGAATGCGCGCGTCACCATCTGCCAGGGAACGCCGGGCATGCGCCGCTCCATGTCGCGCAGACTGACCTTGTCGTACACCGGTGTGCCGCCCTCGGGCGGTTTCGGCGCGGCGAGCTGCCGTTCGAACGCCAGCACCTCGGCCGCCAGACGCGGTGCATCCGGTACGCCGGCGCGCGCGAGCAACTGGCTGACATAGGACTGGTAGGCCTGCGCCACCTTCGCCGCATCGGCGGTGCCGGGCTGGTAGTAGGCACGGTCGCCCATGCCGAGGCCGTCACTTGTCCAGTGCAGCGCGCGGTGGCCGGGACGGCGGTCGTCGTCGTCGACGGTCCCGGACAGGAATGTCGAGACGCCGAGGTTCCCGTAGCGGCCCATCGCTTCGGCGATCGCTTCCTTGCTGCGCAGACTCTTCAGCTCCCGCAGCATCGGCTCGGCCGGCCCGACGCCCAGAGCATCCAGGCGGGCTTCGTCCATGAAGCTGCGGTACAGCGCGCCTGCGCGCGAGGCCGGGTCGGCCGCCAGTTCGTCGACGATCGAACCGAGCCGCTCGATGGAGGTCCGTCGCGCGTTGACGGTTCCAAACACGAACGGGGCACCGGCCGGTATGACGGTGTCCCTGTCCCATTGGCCGTTGGCGTAGAGGTAGAAGTCGTCGCCGGGCCGGACCGAGCGATCCATGCCGCGGATGTCGAACGAAGCGGCGGAGGCCGTGGCGCTGGCGATGGCCAGGACGGCGAAAGCGGATCTGAGCATGAGTGCGAAGAGGCGCAGGGAAGAGAATACGTATTGTTGGTGGGCGTCGTCCCACCGCAAGGAACGTTCCTGCTGTTTGTTGTCCTCGTTGGCGGTACCTCCACCGCGACTGGGCCTCTCCATGGCGTCGCACCGGCGCACGCCGGTGCCTACGGCGAGGTGGTCGGTAGTCGCGTGTAGTGCCAATGGCGAAATTCGTTAAAGATCCCGGTCGATCGCCGATAGCTCCGGCTACCGCCGTGCCTGAGGGATTCGAAAGGTTTCTCGGAGCGCCGTGACCGTGTTGGACCGGATACTTCAGGGGAACTTACGCATGCTCTTTTTCTATCGCACCGCGATGGTCTGCTCAGCGCTCATGCTTTCGGCATGTGTCGCTCCGAAATACAATTACGCGCCAAAAGCAACGCGCCTGAGTGAGCCTGCCGTAGGACAGATCGTTACCGCGTCGGTGGGCGATGAAATGCTGAAGCAAGGCGTGCTCTTCGAGCGCGAGGCCATTCTTCTTCAGAAGGATGTCAACATCGGGCTGTTCAGCCCATATACGCTTCACCACGGCTACTTCGTAAAGCAGGGTGAGAACAAGAACTCGGACTTCTATGTGCCGAGCCCTACAGCCGATGGCGGCCGAATCGAGAAGGCTGCTCTTGCTGACCCGTTTCAGGCCGTGCAGGCATACAAAGGCGACAACCGAATTTGCGTCGTGACAGTCTTCAATGCATCGGTCTGCAAGAAGAGCGATGACTTTCGCCGGGTCGTGAAGGCTATCGCTACCGATGAGTCATTCCAGCAGACATTGATCTACAGTGGAAAAATAGGTCAGAAGGTTAATATCGGTTATCGCGAGTTCTCGGGAAACGTGGCGCGACCAGCTTTCAGTAATGACGTCGAGTACGATTTATCGGAATCCGCGACCATAGGCTACAAGGGTGCGCGACTCGAAATTCTGGAGGCGACTAACGATCACATCAAGTATCGGGTGATCTCGAACTTCAACGCGAACTAGCCTCGGAATCCTCATCCGATCGGCGCCTGGTTCTTCGTGATGTGACGGCCGGTGGAGAGTGGCGAATAGATGCGTTTCGTTGCGTTCTCAGAGTCATCACCGGCCGGAGCGTCGTCTCAGCGCGTTGCCGATACCACGGGCTTACCGTCCCGGAGCTCGAAGCGGAACGCGTAATCGAGGCTGAAGGGGGACGTGCTCCGGGTGGTGCTGAAGTTGCCCCTGGCATCCTCGTGATCCTGCACGACCGTCATCGGGGTGTAGGTCCAGTGCATCGCCGCCTCGCGCGTCGCCGCGAAGAAGGCGACGTGCTGTGGGTCTCCGAGGTCGTCGAGGTCGCGTACCTCGGTGACCTTGCCCGCACCGTCGACGATGACCTTGGCTCGGATCGTCACGGGCGGCAGGTTCGCCGCGATCCAGCCCGGTGGGTACGCCGGGGGATCGTTGGCGACCGGCTGCGCACCCGATGCGTGCTGCTGGGTCGTCATGTGATATCGGGCGCCGCTCGAGGCGGGAAGCGCTTCGTAGCTGGAAGCGGCAATGCGCGCTGGTGGCGGTGCGGCCGGCATCGAAGCCCGCGGCCGTGCGCACCCTCCGAGCAAGGTGAGCGAAACGACGAGAGATTGACCGAGTACAAAGGTCATGTAGTGAACGCGGGGACGGTGAATGGACACGCTCGACATACCTCGTTACGACCTCGCCTGTGACTACCGATACGGCCGACATGACCAGGGCGATGATGTTCGTACTCTGGTCGACATGCAATCGGGTCGGCCCTAAGCAGTCGTGGCCGCCGAGTGCCGCCCCTCGCGCGGGGCCGAGACGTGTAACACACCATCAAACGTTCGCCGCGCCGCCTTTTACGCCGGAATCGCAGCGAGCTGCCGCTCGAACGTGCCGAGGTCGAAGTAGTCGCGCCACACGGTGATCTTTCCATCGACGAAGGTCAGCGTGCCCATGACCGGCAGCGAGATTTCGGCGCCGGAGACGTGACGGAAGAGGTCCAGGCGCTCGTTCAGCACGACGTCGCCCGCGGCGGCGATGCTGACCACCTGCCAGTCGACCGCGTAGTCGCGACCGACGCCGAAGTCCTTGTGGAACGTTTCCACGCCGCTCCGTCCGACGATGTCGGGCAGGGGCACGTTGTCGTAGAGCACATCGTCGGCGAGCATGGCCAGCGCGTCGTCGATGCGGCCGCCGCTCCAGTGGCCGAAAAAGAGGCGGGCGAGTGCCAGGGGGGACGTATCGTTCATCGAAGTTCCTCGAAAGACGACGGGACACGGGTCCCGTCGGGTTGAATGGGGCGTCAGTCGCAGCAGGCTACGGATACCACTCGCCGTCCGTGCTCCGATTGGAAGATCAGGGCGGCGGTCGCGATCGCCATGGCGCCACCCATCCACATCGTGGCGGCCACGCCGAGGTGATCGACGACGAGACCGCCGAGCAGGGCGCCGGTGCCGAGGGAGAGCTGCGCGATGGAAACGAACAGGGAAGCCATGCTTTCCAGGCGGTCGGGTGTGGCGCTGAACAGCCAGGTCTGCATGGCGATCGGCATCATGCCGAAGCCGACGCCCCAGGCGATGACGGCGACGACCGCGGCGGCGGGATGCGCGCCTGTCAGCGCGAGCAGGACGACCGACCCGCCGACGATGAGCGCCGTGATGCTCAGCGCCTTGCGCACGTCGCGGCCGGCGGCCCAGCCTCCGAGCGCGTTACCCGCGAAACCCGCCACGCCATAGCCAAGCAGCACGGCACTGACCGTGCCCGCGTGGATGTTCGCCACCTGGTTGAGAAACGGCGTCACGTAGGTGTACGTCGCGAACTGTCCGACGAAGAGCAGCGCGGTCGCCACGAGGCCCGTGAGCGCGATGCGATGCTTCAGCAAGGCCGGGATCTGCCTGAGGCCGGTGCCCGGCTGCGCCGGTAGTGAAGGCAAGCGCGCGGCGAGCGCGCAGAGCGCCACGAGTGCCATGATCGCACCGCCCGCGACCGACCAGCGCCAGCCGATCATGCCGCCGATGAGCGCGCCTGCGGGAACGCCCGCGACCGTGCCCAGCGAGACGCCCGAGAAGATGATCGACGTGGCGCGCACGCCTTCGGCGCCCGGGCGCAGCCGCGGCCCGACGGACCCACCGATCGTCCAGAAGCCACCGACCGCGATGCCGAGCAGCACACGACCGAGCAAGAGCATCGGCAGGTTGCCGGCGAGCGCGACCACGGCGTTGGAGCCTGCGAGCAGGACCAGGAGGGCCAGGAGCACGCTGCGCCGGTCGCGCCTTGCCGTGACGACGGGCGTGAGGAGCGCGGCGACAGCGGCGAGGAAGCCGGGCATGGTGACCATGAGCCCGGCTTCGCCGTCGGTGATGCGGAGGTCACGCGCGATCTGCGGCAGAAGGCCGACGGGAAGGAATTCGCTGGTGACCAGCGCGAACGCACCGAGCGACACCGAGACGACGGCGGACCATGGCGACGCGCGGTCGCCGGCCGCGACGGTAGTGTGGGCAACGGACATGGCGATTCTCTGGAAAAGGCATAGGCCTAGTCTGGGTGCCGCGACCGCACGGCGGTAGCGCACGGCCGCTCACATCACCTTCAACGGGCAGTTGAAGATCGATCGCTCCTGGGAGGGCCGATCTTTCGCGTCAGGCCTGCGATGACGCGCTCAGGAGCATGGCCGGCGCCCAGCTGTAATCGTGCACGTGCTCGACGTCGATGCGCACGAAACCGCAATCGCGCAGTTCGTCGATCCATGCGGCGATGGGCTGCTCCCAGTTGGAGGGTCGGGCGGCACGGATCTGGCCCAGCAGCATCGGTGCGAGGAATCCGCCCGCGACGAGTTCCGCGTCCGCGCCGTACTCGCTCGCCGCGCGCTCGTAGCGGCGGGCCAACGAGGCGCTCATCTCGTCGCTGGCCCACGCCAGATCGGGTACGTCGAACTCCACGATCGCCAGTTCGCCCACGTGCGGGCGGAGACGCCGAAGCGCTGCGCGCCGCGCCTCCGGAGCGACCGATTGCAGTGCGAAGGTGGACTGGGCGAGGTCCCAGCGATCGTTTTCGGTCAGGCTCGCGGCGAACGCCTCGAGCGTCGCCGCGATCGCGCGAACGGCCGGCCGCCGGGCGGTCAGCGACGCCAGAAGACCGGGATGCGGTTCGACGACGGTGACATCGGCCGGCGGATGCGATGCCTTCGCCAGCGCGGGAAGCAGGGCCATGCCGTCGCCGGTGCCGATGTCCAGCAGTGTCGCGGGACGCCGCTCGTCGTACACGGCCGCCAGCGTGTCACCGACCGACGCGTAGAGCGGCACGTTGCCGCCGGCCCGGATGAAGGTCTGGAAGGCGGCCGCCTCGTCGTACGCGCCATTCGTGGCACCGTCGTTCAGCGCGTGGAGCAATGCGCGCGCCATGATCGATCCGTCGCCGGAGACGCGCCGCAAGGCGTGGGTCGCATCGTCGTCGCGTCCGGCGACGATGGCGGCGAGGGCGGCGGAAAGATCGTTCAACGACATCGCATGGGTTTCCTTGTCTGTCCGCAGACATTATGTCGACCCCGGCGATGTTTGAGTACGCGGACCTGGGCACGGGATATCGCCATGAGCATCGACGACGAACGCGCGAGCATCATCAAGGACTTTCACGCAGCGGTGAACATGACCGCGAAGCGCCTCGAGACCTGGCTCGCGACGGACGAATCGAAAGCGGTGGGCGCTAAAGAGGGTGGACGCGAGTCGGTCGGCCACGCGTCGGGACGGCGTATCGTGCGATTGCTCGGCAAAGCGCAGCGCGATCTCACCGAAGGCGACCTCAGGCACATGCGCAAGGTGAATGGTTACGTGGCACGGCACCTCGCGCAGCGACCGGCCGGGAACGTGAAAGACACGCCGTGGCGTTATTCGTTGATGAACTGGGGTCACGATCCGCTGCGGCGATAGCGCCGGTGGCCGGAGACTTCGCGTCGCGCATCACAAAACGGTACGCTCCGCATCCCTGATGCATCCTGACCGAATCATGTCGACCATCCGCCTTTCGCGATCCGGCGACGCCGGGCTCCTGTTGTCCCTCTGGCTGCGCTCGGTACGGGCGACGCACGACTTTCTATCGGAAGCCGATATCGAGGCGCTCATTCCCGCGGTGCGCGATGGCGCGCTCGCGCAGCTGGAGGTATGGGTGCTGACCGGCGAGGATGACGAGCCCATCGGCTTCATGGGCCTCGATGGCGCGAAGCTCGAGGCGCTGTTCGTCGATCCGTCGCACGCCGGCATGGGCGTGGGATCGAGGCTGCTCGCGCATGCGCGCATGCTGAAGGGGGCGTTGACCGTCGACGTCAACGAACAGAATCCGGCGGCACTCGCGTTCTATCGCGCGCGCGGCTTCGTGGTGGTCTCCCGCTCGGAGACGGACGGCGAGGGCCGGCCGTTCCCGCTGTTGCATCTGGCGGAACCGACATCGAATCCGACGTAGCTTCGTCGGTATGGCGCGCGCCGCGTCAGGCGCGGCTGCGACGCCAGGCCGATGGGGTGCACCCGGCGAACCGCCTGAACGTGCGCGCGAAATGGGCGTTGTCCGCGAAGCCGCAGGATTCCGCGATGTCCTCGAGCGTATCGGTGGTCGTCACCATCAACTCCTGCGCGCGCTTGATGCGCATGTCGAGCTGCCACTGGTACGGGGCGAGGCCGGTCGAGAGCCTGAAGGCGCGGCTGAAATGCGCGAGCGACAATCCGGCCACACGGGCCAGTTCCTCGAGGTCGACGCGCAGCGGTAGCCGGTCGTGGAGGTAGTTCGTGACCCTTCGCACCTGCCAGGGCGCCAGCCCGCCTTTCGGTGTCTCGACCGGCCGACCGGGCCGCATCAGGCACGCGACGAGGCTGGCGATGAGGCTGTCGCCGTAGAGCTGCACGGAGGGGTCGTCGTTCTCGACGACCTCGCCGAGCAGCCGGAGGATCGAGGCGATGCGCGGGTCCACCATGCGCACCCGTGGCGCCAGCAACGCCGATCGCTGGAAGATGCCCTCGAAGCGTCGCTCGAGCACGTCGAGATCGAACGCTACCGTCGCGTCCTTCATGTAGACGATGTCGTCGCTGTGGCCGTAGAGGTCCATGCCCGCCGGAACCAGCGTCATGTGGCCCGGCTGGTATTCCACCTCGCAACGCCTGTCGGCCTTGATCCGCGGTTCGGCCCGGCCCGTGCCGACTTCCTCGAGCAGGGCGGAAAGGCGCGTCTCGTTTTCGTAGCACAGGTGGTGACACACGCGGCCCCGGCTACGTTGTTCGTGGATGTCGACGCGCGCACCCGCCCAGTGATGGTGGCGCCCCGTGATCGAGAGGACGTTCTCCGGCAACGGCTGGAGCCGCTCGGTACGTGAGAAGGGTGTCGCGGTCGTCATGGGTACGGTGCGGCGGTTCGGCGATGGCAGGGTAGGCGATGCGTTCGCGCATGCAAAGCCACTTTCGTGCGAATCGCCCGCACGTCGGGGGCAAGCCGTCGCGATCGCGGTCAGGCCGCCGCGCGTGCGTCGCGGCGCAGCGCCTGGGGACTGATGCCGTACCCACGCACGAAGGCGTCGCGCAGATGCTTCCGGTCGCGGAAGCCGGTCTCGCGCGCGATGGTGTCGAGGGCATGCCGGCCGCGCTCGACCATCGTACGCGCGGCCTCGAGGCGCAGGCGTTCGATCGCTTTCGCGGGCGAGGTGCCGGTTTCCGCCTGGAACACCCGGCTGAACTGACGCGCGCTCAGGTGCACGGCCGCGGCCAGTTCGTCCACCGACAGCGACCGGGAGAGATTGCTCCGCGCGAAGTCGAGCGCCGCCTGCACGCGATCGGAGCGTGGCGCCATGCGCAGCAGCTCGGAATGCTGGGACTGGCCGCCCCCGCGCCGGTGGTGCATGACGAGGACGCGCGCGACCTGGTTCGCCACCTCCCGGCCCAGATCGTCCTCGACCATGGCGAGCGAGAGGTCCATGGCCGCGGTCAGCCCTGCCGAGGTCCAGATGGCGCCATCGGCGATGAAGATGCGGTCGGCCTCGACCCGGGCGTCGGGGTGGCGCGCGCGCAGGGCATCGGCGAACGCCCAGTGCGTGGTGGCGCGGCGGCCGGCGAGGAGTCCGGCGGCGCCCAGCGCGAAGGCGCCGGTGCACAGTCCCGCGACGCGACGACTGCTCGTCGATGCCGCGCGGAGGAAGGCGAGCTCGTCGTCGGCGACGACCTGTGTCGTCGGATCGACGACGCCGCAGATCATCCACGTGTCCGCGTCCGTGCCACCGGTGACCGGATCCGTGCTCACGCGGCCGCCCAGGGACGACGTCACGCTACCGCCGGCCAGCGAGTGGTTCGTGACACGGTAGACCGGCTCCCGCGCGACGACGTTGGCCATCTCGAACACCGTCTGGGTGCCGAAGGCCATCACCTGGAAACCTTCGGTGAGCAGATAGCCGATCCGATGCATCGCGTGGTCCTGTGCCGTGTCCTGATTCGAGGTCGTTATTGTCGTTTATCCGCACCATAGCGACTTGCATAATGCAACCTTCTGTCACGAAAGGTAGCGCCATGAAAGCCATCGTCTACGACCGCCCCGGGCTTCCGGCCAGCGATCCCGCCGCTCTGTACGACATCGACGTGCCCCTTCCCGAGCCGGGCGAGCGCGATCTGCGGGTGAGGATCGAGGCCATCGCGGTCAATCCCGTGGACACCAAGCTGCGCGCGGCCGTGCAGCCGCCGGCGCCGCGCATCCTCGGCTGGGACGGCGTGGGCGTGGTCGAGAAGGCCGGCGCGGGCGTTGGCGGCTTCCGCGAAGGCGACCGGGTATGGTTCTCCGGCGACATCACGCGTCCCGGCTCGTACGCCGAGTACACGCTCGTCGACGAACGGATCGCGGGACACGCGCCGCGTTCGATTTCCTCCGCCGAAGCGGCCGCTCTGCCGCTGACGGCGATCACGGCGTGGGAGCTGCTGTTCGACCGTCTGCGCATTCCGGAGGGCGGCGGCGAAGGGCAGAGCCTGCTGGTGATCGGCGCCGCGGGAGGCGTGGGATCGATCCTCGTGCAGCTCGCGCGGAAGCTGACCGGCGTGTCGATCATCGGCACGGCGTCCCGTCCCGAGACGCAGGCGTGGGTGCGGGAGCTCGGCGCGCATCACGTGATCGACCACGCGAAGCCGCTCGGTCCGCAACTGGTCGAGGCGGGTCATCCGCAGGTGGATCACGTGATCAGCCTGACGCATACGGGCGATTACTACGCGCAGATCGTCGAGGTCCTGAAGCCGCAGGGTCAGCTGGCGCTGATCGACGACCCGGCCACGCTCGATGCGATGCCGCTGAAGCGAAAGTCGATCTCGTTGCACTGGGAGTTCATGTTCACCCGCTCCATGTACCGCACGCCGGACATGGGCAAGCAGCGCGAGCTGCTGGATCGCGTGGCGACACTGATCGATCAGGGTGTCGTGCGCACCACCGTCGGTGAGCACCTCGGTCGCATCGACGCCGCGAATCTGCGTCGGGCGCATGCGTTGCTGGAAAGCCATCGCGTGCAGGGGAAGCTGGTCCTCGAGGGGTTCTGAGCCGGATCGGGCGTGTGCCTCGCCGCGCCGCTAGCGGAAGCCGAGCAGGCTCGCCAGCGTGCCGGCGAGGACGCCGAACGCCACGACCGTCAGGGCGATGGTGACGAGGAGCTTCATCGGCAGCGAACGCACCAGCATCGCGAGCGACGGGAGGCTCACGGGCGGCAGGGTCATGAGCAGGGCGGCCGCGGGCGCGGCGCCCACGCCCAGCGCGAGCATGGCCTGCACGATCGGCACCTCGCCGGCCGTCGGGATGACGAAGAGCATGCCGGCCAGCGCGAGACCCAGCACCCAGAACCACTGATCGCCCACGTCGGGTCCGACGTGCGGAAACATCCATGCGCGCGCCGCGCCGAGCAACAGCACGATGACGAGGTACTCGGGGATCAGGCGCACGGTCATGCGCAGGAAGATCTGCCCCCAGCGCATGAGGACGTCGCCGAACGTGCGCGTTTCCGGTTCCGCAGGAGGCGTCGCGACGATGGGTTCTCCCGGACCGGCGATGCGATTGGCGAGCCAGCCCAGGCCGAAGACCAGGGGAATGCTCAGCGCCAGGCGAAGCCCGGTCCAGTGCCAGCCGAGCACGAAGCCGGTGAACACCAGCGTGGCGGGATTGAGCATGGTGTTGGAGAGCCAGAAGGCGACCGACGCTCCCGGCGCGGCGTTCTGTTTGCGCAGGCCGACCACGACCGGCGCGGCACAGCAGGTACACATCATCCCGGGAATGCCCATCAGCCCGCCCATCAGCGTGCTGCCGAGGCCGCGTCCGCCGAGCGCGCGATGCACGGCGCTCGCGGGGATCAGCGCCTGCAGCGCCGAGCCGAGCAGCAGTCCGAGCAGCATCGCCTTCCAGATCGCCTTGCCATAGGCCACCGCGTAACCGAGCGCCGCGTCCCACGACGCCGCCGGCGCGCTCGCCGCGTCACCCATCAGGATCGACTTGCCGATGGAATGATTCGCCGCCGCTTCGAACGCGCGCCCGTAATACGGATACCACTTCACGTAGAAGAGGCCCGCGACGGCGAGCAGGAGGAAGACGGACCAGCGCATGGTGGCGACGGACATGGGGACCCCTGGATTTGGCTCTGCGTTATGCTGCCGCACAAGCATACCGGCGCGCTATCGCGCACTTGTTGGAATCTGTCATGACTTTTCCACGTTTGACCGAACTTGCCCACGGCGGCGGCTGTGGCTGCAAGCTGGCACCGTCCGTGCTGCGCGACCTGCTCGCCGACAAGCCTTCCGCGATGCCCTTCGCTCAGTTGCTGGTCGGCACCGAATCCAGCGACGATGCCGCCGTCTGGCAGGTCGACGACCGCACCTGCGTCATCGCCACCACCGACTTCTTCATGCCCGTGGTCGACGACCCGTTCGACTTCGGGCGCATCGCGGCCACGAACGCCTTGTCGGACGTGTACGCCATGGGCGGCAAGCCGATCATGGCCCTCGCCATCCTCGGCATGCCGCTGGGCAAGATAGACACGGAAACGGTGCGCGCCATTCTCGCGGGTGGCGAGGCGGTGTGCGCGGAGGCCGGTATTCCCATCGCGGGCGGGCATTCCATCGATTCCGCCGAGCCGATCTACGGCCTCGCGGCCATCGGGCTGTGCGCACCGGGCGAAGTGCGGCGGAACACCGGTGCGCGGCGCGGCGACGCGCTGATCCTGACCAAGGGTATCGGCGTCGGCGTGTATTCGGCGGCCTTCAAGAAGGAAGCGCTGTCGAAGGACGCGTACGACGAGATGATCGCCTCCACGACCTTGCTCAATCGCATCGGGCACGAGCTCGCGAAGGATGACGATGTGCATGGCATCACGGATGTCACCGGCTTTGGCCTCCTCGGCCATGCGCTGGAGATGGCGCGCGGCAGCGGGGTTCGTCTCGCCATCGACCACGCGGCCGTGCCGTGGCTCGCGCAGGCGGAGGCACTGGCGCAGGCCGGTTTCATCACCGGCGCGTCCAAGCGCAACTGGACCAGCTATGGCGACGGCATCGCGTTCGCGGACGATCTGCCGCCGTGGCGCCGTGACCTGCTGACCGATCCGCAGACGTCGGGTGGACTGCTGGTCGCGTGCGACGCCGCGCATGCCGAGGCGATCCTCCGTCGCATCGTCGATGCCGGCTATCCGCGGGCGAGCATCGTCGGCGCGGTCGTCGAAGGCGCGCCCGGCGTCGACATCCTGTAGGAGCGGACCTGGCCGCGATGGCTTGTCGCGAAGCGCTTCAGGCCCTGTGGCTCACGGCTTCAACGACGTCGCGGCCAGGTCCGCTCCAACACGCTGCGACACGATGGCTTTTCGCGAGGCGCTTCAGGCCCTGTCGCTCACCGCTCCAACGGCGTCGCGGCCAGGTCCGCTCCCACGGGCCGCGGCTGAAATGGCGGAAGAGCATGGGAGTCGAACCCACCCGAAACAGTCTGGCTGCCTCACCCGGATTTGAAGTCCGGACGCCCCACCGGGGACGTTGCTCTTCCAGTGACGGTTACGGCGAGGGACCGCCGTAGAGGTCGACGTAACGCGGCTGGATCCGGCGCAACGTGCCTTGATTGAGCATAACACCCTGCCGGTCGAGGAACTCCAGGATCTGGATCGCGACCTTGCGGCCGCAGTCGAGGCGGTCGCGGAATTGCGCGGCGGTGAAGCGGCCATCCGCGGCGTGCGCCGCGATGTCGACGGCGATCTGCACCATCTCGTGCATCGTGGCGCGCAGGAAGAAGTGATCGTGCGCCACTTCGTCGACATGGCCCAGCCGGCCGGCGAACTTCAGCATCCGTCGGACCTGGTCTTCCGGCGTGCCGAGTTCGCCCGCGATATCGCGCACCCGGGGCGGCTTGAACCGCGCCTCGCCGCCGAGCAGTGGTGCCACCTTGTTCCAAAGCGCCTCGCGCTCGGGGCTCATCTGCAGCGAGTGGGAGGCCAGGCGCACGAAGGCACCGTCGCGAACGACGGTGCCGGCGACGTCGGGGTGTTGCAGCGCCAGCGCGAACGCGCCGGCCGTCAGGCGCGGCAGCACGGCGAGGCGGAGTTTCTCGCGCGCCATGCCCTGGACGTCCGGTTGGGCGGCGTGGAACGTTTCGAGGCGTTCGTTCACCGCCGCCACGAAGCGCCGCCACGCGGGCATGGCGATGGCTACGCGCTCGTCGCCGCTGTCGAAGCGCACGAGGTCCATGTCCGCGACGAGGGCGCCGAGCGTCGACGGCGTGAGCGCGCGATCCCGGGCGAATACGTCGAGGTCGCGCGCGTACGGCGCGATGTCGAGCAGGGCGGCGAGGCTCTCTCGTGGATCGGCGATCGCCATCGCCTCGCGCTCGGCGATTCGCTCGGGCTTGCGCCGCTGGCGTTCGGGCGCCCGCAGGTCGATGAACGTGCCGCCGCCGATGGTGCGTCGCGCGGACACGTCGCGGAGCACGTAGCGGTCGCCGACGGCGGCCGCGATCGGGCGGTCCAGCACGAGCTGCACGTCGGCCGTCTGCCCGGGCCGGACCTGTTCGCCCTGAAGCGGCACGAGGCGGACGCCGACCTCCGTGGCACCGTGATGCAGGCGCGCCGGGAACCACGCCACGGCCGACTTCGGCTCCCCGGGCAGCAGGTGCAGCCGGGCGTCGATGCGGTCGGTCGGCGCATGCAGCGACGGATCGACGACCATGTCGCCACGCTGGATCGCATCCTTCGCGACGCCGTCGCCGGCGAGGTTCAACGCGCAGCGATCGCCGGCGCGCCCCGTCGTCACCTGGCGATTCTGCGCGTGGATGGATCGCACGCGAGCGGCGAGGCCGGAGGGACTGATCGTGACCTGATCCTTCACGTGCACGCTGCCCGAGAGCACGGTGCCCGTGACGACGAGGCCGATGCCGGGCAGGGTGAACACGCGGTCGACGGCGAGGCGGAAGCGGGCATCGTCGCTGCGCTCGCCGAGTGCGCGCGCTTCCGCGGCGAGGCGCGCGCGCAGGTCGTCGACGCCAGCCCCCGTGCTCGCCGAGACCGGCAGGATGTCGGCCCCTTCCAGGACGGTGCCTGCGGTCGCTTCGCGAATCTGGGCCTCCACGTTGGCGAGCCGTTCGGGCGTGGCGAGGTCGGCCTTGGTCAGGGCGATCAGGGCGCGACGCGTGCCGAGCAGGTCGAGGATCGCCAGGTGTTCGAGCGTCTGCGGCATCACGCCGTCATCGGCGGCGACGACGAGCAGGGCGATGTCGATGCCGCTGGCACCGGCCACCATGGTATGCACGAAGCGTTCGTGGCCCGGCACGTCGATGAAGCCAAGCGTCCGGCCGTCGTCCAGCGGCAGGTAGGCGAAGCCGAGGTCGATGGTGATGCCGCGCGCTTTCTCTTCCTTCAGCCGATCGGTATCCACGCCGGTCAGCGCGCGCACCAGCGACGTCTTGCCGTGGTCGATGTGTCCCGCGGTACCGACGATCACGGCGCCTCGGCGCTCCGTTCCGCGAGCGTGGCCAGGAACGCGGCCTCGTCCGAGTCGGCGAGGCAACGCAGATCGAAGTGCAGCGCACCGTCCGCGACCCGTCCGATGATGGGTCGCGCGCCGGTGCGCAGGCGGGCCGCCAGCGCTTCGAGCGCGGACTGGCTGCCGTGCGCGCGGATCGTCAGCGCGGCGCTCGGCAGGGTGTCGAGAGGGAGCGCGCCCGAGCCGACCTGGCTGTGACAGTCGCCTATGTCGGCATGGAACGCCTCGCCGAGTCGCGCGGCGACCGCGGGAAGCAGTCGCGTCGCCTGCGCACGGATCTCGCCGACCGTGCGGGAGAGATAGCGCAGTGTCGGAAGGTGTTCCGCGAGACGATCCGGATCGCGATAGAGCCGTAGCGTCGCCTCGATGGCGGCGAGGCGCATCTTGTCGACGCGCAGCGCACGCTTGAGCGGATTGCGGTTGATCTGCTCGATCAGGGCGCGGTCGCCGACGATGAAACCGGCCTGCGGCCCGCCGAGCAGCTTGTCGCCGGAAAAGGTGACCAGCCGTGCGCCTTCCTGCACGGCTTCGCGCACCGTCGGCTCGCGGGCGAGGCCATGCATGGAGAGGTCGACCAGGCTGCCGGACCCGAGGTCGTTCAGCAGCGGCACGCCGGCCTTGTCGGCGATGCCGGCCAGCTCGCGCGCGCCGACTTCCGACGTGAAGCCCTGGATGCGGTAATTGGACGTGTGCACCTTCAGGATCAGGCCGCTGCGCTCGTTCAGCGCGTCGCGGTAATCCGCCGGGTGGGTGCGGTTCGTCGTGCCGACCTCGACCATGTCCGCGCCGGCGCGCGCCATGATGTCGGGCATGCGGAACGCGCCGCCGATCTCGATCAGCTCGCCGCGCGAGACGATCGCTTCACGACGCAGGGCGAAGGTGTTGAGGCAGAGCAGCACCGCCGCCGCGTTGTTGTTCACCACCGTGGCATCGTCGGCGCCGGTCAGTTCGCGCAGCAATGCGCGCACGTGGTCGTCGCGTTCGCCCCGCGCGCCCGTGCAGAGGTCGTATTCCAGCGGCACCGGGTGGCGCATGGCGTCGACGGCCGCCTCGATCGCGGACTCCGGGAGCAGGGCGCGGCCGAGGTTGGTGTGCAGGATCGTGCCGGTGAGGTTGATGACCGGGCGGAGGGTGGGCGGCGTGTCGAGCCGCCTTGCCGCCGCGTGGACGATGTCGTGCGCCGAGGGTGGCCGATCGCCCGCGAGCGCGCTCCCGTCCTGGCGCTGGAGGGCCTGGCGTGCGTCGGCGAGCGCGTCGCGGATGGCGTTCGTGGTGGCCTGGCGCCCGTGCCGCCCGGCGAGCGCCACCGCCTCGGGCGTGGCGAGGACGGTGGCGACGGCGGGTAGGTGGCGAAAAACGTTGTCTGGGTCGGCCATGGCGCGTGGAGTTTACTCGAGGGCGTCGTCGTCCCCCGCGAGGAGCAGCGGGTTCGGTGCGTGCCTCGAGTATCCCGCTTCGGCGACCAGCAGGTCGAGGCCGAGCGAGGCGAGGTCGTCCGCGTACGGGTCGACCTGCATGTCGCGCAACTGGTAGAGCAGCTTGCTGTAGGTATGGCAGTCGCCGCAGGTTTCCACCTTGACGACTTCCGGATCGCCCTCGATGCCCTGCACGGAGAGCTTCCGGGTGCCCTTGCAGTTCAGGCACACGGCACGGACGTGGTTCCACGACGTGGAGCACATCGAGCAGTACAGGAAGCGGCTGCCGGGCGTCGTGCCGCTGGCGGTGATGAGGCCCGACACGGAGGGCGAGCCGCAGCAGGGGCAGAGCGGGCGCTCCTCGAGCAGGCGCAGCGCGTCGGCGTCGAGCCGTGCGGCGGACACCGTGAAGTACACCTGCAGGGCCGCGGCGACATAGACCGCCGCGGCGGCGTCCGCCGTGGCGACGCGACCGCGCAGGAACTGGTCGGCGAGCGTCTCGATCGCGTCGGGCGTCATGCCGCGGAGTTGTGCGATCGCGTCGCGGGCCGGCGGCGGCAAGGACGCCGCGTCGATGCCGTCGAGCAGGCGGGTCAGTCCGTCGCGCCACGCGGCGTCGCGTCGGTGGCCGTCCGCGGCGAGCGGCGGCAGACGGGCGTCGACGGCACGCGCGACGTCGTCGTCGGCGAGCGTGGCACCCGGCGCGATCGCCGTGGCGACGTCGTGTTGCGCCCGCGAAAGCGTGGCCATGAACCGCAGCCACGGCTCCAGCGGGTGGCCGTCGGCCATCCCGTCCAGCCGCTTCGCCGTGGTGGCGAAGCGGGTGGCGGGATCGGGGAGGACGATCGGATCGGGTGCCTTGACGCCTGCGTGGGACGGGCCACTCCATTTGGCGTTCGGCGGTGCTTCGGCTTGCTTCACGGATTCTTCCTGGGTTCGGTCTTCACGCGTTGGCCGGACGCCAGCTGATAGAACCACTTGCGGTGATGGTGCCATGCCCAGCCTGGCGTGACGTAACCCTGCGTCATGCTGCGCACCGAGTCGCGGATCCAGATCGCGGCGTACACATGCACGATCCACACGAAGATCGCACCGAGCGCCGCCAGGCTGTGGATCAGGACGGCCGCGCGCTGCACCGGGATCGACGTCGCCTTGCCGAAGTAGACCTCCCAGATCAGCAGGCCGCTGACGAACAGCGTGGGGATCAGCAGCGTCATCGCCCAGAACACCGCCTTCTGGCCGCTGTTGTTGCGGCCGATCGGCGGCACGTTCTCGTCGTCGTTGGTCACCACGTGCACGATGGACTTCGACCAGGCGGCGTCGTCGCGGTTGAACAGGTTGGACCGCCAGAACTGCACGAACATGCCGATCCAGCTGATCACGAGGCAGCAACCGAACCACGGATGCACGGCGCGCGCCCACTGTCCGCCGCCGAACAGGCCCGAAAGGAAGAACAGGATCGGGTCGAAGAACGACAGCCCCGACAACACCAGAAGCACGAACAGGATGGCGTTGATCCAGTGGTTCACGCGGTTGACGGTGGTGTAGCGCGTGAGGGCTCGCTTCGGACGGGTCATGGCGTCTTCTCCTCTTCCTCGATCTCGCGCAGGGCCCGATCGGCTTCGGCCTCGTCCTCGTCCTGGACTTCGTTGGGACCGATGGTGACCCAGTGGAAGAACGAGCCGATGACGGCGGCCGCGATACCGATGACCGCGAGCGGCTTCAGGATGCCCTTCCAGACACGGACCGTCGGGCTGATGCGCGGTTCGTCGGGCAGGCCGGAGTACAGCGACGGCTTGTCGGCATGGTGCAGCACGTACATGACGTGCGTGCCGCCGACTTCCGCGGGATCGTACAGGCCGGCCTTCCCGAAGCCCCGGGATTTGAGGTCTTCGATGCGCTCGCCCGCCTGGCGGTGCATGTCGGTCTTGGAACCGAACATGATCGCGCCCGTGGGGCAGGCCTTCACGCAGGCCGGCTCGAGCCCCACCGTGACGCGGTCGGAGCACAGCGTGCACTTGTACGACTTGTGGTCGGTCTTGCTGATGCGCGGGACGTCGAAGGGACAGCCCTTCACGCAGTAGCCGCAGCCGATGCACTTGTCGCTGATGAAGTCGACGATGCCGTTGGCGTACTGCACGATGGCGCCGGGCGCCGGGCACGCCTTCAGGCAGCCCGGATCCTCGCAGTGCATGCAGCCGTCCTTGCGGATCAGCCACTCGAGGTTGCCCTGTTCGTTCTCGTACTCGGCGAACTTCATCAGGGTCCAGACGCTCGGACCCAGGTCGTTCGGGTTCTCGTACGAGCCCTCGAAGTGCCCGATCTCCGGGCGCAGGTCGTTCCATTCCATGCACGCGGACTGGCACGCCTTGCAACCGATGCAGCGGCTGACGTCGATCAGCTTGGCCACCTGGTCTTCATGGTTGCGCGCCATCGGCGGCGTCAGGGTCGTCGCCGAGCGGCGGACATAGTCTTGCGATTGCAGATCTGACATGTCGGAGGCCTCAGGCGGTGACCGGTGCGGTCGTCGATTCGACGTTGACGAGGAACGCCTTGAATTCCGGCGTCTGCGTATTGGCGTCGCCGACCGACGGGGTCAGCGTGTTCGCGCCATAGCCTTTCCTCGCCTGGCCGGTGAAGCCCCAGTGCAGCGGCACGCCGATGACGTGGGTGGCCTTGCCGTCCACGGTCAGCGGCTTGATGCGCTTGGTCACGTACGCCTTGCAGATCACCTCGCCACGCTTGGACGACACCTTGACCCAGCCGCCCTGCGCGATGCCTTTCTCCTTCGCCAGGACCTCGCCGATCTCCACGAATTCCTCCGGCTGGAGGATCGCGTTGATCAGCGCGTGCTTGGTCCAGAAGTGGAAGTGCTCGGTGAGGCGGTAGGTGGTGGCCACGTACGGGAAGTGCTCGGGCGTGCCGAAGTTGGCCTTGTCGTCCGCGAACACGCGTGCGACCGGGTTGTGGCTCACCTTCGGGTGCAGCACGTTCTCGACGGGCGATTCCATCGGTTCGTAGTGCTCGGGGAAGGGGCCTTCCACCATGAGATCGCGCGCGAACAGGCGACCCATGCCCTCGGCATTCATGATGAAGGGACCGACGCCGTCCGACGGCTTGATCGTGGGGCCGTAGTCGGGAACGTCGACGCCCGTCCACTTCGTCCCGTTCCATTCGATCACGGGCTTCTTCGGGTTCCAGGCCTTGCCGTTCGGATCGGCGCTCGCGCGGTTGTAGAGGATGCGCCGGTTGGCCGGCCACGCCCATGCCCAGTTCGGCGCGATGCCTTGCTCGCGCGGATCCGTGGCGTCGCGGCGGGCCATCTGGTTGCCCTTCTCGGTGAACGAGCCGGAGAAGATCCAGCAGCCCGACGCGGTGGTGCCGTCGTCGCGCAGCTGGCCGAAGCCGTCCAGCAGGGTGCCGGCCTTGGTCACCGCGCCGGTGGTGGCATCGGTGAGGTCGGCGAGCGCCCGGCCGTTCATCTCCTTCGCCAGCTCCTCCGGATCCGGTTGGCGCGGGTCCGTGTACTTCCAGGTCAGGTTGAGCAGCGCGTCGGGGAAGGCGCCGCCTTCCTTGCGGTACAGCTCGCGCAGGCGCTGGAACAGGCCGGTCATGATCCAGATGTCGGACTTGGCGATGCCCGGGGCCTCGGCGGCTTTCCAGTGCCACTGCAGCCAGCGGGCCGAATTGACCAGCGAGCCGTTCTCCTCGGCGAAGCAGGTGGTGGGCAGCTGGAACACCTCGGTCTGGATCTCCGACGGCTTCGCAGGATTCTGCGGGCCGAAGTCCTGCCAGAAACGGGAGGTTTCCGTATCCAGCGGATCCATGGTGACAAGGAACTTCAGCTTGCTCAGGCCGCGACGGATCTTGCCGCGATCGGGGAACGCCTGCAGCGGATTGAAGCCCTGGCAGATGTAGCCGTTCATCTCGCCGTTGTTCATCATCTCGAACGCCTTGATGATGTCGTACAGCGGGATGTCGAGCTTGGGCAGCCAGTCGTAGGCCCAGTTGTTCTCCGCGGTGGCCGCGTCGCCGAACAGCGCCTTCTGCGAGCTGACGATGAACTTGCGGTAGTTGGACCAGTAGCTCGTCTGCCCGTTGCGCAGGGGCTTGAACTGCTTGGTCTTCATGTAGTCGTCGAACGTGGGCTCACGGTCGTACGGCATGCTGAGGTAACCGGGCATCTGGTTCGACAGCAGGCCCACGTCGGTGAGGCCCTGGATGTTCGAGTGACCGCGCAGCGCGTTCATGCCACCGCCGGCCACGCCGATGTTGCCCAGCAGCAGCTGGACCATCGCCATGGCGCGGATGTTCTGCGCACCCACCGTGTGCTGCGTCCAGCCGAGCGCGAACAGGCTGGTCATGGCCTTGTCGGGCGCGGAGGTCGCGGCGATCAGTTCGCAGATGTGCAGGAACTTGTCCTGCGGCGTGCCGGTGATACGCGAAACCATCTCCGGCGTGTACCGGGAAACGTGCTGCTTCAGCAGGTTGATGACGCAGCGCGGGTTCTGCCAGGTGTCGTCCGACTTCGCGAAGCCGTTCTCGTCCAGCTCGTAATCCCACGACGAGCGGTCGTAGCCGTGCTTGGCCTCGTCGTAGCCGCTGAACAGGCCGTCCTGGAAGCCGAAGCCCTCCTGCACGATCAGGCTGGCGTTCGTGTACGAGCGCACGTACTCGTGCTGGATGGCGTCCTTCTCGAGCAGGTAGCGCATCAGGCCGCTGAGGAACGCGATGTCCGTGCCCGGCCGGATGGGGGCGTAATAATCCGCGACCGACGCCGTGCGCGTGAACCGTGGGTCGACCACGATCAGCTTCGCGCCGTTCTCGATCTTCGCTTCGATCACCCATTTGAAACCGCACGGGTGCGCTTCGGCGGCGTTGCCGCCCATCACGATCACCACATTGGCGTTCTTGATGTCCTGCCAGGTGTTCGTCATCGCACCGCGACCGAATGATGGGGCCAGACTGGCCACCGTCGGTCCGTGTCAGACGCGCGCCTGGTTGTCGAACACCACCATGCCGAGCGAGCGGGCCACCTTCCACGTGAGGTAGGCGGTTTCACTGGACGACGCGGATGCCGCGAGCATGCCCGTGCTGGTCCACCGGTTGACGGTGGTGCCGGCGTCGTTCGTCGTCTTGAAGTGCTTGTCGCGGTCGTCCTTCATGAGGCGCGCGATGCGGTCGAGCGCGAAGTCCCAGGAGACTTCCTTGAAGTCCGTGCCACCGGGCTCGCGATAGCGCGGAGCCTTCAGGCGCGTGGGGGCATGGACGATGTCGAGCAGCGCCGAACCCTTGGGGCAGAGCGTGCCCCGGTTCACCGGATGATCCGGATCGCCTTCGATATGGATGATGTTCGACACCGCATTCTTGGCACGGTCGCCCATGCTGTAGATGAGGATGCCGCAGGCCACCGAGCAGTACGTGCAGGTATTGCGCGTCTCGGTGGCATGGGTGAGCTTGAAGGGCCGGACGGCGGCGGCCTGCGCCACCCCCGCCGCCCCGAAGCCGAGGAGGCCGAGGCTCGAGGCGGTGATGCCTAGGCCGGTGAACTTGATGAACTCGCGGCGGGTCATTGCCATCGCGTGAGCTCCCTGGAATCTGGCTGGACGTACCGCCCATGTGACCGGACGGCGGCTGGCTTGACGTTTCTCATCGAGCACCCCGCATTCACGAGGTGTTCGCACAAACGCTAGCACGAGTCCCGGGGAGCGTCGATGACGATCCTGCTCTTTCGGAGTGCTACTTTTGGGTGAGGCCGAAGAGCCGGAGGGGTTGGAGCGCACCTGGGCGCGATGGGAGCTCGCCGCGACTCCTTATCGCGCCCAGGTGCGCTCCAACGGGCGCGATGGGAGCTTACCGCGAACCCTTATCGCGCCCAGGTGCGCTCCAACAGGCGCGATGGGAGCTCGCCGCAGAACCTTATCGCGCCCAGGTGCGCTCCAACGGGCGCGATGGGGGCTAGTCGAGACCCCGATCGCGCCCAGGTGCGCTCCTACGGGCGTTTCGTTGATCGCGGGAAGGCTCAGCGGACCGGGCGGAACGCTTCGCGCAGTTCTTCGGCGAAGATCTGCGGTTGCTCCCATGCCGCGAAGTGGCCGCCCTTCGGGACCTGGTGGTAGTAGTAGAGGCTCGGGTAGGCAGCCTGGCTCCAGCTCTTCGGCGCGCGGTAGATCTCGTGCGGGAAGACGGTGATGGCGACCGGCACCTTGATGTCCCTCGTGTGCTGGGTGGCCGAGCTGAAGTTGTTGTTGTTGTTTTCCCAGTAGAAGCGGGACGACGACGCGCCGCTGTTCGTCAGCCAGTAGAGGGTGATGTCGTTGAGCATCTCGTCGCGGCTGAGGACGCGCTCGGGCACGCCGTCGCTGTCGCTCCACTGGGCGAACTTCTCGTACATGAAAGACGCGAGGCCGGACGGGGAATCGGCGAGCGAATAGCCGATCGTCTGCGGACGGGTCACCATCATCGCGCCGTAGGCGGCGTTGCGGCCGAAGAAGGTGCTGAGCGCCTCGTACGCCTCGCGTTCGTCCTTCGTCAGGTCGGCGGGGGCCGGGTCGCCGGCGTTGATCGGCTTGGACAGCTCGCCCGGTACCGTGGCCGGCATGTTGAGGTGGATCGCGAGCAGGCCCTTGGGTGCCTGGCGGGCGAGGGCGTCGGAGATCACCGAGCCATGGTCGCCGCCCTGCGACACGTACTTCGTGTAGCCGAGCCGCTTCATCAGCGTGTCCCAGGCGCGGGCGGTGCGGTCCGGGCCCCAGCCGAGCTCGCGCGGCTTGCCCGAGAACCCGTACCCCGGGATGGAGGGGATGATCACGTCGAACGAATCCTCGATCTTGCCGCCGTAGGCGACCGGATCGGTCAGCGGCCCGATGGTCTTGAGGAACTCGAAGGTGGAACCGGGCCAGCCATGCGTGAGGATGACGGGCAGGGCGTTCGGGTTCTTCGAGCGCACGTGGATGAACTGGATATCGACGCCGTCGATGGTCGTGACGAACTGCGGCAGGGCGTTGAGCTGCTTTTCCGCCTTGCGCCAGTCGTAATCGGTACCCCAGTACTTCACCAGCGCCTGGACCTGGGCGAGCTGGATGCCCTGCGACTGGTCGGCCACCGTTTCGCGGTCGGGCCAGCGGGTCTCGCGGATCCGGCGGCGCAGGTCGTCGAGCTGTTCCTGCGGGACGTGGACATGGAACGGGCGGATGCTTTCGTCGTCCTTGGTGGCGGGTGCGGGGGCGGCCGTCGCCGCGTCCAAGGCGCTGGCGGGCATGGCGTGAAGCGTGGGCGCCAGCGTGGCGAGGCCGATGGCGAGGGTCAGCGCGCGGCGTGCGAGTGCGAATGACATCAGTGTTCTCCCTGGATGTGTCGATGAATGGATGCGCTCGGCCGTCAGCCGTGGCACGCCGTCAGACTAGGCAGGGGATGCACCTGCCTCGTGTCGCGGGCAGGGGCTTTTTGCATCCGAACGTATCGCAGGGCGGTGGCTTACAAAGCGATACAAACGCGGTGGGAGCGGCCCCGGCCGCGACGGCTTTTCGCCCCGGTGCCGAGCCTCGCGCGCCAGCGCGATGGGTTGTCGCGAAGAGCTGTCGCGGCCGGGTCCGCTACCACGGGTGACCGGGTTGCTACGGTGCTTTCACGGTGCGGGTCCGATGCTCGGGTGCGAGACCAAACGAGGAGCCTGCATGGCCGGATCGTCCCGAAAGCCCAGCGGCAAGCTGTACATCGTCCGGCATGGCCAGAGTGCCGGGAACGTCGCGCGCGACGTCGCCGAGGCGAACGGCGACGAGTTGATCGACCTGAACCATCGCGACGCGGACACGCCGCTGTCCGACCTCGGCTGGGCCCAGGCGCGCGCGCTCGGCGAATGGCTGGCGGGCCTGCCGGAGGACGCCCGGCCCGACGCGATCCTGGCCTCGCCATTCGTCCGCGCCCATCAGACGGCCGAAGTACTGGCCGAGGCGCTCGGTTTCGATCCGAAGAGGATCGAGGTCGACGAGCGGCTGCGCGAGAAGGAATTCGGCGTGCTCGACCGCTACACGCGGCACGGTATCCAGTCGAAGTTTCCGGAGCTCGCCGCCCAGCGCGGCATGGTCGGCAAATTCTACTTCCGGCCGCCGGGTGGCGAGAGCTGGTGCGACGTGATCCTTCGGCTACGAAGTGTGGTCGACGGCATCCGCCTCACCAAGCCCGATTGCCGCGTCGTGGTCGTCGGCCATCAGGTGATCGTCAACTGCTTCCGCTACCTCCTCGAAGGCATGCGCGAGGAAGACATCCTGGCGGTGGACCGCGAGGGTGACTTTCCCAACTGCGGTTACGCGGAATACGACATCGATGCCGGTCCGCCCGTGCAGTTCGCGCTGCGGCATGGCCGCTTCGTGGCCCCGACCCTCGAATCGATCGAGGTGACGAGCGAGAGCGACGTGCCGACGGGGCCACGCTGATGGACGCGACGCGCGTTACCCGGGCACTGCTGACGTCGTGGCCGCTTCCGTCCGCCGACGACGCACAGAGCAAGGAGGACCGCGGCCGCGTGCTCGTGGTCGGTGGCTCGCGTCAGGTGCCGGGCGCGGTCACGCTCGCGGGCGAGGCGGCGCTGCGTGCCGGTGCCGGCAAGCTCATGGTCGTCACGGGCGCCGAGGCCGCGGCTCATCTGGGCGTCGCGCTGCCGGAAGCCGCGGTCGTCGGCGTTTCGCTGGACGAGGCCGGGGAGCTGCGTGCGCTCGAAGCCGCCCAGGTCGATCTGGTGCGGCAGGCGGGCGTAGTGCTGGTCGGGCCGGGGATGGCGACCCGCGCGTCGCCCGTGTCGGCACAGGTGGCGCGGGCCGGCGTTCCCGTCGTCGCGGACGCCGGCAGTCTTCACGCCGAGGCGCTCGAGCCGGCGGCGGGCCGCCTGGTCATCACGCCGCACATCCCCGAGATGGCGGACCTGATGGGCCTGCGGCCGAAGGAGGTCGCGGGTGACTGCGTCGGCGTCGCGACCGCGGCCGCGGAGCGGTTCCGCGCGATCGTCGTGCTGAAGGGCCCCACGACCTGGATCGCCGACCCCGAGGGTATGCTATGGAAGCACGTCGTCGACGCCCCAGGTCTCGGCACGTCGGGCTCGGGCGACGTGCTCGCCGGCGTCATCGCGGGCTTCGTCGCCCGCGGCGCGACGCTGCCGCAGGCGGCGGTGTGGGGTGTCGCCGTTCACGCGCGCGCCGGGCTGATGGCGGGTCGGCAGATCGGACGGATCGGCTTCCTCGCGCGCGAGTTGCTGCCCAGGATTCCGCGGGTGCTCGCGCAGTGGTAGGCATGCCTACCGCGGGTTGTCCGCGACCAGGGTGGACTCCGCACGGGCGTTGCGGTGCATGAAGAAGAGGGCGCGCACGTCGACGTCCACCGACATCGCCGTGGCGACCATCGCATCGGTGCCCGTGGCCGGGCCGAAGGCGTAGCCGATGTCGATCTTCTTCACGCGGGCGAGGAAATTGCCAGCACCGTCGTGCATGCGCAGGTCGACATGGCTGACGTACGGCCGGCCCGAGGCATCGGTGCTTACCTCGGCGGTGCCGTCGAACAGGCCGTCGTCGCCTTCGCCGTCCATCTGCACACTCACGCTGCCGGCGCGCGTGAACGCCTTCGGCACGTGCCGCGTGGTGAACGTGTAGACGGTGCGCCCCGCATCGCGGCTCGCGACCTGCGCGTTCGCGCCGATGACGTCCTTCAGTTCGGCATACGAGGCGAGCGCTTTCTTCGGTTCCTTGCGCGGGTCCACGATCACCGTTTCGACCTCCGGCGCGTCACCGCCCGTGACCGTGGTGGTCGTGCGCAGCATGCCGCGGACGTTCCCGGGGGCCAACGCGTCGCGCGCGAGCGCTTGCTGGAGCAACGCGTCGGCCGATGCCGTGCCGGCAACGACGAGCAGCGCGATGCCCGCCACGATGTCTTTCAGTCCCATGGGCTACTCCCTGATCGATACCGCCGACGGTAAGACGCGCGCGGGAACGGGCCATGAGCCATTGGTCACAGGGAGGTCGCAGGTCATGGCGACTCGACGCATGGCTACTTGTGGCTGACGGGTACGAGGTAGCAATCTTGCCGGGAATGTCCGGGATGAGGCCTGGTGGGCCGCGGGGATCGAAGGCGACGATGCGCGAGTGGTTGAGGGGGATGGGCAGGGCGGTGTTGATCGCCGTGACGGCGCTGCTGCTGTGCGCGGCGGCCAGCGCGCCCGACACGCTCGGCAGCTACCAGCACACCGCCTTTCTCAAGAAGGATGGCGCGCCCGGTGACGTCGCCGGGCTGGTGCAAGGCCGCGACGGATTCCTCTGGATCATCGGCACGAAGGGCCTGACTCGTTTCGACGGGGTGTCGTTCACCGCGTTCGAGCCGCCAGCCGGCGAGCGGTTCGAACAGGCCCAGCTCGATCGGATCGTCGCCGCGCCGGGCGGTGGCGTCTGGGTCACGAACATCCGGACCGGTCCGTCCCTGGTGAGGCACGGCCACATCGAAACGTTCGGGCCGGCGCAGGGCTTCCCGGGACGCGGAGGGCGTTTCTTCACGGCGCGGGACGGCACGGTATGGATCGCCACGCCCGACGGGTACCGCTCGTTCGACGAGGCGCGCCACGCGTGGGTGCGCCGTCTTCCGGCCAAGGACGACCTCGACATGATGGATGCCGCGTTCGATTCCGACGGCAACCTATGGATCGCGCGCGCGGGTCTCGCGCCGGTCGTCGTTCCCGAGGGACGCGAGGCTCCCGTCGACGTGGCTGCCGCGTCCCGTGACATCCGGAAAATCCGGGTCGGCCGGTCGGGACGCATGTATCTGATGGGGACGGATTCGGTGCATTTTTTCCGCCGCGAGGGCCTCTCGCTGACGGAAACCGCGTTGCCGTTCGACTTCCACGCCTTCGGCCTCTGCGAGGACCGCGAGGGGAACGTGTGGCTGACGTCGCCGACGAACGGGGTGGTCTTCATCTCGCGCGCCGCCATGCAGGCAGCGGAGGAACGTCACGCGCTGCCGGCGTACGAGACGATGCGCAAGGCGGAAGGGTTGAGCGGCGGCGTCGCGTGGCCCATCGCGGAGGACACCGATGGCAACGTCTGGATCGGCAGCGAAGGCGGGATCGATCGCTTCACCCGTTCCGTGTTCACGCAGGTTCGCCTGCCCGAGGGCATCCACGAAGTGTCGGCGGCGGTCCTGAAGAACGGGGAAGTGTGGGTGGCAAGCGAGACGCGGCCCGCGATCCACGCCGTGCCGCCGGCGTCCTGGCAGGAGGCCGGGATCGGCAAGCACGGTTTCGCGGCGTTCCTCGACCGGCATGCCGATGCCGCGCTGATCGCCAACACCACCGGTCTGTGGCGCGCCGACGAGCGGGGCGCCACGCCCGTGGCCACGTTCGCCGAGCGGGTGGGCGTGGGTCGTCCCGCGTGCGTGGTCAGCGACGCGAAAGGGCGGATCTACCTCTGCCCGATTTCCGACACGTCCGGCGCGGTCTCGTGGGACGGCACGGCCTGGAACACGGTCATCCCGCCGCCCGCTTTGCCGCGCGTGGCGGCCGTCGGCGACGACGACGCGATCTGGATGGGCGGCGTCGGCTCGCTGTGGAAGGTCCTCGATGGAAAGGTCACCGCATGGACCACGCGCGATGGCCTGCACAATCGCGCGATGAGCGTCATCGCGCCGGTGCGCGGTGGCGCATGGATCGGCGGCGAGAGCGGCATCGAATTCTTCGACGGCCATCGCTTCACGACGCTTCGCGGCAGCGAGGCCGAGGCGTTCGTGCCGACGACGGGGCTCTTCCTCGACCCTGCCGGCAACCTCTGGGCGCACACGCTGGGCGGCGTGGCACGGATCGATGCGGCGAGCATTCCGGGCGCGCTCGCATCCGGCGGCAAGCCGTTCACCTACCGGATGTTCGACGAATCCGACGGCGTCCCCGGCGCGCCGGATCCGGACCGGACGCTGCCCACCCTGCGCGCGAGCGCGGACGGGCGGCTGTGGGCACAGACGACGGCCGGGCTGGCGTGGATCGATCCCGCGAGCATGCCCGTCTCCCGGAAACCGGTCAGCCCGGTCATCGAGACGATCGCCACGAGCCAGAGGCGCCTGCCGGCGAACGAGGCGGCGACGCTCGACGGCACCGAGCGGTCCGTGCGCATCGCCTATACCGCCCCGGCGCTCTCCGATGGCCCCCGTCTGCATTATCGCTACCGCTTGCGCGGACTCAGCGACACCTGGGAAGACGTGAGCAACCGGCGCGAAGCGGTGTTCACCAACCTGCCGCCTGGCGCATACACCTTCGAAGTCGCGGCGGTGGGGCAGGACGGCGCGGCGAGCGAGCGCGTCGCCACCTTGCGGCTGACGCGCAATCCGGCGCTGCACGAGACCTGGTGGTTCCGCGCGCTGGCGTTCCTGCCGCTGCTGGGACTGATCTGGCTATGGCAGCGCATCCATGCGAGGAACCTTCGCCGGCGTCTGAAGATCCGCGCCGACGAGCGCGACGCGGTGGCGCGCGACATCCACGACACGCTGCTGCAGCGTTTCCATGGCCTCACGCTGACGCTGCAGGCATGGGCCGCGGACGACCGCTTCCCGGCGTTCTGGCGGAAAGAACTCGACGACATGGCGCTCGAGGCGCGCGACGCGATCGTCGAAGGGCGGCAGCGCATCCTTTCGCTACGGCGCAGCGGCGACACCGGCCTGGCGCTCTACGACGACCTCGCCGCGGAAGGCTCGCTGCTGCAACAGCGCCACGCCATGGCGTTCGTCCTCGACGCGAAGGGTGAGCCGCGGCCGCTGCGTCCGGAATGCACGTACGAGCTGCGCCAGATCGCGCTCGAAGGCATGCGCAACGCCTTTACGCACGCGAAAGGGACGACCGTGAGCGTCACGCTGAACTATGCCAGCGACGCGCTGTGGCTCAGCATCGTCGACGACGGCATCGGGATGCCCGCGGAAGCGACCGGCACGACAGGCGCCGGGCGGTTCGGCCTGGTGGGGCTGCGCGAGCGGGTGGCGCGCGTGGGCGGCGTGCTCAACGTCGATTCCGCACCCGGCGAAGGCACCGAGCTGCACGTGAAGATCCCGGCGCGCCGCGCCTATATGCGGGCGGGAGCGTCGCCGGCGGCCTAGTCGAGAAACCCGCGCTGCACGGCGATCATCACCGCGTGCGTGCGGTCGTGCGCGCCCAGCTTCGCCATGATGCTGCGCATGCGCGACTTGACGGTGTCCTCCGAGACGCAGAGCTCGTCGCCGATCGTCTTGTTGCCCTTGCCCGCCGCCGCGAGGCGAAGAACGCTCAGTTCGCGCGCGGTGAGGTTGTCGGCGGCGGCGTGCAGCGCGATCTGGTAGGCCAGTTCGGGCGCCACCACGTGTCGGCCGGTGAGCGAGGCCCGGATCGCGTGGATGATCTCGTCGAGCGTGGCCGACTTGAGCAGGTAGGACGTGGCGCCCAGCGTCAGCGCGCGCATCACGCGTGCGTCGCCCGGGTAACTGGTGAGCACGATGATGTTGGCGTCCGGGAATTCCTTGCGGATGGCCTCGATCGCTTCGAGGCCATCGACGCGGGGCATCTGCAGGTCGAGCAGCGCGACCGTGGGCCGGAGCTGGCGGAAACGCTCGATGGCTTCGGCGCCGTCGGCGGCCTCGCCGACCAGTTCCATGTCCGGTTCGCGCGCGATCGCCGACGTCAGCCCCTGTCGCATGGCCGGATGGTCGTCGGTGATCAGGATCCGGATCTTCTCCGGCGCGGCGCTCGTATCGCTCACCAGGGTCTCCTCCCCGTATGGACAAGCCTGGGCCGTCCCGCCCGTTCTCCCCGGACCACCGCAGCCCCGCCATGGTCGTGTGATGCCGCGATCCGTTCAATACCCAAATGGATGAATCTCGCGGTCGGCCCGCGCATGACACGAAAGTGTGACCGGTCGTCCCACGAATGGGCCGGCGAGCGCCACGTCGGAGGGTATCGACGGACCGCGAGCGCCCCTAACCTGATGTCGCCGGGTCCACAGGGGGGCCGACGATCCGGCACGCAGCCTCGAGGGAGTCGCCCATGTCGTCCATGCTGATGTCGTCCGTCGAGGACGCGCTGATCCTCCTGCTCCAGCGGGCGAGGGTGGATCGTGTCCAACCGTCCGACGCGTTCGTCGAGCACCTCTCGAATGCGTTGCTGGCGGCGCGCGATGCGGCGGACGCACCGCTGGAAGCCGGCGCGCCCAGCGTCCGCGGGGGCCTGGCGACCTGGCAGCTGCGGCTCGCGTTCGAGCACCTGACGCGGGAACTCGATGCGAGCCGCGCCGTGCAGGGCGCGGCCCAGGCGTGCCGCACGTCGCGCGGGCATTTCTCGCGCGCGTTCAAGGCGAGCACGGGCGTGTCGCCGTCGCGCTGGCACATGGAGCGACGGATCAGGGAGGCCGAACGCCTGCTCGCGCAGCGCGACATTCCGCTGGTGGAGATCGCCGCGCGTTGCGGCTTCTCGGACCAGAGCCACTTCACCAACGTCTTCTCGCGCCACCGGCACGTATCGCCGGGCGCGTGGCGCAGGCGCGCGGCGGCCTGATTCGCATCGAAGGCGACGGGTGTCCCGCGGTAGGATGCTTCCGGCTCTTTCCCGGGAACCCTTCGGTGTCGCGTCTTCTTCGATCCTCGCCCTGGCTCTTGCTGCTCGCCAGCCCGCTCTGCGTGGCATCCGGCGGGAGCTATCTCGTGGACGACGGGGCGATCACGCCGGCGGGGCATTGCCAGCTGGAGAGCTGGCTGCAGTTCGGCCGGGCGTCGCGAAGTGCGAACAGCGTGCCGGCCTGCAGCTGGGGACCGGTCGAGTTCTCGTTGCCGCTGTCCACGGGCTGGCACGTCGGCGGCCCCGGCGTGGCGCCCGGCGTGAAGTGGCAGGTGGTCGACGGCGCACGGGTGCAGACCGCGCTCGCCGCCGGTGCCACCTTCCAGCACGCGCGCACACGTTCGACGTATGCGTATGCCGCCACCACGTACCAGCCCGACCCGAACGGGTGCTGGGCGTTCAACGTCGACGTCGGCGCGACGCGGCCGCAGGGGCAGGGCGCGCAGCGGCTCCTCGGTGGCGGCGTCGAGTTCACGGTGTCGCCCGACATGACGCTGCTGGCCGAGGTCCTGGATACCGCCGGGGCTGGACGCACATGGCAGGGCGGCGTGCGTCTGCCGTTCGGCGACGACAGCATCGACCTCGTCGTCGGGCGCAGCGTCGGGCGGCAGGATGACCGCTGGATCAACATGGGCCTCAATCTGGCGTTCTGAACGCACCGCGCGAAACGAGGTGGATGGTACCTCCCGACGCGGTGCTAGGATCGACACGCCTCCCGACCGACCTTGCCGGACGCGACATGGAACCCTCGCCGGAAACCGCCGATGCAGCGCCGCCCGTCCACCGTATCCGTTGGGCTTCGGTGATTCGTGGCGAGAAGCTCCTGCCCCTGGCCTGGCTCACCTGTCTTGCCTTCCTGATCTTGCCGGAGACGCTCCTGGCGCATCTGGAGCGCACCGAGTGGCTCGTCTGCGTGTTCGCGTGGCTGTTCCTCATCGTGCTCGGCTGCGCCGTGGCGGTGGTCCGGCACGCGGAGCATCTGGCGCACCATCTGGGCGAACCGCGCGGGACGCTGGTCCTGACGCTCGCCGTGACATCGATCGAGGTCATGAGCGTGACCGCGGTGATGCTGCACGGGGAGAACAATCCGACGCTGGCGCGCGACACGCTGTTCTCCGTGACCATGATCGTGCTCAACGGCATGGTCGGCATGTCGCTGCTGCTCGGCGGCCTGAAGCACAACGAGCAGGCCTACAACCTCCAGGGCGCGAACGCGTACCTGGGGCTGATCATCCCGCTGGGCGTGCTGGCGATGGTCATGCCGGACTTCGCGCACGGCGCGGTGGGAGCCTATCGTCGACTGCCGCATCAGCTGTTCATCGCGATCTTCGCGTTCGTTCTCTACGTCACCTTCGTGTTCCTGCAGAACCGGCGCATGCGCGGCTACTTCGTCGAGGACTCCGCGAAGGTGCGGGACACGCGCGAGCGGCCGGTCGACCGGGGGCCGGGTACGTCGGCCGTGCTGCTGATCGCCTACATGGTCCCGGTGGTGTTCCTCGTCGATCACCTCGCGGTGCCGATCGACTACGTCATGGAGACGCTGCACGCGCCCATCGCGCTCGGCGGCCTCGCGATGGCGATCCTGGTGGCGATGCCCGAGGGGCTCGGCGCCATCCGCGCGGCGAACCGGAACGAACTGCAGCGGTCGGTCAACGTGTTCCTCGGTTCCGTGTTGTCGACGATCGGGTTGACCGTGCCCGCGATCCTGCTGATCAGCCGCGTCACGGATCATCCGATCACCCTGGGCCTCGACCATAGCGATCTGGTGCTGTTCGTCCTCACGCTGTTCATGTCCGTGGTGACCTTCTCGAGCCCGCGCACGCATCTGCTGCAGGGCGCGGTGCACCTGATGCTGTTCGCCTGTTTCATCTTCTTCGTGTTCTTCCCCTGATCCACGGCGGCGGGCATCGCGCCGTCCGCGCGGGTATCATGGGGAACTCCGAAGCAAAGGCCCTCCCCATGCCGCTTTCCGCCGATGAGTGACCGGCGCGCACGCATCGCGGCGCGTTTCGAGCGCGTCACGAACCACGACTGGCTTTCGCCGACGCAGTGGCGCAGGCGTATCGTCTTCTGGGTTGGTGCCATCGTCGTCGGCCTGGCCGCGGTGCTCTTCGCACGGGCGGCGGACTTCGCGTCCGAGGCTTTCCGCGGGATGGCCGCGCACGGTCGCTGGGTGCCGTTCCTCGTCACGCCAGCGATGTTCGCGCTGCTGTGCTGGCTCACGCAGGGAGCGCTGAAGGCCACACGCGGCTCCGGCATTCCACAGGCGATCGCGGCGCTCAAGGTGGAAGACGACGGCTTCCGCTCGCGGCTGCTCGCGTTGCGCGTCGCGGCGGGCAAGATGGCGTTGACGCTCGCGGCGCTGCTTGGCGGCGCGTCTGTCGGGCGTGAGGGGCCGACCGTGCACGTCGGCGCGGGACTGCTGTATTCGCTGGGGCGGCGATTCGGTTTCGACGAACCGGCCGCCGCCGGCCGCTTCATCCTCGCCGGCTCGGCCGCCGGTCTGGCCGCCGCCTTCAACACGCCACTGGCCGGCGTCGTCTTCGCCATCGAGGAGATGTCCGGCACGTTCGAGCACCGGATGAGCGGCACGCTGCTCACGGCGGTGATCGTGGCCGGCGTCGTGTCGCTCGGCATCCTCGGAAACTACGCCTACTTCGGCGATATCACCGCGGCGCTGCCCTTGGGGCGCGCCTGGATCGCGGTGCTGCTGACTGGCGTCGTGGGCGGCCTCGCCGGCGGGCTCTTCGCGCGTCTGATCATTCCATCGGCGACCGGCATGCGCGGCGTCCTCGGGCGACTGCGCGCGCGGCAGCCGGTGATTTTCGCCGCAGCGTGCGGCCTCGCCCTGGTGCTGCTGAGCCAGCTCAGCGCCGGCGGTCTCTATGGCACCGGTTATGCTCAGGCGCGCGACATCCTGCAGGGACATGGCGACGCCGGGCCGCTGTTCGGCGCCCTGAAATTCCTCGGCAACATCGCTTCGTCGTGGGCCGGCATCCCGGGCGGCATCTTCTCGCCGGCGCTGGCGGTCGGTGCAGGACTGGGCGGCAACATCGCGCACTTCCTGCCGGGCGCCGACGCGTCGGCCGTGGTGCTGCTGGGCATGTCGGCCTATCTGGCCGGCGTCACGCAGGCGCCGCTGACGTCCGCCGTGATCTCCCTGGAGCTGACGGCGAACCACCAGATGGCGTTGCCGATCATGGCGGCGTGCCTGCTCGCGCGCGCGGTATCGGCGCTGGTCTGCCGCGTGCCGGTGTACAAGGCGATGGCGGATGCCCTCATCGCCCAGTATGCGGCCGAGCGCGATGGCGCCGCCCGGCCGCCGTCGGCACCCTAGTTCAAGGCGTGAGCACGACCTTGCGGCAATCCTCCTTCTTCGCATCGAAGACGTCGTAACCGCGCGCGGCGTCGGCCAGCTTCATCCGGTGCGAGATGATCACGTCCGGCTGGAGACGGCCGTCCTCGATGGCGTCGAGCAGCTCGGGCAGGTATTTCTGCACGTGCGTCTGGCCCATCGCCAGCGTCAGGCCCTTGTCGAAGGCATCGCCGAGCAGGAAGCCGTGGATGAAGCCCGCATAGACACCGGGGATGCTCACGATGCCGCCGCGGCGGGTCGCGGCGATGCACTGGCGGATCACCTCGCCCGAGCTCGTCTCAAGTTTCAGCGTGCTCATCACGGTTTCGACCGTGCTTCCCTTGGCTTCGAAACCCACGGCATCGATCGACGCGTCCACGCCGCGGCCGTGGGTCTTCTCGAGGATCGCCTCGGAGGAATCGACTTTCGAAAAGTCGATGGGGATGGCGCCGTAGGTCGCCGCCGCGAAGTCGAGGCGGTACGGTTCGTCGTCCACGATGAAGATGCGCTCCGCGCCGAGCATGCGCGCGCACGCGGCGGACATCAGGCCGACCGGCCCCGCGCCGAAGATGGCGACGGACGAACCCGGACCGATCTTCGCGTTGAGCACGGCCTGGTAGCCCGTGGGAAGGATGTCCGAGAGAAACAGCACACGCTCGTCGTCGAGGCTGCCCGGGATGACGAACGGGCCGACGTTCGCCTTCGGCACGCGCACGAACTCGGCCTGGCCACCGGGCACGCCACCGTACAGGTGGCTGTAGCCGAACAGCGCGGCCGGCGGCGTCATCATGGCGCGCTTGCGCAGGCTGGCGCCCTGGTCGGGATTGGTCGTTTCACAGGCCGCGTACTGCTCGAGCTCGCAGAAGAAACAATGGCCGCAGGCGATGACGAAGGGAATGACGACGCGGTCGCCGACGGATACCTCGGTGACGCCGGGGCCGGCTTCCTCGACGACGCCCATGAACTCGTGGCCGAAGATGTCGCCGTGCTTCGTTTCGGGGATCTTGCCGTGATAAAGGTGCAGGTCGGAGCCGCAGATGGCGGTGGCGGTCACGCGCAGGAGGATGTCGTCGGCTTCGACGATGCGCGGATCGGGAACGGTTTCGACGCGGACGTCCCTGGAACCGTGATACGTCAGTGCTTTCATCGGGGTGGGGGCTCCATGAAGAGAGCCCCCACCGTTGCACCCGCTATCTCAACGTGCGGTCATCGCGGCGTGCGATCGCGTTGACGACGCCGTCTCACTTGCCGAGGTTGGTCAGGAACTTCTTCGTGTACTGCAGCACGGTCGTGCCGGGCACCGAGTTGCACGTCGGCGAGGCGAAGCCGCCGCCGCAGGGGTTGTCGCGGTCCAGCGACCAGAAGTGCACGCCCGCGAGCTTGTTCGCGGCCGCGTATTGCGTGACCTTGTCGATATCCGCGACGGTGAAGGTCTCGCTCACCACGTCGTTCAGGCCGATCATCGGCGTGATCTCGATCCGGCTCAGCGGGATGCCGTAGGTGTGCTGCAGGTTCTGCACGGCCTGGATCGCCGACTGGCCCATGTCGCAGCTGCCGTTCTTCACGACGCAGATGGAGGGGCCGGCGCTGCCGTAGTCCATGGTCATGAGGTTGATCGTGTAGTTCTTCAGGCCCGAGGCCTTCACCGCGCGCACCACCGCGTCGCCCGTGGCGTTGACGCCGCCGTAGCTGCCATCGGAAGCCGCGAGAGTCGCCAGCGTGAAGGAGAAACGCAGGTTGGGATACAGGCTCTCGGCGTAGACCGCGTTGCTGACGAGTGCGTTGAGCTGTGCGGGCGTCTGCCCGGACTCGATGTCGAAATCGACGCCGACCATGTGCGGGGTCATGTACGTGGAAAGGAACTTCGCCATGCCCGCCGCGCTGCTACAGGTGAACACGCCGGCCTGGCCGCCTGTGGAGACCACGTAGTTGATGCCTGCGCTGTTGAGCCGCGCGATGTTCGCGCTGGCGAAGGCCGAGGCGGGCAGGCCGCCCCAGTTCTCGCTGCCGCATTCGCCAGAGGCGAAGGCGAGCGTGATGGCGCCGAGGTTCGGAACCTGCGTCGAGACGAGGCTGCCGCTGCCGACGACGGGTATCCGCGTACCCGTCACCATCGTCGACATGATGTTCGTGTTCCAGTCGAGGTTGATGGTGATGTCCTTGTAAGGACTGAAGAGCAGGTCGCCCGCGGCGGGCGGCGGATTGTCGGGCGGGTTGTCGGGCGGATTGTCCGGAGGCGTGCTGCCGCCGTCGCAGGCGCCCTGGGAGGTCCAGGGCTGGCCCGATCCGGGCCCACCACTGCTGGTGGCGGGGTCGTTGCCCTGCGTCCACCAGTTGGCCACGTAGTTGGTGCCGTTGCGGCTGGCGGTGCTGCCGCCGGTATAGACGGCCGTGGCGGACCACGCGGCGGCGCATGCGGTCGCTGCATGCGCCTCGTGGACGGGAACGAAGGACGACAGCGCGATGGCGATGGCGACACCGAGCGTGCCGGTGCCGGCACGGGCCGCGATGCGGAACGATGGACGAGTGAACATGGGAGCGCCTCCAGATCGAAGTGAATGGAAGGGGCTTCTCCGGTACGCGTCGCGCGGATCCGTTCGGTCCCCTTGCAACCCTGCCGTACTGCCGACTGCGAAAGCGGCTCCGGTTTAATCCCGGGATGACAACGTTGTCTATCGGCTGCGAGGCGAAGTGTGACCGGCGGCGTGAATGTCCACTGGACAGGAAATGGCGCGTTGCGGTGCGGTTGACGAGTCGGATAGCCGACAGGCGATACATGGCGGTTGACGCGCCGCGACATGCGCGGCGCGTGCCATTTGTCCGCCGGTCGTCGTGAATGACAACGAAGGACAGGCGACTCCTGCCGAAAAGGTGCCCTTACGGCAGTTCCTTGATGCGCAGGTTGCGGTACACGAACGTGATCGGTTCGACGCCCTTGTCCTCGCCGCCCTGCAGCGCGATGTGGCCCTTATGGAAGCGGGCGAAGTCCGGCATCTTCGCGAACTTGGTCTTCGCGACGAGCGCGTTCCATTCCGGCGTCCACAGCGTCGTGTCCACCGTGGTGTGGCCGTTCTGGATGAAGCGGACGTGGCCGTGATCGACGATGATCTCGACCGCGTTCCAGTTACCGGCCTCCCTGACGTTTTCGATGTCCGAGGAGATGAGGTCGAAGAGGTCGCCAGAGCGTTCGTAGAGGGTGTAGCTGTCGGGCTTCGTGCAGACCAGGTCGGCGATCTGCATCTCCGGACCGGTCTCCCAGGTCTGGTGGTACTTCGGCGACTCCTGCACGTTGAACATGATGCCGGCGTCGGCGCAGGGGGTCATCTTCCATTCGAGCTTCAGATGGAAGTTCTCGTATTCCTTGTCGGTGACGAGATCCGCGACATCTTGCGCATCGGCCTTCCGGTTGCGCTGGAAGTGGATCATGCCGTCGACGACGGTCCAGCCCTTCGCCGCGCCTTTCTGCCCGAACGAATGCCAGCCGGTGAGCGTCTTGCCGTCGAAGAGCGAGGTGAACCCCGCTTCGTCGGTGGCGGCGTGGGCGGGCAGCGCGGCGATGCAGCAGGCGAGGACGATCGCTTTCACGTGAGCTCGAATCATGGCGGACTCCGGGGGCAAAGCCCCGAGGGTAGCGCGTTCCGTCATGGCAGCGACGAGACCATCGTCGATTCGTGACGCGCGTCGGGTCGTGCGTCCGGCCTCGTCGCGACGACCGACCGCCTCGCCGCGGGCACCGGCGTGCGCCGGTGCGACGTGAGGGGCTCGTGGAAACCCTCACCATCGCCCCGGCGCACGATGTCACCGCGTGCGAGCGGACTTACCAGCTCACGCCCGCGCCCACGCCGACCGTGCTTTCCGAGCCCGAGCTCGACGCGCCGATCGACACGCTCGCGCGGTTTCGGCTGAAAGCGCGTTGGTAGCCGATCGCGAGGGCCGACTGGCCGCCGTAGTTGCCCGCGCCCACGCCCAGACGGTTCTCGCCGGAAAGTCCCGACGTGTTCATGCTCATCTGCGACAGCGCGGTGCCCATCGCACCGACGCGGTCGAGGCGCTGGTTGACCTGGTGGAAGCGGTCGTCGACGCGGTTGCGGAACGTGTCGAAGTCGCTGCGGCTCACGCCGTTGTTGATCTTGCTGTCGGTGTACGCGTTGGCGCGTGCGAGGGTCTGCTGGTCGCCGTTGTCCGCATAGGACTTGGCCGTGGCGAGTGCCTGGTCGACCTGGCTGACGTTCGCGGCGTCGGTGGGAGCGGTGCCGGCGGCTACGTTCACCACGCGGCGCTGGTTCGCGGCCGTGCCGACCGACACGGTGTTCGCCTGGTCCGCGACGGATCCCGCACCGAGCGCGACGCTGTTGGTCGCGGTGGCCGACGCCGCCTGACCGATGGCCGTGCCCGATGCCGCGGTCACCGACGTGTCGGCTCCCACCGCCACGGCGTTCGTGGCCGACGCGGTGATCGTGGCGTTGCTGCCGACGGCGGTGCTGCCATCGGCGCCGATGGTGGCGTGATCGCCGATGGCCGTGTCGCGCGGATCGGTGGCGACGCTGCCGCCGCCGACCGCGAGGCCGTTGCCGCTGCCGGACGGTACCGACGGATTCCCCGGCTGGCCGCCGCCGGGCGCGTTGCCGAGTTGCTGCCGGATATCGTCGATGCCCTGCAGCGCGCTGGAGAGCACGCCGTCGACGGCGGCGAACGCGTCGCCCACGTTGTCATAGCTACCGCCCTGGATGGCGTACGTGGGCGGGACGAAACCCGCCATGCCCATCGAGGCGCCACCACCGAACGCGCTGGCGAAGGCGGCGTTGACCGCGGAATCGCCGACGGTGACCTGGCCGATCGCCGCCTGCAGCTGGCCGACGTTGACGGCGTCGTTGGCATCGACGCCGGCGCCGAGGTTCGTGATGCGGCGCGTGAACTGCGGGATCTTTTCGCCCCAGCGGTTCGTCAGCGTGCCGTCGCTGCCGACGGAAACCACGTTGCTGTCTCGCGTGGCGGAGTTGGTGCCGAGCGCGACGCTGTTGGTGCCGTCGTCGCTGACGGTGGCGAAGTGGCCGATCGCCACCGACTCGTCGCCCTTGGCCAGCGCGAGGTCGCCCATCGCGATGCTGTTCGTGCCGTACGCCCAGGTGGACGAGCGGTTGTCGCCGCCGATGGCGATCGCGTTGATGCCCGTGGCCGCGGCGTTGTAACCGATGGCCGTGTTGTTGTTCTCCTGCGCGTAGGCGTTGTTGCCGATCGCGATGGCCGCCACGCCCTCGGCACGCGCATGCGCGCCGACGGCGGTGGCGCTGTCGTTCAAGGCCATGGCGGCGGCGCCGATCGCGGTGGCTTCGTAGCCGGACGCCGTCGTGAGGTCGAACACGCCCGGGAAGACCTGCGACGCACCGCCGATCGCGGTGGCGCCTTCGGCGGTACTGTGCGCGCCGTTGCCGATGGCCGTGGAGTCGTCGCCCTGCGCGGTCGACTCGTTGCCGATCGACGTCGCGCCGAAGCCGTAGCTCGAGGTGAGCGAGCCCAGCGCGATGGCGCTGTCGCCGTTGGCCTGGGCGCTGCCGCCGATCGCCATGGCGAGATTGCCCGTGGCGGTGGTGACCTCATCGGACAGCGGCGTGCCGCCGCTGTCGACGGCGACGCCGCCGATCGCGATGGTGCCGGCGTTGGCGGCGGTGGCGCCCGTGCCGAACGCGATCGCGTTGGCACCCGACGCGGCGGCGCCGAAGCCGACCGCGGTGGCGTAATCGCCGGCGGTGTTGGCGGCCTGCCCGAGGGCGATGCTGCCGGCGCCCTGCGCGATGGCGGCAGTGCCGATGGCGGTGCTGCCGGTGTCGAGCGCGACGGAGCCCGAGCCGATGGCCGTGGCATCGTCGGAGGCGGCGAGCGCGCTCGCACCGATGGCGACGCTGTGGAAACCATCGGCGTAAGCATCGTCGCTGCCGTCGGACGCGCCGTTGGCGGCGAAGTAGCCGCCCGGCGCGATGTCGGAGGCGCTCAGCACGCGGTGCGCGGCATCGAGGCGCGGCGCGGTGGTCAGCGGCGCGGCCGCCTGTGCCGAGGTGCAGGCGACGCCAAGCGCGATGGCGGCGGCGATCGCGCGTCGCGCGGGGAGCAGGGTGGTGCGGGTGAAACGATTCATGGGTGTCTCCGTGGAGAAGTGGGTCAGGGGGCGACGAAGCTCGCCTGCACGCTGAGGTTCGGGGCGTCCTTGACGCCGAGGACGCGGAGGAAATACGTGCCCGCCGCCGGGCGGGCCAGGACGACGGACTCCGCGTTGCCCGCATGCGCGGACACGTAGTCGTAGGCGCCGTCGGCCGGACGCGCGCCGACCTTCACCTGGAGGGTGACGTCGCCCGAACCGCCGAAGGTACGGATGACGAGACTCTTCGCGCCGGCCGGCACGTCGATCTGGTAGTAGAGCGACGTACCCGCGTAGCTCGCGACGTTCGTGAGCAGGCCGCCGTTGGTCAGTTCCGGCGTGTAGTTGTCGCCGAGAAGGGCGAGCTTCACCGCCGCCGTCGCATCGACGATGCCCGCGCCGGCCGGCGTCGCGGTCGGGAACGGAACCTTCGGCTTGTGCGCCGTCTGCTTCAGCGCGCTGACCACCGCGGCGGGCGTCATCAGCGGCTGGCCCGCGGCGAGGCGCGCGCTCTGCATCAGCGCGACCGTGCCCGCGACGTGCGGCGTCGCCTGCGACGTGCCGGCGTAGCCGCCGTAGGTCGGTTCGGCCGGCACGGTCTCGCCGCCGTTGATCGCCTGGTAGACGAAGCCGCTCGTGACCGGGGAGCCGCTGGTACCGTCGTTGGCGTAGATGCCGCCACCGGGTCCCGCGATCGCCACCGGCTTGCCGTAGTTCGAATAGAAGGCCAGACGGCTGGTGATGCCGACCGAGGCCACGGTGATCGCACCGGGGCAGCTCGCGGGTGAGTAATACGCCGAATCGTCGCCGGAATTGCCGGCGGCGACGACGACGACCGCGCCGCGCGCGTTGGCCGCCGCGATGGCCTGCGCCATCGGGTCGTCGGGCACGCACTGGCCCTGGCCGCCGAGGCTCATGTTGATGACCTGCGCGGGATGCGTGTTGTCGGGCACACCGTCGACGTGGCCGCCCGCGGCCCAGACGATGCCGTCCGCGATGTCGCTGTCGTAACCGCCGCAGTGGCCGAGCACGCGGACCGGCAACACCTTCGCGCGGGACGCCACGCCGGCCATGCCGAGCCCGTTGTTCGTCAGTTCGGCGATGGTGCCGGCGACGTGCGTGCCATGCCACGAACTCGGTTCGGGCTGGCAGCTGTCCGACCACGGTGCCTCGGTCGTCCAGTCGCCGGTGTCCCATCCGCCCGGCGCGCGCCCGTCGCTGGCGCGGCCGGAAACGAACGCGTCGGTGATGAAGTCGTAACCGGCGTCGGCGAGCGAGGTGTCGAGGTCGGGATGCTGCGTGATGCCCGTATCCACGACGGCGACCGTGATGCCGTCGCCGTCGGCGAGGCTCCAGGCGCCGGGAAGGTTCGCGCCGCCCTGGTTCGGCACCGCGAGATCGGTATCGGGCGTGCCGTCGGGCGCGCGCAGGTGCCACTGGTCCTTGGCGTAGTACTCGTCGTCTGGAGTCACCACGTCGTCGGCGCGGAAGTCGCGCACGGCCTGGCGCATGCGGTCGGGCACGATCGACTTCACCGCCGGGTCGGCCGCCATGCGGGCGAGGAACGCGGCCGTCTCGTTGGCATCCAGCTTGCGCGACAGCTTCAGCACACGGCTGCCGATGGCGAGTTTGCGCAGGTGGGTCACCGTGGGCGGCGCCAGGCGCGCACCCTTCGCCGAGGCGAACGTCATGCGCGACAGCGCGACGCTGGCGGTCTGCGTCGCGGCGAGCGCATCGCCGTCGTTGCGATAGGTGACGATGAACCGGTCGAACGACGGCTGCGTCGTGGTGGCGACGTCGATGGTCCGAAGGGGATGTGACGCGGGCTGCGCGGCGAACGCCGGGACGGCGGTGGCCACGGCGAGGACGCCGATGAGGCGCAAGGACAGGCGAGGCATGGTGCGGGTATCTCCCCGGTGGTGTTGGCGTTGGCGGACGCGATGCATTCCCCTGCGTTTGCCCGTGATCCCCATGGCCGGTGCATGACCGGCCCTGCATCGCGTCGATGATCGTCGGCGTGTCGCACGACGAGCGGCGAACGTATGACAAACGCGTTGCAGGATCACGCACCGTCTCTGTCGGAATCTGTCAAAACCTCACGGTTGGGATGACGCGAGGCATGGCATGGCGTCGATTGACAGTTTTGGTGCGTGAATCGCGAAGCCATCGCGCCTATAAAGGTCGCCTGTCATGAAACTTCGCGGGAGAACGCGTGACGAAGACGATTTTCAGGCCGGCGATCGGCTGGCTGCGCGACATTCCGTTTGGCGACGAGACGTCGCGCGGCAACGGCGTCGCGTTGCAGCTCCTGCTTTTCATGATCGGCATCACACTTCCGTTGATCTGGCCCTACCGCATCGCGGTGCTGACCAACCCGCTGACCTTCGCCGACTGGATGGACCTCGGTGGCGACGTGCTCGTGGTGGCGGCTGCGTGGGCCGGTATCGTGAAGATCCGCCGGGGCAAGGTGGAGTCGGCGACGCGCCTGTTCGTGGCCACGATGCTCCTGTCGCTGTTCGTCACCTATGCCGACCGCGGCCTGATGAACGCCATGCTCGACCAGACGTACGTGGTGCTGAGCATCGTGCTCGGGGGACTCGTGCTAGGGCGCCGCACGCTGTGGCGGCTCTATGGCGTGCTCGTCGTGCTGTTCGCCGTGGGCGCCGGCTCTGATGTCCTGCGGTTGTCGGCGCACGGCGCGAACCATCCGCTGATGGGCGCGGTGAACCTGCTGCCCCTGGCCCTGAGCTACCTCGCCATCACCCTGGTGCTCGACCAGTGCGTGTCGACGTTGCGCGGCAGCGTGCAGAGCGCGGAGCGGCGCGGCATGCGCCTGGCCGAGACGAACCGGGTGCTGGAAGAGGAGATCGCGGCCCATCGCAAGTCGCGCGAGCAGCTGATCCATGCGCAGAAGGTCGAGGCCGTGGGGCGCCTCGCCGGTGGCGTGGCGCACGATTTCAACAACATCCTCAGTGTGATCGAAGGCTACGCCGAGGTGCGCGAGGACAGCGACGATCCGGCCGTGCTGCGGACCGCTCTGTACGGGGTGGCCGCGGCCGCGCGGCGCGGTGCCGCCATCAGTCGCAAGCTCCTCAGCTTCGGGCGGCGCGACGTCGCGCGCGTCGAGGTGATCGACCTGCGCCGGTCGCTGCGCGACGTGAAACACGTGCTGCGCCAGCTCTTCAGCCATGCGACCACGCTCGGTGTGGAGGTCGCGGACGACGCCCGGTACATCCGCTTCGATCCGGAGCAACTGGAGCTGATGATCCTCAACATCGCGGCGAACGCGCGCGACGCCATGCAACCGGACGGCCGCTTCGACATCCGCGTGGTGCCCGCCGCCGGCGGGCGCGTCCGCATGACGTTCCGCGACGACGGTCACGGCATGCCCGAGCGCGTGCGCCAGGAGGTGTTCGAGCCGTTCTTCACCACGAAACCCGCCCACGCCGGCAGCGGCCTGGGCCTCGCGGTCGTCCGCGATCTGGTGCGTGACAGTGCCGGCACCATCGAGGTGGAGAGCGAGGAAGGGCATGGCACGACGATCGTCATCGAACTGCCCGGTGTGCCGCGCCACGCGGGGGACGATCTCTCGCAGGCGCCGCTCGTGCAGACGCTGCTGGTGGAGGACGAGGACATCCTCCGCGAGATGTGGCGCAAGCGGCTCGAGGGCGACGGCTTCCTGGTGATGGAGGCGGGCAGCGCGGCGCAGGCGCTGCGGCTCGCCGCCGAGTTCGCGCACTCGATCGAACTGGTGATCACCGATCTGCGCCTCGGTGACAACGATCCTTCGGTATGGGTCGACGATCTGCGCCTGCTGATGCCCGACACGCCGCTGCTCGTGGTCTCGTCGCATTTCCCTCCGACGATCGCGCAGGTCGACGGCATCGCCATCCTGCACAAGCCTTGCTCACCCGACATGCTGGTTTCGGAAGCCACGCGCCTGCTGGAAGGTGTCCGGCGCGCGCCCGCGCTTACATCGTGAACACGTAGCCGCTGCCGCGTACCGCGCTGAGCGGGAGCACGACCCCGGCCTTCGTGCCGACCTTGCTGCGCAGCCGGTACACGAGCACCTCGATGCGGTGCGGGTCGAACTGTTCGTCGCCGCCGACCGCGGCGATGAGCGTCTCACGGCTCACCGGTTCGCCAGGCACGTCGAGCAGGGCGCGCAGCATGGCCCGTTCGTGGGCCTTCAGCGCGATCGACACGCCATTCGGCGCGACGAGGCACCAGCCCTGGCTGTCGAGTCGCCACGCGGCCGCAGTCACGCTGCGCAGGGGCGGTGGCCGCAGGCGGCGCATGAGATTGCGCAGGGTCGCGGCGAGTTCGTGCATCACCACGGGCTTGGCGAGGTAGGCATCGGCGCCGTTGCTGAGGCCGCGTACGCGGTCCTCCTGCGTGTGCCTTCCCGAGAGCATGACGATGCCGATGCGTGAACTCAGGTGAAGGCGTTCCGCTAGGGAGAATCCGTCGCCGTCGGGCAGGCCGACGTCGAGGACGACGATATCCGGCTCGTCGGTGCTCAGCACCTGCTCGAGTTCCTTGACCGTCCCCACCGCGGACACGCGGAATCCGAAGTCGCGGAGGCCGGGGGCGACCAGGCGGTCGCGCAGCAGGTGGTCGTCTTCTACGAGCGCGACATGCGGTGGCGGGACGTGGTCCGCGGCGGCGGCTCCGTCCTGCGCCTGCGGCTGTCGATTCATCATGGTGTACGTGGTCCGGAGCGATAAAACCCGCCATCGTTGATAGCAGGTCTTCCGCCCGATGGATAGGACTTAGTGTGCGTCGCCCTGGTCTTGCCGCCGCAGCGTCATGAGGTCGCGCTCGACGGTCGCGCAGTACGCGTCCAGCGGCAGGTCGTTCGGCATGAGGTCGAACGGGTCTTCGATCTGGTCGCCCAGCGCGTCGAGCCCGAAGAACGTGTACGCGAGCACGCCAACGACGAGCGGGGTGAACCAGCCCATGAGGCCGACCAGACAGAAGGGCAGCAGGAAACAGTAGATGTGCACGGTCCGGTGCAGGAGCAGGATGTACGCGTACGGTATGGGCGTGCCGTGGATCCGCTCGCAACCGCCGAGCACGTGCGACAGCGTACCCAGCTCGCGATCCATCGCGGCAAGAAGGATCGGGTCGTCGTGGCGCGCGCGCATGGCCTCGCCGAGCGCCGCGCCCGTTCGCGAAAGGATCGCGGCCGGTCGGTTGGGGGTGGCGAGGATCCCGGCTCGCTCCCGCTCGTCGCGGATCCACGTCGTGATCTCGTCGGCCGCGTCGGTGCCGCGAAGGTGATGTCGCAGGGCGTGCGTGAACGCGATCAGCCGGGAGGCCATGCCCTCGCGTGACGCGGCGCTTTCGCCGGGCAGGAAGGTGACCGCCTGACGGGCGAGGTTGCGCATGGCGATGATCAGCTCGCCCCAGAGCGTACGGGCCTCCCACCAGCGCTGATAAGCCACCGTGTTACGGAATCCCAGGAAGATCGCGAGGGTGAGGCCCATCAGGGTAAGCGGCGCGGCGTTGAGGCCGACCTTCATGGACACGACGTGGTAGTCGATCCAGACCACCGCGGCGGACAGGAGCATGGTGTAGAGCACGCGCGGCCAGATCACGGGAATGATCGAGCCCTGCATGGCGAACAGCAGCGATCGGACGCTGGGCGTGCGGGAACGATGCATGGCGCCGCCTCACTCGTCCGTGGGCGGGACGTCCGTGGCGGCGCTTTTCCGCCGTCGGCGGGGCTTCGGCTCGCTGGCCGCGATCAGGGACTGCAGGTAGGCGATGCCTTCCTCGGGCGGAAACCATGCGACCACGTCGGCGACCGAGAGGTTGTAGCGCTGGCGCAAGGCGTCGAACTCGGCGCGCGCAGGAGCGAGCGGATCGACCTTCGGCGGCCGGCCCCGGCGCTTCGGCGTGGCGGGCGCCGGCGCGGCGCTGGCCGTCTTCGGCGGCGCGGTCTCCGTCTTGCCGGACTGGCGATCGAGGGCGGCCAGCTCTTCCTGGAACTGCCTGAAATCGTATTTGCCGGACGAGTTCATCGCGGTACGTGCTACGGAGGGGTCACCATTGTGGCACGGTCGACGCGGAAGGGTTTGAGAATGAAGGACATACCCTTCCGCGAGCACCGATCGCGGCCGGGTGCGCTCCAACCGGTGGGCGGTGAATGTGTGACCAGTGAAACGCAAGTCCGCGCCGCGCAAGGCGGCGACGGACTTATCCACACGGTTATGCAGGAACTTTCCACAATCCCTGTGGATAGATCAGCGGACGCTTGCTTCCGAACCCGTCGAGATGTCGTCGGCGTTGTTGCGCTTGAAGATGTCGCGCGCGGCGTCGCGCTGGTTGCCGCTCTCGGTGTGGACAGAGATCAGGATGCTGCCGTCGCGAACCTTGGTGTCGAAGCGCTTGGCCTCGAATTCCGGGATGCCCATGCCGACCAGCGCGCCGACGATGCCACCCGTCGCCGTGCCGACGGCCGCGCCGCCGAGCGCGGCCATGATCGGACCGGCGGCGATGAACGGGCCGACGCCCGGAATGGCGAGCGCGCCGATGCCGGCGAGCCAGCCAAGGCCCGCGCCCAGGCCGAGCCCGACAACGCCGCCGGTGGTCGCCCCTTCCGGGGCCTTCGTGTTGTGCTCGTGCGCGAAATCGCGGGTGCCCCGGCGATCGGGCAGCAGCGCGGAGATATCGTCGCTGGTGAAGCCGGCCTGCTTAAGTTCGAGCACGATGTGCTCGGCCTGTTCCACGGTGCGGGCGGTGCAGTAAACGGATGCTTTCATCGGGGGCCTCGTCGGGTCAGTGCTTGGTGTCGAGCTGGTTCTGTACGGTGGCGACGCCGGGCACGCTCTTCGCGATCGCCTCGATGCGGGCTTTCTCGGCGTCGTCCTTCACGGGACCGCGCAGGGTGACGATGCCCTTGGCCGCGATCAGCTTGACGTTCTGGCCCATCGTCGAGAGGGAGTCGTCCGCGACGATGGCCTTGCGGACGGCGGCCGCGAGGCGGATGTCGGCGGCATCGTTCGGCTGGTCCATCGGCGTCGCGCTTTCGGCGTGGCGATCGCGCTGGTTGATGGCGGTGTTGTCGACCTTCGACGTGTCCTGCGCGAACGACGGCGATGCCGCCGCGACGGCCAGGAGGAGGAGGGCGGGGTAGCATGGATTCACGGGTGTTCACCGGTGGCTGCGACGATGCGCAGTACGCCGCCGGACCCGTGAACCGGCGGTGCAGGGTTAGCGACGGTGCATTCGCGAGACCGGCTGGCGGCTGAAGATCGCCGACTCAGCCCGTGGCCTGGCGGAACGTGACGACGAGCACGTCGCGATGCGAGGCCTTGCCCGGATCGGTGGGCGTCACCGGCGTCACGCCGTGGAAGACGCGGGGATCGTGTACCAGCGCGGCATCGAAGGGTTCGGTGAGGGTGAATTCGCCGAGGGGACGCCCTTCGGGCGAATGGATCGTCGTCGTTCCGCTGGCGATGTTCTCGCGATCGATGAGCAGGACCAGGACGTAGTCGACGCCGTCGCGATGACTGCCTTCCGGCGTGGGCTCACCTGCCGCCCCCGCGGTCGCCTCGATCCGGAACTGGTGCACCTCGATATGCCACTGCGCGATCTCCGGCGACAGGCCGCCGAAGAAATCGTGGCAATACTCGAGGATGGCGAGCATCGTCGGCCCGTGGGCGATCTCCTCCAGCACCGGCGCGAACCAGCGCTCGATGTCGCCCTGCAGGCTGTTGTAAGCCAGCGTCTGGTAGTGCGCCTGGTGCGGACGTGGCTCGACGCGGCCGAAGCGGCTGGCGGCGTAGGTCGCGTGGCGACGCCGGCGGAAACGGCCGGTCGCCGCCAGATAGGTATCGGGTTCCAGCGCGTTCCAGCTCGCCACGAAGGCGTCGAGGTCGCTCAGCCTGCCCGCGTGCTCGATCAGACCGCGCATCTCTTCGCCATGAACGAAGGCGAAGCCCTCGTCCCGGACCCGGTCGTGAAGGGCGCTGTCGTTCGGCTCGGCGGATGCGTTCATGGCCGCAGTATAAGGCCGCCATCGCACACGGCGGTGCGGCAAACCGCCCCGTAGGACATCCCGTCAGCGGCCGGAGGACGCCTTTCACTCCGTCGTTGCGGCCGCGCGGTCACAACGGGAGCAGGTGAAGGCGCAGAGGGTGCGGTCATGAGCGAGTGGTTCGAACTGTCGGAGCCGTGGTGGCATTTCGCCGGCCGCGGCGTGTTGACCTACCTCGGACTGCTGGTGCTGATGCGCCTGGCGGGCAAACGAAGCTTCGGGGAAATGTCGGCGTTCGACGTCCTGGTCATCGTGCTCGCCGGCGGCACGCTGCGTACGGCGATCATCGGCGACGACCACAGTTATCTGGGCGCTTTCATCGGCGTCGCGAGCATCCTCGTCACGAACAAGGCGCTTGGCTGGGTCTGCACACGCTTCCCGTGGTTCAACCGGCTCGTCGAAGGCATGCCGGCGATCCTGGTCCGCGACGGGCGTCGCGACGAGGCCGAGCTGCGTCGCCAGTCGGTGCCCGACGCCGCGTTCAACCGCGCCCTGCATGCGGCGGGCATGGAGCACGAGGGCAGCGTGGTGATCGCGCGGCTGGAGCCCAACGGCAAGATCACCTTCGTCCGGCGGGAGGACGCGTCGGTCCCCGGTCCAGGCTGAGACGTCTATGGCACCCGCAGCGGTTGCGGCCGGTCGAGCGCGGCGATCAGGCCAGGGTCGCGATCGTAGACGTCGGGTTTGTAGGTGAGCTTGCCGTCCGCGCCGATGTCGACGGTCCAGTAGGCGAGCAGCACGGGCACGGCCGTGGGCAGCGTGACGTTCTGGGTCTTCTTCGTCGCGATGCGTTCGTCGATCGCGCCACGGCTCCAGGTCTGCGGGTCGTTGAAGAGCAGCTCGACCAGTTCAAGCGGCTTCTCCACGCGGATGCATCCGGAACTCGTGTCGCGCTTGGCCTTCTCGAACAGTTCCTGGTGCGGCGTGTCGTGGAGATAGACGGCGAAGCTGTTGGGAAACCGGATCACCACCTGGCCCAGCGAGTTGCCCGGGCCGGCGTCCTGGCGCAGCGTGATGCCGCGCGGTCGCGACCAGTCCACCTGCGAGGGCGGGATCACGCGGCCGCTGCTGTCGAGCACGCGAATGCGGTTGCTCGCGAGGTAAGAGCCGTTGCGGCGGATCTTCGGCAGGACGTCGTTCTTGAGGATCGTGGGAGGAATCGTCCAGGTCGGGTTGAACGTGACGTAGGTGATCTGCGAACGGAAGATCGGCGTGCTCCGGTACGGCTTGCCGACCTGCACGCGCGAGGTCCACACCTTCTGGCCGTCCCGGTAATAGCTGATCTTGTACCCGGCGACGTCCACGACGACGAAGGTGCCCTGCAGCGAGTGCAGGAGCCAGCGGGCGCGCTCCAGGTTGGCGCGTACCTGACCGATGCGGGTGGCGATCGGGACGTTCAGCGCGGCGAGCGTTTCCGCCCCGACCGCGCCGTCGGCTTCGAGGTACTGATCGGCCTGGAAGCGCTTCACCGCGTCGGTCACGGTGTTGTCGTATCGATCGCCGTGGGCGAGGGTGGGTGCCAGGTAGCCGCCGGCGACGAGTCGCGCGCGAAGCGGGCCGACGCGCGGGTCGGTCATGCCGGGTTTCAGCGAGGGGCCTTCCGGCACCGACGGCCAGCCCCCTTCGGCGGCCGTCTTGCGCAACTGCGCGAGTGCGTCGCGCAGTTCCGCGTACAGCGGGTTCTGCGGGCGTGCCATCGCGAAGGCCTGTTCGACGCTGCGTTCGTCGATCGACGTCTGCAGCATGGACATGCCTTGCGCGGGATCGATGACGGCGGGATCGAAATTCCAGGTCGGGTCGAGCCGGGCGGGATCGACCTTGCCCCGGGCCAGCTGGACGAGCGCCGTGATGTACGCGCTGGTCGCGTCGATCTCGAAGTTCGCGCGCGCGACCGGGTCGTCCGACGCGTAGGCGTGCGAGTCGACCTGGGTCGTGAGTGCGGCGAGATGGTAGTCCTCGGGAAGGAGACCGTCGCCGTCCATCGAGGCCAGCCCCGCGAGCAACTGGCGTGCGTTCGCTTCGTCCGACCACGCGGCGGTGTAGTGGCGCTGCACGTAGAAGTCGGCCACCGCCCGTCCGATGGATGCGTCGGAACGGGGGAGGGGGCCGGCGCCTATTGGCGTCATCTGCTGCAGGCGCGCATAGATCGCCTGCGCGAGCGGATCGTCCAGCGCGGGCGGCGCCAGCGCCGCGCTCGCACTGCCGGCAGGGTCGACCGCGACGATCGGGGGTGGCGAGGCGGCCGAAGCCGCGGGGGAAGCGTCCTGCGCGGAGAGCCGACCGGTCGTGGCCGCGAGGGCCACCCACGCGACGATGCGAAGCGGCCTCATGTCCATAGTCATTCCCTATCAATTCCTTAATAACTTGCGATTTTGCTTAATGCTTCACGTATATGAATGGCACGGATGTGACGGCGTTGTGGTCAATAAATGATCAGCGCGTTAGCATGCCCCGGATACTTCTTCTGGCTGGTGGCATGATTCGACCGCTTCGCACGCTTTTCGCGTCCGCGCCGCTCCTTGGTGCCTTCTTCTTCCTTCCCTGTCCCGTCCATGCCGCCGACTCGCTCGGCGACGCCCTCGCGCGCCTGGCGCCGTCGGCGGACCCGAAAGTGATCGGCCTCGCCGTCCAGGCCGCCGAGTGCGCCCAGACGCAGAGCGGGCAGCCGTCGGACCGCCTCGCGGTGATCGACTACAGCAAGCCCTCGTCGCAGCCGCGCCTGTGGGTGTTCGACACGGTGAACCGCAAGCTGCTTTTCCAGGAACTGGTGGCGCACGGCAAGAACAGCGGCGACGCCAATGCGACCCGATTCTCCAACGCGCCCGAAAGCCTCGCATCCAGCATAGGCCTGTTCCGCACGTCGGATACCTACAACGGCAAGAACGGGTATTCCCTGCGCATGAACGGGCTCGAGCCCGGCGTGAACGACAAGGCGCTGGCCCGCGCGATCGTGATCCACGGCGCCGCCTACGTGAACGACGCGATGGCGAAGGTCGCGGGCCGCATCGGCCGCAGCTGGGGCTGCCCGGCGGTGCGTACGGCGATCGCCCACCAGCTGATCGACGCCCTGAAGGGCGGCCAGATGGTCTTCTCGTACTACCCGGACAAGAAGTGGCTCGCGTCGTCGAACTACCTGAAGTGCTCGAACGGCCAGCTTGCGAAGGCCGGGGCCAACACCATCGCTCGGGCCGGCGGCTGATTCGCCCCGGGCCTCGCGCTAGAATCCCCGGACTCTCACCGTGGAATCCAGCATGAAACACGTTCTTGCGATCGCCGCCTGCACCCTCCTCGCCGGGTGTGCCACCAGCGGCATGACCGACACCCTGCCCAAGCTCAGCAGCAAGACGGGCAAGAGCGTGACGGCCTATGTCCAGTGCGTGGAGCCGAAGTGGCAGGCGCTGACGAAGAACGCCAAGGGCGACGCGAAGGACGACAAGGGCCGCGTGACCGCGAACGACGACGGCAAGCACGAGCGCCTCGACGTCACCGCCAACGGCGCCGGCGCCCAGGTCGTCATGTACGAGATCCAGAAGGTCAAGGGTGGCGAGTACGACGATCGCTATCGTCAGGAAGCCGTTTCCTGCCTCTGAGGCACGATCCCGATTTTCCAACGCGCTTTTCGCGGTCCGTTTATGGCCGCCTTGGTTGCATCGGTATCCCCGATGCCAGCCGGAGCGTGCCATGGGACATGACCCTGACGAAGAAGACCGGATCGACGTGGAGTGCATGCGCGACAGCCGCGATGGGGAGGCACCCCGTTTCACCTGGGACTACCGCGTGTTCGCCCGCGACATGACCACGATCATCGACACCAGCGACAGCGGTGGCGTGAGCTACGACTCCGAAAAGATGGCGCTGTCCGAGGGCCGGCGCATGGCGCGCGAGGCGCTCGAGCGCCTCGATCGGCGGTGAATCCCGAACTGTGAACCGTGTCGCTTACTTGCGACGCGGTTCCGGGCATACATCGCGACAATCCGGCGCGTGCCGGGCGCTAGCGGAGGGACGCATGGAATCGTTGCGGTACCAGCGTAAGCAGGGCCTGCAGGCGACCTACCTGGTCGAGTATGGCCCAGAGGGTTACCAGATCAGCCGCGACGGACGGCTGCGAAGGGCGAAGGACCTGGGGCCCGCCTGCAACGCGATGGGACGCCGGGAACGCGAGCGGGTCGCGCGTCAGTTCGCGATCGACGACATCGAGAAACTCATCGGTATGGACGAGTAGGGCGCTCAGCCCGGGCTGCGCGCCGCACGCGCCTGGTCGATGGCCTCGAGCAGCCGCGCACGGTCGAACGGCTTTTCCAGGAACACGGCGCTGCGCGGGAAGGGCGCCAGGTCCTGCGGAAGGCGACTGGATACCACGACGATCGCGGTACCCGGGCGATCGCGGATGGCGGCCTGGAGCAAGGCGCCGCCCCGGCGCTCGCCGGGGGTGTCGGCGTGGACCACGAGCACGGACAGATCCGGCAATTCGTGAAAGCTCCGCTTCGCGTCGCGGTAGGTCACCGTCGGGACGGTGCGATACCCCTCCAGGTCGAGAACCAGCGCGATGGTCTCCGCCACGAAATGGGCGCGATCGAAGACGAGCGCGGTCGGGCGGGATGGGGAGGCGTCGGGCATGGGCGCAGTCTAGCCATTCGTGAGGGCGGCGTGTAGCTCAGGATGCCTGGCCGGTCGGGGGCCAGTGGGCGTTGATGTCCTTCATCCGCGCCATGAGTTCCTTGACCTCCTGGTTCCGGTCGGCGATGCGCTTTTCCTCGGCCGCCTTCTGGGCGGCGTAATCCTGGTTCGTCCCCTGCACGGCCTCGTGCACCAGGCGGCACGTCTCTTCGACGTGGGCGGCACGGGTGTGGAAGCCCAGCCGGTCGGCGAGGATCTCCATCTTCAGCCCAGGATGCGCCTGTTCCAGCGCGCGGGCCCTGACGAGGAAGTACTGTTGCCATTCGCGTTCGGGCGCGCCGGAGAGCACGGCCTCGACGCGGGGAATGTCGGGGCGGTCGAACTGCTCCGTGTCGTCGATGGCCTCGAACGATTCGATGTCGATCCAGTCGCGGCTCGCCATGGGGCTCGTATCCTTCCGGTGGGGTGGGTGGCGATTGTTGGCGCGGTCGTGTGCAGGAATAATCAAGCGGGAGCGCCGCCCGAAGGTTCACGATGCGTCCACGTCGCCGAACCAATGCTTTCACGTCCCCCGAGGAGTTCCCCCATGCGCCAACTCGCCATCGCCGCCGTCGTCCTGCTCGCAGGCTGCGCCACCCAGAACGAGCGCCACGTGGGCATCCACGACGTGCCCTCCAGCACCGTCTTCGCCCTGCAGGACCCGGCCGGCGGCGACGCCACGCTGAACATCGTCCGCGACCAGGGCCTGTGGGGCGCCGGATGCTCCAGCGCCATCTACGTCGACGACAAGGTCGTGGCGGACATGGAGATCGGCCAGCAGCTCGTGCTGCACGTCCCCGCGGGCACGCGGAAGCTCGGCATGATGCCGCATGGCGCGTGCAGCGCCGACCGGGTCGATGTCGACGCCAGCGTCGGCCAGGGCGAGACGAAGAACTTCTCGATTCCGGCAAGTGGTGAAGGATTGGCAGCACAAACGGCAACGAAGAGCTGAGTACGCTTGTCATCCTTCGGCGGGAGAGCAATGATCGGGTCGTCGCCGGCACCGGCGAACGGGAGTCCGATGTGCATCGTCGTACCGTTGGGCAATACTCCGTCGAGGTCCGGACGCTCAAAACGCCGACCGGGACCTGGAAGGCCGCGTACATCGTGGAGCCCGCCGCGGACGCCGGGCCCCACGATTTCGTGATGATCACGCTCCTGGATGAGTTCGACGTCGAGCGCGCGGCGGTCGACGCGGCGATGAGCCGGGGCATCCGCCATGCCGAATGGCTCGCCGATGCCCGCAGCGCCTATTCCGGTTGACGTGACCCGGGCGGCGACTCCGCCATGACGCGACGGCGACGGCACCGCACCTAGCGTGCCATCCGACGAGGGCCAAGGGGGCCCTTCCGCCGGAGTAAGCCCAGTTGCAGCGCACGACTCTCTACGTACCCTTCAACGCGTCGTCCCGTGGGCAATGGACGCTGCGTCGCAATGCCGAACTGGTCGGGCAATACCCCACGCGCGACGAGGCCTTGCGGCACGCTCACACCCTGACCGCCGCTATCCGCAGCCAGCCCGGACACACCGTCGAGATCAAGATCGAGGACGAGGCCGGCCTCTGGCATGCCACGGACCAGGACAAGGAGTGACCTCCGGTCGCAGCATCTGAGACGCAAGCCGGCGATAACGGGCGACCTCCCGTCGCCCGGTTTCCGCCATGGCCGCCTATCTGAAAGCACTTCGGGCCGACGAGTCCGATACCGTCCTCGCCAGCCACCACGACGGCCGGACCCTTGCCCACCGCCTGACCGATAAATACGGCGACCGCGTCTGCTCCGCCTTCACCGTGTTCGGTCGGGAAGGGAGCTTCGCGCCTCTTCCCGACGACCTGCCTCCCTCACTCGCCTCGGCGCTGACCGCGCGCGGCATCGAGCGGCTCTACAGTCATCAGCAGGAAGCCTGGGAAGCGGCTCGTGCCGGCCGCCACGTGCTCGTGGCCACGCCGACCGCGTCCGGCAAGACCCTCTGCTACACGATGCCGGTGCTCTCCTCGGTGCTCGAGGCCGGAGCCAAGGCGCTCTACCTGTTCCCCACCAAGGCGCTGGCGCAGGACCAGGTCTCCGAGCTGCTGGACATCAACCGCGCCGGCGACCTCGGGGTGAAGGCCTTCACCTTCGACGGCGACACGCCGGGCGATGCGCGGCAGGCGATCCGCCTCCACGGCGACGTGGTGGTCAGCAACCCCGACATGCTCCACCAGGCGATCCTGCCGCACCATACGAAGTGGGCACAGTTCTTCGAGAACCTGCGTTACGTGGTGATCGACGAGATCCACACCTATCGCGGCGTGTTCGGCTCGCACCTGGCCAACGTGCTGCGTCGGCTCAAGCGCATCTGCGCCTTCTACGGCGTCACCCCGCAGTTCGTGCTGTGCTCCGCCACCATCGGCAACGCCACCGAGCACGCGCAGGCGCTGATCGAGGACGACGTCGTCACCGTCAGCCGAAGCGGCGCGCCCAGTGGCGACAAGCACGTGCTGCTATGGAACCCGCCGGTGGTCAATCCCGACCTCGGCCTGCGCGCCTCGGCGCGATCGCAGACCAACCTGATCGCCCGCGTGGCGATCAAGGCGAAGATGAAGACGCTGGTCTTCGCGCAGTCGCGCCTGATGGTGGAGGTGCTCACCAAGTACCTGAAGGACGTCTTCGACCACGACACGCGCAAGCCCGCGCGCATCCGGGCGTACCGCGGCGGTTACCTGCCGACGGAGCGCCGCGACGTGGAGCGCCAGATGCGCGCGGGCACCGTCGACGGGATCGTGTCGACCTCCGCGCTGGAGCTCGGCGTGGACATCGGCAGCCTCGACGCCGTGGTGCTGAACGGCTACCCGGGTTCCATCGCCGCGACATGGCAGCGCTTCGGCCGCGCGGGGCGCCGCCAGCAGCCGTCGCTGGGCGTGCTGGTCGCGACGAGCGCGCCGCTGGACCAGTACCTCATGCGGCACCCCGCCTTCCTAACCGAGGCGAGTCCTGAACATGCGCGCATACAGCCCGATCAGCCCCTGATCCTGCTCGACCACATCCGCTGCGCGGCCTTCGAGCTGCCGTTCCTGGCCGGCGACCGTTTCGGCCCCGACGACGCCGAACCCTATCTGCAGGTGCTCGCGGAAGCGGAAGTGCTGCACCAGGAGGGCGAGCGCTGGGAATGGATCGCCGACAGCTATCCCGCGAACGCGGTGAGCCTGCGTTCGGTCGCCGACGGCAACTTCGTGGTGGTCGATCGCACCGAAGGCCGGCAGACGATCATCGCCGAGGTCGATTATTCGGCCGCCGCCCTCACTCTGTACGAAGGCGCGATCCACATGATCCAGTCCGTGCCCTACCAGGTGGAGCGGCTCGACTGGGAGGGGCGCAAGGCGTACTGCACGCGCACCCACGTCGATTACTACACCGACGCCATCGACTACACCAAGCTCAAGGAGCTGGAGTGCTTCGACGGGCGCAACGCGGGCGAGGGCAGCGCGCGCCATGGCGAGGTGCACGTCGTGCGGCGCGTCTCCGGCTACAAGAAAATCCGCTACTACACCCACGAAAACATCGGCTACGGTCCCGTGAACCTGCCGGACCAGGAGCTGCATTCCACGGCGGTGTGGTGGCAACTGCCGCAGACCGTGCTCGACGCGGCATTCCGCTCCCGCCAGCATGCGCTCGACGGCTTCCTCGGCGCGGCCTACGCGCTGCACACCGCCGCCATCGTCGCGGTGATGGCCGAACCGCGCGACCTTCAGAAAGCGGTGGGCTCCGGCGACGGCGGCTGGTCGGCCCAGGTGGACGCCGGCGGGCGAGGGCAGATCCGCGCGCCCGACGGGGGGCTGGCGCTGCCGGACGCCCTCGAACGATTCCTGCCGACGGTGTACCTCTACGACAATTTCCCCGGCGGCGTCGGGCTGAGCGAGCCCTTGTTCCAGCGGGCGCCGGAGTTGCTGAACCACGCGGCGGCGACGATCCGGGGCTGCGAGTGCAAGGGCGGCTGTCCGGGTTGCGTGGGTCCCGTGCTCGCGGCCGACGAGGGGCGCGAGGAAACGCCGCGCGCGCTGGCCCTGCGCGTGCTGACGTTGCTGGGGGCGTCCGCGTGAGCGATCTGGCGTCGCGCCTCGCGGCCCTGCGTCGGCAGGCCGGCGTCCGCGCTCCCGAGCCCGCGCCCACGGCGCGGGCACCCGCGGCTCCGGTCCCGAACCGGCCGGATCTCGCCTTGCTCCGCCGCATGGCCGGCGTGCGCGAACGCATCGCGCAACCGCGTTCGCCATTGCGTGCCGCGACGCGCGACGTGCCAGGCGAGGAGATCGCGCCAGGGCTGCGCTATCTCGAACGACGTTTTCAGGTCGCCGACGCGCCGGCGGAATTCGATCTCACCTTCGCGCGCCTGACCACGGCGCGGCGCGAACACCTGCTGCACTTCGACACGGAGACGACGGGCCTGGCCGGCGGCACCGGCACACGCGCGTTCATGATCGGCGCCGCCGACTGGCACGACGGCGGTCTGCGCGTCCGTCAGCTCTACATGACGACGATGGCGGCCGAGACAGCCATGCTCCGCGCGTTCACCGGGTGGATCGATGCGGACACGGTACTCGTCAGCTACAACGGAAAATCGTACGACGCGCCGTTGCTGGCGACGCGCTACCGTCTGGCGCGGATGCCGAACCCACTGCACGGTCTGACCCACGTCGATCTGCTGCACCCGATGCGCCGACGGTTTCGCCAGGTGTGGGAAAACTGCAGGATGCAGACGGCCGAACGGAAACTCCTGCGTATCGTCCGCGAGGACGATCTGCCGGGCTCGGAAGCGCCACGTGCCTGGCTCACCTATCTGCGCGGCGGCGCATCGACCGATCTCGTCCGCGTGGCGGAACACAACCTGCAGGACGTCCGCAGCCTGAGCGGCCTGCTGGTGGAAGCCCACGGCTGGGCGGAAAGCGACGCCGCTTCGCCCGCCGGTTACGAAAAATAGACGCCCGCCCGCGCAGGCTCACGACATGGCTGCGAGGTGACTATCGATGAACGAAGACCTGAAGCCCTGCGATCACGACGGGTGCAACTGCCGCGTTCCCGTCTCGCGCGATTTCTGCAGCGAAAGCTGCCGCATGGCGGCCGAGAGCCAGATCATGGGCAGCACGTGCGAATGCGGTCATGCCGCGTGCGAGCAGCGGCAATGAACGGAGCGACGGATATGACGAACGACGGTAAACAACAGACGCCCGGCTACCGGGAAGACAATCCCAAGCCGTCGCATGGCAAGCCGAAGGTGCCGGGGGAAGGGCACCCGCAGGAGTCCCAGAACATGCCGAAGGACAAGCCCGGCAAGCAGAATTCGCCGTAAACAGGGCCACGTAGGAGCGCACCTGGGCGCGATGGGGGCTAGCGGAGACCCCCGATCGCGCCCAGGTGCGCTCCTACGGTTTGTCTGATCAGGCCGCCTTGCGGATCAGGCCGGCGATGCCGGCGATGGCCTTGCTCACCGCCGAGGCCTTGTGCTCGTCGCCCATCGCGAGGCCTTCGGCACGGACGAACTCGATGTCCGTCACGCCGAGGAAACCGAACAGGGCGCGCAGGTAGGGCTCCTGGAAGTCCATGCCGGCCGCCGGACCCTCGGTGTACACGCCGCCGCGCGACGAGGCGATGATCACGCGCTTGCCGCCTGCCAGGCCCTCGGGGCCCGCGGACGAGTAGCGGAACGTCTTGCCCGCGACGGCGATGCGGTCGATCCAGGCCTTCAGGGTGCTGCTCACGCTGAAGTTATACATCGGCGCACCGATGACGACGACGTCGGCGGCGAGGAACTCGTCCATCACCCGGGCCGCTTCGATGTCGGCCGGATTGTCCTCGCCGACCGGCATGGACCAGGGGGCGAGCGGGGCGGCGTGCAGGTCGCGATAGGTGACCTCGGTACCCGGATGGCTCTGGACGAACTCGGCCACGATCGCCGCGGTCAGGCCGCGCGTCACGGAATAGGTACCCAGCGCGCTGGCGTCGATGTGCAGGAGTTTCATGGCGGTTCCTCGGTAAGGTGCGTCGCGTGCGGCGGCGGTATGAGTGCAACGATACGCCGCAGACAATCCCGCGATTAGTCCGCTTGGAGTAGACTGATTGTTTCGCGAGCGAAACGACGGGAGCCTCCGATGGACGGCGCGCTGCAGGACCTCAACGATCTGTACTTCTTCGCCTCGGTGGTCGAGCACGGCGGGTTTTCCGCGGCCGGGCGGGCGCTGGGGATCCCCAAGTCGCGCCTGAGCAAGCGTATCGCCCAGCTCGAAGACCGCCTCGGCGTGCGTCTGCTCCAGCGAACGACGCGGCGTTTCGTCGTCACCGAGATTGGCGAGCGCTTCTACCAGCACTGCCGCGCGGTGCTCGAGGAGGCCCGGGCGGCCCAGGATGCCGTCGACGAACTCCGGACGGAGCCGCGGGGCGTCGTCCGCGTCAGTTGCCCGATCTCCCTGGCGCAGAACGTCCTCGGACCGATGCTTCCGGCGTTCATGCTGGAACATCCCAAGGTGCAGGTCCGGGTCACGGCGACGAACCGCCGCGTCGATCTCATCGGCGAGGGTTACGACGTCGCCATCCGCGTCCGCGAAAAGCTCGACACCGACGCCACGCTGGTACTGCGCAGCATCGGTTACGCGCGCAGCCTCCTCGTGGCGAGCCCGAAATTCCTCGACTCGAACGGGCGCCCGAAGACCCTCAACGACCTGGCCCTGCTGCCGGCGCTGTCGATGTACGAACACGAGGGGGCGCAGGTCTGGGAACTGGTCGACGCCAGTGGCAAGAAGGCGGCGGTCGAGGTCAAGCCGCGACTGGTGAGTGGCGATTTTTCCGTCCTGATCGCGGCGGCCGTGCAGTGCTGCGGCGTGGCGCTCCTTCCCGAGGACTATTGCGGGCCGCTGCTGTCGAGCGGCGACCTCGAATGGGTGCTGCCCGAATACACCACGGCGCAGGGCACCTTGCATTTCGTCTATCCCAGCCGGCGCGGCCTCCTGCCGGCCGTCCGCAGCTTCGTGGACTTCCTCGCCGAGCGCCTGCCCAAGGCGCAGGCCGAGTTTCATAAGGACTGCCAGAAGGTGGCCGAGCATCCCGAGCAGGCCGGGGCGATCCGCCTTGCCCGCATGGTAGGATCGGACGTCTCGACGGCGTTTGGCCGTCCAAACGAATAAGGGCAACGCATGCAGCTCGAAACCAAGCTTCCCAAGGTCGGCACCACCATCTTCAGCGTCATGAGCCAGCTGGCCGTGGAGCACAAGGCGGTGAACCTGGGGCAGGGCTTCCCCGATTTCGAACCGCCGGAGGCGCTGCGCGAGTCGATCACGCGCGCCATGGCCGAGGGCAAGAACCAGTACGCCCCCGGCGTGGGCATTCCGAAGCTGCGCGAACAGATCGCGGCGAAGACCGAGCGCCTCTACGGCCACCGCGTGAGCCCCGATACCGAGGTGACGGTGACGTCCGGCGCGACGGAGGCCCTGTTCTCCGCCATCGCCGCGGTCGTGCGCGCGGGCGACGAGGTCATCGTGTTCGATCCGTGCTACGACAGCTACGAGCCCGCCATCGAACTGCAGGGCGCGCGCGCGGTGCACATCCCGCTGACGCTGCCGTCCTTCGCCATCGACTGGCAGCGCGTGCGCGACGCGATCACGCCGAAGACGCGCATGATCCTCATCAACTCCCCGCACAACCCGTCGGGTGCCGTGCTCTCGCCCGCCGACCTCGATGCCCTCGCCGCGATCGTGCGCGACACGTCGATCGTCGTGCTCTCGGACGAGGTCTACGAGCACATCGTCTTCGACGGCGCGGAGCATCAGAGCGTGCTTCGCCACGCCGAACTCGCCGCGCGCAGCATCGTGGTCTCGTCGTTCGGCAAGACCTACCACTGCACCGGCTGGAAGGTCGGGTACGCCATCGCACCCAAGGCCCTGACGGCCGAGTTCCGCAAGGTGCACCAGTACCTCACCTTCTGCACGTTCAACCCGGCGCAGTGGGCGTTCGCGGAATTCCTCGAATCGACGCCCGAGCACTACCTCGAACTGCCCGCGTTCTACCAGGCCAAGCGCGACCGTTTCCGGGCGCTGCTCGCGCCGTCGCGGCTGAAGCTGCTCGACGTGCCGGGCGGTTACTTCCAGCTGGTGGATTACGGTGCCATCCGCGACGTCGACGACATCAACTTCAGCGAGTGGCTCGTGCGCGAGGGCGGCGTGGCCGCCATTCCGCTGAGCCCGTTCTACGAGAGCGCGCCGGATACGCGGCTGGTCCGCCTGTGCTTCGCGAAGAACGACGCCACCATGGAAGCCGCCGCGGAGCTCCTGTGCAAACTCTGACCGTCTCCCTCGTGCAGGGCGCCACGCGCTGGCACGACGCCCCCGCCAATCGCGAGTATTACGGGCGCCTCGTTCGCGGCGCGGCGCGCAGCGACCTGATCGTGCTCCCCGAGACGTTCCTCTCGGGCTTCACCAACGACACCCTGGGCAACGCCGAGACCATGGACGGACCCAGTGTCGCCTGGATGCGCGCGCTCGCGACGGAAGTCGACGCCACGCTGACCGGCAGCCTCGTGATCCGCGAGGGCGACACGGTCTACAACCGGCTGATCTGGGCGTCGCCCGACGGCTCGCTCGCGTATTACGACAAGCGTCACCTGTTCCGCATGGCGGGCGAGCACACGCGCTACGGTGGCGGCCGCGATCGCCTCATCGTCGAGCTGAAGGGTTGGCGGATCCTGCCACAGGTCTGCTACGACCTGCGTTTCCCCGTCTGGCTGCGCAACGGCCGTCGCGAGGAAGCCGCCGGCGGCATGGACTACGACCTGGCCCTGTTCGTGGCGAACTGGCCGGCCCCGCGCCGCCAGCCGTGGCGCACGCTGTTGCGCGCGCGGGCCATCGAAAATCTTTCGTACGTGATCGGCGTGAACCGCGTCGGCATCGACGGCAACGATCACCCTTACGCGGGCGACAGCGCGATCATCGATCCGGTCGGCGAGCCGCTGGTGGAGCTGGGCCCGCAGGAGCAGGTGGTCACCGTCGCGATCGATCCGGCACCGTTGAAGGCGCACCGGGAACGTTTTCCCGCGTGGATGGATGCGGATCGGTTTTCGTTGGATGTGTCGGTCTGATGGCGTAGAAGCGCGTCCCGCGCAATGTCCTGTGGGTACGACATCTAGGGCGGCAAGCAACAGGTCCTGCTGCCCTACGCGAAAAGATGTCGCGCGCAGGGCGCGCTCCTACGTGGCTGCCGGGTGGGTCAACGTGCCGCGGTGAACGGTACCGCAGGGCCGATCGCGGCGCGCTTGCGCCAGGCGGCCAGTTTTTCCTCGATCCCCGCGCCGACGTCGATCTGCGGCTCCGAGGGTTCCAGCGCATCTTTCGTTTCCCACGCGGCGATCTCGCGCCGCGCGCGGCCGAACGCGTCGACGAAATCCGGTGTCGCGTTGAGCCCGTCGGCGAGCCAGGCGCGGCCGAAGTAGGTGATGTCCGAATCCGCGCCGCAGCCGAACGACGTGCGGTCCGCGCGCGCGGAAGTCAGCACCAGGGTGCCCGTACCCTTCAGCTTCGGCACGAAGCCGCCCGAGTAGCAGGCGTTCACCACGAGCACCTTCCACTGAAACGCATGCTTGCCGAGGATGTCGGCGAGGCCGTCCGGGTCCAGCTGGTCGAGCGGGATCGGGTCCATGTCGACCAGCAGCGAATGGTCGTCGCCTCCGTGCGTCGCGACGTAAAGCAGGAGGATGTCTTCCTTCGGATCCATGACCTTCGCCAGCGCGTCCAGGCCAGCCTCGAGGTTCGTCCAGCTCGCGAGCGGGCGGGTGCTCAGCGTGGCGGGATGGTTCTCCAGCACCAGCGTATGTCCCGGTGCGCCGAAACGTCGCGCCATGAGGGTGTCGAGATATTCCGCCTCGTTGCGGAAGACATCCTCCGAGCCGTCCGCCGCGAAGGCGAGGGCGTAGACGTTCGTCCTGCCCGGGGTGCGCGGCGCGAGCTTCGCGACGGCGCGGCGCATCGCCTCCGGCTGCGCGGAGAACACCTGCTCGGGCGTCGGGGCGTCGGTAGGCCAGGTGTCGAGGGCGGCCTCGTCGGCGACGCCTTCGTCCGCCGGCGCGACCGTGGCCGCCGAAGCGGGTGCGGCAGTCGCGACGGCCGCCGGCGCGGCCAGCGGTTCACGCCGCGCGGTCAGCGGTTCCGGGCCGAAACGCAGGACGCCGATCGTGAGCAGGACGCCCGCGGCGAACGCCGTCAGCGTCGCGATCGCGGTGCGCCGGCGGGGATCAAGGTGCGATGGCATCGAAATCCGCCACGGCGGGGTGACCGTTTTCGATGACCGGCTGCGGCGGGCGGATGAGCTGCGTGGTGCGCATGCCGGCCGCGCGGGCGGCGTCGAGTTCTTCGCGGATGTCGGAGAGGAAGAGGATCTGCGCGGGCGGCAATCCGATCGCCTCGGCGATGCGGGCATACGACTGCGTCTCGCGCTTGTGGCCGGTCTGCGTGTCGAAATAGCCGGAGAACAGCGGGGTGAGGTCGCCGCTCTCGCTGAAACCGAACAGCAGCTTCTGCGCGGGCACGGAGCCGGACGAATACACGTACAGCGACAGGCCGCGCGCGTGCCAGGCCTTCAGCCGCGCCGCGACTTCCGGGTACATGTGCGAGACGTACGCGCCGGCCTCGTAACCTTCACGCCAGATCATGCCCTGCAGGGCCTTGAGCGCCGTCGACTTGCGATCTTCGTCGATCCAGCGGATCAGCAGGTCGATGACTTCCGTGCGGGTCGCCTCGACGATCCCGGCTTCCTTCGCGGCTTCATGCAGCCAGTGCTGGACCTCGGGTTCGTCGGCATGGGTTTCGACGAACGCCGGCAGGTGCTTCCGGGCGTAGGGAAAGAGAACGTCCTTGACGAAATCGATCGAGCTGGTGGTGCCCTCGATGTCGGTGAGGATGGCGCGGATATCGGACATGCGGGGAGAAGCCTGCGGATCGGGGAGATCCGCAGGATAAACGACGGGACCCGCTTACGAAACGGTCGCCGCCGAGGCGTGCGGGTTCATGCGCGGAAACTGCTCGGCGATGTCCGTGCCCGTGAAGTTCGCGACCCAGCCTTCGGTGTTCGTGAAGAGGCGGATCGCGACGAAATAGGGCGATTCGCTCATGTCGAACCAGTGCGGCGTGCCGTCGGGAACGCCGATGAGATCGCCCTTTTCGCACAGCACCTCGTAGACCTTGCCATCGATGTGCAGCGTGAACTGGCCCGCGCCGGCGACGAAGAAGCGGACCTCGTCCTCGCTGTGCGTGTGCTCGTTCAGGAACTTCTGGCGGAAAGCCGCGCGGTCCGGGTGATCCGGCTTGAGGCTGATCACGTCCACGGACTGGTAGCCGTTTTCCGCCATCAGGCGGTCGATGTCCGCGCGGTACGCGGCGATGACCTCGTCCTGGCTCGCGCCGGGCGCGATCGGCTGGTTGGCCTCCCACTGCTCGAAACGCACGCCGACCGCGTTCAGCGCCTCGGCGATGGCGGCGTGGTCGTCGAGAACGGCGAGCGGGGTGTCGTTCCGGGTGTCGTCGTAGATACGCAGACGGCTCATGGGGAAAGCCTCCTCAGGTCGAGTTCGCAGCCCAGCAGGAACTCCAGGGCCTCGAGATGGCGCCGGGTCTCGGCCATGTCGCGGCCCCAGGTGTAGATCCCATGCCCGTCGATCAGATACGCGTAGAGCGGCTTGCCGGAGTCGATCCAGGCGTCCACCTGCGCTTCCAGCTCGGGCATGTGCTGGGTGTTCGGAAATACGGGGATGTCGAGCACGCTTTCGTGCGTTGTGTAGCCGGAGATGGCCTTTTGCAACTCCCAGCCTTCGAGGTGCACGCGCCCCGCGGCGGCGAAGAGGCGCGAAGCGACGCTCTGCGTGCGCGAATGCGTGTGCAGCACGACGTTGGCATCCGGGAAGCGGCGGTACACCTGCGTGTGCAGCCCGGTCTCGGCCGACGGCCGGTGGCTGGAACCGACCGCCTTGCCGTCCATGTCGATCAGCATGATGTCGTCGCGTCCCAGCCGCCCCTTGTCGCGCCCGGAGATCGTGATCGCGGCATGGTCCGCGTCGATCCGCATCGAGAAGTTGCTGCTGGTCGCGGGCGTCCAGCCGAACGCCGCGAGTTCGCGCGCGGCCTCCGCGATGGCGTCGGCACGCTCGGCCATCAGTTCGGCGGAAACGGGAAGGGAGGTATTCGACATGGGGATTTGGACGTCCAAACAGGCGGCGATCATACCATGCGGCCACGGATGGCCCCGAACTGTCTAATGCGAACCATTTGCTTTTCGCAGATGGCGGTAGGATGACTTCTTTCGCCGGCCGATCCCCGCCCGGCACGACCATCGACGGAGGTTGTACCCATGTCGCAGCACGATCCGAACATCGAGGCCCGGCGCCGATTCCTCAAGGTCGCCGCGGGCGGCGCGACCGCCGCGGCGGTCCTTGGAACCGTGGGCGTGGCCCGTGCCCAGGACCTGCCGCACCTCTCCCCGAGCGACCCCACGGCATCGGCGCTCAAGTACACCGAGGCCGCCACGGGCGGTCCGGGCCGCAAGCCGGGCGACAAGTGCGCCAACTGCAACTTCTTCAAGGGCGCCGCGACGGCGGCCTGGGGTCCGTGCGACCTGTTCCCGGGCAAGGCCGTGGCGGGGCCTGGCTGGTGCGTGTCCCATACCCCCAAGGCCTGATAACCCGGGTCGGGACGATCCGCCCCGGAAACGACAAAGGCCAGCCGCGAGGCTGGCCTTTTTCATGTCCGGGCAGAAAATGCAGCCCAAGCGCGCCAGGCCGAGGAGCTGACCCGCCTGACGCGCCGGGCGGCAATCCGGGGCCCACTGCCAAGTGATTTACCCGCGGACTGGGGATCATACTCCCCTCCACGGGCGCCCGGCCAATGGCAGTTAAATGACAACGAAGATTTAACACATTGTCATTGTGAATCAGAGAGTTACCAGTGGAACCTCCAGCCCGATCGAATCTCCGGCCGCTCGGGTCCGCGCCGCGTCAGCGGCTCTGTCGCAGACGGCTGTGACGGTAGCCGTAGGCGAGATAGATCAGGATGCCGAGCACCGTCCAGACGGCCATCAGAACCCAGTTACGCACGCCCATCGACGTCAGCAGCGCGATGCAGCTGAGGATGCCCAGGATGCAGGTGACGGGGGCGACGGGCACGCGGAACGTGCGCGGAAGATCCGGTGCCGTGCGGCGCAGGATCATCACGCCGGCGCACACCGCGCAGAACGCGACGAGCGTACCCATCGAGGTGAGGTCGCCGAGCACGTTGAGCGGAAACACGGCGGCGAGCGCGGCGATGCCGACGCCGGTGATCACGGTATTGATGTGCGGCGTGCGGTGCCTCGGGTGGATCGTGGTGAACACCTTGGGCATGAGGCCGTCGCGCGCCATGATCATGAAGATGCGCGGTTGCGCGATGATCATGACCAGCACGACCGAGGAGAGGCCGATCAACGCGCCGACTTCGACGATGCCGCGCAGCCAGCCGAGCTCCGGATGCTGGCGGATGGCAGTGACGACCGGCTCCGACGTGCCGAGTTGGTCGAACGGAACGAGGCCCGTCAGCACGGCCGCCATGGCGATGTAGAGCACGGTGCAGATGGCCAGCGAGGCGAGCGTGCCGATCGGCATGTCGCGCTGCGGGTTCTTGGATTCCTGCGCGGCCGTGGAGGTCGCCTCGAAGCCGATATAGGCGAAGAACACCATCGACGCCCCACGCAGGATGCCCGACCAGCCGTACTTGTCGCCGCCCTGGTTGGCGGGGATGAACGGGTGCCAGTTCGCGGTGTCGATGTGGCTCGCGCCGACCACGATGACGAGGACGATCAGCGCGGTCTTCAGCAGCACCATCGCCATGTTGATGCCGGTCGATTCCTTGATGCCGACGTAGCAGACCCAGGTCAGTGCCAGGGTGATGCCGACCGCTGGAAGGTTGAACAGCGCACCGGTGGCCACGAGGTGGCCGTCGACGAAGTCGACGGGCGCGTTGGTCAGCGCCGGCGGTATGTGTATGCCGACGTGGTCGAGCAGGCTGACGAAGTAGCCTGTCCAGCTGACGGCGACGGCCGATGCCGACACGCCGTATTCGAGGATGAGGTTCCAGCCGATGAACCACGCGGCGCCTTCGCCGAGCGTGGCGTATGCGTATGAGTACGCACTGCCGGAGATCGGGATCATCGACGCGAACTCCGCGTAGCACAGCGCCGTGAACAGGCTGCAGATGGCCGCGAGGATGAACGAGATGATGATGGCGGGGCCGGCGTGTTCCGCCGCCGCCACGCCCGTGATGACGAAGATGCCGCCGCCGATGACCGCGCCGATGCCCAGCGCCGTCAGACCCCACGGGCCGAGGGTGCGGCGCAGGGCCGGGCCGTGCGCGTCGTCGGGTTCGGCCTGGGGTGCTTTCTTGGCGAGTAACTGCTGGAGCATGGACTGCCTGGGCGTCGTAATGTCGTGGATAAGGATAGCTTCAAAGCGAAGGGCCGGCGGTGTGCCGCCGGCCCTTCGCGTGGAGCGGGTTCGATCAGCCGAGCGACTTGCGCAGCTTGCTGTGCGCGTAGCCGTAGCCGAAGTAGATGGCCTGGCCGATGACGATCCAGCCCACCATCAGGCGCCAGTGCTCTTCGAACGCCTGCCAGAACAGGTAGACGCAGGCCAGGGCGCCGGCGATGCAGATCGGCCACACGAACGGCACGCGGAAGCTGCGCTGCAGGTCCGGACGCGTGTAGCGCAGGATCAGCACGCCCACGCAGACCGTGGCGAACGCGAGCAGGGTGCCCATCGAGACGAGTTCGCCGAGCACGCTCACGGGGAACAGGCCGGCCATGGCGGCCGCGGCGACGCCGACGATGATCGTGCCGATGTAGGGCGTGCGGTGCTTCGGATGGATCTTCGCCATCGTCTGCGGCAGCAGGCCGTCCTTCGCCATCGAGAAGAAGATGCGCGGCAGGCCCATGAGCATCACGAGGATCACCGACGAGAGGCCCGTGATCGCGCCGAGGACGACGATCGCCTTCAGCCAGGACAGGTGCGGGTACAGGCCCAGCGCGGTGGCGACCGGCTCGGGCGTGTTCAGCATGCGGAACGGCGCGATGCCCGTGAGGACGAGCGCGACGGCGATGTACAGCACGGTGCAGATGGCCAGCGAGCCGAGGATGCCGATGGGCATGTCGCGCTGCGGATTCTTCGCTTCGCCCGCGGCGGTCGACACGGCGTCGAAGCCGACGTAGGAGAAGAACACGATGGTCGCGGCGCGGAAGATGCCGCCCCAGCCGAACGTGCCCGGGCCCTCGGCTTCCGGAATGAACGGATGCCAGTTGGCCGGGTTGATCACCTGGATCGCGAAGGCGAGAAAGAGCAGGATCACGGTGACCTTGATCGCCACGATGATCGAGTTGACGAACGCCGACTGCGTGATGCCGACGTAGCACAGGCCGGACAGCGCGGCGATGATCACGACCGCCGGCAGGTTGATCAGCGTGCCGGTGGCCTGGATGTGACCTTCGACGAACTGGAACGGCGCCGACGAAAGCGTGGCGGGTAGGGCGATGTTCGTGCCGGCCATCTGGCCGATGAGGCCGAGCAGCTCGTTGAAGTAACCCGACCAGCCGGCGGCGACCGTAGCCGCGGCGAACAGGTATTCGAGCACGAGGTTCCAGCCGACGAACCAGGCGACGTATTCGCCGAGCGTGGCATAGGAATAGGAGTAGGCGCTGCCGGAGACGGGAAGCATCGCCGCGAACTCGGCGTAGCAGAGGCCGGCGAGGGCGCAGGCGAAGCCCGCGATGAGGAAGCTGATGACCAGCGCGGGGCCGGCGTGCAGCGCGGCCGCCTGGCCGGTGATGACGAAGATGCCCGCACCGATCACGGCGCCAACGCCGAGCAGGATCAGGTGCTTCGCGGTGAGGACGCGCTTGAGTTCGCCTCCGTGCGCGCCGGTGTCGATGTGTTCACCAGCATCGACGTGCGGCGCGGCCTCGATGGGATGCGTCGCGAACAGGTGTTTCAACATGTGTCTCCCCTACTGCCGGAATGTAGCCTTTTATTGTTGGGACCGCCGCGTGAGCCACGGTGCGCACGCCGCTGCCCGGAAGCGCTGGCACGGCACCATAGCCCAGCGGGGCAAGGCCGTACAAGCTGCGATGCGAGGCGTTCCAATGCCTTGCATGCGAGCGGTGCGGGTGTCGACCATGACTTGCGGCGGTTGTGCATGCGTCGCCTGAATGCTCAGAAGACCATGTTCAGCGCGACCTGTGGCGCGACGTAATCGGCGGTGTTGCGACCGGCGACCGTGAACTGGACGCCGCCGATCAGGCCGACCGTCGGGCTGAAGTGATATTCCACGGCGGGCGCGAGACTGAACTCCTGGCTCGGCGCGAGGCGGCGCGCCGTGCGCGGGCCTTCCGCGGTGGCGCCCACCACGTCGACGGCGCCCGATCGGTTCCATATCGCCTCGCCCACGAGCACCCAGCGAGGGTCGAGCACGTACTCGGCGGCGACCGACGCGTTCCATGCCTGGCCGAGGCGCGCATAGCCGCGAAACCCGCGGGACGTGCCATAGACGCTGCCGTCGCGCACGTTGATGCGGCCGGGCGACGGACTCCAGGCCAGCTGCGCGCGCCAGCGCAGGGCGTGACCGTCGTCCAGCCAGTCGAGCTGCTGCGCGCCGAATGCCAGCGTCGTGCGCATCGCGCCGTTGCCCGTGCCGTTGAGCGGATTGGTGTCGAGGTGGTGGTACGCGCCCGTGGGCAGGCGCTGGGCGGCCGCGATCGCGAGAACGAGACCGCCACCGTCGGCATCCGGTGCGCGCAGGCGCTGCTGGAAGCGCACGGAGGTGTCGCCCATCCGCATTCCGTCGGTGTGCAGGCCATCGCCGGACGTGCGCGACGCGTTGAGCGTGAGCTGGACGAAGCTCGTGTCCGTCAGCGCGTAGGACATGGGCACGGCGAGCTGCCACTGACGGACGGTCGGGTCGCGCTCCTTGCGATCGCCGGCGTTGGTGTAGCTGCCACGCGTATTGGTATGGATAAGGTATGGCTCGATGTTCACCATGCCGGCGGGCATCGAATTGACGGCCGGTGTGACGAGGGGGCCAGTGAAGTTGGCCTCGCGGTCCGCCGCGATGGCGGGGCAGATGGCCAGGAGTGCGAGGGTGGCACCGAACGACTTCAGATTCTGCGACATGCGCGTTTCCTTGCGTTACGCAGCGCGACGCTGCGGACGGCGGAGCGCGTCGTGCGCCCCGGAACCATCGTAGGCAAGCCGCGCCCGCGTCCGACATCGGATCAGTCCTAAAATGACCTGCGAAAATGACTAGTCCCTTGAAGGTGATTTCCGATGGATCCGACCAGACAGCCCCTTGCCGATGCCCTCGCGTCCTACGCGGGGCGTTGGCCTGACGAAGAGGGAGTGGCCGAATTCGACGCGTGGCTGCGTGAGGCGGGACGTCCCTTCCATCGTGAGACGCGGGAGGGGCACTTCACGGGTTCCGCCTGGCTCGTCAGCGCGGACGGGCAACGCGCGCTGCTGATGCTCCATCGCAAGCTGGGCCGATGGCTGCAGCCGGGCGGCCATGCCGACGGCGACACGGACCTGGCGGCCGTGGCGCTGCGTGAGGCGGAAGAGGAAACCGGATTGCGGGGGCTGGACGTGCTCCCGGAGATATTCGATGTCGACCGCCATGCGATCCCGGCGCGTGGTGACGAGCCCGAGCACTGGCATTACGACGTGCGGCACGTCGTCGTGGCGCGTGGCGGGGAAGCCTTCGTCCTCAACGAGGAGTCCCTCGAACTGGCCTGGCGGCCGGTCACGGACATCGCGTCCGATCCGGCCTCCGACCCGTCGCTGCGCCGCATGGCCACCAAGTGGCTGGCCATGCGCGACGCGGCGCTCGGCTGAGAGGCCGTTCGCCCGCAAGGGTCGCTACCTTCGGGTGGGAGCCAGCTCGCGGGCGAAGGGTGCTCGCCTCAGTCGGCGTACTTCGCGGGCGCCGGGTGCACCGCGCCGCAGTTCCGGCAGGTGCGTGCATCCAGCGAGCGATAGAACTTCTCGAACACGGGCGGGAAATCGCTTTCGATGCTGCCGAGCGGGAAGTACTCCTCGAACAGCTTCTGGTTGCAGACCTGGCAGAACCACATCAGGCCGTCTTTCTCGTCCGCGAGCCGACGCCGCTCGATCACGAGGCCGATCGAATCGGGCATGCGCTGCGGCGAATGCGGGACGCGGGGCGGCAGGTAGAACACTTCCCCCGCGCGGATCGGGATGTCGCGGGCCTGCCCCTCGTCCTGGACCTTCAGCACCATCTCGCCCTCGAGCTGGTAGAAGAACTCCGGACCCTCGTCGTAGTGATAGTCGGTGCGTGCGTTGGGACCGCCGACGATCATCACGATGAAGTCGCCGTCGACGATGCACTTGTTGCCGACCGGTGGCTTGAGCAGGGCGCGGTTGTCGTCGATCCAGCGCTGGAGGTCGATGGGCGGAAGGAGGCTCATGGTCGGCGTTCGGTGGAAGATCGCCGCATGATACTCCCGGCGCCCCCGCCCGTCGGCGCGCTCGCGCGGGATCGCCGGTGCGATCGGCGCCCGCCGGGAATCGGCAGCGCGCCCCTGACGGCATCTTCCGCCGCGCGCCGCTCTGCCGTACAACGGTGGTTTTCCTGGCAGGAATCCGACCGCATGCCGTCGTGGTATCACGACCGAATCGCCGCACCGCCGTCGCGACCGCCGCCGCGGGGCCGTCGCGAGGCCGCGGTGGTGATCGTCGGCGGCGGCTTCGCGGGACTCAACACCGCGCTCGGCCTCGCCGCGCGCGGCGTACGCGACATCGTGCTGCTGGAGTCGAAGTACATCGGGTTCGGTGCGTCGGGCCGCAACGGCGGCTTCGTCTTCGCGGGCTACTCGCTCGGCGAGCGAGCCCTCCTGGAACGCGCCGGTCCCGATCGCGCCCGCGCGCTCTACGCGCGCACCGTGGACGCGGTGAACCTGATCCGCGAGCGGATCGCGGCCCTGTCGATCGATTGCGATGCCGTGGATGCCGGCGTCGTCTGGGCCAACTGGTTCCGCGACGCGAAGGTGCTGCGCTCGCGCCAGCAGCTGCTGGCCGAGCACTACGGCACCGAATGGCAGTGGATTCCCGAAGACGCGATGCATGAGTTCGTGCGGAGTCCGCGGTACCACGACGGCCTCTACGAACGGAACGCGCTGCACATCGATCCGCTGGCGTACGCGCGCGGACTCGCTTCAGCGGCGGAGCGGGTAGGCGTCGGCATCCACGAGGGCTCGCGCGTGCGCATGCTGGAGCGCAAGGGTCCCCGCTGGATCCTCCGCGTGGGCGACGCCGAGATCGAGACCCCGCAGGTCGTGCTGGCCTGCGGTGGCTACCTGGCGGGGCTCGATCGTTCCATCGACCGGGCGGTGTTGCCGATCGCCACGTACGTGATGGTCACGGAGCCGCTGGGCGACCGGCTGCGCGAGTGCCTGCGCACGCGCGCCGCGATCTACGACACGCGCTTCGCCTTCGATTACTACCGCCCGCTGCCGGATACGCGCCTGCTCTGGGGCGGACGGATCTCGGTCCGCGATCGCTCGCCCCGCGCGGTGCAGCGGCTGCTCAGGCGGGACATGGCGCGTGTCTTTCCGTCGTTGAAGGAGGCGCGCATCGAACAGGCCTGGTCGGGCATGATGAGCTATGCGCGGCACGAGATGCCCCAGGTGGGTACGCACGGCAACGGACTCTGGTACGCGCAGGCGTTCGGAGGCCACGGCCTGGCGCCCACGTGCGCGGCGGGCGAGGCGCTGGCCGACGCCATCGCCGCGGGAGAGACGCGCCTCGACGCGTACGAGGCCTTCGGCCTCGAGCCCGTGCATCGTCCGTTCGGTTATCTTGCCGCGCAGGGCACGTACTGGAAATACGAACTGGGCGACTGGTTCAAGTCACGACTGGAAGGATGAGATGAGCGAAGAGATCAGCTGGGCCGACTTCGAAAAGGTGATGCTCGTCGCGGGCACGATCGTGCGCGCCGAGGTCTTCCCCGAGGCGCGTCGGCCCGCGTACAAGATCTGGGCGGACTTCGGGCCGCATGGCGAGAAGAAGACCAGCGCGCAGATCGCGAACATCTACCAGCCGGAAGAGCTGGTCGGCCGGCAGATCGTCGGCGTGATCAATTTTCCGGAGAAGCAGATCGGTCCGTTCCGCTCGCAGTTCCTGCTCACCGGATTCCACACCGACGACGGCGTGGTGATCACGACCACCGAGCGGCCGGTGCCGAACGGGGCGCGGCTGGCTTAGTCGTGTCCCGTGGCGGGTGAGGCGACTCAGCGCGCGACGCGATCCATCCAGACGACGATGCCCTGCGCGTTCAGGCGGATATCGATCTTCATTAGTTTGAGAATCGCCTCCGTGCCCAGCGCGACACCGTGCTTCCGGGCGCGGGCGACGTACAGTTCCGCGAACGCCTCGGCGATGCGATCCTCCCGGTCCGCCGCGCCGGCGTGACGCCGGGCGATCGCGACCATGGCGTCGATCTGCTCGTGCAGGTCGTTCGCGAGGCGCTTCACGTCGGTCACGCGGTCGTAGTGCGTGAGGTACATGGCCTCCGGCTCGTAGCGCATCATGCGCTCGATGGACGCATGCGCCTCGTCGGGATCGAACTGCACGGGCGACGTGGTCGGGATGATGAAGGCCCCGGCAGCCGTGTCGAGTTCGCGATAGGACAGGCCGAAGATGTCGCCGGTGAAGAAGGCGTTCGCGCGTTCGTCGTGGATCGCGATGTGGTGCTTCGCGTGCCCGGGCGTGTCGAGGCAGAGCAGGGCGCGTCCGGCCAGGTCGACGACGAAGCCATCGGTCGCTTCGATCACACGATCCTTCGCCACCGGCACGATCTCACCGTAGTCGCGGCGCACCACGTCCTCGCCGTAGACCGCCGAGGCGCCCGCGATCAGCACCGACGGATCGATCATGTGACGCGCGCCGCGCGGATGCACGGCCAGCATGGCATGGGGCAGGTGGCGCATCAGTTCGCCCGCGCCGCCGGCGTGGTCGAGATGCACGTGGGTGAGGATCACCCAGTCGACGTCTTTCGGTTCGAGGTCGGCGGCGGCGATCGCGTCGAGGAACCGCGGCAGGGCGTGCGGCGTGCCGCTGTCGATGAAGGCGCCGCGCCCGCGTTCCACGACGAGGTAGGCGGCGTCGAAGTTCGGCCGGCCGAAGCCGGTATCGATGGTGTGGATGCCGTGCATGTCCGTAGCGTACGCCAGCGAGCGGCCGTCCGGGTGTAGGAGCGCGCCCTGCGCGCGACAGCTTTTGCAGCGGAGAGCATCGGATCCCTGGCTCTCACGCGAAAAGATGTCGCGCGCAGGGCGCGCTCCTACGAGTGCCGTGCCTGTGCGTCAGAGCGCCTCGAACACGCCCGCGGCGCCCATGCCCGTGCCGATGCACATGGTCACCATGCCGTACTTCTGCTTGCGGCGACGCAGGCCGTGGATCAGCGTCGCGGCGCGGATGGCGCCCGTGGCGCCGAGGGGGTGGCCGAGGGCGATGGCGCCGCCCAGCGGGTTCACCTTCGACGGATCGAGGCCGAGGTCGCGGATCACGGCCAGGGCCTGGGCCGCGAAGGCCTCGTTCAGCTCGATCCAGTCCAGCTGGTCCTGCGTGATGCCGGTCTGCTTGAGCGCCTTCGGAATCGCTTCCTTCGGGCCGATGCCCATGATCTCCGGCGCGACGCCGGCCACCGAGAAGCCCACGAACCGCGCGAGCGGGGTCAGGCCGTAGTCCTTGATGGCCTTCTCGCTGGCGATGAGCAGGGCACCCGCGCCGTCCGACATCTGCGAGGAGTTGCCAGCCGTGACCGAGCCGCCGAACTGGCCGTTGCGGAACACGGGGCGGAGCTTGCCGAGCACCTCGAGCGAGGTGTCCTGACGCGGGCCCTCGTCGGTGTCGATGACGCGGCGGTCCTCGCGGACGCTGTGGTTCTTGAGATCAGGGTAGCGGTCGTCGAGCTGGAACGGCGTGATCTCGTCCTTGAACTCGCCCGCGGCGATGGCCGCGATGGCGCGCTGATGCGACTGCAGCGCGAAGGCGTCCTGGTCCTCGCGGCTGACCTTCCAGCGCTCGGCCACCTTCTCGGCCGTGATGCCCATGCCGAAGGCGATCGCGCGGTTCTCGTCGTTCTCGAAGATCGCCGGGTTCATGGCGACCTTGTGGCCCATCATCGGCACCATGCTCATCGACTCGGTACCGCCGGCGAGCATGAGGTCGGCCTCGCCCAGGCGAATGCGGTCGGCGGCCATCGCGATGGCCTGCACGCCCGAGGAGCAGAAGCGGTTGATGGTGACGCCCGGGACCTGTTCCGGGAGACCAGCCAGCAGCACGCCGATGCGCGCGACGTTCATGCCCTGCTCGGCTTCCGGCATCGCGCAGCCGATGACGGCGTCCGCGATGAGCGACGGGTCGATGCCCGGCGCCTGCTCGATCACGCTGCGGATGACATGGGCGAGGAGGTCGTCGGGACGGGTGTTGCGGAATACGCCGCGCGGCGCCTTGCCGACCGGCGTACGGGTGGCGGCGACGATGTAGGCGTCTTGCACTTGCTTGCTCATGGATGGTTCCTCAATGGGGGAAGTCGTGGTGCGTCAGAGCGCGTGGCGCGTCAGTTACGCAACGGCTTCCCCGTCGTCATCGTGTGGGCGATACGGGCCTGGGTCTTTTCGGTCTGCGCCAGTTCCACGAAGTGGCGGCGTTCCAGCGCGAGCAGCCACGCCTCGTCCACCAGCGAACCGCGCTCGATCTTTCCGCCCGAGAGGGTGTCGGCGATGCGGCTGGCAATCTCGATGTCGTGCGGCGAGGCGAAGTAGCCCTCGGCCAGGTTCGCCAGCGACGCCTTGAACGTGGCGGTGGACACGTCGCCCGCGGCCGGGATGGCACGGGCCGGCAACGGCGGCCGGTAGCCCGACTCGGCCATGGCGCGCGCCTGCGCCTTGGCGACGTGCAGGACCTCGTAGCTGTTGAAGACCACGACGTCGTCCTTGCGCAGCAGGCCGAGCGACTTCGCCTCGAGGGCGCTGGCCGACACCTTCGCCATCGCGACGGTCTCGAACACCTTCTTCAGCGATTCGAACGGGTCGGCCGGGTTCTCCTGCGCGGCGCGGACCGCCAGTTCCTTCAGGCCACCGCCGGCGGGCAGCAGGCCCACGCCGGCTTCGACCAGGCCGATGTAGCTCTCGAGCGCCGCGACGGTGCGCGCCGCGTGCATCTGGAACTCGCAGCCGCCGCCGAGCGCGAGCCCGCGCACGGCCGCGACGACCGGAACCAGCGAATACTTGATCCGCATGCTGGTCGCCTGGAAGTTGGCCACCATGGCTTCGAACTGCGCGAGCTTGCCCTCCTTGAGCAGGCCGAGCGCGCCCTTGAGGTCGGCGCCGGCCGAGAAGGGCTCGGACGGCTGCCACAGCACCACGCCGCGGAACTGCTGCTCGGCCAGGCCGATCGCGTGCTGGATGCCGTCGAGCACGTGGTCGTTGACCGTGTGCATCTTGGTCTTGAACGAGATGACGCCGATGTCGTCGCCCGAGGTCCACAGGCGCACGCCGTCGTTTTCCCAGACCGTGGTGCCCTTGTCGAACGTCTCGCCCAGGATCGGATCGGGGAACGCCTGGCGGGCGTAGACCGGGTGGGCCGAGCGCGGCTTTTCGGCCTTCGCGCTGGCGGAATACGAGCCGGTCTTGCCGTGCACGCCGGTGCGGCCGTCCGTGACCCAGGCCGGCAGGGGCGCGCTGCTCATGGCCTTGCCCGCGGCGATGTCCTCGGCGATCCATCCGGCGATCTGCTGCCAGCCGGCCGACTGCCAGATCTCGAACGGACCGAGTTTCCAGCCGTAGCCCCAGCGAATGGCGAAGTCGACGTCGCGGGCGGTATCGGCGATGTCGGCCAGGTGATAGGCGGTGTAGTGGAAGAGGTCGCGGAACACCGCCCAGAGGAACTGCGCCTGCGGGTCGGACGAGGCGCGCAGTTTCGCGAACTTCTCGGCCGGGTCCTTGATGGCGAGGATGGCGGACACCTCGTCGGAGGCCTTCTGCTCGGAGACGCGGTAGTCCTGCTTCTGCAGGTCGAGCACCACGATGTCCTTGCCGGCCTTGCGATAGACGCCCGCGCCGGTCTTCTGGCCCAGCGCACCCTTCTCGATGAGGGCCTTGAGCCACGCCGGGGGCTGGAAGAACGCATGCCACGGGTCGTCGGGCAGGGTGTCGCTCATGGTCTTGACCACGTGCGCCAGGGTGTCGAGGCCGACGACGTCCGCGGTGCGGAACGTGGCGCTCTTCGGACGGCCGATGGCCGGGCCGGTCAGCGCGTCGACGGTGTCGAAGCCGAGGCCGAACTGCTCGGTGTGGTGCATGGTGGACAGCATCGAGAACACGCCGATGCGGTTGCCGATGAAGTTCGGGGTGTCCTTCGCGTACACCACGCCCTTGCCGAGCGTGGTGGTCAGGAACGCCTCGAGGCCTTCCAGCACGGTCGCGTCGGTCAGCTTCGTCGGGATCAGCTCGACGAGATGCATGTAACGCGGCGGGTTGAAGAAGTGCACGCCCGTGAAGCGGTGGCGCAGCGCTTCCGGAAGGGCCTCGGCGAGGCCGTTGATCGACAGGCCCGACGTGTTGCTCGCGAGCACGGCCGTCTTCGAGACGTGCGGGGCGATCTTCGTGTAGAGGTCGAGCTTCCAGTCCATCCGTTCGGCGATCGCCTCGATGACGAGATCGACGTCGGCGAGCTGGGCGAGGTCGTCCTCGTAGTTCGCCGGAATGATCGCGGCGCCGAGGCTCTTCTCGGCGAGCGGAGCCGGGGAGAGCTTGGCCAGGTTGGCGATCGCCTTGAGGGCGATGCCGCTCTTCGGACCTTCCTTCGCGGGCAGGTCGAACAGCACGGTTTCGACGTTGGCGTTCGTCAGGTGCGCGGCAATCTGCGCGCCCATGACGCCGGCGCCGAGTACCGCGGCCTTGCGAATGCGTAACGGTGTTGCGGTCATGGTGATCTCCGGGGTGCTCAAGGATCGCCTCGGTCAGCGGGTGGCCGTGGCGTTCGAAACGGAAGGGGCGCGCAGGCCGGCGGCGGCGAAGCGGATGAGCTGCTCGGCGGCGGTCTCGCGGTGGTCGCGCTCGGCGACGTCGGTCTTGCGCTGGATGATGCCGAAGTCGGCCATCGCGTAGGTCAGGGCGCCGGTGACGATGTCCAGGCGCCAGTAGATGTCTTCCTTGCCCAGGCCCGGGAGCAGCCGGCCGAACTCGGCGGCGAACTGGCGCAGGATGTGGCCGTAGTTGTCGGACAGGAAGCGGCGGAGGGTCTCGTTGTGCTCGGCGTAGGCGCGGGCGAGCACGCGGACGAAGGCGGCGCCACCGCCGTCGTTGCGCGACAGGTCGAGCGCGGGACGGATATAGGCGTCGAGGACGTCCTCGAGGCGGGTCGTCTCCAGCCCGGCGACCTTGCCCAGCGCGGCCAGGCGGCGGCTGTTGAGTTCGTCAAGGCGGCGGCGGAAGACCTCCTCGATCAGCTTGTCCTTGGATCCGAAGTGATAGTTCACCGCCGCGAGGTTGACCCGGGCCGCCGCGGTCACCTGACGGAGGGACGCGCCGGCGAAGCCGTGGGTGGCGAAGAGTGTCTCAGCGGCGCCGAGAATGCGCTCTTTCGTGGTGCGTTCGCGGGAAGCGTAGGGTGCACTCGTCATATCGGCGGACTCGGCTGGCGGACAGTTTGAATCAAACGATCGTTTGAGAGTACGCCCGCCAGCCCACGGTGGTCAATCTGCGACCGCACATGCCTGCAAACGGCTTGCGATTGAGCTAGAATCTGTCAAGATTTCGTGCGCTAAGTCAGTCATTCCGGACGGCTTTGGCCGCAAACTTCCATCAGGGTCCCCATGGGGCCCTGTCAGCACTTCTTGTCTTTCCTTGTCTTCACTTTCCCGGAGCACCCGTATGGCGCTGGAGCGCACCCTTTCGATCATCAAGCCGGACGCCGTCAAGAAGAACGTCATCGGCGAAATCCTTGCCCGCTTCGAGAAGGCCGGCCTCAAGATCGTCGCCGCCAAGATGAAGCAGCTGACCCGCGAAGAGGCCGAAGGCTTCTACGCCGTGCACAAGGAGCGTCCGTTCTTCGGCGCGCTCGTCGAGTTCATGATCTCCGGCCCGGTGATGATCCAGGCGCTGGAAGGCGAGGGCGCGGTGCTCAAGAACCGCGACCTCATGGGCGCCACCAATCCGAAGGAAGCCGCTGCCGGCACCATCCGCGCCGACTTCGCCGAATCGATCGACGCCAACGCCGTCCACGGCTCGGATTCGCTCGAGAACGCCGCGATCGAGATCAAGTACTTCTTCAACGACTCGGAAGTCGTTTCCCACTGAGAACCGCCGTGAACACGCCCGCCGAAAAGGTCAACCTGCTCGACTTCGACCGCAAGGGTCTGCGCGATTTCTTCGCCCAGATCGGCGAGAAGCCGTACCGCGCCGAGCAGGTCATGAAGTGGATATACCACCGTCTCGAAAGCGATTTCGGGAAGATGACCGACGTCGGCAAGGCGCTTCGCGAGAAGCTCGACGCCACCTGCTACATCGGGCCGCCGAAGACCGTGTTCGAAAAGGGCGCGGTCGACGGCACCCACAAGTGGCTGCTGGGCATGGATGGCGGTAACGCCATCGAGACGGTCTACATCCCGGAGCCGACCCGCGGCACGCTCTGCGTGTCGTCGCAGGTCGGCTGCGCCCTGAACTGCCAGTTCTGCTCCACGGCGACCCAGGGCTTCTCCCGCAACCTGTCCACCGCCGAGATCATCGGCCAGGTCTGGGTGGCGGCCAAACATCTCGGCAACGTGCCGCACCAGCAGCGCCGCATCACCAACGTGGTGATGATGGGCATGGGCGAGCCGCTGCTGAACTTCGACAACGTGGTCAAGGCCATGAGCCTGATGCGCGACGACCTGGGCTTCGGCCTGGCGAGCAAGCGCGTCACGCTGTCCACGGCGGGCCTCGTGCCGATGATCGACCGCCTCTCGGCGGAGAGCGACGTCTCGCTCGCGGTGTCGCTGCACGCGGCGAACGACGAGCTGCGCACAGAGCTGGTTCCGCTGAACAAGCGCTACCCGCTGGCCGAGCTGATGGGTGCGTGCGAGCGCTACATCCAGCGCGCGCCGCGTACGTCCATCACGTTCGAGTACACGCTCATGAAGGGCGTCAACGACCAGCCGGAACATGCGCGCCAGCTGATCAAGTTCATGCGCCGGCTGCCCGGCGCGAACAAGGTCAACCTGATCCCGTTCAATCCGTTCGAGGGCGCGCGTTTCGAGCGCTCGGGCCAGGAAGCCATCCGTAATTTCCAGACGCAGTTGCTCAACGCCGGCGTGCTGACGATGCTCCGTCGCACCCGTGGCGACGACATCGACGCCGCCTGTGGCCAGCTCAAGGGGCAGGTGGTCGACCGTACCCGCCGGCAGGCGGAGTTCCGCAAGAAACTCGGAGAGGGAGTGGTGAATGCGGCTTGAGCGGTGGGGGATGCTGGCGGTGCTCGCCCTGGCGTGCACCGGCTGCGTGGGGGATGGTTCGGGGCTGAAGCCTTCGACCGCCGCGGAAGACCGCGCCAAGGGTGCGGAAGTACATACCGAGCTGGGCCAGCGTTACATGCAGAACGGCGACCTCAAGGGCGCCATGGAAAAACTGCAGAAGGCGCTCCAGTTCGACCCGAAATACGTTCCGGCGCAGACGGTGATCGCGGTGCTCTACGAGCGCATCAACGATCCGGTCAACGCCGAACTGCACTATCGCAAGGCCGTCGAGTACGATCCGAAGAAGGGTTCGGTGAACAACAATCTCGCTGTCTTCCTATGCAAGCAGCACCGTCCGGCGGAGGCGAAGGCCTTCTTCGACCGGGCGCTCGCGGATCCATTCTACGAAACGCCCGATCTCGCGATGACGAATGCCGGCACCTGCCAGTTGCAGTCGCAGGATTACGCGTCGGCGGAGGATTATTTCCGGAAGGCGCTCGCGCGCAATCCGAATAACGCCGATGCCCTGTATCAGATGGCGCACGTGTTGTACCTTACGAACGATGCATTCCGGGCCCGCGCTTTCCTGCAGCGTTACGAAGCGGTGGGGGCACCGAGTCCGGATTCGCTGAAGCTCGGTCACGATATCGAGCTCCGTCTGGGCAACGGGGAGGGTGCCCAGGACTATGCAAAACGCCTGCGCGAAACGTTCCCGGATTCGGAACCCGCGCGCGCACTCGAAGTCGCCGCACGTCAATGACCCCAGTATCTTCGAATTCTTCCGGTCGGGATGGACGCGAGCAGGATTTGTTCGCCGGTCTCGAGCCGAATGCAGACAGGGAGAACGCCATGGATCCCCAGGTGGAAGCCAGCAGTGAAGAGGGGCGGGTACTGATCGATCTCGGCGGCCACACCGCCGGTTTCGGCGCACGCCTTCGCGCGGCCCGTGAGGCCCGCGGTTACACCATCGAGGCCTGCGGCCAGGCGTTGCGCCTGCCGACGCGCCTCCTTCGCCAGCTAGAGGCTGGCGAGTACGGCGGCATCGATTACCAGGTCTACCTCGCCGGTTACCTGACCAAGTACGGCACGCACCTGGGCATCGACGAGTCCGAGATCCAGGCCGAACTGGCGCGGCACACGCCCCGCCAACCCGAACTCGTGGTTACCGGCGGCGTCTCGCATTCGCGTTACCTGTTCGAGCGCTACCTCACGGCCGCCACCTATGTGGTGCTGACCGCGGTGATCGTCGTGCCGATGGTCTGGCTCGGCGTGCGCGGCACGCTCGATCGCGACATGGCGCGCCTCGCGCCGCTGGATGCCGCGCCCGTGGCCCAGCAGGACGCGCCGGCACCGGCGAGCAGCAGCGCCGCGACCAGCGTCGCCAGCACCGAGAGCCGGCCGGCGCCGGTCCAGGAGCCGCGTCCCGAGGAGCAGCAGCCGCTGCTCGCCTCGATGGCGATGTTCCCGCCGCTCGATCATTCGGCGACGCGGACGCCGCTCGCGACGGCCGCTGCCGCACCCGAAGCCGCCGCCAGCGGCGCGGGTGCCCACAGCCTCAGCCTGAACCTTCCGGCCGCCAGCTGGGTGGAAGTGACCGCCGCGGACGGTTCGCGCCTCGAATACGGCATCCTGCCCGCCGGCACGCAGAAGTCGTACCGCAGCGACAGCCCGCTCGACGTCCGCATCGGGAACGCCTCGGCCGCGCAGGTGACCGTCGATGGTCAGCCCGTGCAGCTCGATGCGTTCCGCCGCGCCAACGTGGCCCGGTTCCGCGTCGACATCCGCGACGGCAAGGCGGCACCGGTCGCCTTCTGATCGCCGGCGCGCCGCGCGTTGCACCGCGCGGCGCCGCCCGGCCCCCGTCTTTTCGGGTATCCTTGCCTATTGATCCGCGCCGCCATCCCCGATGGCCGGCACGGGCTCGTTCCCACCTTGGTTTGCTGCGCGGAGCGCAGTGGGTGATTGCATGGCTTTCGACATTTACGACGACTACGAGCAGGGCGAACGCGTACAGCAGTGGCTGCGCAAGAATGGCGTTTCGATCGCCGTCGGTGTCGCTCTCGGGCTGGTGCTGATCTTCGGCTGGCAGCAGTGGAAGTCGCACCGCGCGGGCCACGAGCAGGCCGCCGCCGCCGAATATTCGGCCCTGCAGCTCGCGGTCGCCCAGAGTCGTCAGAACGAGATCGACCTGCGCACCGATACCCTGATGAAGGACTACTCGGACACCGCCTGGTCGATCTTCGCCGCCGGCGAGCGCGCCCAGCGCAGCGTCCTGGCCGGGCAGGCGGACAAGGCCTCCGGCGACATCGAATGGGCCAAGGCCCATGCGAAGGACGAAACCCTCAAGGCCCTGGTCGAACTGAATGCCGCGCGCCTGCGCTTCGCGCAGGGCAAGCCGCAGGACACCATCGCGGCGCTCGACGCCATGCAGGGCAAGTCGTTCGTCGCGCTCTCGCAGGAACTCCGCGGCGACGCGCTGGTCAAGCTGGGACGCCCGGACGACGCACGCAAGGCCTATCAGGCGGCGATCGCCGCGATGGGCGACAGCGCACCGCAGCGCGGTGTGGTTCAAACCAAACTCGATGATCTGGCCGTGGCCGGGAAGCAGGGTGCATGAAACGTTTCGTGGCAATCGCGTTGACCTCTTCGCTGGCCGTCCTGGCCGGCTGCCATTCGTTCAAGAAGGAAAACGTCGAACCGCCGACCCCGCTCGACAAGAAATTCGAGCCGACGCTCAAGGTCGACCGCCTCTGGAAATCCAGCGTCGGTGACGGCGCCGCCGAGTCCGGCGTGCGCATGCGCCCGGCCGTGGCCGACGGCGTGCTCTACGCCGCCAGCACCGACGGCAAGATCCGCGCCTTCGACGCCAACACCGGCAAGACGCTCTGGTCGAAGAGCACGCGCCAGCACGGCTGGTTCGGCTGGGGCGACGCCAAGCGCGAGGACGCCCGCTTCTCGGGTGGCCCCGGCGTGGCCGGCGACCTCCTCGCCATCGGCACGCTCGACGGCCACGTCTACGGCATGAACGCGAAGGACGGCGAACGCCGCTGGGTCGCCGAGGTCTCGTCGGAGGTCATCACCGCGCCCGCCATCGTCGGCGAGTTCGTCGTCGTCCGCTGCAACGACGGCCGTGTCTACGGCATCGATGCGAAGACCGGCGAGCGTCGCTGGGTGTACGACCAGTCGCAGGTGCCGCTCCTCAGCCTGCGCGGCAACGGCCGCCTGCTCGTCGCCAACGGCGTCGTGTTCTTCGGCAGCGACGCCGGCAAGCTGGTCGCCGTGCGCCTCGACAATGGCGAGAAGCTCTGGGAGCAGACGCTCGCCAGCGGCGAAGGCCGCACCGAGATCGACCGTCTCGCGGACGCCGACGGCGCGCTCGTGCTGGACGGTACCTCGCTCTACGGCGCCGCCTACCATGGGCAGCTGACGTCGATCGACGGTCCGAGCGGTCGCCCGCTGTGGAACCATGCCTTCTCGACCTTCACCTCGCTCGATGTCCACGGCAACGCCATCTACGGTGCCGACGATCAGTCGCAGGTCTACGCGTTCGACAAGTCGAGCGGCGCCAGCATCTGGAAGCAGGACGCCCTGAAGTACCGTTGGGTCACGGGCCCGGCGGCCCAGGGCAACTACGCGGTGGTGGGCGATCTCGACGGCCACATCCACTGGCTCAACGCCAGCGACGGCAGCATCGCCGCGCGCGAGCGCCTGTCCAAGAAAGCCATTCGTGCCCAGCCCCTCGTGGTGGGTGACACCGTGTACGTCGAGGATGTCGAGGGCCACATCGGCGCCTACCGCATCCCGGCGAACTGATCCTCAGGAAAGATGTATCTCCCATGCTACCCGTCGTCGCCCTGGTCGGCCGCCCCAATGTCGGTAAGTCGACCCTCTTCAATGCGCTGACGCGTAGCAGGGACGCCCTCGTCGCCGATATGCCCGGCGTCACCCGCGACAGGCACTACGGTGTCTGTCGGCTCGGTCCGCGCCCCTTCGTGGTCGTGGACACCGGTGGTCTCTCCGGCAGCGACGAGGGCATCGAAGGCCTCACCGCGCAGCAGGTTCGTGCCGCGATCGCGGAAGCGAACCTGCTCGTGTTCGTGGTCGATGCCCGTGATGGCATCCTGCCGCTCGATGCCGCGATCCTCACCGAGCTCCGCCGTAGCGGCAAGCCCGTCATCGTCGTCGTCAACAAGACCGACGGCGTGGACGAGCTCGTCGCGCTGGGCGAGTTCAGCTCGTTCGGCGTGGCCGAGACGCTGCCGATGTCGGCCGCGCACAACCGTGGCGTCGACGTCCTCGTCGCCCGTGCGATCCCGCACCTTCCGGACGACACCGACGACGACCCGGCCCTCGAAGACCAGGGCATCCGGGTGGCCATCGTGGGTCGCCCGAACGCGGGCAAGTCGACGCTGATCAATCGCCTGCTCGGCGAGGATCGCCTCATCGTTTCCGATCTGGCGGGTACCACGCGCGATCCGATCCGGGTGCCACTCGAGCGCGACGGCCGGCGTTACACGCTGGTCGACACCGCCGGTGTCCGCCGTCGCTCGCGCGTCGAGGAGGCGGTCGAGAAGTTCAGCGTCATCAAGACCTTGCAATCCATTGCTGCGTCGCAGGTGACGGTCGTGATGATCGACGCGCGTGAGAACCTGGCCGATCAGGACCTCACGCTCATCGGCCACGCCATCGAGGAAGGTCGCGCCCTCGTCATCGCCGTCAACAAGTGGGACGGCATGGACAGCTACCAGCGCGAGCAGACCCAGAAGGCACTGGAGCGCCGCCTGCAGTTCGCCGAGTGGGCGAAGACCGTGTTCATCTCGGCGCTGCATGGCTCCGGCCTGCGCGAGCTGATGAAGGCCGTCATCCGCGCCCACGCCGCTGCCACCAAGGAACTGACGTCGAGCGAGCTGACCCGGACGCTGGAGAAGGCGTACGAGGCCTACCAGCCGCCGTTGGTCCGCGGCCACGCGCCCAAGCTGCGCTACGCGCATCCGGGTGGCTCCAACCCGCCGACCATCGTGATCCACGGCAGCCGCACCAAACACATCGCGCCAGCGTATCGTCGCTACCTGGAAGGCTTCTTCCGGAAGCGGTTCCGCCTGGAGGGCACGCCGGTGCGCATCGATTTCCGCGATGGCGAGAATCCGTTCGCCGGCAAGAAGAACGTGCTGACGGAAGGGCAGCAGCGCCGCCGCCAGCGCATGATCCGTAACGCGAAGCGACGCGAGAAGTAAGCGTCGCCCTCGTCGAGGAGCCTCGCATGACCGAAGACCTCAACCGTGACCGCTGGCTGGCCGAGCTTCGGTCCCGCGTTCCGGAAGTGACCGCCACCGAGGCGCTCGCCCGGCAACTGGGTGGCGCGCTGCTGGTCGACGTGCGGGAGGACAACGAGCGCGCCACGGGTTCCCCGGCCGGCGCGCTCGGCCTGTCGCGCGGTTATCTCGAACTCCGCATCGAACAGTCCGAGCCGGACCGCGGGCGCGACGTGCTCCTGCTGTGCGGCAGCGGTCAGCGCTCGCTGCTCGCCGCCGACACGCTGCAACGCATGGGTTACCGCCGGGTGTCGTCGGTCGCCGGCGGCATGGGCGCATGGAAGGCGGCCGGGCTGCCGGTCGCGGCCGGCGTGCTCGACGGCGACGCCGCCGAGCGTTACGCGCGCCAGGTGCTGCTGCCGCAGGTCGGCGAAGCAGGGCAGGCGAAGCTCGCGGCGGCGCGCGTCGTCGTCACCGGCGCGGGCGGACTGGGCGCACCCGCCTTGCTCTACCTCGCCGCCGCGGGCGTCGGACACATCACGGTCGTCGACGACGATCGCGTCGAGCGATCCAACCTCCACCGTCAGGTGATCCACGCCGATCCGCGCGTGGGGATGGGCAAGGCGGAGTCCGCGCGTCTGACCTTGTCGGCCCTGAATCCGCGGGTGAAGGTGACGACCATCGTCGATCGCCTGCGCGCGGAAAATGTCGAAGAGCTCATCCGGGATCACGACGTGGTGATCGACGGCGCCGACAACTTCGCCACGCGCTATCTGCTGGCCGCCGCGACGCGGCGCCTCGGCATCCCCATGGTCTACGCCGCCATCGAGCGGTTCACGGGGCAGGCGAGCGTCTTCGATCCGCGACGCGACGATTCGCCGTGCTATCGCTGCCTCTTCCCCGAGCCACCGTCGGCCGCCGACGCGCCGAACTGCAGCGAGGCAGGTGTGCTTGGCGTGCTTCCGGGACTCGTCGGGATGGTGCAGGCCACCGAGGCGATGAAGCTGGTGCTCGGCCTCGGTCAGCCGCTGGTGGGGCGCTTGCTCACTTACGACGCCCTCGGCACGCGCTTTCGCGAGCTGACCCTCCGCCGGGATCCGCATTGCCCCGGTTGCGGTCCGGACGCTCGGTTCGAGGGCTACGTCGACCTCGAGCGGATGTGCGCCGCGGCCGGCTGAGGGCGCTTGCGCAAGCCTACGTGCCGGCGCTGACCAGGTCACTCCTGATGACCGAATGCATCATCGCATCCACGGATGATCCGTTTACCACCAGTCGGTTACGCAATACTCCTTCGAATCTGCCTCCAAGTCGTTCAGCCGTCCTGCGGCTAGGCTCGTTGCCTACGGCGACCACGATCTCGAGGCGCTCGACCCGCACCCGGTCGAAGGCGAACCCGATCGCCAGGCGTCCGGCCCGCGTGGCGATGCCGCGCCCCTGTTCCGACTGGCGAACCCAGTAGCCGAGGTTCGCGAACCGCTGCTCCTTGTTTCGCTGGTTGACGCCCATGCCGCCGAGAAGGCGGTCGGTGCGCGCGTCCACGATCAGCATTTCGAAGCCGTCGGCCAGCAGCCAGTCGCGGCGGCACAGGTCGAGCCACCCCCGGGCGTCGTTCGCGTCGTAGCCGGCATGGCACCAGTCCTGCCAGCGACCGACGGTGTCGACCGACTCGCGAACCGCCTCGGCCAGTGGCGCCGCGTCGTCGGCACGGTGCGCGCGTAGCGAGACCACGCCGTCGGTGAGGTCGGTCGGGTAGGGAAGCGTCTCGATGGTCATGCGTCCATTCTAGGCAGGCGTCGACGTCACCCGCACGAGGCCCGCGCCGCGGGATCGCCGATGCGATCGGCTCCCACCGGCATACCGCACGGTGCACCTACCGAAGGAGTGGGAGCCGATCGTATCGGCGATGGGTGCTCGCCGCATCGCGCGCCATGCAGCCTGTCATCGGCACGCGCGATCGTCGATAATGCGGCGCTTTCCGCAGGGCGAATCCCATGACCGCACGCATCCTCGACGGCAAACGCATCGCCCAGGAACTGCTCGACCACATCGCGCGCCGTGTCGCCAAGCGCGTGAGCGACGGGCGCCGCGCGCCGGGCCTCGCCGTCGTCCTCGTGGGCGAGGATCCGGCGTCCGCGGTCTACGTGCGCAACAAGCGCCGCGCCTGCCAGCAGGTGGGCTTCGAGTCGTTCGGCTACGACCTCCCGGCATCGACGACGCAGGACGAGCTCTTCGCGCTCATCGACACGCTCAACGCCGACCCGGCCGTGCACGGCATCCTCGTGCAGTCGCCGCTGCCCGCGCACATCGACGAGGAGGCGCTGGTCGACCGCATCGATCCCCTCAAGGACGTCGACGGCTTCCAGGCCGTCAATGTCGGGCGGCTCGCGCTGCGCCGGTTCGGCCTGCGCCCCTGCACGCCCAAGGGCGTCATGACGCTTCTGGGCCATACCGACTACCCGGTGCGTGGCCGGCACGCGGTGATCGTGGGTGTGTCCAACCACGTCGGCCGCCCGCTCGCTCTTGAGCTACTTATTGCCGGCGCGACAGTGACTTGCTGCCACAAGTTCACGCAGGATCTCGCCGGATTCGTGCGCCAGGCCGACATCCTCGTCGTCGCCGCCGGCAAGCCGGGCCTGGTCATGGGCGAGTGGGTCAAGCCCGGCGCGGTGGTCGTGGACGTCGGCATCAATCGCCTTGAAGACGGTCGCCTGGTCGGCGATGTCGAGTTCGACGCCGCGGCCGAACGGGCATCCTGGATCACGCCGGTCCCGGGCGGCGTCGGCCCCATGACGGTCGCGACCCTCATGGAGAACACGCTGGAAGCCGCGGAAGCGCTCGACGCCTGAGTGTCCGCGAGAAGAATCGCGGTGGAACGCCCTTCGCGGTTCCTACACAAGTGTTGCAATGCAAGGTATAATGCCGCGATTTACTCGCGGGACTAATGCTATGCGCATCCTTGCCGAGGCACTCACTTACGACGACGTGTTTCTGGTTCCCGGCCACTCCACGGTTCTGCCGCGTGATGTGGACACCTCAACCCAGTTCACGCGCGGCCTCCGCCTGAATATCCCCATCGTGTCCGCCGCCATGGACACCGTCACCGAAGCGCGTCTCGCCATCACGATGGCCCAGAACGGCGGCATCGGCATCATCCACAAGAACCTCACCGCCGCTCAGCAGGCCGCTGAAGTCCGTCTGGTGAAGAAGTTCGAAGCGGGCGTCATCCGCAGCCCGATCACCGTGAGTCCGGACACCTCGATCGGCGAAGTGCTCCAGTTGACCCGCGCGCACAACATCTCCGGCGTTCCGGTGGTCGACGGCCAGAAGCTCGTCGGCATCGTCACCGGCCGCGACATGCGCTTCGAGCGCAAGCTCGACGACCCCGTCCGCAACATCATGACGCGCGAAGAGCGCCTCATCACGGTGCGCGAAGGCGCCTCGCACGATGAAGTCCTGCAGCTGCTGCACAAGAACCGCATCGAGAAGGTCCTCGTCGTCAACGACGATTTCCAGCTGCGTGGCCTGATCACGGTCAAGGACATCCAGAAGGCCAGCGACAACCCGAACGCCGCCAAGGACTCGCACGAGCGCCTCGTGGTCGGCGCCGCGGTCGGCGTGGGCGGCGACACCGAGCAGCGCGTGGAAGCGCTGGTCGAGGCCGGCGTGGACGTCATCGTGGTCGATACCGCCCACGGTCACTCGCAGGGCGTGATCGAGCGCGCCGGCTGGGTGAAGAAGCGTTACCCGCAGGTGCAGGTCATCGCCGGCAACATCGTCACCGGCGAAGCGGCGCGCGCGCTGCTCGGCGCCGGCGTCGACGCCGTCAAGGTCGGCGTGGGCCCGGGCTCCATCTGCACCACCCGCATCGTCACCGGCATCGGCGTGCCGCAGATCACGTCGATCGACCTGGTCGCCACCGCGCTGAAGGGCGAAATTCCGCTCATCGCCGACGGTGGCATCCGTTACTCCGGCGACATCCCGAAGGCGCTCGCCGCCGGCGCGTCGACCGTCATGCTGGGCTCCATGTTCGCCGGCACCGAGGAATCCCCGGGCGAGGTCGAGCTGTTCCAGGGTCGCTCGTACAAGAGCTACCGCGGCATGGGCTCCATCGGCGCCATGCAGCTCGGCTCGAAGGATCGCTACTTCCAGGACGAAGCCGACGCCGACAAGCTCGTGCCGGAAGGCATCGAGGGTCGCGTGCCGTACCGCGGCCAGCTGCGCAACATCATCCACCAGCTGATGGGCGGCCTGCGTGCCTCGATGGGCTACATGGGCACGGCCAACATCGAAGAGATCCACCAGAAGGCCCAGTTCGTGAAGGTCACCGGTGCCGGTGTGCGCGAAGCGCATCCGCACGACGTGCAGATCACGAAGGAAGCGCCGAACTACCGCCTGGACTGACGCCTCCGGGCGCTCGCTCCAGGTGACTTCAGGACGCCCGCCACAAGTGGGCGTTCTGCTTTTTCAGGGCCGCCGCGCCGCGCGCGAGGCCCGTTCCGATCAAACAAAACCGCAGGCCGCACGATGACCGACATCCACAGCGACAAGATCCTCATCCTCGACTTCGGCTCGCAGTACACGCAGCTCATCGCGCGCCGCATCCGCGAGATCGGCGTCTACTGCGAGGTCTGGGCGTGGGATCACGCGCCGGACGAGATCCGCGGCTTCGCGCCGCGCGGCGTCATCCTCTCCGGCGGCCCGGAGTCGGTCACCGAGGACAACTCGCCGCGCGCGCCGGAGGTGGTGTTCGACCTCGGCGTGCCGGTGCTCGGCATCTGCTACGGCATGCAGACCATGGCCGAGCAGCTCGGCGGCAAGGTCGAGGCCGGCCACCATCGCGAGTTCGGCCCGGCGACGATCACCTTCGGCAGCTGCGCGTTGTTCGAGACGGTCGTGGGCAACGGCGACGAGCTCGGTGTGTGGATGTCGCACGGCGATCGCGTCACGGCCATTCCGGACGGCTTCTCCGTCACCGCCTCCACGCCGAGCCTGCCGCTCGCCGCCATGGCCGACGATGCCCGTCGCTTCTACGGCCTGCAGTTCCATCCGGAGGTAACCCACACCAAGCGCGGCATGGAACTGCTGCGCCGGTTCGTCGTCGACCTCTGCGGCTCGGCCACCCTGTGGGACGCGAAGCACATCATCGACGACGCCGTGGAGCGGGTGCGCGAGCAGGTCGGCACCGATCGCGTGCTGCTGGGGCTCAGCGGCGGCGTCGATTCGTCCGTCGTGGCCGCGCTGCTCGAGAAGGCGATCGGCGACCAGCTCACCTGCGTGTTCGTCGACACCGGCCTGCTGCGCTACCAGGAAGGCGACCAGGTGATGACGACCATGGCGGAGCACATGGGCGTGCACGTCATCCGCGTCGACGCGAAGCAGCGCTACTTCGACGCGCTCGCCGGCGTCGAGGACCCGGAGGCCAAGCGCAAGATCATCGGCCGCCTGTTCGTCGAGATCTTCGACGAGGAATCCGCCAAGCTGGAAGGCGTGAAGTGGCTCGCGCAGGGCACCATCTACCCGGACGTCATCGAGTCCGCCGGCAGCAAGACCGGCAAGGCCCACGTCATCAAGAGCCACCACAACGTCGGCGGCCTGCCGGAGCACATGAAGCTCAAGCTGGTCGAGCCGCTGCGCGAGCTGTTCAAGGACGAGGTGCGCCGCATCGGCGTCGAACTCGGCCTCCCGCGCGAAATGGTCTACCGCCATCCGTTCCCAGGCCCGGGCCTCGGCGTGCGCGTGCTCGGCGAAGTGAAGGCCGAATACGTCGACCTCCTGCAGCGCGCCGATGCCATCTTCATCGAGGAACTGCGCAGCCACGGCCTCTACGACCGCGTCAGCCAGGCCTTCGCGGTCTTCCTTCCGGTCCGCTCGGTCGGCGTCGTCGGCGACGGCCGCGCCTACGAATGGGTCATCGCGCTGCGCGCGGTGGAGACCATCGACTTCATGACCGCCCACTGGGCGCACCTGCCGTACGACTTCCTCGACAAATGCTCGACCCGCATTATCAACGAGTTGCGCGGCATTTCTCGCGTCGTCTATGACATCTCGGGCAAGCCGCCTGCGACGATCGAGTGGGAGTGAGCCGACGTCCTTCGAGGACTACCGCCAGCTATCGTTTTCCCCGATCCGGATGCGGCAGCCGTGCCGCATCCGGTATCAATGTCCACCGCGAAACGCCCGATCGCCGTCGTTTCCCTTAAAGCTCCGTCCTCAAACTGTCGAAGGCGTCCCGCAGGAAGTTGGCCACCGGTTTGCGCTGGCCGGTCTGATCCCTCCACGCCTGGAGCGCGAGTCTCATCGCACCGACGGACACCACAGCCACCATCCGAAGGGCCAACCGCCTCTCAGGCTGCCGCCAGACCTCACACAGTGTGTTGAATAGCGCCTGCTCCTGCTCCGCGTAGTACGCCTGCTTGCGGGCAAGAAGCGATTCGCTCGAACGCATCAGATTGTCCACGGCCGTCATCTGCTCGGTCGTATAGCGAGCGATGTGCTTCACCATGACATCGCGAACAGCATCGAGTGGCGGCACATCGGGTGATGTCTTCAGCAGATCGGCAATCAGCATGGCCAAGTCGGCGTCCTGCCAGAATAGGATGACGTCTTCCTTCGACTTGAAATACGAGAAAAACGTGCGGCGCGAGATGCCAGCCGCAGCCGCGATGGCGTCAAGCGTCGTGCCTTCGTAGCCGTTGGCGAGGAACAGGCGCTGGCCGACCTCGGCGATACGCTGACGTGTTTCGCGACGCTTGCGTTCCCGCAAGCCTTCTGTGGGTGCTGTACCTGCGGGAGGCAAGATTCCTGACATTCCTATGCCCTGTTGCATGACTGCACTAAGTGCATTAAGGTTAGCACTCAGTGCATATTTACATGCACCTAGTGTATATTCCGTCTTCTCGGCAGGCAAGGATCATGACCTCCTGGACAGTTTCCGACATCCCCTCCCAACGCGGCCGTACGGCGGTCGTCACCGGTACTGGCGGCCTTGGCTTCCACGACGCGCTGGCGCTCGCCCGTGCTGGTGCGAACGTCATCGTCGCGGGTCGAAATCCGTCGAAAGGCGCGGCAGCAGTCAATCAGATTCGCCAAAGCGTTCCTACCGCGAATGTGGCTTTCGGGACACTGGATCTCGCCAGCCTCGAATCCATCGAGGCGTTCAGCGAAAGCCTGCGGAGTTCGCGCGACAGCCTGGATTTGCTGATCAACAATGCCGCGGTGATGACGCCGCCGAAGCGTCAGGTGACGTCCGACGGATTCGAATTGCAGTTCGGCACGAACTACCTGGGCCATTTCGCCCTGACTGCCAAACTGCTGCCCCTGCTGCGCAAGGGCAATGAACCACGCGTGGTCAGCCTTTCAAGCGTCGCCGCTCGAAGCGGCACGATCAACTTCGATGATCTGCAAGCTCAGCGCAGCTACAGGCCGATGCGGGTTTACGGTCAATCGAAACTCGCTTGCCTGATGTTCGCTCTTGAATTGCAACGACGCAGCGATGCTGCGGGTTGGGGCATCCAGAGTATCGCCGCCCATCCCGGCATTTCACGTACCGATCTACTGCCCAATGGCGCCGGCGCCTGGAGCGCCCCGGGTATGGTCCGTCGTTACATGTGGTTCCTGTTTCAGCCGGCATCGCAGGGCGCGTTGCCGACACTCTTCGCCGCGACTTCGCCGCAGGCTCAAGGGGGTGCCTATTACGGCCCAGACAAGCTCGGCGAAACGCGAGGCTATCCAACCGTTGCCAAGGTTCCCCCGCAAGCACTGGATACGAGCGTCGCTGCGAGACTGTGGAGCGAGTCGGAAGCACTCACTGAAGCGGTCTTTCGATGAAGCCCCCTAGCTTGGCTAAGCGAACCCGCGCTTGACACTTCGTCAGCTACCTTGCGATATTCGCAAGGTAGCTGACGAATGCATGGAGCGGGCCGTATGCCGGACGTGGAAAAGACCGAAAACCTGACGGTGGGGGCGTGGACGAAGCGGTGCTATTTCGCCGGCCGCGCGCTCATGGATGCGACCCTGCGGCCTTTCGATCTGGGTTCGACGCAGTGGTACGTGCTCTGGCATCTGGCGAATCAAGGCCCGTCGGTACAGCGCGACCTCGCACGCGCGCTCGAGCTCGAGCGGGCGACGTTGAGTGGAATCGTCGCCACGCTCGTGCGCAAGGGGCTGGTGCGGCAGACCTCGGACGGCGACGATCAGCGCCAGCGCCGCCTGGCCCTGACGCGCTCGGGCGAGAACCTCTGGCGCGAGCTTCCCGACCTCTCGTTCATTCAGCAGGCCGCGTTTGCCGGTATCGACGAGGCCGATCTGGCCACGACGATGCGTGTCCTTCGAACGGCGACCGAGCGGCTGCAAGCCCTCCTGCAGAAGGCATGAGCTCATGAGCATCCTGATTACCGGGGCGACAGGTCTCGTCGGTGAACGCCTTGTTCCGCGTCTGCTGCAAGCGGGATTCGCCTGCCGGGTGCTGCTGCGGGCCGGGAAACCGTGCCCGCCCGGTGCCGTCGCCGTGACGGGCGACATGCTCGACCCGTCGACGCTGACGGAGGCCGTTCGCGGTGTGTCGGCGATCGTGCATCTGGCGGCGGTGTTCCGTACGCAAGACACCGATCTGATCTGGAAGAGCAATCTCGAAGGAACCCGCAACCTGCTCACGGTGGCGCGGGACCACGCGCCGCGCGTCCGCTTCATCATGGCGAGCACGGGTCACGTCTACGACAGGCATGGCCCGCATCCTGGACGAGAGACGGACACCGTCCAACCGGAGCTGGCGTACCCCGCGAGCAAGGTCGCCGCGGAGAATGCGCTGCGCGAGAGCGGGCTGAACGGGACGATCCTTCGGTTGCCGTTCGTCTATGGCGATGGGGATGGCCATCTGCAGGCGTTGCCGAAGCACGTGGCGGCCCTCGGGTTTCATCCCGCCAACCGCATGAGCACGATCCATCACCGCGACGTCGCCGTCGCGATGGCCATGGCACTCGCCGGCGATTTCGATGGCCGGATCGTCAACCTGTGCGACGATGCACCGACGACGGTCTACGAACTGGTCAGGCTCGTCGGCGGGCAGATGGATGCCTCGGCCGAGCCCATGACGAACCCCTGGCACCTGCATATCGATGGATCGCTCGCGCGGCAGCTGGGTTTCCGGCCCACCGTGCGGACGGTGTACCAGGCGGCGCAGGAAGGGATCCTTTAGGCGGTCGCGCGCCGGTCCGCATCACCCACGACGGCATCGCCTCACGGAATCACTGCGTGGATCAGGTCATCGTCGCACCATGCATGCGCCGCGAGTTCGTTCGCCATGGAGCCATCGATGATCCGGATCGGATGTGCCGGCTGGTCACTGCCTGGCGACGCCGCGTCGCGCTTCGCGGGGCAGGGCAGTCATCTGGAGCGGTACGCGCGCGTTTTCTCCTGTGTCGAGATCAACAGTTCGTTCTATCGGCCGCATCGGCCCGAGACCTATGCGCGGTGGGCCGCGAGCGTGCCCGAGGCGTTCCGGTTCTCGGTCAAGATGCCGAAGGCCATCACGCACGAGCTCAGGCTGCGCAATGCAAACGCGGACCTTCGTCGGTTCTGTGACGACATCGCTGCCCTCGATGAAAAACTCGGCTGTCTGCTGTTGCAACTACCGCCCAGCCTCCCGTTCGAGCGAGCGACCGCGAGCCGTTTTTTCGCGACGCTTCGCGCAACGACAAGCACCCGCGTCGTGTGCGAGCCGCGCCACGCGACATGGTTCGGGGAGGAAGCAAAGCGGGCGATGCGGGATGCGGCGATCGGCTGCGTGCTGGCCGATCCGCCGCCGGTGCCCGGGATGCTTCCCCTCGGCGATGCCGCGACGCTGTACATCCGGCTGCATGGTTCGCCACGCATGTATTACTCGGCCTACGACGCGACCTTCATCGACGCGCTCGCCGGACGGCTCGTGGCCGTGCCGCCCGGGACGAGCGTGTGGTGCGTCTTCGACAACACCGCCGCGGGAGAAGCGATTCCGAACGCGCTGTATCTGCGGGAGCGCGTCGCGGCGTGCGACGCGGCTCCCTGACGATGACGCGCGATCAGATGTTCTGGCCACCCGACACTTCGATGCGCTGTGCCGTGACCCAGCGGTTGTCCGGGCCGAGCAGACTCGCGACCGCCGGGCCGATATCGTCGGGTAGACCGACACGGCCCAGCGCGATCATCGACGCGAAGGCGTCGTTGTACGCGGGCGTATCGCGAACGGCGCCGCCGAGGAAATCGGTCTCGATCGCACCGGGGGCGATCGTATTGGCGGTGATGCCGCGGCTGCCGAACTCCTTCGCCATGTAGAGGGTGAGGATCTCGACGGCGCCCTTGGCCGCCGAGTAGGCCGAGAATCCAGGGTAGGAGACGCGCGTCAGGCCCGTCGAGAAGTTCACGATCCGGCCGCCATCGGCAAGCAGCGGCAGCAGCGTTTGCGTCAGGAAGAAGACGCCTTTCACGTGGACGTTGAACAGCTGGTCGAACTGCGCCTCCGTGGTCTCGGCGATGCCCGCCATTTCACCGTGGCCGGCATTGTTGACCAGGTGGTCGAAGTCGCTTCGCCCCCACGATGCGAGGATCGCGCGCACCTTGTCGCCGAACGCGGCGAAGCTGGAAACGTCGGCGACGTCGAGCTGTACCGCGACCGCCTTGCGGCCGAGTGCTTCGATCTCGGCGACGACCGCCTGCGCCTGCTCGGCGCCGTGGCGGTAGGTGAAGATCACATCGCCGCCGTGACGGGCGATGCTGATGACGGTATTGCGACCGAGGCCCCGGTTGGCGCCTGTGACGAGAGAAACGGTGGACATGGAAGGCTCCTGCTGAGGGGTGTCTAAGCGACGGATCCAGTATCGAGCCGAGCCCCACGTACGGGTTGCCGGTTCCTCGGACGTTCTTGCCCGTTCCTCCGGAGCGGCGGCCGCATGGCGACTCCGGCGGTCTGCGGTGGATGGCGCGGAGCCCGGCGCATGTTTGCCTGATCCGACGGATTCGTTGCGCCTCGCACGGTTCGGGGACTACGCTCTGGCCATGACCGAGACCCTGCTACAGGCGGTCCGCTTCTACGCGGATTCCCACGCGAACGCGGACGGTGTCGCGATTACCCCGATCCCGGGTGTGACCGCGATCCGGGCAGGCACGCCCAGCGAGCTGCAATACGCGGTTTCGCGTCCCCTGATCGCGGTCGTCGTTCAAGGGCGCAAGCGCGTACTGCTTGGCAAGCAGGCTTTCGACTTCGGTGCCGGCGACTCCATGCTCATCACCGCCGACGTCCCCACGGTCAGCCAGATCACCGCGGCCGATGCGAACGCGCCGTACTACTCGCTGGTCTTCGATCTGGATCCCGCTGTCATCGAAGCGCTGGTTCTCGACATGAACATCGCCCAGGGCGAGTCGAGCGCCCCCGTGAGGGTCGACCCCACCGAAGCCGAGGTCGCCGACGTCGCGCTGCGATTGATGCGTCTCCTCAACCGACCGTCGGCGCTTCCGGTGCTGCAGGCGGACATGGTCAGGGAACTGCATTTCTGGCTGCTTGCCGGACGCCATGGGCCCGCGATCCGCAACCTGGGCATCGTCGAAAGCCACACGCGGCGTATCGCTCGCGCCGTCGCCTTGATCCGGTCGGAGTATGCGCGGCCGTTGCGGGTCGAGCGTCTGGCCGAGGCCGCCGGTATGAGTCCGTCCACATTCCATCAGCACTTCCGTGCCGTGACGCAACTGTCGCCACTGCAATTCCAGAAGCAACTGCGCCTGATCGAAGCGCGGCGGATGATGCTGTCGGAAGGCGCCTCGGCCAGCATCGCGGCGTACGCCGTGGGCTACGAAAGCGTGCCGCAGTTCACGCGCGAATACGGCCGCCTGTTCGGCGCGCCGCCCGTGCGCGACATCAGGTTCTCGAGGGCGGCGACCGAGACGTCTCCACGGACCAGCCGCGAAACGCGATGACCGGGCCGTTCGACTCGTCCTTGCGGGAGATCAGCAGCAGCGTGGCCTGTTCCTCGAAGTCGGCGAGCGGCATGTAGATCAGTCCCGGCACATGGATGTCGCGTATGGGCTGCGGCACGAGCACGAGGCCGAGGCCGGCCGCGGCCATCGTCAACACCGTCAGCGTGCTGGCGACGCGATGGCCGATGATCGGTTCGCCGCCTAGCGCTTTCCTCAACAGCTCGGCCTGGCTGCGATCGCCCGCGTTGGCGGCGTACGTGATGAAGGTTTCGCCGGAAAGGTCGCGGCAGCGCACGTCGCTGAGGCGCGCCAGGCGGTGGTCGAGCGCCATGCCGATGACCCACGGCCAGGCGCCTACGACCTCGCTGGAAAGCGTGTCGGGAATGGGCAGCCCGACATCGGGGCAATAGCCGATGTCGATCCGGTTCTCGACGATCGCCTGTATCTGGTCGGCGGACGGCATTTCTTCGAGCTCGATGCTCACCATCGCGCGGGTCGCATGGAACGACTGGATGTGTTCCGGAAGGCGGCCCGCCAGCGCCGCGTTGCCGGAGAATCCGACCCGCACCCGGCCGACCTCGCCACGCGCGGCGCGCTGCGCGGTCCGACGCGCGTGCTCGGCCTGGGCAAGCGTGCGCTCGGCTTCCACACGGAAGAGGCGACCCGCCTCGGTCAGTTCGACCCGGCGCGTCGTGCGCGTGAGCAGGGTGACGCCAAGGTCTTCCTCGAGCGCGCGGATCTGCATGCTGAGGGCAGGCTGCACGATGTGCAGGCGCTCGGCGGCGCGGCCGAAGTGGCCCTCGTCCGCAACGGCCAGGAAGTATCGGAGATGCCGGAGATCCATCGATTATCACCATGAATGATCAATCGGTCAGATCAATATATTTCGGTTTGAATGCCGCGCATCCATCCTTTTCCTCGTCCCCCAACCCCCCGAGGAAATCGACATGTCCGCCGCGAATCGCATCGATGTTCACCAACATGTGGTCCCGCCGTTCTGGTCGGACGCGCTCCCCGCGTTCGGCGGCGATCCGTCCGGCTGGAATAGCCCGGCCTGGAGCCCCGAAGCCGCCATCGCCTTCATGGATAGCCAGCAGATCGCCACGGGTGTCCTCTCCCTGACCGCGCCGGGCATCACCGGATGGCAGGGCACGGCACGGCGAGACATGGCGCGCCGCGTGAACGAGTACACGGCCTCGCTCGTGCAGAAGCGATCGGACCGGTTCGGCAACTTCGCCACGCTTCCGCTGCCCGACGTGGATGGCACGCTGGACGAGATCCGCCATGCCTTCGATGCGCTGAAAGCGGACGGCGTCGTGCTGCTCAGCAACTACCACGGCATGTACCTGGGCGATCGCTACTTCGACGCGGTGTGGGCGGAACTCGACCGCCGCGGCGCGGTGGTGTTCATCCACCCCAGCAAGCCCGCCATCCAGACGATCGATGGCATTCCCGGCCCGATCGTCGATTACCCGTTCGATACCACCCGTTGCGCCGTCGACATGGTGCTCAACGGCGTGATGGACCGCTACCGCAACGTGAAGGTCATCCTTTCGCACGCCGGCGGATTCCTGCCGTACGCGGCCTATCGGTTCGCGGAGCTCGCCAACGCCGTGCGCCCGGACGCGAAGCCGCCGGCCGACATCATCGAGTCCTTCCAGCGGTTCTACTTCGACACCGCGTTGTCTTCCGGTCCGTCCGCGCTGCTCGGGCTGAAGACGTTCGTGGGAACGGGGCGTGTGCTTTACGGCAGTGATTTCCCGTACGCACCCGCCCGGGTGGGCGCATCGTTCACGGCGATGCTCGACGCGTCCGACGCGCTCACCTCCGACGAGAAGGCCGCGGTGAACGCCGGTAACGCGCGGGCTCTGTTCCCGCGTCTCGATCGATAGGAGCGAAGCGATGGCCACGACATTCGCACACAGAGATCATGTTCTTCAGGCGCCGGACGGCGCGAGGCTATCCGCGCGGTCGTGCGGTCCCGAGTCCGGCGTCCCGGTAGTGCTGATCGCAGGCTGGCCGCAGACGCTGCATGCGTGGCGCGCCGTGCAGGCAAAGCTCGCCGATGCGGGCATCCGCTCGATCGCGCTGGACCCGCCCGGGCTCGGCGAATCCGATCCGATCGGTGCCGCGGCGAACTACGCGACGCCGGAGGTCGCCCGACGCATGGCCGCCGCGCTCGCCTCGGCCGGGGTCGATCGCTTCGTCCTCGTGGGACACGACGTGGGCGCCTGGATCGCCTACGCGTGGGCCAGCCTGATGCCACAGGGCGTCGCCGGGCTCATGTTGCAGGATGCCGCCATTCCGGGCGCGTTTCCGGACGGTTTCCTGTCGATAGGCAACGCCGCGCGCGTCTTCCAGTTCGCGTTCAACGCGGTACCCGAGCTCCCCGAGCGCCTGACGCGAGGCCGGGAGCGTGTGTACCTCGACTGGCTGTTCGAAACGAAGACGCGCGTGGCCGGCGCCGTCACCGCGGAAGACATCTCGGTCTACATGCGCTGCTATGGCCAGGCGGAACGCATGTCGGCCGGATTCAACTACTACCGCGCCGTGCCGGCGAGCATCGACGCGCTGAACGATGTCGCGCCGCTCACGATGCCGGTGCTCGCCCTCGGCGCGGAGTTCGGTGTCGGGGCGATGATGGGTAGGGTGCTCGAGCCGCGCTGCACGGACCTGAAAAGCGCCGTCGTGGCCGGATCGGGGCATTTCATTCCGGAGGAAGCCCCGGACGTCGTGTGTCGGGAGCTGCAGGCACTGATCGCGCGGACGTCGATGCCGGGTTGACGCATCGTGTCCGCGCATCGTCGTTGACAGTGCCGTCCGGCCGCCACTAATGTATCGAACAGTACATTAGTGGCGAGACCACCCCTGTGACGACATCCACCTCGATTCCGGCAGCCGCGGCTGCCGACGGCGAACGCTTGCCGTATTCCGCGCTGCTCGCACTCGCGATGACAGGCTTCATCTGCATCGTCACGGAGACGCTGCCGGCAGGGCTCCTGCCGATGATGGCCGCCGGCCTCGGCGTGTCGACCTCGTTCGCGGGACAGACGGTCACCGCCTATGCGCTGGGCTCGCTGCTGGCGGCCATCCCGCTCACGCTGGCCACGCGAGGCTGGCGGCGGCGCAACGTGCTGCTGCTGACCATCGTCGGCTTCCTCGTCTTCAATTCGATCACGGCGTTGTCGTCGAACTACGGGGTGACGCTGGTCGCGCGCTTCTTCGCGGGCGTGTCGGCCGGACTCGCATGGAGCCTTCTGGCCGGTTACGCGCGCCGCATGGTCCCCACGCACCAACAGGGCAGGGCGCTGGCGGTGGCGATGGTCGGCACGCCGATCGCGTTGTCGCTCGGCGTGCCGCTGGGCACATGGCTCGGCACCCTGATCGGTTGGCGCAGCGCGTTCGCCGTCATGTCGGCGCTCACGCTGGTGTTGATCGCATGGGTCGTGGCGAAAGTACCGGACTATCCGGGCCAGACCGGCCAGGAGCGGCTGCCGTTGCGACGGGTGTTCACGACGCCCGGTGTGCGTCCCGTGCTCGGCGTGGTGATCGCCTGGATGCTGGCGCACAACATCCTCTACACCTACGTCGCGCCGTTCGTCGCGCAGGCCGGTCTCGAGGCGCGCGTGGACGTGGTGCTCCTGATCTTCGGCCTGGCCGCGCTGGTGGCGATCGGCATCGCGGGCCGTCTCGTCGACCATCACCTGCGCGCCACGGTGCTGGCCAGCCTCGCGATCTTCGCGGCCGTATCGCTTCTCTTCGTCTGGCTCGCACGCGTGCCGGCCGCCATCTATGTCGGCGTGGCGCTGTGGGGACTGACCTTCGGCGGCGCGGCCACGCTGTTGCAGACCGCGTTGGCCGATACGGCCGGCGACGGTGCCGATGTCGCGCTGTCGATGAACGTGGTCGCGTGGAACGGCGCCATCGCCGGCGGCGGTCTCCTGGGCGGCGTGCTCCTGGAAACATGGGGTGCGTCGTCGTTCCCACCGGCGCTGGTGGTGTTGCTGGTCGTCGGTTTCGGCATCGCTGCGGCCGCGCGCACGCATGGCTTCCGGGCCGGCGCACGCCACGGGCATGTCGTGGGGCACTGAGGCCTCGACGCACCCGGGTTTTCGCATGCCGTTCCGCATCGATCGCGATCCCGTACCATGACGGGGATGACCACGCGCCGCCGGGACGAACCGACACCCATGACCGACACGCCTCCGAATCTCCGGCTCGCGGCGCGAGACGTCCCCTTTCCCTCGTCCATCAGCGACACCGCGCGCGCGTCGCTCGAGCGCCTCGTGGGCGCCGACGGCGTTCCGGTCAACGCGCGCTACGTGATGCCGCCGCCGGAGGATCGTGCGGCGTGGTCGCGGATGAAGACGGCCGTCGACGCGCAGTACGGCGCGGCCGCGCGCGAGGCGGCCGGAGCGCTGGTCTCGACGGTGGAGACGATCACGCTCGGCGACACCGTCGTGCACGTGGCGACGCCAGCCGGTGGCGTTCGCGCCGACCGCGCGTACATCGAACTGCATGGCGGCGCGCTCGTGTTCGGCGGCGGCGAAGCGTGCGCGGTCGGCGCACGGAAGCAGGCGGACCTGCACGGCGTGCGCTGCTATGGCGTCGATTACAGGACCCCGCCGGAACATCCGTATCCCGCCGCGCTCGACGATTGCCTCGTGACGTATCGCCATCTGCTCGAACGGCATGCACCGGAGCACATCATCGTGGGTGGCCGTTCCGCAGGAGGAAACCTCGCCGCGGCGATGCTGCTGCGGGCGCGGGACGAAGGCCTGCCGATGCCGGCGGCGCTGGTGCTCCTGTCACCGGAAGTCGACCTCACCGAATCCGGCGACAGCTTCGAGGTCAACCGCTTCGTGGACGTCGTGCTCGTCGGATCGCTGATGTCCAACAACCGTCTTTACGCGGACGGCGCGGATCTCTCGGCTCCGTATCTGTCGCCGCTGTTCGGCGACCTGGCGGGCTTTCCGCCGACCTTCCTGCAGAGCGGCACGCGGGACCTGTTCCTGTCGAACGCGGCACGCATGCACCGGAAGCTGCGCAAGGCGGGCGTGCACGCCGAGCTGCATGTGTTCGAGGCCATGCCGCACGGTGGTTTCGGTGGGCACACGCCCGAAGACGCCGAGCTGGCCGCCGAGGTGCAGGCGTTCGTCGCCTCGCACTGGGGATAGAAACCACGACGAAGCCGCGCGTCGGTGCGACGCGCGGCTTCGTGAACGGTCAGACGGCGACCATGCCGCCGTCGACGGTCAGTTCGGCGCCCGCGATATAGGCGCTTTCGCTCGACGCGAGGAAGAGCACCGCGTTGGCGACTTCCTCAGGGCGTCCGATGCGGCCGAGCGGGACGAGCTGCGTGAACGCTTCCTCGACGCCGGGGCGCACGTCGAGATAGTCGCGCATCATGCGCGTCTCCGTCGCACCCGGTGCGACGACGTTCACGCGGATGCCGCGGTCCTTGAGGTCCGCGGTCCAGCTGCGGGCGAACGACCGGACGGTCGCCTTGGTGGCGTTATAGAGCGACTGCCCCGGAAATCCCTTGCTGCCGGCGACCGATCCGTTCAGGACGATCGTCGCGCCGGCGCCCAGCAGCGGCAGGGCCTTCTGCACCGAGAACAGCAGGCCGCGGACGTTGAGACCGAACATGCGGTCGAAGTCGTCCTCGCCGATCTCGCCGAGCGGCTTCGCTCCGGTGTCCGCGATACCCGCGTTCGCGAAGACGACGTCCAGCTTGCCGTGATCCGCGCGGATGCGGTCGTACAGCCGATCGAGGTCGGCGAGATTCGACGCGTCGCCCTGGACGCCCACCGAGCCGGCGCCGATCTCCGCCACCGCGGCGTTCAGGCGATCCTGCCGGCGCCCGGTGATGTACACGTGGGCGCCTTCCGCCGCGAACGCCTTGGCCGTCGCCAGCCCGATGCCCTCGCTGCCGCCCGTCACGACCACGACCTTGCCTTCGAAACGCTTCGTCATACCGGATCCTTTAATAAGTGGAGAATTGCTCCACTTACTATATGGAGGCATCATCCACTTTGCAACCGGAGACCGCATGAGCACCGACAGCCCGCCGATCGAGGAAACCCCCTTACGCGCCGACGCCGCGCGCAACCGCGAGCGCATCCTCGAGGCGGCGGACGAGGTGTTCTCCGAACGCGGCGCCGATGCGTCGCTCGACGACATCGCCAGGCGGGCGAAGGTCGGCATCGGCACCCTCTATCGCCGTTTCCCCACGCGCGACGCGCTGCTCGCGGCGCTCTGCAACGACCGGCTGCTCGCGCTGTCGGCCCGGAGCCGCTCGCGCGACGACAGCATGGACCCGGGCGCATCGGTTCGCGCGTTCACGGTCGAGCTCGCGATCCATGCGGGTTACTACCAGGGACTCGCCACGATGCTCGGCGCGGTGCTGCAGAGCGATACCGCCGGATGCCGCGCGGGTCGCGCGGAGGGCATTCGTTTGCTGGAGCGCGCGAAGAAGGCGAAGGCCATCGCGGAGGACGTGTCGTTCGAGGACGTCCTCTGCGTGATCACGGCGACGTCGCTCGCGGCCGCGCAGGGCGGCTCGCTGGAGCCGCGCGTCACGCATCTCGTCGATCTGTTCTTCAACGGGATCAAACGGCGGTAGCAGCACGCCGGTCCTCGCGTCTTGCGAGGAGCGCGATGTGTTTGGTGCGCGGTGGACAACACGGCGACGCGTTCCATGGATCTACTGGGCCTTTTTCGAGCGGCCTACGATGCAGGCATGCGGTGTTCCACCGTATGCGCCGCGACGACGCCTGGCGTCGCGCGGCGACCTGCATCGCCTGGCGCGCGATCGCGCGCCTTTTCCGGAGATCCTTCATGTCCACCGTAGCCCGTTCCATGCCGTCCGCCGCTCCCGTGCTGGAAGAACTCGTCTCGTCGCGTTACGCGGTGAAGATCGGCGACATCGACGTGCTCGTCGTGAGCGACGGCGTGCTGCCGTTGCCGACGGTCACCATGGCCCATAACGCCAGCGCCGCCGAGTTGTCGGACTGGCTCGACGACCAGCGCATGCCGCCCGACAAATTCGACTGGCCGCTCAACGTGCTGGTCGTGCGCAGCGGGGAGCAGACGATCCTCGTCGACGCGGGCCTCGGTGTTCAGTTCCCCGACTTTCCGCGCGCCGGCCAGTTCCCTCATCGCCTCGAGTCGGCAGGCATCGATCTTGCGACAGTGACCGACGTGGTCGTCACGCACATGCACATGGACCACGTGGGCGGTCTGCTCGTGGACGGCGTGAAGGAGCGGTTGCTCGACGATGTCCGCATCCACGTGGCGGCCGCGGAACTGGCGTTCTGGGAGAATCCGGATTTCTCGCGCACGTCGATGCCCGAGGCGGTGCCGCCCGTGCTTCGCTCCACCGCGAAGCAATTCGCGTCGCTCTATCGCGACCGGATTCGCCCCTTCGAGGGCCGCTTCGAGGTCGCTCCGGGCGTCGTCGCACGCGTCACCGGCGGTCATACGCCGGGCCATTGCGTGGTGGAAGTCGCCTCCCGCGGCGAAAGCCTCGTGTTCGCCGGCGATGCCGTCTTTCCCGTCGGCTTCGATCATCCGGACTGGTTCAACGGGTTCGAGCATGATCCCGAAACCGCGGCGCGTGTTCGTTTCGACCTTTTCGACGAACTCGTCGCGAACCGTGGCCTGATGGTCGCGACGCACCTGCCATTCCCGTCGGTCGGCCGCGTGGCGAAGCAAGGCGACGCGTACCGCTGGGTGCCCGTGATCTGGGATTTCTGAGCGTTTATCTTCAACGTGACGCGCCGATATCCGCCCGAGACGGGATCCTCGCGATCACCTTGATCTCGAAGTCGAAGCCCGCGAGCCAGTTGACGCCGACGGCGGTCCACGTGGGGTAGGGGGCTTCGCCGATCTCCTTCTCGCGAACGGCCATCATCGCCTCGAACTGGTTCGCGGGATCGGTGTGGAACGAGGTGACGTCGATCACGTCGTCGAACGTGCAGCCCGCCGCGGCGAGCACCTCGCGCAGGTTGGCGAACGCGCGACGGACCTGGTCCTCGTAGACGGGCTCCGGGGACCCGTCCTCGCGGCTGCCGACCTGGCCGGCGACGAAGAGGAGGTCGCCCGCGCGGACGGCAGGCGAATACTTGTGCGCGTCGTAGAGGGCATGGCGTTTTTCGGGAAAGATGGCGGTGCGCTGGTTCATGATGCTTTCCTTGGATGGGTACGTGGTGTAGTCGCGGATGAGACGGCGCGCAGGGCGCGCTTCTAAGGAAGCGTCGCGAGCTCGTCGGCCGTGAAGTCCGCGGCGAGCGCGATGGCCTGCTGCCGTTCGAGTTCATCGAGGCGAGCCTTCAGCGCGTCGTGAACGTGCGTGTAGGCGTCGGCGCCGAGCACCAGACGCTTCGGCAGCGGCGCGTCCTGATCGGCGAGGCGGATCATCGCGTCGGTCATGCGGTCGGGATCGCCCTTGATGACCCACTCGCCTTCGAGCGAGCGACGCAGCTGGCCCGCGGGTGTCGCCTCGTATGCCGGCAGCGGCGTCGTGCGGGCGAGGTTGCCGCCGAAGTCGGTGCGCGCGGGGCCGGGTTCCACCAGCGTGAGCGCGATGCCGAACGGCGCCACCTCCTGCGCGACGGCCTCCACGAACCCCTCGATGCCCCACTTCGTCGCGTGATAGAGGCCGAAGGCCGGGTAGGCGATCTGGCCACCCTCGCTCGATACCTGCTGGATGCGGCCCCCGCCCTGGCGACGAAGGTGCGGCAGCGCCGCCCGGATCAGCGCGATGGAGCCGATCAGGTTGACGTCGACGATGTCGCGCACCTGTCGATCGCTGGCCTCCTCGCCCGCCCCGAGAAGACCATAACCCGCGTTGCTGACGACGACGTCGATCCGGCCGCTCGCGGCGAAGGCGTCGTCGACGGCGCGACGGACCGCCGCCTGATCGGCGAGGTCGGCGGCGACGATACGCAAACGGTCGGCGTGCCGGGAACGAAGGTCGGGCAGTGCATCGGCGCTTCGGCTCATGCCGACCACGCTATCGCCGCGGGCGAGGGCCTTCGTCGCCAGAAGGCGGCCGAGACCGGAGGAAACGCCGGTGATGAGCCAGTGCTTTGCCATGGGGGAGTGCCTCTCGTGGGGTGATTACGTCACGATAGGCCCGGGACGGTTGAACAACTAGACGTTGCAATCCGTATGGGTTGCTGCAGAATCGCCACCAATGGCACGCCCGTCCCTCAACGATCTCGGCGCTTTCGTGGCCGTCGCGACGCACCGGAGTTTCCGCCGTGCGGCCGACGAGCTCGGTACGGCGCCGTCCACGCTGAGCCACGCGATGCGCGCCCTCGAAGAGCGCATGGGCGTGCGTCTGCTCAACCGGACGACTCGCAGCGTCTCGCCGACGGAAGCCGGCGCGCGTCTTCTGGAGCACCTGCAGGGCGCGCTCGCGTCGCTCGACGCGGCACTGGACAGCGTGGCCGATTTTCGTGGGCGCGTGACCGGCACCGTGCGCATCAACGCCCCGCGTCTCGCGGCGTCGATGCTCGTGCGTCGCGTGCTGCCGACGATGGTCGAGCGCTTTCCCGAGGTCACGGTCGACCTCGTCGCGGAAGGCGAGCTGGTCGACATCGTGTCTCGCGGATTCGACGCGGGCGTGCGCCTGGTGGAGTCCATTCCGAAGGACATGATCGCGGTGCCCATGTCGCGGCCCATGCGTTTCGCCTGCGTTGCCTCGCCCGCGTACCTCGCGCAGGCCGGCACCCCCCGCGCGCCGGACGAACTCGCCCGTCACCGTTGCATCGGCCACCGGATGCCCAGCGGCAAGCTCTATCGCTGGGAATTCGCGCGCGGCGGCGAATCGCTCACGATCGATACCGCCGGGCCGGTCGTCCTCGACGACGAGGCGCTGATGGTGGATGCGGCCGTCGAAGGCCTCGGCATCGCCTACGTGCCGGAGCCCGCGGCCGCGGCGGACATCGCGGCGGGGCGGCTGCGCGAAGTGCTCGCGCCGTGGATGGGCGACGCGGAAGCGATCGCCGTTTACTACCCGGGCCACCGCGCCGTGCCGCCGGCGCTGCGCGCGTTCCTCGATGTGGTCAGGGAGATGAGCGACGCTCCCTGAGCCACGGCAGGAAGCGCGCTGCGCAGGCGGGTCGAATCAACCGGGGAAATAGGCGGCGCTGTCGATGTCGGCAAGGAGTCCCGGTTCGCGGGGTTCCCAGCCGAGCCTGCCGCGGGTGCGGTCGCTCGACGCTCCCATGTTCAAGCCCGTGAACTTCCCGAGCCAGCCGAAATGCGCGGCGGCTTCATCGCCCGTCTTCGAGACCACCGGAATGCCCAGCCGGCGACCGATGACGGTCGCGATGTCGCGAAAGGGCAGCGCGGCATCGGCCACCGCGTGATACGGACCGCCTGACGCTCCCGTTTCGACGGCAAGCCGGTACACGCGGGCGGCGTCGAGGCGGTGGACGCCAGCCCACGCGTTGTCGCCGTCGCCGACGTACGCGGAAACGCCGGTGCGCCGCGCGAGGTCGATCAGCATCGGCACGAAGCCATGATCGCCTTCGCCATGCACCGACGGTGGCAGACGCACCACGGCGGCGCGGACGCCGCGCCCGGCGAGCGCGAGCGCGGCAGGTTCCGACGCGCGCGGATAGTCGTCCGACGTCGGCAGCGCCGCGTCCGTCTCGGTCCCGAGTTCGCCGGCCTTCGCCAGGGCGAGGCCCGACGTGACGAGGAACGGCTTGTCGGTGCCCATCAGCGCCTCGCCCATGGCGTCGATGGCGCGGCGGTCGAGCACGCAGTTCTCGGCGAAACGCGAGAAGTCGTGATTGAAACCGGTGTGGACGATGGCGTCCGCGGACGCCGCCGCACGCCGCAGCCCGTCCACGTCCTCGAGCGATCCCCGCACGGGCTCGGCACCGAAGCTTTCGAGCCGCGCGGCGCCGTCGTCGGAACGGGCGAGACCCAGTACCCGATGGCCGGCCGACAGCAACTCGCGAACGACGGCAGAACCGACGAACCCCGTGGCACCGGTGACGAATACGCGCATGGCAGCACCTCCCTCGTTGGAATGGCGCTACTCTGGATCCGCCGGGTATCCGGGTGAAGTAGTGACGTTATACGGGTAAGAGGACTAACAGGATGAGCGAGTCGGCCGCCTTCGCGGACAACAGTCTCGGCGCGTATCTGCGCGACCGCCGCACGAAGCTGGATCCCGCCGCCTTCGGTTTTTCACTGACGCGGCGGCGCACGCCGGGTCTGCGTCGCGAGGAAGTCGCGCAGCGGGCGAACGTCAGCGCGACCTGGTACACATGGCTCGAGCAGGGCCGTGGCGGCGCACCCTCCGCCGACGTGCTCGACCGCATCGCGCGTGCGCTGATGCTCACGGACGTCGAACGGGAGCATCTGTTCCTGATCGGACTGGGGCGCGCGCCGGACGTGCGCTATCGGGCGATCGACGGCGTGTCGCCGCGCCTCCAGCGCGTGCTCGACGCACTCGAGCTGAGTCCCGCCATCGTCCGCACGGCCACCTGGGACGTCGTCGCCTGGAATCGCGCCGCGGCCGCCGTGCTGACCGACTACGCGACGCTCGCGCCGAAGGAACGCAACGTGCTGCGGCTGATGTTCGGCCGTCCGGACGTCCGCGCGCGGCAGCCGGAATGGGAAAGCGTGGCGCGCTTCGTCGTCGCCTCGTTCCGGGCGGATGCCGCCCGGGTCGGTGCGGGCCGTGAGATGCAGGGCTTCGTGGACGAGATGTGCCGGCTCAGCCCCGAGTTCGCGTCGATGTGGCGGGATCACGACGTGCGCGCGCAGGGTGAAGGCACGAAGGTGCTGCGTCACGGCGCGCTCGGCGACATCGCATTGGAATACTCGTCGTTCGCGGTGGACGGTCGGCCGGACCTGAGCATGGTGGTGTACAACGCGGCGTCGCCAGGCGACGCCGCGCGCATCCGCACGTTGATCGACGAAAAGCGTCAGGCGCGCTGAGCGATGCCGTCGAGCGTCGCCACCGCGTCGGCCGGTAGCGTCAGCTCCCCGGCCCGGAGGTTGTCCGTGAGGTGCGCCACCGACGACGTGCCCGGAATCAGCAGGATGTTCGGCGAGCGCTGCAGCAGCCACGCCAAGGCGACCTGCAAGGGGCTGGCGTCGAGCCGGCGCGCCACGTCGGAGAGGGCATCCGACTGCAGCGGGCTGAAACCGCCCAGCGGGAAGAATGGCACGTAGGCGATGCCATCCTTCGCCAGCGCATCGATGAGATCGTCGTCGCCGCGGTGCGCCAGGTTGTACTGGTTCTGCACGCAGACGATCTCGCAGATGCCGCGGCCTTCCGCCACCTGCGCGGGCGTCACGTTGCTCAGCCCGATGTGGCGCACCAGCCCCTGCTGCCGGAGTTCGGCGAGGACTTCGAGCTGTTGCCTGATCGAGCCCTCGGCCGGGCCGTGCACGTCGAACATGATGCGCAGGTTCACCACGGGGAGCACGTCCAGTCCGAGGTGGCGCAGGTTGTCGTGGACGGCCGAGCGGAGCTCGTCGGGAGAATATGCCGGGAGCCACGCGCCCTTGTCGTCGCGGCGCGCGCCGATCTTCGTGCACAGGGTCAGGTCGTCGGGGTAGGGCGACAGGGCTTCGCGAATGATCTGGTTGGTGACGTGCGGGCCGTAGAAGTCGCTGGTGTCGATGTGGTTCACGCCGGCCTCGATCGCGGCGCGCAGGACGGCGACGGCGGCGGCGCGATCCTTCGGCGGGCCGAACACGCCGGGGCCGGCGAGCTGCATGGCGCCGTAGCCGAGACGGTTCACGGTGCGGTCGCCGAGGCGATAGGTGGTCTGCGATGCAATGGTCATGATGGCATCTCTCGTTGGGGTGGGAGAACGATAGGCCCACCCGCGGCGTTCGATAACCCGGTACGATCCGCACACGTTGTGCGGAATGGCGGACAATGAAACTCGATCTGAATGACCTGAACGCGTTCGTCGTGGTGGCCCGGGCAGGTGGATTTCGCGAAGGCGCCCGGTTGAGCGGTGGCAGCGCGTCGGCGCTGAGCGAGGCCGTGCGACGCGTCGAGGCCCAGATGGGCGTGCGCCTGATGCATCGGACGACGCGGAGCGTCGCGCTGACCGAAGCGGGTCAGGGACTGCTCGACCGGCTCGCCCCGGCGCTTGGCGAAGTGGAATCGGCTGTGGACGCCGTGAACCGCTACCGCGACCGTCCGGCCGGCACGCTGAAGCTCAACGTGCCGCTCAGCGCCGCCCGGCTCGTCCTGCCGGCGATCGTGTCGCCGTTCCTCGCCGCGTATCCGGACGTGCGCCTGGACGTCACCGTGGACGAGAGCTTCGTCGACGTCCTCGCCGCGGGGGCGGATGCCGGCATTCGTTACGACGAGCGGCTCGAACAGGACATGATCGCCGTACCGATCGGGCCGCGGGTCCAACGCATGGCGGCTGCCGCGTCGCCGGCCTACCTCGCCGCGCATGGCCAACCGGCGCACCCGCGCGATCTGATCGGGCATGCCTGCCTTCGCGGCCGGTTCCCGAGCGGCAACAAGCCGCCGTGGGAGTTCGAACGCGACGGAGAGACCGTGGTCGTCGATCCCGGCGGCCCGTTGGTGGTCGGTCTCGGCGGTGCGGCCGATCTGGCGGTGGACGCGGCCATCGGGGGCACCGGCATCGTGTATCTGTTCGAGGACTGGCTCGCGCCACACCTGCGCAGCGGCGCGCTGGTTCCGGTGCTCGAGGACTGGTGGCCGGCCTTTCCGGGGCCGTACCTCTACTACCCGGGGCGGCGGCTGGTGCCGGGGCCTTTGAAGGCCTTCGTGGCCTTCGTTCGCGAACACGCGTCGTCCTGAGTCACGCCGTCAGGGCCGCCAGGCTTCCTTCGACGGAATGCGTTCGGCGATGAAGTCGACGAAGGCGCGAACGCGCGTGGCGAGGTGCTCGTGGCCGACGAAGACGGCGTGCACGACCTGCAGGTCGCCCGGGTTGTAGCGCTCCAGCACCGGCACGAGGTGGCCGGCCTCGATGTCGCGCTCCACGTGATAGGTCGACAGGCGTGCGATGCCGAGGCCCTCGAGCGCCATGCGGCGCATCGTCTCGCCGTTGTTCACCTGGAAGTTGCCGCGCACGGGGATCGGCTTCTGCTGGCCGGAGTCCGGATCGAGAAACGGCCATTCGTGGAACGTCCTGCCCAGGTTGAAGGTGAGGCAGTTGTGCCGGGCCAGGTCCGCCGGGACCTCCGGCACGCCGTGGCGCTCGAGATACGAAGGCGAAGCGAACGCGATGAAGCGCGCTTCGCCGATGCGCCGCGCCTTGAGGCCGGAATCGGGTAGCGCGCCCACGCGTATCGCCACGTCCGCGCGATGCTCCACCAGGTCCACCATGTTGTCGTTGAGCGAGAGGTCGAGCTCGACACGCGGGTAGGCGGCGAGGAAGGCGGGCACCAGCGGCACGATCCGCCGGACCCCGAACGAAACGGATGCGTTGACGCGTAGCTTGCCCGAAGGCGTCGCCGCGCCACCATGGGCGACGAGCCGTTCCGCTTCGTCGATATCGGCCAGGACGCGCAGCGCGCGCTCGTAATACGTGTCGCCTTCCGGCGTCAGCTGCAGCGTCCGCGTCGTGCGCACGATGAGGCGCGTGCCGAGACGCGCCTCCAGCCTCGCCACGATCTTGCTGATGGCGGATGGCGATAGACCAAAGCTTCGCGCCGCCGCGGCGAAACTGCCGGTCTGCACCACGCGCATGAAGGCTTCCATCTCCCCGGCCCGGTTGTCCATGGCGTGCCTCACTCATGAAAAAAAGGAAAGAGTGTCTATACGGGCGACGCGCTTGTCGCTCGGTCCTCCGCATTTCATATTAGTCCGCATCGGGTCGCCGGGGCACGTTCGCCTCGCAGGCATTCGCGATCGCCAGTATCGAATGGCCGCACCGAGCGCCCACCGTCATACCTAACGTCATCACCCGGAGCACCCATGAGCATTCGTCAGTTCCTTCCCCACGGCCCCCTCGGCTTCGGCACGGCGCCGCTCGGCAACATGTTCCGCGACATCCCCGAAGACGAGGCGCTGGCGACCGTCGACGCCGCCTGGGACGCGGGCACCCGCTTTTTCGATACCGCGCCCTTCTACGGCGCCGGCCTGGCGGAGATCCGTCTCGGCAAGGCGCTGGCGAAGCACAAGCGCGACGACTATGTGCTGGCCACCAAGGTCGGCCGCGTGATCCTCGACGAGGTCGACCCGAACCAGAAGCTGGGCCAGTCCGGCCAGCTGTTCGCCGCCGGTCTGCCGAACAAGGTGGTGAACGACTACTCGGAGAAGGGCACCATGCTCTCGATCGAGGGCAGCCTCAAGCGCCTCGGCGTCGACCACATCGACTTCGTCTGGGTGCACGACGTGGCACAGGATTTCTACAAGGACGAATGGCTGGCCATGTTCGAATCGGCCCGCACCGGCGCGTTCCGCGCGCTCGATCGCCTGCGCGACGAAGGCGTGATCAAGGGCTGGGGCCTCGGCGTGAACAAGACCGAGCCGGTCGAGATCCTGCTCGGCCTCGACGCGCCGCGCCCCAATGCGACGCTGCTCGCGGGCCGTTACACGTTGCTGGACCATGCGCACGCGCTGCAGCGCCTGATGCCTGCCGCGGCGGCGCAGGGCGTGGACATCGTCGTCGGCGGCCCGTACAGCTCCGGCATCCTCGCCGGCGGCAAGCACTTCGAATACGCCGAAGCCTCGCCCGAGATCATCGCGAAGGTCGAGAAGATCAAGGCGGCTGCCGAACGCTTCGGCGTGCCGATCAAGGCGGCCGCGCTGCAGTTCTCGCTGGCCAACCCGGCGGTTGCCGCGGTGATTCCGGGCGCGAGCAAGCCGGAGCGCATCCGCGAGGATCACGCCGCGCTCGCCGCGACCATCCCGGCCGACTTCTGGCGCGAACTCCGCGCCCAGGGTCTCGTCGCCCCGGACGCGCCGCTGCCGATCGACCGCTAAGTATCGCCAAGCGCCGGCACACCGTCATGGGCGAACCTGTGACGGTGTCCCCAAGCTCCCTCGCACTCATCCTCCAGGAGTCTCCCATGGCGCATCCCGCGCTGTTCAAACCGCTTCGCGTCCGCAATCTCGAACTCGCCAACCGCATCGTGATCGCGCCCATGTGCCAGTACTCGGCCGAGGACGGCCGCATGACCGACTGGCACCATATCCACCTCGGCCAGCTCGCCATGTCCGGCGCCGCGTTGCTGACCATCGAAGCCAGCGCCGTGCTGCCGGAAGGCCGCATCACGTGGGGCGACGTCGGCCTCTACGACGACGCCACCGAAGAGGCGATGCGTGTCACGCTGGAAAGCGTGCGCCGCTGGTCGGACGCCATCGTCGGCATCCAGCTCGGTCACGCCGGTCGCAAGGCCTCGACCGAAGTGCCGTGGGCCGGGGGTCATCAGATCGCGCCGGACGACGCGCATGGCTGGCAGACCGTCGCGCCGTCCGCGATTCCGTTCGAGCCCGGCACGCACGCTCCGGTCGCGCTCGATCGCGACGGCATGGTGCGCATTCGTGACGCCTTCGCAGCCGCCGCGAAGCGCGCCGCGCGCATCGGCCTCGATTTCGTGCAGATCCATGCCGCGCACGGTTACCTGCTGCACCAGTTCCTCTCGCCGCTGTCGAACCAGCGCACGGATGAATACGGCGGCTCGCTCGAGAACCGCATGCGCTTCCCGCTCGAAGTGTTCGATGCCGTGCGCGCAGCCTTCCCGGCCGACCGGGCGGTGACGGTCCGCGTCTCGGCGACCGACTGGGTCGAGGGCGGCTGGGACCTCGAGCAGACCCTCGCGTTCTCCAAAGCGCTCGAGGCGCGTGGCGTCGACGCCATCCACGTGTCGACCGGCGGCCTCCATCCGGCGCAGAAGATTCCCGTGGGCCCGAGCTATCAGGTGCCGTTCGCGCGCGCGGTGAAGCAGGCGGTGTCCGTACCGGTGGTGGCGGTCGGCCTCATCACGAGTCCCGAGCAGGCCGAAGCGATCGTCGCGACCGGCGACGCGGATCTGATCGCCCTTGCCCGCACCGTGCTCTACGACCCGCGCTGGCCGTGGCATGCCGCGGCCGAGCTGGGCGCCACCCTGCGCGCACCGAAACAGTACCTGCGCTCGCAGCCGTCGAAGCACCGTCACCTGTTCGGCGTGGACGGTCCGGTCGGCCCGACGCCGACCTGGGTGCGCGATGACGACGGCGCGTATCGCTGAGCTGTCGACGATGTAGGCAGGAGCGTGCCTTGCGTGACATCGTTCGAGGCCTCCACCTCTGGAGCTGGCGCGCCAGCGCCAAAGGTGGAGGCGAAGAGCTGTCGCGCGCAGGGCGCGCTCCTACACCATGACCGCGCGCCGATGCGTCGCCGCATTACGGAATTGTGCAAGCCTCCCCGGAGGCGTGTCGCTACCATCGGACTCCCGTCACTGGAGTTCCGGCCATGGCCGCACCGTTCCCGCCTTTCACTCACGAAACCGCCGTGCAGAAGGTTCGCCTCGCCGAGGACGGCTGGAACAGCCGGAATCCGGAGAAGGTGTCGCTGGCGTACAGCCCGGACAGCCAATGGCGCAATCGCGCCGAGTTCGCGACCGGGCGCGAGGAGATCGTCGCCTTCCTGACCCGCAAGTGGCAGAAGGAGCACGAATACCGCCTGATCAAGGAGCTCTGGGCGTTTACCGGCGATCGCATCGCCGTCCGTTTCGCCTATGAATGGCACGACGACAGCGGCAACTGGTTCCGGTCGTACGGCAACGAGAACTGGGAATTCGACGAGAAGGGCGAGATGCACCACCGCTATGCGTGCATCAACGACCTTCCCATCAAGGAAAGCGAGCGCAAGTTCCACTGGCCGCAGGGTCGTCGTCCCGACGATCATCCGGGTCTCTCCGATCTCGGCCTCTGACTCCCTTCGCAAGAAAGGGATGGCGCGGCGGTCGATCACGCGTGATCATGCCCGACCGACGGTTGGACACGACGATCATGAGCAAGGAACCGAAGCGCTGCGCCTGGGCCGGTAGCGACCCGCTGTACACGGCGTACCACGACGACGAGTGGGGCGTGCCGCTGCACGATTCGCGCATGCTCTGGGAACAGCTGATGCTCGAAGGCTTCCAGGCCGGGCTCTCGTGGATCACCATCCTGCGCAAACGCGAGAACTTCCGGGAGGCGTTCAAGGGATTCGATCCCGCCCGGGTCGCGCGTTTCGGCGAGAAGGACATCGCCCGGCTGCTCGACAACGCCGGCATCATCCGCTCGCGCGCGAAGATCGAGGCCACCATCAACGGGGCTCGCATCTACGAAGCCATGCGAGAGCGCGGCGAAGACTTCGACGCGTATTGCTGGTCGTTCACGGACGGCAAGGTCATCCGCGGCGACGGGCGCAGCGTTCCCGCACAGACGCCGCTATCGGTGACGATTTCGAAAGACCTCAAGAAGCGCGGCTTCAAGTTCGTGGGTCCCACGATCACGTACGCCTGGATGCAGGCGGTAGGGATCGTCGACGACCACGCCCTCGGGTGCTTCCGGCGCTAGCGCGCCCATCGACGGTGCCGCAGTGCCGTAGAATTCGCGCTTGCCTTCCCGGAACGCCGCCTTGCTCCCGCCCGACAGCCCGCTCCTCTCCGCCGCCCCCGTGTTCGACGACGCCGACCGCGCGTGGATGGCGCGCGCGCTCGAACTCGCGGCCCATGCGCGCGATGCGGAGGGCGAGGTGCCGGTGGGCGCGGTGCTGGTGCTCGATGGCGCGATGGTGGGCGAGGGCTGGAACCGCAACATCACGCTGAACGATCCCACGGCACACGCGGAGATCCAGGCACTGCGCGCCGCGGGGCAGGCGCTGTCCAACTACCGTTTCCCCGGCGCGACGCTGTACGTGACCCTCGAGCCCTGCGCGATGTGCGCGATGGCGATGGTGCACGCGCGCGTCGCGCGGGTGGTCTTCGGTGCCACCGATCCCAAGACGGGCGCTGCCGGCAGCGTGTTCGACACGCTGGTGTCCCCGCGCCACAACCATCGCGTGGCGGTGGCGGGCGGCCTCCAGGCCGAGGCGGCCGGCGACATGCTGCGCGCGTTCTTCCGCGCGCGGCGCTAGGCCCAGGGCGCGAGCGCGTCGGCGCAGGAACGCTCGACCTTGAGCGTGATCAGCGCGTCGGCCCGGGTGACCCCGAGGTTGACGGAGGCGATGGGCAGGCCACGGCGCGATGCTTCGAGCACGAAGCGGTAGCCCGAATACACCATCAGCGACGACCCGACGACCAGCATGGCGCTTGCGCGGGCAAGGTGCGCCCAGGCGGTATCGACCCGTGCGCGCGGCACGTTCTCGCCGAAGAAGACGACGTCGGGCTTCAGGATGCCGCCGCAGACGGTGCAGGGCGGAATGTGGAAGCCGGAGAAGTCGACGCCGTCGAGATCCGCGTCGCCGTCGGGCGCGATGGTCGCCTGCATCGCCAGCCAGTCCGGGTTCGCCTCGCCGAGCCGGTGCTGCATGGTTTCGCGCGTCGTGATGTCGCCGCATTGCATGCAGCGGACGCGGTCGAGGCGGCCGTGCAGGTCCACCACGTTGATGCTCCCCGCGCGCTCGTGCAGTCCGTCGACGTTCTGCGTCAGCAGGAGTTCGATCCGTCCCGCGCGCTCCATCGCGGCGAGCGCGCGGTGCGCGACGTTCGGCTGCACGGCGGCGAAATGGCGCCATCCGATCATGCCGCGCGCCCAGTAACGCGCGCGTGCCGGCGGGCCGCTCATGAACATCTGCAGGGTCATGGGCGGACTGCGCTTCCAGGCGCCCTGGTCGTCGCGGTAGTCGGGGATGCCGGAATCGGTGCTGATGCCGGCGCCCGTCAGCACGAAAAGCCGCGGATGGGCGTCGATGAAATCGCGCAGCGCGGTATCGACGGTGTCGGCAGTGGCGGAGAGCGTGGTCACGGTCCGGGACTATAGCCGATCGGTCCGGCGTGTTCGCGGAGCATCGAGAGCACCTCGGCCGCGTCTCCGGCGAAGCGGCGGATGGCCCGGTCCAGGTTCGGCTGGCGTCCGCGTTCGAGGTCGCGTTCCAGGGTCAAACCGGTGCGCGCGAGGTCGCTGGCTTCCGCCATGCCCAACGCCCCGGAGACCCGGTGCAGCCAGGCCTGGAGTTCGTCCGCGCCGGGGCGCGAAAGCAGGGCGTCAAGGTCGGCGAGATCGCGCGTGAGCGCATGGTCGAGCGCGACGATCACCTCGCGCAGCGCGGCGTCGCCGCCGAGGGTCGTGCGCAGGGCCTCCACGTCGATGCACGGGGACGGGCGGGGCAGGTCGAAGCCGAGTTCGACGATCGCCCGGTGGCCGATGTCGTCGCCGGTCTCCGTGTGCACGACACCGCCGAGCGCCGCGACCTGCGCCGACGCCTCGCGCAGGCGACGGTCGTCCGGCACCGGCGAGGTCTGCTCGTCCGCCACGGTGAAGTGCAGGATCTGCGATCCGCTGCCGTCTCCGACCACGTCGACATGCAGCGCGACGCGCCACGTTCGCCGCTCCAGCGCACGATCGAGCAGCAGGCGCAGGGCGTTGCCGAGCGGACCGAAATCGCCTTCGAGATCGGGAGCCAGCGCAGGGTCGACCTCGAGCTCCAGCCGGATGCCGCGGGCACGCGCTTCCGCCGCGTAATGCCGCCCGAGCCGCGCGAGGAGTTCGGGCAGGCTGGCACTCGCGCCTAAGCGCGTGCGGAAGCCGATCGCACGCACGGCGGAGCGTATGCGGACGATGCGCCGGCGTAGTGGCATCGGAAGTCGCGATGTGCTCAACTCAGGCCCCCGTCGACGGTGCCCCAGACCCGCCCGCCGCGGACTGGACAGGCAAGATAAGGATGAATCGCATGGTCTACCGCGTCATGCTGGCGGACGATCACCCGGTGGTATTGAAGGGACTCGGCCTGGCACTCGCGAGGAACGCGCTGGCGACGGTGGTCGGCGAGGCGCAGTCGCCCGAGGAACTGCTGGCGATGCTCGAATGCACGCCGTGCGACGCCGTCATCACGGATTTCAGCATGCCGGGGCTCGGGCACGACGGACTGGCGCTCTTGCGCGAGTTGCGCCGCCTCTATCCGGACCTCCCCGTCATGGTCATCACGACGCTCGCCAACCCGGCGCTGTACCGGGAGATCATGGGCACGGGCGTGCTCGGGCTGATCGGAAAATCGGGCGACGCGCGGGAAATCCCCGAAGCGCTGGTGCAGATCGTTTCGAACCATGTCTACCTGGGTGCCTCCGTACGCGAAGTGATCGGCGCGCCGCAGCGCGAACCGATCGGAAAGTCGGGCACGCTGGCGGACCTGTCGCCGCGCGAGCTCAAGATCCTGCGGCTGTTCGCCGCCGGGAACAGTGTGACGGACATCGCCCGGGCGACGGGCCGCGGTCTGTCCACCGTCAGTCAGCAGAAGAAGAACGCCATGCGCAAGCTGGGGCTGGAGACCGAGGCCGAGATCTTCGAGTACATCGATCGCCTGCGTCTGTAGTCCGTTTCCTCGACCTGGGTCACGATAACCATGCGGGGCGCCCGCGGACATGGAAGAAATCGGAAAACGCGTCGTATGCTTGGGGGCCGGGCGCGCCGTGCACGCGCGCTTGACAACCGTGGCCGGTCGCCCGGCCTACAATGCCGCGCCCGGCGTGAAGCCCGAACAAGAGCACGAGGAGTAACCATCGGTGAGTGCCAACATCAGCCCGCTCGCGGGCAAGCCGGCGACGGAAGGCAAGCTGGTCGACGTCGCCGCCCTCGTCGCGGCGTATGCGGACCTGAAACCCGATCCGTCAGTGCCGGAACAGCGGGTGGCCTTCGGTACCTCGGGCCATCGCGGTTCCTCCTTCGACCGCTCGTTCAACGAATGGCACGTGCTCGCCGTGGTCCAGGCCATCTGCGAGTACCGCGCGGAGCAGGGCATCGACGGTCCGGTCTTCGTCGGCATCGACACGCATGCCCTGTCGGGTCCGGCGTTCGAGAGCACGCTGGAAGTGCTCGCCGGCAACGGTGTGCAGACCCTGGTCTCGACGGGCGGCGAATTCACTCCGACGCCCGCGCTATCCCATGCGATCCTCGTCCATAACCGCGGTCGCGAGCGCGGCCTCGCCGATGGCATCGTCATCACGCCTTCGCACAATCCGCCCGACAGCGGCGGCATCAAGTACAACCCGCCCAATGGCGGGCCGGCCGACACCGACGCCACGGGCTGGATCGCGAAGCGCGCGAACGCCCTCATCGAAGGCGGTCTGCGTGAGGTGAAGCGGCTGCCGTACGCGCAGGCGCGCAAGGCGTCGACGACCCGCGACTACGATTTCCTGCAGCGCTACGTCGGCGATCTGGGCAACGTGCTGGATCTGGAGGTCATCCGTGCCAGTGGCGTCCGCATGGGCGTCGATCCGCTGGGCGGTGCCGGTGTGCATTACTGGGCGGCGATCGGCGAGCTCTACGGCCTGAACCTCACCGTGGTGAGCGAAGTCGTCGACCCGACGTTCTCGTTCATGTCGCTCGACTGGGATGGCAAGGTGCGGATGGATCCGTCCTCGTCGTACGCGATGCGCCGCCTGATCGGCCTCAAGGACGATTACGACGTGGCGTTCGCGTGCGATACCGACCACGACCGACACGGTGTGGTGGCGCCTGGCGCGGGCCTGATGCCAGCGAACCATTACCTCGCGACCGCGGCGTGGTACCTGTTCCAGAACCGTCCCGGCTGGCGGGCCGACGCGGCCGTGGGCAAGACGGCCGTCAGCACCGCGCTGCTCGACCGCGTCGCGAAGGACCTTGGCCGTCCGCTCCGCGAAGTGCCGGTCGGCTTCAAGTATTTCGTCTCGGGCCTGTTCGACGGCAGCCTCGGTTTCGGCTGCGAGGAGAGCGCCGGCGCATCGTTCCTCGCGAAGGACGCCTCGCCATGGTCGACGGACAAGGATGGCATCGTCGCCGCGTTGCTCGCCGGCGAGATGACCGCGCGCACCGGCTCCGATCCGGGGAAGCTCTATGCGGCCATCACCGCGAAGCTGGGCGAGCCCGCGAACGCTCGCATCGACGCGCCGGCCAACCACGCCCAGAAGGCGAAGCTGTCGAAACTGCAGCCGTCGCAGGTCACGTCGAAGACGCTGGCCGGCGATCCGATCGTCGAGGTGACCAACCAGGCGGGCGGGCAGGGCATCGGCGGCATCAAGGTGATCTCGGAGCAGGGCTGGTTCGCCGCGCGCCCGTCGGGCACCGAGGACATCTACAAGGTCTACGGCGAAAGCTTCCGCGGTGAAGCGCACCTGCGCGACGTGCTCGCCGAAGCCCAGGCCATGGTCGACCGCGCCCTCGCGGACTGATCGCGCGCGCTCGGCGGTCGCGGGCTGGTACCATCCCGCGATCGCCGCCAGGTTCTCCGCCGATGTCGCACGACACCTCGCCGATCCGCGTCATCGTCGGCTCGCGCAATCCCGTCAAGATCGGTGCCGTGCACAACGCACTGGCGCCGCTGTTTCCCGGCCGCCTGGTGCAATGCGAGGGCATGCATGCGCCGTCGGGCGTGCCCGACCAGCCGATGACCGCCGCCGAGACGCGCGAAGGCGCGCTCAACCGCATGAACTTCTGCCGGCAGCACGCCGAGGCGGATTTCCACGTCGCGCTCGAAGGCGGAGTCGACGTGACGCAGGATGGCCCGGGCACGTTCGGATACGTCGCGATCGCCCACGGCAGCGATGTCTCGGTCGGTTGCAGCGCATGGCTGCCGTTGCCCCCGGCGGTGTACGAGGCGCTGCTCGATGGCGAGGAACTGGGTGACGTGATGGACCGCCTGTTCGGTACGGTCAACATCAAGCAGCAGGGCGGCGCGATCGGCCTGGTCACCAACGGCCATGCCACCCGCGAGAGCGCCTACACGCAGGCGATGGTGCTGGCGATGGCGCCGTTCCTCCATCCGGAGCTGTACGGGCTGGATCCCTCGGCGACCTGATGCGCAGCGAGCGGAAACGATGCGCCTGCCGCACAACAGTTGTGCGTGCCGGTTAACGTTTTTTCCGCACTGCAACACTTGAATCGGCGAGGGGGCGCTCCATTGAGGATCGGGTACGACGGCGCGCCGTCCTTCCATCCCTGCCGGACTCCCCCATGAACGCCATCTCCCATTCCCTCGAACCGGTCGACTCCTTCGACTACGTGATCTTCGGCGCCACGGGCGACCTGACCATGCGCAAGCTTCTCCCGGCGCTCTACCGCCGTTTCGCGGAGGGGCAGGTGCCGGAAGACTCGCGGATCGTGGGCACCGCCCGTTCGCCGCTCGACGACGCCAGCTATCGCGAACGCGCGCGCAAGGCGCTCGGCGAACACGTGCGCGCCGATGAGCTCGACGACGCGACGGTCGACCGTTTTCTCGGCCTCGTCCACTACGTGAGCCTCAACGGCGCGGAATCGACGGGCAACTGGGACGCGCTGAAATCCCTGCTCGCCTCGGGCGCGCCGGCCGCGGACCGGGTTCGCGTCTTCTACCTCGCCACGGCGCCCGATCTGTACGGCGACATCGCGCGTAACGTCGACGAGAAAGGCCTGCGCACCGATACCTCGCGCATCGTGCTCGAGAAGCCGATCGGCACCGATCTCGACACGGCCCGCAAGGTCAACGAAGGCGTCGGTCGCCATTTCCCGGAAAACAGCATCTTCCGCATCGATCACTACCTCGGCAAGGAAGCGGTGCAGAACATCATCGCGCTGCGCTTCGCCAACCCGATGCTGGAACGCATGTGGGACCGCGACTCCATCGAGTACGTGCAGATCACCGCGGCGGAGACGGTCGGGCTGGAAGGTCGCGGCGGTTACTACGACGGGTCGGGCGCGCTGCGCGACATGATCCAGAACCATCTGCTGCAGGTGTTGACCGTGGTCGCCATGGAGCGCCCGGCTTCGCTCGACGCCGACGCGCTGCGCGACGAAAAGGTGCGCGTGCTGAAATCGCTCAAGCCGCTCGACCGTGCGAACCTGCGCGCCAACGTGTCGCGCGGCCAGTACGTGCAGGGCACCACCGGCGGCAAGCCGGTGCCCGCGTATCGTGAGGAACTGCCCGGCGAGACGCCGAGCAACACCGAGACCTTCGTGGCGCTGAAGGCGGAAATCGACACCCCGCGCTGGCAGGGCGTGCCGTTCTACCTGCGCTCGGGCAAGCGCATGCCCGAGAAGCTGACGGAAGTGGTGATCCAGTTCCGTGCCGGCGAGCCCGGTCTCTTCGGCGAAGCGCGTCCGGGCAGCCGTCTCGTGATCCGCGTGCAGCCGAACGAAAGCGTGACCCTCCCGCTGTTCGTCAAGCATCCGGGCAACAGCTTCGGCCTCGAGGAAGTCGATGCGCTCTCGCGTCTCGGCGAGCCGCGGCGCGTCGTCTTCCGCGATTCGTACGAGGGCCTGATGCTCGACGCGGTGAAGGGCAGCCCGGCGCTGTTCGTCCGCAAGGACGAGACCGAGGCCGCCTGGCAGTGGGTCACGCCGATCCTGGAAGGGTGGCGCGAGGACACGGCGGGCCCGGATACGTACGAGGCAGGCACCTGGGGCCCCGAATCGGCGCGCGAACTGCTCCGCCAGGCCGGTCACAGCTGGGTGGAAGACATCGCGGCCTGAGGCCTCCCATTGCATACAAGACGGCAGGCCACATTATGTGGAGAGTGCCGGCATGAGGGGTGTCGCACCCCCAGCCGGCTTCTCTCCTTTCCCCCCTGGAGGCCTCCATGACCGAGTATCGCAAGACGCCTGAAGCACTCGCGCGGCTGACCCCGGAGCAGTTCCGCGTCACGCAGCAGAGTGGCACCGAGCGCCCGTTCCACAACGAATTCCACGACAGCCATGCCGAGGGCATCTACGTGGACGTCGTGTCGGGCGAGCCGTTGTTCTCGTCGCTCGACAAGTTCGACAGCGGTTGCGGCTGGCCGAGCTTCACCACGCCGCTGGAAGACTCGCACGTGGTCGAGCACCGCGACACCACGCACGGCATGATCCGCACCGAGGTGCGCTCGACGCACGCCGACAGCCATCTGGGCCACGTGTTCCCGGACGGCCCGCGCGATCGCGGCGGCCTGCGCTACTGCATCAATTCGGCGTCCCTGCGCTTCGTCCCCGTCGCCGACCTCGAAAAAGAAGGCTATGGCCAGTACGCCAGCCTGTTCGCCAACAAGGGAGGTGCCGCATGAATGGCAATACCGAACGCGCCGTCCTCGCCGGCGGTTGTTTCTGGGGCATGCAGGACCTGATCCGCAAGCAGCCCGGCGTGATCACCACCCGCGTGGGTTACACGGGCGGCGACGTGCCCAACGCGACCTACCGCAACCACGGCACGCACGCCGAGGCGATCGAGATCACGTTCGACCCGGCGAAGCTCAGCTATCGCAAGGTGCTGGAGTTCTTCTTCCAGATCCATGATCCGACCACGCTGAACCGGCAGGGCAACGACCTGGGCCTCAGCTACCGCTCGGCGATCTACTACACGGACGAGGCCCAGAAGGCCACGGCCGAGGACACGATCGCGGACGTCAACGCCTCGGGCCTCTGGCCGGGCAAGGTCGTGACCGAGGTCGAGCCGGTGGGACCGTTCTGGGAAGCCGAGCCGGAGCACCAGGATTACCTGGAGAAGTACCCGAACGGTTACACCTGCCACTTCATCCGCCCGGACTGGGTCCTGCCGAAGCGGGCCGCCTGATCGCTTCCCCTGCCGGCTCTGGTATAAGGGCCGGCAGGGGACGTGCGTTCCGGCCGGTCGGGCCATCGACGCACGGATGAGGCGGGCGCCCGAGCCCGCCATGGCAGTCGGGGGTTCGAATCGACATGGATAGCGCGAATGCTGCGGACGCGCGTGGGTCTTTCTGGCATCGCCGGGGGCTCATGCTCTGGCTGGCGTTGCTGGTCGCCATCGCCGTGCTCCGCGCGACCAACCGTTACCTCGTGGACGTGGCCAACCACCACGTATCGCCATACCTGCCGAAGTTGCTCGAGGAGCTCACGGGCTCGCTCAGCTTCGGCGCCTTCCTCCCCGTCCTCTTCCTGATCCTGCGCCGGGTGCGCTGGACGTGGCTCACGCAACTGGCGATCTTCGCCGGTCTGTCGATCCTGCAGACGAGCGCGATGATCCTCCTGCGGCAGCTGGTGTTCGCTGCTGCGCGGCTCCCGGAATACGCATACGGCTTCGGTGTCTGGCGCTACCTGATGGAAGTGCCGACGCAGCTGTTCTTCTACGTCGTCATCGTCACCGGCTTCTGGCTCTTCGAGCGCTACCGCGAGGGCAGGGCGCGCGAGCTTCGCGCCGCGCAGCTGGAGTCGGCATTGTCGGAGGCGCGCCTCGAGGCGCTGCGGCTGCAGCTGAACCCGCACTTCCTCTTCAACACGCTCAACGCCGTTTCCGAGCTGATGTACGAGCGCCCCCGCGTCGCCGACGAAATGCTCTCGCGCATCGGCGCGCTGCTCCGCGCCACGCTGTCCGCAAGCGGGCAGGAGCACAGTCTTTCCGACGAGTGGCGGCTGGTGTCGCTGTACACGGACATCCAGCGCGTGCGCTTCGGCGAAGGCCTCGACGTGTCGCTCGACAATGATCCGTCGCTCGACGAACTCCGTATTCCTTTCCTCCTGCTGCAGCCTCTGGTGGAAAACGCCATCGAGCACGGCGGCAGCGGCGACGAACGACGCGTGCGGATCGACGCGTCGCGCCAGTCGGGACGGCTCACCGTGCGTGTGCGCGATTCCGGCGGCGACACGAACCGGCGCGGCGGTCACGGCATCGGTCTCGGCAACGTCGGAGCTCGGCTGCGTCATCTCTACGGCGACGACGCCGGCGTGCAGCTGGAGCCAGCCGCCGAGGGCGGGAGCGTGGTCACGGTCTGGCTGCCCGCGCGTCGTTGGGAGGCGGCATGACGTTGCGCGCGGTGGTCGTCGACGACGAGGCGCCCGCGCGGGCGAAGCTGCGTCGCTACCTCGCCGAGTGCGATGGCGTGCGCTGGGTGGGCGAGGCGGTCGATGGGCCGTCGGCCGTCGCGCTGATCCACAAGGAGCGCCCCGATGTCGTGTTCCTCGACATCAGCATGCCGGGCATGGACGGCTTCGGACTCCTGCAGGCGCTGGGCGATCCGCTGCCCGCCGAGATCGTGTTCGTCACGGCGCAGGACGACCAGGCGGTGCGCGCGTTCGAAGTGCACGCTTTCGACTACCTGCTCAAACCTGTCGGACCGGAACGGTTCGCGCGGGCCGTGCAACGGCTGCGCGCGACCGTGTCGCCCGCGCTGGGCATCGCCGGGCGGGTCGAGGGCCTGATCGACGGCGCGCCGCCGCCTGCCCATTACCTCGAACGCGTGCTGCTGCCCGCCGGCGAGGGCGCGGAGCTGGTGCGCGTCGAGCGGATCGATCGCATCGAGGCGGACCGCAACTACCTCGACGTGCATGTGGACGGTCAGAGCTATCGCCTGCGCGGCACGCTCGACGCGATGCTCGGTCGCCTGCATCCCGCGCACTTCGTCCGCGTGAACCGCTCGACGATCGTCCGCCTGGACGCCATCCGGCAGATCCAGCCCTGGCCCGACGGGGAACGCAGGCTCCTCCTGGTCGATGGTGCCCGGGTGACCTGGACGAAGCGGTACCTGGCGAACGTGCCGGAAGGTCTGGGCGTCTAGACTTCCCACAGCTGAGCTCATGTGTGTCGTTCGTCCCGGCCGTTGCGGCCTTCGTCCCAGCCGCACCTCGGAACCCCCGGCGGGCGCCGCATGCTCCGTCCCTACCCACGGCGGAGTTGGCCCATGCCTCGCAAACGCACCCTCATCGTTACCTGTGTCGCCGGAGCGCTCGCCCTCGCCATCGGCGTCGCCATCCCTCCCGCGCATGACGCGCTGCGGGTCGCCGCCGGCGTCGCCGCGCACCACGTCTGCTCGATGACCTTCGTCGCCGGGCAGGAGCCGCGGCGGACGGTCGACGAACTGGTCGTGCCCATGATCGGCCCGGTGGCCGCCGCGCTGCTGACACCGCACGTGTCGCGCGCGACGCGTGCCGTCGAGGTCTCCGGCCCGTTGACCGTCCTCGCCCGCGCGAGCTTCACGCCGGGGTTCGGGTGCCGGCTCGATCTACCGGGGAACACGGCGCTGACCGCCGATCCGACAACCCACCGCGCGGCGAACGACGCCCTGTCCCAGGCTGGCATCGTCCCCGCGTCGCGGCCGGCGCTGGCCGCCGCGCTGGACGCCGTGTTCGACGAGCATCCGGACAAACCGGTGAAACGCGTCAAGGCCGTCGTGATCGTGAAGGACGGGCGCATCGTCGCGGAACGCTACGCGCAAGGCGTCGACGAACACACGCCGCTACTGAGCTTCTCCGTCGCGAAGTCATTCACCAACGCGTTCCTCGGCATCCTCGCGCGCGACGGGGCGGTCGACATGACGCGTCCGCTCGACGCGCCCGAGTGGCGCGGTCCCGGCGACCCGCGAGCGACGATCACGGCCGAGGATCTATTGCGCATGCGCAGCGGGCTGGCGGCCGAAGAGGCGGAATCCGCGTTCAGCCCCGTCGCCCGGATGGAATTCCTCAACGCCGACATGGCGGGATTCGCGGCCCGCATGCCGTCGAAGGAACCGCCGGGGAGGACGTTCGAATACACCTCGGCGGATACCCTGCTGCTCGACCGGATGATCGGCGGGAAGGTCGGCGGAGGCGCCGCGGGGATGCGGGCCTTCGCGCGACGGGAACTGTTCGACCGGCTCGGGATGGGCGACGTGACCATGGAGTTCGACGGGCAGAGCACGTTCGTGGGCTCGACGTATGTGTACGCCAGCGCGCGCGACTACGCGCGGTTCGGCATGCTCTACCTCGACGACGGCGTCGCGCCGGACGGCGGGCGGATCCTGCCGGAAGGCTGGGTCGCGTGGTCGCGCACCTCGACGCTGGGTGCGCCGTACGGCGCCGGCTTCTGGACGAACGACGGACCGAGCGAACTGGCGGCCCTGCGCGTTTCGGCGGGCTTTCCGAAGGACGGCTTCTTCGCCAGCGGCACGATGGGCCAACGGATCTACATCGTGCCCTCGCAACGGCTGGTGATCGTCCGCTTCGGCTACTCCGCGCCGCCCGAGTACGGCATCCGCGACGACATCGCCCTGATCGCCGCGGCCATCGCGGAATGAAGAAGGCATTCGCGCCCGAGCCCGCCTGCCGTCGGGTGGGAGCGCGCTCGCGCGCGAACGGCGAGCCTCAACCTTTTCGCGTGACGCCGGTCAGGTCGGCGAACCGATCGATCACCGCGACCGCGCCGGCGCGATGGATGTCGAGTCCCTTGTGATAGCCGTAGCTCACGAACACGAGGTCGATGCCGGCGTCGCGCGCGGCGAGCATGTCGCTTTCCGAGTCGCCGACCATCAGGGTATCGGCGATCGCCACGCCCGCCTCATCCGCGAGATGACGCAGCGGCACGCCGCTGGGCTTGCGCTCGGGCAACGTGTTGCCGCCCACGATGCCGTCGATGTACGGCAGCATGCCGCGCGCTTCCAGCAACGGCCGGACGAATTCCTCGTTCTTGTTCGTGCAGACCGCGAGCTTCACGCCTTGCGCGTGCAGCGTCGCGAGCGTGTCGACCACGCCGTCGTACGCCACGGCATCGAGCGCCGTCTCGCCGTAATGCACGAGGAAGCCCGGCATCACCGCGTCGATGTCCGCGTCGCTGCCGGCGTGGCGGAACGCATAGGTGATGAGCTTGCGCGAGCCTTCGCCGATCCATTGCTCGATCTGCGCGTCGTCGTAGGTCGGCAGTTTCCAGTCGCGAAGGGTGCGGTTCACCGATTCGGCGATGTCCCTGACGCTGTCGACGAGCGTGCCGTCGAGATCGAAGATGACGAGGGAATACGGGAAGGCCAAGGCGGACGCTCCGGCAAAACAGGCATTCTAAGCCTTCGACGCCGCCACGGGCACACGCGGGGCGGGCGGCGCCAGGCCGTGTTCGAGCAACGCCACCGCGTGCCGCGCGATCACCTGCGCGTCGACGTGCCTGCGCAGTGGATCGTCGGCCCATTTGCGCAGGCCGGCCATCGGCAGGAAGGTGAGGGCGGAGATCGTGGTCATCAGCAAGGCGGGATCGAGGTCCGGATTGATCCGGCCTTCGTCCTGCCAGCGGCGGATGGCCGACAGCAGGGCGGACAGGCGCTGTGGATCGGTACGCGCGCGCAGGTGCTGCTTGAAGAGGTCGTCCTCCCGGAGCAGTTCGCTGATGAGCACGGGGCCCATCCAGGGCTCCTCGACCGCGACCTGCACGAACCGTTCGGCCAGTCGCGTGAAGGCCGCGACCGGGTCGTCGGCATGCTCCGAGAAGATCGCGTCGACCCGCGCGCGCATGGGCGCGATGCGCTCGTCGACGATCGTGGCGAAAAGCTGCTCCCGGGTCCGGAAGTAATAGTGCACCGCCGCAGGTGTCATGCCGGCCGCGCGGGCGATCGCGGCGAGGGTGGTCTCCGCGTAGCCGTTGCGCGCATAGAGTTCCAGCGCGATGCCGATCAGGCGTTCGCGCTGATCCGGCCCATCGGGCTGGCTGGGCGGGCGACCCGGGGGGCGTCCTCGTCGGGCTCTGGTCGTCGTCATGCGGGGTTCCTTCGATCGGCGCGGCCGGGGAGGCATTGTCGGACGATTGACGCCGACGCCAGCGGCCCATATATTAACTCAGCCATTAATTAATTACAGGTCCATTGGCGTGACCACCGATCTCGCGCGCAAACCCGCCGCCCCACGGCCCCATGTCGACACCGCGACGCCCGACGAGCGGCCGCGGCCACCGTCGCTGCGGCTGCTGTTCACCGCGCTGATGATGGTGATGCTTCTGGCGGCCCTCGATCAGACGATCGTCTCGACGGCGCTGCCGACGATCGTGGGCGACCTCGGCGGCTTCGACCGCCTCTCGTGGGTGGTCACGTCGTACCTGCTCAGCTCCACCGTGGTCGTGCCGCTGTATGGCAAGTTCGGCGACCTGTTCGGTCGCAAGATCGTGCTGCAGGTCGCCATCGTCATCTTCCTCGCCGGATCGGTGCTGTGCGGACTCGCACAGGACATGACGCAGCTGATCGTCACGCGCGCCCTGCAGGGTCTCGGTGGCGGGGGCCTGCTCGTCATCACCATGGCGGCGGTCGGCGACGTCATCCCGCCGGCGGAGCGCGGAAAATACCAGGGCCTGTTCGGCGGCGTGTACGGGCTGGCGACCGTGATCGGTCCGCTGCTGGGCGGCTTCATGGTCGACCACCTCTCGTGGCGCTGGATCTTCTACGTGAACCTGCCGCTCGGCGCGTTGTGCATCGCGGTCATCGCCGCGGTGTTCCATCCACACGCCCGCCATGTGAAACACACCATCGACTACTGGGGCGCGGGCTGGCTCACGCTCGCGCTGAGCTGCCTGATCCTGTTCACCACGGAGGGCGGCTCGACGCTGCCATGGGATTCGGCCGAGCTCTGGTGCTATCTCGCCGTCGCGCTCATCGGCATGGTGGGATTCGTCTACGAGGAAAGCGTGGCGGCGGAACCGATCATCCCGTTGCATCTCTTCCGTCACCGCACGTTCCTTCTCAGCTGTCTGGTCGGCCTCTTCGTCGGTGCCGCGCTGTTCGGCGCCACGACGTTCCTGCCGCTGTACCTGCAGGTGGTCAAGGGCGTCTCGCCCACGGGTGCCGGCCTGCAGCTGCTGCCGCTGATGGGTGGCGTGCTGACCAGCTCCATCGTCTCGGGGCGCCTGATCAGCCGCATCGGCCGTTATCGCGTGTTCCCGATCGCCGGCTGCGCCATCGCCACGGCGGCGCTGCTCCTGCTCGGTACCGTCGGCGACGGGGATCCGATCGCGTTGATCTACCTGTATGCGGGTTTTCTGGGGCTCGGTCTCGGCATGGTGCTGCAGGTGCTGATCCTTGCCACGCAGAACAGCGTCGAGGCGCGGCACATGGGCGTCGCCACCTCGGGCGTGACGCTGTTCCGCTCGATCGGCGGTTCCATCGGCGTCTCTGCCTTCGGTGCGATCTTCACCAACGGCTTGCGCTCGCGCATGCAGGATCTTTTCCGCGATGGCGCGACCTCGCCGCGCGCCTTTTCGCCCGAAGCCGTGCGCGCCATGCCGGCCGCGGTACACGAACGCTATCTGCATGCGTTCGGCGCGTCCCTGCACACGGTCTATCACGTCGCCGCCGTCGTCATGGCGATCGGCTTCGCGATCGCGTGGGGACTTCGCGACATACCGCTACGCCAGGCGGCCCGCGCCTAGCCGAACGTGAAGGCGTAAGCCTGCACGCCCGGGCCGTCGAAGACGATCTCGACGATGCGGTCGCCGATCTCGCCCTGCTGGCGTACCAGCTGGTACATGCGCGGCGTCGTGACGATGCCACGGCCCTCGGCGTCGACATCCACGCCGTGGTTGGCGCCCGGTGGCTTGCCGTCGATGAGGACGCGGAAGCGCACCGGCGTTCCCGGCGTCGAGGGCCCCATCACGAGGTGGACGTCGCGCGCGTGGAAGGCGAAGACGATGCGCGAGGACGCCGCCTCCGCACGCGCCGATTCCTTGCCGACGGTCCAGTCGCCCGCGAACGCCCAGTGATCGTCGTCGAGCTTTCCGGGCGCCGCATACGCGCGGCGGCGGTCGCGCGCGACGTCCTCCGTGGATTCGAAACGCTCCGCGCGCGCGTACCCGACGTACGTTTCCGGCGTCCGAAGATCCTGCCAGTCGGCCTGAACCTCCACGCCCGCCGTGGGTACGCTCGTCAGTGGCGGAGGAAGGCCGGTCTGTCCGGCCTCCGCCAGCAGCTGGCGGATGATCGCCTCGGTCTGTGCGTACTCGCCCTCGCCGAACACGTGGTGGCGGATGCGTCCCTCGGCGTCGACGACGTAGAGCGCCGGCCAGTACTCGTTGTCGAAGGCGCTCCAGACGCGATGGTCGCTGTCGACCGCGACCGCATAGCCCGGCGCGATGTCCCTGACCGCCTGGCGCACGTTGTCGATGTTCCTCTCGAACGCGAACTCCGGTGAATGCACGCCGAGGACGACGAGGCCGTGCTCGCCGTAATGCTTCGCCCACGCGCGGAGGAACGGCACCTGGCGCAGCGAGTTGATGCAGGAATACGTCCAGAAATCGACCAGCACGACCTTGCCGCGGAGCGAGGCCGGTGTCAGCGCGGCGCTGCCGATCCACGCCGTGGCGCCATCGAGCGACGGAAGACGGCCCTCGACGGGCAGGGCGCCGCGGACGGCGGGCGAGGGTGCGTTCTGGGCGCTGAGGTTCGACGCGCCGAAAGCCAGTACGAGGGAAGCGATGAGCAGGGTCCGGATCATGGCGGCGGTGGGTCGTGAGGCTGATGGGAGTCCTCCATCTAACTACGTCGCGCCGCGAAACGCTTGCACGACCCACGCTCTTACAAGGCATCCAGGCGCAGCCGATGGAACCGGCAGGTGTCGACGCGTTCGACGGTCGAGGAGCGGCCGTCGCGGAACGTGACACGAAAGCGGCGGAGGCAACCGCCCTCCGGCAGACGCAGCGTGGCCGTCGCCAGGCCGCCTTGCAGCGGTTCGCCCAAGGGAACGTCGACCCACGCCCCCGATCCGGCATCCGCCACCTCGAGCGAGGCGATGCTGGCGAACGACGCGTTGACCACGGTGAACAGCTTCGACGGCAGAGCCGTCCGGTCGGCCGCGTGGCTGACGAGGGGCAGGGTGGCGGCGAGGGCGATGAGGACGAGACGGGTGGCGTGCATGGATGTCGCTCCTTGGGATGGCGACACCATCGAAGCGCCGCGCCCAGCGCGCGGGAAGCGATCCGGGACGAATCGTCGGGCGAGCGGGACGAGTCGTAGCGCGCCGAGGTTTTGCTTGACGGCAGAACGCAGCCGTCCAAGCATGCGACCCATGGCTCACGCGAAAAGGCGCGGTGAATGAAGGTTCGGCTCGGCACGGCGGAGATCGGTCTCGGACGGTACCTTGGTCTGTGGACGGCGGTCGCGTTGGTGTTCGCGATCCAGCGCCACCTCCACGCCCAGCTCGGCGGCCCGGAGTTCGATGCCATCGATTACCTGCGCTGGTCGCTGATCGAGTGGTACACCTGGGCCGGGCTGGCACCGCTCGTGTTCCGTCTCGCCGAGAAATACCCGATCCGCGGCGAGGTGCGTCTGCGCGGGCTCGGCATGCAGCTGCCGGTAAGCGTGGGCGTCACCCTGCTCGCGATGGCGATCGGAGCTCTGGTATCCACCGTGTTCGAACCGAGCGGCTTCGGCGAGCAGCTGCGGCAGTTCATCGGTCAGCACTTCGCGACCGGTCTGCTGACCTACTGGGCGCTGTTCGCCATCCGTCAGGCGATGGCGCTGCATGCGGAGAAGGTCCAGCGCGAGATCGAGGCAGGGCGTCTCGCCACCGAGCTCGCCCAGTCACGCCTCCGCGCGCTGAAATCGCAGCTGCAACCACACTTCCTGTTCAACACCCTGCACGCGATCGCCACGTTGCTCAAAGACGACGCCCTGACCGCCGAGGACATGCTGCTGCGGCTGAGCGAGCTCCTGCGCGCCTTCCTCGAGGACTACGACGGCCAGGAAATCTCGCTGCGCAAGGAGCTCGTTTTGCTGGACCTGTATCTCGGCATCCAGCGTGTGCGCTTCAAGGATCGCCTGACGACGCGCATCTATCTCGATCCCGACACGATCGAGTGCGCCGTGCCCAGCCTGATCCTCCAGCCGATCGTCGAGAACGCCATCCGCCACGGCATCGGCGAGCGAGTCGGTGCCGACCACATCGAGATCGAAAGCCGCCGTGAGGGCGACAGCGTGCTCATCGAGGTGCGCAACCGGAACAGCGTCCTTGGCGACCGGAAGGCGCCATCCGGCCACGGCATCGGCTTGAGCAACACCGCGCTGCGACTGCGGGAGCTCTACGGCGACGCGGCCGAGGTCAGGCTCGACATGGTCTGGCCGGAAGGTGTCGTATGCCGGTTACGACTCCCGTTCCGCGAGGCCGCCGAGGTCGACGACGATCCGGAGTTCGTCGGCGCATGAAGATCGCCACCCTGGTCGTCGACGACGAACCGATCGCGCGCAAGGCCGTGATTCGCCTGCTGGAGCAGGACCCCGACATCGCGATCCTCGGCGAATGCGGCGACGGCCTGTCCGCCGTGAAGGCGATCCGCGACCAGTCGCCGGATCTCGTCTTCCTCGACATCCAGATGCCGGCGATCACCGGTATCGACGTCGTCGGTACCATCGGCGCTTCGCGCATGCCGGCCACGGTGTTCGTGACCGCCTTCGAGCAGTACGCCGTGCGGGCGTTCGAGGCGAACGCGGTGGACTACCTCGTGAAGCCGTTCGGCCGCGAGCGCTTCGCGGAAACCCTGCGTCGCGCGAAGGCGCGCCTCGGCACGCGCGTCGCGACGGATGCGGGCGGGGCCGCCATCGCGCAGGTGCTGGAAGCGTTGCGTCGCCGGGACGATTACCTCGAGCGTGTGCCCGTGCGGGTGGACGAGCAGGTGACGTTCGTGGACGTGGGCGACATCGTCTGGATCAAGGCGAACCGCAACGTCGTCGAGCTGCATCTCGCCGACCGCGTGCACGAGCTGCGCGAAACCATGGCCTCGCTCGCCGGGCGGTTGGATCCGAAGCAGTTCGCGCGCGTGCACCGCTCCGCGATCATCAACGTGCGCCGCGTCCGCTCGATCCATCCCTGGTTCAACGGCCACCACGTGGTGACGATGGATACCGGGCAGAAGCTTCGCATGAGCCGCTACCAGCAGGAGGCCTTCCTGCGGCTGGTGTCGACGAAGGGTGTGAAGGAAGGCGACTAGCGACGGGTCGCGAACACCCCGTCGAGCGCGAGCTCCGCGCGGAAACCCGCCTTCTCCAGTCGGCGCGCGACCTCGCTGGGCACGTCGCGTCCGCTGGTGAGCTTGTTCGGGCTGCCGGTGTAATGGAACAGGCGACCACCCTTGCGCAGCACCCGCGCCAGTTCGCCGTAGAACGCCTGCGAGTAAAGCTCGCCCGCGATGCCGAAGCGGGGCGGATCGTGCAGCAGCGCATCGAACGACGCGTCGGCGAGGCCAGCGATCGCCTCCGCGACGTCGGCGTGCTCGAGACGCAGCCGGCCAGCGGCTTCCGCTGAATCCGGATCGGGCGACCAAGGGTTCAGCGTGCGCAGCCAGAGCACGTCCGCGTTCTTCTCGAACGACTGGATGTGGGCGACGCCGGCGTCGAGGCAACACGCGGCGAAGTAGCCGAGGCCTCCGCAGGTGTCGAGCACGCGCTTGCCGCGCGGCTCCACCAGCGCCACCTTCCGGCGCGCGTCGTCCAGGGGGGATTCCTTCGACGTCGGCAGCATCTTGATGCCGTCGATCTCGAACGTCGGCACGCCCCACGTCGTGGGGACGAGCTTGATCAGCGAGCCGGAGAAGCACGACACGACGTCGAAGCCGTCGCCGTCCCAGGCGTAGATCGAGCGGTCCTTCAGCTTGCCGGGCCACGGGTAATCGACGTTCCGCCAGCGCCATGTGTCCGGTCCGAGCGATGCTTCGCCGGTCGACCTGCCCAGATCGAGGGAGCCGGTCCACGTGACGCCGCCGGCGTCGCGCGCGGCCGCCATGGCTTCGGCGACATCGCGGGTGAGCAGGGGGCCGGCATAGTGCGTCACGACAGGATCCTCGCGCCGCCATGAAGCGGCGCAAAGGAACCGATGGTACCAACTACGCGGCCTGACGCGTGAACACGTCGCGCTGGTTCCGCACCCGGACCGAAGGGCGAAGATCAGAACGCGTCGACGTCGATCACCGCCTTGGCGAACGCCTCGGGCGCTTCCTGGGGGAGGTTGTGGCCGATGCCGCCGGTGATCGTGCGGTGCTCGTACCTGCCCGAGAAACGTTTCGCGTACTGCGACGGATCCGGATGAGGCGCGCCGTTCGCGTCGCCTTCCAGGGTGATCGTCGGCACCGTGATCGTGGGCGATGTCGCCAGCTTCGCCTCCAGGGCATCGAACTTCGCCTCGCCCTGTGCGAGGCCGAGACGCCAGCGATAGTTGTGGATGCTGATCGCCACGTGGTCCGGATTGTCGAAGGCGGCCGCCGAGCGATCGAACGTCGCGTCGTCGAAGTGCCACTGCGGCGACGCGAGTTCCCAGATCAGCCGGGCGAAGTCGTGGGTGTACTTCGCATAGCCGGCCTCGCCGCGCGCGGTGGCGAAGTAGTACTGATACCACCATTGCAGTTCCGCCTTCGGCGGCAGCGGGGCGACATTGCCCGCCTGGCTGCCGATGAGGTAGCCGCTGACCGACACGAGCGCCTTGACGCGTTCGGGCCAGAGCGCCGCCACGATGTCCGCCGTGCGCGCGCCCCAGTCGTAGCCGGCGACGATCGCCTTGTCGATCTTCAGGGCATCCATCAACGCCAGCGCGTCGGCGCCGAGCGCCGCCTGCTGGGCGTTGCGGGGCGTGTCGGGCGAAAGGAACCTCGTGGCGCCGTAGCCGCGCAGATACGGAATGACGACGCGGTAGCCCCGGGCGGCGAGGATCGGCGCGACGTCGACGTAGCTGTAGATGTCATAAGGCCATCCATGGAAGAGGATCACCACCGGGCCCTTCGCGGGACCGTCCTCGGCGTAGGCGATCTCGAGCACATCGGTCTTCACGGTCTTCATCCGCGCGAACGACGTATGCCCACCGGTCGCCGGTGCCGGTGCCCCTTTTCGGCCCGCCGGCGCAGGCGCCGCCTGCGCCAGGTCGCCGAGGCCGAAACCGAACGAAGCGAGCGCCATCGCGCTGTTGCCCATGAATTGCCGCCGCCGCTTGTCGTAGGTATCCATCGTCTCTCTCCGGGGTCGTTGACGTGCGCGCCGGATGGCGCCTCGGTGACCACTCTAGGCCCCGGTTTTGTCGGGAAATTGCACGTGCTTCCGCCCTATTGAAACGTTCTGTAACCCCCACCGGCGCCGATACGTTCGGTTACAAATCGGCCCCGACGGGGTGGTCCATCACGTCCCGGGACCAGGGATGCCCTAAGATCGGCCCATGAACGAGGGGGCATCGGACATCGCGAATCCGCCGAGGCGCGGCCGCCTGGCATGCGTAGGCATGGGCATGACGCTCGGCTCGCACCTGACGCCGCTCGCGCGCAGCCACATCGCGCAGGCCGATGTCGTGTTCGCAGGGCTGTCGGACGCGATCGTCGAGGCCTGGCTGCGGGAGATGCATCCCGACGTGCGCAGCCTCCAGCCGTACTATCGCGAGGGGAAGTCGCGGATGCGCACCTATCGCGAGTGGGTGGACGTGATGATGACCGAGGTCAGGGCGGGCAGGCGGGTCTGCGGCGTCTTCTACGGGCATCCCGGCATCTTCGCGTGGTCGCCGCACAAGGCCGTCGAAACGGCGCGCGCCGAAGGCTTCGAGGCGCACATGGAGCCCGGCATCTCGGCAGAGGACTGTCTCTACGCGGATTGCGGCATCGATCCCGGTCGCTTCGGCTGCCAGCACATCGAGGCCAGCCAGCTCGTCCTCTACGAACGGCGCATCGATACCGGCGGCTATCTCGTGCTCTGGCAGGTCGGCGTGGTCGGCGACCGCTCGCTCGGTCGCTTCGCGACCGGCATGGCCTATCGGCAGGTCCTTGTCGACGTGCTGCTGGAAGACTATCCGCCCGAACACGAAGTCATCGTCTACCGCGCGGCCACGCTCCCGGTCGACCGGCCGCGCATCCGGCGTGCGCCGCTCGCCGACCTGGCCGCGCTGCCGCTCACCGCCGAGGAGACGGTCATCCTCCCGCCCTATCAGCCGCTGCGCAGGAACCTGCGCGTGGCCGCCAGGCTCGCCGCGATCGACGCGGCCGATCCCGCCGCCTCTTCGTAAAGCCACGGATGCGTCGGCCGTTAACGAATGCAGGGGCATGGTCGCGTGCCATGACCGGGAGGGCAGGGGACTTCATGTGGAAAAGGACGGATTGAACCGGTGAGGCGCTGGCTCGCCATCGCGCTGCTCGCCCTGTGTGGCATGCCGTCGCCGGCCGGCTTCGCCGCGGCGGTCGATAGCGTGTCGGCCATGTTCGCGCACGTCGAACCGCTCCGTTTCTCCGACCATCCCCGCTTCGTCGAAGGTCTCGCCCGTCTGCGCGCCATGCAAGCGTCGATGACACCCGCCGAGCGCTGGCATCTTCGCTATCTGGAAGCGTGGGAAGACACCTTCACGGGGAATTACGCGCACGCACAGGACGAGCTTCGGACAGTGGCGGCCGATTCCGGCGACCCCGTGCTCGCGACGAAATCGAACGCGCTGTTGCTGAGCAACCTGGCCGCGAACCGACAGTACGGCGACGCCTTCGCCCTGGCCAACCGGCTCGTGCCGACGCTGCCGACGGTGAAAGACGCCGAGGCCCGCTGGGCGTTGCTGTTCAACCTGTCGCAGATGTTCGTCCTGGCGGAACAGACGGACCTCGCGCTGCGCTACGCGGGCATGCTGGAGCCGGGAACGTCGCCGCAGCGCCATTGCGCGGTTCTCGGCCTGCGCATCGCGGCGCTCAGCAAGCGCAGCCTCGCGCTGCCGTCGTCGAACCCCGCCATCGGCGAGGCGATCGACGCCTGCGTCGCGGCCGATGTCGTCGTCACGGCGAACATGGTCCACCTCGTGCGGGTGGACCGTCTGCTCGACGAAGGTCGTCCCGAGGACGCGATCGCGGAGCTCGACGGGATCGACGAAAGCGTGCGGATGATCGGTTACAACCCCCACCTCGTCGCCACGGCGGAACAGCGCGCTCGCGCCCTCGAGGCCTTGGGACGATCGGGCGACGCACGTCGCGCGGCTCTGGCCGGTCTGGCCCACACGCGGCCCGGCGACGTCAGCGAATGGCTGAAGGAGCTCTACGGCGTCCTCTACCGCGTGGAGAAGGCGCGGGGCAACAACGCTGCCGCGCTGCGCTATTTCGAAGCGTACGCGGCGCAGGACAAGGGATACCTCAACGACATCACGGCGCGCAACCTGGCGTTCGAGCTGAGCACGCAGCACGCGGTGTTGCAGAAGCTCGAGACCGAACGCCTCGTCAAGGCGAACAACATCCTCCTCTTGCAGAAGGAACTGGAGACCAGCGCGGTAGCGAAGAGCCGGCTCTTCATCCTGCTCCTGCTGTGCGTGGTCGGCTCGGTGGTGCTGTGGCTCTTCCGCCTGAAGCGGTCGCAGATGCGCTTTCGGAAGCTCTCGCAGCACGACGGCCTCACGGGCGTCTACAACCGCCAGCATTTCATGAGTGAAGCGGCACGGCTCCTGCCGGCGCTGCAGCGGCGACGGGCACCCGCGTGCCTCGTCTTCATCGACCTGGATCACTTCAAGCAGATCAACGACACGCACGGACACGCGATCGGCGACGCGGTGCTGCGGCGGGCCGCGGCGCTCTGCCGCGGGCAACTCGGTCCGCACGACCTGTTCGGCCGGCTGGGGGGCGAGGAATTCGCCGTGCTGTTCGTGGACCGCGGCCGGGATGACGGCGTCGCCGCCGCGGAGGCGATGCGCGCCTGCATGGAGGCATCACCCGTGATCGAGGACGGACACATCGTCACGTATGCCTGCAGCGCGGGACTCGCCGCCACCGACAGCTCAGGCTACGACCTCCAGGATCTGTGCCGCGACGCGGATAAGGCGCTCTACCGCGCCAAACGCGCCGGTCGCAACCGCGTGAGCGCCGAGGTCCGCGACGACCGTCCGCTCACGATGAGGAGCGGCTGAGTGGCGCGGCTGCCAGGTCGCGACGCTGAAGCGCCTACCAGGCGAAGCTCGTGAGCCAGGTGCGCTCATCCAGCGGCGTCCACGACAGCGTGACGCGTCGCCCCACGTCGAAGCGCGCCGAAAGCGGCGCGGCGACTTCCGCCTCGATGACCCGCGCCTCCGGCGACAGCGCGAGGATACGTAGCGCCGCGAAATCGAAGAAGCGCCCCACCGACGCGGCGGTCGCTTTGTAGAAACTCTCCTTGGCCGAGAAGGCGAGGGTGAGGACGACCGGCCAGCCCAGGCTCGCGGCCGCGCGAGCCAGGGAATCGCGCTCCCCGCGGTCGATGACCAGCTCGCGCACGGAATCCAGAACGGCAGGCGCGATCTGCCGCTCGATGTCGATGCCGATGCCGGAGAGATCGCCGCCGGCGCGGGCCGCGACCGCCACCGCGACGTCGTCGGTATGCGACAGGCTGCCGAGAAAGCCCCGCGGCCACGCCGGAGCCCGGTCCGGCGCGATCGCGATATCGGTGGCGTCGCTGCCGGCGGCCTTCAATGCAGCGAGCGCGACGCGGCGGCCGGCGATGTACTCGGCCTGGCGCTTCGGCACGCTTCTTTCGATGGAGGGCGGAAGGGCGATGCCATACCGGTCGAAGTCGGCCAGCTCGAAAGCGGCGACGTCGAAGGCGAGCGCGAACGCATCCGGTAGCGCGGGGCGCCCTTCACCGAGAGGGATCCGCCGCCATGCACCGCCGTTGTCGGTTTCAGCCATCGACGAACCTCTGCGAGATGGACGGAAGGATAGCGCCTTCCGTCCGTCCGGATAGTCGTTCAGAGATCGAACGACGCCGACACGTAGAACGTGCGCGGCTGGCCCTGGGTCAGGTAGCCGCCATTGGCGGAGGCCCAGTAACCCTTGTTGGTGACGTTCTGGACGGTGAGGCGGAAGGTGACCGGTACGCCTTCCAGGTGCGTCGTGGTACGGGCGCCGATGTCATACGTCGTCCAGGCCGGGACCTTGAGGTCGTTGGCGTTGTCGAGGTACTGCTTGCCGGTACGGACCGCGCGGGCGCTCAGCGTGATGTCCGGGGTGTGCGGCACGTCCCACTCCACGCCGGCATTGGCCTGGAAGCGCGGCACGCCGATGGCGTCCTTTCCGTCCGTGAGGCCCGCCTGCGTCTTCACCTGTTCCGGACGCACGTAGTTCAGGCCACCCAGGAGGCGGACGCTCTCCACGGGCTGGCCGAAGAAGCTCCACTCGACGCCGCGGTTGCGCTGCTCGCCGTCGACGACGTACGTGTTGGTGGTGGCGTCGACGTAGGCGCTGGGCTGCTTGATCTGGAAGAGCGCGAGGCTGCTGCCGACGCTGCCGGCATCCCACTTCACGCCGACCTCGTTCTGCTTCGACTTGTACGGTGCGAACACCTGGCCGGCGTTGGTCACGGGCAGGCTGTTGAACGTCAGCGGCGCTTCGCCGCCCTGAGTCAGGGCTTCGATGTGGTTGGCGTACACCGACCACTGCTCGGCGAAGCGATAGTTCACGCCGATCACCGGCGTGGTCGCGTACTGCTCGTACTCCGAGTTCTTGGCTCCCGGGCTGCCGTAGTCGTAACCCAGTACGTGGAGCTTCTGGCGACGGGCGCCGAGGGTCACTTCGAGCATGTCGCCCATGAAGCCGAGCGTGTCGGACACCGCCAGGCTGCGCAGCTGCGTGCGCCCGGTCACGCCGGGATCGGCGATGGGCCCGATGTCGTAGATGAAACCCGGCGCCGGCACGTACGTCGGGGCGTAGATGTTCGTCTCGATGGCACCGAACGCCGACCCCGCGTACGCGGCCTTCTTGCGGAAGGTGAGCGCCGAGAAGCCGACGTTCACGCGGTGCGTGATCTCGCCCGTCTCGAATCGCGCGTTGAAACCGGCTTCGCCGGTGGCCGTGTCCGCGATGTACGGCACCGTGAACCGGTACTCGGTCGCCGCGCCGGCGACGTTCGCGAGCGTCGGGCTCACGTAGTCGCCGAACTCGTTGCCGTGGTGCGCGCCGGCGGCCACGTATCCCGTGAGCCAGGGCGCGAAGTCGTATTCGGCGCGTACCACGCCGAACGTGTCCTCGAGCGACGAGTTGGACCACGGCTGCGCGTAGTTGGTCTTCGCCGACGGAGCGCGCGGCACGCGGGTGATCGCTCCGGGATACACGACGGCGCGACCACCGGTGATCACCTGTTTCTGATAGCCGACGTCGGTGGTGATGCGCAGGTTCTCGCCGCGGTAGTCGAACGCGACGGAGGCGGCGGTGACACGGCGCTGTTCGCCGTCCACGGCCGTGCCGCCGTCGCGATGCACCGCGTTCACGCGGATGCCGTATTCCTTGTTGGCTCCGAAACGGCGGCCGACGTCGACGCTGCCGCCGACCTGGCTGTCGCTGCCCCAGTCGAGGCCGATGCGGGTGATCGGGGTGTCCTCGGCGCGCTTCGGTGCGATGTTGATGTTGCCGCCGATGCCCGAACCCGACGGCGTGATGCCGTTGAGGAACGCGCTGGCACCCTTGAAGACCTCGACGCGGCTGACGAGCTCCGGGGCGAGCAGCTGGCGGGGCAGCAGGCCGTAGAGACCGTCGAACGCGATGTCGTCGCTGAAGATCTGGAAGCCGCGGATCGTGAAGACCTGCGAGAAGTTGCCGTAGCCGTTGCCGACACGCACCGCCGGATCGTTGCTGACCACGTCGCCAAGCGAGCGTGCCTGCTGGTTGCGGATCAGCGTGTCCGTGTAGCTGGTGATCGCGAAGGGGACGTTCATCGCGTCCTGATTGCCCAGCACGCCGAACCGGCCGCCACGCGCCACCTGGCCGCCGGCATATGCGGCGGTGGGCGGCGCCACGTTCGCCTCCACCTGCACGCCCGAAAGGGTCGTCATATTGTCGCGCTTCTGCGGGTCGGCGACGTCAGGCGCCTCGGCGGCATGAGCGACGCAGGCGGCCGAAAGGGCCATGAGGACGGAAAGGGCGAGGGCGCTACGGCGAAACGTCATGGAAGATCCCAAGGGCAGCGAGGGCCCTGAATGCGAATGTAAATGAGAACCGGTCGCAAGTATGACGTAGATTTAACGTCGAGGCCACCGAATCCCGCGACGCACCGTAGGAGCGCACCTGGTCGCGACAGCCTTTCGCGCCAGTCCCGAATCTGGCGCGCCAGCCTGTGAACCGGGGCGAGAAGCTGTCGCGGCCGGGTCCGCTCCAACAGGTGTGGCGACGATGCCGCTGTGGGAGCGCACCTGGGCGCGACAGCCTTTCGCGCCAGTCCCGAATCTGGCGCGCCAGCCTGTGAACCGGGGCGACAAGCTGTCGCGGCCGGGTCCGCTCCCACCTGGCTGGCAAGGCGATGCCGCCGTGGGAGCGCACCTGGGCGCGACGGCTTTTCGCGCCAGTCCCGACTCTGGCGCGCCAGCCTGTGAACCGGGGCGACAAGCTGTCGCGGCCGGGTCCGCTCCCACACGATGGCCGCGATGCCGCCGTGGGAGCGCACCTGGGCGCGACGGCTTTTCGCGCCAGTCCCGACTCTGGCGCGCCAGCCTGTGAACCGGGGCGAGAAGCTGTCGCGGCCGGGTCCGCTCCCACACGATGGCCGGGATGCCGCTGTGGGAGCGCACCTGGGCGCGACAGCCTTTCGCGCCAGTCCCGAATCTGGCGCGCCAGCCTGTGAACCGGGGCGAGAAGCTGTCGCGGCCGGGTCCGCTCCCACAGGTGTGGCGACGGTCGGGTTACCGGCGACGGGAGAGGGCGGTGGTGCACAGCGCGACGACGAGCGCCGCGAGGGTCAGGATGCCCACCCAGTAGATCGCGCCGAGCGCGGCGCCTTCGCTGAGCAGCGCGATGACGAAGGAGCTGGCTAGCGCGAGCCATCCGGCGGCCTTCGCGAGCCAGGTGGAACGACGCGATAGCGATTTCCCCACGACATCGCGCTGGTGCCGCGACATCCCGAGGCAGAGCGCGGCGAAACCGGCGATGGCGACGAGCACGCTCGCGGCGATCACGCGGTCGCATCCCGTGCGATGCGCGTCTTGCGCGGAAGGGCGATGGGGCGTCGATCCGCCTTCCACGCGGCGAAAGCGAACAGCGCCGCCGCGACGAGCATGCAGGCGTCGAATCCCGCGAACACGAGGTCGCCGTCACGCAGGCTGGGAACCAGGCCACGTTGGGTGGTCACCGCGTTGACGACGGGTACGGCGAGGTAGGCCACCGCGACGAGGCCGAGCGACTCCACCCATGCGCGCCGTGGCGGACGCAGGAAGACGTAGAGGAGGAGCGCGCCCCAGCCGAGGAATAGGGCATCGCACTCCGCCGCGGCGCGCGCGACCATGCCCGACGGAAGAAGCCGGTTGGCGAGAAAGTAGACGGCGATGCCGAACGGCAGGCCCGAGATCGTCGCGATGTTCAGGCGCTCGACGAGGCGGAACCCGAAGTGCGGGCGCGACGGGTCGGGCAGGCGCTGGCGGCGCTTCGCCGTCCACAGCACGAGACCCGTGGCGACCATCGCGCAACCGCTCAGTCCCGCGAGGAAATAGAGCCAACGAAGCGCGGCAGGCGCGAAGCGGCCCGCATGCAGTCCGACCATCACGCTCTCGGTCTGCGCGGCGGCGCCCCTGGCCGGAGGCGGGACGTGCATTTTCCCGGTCGCGCCATCGAAGGAGAGCGTCTCGCCCCGCGTGCCGATCGCGGCACCGGTATCGCGCGTGATCTTCACGACCGAGTGGGCATCGCCCGGAAGCGCGATCGAGATGTACCCAGGCTCGGCGCCATGCCAGCGCTCGCGGGCCTGGCGGATCATGGCGGCGATGGGGGCGACCGGCGCGGGCCGACCCGAGCGCGTCGGTGACGTGTCCGCGCCGAACCGGTCGCGGGCGTAATCGACGGGTCGCTCGTACGCCGCCGCGACGCCCCACGGCATGTACTGGGACATGAGCGTCACAAGCCCCGTGTACGTGATCATGAAATGGAACGGCAACGCGAGCACCGCGCTGAGGTTGTGCGCGTCGAGCCACGAGCGCTGTCCCTTGCCGAAGCGCAGCGTGAAGAAGTCGGCGAACATCTTCTTGTGCGTGATGACGCCGCTGACGATCGCCACCAGCATGAACATCGCCGCGAGGCCGACGGCCCAGCGGCCCCAGAGCACCGGCACGTAGTGCAGGTCGAAATGCAGGCGATACAGCAGCCACCCTCCCGTGGTGTCGCGCGCATCGATTTTGCGGCCCTGGCCGTCGACCATGAACGCGTGGTCGCGCCACTGACGGAAGGTTTCGCCTTTCTCCTTCCAGTAGGCCATCGCGGCGACGGAGCGATCTCCCGGCAGCTGGATCGTCCACGTTTCCGCGCCCTGCGCATGCGCCTGCAGGTAGGCCATGGCGCCTTCCGCCGAGGCGACCGGATGCCGTTCGCCCCGGATCTCCGGCTGCATCCAGCGCGTGATCTCGTCCTGGAAATACGCCGTGGTGCCCGTGACGAAGACGGCGAAGAGAAGCCAGCCCAACAGCAGGCCCACCCACGTGTGCAGCCAGGCCATCGACTGGCGGAGGCTTTCCTTCATGCGGCACCGCCGTGCATCGACAGGTATAACGCGACGGCGGGCGGAACGCAGAGGGCGGCGAGCCAGAGCCATGCCCGCGTCGCGGTCGAGACGGCGAAGGCCATGATCGCCACGCCCGCGTAGACGGCGAACGAGGCGAGCGTACCGGTCATGACCGCCTCGACGCGCGGCATGGGCAGCCAGCGCGCCATCGTGGCGGCGGCGAGCGCGGCGGCGACGTACCCGCCCAGCGAGGCGACGACGATGCGCGATGCGACGTTTGCCGCGGAGGTGATCCGCGATGGGTGCATGGTCGTCACGACGGACGGCGAAGGCGATGGAAGCGATGCATGGAATCAGCCCGGGGAGTCGACGGCGAGCGCGGCGTCCGCGCGCGAAAGGGCCGACGTGGCTTGCGAGGGGCTGGCTGGTCGAGCGGCGAAAGTCTACACGAGTTGGCGCTACGGCGTGACCGGATCCGCTGCGCATGCCCCGCGTGGTGTACGCTTCGCGCCCGGCATCCGACGCGGATCATCCACGCATGGCTCTCAAATCCACGGTGTTCAAGGTCGAACTGCAGGTCAGCGACATGGACCGCCATTACTACCAGACCCATGCCCTCACCATCGCGCGGCATCCTTCCGAGACCGACGAGCGGATGATGGCCCGGGTGCTCGCGTTCGCGCTGAATGCGGACGATGCGCTGGCGTTCGGCAAAGGCCTCAGCGCCGACGACGAGCCCGATCTGTGGAAGAAGGATCTCACCGGCGAGGTCGACCTCTGGATCGAACTTGGCCAGCCCGACGAGGCGGACATCCGCAGGGCGGCGGGTCGCGCGCGGCGCGTGATCGTCTACACGTACAGCGGCCGCGGCGCCGAGGTCTGGTGGAAGAAGCTCGGCCCGGCCGTGGCGCGGACGCGGAACGTGTCGGTGATCGACATCGACACCGCCACGGTGCAGGCGTTGGCCGCCCTCACGGAGCGCACCATGCAGATGCAGTTCATCGTCCAGGATGGACACGCCCAGGCCATCGTCGGTGAATCGATGATTCCGGTGGAACTGAGCGTTCTGGCCGATTAGACGGCCATTCGCGGTGCGACGCCGCGACGAAAGGCGCGCGTTCCTGCAAGACGCTGCGTGTCGCCCGTTCCGATACTCGGCGTTGGCGCCGCCCGGCCATGGAAGAGCGGGCACCTCGAACCAGGACTCCCGAGTGATCGAGCGACCCTCGCCACCGTGGCAGGGTCACGGAGGGGTTTTGCCATGTCTTCTGCGATGTCGATCTCGTTACGGCGCCCATGGATCACGGCGGTTCTCGCCGCTGCCGTCGCCTTCGTCCCTGGGCCCGCGGCGCATGCCGCCACATCCACCGGTAGCCTGGCGGCCGACGCACCCGGAAATTCCGGCGACACGTCGATCCGTCCGTTCCCGAAATACCACGCCAGCGACGAGCAGCTGGCCGACCTGAAGCGGCGGATCGCCGCCACGCGCTGGCCGTCGAAGGAACTGGTCGACGACGCGACGCAGGGCGTGCAGCTGGCGACGATGAAGAAGCTCGCCGATTACTGGCAGCACGACTACGACTGGCGGAAGGTGGAGGCGCGCCTGAACGCGCTGCCGCAGTTCGTGACCACGATCGACGGCGTCGACATCCACTTCATCCACCTGAAGTCGAAGAACAAGAACGCGCTCCCGATCATCATCACGCATGGATGGCCCGGCTCGGTCATCGAGCAGATGAAGATCGCCGAGCCGCTGGCCAATCCGACCGCCCACGGCGGCAAGGCGTCCGACGCGTTCGACGTCGTCATCCCGTCGCTGCCCGGCTACGGATTCTCCGGCAAGCCCGAAGCGGTGGGCTGGGATCCGCAGCACATCGCCCGGGCCTGGACCACGCTGATGACGCGGCTGGGCTACAAGAAGTTCGTCGCGGCCGGTGGCGACTGGGGCGACGCGGTGACCGAGCAGATGGCGGTGCAGGCGCCTCCGGGCCTGCTGGCGATCAACAGCAACATGTCGGCGACGATCCCCGACGACATCGCGAAGCTGCTCGCCGCGGGGGCGCCCGCGCCCGCGGGGCTCGGTCCGGAAGAGCAACTCGCCTATGCGCAGCTGGACGACTTCTACAAGCACGGCCTGGGCTACGCGCAGGAGATGACGAACCGGCCGCAGACGCTCTACGCGCTCGAGGACTCGCCGATCGGTCTGGCGGCGTGGATGCTCGACCACGACATCCGCAGCTACAAGATGATCGTGCGCGTGTTCGACGGACAGACGGAGGGTCTGTCGCGCGACGATATCCTCGACAACGTCACGCTCTACTGGCTCACGGAAACCGCGGTATCGTCGGCGCGGTTGTACTGGGAAAACAAGCTCAACTTCTTCGAGCCGAAACACATCACCATCCCGGTCGCGGTCAGCGTGTTCCCCGACGAGATCTACGCGGCACCCGAGAGCTGGGCGAAGAAAGCCTTTCCCAACCTGATCCACTACAACCGCCTGCCGAAAGGCGGTCATTTCGCCGCGTGGGAGCAACCGGCGTTCTATGTGACGGAAATCCGCGACTCCTTCCGCGGGTTCCGCAAGTAGCGATCAGCGCGGGATGGGCGACCGACCGCCGCTCATCCCGCGAAACCGCCTTCGTCGAGGAACGCCTGCTCCTCGGGCGTCGTGGCTCGCCCGAGCTGACGGTTGCGGTGCGGAAAGCGGCCGAAGCGGACGATCACGTCGCGGTGCGTCCGCGCGTAGGTCAGGTACGAGCCGCCAAGTGCTTCGAACAATCGCATCGAGGTGTCCTGGTCGGCCGGGTCTTCCGAGTGCTCGAACGGCAGGTAGCAGAACGCGCGCATGTCGTGGTCGAGTTCGCGGTCGAGGCCCTTGTCGAGCATGTGCCTGGCGACGAAGCGGGCGAGGGGATCGGTCGCGTACATGTGCGCTGTGCCGCGGAACGCGTTGCGCGGAAACTGGTCGAGAAGCAGCAGCAGCGCGAGGCAGCCGTCGGCGGTGTCGAGCCACGCGTCGAGTTCCCGGCGTGCGGCCGCCAAGTGCGCGCCCATGAAGTGCTCGCGGAATGAGCGGTCGAATGCCGGATCGCTGGTGAACCAGCTGTCGTAGCCGGCGTCGCGCCAGAAGCGCACGACGCGTTCGGCGGTTTCAGGGACGCGGCGTGTCGCGGCGATGTCGTTCATCCGGGCGGCTCCAGCAAATCCCGGATGATAGCCCGCGCGCTCGTCGACAGTCAGGCGCGCCATTACAAGCGACCTCGAGGCCACGAATCCTGCCGCGGAGCGACCGAGGTGGGAAGGACGATGCGCTCCGCGGCAGGGCGACCGTGGCCGGGTCGCGATTGCACGATGGGCCATCGATGGCGGACGGAGCGCGCACGAATGCACAACTCCGCTTCAACATCATGAATGGCCGCGCGAGCGGCAGCTTCCCCACAGCGCGATGGAAGCTAGTCGGGGGTATGCCTAGCGGCTCTGGCCAGCCGTCGATGACGTGGCGGGCGCGGCGGCCGTGCCCGACCGGGCGGCGTTGGTACCCGGCACGGCGCTGTTGGCGTCGTTGTGGCGCGTGCAGGCGGTCGTGGCGGCGAGAAGGAGAACGGCGAGCGTGGCGATCCTGACGGCTTGCATCTTCATGCGGGCATCCTCGTGCGGGCGTTGGTCGTGCCTAGCATCGGTCGGTCGCCGTGCATCGTCCGTGCGGCATCGGCTGTCCCCCGAACACATTGCTGAGCGCCGCGCCGCAGCGCATCGGCGGCACGCGCCGCCGCCCGGTCAGGTGCCGTCCGGATGCGCGTCGAGCCACGACGTGGCGAACACGTCGAGCGTCGTCTTCGGCGGCACGACGAGACCGTTCGCATCGATGAAGCGCCGGGCGGCGAGGATGAACCCCTGCCTGGCGCGAGCCGACGCCTGCCTCGCCGCGGCTTGCTGTTGGCGAAGACGCACGATCTGCGCCGACGGCTGTCCGGGCTTCGCGAACTTCTGGTAGCGGCGCAGTTCGTCGGCGACGACGGCGGTGTCGCGAGCCGCCTGCTCGACGGCTTCCCGGGCGAGACGCAGCGAGGCGAGGAGGGTGGTCGCCGGGTCCGTCATGCCTGCGACGCGTCCTTGCCCGTGAGCCGCTTCGACCAGTCTTCGACGCTCTTCGACTCCAGGCGTCGGCGCGCGTGGCGCCGCCAGCTTTCGGCCAGCGTGGGCAGTTCGGCCATCGCGGACAGCGCGTCGTAGTCGAGGCGGTCGATGTAGAAGATCCTCCAGACACGCTCGATGGTCCACGCGGGGGTGACCCGGTCGATCCGCTCGAGGCGATCGCCCGGGGACACATCGCCTTCCTCCAGCACCCGGTAGTACCAGCCGGTGCGCCCCGACTGCTGGAGCCGCAGCGCCATGTCCCGCGTGTCGAAGCGCAAGTTGAGCTTCCAGCAGGGCTGGCGTCCCTGGCTCACCTGCAGCACGGCGGAGCCGAGACGGAAGACGTCGCCCACGGCGACACCCGTCTCGACCAAGCCCTGCGTCGACAGGTTCTCGCCGAACGCGCCCGGTTCGTCGAGCACCGGCCTTGCCGGTAACTCGGCACGCCAGGCGGCGTAGTGATCGAACGGGTAGTGGTGAATCGCCTTTTCCGGGCCACCGTGCACTTTCAGGTCGGCCTGCGCATCGGAGGCAAGGCCCGTGGTCGTGATTCGCACCGCGTCGTGCACGGGACGCTTGTGCATGGCGCTGACCGCGCCGGCATCGCCCAGCGCGGCCACCGGCCCGGTCATCACGTACCCGATGGGGTAGGCGTCATTCATGCTGCTTTCCATACCACGCTATTCGTCGACGTCCATTGTGCCTTTCCGACGGTGCCCGGGCGAGGAGCGAAGCGCGTCCCGGATCGCGGCCTGGGAGCGGTTGCGCCAATCGCCCGCTGTTGCCCGCGTTCGCCGCGGCGATGACGGAATCGCGGACCACCGCGCCGGCAAAAAGCTACCCCCCAAACGACCCATGACGTGAAGCGGCGGGGTGGGTAGGGTTCCGGTCTTCCACCTCGATGATGGCCGCCGTTCCATGCAAAAGACCCTGATGCTCGGTGTCAGCCTCGCGCTGACCACCGTGGCCTGCTCGCCGACGCAGCCGCCGGCCCCGCCGCCGCTCACCGACTACACCCGCAACTCGGGAGCGGCGCGCGCACCGGAACAGCTGGCGGTGACCTTCGAGCACGCCGACCTGGGCATCCGTGTCGATCCGGTCCGTCACTGGATCGAGGGCGACGCCAGGCTGACGTTCGTCGCCACGGCGCCGCTGCGACGTGTCGTGCTGGATCTCGACCGGAACCTGCCCATCGATACCGTCGAGGTCGATGGAAAGGCGTTGCCGCGCCGTGCGTTCCGCAATCCGGAGGGCCAGCTGCAGATCGACCTGCCGTCGCCACTGGCCGCGGGAGCTCGCACGACCGTGCGCGTCGTTTACCACGGAAGCCCGCACACCGCGGTCCGTGCGCCGTGGGACGGCGGCTTCGTCTGGTCGAAGGCGCCCGACGGCGAGCCGTGGGTCGCCACGGCCGTCGAGGGCGAAGGCTGCGATCTCTTCTGGCCGTGCATCGACCATCCGATGGGACGTCCGAAGCTGGTCGACGAGCACATCACCGTGCCGGCACCGCTCGTCGCGGTGGGGAACGGTGTGGCGAGGGGCATCGACGAAGTCGACGGGTGGCGCACGTACCACTGGCAGAGCCACGACGTGAGCACCTATGGCGTCGCGCTGAACATCGGTCCTTACCGGGAACTCTCCGGCTCGTACGCGAGCCGGTTCGGCAACACGATTCCGACGCATTACTGGTATGTCGACGACGAGGCGCAGGCCAAAGCGCTCTTCGCGGAATTCCCGCCGATGCTCGATTTCCTCGAAAGGGCGGTCGGACCTTATCCCTTCGCCAGCGAGAAGATGGGTGTCGCGGAAACGCCGTTCAAAGGCATGGAGCACCAGACCATCAACGCGTACGGCAACCAGTACGCGAAGAACCCATACGGCTACGACGACCTGCTCCAGCACGAACTGGCTCACGAGTGGTTCGGCAACCAGATGACGAACGCGAACTGGGACGACATGTGGTTGCACGAGGCGTTCGCGACCTACATGCAGCCGCTGTACGCGGAATCCATCGGCGGTCGGCAGTCCTACTTCGCCAGCCTCATGCAGCTGCGCAGCCGCGTCGCCAACAAGCACCCCATCGTCTCGGGCCAGCCGCGTCGGGAAGAGGACGTGTACGACGACGAGCGCGGCCCGGGGCAGGACATCTACGACAAGGGAGCACTGATGCTCCACACGCTGCGTACCGTGATCGGCGACGACGCGTTCTACCGCTCGCTGCGCCTCCTGGTGTACGGAACGGAGCATCCGGAACCGGGCAACTTCTCGCCGCGCTACGGCACCACGGACGAGTTCGTCGGCATCGTCGACCGGACGAGCGGCAGGGACATGCGCTGGTTCTTCGACGTCTACCTGCGCCAGGCCGCCCTGCCCGATCTGAAGGTCGCGCGCACCGGCCAGACGTTGCACCTGACGTGGTCGGTTCCGGGCAACGGGCCGTTCCCGATGCCGGTCGATGTGCGCGTGGGCGACCGCGTGGTGACGCTGCCGATGACCGACGGCAGCGGCGACGTCACCTTGCCCGAGGGCGCCGGTTACACGATCGATCCGGATTCGAAGCTGCTGCGTCGCGATGCCGGTATCGAAGCGTTCCGCGCGTACATCGAGAAACGGAAGCCGAAGAAAGCCTGACCGATCCTGTTGGAGCGGACCTGGCCGCGACGGCTTTTTGCGATGAACCGCAGGACCTGTCTCACCGGGGCGAAAAGCTGTCGCGGCCGGGTCCGCTCCCACACCGCAGGCTACAGCGTCTTCAACGGCTCGTACGTGCCGCGGTAGCTCTTGGGCGTGATGAAGGGCATCAGGATCGTGCGCAGCGCGTGGGGAAGGCGGGCGGCCTTCGACAGCTTGTCGGTCATGGCCTGCACATGGGCCACGCGCGGCTGGCGGGCCTGTTCGAAGCGCGGCCCGATCGCGCCGGGATCGTCGCACTCCGCGACGATCCCGGCGAGAACGAGCGCATCCTCCATCCCGAGAGCGGCACCTTCCGCCCACACGGGCGCGGTGGCGTGGGCGGCATCGCCGATCAGGAGCACGCGCCCCTGGCTCCAGCGAGCCGCACGTACCTCTTCGATGGGCGAGTGATAGATGTTCTCGGGATTCGCGAGCGCCCAGCCGAGAGCCTTCCGCACGCGCGCCGGGAAGCCGCTGAACGCCGCGGCGAGTCGATCGAGCTGGGGTTCGCCGTTGCCGGCGGTGCCGAGGGAGACCCAGCCGTAGACGGTGTGGTCGTCGACGGGAAGCAGCAGGATCAGACCGTGCTTTCCGGTCCACACCGTCCAGCCGTCGACGCCGGGGTTCGGCGCCATGAAGCGCCAGCTCTCCGAGGCGAGTCGCGCGGCGGTCGCCGAAGCCGCGCCGGTGACGGCCTGGCGCACGGTGGAGCGCACGCCGTCCGCGCCCACGAGCAGGGGGGCCGAGACCTCCGCACCGTCCGCCAGCGCGACGTGCACCGTCGACGCGTCCTGGCGGACGCCGGCGATCGCGCCTAGGTGGAGGTCCGACGGTTCGAGGCCGCTGGCGAGCATCGCCATGAGGTCGGCGCGGCGAACCGCGCGCGGACGCATGGCCTCGCCCCAGAACGCATCCTCGTCGATGGCGGCGAGCAGGCGGTCGTCGGACGTGCGGTATTCGCGTTTCCTCACCGGGTGGCCAAGACGTTCGATGTCGCCAGCGAGCCCAAGGCGATCGAGCGCGGCGATGGCGTTTCCGGGAAGATTGATCGCGAGGCCGCCATCGGTGGCGCGCGCACTGCGCTCGACGACGCGCGACGCGATACCCCGGCGCTTCAGCGCGCGCCAGGTCGCCAGGCCGGCGATGCCGCCGCCCGCGATGAGAATGGGCTGGGAAGGCTGTGCCATAGGGGTAGGGCTGGGGAGGGGACCCGCGATGATGCCCCACCTTGCCGACACCCTGATGCCCCGGAAGAGGGTGGACATCGCGTGCCGCGAAACCCGTCACGTTCCGTCAGGTCGCCCGTCGACGGCTCACGTGGTTCTTGCCGCCACGATACCGAGGAGTGAGACAGTCAACGCCCGTGAGAGCCGCTTCGGGAAGTCGACGCGCAGCGAAGCGTGCTCGGGACGCACCAACGTTTCCGCCAATGAGGGCGAGGGATGCGCGAATGGCCAGAGCCCGGCGACGAGGAGGATCAGCATCTGCACCCATTCCCGCGCCGCGTCCTCGTCCAAAGTGGGGAGACGCTGGACGACCCACGTCGCGAGCGCGACCTGGTTCCGCGTGTGCTCCGTCTTGAACGCCACGATGGCGTCGGCGGGAATGTTCCGCTCCAGTTCGTTGCCGAGCGATGCCCAGAGCTTGCACAACGTGGACCGCGCCGCGAGGGATTCACCGACGTGCTTTGCCACAGCGTCGTAGCGGCCGGCCCCGACGCCGGATGCCGTGAGCTCGTCGATCCACGCGGCGAAACGCTCGTTGAGCAACGCGAAAAACACGGCCTCGCGGGTGGCGAAGTAGCGCGTCACGTTCGTCTTCGAGAGCTCGGCCGTTCGCGCCAGCTCGCGCAGGCTGATGTCGCCGACAGGGTGCGTTTCCAGCAGCGTCTCGGCGGCCGCGAGGATCGTCCGGCGCCTGACCTCGCGTTGTTCCGGACTGCGCGCCCGCAGGAAAGCCGTTGCCGTGTCGTCCACCGTCGTCTCCGTCGATGAGGCGCCCGTCGGAGCGGGCGCCTCGTTCATCGTCACGAAGGATAAGCCACCGACTCGCTGGTCGTGCGCCACTGCGCATCGGTCGCCGCCAGACGCTCCGCCGCCTGACGGGCGACTTCGACGGCATCGCTGCCCAGGAGTAGCCGCAACGGCGGTTCGGGCGCCTCCGCGATCTCGAGCAGTACCCTTGCGATGCGATCCGGGTCGCTTGGCTGCCTGCCGCTCGCGCCGCGCAAACGCTCGACGACGGGGCCCAGCACGGGCGCGTAGGCGTCGCTTATCGCCGGAATATCCATCGACGAGCCCGCCCAGTCCGTTCGCATGCCACCCGGTTCGGCCACGGTGACCTTGATCCCGAACGACGCCACCTCGCGCGAGAGCACCTCGGAAAAGCCGTTCACGGCCCACTTCGCCGACTGGTAAGCGGACAGCCCCGGCCCGCCGATTCGCCCACCGACCGACGAGACCTGGATGATCCGGCCAAAGCCCTGCTTGCGCATGACGGGAAGCACGGCGCGGCTCAGGTTCACCACCCCAAAGAAGTTGGTTTCGATCTGTGCCCGGAACGTCTGCTCGTCCATGTCTTCGATCGGTGCGACGTCCGCGTAACCGGCATTGTTCACGAGAACGTCGACCGTGCCGAAGCGCTCGATCGCCGTCGACACGGCGGCGGCCGCCGCATCGCGATCGGTGACATCGAGCGTGACGGGGACGAGTCGCTCGCCGTAGGCCTCGATGAGATCGGCGAGGCCATCCCGCTTACGTGCTCCGGCGACGACGTTGTGGCCGGCCTCGAGGGCGGCGGCGGTGATGGAAAGACCGAGGCCGCGAGCGGCTCCGGTGATGATCCAGGTCTTTCGAGATGTCATGGCTAAACCTGCGCTCTGCTTTGGTTTTTGATTTGCCTGCGGACGACGTCGAGACGTCGCCCGCAGGCGGCAACCACGGATGCGGCCCGATAAAGGTCCAGTGGCCCTTTATTTGTGGGACGGCCTCACAGGCGTTTCAAGAGCAGGTTCTTGCGATTCATCCGGCGCGCCGCCGGCGCATCTGGATCAGCCCGTCTTCCGGGCCGCGGCGGGACAACCTTCCACCGCGGATATCGTCAGCGTTCGCGGCGCCGAGTCCGGCGTGGCCGGAAACCGGACGGCCATCGGCTCGCCCGGCTTGCCGCGGACGACCTCGTGCACGACCGGGTGATCCCCGAAACGCGCGGCGACGTCCACCTGGAGCAGGTCGCCGGCGGCGGGCGTCACGTGGAATCCGAATTCCCACGCATCGCCTCCGGTTTTCGCCGCATCGCGAATCGTCGCCGGGGTGTCCGCCTTCAGACAGACGGTAGCGTTCGCCATCGGCGCGCCGTTCCCCTCCCATCGCGTGACCAGCTGATAGATCGCCGGCTCCGGCTTCGCCGTGCCGGGCGAGGCCGCGTGCGCGGCACCCGCGATGAAGGCCAGTCCGACGGGAAGGATGGCGATGGCGAGCGCGCGACGGTGGCGGGACGGAGCGACGGCGTTGAGCATGGCGATGCGTTCCTTGATTGAGTGGCGTGATGGCCAGGTACAGCCGATCGGCATCCGTACGAATGCCTCGCGCCCGAGGGTAGCCCAGATTCGCCGACGCGAAGGTGCCTGCCCATGGGCCAGCCTGACGCTCTAGTAATACGCGAGCATCCGGCCGCAGGCGATGACGGCGACCCAAAGCGCGAGCGACAGCGACGCCTGCATCCTGGCAAGCGATGGAGCGGGGTGCGTCCTCTCCCATGCGGCGACGCTTCGGTACACGCCCACGTGGAACACCAGGGCATTCACGCCGGCGAGCGCGATCAGGGTCAGCTTCAGCAGGAACAGTGGATTGCCCAGGAAAGCCTGCGGCTGGGTCGAAAACATCATCAGTCCGGCGGGAAGTACCAGCGCGACGCTCCCCGCCGACCACGGCAGCAGGTGCCTGCCAAGGGCCGACACCGGAAGCGCGCGCCCCCAGCCGAGCACCCGCAGATCGAACATCGCGACCGCGCCGACGAGGATGCAGAAGCCGACGATGTGGATTGTCTCCACCGCCGGGTACAGCCACGGGCTGTCACGCATGGCCCGGGCCAGCGGTGTGGCCGACAGCCAGCCGGCCGGGTCGATCATCAGCGAAGTTCCGTCGTCTTCTCGCCGATCGTCACGCGCTCGGCGCGCATTTCGTCGGCCTTCGTCCGATGAGGGTACCCGTAGACCGTGGCCTTCTGGCCGGGCGCGAGCATGCTCTTCTCCAGGCCCCGGCTTTCCATGCGCGAGGGCGGCGCGAGCACCACGTTCCACGTCGCATCCGCCGTCTTCAGGCGAAGCGTGCCGTGTGGCTGCTCGTAGGTCGAGGATTCGATAGTGCCGGTCAGGTTCAACGGCTTCTGGGCGTCGTACTCGCTCCAGCCGTGGTGCGCGAGGGCGGTGGTGGCTGTCAGCGCGGTCAATAGCAGCAAACGTTTCATGACGATCTCCTGTTGGGCAGGGTCCGACGGCCCATCGTAGCCCGACGCACGCTGGCCGGTCAGTCCCGCGAGTGAAACGTGCAAGTCGAATCGATATATAGTTGGGTATATAGCGTCTCGGGGGCGAGCGCATCGCCCGATAGACTGGGGATCCGAATGCGTCGTACGCCGTTGTTCGTGGCCATGCTGGCGTGCATGGCCGTCTTCCGTGTCGCCGCTCAGGCGTCGCCTTCGACGGGTCCGTCGGGAGAGAACGCACCGGCCACGACGCTTGGGGAGGTGACCGTGTCGGCCCGCCAGCGCGACGAGAACCTGCAGAAGGTGCCGATCGCGGTGTCGGTCGTCGACGGCGAATGGCTCGACCGCTCGTACACCGTGAATACCCAGCAGCTCAGTCAGCTCGTGCCTTCGCTGTATTACAACTCCGCGAACCCGCGCAACACGGCGTACACGATCCGCGGACTCGGCTCGAACACGCTGTCCGTCAGCGCCGCGAACGATGGCATCGAGCCCGGCGTGGGTTTCTACATCGACGGGGTGTACCACGGCAGGCCCGCGACCGCGGCGTTCGACTTCACCGACATCGAACGGATCGAGGTGCTCAGGGGCCCGCAGGGCACGCTGTTCGGAAAGAACACGACGGCCGGCGCCATCAACATCACGAGCCGCCTCCCAACGTTCCAGCCGGAAGGCAATGGCGAGATCTCGATCGGCGAGAACGGTTTCCTGCAGGCCAGGGGAACCGTATCCGGCCCGCTTGGCGAGACGGTGGCGGGGCGCCTGTCCGCGCAGTTCACGGAACGCGACAGCGTGCTGCACAACGTCCGGACCGGCAAGGACGTCAACGAACTGAACAACTACGCGCTCCGCGGCCAGCTGCTTTTCCGCCCGGACGACGACGTGAACATCCGTCTGATCGGCGACGTCTCGAACCTCGATTCGGACTGCTGCACCCAGAACTACCTGCGAGTCGGCAGGAGCCTGCGTGGCGCGGCCCGCCAGTTCGAAGGGCTCGCGGCGAACCTGCCTGCCCACGGGCTGCCGGCGTACTCGCCGGCGAGCCGCGATGTCTACGACCGCCTGACGGATATCGACGCGCCGTTGCACATCGATACGCAGGACGGCGGCGTGTCGCTCAACGCCGACTGGAACGTGGGGCCGGTGACGCTCACGTCGATCAGCGCGTGGCGCTACTGGAAATGGGACGTGGCCAACGACCGCGACTACACCGGCATTCCGATCCAGACGGTGCAGCGGATCCCGTCGCGCCAGGATCAGTACAGTCAGGAATTCCGGGTCGCGTCGAACGGCGACGGTCCTGTGGATTACGTCGGCGGCCTGTATTTCTTCACCCAGGAGATCAACGGCAAGCCGATCAGCATCTACGGCCCGGCCGCGACCTACTGGCTGGTCAGCACCACGAGCTTTCCGGGCATGCCGGACAACCTCGCGGATGGCTACGGCCAGTTCGGCGATTCCCATTTCCGCATGAAGAGCTACGCGGCGTTCGGCGAAGTGAACTATCACGTCACCGACCGTCTGGTCGCCACGCTCGGCGCGCGCTACACCTATGAAGACAAGGACGGACGGTACGCGACGACGGTGTCCGGCGGTCTGCCCACACGACCGGGTACCGCGCAGGACAACGCGAAGCTTTCGCTCTTCCGTCCACAGAGCTACCGCGCGTCGGACAGCGGCGGCAATCCCTCGGGACGCGCCAACCTCGGCTACCAGTTCACCGACGACGTGCTGGGATACGTGAGTTACGCCTACGGCTACAAGTCCGGTGGCCTCAACATGTCCGGCCTCCCGCTGGACGCCTCGAACAACCCGGCGCTCGCGACCGCGGTGATCAAGGACGAGACGAACAAGACCTGGGAGACGGGCGTCAAGACGGCCTGGTGGGACGGTCGCGCGACGCTCAACCTCGCCGCGTATCACACCGTGGTCGACGACTATCAGGCCAACGTCACGTCGAGCACCGAAACGGCGGCGCTGCGCACCTATCCGGCCAACATCCCCGAGGTGCGCGTCAAAGGTGTCGAAGGCGATCTGGCGGCACTGCTCTTCAGGGGCTTCACGCTGCGTGCTTCGTTCGCCTACGCCAACGGGAAGTACACCGATTACCCCGCGGGTCCATGCCCGCTCGAATGGCAGAATCCCAATGCCGCCGGCGGCTGCCAGCCGTTGAATCCGCCAGCCAGCCTGGCCATCAAGACGTCCAATCCCCGCGGCAACCCGAAGATTCCCGGTGCGTACGTCCTCACCGGTCTGCCGCTGGCCGGACTTTCGCGGTGGGCGGGTTCGTTGGGTTTCGACTACGAACTGCCGGTTGGCCACGGCGCCTTCCTCGCCCACGCCGATGTGAGCGCGCGCAGCGGGTACAACTCCGATACCACCAACTCGGTCTACACCAAGATCGCGGGTTATACGGTCACCAACGCGAGCATCGGCTACCGTTTCAACGACAGCTGGGAGGTCGACGTCTTCGCACGCAACCTGTTCGACCGCGACTACATCACCGCACTCACGGTCCAGACCGGAAATTCCGGACTCATCCTTGGGCAGCCAAGCGATCCGCGGATGCTCGGTGTCACGCTGCGCGCGCGGTTCTGACGCCGCCGCTACCGAAACGATTGCCTTGAGCTCTACCTCCTAGTAGGTTGCCACGAGTAGGCGTCACTGAACTCCGACGCACCCGCATGGTGACCATGAAGACGATAGGCATCCTGGGCGGCATGTCCGCCGCCTCGACACAGATCTACTACCGCGAACTTTGCCGCCTCACCGCCGAGCGCCTTGGCGGGCTGCATTCGCCCGAGTTGCTGATCCGCTCGGTGGACTTCGCAGACATCGAAGCACTGCAGGCGGCGGCGGCATGGGACAGCGCAGGGGAGCGACTGAACGGGGAGGCGAAGGCTCTCGAACGTGGCGGCGCCGATGTCCTCGTGCTCGCGACGAACACCATGCACAAGGTGGCCGCGCGGATGATGGACGGCGTGGGCATCCCGTTGCTGCACATCGCCGACGCGACCGCGTCGCGCATCGTGGCGGCGGGGTTCCGGTCGCCAGGACTGATGGCCACCGCGTTCACGATGGAACAGACCTTCTACACCGATCGCCTCGCCGCGGCCGGCCTGGACGTGATCCTGCCCGACGCCGACGATCGCGCCGAAACGCATCGCATCATCTACGAAGAGCTATGCCGGCAGATCGTCAGCGACACGAGCCGCGAGGCGTATGTCGGCATCGCGCGGCGCCTGGTCGACCGTGGCGCGGACTGCCTCATCCTCGGCTGCACGGAGGTGGGCATGCTGCTCGATCAGGGCAACGTATCCGTGCCGGTGTTCGACACGACGCTCGTCCACTGCGAAGCGGCGATCGCTCTGGCCCTTTCCTGATGTTCGCGGCGGGGCGAGCCTTCCGGTCAGCGCCGGACGTGTTTCGCCGACGCCGCATCCCATGCCGACATCGCCTGCGGGATGGCCTGTTCGATGACGGCGTGGCGAACGCCGTCGCGTGCGAGGGTCGAGACGCCCAGCAGGAATCCGTCGAACACCGCCGCGAGCGCCCTGGGCTCCGTGTCGGCACGAAGTTCGCCGCTGTCCACGCCTCGCTGCACGCATGCCACGAAACCCGCACGGGTCCGCGCGCGTGACTTCGCCAGCGGCTCGGTCACGGCGGCGTGCTCGTCGGAGGGTGCGCTCATCGCGCCGAGGGCGACCATGCATCCGCGCGGATGGCCGCGTTCGTATTGCATCTTCACCGAGCGCCTGAGCGCGGTTTCGATGGCGTCGCGCGGGGGCAGGGAGGTATCCCAGAGGCATTCGGTCACCTGCGCATACGTCGACAGATAACGTTGCGCGCACTCCTGGAACAGCGCCTCCTTCGATCCGAACGCGGCGTAGAAACTGGGTGCGGAGATGCCGTTGCCGATGCCCGCCTTCAGCTGGCTGAGCGATGCCGATTCGTAGCCGTGCTGCCAGAAGATGTGCATGGCTTCTTCCACGGCTTTTTCGCGATCGAATGTCCTGGGGCGTCCCATGGTCGCCATCGCCGGCTCCGGAAGGTGAACGTGACTAAAATACTAAGCGATACAGAAGTTCTTGACAATCGCGGGGACGAGCCCCCCTAATGTATCGGTCGATACATATCTTTCCACTCTCTTCAAGCTTCGGAGCATCCATGAAAGCGAGCGACACACCGGTCGTGGTCTATGTCACCTACCACGGCACCCCCGACGACCGCTTCGATCGCGACTATTACATCTCCGGGCACCTGCCGCTGGTCATGGATGCGTGGGGAAAATACGGCCTGCTCAGTCTTCAGGCGTTCTTCCCGGCGGTCGACCGTGTGGGCACCGTCGCCATCTGCGAATGCGTTTTCCGTGACGAGGACGCCGTGGAAGCCGCCTTCGGCTCGCCGGAGCTCGCCGGTGTGATGGATGACCTGCCGCGTTTCACGCAGCTCGCGCCATCGCGCGTGCGCGCCGTCCCCGTCTGACAGGTCGTCCGCCGATCCACGGCGGACGACGTGGACCGAATCAGCCTTGCTTCGGGGTGAGGCGATAGAGCCCGCCGGGCATGGCGTCCTCGAGCAGCCAGAGCGAGCCATCGGGCGCTTCCTCGACATCGCGGATGCGCTTGCCCAGGTTCCAGCGCTGGACCGCGGTCGCGCCGCCCTTGGCATCGACCGTCACCCGGATGAGGCCCATGCTGACGAGCCCGCTGATCAACGCGTTGCCCTTCCATTGCGGGAACATCTTGCCCTTGTAGAACATGATGTTGCCCGGCGCGATGACCGGCACCCAGTAGATGACGGGTTTGACGAGATCCGGTCGCGAGTCGGGGCTGGGAATCGCGACGCCGTTGTAGTTGACGCCGTAGGAGACCAGCGGCCAGCCGTAGTTCTTCCCGCGTTCGATCAGGTTCAGCTCGTCGCCGCCGCGCGGACCGTGTTCGAGTTCCCAGAGCCGGCCGTCGGGTGCGAAGGCGAGTCCGTAAGGCGTGCGATGCCCGGTGCTCCACGTCTCGGCGGGCGTCAGGTTCGGGCCGGGGAAGGTATAGGTGCTGACCACGGGCGCGTTCTTCGCGGCCTCGGTGTCCTTCGCCGGATCGATCAGCGGGATGCTGCGCGCGCCTTCCTTGCCGGCCCACGGATTGCCCGGCGCGGGCTTGCCGTCGAGCGTGAGGCGGAGGATCTTGCCGACGGGCTGATCGGGATCCTGGGCCGGCGTGAAGCGCTGACGATCGCCGACGGTCAGGAAGAGGTACTTGCCATCGGGCGAGAACGCGATCTGCGCGCCGGCCTGGCCGCCCTTACCGGTGGGCAGCTGTTGCCAGAGGACCTTGAAGCCTTCGAGCCGCGGCTGTCCGCCTTCGAGCACGAGCCGGCCGCGGCCCATCGCGAGGCCGCCGCCGTAGTCGCCCGGCGCCACGTAAGTGAGATACACGTTGTGGTCGGTGGCGTAGTGCGGCGAGAGAAAGACGCCGAGCATGCCGTTCTGGCCTTCGAACTGACTGGCGGGCACACCCTGGACTTCGGTCTTCGTGCCATCGGGCGTCACCAGCTGGAGGCGGCCGACCTTCTCGGTCACCAGCATGCGTCCATCCGGAAGGAACGCGATGCGCCATGGCAGGTCGAGGCTGGCGACCTTCGTCACGGTGAAGGGCAGGTCGGGGTCGTCTTTCTGGTCACCCGCGTTGGTCTGCGCCTGGGCGGCGTTCGTCAGCAGCGCCGCGAGCAGGATGCCGTTTGCCAGCTTCATCATCGTCAGGTTTCCTCGGACAGGGACGGCCATCTTACCGCCCGGCAGCGAGTGTCCGGCGTCAATGCTGCAGTGGCGGCGCGGGATGCTGCTGCTGTGGCTGCTGCGAAAGGACCGGCTGACGCTCCTGCTCTTCGGACCGGTTCGCGGCGTGGAACGTCGCGCTGCTCTGATCCAGCGGTGTCGTCACGGCCTGGCGTACGTCGACGTCGGCCACGCGCTTGAACGGCGAGTTGAGCTCGCCCTGGACGGCATACGCGCGCGCCCGATCGTCACCCATCACGACATGGTCGATGCGGGTGAGTCCCTGGGCACGTGCGGCGACGGCGAGCGATCCTGCGAAGTTGTCCGTGAGGTGATCCGGCGTGCGGCCGTGCTGCGCGTCGAGCGCGCGAACGCCCTGCAGCGCCTGGTTGTACATCGCATGCCCCGGGCTCGCGGCATCCGTGAGGCTCGGGTGGCCAGGCGACGTGCGAGCGGGAGCTGCAGGCTGCGCCGCCTTGTTCAGCGCCTCGAGCGTCTTCGGTCCGACGATGCCGTCTTCCTTCATCCCGTGGTCGTGCTGGAATTTCTCCACGGCGGCCTTCGTGCCCGGACCGAACTGCGCGTCGGGCGTCAGCGGACGATCGTGGCCGTCCGTATAACCGAGCTTGATCAGCTTTTCCTGGATCGCCGTGACGCTTGCACCATGCGCTCCCTGACGCAGCGTCGAACCATGATGGGCGTGGGACCGACCACCCTGGCCGATCGCCTTGAGCGCGTCCTTGATGTCCGCGTCGTTCGCCGATTGCTTCGGGTTGAAGTCGGGGCTGCCGACCTTACCGTGCGCGCGGTCGAGCGCCGCCGCCTTCGCCGGATCCTTATAGGCGTCCTTGTAGCGTTCCGCGATCTCGGCGGCCTTCGGGCCGTCGTAGTACGGATACGTGCGCTTGATCTGCTCCGCCTTGGCCAGGACGTCGTCGTAGTCGCCGCCGTCCTTGAGTACCTTCTCGAACTTGGCGACCTGCGAGGGAATCTGGTTTTCCGTCTTCGCCAGGATGGCGATGGTCTCGAGGCGACGGTCTTCGGGAATGTTTTTGCCGAGCCGGTCGACCGTATCCATCGCGGACTGCGTCGCGTTGCGGATCTGCGGGTAATCGATGTTCTTGTGAATCCACTTCTGGCCTTCTTCCGATCCGGCCCACGCGTTGATGCCGTCGCGGGTATCGGTATCGATGAAGGAGAGGGTGGAGCGCCCGTCCTTTCCGTTGCCGTGACTGAGCAGGTCCTTGCGCAGCTGCGCGGTGTCGCTGGTGAACTTCAGGCCATGGTCCTTCGCGTACTTCGCCGACTGATCGATGACCGCGTCGACATACGTCGTCTCGCCCGGCTTCAGCGCGGCGCCGTCGGTCGCGCCGAGGGCCCACGTGCCCCGCTTGCCCAGGTCGACCTGGATGGTGCCGAGCGTGTAACCGCTATCCGCCACGATCCTGCCCGGGGTGCCCCAGTGGGGATCGGACGTTCCCACCGTGACGCCGGTGATGGACAGGTGGTACGAGGACGGGCCGCCTTCCGTGCCGCGGCCCACCACGAAGTACGTGGCGCCGGCGGCGGAATCGAGATCGTGCGTATCGGGACCAGCCATGACGGGTCACTCCATGTCAGCGGGATCAGAGGTCGTTGGCGACCGCGAGGTACTTGTCGAGGGCGTTCGCACGCTCGCACAGACGGAACACTTCACTCTGCGCGACCTGCAGATCGGCGACGGTCTCGTCCGGGTAGAGCGACGCCTCGAACGTGTTGCTGGCCTTCTGCAGCGCGAGCCACGAGCGCTCCGCGGCGACGAGGTTCTCCTTCGCCTTGCCGCTGAGCTTCGCGGTCAACGCCTTGTAGCTCGCATTGAGCCGGCCGTCCTGACGCGCCTTTTCGGCGTTGATGCAGTTGCCCAGTGCGCCCTGGTCCGAGCCCGCCTTGTCGATGCAGCCGTAGAACGACTGCGTGATGCCCTGCGGAGCCTGGCTCCGGATGACCTGACTGGTGCTCTCGGAAGCGGCCGCGGAACCGGCGGCGCCGACGAGGGCGAAGGCGAGGGCGAACGTCTTGACCGTGTGCATCCGTCACTCCTGGATTGGGAACCCCTAAACCTACACAGGATAGTGGACGGATTTCCATCGAAATGTGGTGAAGTCCACGCTTCGCGACCGCCCGGGGTTACGCCTACCGGGCACCGATCCGCGCGGCCATGCGGGCCACCCAGCGATACATGAAGAGGACGACCAGCGCGAACGCGATGCCGCCGATCCACTGCGCCTTTTCGGCGAAGTCGGGGCCGACCAGCGCGAGCGGCGCCTGCGGATTGCTGAAGCCCAGCTTGTCCGCGAAGGCCACGATCGCGGCGATCAGCACGCCGATGATGCTCTCGCCGACGATCAGGCCCGAGGCGAGCAGCACGCCGAGTTGCTTCGTGCTTTCGGGCCGTGCCGTACGATCGGCGCGACGGTCGAAGTACCAGCCCACGACGGACCCCACCACCACCATCAGGGTGCTCACGGTCGGCAGGTAGATGCCCAGTCCGACGGCCAGCGGCGGAATGCGTACATGCCGGGTGGTGCGAGCCAGGACTTCGTCGATGAGGATGAGCGCGATGCCGATGCCGACGCCGACCTCGATCAGGCTCCAGTCGATGTTCCCGGTGATCACGCCCTGGGCGAGGGCCGAAATCAGGCCGGCCTGTGGCGCCGGCAGGGCCTGCGGACCCGCGCCCGCCACGCCGACGAAACCGTACGCGGTGTTCACCAGGTCCAGCACCGGCGGAATGACCGCGGCGCCCGCGATCACGCCCACCACGAGCGCGACCTGCTGTCGCCACGGCGTGGCGTCGACCAGCTGACCGGTCTTGAGGTCCTGCAGATTGTTGTTGGCGATCGCGGCGACGGTGAAGACCACGGCCGTGATGAACAGCGCGAACGCCACCAGCGCCTTGCCTTCGGCTTCGCCGACGTGCGGCTTGACGAACGCGACCAGCAACAGCGCGGCGGCGATCACCACCAGGATGCCCACGCCCGAGAGCGGACTGTTGGACGAACCGATGAGGCCCGCCATGTAGCCGCACACGGTCGACACGAAGAAGCCCATCAGCACGACGAAGGCCACACCGCCGATGGCCAGCACGCCGACCTGACCGCTCAGTCCGGCCGAGTTGCCGAAGTAGCCGAGCAGCCATGCGATCGGCAAGAAGCACGCAAGCGTGACCGCGCCAACGATCCCGATCGGGATGTCGCGCTCGGTCCGCGGGAGCGTGTCGGCCTTGCCGGCCTTGCGTACCCTGGACGCGGCCATCGCCGAGGTGAGGCCGGTGATGACCGGCTTCACCAGCTTGGCGAGCGTCCAGATGGCCGACACGCCAAGCGTGCCCGCGCCCACGTAGCGCACCTTCTGGCTCCAGGTGGCGTTGGCGAGATCGGCCATCGATTGGGACAGGTCGCCCAGCGCGGAGAAGTGCGGCACGCCCCAGACCCAGCCGATGATGGCGCCGATCAGCATGGCGACGCCCACCGTGATGCCGACCAGATGGCCGATCGCGAGCAGGGCGAACGACAGACCGAAATCGAAGCCGGTGACGCCGCCGCGCTCGCTGACGCGGAAGTAGCGGACAAAGTCGCTCGCGAACACCTGGGTCGCCACGATCACGGCGAACACGGCCGACACGATCGAGCCCCACAGCACGGCGAGCAGTCCGGCGCGACTCTCTTCCACGCTGGCGGCATCGGCGTCGTCGCCGCTGCCCACCTTGAGCACCTCGGCGCAGGCGATGCCTTCGGGGTAGGGCAGGTCCGAGTTGGTCACCAGCGCGCGACGCAGCGGGATCGAGTACATCACGCCCAGGACGCCACCCAGCGCGCACACGGCGAACGACGTCCAGAACGGAAAATCGGCCCACCACCCGATCATGATCATGCCCGGCAGCACGAAGATGATGGAAGACAGGGTGCCCGCCGCCGAAGCGATGGTCTGCACCACGTTGTTTTCCTGGATGGTGGAATCCTTGAACCCGCGAAGCAGGGCCATGGAAATCACCGCCGCGGGAATCGAGGTCGCGAACGTGAGGCCGGCCTTGAGGCCGAAGAAGACGTTGGCGGCGGTGAACACCACCGTGATGATCACGCCGAGGACCAGGCCACGGACCGTCAGCTCCTTGCGGTCGCTGGATTGAGTAAGTTTTTCGCCCACGGCGTCGTTCCGTCCTGTGATGGTCCCTGGTTTCCGTCGTTCGACGGCGCGCTGGATCGGGCAGCCTGCGCGGCGGCCGGGCCCTAGGGTTGCCGGATTCGGCGGGAATCGCAATGGGCCCGCCACGCCGATCGCCGCGACGGAATCAGCTGAGCGGATGGCGCTCGCGCAGGTAATCGATGAAGACCCGGAGCTTGCGCGGCATGTGCATGCGGCTCGGGTAGTACACGTGGAACGGGCTATAGGTCGGCCAGTACGCCTGCAGGACGGGGACCAGCGCGCCGGACGCCAGGTGCGGCGACGCCATGCTCTCGAAGTGGCAGCCGACGCCGACGCCCGAAAGCGCCGCGGCGAGCAGGAGGCCATCGTCGTTGCTGATCATGCTGGCGCGCGTGTCCACTTCGACCAGCCGCCCCTCCTGCATGAATTCCCATCGCATCGGGCTACGGTCGTGGTCCAGGCGCACGCCGACGCAGCGGTGGCGAAGCAGGTCCGCAGGCGTGTCGGGCACGCCATGTGCCCGCGCGTACGCCGGCGACACGAACGTCGCGATCCGCTGCGGGCCACCGATCGGATGCGCGACCACGTCCTTGCCCAGCGATTCGCCGATGCGGAAACCGGCGTCGAACCCTGTCGCCACGAGATCCACGAAACGGTTGTCGCAGTGCAACTCGACGACGACGTCGGAATACCGCGCATGGAAGTCGGGCAGGTGAGGCATCACCAGGATGTCGGCGATGGCGCGCGGCAGATTGATGCGCAGGAGTCCGGCGGGCGCGTCGCGCGTCTCGCTCACCGCGGCCATCGCCGCCGTCAATCCATGGAGCGCCGGCTGCGCCTCGTCCAGGAAGCGCTGGCCGACCTCCGTAAGGCCCACGCGGCGGGTCGAGCGATCGAGCAGCCGGACGCCCAGACGCGCCTCGAGCGTCCGCACGGTCTGCGACAACGCCGAGGTCGACACCCCGAGTTCGGCGGCCGCGCGGGTGAAGCTGGCGTGCCGGGCGACGCAGGCGAAGGCGGCGATGGCGGGGAACTGATCGGGCGTCATGGGCTGGCCGATTGTGAAGTGTGACTTCAAAGCGTATGCGCGCCGCCCCTCTTTTTCCACACGACCGGGCTACCTAGATTCCTCGTAACCCCCACTGGAACCGCCCCCATGAGCAAGCAACTCAACGACTACGTCACGCTCGGCCGCTCCGGCCTGCGCGTCAGCCCGGTATCGATCGGCACCATGACCTTCGGCAAGGACTGGGGCTGGGGCGCCACCGAGGAGGACGCCCGCCGGATGCTCGATGTCTACATGGAGCGCGGCGGCAACTTCATCGACACCGCCAACTTCTACACGGGCGGCACCTCGGAGCGCCTGCTGGGCGAGTTCCTGCGCAGACGCCGCGACCGTGCCGTGCTGGCCACCAAGTACTCGCTCAACGTCGACCCGTCCAACATCAACGCCGGCGGCAACCATCGCCGCAACATGGTGCGCGCGGTGGACGAGAGCCTGAAGCGGCTGGGCACCGACTACATCGATCTGTACTACCTGCATGTGTGGGACGGCACGACGCCGGTGGACGAAGTGATGCGCGCCTTCGACGACCTGGTGCGCGCCGGCAAGATCGTCTACGCCGGCATCTCGGATACACCGGCCTGGCAGGTAGCGCGCATGCAGATGCTGGCGGATCTGCGCGGCTGGGCCCCCCTTGTCGCGTTGCAGATCGAGCACAGCCTGGTGGAACGCACGGTCGAGCACGATCTGGTTCCCATGGCGCGCGAACTCGGGCTCGGCGTGGTGGCCTGGTCGCCGCTGGCCAATGGCGTCCTGTCCGGCAAGTACACCCGCGCCGACATCGAAGCGCACAAGGGCGCCGACATGTTCACCGGTGGTCGCGCCGCGGTCGCCGCAGGCGTCGGCTCGCTCAGCGAGCGGAACCTCGACATCGCGGACGTCGTCAAGGCCGTGGCGGAAGAGACGGAACACAGCCCGGCGCAGGTCGCACTGGCGTGGCTGCTGGCCAAGACCGCGCCAGCCGTCATTCCGATCCTCGGTGCGCGCACCGCGAGCCAGTTCGAAGAGAACCTCGACGCACTCTCGGTCACGTTGTCGCCCGCGCAGGTGGCCCGTCTCGACCAGGCCAGCGACATCGCGACACCGTTCCCGCACCGCTTCCTTCCGCTCGTGCAGGCGCAGGTGCTCGGGGAAGGACGGCTGAACGTCGCCCGCTGAATGCGGTAGCATCCCATGGCACGCAGGGGCGCGTGCTCGCGCTCCCTCGGCTTCCCGTGTCTGGGCAGGGACTGATGCGATGTCGCGAACCCGAGTCATGCAAGCGCTTCTATGGGCTTCGACGCTCGCGTGGGCCGTCGGCCTCGGCGCGAAGCTCTTCGACCTTGTCGTGGTCGCCGGCGCCTGGGGAGCATCCCCTCCCGGTTCCTTCGCGTTGTTGCCCTATGGGTCGAAATACCCCGTGACGCCCGGCGGATTCTTCCAGCCCTTGTCGGCCGTCATGGCGCTCGCGATTCTCGGGGCTTTGGTCGCCGGCTGGCGGCAAGCTCGTGCGCTCCGCCACTGGCTGATCACGGGCGTGGTCGCGTTCGTGCTGATCTGGGCGATCACGCCCACGGTCTTCTGGCCGATGATCAACGAGCAGTACGCCATCGCGACCGGTAAGGCGTCCGTCACCGTGCCCGAGGCGGTCCACCTGACCACCCGATGGGTGGCGTGGGATTCGTTTCGCATCGCGCTTATCGCCATCGGCTTCATCGCCTCCGTACGATCGCTCACCCTGGCGACAGCCGGCCTTCCACCGGATGCGACTATTTCAGGCCCTCGTAAACGATCCGCGTGAAGAAGTCCGGCGTGATGAGGAACTTGCCGTAGACCGCGTCGTAGCGGGCCGTGGGCTTCGCGGCGATGACTTCCTCGAGTGACTTGCCCTGTTTCTTCAGCGCCGCCACGTTGTCACGGATGCCGGCAAGCATGTCGCGAAAATCCCTGAACTGCTTTTTCGTTCCCACGGGGCCGTGGCCCGGCACGAGGATCACGTCGTCGTCGAGCCGCGCGAGGATCGCGTCGTCGGCCTGGATCATCCCGTCGATACCGCCGCCGTGCTCGTTGTCGATGAACGGATAGACGCCGTTCCAGAAAAGGTCGCCAAGCGCGGCGACGTTGGCTTCCTTGAAGACGACGTAGAGATCGGTATCCGTATGGGATGGCTGCAGCAGTCGCACCTCCACCGTCTGGCCGGCGACGCGATACGTCTTGTCCGCCGTGAGTATCTCGGTCGGCATCCCGTCCCTGGCGATCGCCTTGAACGTGTAATCCCACATCGTCACGTGCGTGTCGACGGCCAGCCGCTTCGCCGTCTCGCGCGTGGCGACGATCGTCGCGCCTTGTTCCGCGACCCATGGATTGCCGTCGGTATGATCCCAGTGGTAGTGCGTATCGATGACGTATTTCGGCGGCGCGCCGCTGATGGCCGCCAGCGCCTTCTCGACGCGAGGGCGGGACACGGCGATGCCCGCATCGACAAGGAGCTTCCCGTCCGGCCCGTTCAGCACGGTGATGTTGCCGCCCGAGCCGGATAGCATCGTCAGGGCGCCCCTGAGCGGTGTGGCGGTGATCGGGCTGGTCTGCGCGGCTTCGTTGATCTTGATGACCGGGCTGACCTGCCGGACGGCCTGGGCATGGGTGGCCGTGGCCACTGCGATGGCGATGGCGGGCAGGGCAAACGCCAGGATCAGGGCGGGGCGCGTTGGCTTGTTCATGAGGACTCCCCAGGGCGGGACGTCGGTGGCCATGGGCATTGGGCACCCCCGACGTCCGGCCGTCTTGGCGGAACCTCGGGGTTCTCGAAAAAAAAGACCCTCCTGGTGCCTTGGCAAGCGACGCCGGACAGCCGTTCCGGGAGGAAACGCGGTAAAACATGGTCGACTCCCCACCACGAGACTCGTCGTGACCGTTCGCCGTCTGGTTCCCATCGTTCTGTGCGCGCTCGCGACCGTCGCGCATGCGGACCAAGAGTACGTCGATCCGGTGTTCTGCTACCGCGTGGTACTGCCCGATGCCGTGGCACGAACGGTGCGCCACGACGACGGCGCCGTGTCGTTCGACGTCGCCGGCCCTTGCCCGGGCGCCGCGTGCATCCGGCTCGACATCGCGTCCGCCTACCATGGGGCCCCGCTCCCCTCCGGTTCGCTCGCTCGCGCGACCGGCACGTGGCGGGCGGTGTCGCGGTCCGCGCGCGATGTCGCCGGCCAACGTTGGGAGCTGACGCGACGGGTCCTCGGCGACCGGCGAGCGCAATCGTTCGAATACACCCATGCGCTGGACGGTTCACGTCACGTCGTGACCGTGCTGTACATGGAAGCAGGCAGGGCGCAGGCCCTCGACGCCGCGCATGCCGTGCTCGCGTCGTGGCGCTGGGTCAGTGCATGCTTGTAGGTGGCACGCGACGTCCCGCGGCGCGCACGCGCGCATGCAGCGTGGGAAGGCGCAGCGGTGCGGCAATCGACACGTCGGTTCCCCTGGGCGACGAAGCGATGTCGAACAAGGCGCCGATGCGCGCCGCGCGTTCGCGCATCCCCGTGATACCCCAGTGGCCCGCATCCGCCGCGCATCCATCGATCACGGTGGCGGCCATGCCCTGTCCGTCGTCGCGCACATGCGCGACGATGCCGCGCTCGGACGCCGTCAGGGACGCCTCGATGCGCGACGCCTGAGCGTGCCGCACGGCATTGATCAATGCTTCCCTGACGATGGAGAGCACTTCGTCGGCGACGGCGGGATCCATCGCATGGTCCGCCACATGCATGGACGTGTCGATCGGGATAGGCGACGCCTGGCGCAGCACGCGCGCGACCTCGCCGATCGCATCCAGCAGTTCACCCGTGGATTCGATCCGCGCCCGTAGCTCCCGCACCCGGTCGCGACCTTCGACGACGAAATCGCTCGCCAGCCGAAGGCTGTCGTCGAGCTGCTTCCTGAGCGGGTCGTCGCCCCGCAGGGTGGCCGCGATCGACTGGAACTTCAGGATGATGCCGTAGATGGCCTGCAGGAGGGTGTCGTGCAGATCGCGCGCGATGCGCTCGCGCTCTTCGTGCCGGACGCTCGCCTGCACACGGATCTCGCGCGCCATCGCGCGCGTCCTCGACACATAGGCGAGCCCGACCAGTGCGAGCAGGAGCAGCGCCACGACGGCGCGAAACCACCACGTCTGCCAGAAGTGGGGAGCGATCGACAGCGACACCGTCGCGCCTTGCTCGTTCCAGACATCCTGGTCGTTCGAACCGATCACCTCGAAGCGGTAGTCGCCCGGGCCGAGGTTGGTGTAATACGCCTTGCGCCGCGTGCCGGGATCGATCCATGCCGCATCCTCGCCGACCAGCCGGTAGCGGAAGCGAACGCGCGACGGCGACGTGAGGCTCAGCGCCGTGTAGCCGATCTCGAGCGTGCTCACGCCGGCAGGGAGGTCCACGCTCGCCGAAAGCGGAAAGGCCTTTTCGTTCGCGACGATCGAGCGGATGTAGACCGGCGGCCGCAGCCGGTTGCCACCGAGCGCGGCCGGATCGAGCCAGTAGGCGTTCTCGTTCGTGAGGAACCAGAGGCGTCCGGCATCGTCGAGCGCCATCGTGCCGACCGGCTGCCCCTGGCGCGCGCTCCCCGCGATGCCGTCGCGGAAGTCGAAGACGCGCAACGCGGGCCGGTAAGCCGCATCGTCGAACGCGCGGCCGAGTTCGCCGTCGCCGAAGCGGACGACACCGCGCCCCGCGTTGACCCAGACCTCGCCATCGCGTGTCTGCGCGATGCCGGTGACGCCGGTGAGCGCGGCGAAGTCGCGGTCGGTCAGCGAGCGGAGTTGGCCGTTGCGCAGGGTCGCCAGGCCCGCGCTACCGCCGAAGATCACGCCGGACCGCGTCGACGCGATCGTGTTGACGGGACCGATCTCGCGACCGGCCTCGAAACGATAGACGCGCTCGGCGCCCGACGGGTCGACGTGCAGCAGCGCCCCGTCGCCGAAGCCCAGCCATACCGAGCCGTCGTCGGCGACGGCGCCGGTGGTGGGGCTTGCCTCCACGTCGCCGCTGCGCGGTCGCCACGGCTTCCACGCGCCACCGACCCACCGGTGCACCCCGAGGCCTTCGATCGACGTCCAGACCGCACCGTCCGGCGCCGAGGCGACGAACTTCAGCCGTGACGCGTAGAGGTGGCCGGGCAGGGGCACCTTGACGAGCCGACCGCCGTCGTATCGGTACAGATCGTGGAAACCGATGATCCAGAGGGTGTCGTCCCGTTGGTGGAAGACGCCGAGCACCGTATCCGGAATGCCGTCGACGACCGTTGTGAAGCGGTCGCCATCGAGGCGATAGACGCGGTCGCTGTCGGAAAGCCAGAGCCGCCCAGCCGCATCCTTGCCGATGCCGAGGTGCGTCTTCGGCGCGAGGTGAAAGTCGCGAAGGGATCCGACGGGCCCGCGATGGTAGCTGTCGAGGCCCAGCCCGGTGCCGACCCAGACCGTTCCTTCGCGGTCGACGGCGACGGGGATCGCGGTATTGGCCGTCAACGACAGCGGTGCCTCGAACCTGTCGCCGATCGTCGCCTCGACGACGTTCTCGCCGGCGCCAGGCAGCGCATCCCGCGCGACACGAAACACCGCGGCGTTGTCCAGCGCCGTCGCCCAGAGGCTGCCTCCATGGTCGAACGTCATACGGGCGGCGGCGTGCGCGGCGCTGACGGGGAGTCGATCCGGATCCGTGGCCAACGGATGCGACGCCGAGAGGTCGGGCAGGGGACGCGTGCCATGCAGGCGGTCCGATATCCATAACGTGCCTTTGCCGTCGATGGCCATCGTGGCTCCGGGGGCGAGCGCGACGTTGGTCGACTGGAAGCGCTTCGCACCCCGCGGGAGGTAGACCAGCCGGTTGACGGCGGCGACCCAAAGCGTGCCTTCGCGGTCCACGGCCACCCAGTCCGCGCGGTCCACCGGGAAGTTCCAGTCGCGTCCGATCGTGCGCCAGTGCGTGCCGTCGAAGCGGCCCAGCCCCTGTCCCGACGCCGCCCACACCTCGCCGTCGAGCCCCTCGGCGAAACCGTAGACCCATCCCGGTGGAAAGCCGTCGCGCGTGGTCCACGAGCGGAGGGTGCCGTTCTTCAGATGGGTGGCGCCGCCGTCATACGAGCCGATCCACAAGCCGCCATCGCGCATGAAGGCGAGCGCGGTGAGGTTCGTGGCCACGAGGTGCTGTCCCGACGAGGGCTGGTAGCGGCTGAACTCCACGCCGTCGAATCGATACAGACCGCTACCCGTGCCTAGCCAGAGGTATCCGTCGGGTCCCTGTGCGATCGCGCAGATCGCCGGCGGTGCGCCATCCTGGATCGTCCAGGTCTGGTGCACGTACTGCGCCGGCTGCACGATGGCGGGAGGCACGCCGGTCGCGGCGACGGCGATGGGGGTCAGCCACCACGCCAGCCATCGGAAAATGTTCGGGATGAGGCGTTCGATGCGCACTCGCGGCCTGGCCCAGATGTCGGGGGAGCCGTTATATACCCGAGCCGGGCCCCGGCGATTGCCCGTTCTCCGCTTGCCGCGTCTACCCCATCGGGTAATTGCGTACGCTCACCCTCGCGTCGCCTAATGGTCTCCGGGAACATGGCGCAAGGAGCGGAGCGTGGGCAACGCGCGACCCATCCGGGTCCTCATCGTCGACGACCACCCGATGATGCGGGACGGGCTGCGTTCGACCATCGGCCCGGAGCCCGACATGCTCGTGGTGGGCGAAGCGGCCGACGGCTCGGAAGCCATCGCCATGGTGGACGCGCTGTCGCCGGACGTGACGCTGCTGGACCTGCAGATGCCGAAGGTCGACGGTCTCCAGGCGTTGACGACGATACGCCGGCGACATCCGTCCACGGGCGTGGTCGTGTTCACCGTGTATCCGGGCGACGCGCGCGTCACCCAGGCGCTGCATCTCGGTGCGACGTCGTACCTGCTGAAGTCCGCCAGCCGGGACGACATCCTCGAGGCCATTCGCGCCTGCGCCGAGGGGCGGCAGATCGTCGCTCCCGAGGTCAGCGAGGCGCTGGCGGCACACCGCGGCATGGAATGCCTGACGGTGCGGGAGCTCGCGGTGCTGCGGCTGGTCAAGGAAGGCATGAGCAACCGCCTGATCGCCGATTGCCTCTACATCACCGAGGACACGGTGAAGGCGCACATGAAGAGCATCCTCGCGAAGCTCGGTGCGACGGACAGGACGCATGCGGTCACCATCGCGTCGCGACGCGGATTCATCGATTCATGAGGCCCGAGGGCCGGGAGTTCACGATGAAAGCTGTCTACCTCTTCGGACCCTATCGGCTGGATCCGGCAAGGCGGAGCCTTCTGCGCCACGGCGCCGAAGTCGTGCTGGGAAGCCGGGCGTTCGACACCCTGGTCGCCATCGTCGAGGGTCGCGGCGCGATCGTCTCGCCGCGCGAGATCATGGCCAAGGCGTGGGGTGGTCTCGTGGTCGGCGATTCCAACGTGCGCGTGCAGATCGCGAACCTCCGCAAGGCGCTGGGTTGCGGCAAGGACGGCGGTCGCTACATCGCGAGCGTCGCGGGCCGGGGCTACTGCTTCGTCGCCGACATCGAGCAGGCCAGGGAAACGGTGCGCGTCGCGGGCAACATGGACCTCGTTCGCGTCGCCTGACCGGCGCGGCGATCCGGCGGCGTCAGCCGTCGCCGGCGACGTCGAAAGGCACCACGAGATGGGCCTGCCGCTCCGCCAGGCCCCCGACGAGGGACAGATAGTGCGCGAAATGCGCGCTCGCGCGATGGGCCGCGACGGCATCGGCGTCGACGTAGAGCTCGTCGAGCACGAAGCGCCCCGGCTGCTCCGGATCGCGCCAGATGTCCCAGCGAAGATTGCCCGGTTCGGCGCGTGACGGCGCCACCATGCCGCGCAGGAGCTCACCGAGCGCCCCCTCGCTCCCGGGCCTGGCGGTAAGCACAGCCTGGATCTTTCGCCGCGAAGTCGTCGGTGCCGTCTGGTTCATGGGAAACGTTCCGGGGCAGGGGGCAGTGGTTCGTTCGGTGACAGGCGAAGCGACCGGTCAGTCGACCTTCGCCAGCGCCTCGGCGATCGCCTTGCCGACGAGGGTGCCGGAGGCGGGGTTCTGGCCGGTGATCAGTCGTCCGTCGACGATATGGTACGGCTGCCAGGGCTCGACGCAGCTGTAGTCGGCACCGGTCTCCCGAAGCACACCCTCGAGATCGAAGGCGACGTCGCGCGCGGCGTAACCGTCCTCTTCGGCTTTGGAGAACGACGTCAGCTTATGGCCTTTCACGAAGGGCGTGCCGTCGTCCAGACGTGCGCCCAGGAACGCCACCGGCCCATGGCACACCGCCGACACGATCTTGCCGCCGCCCCATGCCCGCACGACGGCGCGCTTCACGTAGCGATCCTTCGCGATGTCTTCCATGGGTCCAAGACCGCCGGGGAAGAAGATCGCGTCGTAGTCGAGCACGTCGACTTCCGACAACCTGCGGCTGCTCTGCAGACGCCGATACGCGGCGCTCTCGCGAAACTTCGCCTGCACCGGGTCCTTCGGATCGAACCCGTCTTCCGGGACGATCCCGCCGAGCGGCGAGGCGAACTCCACCGCGACGCCGGCATCTTCGAGCACGTCGAAGGGATGGGCGATCTCGGGGAAGAAGAAGCCGACGGTCCGCTCGAAAGGTCCCAGGACGGCGGTGTTCGTGGCGATGCAGAGAACGTGCTTGACGCGCATGGTGGTGGCTCCGGTGATGTCGCGTGTGATGGGACGGGTCAGAAGGTCACGACGGCGCGTCCCACGATGTCCCCGGTCCGCAGGAGGTCGACGTACGTGTTCAGTTCGTCGAACGTGATCGTCTTGATGGTGTGCCGCACCTTGTCCTGCGCGGCGAGCGCCATGACCTCGATGAGGTCCGCGTTGTTACCCCAGAAGGAACCGTGGAAGCTTTGTTCGCGCGAAACGCGCGGAAACAACGGAACGTCGATGCGGTCGCCCACGAGGCCGACATCCACGTAGTGCCCGCTGATCGACAGGAGGCTCATGCCTAGCTGGATCATCTCCGGCGCGCCGGTGCAGTCGATGATCGCGTCGAGTTCGCCCTGACCGAACGCACCCGTCAGCTCCTTCCTGACGTCCGCCGCGGACTTGCCTTTCACGGCGACCGTGTGGTCGACGCCGTACTCGCGCGCGACCTTCAGCTTCTCTTCGCTCCGGGCCAGCGCCACCACACGAGCTCCGCCGCCCAGCAACTTCGCGTACTGCACCGCATAGGTGCCGAGGCCGCCGACACCGAGCACGCCGATCACGCGATCCGGACCGAGAGCACCGGCATCCCGTAGTTTCCGCACGCCGCGGTACGTCGTGAGTCCGGCATCGGTCAGCGGTGCGAGCTCCTCGAAGCGAAGGTGCGGGGCCACCTTGATGACGTAGCGCACCGGCACGGGAATGAACTCGGCGAACCCGCCCACGGGCCCGAAGCCGGGCCAGCGTACATTCGGGCAGATCTGCGTATCGCCCACCTGGCAGTGACGGCAGATCCCGTCTCCCCAACCCGGCGCGACCACCACGTGATCACCCTCGGCGATGCCAGCCCCTTTCGGCACGAGGGTGCCGGTTCCCGCGACGACGCCGGCGATCTCGTGGCCCAGGGTCAGGGGAGGTTGGAGATCGGCGTAGGGACGGAAGTAGCCGTCGATCAACTGGACATCGGAGCGGCACATGCCGCACGCCTTCACCTGGACCAGGACCTCGTCTTCGGCGATCTCGGGAACCGGGATGTCTTCGAGGAGCAGGGGCTTACCGTAATCATGCAGGCGCGCGGCTTTCATGGGGGCTACCTCGGTGTCATGAACATCAGATTCGCGACAGCGCCGCGACGGCGGCCTCCGCGACGGAGACATCCTGTTCGACCGTCCCCGCGCTGGTACCGACGGCACCGATCACCTGGCCGCCGAGAACCACGGGGACTCCTCCGCCGAAGATCACCACATCGCCAGCGCTACCGCTCTGGATGCCGTAGAGCTGACTGCCCGGCTGCGCGAGCGCGCCAAGGTATGCCGTGGTCTTGTCGAAGATCCGCGCGGTGACCGCCTTGTGGATCGCCAGATCGATGCTGCCGATGAGCGCGCCATCCTGACGAACGAAAGCGATGAGGCGTCCGCCGGCGTCGACGACGGCGATGTTGTAGGCGATGCCGAGCGATACGGCCGTGGCTTCCGCCGCGTCGATCATGGCTTTCGCATCGTCGAGCGTGAGCGTCTGGAACGAGCGTGGCATGGCCACGAACTCCGTTGCGTGTGCTGATGTCGATCTAACACCGTGTTCGCGACGGATGCTCGTTAAGCGTGGTGAAGTGCCGTGTAGAGGCGTAAATCCTGGCGAGCCGCTCGTGCCACGCCTCGCGTCAGCGCGTGCAGCGACCCGCGAGCGGCAGGCGCCGCGCCGCGTCGACCTGGGCGAGCGAGGCTGGCGGTCGATCGTCCTCCGGCGTGAAGACGATGCGCACCTTCTGCGTCTTCCCGTCGTCGTCCCTCACATTGCTCAGACCCTCGAATCCCACGAGCCGCCGGGTGTCCGTCGTGTACACGAGCGTGACCTTCGGTGCGATGGCGCCCAGCCAGCCGTCCAGCGCCATGCGGAAGCGGCGCACGCGTGCCGATGGGTCGTCCGCACCGTCGGTGCGGATGTTCAGCCCCAGGTCGTCCCCGTGGCTCGGCACGACGAAGCGCGCGCTCAGCCCCTTGGGCGCGGAGATCGCGTCCCAATGCATGCGCACGAAATCGTCGAAGCCGGCGTCGACGACGGTGTCCGGGTGCACCGCCAGCGTCGCCGTGTCGGCGTTGTCGGAGCGGCCGTCGACGACCGTCGTCGACAGCTGGCGGCCGTCGATCCTGACGCGTTCGCGATAACCGGTTCGCCCGTCCTCGTAGTCGACGTCGGGCAACCACGGTGTATTCGCATAGCGCAGGTACTTCCGCGCGAAGGGACGCCCGTCCGTGCACCGGTAGAGCACCAGCCGCTCGCGCGAGGCGCCCTCGTCGACGATCCAGTGTTCCTCGCTGTAGAGGATCGCACCCGAACCCGGCGCGTAGGCCGTCCCGGTGTAATGGGACGTCGTCGTGCCCGAGGCCCCGGCCGGCGCGGACGCCATCAGGAAGGCCACGCCGAGCCAGGACGTGCCCCTCGACCCATGCCTCATGCTCAGACCCCTCACGCGATCACCGTTGGAAGGTCATACGCGGGGCCGGCGGTTTTGGATGCACGGGCATCGGGTTGCGACCACCCGGCACGGCGGGTGCATACTGGGCGCATGCCCCGCGCTTCCCGCAGCACCAACGACTGGTTCCACCTCCGTCGCGACGCCGAGACCGGCATCGAGAGCGTGCAGGCGCACTTCGAGGGCCATGCCTATGATGCGCACGCGCATGACGAGATCCTGATCGGCGTGACGCAGCAAGGCGTGCAGCGCTTCCGTTGCCAGCGCACCACGCTGACGAGCACGCGGGGCAGGGTGATCCTCATCGAGCCCGGTGCCGTGCACGACGGGGATGCGATCGACGAAGGCGGCTTCACCTACGCCATGCTCTACGTGCCCCAGGAGTGGCTACGTACGACGCTGGAGGAGCGCGGGTCGGCCGCAGCGTCGGCGTTCGCCGGCCGCTTCCGCGCGACGCTGTGCGACGACGAGCGCCTGCGCGACGCCATCGTCCGCGCCTTCGCCGCCATCGCCGGAGCGGAAGGCCGCCTGGCGCGCGATCTGAGCCTGCACCGTATGGTGGACCACCTGTCGGGACACTGGGATCATCGGGCGCCACGATCCGCGCCGGAAGGCGGCGCGGCGATGCGTGCGCGCGATTACCTGCATGCGCACATGGCCAGTGACGTCGGTCTGCACGAGCTTGCCACCGAAGCCGGCGTGGACCGCTTCCGGTTGCATCGGCAGTTCACGGCCGCCATCGGGCAGTCGCCACACGCGTACCTGGTCAGTCTGCGTCTGCGCGCCGCGCGCGATCGCCTGGCGCGCGGAGAAGCCCCGGCGGACGTCGCTTCGGCCGTGGGATTCGCCGACCAGAGCCATCTCGGCCGCTGGTTCCGCCGCGCCTTCGGCAGCACGCCCGGCGATTACCAGCGGGCCTGCACAAACGTTCTATAGGCCCGTCGCCGACGCACCGATGCTCGGGGACAACGAAGCTGACGAGACCGTTCGATGTTCGATACCAAGGTGGCACTGGTCGTGCGCGACGACCTGATGACATGGCAGAAACTCAACGTGGTGGCGTTCCTCGCGACGGGCGTCGCGGCCGGGGCGCCGGATGCGCTCGGCGACCCGTACGTCGACGCTGCCGGCACGACGTACGGCCGCATGCTGATCCAGCCGATGATGATCTACGCCGCCGATGTCGACGCGCTGCGCAAGGTGCATCGCAAGGCGCTGGAGCGCGAACTGGCGATCGTGCCGTACGTGGCGGCGATGTTCCGCACCGGCCACGACGCGGACAACCGCCGCGCTTTCCGGGAGGAAAACATCGACGCCATGGACTTCGTGGGCCTCGCGGTTCGCGGGCCGAAGAACGCCGTGGACAAGACCGTCAAGGGTCTGTCGCTGCACGTGTGACGCCGTCGGCGGGCGGGACCGGCGATCTCGGATCCGGAGACGCTCATGTCGCCGGACATTCCGGGAAACGCCGCGACCTAGAACACCACCTGGGCGCGCATGGACAGCGTATTGCCGGCGTCCGGGCCCTGGAAGCCGCCCACCATGTTGTCGGTGTTCCAATGAACGTAGTTGAGCATGAGCCGCGACCAGTCGTTGAGGTACCAGTTCAGGCCCAGCGTATAGCTCTTGCCCGTGCCGCCGCGTGGCGCGTCGGCGTAATCGTAGTGGTCCACGCGTCCTGCGAGTTCGAAGGCTCCCCATCCACCCGAAGTCACAGGGTCGTTCACCTTGACGGCCTTCCAGCTTCCCGAACGCTGCGAGAACCCGGGCGCCTCGCCGGTGATCATCCAGCCCGCCGCGAACGACGAGCCGTGGCGACTCACCGAATCGGCGGTCCTGGAATCGATGGTGCGCTTGCCGTACTCGTTCATCATCCAGAAGTTTCGATAGACGCCGCCCAGTTCGAAGCCCTTGCCGTGGTCCTGCGTCGGATTGGCGATCGAACTGGCCGAGACCGCGAGGTTGTCGTTGTAGTCGGCGGCGATGGCCGGCGTGTTGTTGATGCTGGTGACGCCGTCGCTGATCTTCTCGTAGTAGTACCAGCTACCCACGTGGAGGAAGCCGTCTGCACCCTTGACGGGATTCCAGTGCGCGCGCGTGAGGTACGTGGTGCTGTCGGTGTTCGACCCCGAAGTCGAACTGTTCGGCGAATTACCGCTGATGGACAGGCTGGCATGCCAGCCGTCGCCCCACATGCGCATCTGGGCGCCCAGGCCGAAGTAGCTGACCACCGGCTGGCCCACGGCCGTCGCCGCGTTGCGCAGCATGAAGGGTACCCGCGCGGATTCCGACGAACCTTCGGTGCCGAGGTCCTTCAGGAAATTGCCGAGGTAGAATCGCGTACGCTGACCGAAGACCTGCGTCGTGTAAGTGAGATAGGTCTGCCGTAGCGCCACCTCGTTGTCCGCGAAATCGGCTTCCACGTGGTAGCCGAGTGCGCCGATGGTGCCTTCGCCGCCGAGGCGCGCGCTGGTGACCTGCGAACCGGTGATGTTGCGCGATTCGTAGTTCGAGCCGGAGGTGCGGCTCACATCGAACAGCAGGCGGCCGTCGGGCTTGAAGGTGAAGAAGCCATCGTCGCTGCGGAACGTGGGGCCCGCTTCGCCACCGCGGCCCCAGCGCACGCCGGAGCCGCCACCCGCCGCGCCACCACCGTTGCCGCGCGCCATGGCCACGGCCATCTCGCTTTCGCGCGTGTCCGCGATGGCGTTGCCGACCTGGGCGTCGCGACGACTCGATTCATCGCCTGCCGCGACAGCGGTGGTCCCGGTGTGCTCCGCCGCGATTGCGCCCTGCGTGTTATGGCCCTCCACCGCGGAGAGCCGCTGCTTCAGCTCCTTGATCTCGGCGGCCTGCGCCTTGATCAGCCTGAGCAGTTCGGCGTTGCTGACTTCCTGCGCGGCCAGGGCAGGCATGGCGGCACCGGCGAACAACACCGCGGCCAGCGCCGGGTAGAGACGGGACGTGATTGTCATGATCGTTTCCCCGCTCAGTTGTTGTCGTCGTCGTTGCCAGCGTCGTCGGTCGACGCGGCAGGCGCGGATCCGATGGGCGTCGACGCGGCGGGATTCGCGAACGGGCTGGCGTCCACGGCGCTGAAGAAGCCGTGGCGGCGCGCCCACGCGGCGAACAGACGCGGCCATGCCGATGGCGCGCTGCCTGGATCGCCCAGGCCCCACCCGTGGCCCCCCTTGTCGAAGACGTGCAGTTCGGCGTCGACGTCGTTCTTGCGCAAGGCGTCGAACATCACGAGGCTGTTCCCGACATTGGCGATGGGGTCGTCCGCCGCCTGGGCGAGGAAGGTCGGCGGCGTGTCGTGGGTGACGTGCAGCTCGACGGAATACGCCTGCACGGCGTCGCCCTGCGTCGACAGTTCGCGGAACGACCGCGTCGTGTCGAAAGGCGTCCGCAGCGAGACGACGGGGTAGATGAGTCCGGCGAAGTCCGGGCGCGCCGAAAGCGTGTCGCTGGCGTCCACCGCGGGGTAGAACGCAGCGGCGAAGCGCGTCTCCGCGATGCCGGCGAGATTGCCGCCCGCGGAGAATCCGAGCACGCCCACGCGCTTCGGATCGATGCCCAGCTCCTGCGCATGCGCCCGGACGAGGCGGATGGCCCGCTGCGCGTCCTGGAACGGCGCGACGGCCGGCCAGCGGTCGGCGGGCAGGCGGTAATAGAGCACGACGGGGGTGACGCCGAGCGCGGCGAGCCAGCGTGCCGTCGGCATCACTTCGTGGCCGATGCCGATACGGAAGTACCCACCTCCACCGACGATCACGACGGCGGCGCCATTCGGGCTGGCCGGCTTGTACACCTCGATACGCGGTTTGCTCACGTTGGACACCGCGCCCACGCCGGTGCCGGTCTGGCCGACGCGTTCGGGACCGCTTGGGCCACCACCGCCCGGCGGCGGGCCCGGCCACAGATCGTACGAGACGGGCTTGCCGGGTTGCACGGTGGAGTCCGCGACCGCGGTACCGGTGCAGGCGAGGGCGACGACGGCTGCGAGCAGCGCGGCGCGAACGAGGGTCATGGCTGTTTCCCCTGGGTGGCGATGATCGACGGTGTGCCGCTCTCCCCGGCACGGTTGGCAAGGGCATCGCCGAGCGCGGCGCGGTCGAGCGCGCCCTCCCAGCGCGCGACCACGATGGTGGCCACGGCATTGCCCACGAAGTTGGTGAGCGAGCGGCACTCGCTCATGAAGCGGTCGACGCCGAGGATCAGCGCCATGCCTGCTACCGGCAGCGACGGCACGACGGAAAGCGTCGCGGCGAGCGTGACGAAGCCGGCGCCGGTCACGCCGGCCGCGCCCTTCGAACTCACCATGGCCACCAGCAGCAGGGCCACCTGTTCACCCAGCGTCAGCGGCGTGTTGGTCGCTTGCGCGATGAACAGCGCGGCGAGCGTCATGTAGATGTTGGTGCCGTCGAGGTTGAACGAATAGCCGGTGGGCACCACGAGGCCCACCACCGACTTCTCGCACCCCGCGCGCTCCATCTTTTCCATCAGGGAGGGGAGGGCGGCTTCCGATGACGACGTGCCGAGCACGAGCAGCAACTCGTCCTTCAGGTAACGCAGCAGCTGGAAGATCGAGAAGCCCGTGGCGCGTGCGACGCCGCCGAGGACGACGAGCACGAACAGGAGCGCGGTCGCGTAGAAGGTGGCGACCAGGTACATCAGGTTAGACAGCGATCCGATGCCGTAGCGGCCGATCGTGAAGGCGATGGCGCCGAACGCACCGATGGGAGCGGCCTTCATCAGCAGGTGCACCAGTTTGAACACCGGCGCCGTCAACGCGTCGAAAAAGACCACCACCGGCCTGGCCCGCTCGCCGGCCAGCGTCAACGAGACGCCGAACAGAACCGCGAACAGGAGCACCTGCAGGATGTTTCCCGACGTGAACGCGCCCACCACCGTGTCGGGGATGATGTCGAGCAGGAAGTGCGTGAGCGTCATGTCGTGCGCTTTCGACGCGTACGCGGCGATCTCGCGGGTGGACAGTGATGCCGGGTCGATGTTCAGGCCACGGCCCGGCTGCACCACGTTCGCCACGACCATGCCGACGATGAGCGCCAGCGTCGAGAACACGAGGAAATAGACCATGGCCTTGAGCACCACCCGGCCCACGGCGTTGAGGTGCGGCATGCCCGCGATGCCGGTGACCACGGTGAGGAAGATCACCGGGGCGATCACCATCTTCACCAGCTTGATGAAGGCGTCGCCAAGCGGCTTCAGCTGCTCGGCGAAGGCGGGCGCGAAGTGGCCGAGCAGGGCGCCGGCGGCGATCGCCACCAGCACCTGCACATAGGTCTGCCGGTAGAAGGGGACCGGCGCGGCCGGGGTGGTGTCCTGCACGTGCATGGCGGGTTCGGCTGGGGGCAAGGGTATGCTTTGTAGCCCGCCACGGCCCCCAACCCCATAGCACATTCCGGCTAGTCGCCCTCCGGCCGTGCGACGATGCCCGTCCATCTATGGCCCAGATCCGCTCATCCCGCGCCCTGCGAATCCTCGTGCTCCTGCTGCTCGTGGCGGGCAGCGCGGCACTGGGCGGGTGGTACGCATGGCAGCGGACGCTGCTGACCATCGACGCGCAGGCCGGCGACCGCCTGCGCCTCCATGCCCTGGCGGTGCAGCGCCTGATCGACCGGTACCGCGTGCTGCCTCGGGTGCTCGCGCTCGATCCGGAGCTGCGGACGGCCCTCGAAGGGCCGCCCGATGCGGTCGACGGCGCCGCCCTCAATGCGAAGCTCGACCAGGCGAACGGCGCGGTGCGCGCCTCAACGCTGACGCTGCTCGATCGCCACGGTCGCGCCCTGGCCGCGAACAACTGGAACACGCCGGAGAGCAACGTCGGGCTGGACTATGCGTTCCGGCCGTATTTCCGCGACGCGATGCGCGATGGCCACGCCATGTTCTATGCGCTGGGCGTTTCCACCAACGTGCCGGGCTACTTCATCGCGGAGGCGGTAGAGGACGCGGCGGGCCACCGCATCGGCGTGGTCGTGCTCAAGATCTCGCTGGATGCCTTGCAGGAAGACTGGGCACGCGGGGACGACGTCGTGTTCCTCTCGGATACGCACGGTGTCGTCTTCCTCGCGAATCGGCCGGCGTGGGTGTACCGCGCGCTGCATCTCCTCTCGACGGCCGATGCCACCGCCATCGCGGGCACGCGCCAATACGGCATGCGGCCATTGCAACGCGTGGAATGGAAGGTGCTGGAACCATCGGCGGGCGGGATCCTCCGGGTCAGGGTGACCTCGCCCGGGCTCGACGAGGACACGATCTGGCGCTCGCTGACCATGCCGCAGCAAGCCTGGACCCTGCACCTGCTCGCCGACGCCGGCCCCGCGACCGTCGCGGCGCGCCATGCGGTGTTCGCCGTCCTCGCGGCGTGGCTGGCCGTGCTGCTGCTGGGCCTGTTCCTGCAGCAGCGCCTGCGGCTGAGCCGCTTGCGGCAGCGCAGCCGCGAAGAACTGGAACGGATGGTCGCGCACCACGCATCCGCGCTTCGCTCCGCCCAGGACAGCATCGTGGCCGCCGCCCATGAGGCCGCGGGAGGCGGTCGCGGCAATCTCGAGCACCTTCCGCAGGGCGTGAGTGTGGTCGACGCGGGGCTGCGCCTCGTCGCGTGGAACTCGCGATATCAGGCGATCTTCGGTTTTCCGGACGAGTACATGCGCGTCGGGCGTCCCATCGAAGACCTTTTCCGTTTCAACGCGCGCCGCGGACTGCTCGGTCCCGGCGACACGGAAGAGGCGATCGAGCGCCGCCTGCAGTACCTGCGTGCCGGCAGCCCGCACATGTACGAGCGCGAGCGTCCGGACGGCACCACGCTCGAGATCCGCGGCAATCCCCTCCCGGACGGCGGATTCGTGACGAGCTATGCGGATATCACGGCCTACAAGGCCACGGCACGCGAGTTGCGCAGCCTGGCCTCGTCGCTGGAGCGCCGCGTCGAGGAGCGCACGCGCGACCTGATCGAAGCCAAGGCCGAGGCCGACAAGGCCAATCGCTCGAAAACGCGCTTCGTCGCGGCGGCGGTGCACGACCTGCTCCAGCCGTTGAACGCCGCGCGCATGTTCATCGGCAGCCTTGCGTCCAGCGGACTCGATAGCGAACGCCGCGAACTCGCCGAGCGCGTGCGCAGCGCGCTCGACACACAGGACGAGCTGCTGGCCAGCCTGCTCGACATGTCGCGACTCGAAGGTGGCGCCGTGGCGCCGCGCTTCGCCAGCGTGCCGCTGGATGCCCTGCTGCGCGACCTCGCTCGGCAATCGGCCGTGCTCGCATCCACACGGGGCCTGTCGCTCGTCTACGTGGGCACGTCGCTCACCGTGCGCAGCGATGCGCTGCTGCTTCGTCGGGTGCTGCAGAACTTCCTCAGCAACGCCATCCATTACACGCCGCGCGGGCGCGTCGTGGTCGGCGTGCGCCGTGCCGCGGGGCAGGCGCGCATCGAGGTATGGGATACGGGTGTCGGCATTCCGGAGCCGAAGACCCGGGCGATCTTCGAGGAGTTCCTCCGCCTGGACAACGGCGTGGACCGCGACCGGCGGAGCGCGGGTCTGGGCCTGTCGATCGTCGACCGCATCGCGAGGCTGCTCGGCGCGACAGTGGCCGTGCGCTCATGGGAGGGGAAGGGCAGTGTGTTCTCGATCACGCTGCCCCTGGCCGATGCCGACGCGTCGTCGCCCGTACACACGGTGACTAACGATGACGATTCACCCTTCGCGGGCAAGCGCGTCCTCGTCATCGACAACGATCCCCTCACGCGTCGCCAGGCCATGGACCTGCTCGCAGGCTGGGGTTGCGACGTGCAGGGCGTCGACAGCGAGCGCGGCGCCTTGCGCTTCGCCGAGACGGACCACGCGCCGGCACTGATCCTCATGGACGATCCGCTCGACGGTCGCGAAGGCGACGCCTTGCGTGAAGCCATGGCGGCGCGCTGGGGGGCCTTGCCGCCCACCGTGCTGATGGCGGCATCCCCGCGGCAGGCCGACATCGAGCGCGCATCGGCGCACGGACTGCGCTACCTCGTCAAACCGCTGGCGCCCGCGCGCCTGCGCGCCATGATGACGCGATTGCTGATGGTAACCGTCTAGCCCGGGTGCGAGCCTTCCACGCCGTCGTCGAGGTCCAGTGACTTCACCAGCACCGCGGCCTGCGTGCGCGAGCGGCATTCGAGCTTCGACAGCACGGCGGTGACGTGGATCTTTACCGTGTTCTCCGCCAGCCCCAGCTCCGCGGCGATCTGCTTGTTGAGCAACCCCTCGGCCAGGAGCATGAGCACGCGGAACTGTTGGGGTGTGAGGCTCGCCAGGCGTGCCGCGAGCCTGGCGTCATCCTCGCTGCGTTCCGACCGGGCGCCGATGAAGGCGGTTCCGCCTTGCATCACCGTGAGCACCGCTTCGCGCAGCACATCCGCAGGCGCCGATTTCGACACGAAACCGGCTGCGCCGAACTGCTCGGCGCGGCGCACGTTGCGTGGATGATCGTTGGACGACACCACCAGCACGGGAATGTCGGGGTGTTCGCCGCGCAGCCACAGCAGCGACGAGAATCCCATGGCGCCGGGCATGGTCAGGTCCAGCAGCACGAGGTCGACAGGCTCCCCACGCGCGAGCACGGCTTCCATGCCGCTATGGCTGCCGGCCTCCAGCGCCCTGCCATCCGCCAGCAACGTGGCCAGCGCATGGAGCATCGCCCCGCGAAACATCGGATGGTCGTCGGCAATGAGAAGAGTCAGTGGCATGGGCGCGTTCTGGTGTGATGTCGGTGTGACGGATCGCTGAAGCAAATGAACTTTACCTATACGTCGCGGCCCTCATCGTAGCGGTTCACCGAGTGGGGAGCAGCCATGGCAACGAAGAGCAAGAAGGTAACGCCTGCGACGACGACCGACGTTCGCGGCGAAGGTGACGAACTCCATCAGCAGGCCGGTGGCACGCACCCTGCGATGACGACCAACCAGGGTCTGACGGTTGGCGACGATCAGAACTCCCTGAAGATCGGGCCGCGTGGCCCCGTCCTGCTCGAGGATTTCATCCTCCGGGAGAAGATCACGCACTTCGATCACGAACGCATTCCCGAAAGGATCGTGCACGCCCGCGGTTCGGCGGCCCACGGCTTCTTCGAGCTGACGGAGTCGCTCGAGGCGTACACCACCGCGCGCGTGCTGACGGAGGTCGGCGAGCGCACGCCCGTCTTCACCCGCTTCTCGACCGTCGCGGGCGGCGCCGGTTCGGTCGACACCCCGCGCGACGTGCGTGGCTTCGCCGTGAAGCTCTACACCAAGGAGGGCAACTGGGATCTGGTCGGCAACAACATCCCCGTGTTCTTCATCCAGGACGCCATCAAGTTTCCCGACCTCATCCACGCGGTAAAGATGGAACCCGACCGCGGATTCCCTCAGGCGGCGAGTGCGCACGACACGTTCTGGGATTTCATCTCGCTGACGCCCGAAGCCTTCCACATGGTGATGTGGGCCATGTCGGATCGGGCCATTCCGCGTTCGTTGCGCATGATCGAAGGTTTCGGTGTTCATTCGTTCCGGCTGGTCAACGCCAGGGGCGACAGCACCTTCGTGAAGTTCCACTGGCGGCCGAAGCTGGGGCTGCAGTCCACCGTGTGGGACGAGGCGGTGAAGCTCGCGGGCGCCGATCCCGACTTCCATCGCCGCGATCTGTTCGAGTCGATCCAGGCCGGCAACTTCCCGGAGTGGGAACTGGGCGTACAGCTGTTCACGGAAGAGGAGGCGGCCGCGTTCCCGTTCGACCACCTCGACGCGACCAAGCTCATCCCCGAGGAACTGGTGCCGCTGAAGATCATCGGTCGCATGGTGCTCGATCGCTGGCCGGACAACTTCTTCGCCGAAACCGAGCAGGTGGCGTTCTGTCCCTCGCACCTGGTGCCCGGACTGGATTTTAGCAACGACCCGCTGCTTCACGGCCGCCTGTTCTCGTATCTGGACACGCAGCTGTCGCGACTGGGCTCGCCCAATTTCCATCAATTGCCGATCAACGCGCCCAAGTGCCCGTTCGCGAACCACCAGCGCGATGGGCACATGCAACACCAGGTGCCGAAGGGGCGTGTGGCGTACGGGCCGAGTTCCCTTGAACCTCATGCGCCGCGCGAAGATGCGAAGCGCGGTTTCCGCTCATATGACGGCGACGAGGCTGGCAAGCGGGGCAGGGTGCGTGCGGAGACGTTCGCGGATCATTACAGCCAGGCTCGCCTCTTCTATACGAGTCAAACCGCTTACGAGCAGGCGCACATCGCGTCGGCCCTCGTCTTCGAACTGTCCAAGGTGGACACGCAACACGTTCGTGAGCGCGTCGTGGGCCACCTTCGTCACATCGACCACGACCTGGCCAAGCGCGTCGCGGGCGGTCTCGCCATGGACGATCTGCCGCCGGCGCCGCCGGCGAAGGTCGCCCCGATCGACATGCCACCGTCGCCAGCGCTGCAGATCATCGGCAAGATGAAGAAGACGCTGGAAGGCCGCGTGGTCGGCATCCTGATCAACGATGGCTCGGATGCGAAGGTCGTCTCGGCGCTCACGAAGGCGGTGGAAAACGCGGGAGCCACGCCCAAGATCGTGGCCCCCAAAGTCGGTGGCGCGACGCTCTCGGACGGCAAGAAGCTGGCCGCGGACGGGCACCTGGCCGGTACCCCGTCGATCAACTTCGACGCCGTCGCCGTCGTGCTCAGCAAGGAGGGCGCTGGTCAACTCGTCCGTGAGGCGGCCGCGGTGGACTTCGTTCGCGACGCCTTCGGCCACCTGAAGGCCATCGCGCTCGACGAGGGCGGCCGGACGTTGTTCGATGCGTCAGGGCTCGACGCCGACGAAGGCGTGATCCCAGCGACCGACGTCAAGGCATTCATCGACGGCGCGATGGGCCGCTATTTCGCACGCGAGGCCAAGGTCCGGATGCTGCCCTGACCAGGCCGGATTTGGCGGGCCCATGGCCGCGTGCAGTCATGTCGAAGCCGCCCCCGGGACGAGGGCGGCTTCTGATGCTCAGCCCTTGCTCGGAAAATTCATGGAGTAGACGATGGAACTGATCTTCCATCCCCGCTCGGTGTTGACGAGGAGCCACGCCTCCTTGCCCTCGTTCATCGGCTTCTGCTCGGAAAGGAAGGTGAAGTCGAACGATACGGCGGCGACGGCGTCGTCGGCATCGATTTTAATGTTTGAGAACCGCTCCTCGTCCGAGGTCGCGGCTTTTCCGATCTGCATGGCGAACTTCGCGCTGGTCGAAGGAAGGATCTTTGCCGCGTCCGCCTTCTTCGCCCGGACGGTGGCAAGGGTCTTCTCACTTGCCGACGCGAGCAGCGGAGCATTGCCGTCCACGAACAGACCCAGCATGGCGTCGCTGTTCCGGCCCTTGATCGCCTGCTGGAATTGGGCGATGACCTGTTGAATGTCGTCGATATCGCGACTCTCGGACGGGGCCGCATGGAGCGGGAGCGCGAGAACGGGCGCGAGTAGCACGGCGAGAAAGCGGGCATACGTCTTCATGATGCGTCTCCTCGGGTACGCGATGCATTCGAATCCTCGGCCAAGTCGCCGGGAGGCAAGACTCGATTGGCCACAAATTCTGCACGAAGACTCACTGTGATGCTGTAGGGGAAGCCCCACGAACTCGCGATGCAAACAAGGATCAGGTGCCGTGTCCGTCGTGCGCTTTGGCGCCGGATGCACACGCCTGCCGAGTTTGCGTATGGATGATGCCCCGCGCGGGGGAGGGGCATGCTACGGTCCCAAGGCCGCATCCGGCGGCGTATGACCTCAGGAGCGTTCCATGGAAAAGCGCGATCAGGTGATGCACGACGTAAACCCCTTCGGCGTCCAGATGGAAGGACCCATGCAGCCGACCATGACCGTGGGTAAGTGGGCCCCGAAGATCGACGACGTCGGCGACATCGGCCGCATCGGCTCCACCCATAGCGGCGGCGACTGGGGCTGAGTCTCCGGACCATCGTCTGCAGGACGCAGGTCGAGGCCGCCTTCGGAAGATGGCGGCTTTCTTTGTTTCCAGGGAGCCCCGCCATTGATCAAGGCCGAGATCGCGCTGTCCGACCTATCGTTCGATCCCATGCCCCGTGCCGACGCGATCGTGCTGGGCGGAAGCAGGATCGTTCCCTGCCGTCATCCGATGCTCGAGACGTTATGCATTCGCGCACCGGGGCAATGGTTTCTCGTGACGCGCGAGCGCATGGCTTCCGATGCACCGCATGACGACTCGCGTGCCATCGCCGTCGAGGATGTCGACGAGGCGAGCTTCCATGCGCTGTATCAGGCCAGCCTGCTCTGGCCGCTTGACTACGTGATGATGGAGGTCGCCCAGGCCGGCCACCGATTGCGTGTCCGCGCTGGCGTCCTCGGCGTGCTACCGGTGTACGCGCGCGTGCTGGACGACCGTGTCTCGCTGTCCTGGAGCTCCGCCGACCTCGCCGCCGGACCCGCGTTGCTCGATCTCGAAGTCGCGAGCCATCAGCTCGCCCTGCGCACGCTCTATGCGGCGCGGCAGCTCTACACGGGCGTGGTGATGCTCACGGAACGCGCCTCGCTGCACGTGGAACCGGGCAGGGCACGCTTCCGCTACCCGGAACCCGTGCCGGCGGCAGCGCCTTCGCATGACGACGGCGAAGACACGCTTCCCGCGTTCGCCGAGGCCCTGCAACGCGCGGTGCATCTTCGCCCGTGGAGAAACGGCAGCGCGTCGCTCGAACTCAGCGGCGGCATGGACTCCGCGACGGTCGCGACAGCCTTGACGAGGCAGCACGCAGGCATCGACAGCAAGGGCATCCTGCTCGACGGGCAAGTGCGCGCTCCGCAGGTGCACCGCCGCCGGATGATTGCCGAGCGGCTGGGCCTTTCCGACCACACCGTCGACATCGCCGACTGGCCGCCGGACGTCGGCCTCGCACAGCCAACGCGGCCCTACGGCTTCTGTCGCGACTTCTACCTCGAGGCATGCGAAGCCCTGTGGACGTCCGCGCGCGAGCGAGGCCGCGATGTCCTGTTCACCGGTATCGGCGGCGACGAACTCTTTCCCGCTTACATCGGTGAAGTGTCGACCGGCGCGGTCACGGGCCCCGAGTGGTCGAAAGACGCGCGCGGCCACGCCGAAGCGATCATGACGCCCCGCGCGCGCGCGGCCGCACGCAGCCGCCCCATGTTCGACGCGCCGGAAAGCCCGGTGCCCGTGACGTCGCTTCTGGCACAGGCCTGCCGCGCGCCCGACCTGCTCGCGCACGGCCAGTGGCCCGTCAACCCGCTGAGCGATCCGCACCTGGCCGCGTTCTGCCATCGGTTGCCGAGAAGCAGTCGCGAGGGCAGGGAAGTGATGCGCCGCTACCTGGAAAGCCATCTGGGTACCGACGTGTTTCCCAAGGGTTACCTGAAAGAGACCTTCGCCGACGTGCTGCCGCCGCTCATCGCACGCCAGGCGGCGTCGCTGGCGACGCAACTGCGGGAATGCGCGCTTGCCGATATGGGGCTTGTCGACGGGACAGCCGTACTCGACCTGCTGGAGACGATCGTACGGACGAGATCGCATCCTGCGACGTCCGCGTTCACTTCGTTTCTTTGGCTGGAGCGGCTGACGAGGCAGGGGGCCTCAGGTTGGGAAACACTGGTCCCGAGGATGCATACTCCTCATATGCCGCGTCCGGCGCGAACAGGGGATCATCGTTGAATTGGGAAGACGCCGCGAGACGGATACAGGCCATACCTCGAGCCCTGGACGGGAATAGCATGCGCGCCCTCGTGAAGTTCGACGGCCAACGCGACGATGGCAGGATCTACACCGTCGTCCTCGATCGGTGCGATCCCGCGGGTCCGGTTTTCAGGACCGACACCAGCGATCTGGCACGCGCGCTTGCGACTGCCTTCCCGGTGGCGCGATCGATCGGCCGCGGTGAACCGGCTCGCCCCCTGGAACTAAAGGCGGGCGTGCGATGTGGCGTTCCTTCAACGGGTAACGGTCATTATGAAAGCCGTCCAGCAAAAGAATCCGATCCGGTGAGTGCGAAAGCGGAGTGGCAGAAGCGATTGTTGGCCGAGTTGGGCGATCTTCTCGCTCGCTTCGGTTTTTCATTCGTTGCTGCGAGACGTTCCTTTCATAAACCCACGCCAGTGGGCTGGCAGTCTATCCACCTTGCGATCGTCCAACATCCTGCCGATTTCGATGTGGTAGTCGATGCCGCCGTTCGCCTGGACGTGATCCAAGCGCGAATCGGCGGCGCCACGGATCGACGCGGCCATCAAGCCACGATTGGTTGCGAGTATGGCAACCTGCTGGGGACGGGACAGCATCGCTGGACGGTAGCAGCGGCCTCGGATGTGGACTCGGTCGCTCGTGACATTCTCAAAGCTTGCGAAAGTACGCTCTTCCATTTTCTCGAAACCTATTCCGACTTGGAAACGGTGTACGAGACCCTCATGCGGGAGGACCAATACGCTCGATTACTCATGCCTCTGGAAGACGTCCGTAAGGCCATCGTGGTGGCTGCGGAAGCGGCGATGAAGTAGCAACATTGTGTTTGATCGGAGTCGACGATGAAGCAACAACCCATTCCAGAAGCTGCGATCGAAGATGAGCAAGCCGTTGAGATGCTCCGCGTCTGGATCGCAAAAAGAAGGCTCCATGCTTCGATCAAAATCGGAATGTACAGAGAGAACAAGACCGTCAGCATCGACGAGGAACGCGCTTGGGGCATCATACTCGCGGACACGGCTCGGCATGTTTCGGTGGCGCTTCGTGATGGCTATGGTCTTGACGCGCAAGATTGTCTAGTCGCGATACGCGAGTCCTTCCTTAAGGAGTGTCGTCGGTCACTAAAGCGGTCGTGTCAACTGGCTGCGTATAAGGCATTGATCGTGGACTGATCATCTTATGGCCTTAGCCACAATCGTTGGCGCCGTTCGAACGTGGCGACGGAGCTATCGGCCATTTCGACTTGAGCGACAGAGTTGGTGACCGACGCTTACGCGCGCCGCCAGCGTTAGTGACCAGCCAAAACCCGCGGTAACGCCTAGCCTAATTCGTCGTGACGGGCTGCGCTTAGTGCAGCGGTCACGGGGCACGCCAAAAGGATCTTAGAGGGAGGCATCGAAGCCGCACTGTTACTTGTGAACGATCAGTTCGCCCGACGTTCGAAAAGTCGAAATAAGCAACATTTGGGAGTTTTTTACAGCGCACCCTGCGACATCGTGCTCTGTCCGCGTCCGGCGGCCGCGATAGCGGATATGGCCAGGAAGAGCGGTCACCGGCGTGGGCTTGCCCGACGCCACGGCGAGTGGCTGCTTACCAAATACCGGATTGTGTCCGCCGAATCCGGAGCTCCAGATCGCGCCGAGACACTGGCATGGCGCAGTCCACCAATGGATAGCCGAGCGTCCCGTCCCGGTTCCGGATCGGCGTCATGGCCCACTCGCGCGTAGCGTCGAGCGTTCCGAAGAGGCCGTAGGCACGCCGCAGCACCCGCAGCACGTCAACGAGCGTCCGTGCGCTGCTGGGTCCCCGGCGGCGCGTGACACGGTCAGACAGCGAGGGCGGGAGGCAGCGCCCCGGCAGTCCGAGCCAGACGATCAGGGCGCGACGCAGCGCACCGCGATCCTTTCGCAGTGCCCGGATTAGGGCGCGATGGGACACCGCATCGGCGTGCGACGGTCCGCACAAGGTCCGCGCATAAGGAGCCAACGTGGCAGGCAGGACCCCACCGGGGGACATCATCGGGCGCGGGCGCTCATGCATGCTTGCCTTCCAATGCGGCCAAGAACGCGTCCTTTTCCTTTGCCGAGAGCTGATCGAAGGCCAGAATCGCCCGGGCCAATTTCTTGTCCGCGGCAAACAGGTACGCCAGCGGCACCCCAAGGGCCTGGGCGATCTGCTGGGCGGTGGCCAGGTCCGGATCGTGCACGCCCACCTCGTAGCGATTGATGCGCGTGCTGGCCACGCCCGGATCCAGCCCAAGCTTACGGCCCAACGCCAGCTGGGACAGACCCCGCTGCAGGCGCATCGACTTCATGCGTTCCCGGAAGATCTTCCGGATGTCAGTTTGGCTCGCCACCGCAGACCCTTCACGGAACCAGCCGTGAGGATCGCTGCTTTGGCTTCTTTCCGATACTACGAATATCGTAGTATCGGCGCAAGCCCGGTCGTTCGGGCCAGGCCCGCGGGCCAAGGTCACCGCCTCGCCGGACGGTACCGGGCAACGGGTAGCCCCCACCCAAGCGGAAGATCAGCCATGGCACTGCAGATCACGGTGAGCGGCGAGGACAGCGTAACCTTCACCCTTGACGAGTCCATCAGCGAGGCATGGGTACAGCAAAGGATCCGACGGGACAGCGCCGCTGGGCGGGTGGACCTCACCGAGCGCCTGGCCATGTGCCTGACTGCCAGCATGCTTCAGTGCCTAGACCCGGACCTGATGCCGCCCACGCCGGCGCAGATCATCTACGCCACGGACATCGCCCGGGAACTCGGGGTGTCGCTGCCCTTCGAGGCGCTGCGCTCGCGCGGCGCCATGAGCGACTTCATTGGCCGCTACGTCGAAGTCTTCCGTGCCCGCCACCGATCCGTACCACACGCCGGCTAGCCGATCCCGTCGCGGCGGGACGTTCACCCTGCAGCCCTCCCGGATACCCGTAGTCATAAGAAGGGCAGGGGCATCGCAGGGAAGCTGATCTGCCGTGCTGCGGCGGAGGGCCGTTACGAGGGTCGGCCGAGAATCGTGAAAAAAGGCGCCACTTGCAGCATAACCAGCTGTAAGTACTAGGGTTCCTTTCGAGCCACCATGTACCGGCATGCCTAAAATGAAGTGGACGGCTCCACCGCACGACTGCGATTGCAGGCTATTGGTCTGTGTGCAGTAATCCCTTGAGGGTGTGCCGTGCCGAGCAAGTCACTCGAAGTCGAGATCGGCCGGATCGACGCTGTGAAAGACATCGGCAGCCCCGTCCAGAAACATGATCCGTATATTGGGGCTTCCGGAGTCGGGATGTACCACGCTGAGCACCTGCGCAGGCGCAAGCCAACGATGGCCGCCGTGCTTTGTCTTATGCGTGATCTGCACGCGCAGACCAGGCCTCACCTCTTCACGTTCCATCAGTTCCGTCCTTCGGACGTTAGTTCGGACTCGTTGACGGGACTTCGACCAAGCGCTCGCCCCATTTCTTCTCATAGATCGGCGCCAGTTCCAGCCCGCCGATCCACGGCGGATGTTGCCCCAGGTCGAAATAGGTAATGTCCAAAGCCATCTGATGCTCCTCACAGGCCGGCTGCAGGTCCGAGATAACCGCATGGACGGCGCGCTCGCCTAAACCCGCTTCGGTGCCTATGGCCAGCAGCGTGCTGCTGGGCGCCGCCCCATCGGCAGCATGCATGGAGGCTATGTAGGCGAGCTCGACGAAAGGAAGCTTGGCCAGCGAGGCCAGCAGAAGATCGACGAGCCACGGCGGTATCGTCTCCAGCGGCGTCACCACGGGTTCGCTGCCTGCAGCGACCGTGACTTTGTTGAGGCGCGCCATTCGCCCTGTCGCCAGGAGCGTCTTTACCTCTTCCGGATAGAGCATGCCGTGCTCGTCGTTGGGATTGAGCATGAGCGTCGCCCCCAAAGTCGCTTCGAGGAACATCCGCCCTGGCAGTGCCACCACACGAGCGGATGTGCCGGCGGCGGCACGCGCTTTTGCTTCGTCGGTGAAAAACGGCAGGATCAGAACGCCCGTGTCGGGATGGTTGAACTGGATGAACCGAAGACGGCGCCCGACCGGATCGCCCTTGGGGACATGGGCATAGACGTTGGCCTTTAGCAGCGCCTGAAAAAACGCGGGTTCTTCTCGGTGATCCACCGTCGCACGGGCCAGGAGCCGGCTGAGTTTGACCGCACTAACCACTGTCTTGCCTCTCACGCTTGCCCGACGGTGGTGCCCCCGGCAGGACTCGAACCTGCATGCGTGGCTTATCAGGCCACTGCCTTTATCCGGGTATAAACCGGACGCCTAATCTCTCGGCCACGGGAGCAAACGAATACCTCAGCGCGAGGCAGTGGGTATTCGTTCGCGGTGGCGCATGAGATGGATCATGGGCGGATGGTATCAGCCCCGGTTAGGGTAAGGGTGAATACTTATGGGATGGCCGGCGATGTCCCACCGGCGACCTCAGGCGATCTTGAGCCGGCGCAAGGTCTCGTCCTTTCGGAAATTCACTGCATTGACCGGGCGCGGCCGCTTGGCGTGCGCATTCTCGACGATGCCCTCTTTGATCAGTTCCGCGAGCGCCGCCTGCAGTTCGGAGAGTAGCCCGTCGGTCTCTTCGATCAGGTCTGCCATGGCCATTATGCCGACCGTCAGCGTGTCGCCGACGCAGGGCATCCGTTTCAACCAGGCGAGCTTCAAATCGTAGGACGGCATCGAGGGCTCGTCCACGTGCTCGTCGGCGGTGAAGAAGTCGATCTGGCCGCCCTTCTTTGCTTTCGTGTTCAACCGGTGCTGCAGCTTCAGTCGGGTCTGCTGCAGAGCCGTTTTTTCCGCCTCCTCCCAGAACACCACGAGACCGGTCGCATTGTGGGTGGCGTACACGAGATTGAAGATGACCTTCTTCTTGTCGATGTATTCGACAGGCAACATCGCCGTGCGCAAGCGCTGCGCCGCATGACCGTCGCACACCTCAGCGAGCTTGCTGCGATAACGGCGCATGAGATCCCGCTTCTTCGTTTCGCCGCCGACGGCCAGCGCGTCACGCCAGTCGGCGCCGAAGACAGCGATGAGGTTATTTTCCTGCTCGGCCAGCCCGGTCGCGAGGTTGATGAAGTTCCACATGAAGTTGATCAGCAATTCGGTGTGCGGACGCTTCAGGAACGGTGCGAGTACCGCTGGCTCGACGATGCCCTTCCAGCCGAACGGATCGACGAAGACGAAGGCAAACTCATCCGGCCGAAGCCAACGCAGAATGTCGGGAATGGCCTCTTCAAACGAGGCGCGCCAGATTTCGGGTCGGTCGCGATCGGCGGGTGTCTGCTGGACGTGCGCCTCCAGGAGGTCGGCGCGCTCGGAGTCGGCTTCCACGAAGACCGAGCGAATGTCGACCTGCCGTTGAAACTTGGTGCGCAGCTGACGCTGGCAATCGGTCATCAGTCGCATGGCGATGCCGGGGGACGTGTCGGAAAGATCCGTCGTCGAGGACTTCCAGGGGCCCGCAAAGCAATCGATGTAAGCGCCCTGGGTTGTCCGCACATCGCCAGCTACACCTTGGACGAGCGCGAGGAACTGGTCGTTGAGCTGCTGCACGCCGCAGGCGTGCGCATGCTGATCATTGACGAGATCCAGGACATCCTTAAGCGGTCGGAGGCCCAGATACAGAACGCCTTTGAAGGCATCAAGTATCTGATGAACGAAGGAGGCATTTCGGTGCTGGCTCTGGGTACCGAGCACGCATTGCAGGCGATGAAGCGCGACGAGCACCTGGTCACACGTTTTCGCAGCGTAAAACTGCCACCATGGCGCTCCGGCGCGTTGCTGGCCAACTTTCTCGAGGAACTAGAGGCAGGCCTGCCGCTGCCGGAGCGTTCGCGCCTGTCGGCGCCGGCCATCCAGCGCCTGCTCGTCAACGCGAGCAAGGGGCGTCTGGACCTCACTGTCGAGCGGGTGGTATTTGCGGCGGCGTTGGCCATCGAGGACGAGGCGGGCCGGATCGATGAGAGTTACCTCAAGCGCGCGGAGTTCGAGATCCCGCGCTACTTCAGCAGTGGCAAATCCGCCTTTCGCGACAACGATCCGCCTGCGCAGGAGGGCGCGGCATGACCGCCTGGCTGCAGTACCGCTATGGCGGTCCGCGCGAACGTTGGTGGATCCGCCCGCTGATGCCTGAGGAGACGATCGAGTCGGTCCTGGAGCGGGCATCGCACGTCTACGGCGGTATTGTGCTCCAGCGCAACGGCTGGTTCACCGATGTGCTTGGCGCGAGCGGCACGGAGGCCGCTTCGCTGCGGGCGCGTGACATCATCAGGCTGGCCCGCTTGCTTCAGGTCAGTCCGCGGCGGGTGCATGCCGCGCGCCTCGCCGACGAGCCGGACATGCTCATCCCTGCGCAGCGACGCGCGTTCTGCCCGGCGTGCTGGCTCGAAGACGACGCCGCAGGACGGCCGCGCTACTTCCGCCGTGCGTGGGCGCGCGTCCTGTCCCTGTCGTGCACACGCCATGGCGATCCGCTGGGTTGGGCGGCGGCGCCGCTCTTCCCGATGGAACGCATGTGGTTTGAAAGGCGCCGCCTGCATGCCACCGACGACGCGCGATGGCTGATAGACCTGCTTGACCAGTTTGCCGCGACGGTGGAATGGACACTGTTCGGCGGCCTGCCGTGGCCTCAGCACTGGCGGCTCAACGCGTATCAGGCCCGCGCATTGCTGTGCCATTGCCTGGGCCATCTGGAGAGTGAGGAGGGACGGGCGCTTGGCCAGGCCCTGTGGCCCAGTCCAGGGCCGGCATCGCTGTACCAGGTCCGCCGCGACGATCAGCCGCCTTGGCGGGCTAATCCGTGGGAGGCCGTGCGCCGTGCCGGCCGCCCTTCGTGGCGGCGCGGGGCGGTTTGGATTACCGCCTGGCTGACGGACCCAGACTTCCCGCCCGAGCTGGCCCCGTGCGGCTTGACGCGTGCGTTGCAGGAAAGCGACCCGGTGACGTTGCAACGCGGGATCACGCGCTCGCCCGGGCATCGGCTGGTCCGGCTGCGCAAAGCGCTCGATGGCGACCGCCAGTCATGGCTTAAACATTGCACGTAGCGCCGCGAAGTGCACCGGCACCCTGAGCGAAGGATCGCTCAGGGGCCCCCTTCGACCGCATCCAGGGCATCGGACAGCGCGATGATCTCCCGCGCAACGCCCGGCGTCGGGACGGAGTTGGCCGGGCCAAGATAAAGCAGAACCGACTGCGCGCGCCGGAGCAGCTCCGGCCAGTCACCTTGCGTCGCCTGGCTGCGTAGAGCGGCTGCGCGTGTGCATGTGCGGCAAGTAAGACATTGTTTTGTGTTCCCCTCAGTGACGCGCGCCCAAGAGTGATGGCGCGGTACTCCCCGTTCACTGCTGCAGATGTGTGATCTATGACTGCACGCGTCCTCCTACACCTTGGATCGATCCAAAATTCAGGCCGCCAGCGAGCCCCCCGGCTCGCAGGCGATGGAAGCTTCAACTCTGGGAATGCGTCAGGTTGGCACGGGTGCCGGTAATAGATAAAACGCAGGCGGTTCTAGGTGCCATGCGCTGGCTCCCCGACTTCGAGTCCAACTCCGGACGGTCCCTGGCGGGGCGGCACGGCCGTCTTGACCATTCTGGACTTGGGTCGATCTAAATCCCCGTGTGCAAAATAAGACGGTGGCGCTACAGCTGTCACGCTGCACCGCAAAGCCGGCAGATCGCCTGGCCTGGCGCTGTGCGGCCATTGTGTGACCCAGGTCTCCTGCCCTGTCTTGCGGTCTGCCCGGCCGGCAGGCAGACTGGCCGCAAGAAGTGGCGGTTTGGCGCAAGTATCTGCGCCTCAAGGGGGCGGTCAGTACGGTAATCGCATGGCCCGGGGTTTCAGGTCCGGCTGGCGGCGGCTGTCTGGCCTGGACAATCGAATAGCGGCATGGGCTCGGGCATGGATGTGTTGGCAGAAGAGGAAACAGGGACGGATCCTGCGGCGGGCGAGGCGGTGTCCGTCTCCCCCGAAGAGACACTCCCTGTATCCGAACAGCCTTTACGCGGCCTCGTGCTGCTTGCCCACTACCACGGCGTCGCCGCCGATGCCGAACAGATCCGTCACGAAAGCGGCCTGGGCAGCGAACCGTTCGACGATCCCGCACTGCTCCTTGCCGCACGCAAGCTGGGCCTGAAGGCCCGGTTGCTACGCCAGCCCGCAGAACGCATCGGCAGACTTGCCTTGCCGGCTTTGGCGCTCAACGACGACGGTACGGCCTTCGTAATCGCGCGGGTGCAGGGCGAGCAATACCTCGTCCACGATATCGCCGCTGGTCGTCCGGCCGTGTGGACGTCCCAGGAGTTCATGACGCGCTACGAAGGCCGCGTGCTCGCCGTCGCGTCGCGTGCTTCGCTGGTGGCGGGATTGGCGAAGTTCGACTTCACCTGGTTCATCCCGGCGGTCGTGAAGTACCGCAAGCTGCTGCTGGAAGTGCTGGCGGTCTCGCTATTCCTGCAGCTGTTCGCGCTGGTGACGCCGTTGTTCTTCCAGGTGGTGATGGACAAGGTGCTGGTGCACCACGCCATGACCACACTCAACGTGATCACCATCGGCCTGGTCTTCATCACCTTGTTCAACGTGGTGCTGTCGGGCCTGCGCACCTTCGTGTTCGCGCATACGACCAGCCGCATCGACGTGGAGCTGGGCGCGAAGCTGTTTCGGCATATTCTCTCGTTGCCATTGGCTTATTTCGAAGCGCGCCGCGTGGGCGATACCGTGGCGCGAGTGCGCGAGCTGGAGAACATCCGCAACTTCCTCACCGGGCAGACGCTGACCTCGGTGCTGGACCTGATGTTCACTTTCGTATTCCTCGCCGTGATGTGCTTCTACAGCGGCTGGCTCACGCTGATCGTGGCGGTCTCGCTGCCGTTGTACGCCCTGTGGTCCGCCGCCATCACCCCGGTGCTTCGCCACCGTCTCAACGAGAAGTTCACCCGCAGCGCCGACAATCAATCCTTTCTTGTGGAGACGATCTCGGGTATCGGCACGGTGAAGGCCATGGCGGTGGCGCCACGCATGACGCGCACCTGGGACAACCAGCTCGCCGGTTATGTCGCATCGAGCTTCCGCGTCACGCGCCTGGCCAACATCGGCCAGCAGGGCGTGCAGTTCCTGCAGAAGCTGGTGAGTGTCGCGACGCTCTATTGGGGCGCGCAGATGGTGATCGACGGCAAGCTGTCGGTCGGCCAGCTCATCGCCTTCAACATGCTGGCCGGCCAGGTCTCCACACCGATCCTGCGCCTGGCGCAGTTATGGCAGGACTTCCAGCAGGTCGGCATCTCGGTCGAGCGCCTGGGCGATATCTTCAATACCCGTACCGAGCCTGGCGACACCAGTGCCATCGCGCTTCCGCCGATCCGCGGCCGGGTTACCTTCGAGAAAATCGGTTTCCGCTACCGGCCGGACATGGCCGAAGTGCTGTCGGACATCGATCTGGACGTTCGGCCGGGCGAAGTGATCGGCATCGTTGGCCGGTCGGGTTCGGGCAAGAGCACGCTGACCAAACTGGTACAGCGGCTGTACGTGCCCGAGCGCGGGCGCGTGCTGGTCGACGGCCACGACCTGGCCCTGGCCGATCCGGCATGGCTGCGGCGACAGCTCGGCGTGGTGCTGCAGGAGAACTTCCTGTTCAACCGCAGCGTGCGCGAAAACATAGCGATCGGCGATCCAGGCATGCCGATGGAGCGCGTCATCCATGCCGCGAAGCTGGCCGGCGCGCACGATTTCATCGTCGACCTGCCGCAGGGGTACGACACCGTCGTCGGCGAGCACGGCGCCAGCCTGTCCGGCGGACAGCGCCAGCGCATCGCGATCGCCCGCGCACTGGTGCTGGATCCGCGCATCCTGATCTTCGACGAAGCCACCAGCGCGCTCGACTACGAGTCCGAGCGCGCGGTGATGGACAACATGCGCGCGATCTGCCGCGACCGCACCGTGATGATCATCGCGCACCGCCTGACCACCGTGCGCGAGGCGAACCGCATCATCGTGATCGATAAGGGCCGGATCGTCGAAAGCGGCGCGCCGGCCGAACTGCTGGGCAGGGAAGACGGTCACTTCCGCCAGCTCCACCGGTTGCAGCAGGGCTAAGGAGATGAACTCACGCATGGAAGCGCTCGCCGCCATGGTCAACCGCTACCGCGACGTGTTCCGCGCGGCCTGGGCCGAACGCCGTGCAATGGACCCGCCGCGGCGCACCGCCGACGAACTGGCATTCCTGCCGGCGCATCTGGAACTGGTCGACGCGCCGCTTTCGCCGGTGCCACGCTGGAGCATGCGCATCATCATGGCGCTGTTCGCCGTGGCGCTGGCCTGGGCCTGCTTCGGCAAGCTCGATGTGGTGGCCGTCGGTGCGGGCAAGACCGTGACCACTGGCCGCACGCGGGTCCTGCAACCGGCCGAGACGGCGGTGGTGCGGCGCATCCTTGTGCAGGATGGGCAGCACGTGCACCAGGGCGAACTGCTGATCGAACTGGATGCTACCGGGGCCTCGGCAGACGTCGAAAAGGCACGCGAAGCCCTGCTCGCCGCACGCCTCAACGCCGTCCGTTTGAACGCAATCGCCGCCGCCATGGATCGCGGCACTCTGCCGACGCTGACCAGCGACGGCAGCTTCCCGCCCGAACGCTTCGAGGCCATGCGTACGCTCGCCGCCAGCCAATGGTCTGCATTCCAGGCCCGCAAGCAGGGCATGGAAGCGATGGTGCAACAGAAGGCCGCCGAACTGAACACGGTCGAGTCCGCCATCGTGCCACTCGAGCAGTACCTTGCCATCTCCCGCGCCCGCGTTGCCGATTACGAGGCGTTGCTGGAAAAGAACTACGTGCCCCGCCAGGAGTACATGCTGCGCAAGCAGGAACGGATCAACGCCGAGCGCGATCTAGCCGGTCAGCGCAGCAAAGCCCGGGAGTTGCGCTCGGCGATCGCCGGGGCCCGGGAGGAGCTGTCGCTGTCGGTCACGGACCTGCGTCGCCAGACACTCGACGAACTGCGCCAGGCGCGCGAGCAGATCACCCAGTACCAGCCGGAGGTCGCCAAGGCGTCCCAGCGCAACGCCCAGATGGAACTACGCTCGCCGGCCAACGGCACCGTGCAGCAGCTGGCGGTGCATACCGTCGGCGGCGTCGTCACGTCCGCGCAGCCGCTGATGTCCGTGGTGCCGGAGGACGAGTCGCTGGAGGTGGAAGTGATTATCCTCAACAAGGACATCGGCTTCATCCGCAGCGGACAGGACGCGGTCGTGAAGGTCGACAGCTTTCCCTATACCCGTTACGGGCACATCGAAGGCCGTGTGGAAAACGTATCGCATGACGCGATCCAGGACGAGAAACTTGGCCTGGTCTACCAAGGGCGCGTCGCGCTGGCGAAGAACTCGCTGCTGGTGGACGGGACGAAGGTGAAGCTGACGCCGGGCATGTCGTTGTCCGTGGAGATCAAGACCGACCAGCGGCGGGTGATCGATTACCTGCTGTCGCCGTTGCAGCAGGAAACCCAGGAGGCGATGCGCGAGCGTTGACCGATGGTGAAGACACGTATCCGTAGAAACACGGTTTTGCTGGTGCTGGCGCTCGTCGTCGAGAACGTCGTCGTCGCGGTATTTGGTTCTTCGCTGGTCGCGTCGAACATCGCCTTCGTCGCAGCGCTGGTGTACTTCAATTTGTCGCTGTCCCCCGAAGCCTCGCTTGGCTTCGCCTTGACGATCAGGGACTGGGGCGATGTCTGGCGCAGGGAGAAGCAAGGCGACTACGACCCCGACGGGCCGGAATTCGCCAGGGCGGCGGTGCGGTCGCTGACCATCCTGAGCGCGGTCGTCCTGTTCGGCTTCTGCATGGAATTCCTTCGCCGCAGCGGGAATTCGTTCGCCACCACCGTATCCGTAATGTCCGGCATCGAAGCAGGCTTCGTTGCCGGCTACCTGGTTGCTACCCGTAACCGTCCACGAAAGGAGTCTATGAATGGATATTTCGAGTAAGGAACGTCTTGCCGCCGCCATCGCCGAGCTGACGAAGGGATTTCTCAACAATTATTTCCGTGCGCTCAACGAGGCGCAGGTCGCGGTCGGCGATGTCACCGAACTGGGCATGGCCGACCTGGCCAAAGCCTTGTCCGCCGCAGCCGACCAGAACGCGGAACTGATCGACTATTTCGCGGAGACGTTCCAGCTCGAGGGTAACCAGGAATGGAACGACGCGGTCGCCAACTGGAAGAAATCCTTCATCGACCAGGCGACCAAGCTCAGGGAAGAAGGCGTTCCGGACGAAATCAAGGTCGCCGGTTTCCTCGCCGACGGCCTGAGCGGGCTGGAAGAAGGCATCAAGGGTGCCACCGGTGAGGGCAGGGTGGTCGATGCCCTGGGCAAGGTCAACAAGATCGCCGATGCCGCGAAGTTCCTTTCCGCCTGGAAGGATAGGGATTACGGCCAGATGGTCGGCGTCGCCGTGGGTTCGCTGGTCGGCGCCTGGTCGGGGGCGATCACCGCGTCGGCCCTGGCGTCCATCGGCTTTCCGGCGCTCGGCATCGTGGTGGTGGTCGCCGCGGTGGCTGTAGCGGTATCCAACTATTCCGAGGACAAGACCAACGACTTCCTCGACGGCCTGTTCGGCCGGTCGGAGGACGAGGAAACGCTGGCCTTCATCAAGCGCCTCGTGGGCGACACCGGCCAGCAGTACCTGCCCACGCTCGAGTACAAGCTCAACTTCGGTAGCAAGAACGCCGATGTGCTGACCGGCGACAGCGGCTGGAACAACGCCATGGCCGGCGGCGAAGGCGACGACATCATGTTCGGTGCGGACAAGACCGACTATATGTCGGGCGGCGACGGCAACGACAACCTCGACGGCGCGGGGGGCAACGATACCCTCAAGGGCGGCGCGGGCGACGACATCCTCAGCGGCGGCGCCGGAAGCGACACGCTCGTAGGCGGCGCCGGCTTCGACATCTACAAGTTCACCACCGCCGATCTGGCCGACGCGGCCGTCGACGACGTGATCGTCGACGAGGACGGCCAGGGCAAGATCCTGTTCAACGACCTGGACATCAGCGGCACCGGCATTGGCTTCGACACCATCAAGCATGCCTCGCTGGGCGACTGGGAAACCTCGGACGGCAAGTTCCGCCTGTCGTGGCGCGAGGCCGAGAAGACCCTGGTGATCGTCTACCGCGAGAACGGCGCACGCATCCTCATCCAGAACTGGAAGAACGGCAACCTGGGCATCACGATTCCCGGCTTCGACGAGACCCACCCGAACGATTCCGCGCCGCTGACCGGCGACGACGACGTGTTCGGCCATAACGGCAACAACACTGGCGATAACCACCTCAACGCGCTGGCCGGCAACGACGGGATCTCCGGCGGCACCGGCAACGACATCATCGATGGCGGGGCGGGCGACGACCTGATCTTCGGCGGCAGCGGCGACGACGAACTCACCGGTGGCGACGGCAACGACTTCCTCGTCGACGGATCGGAACTGGTGGACCTGGAGGACTGGAGCGATACCATCGAGGCGGACGGCAAGAGCCAGCGCCAGCGTATCGAGGCGGAGATCGCCAGCCTGGGCGCGGCCGTGCTGAGCAAGGGCAAGGGCTGGTACATCAAGGCGACCGCGGACGGTGTCACGATCGTCACATCGCATGCGGCGACTTATCCGGATCCCAACGCCTTCCGCAGCGGCGACGACTATTTCGATGGTGGTGCCGGCGACGACAACATCACCGCCGGCGAAGGCAACGATACGATTCTGGGCGGCACCGGCAACGACTATATCAGCGGCGGCGCCGACGACGACGTGATCAACGGCGGCGACGACAACGACACCATCTACGGCGATATCAGCGACAGCAGCATTCCCGGTGTGCACTTCGGCGCGTTGATCTCCGACCAGGCGAAGAAGAACGGCAACGACCTCATCGACGGCGGTGCCGGCGATGACCAGATCGTGGGCGGTGGCGGCAACGACATCATCTACGGCGGTCAGGGCGACGATCACATCGGCGGGCGCGGAAGCCTGCTGGCGGTGGATGCCGACGATACGGACCGCGACTACATCGACGGTGGAGCGGGCATAGACTCCATATCCGGCGACGACGGCGACGACACGATCTTCGGCGGCGACGGCGACGACATCATCCGCGGCGACAACGAGCGCGCCGATACCCGCAGCGGCAACGATACCCTCGACGGTGGAGCGGGCAACGACTTCCTCGCCGGCGATGGCGGCGACGACATCGTGCGTGGCGGCGACGGTGACGACGAACTCGACGGCGATGCGTTCGACATCGATCCGGCGAAGAACGGCCGGGACTATCTCGACGGCGGCGCGGGTAACGACAAGCTCTTTGGCGGTGGCGACGACGATACGCTGCTCGGTGGCGACGGCGACGACATCCTGCTGGGCGATGCCATCGACTCGCAGCTCGCGCCCGAACACCACGGCAACGACTACCTGTCCGGCGGCGAGGGCGCCGACGAGCTGCAGGGCAACGGCGGCAACGACGTGCTCGACGGCGGCAGCGGCAATGACCGCCTGTTTGGTGGTACGGGCGACGACAGCCTGTCCGGCGGCACCGAAAACGACATGTTGAGCGGCGAAGCCGGCAACGACGTGCTGGACGGCGGCGACGGCGACGACGAGATCTACGGCGGGGATGGAGACGACAGCCTGGGCGGCGGCGACGGCATCGACAAGATGTGGGGCGGCGCCGGCAAGGACATCCTCAACGGCGGCGAGGGCGACGATCAGATCTCCGGAGAGGAGGGCGACGACACGCTCGACGGTGGTGCGGGCAATAACCAGATGTGGGGCGGCGCCGGCAACGACCGGCTCACTGGCGGCGCCGGCGACGACTACCTGGATGGCGACGACTCGCAGATCGCCGCTGCCCTGCACGGCAACGACATCATCGACGGCGGCGCCGGCAGCGACATCGTGCACGGCCTCGGCGGCGAGGACGACATCTCCGGCGGCGACGGGGACGATTTCCTCTACGGCGACGACTACGAAAAGCTCTTCACAGGCAACGACAAGGTCTCTGGCGGCAGCGGCAACGACTACGTCGACGGCGGTGCCGGCAACGACGTGCTTTCCGGCGATGAAGGCGACGATACCTTGCTGGGTGGCGACGGCGACGACCGCCTCACCGGTGGCGTGGGCGACGATGTACTGGTGGGCGGCGCCGGCAACGACACCTTCGTGTTCGAGCGCGGCTTCGGCACCGACCGCATCTTCGCGGCGATGGGGGACGACGAAGGCCAGGACATCATCCTGTTCGGCGAATCCATCGCCTCGTCCGAGCTGACCTACCAGCTGCAGGGGGATGACCTGATCATCCGCAACACCGCCACGGGCGACATCCTGGGCGTGCGCGATTTCTTCAATCCCGCCGCCGCCATTGACATCCATTTCGCCAATGGCGGCGTGCTGACCCAGGACCAGCTCCGCCAGCAGTTGGGCGTGGTGGTGCCCACGACGGGCACCTCGGGTGACGACGTCATCAACGGCACGGACGGCAAGGACAGCCTCTATGGCGGTGCCGGCAACGACACGATCTACGGCCTGGGTGGGGATGATTACCTCAACGGCGGTGAAGGCGACGACCAGCTCTTCGGCGGCCTTGGCAACAACGTGCTGGAAGGCGGCACGGGCAATGATACCTACACCATCGGGCTGAGCAGCTTCGATCGCGTGGTCGGCCTGGCCGATGCCGACGCCGGCAGCGATACGATCCGCTTCGGTGTCGGTCTCACACCGTCCATGGTCACCAACTACCAGATCAGCGGTCCCGATCTGATGGTGTTCTTCCTGATCAACGGCAACATCACGGGTGCCGTCCTCGAGGGTTTCCTGGCCGCGACCAACGGCACCCACGTCATCGAGTTCAGCGACGGTACGCGCCTCACCAGGGACAGCTTCCTGACCGGCGACAACCACTGGGTCGGCACGGATGCGGACGACGTCCATGTGGGCTCGGAAGCCAACGACTCGCTGGACGGCGGCGCGGGTAACGACACGCTGTCGGGCATGGGCGGCAACGATACCGTCCTGGGCGGCGCAGGCGACGACACCCTCAACGGCGACGATGGCGACGATGTGATCCGTGGCGGCTCGGGCGCCGATACGGCGAACGGCGGTGCGGGCAACGACCAGCTCTACGGCGACGGCCACGACACGCTGTCCGGCGGCGCGGGCGACGACCGTTACTACATCGTGTCCAGCTCGCCCAACCACGACTACAACGCCGGTGCCGACCAGGTGGTCGAGAACGCCGGCGAGGGTATCGATACCGTCTACGTCGACAACTACTCGTATACGCTGACCGCCAACGTCGAGAACCTGGTGGCGATCTACGACTCCAACGAGTGGGCCTTCACCAATCCGTTCTACCCCGGCTGGGTCGAGATCATACCCCGCCATTTCACAGGTAACGCGCTGGACAACACCATCACCATCGACGTCGCCTCGGGCTGGCAGAGCCATAGCGGCCATACTTACATCCTGGACGGCGGCGCCGGTGCCGATACGCTGATCGGCAGCGAGGCGAACGAGACCTACGTGGTCGACCAGGCGGGCGACCACATTGTCGAAACCGGCACGAACTCGATCGACACCGTCCAGGCGAGCGTTTCCTGGTCGATTGCCGACGACCTCGAGCTGGAAAACATCGTGCTGACCGGCAGCGCCGATACCTCCGCCTGGGGCAATACGCTGAACAACACCCTCGACGGCTCTCAGTCGTCCGGTGCGAACACGCTCTCCGGCGGCGCAGGCAACGACCGCTACGTCGTCGATGCGCTGGATCACGTGGTGGAAGCCGCGGGCGAGGGCAGCGACACTGTCGTCATCGGCAGCTCGGCGACGGCCATCAACGGCGATACCACGTTCAGCCTGGACGGCTATGCGAACGTCGAGAACATCGCGCTGGGCTCGCTGCTGCACAATTCCATCTGGGGCGGCAACCTGGTCGGTAACGACGGCGACAACACGCTCACCGGCAACGGCTACATCAACGTCCTCCATGGCGGTCGCGGCGACGACACGATCATCGGCGGCGAGGCGGATGTCCACAGCCTCGACCGCGTCAACCACGACGAACTGTACGGCGATGCCGGCGACGACAACCTCTACGCCAGCTCCGGCGGTGCAGATCTTTACGGTGGCACCGGCGACGACGGGCTGCATGGCTCGAGTGGCCTCGACGATTTCCACTACGGGCTGGGCGACGGCACCGATACGGTCTATTCGCCCCCGGGCTCGGGCCTGGACCGCGTGGTGTTCTCCGCCGAGGTCACCACCGACATGGTCAGCTTCAGCCGCGAAGGCGCGACGCTGATCATCCAGGTGGGCACCGATCCACACGACCAGTTGCGCATCGCCAACTACTGGACCGATGCGACAGGCGACGAGTTGAGCGGCGCCATCGACCAGTTCGTGTTCGCCGACGGCACCATCCGCAAGGGTGGCCTCGATCACCTGCCGTACACCAACAATCCGCCGGTGGTGCTGATCGGTAACGTGGAGCTGGAGGGGACCGGAGAGGAACCGCTCAGTTTCGCCCTGCCGGACGGCATGTTCTCCGACGCGGTCGACGACACGCTGCTGCTCAGCCTGGGCCAGGGTGCGCCGAGCTGGCTCAGCATCGATCCGCACACCGGCCTGCTCACCGGCACACCGCCCAACGGCGGCCTGGAGACCACACTTGAGATCATCGCCACGGACAGTTGGGGCCAGACGGCGACCTCGACCGTGCGGCTGAGCGTCACCAACGTGATCCATGGCGGTACCGGTGACGACAACCTCACCGGCACGAACTTCCGCGACGACATCTACGCCGGGGCGGGCAACGATACGCTCCAGGGCGGCGGCAACACGGACCACCTGTACGGCGGTACGGGAGACGACACCTTCCTCATCGGCGACAGCTCGGCCGAAGTGATCGAGTTCGAAGGGGAGGGCACGGATACGGTGCGCTCGACCGTCGACTACGCGCTGGGCGGCAATATCGAGCGCCTGGTACTGGAAGCGGGGTCGCAGGCGGTCGAGGGCGTCGGCAACTGGCAGGACAACGAGATCGTCGGCAATGAGAACGACAACCTGCTTGACGGCGATGCGGGCGCGGACACGCTCACCGGCGGCCTGGGCGACGATATCTATGTCGTGGACGACGCAGGCGACCTCATCGTCGAGGCGGCCGGCGAAGGCACGGATGCCGTGGAGTCCTTCGTCAGCTGGCAGCTTGGCGACAACCTCGAAAATCTCACTCTGGTGGGCGAGGCGGATGTCGACGGCTCCGGCAACGCACAGGACAACGTGCTCGAGGGCAACGATGGCGCGAACCGTCTCGAAGGCGGTGCGGGTAACGACAAGCTCTATGGCGGGCTGGGCGACGACTACCTCGTGCTGGAGTCGTCCGGCGACCGAGCGTTCGAATTCGCGGACGAAGGCATCGACACCATCGAGCGCCGCTACGACACCAACCTGGTGCTCAACGACAACGTCGAAAACCTCGTGCTTGGCGGCAGCGTGGTCACCGGCAACGGTAACGGGCTGGGTAACACCATCACCGGCAACGCGGCAGGCAACAAGCTGGCCGGCCTGGATGGCGACGATACGCTGTATGGCCTGGACGGCGACGACCAGATGTGGGGCGGTAACGGCGACGACGCGCTGTACGGCGGTGCCGGGAACGACTACATGGACGGCGAAGACGGCGTCGACCGCCTGGAAGGCGGCGCGGGCGACGACGTCTACGTGGTCGGCGACAGCGGCGACGTCGTGGTCGAAGCCAGCGGTGGCGGCAACGACCAGGTGCAGGCATCCGCCTCGTACGTGCTGTCGGCCAACATCGAGAACCTGTTCCTGATGGGCTCCGCCAGTATCGACGGCACGGGCAACGCACTGTCCAACTACCTGGCCGGCAGCGACGGCGACAATGTGCTCAACGGCATGGGCGGCAACGACACCATCGTCGGTGCCGCGGGTAACGACAGCCTGATCGGTGGTGCCGGCGACGACAGTTACGTGTGGGACGAAACCTCCGGCAGCGACACCATCGACAACACCGGCGGCGGCTTCGACGGTGTGTTCCTCGACGGCGTCGCGCGCGAGCGCATCACTTTCGCCCGCGACGGGAACGATCTGCTGATCTTCGTCGACGCCGGTAGCGAACCTGCCCTGCGTGTCACCAACCACTTCCTGGGTGGCGATTCGGCCATCGACTTCGTGCAGCCGGACGGCGGTTCGATGCTGACCACCGCGCAGATCAACCAGATCGTGGCCGGCGGTTCCAGCGGTTACGACCAAGTGGTCGAAGGTACGTCGGCCGGCGAGCAGCTGGTCGGTGGCAGCGGCAAGGACCTACTCAAAGGATTGGGCGGCGACGATACGCTGTTCGGCCTTGGCGGCAACGACACGCTGCAAGGCGGGGATGGCGACGACTATCTCGCTGGCGGCAACGGCTCCGGTACCGGCTCAGGCGACGACCGCCTGGAAGGCGGCATCGGAAACGACACGCTGTCTGGCGAGGACGGCAACGACACGATGCTGGGCGGCGCCGGCAACGACCAGTACGTTTATGGTGGCGGCAACGACGTGATCGACAACACCGGCGGCGGCACCGACGGGATCTTCTTCGACGACGGCATCACCGCTTCCCAGCTCGCGTTCGCCCGCGACGGCGACGACCTGCTCATCACGGTGAATGGCAACACCAGCAAGACCGTGCGCGTGCTCGGCCACTTCCTGGGCGGCGATGCGGCGATCGACTTCGTGCAGCCGGCCAGCGGCTCGATGCTCGACACCGCGGCGATCAAAGCGCTAGCCGGCCAGGGCACGTCGCCCGGCGGCGGCGATCCGACCGAGCCCGGCAACGATGCCGACTACACCAAGACGATCACGGGCACGAGCGCGGGCGAGCAGCTTGTCGGCACCAGCGGTCGCGATGTGATTCGCGGCGTGGGAGGCAACGACACGCTGTTCGGCATGGGCGGCGACGACAAACTGGTCGGTGGCGACGGCGACGATTACCTCTCCGGCGGCAATGGCTCGTTCAGCGGCTCGGGCAACGACATCCTGGTCGGCGGCGCGGGTGTCGACACGCTGGTCGGCGAAGACGGCAACGATCTCTTGCAGGGTGGCGCGGGCGACGACAAGTACCTGTACAAGGCCGGTAATGGCAAGGACGTCATCGACAACACCGGCGGCGGCACCGACTGGCTGTTCTTCAACGACGTCGACCGGACCCGCCTTAGCTTCCACCGCAGCGGGGACGATCTCATCATGCTGGTCGACGGCGACAGCAACCAGCAGGTACGGGTACAGAACCACTTCCTGGGAGGCGATCAGGCGATCAGCTACGTGCAGCCCAGCAGCGGCTTCGCGATCCCGGCATCGCAGTTCGGGAGCATGCTGACACCGCTGCCCACGGGCTTCACGCCAGCGGCGGTCACCGGTGCGATGACTCTCAACTGGATGGACGCCGGAAGGATGCAGGCGGACGACACCATCTGGATGCCGGCGCAGGCGCCTGCAAGTGCGGAACTGCAGCAGCTGATCCAGGCGATGTCGCAGTTCGGCGCGACCTCGACAGAGGTGGAATTGTCGAACCATGCGTCCGACCTGGACAACGCCTCGTTGGCGATGCCCGCCGTGGTGCCGTTGAAAGCACATGGAGGGTTGCACGCCAGCGTTTAAACCGGGTTGATCTATGCGAGGTGGGGCGGGCATCATGCCCGCCTTACTCGCAAACCTCGCCGGAGGCCGCTTCCTTGGACAGTCACAGTCGATCTCGGCACGGCTCCTGAGCCGCATCATTCGTTCATCGCTCTGTAGCCCGTTGGGCCACGCGATCGTGTGTGGCCAAGCGAGCGAATGTCAGGGTGATGGAGACCAAGGGGAGCCACGCCATCTATGTATCAAAGGTGTAATCAAAGCCATTGATCCCGCCAAGGGCACCATCACACTGCAGCACGAGGCGTTCGCCACGCTAGGCTGGCCGGTAATGACCATGCCCTTCAAGGTAGCGTCTCCCGCCATTCTCAACACCGTAAAAGTTGGCGATCGCGTCAATTTCGGACTTCGAGCGGCCGGTATGAACGGAACGGTAACCTCATTGCAGCAAGCGCAACCCTGAAGGGCCTCCCAATCTCCTGACGATACAAACGGCGTGCACGAAGGTCACCGGATGACGGTGGCCTTCGTTTATGGTGAAGCCAGCAGAAACGCCGAATGTAGGGCCAGATCAGGCGCGGGCGACTAGCCGGCGATGCGTCCTTTAGGCGCGAGTCATCGCTCGGCAGTCGGCGACGGGACGTGGAAATCGGCCCAAGCCGCGCCGACGACTTGCAAGCCGGTGCGTGCGAATAGGATCGCAAGCGCGCCACCAAAGACGAGGTCCAGCCAAAGCCAGTGGGTTGCCGCGATCGCCGCTGACGTTACGAGCACGCCAGCATTACTAATGACATCGTTGCGCGAACAGAGCCACACCGAGCGCATATTGATGTCGTGGCTTCGGAACCGCGTGAGCAAAGCCAGACAGGTACCGTTAGCGACCAGGGCAAGACTCGCCGCGACGGCCATTACCATGGATACGGGTGACGGCCCAACGACGAGTTTACGCAGGACTTCTGCCAGGACGATGCCCGCAAAGGCCAACTGCACAACGCCTTTGAAGAGCGCCGCGCCGGCGCGTAGTCGCAGAGTGCGGCCTACAACGAGCAGGCTGACGGCATACACCAATGCATCGCCCAAGCTGTCCAGAGAGTCTCCTTGGAGAGCGATTGAGTTAGCCCATAATCCGGCGCTGAACTCGCCGACGAATATGACCACATTGATAACAAGCACGGTCCACAGCACGCGGCGCTGACCGCGCGAACGCGCGAGCGAGTCACCCGTAGATTCGCAGCTGCATCAGGGCATGGTTGCGCCGATCCGTCCAGCAAGGCGTAGACTAAAGTCCGTAGTCGCTACGGAGTCAAGGCATGCGTATCAGTGACCTATCCAAGGCCACAGGATGTCATTTGGAAACCATTCGGTACTACGAACGAATCGGCTTGCTGCCGCCGCCTGGTCGTTCCGCGGCCGGGTATCGCGCCTATGATCAGCCCGATGTGGAGCGCCTTCAGTTCGTCGTACGGAGCCGCGCATTGGGCTTTGCCCTGGAAGATGTTCGGAGTCTGCTTGCGCTGGCCACAAGCACGGATATGTCATGCGAGGACGTTGACGTCGTAGCCCGCGCACATCTAGACCAGATCGAAGCAAAACAACGCGAGCTATCGGCGCTTGCTGGCGAACTGAGGACGATGATTGAAACGTGCCGTCATGGCACACGCGCAACGTGCACGGTCTTGCGCTCGTTGGCGGGTTAGACGTGCGCGAAATTCGTGGACGCCGCCGACCAGCGTTGCTAGTCAGCGCGTACACGCGCTTGGTGCTTCGCAAGTAGGGAAGGAGGGCATAAAACTGCGCAGGTTCAACACTTTAAGACTGAAAGTGCGCTTTTTTCTGGGATTCTCGGCCGACCCTCGTTACGGGCCGTGTCATAAGGCGTGTTCCTGACCACTGTCCCGCCCGCACCGGAAGCATTCCCCGGTGTTCGACCGGTAGGCCCAGACCCTTCGTTAAAGCGCTCGGTAGGTGAGTTCCTGGCGCGACGCTGAAGAATCGCGAGCTTTCCCGACGATTTTTCCGTAGCGCATATATTATGCGGACGAACCCTTTTTTAAGGGGTTTCGGTGCGATCCGGGCGCTTTTGCGCAACCGTGAAACATCTGGCAGGCTCGACGGACCACGACGCCGTCGTGCACGTAACGACTGCAACGAAGCGACACGGTAAGTGACCCAAGAGGGGAGCACTTATCGGTGCAGCCGGCACGCCACATCGCCCCGGAGAAGCCCCATGGACAGCTGAGCCCGGAGGCTGGAGATAAAAAAAAGGGTCCGCACGGCAATGCAGTCCCCTTTTGGTTTGGCGCACGGATTGTGTCCCGTGAGCGAAGCCTCGCACAGCCTCCCTTTCGATTGCAAGCGGATCGACCCAAAAAAAAGGGTCGTCACGGGCACCCTTTGCCCAAGTCCGGAGGCAGGCACGCCCAAGCGCCTGCCGCCATGCAGTGGGAGCGTTTCGTTATGCCTTCAAAGAAAACATCGATCGGCGGCCTGCAGCTAGGCCGCCCGGGCCCCCTTGCGCCTATTTCGCCCGAAAGCGCCGTACCGCAAGCCAACCTTGCTCTGACACCGGGCAGCCATGTGGGATGGGGGACGTGCATCCTCCAAGTCGTCGCCGTCCGTGATCAGGGCCGAATCCAGGCCATTGACGTGTCCACGAACGAGCATCTGGACGTTCCGATCGAGATGCTGCATGCATTGCCGGGACGGCCTGCCAGCGTCGCGTTCGACCGCGTTAACACCAGTTCGGAAACCTGGCACGAAAAGCGCCTGCTCGCGCAGGATTTCGAAGTGCATATCGAACTCGGGCGCCTGCCCAAGGCAGTCAGTAAAGCCTTGGCCGAGAAACATGGCCTCTCGATTCGCACCATCCAGCGCAAGCGCGTGATCTATCAACGCACGCGGCGTGCCTCGTCGCTGATCGGTGATCCCGGCGGCCGCCGGCCCGGAAGCACTCAGCTGGATCCACGGACCGAGCGTGTAGTGCACTTCGTGATCGAACGGCGCTATGCGCGACGTGAGTATGTCTCCCAGTTGGAGGTGGCCGAGCGCGCACGCTCGATCTGCCGCCGTTTGGGCTGGCCCGTCCCCGGGCACCGCACCGTGGCACGTCGAATCCGCGCCGTGAGCGACCGTGCCATGGACAACGCCCGACAGGGCGCCAAGCGTGCCGACGCGCATTGGCGGCCGGTTCCCGGGCGGCTCTTTGTGGAACGGCCGTTGGACGTGTGCCAGATCGATCACACCCTGGTCGACGTCATGGTGGTCAGCGACGATCGGCGCACCGTGCTGGGCCGCCCCTGGCTCACCGTCGCCATCGACGTGGCCACGCGCTGCGTGCTGGGTATCTACCTAACGATGGACGCACCCTCCAGCGTGTCGGTGGCGCTGTGCCTGGAGCACGCCATGCTGCCCAAGGCAAACGAGAAGTGCGGCAGGGCAGGCTGGCCGCAGTACGGGAAAGTCAGGCTCGTCCTGACCGACAATGCCAAGGAGTTCCACGGTGACCCGCTGGAGTCGGGGTGCGCCGAGCACGGCATCGCCCTGGAATTCCGCCCGCCCGGTCAGCCGCGCTTTGGCGGCCATATCGAACGCATGATGGGCACGCTCATGCGCATGGTGCACGGGCTTCCCGGTACCACCTTCAGCAATACTCAGGCGCGCGGCAACTATCCGTCCGAGCGCCGCGCCGCCATGACTCTGGGCGAGCTCCGCCAGTGGCTGGTGACGCGCATCTGCGCGTACTACCACGTGCGTCGCCACCGAATGTTGGGTGTCGCCCCGCTGGTGGCTTGGGACCGCGCCTGGACGCAGCCCTCGGGCGAGCTTGCCATGCCCGCGCTCATCGCCGAGCCGGACCAGCTGCGCGTGGATTTCCTGCCGATGGAACGGCGAATGATCCGACGTGACGGCATCACGTTCCGCAACTCGCGCTACTGGCACCCGGCAATGGCCGACAGCGTCGGCCACGAACACTTCGTGGCCGTGCGCTTCCACCCGTACGACCTCTCGCGCGTCTGGTTTCGCGACGCGCAGGGAATGCTCATTGAGGCGCCGGCGGTCGCCGGCCCGGGCATCGACCGCATGCATGCACCGCATACGGCACAGGAGACCCTCGCCCTGGAGGCTGCCCTGGACGAGGGCTTCGCCACCAGCGACCGCCTTGAGGCCGACGCGCATGCGCAATCGCTCAAGCATCCGCGCACGGCAACGGAGTCCAAGCCGCGCAAAGGCCGGGGCGGCCGCGCCCGTCGCGCGCCGGCCGACCCGGCGAACGACGCCACCCAGCCCGACCCGGTCGCCCCCAATCGCGCAAGCATCCGCACGGAGGAACTGTAATGAACGCCAAAGCTTATCCGCATCTGAACGACCTGGCGCAGGCTGCCATTCTCTTGCCCGTACCCGAGCGCAGCAAGTGGACCTGCCGTGACCGCTTCATCGTCCACGAACAGATTAGCGCCATCTTCAAGATCGTCCGCATGCTGGTGTGCTCCGAAGGCCGCGTACGCGCACGGGGCCTGATCGTGTCCGGCGTCGGAGGGTCGGGGAAAACGATGATCGCCAACGCGATACTTCGCGAGTACCCCGAGCTGGGCAGCACCGACGAAGAGGAGGCGTCGCAGCGGGTGGTCCGGATCACCATGACCAACGCGCGCGAGGCCAGCAAGATCTTCTCTCGTACGCTGCGCGCGATGGGCTGTCCGAATATTGCCAGCTATTCCCACGACGAGCGCGAGGAGCTGGTCGTGGAATTGCTGAAGGCGGCGAACACGCGCCTGCTGATCATCGACGAGATCCAGGACCTGCTCAAACGCTCCGACGCCCAACGCGAAAACGCGTTCGAAGGTATCAAATTCCTGATGAACGAGGCAAGCGTCAACGTGCTGGCCCTGGGGACCGACCGCGCCGAGATGACCATGATGCGCGAGGAGCACCTGGTGACCCGCTTCCGCAGTCTGAAGCTGGCTAAGTGGCGCGTCGGGCCGCTGCTTGCCAACTTCCTGGACGAGCTGGAATCCTCGCTTCCCTTGCCGGAGCGATCGCGCCTGTCGTTGCCCGCGACGCAACGCCTGCTGGTCAAGGAAAGCAAGGGCCGACTGGACTTGATCGTCGAGCGCGTGGTCTTCGCCGCGGCGCTGGCTATCGAGAACGGCGTCGATCGGGTGGATATGGGCTATCTGGAGCGTTCTGCGACCGAAATTCCTGAGTACTTTGCCGGTCGCGTGCCGGACAAGAAGAGCCCTCGCGAGGCGGCGCCGCAGGGTATCGCGGCATGACCGCCTGGCAGGAGTATCGCTACGGTGGTCCACGCGAGCGGTGGTGGATCAAGGCGCCGATGCGCGATGAGACCATCGATTCGGTGATCGAGCGTGCCTCACACGTGTATGGCGGCATCGTGCTACGCCGTGGAGGATGGTTCACCGACGTGTTGGGCGCTAAGGGAACCGACGGCATCCCGTGGGAAAGCCGGGACATCGCCCGGCTCTCGCGGCTGTTGCAGGTGCCGGTGGCACGTATGCAGCGCGCCCGCGTGGATGACGCGCCCGACACCTTAGTTCCAGGCCAGCGCCGCGCGTTCTGCCCGGCGTGCTGGCTCGAAGATGATGCGGCGGGGCGCCCACGTTACTTTCGAAAAGCGTGGGCACGCGTCCTGTACCTGTCCTGCGCCACTCACAACGATCCACTGGAATGGGCCGCCACTCCGTTATTCCCGATGCATCGGATGCATATCCTACGGCGTCATCTGTCGGCCACGGATGACGCGCGCTGGCTGATGGATGTGCTGGACCAGTTCGCGCAGACGCTGGAATGGCACATGTTCGGTGGCTTGTCCTGGCCCGGGCACTGGCGGATGAGCGGCTATCAAGCTCGAGCGTTGCTCTGCCACTGCTTGAGCCACTTGGAGAGCGAAGAGGGCAGGAGCGTGGGGCAATTTCTGTGGCCCGGGCCCGGTGACCCTACGCTATATCAACCGCGTAGAGAGGATGTACCGCCCTGGCGTGGCTGCCCGTGGGAGGCCGTCCGTCGGGCGGGCAGGCCTTCCTGGCGCCGAGGCGCGCTGTGGATCACTGCCTCGATGACGCTGCCGGATTTCCCCGTGAACTGTTGCCGAACGGCCACACACGGGCGCTAGAGGAGAGCGACGAAGCCTCCCTGCAACGGCGCCATGTCAAGGGACCGGGCAGGCGCCTGCAACGGTTGCGTCGTGCGCTTGCGCAGGATCGGCGGGCGTGGCTGAGGCCACGCGCGTAGGACCGGAGTAGCTTGGGTGTGCCCCGTGGGTCGCTGACTGCCCACGGGGCAGTACGGGACCCGGCCATTTCGTGATTAGGGATGGTTATTGCGGGTACCGGGGAATCCCGCATCCCGCGGGACTATTCCACGCCAGCGTTTTGTCAAGGTCATGAAGGCCAATAGGCATCTCTCATCGGACATGAACACCAATTATTCGTCGCGTAACCGGTACGGACCGCTCGAAACTCCGAGACCGGCGGCGCGAATGTCACGGCTATGCCCGCCGTCACTTCGTGCGAGCGTTGAAAGGGACGCGGGTGTTGCATTGCTGATACAGGACTTTGTACAGACTTTTCGTGCACAGGAAAGCAGCTTAGAGTAACGAGGGCAGGGGCACTCCTCCCATCTTCCATGGAGGTTACATGGCCCGCCGAGCAAGCGTACCTTCAACCGCTTCCCCCGTTCCCGTGGCGGCCTATATGCGCATGTCAACAGACATGCAGCAGTACTCCATCCACAATCAGAGTGTGGCCATCAATGGCTATGCTAGTGACCACAGCATGGATATCGTGCGGGTGTACCGCGATGATGGCCGTAGCGGACTAACCATCGAACGTCGTCCCGGGCTTCGTGCACTCATGGATGACATAACACGGGGCCACCCTGGTTTCGACGGTGTGCTTGTATTGGATGTTTCCCGATGGGGCCGGTTTCAGAACGTCGATGAAGCCGCCTTCTATGAATTTTTATGCTGGCGTCGTGGTGTCAAGGTATTTTACGTCGCTGAACTGTTCGAAAATGACGGTTCGCCATTTTCGATGGTCTTCAAAGGTCTCAAGCGTGCAATGGCTGCCGAGTACAGCCGCGAGCTGTCGGTCAAGACCTCGGCCGCGCACCGGCATCTCGCGGCACTTGGATTCAGGCAGGGGGCGATCGCTGGCTACGGTCTTCGCCGGTTGCTCATCAGTGCGGACGGAGAACCCAAGATGCTGTTGGCCGACGGGGAGCGGAAGAGCCTCGTTACCGACCGTGTCATCTTGGTGCCGGGTCCGTCAGAAGAAGTTGAGACCGTTCGCTGGATCTTTTCTCAGTACCTCGAAGGGCAGACGTGCACGGGGATTGCCCGCCTTCTCAACGAGAGAGGCATCCTGAGCCACCGCGGAAAGCCTTGGGTCTATGGCACGGTCAACACCATCCTCCGTGGTAAGAAGTATGTGGGCTCGAATGTCTATTGCCGTTTCAAGAAGCGTTTGGCGGGTCCGCTTCTACGTAATCCGGAGTCGGAATGGGTCCGTAAGGATGGCGCCTACGAACCTGTTGTCTCACTCGGCACTTACAAGGCTGTCCAAGTCCTCCGCGAGCGTCGTCGCGAGCGGCCGAGCAACGAAGCGATTGTGCAGCGGGCCCGCACCTTGGTGACGAAGGAAGGTCGTCTCAACGGCCCCATCCTCGATGCCTGCCCGGATGTGTTGTCGAGCCATGGCATCGCCCGCCGCTTCGGCAGCCTCACCGAGCTCTACCGGCGGGTTGGGTATACACCCAACCGTAATCCACGTTATGGGTTTGGGCGAAGGTTCCTCACCCGCTGGCGGCAGAGCCTCACGGGGTATGCAGAGGAGATGCTGGAGGACGGTGGCTCAAAGGTCTCAAGAAGCGGTTGGTGTCTCCGCATTGATGGAGCATGGTCGCTTTCTTTCACAGTGCTTCACGGCGCTCGCAGCGGTGGCACCCACAGCCAGCAGTGGTTCAACCATCGCCAGAGCGAGGAAACCGACGTTGTGGTTTTTGCTCGCATGCTGTTGGGTGCCCCTGTCCCTCTCGACTATTTCATTCTGCCTAGGCCGCTTTTTCCCCAATGGCCGAAGGCCTTGTATGAGCGCAATGGGCCGATGCTGGAAAGCTGCCGATATACGTCTCTTGCCGTCCTCGCAGACCTCTCTCACCTGTTCCGGAAGGGCGTACCATGGTCTGGGTAACACGCTCGGAACGCGAATGGGCCCGTCGGCTCGAAGACCGAACTCTGCGCGAGGAGGCGAGGGCGTCTGAAGCACGCTTTGCACGCATGGCTGCTGTCATCGAAGTGCTGGTTGCCGACCCAGTGGCCGAGCGCATGCTATCCGCGCACGCCCTTTCCGGGATATGGATGGGGCGCTCGATGCGCGCGGCAGCCAATGGCCGAGTCGAAGGCCTCGCGGTCCTGGAAGGTGTCGTGCTGCGTGGTATCGTCCACACCATGCTGTTCGATGCAGGGTTGGTGCGCTGGCTGTCCCGTCATTATCCGCGGGAGCTTGCCTCGCTCAACGACGTTTGTTCATAAGGCGGTCGGATAGGGTCGGGTACGTCGTCTCGAAGCACCACAACCTGTCGGACTTGGGGTCGATTAGGGCTGTTACGCGCGCGCAAGTATGTCGGCCCGCGTCGTGCCTAGCGCAACACTGGTGCGTTCGTTGGAGGCCGATCTCGTCCACTACGCAGTGCAGAGGCCGGGGCTCCCCGAAAAGCGACGCTCCGAATCTTTCAATACCACAGAGCTCCTATGGCGAATCAGCTGTTGGGGCGAAGTTCGTTCTCTCGATCGCCTCCGCTAGCGACGTCATGGATTGCGAAAGCAGCGGGGCTGTACCGGCCCGCACACAGACCGCCGCGTAGACCGTCGCAGCCCGGTTCGCGATTAGCGTGAGCTGTGCCCTTTTAGCCGCTTCGTGCAGCGCAAGGGCCGTAAGTTCCGCTGCGGCGTAGTCGCCGGCACGGACGGCTTCTACAATGGCCCTGAGCTCGGCGTCACATTGTTCACGGGTTAATTGAGCGGAACGATTGGTTTCCGAAGGTGGCATACGCATCGCCACACGCTAGCGGTTCCACAGTATGTGGCCCGCGAACCCAATCATCTCCGATAGCGACATCACTGAACAGTCCGCCGGTTCTTGCCGACAAGCCGTTGAAGGTTTCTTCGCGGATGCTGCACGGGCGCGTCGCGACGCTTTTCCCACCATTGCGGGAGAGGTCAGATGAGCGACGACAAGAGCAGCCGCGGTCCGGTCGACGCGCGGCGCATCAACGTGAATGAGGAGTACGAGGCCCGATATTGGATCCCCGACCTCGATGTCTCCGAGGATGAGCTTCGCGTGGTCGTGAAGCGGGTCGGGGTCATGGCCGCGGACGTGCGGAAGGCGCTCGGCAAGGCATGACGGAGGTTGTGATCTACGTGGCACGCCCCACCACAGATCGGGGCTTGTGGCGGCTGGCAACCGGCAACCGGGCGGAGCACTTCTACGCTTCGGAAGCTGAAGCTGTCACCGCGGCCATTGCGCTGGCCCGGTTCTTTGAGAACGCCGGCCAGGACGCGATCGTGAAGGTCGAGCAGCCGAACGGCTTGTGGGAGGTGCGACGGGAGTAGCTTTCTGCCCGTGAGGGGTGTGCTACGTTCAACGCGGAAGTAGGAAGGGGGCTGCATTCCTTGTGGAGGTCAGCCATGCGTGAAGATGATCGGTGGCGCACTGTCGCAAGCCTTCGGGCACAATGTGCATCTGCCCGGAGAGACGTCGAAGTCTCCGCAGTCGAGCTCAGAGCGGCGTTGAAGTCGCTTCGGGATGCGGTGAGCCTTTCCCGCTCCCGAACTGACGCCGTGCTCGACGAGAGCCGAGTCCTGGTGGCGTGGGAACCATGGAGTGGTCCTAGAGCGGATCGAAGCCCAGGACGTCAAGACGATTCGCCAGATGCAACATAGCCTCTCCGTACCCCGGCCGCGGCCGCGTGCCCACCGGCCCGAGCAGCCCGACCACGCGCAGCGCAGAGTCGATGCCCTTGCTCAGCCCGGCAGCCTCCAGCTTGTCAACGACCAGCTGCGCCCGGAACCGCGCTTCATCGAAGTCTCCGACGAGGGCCGCGTCGTTGGTCGCGGCTGCGTCCTGGACGATCTCGGCGATGGTGAGGATGTGGTCTTCCCGCAGCTTCATTCCTGGAGTGTAGCCGCCGTCGGGCCTTATCGCCGATTCCTCGCGTAGCCGGCGCGCACCGTCCACATTTCTGAGACAGGCCGCGCATATCGTCCCGCGCCATGTCCACCGTCACCTGGTACAAACCGTCCAGCGCCCTCAGCGCGCCCCTGCCGCAGATATACGGCGCGGCCGAGAACGGTCTGCCTTTCGTAATGATCCGCGGGCTGGCGAGCAGTACGCAGTGGAGGGTGAGCCTTTTCCCGGGTGGCGACCGGGATGCGTCGATCGAGGCGCGCGCGGGGTCGGAGCGGCAGGCAAAACGCATGGTGGAGCGGTGGGCGGCCTGCCGGCGGATCGAGCCGAAGCCGATGGACCGGACGCGCCGAGTGTCGCGTCAAGGGCTGCCGCCTCGGAAGCCGAAAGGTGCCGAAGACCGGTCGTAGGGCTGGGGATCCGGGCCGCGGTATCGCTTTGACGAGGGACATGGACAGGTAGGGGTTGACCCCGTCGCCGCCGTCGAAGATAACCATTGCTCTGCGGTGGTGGGGCGGTGCGTTGTTGAAGAAGCTGGTGTGGCGTCCGCTCGAGCGGATTCTCGATTTCGTCTCCGGGTCCGCCGCTGGCGGATTGGTGCTGATGGCTGCGGCGGCGCTCGCGCTGGTGGTCGCGAATACCCAGGGTGCCGATGCGTATTTCCGCACACTTTCTGTTGAAGCTGGACCGCTGACGATTGAGGAATGGATCAACGACGGCCTCATGGCTGTCTTCTTCCTCTTGGTTGGCCTTGAGATCAAGCGCGAGTTCATCGACGGGGAGCTGGCCGAGAAGGCGCAGCGGGTCCTGCCCGGAGTTGCGGCCTTGGGAGGAATGGCCGGGCCAGCCCTGATCTACTTCGCCTGCAACGCAGGGGAAGCGGAGGCGGCTAAGGGGTGGGCCATACCGTCAGCCACGGATATCGCCTTTGCGCTCGGTATCGCGGCCTTGCTCGGCGACCGCGTTCCAGCCTCGCTGAAGGCCTTCCTTGCCGCCTTGGCGATCATTGACGACCTCGGCGCGGTGGTCATCATTGCGATTTTCTATACCCCGGAGTTGCACTTCGCGTACCTCGCCGTGGCGGGCGGTCTGGTGCTGGCGATGGCCGGACTAGGGCGCGCGGGTATTCGATCGCTATGGCCCTACCTTCTTCTCGGCGCAGCCCTATGGGTGGCCGTACACGCGTCTGGCGTGCATGCCACGCTTGCCGGCGTGGCGACTGCCCTGTGCATCCCGATACGGGACCGAAAGGGTCGTCTCCCGTCGGACGGGGACTGCAGCGACTCGCCCCTGCATCGGTTGGAGCATGCCTTGCACCGCATCGTTCCGGTCGCAGTTCTCCCTCTGTTCGGCTTCGCCAACGCCGGAATTTCGTTCGGAGGCGTCAGCGCTGATCAGCTGCTTTCCGGCACCACGCTCGGGGTCGGCCTTGGGTTGGCAGTTGGAAAGGTCGTGGGGGTGTTCGGCAGCTCCTGGGTCACGATCCGGACTGGCTTGGCTCAAATGCCGCGTGGCGCAGGGAACGCGCAGCTGCTCGGCACAGCACTCCTGTGCGGCATCGGATTCACGATGAGCCTCTTCATCAGCATGCTCGCCTTCAAGGGGCACCCCGAGTTGCAGGACGATGCGAAGCTCGGGATCCTCATGGGGTCAGTCGTTTCCGGCCTCGCGGGCTGGATCGTCTTGGGTAACAGCGTCGCGGGGTGGCAAAGAAGCCCGTCGAGCCATGGCCGATTGAACGTCCTCCGCGGCTTCGTGGCCAGAAGTCGCCGAAGGCCTGTCCTGTGAAAGCGGAAGTCAGGCTGCATCCGAATTCGGAAGAGTGCCGTATAGGCAAATACCGTCCGCCGTGTTGTCGCCGCCATGGACATTGATAACGTAAGAAAGAACCTGCCTAGTCAGCCATCCGCCTCTGACCAGCTTTTGACTGAGGCTCTGGCCTTTGTTGATGACGCCCTGGCCTCCGACGACTTGGTCGCTGCATCTTCGGGCCTCATGACCATTGCAAGCATTGCGGTGCTGATGGAGCGCCATGGCGTCGCCAGTCAGGCATACCGGGCGAAGCACTACCTCGAACTCGGGCGCGCGCGCTCGGAAGTCGATTACGCCATCGGCGCGCTTCTCTTCGAGGTCCACGCGGCGCGGTGGCGCGAGAAGGCGAAGGAACCGCCATTATCATCCATCGAAACGTAATGCCGTCCGAGGAGCACCTTTCTAACCCCATGATTAGGGATGGTTATCACGGGTAGGAGCCGCGACACGCGGCCGCTCAGGACTAAGGCTTCCAGCAAACTGTTGCCTTCGGTTGCCCCGTTAATGGCGATGCGAAACGACCGCCCAACTGTGCCCGATTTCCAGTCCAAGCGGGCCAGGTGTTCTTGGCCGTCAGGCGTGGCCAGGATGGTCTGGACACCGCGCTGCGCCTGCGCAATGCAGGCGTTAGCTGCGTACGCGGGCCCCGTCAGGTCGAGCTGCACGAGCTTCCGACGGTAAAGCCGGGTATCGTGCATGTCGATCGCCTCGCGCCCCATCGTAACGAAGTTCCGTGTGGCGATTGTGAGCGAAAACCTCATTAAAAGTCGTACGTGATGCCCAGGGAGTCCGTGCGTAAAACCTTTGAGCGAGAACAAGCGTCGCATATGGTGTATATAGGCACGCTGCTGGCGTCGCGCGGACATTCGAAATTTACGTCCTTGACCTGGGTGCGCAACCTCCGACTGTCGGTGACGTGAAAGGTAGGCGAATGAGTCAGCGCTGTCGGGGGTCTGCTTCGTCGAGGGCGTCTGCTAGGAGAACTAGGTACGAGCCAAACGATATTCCCGGGGGAAGCCCCATTGGCCCCAGAGCCACGGCCAGATGGGCGGCAGCCTGGGCGACGCCGGTGAACCCGGCGTCCCCTGCCGCACTTGCGACGGTCATTGCCAGAAACCGCGCTTCATCAAAATCACCAATGAGCGTGGCTGCATCCAACGCGGAGGCATCCATCACCAGACCAGCGTGTGCCATCAGAGCTGATTCTAGACTGGGCATGCTGAGTGCACCTGTCGCACGTCAGTGGACCCGGCAGCGTCGAAGCTCGTCAATGACATCGTAGGTGTTAGTTCCAACATGCTCTACGGCCCGGCGCAGCTTGAGCTCGGATACGGCGAGCTTTCTGGTCCAGTACTGGACATCGGAGCGTAGCTCGACGTTGATACACATTCGATCTTGCGGCGCTAGTTCGAACAGGATGACAGTCATGTTGGGCCCCTTGCACCGGCTCGCGGTTGATCCTTCGGCGATGTTGGCGCAGTCGGCGTGACGGTGATCGTAGTTTGGTGTTCCCGGGCGGTTAGGAGACCGGAACCGATCCGAAGGCATCGGCTACCCACCGCGACGTGACCCTCGCGCTGCCGTAACGCAACGAGGGGGAGACTGCTGGTTCCGGGCGCTCGTCACCCCCTCGCAGGATAAAGACCATGGATCTCCTCGCACCACGTTTGGCGGGGACCTGATCCTGCTCGGCGCTCGCCGGCGACGCACTTCCGCGCGCATTGAGCGTGAGCCTGTCATACGCGCGGAGCTCTTCAACGCGGATCAGCTGGAAGCTCACGGACCCATCCTTGCCGCCCGTCACCGGGTCGCGCCGATGCATGCGCCCGAATGGCTGTTGCCACGACTCGCGAATAACGAACTGACGATCCTGGATGCCTGCCGCGGCCTCATGGCGGCGAGTGAGCGGGGTGAAGCGACCACGCCGGCCGGCGAGTGGCTGCTGGATAACCTGTACCTCATCGAGGAGCAGATCCGGACGGCGAAGAGGGATTTCCCGAATGGTTACAGCCGCGAGCTGGTGCAGCTTGACGACGGGGCCTCGAAAGGCCTGCCACGTGCATATGACATCGCACTGGAGGTCATCGCCCACGGGGATGGACGCATCGACGAGGTGGGCCTTACCCGTTTCCTCACGTCCTATCAGTCCGTCGCGCCGCTGAATCTTGGCGAGCTATGGGCGGTGCCCATCATGCTGCGCATCGCACTGATCGAGAACCTGCGCCGCATCGCCGTACGCGTCACGCTGGACCGCGCGGGCCGCAGGCGGGCGACGCGGTGGGCCAACGCGATGACCCGGATGGCGGCGGAAGACGCGAAGAATGTCGTGCTCGTCGTTGCGGACATGGCGCGCTCGTCGCCGGTCATGAGCGCCCCTTTCGTCGCTGAGCTCGTCCGGCGCCTGCAAGGCCAGGGCCCGGCGCTGGCCATGCCGTTGGGCTGGGTTGAACAGCGGCTCGCCGAATCGGGCCACAGCATCGACTATCTCGTCCAGGTGGAGTCCCAGCAGCAAGCTGGGCAACAGGTGTCGATAGGCAACAGCATCGGCAGCCTGCGCATGCTCGCTATGATCGACTGGAAGGTTCTGGTTGAGCGTACCAGCTTGGTGGAGGCCACCCTGCGCGCTGACCCCGCCGGCGTTTACGCGCGGATGGACTTCGCCAGCCGTGACGATTACCGGCACCAGATCGAGCGCCTCGCACGCAAGGGCAAGCTCGACGAGCTCCATGTTGCGCGCGCCGTGCTCGAAGCAAGCCTGGCTGCGGAAGGCCTTTCCCGTCACGTCGGTTATCACCTCGAGGGCGATGGATTGCCGGCGCTGAAACAGCAGCTTGGCCTCCCCGGTTACCGAAAGGGCCGCGTTGCGCCGGCGCCCAGGCCGCCATTCGGCCTGTCGATGGCGGTGCTCGTCACGGTAACGTTCGCCCTCACCGTCGCCCTGATGGGCGCAGGCATGCTCGCGAACCTGGGTACGGGGATGGTCGTGGCGCTGGCGGTGGCCGCGACGCTGCTGGCGAGTCAGTTCGCGCTTGGGCTGCTCAACCTGGCGACGTCCCTGTTGACGCGCCCCGACCGCATTGCGCGCATGGATTACAGCGAGGGCATCCCGCCTGAAGCCAGTTCCCTGGTCGTCGTGCCGACGCTGCTGGGTGAGCTGGGCGATGTGGATGAGTTGATCGACGCGCTGGAGATCCGGTTCCTCGCAAACCGCGACGACGCGCTGCACTTTGCGCTGCTGACCGATTTCACGGACGCCGTATCCTCGACGTTACCGGGTGATACGGCGATGCTCCAGTACGCCCTTGAACGTGTGAACGCCCTCAATGCGAAGTATGCCAGCGGCGAAACGGATCGCTTTTTCCTGCTTCACCGGCCGCGGGAGTGGAGCGACACCGAACAGCTGTGGATCGGCGGCGACCGCAAGCGCGGCAAGCTGGCGGCACTCAATGCCTTGTTGCGAGGGCAGGGAAGGGAACACTTCCAGCTCATCGTGGGGCGCTTCGAGGATCTGCCGCCCATCCGATACGTCATCACGCTCGATACCGACACCCATCTGCCACGGGACACGGCCCATCTGCTGGTCGGTGCGATGGATCATCCCCTGAACCGGCCGGCCTTCGATGCTGCCGCCCACGTCGTCACGTCGGGCTACGGCATCATGCAGCCGCGTGTCGGCATCGCGCTGCCGGCCCAAGCGCCCTCACTTCATGCACGTCTTTATGGTGCCGATGCTGGGGTGGATCCGTACACCCGCGCCACCTCCGACGTGTACCAGGATCTCTTCCACGAGGGGTCCTTCATCGGCAAGGGAATCTACGATGTCGACGCCTTCGAGCACGCCATGGCCGGGCGCTTCAAGCCCGAGCGCGTGCTCAGCCATGACCTGATCGAAGGCTGCGTCGCGCGTTCCGCGCTGCTCAGCGATGTGCTCGTGTTCGAAGCCATGCCCGACCGCTACATCGATGAGAGCCAGCGGCGGCACCGGTGGATGCGTGGTGACTGGCAATTGCTGCCGTGGCTCATGCCGGTGGTTCCGGGGGCCGACGGTTGGCGGCGTAACGACCTGAGCGGCCTGTCCCGCTGGAAGATCTTCGATAACCTGCGCCGCAGTGTCGTTCCTGCCGCGACCCTGTTCCTGTTGATCGTGGGCTGGCTTGCGATCGCGCCCGTCGTGACGTGGACGCTGGCGGTGCTCTCCATGGCGCTGCTGCCGATCCTGTTGCAGGCAACCCTTGATGCGGTTCGCAAGCCGCGCGATATCGGCTGGCGGCAGCAGGCGCACGTCGCGCTCACTGCGCTGGGCAACCATGTGGCCCGCCTCGTGCTGGCGATCGCCTCCCTGCCACACGATGCGCACTCGGGGCTGGATGCGATGCTCCGGTCGGTCTGGCGTGTCGCAATCAGTCGGCGGCACTTGCTTGAATGGCGCTCATCGAGCGCCGTGGCGAAGCTGGGGCGCAACCATCGCGGCGTGCCGTGGGCAGCCTTGTGGGTCGGCCCTGCGGCCACCGTGGTCGTGGTAGTGGCTCTTGTCGTTTTGCGACCATCGGCCCTGGCCGTGGCGCTACCCTGGTTGCTGCTGTGGGCCCTGTCGCCACTGATCGCGTGGTGGGTCAGCCGGTCGCCCTCGAGTCGGCGCTACGTACCTAGCGCGTACGACCTCGCGTTCCTGCGCCAACTGGCGCGCCGCACCTGGGCATTCTTCGAGGTGCACGGCGGGCCCGACGACCACTGGCTGCCACCCGACAACCTGCAGATGGTGCCGCAGCCGCATGTGGCGCGACGCACATCGCCCACCAATATCGGGCTCGGGTTACTGGCGGGATTGGCCGCCTACGATTTCGGCTACCTGGGCGCCGGCCGCGTCCTCGAGCGCACCGCGGCCACGCTGGCGACCCTTGGTTTGCTCGAACGCTACCGTGGCCACTTCCTCAACTGGTACGACACCGAGACGCTCCAGCCGCTGCATCCCCGCTATGTCTCGAGTGTCGATAGCGGCAACCTTGCCGGTCACCTGATCACGCTGCAACGCGGGCTCCTGGGCCTGTCGGAGCAACCCGTGTTCCGTCGCGAATCCATCGACGGCCTGCGCGATACGCTGGCCGTCCTCGATGCTGCATTGTCGCTCGCGAGCCCGCCTGAACTCCGCGCTTGGTCCAGCGTGCTGACCACGGCCACGGATGCACCGCCGGCGTCGATGAGCGAAGTGCTGGCGTTCGCGCTGGAGCAGCAAGCCCGGGCCGGGGCACTGCACAGCTCGCTTTCGGGCGTGCCGTCTGACGACGCTGCCTTCTGGCTGGAACGGCTGGCCGGGCAGTGTGATGACCTGGTGGCAGAGGCCACGTGGTGGAACGGCAATGCCGTGGGTAGCCCGTCGATTCCATCGCTCACGCAGCTGGCCATGGAAACGGACAGCGTTCGCGGCGAACGGGCTCGGTCGCAGCTTCGCCTGCTTGAAGAAGCCGCGGCACTAGCGGGCAGCTTTGCCGTGATGGACCAGGCGTTCATGTACGACGAGCACCGGCGCCTGTTCTCCATCGGTTACGACCTCGAACGGCATGCGCTGGATGTGTCCTTCTATGACCTGCTTGCCTCCGAATCGCGCCTGACCACGTTCGTGGCGATTGCGCAGGGGCAGGTACCGCAGGCGAGCTGGTTCTCGCTCGGCCGCCTGCTGACGACGGCGGAAGGTTTGCCCGTGCTGCTCTCGTGGACGGGCTCGATGTTCGAGTACCTGATGCCGGTGCTGGTCATGCCGACGTACGAGGGAAGCCTGCTCGACGAGACCATGCGAAATGCCGTCGCGCGACAGATTGAGTACGGCAGGCAGCGCGGCGTGCCATGGGGTGTCTCGGAATCCGGATATAACGCCGTCGATGCGAGGATGACCTATCAGTATCGCGCCTTCGGTGTTCCGGGCCTGGGCCTGAAGCGAGGCCTGGGCGACGATCTGGTCGTTGCGCCGTACGCCACCGTGCTCGCGTTGATGGTTTCCCCCGCGGCGGCCACCACGAATCTCTGGCGCCTGAGCGACGCGGGCATGGCTGGCCGTTACGGCCTGTACGAGGCGGTCGACTACACGCCATCGCGCCTGCGTCCGGGCCAGGAGGCGGCGGTCGTGCAGTCGTACATGTCGCATCACCAGGGTATGTCACTGCTTTCGATTGCGCACGCCTTGCTTGACCAGCCGATGCGACGCCGGTTCGAGTCGGATCCGAACGTGATGGCCACGAGCCTTTTGCTGCAGGAGCGGGTGCCGTTCTCGTCCAGCGAATACCTCAAGCACACGGGCATCGGCGACAGCGTGCAGCAGGCGGTCGCTCCCGAGACGCGTTTGCGCCTGTTTACGGACCCGAATCGTCCGCGACCGGCCGTGCAGTTACTGTCCAATGGTCGCTACCACGTCATGGTGAGCAGCGCGGGTGGCGGGTACAGCCGGCGTGACACCATGGCCGTGACGCGCTGGCGTGAGGACATCACCCGCGATCACCACGGCATGTTCTGCTACCTGCGCGACCCCTCCAACGACGAGGTCTGGAGCACGGCCTACCAGCCCGTGATGCGCGAGTCGGAACGCTTCGAAGCAATCTTCGCCGAGTCCCGGGCGGAGTTCCGCGTGCGCCAACGTGGCTTTGAAACGCACACGGAGATCGTGGTCTCGCCTGAGGACGATATCGAGCTTCGCCGTACGCGTATCACCAATCGGCACAAGACGCGGCGCACCGTGGAGCTGACCAGCTACGCCGAGGTGGTGCTTGCCGATCCCGCCAGCGACACCGCACACCCCGCCTTCAGCAAGCTGTTCGTCACCACCGAGATCGTGCCTTCGGTGCAGGCGCTGCTATGCACGCGCCGCGGCCGTTCCTCGGCGGAGAAGCCGCCGTGGATGTGCCACCTGGTTGCTGTGCACGATGCCGATATCGATGAAATCTCCTACGAAACCGACCGGGCCCAGTTCATCGGCCGTGGCCGCAGCGCGGCTGACCCCGTCGCGCTTGCTCCGAGGACGCGTCAGTTGTCCGGCACCGCAGGCCCCGTCCTGGATCCGGTGGTGGCCATTCGCGTACGCATCACGCTTGAACCCGAACAGACGGCGACCCTCGATTTCGTGACGGGCATAGGCGACGAGCGCAGCCATTGCATGCGGCTCATCGAGAAATACCGCGACCGGCATCTCTGCGACCGCGTGTTCGACCTTGCATGGACCCATAGCCAGGTGACGTTGCGCCAGGCCAATGCCACGCTCGCCGATGCGCAGCTGTTCGAGCACATGGCCACGTCCATCATCTACGCGAACGCAGCGATGCGCGCGGAGCCCTCACTGATCGCCGCGAACACGCGAGGACAGTCGGGCCTTTGGGGACAAGCGGTCTCAGGCGACCTTCCTATCGTGCTGCTCCGCATCGGTGATATCGCCCGTCTGGATATTGCGCGTGACCTCATCCGCGCGACCGCCTACTGGCGGCTGCGCGGGCTCGCCGTGGACCTGGTGATCTGGAACGAAGACAGCACGGGTTACCGCCAGGCCTTGCACGATGCCTTGATCGGATTGCTCGCCTCCGGTGCCGAAGCCAGCCTCCTGGATCGCCCGGGCGGTGTGTATATCCGCGCGGCGCAGCCCTTGTCGTACGAAGACCGCCTGGTGATGGAGGCCAGCGCGCGGATCGTGGTGGTGGATACGCTGGGTTCGCTGCAGGAGCAAATGGAGCGCCATCGCATGGGGCTACGGCCGCCGGTCGCCGCCCCGGCGGGCTGGATGCCCAGCATGCCTCCGCCCGCGCTGCCTTCGGCGCAGGCCAGCGGTGCGTTCTCCGCCGACGGCACGGAATACGTGATCACGCAGGAGCAGGGCGCTGCTACACCCGCACCCTGGTGCAACGTCCTGGCCAATGCGGGATTCGGCAGCGTCATCTCGGAAAGCGGCAGCGCGTATACCTGGGCTGGAAACGCCCACGGCTGCCGGCTCACGCCGTGGCAGAACGATCCCGTGGAGGATGCCTGTGGCGAGGCGCTCTACCTGCGCGACGAGGCGACAGGCCACGCCTGGTCGCCCTCGGCCTTGCCCATGCGTGGGGAGGGCACGTACACGACCCGCCATGGGTTCGGCTACACGGTGTTCGAACATACGGAGCACCACGTGGCCACGCGGCTGGAAGTGTTCGTCGCTCACGACGCACCCGTCAGGTTCCAGGTGCTCAGCATCACCAATCACGGTCCCGACGCCATCTTGCTCACCGCGACAGCGTACGTGGAGTGGGTGCTGGGCGATATTCGCGAGAAGAATGCGATGCACGTGGTGACCGATATCGACCCGACGACGGGCGCGCTGTTCGCGCGCAACGCGTATAACGGCGATTTCCCCGGCCGCATCGCTTTCTTCGACGTGGGCGATGCGGATCGCGAGATGGGCGGCGACCGCGGCGACTTCCTGGGACGCAATGGTCGTGCATCGTCGCCGCTGGCCCTGCGCCGGCAGGGCTGGAGTAACCGGGTCGGGGCAGGGCTGGACCCGTGCGGCGCGTTGCGCGTGAGCATCCCCCTGGCCCCCGGTGAGTCGCGTGACGTGGTCTTCCGCCTGGGCATGGGCGCGAGCGAGGACGAGGCCCGTGACCTCGTGCAGCGGTACCGCCAGGACGGCGCCGCGGCGCGTGAGCTTGTCGACGTGCGTGCGCAATGGCGTGACCTGCTCGGCGCAGTACAGGTGCAGAGCCCAGAGCCGGCCGTCGATGTCTTCGCCAACGGCTGGCTTCTCTACCAGACGATCGCGAGCAGGATGTGGGCGCGCAGCGGGTATTACCAGTCCGGTGGGGCAATCGGTTTCCGCGACCAGTTGCAGGACTCCATGGCCGCCCAGCATGCCGCGCCCGCCATGGCGAGGGCGCAACTGCTGATTTGTGCTTCGCGCCAGTTCGTCGAAGGCGATGTGCAGCACTGGTGGCACCCACCGTCTGGACGGGGCGTGCGCACCGCATGCTCGGACGATTTCCTCTGGCTGCCCCTCGCGACGAGTCGGTATGTCATGGCCAGCAGTGATACCGCCGTGCTCGAAGAGTCGATCGAGTACATCGAGGCGCGCGCCCTGCGGCCTGAAGAGGAGTCCTTATACGACCTTCCGCGACCCTCCGGTACCCGCGGAACGCTCTATGAGCACTGCGTCCGGGCCTTGATGCGCTCGATGCCACGCGGAACGCATGGACTGCCGTTGATGGGCAGTGGCGACTGGAACGACGGCATGAACCGGGTGGGCGAGGGCGGGAAGGGGGAAAGTGTCTGGCTGGCCTTCTTCCTTGTCCAAGTCCTTCGGGAATTTGCCCCGATAGCAGCGGCACACGGTGACGATGCGTTCGCCGCGCGCTGCATCGAGGAGGCAAACCGCCTTGTCGCGAACATCGAAGCGCATGCGTGGGATGGCGAGTGGTATCTCCGCGCGTGGTACGACGATGGCACGCCGCTTGGGTCCGCCCGCAATGACGAGTGCCGCATCGATGCCGTGGCGCAAAGCTGGGCGGTGCTTTCGGGTGGGGCTGGTGATGAGCGCGCGAGCCAGGCGATGCGGTCGCTCGATACCCACTTGGTTCGCCCCGATGCGCACCTGATCCAGCTGCTGGATCCGCCCTTTGACTGCACGGCGATGGATCCGGGCTACATCAAGGGTTACCTGCCTGGCGTCCGCGAGAATGGCGGGCAGTACACGCATGCCGCGGTATGGGCGACCATGGCCTTCGCCCGCCTAGGCCAGGCCGAGCATGCATGGGACCTGGCCCGGATGATCCTACCTTCCGGCCACACGGCCGATGCGGCCGCCGTCGGCACCTATAAGGTCGAGCCCTATGTGCTCGCCGCCGACGTGTACGCGGTGCCTCCGCATGTCGGGCGAGGCGGCTGGACGTGGTACACGGGCTCAGCGGGCTGGATGTACCGCCTGCTGCTCGAATCGCTTTTAGGTCTGACGCTCGTCGAGGGGCGCTTGCGCATCGCGCCTTGCGTGCCGGCAAGGTGGGCCGGCTACACCGTCACGTACCGGTACGGCGCGCCAACGTATGTGATCGAGTTGCGCCGGGCTGCTCCGGGCGAAACGGGCTCGTTAACGCTGGACGGTGCGTCGGTTGAGGGCGACAGCATCCCTCTGGCAGATGGTGCTCTCGAGCACTACGTTCAGTGTGTCTACGTGACGCGGGCAACGGAGGCGCGATGACCGACCGTCCTCCCAGCGACCGGGGACCCCCGACACCCCATGAGATTCGCGAAGCCATGCTGCGCGACTACGACCGGGCTGCCGCGACTAAGCCCGAGGCTTGCGCCACGCGGATTCACGATGCGACGGGCAGGGTTCATGCGCTGACGGAAAGCCAGCTGAGGAACCGGAAGACGGCCGAATGGCGGCCCGGGGTGCTTGCACCGCCGATGTAGCCTCGCGCACCTTTGCCACTTCATGCCTGAGCGGTTCAGCAGGCAAGCAGGTTACCTGTCTTGCTGCTCAAGGAGACGAGTAGGCGGTTAGGAGAGCCGATACGCCCCACTGGCGTTCGCGTAGGCACCTCTGTGGAAAGTGCAGTGGTGAACGAGGGCGCCGTGTCTGCCGTCTCCAGGCATCAGCGATTCCGACCAAGCTAGCGATCTTGGAAATACATTGGCATCAATCATCTCACGTGCTCGGGATCAGGAAAAACGGGCACCAACACCAACCCGGAGCCCTGAAACGATTAGCAAGAGTTATCGGGGGTAGAGGAGGGAGAAGTTCTGTGGACGGGCTCAACTCTTCTCGGATTAGCTTTGCCCCAACGCAGGGCAGGAACCGTCTACCTAAAAAAAGCACCCACCACCGAGGACGGGGCGCAATTTGTCCTATTTGCCAGCGATCGCTGTAACCCCTTTGGCTGTAGGAGTCAGCGTCCAAAGCCTGGAAGGTATGCCGTCGTTTTGTAGCTTCCTCATGAGGAAGCGCGCTTGTAGCGCGTCATGCGTAGCCACAACGATCTGGAACCCTTGGTCCACGATGTAGTCTCTCAAGACATCGAATACGGATGCAGCATGTACCAAATCGTGATGCTGAGTTGGGTCATCCAAGAGCAGGGCGCGCCAAGAGCACCAGTGGTGACGGACAGCCATTGAAAGAAGGAAGGTGAGTTGCAGGTCTGTCATCTGTGCTTCGCTTGCAATCGACGGAACCGGTACCGACGTGCCATGCAGAGGCACGAGGACAGATGCGTGCTCCTTCTTGTAGTGACTGTAGAAGTCCAGATCCGTTTGAGCAAAGCGTTGATCGCGAACGATCCGCTTCAACAGGCTGCGCCAGAGTGGCACGACTGCCACCACATGGTCGTGAATGTTACCGATTTCTGTGGAGAGACGGCCGGAAAGTGCCTCGAGCGCACGCGACATTTGAGCGAGGTGGCCGACTGACGCCATACCATCGTCCACGCGCTTGCTCAGCTGCGCCGTGACTTCTGACTCGCTGGTACCGCCTCGACGGCGTTCGAGCATGGATTCTGCCAAACGATTCTGCTCGGCTTTTTGCCACCGGACAATTTCGGTCTCTATCGCCTCAACCTGGCTCGATTGACGCTCAAGAACCTCTCGTTCTGATGTAAGTTGTGCCTCCACTGCTACCGCTACTTCGGCCGACGGGTCGCCCGGCAAGCTAAGCTGCTTCCAAGAGTTCTGGATCGACGCCAATCGCGATTGCGCGTGTGCCACCTGCTGCTCAATCTCGACTGCGCGCGATTCCAACTCACTCAGCTGCCCTTGCTGACGCAAGAGTGTTTCACTATCGCTGTTGTACGCAGCTTGCAGGGCCGCTAAATCGCGATCGATGTCTAGCTGGGCAGTCGACAACTCCTGCAAGCTTGCATTCGCTTCGGCGCCACTTCGTGCCGACGCATAGACGCGCGTCGCATGATCAAGCTGCACACGAGCCTCTGCGGCTGCAAGACGAGCGCCTTCCAATCGCTGACTGGCAACATCCAAAGCCGCTTTTGCCTGTGAAAACTCATCTAGTGGCACCGGAATCGGCGCAGCAGACAATTCATCCGACAACGCACGCTGAGCGGTGCTTAGTTGCGCCGCGCGATCGCCGATGGCTTGGCGGGCCGAGGCAACAGTGTCGGCCGCGACGAGGCGATTCGCTCGAATGGCATCAGTCTCGGCCGCAAGAGCTGCGCGCTGGCCCTCGGCCCGCGATACTGCCGTTCGGGCCAACTGGAGTGCAGCTCTGGTCTCGGAGACCAAAGCCTCGGAACGTTTCAATCCTTCGGCGGCGTCTTGAAGTTCTCGTTCGGCAGCTCCTAGTAGCGGATCGATGGCGCTGAGCGACTCATGGACACGCTGCCGCAGCTCTTCCGCGCCATGATGCACTCCGCAAACCGGGCAGTCTTGCCGGTCTGCAGTTAAGTGAATGGCGACCATCGAGACGGCTTGCCGCATTGAGTCAGCGGCGAGTGAGGCGGCCTGCAGCCGACCTCGCGCCTCAGCCTCCAACCTCTCCATCCTGGCATGACTCGCCACGGCGTCTTGATAGGTTGCGCTAGTAACTTGCAGCTGGTCTTGTGCCATCACCAAAGTGCGCTGCGTAGACTCGGCCTCCTTGAGCGCCGCCTCCCAACGCTCGACAAGCTTCCCCGCCTCGCTTAGTTCGTGCCCCGTGCGTGCTAGTAATTGTTGCTTCGAGCGTAGGTTATCGTGCTGCTGATTGACGCGCTCGATCGCTTGGCGACGATCTCGCAAGGTCACAATGGCGGCCTCGGCATCGGCCAGTTCGATTCCCGCCTCTCCTAGCTCTCGCGTGCGCCGGTCCAGCTCACCCTTTGCCTTTGCTTCCTCGGCGAACCTGGCGATTCGTTGAGCAACATCACTGCGGCGCTGCTCAACCTGTCCGATCTGACTCGCACGCTGGGATAAGCCAAGTGAGAGTCGCGCAATCTCTTGCCTCTGCGCGTTTGCACCATTCGCGACCTCAGCAAGGTCCAACTGCAAACGAGACACACGGTCTCGCTCAGCACCGAAGGAGCTCAGCAATCCAGCGACGCTCGATAGGTCTGTGAGCCGCGTATCAATCCGGTCAAGCCTGGCAGAAATGCCCTGCCGCAGGACGTCACGCGCCGTCGCGAGCGACTCCACCCCAGAGAGTGCCGGCAGCTGGATATCTGGCAAAGTCTCAGCGGCCAGGATCAAAAGCTCAGAAAGTTCGGCTCGCGATTTGAGTGGCCTCACAAGCTCTGCGGCCGATGCGTCCCGTTCGCGTAGCAGGTGGTGCCATTCATCGAGTTCAGAAGCTGCCTGGTTGACCCGCTCAGTTGCCTGATTGAGCTGATCACTGAGATACCGCCGCGCCGAACCCAATACCGAATTCGCTTGAGTACCGTCACGACCTATCGGAAGCTTGGCGAGTTGTGAGCCAGCTGCTTTAGCCTCTGCGTGCACAAACCAATCGCGCTCGCGCTGATCGAGTAGGTGCGTCAGCCTTAGCAGGAAGGGCAAGTCGGCCTGATCGGTATTGCCGAAGACCCCTTCGAGAGTTCCGTGGATCTGGATGGGACGATTGCGGTCGATTTGAACGACACGCTCATTTTCCTCAAGGAGCAGCCGGACCTGCGCCTGATCGTTGCCGTCGCGGATAAGCGGCGTCAGGTCATTCTGTAGCCTCGCAACGCTGCCGGTTAGCGCCAGCTCGATCGACTCAAATACTGCAGTCTTACCTGTTCCATTGGGTGCCAGCAGTACTGTTGCGCCTGGACTGAAGTCGATCGTGACCTCAGGGCCAAACCGGCGAATGTTTGAAAGGGTTAGAGTTGTCAACTTGGTCACGGTGCCACTCCCCCCGGCTTCACCACCGATGCAAGCGCGCGGGCGAGATCCGCGCCCGTCTTGCCCGAGAGCAGAATCTCGCGCCAAACGTCGATGTGCCCCTGTGTCCAAGGGTGCTCGTCGGCCAAGCCAGTCAATGCTGCCTGCAATGGATCCCCAATCACCCCCGCACCTGCATCGTGGGAGATCAAGGCAAGAAATGTTCGGTCTAGAAGATCGGCGAAGGACTCGGAATCACGCTGCACAACTTTGCGGCAGAAGCGATCATCGGTCTCAATGCGTGCCGCCTCTTCGTCCGGAATCCCATTGATGAGCAAGAACATGTAGAGATCAGCAGTCTCTGGCTCGGGTAATTGCTCTCGCACGTCCGCGGCCCAGCTGTACAACGCTTGGATCGCCTCAGAGGTGAACTGCACCTCGGCCAACAAAATCGTACGCCAACCCGCAGAACTACCGTTTCTCTGCAGGCGGGAGACACTTGTGCACGCAAACTCTGTGAGCTGGCTAGACGCAGGCATGAGCTCATTGCTTCCGGGTGCGACGGTAAACCGTCCGTACGCACGCGCCTCGATCGCGGCGATCATGGAATCGATTGGCATCTTAAGCTCCCGCGTCAAAGGATTGGATAGCCGTTTGGCGCGCTTCAATGTGACCGCGCCGTTGCGCACGGAAGTGATCACGGACGGACTCCAACGTGCCTTGGCGAAGATGCCGCTGAATGCGTGATCGGGTTACGAGCAACTGTGGTTGGCGCGGCGCGCCCATACTTGTCCCGACGCTCGCGTCGTCGGCGAGTCCTATCTCCAGCACCAATGACGGAGGATCTTCGACGCCAGATAGCACAACCACCGGTGAGGTGTTTGGCCCCAATAGAGCCGCAAGCCCGTCTGAAGACACCTCACGTACGGCACTCGGAGAGCCCGAGGGCCCCGACCAGCGCTTCAATGCAATAGCAGTGACAGCGCCACACTCCGTGAACTCCCTCCAAGAGGAGTCATCGCCACCCACCGCCACGGCAACGAGAAGCATCGTCTCGAAAGCCATTGCTAGCAGGTCGACTGTTTTAGGCCCCACGCGGAGCGCATGAGCGGCGTTTCGCCCCTCGCCAACAGGGTAGAGCATCAGCGCTAGAAGCTGCGCGCGTTCGGCAGGCGCTTGATCCAATGCCTCACGCCAAGCTGTCCACATTACCTCCATCGCTTCAAGCAAAGGCGGATCAGCGACGACGCCTAGGCGATCTTGCATCTTGGCGATGATCTGCTGCCACACAGCATTGTCCATAGCCACACCCAGGGCGCCAGCTTCCTCCCGAGCAGCCACGATGCTCGGCAGGGCACGCTGCGAGCTGGGGTTGAGCTTCTGTGCATCGTCGACCCAAGTGAGGTGGTCTAGGTCGCTCTCGCCGACACCCAGCGTGTGGCCAAGCTCTTGGCTCGCCCGGGCGCGCCATCCAGGCTCCCCAGTCAGTAACCCTTGGCTCCCGCCCTGAAGATGCAGTGCCAGCCGCAGAATGGCGGCTGCTATAGATGGGCTGGACGGATCCTGCTGCGGGCAGCCAGCAGCCACCCGCAGGCGTCGCAGCGCCCCGCTCGGTTGCCAGAGTCCATCGACGACCAGCTGCGCGGCTTCAATCTCGACGCCTTGAATGCCATGTGTTCCCGAGATGCTCCAGCTCGCGCCAGCATGGTCACGTCGGTATTGGGTCCACGTTACGAGATCCGGTCGAGCGAGTGGAAGAAGGTGCCTCAGCACTGGCGGACAGGTGATCGAGGTAACGTCAGCCGATTCGTTGCCGATATACGACAACAGTAATTCCTCAGCCCGCGTCGGATCGGTGAAATGACGCGCCAACAGATTCCGAGTTTTATCGTGCAAATCAGCATCCAAGCCACCCGCTTGGACCGTCACACGTCGCAACGCGGCAAGAATATGCGCCCAGTCGTCAAACCCACACCAACTGGTTAGCCATTCATAGGCGCGCCGAGTTGGACCATCGGTGGCCATCCGCGCCTCCAGGCCGACGACTGTTGTGCCATGCAAGCGACAAACAGTGCACAGGTCCTCTAGGTGCGACACACGCAAGTCACGCTTGATCTCTGAAGCGGGGGTCGGAATCTCAAGAATGAACTTGCGGGAGTCGCCAGCACTGCCGTTACCGGGCCGAGACCAATTGGCTAAGCTGGCGAGCGCATGGTCCAAAGGGGAAAGCGTCCCCGAAGTGCCGGCGCGCTGCGCGGGTCCCGTGCTGAAATCAGTAATCTGACGCTTGATCTGGACATGCTCCAAGACATCGTCTTGGTGCCTCACTACGAAATCGTCCCAGTGGGGAATGCCGCCTTGCTCGCTCCCCATCTCCACGGCGGCCGTTCGCCCTTCGATGAAGCAGTCGAGCATCTGGGCAAGGCGATGCGCAATGACGAGTCGCTCATACGCCCCCAAACGTTCCAGGCGAAATCTTCTAAGCATGCCAAACCCCCTAAACTCCTGCAGCTCCCTATAACGCGCCGTTTCTTGGCTTACTTCAGCGCGCCATACCGGATGCAAGCATATAGACAAGCCGCACACGCTGACAGGTTGATCACGCTGCGACTATCGATCGGGCGGCCTTGGCTCATCAAGTAGTCTGGCCGCCGGATTGTCCGCTGCGCTACCAGATTGAAAATACCCCATCACACTGGACACTGCGCGGTGCTCCGTCATCGCCATGATTGCCGGCAGCGGCACGCCCTGGCGGCTCGCCTCGGTCACGAAGCCCGAGCGCAGGCTGTGCCCACCAAAATCGCCCTCGAGGCCGGCGAGCTTGGCGCGTCGCTGCACGATCTCGCCCACGGCCGCCGGGGACAGGGCAGGGCCCAGGCGGTGTTTCCATAGCCGCCGAAAAATCGCCCCCTCGGTAATCCCGGCGGCGGCCAGCCAGGCCTCCAGGGCCTGGGCCGCGCGATCCAGCACCGGCTTATCGGGCGTCGAGGTGGCGGTCACACCGGCCTGCTGGGTCTTGCTGTGCTCCAGCCGGTAGATGAAGCCCTGCGGCCCGATCCGGCGCAGATCGCGCAGGTTGGCGGCGGCCACTTCGCTGCGCCGACGCCCACCACTGGCAAAGCCGAAGCAGAGCAGGGCGCGGTCGCGCAGGCCTTCGAGACTGTCGTCGCAGGTGGCCAGCATCGCTTCCAGCTCGGCCAAAGTGATAGCCGTCTTCTTGCGGGGCCGTTCGCCGCGCTTGACCGCGGCGCGGGCGGCGCGACTCAGCACGGTCCGAATCGCCGGTTGTTCGCAGGGATTGGTCACGTGTTTGAGGCGATGCGCGGTCGACAGCACCGCGACCCGATGCCGAACCGTCGCCAGTGTCCATGGGCCCAACTTGGCTTTCAGTCCCGCCGCGACCAAGGCCTGATCGACGGCCGGCGGCAGCTCCCAGGCCAGCTCGCCGTCGGCCGACCGGCGCACCACGTGGTCCACCACGAATTGCAGCACGGTGGCTTCGGGCACCGGCAAAGTCAGCTCGACGCCGTAGCGCGCGGCGTGCCAGCCGGCCCAGTAGCGCAGGGCGCTGGCATAGCTACGCGTGGTGTTGGCGGCCGCGGCTTCGGCAAGCAGTTCGCGCACGGCGTCGGCCGCCTGTTGGGCCAGCTGGATCGGCAACGCCAGACTGGAAGCGGGTCGCGCCAAGGTCGGAATCGGTGAAATATCTTTCATACTATGTAATATATACTACTAAAGAAAGCGTCTACCCACGATAATCATCACTTATCGCGAGTAGAGAATCAAAGGGCAGAGCAGTCGACCAAGGAGAGCAAATCAATGGCACGCGGAATCACGGAAAACGACGTGCACGACGCGGCTGATGCACTGGTGGAGGCGGGCGAGCGGCCGACCGTCGAGCGCGTTCGTGCACATTTGGGCACCGGCTCGCCGAACACAGTCACGCGGCACTTGGAAAGCTGGTGGGGCAGGCTGGGCCTTCGGCTTACCGCGCAACGGAAAATGGCCACGTTGCCAGCGGCACCCTTGGCCATCAGCGATATGGCCGCCCAACTGTGGGATGCCGCCCTGCACACCGCGCGCGCCGAGGCAAGCGAGGCGCTCGCCACCGACCGCAGTGCTCTAGCTGCCGAACGCGCAGCCTTCGAGGACCAGGCACGTACGCTCCTCGCCCAGCAGCAGGATGCGCGGGCATTGGCCCACGATGCACTTCAGGCACGCGAGCGCATCGAGCAGCGCTTGAGCGACCTGACAGGCCTTTTGGCCGAGCTCCAGGATCGCGCTGCGGATCTTGAAAGTCAGCGCGATGGCGCCCAGGAGCACGTTCGGCAGATGCAGGCCGAACTGGCCCAGCACCGGCGTCAGGCTGATGAGCGCGAGGTGAGCGTGACGGCCGAACGACAGCGCCACAGCGAGCATATGCGCGCGACCGAGGATCGCGCCCACGCCGAGGTGGACCGGGCACGGCAGGACGTGCGCACGCTGCAGAAGCAACTCGACGCCCAACTGCGCGAACGCGACCTTGCCACTGCCCGTTCGATCCAGCGCGAGCAAGTTTTGAAGGACGCGCTGGCCAAGGCCGAGCGCGAGGCCGCCGTGGCCAGGGCGCAGTGGGAGGCGCATCGCCTGGCGTCCGCCAAGCCAACGCCTCGCAAGGCAGCAGTCAAAGGCCGGGCGCCTGGTAAGTCACCCGTCGTGCGGCGCAAACGCAGCCCCTGACAAAGCATGATCGGGTGCGTGGGCGTGGGTCCGGCGTGCTGCCCGCGACAGGGCGGCCAGGGTCGCGCGATCTTCCGTCCTGCGAATGGACCACGATCATGCAGCCCGGCAGGGCCTAGGCAGGCACCATCGACGACGACCTCGGGAACGCAAAACGACTCCCAGCGCGACTGCTCACCCGCTGGACGACACCCTCCGATCTAACGCCCCGATAAATCCGCGTAAGTTGCTGGTCACGAAGTACAAGGCATCATCGAAGTCGTTCTCGTCGAAAATGATTTGCTCGCCGGCGGCCAGTGCTTGCCAACGTCGGGTCACATGATCGCGGTAGTCCTCACTGAACCGACCTTGGTTATGCACGAACATGTGGCGCAGGTTGATCAAACTGTTGATGTGTAGCATCGAATAGGTCGAGCTTAACGGTTCGGTCAGGGCGTACTGGTGGCTGAGATGGTGCGCGATACGTAGTGCCGCCGGACGGACGGCGTAGGTGCCACCGCCAGGAATAGACACCAGGACGGGCTTTTTGATCGTGTGTACAGGCATGCCAAGCGCGGTACGGAGATCGCTCATTGCATCGCCAAAAGCAGTCAGGACCCCCATGATCGACTGCGACCGGGCAAGCTGAGCGAATTCGCCGGAGCGTCGCATCTGATCGATATCGCGCAACGTGCGCATGGAGGTCGCCACGTCCGGGAAGTTGTGACTGGCACGTACGGGGCTGTTAGCCTCCGCACCCACAAACACTGTGTGCTCGGCAAAGGCCACGCAGGCCAGGTAATAGCGAAGGTTGTTTTCCAGGGCAAACAGGTAATTGCGGTAAATCGCAGCAATCCCTGGGTGGTGAAGCTCGAGCGTCCAATCAGTCACTGGCGATCTCCGGGTTTCCTCAGAGCATTTGGCCCTGAGAGGATTATCACAGGCGTCGCGCCCGCATGCGATAGTCGGCTCCCTCACAGGTCAAGCCGCTGCGCTAAGCCCTTGGTCTGAGGGCGCGAAGCGCCAAGCGCATATTTGACGGCTTGGAGGCGCTCTTCGTCGGCAGAAGCAGGGATACGGGTGTGAACGCGTTCTTGGCGTGCGTCTCAGGATCTGAGATGTGCTCGCGCTAGCCTGTAGGCGACTCACTTCAAAAGCAGGGAACGCATGAGCGCTAAAAAAACGGGCGATGACGCCGGCAGCACGCCGGATGTTCTGGGGTATGTTGCAAGAGCGTGGGACTTCGCCTGGACGTTGCGCTTTGCCTCGATCATCCTTTTCGCCGATGTCTGGCTGGCGTGGCGCACTGGCTCGGGCCTCATGACATGGCCCGTCCCGCCAACGGACAGGTGGCTGCAAAGCATCGGCGATGTGCTTGCCGCCGTGTTGACGTTTGCCTTCGTTATGTCGCTAGCGGTTCCAGGCCTCGGCCTGATCGCACAGGCTATCGTCAACAGGCTGGCGAGCCACGGAGAGGCCGTGCGACACGACGAGTACGACGGTTACGTGCTCGAGCTGCAGCTGCGCGACTACGCGCACAAGCATCGTGATGCCATGGCCTTGCAGGTAGCCGACGCGTACGCGGCGCGCGAGGGACGCCATGAGGCACAGGAGACGGTGATCGCAAACCTGATGCTCGGCGTCTTCATCTTGGCGATCCTGGACCTCCCCAGTTTCCTGCCGACCGGTGCGCGCTCCCTTATCGGTGCTGTTTTGTCGTTCGCGCCCTGGGCGCCTGGCGCGGTGGGTCTTGCAGGGGTGGGCTTGGTCACCGCACTACGTGCGTTGTGGGTATCGTCCCAGGAGACCTCTCGGGTGCGGTATGGACCGGCCGCCGAGGAACTGGTCCGCGCGCGGGAGGCCACGTTTGGGCCGGTGCTGACGCCTACGCCGGGAAGCGGGGACGCGCGGGGCGGTGCGGACCGCCATCAAAACTAGGTTTGTCTATCACTCTGGTCAGAACGGTGCCTATGCATGGATCTGTACGAAAACACTTTAATTGGAACCTTCCTGTACGGGCTCGGTATCGAGATGGGGACACGGCTGGGTGGCGCTGCTGTGGTGAGCGGCGTTGATCTGCTGCAACAGACGCCTCTGGATCAGTCGCTTGGTGATGTTCTCATCAAGGCCCCACGCCACTTCCGCCTCTTCGAGTTCAAGCGCGCCACAAATCGCGATCCGAAGGAGGCCGAAAAGCGATCTCACCTTTTAATGGCCATGGACAAAGCGCCGAACGGCAAGGCGCTTTTTGACACCAGCCGCGCCATCCATAGCCTCGTGCGTATCGACCAGGTGGAGCTGACCAACCGACGGCTGGAGACCAAGCTGGCCGAACGCGCGTATGTCGGTGGCGAGTTGGGTGCCTGTACGATTCCTGAGCTTTGCCGGCGAACTGCCCACGCCATGCTGGCTGCAGACGGCGAGCCAAACGCACGCCAGTGCGACGCGTACCTTCGGCTACTGGCAGACGTCAGTGGACGGTTGAAGCACCCGACGGGCGGCGGGGGTACGTTACTGGTCGCCGCGCGCGACGGTATCGTTGAGTATGCCCATGTGGCCCAGATCAGCGATATCTTTCGAACCCACGAGCAACTGCGCGGGATACAGGCCGCGTACGAGCGCGCTGCGAAAGGACGTGACGGCAAGGAACGCGAGCGAGGCGATCCGAATCAAAGAGAGATCCGCGGCAAGGACATGGATTGGGAGCGGTAGGCCCAACGGAGCGAGATCCGATGCGGTTACACGGCGCTTGGGTCAGGACGACGGTGCCAATACGATGGCTGGACAAAGAAACAGCGGCTGTCAGGAACGTGGCCGCAAACGGCGTCGTTACTTGGAGACGGCGACACCGTTAATGACCGCGGGAAGCCGGCCACAAAGTCTGTCGGCGGTTCGGCCTGGGATGCAGGTGAGTTGAATCAGTTAGTTAGCGAACCCAGACGTTGCGAAACGACAGGGCTACTGGCCAACGACGGGGTTTATGGCGAGGCGACACACTTAGCGACTGACGACAGCGATCGACGCACGCGGTGGAGGGGTCGGCACGCCGCTGAAAACACGATGTCGCGATTTTACATAATATACATTATGCGCACTACCTTACTCCGTTCACGTAGCGGGATTAGCCGGCATTCGAGGCCGCCAGCTTTCGGACATCAGGGATGAAGACGTACTACGGTGGTGAGCTACGACGCCGGATGACAACCATGTAACCGATGACGAAGCCCGATTCCATGCCGAACAGAACCGCCATGGACTGCATGAATACGAGGCCCCCCACATCGCGCCGGAAGAACTGCATCCAGGCGCCAAACAGAACGACCGCCGTCAGAACGGAGAGGGACCTTCCGGCCGCCCTGCGGAAGTCGGACGCGGTGGGGACGTCGATCCCGTGCATCTCACGGCGGTAGATGTCGCCCCATTCCCTGAGGGTGAGCGCGAAGCCCTTGAGAGATGACGGCAGCAGTGTGTAGACGAAGAAGACGAAGGCCAGGACACACGTAATGTTCATCACGCGCAGCGGAAGACCCCACAGACCTGCAAGGAGGTTTATGGCAAGTAAGACGAGCATCGCCGTAATTACGTTAAAGCTAACTTTCACGGATATCTCCTTGAAATAACCAAGCATCCCACCTTCCGTTCGACTATCGCGAGGTAGCTGTTCAACGCTCGCGCATCGCCTCCGCGGTTTCCTGCTGCAACGGCGGACAACAGGTAGTCGATCACCCGCCACGTGCCGGAAGCGCGCAGTTGAAACACTCAGTAAAAGCCGGTTACGCGGAGCTTCGCAGCAATGTTGAGCACCGGTGCGAGCTTGGACTCCAATCGTTTGAACCATTCCGGCTCCTGCCAGTGCCCGTCTTCGGATAACTCGAGTGGCGGAATCCAGTCCTTGTGACGAGGAAATGCGTCCGGAATTGCCCGCGAAAGTTGTGACAGATCTCCTTGTTCGAAACCTCCGTCCATCAGCGCCCTCACCTCTTCCAGGGCACATCGATATCGAGGGGCAAGGTCGGCCTTTGCAGGGATGGCCTCGACCAGAGGAATGAGGTCAACAAGAGACTGCTCAAGCGCGCGTAGCTGCTCTACCCTGTCGTTTGCTGTGTATCGGTACTCCGTCACCGGGCATCCCCTTCGGATTTCATCACGATCTATGTTAAGCCGCAGGCGACGGTCCTGCAGCATCATGGCCCGCCCCGCCTCTTCCGTGCCAATCGGCCTTCGACGCGCTCTGAGATCGGACGCCACCCGCGTCCGGTGCTCGTCTTGCCCTAGCCGCTACAAATCCCGCGTGGGCGGCAGTAGTCCTCTCACCCGCGATAACATGGGCAAATCGCCCTACCCTGACGTCCACTTTCGACCAGGAGTGCACAGAGGCAGAAATGGCGAGACGATGAGATTCAAGAGCGAAATTGCTGCCAATGCGGAACGGCACCGGACTAGGCCATTGAGCCGCTCCCCGGTTCGGGACCCCGAACTCCGATATGTCGGCGTTCCGAGCTGCTATCCACTGCTCGCCAATGGCGTTTCGAAACGCCGGATTGCGGAGGGCAAGCGGAGGGTTCAGCGGTGCATACGAGTGCATGCCTTCGGCATGGGCATTCCGCGGCGTGAGCACGAAGTCGGCCAGGCGCTCGGCTTCAAGGCGGAGCATTCGGAGTTCGATGCCATATTAAATCAGGCCCGATGCCCGCACCGTGAACTGGTCAGCATACGCCACGAAAAGCCATCAGCATGACGTCTTGCTGCGAGAGCTTACTAGCCGCTTCGCGATACAGCTGACGGGAAAGATCGAACCCCTACTTATCGTTCAGCACATACCCTCGAGCCGCCCATTATGGGAGGTGGGGCAAATTCTCGTCAGGTTCGCCCGCACCGGCTTGACCGGAGCTACGCCTCGTGTTGGCTAGATGGATTGTTTCTCCCCGGGTGAAGGGCGCGACTCGTTACTCGAAAAGGTCATCAATCAGCTTCTCGAGGAGTCGGCCATCGGCGTCCGGATTGTAGTTTTTGTCAAACCCGATTCGGTTGAGCAAGTCCGCACAAGCGGAACTGAAGTCGGTAATCAAGTCATCGTCGCCCTGTATGGCTAAACTCCGTCGCTCGAAATTGGGCTGCGGCGTCACGAACGGTTGGACCACCAGGCCTAGGAGCATTGGCTTGATCTGCCGGACGTACAGGCTACCGTTGACGCATAAGTGGACGAGGAGAAGACGATGGCTGGACCACATCACGCGGTTGCCGCGCTCGTGCTCGTGATTGCGAGCAGTGCAGCGTCACACGCATTGGCCGAAAGTGCGCACCCGGCCGTCGCCAAGACCTGCGGTGGTTCGACGATGGTACTTCGCTGCAGCGGAGAGGGCTCAGATTGCTCGCGCACCGAACTGGTCCTCCGCTCGGGTGCGTCGCCGCCTGTTGTCGTCCCCACTCCGCGGGGCCTCGAAAAGTACGATCCGGTGGGGTTGAGCTGCACACACGCGGCAAACGCCAAGCCCTTCTTCGTCGTCGAATACGGGGACGTGTCTCATACCTGCGCATCGTGCGAATGGCATCACGTCTACGCGCCGGACGGGCAGCGCTTGACGGAAAGCGATCCGGCTTTCGTTTCCGACCCATCGCTACCCGGTGCGCAATCGCTGCATCCCAACACCGCCGACTTTATGCGGGTTTCGAAGAACCTGGGCCTATCTAAGGCGCCGATGAGCTACGCGCACTAGCCTGCCATAGGAGTGGAACATGGACGATCAAAGGGACCTCTACGCGCCGTACTTACAGCCTCGCGGGCCGGCGTATCGCGACGACCAGGTGGACTCCCGGCTATCGCATTACAACGACCCGATCGATCGGTCACCCGGCCGGTTCGCCGGCAACTCACACATCCACGGTGACGCGAGCGCCGAGACTCAGGCCGCAGTGATGGATGCGCTGGTGGAGGCGTCTCAACGGGCAGGAATCGATGACAAGGACACGGCTTACGTCCTGGCGACAGCCCGGTTCGAGAGCGGCTTTAACCCGGACGCCGCAGCGGGGCCCACTTCGGCGTACGGAGTCGGCCAGTTCGTACGGAGAACGGGACATAGCTATGGCATCTCCGATGCTCAGATCGGCGACCTGACCCGACAAGCCGAAGGACTGGTGGCGATCTACAAGGACAACGCCGCACTAGCTCGCAGCCGCGGCCAAGGCGATGAATACATCTACGCCTACCATCACGATGGCTCCCACGCCAGCCCAGAAGCTCTTGCGCTGTCGCGTCAACACGTTGCCCCCTATGTACCGGCGTTTGAACGCTTCGTCGCCGCCAGGCAGGAACACCACGAACGCCTGCTGGCGGACCCCGAGTTCAACTCTCGCACGCACGTGACGCCTGAACCGGCACAAGCCGCCTCGCATGCCCTGCGGCACGGATCGCATGGCCAAGCCGTGTCCGATCTGCAGACCCAGCTCGCGCAGCTTGGCTACGCCGACGCGGAGGGCCGGCCCCTTAGTGCCGACGGTCGCTTTGGCGCGGGCACCCAGGCGGCCGTGGAAGCTTTCCAGCGAGAGCATGGACTGGCCGCCGACGGCATCGCCGGCGCTCGCACCCAGGAGGGGGTCGCGAACGCGCTCGCGCAAGGTGCTACCCGGCCGTTGGACCATCCTGACCACCCGGACCACGCACTTTATCTGCAGGTTCGCTCACACGTGTATCGAATGGACGCGGATCTCGGCCGGCCCTCCGATGTCCACAGCGACAACCTGGCCGCCGGACTTACCGTGTCGGCACGACAGGACGGCCTGCTGCGCGTCGACCAGATTGCGCTGTCCGACGACGGTTCGCGCCTTTGGGGAGCACAAAGACCGCCAGGCGTGCGCGATCATTTCTTTGATCGGTTCACGAGTGTATCCACACATGCAGCCATGACCCCGATCGCCGAGACGAGCGTCCAATGGCCGCAAGCCATGCAACAGTTTCAGAGCGCCCAGGCTCAGCAGCAAGCAGAACGGACCCAGGCCATTCAGCAAGCTCCAACCACACAACCTGTTCCGGTAGCACCACCTACCCAGGGTTTATCGCGGTAGCGTAGCGGTGCGACACAAGCTGGTTCCTGTGCATGCTAAAGATGCACGATGAAACAGCCCGAGCTTCGGCCCTGCCCCGGCGTTGCCCAAGGCTTTCCAAGCTTAGGGCCAGACGTCTCGCCGTCATACACAAAGGTCCTGGAGTGTGGCGTGCTCCCGAGGATTCAACTGCCCTCGCCTCCTCGCGCTTGCGAGCAAATTCCGCCAGGCGTGATGCGCGATGCCTGGTCTGCTCGTCGCTGCAGCCGAACTTGGCACACGCCGCATCCCATGACTCGGGCCTTTTGTTGTCTACGCCTTCGAAAACAAGGGTTTTTGCGAGGCGGCCCCCACAATCTGTCGTTGTCGCGGACTGACCGCTCAAGAGCAGCAATGCGATTAGTGCGGGGCTCATCTCAAGCCCCTCTAGTGCTCAACCGAATAACCAGAGTATGTCTCGCGCTTCTGAACACCTTACACGGACCGGTACGGAAACATGAGGCGCGCATCCTGCTCTGAAGCCTACTATTCCTTCTTAATCGAGATATTAATCTCGGGATCATCAACCGACGTCGTCATCGCATGAAGCTCGACATCGCCCGTCTCGGAAACGTCCACAAACAGCGATCGGGTACTGTCGTCCGCCTGTGCCGCGCACCTCCACTCGTAGGTCAGGCCCTTTCCCGAGAATCCAGGGAAGCGACCCACAAATTGCGGGGCATCGCAGTTGGGCGTCCGGCCCACCTCGCGTGAGCTCAGGTTATCGGCCTCTTCGAGACTGATCTTCGACGAACAACCCGAAATGAGAAGTACAAGTAGGCATGCGCTCTTTTTCATTTCTCGAATTCTGTATGGAGCACGCGCGAACCAAGAAAAACGATGGCAACATCCTCAACCAACGAAGCAATCGCCGACTTCACACCCCATGACTCCTTCACCATGGTATTTGCCAGATCGGACAAAGCCAGACGCAGCGTCCCGGCTCGCAGTGCTCGGCCATGAGTCGTCCAAAGAGTGGAGAAACCATTCTCGCAGCGTTTCAGTCTAAGGTCACATCTTCGAGCGCGTCGAAAGCGAAGGCAGCCGGATTAACCTGGTATTCCGATAGTCGAGCATCCAGATACGACTACGCAGGTCGATCGCGAGCTCGGCAGCACTTGCCTGATTCGCCTCGAGGAAATCCAGGTCCGCCTGCATTCGGCTTCGTTCCTGTGAAAGCATCGATGTGGGACCGAACACCATCGGATCGCGCTCATTGACTCCGTACTCCCCGATCAACCTCTGCGTTGCCAGATCTATCGTATCAAACTGCAGCGTTGTCGCTTCTATGATCGACGCCGCGTCCCGGTGATTGATGAAGTCCAGGAGGCCGCAAAACATCGCCACGACATCCATTGCCGCCGACGTGTAGAAAGAATCGAAGTCTTCAGAATCAGGCATCACACGTTCACAATCGCTGGCTTCTACGAATCTTGCATCCCGCCACTGACCGGTCTCCATCGCCCTCCAGAGTGAGGCATATGCTGCGAAAACCTGCGCAGTGCCAAGGTGGGCCGTCTCTGCCTGGAACGCTAGATACATAGGTAATGCGCGCTCGGCGAGAGACAGGCCAAAGGCAAGTTGCTTTTCAGCATTCATCTGTTTCAGCCGGACTTCAATTTCTTGGATGTCATAACCCATAGCAAACTCGTTCTTCCGTCAGTCTCTGAGCGAAGAGAGCGCATTTACGTCCCCTTGTTTCAACGTCTCTGAATAACCAGAGCAGGTGCGCCGGCTGGCCGCAGTCGCCATCGGCGTATGCTCCATCTTACGCGCTGCGTTGATAGCACCGTGACACGAAGTGTCAGGATATCCTGAGGGCGCCATTCTTCGTCGCCTAGCAGCACAAAGCCGACACGGGGAATGCCGAGGCGAAGCGGAAAGATGTGACAGCTGGCTACTGTAGGAGGGGCCCCCGATGACGCCGACACCAAGCGAGATCAGAACTGCAGCTTGCCGATCGATGCTCCACCGTCCACGTATAGCGTCTGCCCGGTGACAAAGCTTGCCTCCTCTCCCAGGAAGAAATCTATTGCCGCCGCGAGCTCCTCTGGCTTACCGAACCGATTCATGGGTACCGAGGCGAGGTACCGCTGCTCGCCGACGCTCCCGGGCGGATTGTTTTCGCGGAAGAGTACAGTCTCCGTTGGGCCGGGCGCGACCGCGTTCACGGTAATGCCAGTCCGCGCCAACTCCAGGCCCCACGAGCGGGTGAAGCTCACCATCGCGCTCTTGGCGGCAGCATAAGCGGTTCGCTCGATCATGCCCAGGATGGTCAGGCTCGAGATATTGACGATTCGCCCCCAGCCGCGTTGCCGCATTCCCGGTAGAAGGGCCTGTAGCGTTTGAATCGCCGGACGGAGATTGAGGGCAACCGTCGCATCGAACGTATCGAGATCGATATCATCGATGGCCTGTGGCCGCACCACAGCGACGTTGTTGACTACGCCGTCGAAGGCATAACGGGCGCTCAGCTCGCTCAAGGCACGCTTGGTGGCAACGCTGTCGGCGAGATCTAGCGAAACCAACTCGCCAGGAAAGCTCGCATCGGCCTGGCGCGCGACGCCAACGACCTGATGACCAGCTCGGGCGAGCCGTTCAGACAGTGAACGACCAATGCCCTTGCTTGCACCAGTAATGAGAAACGTGCGGGATTGCATGGGTTCTTCTCGTTGAATGGGCCCGGCTGTTGCTAGGCGGAAGGAATTCGCGAGCCACGAATGATGCGGCTCCGGACCAGGCGATGGCGGAGGCGCATCATCGCGCCCATGGTGATTGAAGGATCATGCTGCACAGGTCGACGCGTTGGAAATGAGGGTCCTTGGCGGCCAGGAAATCGTCGTTGAACGTCCCAAACGTACTGTCCGGCCGGTGCCTCAGCCCGTCATAGAACGTGTCGATGATCGCCTGGTTGAAGTCGGTCCCGCGCGGCCAGGCATTCGTCACAGCGCTCCGCTCGGCGTCGGTGAATTGGTCGTAGGCACGGCCCGCCACGTCCATACCTGCCGCCATATGTAGCAGCGCGGCCTCGGCGTGCATGAATTGAGGGATGCCAGGGGTGGTGTGTAACGCGATAGCAGCCCAAACCTTATCGACTTCGGCCCCGGCGACACCGTGGCTGATCAGGAAGTCGCGCGCGGCGTTGGCCCCGTCCACTTCGAAGCGAAGTGTGCTGCCGCGGAACCGTTCCACAAGGCCCAGATCGTGGAATAACGCGCCGACGAGTAGTAGTTCAGGATCGAAAACCAAGCCGTCGCGCCGCCCCGCCAAAGCGCCCCACGCGTAAACGCGCATCGAGTGCAGAAAGAGCAAATCACTCTCACAATCGCGGACGAGCTCGATCGCCTGCTGGGCAAGCCGGCTGTCAGGAATATGGATCTCGGGGAGCTGCGGGGCCAACATGGGACGTTCTCCGCGGCTCAGCCTTCGGCACGCAATGCAGCTTCCGGAGTATTGCGGAAGCTGATGGCCAGGCGGTTATAGGTATTCATCAAGCCGATGGCGAACGTCAGGTCGACCAGGTCCTTCTCGGTGAAGACAGCTGAAGCAGCCTTGAAATCGTCCTCCGGGACGCCTGTTTCTGCAACCCGGGTCACGGTTTCAGCCCAGGCGAGTGCGGCTTTTTCGCGCTCGCTGAAGACCTTACCTGCTTCGCGCCACGCCTGAAGCAACGCGAGCTTCTCGACGGTCACGCCGCGCTTCATGAGGTCGCGTGTATGCATGTCCAGACAGTAAGCGCAGCCATTGATCTGGCTCACACGCAGGTACACCAGATCCACAAGGATGGGATCGAGGTCGGACTGCGTGATGTAGCCGTACAAAGAGCCGAGCGCTTTGGCGCCTGCAGGTGCCACTTGGGTGTAATTGATGCGAGGAGACATGGCAGTACCTATTTGTCGGGGGTGGTAAGGGGTTGCTCGCCGCTGTCGACGACGAACACGGCAAGCAGCTTGGCCGGCTCGCTCTTGCTCGCATTTCGGCTGATGCGGTGATGTGCACCAGGTGCTTCGTAGAACGACTCCCCGGCGCGGTAGACCTTGGCAGGACCGTCGTCGACCTGGCTTTCAATCGCACCGGAGACCACGTACGCATAGATAAAAGCGGAGCGGGCGTGGCGATGGGGCGTCGAAGCTCCCGCCGGGGGGTATTCGACCTCCACCGCGACGAGCGATTTGCCCGGAATGTTGGGTATCGAATGGGAGAAGTTAGGTGTCACCACGCCATCATGGGCGAGTGCACAATTCGTCCCGCCGAGTGCAAAGGATAGGAGCGCGGCGAGAAGCAAGCGTTTGGTCGGCATAGGGTCCTCCTTGTCGGAATGACGCAAGCATGCGCCCAGCAAGGTGCATCCAAAAGAACCAAAACTCGATTTTTCCGATGTACCATGAGTCATGACACATGGGCTAAACATCCGAATTGACCGATCGGCCGCATCGACGCTGGCCGAGCAGATCAGGCTGGGAGTGCTATCCGCCATCGGTAGTGGCGCGCTGGCACCAGGGGCGAAGTTGCCGTCCTGGCGTGCCTTAGCGGCGCAGCTGGGCGTGGCTCGCGGCACGGTCAAGGCCGCGTACGAGCGGCTGGCTGACGAACAGGTCATCACCTCGACGCGACCCGGTGGTACGCGGGTCGCCGAACATCCTGGGGCCCTGCGGGTCGCCCCGCCGAACGGTTCCGACGATGTGCCGGAGCTCTATCAGCACCTATTCGTCGGGCCCGCGATGTTCCAGATGGGTGTACCAGCCTCCGACTGCTTCCCGGCAAGCCTATTCGCTCGCTTGCGAGCAAATGCCGCCCGGCGTGAGGTTGCGATGCCGGCGGCGTATCCCGATCCACGTGGCGAGCTGGAGTTGCGTCGCGAAATCGCTGCACACCTCGCGATCGCGCGGGGCGTCGCGTGCCGTCCATCCCAACTATTCGTAACCGCCGGTTTTGCCGGCGCATTGGAGCTCACGCTGCGGGTGCTACGCTTGGAAGGCGGAGCAGCCTGGATGGAAAATCCGGGGTTTTTCCAAACTCGTCGCGCGCTTGAGCTAGCCCAGCTTGTTCCCGTTGACGTGCCGGTCGACGACGATGGTATGGACGTCGGCTATGGTGTCGAGACCTTTCCGAACGCGGTGCTCGCTCTGGTCACACCCGGGCAACAGGCGCCACTCGGAGGCACCCTCTCGCTCAGTCGACGAGTGGCGTTGATCGAATGGGCGGCACGCACTGGCGCGTGGATCGTCGAAGACGACTATCTGGGCGAGCTACAACTCCGACGCCGCGCTGCACCTGCGTTGGCGGGTCTGGACGGTCACGGGCGCGTGATCCATATCGGTTCGTTTAGCAAAACCATCAGCCCCACGCTGCGCCTAGGCTTCATCGTTGCGCCTTCGGAGCTGACCGATCGCTTCACGGAGGCGGTGATGTGCCTCGGCTCGGCGCCTGGGCCGGCAGTGCAGCTGGCAACGGCACGCTTCATGGGCGAAGGTCACTACATGCGGCATCTTCGCAGCATGAAGCGTGTGTACGCGGCCAGAGGCGAGGCTCTGCGAAGCAATTTGGAGAACAAAGGCTACCAAGTGAGCATCGGCGGGCTCGCCGCGCTTGTGCGACTTGGTGCTGGGGTGTCTGACGTCGCGCTGGCGAAGGAGGCTCGCACTTGGGGCCTTGCACCTGAGCCGCTATCCGCTTGGTTCAGTCCCGCAAGTGCACGACAACCAGGTCTGCTTCTGGGCATCGCCACCGCGGACGAAGCCAGACTCCCGGGCGCGTGTGACCGTCTGCACCGTCTGATCGTCGAGTTCAGCGGGTAAATGCCCTGCGGTCAGGCTATTGGCGAAGCCTCGACACGCGAACCCGTCGCTCCCGATCGCTTGAACGCCTTGCGCTGCGCGCGGTCGTGCTTCCACAAGTAGATCGCGGGGGTGCTGATGAGGGTAAGCCATTGCGAGACGATCAGTCCGCCGAGCATCGCGATGCCGAGCGGCCTGCGCACTTCCGATCCGACACCGAACCCGATCGCGAGCGGCAGCGCCGCACCCATCGCGGCGAGCGTCGTCATGGTGATCGGACGAAACCGGACCAGCGCGGCTTCCGTGATGGCCTCCACCGGCCCCATGCCGTGTTTCCGTTCGGCGACCAGCGCGAAATCAACCATCATGATGGCGTTCTTCTTGACGATGCCGATGAGCATGAGCACGGCGATCACGGACATCAGGGTAAGCGGGGTCTGTGTCACGAGCATGGCGAGGTAGGCGCCCATGCCCGCTGCGGGAAGCGTCGACAGGATCGTCAGTGGATGGATGAGGCTCTCGTAGAGCATGCCGAGCAGGACGTACATGATCACGATCACGGCGACGAGCATCACGATGGCACCCACGATCGCTTCGATGAGTTTCTGGTTGCTGCCCGAATAATCGCTCTGCACCCCCGGAGGCAGCCTCGCCTGGTCGACCAGATCGTCCACGATCTTGATGCCTTCGAGCTGACTGACACCCTGCGCAAGGTTGTACGTGATGGCGGAGGATTCCAGCTGGTTCCAGTGGCTGACCGCCGTCGGCGTAATGGACGGCGCGATGCTCGCGACCGCCGATAGCGGGATCATGCGCCCCTGCGAACTGCGGACGTAGGTGTTCAGAAGATTGCCCGGCTGCAGCGAACTCGCGCCCGAAGACGTCAGCACGACGCGATACTGGTTGATGTCGGAATAGATGGTGGAAACTGGCCGTTGTCCGAAGGCGTTGTACAGCGTCTCATCGACCCGGCTCATCGTCACCCCCAGACGTGATGCCGCATCACGGTCCACGGTCACGGACTGCTGCATGCCGATGCCGTCGAAACTCGTACCAACGTCGCGCAGCTGTGGAAGCGCACGGAAGCGCTTCGCCAGTTCGAGCGTGGTGTCCTGCAGGCTTCGTCCGGAGGAACTGGTCAGCTGCATCTGGTACTGGCCACCACCCGAACGGGTGTCCCCGCCGTCGCCGAAGAACTGCACCGCCGTGAGTGCCACCTCGAGGTCGCTCCAGCCCTTGAACGTTTCGCCCAGGCGCTTGATCACCTCGTCGACCGAGGCGTGCCGTTCCGCGAAAGGTTTCAGATCGATGTAGAACGACGCCGTGCTTCCGACGGCGCCGCCGGGACCATTCGCACCGCCGAGCGCGGTGGTGACATCCAGCACGTCCGGGTCCGCGAGTATGACGGCGGAAACGTCCCTGGCGCGCCGCGCGAGCTGATCGGGCGAGACGTTCGAGTCGGTGCGCAAGGTCGCCTGGAGCATCCCGAGGTCTTCGTCGGGCATGATGCCGCCGCCGGCCGTCATCGCGACGGCGACGGCCATGACGATCGTCAGCACGATCAGGGCCATCGGTTGCCAGCGCATGATCCTGCGGTGACGCATGGCCCATGCGAGCATCCGCTGGTAGACACGCAGCATCGCGTCGTCGAATCGCTCCAGACGACGCTCGAGCACGGCGAACCGATGGCTATCGCTGCCGGTGCGCCGTTGGAAGAAGTGCGCGCAGAGCGCCGGCGTGATCGTGAGCGACACCACCGCGCTCACGATGATCGCCGCGGTGAGCGTGACGGAGAATTCCCGCACCAGCGACACGAAGATGTTGTTACCGAACACCATGGGCGCGAAGACGGCGATGAGCGAGAGCGTGATGGAAACGACGGTGAACCCGATTTCCTTCGTGCCGACCAGTGCCGCGTCAAGTGGCGACAGCCCTAGTTCCATGTGCCGCACGATGTTCTCGATCACCACGATGGCGTCGTCCACGACGAAACCGATCGCGAGCACCAGCGCGATGAGGGACAGCGTGTTGAGCGAGAAGCCGAACATCCACATGGCCACGAAGGCGCCGGCCAGCGACAACGGCACGCTCGCCATGGCGATCAGCATCGGTCCCCATCGGCGGAGGAACACGAGCATCACGGCGGCGACGGTCAGCACGCTGAGCAGCAACGTCAGTTCGACCTCGTGAAGCCCCGACCGGGTGGTCCGCGTCAGGTCGAAGATGGGCCGTATCGTGATGTCCTTCGGCAGCAGCCCGCGCAGTTCGGGGAGTCTGGACCGGATCGTTTCCACCGTGGCGACGGCGTTCGCCTCCGGTCGCTTGCTGATCTGCATGACGACCGTCCGTTCGCCATTGAACCATGCGCCCTGGTACTGATCCTCCGGCCCGCTCGTCACACGTCCCACGTCGGACAAACGGACAGGTACGTTGTTGCGCACGGCGATCAGCAGGTGGTCGAACTCGGCGGCCGTCTGCATGGCGTCGGTCGCCACCACGGTCATCTGCGTGTGACCGCTCCGGATAACGCCGAGCGCCGACGTGACGTTGGCCGCGACCAGCGCGTTACTCACATCGTTCGCGGTGATGCCCTTGGCCGCGAGGGAGAGGTTGTCGAGCTCGATCCGGATCGCGTGCGGCGATCCACCCGAAAGCTGCACATTCGCCACCCCCTCGATCTGCGCGACGGCCGGCTTCGCGAGCGTGTCGGCCAGGTCGTACAGTCGGTCCGGCGGGAGGCTCGCCGAGGTCAGCGTCACCAGCAGGATCGGCATCTGCGACGTATCGAATTTCGCGTACTGCGGTGGATTGGGCATGCCCGTCGGCAGGTCCACGGCGGACGCATTGATGGCGGCCTGGACGTCGCGCGCGACCGAGTCGGTATCCACCCCGAACTCGAACAATATCTGGACCTGCACCGATCCCTCGTTCGCGATGCCGCTCATCTGCTTCACGCCGGGGATGCGTCCCAGGTGACGCTCGAGGGGCGCCATGACCGTGTTGGCCATCGTATCGGCATTGGCGCCGGGCATCTGTGCGAAGACAGCCACGGCGGGAAGATCCAGCGAAGGCAACGCGGCGACGCCAAGCAGCATGTACGCCCACGTGCCGGCGATGAGCAATCCGATCCCCAGCAACGATGCACCGGCGGGGCGTCGGATCAACGGCGCGAAGATGTTCATTGTCGTTCCATGACCCCACAGGCGCGTTTGCCCCACCCTACCGGCAACACCCACCCACGCCGCATGTGCCTTTCGTCAGCACCGGAGGTTTCCTTGCGGTGTTGGAGAGCCCCGGACTAGCATCCAGCCAGCGACGCGTCCGACGGTGTCGATTTCCGGGTTGCTCATTCGACGCCTACATGTGGCGACCTCCGCCATCCAGGAGAACTCCGAATGAACGTCCATATCGCTCCCTCCCGTCCCGGCATCGTGCGCCTCGGCCAACTCGGCCGCTTCGCCGCCTGTGCCGCCACCCTCCTCCTCGGCCTGGCTAGCGCGTATCTATCCGCGCAAGGCGAGCACAACATGGCGCACATCATGTTCTACGTGCCGGCCAGGGATGGAACCACGTGGGGAGCGAACCTGCCGGGATCGCCGCTGATCGGCGGAAACTACTGGTACCTGCTTCCGGGGCATGAGGCCGACGCCGCCACCCTGCCCCCGGTCTCCGTGTTCCTGCTGGCGACCAGCACGTACTCGGACGGGACGCCGGTAGCGCCTCACGCCATGTGAGGATCGACTCCGTACCGGTGCGAGCAGCAGGCTCGCGACGATGAGCGCCGGCCCGGCGATGACCACGGTCAGGGTCCGCCGGGATGCCACCAATGAGTTGCCACAAAGCGCTAACGCAAAGAGGCTGCGACGGACTGCCCACACACCGCTTTGCAACGATTTACGTGCCCGCGCTGCGCGACGCGTGGTATTCCGGATCAGCTCTCCGTCAACCGACTTCCGCCACGAGCGGACTCGTTAACGGGTTTGGTCTAACTGAAGGTTTCAGCCATGCACGAGAAAGCGTACGAAGCCCAATGCGCCGCCGTAAGCACGCACGCCGACGAGACTCGCATCCTGCGCCGCTGCGGACTCACCCTCTTCGCACTGGCGCTTGGCAGCTTCTGCATCGGCACTTCGGAATTCGCGAGCATGGGCATTCTCCAGCTTTTCGCAGGAAGCCTCGGTATTTCGATCCCCGAGGCGACGAATGCGATCACGGCGTACGCCTTCGGCGTGGTCATCGGCGCGCCGCTCATCACGCTTGCCGCCGCACGCTGGAACCGCAGGAACCTCCTGCTGGCGCTGATGATGCTGTTCGTGATCGGCAACGTGCTCTCCGCCTGCGCCCTCAACCTGGGCATGTTCGCCGCCGCGCGCTTCATAAGTGGTCTTCCCCAGGGCGCCTACTTCGGCGCCGGCGCGGTCGTCGCCTCGTACATCGTCGGTCCCGGCAAGGGTGGCCGGGCCTTCGCCATCGTCATGACGGGGCTCACCGTCGCTACCATCGTCGGCTCGCCGATGGCGACGTTTCTCGGTCAGCATCTGGGATGGCGGAATACGTATTTCGCCGTCGCCGGCCTCGCGACCCTCGGCTTCCTGGCGCTGTTCGCGTGGGTGCCGCGCACGGATGCCCTGAAAGGCGGGCCGGTGGTACAGGAGCTGTCCTCGTTACGGAAGGGCCTGGTGTGGCTCACCATGCTCGTGGCCGCGCTCGGTATCTCGAGCATCTTCGCCGTCTATACCTTTGTCGGCCCGTTCGTTACTGAAGTGGACATGCTCGGCCCCGCGTGGATACCGGTCGCACTCGCCGCCTACGGCGTCGGCATGACCCTCGGCAACCTGGTGGGCGGACATCTCGCCGACCACTACCGCTATCGAGGCCTCGTCGTTGGTTTCATTGGCGCACTCGTCGTGCTGGCGACGCTTGCGACCCAAGGCACGGAACCCTGGGTGATGGTGGCCTGCCTTTTCGGCGTAGGAATGACGATGATGATGGCCATCCCGACGATCCAGGTCCACCTCACCCAGGCTGCCCCCGAGGCGCCCACCCTGATGGGCGCGATGAATCTCGCGTCGCTGAATCTCTCCAACGCGATCGGCGCGTGGTCCGGGGGCCTTTTCGTCGCCGCGAACCTGGGTTACCTCGCGGCGGCATGGGCAGGCTTCATCTTCACGTCGCTCGGACTGCTGGTCTTCTGCATCACGCACTGGAGATTGCGGCACGCCGTGCCCGCATCCAGAGCCGCGATGGCGACGTCGCCGTAACATCAGCCGGGACGTCTTACGCGCGTCGCAGCGACCGCTGCCAGGCGGTCTGTCCCGGCAGTGGCACCTGATCAGTCCCGGTCGATCGGGAGTGGAGCCATGGGCGACAACAGCTCCTCTTCACGCAGGGCGATCCAGAAATCATCCGGGATGTCGGACTGCAAGGCAGCCATGCATGTGCGCGTAACGGCCGATGGCAAGGAAGGAGGCGCATGGTCTATGCGGATTCGGCAGAACGTCCCAGCCGCCTTGCAATGGCATGCACAATCGCATCGCCGTGCCGGGCAGGATGTCGCCCAGGCCGGTGCCGTCTCGTCGTGTCTCTTCGTCATCACCATGGAGTGCCCAGAATGAAGAACGTATTCGTCGCATGTGCTTTCGCCGCTGTCGCTTTCTCCGTCCAGGCTGGCGACGCGCTCCGCAATGTCGACGCGGCGCAGGCGACATCCTTTGCGCCGATATGCCCGCCCGGTGAGGTCGCCGTCGCGCATTACATCAACGGCAAGCTCACCTGGGTGTGTGAGCCCGAGCCAACCCGATAGGGCTCAGACGAAGTTGCTGGATCGCACGGCGCGGCAGGGACCAGGTGTCTGCCGCGCCGGCCTTCCATCGCGGCGATCCCGGATGTTTCACGAGAGCGCCGCGGCATGCACGTGCCGCGCCCGCGCCACGATCCACGCGAGCGCCGCCAGGGCCAGCGCCACGATGATCGCGCCATACACGTTCGCCGCGGCGAGCAGGCCCTGATGCTGCGCGAGGTAGCCCACGGCGATGGTCGGCACGCTGAAACTCAGGTAGCTCTGGATATAGAACGCGGCCATGAGCGCGCTGCGTTCGTGCGGCTCGGCGAGGGGCACGATACTGCGCACGGCGCCGAGGAACGAGGCGCCGAAGCCGGCACCCGCGACGATCGATGCGATCAGCAGGAACGCGCCCGAGCCGACGTTCGCGCCGACCAGGACGAGCACGAGGCCGCCCGCCAGCGCGATCGCGCCCTGCTTGAGCGACCGTAGCGCCGAATGATTGAGGCCCTGCAGCACCGCGAACGCGCCGCTCACCATCAGGGCGGTCACGACGAGTCCGCCGATCCACGGTGACGTCGCGTGGGTGGTCTTCGCCACCAGCGAAGGCATCAGGGAAAGATAAAAGCCGCCCAGCATCCAGGCCGCGCCGTTGAGCGGCGTCACGGCGCTGAACGCGGCCGATGCCCTTGCCGGCACACGGACGTGCGGACGCAGGCTCGCCAACGCGCCGGGCTTCATCGCCGCGGTTTCGGGTGTGACGCGCGTCAGCAGCGCGGCGATGACGAGCAGCACGATCAGCACGACGAACACCGTGCGCAGCGGCGCCGGGGCAAGCACGACCAGCGCGGTGCTACCGAGGGCGCCCGCGCCCAGACCGAGCATCGGAGCGAGGCTGTTCACCGTCGCGCCGCGCTGCCGGTCCAGATCGAGGATGGCGGCCGCGAGCGTCGACATGCCGATGCCCGTCGCGACACCCTGCAACACGCGCGCCGCGACGAGCCAACCGGGGCTGCTGGCCTCGAGGAAGACGAGCATCGCGACGATATCCAGGCCGATCGCACCGCCGATCACCGACCTGCGGCCCAGATGGTCGGACAGTCGCCCGGCGAAGAGCAGCGCCATCAGCAGCGCGAACGCATACACCGCGAAGATCACGCTCAGCAGCGTCGGCGTGAACTGCCACGTCGCTTGGTAGATGCGGTAAAGCGGCGTCGGTGCGGTCGAGGCGGCGATGAAGACGATCAACGAAGCGGTATGCACCGCCATCGGCCAGCGGGTGTGGGAGGCGCTCATGGGGCAGGCCTAAAGCAAAGAATGCGCTTTAGTCTACGCTTCCTCGGGCTTAAAGCAATGGATTTGCGTTAGTGATACACTTCGATGCATGAACGAAACGTCCTCCGCTACCCCGCGAGCCCCCGGCGTCCGCCCGGGCGGTCGCAGTGCCCGGGTTCAGGCGGCCGTGCACCAGGCGGTGAACGAACTGCAGGCCTCCGACCGCGACGGCGTGACGGTGCCGGCCATCGCCGCCCGCGCGGGCGTCACGCCGTCGACGATCTATCGCCGTTGGGGCGATCTTGCGCAGCTGCTGGCCGACGTCGCGGTCTCGCGGATGCAGCCGGACACCCCGCCCGCCGACACAGGGGCTTACCGGAGCGATCTGCTCACGTGGCTCGAGCAGTATCGCGACGAAATGTCGTCGGACCCCGGTCGATCCCTGTTGCGTGACATCCTAAGCGCCCAGGGTCGCGACAACCCGGGGCGTTGCGCGAGTTTCTGCGCGCAACAACTCGAAGCCATCGCGGAGCGTGCGTCGGGGCGCGGCGAGCATCCCGCACCGACCGACGCGTTGCTCGACGGCGTCGTCGCGCCGTTGATCTACCGGATTCTATTCTCCGCGGACACGCCCTCTACCGACGACGTCACGCGTTGGGTCGACGCGGTGCTCGAAAGGCCGGGCGCGCGCGTCGCCTGAATCGCCCGCCCGCGGCGACCGCGAGGCATCAGCCTTCGGCGGCGATCTTGCGGAGCTGGCGTTCGAACTCTTCGGGTGGCTGGCCGCCGGAGATCAGATAGCGGTCGTTGACGATGACGGCTGGCACGCCGGTGATGCCGCGGCTCTGCCAGAGGGCCTCGCTGCGCCGCACGTCGTCGCCGTATCGATCGGACGCGAGGACCGCGCGTGCTTCGACCGGGTCGAGCCCGACCTTCTCCGCCGCGGCGACGAGTGCGTCGTGATCGCCAGGGTCCGTCTGGTCGGTGAAGTTCAGGATGAACAGCTGGCGTTTCAGCGCCTGCTGCCTGCCCGTGCCCGCCGCCCACGCCATGAGTCGGTGCGCGTCGAACGTGTTGTAGATGCGCGTGTCGTCGGAGGTATTGAACGTGAAACCGACGGTGGCGGCGCGCTCCTTGATGCGTTCGCGGTTCATGCGGGCTTCGTCCGCCGGAATGCCGTACTTCGCGACGATGTGCTCCACCGTGTTCTCGCCACCGGCGCGCATCGACGGATTGAGTTCGAACGGATGGAACGCGATGTCGGCGTCGACGACGCCGTCGAGCCGTTCCAGCGCGCGTTCCAGCCCGCCCAGCCCGATGGCGCACCAGGGACACGCGATATCGGAGACGAAATCGATCTTCAGTTTCTTGGACATGACACCAGCCTCGACAGGAATGGCGCCATGTTACGCCGGCCCCGCCTTCGTCGGATGTAAGTCGCCACGATCCCGGCGTGCTGTCGCCACGATCGGCCTGTTTTCAGCACCATGAAATCATCCCTCCGCTGGAGGGAAAATCACAGCACGATACCAACTGTCCGAATGGGCACGAGGCCGTTCTTGCTACACCGGGGCTTGGATTCTTGCCGCCCGTCAAGGTACCGCACGGTCACCGCTTCCCCCTTCTTGCATGCCGACGCCCACGCCTCGGCGGCGCCAACCGGGTTGGCCTGAAGCGACTCGCCGTTTAACGACACCGGTTGGCCACCGACCGACATCGTCCGGCAGCCCTTCAACACTGGATCGATACGAGGGATGCCGTCGGTATAAAGCCCATAGCGGCCCGCGCAGTCGTTCTTGAGCACGTCCCGAACGATATCTATGTTCATCCGCCGAGCCTGGCTGAGCGTAGGCGGCCCGTCCAACCTGACGCGAACGCCATGGGCGCTCATCCAAGCAGCAGTCGCGTCGAGCCAATTACCGGTTCCGCGATACGTCGCCTCGACAGCGCCTTCCGATGCAACCCCGGTAGGTTCGCGAGCAGGCTTCGATGATGCCGCGGCCGAGGTGACCTCGGCGCGTGTCCAAGAGAAAAATCGACTTCGGGCGTTCGATTCCCCGAATGTCACGATGCTCTTTTCAAACACATAGACCGCCCCGCAGTTATAGGCAATGGATGGCTGCGCTTTGACGATCGCGTAAGCGGACCGTGTATCCCCGGCGAGGCTGGATGCGCAGGAAAAGATGCGGTCCGCAAGTGAAGTGGCCAACGGTTGATCGGATTGGCCGCCCGAGGTCACGAGATCTGCCGCCCACTCGGCACCGCCCTCGAGCACCATCATCGCCCACGGGTCGGTCCCCGCTCTCGGTGCGACGATGTAATTCCAAAGATGAAACGTCTCGTGGGCCAGGAAGTGACTTAACTCCGGACGGTGCTCTTTATCCACACATGCTCGGCTGATTCCGAGGAGCATCAAGCCTTCTCGTACCCCACCGAGCGTGCCACATGCCCCCTCAGCCCAAGGCAGTAGGTAGACCAGGACGACGGGATCCGCCTTCTCACCGAGCTCGCGCGAAAATTCGGCACGATCCCGTCGAAGTTGCCGCGCTATCCAGTCAGATTCGCGGCGACCGAAAACCGTATCGATATGAAGCAGTTCAGTGCTTTTCGTCAGGACGAGATATCCCGAGCGGTATGCGCATGTGACGTCTCTGCGGTCGATCTGAACCGCCTCACATGGTGAGCTGTGCGACGTCAAGGCGTCGGAAAATGGGCGCACATCGACCGCAGCTGCGCCTTGTGTCACGACCACCGGGGGATACTCGCGGCCTTCGGCCGGCACTGTCTTGACGACGTCGCGCGTGTAAACCCAGTGCCCTGGACGCCCACCTTTTTCCCAGCCTGGCGACGGGGAAAAGTCACGGCTCGACGAGATCGTGACCGTTGCCCAGGTCGTTTCCGCACCTGAGGCGGCAGAAGCCACCGCGCACAAGCCAACGGCAATCAAGATGAGGCTCCGCCTCGTACATCTCATGCGACATCCTCCGCGTGGTATGCGTGATCAGCTCTCAGGTACATCACCCGGTCCGACCAGCGTGATTTAGCAAGATTCATTCGAAGTCTGTCAGGCGATGCCTTTGGCGACAGGGGCATACCGAGTGAATCAAGCATAGGGTACCCCATGCATCCAAACAGGCGCCCTTCTACGTAAAACTCGCAACCACCACCGGAAGTGACGATGCGCACGCCTGCCTCGCCCCATGTCCACGCCCGTGCGGCACGCGGCTCGTCGCCGGGCCGCGCGCGATGACGATCGACCGGCCCACCCTCGCGAAGTGGTTCAACGCCATCGGCTATCAGGCCGTGTGGTTCGCGCTGGTCATCGGCGCGGCGCGCGGCGACACCGGCTGGGCCTTGCTGGCCGCTGCCGTGTTCGTGGCGATACAGGTGGCGCTGGGCGGGCGCTTCGTCGCCGAATTGAGAGTCCTCGGGCTCGCGCTGCTGTGCGGCCTGATCGTCGACGGCGTGCCTTCCCTGGCCGGCTGGTGGCGGTATGCGTCGCCGTCACCCGCGCTCCCGCCGGACGGCGCGCCTGTCTGGATCCTCGCGCTCTGGCTGTGTTTCGCCACCACGCTCAGCCGGTCGCTGTCGTTCCTGCGGCGGCGACGTGGCATCGCCGCCGTGCTGGGTGCGATCGGCGGCCCGATGGACTATCTGGCGGCCGCGCGCGGCTGGAACGCGGTCGTGTTACCCGAGCATCCCTATTCCGCCGTGGCCTGGCTGGCGGTCGCCTGGGCGGTCGCCCTGCCCGTGCTGTCGCACGTCGCCAGCGCGACGGCGACGGCACCTCCCCCCACGGCGCGGTCCGATCGGACCTGAGCCAGGACGCCCTTCGTCAGAAGCCTTTCTGGATCTGCACCCACGCGCGCCAGTCGTGCGTTTCGCCCACGATCTCGGGCCGCGCGCCGATCGGATGCGCGACATCGGCGGCGAGCGACCACTGGTCGTCGCCCTGCCAGCGCAAGCCCACGCCCGCGTCCTGCATGTGCGCGCGATTGGTGCCCGGGGCGAAGCGGTCCTTGTAGATCGTGGCGCGGCCGGCGTCGGCGAACGCGGTCGCCACCCAGGTGCCGGTCATGCCGAAGTTCAGCGTGCGACGGAACTCGAGGTTGAGCATCTGCCCCTGCGTGCCCGAGAGCGCACCGGTGTCGTAGCCGCGGACGTTGTTGGCGCCGCCCAGGTAGAACTGCTCGGACGTGTCGATGTTGCGGTTCGCCCACTGGCCCTGGAAGCCGATATAGATGGCGTTGTTCTCCGACAGCTTCTGCAGGCGAGCCACCGAGAGCGTGTACTTGAGGTAGCGCCCCTTCGTGCGCGCGCTGATCAGGTCGACGAATTCCGCGAAGTCGTCGTCGAACCCGAGGCGGCCGTAGGTGGCCGTGACGTTGAAGTTGGTCACGCCGTTCGCGTCCCGGCGATCGCCGGCCACCGTCGCCGTCCACGCATAGGTATGGCGTCGCGTGCGGATGCCGACGACATCGATATCGTCGTCGAGGCGGCGGCGATCGAAGCCGAGCTGGCCGTACAGGTTGCCCTCGGTCGTGCGCACGAACGGGTGGCTGATCCACGCGCTGGCGACGTTCGCCGTGCCGTGCGCGTCGAGCGCGCGTAGGTCGCCCTTGAGCTTGTAGTCGAGGTTGGAAAGCGCGGCGCCAACCACCGTGCCCTGCCCGTTCAGCAGATAGCGGTAGGCAAGGCGTCCATAGTTCATGTTCTCGCCGGCGGTCACGGCCGTCGCGTCCAGCGCATCGCCCTGATGGGCCAGGCCGTTCACGCTGAACGTGCCGGTGGCGCGAGCGCGGCCGGTGTAGCGATTGCCGTAATCGTCCAGCGCGACGATGCCCGTATAGCGCTGGCGATCGTCGGTGCGCACGGCCAGGTCGGACGTGCCCGGTTCCTCGCCCGGCCGAAGCACGGAGGTTTCGGTCACGCCCGGCACGTCGCCGAGCAGCAGTAGGCTGCGATCCAGTCCGTGCTCGGTGATCGGCGCTCCGTCGCGCAACGGATCGAGCGTGCGATTCAGCACGCGATCGCTGGTGGACGAATGGTTCTCGAGCACCACCTTGCCCAGGCGGGCTTCCTGCACGGCGATGCGCACCGTGCCACCGGACAGCACCTGCTGCGGCACGTACGCCATGCTCAGCGGGTAGCCCTTGGCGCGATACGCCTCGGTGATGCGCGCGGCGAGCGCGTTGAGCTGGCCGAGCGTGAGGTCCTGGTTCTCGCCCGAGGCGACCAGCGCGTGCAGCTCGTCCGCCGGGATGAGCGTCGCGCCCGTGACCTCGATGCGGCCGACGTGGAACGGCGCGCTGTCCGCGGTCGAGACGGGCGCGGCCGGCGGAAGGCGCAGGCCGGTATCGTCGGCCTTCTGCGGCGGCGGAGGCGGCGGAAGCTGATTGAGCAGGTCGCCCGCCTGCGGCGTGCGCACCTGGGCCTGCGCCGTGGAAGCCAGGGCGAGCAGGATGCAGGCGGCGAGGCGGCGGGTGTGGCGGCGGTGGAGCGGAACCATGGTCATCGTCGAACCGTTACTTGAAATGGAGTGGATACCCGCGATGCGATGCGTCACTGCATCGCATCCGCGGGAGCACGGACGCCGCCGTCGACCAGCCGAAGCGACAGGCCGGACGTGAAATCGTCCCTCGAGACGTTCTTCTCGACGGCCTTGCGGGTCTTCTTGTGGTTGCCCGAGTACTGGCCGACCGACAGGTTCTGCGCGACCCCGTACGGGGTGGCGATCGACTCCGGCGCGAGCACGGCGTCCATCTGCGCCACCGCCGTCGACGACGCGCCCTGCGAGGGGTTCTGCAGGATGTCGGCGGAGGTGACCGCCACCGTGTTGTACGCGTAGTTCTGCGCGTCGGCGCCGCTGGCCTGGATGCCGCTGGCCGTGACCGTCTTGCCGAGGCCGATCGCCGAATCCGAGAACAGCGTGCTGGAGGCGGCGAACGTCACCACGTCACCGGACAACACGCCGCTCACCGACAGCGGCGCCACGTCGTTCGCGTTGCCATCGAAGAACTTGTTGGTGCCGGTGGCGCTGATGGTGACGGCACGCTTCGTGATCGAGGCGAGCGTCGTCGGCGCGACGTCGAGGCGGTAGTTGCCGGCGTCCACGCCGTCGATGCGACCGTCGACGGCCACCGTCTTGCCCTGCCCCGCGTTCTTGTCGAGGAAGCGGCCGCTCGTCGTCAGCCGGACATCGTCGCCCGCGAGCACGCAGGACAGCGCGCCATGCGTCGTGGCCGAGGTGTTGCCGTCGTAGACCTTATCGTCGGCGGAGACGCCGGCCCGGACGAGCAGCGGCGTCACGGTCGCGACGTGCGTGCCGCCGAGCAGCGTGTAGTTGTCCGCGAGCGCAGCGCCGTTGTCGTTGAGCGCGAGGGTACCGAGGCCGGCCACCGTCTCGCGCGTGGCGACGTTGCGGCTGGCGAGCGTACCGGTGCCGGACAGGCGCAGCGTCTCACCGGCGATGCCGGCCACGAGCCCGTCGTGGCCGAACATCGCGGCGGCCGCGGCCGCCGTGCCGTCGTAGACGCGCGTGCCGTCGAGCGAAATCACCACGCGCCCGATGTCGGCGAGCGTCGTCGCGTTCGTCGAGAGCGTGTAGTTGCCCGCGTCGCCCCCGCCCAGCGTGCCGCCGACGTCGACCGTCTTGCCCGTGCCGGCGTTCCGGTCGACGAACACGCCCTGCGTGCCGATCGACACGTCGTCGCCGGCCACGACACCCGCGAGGGCGCCGTGCGTCATCGCGGCGGTCGTCCCGTCGTAGGTCTTGCCGTCGGCCACGATGCTGCCGACGATCGCCTTCGGCGTGATGTCGCCGAGGGTCTGCGCGGTCGTGTTCCACGTGTAGTTGCCGACATCGCCACCGGCGCCCGTGATGCCCTGGACGACGATCGTCTTGCCGGTGCCCGCGTTACGGTCGCTGTAGTTCGCCTGCGAGCCGGTGAACGTCACCTGGTCGTTGCCCACGATCCCGGCCGAGCCGAGGCTCGCCTGGGCAATCGTGTTGCCGTCGTACACCTTGTTCGAGCCGGTCGCGTCGACCACGATCGCCTTCGGCGTGATGGTGGCCCAATGGTCGCCGCCGAAGAAGGTGTAGTTCGATGCGAGCGCGCCACCCTGATCCACCAGGGTCATGCCGCTGACGTCGGTTGCGGGTTTGCGGGTGCCCACGTTCTTGTCGGCGACCTGCATGGCGCCGGTCAGGCCCAGCACCTGCCCACCGATGCCGGCGATGCTGCCGCCGAGCACGCTCGCCGCGATCACGTTGCTGCCGTCGTAGACGCGCGTGCCCTGCAGGTCGAGGACGAACGGCGTGATGTCGGCGAGGGTCGTGGCGGTCGTGTTGGCCGTGTAATTGGCGGCATCCGCTCCGCCAAGGGCGATGCCGGTGGTCGTCACGGTCTTGCCGGTGGCGGCGTTCGCATCGGCGAACGTCGAGCCCGTGGCATCCAGCACCACGTCGTCGCCGGCGATCACGCCCGTCTGCGACAGGCTGGTGGTCGCCGCGTTCGTGGTGTCGTAGATCTTGTTCGTCGACGTGTTGGCGACGGTGATCGCCTTCGTCGCGATCGACGCCAGGGTGGTCCCGTTGGAGGTGACGACGTAGTTGTCCTTGTCGGCGCCGCCGACCACACCCGCCACGACCACCGTCTTCCCGTAACCGGCGTTCTTGTCGAGGAACTGGCCGCTCGTCGAGGTGTAACGCACGTCGTCGATGCCGATCACGCCGGAAAGCGCGCCATGCGTGGTCGCGCTCGTCGTGCGATCGTAGACACGGTCGTCGGCGAGGATGGTGCCGGTGATCGCCTTCGGCGTGACGTTGGCCAGCGTCGTGGCGTTGCTCGTGACGATGTAGTTCGCCGCGTCCGCGCCGCCCACGTGGCCCGAAACCGTCACCGTCTTGCCGTTGCCGGCATTCTTCGTATCGAAGTTGCCCAGGGTCCAGGCGTAACCGACGTCGTCGTTCGCCAGCACGCCGGAGAGCACGCCGTAGGTGGCGGTCGTGGTGTTGCCGTCGTACACCTTGTCGCCGGCGGCGATGGAGCCCGTGATGTTGCGCGGCGTGATCGTCACCCAGTGCGTGCCACCCTGCAGGCTGTAGTTGCCCGTCAGGCCGTTGCCGATGTCGACGAGCGACATGCCGCTGATGTCGGTCGGGGTCTTGCGCAGGCCGACATTCTTGTCCGCCAGCGTGAGGCTGCCGGTTAGGCCGAGCACCTCGCCGTTGACGCCGCTCACGCTGCCGCCGAAGACGTTCGCTGCCGCGAGCGCCGTCGCGTCGTAAACGCGGGTGCCCTGCAGGCTGAGCACGTACGGCGTGATGTTGGCCGTCGTGCTCGCCTGCGTGTTCAGCAGCGTGTAGTTGCCCGCCCCGGTGCCCGTGAGGCCGATGCCGCCGACCAGGACGCCGATGCCGTTGGCCACGTTCTTGTCGGCGAACAGGTTGCTGGTCCAGGTGTAGGACACCTGGTCGCCGCTGTCGACGTCGGCGCTGCCCAGCGTCGCCGTCGAGGCGGTCGTGCCGTCGTACGCCTTGTTCACGCCCGTGGCGACGACCGTGATGCCCTTGGCCGTGATGTCCGCGCGGACGTTGCCCGGCTGCGTCAACACGTAGTTGCCCGCGTCGTTGCCCAGCAGCGTGAAGGAGGTCGTGACCGTCTTGCCCTGACCCACGTTCTTGTCGCTGAACGCGCCGATGGCGGTGTTGCCCAGGCCGATGTCGTCGCCGCCGTAGGCGCCGACGAGGACGGAACCGCTAAGCGATGCGGCGGTATTGCCGTCATAGATCTTGTTGGCGGCGACCGTGCCGTTGACGGTAAGCGGCGCGCGCGTGACGTTATACGTATCCGTACCGCCGACGAGCGTGTAATTGCTCGCCTTGCCGCCGTTTCCGCCGTCGCCGAGGGCAAGCGTGCCCAGCGCGAACGCCAGCGCCCCCGTCTTGCTGGACGCGTACGCACCCACGTTCTTGCCGCCCAGCGCGCCGGCGCCGCTCAGCACCAGCGTCTCGCCGCCGACGAGGTTGGACATGGCGAGCGTGCCGGCCGCGGCGGCCTGCGTCTGGTCGTAGATGCGACCACCCGTGAGGTTGATCACGCGCGCGGTGATGTTGCCGGTGGTGGACGTCGTGGCGTTGTCGAGCGCGTAATTGCCAGCGTCGGCACCGCTGAGGCCGATCTGGCTGACGCTGATGGTCTTGCCGGTGCCGACGTCCTTCGTGTCGAACGTCTTGGTGCCGCCCGCCGTCACGGCGTCGTTGCCGACCTTGCCATCGACGCTCAGCTGCGTCGCCGACGCGCCGGTGGTTCCGTCGTACACGCGCGTGATGCCGGTGGCGCTGACCGTGACGTGCTTCTGCGTGATGCTGGCGGTGACGTCGGTCGGCTGGCGAAGAACGTAGTTCATCCCGTCCGTACCGTCGATCGTCATCGCGGTGGCCACGGCCTTGCCGGTGCCGACGTTCTTCGAGTCGAAGGTGCCGGTCGCCGTCCCGTTGAGGTTGACCGTGTCGGCGCCGAGCACGCCGTTGAGCACGGAGCCGTGGAGCGCGGCCGTGCGGTTGCCGTCGTACACCTTGTCGTCTGCGAACGTGCCGCTGACCGTGAGCGTGGCGGGCGTGATCGTCACCCAGTCGATGCCGCCGGCCAGGGTATAGTTCTGCGCGGAGGAACCGCCGTAGTTGCCGAGCGCCAGCGTGCCGAAGTCCTGGAAGGCGCGCTGCGAGCCGACGTTCTTCGTGACCAGGGTACCGGTGCCGGTCAGCGACACGCGCTCACCGTTCACACCGAGCACGGTGCCATTGCCGTCCGTGAACAGCGAGGCCGCCGCGTTGGTCGTCGCGTCGTAGACGCGCGTAGAGGTCAGGTTGATGATGAACGGCGTGATGGTGCCGAGCGTGCCCGAGGCCGCCGTCGGCAGCGCGTAGTTGGCGAGGTTCGTGCCGGCGTTGGCGACGAAGTCGGACACCGAGAGCGTCGACGCGAGGCCGACGTTGCTGCCGGCGTTCACGCCAAGGTAGCGCGAGGTCGACGACTGCGGAATGGTGGCGCCCTGCCCGTTCACGAAGCCGGTGAGCGTGTAGTCGCCGGCCAGCAGCGTCACCGAGTTCGAGCCGTCGTACGGCTTGGTCGGATTGCCCGTGATCGTGGCGACGATCGGCGCCTTGTTGATGTTCGCCGTAAGGCCCGTGACGGCGTTGACACGGTAGTTCGACGCGCGGCTGCCGGTGAGCCCGAAACCGGTCGTGGTGACGTCGAGGCCGTTGGCGGCGTTGGGCGAACGCACGGAACCGGTGGCCGACGAAGCGTCGAGCACGACGTTGCCGGCGTCGGCTCCGAAGACGCCACTGAGGCTCGCGCCGGACGTGTTCAGGGCGATGGCCGTGTTGCCGTTGTAGTACCGGCTCACGGCGGCAACGTTGAGGATGTCGAGCGCCGCCGGGCTGATGGTCGCCGACAGACCGGTCAACGGATCCAGTGTGTAGTTGCCCGCTTCGCTGCCCGAGATGCCGAAGCCGATCGCCGTCACGCCACGCGTGCCGGCGTCGGCGCTGTCGAACGTGCCGGTGGTGCCGCGGGTCAGCGTCACGTTCGACACGTCGGCGCCGACGAGACCGATCAGGCGCGCGCCGGCGCTGTTGAGCGTCGCGGCGGTCGTGGTGTCGTAGACCTTGCCGTTCGCGCTCACGCCCACGATGTGCAGGGGGGCGGCGGTGATGGAGCCGGTGCCGGTCGCGTCGAAGTCGAGCTGGTAGTTCGACAGGTCGGTACCCGAGTGCGCCAGGTAGGAGGTAACGGCCATGTCGGCCGTGATCGTCTTGTTGGCACCGACGTTCTTCGTGTCGTAATGCACCGACTTCGACGGGACGATGTCGGCGCCTTCGTCGGCAGCGAAGCCGGAAATGTAGTAATTCGAGACGCCCAGGGTCTGATAGGTCGTGCCGTCGTAGACCTTCGACGGATTGCCGACGATCGACGCCGTGAGGATCGCCCGGGTGATCTCGCCGGTACCGTAGGCCTCGGTGGGCAGCGGCTGGTAGTTCTCCGGCTTGGTGTTACCAATGGGCTGGTAGTCGCCCTGCGCGAGTGTGACCATCACTGGCTGCTTGCCGACGTTCTTGCTCGCGTAGGCGCCTTCGGTCTTCGTGATGATGAAGCCTTCGTCGTTCGGGAAATTGCCCGTCACCTTGTAGTCGCTGCTGAGCAGCGTGGCGAGCGTGGTGCCGTCATAGGCACGCGTCGGAACGCCGATGATGCGGACATATACGCCGCTGGTGTCCGCCTTCTCGATGAAGCCGTAACCCGTGATGCTGGTCGGCAGCACGTAGTTGGCGAGGTCGGTGCCCGCGATGGGCGCGAAGTCGCCGGCGCCGACGTTGGCGGTCACCAGGCGGATACCCGCGTCGGCGGTGGCATAGTCGCCACGCGTCTGGGTAACCGACGCGCCCTCGCCGACGATGAATCCGTAGACGTCGTAGTTCGCGCTGGTCAGCGTGGCGTTGGTCGTGCCGTCGTACTGCTTCGACGGATTGCCCACGATCTTCCACTGCAGTGGCGCCTTGGCGATCGTGCCCAGACCGGTGATGCTCGAGGCGAACGTGTAGTTCGACAGCGACGTGCCCGATCCGATGTTGAAGTCCGACGCCTCGATGGCGGCCGTGACGGTGCGCGTGCCGGCGTCCTTGCTGTCGTACGACGCACCGGCGCTCTGCACGACGCTGCCCGAGTCGCCGCCCTGCCAGCCCTGGATCGTGACGTCGCCGGCGCGGAGGTTCGCGTTGACGGTGCCGTTATAGGTACGCGTCGGGTTGCCGGTGATGGTCAGCGTCAGCGGGGCCGGCGTGATGTTGGCCGACAGGCCGGTCGGCTGCGCGAGGCGGTAATTGCTTGCGCCGTCGCCCGAGAGCGCGAAGCCCGTGGCGGTCACGGTGAGCCCATTGCCGACGTTCTTCGTGGCGAAACTGGCCGAAGCGCCGGACGAAAGCAGGGCCACGGCATCGCTGCCGACGACGCCCTGCAGGCCGTACGTGCCCTGGTCGAACACGAGCAGTGCGCCGGTCGTGGCATCGTAGACCTTGTCCCTTGCGCTGACGCCGCCGATGGTCAGGGTCTTCGGCGTGATCGACGCCGTGATGTCCGACTGCGCAACCAGCTCATAGTTCGACGCCTTGTTGCCCACCAGCTGGAAGCCGGTGGCGGTGACGCCCTTGCCGTTGCCCACGTTCGCATCGGCGAACAGGCCCGCGCCGGCGCTGGCGTCCAGGGTCGCGTCGTTCACATCGGCGGCGATCACGCCGAAGATCGACGCGCGGCTCTTGTCCAGCGAGTCGTTGGCCGTGCCGTCGTAGACCTTGTCGTTGCCGATCAGGCCCGAGAGCTGGACCTTCGCCTTGTTGATCGTGCCCGCGCCGGTAGCCACGGTTGGCAGCACGTAGTTCGAGACCTTGGTGTTGTTCGCGGCCACGAAGTTGGAGGACACGAACGTCGCCGTGACGGTACGCGAGCCGGCATCGGCCGATTCGTACGCCACGGTGTTCGGCTGGCTGAACGTGATGCTTTCACCGGCCACCAGGCCGGACATCAGGTAGTTCGATCCCGTGAGGGTGGCCGTGGTGGTGCCGTTGTACGTCTTGGTCGGGTTGTTGACGATCGCGATGCCGAGCTGCTTCGGGTCGATCACGCCGATGTTGGCGGATGCGCCGCCGCCCGAAACGTCGTATCCGTACACAGGCGTCATGCCATCGGCCGCCGTGAACGTATAGGCGCTGGCGGCGGTGGCGGTGCTGACCTGCAGGCCGCTCGCCGCGTCCTTGCTCGCGTACGTGCCGCTGCCCGTGGCGATGCGGTCGCCGTTGACGAGACCGCTGGCGTTGAAGTTGGCGCCGGTCAGCGCGGCGGCGGTGCCGCCGTCGTAGTCCTTGCGGACCGTGCCCACCGGTGCGCCGAGCGCGACCGTCGGCGCCAGCGCGTAGAGGAATCCGTTACCGCCCACTACCGGCGCCGTGCCGGCCGGCGCGTTGTACTGGAGGAAGCCCGGCACGAGGCCGCCCGTCGTGTCGCCCACCGGCGACGAGGAATAGACCAGCCAGCGGCCGTTGGCGGCGGCGAGCGCGCCCGCACCCGCCTGGTTCACGAAGTGACCGGCCGCCGTCAGAGTGACGCCGGCATCGCCGCGGATGGCCGCGCCGAGCACGATGTCGCCCGTGCCGCCGCTGCCGGCCTTCAGCGTCACGCGGCCCGGACCGCCGATCGCCGCCTTGACGTTGATCGACCGGTACGCGTCCAGCGTCAGCGTCGCCGCCGCGTTGGTCCACGTGATCGGCGCGGCGACGGTGATGTCGCCAGACCCGTTGGCGTTGATCACGCCAGCGCCCAGGGTGCCGCCGGCGGTCGTCTGTTCGGTGACGCTGGTGCCGCCGTTGAGCGAGTTGGAGATCGTGGTCGCCGCGGTCTGGTCGATCGTGAGGTCGTACGGATCGATCAGCCAGGTGCCGGCCGCGCCGCGCGGGGCGGCCGCCGTGACATGTGCCGCGCCCAGGTTGGCGAACGCGGCCGACGTCTCGATGTGGCCACCGTTGCCGCCGTTCGGCGCGCTGGCGTCGAGCGTCCCCTCCACATTCACGTGGCCGGCCGTCATGCCCCCTAGCAGCACGATCTGGCCGTCGCGATTCTCGACCGTCTGCGCCCGGACCACGCCGGTGTTGTTCACCGCGCTGGCCAGCAGCGAATCGCGCGCGCCCGCCGTCATGAAGACACGGCCGCCGTCCGCCTGGACCAGCTGGCGGTTCTCGACGAGGTTGTCGAGCGTGCTGCGATCGACCTGCACGTTGACGAGCTGGCTGCCTTCGAAGTTCAGCGTCACCGCGCTGCCGCCGGCCATCGCCACGGTGCCCAGCCGGGCGGTCACCACGCCCTGGTTCGAGACCTGATTGCCGAGCAGCGCCACATAGCCACCGTCGGCGGCGTGGATCGCACCCTTGTTGATCACCGAGCCCTTGCCGTCGCCGCTGAAGGTCCGGCTGCGGGCGTCGACGGAATCGTCGCCGGTGTCGAGGGTCGACGCCACGAGGCCGCCGACATTGACCTGTGCCCGCTCACCGAACACCACGCCGTTCGGGTTGATCAGCCAGACCTGCCCGTTGGCGTCGAGGTGGCCCTGGATGTCGGAGGCCTTGTTGCCGAGGATCCGGTTCACCGCGATCGCGTCGCGACCTGGCTGAACGAACTTCACGGTCTCGTTGGCACCGATGTCGAACGTCTGCCAATTCAGCGACAGGCGCTGGCTGTCCTGGCGGATCGTCGTGACCGCGCCGCCTTGCTGGATGCTGCCGTTACCGCCGACGATCTGACCGCCCGTCTGGCCCGCATGCGAAAGTCCGGGAGCGCCAAGCGCCAGCGAGATCGCCACCGCCACCGACGCGGCCCGCGGTGCGCGCGCTCGCGCTGCCGTCGAGGGAACCGGGCGGCTGCTCCGCGCGAGTTCGCTGGCGGCAACCCACTGCGACGTCGCCGCGTTCCAGCAAAGGCGGTAAATGCGATTCATGAAGACCCCTGTTTCTTCAAGACGAGCAAAAGCGCGCGGACGATGTCCACGAAGCGGAAAATGGTGATGTCCGGCGAAGGCCGGTCGGGAGCGCGCGAGGACTGCCCAGCCATCCCCCTGTGGATGGCCGGCGATGATCGCCGAAAAATGAGACTGGCGTCACAACGGCGCGGGCGATTCTATGCCCTGGGCGAGACTAAGAGAAGTCCGCAGTTGTGAAGACGACGGCCCCTGCCGTGGTTCGGGGCCGTGGCCGATGCCTGTGTCGCCGCCGGTCAGCTGACGCCAGTGGGTCCGTCCAGCACGAACCGGATCTTCCGCAGCAGGTCGAGCCGGGAATAAGGCTTGTTGAGCACGTCGAAGGCGATGCCGCCCGCGTCCGTCCGCTGCACGGACTGCGATGCGTATCCCGTGGTCAGCAGGACCTTGAGGCCGGGGTTGATCGACCGGGCCCGCCGGGCGAGCGCGACGCCGTTGAGGCTCCCCGGCATGACGATGTCGGTGAACAGGATATCGAAGGCCGGCCCCTGCTCGATCCGATGCAAGGCCTCCTGCGGATCGGTGAGCGCCACGACGTCGTAGCCGTGGGATTCGAGGATGCTCTGGGCCAGTGTCGCGAGATCCGGACGGTCGTCGACCACGAGCACGCGCTCATGCCCCGACCGGTCCGCGGCGCGATCGATGCGTCGGACCGGCTCAGGACCCCGCCCGTCCTCCTGCTCGATCGCGACCGGGAAATACATGGTCAGGGTCGTGCCCTCCCCCACCGCCGAGTCGATGGCGACGGCGCCGCCCGACTGCTTCGCGAACCCGTAGACCATCGAGAGGCCGAGGCCGGTGCCCTTGCCTTCTTCCTTCGTAGTGAAGAACGGGTCCATCACCCGCGTGACGACGTCGGGCGCCATGCCGCTGCCGTTGTCGATGACGTCGATGGCGACGAACGACCCGCCACGCGTGGCCAGCTCGCCCTGATCGTTGATTTCCAGCGGCGTGGCATTGCGCGAGCGGATCACCAGCCGCTTGTCGGGACGGCCGTCCATCGCGTCGCGGGCGTTGATGGCGACGTTGAGGAGCGCCACTTCCGCCTGGGTCGGATCGAGGCGCGCGTTCCGCGTGTCGGCGGCGAGATCGAGCTCGAGGACGATGTCGTCCCCGAGCGAACGTGCGAGCATGTCCTGCATGTCCGCGACGATCTGGTTCGGATTGACGACCCTGCCCTGCAGGGTCTGCTTGCGCGAGAACGCCAGCAGCTGGGACGTCAGGGTCGAGGCGCGCTGGATGCCCGCGCGCGCACCGCCGATGAAGCGCAGCAGCTTGTCCCTGTCGATCTCGGGATGCGTCAGCCCCACCTCCACCGACTCCACGTAGCCGATCATCAGCTGCAGGAGGTTGTTGAAGTCGTGCGCGATGCCGCCGGTCAGCTGGCCGAGGGCCTCCATCTTCTGCGCCTGGCGCAGCGCGTCCTCGGCATCACGCCGACGGCTCACGTCCAGCTGCGAGGCGAAGAAGTACACGACCTCGCCGTTCGCGTCGTAGACGGGCGAGATGAACAGCGCGTTCCAGAACGTCGAGCCGTCCTTCCGATAGTTGAGGATCTCGGTCGCGATTTCCTGATTGGCCGCGACCGCGTCGCGGATGGCCGAGATCGTCACGCGATCGGTGCCCGGCCCCTGCAGAAGCCGGCAATTCCTTCCCAGCAGCTCTTCGGTCGTGTAGCCGGTCATCCGCAGGAAGGCCGGGTTGGCGAAGATGATGGGGTTGTCCGGCGTCCGCGGATCCGTGACGATCATCGGCATCCGCGTGGTGGACACCGCGGCGAAGAAGATATCGCTTCCGGGGTGGTCGACCCCTTCGTAGACGACCCGGGTTTTCTGCCGGCCGTGGTTGGTGTGTTCAGTCATCGTCGATCCTATGCTTCGCCCGACATTTTCGCGCGCCCGCACCGAACGGGCTACCCGTGCGAATGCCCGGCCTCCGGCCAGTGGATGTCGGGCAATCCGCCCGTGAGCGGTCTTGCGAAGAAAAAACCCTGCTGCAGGCGGATGCCCAGGTCGAGCAGCGCCCTGCATTCGCCCTCGGTCTCCACGCCCTCCGCGATGACCTGCACGCCGAGCTCGCCGCACAGGGCGGCCATGTGGCGCACGATCATCTGCCGCGGGCGGCTGCCGTCGATACGGCGGATGAGGCCGATGTCGAGCTTGACGAGGTCGGGCTGGAAATCGGCCAGCAGGTTCATCCCCGCGAAGCCGGCGCCGAAATCGTCGATCGCCGTGAGGAAGCCATGCGCCTTATAGGCCGCGAGGACGCGGACGAGGTGGTCGTGGTCGATGACCTCCTCGTGCTCGGTCACTTCGAAGATCACGCGCTCCAGCGGCCAATCCGCTTCCCGGGCGGCGGCGAACGTCGCCTGCAGGCAGTGCTCGGGGTTGTACACCGCGTTGGGCATGAAATTGATCGAGAGCAACGCCGGTGGGCCAACCCGGGCCGCCGTGCGGATCGCGACCATGCGACAGGCCTGGTCGAACGCGTAACGGTTGTCCTGTCCGACATGTTCGATCACCTGGGCTGCGGTTTCGCCGCCCAGCCCGCGGACCAACGCCTCGTGAGCGAACACGGCATGTGCCGGTACGTCGACGATGGGGTGGAACGCCATGGTGATGCCGCGCGCGACCTCGTCGGCGTTTCCGCAACCCTTGCAGCCGAGGCCAGTCATCCGCCGTGCGCCCGGCGGCCGATCGGCGCCGCGCGCATCAAGGCATGCCGCCGTTCAGCGCCATCTCGCCGGAAGGAGTGGGCTGGTAGGCGAGGACGCCTGCCGGCACGGATGCGGCCAGCGACTCGACGGTGCCCTTGGCGGCGTCGAGCGCGCACGCCATCGCTTCGGAATAAGCGGAAAAACGACGGGCCAGGCGGCGCTTACGAAGAACGTTCCCGTCCGGGTCGACGATCAGATACGTCGCGACGTAACCGCGACCTGGGACGGACTGGACATCGACGTCGATATTGAAAGGGCTGGAATTCACGCAGGTTACCGAACAGGGGTCCGGCGATATCGTGATGGATAAAATGTGAGGCCACGGTGCAGACGCCGGGACGATCCGAGCGGCCTCCGACCGCGGCACGGGCCGGCCGGGTACCATGCCGGCATCCTCCCAGGGAAGCGCGAATGACCTCGCATCGTGTACTGCGCCACTCCGCCCTCGTTCTCGGCCTGGCCACGTGCCTGATGGCTTCGGCCCGTGACGGCGGGCCAGCCGTCCCGCCGGTCGACGCCGTGCCGGCGAACGGCCTCGCCCGGACTCCCCCCATGGGCTGGAACAGCTGGAACCATTTCGCCGGGCGCATCACCGCGGACGACGTTCGCGGCATGGCCGACGCCATGGTGGCCAACGGCATGCGCGATGCGGGCTACGTGTACGTGAACATCGACGACACGTGGGAAGGTGTCCGCGATGCCTTCGGAGCCATACGCCCGAACGACAAGTTCGGCGACATGAAGGCGCTGGCGGACTACGTGCATGCCCGGGGCCTTAAGCTGGGCATCTACTCGTCGCCGGGCGCGAAGACCTGCGCGGGATTCGAGGGCAGCTTCGGCCACGAGGACCAGGATGCACGCACCTATGCGAAGTGGGGCGTGGATTTCCTCAAATACGATTACTGCGGCGCCCGTGACCAGTATCCGGTCACCCTGGAGAACCAGCAGGCGCTGTTCCGCCGCATGGGCCAGGCGCTACGCAGGACGGGCCGGCCGATCGTCTACAGCCTCTCGCAGTCCGGTCAGTTCGACATCTGGAAATGGGGTCCGGAGACGGGCGCCAACCTCTGGCGCACCACGCCCGACATCAGCGACGACTGGTCGTCGATGTCCGAACGCGGATTCCGGCAACTCGATCTGGCCGCATGGTCGGGCCCCGGCCACTGGAACGACCCGGACATGCTGGAGATCGGCAACGGCGGCATGACCGTGGACGAATACCGCACCCAGATGAGCCTGTGGTCGCTGCTCCCCGCCCCGCTGCTCGCCGGCAACGACCTTCGCGGCATGGACGCCGAAACCAAGGCCATCCTGCTCAACCGCGAAGTGATCGCCGTCGATCAGGACCCCGCCGGCCTGCCCGCGCGTCGGCTGGAGACGCAGGGCGACGTGGAGGTGCTCGTCCGGGATATGAGCGATGGCTCGCGGGTGGTGGGCTTCTTCAACCGGGGCGAGACACCCGCGCGGGTCACCTTCCCGTGGAGTCGCCTTGGACAGCGGTTCGCGAAGCCGAGGAATGTGCGCGACCTCTGGAACCATCGCTCGCTTCCGACAAACGAGGGCTACAGCGAAGCCCTACCCCGGCACGGATCCGTCCTGCTTCGCGTCGGCGCCGCTTCGGGAACCTGAGACTCACGCCATCTGTTCGGCAATCGGGCGCGCATGGTCGGACCCGGCCGTAACGCCATCATTGTGGACACCCGCATAATGTCACGCTGGTGGTGCCGGAAGGCCAGAAGCATAGGCGATGCAGGACCGAATGACCCGCACGGGAACACATCAGGACGCCCTCTCCGCGACGGTGCCCATTTCCATCGTCAACGGCTTCCTGTCGGGGGCCGATCGCGCCGCCGTGTCGCGTCTCGCCGAGCGATCCGGCATTCCGCCGGGACTGCTTCGCAAGCCCGGTGCACGCGTCACGCAGGAGCAATTCTCGCAGCTGTACCGTCTGCTGGCCGCCGAATTCGACGACGAGATGCCGGGCATCTTCAGCCGGCCGCTGCGTGGCGGATCGCTGAAGTTCCTTTGCCTGAGCCTGCTCGATGCGCCGCGCCTCGAGGTGGCCCTGCACCGCTACTGCCAGTTCTTCCATCTGATCCTCGACGACTTTCAGCTCACGCTGCACAGCGAGGACGGCGTCGGGGCGCTGGAGCTGACGACCCCGGCGGAAGGTCCGGGCGTCACGCCGCTCGGCAAGATGCTCATGCTCAAGCTCGCCCACGGCGTCGCCTCGTGGCTGGTGCGGCAGAACATCCCGCTCGACGAGGCCTTGTTCGACTTCCCGGCCCCGTCGCTGGCGAGCGATTATCTGTACCTGTTTCCGGGTCCGGTGCATTTCAGGCAGCGCTCCACGCGCATCGCGTTCCCCGCCAGCTTCCTCGATCTGCCGGTGCGGCAGCGCAAGGCGGACCTGCGTCGTTTCCTCGATCGCGCACCCGAAGACTGGATCTTCGTCTCGCTGGCCACGCAGATGACCTGCCACCGGGTGCGGCAGCGCATCGTCGCGCTACTGCCGGACATGCCGACCACCGGCGACGTCGCGGAAAGCCTGTTCTGTTCGGAGCGCACGCTGTGCCGCAAGCTCGCCATCGAAGGCACCACCTTCCAGGCGATCAAGGACGAAGTGCGTCGCGATATCGCCATCCGGACGCTGACGCATACGAACGCCTCCATCGCGGAAGTCGCGGGCGCCGTGGGTTTCGACAACCCGACCGCCTTCCACCGCGCGTTCCGCCGCTGGACGGGCAGCACCCCGGGCGCGTACCGCAGCCCGGACTGACGCTCCGGCCAGGGTGGCGGATTTTGTCAGTACCTCGGCGGGATTCGGTAACCCGCCGCCGTGCCGGATGCCTACGATGGCGGGTGACGCATTCCGCCATCGACTGGATACCCGCATGACATACGCCGCCCCCGTGAAGGACATGACCTTCGTGCTCGAGCACCTCGTCGGCATGGACCGCATCGCCGGTCTTCCCGGCATGAGCGAGGCCACGCTCGACCTCGCGCGCGCCGTGCTGGAGGAAGCCGCGAACCTGAGCGGCGAGGTCCTCGCCCCGCTGAACGCCGCGGGCGACCGCCAGCCCAGCCACTGGGACGACGGCAACGTCACCTCGTCGCCGGGCTTCCGCGATGCGTACAAGCACTACGTCGACGGCGGCTGGCAGGGCATCTCGCATCCGGGCGAATACGGTGGTCAGGGCCTGCCCAAGGTGATCTCGGCACCGTGCGCGGAGATGCTGCAGGCGGCGAACCTGTCGTTCGGCCTGTGCCCGCTGCTCACCGATGGCGCGATCGAGGCGCTGCTCACCGCCGCGTCCGACGAGCTTAAGGAACGCTATCTTCCGAAGCTGATCGCCGGCGAATGGACCGGCACCATGAACCTCACGGAGCCGCAGGCCGGATCGGATCTGGCGCTCCTGCGCGCGCGCGCCGAACCGCAGGCCGATGGCTCGCACCGGATCCACGGCACGAAGATCTTCATCACCTGGGGCGAGCACGACCTCACCGACAACATCGTGCACCTCGTGCTGGCCCGCGTGCCGGACGCGCCGGAAGGCATCAAGGGCATCTCGCTCTTCGCGGTGCCGAAGTTCCTCGTCGGCGACGACGGCGCGCCCGGTGAACGCAACGCGGTGGAATGCGTGTCGATCGAGCACAAGCTCGGCATCAAGGCGAGCCCCACGGCCGTGCTGCAGTACGACGGCGCGGTCGGCCACCTCGTCGGCGAGGTCAATCGTGGCCTCGAGTACATGTTCGTGATGATGAACGCCGCGCGGTATGCCGTCGGCCTGCAAGGCGTCGCGGTCGCAGAGGCGGCCTATCAGAAGGCCGTCGGCTATGCGCGCGACCGCGTGCAGAGCCGCCCCGTCGACGGCTCGGCGAAGGGTGCCGTGGCGATCATCCGGCACCCCGATGTCCGGCGCATGCTCATGGAGATGCGCGCCCTGACCGAAGGTGCGCGTGCCCTCGCCTATGTCGCGGCGGGTCACTCGGATGTGGCGCACCATGCCGCCGACGCCGACGAGCAGGCGCTGCATCGCGCGGCCTACGAATTCCTCGTGCCGATCGTGAAGGGCTGGAGCACCGAACGTTCGATCGACGTCGCCAGCCTCGGCATCCAGATCCACGGCGGCATGGGCTTCGTCGAGGAAACCGGTGCGGCGCAGTTCCTGCGCGATGCCCGCATCCTGACGATCTACGAAGGCACGACGGCGATCCAGGCGAACGATCTGGTGGGCCGCAAGACCCTGCGTGACCGCGGCGCGACGGCAGGCTGGTTCCTGCAGAAGATCGACGGCACGCTGGCCGAACTCGACGCCCACGCCGACGCGGCGACGCCAGCCTTCGAGACGATGCGCCGGAACCTGCGGGCCGGCCGCGACCTCATGGCCGATGCCATCGCGTTCCTGCTCCAGAACGCCGCGGAGCGCCCGAACGCCGTTTACGGCGCCGGCGTGCCCTACCTCGAACTGTGCGGCGTGGTGCTGTGCGGATGGCAGATGGCGCGCGCCCTGCTGGTTTCGACCGCCAGGCGCCACGAGGATCCGGACTTCCACGCGACGAAGATCGCGACGGCGCACTTCTACGCCGCGCACGTGCTGCCGCGCGCCAGCAGCCATGCCGCCACGATCCGTTCGCCCGACGCGATCGAGGACGCGCTGGCGCTCGATCCCGCGCAGTTCTGACCGGAACGCATCATGACGCCAGAAGCACTCCTCGCCGCCCACGGCCCGCGCGAATCCATGGACTACGACGTCGTGGTCGTGGGTGCCGGTCCCGGCGGCCTCGCCACCGCCATCCGCCTGAAGCAGCTCGCCGCGGCCGCGGGGCGCGAACTGTCGGTCTGCGTTCTCGAAAAGGGCTCCGAACCGGGCGCGCACATCCTTTCCGGCGCGATCATGGACCCGAGGGCGCTCACCGAACTCTTCCCCGACTGGAAAGAGCGCGGCGCGCCCCTGACCCAGCCGGTCACCCGTGACGAGTTCCTGTTCCTCGGCGAAAGCGGCGCCCGCGCCACGCCGGAGTGGCTGCTGCCGGCGTGCTTCCACAACCGCGGAAACTACATCGTCAGCCTGGGCGCCGTCGTGCGCTGGCTGGCGACGCAGGCCGAAGCGCTGGGCGTGGAGATCTTCCCCGGCTTTCCCGCGGCGGAAGTCCTGTACGACGACGCGGGTGCGGTCAAGGGCGTGGCGACCGGCGACATGGGCATCGGCAAGGATGGCGAGCCGACCGACCAGTTCCAGCTCGGCATGGCGTTGCACGCCCGCTATACGATCTTCGCCGAAGGGGCGCGCGGCCAGCTCGGCCGCGAACTCATCGACCGGTTCCGCCTCGACGACGGGCGCGATCCGCAGAGCTACGGTATCGGCATCAAGGAGTTGTGGCAGGCCGATCCCGCGCGACACCAGCCGGGGCTCGTGGTGCACACCGCCGGATGGCCGCTGGAGGACGACACGTACGGCGGCTCGTTCCTCTATCACGCGGAGGACGGCAAGATCGCCGTGGGCTTCGTCGTCGGTCTGGATTACGGCAACCCCTGGCTGTCGCCCTTCGACGAGCTCCAGCGCTTCAAGACGCATCCGTCGATCCGCAAGCACCTGGAGGGCGGCACGCGGATCGGATACGGCGCGCGCGCCATCACCGCGGGCGGTCTGCTCTCGCTGCCGAAGACCGTCTTCCCCGGCGGCGCGCTCGTGGGTTGCGAAGCCGGCTTCCTCAATGCGAGCCGCATCAAGGGCAGCCATGCGGCGATCAAGACGGGCATGCTCGCCGCCGAGGCGGCGTTCGTCGCCATCGCCGAGGGTCGCGCGCACGACGAGCTGAGCGCGTATCCGGCGGAGTTCGAGCGGAGCTGGCTGCATGCCGAACTGCGCCAGGCGAAGAACTTCAAGCAATGGTTCAAGAAGGGCCGCGCCGTCGCGACGGCGATGACCGGTATCGAACAATGGCTGCTGCCGAAGCTCGGCTTCCGCGAGCCGCCCTGGACGCTTCATCACCATACGCCCGACCACGCCAACCTGCGCCCGGCCGCGACGAGTCCGCGGATCGTCTACCCGAAACCCGACGGCGTCCTCACCTTCGATCGCCTGAGTTCGGTGTTCCTCTCCAGCACCCACCACGACGAGAACCAGCCGGCGCATCTCACGCTGAAGGACCGCTCGCTGCCCGTGCGCGTGAACCTCACGCAGTACGCCGGCCCGGAGGCCAGGTACTGCCCCGCGGGCGTCTACGAGTACGTCGGCATCGACGAAGGCGCGCCCAGGCTGCAGATCAACGCGCAGAACTGCGTGCACTGCAAGACCTGCGACATCAAGGATCCGATGCAGAACATCGTGTGGGTCGCGCCGCAGGGTGGCGGCGGACCGAACTACGCGGGCATGTGACCGTCACGGGGCGACACGCGTCGCCCCTGCCCCGCTACGTCCGCGAACGTTTGCTTCGCGTGGCGGCGTTTCCCACCAGCGACGGGTCGTGGATGATGTGGCCCGCGCTCAGCGTGTCGATCGCGTCGCCCGGCACTTCCATCAGGATGCGGCTGTACCGTGGCGTGAGGTGCGCGGTGACGTACATCACCGGACGTCCGGTGTGATCGTGCATCACGCGCGACATGCGGATCAGCGCGGTGCTGAGGTCGCATTCGAGCAGCTTCGCGCGATACGGATCCGCCGACTCGGCGCTGATCTCCTGCACCACGCGTCCGAAGCGCACGCCCATCGCGTTGAGCAGCGCGTACATCGGACTGCGCTTCAGCGCCGCCGTCGTGATGTCCTTGCCGATATCCGCCGGCACCCAGGCTTCGGTGATCATCAACGGCGTGTCGCTGGCGACGCGCACGCGCACCGCGTGCACGACGCGGCCCGGACGCGGAATCCGAAGGAACGCGTTGATGCCAGGAGGCGGCGCGATCGTTTCGAGCGTCACGACGCGCACATCCGTCGACTGCGCGGTGTGTTTGAGTTCGTCGATGAAGCTCAGCGCCGAGAGATTCGCACCGGTGGTGAGGTTGTCGGTGACGTACGTGCCGCTGCCGTGACGGCGCTGCACGAGTCCTTCCGCTTCGAGATCGGCGAGCGCCCTGCGCACCGTGGCGCGCGCCACGCCAAAGAGCTGCACGAGCGCCTCTTCCTTCGGCAGCGCCGTGCCCGGTGCGTAGGTCCCTTGCGCGATGCCGTCCTTGAGCACGAGGAAAATCTGCCTGTGCAAGGCCGTCCCTTTTGTGCGCGTAAGTGCTTCATTTTTCATGCAGTGCAGCATAACAGACGCTTGACGCCCCATGTCTAGTTGTTCAACACTCTAGACAACTTTGGTGGGTACGGAACGGGTGTCGGTGTATGTCTGAATCCTCGGGACTCGGTGCGTTGCTCGCGGCACCCGGCATGACGATCGTGCCGGGTGCGTACGACGCGATCGGTGCGCGGCTGATCGAAGAGGCCGGCTTCGCCGCCGCGTACATGACCGGCGCGGGCACCGCCCTCGCACGCGGCTACCCCGACCTCGGCCTGATCACCATGACGGAGATGGTCGAGAACGCCGGCACGATGGCGCGCGCGATCGGTATCCCCCTGATCGCCGACGCGGACACCGGCTTCGGCAACGAACTCAATGTCACCCGCTGCGTCCGCGAGTACGAAGCGCGCGGCGTCGCGGCGATCCACATCGAGGACCAGGTGATGCCCAAGCGCTGCGGGCACCTCGACGGCAAGGAAGTCGTGTCGCGTCAGGAATTCCTGGCCAAGATCCGCGCCGCCGTGGCGGCGCGCCGCCATCCCGGGTTCGGCATCATCGCGCGCACCGACGCCCGCGCCGTGCTCGGTTTCGACGAGGCCGTCTGGCGTGCCAACGCGGCGCTCGACGCGGGCGCCGACATGGCGTTCGTCGAAGCCACGCAGACGCTCGACGAAGCGGCGTCGGTGCCGCGACTCGTCGCCGGTCCCTGCGTGCTCAACGTCGTGCCCGGCGGTCGCACGCCTCTCTCGGATCTCGGCGAGGCGGAGTCGATGGGCTACCGGATGGCCATCCTCCCGGCACTGGTCTTCATGGCCACGATCGACGCCACCGACGCCGTGCTGGCGACGCTTCGCCGCACGCGGGTATCGCCGCCGCGCGAGCAGAACATCGCGCAGATGTTCCGCCGCTTCGACGCCGATCGCTGGGACGCGCTGCGTTCGCGTTTCCTCGGCGAGGACGTGACGACGCCATGACCGCCCGTACCCTCTTCGACAAACTGTGGGACGCGCACGTGGTGCGCGACCTCGGCGACGGCTGGGCCCTGCTCCACATCGATCGCCACCTGCTGCACGACCTCTCCGGCCCGCCGGCACTCGCGGAAGTCGCCGAACGTGGCCTGGATCTCCACGACGCCCGCCTCGTGTTCGCGACGCCGGACCACGCCGTGTCGAGCCAGCCGGGACGTGTCGCCACCACGTTTCCGCAAGGCGGAAAGTTGCATGCGGCCCTGAAGAGCCGCAGCGCGGCGATGAACGTGCGCCTGTTCGACCTCGGCGAGCCGGGCCAGGGCATCGTCCACGTGATGGGCCCGGAACTCGGCATCGTGCTCCCGGGCCTGACGGTCATCTGCGGCGACAGCCATACGTGCACGAACGGCGGCCTCGGCGCGCTCGCGTTCGGCGTCGGCTCGTCGGAGAGCACCCATGCGCTCGCCACGCAGACCTTGCGGATGCGCAAACCCAGGGAGCTGCGCATCCGTTGCGAAGGACGCCTTGGCGTCGGCGTGACGGCGAAGGACCTCGCGCTGCACATCATCGGGAAGCTGGGCGCTTCCGCCGGCGTCGAGAGCGTCATCGAATACACCGGCCCCGCCATCGAGGCCCTGAGCGTCGAAGGGCGACTCACGCTGTGCAACCTGTCGGTGGAACTCGGCGCGCGGGCCGGCATCGTCGCGCCGGATGAGCACACCTTCGACTACCTGCGCGGCCGACCCTTCGCGCCCGCCGGCGAGGACTTCGATCGGGCCGTGGCTTACTGGCGCACCCTCGCCAGCGATCCGGATTCGCAGCCGGACCGCGAGGAAATCATCGACGCCTCGGCGGTACGCGCTACCGTGACATGGGGCACGAGTCCCGAGCATGCCCTGCCGATCGACGCCAACGTCCCGGATCCGATGGACGTGCACGACGCGACGCAGCGCGAGGCGCTGCGTGCGGCGCTCGACTACATGGGCCTGACCGCCGGGCAGCCGATCGCGGGTACGCCCGTGGACTGGGTATTCATCGGCTCCTGTGCCAACGCGCGCCTGAGCGACCTGCGCGCCGCGGCCGAGGTCGCGCGCGACCGGCACGTCGCGCCGGGCGTCACGGCGTGGGTGGTGCCGGGATCCGAATCCGTCAAGCGCGCCGCCGAGGCCGAAGGGCTGCACGATGTCTTCCTCGCCGCCGGGTTCCAGTGGCGCGAGCCGGGTTGCAGCATGTGCGTGGCGGCCAACGGCGAACGTGTGCCGCCGGGCCAGCGCTCCGTATCCACGTCGAACCGCAACTTCGTCGGGCGTCAGGGACCCGGTGCGCGCACGCACCTGGCGAGTCCGCCGATGGCGGCCGCCGCCGCGATCGCCGGCGCGATCGTCGACGTGGCGCAGGTGACGGGAGCATGCCTGTGAAACGCGAGCCGTTCACGACCGTATCGGGGCCGGCCGCGTGGCTCCCGAAACCGAACATCGATACCGACGTCATCATCCGCATCGAGCGTCTCACCACGCTCCCGCGTGGCGAGCTCGGGCCCTACGGCTTCGAATCGCTGCGTTACCACCCCGACGGCAGCGAAGACCCGGACTTCGTGATGAACCAGCCCCGGTTCCGTCGCGCGCCGTTCCTTCTCGCCGGCGAGAACTTCGGCTGCGGTTCGTCGCGCGAGGGCGCCGTGTGGGCATTGCGCGAGATGGGCGTCCGTTGCGTCATCGCGCCGAGCTTCGGCGACATCTTCTACAGCAACTGCTTTCAGAACGGCGTGCTTCCCATCCGCCTGCCGGCCGACGAGGTCGAGGCCATCGGCAGCCTCTGCCGCACGGGCGCGCCGCTGAAAGTCGATCTCGAACGGCTCCGCCTGGAGCCGCCCGGACAGCCCCCGCTGTCGTTCACCGTCGATGCCCAGCGCCGGGAGGCGTTGCTCACCGGCCTGGACGACATCGACCGGACCCTCAAGGACGACGACGCCATCCGCGCATGGCAAAACGCAGACCGCGCGGCACGGCCGTGGGTCTGGTCGATCTGAACCCACCCTCGAATCGTCGATACCTCGGCGCCCGGGACACGCGAAGCGTGACATCGGAGACAAACGTGAAAAGCGAGACTTTCCAGATCGTCGACGGCACGGGAACACCCGCGCCGCCGGACCGCCCTACCGCCGCGCAGCGGCTCGACCGCCTACCCACGGCGTCCTTCCACCGCCGCATGGCGATGATGATCGGTCTGGGCCTCTTCTTCGACGGCTTCGATCTCTACATGGCGAGCGGCATCATGCCGGCGCTCGCGGCGTCCGGCTGGGCCGATATCCATGCGAACGCGCTGTTCGCATCGGCCGGTGCGCTGGGCGCGCTGATCGGCGCGTTCTTCGCGGGGTGGCTGGGCGACCGGCGCGGTCGCAAGTTCACCTTCCAGTTCAATCTCGGCCTGTTCGGCTCGATGTCGGTCGCCGCGGCGTTCGCGCCGAACATGGAGTGGCTGATCGCGCTGCGCTTCCTCATGAGCATCGGGCTGGGCGCGGAGATCGTCGTCGGCTACGCGACCATCTCGGAGTTCGTGCCGCCCGCCACCCGGGGGCGCTGGAGCGCCGTGCTGTTGTTCGTCGCCACCGCGTCGCTGCTGGCGTCGAACCTGGTGGGCTATCTCGTCATCCCGACGTTCGGCTGGCGCTGGATGTTCGTCATCGCCGGCGCGGGTGGGCTGGTGGTGTGGGCCATGCGCAAGAGCATGCCGGAATCGCCGCGCTGGCTGGAACTGGTCGGGCGCTGGCGGGAGGCCGACGCGATCCTGGATCGCATCGAGGCGGAGGTGTCCACGCAGACGGGCAAGCCGTTACCGCCGCTCGCGAACGCGCGCGTCGTCGCCGCATCCACGTTCACGACGCGGGACCTCTTCCGCGCGCCGATCCTCCGCTCGACCGTCATCGGCGTCACGCTGAATGTCGTCGCCCTGAGCGCGCTCTACGGCTTCATCATCTGGTTGCCCACGTTCCTCGTGAAGCAGGGTCTCGCGGTGCAGGCCTCGCTCGGACACACGGCCCTCATTTCGACCGGCAGCCTCGCCGGCGTCTTCCTCGCCGGCCTGCTCATCGATCGCTGGAGCCGGAAGCACTGGATCGTCCTGGCCTCGGTGATCTCCGCCGTGCTCGGTTACGCCTACGCCAACGCGGGCAGCCTCGAGGCCACGACGGCCGTCGGCATCGCGCTGATCGCCTCGCTGTACCTCGGCACGACGATGGGCTGGACGACCTACGTCCCGGAACTGTTTCCCACGGAGCTGCGCCTCCGCGGCGCCGGCATCTCGAGCGTGGCCGGCCGCGCGGTCGCCATCGTCGCGCCTCAGGCCGTGGCGCAGCTCTACGCGATCAACGGCGTCAACGCCGTCGTCTACAGCCTCATCGGCCTGCTCGTCGCGCAGGCGGTGATCGTCGGGCTGTTCGGCATACAGACGAACCGGCGCTCGCTCGACATGCAGTTCGTGGGCAACCACTGATACGGATCAACGAAGAAGGCACACGTATGACCAGACTGAACATCAAAGACGACGCGCAGCGCATTTTCGACGCGCTCGCACTCGGCGGCATCGCGATCATTCCCAACGACGCGGGGTACGCGATGATGGGTGGCTCGGCGGAAGCGATCCGCCGCATCTTCGTGGCGAAGGGCCGCGGCGAGCACAAGCGCAACGCGATGATGTGCTCGATGGAGATGCAGCGGGAGCTTCACGTGCTCGACGCGCGCTGCCAGGACATGATCGAGATGATCACGCAGGACTACAACCTCACGCTCGGCGCCGTGGCGGCGTTCCGCCCCGAGCACCCGATGCTCGCGAGGCTCGATCCCGTCACGCTCGCGGCGAGCACCGGGAAGGGCACGCTCGGCATGCTGCTCAACGCCGGGAAGCTGTTCGACGAAGTCTGCCGCCTCTCCCGCGAGGCGGGCCTGCCGATCTTCGGCTCGTCGGCCAATCTCACGGGCACGGGCCCGCGCTTCCGCGTCGAGGACATTCCGCTGGAACTGATCGACATCGCGGACGTGGTGATCGATTACGGCCTGCGCAAATACCACACCTACCAGCGCTCCGCGACGATCCTGCGCTTCGGCAACGGCAACGTGGAGGCCGTGCGCATCGGCTCGTGCTACGAGCTGATCTGCGACGTGCTGAAGCGGCACTTCGATGTCGAGCTTCCCGCCGATCCGGGCCGCGCGGCCAACGCGTCGGGCCATCTCGAAGAATTCGCCTTCAGGACGGCCTGAAGGCCGCGAGGTACATCGTCATGCTTGGCCTGATGCAAGACCAACCCCTCCTGATCTCGTCGCTGATCGAGTTCGCCAGCCGCCAGCACGGCGACACCGACATCGTTTCGCGGCGGGTGGAAGGAGACATCCACCGGACCACCTGGCGCGCGGTCGCGTCGCGCTCGCGGCAGGTCGCCAATGCGATCGAAGCGGACTACCTCGCCTTCAGCGAGCGCGTCGCAACCCTGGCCTGGAACGGCTACCGCCACCTCGAGCTCTACTACGGCGTCAGCGGTTCCGGCCGCGTGCTGCACACGATCAACCCGCGCCTGCACCCCGACCAGATCGCGTGGATCGTCAACCATGCGGAAGACCGGATCCTCTGCTTCGACCTCACGTTCCTGCCGATCGTCCAGGCCATGCACGCGCAATGCCCCACCGTCGGACGTTGGGTGGCGCTGTGCGACGCCGACGCCCTGCCCGCCGACACGGGCATCCCGGACCTGGTGAGCTACGAGGCGTGGATCGCGGACCATGCCGCCACCTACGACTGGCCGGAGTTCGACGAGAACACGGCGTCGAGCCTGTGCTACACGAGCGGCACGACGGGCAACCCGAAGGGCGTGGTCTACAGCCATCGCTCGACGCTGTTGCATGCGTACGCCGTGAGCCTGCCGGACGCCATGTGCCTCTCGGCGCGCGACACGGTGCTTCCGGTGGTGCCGATGTTCCACGTCAACGCGTGGGGCCTGCCGTACTCGTGCGCGCTCACCGGCGCGAAGCTCGTGCTTCCCGGACCCGCGCTCGACGGCGCGTCGATCTACGAACTGATCGAGTCGGAACAGGTCACGTTCGCCGGTGGCGTCCCGACGATCTGGCAAACGCTGCTCGACCACCTGCACGGTCACTGGCTGAAGTTCTCCTCGCTCCGTCGCACGGTCATCGGCGGCTCGGCCTGCCCGCCGGCGATGATCGACGCCTTCCAGACCGAATTCGACGTCGAGGTGTTGCACGCGTGGGGCATGACGGAGCTGTCGCCACTAGGCACCATCTGCACGCTGAAAAGCCGTCAACTCGACCTGCCGGCGCACGAACAGGCCACGCTTCGGGCGAAACAGGGCCGGGCCATCTTCGGTATCGACATGGGCATCCTCGACGAGGAGGGCCACGCTCTACCGTGGGACGGGAAGACCGGCGGCGAGCTGGTGGTCCGCGGCCCGTGGGTCGCGAAGGACTACTTCGACAGCGAGGCCGGGTCGCCGCTCGTGCGCGACGCGCAAGGCCGCGAGTGGTTCCCCACGGGCGACGTGGCGACGATCGACGTCGACGGCTTCATGCAGATCACCGACCGCAGCAAGGACCTCGTGAAGTCCGGCGGCGAGTGGATCAGCTCGATCGACATCGAAAACATCGCGGTCGCGCATCCGGACATCTCCCTGGCCGCCTGCATCGGCATTCCGCATCCGAAGTGGGACGAACGTCCCATCGTGGTCGCGGTCAGGCGCCCCGGCAGCGTGGTGTCCCGGGAAGACCTGCTGGCCTTCTACGCCGGCAAGACGGCGAAGTGGCAGATCCCCGACGACGTCGTCTTCCTCGACACGATCCCACTCGGCGCCACCGGAAAGGTGATGAAGGGCAAGCTGCGTGAGCAGCTGAAGGACTACCGCCTGCCGTAACACCGGTTCGCCATGGGGAGGTGGCGATCCGCATCCCAAGCCGTCGTGAGTACACATCCGAATCGTCCCGGGGCCAGCAAGGGAAATCGCTGGAGGGGTGGGTCATGCCCGCCGCGGGCGCTGCCGGACACGACGCGCCTGCCGATCGCGAACTCCTGCCGTATCCATCCATCGCAGAGATAGGGGTGTCATGAACAACCGCACTTGGGCCGTCGCGGCCGCACTGGCCGGCAGCGCCGCATCGGGGCATGCCGCCGAATTCAGGCTGACCGATGGCGTCACGGCGAGCGTTCGCACGGTCGCCACGCTGGGCACGATCGTCCGCACGTCCGATCCGGCTCCGTCGACCTACGCCCTGATTCCGTCGACCGCGGTGCCCGGCGCGCCGCCGGGCCAGCTCGTCGGCCAGACCGGCGGCTCCGACCTGAACTTCAGGAAGGGGCACGCCGTGAGCACGCTGCTCAAGGCGATGGTCGACATCGACGTCCATGGAAAGACCTCGGGCGTCTTCGTCCGGCTCGATGGCTGGCACGACTTCACGCTGGGTCATACCGACGCGCGCTACGGCAACAACCCGAACGGCTTCACACCGGACCGGCCGCTCTCGGATCGTGGCTTCGCACCCGACGCGAAGTTCAGCAACGTGCGGGCGCGCGACGCCTACGCGTACTGGCGCTTCGACGGCGCCGGCGACACGCGCGGCGATCTTCGCATCGGCCGGCAGGTGCTCGGATGGGGCGTGTCGCAGTTCTTCACAGGCGGCATCGGTGCCGTGACCAACCCGTACGACACCGCGGCCCAGGTACGGCCAGGCGCCCTGCCCCAGGAAGCCAGGGTGCCGATCGGGATGGTCAGCCTGAGCCTCGCCTTCGGCAAGGACTGGGGCGTGGACGCCTACGTGCCCTACGAATTCCGGCCCGCGAACATTCCCGGATGCGGCACCTTCTTCGACGCCGCATCCGTGATCCCGCAGGGCTGCAACATCGTCGGCCCCTTCGGCGCACCGCTGCCCGGTACGCCACTGGCGACGCCGGACACGCTGACCGAGCGCGCGCTGCTCGCCAACGGCTACTACCTGCATCGCGACGACCGGCGCCAACCGAACGGGTCGGGACAGTACGGTGTGTCGGTCCGCTACGCCGTCACCGACTGGGCCACCGACTTCCGCGCCTACGCCGCGCGTTCCGACAACACCTTGCGCAATGTGTACAGCCTGACCATCGAGAACGTGAACGGCGGGACGCTGCCCGCAGGCATCCCCGGCGCCCTGGCCCGGCTCACCGACCCGAACGGCCTCAAGTACGGCCTCGTCTACCCCAAGGGCGTGCACGTCTACGGCGTGAGCTTCGATACGAAGTTCGCACCGACGGCGAAACTCTATGGCGAGGTCGCGTATCGCAAGGACCAGCCGATCGGCTACAGCCCGATCGATCTCCTGCTCGCCGGCCTGCTGCGCTCACCGACGTCGATCCTCGAAGAGCAGCGCAAGATCCTTTCGGTACCTGCGGGACAGACCTTCGAAGGTTACGACCGGCATCCGGTGCTCACCGCGAACCTCGGCGGCAGCAAGCTGTTTCCGAAGGTGCTCGGCGCGGACAGCGTCGGCCTCGCGGCCGAGATCGGCTACAGCCACGTGAGCACCCTGCCCGACCCCGCGGTATTCCGCTACGGCCGCGGACTCGCCTACGGCGGCGCGCCGTACTACGTCGGCGGCAAGCTCACCGCGTGCACCGAAACCCTTCCCGGCGTCAACGGCGTGACGGGCAAGACGTGCAGGTACGAGGGCTACGTGTCGACGAACGCGTGGGGCCTGCGTGGAAGGGCATCGGCCACCTACGGCAACGCCGTCTTCGGTGGCGACCTCACGCTGTCGCTGACGCTCGCCAAGGACATCAGGGGCTACTCGTACGACAGCACGTTCGTCGAAGGCCGCATGCTCGCGCGCACCGGCCTCCGGGTCGACTGGGGCAAGCGCTACTTCGTCGAAACGGCGTTCTCGCGCCTGTTCGGCGGCAGGTACAACCTGCTGGCCGATCGCAGCAACGTGTCCTTCGTCGGCGGTCTCAGTTTCTGACGGCCCGCGGACCGAGCCGTCGCAAGACGGCTCTCATCGCCGCGGAGCGACGTCGTAGCATGGCGGTCAGCCCGTGCAGCGCGGGTTTGGGATCGTCCATGCGGAAGACGTGGAAGTCGGCCGACAGCCATTGCAGCGCGATGTGCGCGAGCGAATCGGCGCGCCGGCCGCGCGCACGCCGGACACAGGCCAGGTCGTGGTGCAGGTCGACGCAGAGTTTCCCTTCGGCATAGTCGCGGGTTGCCTTCGTTACTGGGAGGCCCTGCGCGTCATGCCAGGCCATGTCGCACACGTTCACGCCACGGCGCGCGGCGAACTCCACGTACGTCCACGCCCGCGTGTTCACCTCGAGGATGCGGAACGCGCCGTCGCGCGGGTCGCGCTTGAATTCGGCGCTGAAGATGCCGCGGTAGTCCAGCCCGTCGAGCAGACGGCGCACATGCCGTACCGCGTCGCCCACGTCGACGAGCGGCACCGACGCCGAGCACGAGCTGTTGCCGAAATCCGGGGGCGACATGCGCCGGCGGCGTCGCGCGAAGAGGCCCGCATAGCGCCCGTGCGCGTCGCGGAAGCCGTCCACGAAGAAGTGTTCCGTCGCGGGGCCGGGCACGTACTCCTGCGCCATCACGGAGAACCCCTGCGCGTGGAAACGCGCCCAGGCCTCCGCCATCGCGACACGACTGTCGACCCAGACACCCTTCACCCCGGTCACGTCGCTGAACTTCTGCGAGTTCACGGGCTTGATGAAGACCCGGTCCAGCCGTTCGAACGGAACGGCCTCGACATCGTCCAGCGAGGACAGGCGATAGGTGCGCGGGTGCGGCACGCGGATCGCGGCCAGGTAACCGGCGAACACGGACTTGTCCTGCAGCAGCTCCTGCGTGGCGCGGGTCGAGGTGGACACGAGGAATCGGGAACCGAGGTCGGTCGATGGCAGGTCGGCCAGCCACATGGCGGCATCGTCGGCACCGGGAATGATCACGGCGCGCTCGAGCGGCATCGTCCGCAGCGCGTCGAGCGCCTGCGGTCCGGGCCGCCCATCCCACGGCACGCCCGGCGTCGGCCGGTACCAGCGCGAGTGGACCACCAGGTCGTCGGGCGGGCACGCCACATACGCCGGAATTCCTGCGAGCGCGAGGCTTCGCAAGATGCCCAGCGCGGTCGGGCCGCGCCCCATCACGATAGCCGGTACCCTGCCGGTTCCGACGTTGTCCATCGCCTGCCTCCGATGGGACGGCGACGATCGGCCGTCCTCGCGGCCAGTAGAGCCCATCGCCCACGCGCGTGCCATTCGGTCGAACGGTCTATGCGGTTCGCGCGCCATCGTCGACCGCTCTCGCGCATGGACCGAGGACGTGGACCCCGGCGTGCGCCGGGGTGACGGGTTCATGCACGGACTCGCTGCCCCCCGGCGTCGCAGCGGGGTGACGGGTTCACGCAGGCGCTCACACCCCCTCGCGTCGCACCGGCGCACGCCGGTGCCCACGGCGAGGCGATCGGTCGTCGCGACACCGCACACGCACGAACGCGTGGAGCTCGACGCACCCTCGGGGACCGAGGACGTGGACCCCGGCGTGCGCCGGGGTGACGGGTTCATGCACGGACTCGCTGCCCCCTGACGTCGCACCGGGGTGACGGGTTCACGCAGGCGCCCCCCCCCCTCACGTCGCACCGGCGCACGCCGGTGCCCACGGCGAGGCGATCGGTCGTCGCGACACCGCTCCCTCGCCCCGACGCCAACGGGCCGCGGGAGGCATCGCATTTATGCAATAGAACCCGGGCGACAAGCGCTAAGTTGGCGGCATTCCCTGGAGATGCCCATGTTCGTCATCCGTCACGCCGCCGACCGCGGCCATGCCAACCATGGCTGGCTCGATTCCCATCACAGCTTCTCGTTCGCCGATTACCGCGACGAGGATCACGTCCATTTCGGCCCGCTGCGCGTCATCAACGAGGACCGCGTGGCGCCTGGCGCGGGCTTCGGCACGCACTCGCACCGCGACATGGAGATCATCAGCTACGTGCTCGAAGGTGAGCTGGCCCATACCGACTCGATGGGCAACAAGGTCGTGATCCGGCCCGGCGAGGTGCAGATCATGTCCGCGGGAACCGGCGTGACGCACTCCGAGGAGAATCACGCGAGCACCGTGACCCACTTCCTGCAGATCTGGATCATCCCGAACCGGTTGCACCTGAAGCCGGGCTACCAGCAGACCTTCTTCCCGGACGCCGAGAAGCGCGGCAAGCTGCGCCTCGTCGCGAGCGAGCGCGGCGAGCACGGTTCGGTGACGGTCAACCAGGACGTGCGCCTGTACGCGGGGCTGTTCGGCGCCGACGAGTCGGCGCACCACACGATCGATTTCGAGCGCATCGTCTACGTGCACGTGGTCCGTGGAACGGTCCACGTGAACGGCCATCCCCTGAACGCGGGCGACGCGGCGAAGATCACCGGCGAGAACCGTGTCGAGTTGAGCGACGGCGTCGACGGCGAGGTGCTGCTCTTCGACATGGCGCCGCTGGACTGACCGTACGGCGACATGCCTCAGGGCGCGGCGGCCGAGACCCGCCATACCGTGTTGCCGACGTCGTCGGCGACCAGGAGCGCGCCGCCCTTGTCCAGCACCACGCCGACCGGCGCACCGTAGAGTTCGGACTCGTCGCTCGAATGGAAGCCGGTCACCACCGTTTGCGGCTTGCCTGCGGGCTTGCCGTCACGGAACGGGACGAACACGACTTCGTATCCGCTCAGCGGCGAGCGGTTCCAGCTGCCGTGCTCGCTGACGAACGCACCTTCCTGAAACTGCGCCGGCAGCGCGTTCTGCCGGGTCAGGAGGAAGCCGAGCGCCGCCACGTGCGACCCCAGCGCGTAATCGGGCCGTATGGCCTTCCGCACGAGATCCGGCCGCTGCGGTGTCACGCGGGTATCGACGTGCTGCCCGTAGTAACTGTAAGGCCAGCCGTAGAAACCGCCTTCAATGACCGAGGTCATGTAATCGGGCACGAGGTCGCCGCCGATCTCGTCCCGTTCGTTGGCGATGGCCCAGAGGGTGTTCGTCGACGGATTCCATTGCAGGCCCGTCGGATTGCGGATGCCCGAGGCGTAGATGCGACTGCCACCCGTCGCGACGTCCACCTCCAGCACCGCCGCGCGGCGGTACTCCACCTCCAGGCCGTTCTCCGTGACGTTGCTGTTCGAGCCGACGCCCACGTAGAGCTTCGTACCGTCGGGGTTCGCTTCGAGCGCCTTCGTCCAGTGATGGTTGATCGTCGAAGGCAGGTCGGCGAACTCGACGCCGGGCGCCGTGATGCGCGTCTGGCCTTTCTCGTACGGGAACCTGACGATCGCATCGGTATTCGCGACATAGAGCGAATCGCCGATGAGCTGCACACCGAAAGGCGAATGCAGGTTCTCGAGAAAGACATGCTTCTCCCATTCGCCACTCCCCTTCCTGCGCAGGAGCGTGATGCGGTCCCCGCCCTTGGCGGCCTTGCCCGACTCGCTCTTGACCAGGGCCGCCAGCAACTGCTTCGGCGTGGTGACGGCTTCCTCGCCCGGACTGTTGGCCTCGACGACGAGGACGTCGCCGTTGGGCAAGGTCAGGAGCTGGCGCGGATGCTTCAGGCCATCGGCGATCTTCTCGATCGAGAGGCCCGCCGCCACCGAAGGCGTTGCGCCCTGCTTCCAGCCCACAAAATCCGGCACCTGGATGGGCGGCAAGAGAAAAAGCTTCGCTTTCGGCAGCGACGGTTCCGGGCCGGACTGCTGCACCGGCTCCAGCGACGCCTTGTCGCCGCAGGCGCTCAGGAGCACGGCGCAGGTCACGGTGAGCATCGTGGCCTTAGACATGCGCGGTCTCCCGCTGGGTACCGCCACGCGTGGCGATGACGACGTGACCGGCGGCGATCGGCAGCACGGTCAGCACCGACAGCCACACACCGGCCGGGACGATCGCATAGGCGTCGCGCGTATGGACGAGCGCGTTGAACACCGCGACCACGATCGCCACGAGGTTGAGCCAGAAGTCGAGCCGATCCGCAGGGGTGCTGATCCGGCGCGACGTGATCCACACCTGCGTCAGGTTGACGAGCCGCGGAACCACGGCGAAGACGAGCCCGAGCGACACCAGCCAGGCGGCTCCCCTCGCCCAGAGGATGGTGCCGGTCGCGGCATAGGTGGCATCGAAGATGAGCGCGCCGACGAATAAGCCGAAGGGAATCGGATTCAGCACGCCGTAGACGGCGTTTGCCACCACCGACCGTCGTGGCGAAGCGGGATGCATCATGGGCAGCGTCTCCGGCGAGGGAAAAACCAGCCCGTTGTGTAGCCCGCCGCTCGTGCAGACGATGTGTGGACCCCACCCGCCGAAACATCACGTCGTAGGAGCGCGCCCTGCGCGCGACAGCTTGTCGCGAGCAGCCACAGAAGCTGTCGCTCCCATGTCGCGCGACGGACTCGCTACCGCATCGAAGCGACCCCCATCGTCAACGCCTCGGCGACAGCGCGGGATCCGTGCGCGACGGGCGTCCGGTTTCGCGGTGGCCGGCGAGGCGACGCACGTAACGCGGATCGTGGTCGCTGGTGACCGTGAAGTCGTACCAATGGTCGCTGGAGAGGATTTCCCAGAGGCTCTCCACGCGCCCACCGGGGAGCAGGATGTGGCGGCGCGGCGGCTGATGCGTGTACGCGTCGCCAGGCGTGACCGTCGCGACGCAGAGGCGGCTCCCCTCGTTGACGATCGAGAGACGGAACAGCCCGTCGAGCTCGCCCTGAGCGATGCGCACTTCGGGCTGCGCGCGACGCCCGCGTTCGCCGTCCGCCGGCTGCGTGCCGGCGAAACGGCGAAGGAAACCGTTGGGCCCGGTTACCGACAGATCGTACGTGCCCCCGCTGTAGAGGCTGGTCCACGTATCGTGGAGCGACTTGCCGCGCTCGACGGTGTACGTCCAGGGACCATCGGTGCGCGCGGGCGAGAAGACGTGGAAGAACGCGCCGGCCTGGCCGTCGTTGATGAACTCGAGGCGGTAGCGTCCGCCTTCCACATCGAGACGCCCCTGCACATCCAGCACGTAAGGCAACGCGCGGGCCGGACGCTGACCGGCTTCCTGCTCGGGCATGCGCTGATCCACCGGCGGTGCCGGGCGCACGCTCGGATGCGACTTGCCGTCGGGCTCGTAGCCCGTCGTCGCGGGAAGGCGCGGCGCGCCGTCGTCGTGGCGCGAAAAGTCGAAGGCACGCGTGAGGTCGCCGCAGACGGCGCGGCGCCAGGCCGAGATGTTCGGCTCGCGCACACCGAAGCGCTTCTCCAGGAAACGCAGGATCGACGTGTGGTCGTAGGTTTCCGAGCAGACCCAGCCGCCCTTGCTCCACGGCGAGACGACCAGCATCGGCACGCGCACGCCGAGGCCGTACGCGCCGGCCACGAAGCCGTGGCCGCCGGGATACAGCTCGCCCGTGGTGTCCACGGTCGAGAGCCCCTGCTCCGCCGACGACGGCGGGTAAGGCGGCACCACGTGATCGAAGAAGCCGTCGTTCTCGTCATAGGTGATGAACAGCGCGGTCTTGCTCCACACCTCGGGATTCGAGGTCAGCGCGTCCAGCACGCCGTCGACGTACCAGGCGCCGTAGTTCGCCGGCCAGCTCGGATGCTCCGTGAACGCCTCGGGTGCCGCGATCCACGAGACCTGCGGAAGCCGGTCGGCGAGCACGTCCTCGCGGAGGATCGCGAAGGGCGACTCGCCGGCGGCGATGTTCGTGCCGGTACGCGCCTTGTCGTAAAGCGGATCGCCGGGCCGCGCGTTCCGGTAGTTGTCGAAGTACAGCAGCGAGTTGTCGCCGTAGTTGCCGATGTACGGATCGGACGTCCAGCCCCAGCTGCCGTCGGCGTCCAGGCCCGTGCCGATGTCCTGGTAGATCTTCCAGGACACGCCCGCCTGCTCGAGGCGCTCCGGATAGGTGGTCCAGGCGTAACCCTTCTCGGCGTTGTCCAGCACGGGACCGGCCCCCGTCCCGTCGTTGCCCGTGTAGCCGCTCCACAGGTAATAGCGGTTCGGGTCCGTCGACGAGAGCATGCTGCAGTGGTACGCGTCGCAGATGGTGAAGGCGTCGGCCAGCGCGTAGTGGAACGGGATGTCCTCGCGCGTCAGGTAGGCCATCGTGGTGGTGCCCTTGGCCTGGACCCAGCCGTCGTAGCGGCCTCCGTTCGCCGCCGCCTGCGTGTCGTTCCAGCCGTGCGGGAGATCCTCGATGAACGTGAGGCCGAGATCGTCGCCGACGGGCCGGAACGGCAGAAGGTAGTCGTCCTTCGACGCGGCATGCGGCTGGTGCCAGACCGAACGACCGCTCGACAGGACGAAGGGGCGCGGATCGCCGAAGCCGCGGACGCCGCGGAGGCTGCCGAAGTAGTGGTCGAACGAGCGGTTCTCCTGCATCAGGATCACCACGTGCTCGACGTCGGCGAGCGTGCCGGTGCGGCGCGACGCGGGGATCGCCAGCGCCTTCGCGATCGAGGGCGGCAGCACGCCGGCGGTGAACGCGGCGCCGGCGGCGCCCATGGAAAGCTTGAGGAAGTGCCGCCGATCCTGAGAGGTCATGAGGTTCCCTGATGAGAGTGGAATGGCCCTGTGCCGTGGAGTGTCCCGGCGAAATGTGACAGGGCGGTTCCCGCAGCCCGACCATCCGCCACCGGATGTTGATTCTGCGAAAGTCGTCTCAATCTCGATGCGGATGAGCGCACCGTCGCGCCCCTTCGAGGACTTCTCATGAAACGCATCGGCTTCCTCTCGTTCGGCCACTGGACGGATGCGTCGCATTCGGCGACCCGGTCCGCCAGCGACGTGCTGCTCCAGTCGATCGACCTCGCGGTCGCGGCCGAGGAGATCGGTGCGGACGGCGCCTATTTCCGCGTGCATCACTTCGCCCGCCAGCTCGCCTCGCCCTTCCCGCTCCTCGCGGCGATCGGAGCGAAAACCCGGCGCATCGAGATCGGCACGGGCGTGATCGACATGCGCTATGAGAATCCGCACTACATGCTGGAAACGGCCGGTGCCGCCGATCTGATCAGTGGCGGGCGCCTGCAGCTGGGCATCAGCCGCGGCTCGCCCGAGCAGGTGATCGACGGGTGGCGCCACTTCGGCTATGCGCCCGCCGACGGCGAGACCGACGCGGACATGGGTCGCCGCCATGCCGAGGTCTTCCTCGGCCTGCTCGACGGAAAAGGCTTCGCGCGACCGAACCCGCAGCCGATGTTTCCCAACCCGCCCGGCCTGCTGCGGCTGGAGCCGCATGCGCCGGGCCTGCGCGAACGCATCTGGTGGGGGTCGGCCTCGAACGCCACGGCGGTCTGGGCGGCGAAGATGGGCATGAACCTGCAGAGCTCGACGCTGAAGGCCAACGAGACGAACGAGCCGCTGCACGTGCAGCAGGCGAAGCAGATGCGGGCGTATCGCGACGCGTGGGCGGAGGCGGGTCACGGCCGCGAGCCGCGCGTCTCCGTGCTGCGCTCGATCTTTCCCATCATGAACGACACCGACCGTGCCTACTTCGGGCGGTCGAAGAGCAGCGACCAGATCGGCTTCATCGACAACATGGAAGCGGTGTTCGGCCGCACCTACGCGGCGGAACCGGATGTGCTGGTCAAGGAGCTGGCCGAGGACCGTGCGATCGCCGAGGCGGACACCTTGCTCCTGGCCGTGCCGAACCAGCTGGGCGTCGACTACAACGTGCACGTGATCGAGTCGATCCTGAAGCACGTGGCACCCGGGCTCGGCTGGCGCTGACCGGGCGCGGCGCGGGAATCGGCAAGAAACCCATATCCGCGCAATCCATGGGCGGACCGGCGGGCTAGACTCGCGGTCTGCCGATGGAGTGCGGACCATGCCAACGCTCGTTTCCGTGAATGTCGGTCTACCGCGGGACGTCTCCTGGAACGGGGAGGTCGTGCACACCGGCGTGTGGAAATCCCCGGTCGCCGGACGCGTCATGGTGCGCCGGCTCAACATCGACGGCGACGCACAAGGCGACCTCGGTGGCCACGGCGGCGAGCAGCGCGCGGTCCTCGTCTATCAGCTCGATGCCTATCGCCATTGGGAGGCGTTCCTCGGACGTCCGCCCATGGAGCACGGCTCGTTCGGCGAGAACTTCACCGTCGATGGCCTCCCGGACGACGAGGTGTGCGTCGGCGACCGGTACCGCATCGGCGAGGCGTTGCTCGAGGTCACGCAGCCGCGCGTCACCTGCTATCGCGTCGGCATCCGCATGCGGGAGCCGCGCATGCCATCGTTGCTGGTCGCGCACCGGCGGCCCGGGTTCTATTGCCGCGTGATCGAGGAAGGCACCGTCGCGGCGGGTGACGCCATCACGAAGGAGTCCTCGGGCGGCGGCATGACCGTCGCCGATGTCGACGCCCTGCTCTACCTGCCCGATCCCGACCGCGACGCGATACGGCGCGCCGCCGCCATGCCCGCGCTGAGTCCGGGATGGCGCAGGTCGTTCGAGGCGATGCTCGCGACACGGAAGGACACCCGGGGCAACGCCGGCCTCACGAAGGTTCCCGGGGAGCGGCCCGCCTGGACCGGGTTCCGCGAGGTGCGCGTCCGCGACACGCGGCAGGAAAGCCCGTCGGTCAGGTCGTTCGTCTTCGAGGCGGTGGATGGCGAGCCGTTGCCACCCGCGCGCGGCGGCCAGTTCGTCGTGCTCCGGATCGACCGTCCGGCGCCGCTCCCGCCGCTGATCCGGAGTTACTCGCTGTCCGACGGATCGAGCCCGGGCGTGTACCGCATCTCGGTCAAGCGCGGCGGCGGCGACGGCAGCCGATTCCTGCATGCGTCCGTGGACGTCGGGCATGTGCTCGCGATAAGCGCGCCGCGCGGGGATTTCGTGCTCGGGGACGATGTCTCACCGGTCGTCTTCTGGAGCGCCGGCATCGGCATCACGCCGCTGCTGGGCATGCTGCACGACCTCGTGCTGCGCACCGGCGCGCGTCCGCGTGACGTCTTCTGGGTCCATGGCACCCGGAGCGGCGAGGAGAACCTCTTCGTCGCCGAGATCGCTGGCCTGCTGTCGCGCACGGGAACGGCGCGGCGGTTGCTCGCCTTCAGTCGCCCCGGTCCGGACGATCGTGCCGGGCGCGACTACGACGTCGACGGGCACCTCGACGTGGCGGCGCTGCGCCGCGCCGGCATCCCGCTGGACGCGTCGTTCTACCTGTGCGGCCCCGCGGCTTTCATGGGCGCGGCGCGCGATCAGTTGCAGGCGGCCGGCGTGCCCGCGTCGCGTATCGCGTCGGAACTGTTCGGAGGCGTCGAGGCGCTTCGCCCCGGCATCGCGGCCCGTCATGACGTCGCGCCGCACCCTCCCGCGGACGAATCGGCCACCGGCGTTTCGGTGTCCTTCGTGCGCAGTGGCCTCACCGTGCGCTGGAGCGAGCGCTACCCCAACCTGCTCGCCCTGGCCGAGGCCTGCGACGTGCCGGTGCGCTGGTCATGCCGCTCCGGCGTCTGCCACAACTGCGAAACGGCGCTCGTCGGCGGCGGCGTCGATTACGCGCCGGAGCCTTTGCAACCCGCGGCCGAGGGCAACGTCCTGATCTGCTGCTCGCGCCCCCGGGGCGACGTGCAGCTGGATCTGTGACGCGTGCTCAGCCCGGAATGTCGAGCCACTGCCGGCTCGACGCCGACGCGACGACGCGATCCGTGATGCGCGCCGCGCGCAAGCCGTCCTCGAACGTGGGCAGTCCCTCGCGCGCCGTGCCTTCGATCGTCGCGTACGTATCCGCCACGAAGGCCTCGAAGCACTGCGCGTAACCCTGCGCGTGGCCGGCCGGCAGCGTGGCGAGACGCCGTTGCTCGGCGGCGCCGGCGTTCGGATCGCGCAGGAACGTCTCCGAGTGGTCGGCGTAACCGAACCAGAGGCGCTCGCTGTCTTCCTGGTCGAACGCGACACCGGCCCGCGCGCCGTCGATCTCGAACCACAGGCGGTTCTTGCGGCCCGGCGACACCTGGCTCACCGTCACGCTACCGAGCACGCCGCGCGCCGTGCGGAACATCGCGGCGGCGACGTCCTCGCTGCGCACCGCCTGCATCGATCCACCGCCCGACGCCCCGCCGAAGCTCTGGCGAGTCGCGGCGGCCCGTTCGGCGATCACGGTAGCGAAGCTCGCGCTGACTTCGGCGAAGCGCTCGCCGCTGACCCACTCCACGAGATCGCACCAGTGCGAGCCGATGTCGGCGAACACGCGGGACGGCCCGCCCTGCGCCGGGTCGACGCGCCAGTTGTTCGATCCGGCGTCCATCAGCCAGTCCTGCAGGTAGCTGCCATGCATCAGCCGCACCGGACCGAGCTCGCCGGCCTCGACGCGTGCCCGCGCCTCGCGGACGACGGGGTGATAGCGGTAGACGAACGGCACCGTGGCGACGAGGCCCGTGCGTCGCGCCGTCGCCGCGAGATCGGCCGCGTCGTCGAGCGACGTGGCCAGCGGCTTCTCGCAGATGACGTGCTTGCCGGCCTCGAGCGCCGCTTTCGCGTACGGCGCGTGCTGCGCGTTCGGCGTGCAGACGTGGACGACCTGCACGTCGCGATCGGCGATCACCGCCTCGATATCCGCGTAGGCCCTGACGCCCCACTGCGCGGCGACCTCGTTGGAGCGCTGCGGCGTGGAGGCGCAGACGCCCGCGACGTTCGCGCCGGCGAGCAGCGCGGCACGTCGGTGGACGGCGCCGATCATGCCGGCGCCGACGATGGCGATGTTCAGTCGTGACATCGAGCGTTCCTCAGACCGGTTCCGGCGCCGCGCTGCGGACGTCGCGTTCCTTGAACAGGGCGAGGAACACGAGCAGCACGACGAGCGCGATGGCGGCCGGCACCAGCCAGATGCCCTTCCAGTCGTGCACGCCGCCGACGGTGAAGTGGTCGACGACCATGCCCGAGAGGTACGTGCCGATCAGCATGCCGACGCCGTACGTCGCCAGCGTGATGAAGCCCTGCGCGCCGCTGCGGAAGCGCGGACCCGCCTTCGCGTCGGTGTAGATCTGCCCGGTGACGAAGAAGAAGTCGTAGCAGATGCCGTGGAGGATGATGCCGCCCACCAGCAGCGCGTAGCCGGTATCGACGTTGCCGTATGCGAACAGGACATAGCGCGCGACCCAGGCGGCCATGCCGAGGGCGAGCATGGTCTTCACGCCGAGGCGCGCGAAGAAGAACGGCATCGCCAGCATCAGGATCACTTCCGACGCCTGGCCGAGCGACTGCAGGCCCGCGGCGCCCTTGACGCCGAGGTCGTTGAGGAACGGGTTGGTGAAGTTGTAATAGAACGATAGCGGGATGCAGATGGCCACCGAGGCCAGGAAGAAGATCAGGTACGAGCGGCTCTTCAGCAGGCGGATGGAATCCAGGCCGAGGATCTCGCCCATCGACGTCTGCGTGTCGCGCTTCAGCGGCGGCGTGTCCGGCAGCGTGAACGCGTACAGGCCGAGCAGCAGCGACGCGGCGCCCGCCATGCGGAACGTCAGTTCGAGGCGATGAGCCTGTTCCCAGCCGAGCCAGGCGATGAGCAGGCCGGCCACGATCCAGCCGATGCTGCCGATCACGCGGACGCGGGGGAACTGCTTCTCCGGGTTCTCCATGTGGCGCATCGCGACGCTGTTGACCAGCGCCAGCGTCGGCATGAAGAGCAGCATGTAGAGCATGATCGCGGTGAGGAACACCGGGAAGCTGGGCGCCTGCGACGCCCACCAGAGCAACGCCGCGCCGGCGATGTGGAGCACGCCGAGGATGCGCTGCGCGGCGAAGAAGCGGTCGGCGATCAGGCCGACGAGGAACGGGGCGAGGATCGCGCCGATCGACTGGCTGAGGAACGCCAGCGCCACCTGCGAGCCATCCGCGTGGAGCGGCCCCTGCCCGAGATACGTGCCAAGGGTCACGAACCACGCGCCCCAGATGAAGAACTCGAGGAACATCATGGAGCCGAGGCGGAACATCATCGGTCGCATAGAAACTCCGGCGTATTGAGGGTCAGAGGCCGAGCAGACGCTTGAGCGTCGCCGGCGAGGTGGATGCATCGGCGAAATCGTCGAAGGCACGTTCCGTGACGCGGATGATGTGGTCGCGGATGAACGGCGCGCCTTCCCGCGCGCCGTCCTCCGGGTGCTTCAGGCAGCACTCCCACTCGAGCACCGCCCAGCCCGGAAAGTCGTACTGCGCGAACTTCGAGAAGATCGCGCGGAAATCGATCTGCCCGTCGCCCAGCGAGCGGAAGCGGCCCGCGCGGTCGATCCAGGCCTGGTAGCCGCCATAGACGCCGCTCGACGCGCTCGGCCGGAACTCGGCGTCCTTCACGTGGAAGATGCCGATGCGGTCGTGGTAGCGGTCGATGAAGCCCAGGTAGTCCATCTGCTGCAGCAGCATGTGGCTCGGGTCGTAGAGGATCTTCGCGCGCGGGTGCTGGTCCACGGCGTCGAGGAAACGCTCGAACGTCACGCCGTCGTGCAGGTCCTCGCCGGGATGGAGTTCGAAGCAGACGTCCACGCCCTCCGCGTCGAACACGTCGAGGATCGGCCGCCAGCGCTTCGCGAGTTCGCCGAAGGCTTCCTCGACCAGGCCGGGCGGTCGCTGCGGCCACGGATACATGTAAGGCCAGGCGAGCGCGCCCGAAAACGTGGCGTGGGCGTCGAGCCCCAGCCGCGCGCTGGCCTTCGCGGCAAGCTTCAGCTGGTCGACGGCCCAAGCCTGCCGGGCGGCCGCGTCGCCACGCACCGACTCCGGCGCGAAACCGTCGAACAGCAGGTCGTAAGCCGGATGCACGGCGACGAGCTGGCCCTGCAGATGCGTCGAGAGTTCGGTGACGCGCAGGCCATGGCCCGCGAGCATGCCGGCGATGTCGTCGCAGTACGCCTGGCTCTCCGCCGCTTTCGCCAGATCGAAGATATGCGGCGTGGAGGTCGGAATCTGCAGTCCCTCGTAACCGAGATCGGCCGCCCAGGCGGCCAGCGTATCCAGTCGGTTGAACGGCGCTTCGTCCCCGATGAACTGGGCGAGGAACAGCCCGGGTCCCTTCAGCGTCTTCATGTCGAACCCCACGAAATGAAATCGATTTCATCGATACTATCAGCGGGTTTTCACACGGGCATGCTGCATCGCGACATCGCTGGAACGCTTCCGCCCCGTGCGCGACACTGACAGGGCACGAGCCGGATCACACTTCAGTCGGGAGTTCGAACCATGTCAGCGGTAGCCACCGACAACCCGCTCGTCGAAGCCGTCGCCCTCCTCGGCGCCGCGGTGCTCCTGGTCCCCCTCTTCCGTCGGCTCGGCCTCGGCTCGGTGCTCGGCTACCTCGTGGCCGGCATGCTGGTGGGCCCTTATGGCCTCGGCTGGTTCACCGATCCCGAATCGATCCTCCATCTCGCCGAGCTCGGCGTGGTCATGTTCCTTTTCGTCATCGGGCTCGAGATGCAGCCTTCGCGGCTCTGGTGCCTGCGCCGCTACATCCTCGGCCTGGGCCTCCTGCAGACGGCCGCTTCCGCGGCGGCGCTGACGGCACTCGGCTGGCTCTCGGGCCTGCCCGTGCGCGTCGCGTTCATCGGCGCGCTGGGCTTCACGCTCACCTCCACCGCCATCGTGATGCAGCTGATGGGCGAGCGTCGCGACCTGTCGCCGACGGCGGGACAGAAGATCGTGTCGGTCCTGCTTCTGGAAGACCTCCTGCTCGTCCCGTTGCTGGCCCTCGTCGCCTGGATGGCGCCCGTCCACGCCGCGTCGGCATCCGGGCCGTGGCTCGCGGTGCTGAAGGGTGTGGCGGCGTTCGTGACGCTGCTCGTCGCGGGACGCTGGCTGCTCAACCCGCTGTTCCGCGTCCTGGCGAAGTCGAAGGTTCGGGAGCTGCTCTCGGCCGGCGCGCTCCTGGTCGTGCTCGGGGCCGCGCTGCTCATGCAGGTGGGCGGTCTGTCGATGGCCATGGGCGCCTTCATCGCCGGCGTGCTTCTTTCCGAGTCCAGTTTCCGCCACCAGCTGGAAGCCGACGTCGAACCCTTCCGCGGTCTGCTGCTCGGCCTGTTCTTCCTCGGCGTGGGCATGGTGCTCGATCTCGCGACCGTCCGCGCCCACTGGGAGTACATCGTCTTCGGCGTGGTGGCGATGATGGCGCTCAAGGGCGCGTGCATCTACGTCATCGCGCGGGTGACGCGCAGCGATCACGGCGAAGCGCTGCAGCGCGCCTCCCTCATGGCGCTCGGTGGCGAGTTCGCCTTCGTGCTCTTCGCGGCGGCGACGGAAGGGGAGGTCCTCACCGCGTCGCAGAACGCCATCTTCACCGCCGCGGTGGTCCTTTCCATGGTGCTCTCCCCGCTGGTGGATGTCGTGATGCGCAGGCTTCCCGCGAGGCGCGCGGCGTCCGTGCCCGAACACGCGGACGAGGCGGTGCCCGAAGGACTCAACGGCAGCGTCCTGATGATCGGCTTCGGCCGCTTCGGCCAGGTGGTCAGCCAGCCCTTGCTGGCGCGCGATGTCGACGTCACCGTGATCGACACGGACATCGAGATGATCCAGGCGGCGTCGCGTTTCGGGTTCCGGATCTACTACGGCGACGGTACCCGGCTCGACGTGCTCGAAGCGGCCGGCGCCGGACGGGCGCAGGTGATCGCGGTATGCGTCGATCGTCGCGAGACGGTCAACCGCATCCTCGACGTGGCGATGCGCGAATACCCCGACGCGACCTGGCTCGTGCGGACCTACGACCGCGAACACTCGCGCGAGGTCGTGTCCAGGGGTGTCGAGAACCATGTGCGCGAGACCTTCGAATCGGCGCTGCACTTCGGCACGCTCGCGCTGCGCCGCATCGGTGTCTCGTCGCGCGAGGCGCGCCGCATCACCGACGTGGTGCGGGCCCGCGACGCGACCCGCTTCGAGCAGGAGATCGCCGGCGTGGACTGGGCCACCGCGGGCACCAGCAGCTTCACCCGCCGCTCGGAGCCCGTACCGCTGACGCCGCCCAGGCACCCCAGCCAGGCCCTCAACCAGCAGGCCGAGGTGGCGACGCGGGCGAAGCCGTGACGGGTTGGCGCGTCCCCTGCCCCGGCGGCCTGTGCGGCGCACCCGGCGTAACGCCTGCAAGCAAAAACGGCCACGTCCACCGTCTACACATTTCGATGGTTGCCGTCCCCGGGCGACGTTGTTAGCTTGCAAGGAGGTGCCACCGTGCGGCGCCTCCGGCGAGGATCATGGCAAGAGCGACATCCCACCCTTCGGCGCGACTGATCCGGATCGTGGGTGGCCTGCTGGCATTGATCTTCGGCGTGGGCCTTGTCTATGTCGTCGCCAGCGACCGGGCGCGTCGCCTCGAGGCCGCGCACGCCCAGAGCCAGTCGATGGCGAACGGTGGGCAGCGCCTGCTCACGGCGCAATTCCTCAACCTCCAGCGGGCGATGCAAGGCATCGCGTCGGACAGCAATCAGCTGCTCGCGTCGGTCCCGGACAGGGCGCCGGCCCTGATCGCGCAGAACATGGAGGGTGTCTCGCAACGGCACGGCGAACTGGTCGACCTGATGCTCGTGGACGGACGGGGCGTGGCCATCACGTCGGGCTCGGGCGACGCGACGTTCCCCGAATGGACCCGGGAGGACGATTCCGCGACCGCGCTGCTTCGCCTCGGGCCCATCAGGACGCTCCATGGCGAATGGGTCCTCCCGATCGCGGTGCCCGCCGGCGACGACCGCTGGGTGCTCGCGCACCTGCGGCAGCGGCAGCTGCAGGAAGTCGTCGACCACCTGCGCTTCGGGCATGGCGGCGTGGCCGCGATCACCGACCGCTTCGGCAAGATCCTCGCGCGGACCGGCGACGACCGTGCCGTCATCGGCCAATCCGTCGACCACCTGTTCGAACCGGGCGCGAAGGACGCCGAACCCCACACCAGCCGGATCGATGGAACGGACCGCCTGATCGCGGTGAGCCAGCCCGATACCTTCGCGCTGTGGGTGGGTGTCGGCCTGCCCGTGTCGGAAGTGCTCGGCCCGTGGTACCGCTTCGCGGCGTTCTGCCTGCTCATCTACATCGTCTACTGGGCGGGCTTCGCGTACCTTTACCGCCACCTCGCGGTCGCCGCGCGCGAGCAACGGGCCCACGTCGCCGAACTGACGGAGGCCACCGTCCGCCTTGCCGACGCCGAGCGGCGATTCCGCCTCACCTTCGACAAGAACCCGTTCCCCTTCTGGGTCTACGACACGGACACCCTGGCCTTCCTTGAAGTGAACGAGGCCGCGATACGCCACTACGGGTACTCGCGGGACGAGTTCAGGTCGATGCGCATCACCGACATCCGCTCGGCGCACGACGCCGCGAGCCTCAAGGAAGTGGTCGCCTCGCTGCGCCTGGGGAAGGACGGCGATCCGGATCGCGTCTGGATCCATCGGCGCAAGGACGGCAGCACGCTCGACGTGGTGGTGCACGCCGCGGACATCGACATGCCCGGCTACAACGCCCGCCTGGTGCTCGCACAGGACGTCACCGAGCGCATCCGCGGTGAACGCGCACTCACCTACCGCGCGACCCACGACGTCGTCACCGGGCTGCCCAACACCGAGGCCTTCGTCGATTACCTCGATCGCGGTCTCGGCAAGGAAGCCTGGTACGAGGTGGTCTACGTGCACCTGCGTGGCATGGACCGCGTCAGCGACACGTTCGGTCTCGACACCGGCCGCAGCGTCCTGCGCGCGGTCGCGTCCCGCCTGAGCGCCGTCGCCCCGGTCCACGGCATGGTCGCGCACCGGCCCGGCGAGCGTTTCCTCTTCGCCATCACCGACCCGACGCGACGGGACGCGGCGATCGCGGACATCCTCGCCGCCGTCGCCGAGCCCGTCGCCCTGAACGATGCCCTGCACACCCTCGAACCGCAGATAGGCGTGGCGAACCACCCTGCCGATGGCCACGATGCCCGGCAGGTGATCGCGAACGCGGCGCTCGCCGCGCATGCGCGCACCGACGACGAGCACGAGATGCGACGCTTCGTCCCGGCGATGGCCGAGCGATCGGTGGCGCGCCTCACGCTGGCCTCGCGCATGCGCCAGGCGATCGACGGCGGCGAGCTGCGGATGCATTTCCAGCCCGTCGTCGACACGACGACCGGCGCCATCCGCAAGCTCGAGGCATTGGTTCGCTGGCCGCAGGCGGACGGCTCGTACCTCCCACCCGACGTATTCATTCCGCTGTGCGAGGAAACCGGCCTCATCGTGCCCTTGGGCCAGTGGGCGTTCGACGCCGCGGCCCGGGCTCATGCGGCGCTGGCCGACGCCGGCGCAGGCGGCCTCGCCATCGCGGTGAACGTTTCCGCGATCCAGTTCCAGCGCACCGACATCGCGGCCGATATCCGCGCCGTGTCCCTCCACCATGCGTTGCCCTCGGGCGCCCTGGAAGTCGAACTGACCGAAAGCAGCCTGATGGAGCCCATGCATGCGCTGACGGCGCTGCGGGCACTGCGCGATCAGGGAACCCGCGTGTCGCTCGACGATTTCGGCACGGGATTCTCGAGCCTGTCGTACCTGCGCGATCTGCCCATCGACGCGCTGAAGATCGACCGGTCGTTCGTCGCCGACGTCGATTCCAGCGCCCGCGCCGCGTCGATATGCCGTTCGATCATCGCCCTCGCGCATACGCTCGGCATGACGGTCGTCGCCGAGGGCGTGGAGCGTGCATCGCAGCAGGCGTGGCTGAAGGACAACGGCTGCGACCAGGTCCAGGGGTTCCACACCGGACAACCGGTGCCGCTGGGTGTCCTGTTGAAGACCCTTGTCCCCGCGAAGGCGCTGTAGGAGCGGCCCTGGCCGCGATAGAGCGCCGCCACACCTTGCGTCGCCGCATTTTCACGGCCCAGCCGAGGCAGGACGCCGCGCACCACAAGCCGCACTGCACAAAGAATGAACGAGCCATTAGCACTTCGTGCCCAAATGACGGCTGAAATCTAACGCATTCTTAACGGCGCGGCGTTAATAGCGCCATTGACATGCTGGTTAGTTGACGCGAGTCGCAAAACCGACATTCCTCGCTAGGAGGGTCCGCGTCGCACCTCTATGCTCAGACCTTCATCGCACCTCCACATCCCCACGGAACGGAAGGCGCGGTGACGGCGAAGGACATCGTGGTTTCCACGAAGGCGTCGGCACGGGCACGAGTCATCAGCCTGTGCCGGAACGGCGTCCGCCCCATGACATGCATCGACGCACCGGTGGTGCGTCAAGCGTGCGCCTCGTTGCGCGACGCACGGATACGGCTGCGCGGACCTCATGAAACAAGGGATTTCGAGCATGAAGAAGGCTTCCCCACCCATTCAGGCTCGCCCCGATATAAACGTCTAGACGTCCATTCATTCATTGGAAACACGCTGCCGCATGACGACGAAGATCGATCCCGCTCATGACGACGACACCATCGACCTCAATGCGTTGTTCGGCACGTTGCTGGATCACAAGTGGCTGATCGTCGCCATCACCGCCGCCTTCTTCGTGGCCGGCGTGCTGTACACGGTATTCGCCACGCCGATCTATCAGGCCACCGCGGTGGTGCAGGTCGAGCAGAAGACGCCAAGCCTCCCGGGCCTGAGCGACCTCACGCAGTCGCTCGGCACCACGGGCTCGCAGGCGACGACGGAAATCGCCTTGCTGACCTCGCGCCTCGTGATCGGACAGGCCGTCGAGAAACTGCATCTCGACATCACGGCGCAGCCCCGTCGCTTTCCCCTGATCGGCGATTACCTCTCGCGTGGCCGTAAGCCGGGCCAGCTGGCGCCGCCGCGTTTCGGGCTGAACCGCTATGGCTGGGGTGGCGAAATCCTCGACATCTACAAGCTCGATCTTCCCGACTCCCTGACCGGTCGCAAGCTGGAGCTGCGCGCCGATGAGGGCAAGCGCTACGCGCTCTACGACGACGACGGCAAGCGCGTCCTTGAGGGCGCGGTCGGCGAGCTGGTGCGCACGGGCGGCGTCACCATGCAGGTGAGGCAGCTGGTGGCCAACCCGGGCACGCGCTTCGACATCGTCGAGCAGCCGACGCTTTCGACGATCGGCCGCCTGCAGGGCGATGTCGTCGCGCAGGAGCAAGGCAACGATTCCGGCATCATCGGGCTCACGTACAACAACGCCGATCCCGACCTCGCCCAGCAGGTGCTGACGCAGATTTCCACCGCGTACGTGCGTCAGAACGTGGAGCGCAACTCGGCGGAGGCCGCGAGCCAGCTGCAGTTCGTCAAGGAGCAGCTGCCGAAGGTGCGCCAGGAGCTCGATCGTGCGCAGGCGGCGATGAACGCGTTCCAGACGCGCTCGCACGCGGTCGACCTGAGCATGCAGACCAAGGGCCTGCTCGACCAGATCGTGGCGGTGGAGAACAACATTCAGCAGCTGCACCTGCAGGAGGCCGACATCGATCGCCGCTTCACGCACGATCACCCGGCGTACAAGGCGCTGCAGCAGCAGATGGGCCAGCTGCAATCGCAGAAGGAGCAGATGCAGAAGCAGATCGGCGACCTGCCCGACACGCAGCAGCAGTTACTCAAGCTCAACCGCGATGTCCAGGTCAGCTCCACGACCTACACCAGTCTGCTCAACCAGGCCCAGCAGCTGGACATCGCGCGGGCGGGAACCGTCGGCAACGTCCGCATCGTGGATTCGGCCGCGGTGGACCGCAACCAGCCCGTGCAGCCGCGCAAGGCACTGGTCGTGCTGGTCGCGACCTTCCTCGGCGGCTTCCTCGCGCTGGCCTTCGTGTTCCTGAAGCAGATCCTCAATCGCGGCGTGGAAGACCCGGCGGTGATCGAGGACCTCGGCCTGCCGGTGTACGCGTCCGTGCCCCTCAGCGCGGGCCAGAGCGCGCGGTCCATCCGGTCGAAGCGCGGCCATGGCGCGCGCGGTCCGCTGCTCGCCGTCGGCGACCCGGCCGACCTCGCCGTGGAAGCGATCCGCAGTCTGCGCACCAGCCTGCACTTCGCCCGCCTCGAGGCGAAGAACAACATCCTCATGATCACGGGCTCGAGCCCGTTCGCCGGCAAGACCTTCGTCTCGGCGAACCTCGCGGCCGTGATCGCCCAGGCGGGGCAGCGGGTGCTGCTCGTCGACGGCGATATGCGCCGGGGCACGCTACATCAGCTGCTCGGCACCGACGCGGCGCATGGCATGTCCGACATCCTCGTCGGCGCCGCCACGATCGAGGACGTGCGCCGCCAGGGCCCCCTCCCGAACATCGACTTCATCAGCCGGGGGCGCGTGCCGCCGAATCCGTCCGAGCTGCTGATGCACGAGAACTTCACCCGCTTCATCGAGACCGTGGTGCCCGCGTACGACCTCGTCATCATCGACACGCCGCCGATCCTCGCGGTGACCGACGCGGCCGTGATCGGACACCACGCCGGTACCAGCCTGCTGGTCGCACGCTTCGGACTGAACAAGGCACGCGAGCTGGCGCTGGCGAAACAGCGGTTCGAGCAGAACGGCGTGATGCTCAAGGGTGCGATCTTCAACGCCGTGGAACGTCGCACCTCCGGCTATTCGACCTACGCGTACTACAAGTACAAGGCCGACCCGGCCTGATCCGTCCCCGTCCAGGGGCAACGCACGAATCGAGCACTATGGCGCGCATCCTCATCATCGGTAACCACACCTGCGGCAACCGCGGCGACTGCGCGATCCTGCGCGGTCTTCTGCAATGCCTGGAAGACGCGCTGCCGCAAAGCGCCATCGACGTGACGAGCCGTTTTCCCGTCAGCTCCGCGTGGCTGCTCGGCCGCGAGCTCCAGCCCGATCCGCTCAACGCCTACTACCACGAGCAGGGCCGCAAGCGCTTCGGATCGCTGCGCGCGAGGCTCCTGCGCCGCATCGTGCCGCGCCTCCTGTTCGGGCACCTGCGCCGCGCCTGGTGGTCGCGCCTGATTCCCCTGCCCGCCCGCCACCGCGACTACATCGCCTCGCTCGCCGCGTACGACCTGGTGATCCAGGTCGGAGGCTCGTTCTTCGTGGACCTCTACGGCCCGACCCAGTACGACCAGTCGATCTGCGCGATGCTCGCGGGGCGTCCCGTCTACATGATCGGCCACAGCGTCGGGCCGTTCGACCACGCGTTCTTCCGGCGGATGTCGCAGGACATCCTCGGGCGCGTGAACGCCCTCGCCCTGCGCGAGGAGGTCAGCGTCAATCACATGCGCAAGGCCGGGATTCCCGAGGACCGGATCCGCTGGGCCTCCGACACCGCGTGGCTGGTGAACCCGGGCGATCCCGTGCCGGTCGACGACGCCCGGCCCACCGTGGCGGTGACCTTCCGCGAGCTCGCCCCGTTCGACAAGCGCCTCGGTGTGACGCAGACGCAGTACGAGGAGGCGTTCGCCCGCCTGCTCGACGACGTCATCGACGCAGGCTACCGCGTGGCCGCCTACTCGACCTGCACGGCGATCGACGGCTATCCGAAGGACGACCGCATGATCGCGCTGAAGGTGCGTGCGCGCCTGCGCCGCCCGGAATCGTTCCACGTAGAAATGGACGAGCTCAACGACGTCGAGCTCGGCCGGCGGCTCGGTGCCTGCGTGCTGACGATCGCCACGCGCCTGCACAGCGCGATCATCTCGATGAACTTCGGCACGCCCGCCGTGGCCCTGAACTACGAACACAAGTCGGAAGGCGTGATGAAGCGCCTGGGCGTCGACGAACTCGCCATGCCGGTGCCCGCCCTGCTCGATGGCTCGCTGCGCAGCAAGGTGCTCGCGCTGCTGGAGGATGATGCCCTGCGCCCGCGCGTCGCCGCGGCGGTGGTCCGCGAGAAGGCCTTCGCCCGCGAAGCCGTGCTGGCCACCCTGGCCATAGGAGCGTGAGCATGCGCGTCCTGTTCGTGCTGCCGGAGTTCCCGCGCTACTCGGAAACCTTCGTCATCGACCAGATCGTCGGCCTGCTGGATCGCGGCTTCGACGTGCGCATCCTCGCGGTAAGCCGGGGACAGACGCCCACGCCGGGCGACATCGTCTCCACGCGCGGCCTGATGGAACGCGCGACCTTCATCTTCCCGCGCGCGGCCAGCAGCTCCCGCGGCTGGCAGATCCTGTTGCAGCGACTGCGCCAGGTGGTGCCGGGCCTCGGCCGCGCACGCGTGCGCCGCGCGCTGTCGATCCGCCGCTATGGCCACGCCGCGAAGACGCTCGTCCTCGCGGGTGCCGCGCGACGGCTGTCGACACCGATCCGCGCCGACGCGATCGTCGCGCATTTCGGTCCCACGGGCGTGGTGGCCGCCAACCTGCGTGCGCTGGGTCTGATCGAAGGGCCCCTTTTCACGGTGTTCCATGGCTACGACCTGTCCCAGCACGGCGTGCTCGCCCGCCATGCGGAGGATTATCGGCGCCTGTTCGCCAGCGGCGAACGCATGCTTCCGATCAGCGAACGCTGGGCCCGCAAGCTCGCGACGCTGGGATGCGACACCGCGAAGATCCACGTCCACCGCATGGGCGTCGACCTGGACAGCTTCCCGTTCCGCGCACCCACCGCGGGGGCTGAGCCGGCAGCACGACCGCTGCGCGTGGTCAGCGTCGCTCGGCTGGTCGAGAAGAAGGGAGTCACCTATCTCTGCGAGGCCATGGCCCTGCTCGCGGCTCGCGGCGTGCCGGCCGAACTCGAGGTCATCGGCGATGGTCCGCTGCAGCCGTCCCTCGAACGCTTCGTCGCCGAGCGCGCGCTCGGCGGTCGCGTCTTCCTCCGCGGGCGTCGCGACAAGGCGTACGTGCAGGCCGCGCTCGCCAGCGCCGACGTGTTCGCGTTGCCGAGCGTCACCGCGGCGGATGGCGATCAGGAAGGTATTCCCGTGTCGCTGATGGAAGCGATGGCCAGCGGGGTGCCCTGCCTCTCCACCCTCCATAGCGGCATCCCCGAACTGATCGAACACGGGCGTTCGGGCTGGCTCGTGCCCGAACGCGACGCGGTGGCGCTCGCCGATACGCTCGAAGCCATCCAGCGAGGCGACTTCGACGTCGCCTCCATCGCCCACCGCGCGCGCCTCACGGTGGAGGCGAACTTCGACCAGCAGCGGCTGCACGACCAGCTCGCCATCCGGTTGGGCATGGAGGCGCACGCATGACGACGTCGGCACGCCGCGACGCGATGTGGACCGCGGGCTCCACCGTGGTCAGCGCCGCGAGCCAGCTGCTGCAGATCGCCGTGCTCGCCCATCACGTGGATGCGCACCTGCTCGGCGCGCTGGCGATCGTGAACGTCGTCAACGCGGTGGCGACGCTGCTGCAGGACATGGGCCTGAGCAGCTACCTCATCCATCGGCAGGACATCACGCGTCCCGAACGCACGTCGCTGTTCTACATCAGCGTGGGCCTCGGGCTCGTCTCGGCCGCCGTGCTGCTCGGCCTGTCCTGGCCGGTCGCCGCGTTCTACGGGTCCGGCGAGCTCGGCGGGCTGCTGCGGCTGTCCACCGTCAACTTCGTGCTGCTCGGCGTCGCCGCGCAGTACCAGGCGAGCCTGATCAAGTCGTTCCGCCTGCCGAAGCTCGCCCGCATCGAGGTGATCGGAAGGCTCTCGGGTCTGGCTACGCTGCTCGTCCTCGTGCTGGGCTACGGCGCCTCGATCGAGGCGGCCGTCTACGCGATGATCGTCAACAGCCTCGTGCGGCTGCTCTGCTTCCTCGCCGTCGCCGAGCGCGACTGGCACCCGGGTGCGGCCTTCGATCGCGGCATCGTGCGGCAGGCCCTCCGCTACGGCGCCTTCCAGCTCGGCTCGCAGGTCATCAACCAGCTTCGCAGCCAGGCGGACCAGATCATCCTCGGCAAGTTCCTCGGGCTCGCCTCGCTCGGCGTCTACTCGCTGGCGAAGGAACTGGTGCTGCAGCCGACCAAGCTGATCATGCCGGTGGTCCAGCGCCTCGCGCTGCCGCGGCTCGCCACCCGGCAGAAGGATCCGGAAGGCCTCCGGCAGATGTACCTCACCGGTCTGCGCGGCGTGGCCGTGTTCAGTGCCTGCGTCTTCATCATGCTGGCCGTGTTCGCCCCCTTCGCCGTGACCATCCTCTACGGCGAGCGCTACGCGGGTGTCTCGGCGCTGATCCCGCTGATGCTGTTGTTCGGCATGCTGCGGCCGCTCGGCTCCCTGATCGGCGCCCTCAGCCAGAGCCTCGGCCGATCGGACGTCGAGTTCGTCTGGAACCTCAAGATCTGCGGCATCACCCTCGCGCTGAGCATCGCGGGCGCGCTCTCCCGGTCGCTGGAGATCATGGCGGTGGCGCTGGCCGCCAGCCAGCTGGTGTCGACGGTGCTCTCCTACTATTTCTTCTCGTCGAAGATCATCCGGATCAGCGCCGGCGAGTTCTTCCGGTCGTGGGTCGTCGAGACCTTCGTCCCTTACGCCTTCCTCATGCTCGCCGTGGCGCTCTACCCCGGCGAGAGCTGGAAGGCCAGCGTGGTACGCCTCGTGATCGTCACTCCGCCGCTGCTGTGGGTGGTCTGGCGCAGCCGCGACACGTTCCTTCACCGCCCCGCGCAAGCCGTGGGCGCCTGACATGCACCCGACCGAGTCCGCAGGCATGAACTCCACGACGACACCGCTGGTCAGCGTCTACATCCCGACCCGGAACCGGTCCGCCCTGCTGCGCCGGGCGATCGACTCGGTGCTGGCGCAGACCTGGCCGGCCGTCGAGATCCTGGTCTGCGACGAAGCCTCCACCGACGATACGCCCGAGGTGATGGCCGACTACGAACGCATGTTCCCAGGCCGCTTCACCTACCTGCGGAACGACACGCCGCAAGGCGCCTGCCGGGCGCGCAACCGCTGCATCGAGCACGCCCGCGGGCACTACGTCACCGGCCTCGACGACGACGACCTGTTCCATCCGCAGCGCATTCAGTGCCTGGTCGAGCTCTACGAACGGCACAAGCCGTCGTTCGCCTGCACGCGCTTCCGTTACTTCGAGGACGAGGCGCGCATCGCACCCTTGCTCGCACGACGTTATGACGGGGCCGAGCGGGCCGCGGCGGATGACCTCACCCTCCCCGCGCTGCTTTACACGAACCTCGCCGGCAACCAGGTGCTCACCGAGCTGTCGCGGATGCTCGAGCTCGGCGGCTTCGACGAATCCATGCCGTCCTGGCAGGACTACGACATGTGGATCCGCCTCGCCGACCGCTTCGGCACGGCGGTGCGCTCGCGCCACGTGCTCTCGTTCGTCGACGACGACCGCTCGCGCGCCCGCATCCGCAATTCGTCCCGCCGTGCCGAGGGCAGCGCGCGCTTCCTCGCCAAGCACGGCAACCTGATGAACGCGGACCAGCGCCGCAACCACCGCAACATCCAGTACGTGATGAACAAGGAGCGGCCGCCGCTCCTGGACATCGTGCGCAACGTGAGCCTCGGCGGTTACAAATCGACCGTGAAGGTGCTGCTGCACAAGTTCTTCGGCGTGGCGATCGGCTGACCATGGTGATCAACCGGACACGTGCCGCGGCGGTATCGCTGATGGCCATGATCTTCGTGCAGGTGCCCCTGTCGCACAGCACGTCGAGCAAGTCGCACGTGAACGTCTACCACCTGCTGCTGCTTCTGTTTCCGCTGCTTTATCTGCCTGCCGCGCGATATCTGAAGGTGAATCCGGCCACCGCGTTCATCGGCACCATGATCGCCACCTCGGCCGCGGCGGGCGCCACGTACGGCGGTGGCCTCCGTTCCACCCTGCTGGTGTTCGTCGCGTCCTCGTACTTCCTGGGCGTCGTCTTCGGACGCAAGTTGCCGGAGATGGACCTGCGCCGGATCTTCATCTGGGTGCTCGGCTGCTGCATCACCTTCCTGCTCGTCCGCGACGCTGTGTACGCCGGCCAGCTCGGGGCCGTCTACGCCCGCAGCGAAGGGGCGTCGAGCATCCTCTACATGTCGACGGGCGGCCGCAACATCGAGGCCAGCCTGCTCGCCCTGCTTTCGATCCTGATGCTCGGCACCCGCGCCTATCCGATCGCGGCGGGCATCGCCCTCCTCACCAGCGGCATGATGCTCTCGCGCGCGGGCCTGATCGGCACGGCGATCTCCATCGGCATCGCCGCGTACCGCGCGCGCAAGACGCGCGACTATTATTTCTACACGTTCCTCGGCGTCGCCGTGGGCGTCCTGCTCGTCGGCCTCGTGGTCTCCTCGGTGATCGACGTGCCCATCCTCGATCGCTTCAACCTGCAGGCCGAGACCCAGCTCGCGCACAAGAACGTCGGCCGCCTCGCGCTGTGGAACACCGCCGGCCTCGCGCTCGACCACAACCTGCTCGGCTATGGCGTCGGCAACGGCGTGCCGATGATGGAAGAGCTCTCGGGGCTCACCTTCGTCGAGAACAACGTCCACAACATCTACCTGCAGTTCCTGCTCGAAGGCGGTGTCCAGTCGCTGCTGCTGTTCCTCGTCATGGTGGGGCAGATCCTGCTGACGCGAACCGAGGGCCAGCAGAGCAACATCAAGGCCTTCCTGCTCTGTTACCTCATCCTCGCGTTCATCGAGTTCAGCGGTTACGAAGCCTACCTGTGGTTCTTCGTCGGCATGTTCTACGCGCGCGGCGAGCGCCGCCGCGCCGAGAAGCGCGCCGAGGCCAGGGCCGCCCGGGACGCCGCGCCGACCACCCTTCCGGAACCCTCCCATGCTTGACGACTTCCGCGCCGACGTCCGCCGGCTCAAGGCACAGCCCGGCTACCGGGGCATCGCATGGTGGATGCTCGATCAGTCGTTCTGGGTGATCCTGACCTACCGTCTGCTGTCGACCGCGCGCGGCACGCCGCTGCACGCACCCGTCCGCGTGCTCGAGAAGATCGCGGAATTCGTCTTCAAGTGCTACCTGCCGACCACCGCGACCATCGGACCGGGCCTGGTGATCTGGCATGCCTTCGGCATCATCGTGAACGGGAAGACGCGCATCGGCGCGAACTGCACGCTCTACGCGCGCGTCTGCATCGGCAACCGCTGGCCCGGCGACGGCACGCCCGTCATCGGGGACAACGTCACCATCGGCACCGGCGCCTGCATCTTCGGCCCCGTCGTCATCCCCGACCATTACGTGGTGAAGGCCAACGCGGTGATCACGCCCTCGTCGTTCGCCCGTCCCACCGATCGTCCACCCCATACCGAGCCTTCCACTGGAGCAGCGTCATGAGCGAGGCAGCCGTTCGACTGTCCATCATCATCATCACCTGGAACGAACTGGGCAATCTCCAGCGTTGCCTGAACTCGTTGATGGACAAGGTGGATTTCGACCGCGACGAGGTGATCGTCGTCGACAACGGATCGACGGACGGCAGCGCCGAGTTCGTCGCGACGCTGCCGCAGGTGCGCTACTTCCCCCTCGAACGGAACTTCGGCGTCGGCCCGGCGCGCAACCGCGGCCTCTTCCTCGCGCGCGGCAAGTACTGCATGACGCTCGACAACGACACCATCTTCCTGACGCCGGACCCCGGCACCATCGTGGAGCAGTTCTTCCGCGAGCACCCGGACGCCGGGGTCGTCGGCTTCCAGCTGCTCAACGTCGACCGCACGCGGCAGGACTCCACCCGCCGATTCCCGCGGTTCTACCAGCCCATCGCCGCGCGCATCCCGTTCACGCGCAAGCTCGGATTCGTCCGTCGCGAACTGGAGCGCCACCTGATGCTCGACACGCGCTTCGACGACGGTAGCGATCCGCTCGAGGTCGACTACGTGCTGGGTGCGAACCAGACGTTCACCAAGGCCGTGGGCGCCCTGCTGATGGGCTACGACGACCGGATCTTCTTCGGGCCGGAGGACGCCGAGTTCTGCGTCCGCACCCATAAGCTCGGCCTGCGCAATTTCTACAGCCGCCGCATCTCGATCGTGCACGACTACAAGCGGCGGACGCGCAAGTTCTCGAAGCTCACGATCAAGCACCTGGCCGGGTTCGCGTACATGCTGCGCAAGCATGGCGGCGTGTACCGTTACTCGCTGAGCGAGCGGCGGTAGTCCCATGCGGCGGCGCGCGTTTCTCGGTCACGCCCTCCTCGGCACCGGCGCGCTCGCCGTGCTGCCGACGTCTGCACTCGCGGCACCGGACGGCTCACGCTACTACGTCGACGCCAGCTCCGGCGACGACGCCCACGATGGCCGGGGACCCGGCACGGCGTGGCGCACACTGGAGCGCGTGAACCGGCAGCGTTTCGCGCCCGGCGATACGCTGTTGTTCCGCCGCGGCGGCGATTACCCGGGCGTGTTCCACCCGACGGGGTCGGGACGCGCCGGCGCGCCCATCGTCGTCGATGCCTACGGGGATGGCGAGGCGCCCCACCTGCACGCGGACGGGGTCTCGCCGGCCACGGTGCGGCTCGAGAACGTCGAGTACTGGACCCTCCGTCATCTGGCGGTGTCCAACAAAGGCCCGCAGGCCGGGCCCCGACGCACGGGGGTGCACCTGCTGCACCACGACTTCGGCACGGTGCACGGCATCGTACTCGAAGGCTTGCACGTGCACGACGTCAACGGCTCGCCGATCAAGAAAGACGGCGGCGGGAGCGCGATCCTCGTGGAAGCCGGCGGCAAGCAGCGGCCCACGCATCACGAAGGCCTGACCATCGCCGACAACGTCATCGAACGCAGCCAGCGCGACGGCATCCTGTTCCTCGGCGCGGGCAGTCGCGCGGCGGGACTGGCGACGGGCGTCGTGGTGCGCGGCAACCGGATCAGCGAGGTGCCCGGCGACTGCATCCTCGTCAAGGGCTGCCGGGGAGCGCTCGTCGAACGCAACACGGTCGGCCGGTGCGGTCCGCTGCCCCGTGGCGAAGCCGCGGCGGGCATATGGCCGTTCGACTGCGACGACACGCTGATCCAGTACAACGAGGTCAGCGACCACCGCGCCTATGCCGACGGTCAGGGCTTCGACGCCGACTTCCACTGCCGGAACACGATCATCCAGTACAACTACAGCCACGACAACGCCGGCGGCATGGCGCTGGTGTGCAACGACGGCCGGGACGCCGGCGGCATCGGCAACGTGGGGACGATCGTGCGCTTCAATGTCAGCATCAACGACGGGCTTCGCAGCAGCGGCAGCGCGGCGCTGCGGATCTCAGGCCCCGTGACCGGCGCCCGCATCTACAACAACATCATCATCATTCCCGAGAAGAAGGCGGGCGTCGAAGTGACGGCGTTCCGTGCGACGAGCTGGAAAGGCGTGCCGGACGATACCGCCATCCACGACAACATCGTGATGGCCTTCCGCGATCCCGCCATGGACATGCGGCTGGCCACGCGCACGTCGATGGCCGGCAACCAGATCGTCGCCGAAGGATCGCATCCGCAGGCCAGGGCGATGCTGGGACGCGTCGGCTCGAAACGCCCCACGCTCGCCCAGGTCAACGCGCTGGTGAAAGCCTGCTTCGCCGACGGCAAGCCCGTCGCGAACGCCGCGGACGTGATCGCGAAACTCGTCTGAACGTGAGGCACCCTCGGGGACCGGGGACGTGGGTCCCCGTTCCGACTCACGTCGTCGCGGCGACCGTCCTTGCCTTAAGCGACTGGATGATCCGTTTGCCCATCGCCTGCCCCGGCACCTCGACGAAACGGTAGGTCAGCGTCGCGAGAACCACCGTCCCCGCCAGCGCGATGACGACCGTCGCGAAGAAGTAGGCATCCGGCGAGAGCCTGTCGCCGGCATGCACCGCCGCCAGCAGCTTGCGCGCCACCTGCAGCATGAAGAAGTGGACGAGGTACCCGCTGAAGCTGATCTTGCCGATGTGGCGCAGCGGGGCATTCACCAGCCAGCGGTACGGCGAACGGTGCAGACAGAGCGTGATCAGCGCGAAGGCCGCTCCATAGGCGAACACCGCGCGCGGATCGTCCGTCCACTGCGGGACGACGAGCAGCACCGCCGCGGCGACCGCGAACCACGCCGCGTTGGCCGCGCGGCTTCCGCCGTGGAAGAACGCGGTCAACCTCCCCGCCCGGTCGAAGAGCACGAAGTACGCGCAGATGCCGAACAGGAAGATCGGCAGCTGGTTCGGCAACCATACGAACGCATAGCGGGCCCACAGGTCCGCGTCGTCGATGGGCGGATGCGCGAGCAAGGGCTCCCACGCCACGAGGTCGATCGCGAGAACGATCAGCAACGCCATCCACGCCGCCCGGAACGAACGCAGGGCAAGGAACACCAGCGGGAAGACGATGTAGAACGACATCTCCACGCCGATCGACCAGCCTCCCGGGACGACATCGTTGGCGCCCAGGAGCCAGGCGGGATTCCACCCATTGGTGAACGTCAGCGTCCCCAGCACGGTACCGATCCCGGGGAGCGCGTGCCCCTTGAGGATCACCGGCGCCAGGCAATACGCGGCGAACGCGAGGTAGAACATGGGCGCGATGCGGAACACACGCCGGATGTAGAAATTGAGCCAGGGCTCGGACTCCCCCGAACGCTTGCGCGCGGAGAGGAACAGCGTCAACGCGCTGATCACGAAGAACAACTGCACACCACGCGCGCCCTGCTCCGCGTAACGGCTGAGCCACGGCGACAGCGCCGCGTCACGGCCCATCGCCTGGTAGATCTCGACGTTGCGCTGCGCGTGGCTCACCAGCACGCCGATGATCGCGACGCCGCGCAGGGCGTCGATGTAGTCGAGCTGGACCTTCGGCGCGGCCTGCACGGTCAATAACGCGGCTGCAGGTGCCAGTGCCAGGCACTGGCGAGGATGTCGTCGAGCAACGCGACGTGCGGTTTCCAGCCGAGCGTCTCGCGAGCCCGGGCGCTGGAGGCGACGAGCGTGGCCGGGTCGCCCGGCCGCCGCTCGGCGAACTCGTGCGGCACCGGCCGCGACGTGACGCGCGCGGCGGCGGCGATCACCTCGCGAACGCTGAACCCTTCGCCGTTGCCCAGGTTGAAGGTGTACGCGCCGGGATTCTCGTCGAGGTACTCCACGGCCAGCAGATGCGCCGAGGCGAGGTCGTTCACGTGCACGTAGTCGCGGACGCAGGTGCCGTCGCGCGTGTCGTAATCGTCGCCGAAGACCTTCAGCCCCGGTCCGTGTCCGAGAACCGCCTTCAGCAGGTTCGGAATCAGGTGCGTCTCGGGGTTGTGCGCTTCGCCGATCGTCGCCGACGGGTCGGCGCCGGCGGCGTTGAAGTAGCGCAGCGCCACCGAACTGAGCCCATAGGCCTTGTACGCGTCCGCGAGCACGCGCTCGATCATGAGCTTGCTCTGGCCGTACGGATTGATCGGATCGGTCGGATGCGTCTCGTCGATCGCGTCGGACCTCGGGTGGCCGAACACCGCCGCCGTGGACGAGAACACCAGCTTGTCGATCTTCACCTCACGCATCGCGGCGAGCAGAACGAGCGTGTTGCCGACGTTGTTCCGGTAGTACTGGTAGGGGTCCACCACCGACTCGCCGACCAGCGATCGGGCGCAGAAGTGCATCACGGCGTCGAAGCGATGCGTCGCGAAGAGGCGCCAGAGCGTGACCGCATCGCCGATGTCGCCGTGGACGAACGGCACGTCGTCGGGCACCGCTTCCCGGTGTCCCGTCGACAGATCGTCGAAGACGACGACTTCGTGTCCAGCCTGAATCAGGTATCGCACCATGTGCGAACCCACATAGCCCGCACCGCCACAGATGAGAAACTTCAATCGATACCTCGTAACACGGGAAAGTGGGATCGCCGCCCTGCCAGGCGGTCCTTTTTTTCGTCTGTCAGGCGGACTCCTCGCTCGCGCTGGCCGCACCCGAGGCCGCCTGCGCCACCGGCTTGAGCGGTGCGGCAGCGGGCGCCTCGGTATGCACGAAACCCTTGAAGATGGTCAGGAAGATGATCCGCAGGTCGAACGCGAGCGACCAGTTGTTGATGTAGTACAGGTCGTACTCGATCCGCTTGACGAGATCGGTGTCGCCACGCCAGCCGTTGATCTGCGCCCACCCGGTGATGCCCGCCTTGACCAGGTGCTTGTGCATGTAACCGGCGATCTCGCCCTTGAACTTCTCGACGAACATCGGACGCTCGGGACGCGGGCCGACGATCGACATGTCGCCGCGCAGGACGTTCAGGAACTGCGGAAGCTCATCGAGGCTCGTCCCGCGGATGAACTTCCCAAAGCGCGTATTGGTCTTGTTCGTGGCGTTGCCCCACTGCACCGCGCCGCCCTTCTCCACATCCACGGGCATCGAACGGAATTTCAGCATCTCGAACTCTTTGCCGTCGAGGCCGACGCGCCGCTGACGGTAGAGGATCGGCCCCGGGCTGGACAGCTTCACGCCAATGGCGAGCGCGACCATGACCGGGCTGATCATCAGCAGGATGATGCCCGCGATCACGCGGTCCTCGATGGCCTTGAGTATCCAGGCATGCCCATGGAGAGGACTCTCGCGCAGCGTCACGACGGGGACGCCGCCGCAATCTTCCATGCGATGGTTGATGAGCTGGCGACCCAGCATGTCGGGCACGAACTTCACCGCCGTCACGCGCTCGTCCATGCGGTCGAGTACGTAGCTGATCGCACGATGCGCGCTGACGGGCAAGGCGACCAGCACCTGGTCCCATTCCCCGCGGTCCAGGATCTCGTCGAGGTTCTGCAGCGAACCCGCAAGCGGGACGCCATGGGGTACGCCGGTGTCGCACGCCGTGCGGACGTATGCGGTGATGCGCATGCCATGCCCGGGGTTGGCCGCGGCCTGGCGAGCGAGATGGATGCCCGAGTCGGTCGCACCGATCAGCAGGCAGCGATGCATGCCGATGCCGCGACGGCGCAGATACCACAGCGTGAGCACGGCCGCCTGGCGCACCACCGCCATGAAGGCGAGGCCAAGGAAGAACGTGAGCGATACCCATCCACGCGAGAAGAGGTCGCTGACCTTGAGCAGATAACCCAGTGCGATCAGTGTCGCGAAACCGACCGACCACGATGCTGCGATGCGCAAATACTGGCTAAATGAATGCTCACCTAACGGCTTTTCGTAGGCGCGGAAGGCGACGGATGCCGTAAGCGACGCCAGCACCAGGATCACCAGCGCCACCGCGTAAAGGCTGCTCATCCGCAGCGTGTCGAAGCGGATCAGATAGGCGAGATAAGCGGCCGCGATCATCCCCAGCGGATCGCTGGCACGGAGCTCGAGGTCCAATAAAGCATTGAATCTGGACAACTGCATGACAGGTACCTTCCGCGTGAGCGAGATGTGCCGGCGAAACCGGCAGGCCTAGGTACGTGCCCCCTGTGGAGCCGTTTCGGTCCCATCCATCGGACGTACTTCGGTCCAACACGCTTCCGACCGCGTCCGCGAGAGCGACGGACACAGGCTTTTACGATCGCAAGATTCCACAGCGACGATCCATGCTGCATCGCGGGGAAAAACGGGGCAATCCACGCTCCGGCTTTTTGCGAGTCGTGTCACAAAAAGAGTCTTCTGGTTCTCACGTTCAGCTGTTTGCCTTGACCGTCGCGCTATGTATGACGGTGAATGTCCCATGCGACACGCACGTCGCGACGCATTCACCTTCGCGCACCGTCATCGCGCTTCGCCCCACTCCACAGGAGAACACGCCCGTGAGACGTCTACTCATCGCATGCGCCATTCTTGCCGTCGCCGTTCCCGCGATCGCCCAGTCACAACGTGCCGCGGGACAGAACGCCGCCGCACCGGAAACCCCTGAAAACACGAACGCTCCGCGCGTCGCGACGCCGCGGCAGGCACGTCAGGCCGCGCAGGGCGCGCTCACGCCGGCCCGCGTCGCACCAGGCACGGCGGCCGTCGCGGCGGCGGCCGGCGCCACGGCCAACGACACCAATGGCACCGGTAACGACGGCACCGGCGGTACCGGAGGCACGGGAGGAACGGGTGGGACCGGCGGCACCGGCGGGACGGGCGGAACCCACTGAAGACATCGTATATCGGCGTCTGGACGTCTAGATGTCCACGCATGTTCCCAAGCCATTAATGCACGATCGGTTTAAGTACGTCGCTGGCCCCCGAGCCACACGGCGCCTCGACTGAAGGATCCCGTACACGATGAAGTTCCTGCCGACCCTCGGTCTGGCCGGGTGCTGTCTTTTGTTGCAAGCATGCATCCTCGCACCCGGCCAGCACATGAAACGCGCCGAGCTGAACGACAGGGAGAGCGCCACCGGAAGCCGCTACCAGCTCGTTCCGATCACCCCTAAGCTGATCGCGATGGACCGTGCCACCGCGTCGACGCCCACTGTCGACCCCGTGCTCACGTCGTACCGGCCCGATGAATACCGCATCGGTCCCGGCGATTCGCTCTACATCACCGTCTGGGAGCATCCGGAACTCACCTCGCCGGCGGGTTCGCAGCAGCAGACGGCGGCCAACGGGCGCCTCGTGCGCCCCGACGGCACGCTGTTCTATCCCTACGTCGGCCTGCTCCATGCAGCGGGGCTCAGCGTGGAGGAACTGCGCGTGGCCATCACCGACCGGCTGACGAAGTACATCGAGAAGCCGCAGGTCGACATCAGCGTGGTCAACTTCGCGAGCCAGAAGGTGACGCTCGGCGGCGCCTTCGTGAAGACCGATCCGCAGGACATCACCGTGACGCCGCTGACGCTCGCGCAGGCGGTCGGCACGGCCGGTATCAACGCGCAGCTCGCGGACCTGTCCGATGTGACACTGCGCCGCGACAATCACGAATATCACCTCGATCTCGACGCCCTCTCGCATTCGCCGCAGGGCACGCAGGACATCTATCTCAAGGGCGGCGACAGCATCTACCTGCCGTACAACGATCGCCACGAGGCGTACGTGATCGGCGAGGTGTTGCGTCCCCAGGCGATCGCGTTCAAAACCAGCGACCTCAGCCTGACCCAGGCGCTCGGCCGCGCCGGCGGTCTCAATCAGACCAGTGCCAGCGGCAAGTCGGTCTATGTGATCCGCGGCGTGGAGGACATGGAGAAGGCGCCGGCCACGATCTACCAGCTCGACAACACGTCGCCGTCCGCGTTCGCCGTGGCGGCGCAGTTCGCCGTGAAGCCCGGCGACGTCGTCTTCGTCGGGCCCGCGGGCATCACGCGCTGGAACCGCTTCATCAGCCAGTTGCTGCCCTTGTCCGGGCTGATCAGCAACGCCGCGAACGCACAGTACAACCTGGATCGCGATCGCCAGCTGTAAGCGCGCGCTCCTCTTCCGTTCTTCCAAATCGACAGGCGACACAGATGAAGGTCACTATCTTCGGCACCGGCTACGTGGGATTGGTCACGGGTGCCTGCCTCGCGGAAATGGGCAACCACGTCGTATGCGTGGACGTGGACCAGGCCAAGGTGGACGGCCTGCGCAAGGGGGTGATCCCCATCTACGAGCCGGGCCTCGAGCCCATCGTCAAGCGCAACCACGCGTCGGGACGGCTCGACTTCACCACCGATCCGGCACCGGCCATCGCGCATGGCGACGTCATCTTCATCGCGGTGGGAACGCCGCCCGACGAGGACGGCAGCGCCGACATGAAGTACGTGCTGAGCGTGGCGCGCACCATCGGCGAACACCTCGACCGTTACGCGGTGGTGGTGAACAAGTCGACGGTGCCCGTCGGCACGGCCGACCGTGTCCGCGAGGCGATCGGCGGCGTGCTCCGCGGGCGCGGCGCGGACGTGGAGTTCGACGTGGTGTCGAACCCGGAATTCCTGAAGGAAGGCGACGCCGTCGAGGACTGCCTGCGTCCCGACCGCGTCGTGGTCGGTGCGTCCAGCGAGCGTGCGGTGGCGATCCTGCGCAAGCTCTACGCCCCCTTCAACCGCAACCACGATCGCATGGTCGTGATGGACGAACGCTCGGCGGAGCTCACCAAGTACGCGGCGAACGCGATGCTCGCGACGAAGATCAGCTTCATGAACGAGATCGCGAACATCGCCGAACGCGTCGGTGCCGACGTGGAGCTCGTTCGGCAGGGCATCGGCTCGGATCCGCGCATCGGTTACCACTTCATCTACCCTGGTGCCGGCTACGGCGGTTCGTGCTTCCCCAAGGACGTGCAGGCCCTCGAGCGCATCGCGCGCGGCAGCGGCTATCACGCGCGCCTGCTCGGCTCGGTCGAGGCGGTCAACGGCGACCAGAAGACGCGGCTCTTCGAGCAGGTGTTGCGACACTTCGGGGGCGACATCGCCGGCAAGACGATCGCGCTGTGGGGCCTCGCGTTCAAGCCGAACACCGACGACATGCGCGAGGCGCCCAGCCGGCGACTGATGGAAGCGCTCTGGCAGGCGGGTGCGAAGGTGCGTGCTTTCGATCCGGAAGCGCGCGCGGAAGCGACGCGCATCTACGGCGAGCGCGACGACCTCGTGCTCTGCGACGGCGCGTACGAGGCGCTGCAAGGCGCCGACGTCCTGGTGCTGGTGACCGAATGGAAGGCCTTCCGCAGCCCCGACTTCGCGCGCATCGCCGCGACGCTCGCCACGCCGGCGATCTTCGATGGGCGAAACCTGTACGATCCCGCGGTCGTCGAAGAAGCCGGCATCGCGTACTACGGCATCGGGCGCGGCCGCTCGTTGCAGCGCTGAGCGGCGGGTGTCGATGACGCTCACGGCGCAGGCGCGCTGGTCCGGAGCTCTGGTGCTGGCCACGCTCGCACTCGCGGGCTGTTCCTCGGTGTCTCGCGGCAGCCTCGAGGCCGTGCGGCTGGCGGTGCATGGTGAATCCGTGCACCCCACCGCCGCGTCCGTCGCCTCGACACCGTACTACCAGATGCAGGCCGATGGCCCCGACGGCGGAGCGGTGCTGATCCTCGCCAGCACGGACGGTGGCCGCCTCGGCTGGTATGGCTCGGGCAAGGACATCGTGCTCACGCGCGACGGCCTCGTGGTGAAGACGGTTGGCCTGTCGCAGGACCTCGAAAGCTCCACGTTCATCGGCGACGATCCCTTCCACGCGGGCCTGCAGAAGCTCGCGAGCCCGCGCGACGCGCAGCGGCGCCTCGACTGGTCGCCCGGCTACCGCTACGGCCTCGTCGCGCACTCCCACCTCGAGCCACGCGGTATCGAGCAGGTCGATATCCTGGGAACGGTGCACGCGCTGCGCCGTGTGGACGAGACCCTGACCGTGACCGACGCGGGGACGACCCTGCACAACCGCTACTGGATCGATCCCGCGGATGGGTTCATCTGGAAGAGCCGGCAGTACGTCGCGCCAGGCCTTCCGCTGGAGCTGACGCAACTGCGCCCCTACCGGGTCGCGACGCCATGAGGATCGCCGGGTTCCTCTTGCTCGCGATGCTCGCGATGGTACCGGCACTGTCCGCGCAGACGATCGACGTCTCGACGCGCGGTGCCGTGTCGTACCCAGGCACCGCGGCATACACCGCCACCGCGCGGATCTCCGACGTCACCGACGCGTCGGGCGTCTCGCCCGACGCCTACACGCTGGGCGCGGCATGGCTGCAACCGGCGTTGCATACGGACCAGGTGCGCCTGAAAGCCGGCGTGCTCTTCGAGCTCGGGGCGATCCACCGCAAGGCCATGGCGGAAGGTGACGACGAACTCGCGCTGCGCAGCGCCGCGTTCCAGTCCTGGCTCTCGGCACTGCCGGTGACGGACCGCCGCGCCGGTAGCGTGCTCGACCCGGCGCGCCTCGCCGTCTCGCCGGCGGACGACCGGCCCGTGCATGCGGGCGATACGCTGGTCTTCCCTCCCCGTCCCGGCGACGTACGGATCGTGGGCGCGGTGACGCAGGCGTGCCGTGTCCCGCAGGTACCGATGCGCGACGCGCGGCGGTACCTTGCCGATTGTCCCGTATCGACGGCAGCCGATCGCGATGCGATCTACGTGATCCAGCCCGACGGTGCCGTGTTCGAACAGGAGATCGCGCTGTGGAACCGCGACGATCCCCGCCCGCTCGCGCCGGGAGCGTGGATCTACGTGCCGTTCGACCATCGCAAGATCGCCGGTGCGGCGGAGGACGATTTCAACCGCGACGTCGCCGATTTCATCGCCACGCAGCTGCTGGACGGTGACGGATGGCGTTGAGGCGTTTCCCGAGATGGCGCCCGCGTGGCGGGTGGCGCGGCTGCTGTCGCGCCGGGCTCGTGCTGTGGGCAGGCGGTGCCGCCGCGGTCGGGGCGCAGGACGCGTACACGCAGAGCGACTTCGGCGGCGTGGGCCTGTTGCAGACCCCCACCGCGCGCATGGCGCAAGAAGGCGAGTTCAGCTTCGTGCTCAGTCGCACGACGCCTTACACGAACTACAACGTGTCGATGCAGCCGCTCCCGTGGCTGGAGGGCTCGTTCCGCTACACCAACGTGAGCAACCGGCTCTACGGTCCGCGCTCACTCAGCGGCAGCCAGACGTACAAGGACAAGTCGATCGACGCCAAGGTGCGGCTCTGGCAGGAGTCGCGATGGATCCCCGCCGTCGCCGTGGGCGCGCGCGACGTGGGCGGTACCGGCCTGTTCTCGAGCGAATACGTGGTGGCGAGCAAGCGCGCCGGCCCGTTCGATTTCAGCCTCGGCCTCGCCTGGGGCTACATCGGCGCGCGCGGCGACATCCGCAATCCGCTCGGCTACCTCGACGACCGCTTCGACGTTCGCCCGAGCGGCGGGACCGGCACCGGCAAGTTCAGCACGAACAAATTCCTCCGCGGTCGCCCCGGCTTCTTCGGCGGCATCGAATACCGTTCGCCGTGGGAGTGGCTGCGCCTGAAGGCCGAACTCGACGGCAACGACTACCGGCACCAGCCGCAGAACAACAACCAGCCGCAGCGCTGGCCCGTGAATCTTGGCGCGGTGTTCCGGATCAACCGCAACGTCGATCTCACGCTCGGCTACGAGCGTGGCGAAATCGCCACGGCCGCCATCAACCTCCATTCGAATCTCGCACGGCACGTCGACCCGCCGAAGGTCTACGACCCGAAGCCGGAGGCCGTGGCGTTCACCTCGACGCCCGTGGATGCCGCACAGCCAGGGGCGGCGGAGCCGGCGAGGCGCGCGCCGAAGGACGTCGACTGGGGCGAGATGGCACGCGCGCTGAGCAGCAACGCCGGCATCGACGTGAGCCGTATCGGCCGCCGCGGGCAGGAACTCGTCATCCACGGCGAGCAGCGGCGCTTCTTCTACTCGGCCGAGGGCGTGGGCCGCGCGACACGTATCGTCGACAACCGCGTGGACGACAGCATCGGCTGGCTCACCGTGTCGAGCGAGCGCGATGGCCTGGCCACCCTGGAAACCAGCGTGCACCGCCCGCGCTTCATCGAGCTGCTCGATCATCGCCTCGACCTCCAGGACTTCCGGCGCAGCGTCGAGCAGAACCCGGTCACGCCGCGCGAGGAGGAGACGCTCTACCTGTCGCCCCTGAAGCGGTTCAACGGCGGCGTGGCGCTGGGTTACCAGCAGAACGTCGGCGGTCCCGACGCGTTCGTGCTCTACCAGGTCTACGCCGCGGCGTCGGGAACGTTCAACTTCAGTCGCAACCTGTGGCTCGATGGCGTGCTGGCCGTGAACCTGGCCAACAACTACGACAAGTTTCGCTACGACGCGCCGAGCGCCCTGCCGCGGGTCCGCACCAACCTTCGCCAGTACCTGACCAGCTCCGACGTCACGCTGCCGAACTTCCAGCTCACCGGCACGCGCAAACTGGGCAGCGATCTCTACGGCCTGGCGTATGCGGGCATGCTGGAGAGCATGTACGCCGGCGCGGGCGGCGAAGTGTTGTACCGCCCCTTCGGCGAGCGCTGGGCGATCGGCGCGGACCTGAACTGGGTGAAGCAGCGCGGGTTCCGGCAGGACTTCTCGCTGCGCCGGTACCACACGATCACCGGGCAGGCCACCGGCTACCTCGATACCGGCTTCCAGCACGTCACGCTCGCGGTCAGCGTGGGCCGGTATCTGGCGGGCGACTGGGGCACGACCATCGACGTGTCCCGCCAGTTCTCCAACGGCACGCGCATGGGCGCGTATGCGACGATCACGAACAAGTCGGGCAGCCGTGGCTACGGCGAAGGCAGCTTCGACAAGGGCATCTACGTATCGGTCCCGTTCGACCTCCTGCTTCCCCACTCCTCGCGCAGCCGCGCGACCCTGCTCTGGCAGCCCCTGATCCGCGACGGTGGCGCGCGCCTCAACAAGCGCTACACCCTCTACACGCTCACCAACGACCTGGACACCAATCTCTTCGACAAGAACCTCGGCAAGATCGCGGAATGACGGCTCGTAGGAGCGCGCCCTGCGCGCGACATGTTTTCGCGAGGAGCATCGGGTCCTGTGGCGCTCGCTCCAGGGAGCTGTCGCGCGCAGGACGCGCTCCTACAGATAACGGAGCCAGCTCTCCACGCCGCGTTCGATCAGCCCGTGCACATGCTCGAAGGCGGGACGCTGCTGGCGGTACGGATCGGGAATGTCGCGCCCTTCGTTCCAGCGGTCGAGCAGGAAGACCTTGCCGCTGACCTCGGGCGCCATGCGCTGGATCGTGGCGACATGTGCCTTCTCCATCGCCAGGATGAGGTCGGACTGGCGAAGCATGGCAACGTCGACCTGACGGGCACGGTGGGGCGCGCCATCGATTCCCTCCCCGCGAAGGAGGTCGAGCGCCGTCGGATCCATCGGATGGCCCGTCATGGCGCCGAGGCCGGCGCTGGACACCGTCGCGCGATGGCCGTCGCCGAGGCGATGACGCAGGAGGTACTCGGCGGCGGGGCTACGGCAGATGTTGCCGATGCAGACGATCAGTATCCGTTCGAACATGGCTGCTGCGATACTCGGTAATCGACAGATGATAAACGATGGGCATGACGACATCCGCACGATATCCCGGTGGTGACACGGCATGAGCGTCTGGCACGCCATCACCGCCTTCGGCGACAGCGCCTTGCTGCTGCCCGTGATCGCATGGATGGCCGTGTGCCAGCTGGCCGCGGCCCCATGGCGCCGGGACGGCTGGCGGTGGATCGCGGCCGCCGTCGCCTGCGGCGGATGCGTGTCGCTTTCCAAGCTGCTCTTCATGGCGTGGCACGTCGCGCCACCCGGCATCGACTACACGGGATTCAGCGGACACACGGCGCTGGCGATCCTGGTCTGGACCGCCTTCGCGGCGATCGCCACCCGCGGCATGGCGCCGGCGGCGCGCATCGGGGCGATCGCCGCCGGCGCGGCGCTCGGTGTGGCGGTCGGCGCGTCGCGCCTCGCGCTCAAGGTGCACAGCCCTTCCGAGGTATGGCTAGGTGGGGCGCTGAGCGTCGTCGTCGCGGCCTGGTTCATCGCGGGGATAAGCCATGCGGTTCCGGCGCGCGATCGCGCGAGCGCCTGGCGGCTCACGCTCCTCGGCGGCACGCTCGCCATCGGCCTGGTCTGCTATGGACGCGTGTTCCCGTCGCAGCACCTGCTGCAGGACATCGCCTTGTGGCTGAGCGGACATTCCCGCGTGTTCACGCGCCTCTGAGCCCCTGCGTCACGTCGTCGTCGCCGCGTGGAGGCCGATCAATTCGGACAGGCCGGCCCAGAAAAGCTGGATGCCGATGCAGAAGATCACGAAGGCCAGCAGCTGAAGTACCACCTGGGTGCGCTGGGCGCCGAGTTTCTGGCTGAGCCGGTCGGCGTAGCGCATGCACAGGTAGATGCTGACGGTGAGCGCCGCGAGCGCGATCGCGGCGGCGACCACGTGGATCCATCCGGCGCCCTGGCGAGGTGACCCGGTGCCGATCGCGATCGCCACCGAGATCGACCCCGGTCCGACCGTGAGGGGCAGCGTCAGCGGATAGAACGATGGGTCGCCGCGATGGTGGTGCACCTCGGTTTCGTCATCGTCGTCGTCCTGGCCGTTGAGCATGCGCCAGCCCGCCGCGGCGATCACGATGCCGCCCGCCACGCGCAGCACGGGAATCGAGATGCCGAAGAACGACAGGACGTATGCGCCAAGCAGCAGGGACCCGAGGAGCAGGAGCAGGCTGTTCAGCGCGACATTGCGCGCGAGCCGCTCGCGCTCCGCGGCATCGGCATGGGGCACGACGCCCAGCGACATGAGCGCCGAACCCGGTGGATTCACCACCGGCAGCAACGCCGCGACGATGACGAGCGTCGCCTGACCGATCTCCATGAACATCCATCCCCCCCGTTGTTGGAGCGGACCGGGCCGCTCCAACAGGATGGCGCGATGCCGGCGGTCGGGGCAAGGGTCGTTTTCACACCTCGTTTCAACAAGATTCCGGCCGAGGGCCGCCACATGATGCGTCAGGCGCTAGCGCCCAACCCGCCGGCGGCGCCGGCTTTCCTCGTCGAAAAGGAGTACCACCATGCTGCCCAAGTCACACCGGTTCATGCTGCTGGCCATCGCCGTCGCCGGCTCCGCGTTCTTCACCCAGGTCGTCATGGCCGACGGGGACGCGCATTACCCGGCATTCGCGACGCTGAAGAAGGACAAGGCCGATCCCAAGATGCTGGACCGGGATGCCATCACGCCGGCGCTTGAAAAGAAATACCCGCGCCTGGCGGGCCTGAAGAGCCATTGGGACGACGCGGACCTCGACCACGACGGCAAGATCAACCAGGCGGAATACGACGCCTACGTGTCGGTCGACCACGGGACCTGAAGCGCCCCGCGCGACCCAGGCCGGACCGCGTCGGTCCGGCCTCCCCGCCGCCACGCCGACGCACGGTGGGTGCGCATGAACGTCCAAGCATGACATGACAGGCGTAAGCCGGCGGAAAGCTTCGCCGCGCGTTACTTCCGGGACTTCGCCGTATCCGCCGCGGGAGGCAGTCCGCCCGCGTTGTCCGTCCCCTGCCCCTTGGGCGGCGTCACCTTGGGCGTGCCGTACTCGTCGCGCTCCCGAGGATCCGGCGCTCGCTTCGTATTCATGCCGTCATTCCAGTGCTCCCGGCGTTCCTTCGCGCGCGAGTGCGCATCCTCCTTCACCGTCTGCGGCTTGCCGCCATTGACGGACTGGCGCGTACCGTCCTGCACCCTGGCGGGCGGCTCGTGGTTCTGCGGAACACCTGCACTGCTACCGAGCAGGAACATCATCGTCAGGATCATGGGGGTCACCTCGCGTACAGCCTGCCGCCGCCGCCGTGACCGGCGCGTCACAGGCCCGGCTGCGGGAGGTCACGCCCTCGTGGCGCCCATCGTCACCGAATCCAGGTGCTCCACCCGCTCGATGTCGCCAAGCCAGACGAGACCGCTCCAGCCGGGCTGCCGCGCGTCCTCCAGCTTCACCGTGCCGTTGATGCCTTCGTTGTCGGCCGCGTCGCGAAACACCTGGATCGTCGGCGTCACCATGACGACGCCTTCGACGACGCCACTCGTGGTGTGCACCCGTACCCGGGCGTTGATCGCGAGCTCTTCGACGAAGCGTTCGAGGCGCGCCACGTCACGCGGGTCGGTATATACCTTTTCGGCAATGCGTCCCATCGTCTCCTCCTCCGGAAGAATGCCGGACGGCGGCACACCGCCGCCGGCACGAGTCCCTCAGGCAGCCGACTGCTCCGCGGCACGCTGGTTGCCCGCTTGCTCCGCCAGGAGCGTGAGCTTCTCGTCGGTCGCCTTTTCTTCCTTGAGCGTCGCCTGCAGCAATGGGATCGCGTCCTTGTAGCCGAGCTGTTTGGCGATGGCGGAAATCGTGCCGTACGACGCGATCTCGTAGTGTTCGACTTTCTGGGCGCCGCCAATTAGCGCGGCGTCGCGAAGCGGACCTGCTTCGATGCCGTCGATCACTTCCTTGCTTTCCTCCACCAGGCCTTCCATCGCGGCGCATTTGACGCGCTTGAGCCGGATGCCCAGCGCGTCGACGATCTGGTCGATGCGCTCGACCTGCCCCTGGGTTTCCTCCAGATGCGTCTCGAAGGCCTGCTTGAGTTCGGGGGCCTCCGCGGCGCGCGCCAGGCGGGGAAGTGCCTTGGTCAGCTGCTTCTCCGCGCTGTAGATATCCGACAGTTCGTGAATGAAGAGGTCTTCGATCGTCTTGATGGCCATGCACGGCTCCGTGTTGGTGGGGAGCCGTCATCGTAGGTCGCGCCGCGTGGCGTGTTTCGCGTGGCGATGTGAAGAAACGTCACATCGCTGAAGATCGGGAAGGTACCGTTGGTCGAAATGCCTCGACCGATTCCCATCCACCCTGCTCGTCTTCGATCTTCAGCCGTACCGGCCGACCGCTACGCCGCCCCAGGCTTTCGGCGAGGCGCAGCGCGTGCCTGAAACATTCGTCCTGCGTCGCGAAGGTTCCCATCCGGTGCGTGTCGTGGAATACCTCCCAGGGAAAGGCGCTTTGCCGCTGGGCCAAGGGGAGGTAAAGCATGATCGGTGTCTGCTGATTCATTTCCATAGGCGGAAGCCATACAAGCACCATGCCAGCGGAAGAATCCCGCTACGGGGCCGCGCATACGCCCGGCCATGCGCGGCCCGCTGCAGCTTTTTCATGCGTCACTGCAATCTTTACCGGCGCAGAAGCCAGGCGGCGATGAGCGTCGCGCCGACGATGGTGACGGCGGAGCGTACCTTCGGATCGCGGCGACCGTCGGAGACGACACCCTCGACGACGTCGACGCGATCGGCGAAGAGGAGCATCAGCCAGTGGCGCAGATCGTTCTCGCTATGGCGGAACGCACGGCGGCGGATCCAGCCGCTGACGCCGCGTGGCGGCAGCGTGGTCCCGAACACGGGCGGCATGCGGAAGTGCTCCGTCGAGCGAAGCACCTCCACCTTCGACTGCTGCATGGGCGGATCGTCCCAGTGCACCCCCTCGAGGCGCGGGGGACGGCGTTCCTTCGGAACGGCGGGACGATTCGCGGGATCGAGGTCGGCGCCCCATCCGGGGATGTCGTTGCGGGGTGTGTTCATGCGCTGCGCTCCTCAGGCCACGCCGGGGGGAATGAAAACGGTCTTGATGCATCCGTCGCGTTTGCCGGAAAACATCTCGTACGCGTCGCCCACCTCCTCCAGCGGAACCCGGTGGGTGATGATGTCGCGGGGCGTGAGTCGCCCCGCCTGGACGTGCTCGATCAGACGAGGCAGGTGCCGCTTCACGCATGCCTGGTTCATGCGCAGGGTCAGCCCCTTGTTCAGGGCGTTGCCGATCGGCACCGCGTTGAAGGTTGGGCCGTAGACGCCGACGATCGACACGTTGCCACCCTTGCGCACCGAATCGATGGCCCAGTGCAGCACGGTCGCCGCGCCGGCCTGCAGCTTCAGGGTGACGCCGGTCAGGTGCTGCACGACGCTACCCGTCGCCTCGCAGCCCACGGCGTCGATGCAGACGTCGGCACCCAGTCCGTCCGTCATCTTCTTGATGTGGATGGCCATGTCGCCCACTTCGCGAAAATCGACGATCTCGCAGTGGGCGTAGCGCCGGACGAAGTCGAGCCGGTAGTCGACGTGGTCCACGACGATCACGCGCCCGGCACCCATCAGCCAGGCGCTGCGCGCGGCGATGATGCCGATCGGCCCGGCGCCGAAGATCACCACGGTGTCGTTCTCCTTGATGCCGCCCATCTCGGCGGCCTGGTACCCCGTGGGCACGACGTCGGTGAGGAGCACGGCATCTTCGATGTGCATGTCGTCGGGAATGCGCGTCGGCCCGATGTCGGCGAAGGGCACGCGGACGTACTGCGCCTGCCCGCCGGCATACCCGCCCGTGGTGTGCGAGTAGCCGTAGATGCCGCCGACCGCGGTGGCGGACGGGTTCACGTTATGGCAATTGCTGTACAGCTCGCGCTGGCAGAAGTAGCAGGTGCCGCAGAAGATGTTGAAGGGAACGAGCACCCGGTCGCCCACCTTGAGGTTCTGCACGCCGGTACCGGTCTCCACGACCTCCCCCACGAACTCGTGCCCGAAGATGGATCCCACGCGGGTGTCCGGCACCAGACCGTGGTAGAGGTGGAGATCGGAGCCGCAGATGCAGCTTCGCAGGACGCGCACGATGGCATCGAACGGGTGTTCGATCACCGGGTCGGGTACCTGTCGTGCGCTGGCCCTGTAGGGCCGCCGGTAGGTCATCGCGAGCATGGTCGTCTCCGCGTCAGAGGAGGCACCCATCCTCGGCCTCACCGTGTTGCTGGCGTGCATAAGAACGATGCCACGTACTGCACAACACCGAACCGACGTCGTTCACAGAGGTATATCTCCTCTTCATGGCGGCCGTACGAGGGATTGAGAGCATCGCGCGCACCGTCTCACGGGAATTCCAACAAGGAGCCGCCATGACAGCGAATACGGCCGAACGCGTCCTCGTCACCGGCGCCAGCAGCGGCATCGGACTCCACCTTGCGCACCGGTTCGCGTCGCACGGTCACCCCGTGTGCCTGGTGGCACCCGACGGCGCCGAACTCGACAAGGTGGCCGCGGACATCGAACGACGACATGGCGTACGTACGTTGCGCATCGCGGTCGACCTGGAGCACCGGGACAGTTTCACGGCGCTGGAATCCGCGTTGGGGGACGCGGCCTGGGACGTGGACATCCTCGTCAACAACGCGGGCCACGGTTTCAAGGGAGCCTATGCCGAGGTGCCGATCGCGACGCATCTGTCGATCGTGCGGCTGAACGTGGAAGCCGTACTGCGGCTGACGTCGCTGCTGTTGCCAGCGATGCTGCGGCGCGGCCACGGTCGCATCCTGAATACGGCGTCGATCGCCGGGTTCGAGCCGGGCCCGACAATGTCCGTCTATCACGCGAGCAAGGCGTTCGTGCTCTCGTGGAGCGAAGCGATCGCGACCGAACTCGAAGGCAGCGGCGTCACCGTCACGGCACTGTGCCCCGGCCCGACCGACACCGACTTCTTCCCCAAGGGCGACATCGAATGCAGCTTCGCCTTCCAGAAGGGCAACCTGATGGACCCTGAGGACGTCGCCAGCGCCGGGTATGACGCCGTGATGAGCGGCGAGCGCGTCGTCGTGCCCGGCGCGGTCAACAAGGCCATGGTCTTCTCCCGCCGGTTCATGTCCGAACACATGCAGGCGCGGATGAACGAGAAGATGTACGAGGATGTGTCTTCGCCGGAGCGCGTCCGCGGAGACAAGGAGTCGCCGCCTTCGGGCTGAACGACGCATTCAGCATGTTGACGGTGTGAGAGGCATCTCTTGGCGCGGCCTAGCGATGCGCCCGGGCATCCTGCGTTCCGCCCGATCGGCGCCGGCACGACGCCCGGCCTCCACTTCCGCCAGGAGCTCGAATTGAACGAGTCAGACCAGGGGCCTTCTTCAGGCCTCGCTTTTCCGTGGGTCCGGCCCCTGGCCGTGATCATCGAACCACGGACGGATCTCGCGGATGTCCTGCTGGAAACGCTGATCGAGATCGGCTTCGACGTCGTGGCCGCCGCCACGCACATCGGCGCCGCCAGCCTGAGCGAGGGGCGCTGCCCGCAGCTGCTGCTTGCATGCGTCCCCGCGCACGCCGACGATTTCGTCGGGTCCTATCTTTCCGATTGCCGCGATCTGCTCGGCTCCCTGCCCACCGTCCTGATGATCTCGGATGCGCAGGCGGACATGACGGGCGCACCTTCGGACGCCATCCGCATCCTGAAGCCTTTCACTCGCGGGGAGTTGCTCCTGGCGGTCGACGAAGCGCTCGCGACGGGAGCCCATTCGCTGGTCGACTGAGTGAGGAGCCGGCGCTCCGGCGCCGGCCCCCATGCCTCGTCAGCGTTTGGCCTCGACATTGGGCGTCGCGTCGCGAACGAGGAACTCCTCGGTGAGCTGAGGCAGGTGTTCCAGCACCCACGCGGCCATCGCCTGCTCCTGGGGCAGGATCTGCTCGCAGACACGTTGCGTCTCGGCGTCGCCCACGGTCTTCGCGGCGGCGATCAACGCCGTGTACGTCGCGATCTCGAGATTCTCGAAGACGTAACTGGAGATCGCGCCCTTGACGATCTCGTCCGAGTTGACCATGCCGCCGGCGGCCTGACCGAAGGCCATCATCTTGCCCATCATGTCCTTCATCGCCGAGGTCGAACCACCGAGGCGCTCGATGCACCCCTTGAGCAGTTCCTGCTGACCCAGTGTTTCCTGCAGGTGCTCCTCGATGCGCTGCTTTACGATCGGGTAATGCTCGATGCGCGCGGCTTGCGCCCTGAGCATCTGCTCGGCCTGCTGCTCCATCGCGTGCGCGTCGCGAAGCCAGTCGAGGAGGTTCTCGCGGAGTTCTGCCATGGGTGGATGCTCTCTGGTCGTGGTGGAAGACCTGATCGTGATGGCGCGCGCGTGCACGGCGCAGCGTCGCCGCGTGACGAGGTGGCGACGAAATGGCTTTCCTGTTCACCAGCGTGTTTTCGCCCTCACCGTGGCTGCCCGACGCTTCGACCTGCGGCATCGAAAGATGGCCACTCCGCCAGCCAGGAGCGATGCAAGCATGTTCAACCACAACAAGCGACTCCAGTACACCGTGCGCGTGGGCGAATCCAATCCGGGTCTCGCCAACCTCATGCTCGAGCAGTTCGGTGGTCCGCAGGGGGAACTCGCCGCCGCGATGCGTTACTTCACGCAGGCGCTCGCCGAGGAGGATCCGGGCCGCAAGGACATGCTGCTCGACATCGCCACCGAGGAGCTCAGCCATCTGGAAGTCATCGGCTCGATCATCGCCATGCTCAACCGCGGCGCAAAGGGCCGCCTCGCGGAGACGATCGACCAGCAGGCCGAGATGTACCGGGCGCTCCAGGGCGCGGGCAACGACAGCCACGTGACCCAGGTGCTTTACGGTGGCGGTCCCGCGCTGATCAACTCGGCCGGCGTGCCCTGGCATGCCGGCTACGTCGACACCATCGGCGAGCCGACGGCCGACCTGCGCTCCAACATCGCCGCCGAGGCCCGCGCGAAGATCGTGTACGAACGGCTGATCAACGTCACCGAGGACCCCGGCGTCCGCGATGCGCTGACGTTCCTCATGACCCGCGAGGTCGCCCACCAGAAGTCGTTCGAGAAGGCGCTGTACTCGATGGACAAGAGCTTCCCGCCGGGCAAGCTGCCGGGCGATCCGCGCTTCACCGACCTCTACGTGGACACCTCGCGCGGCGAGGGCGATCGCACGGGACCGTGGCGCGAGGGAAAGGGTTTCACCGAGGTACTCGTGCCCAGCGAGGAGAACATCCCGGTGGACGGCGGCGACGGGCACGCGGATGTCGGTCTGTCCGCGGACGAGCAGGCCGCGGTCGAGGCGTTCGCCCTGCGCGGCGCGTCGGATCCGTCGCGCGATCCGGTGACGGGCGCGGACCTCGGCACGTTGCAGCAAGAGGCGTCGCGATAACCCGCTTCGAGCCCTGACGGTACGGCGGGAGCGGCGAGGACCGCTCCCGCCCACCGGTCAGGTCGGCCCCGCGTAACCCGGATCGCTCGACGCGTCGGCCCGCTCCTGACGATGCTCGCACGCTTCGTGGCCACAGTTGCAACGCCCGGTATCGCCGGATTCGGCGGCGGCCTCGCAATGGTCGCTGCAGTAGTTGCTGCCGTCTTGCGCCACCGTGCATGCGCACGAGGCATGCCCACAGCGGTAACCGTTATCGGACATGGTCGTTCTCCCGGGATGTTGTCGTGGTGGAGCGAAGGCGGTCGAGCACGCCATCCAGACGGCGCTGTGCACCGTCGGCTTCGTGTGTGCGGTCGCAGATATGGATGTCGCCCGCCATCGCGGACACCGTGAAACCGGTCGAGCGCAGCATCGCGCGCAGGCCCTGTGGATTCGGCACCCACCAGTTGGTCGGATCCCCGGCCAGCTCGCCCTCGATGAAGGCCAGCTTCGGCCACGCGTCTTCGCGCAGGCGGTCGCGCCCGAGATAACCCGGATCGGACGTGTCGATGTCGCCGGGCGCGGCGCTTCCAGTCGCCAGGCTCTGCACGCAGAGCGTGCCAGCGCATCGCGACGCGGCGAGATCGAGACCGAGCAAGGGGTAGCGGAGGTGGTACAGCACGCCCAGGAAAAGAACGATGTCGTATCGCTCGTTGCCGCCGGCGAGACCGTAGACGTCGCACTCCCGCACCCGGAGCCGGTCGCTCAGCCCGAACTGACGCGCCGCCCACGTCGCCTGACGGAGGTAATGGGGATCGTGGTCGATCGCCGTGACGCGGGCACCGCGCCGCGCCAGTTCGATGGCGAAGAAACCGGCGTTGCAACCGATGTCCAGGACGGTGCGTCCCGCGAGGTTCTCCGGCAGGCGTGCCGACAACGCCTGCCACTTGTACGACGGGTAATCGCCGAGCGGATGGTCGGGCGCCGTCTGGCGTCCGTCCGGCAGGTGGAGATTGTGGAACCACGGACCGAGCGCATGGATGTCCCGGTCGCGTTCGTCCGCGGACGGTGGATGGGACTGCAACGTGCGCGACGTGCTCACAGCGAAGCTTCCGCCACGCGCGACCGATACGCGATACCTTCGCCGGCCTCCGCCAGCATCTCGGGGAGCACCTTCGCGCGGTGGGCGGCGGTATGCGACGCGAGCACGCGCTCGCGAGCGCCCTCGCCTACCGCGCGGCGTTCGGCGTCGCTCATGTGCCGCAGGATGTCGAGCACGGCGTCCGTGTCGTCGACGAGCAGGATCTCCGCATCGGGCACGAACAGTTCGTCGATGCCGGGCCATCGGTCGGAAACGATAGGCGTGCCGCACGCCGCGGCTTCGAACAGACGCACGCTTGGCGACCATCCCGCCTGGATCATGTCGTCGCGCGTCACGTTGAGCGTAAAGCGCTGCGCGTTGTAGAAGGCCCGGTGCTCCGCGGGTGGCACGTGTTCGGTGCGCTCCACGTTGCCCGGCCAGGCGATCGACGCCGGGTACATGGGTCCCGCCACGGTGAACCGGCCTTCCGCCCATGCGCGCGCCGGCCCGATCAGCAGCGAGTCCACGCGCGGCTGGCGGTCGTCGCTGTACGTGCCGAGGTAGCCGAGGTCCCAGCGGCATGGCGCGGGCTCCGGAAAATAGGCCTCGGGATCGAACGCGCAATGGAACGCGTAGGCGTAACGGGCGCCGTATCGGGTCCGCAGGCGGTCGAGCGTCGCGCCGCCGGTGAACGAAAGATAGGCGTGGTAGCCCGGGATCTGGCGTGGCGCGAGGTAGGCGTGATCGCCCTGCTCCAGCTTCGCCAGCGTCACGGGGGTGTCGATGTCGTAGAACGCGGTGACCCCGGTCGCCGTCTGCAGCACCCAGTCGCCCACCTGCTGACCGTCGGGCACGTAGGAGCCGACGATGACCGCGTCCGCGCGTGCCACGAGACCGGCGAAGCGCACCCGCAGGTCGTCGAGCGACGCGTACAGGTGGGTGCTTCCGTAGGGAGGCTCGGGGAGATCCCGGTGCATGGCGTACCAGGGCACGTCGCGCTCCAGGAAGGTCACCCGATGGCCGTCCCGGGCGAGTTCGCGCAGCAGTCCGCGATAGGTCGTCGCGTGACCGTTGCCCCACGAGGACGTGATCGACAGCCCGAGGAAGACGATGTCCATGCCCGCCGCGCTCACGCCACGGCCCGGCGCGTGAAGTCCCGGCCCTGCAACAGTGCCTCGAGCTGACGGGCGCGATGCGCGTAAGTGTGTTCGGCCAGCACGCGACGCCGCGCCGCTTCGCCGATGCGCCGCGCGCGCTCCGGCGTCAGCGCGTCGAGGTGTTCGGCGACCTCGTCGCCGCCTCGCGCGACCAGCACCTCGCTACCGGGCTCGAGGAACGTCTCGATGCCCTCCCAGGCGTCGGTGATCAGGCACGCGCTGGCGCCCGCCGCCTCGAACACCCGCGTCGCCGGGGAGAACCCGTAGCGGGCCATCGAATCGCGGCTGATGTTGAGCACCGCGCGCGGCGATACGTTGAAGGCGTTGTGGTCGCGGGTGTACACGTGGCCGATGAAATCGACGTTCGACGGCAGCCGCCGATCCTCCCAGCCGCTGCCGCCAAGGATGAAACGCAGCGCCGGACGAGCCTCGGCGGCCGCGAGGAAGAAGCGTTCGACGCGCGACTCGCGATCCGGCAGACGGTTGCCGAGGAAGCCGAGATCGGCGGCGTAATCGACCCGGTGCGGCACCGGGTGATGCGTCTGCGGATCCAGCGCGTTGTACACCGGTTCGCAATGCCGCGCGCCCAGCGCCGTATAGGCGTCGACCACCGGTTGCCCTCCGCCGTACGTGCAGATGAGATCGAAACGCCCGACGAGACGACGAAACGGGTGGCGCGGATCGCTCTCGACCGCATCGAGCGTCGCGGGAGCGTCCACGTCCCAGAACACCACCGTTCGCCCGGGACGCCGCAGCGTCAGGACACCCTCTTCCAGCGTGCGGTCGAGCACGCCGACGCCGCTGGTCTTGACGATCACGTCGGCGGTGGCGGCGTCATCGAGCATGGCGTGCGCCGCGTCCGTCGTGGGCGGGTAGACCACGACGCGCGCCCACTCGGGATCGTCCATGTCACGGTGTTCCTGTCGGCCGTACGCGTCGGGCTCGTAGAACGTGATCTCGTGGCCGAGGAGATGCAGGTTGCGGATCAGACCCCGGTAATACGTGGCCGCGCCGTTCCAGTAGGCGGACACGAGGCTCGAACCGAAGAACGCGAATTTCATGCGTGGATACTCCTGGGAGCGGCGGGGGCGAGCGACGCATGGATGCGCAGCAGTTCGTCGACGCGGTGGGAACACGTGTGCCGGGACAACAGGCGCTCGCGGCCCCGGACTGCAAGCTCCGCCGCCATGCCCGGATCGTGAAGAAGGTCCCGCATGTGGCGCCGCATCCCGGCGCCGTTGGCGGCCACGAGGAAATCGATGCCCGGCCGGAACAGGCCTTCGACGTCGTCCCATGGCGCGCTGATCAGCGGGATACCGCACGCCAGGGCCTCGAAGGGCCGGATCGTCGGAATGCCCGGCAGCGAACGGACATAAGGGCCGCGCGGAACATGCACCGTGAAGCGATGCGCGGCGAAGACGCGCGGCACCGCGAAGTTCGGCAGCCAACCCGCGAAGCGCAGCCCGGTTTCGCCGAGCGCCGCCAACGCGTCGGCGGGGTAACGGACGCCGTGCACCGTGCCTTCGAGCGCGAGGTCGCGGGCGGGGTCGACGAGGAACTCGTGGAGCTCGGCGGTGCGTTCGTCGTCGCCCCAGTTGCCTATCCAGACGAGGTCGTGCGCGCGTTCGATACCGTCGATCGGATGGAAGACGCGCGTGTCCGCGGCTTCGTGCCACGTCCATGCCTGCGCCGCCCACCCGCGCGCCTCGTACATGTGGCGGATCACGTCGCCGAACGCGAGCACGCCGTCGTAGTACCGAAGGTCGTACGCCGCCATCGCGTCCTCATCGCTGACCGCGCGATGATGCGTGTCGTGGAACAGCAGGCGGTAGTCGTGATCGCGACGGTGCAGGCCGATCCGCGCCACCAGCGAGTGGCTGTTCCACTCGTGCACGAGCACGAGATCCGCGCCGTCGAGCGCTGCGTCGAGGTCGAGCGTGGCGGGATCGTAGCGTTCGCTGCGCAGCGACGGGTAGGCTCGATGGAACGCCTCGATCGGCCCGCTTCCTTGCTCGGCCAGCAGCGACGCCATGCTCCAGGCGTCGTGTGGCTCGTAGACCGCGACCTCGACGCCACGCGCCAGCAGTTCACTGGCCACGCCGCGGAGGAAATGCGCGTTGCCATGGTTCCAGTCCGAGACGAGCGAGTGATAGAACATCACGACACGCATGGTCGCCCCCCTTCCCTCGCCATGTCACGGTAGGTGTCGCGCCAGCGCGCGACCATGCGATCCGCCGTGTACCGCCGCGCATGGCGACGCGCCCGCATGCCGTGCGCGTGCAGCTTCGGGCGGTCGTCGACCAGCGCGTTCAGCGTGCGCGCGATAGCGGCCGGATCGTCGCTGGGCACGTAACAGGCGGTGTCTTCCCAGAGCTCGCGCAGCGACGGGATGTCCCCGAGGACAAGCGCGCAGCCCGCGAACGCCGCCTCCAGCACCGACAGGCCGAACGGCTCGTAGCGCGCGGGAAGCACGTAGATCGCGGCGTGCGCGAACTGACTCGCCATGCCGCCCTCGCCCAGGGCGCCGAGCAGTTGGACGTGGTCGAACCGTGCGCTGCCGCCCTCCGGATGACGCACATCGCCCGCGACGCGGATCGGCCAGCGCGACGCCGGTGCCGCGGCGTCGAGCGCCGCCACGTTCTTCGCCTCGTCCCAGGCGCGGGCCGCGCAGAGGACGTATGGTTGCTTCCGCGTACCGCGGAACGCTTCTGGATCGCGCCCGTTGTGCACGACCGCGACGCGACCGACATGACCATACAGCCGCCGCAGGTCGTCGAGCATGCTGCGCGTCGGCGCGGTCACGAGCGCCGCACCCGCGAGACCGCGGGCGACACGCCGGCGATAGCCGTCCCATTCGGGCCCCGGCGCCGTGCCGCGGACATGCTCGTACCACGTCGCCACGCACGAGTGCGCGACGACGACGCACGGCGCCGGCCACGGAAGGTGCCCGTGGCAGAAGTGGTTGAGGTGCACGATGTCGGGCGCGAACTCATGTGCCAGGCCAAGCAGCCAACGCCCCGCCGCCTCCTGGTTCGCATCGTTCGCCTCGGCCATCCATTCGAGCGGAAAATCGCCGTGCGCGAGCGTCAGCCCGGGAACGCGCCCCGCGGCGCGCAGACGGCCACTGTCCGGGCGCGGGCCGAGCACGGCGATCAGCACCTCGATGCCGTGGCGCCGCAGGCCCTCGGCCAGCTGCAGGGCGAAGGTCCAGACACCGCCCACCGCGTCGGCGCTCATCATGACGCGGCGGACAGACACGACCGTGCGACCTCCATGCGTTGCGGCGGCTCGTCGACACCGCGATGGCGTCGCAGCCAGGCGTGCAGCATCGCGACGCCATCGCGCGCTCCGACGCCGGCTCGCCAGCCAGTGGCCTGCTGGTACCGGCGGGTATCCGAGACGTAGTAACGCTGGTCGCCCGGCCGCCAGCCGGACCATCGGACCGCGGGTTTGCGCCCCGTGAGCTGCTCGATCCAGTCGATCAGCTGCAGGAGACTGATGGTGTTCGCGGGGCCGCCGCCCAGGTTGAATGCCCGCCCCGACAGCGCATCGATGTGCCGCGCGGCCAGCACGTAGGCTTCGACGGCATCGTCGACGTAGAGGATGTCGCGCACCTGCATGCCGTCGCCATAGAGCGTGATCGGTTCGCCGCGCAACGCGCGGATGAGGAAATGCGCGACCCAGCCCTGATCCTCCGTGCCGAACTGACGCGGCCCGTAGATGCAGCTCATGCGGAAGACCACCGACGGCACGCCCATGCAACGGGCGTAGTCGACGATGTACTGGTCGGCACCGCCCTTCGAACAGCCATACGGACTATGGAAGTCGAGCCGTCGGTTCTCGCCCACGCCGTGGGCGAGCCAGTCGTCGTCCACCGGCTGGTAACGCCGATCGACGACGGCGAGGTCGATGTCCTCCAGCCCGCCGTAGACCTTGTTCGTCGAGGCGAAGATCACTGGCGGCACCCGCGACTGCCCGCGCGCGGCCTCCAGGACGTTGATCGCGCCGCCGAGGTTCACCTCGAAATCCATCACGGGATCGTCCAGGCTCGACGTGACGGCCACCTGTCCGGCGAGGTGGAAGATCCGTTCGACGCCGTCCAGCGCGTCGGCGAGCCGGTGCCGGTCGCGCGTGTCGCAGGGAACGAACTCGATGAGATCGCCATGGCGTTCGCGCAGCCAGGCGAGGTTTTCCTCCGCGCCCGGCCGGGCGAGACTGTCCACCACGCGGACACGTCCGCCGTCCGCGGCGAGACGCGCGGCGATGTTGCAGCCGATGAACCCGGCGCCGCCGGTGATCGCCGAGACGGGCCCATCGCGCCGCACCCGCGTGGGCCAGGTCGCCGCCTCGCGTATGCCGCGCAGCCCACGTGCGGCCCATAGCCGGTAGAGCAGTTTCGGCTCGCCGTGCTCGCGTTGCATGCCGAAGTGGTAATCGCGCTCGTCGTTGTGGAAGCCCGCCTGCGATGCGCGGGACGACGCCAGGTCCCGCAGCGACAGCAGATAGATCCGCTCGACGGGGAGCTGCTCGGCCTCGGCGACCACCCTCACCTGCTCGAATTCGTCGTGCCGCCATGTCGAATAGCCGGTTTCCGTGAGCCAGACACGGCCGGGGTGCCCGTGCGCCTCGAGCACCTCCGTCACCTCGCGGATACGGCGCTCCCAGGATTCGCCGGGTCGATCGTAGCTTCCCGGGAATCCATGCACCCCGACCACGTCGATGTACGGCATCAGCCCGTTCTCGAACATGGCCTCGAGCCAGTTCGGATCGATCGGCGACATGCCCCCAAGCACGGTCTTCTTTCCGCGCCGGCGTGCCCAGGACGCGGCATTACCGACCATCTCGCAGAACTTCGTCCAGCCGGGATCGCGACCGTAATCCCACTCGATCGCGTTATTGGCCTCGTTCCACAGCTCGACATGATCGAAGTGCTCGCCGTAGCGGGTGATGCACACGTCGAGGAAATCCGCGTAGTCCTTGAGCCGGCGTGGTGGCGACGCGGTCGCCGGCGACTCGCCGAGCGAGGGCGGCGTGTAGAGGAAGCACGGCAGGAGATCGAAGTGCGGCGACAGCGTGGGGAACAGCCAGTCGTACCACTCGGGTCCGCCGTCGCGCAGGAAATCGGCCCAGGAGACGCCGAACCGAAGATGGCGCACGCCGAGCGCGCACAACGCGTCCACCGTTTCCCGAGCGAGGTCCCGGTCGCCCATCGGGAACCACTCCAGCACGCCGACATCCGGGGAGGCGGTGGCGATACGCGCGGTCACAGCGTCAGTCCCCGGCGATGGAGCTCGGCACTGGCCTCCACCACGCGGTCGACGGCGCTGGCGGTCGCCAGCCATTCGACCAGCTCCGCGAGACCTTCGTCGATCCCGATCGCGGGGCGATAGCCGATCGCGCGCTCCGCGAACGCGATGTCGGCGACGCAGTGGCGAATGTCGCCCACGCGATACCGGCCCGTGACCTCGGGTTCCACGGGCCGTCCCACCGCATCCGCGAGGCGTCGCGCGATTTCCAGGATCGTGTACGCGTTGCCGCTGCCGACGTTGATCACCTCGCCGGCCGCCGAAACATTGTCGTAGGCCAGTCGGCAGGCGCGGGCGACGTCGCGCACGTTGACGAAGTCGCGCCGTTGCCGGCCGTCTTCGAAGATGCTCGGCGCGTTGCCGTTGAGGAGCCGCGCCGCGAAGATCGCGAGCACGCCGGTGTAGGGGTTGGACAGCGCCTGCCGGGGGCCGTAGACATTGAAGAATCGCAGCGCCGTCGTCGGAATCCCGTAGGCCTCGCCGACCATGAGGCACAGACGTTCCTGGTCGAACTTGGACAGCGCGTAGACCGACGAAAGATCGGGTTGTTTCGATTCGTCGGTCGGCACGGGCGACCACGGACTCCCGTCGCGGCCGCGCAGTTCCCACTCGCCCCGTTGCAGCGCCGCGCGACTGCGCCGATACCCGGGGAAGCGGCGGCCCTGGGTGTCCTCGTACATGCCCTCGCCGTAGATGCTCATGCTCGATGCGACGACGAGCCGCTCGACGGGGCGTTCGGCGAGCGCCTCCAGCAGAACGGCGGTGCCGAGGTTGTTGATGGAGGTGTAACCGGCGATCTCGTACATGCTCTGGCCGACACCCACCGACGCGGCGAGGTGATAGACGCCGTCGACCCCGTCGAGTGCACGTCGCACGACGTCCGGGTCGCGAACGTCGCCCACCATCAGTTCGACGTCGTGCGCGAGGTACGCCGGTCGCGTGCCTTCGCCACCGTGGACCTGCGGCGCGAGGAGATCGAGCACGCGCGCATGATGGCCGTCATCGAGCAGCAGATCGGCGAGCCATGACCCGATGAAGCCGGCGCCGCCGGTGATGAGGATGCGTTTGCCCATGCGCGGTCTCCTTGGTCCAGGTACCGAGCATCACCGTGTCCCGGAGCAGAAGGAGTGAACCGTCGCGAGCGCGTCGACGACATTGCTTAATGGCACCGTGCGCTCAGCATCGTGTTCGTGCAGGCCCGTGTTTTTCACTCCTCCCGCATCGATCGCCTTCCATGCTGAAAGCGTTCCCCACCAGTCGAGGACTCATCATGGCCAAGGCACCCACCCCCGAGGGAGCCGTGTCGGCGGCTCATTCGCCCCTGCACATCGTCGTCGCCGGCGCCGCCGGCTTCGTCGGCAGCCACCTCGTCGACCGCTTCATCGCCGACGGCCACCGCGTCACCGGCATCGATGACCTTATCACCGGCCGCCGAGCCAACCTCGCCCATCTGGACCGGCACCCACGCTTCCGTCTCGTCGAGCAGGACATCGCGAAACCGTTCTCCCTCGACGACCGCGCCGACTGGGTGATGCACCTGGCGAGTCCTGCCTCGCCACCGAAATACCAGCGCTGGCCGATCGAGACCCTCGAAGCGAACAGCTTCGGCACGCACCACCTGCTCAGGATGGCCCAGACGCACGGCGCGAAGTTCCTCCTCGCGAGCACGAGCGAGGTCTACGGCGATCCGCTGCACCATCCGCAGCAGGAAGACGACTGGGGCAACGTGAACCCGAACGGGCCGCGCAGCATGTACGACGAAGGCAAGCGTTATGCCGAGGCCGCGACGATGGCCTTCCACCGCCACCACGGGCTGCCCGTGCGCATCATCCGCATCTTCAACACCTATGGCCCACGTATGGATGCCGACGACGGCCGCATCGTCACCAACTTCATCTGCCAGGCGCTCGCGGGCAAACCGCTGACGGTGTTCGGCACCGGGTCGCAGACGCGTAGCCTGCAGTACGTGTCCGACCTCGTCGAGGGCATCGTCCGCTACATGGACTGCGATCACTGCGGCCCGATGAACCTGGGCAACCCTGTGGAGCGCACCGTTACGGAGATCGCCGAACTGATCATCCGGCTGACCGGCAGCACGTCGACACTCACCTTCCACGACCTTCCCGAAAACGATCCGCAGCGACGCCGGCCGGACATCGCACGTGCGCAGGCGATGCTGGGCTGGTCGCCGCGCGTCTCGGCGGACGAAGGCCTGGCGCTCACCATCGAGGCGTTCCGCGCCGCCATCGCTCCCGCACGCCGGCGCGCGCGCCGCTCCACGACGGCGGCCGACGCGCGCGCGATGACTCAGGCATAGAAGCGGTCGAGCACCCGGGCGAGGTCGACCAGCCAGTCGGCCTCGTCGTCGTAGCGCGGCGATACCTGCAGCGCCTCCGCCCAGGCGAGCGCGGCCCTGCCACCCCATGCGTCCGGCGGCGATGCGAGGGTCGTACGCTGGCGACCGTCGTAGCGCTCCAGCATGAAGTCGTAGAACGAACCTTCCACGTTGCGCAGGCCGATCCCTCCGTTGGTGCCGAAGATGCGCAGGCCGATGTCCGCGTCGGCACCGATCGGAAGGTTCCAGGAACAGGTCACGTCGAGCACGGTCCCGCCTTCCAGGTCGATCCGGGCGCTGGCGAAGTCTTCCACCGCGTCGGGAACGCTTTTCAAAGGTCGCCCTTTCACGAAGCAGCGGCTGTCCACGCCAAGGACGGAAGGGTGACCGAGCAGCCATAGCGCCAGATCGACGAGATGGATGCCGAGGTCGACCACGCACCCGCCCCCCGACTGGGTGCGATCGTAGAACCACGGCTTGCCCGGACCGTACGCGTTGTGGAACACCGCCTCCACCGCGTAGACACGCCCCAGCTCCCCGAGCGTCAGCATCGCCCGTACGTCATTCATGCCTGCGAGGTGGCGATAACTGAGGTCCACGCCTAGGAGGCGGTCCGCGGCACGCGCGGCGGCGACCACCGCCGCCACCTCGTCGCCGTCGCGGCCCAGCGGCTTCTGGCAGAAGACGGGAAGACCGCGCTCGAGCGCGTCGAGCGACTGCAGCGCATGGCCCGCGCTCGGCGTCGCGATGACGACGCCGTCCAGATCGAGCACGAGCAGTTCCTCGAAGGTCGCGCAGACGAGCGCATCCGGCGCGAGCTGCCTCGCTTCCGCCACGCACGTTTCGTCAGGGTCGACGATGCCGCAGGCCTCCACCCTCCCGGAGTCGATCAGTGCCGCCATCCGGTTGCGTCCGATCCAGCCCACCCCCGCGAACCCGAGCCGCAGCTTCCGCGTCATGACGGATCCTCCATCAGCAGGACGGCCTTGGTGAAACCCCCGGGGCGCGTGCGCACCGCTTCCAGCGCTTCGCCCGCGCGTTCGAGCGGGTAGCGATGGGACACGAGCAACGACAGGTCGAGGCGACCGTCGAGCACGGCGTCCACCGCGTCGCGTATGCCCTCGGCGGCCACTGCGGGGTCGCGCTCGTGCGCGTTGACGACGTCGATGCCACGCCAGTTCCACAGCTGCACGTTGACCTGGCGCAGGCCGTCCTGATGGTAGCCGGCGATCACGAGGCGCCCGCGCACGCCGGTGAACTCCCCGGCCAGATCGAGCGGCCATGGCTTGCCCGTGCATTCGAACGTCCGCTCGCACTGGCGCCCCTGCGTCAGGGCGCCGACCTGCTCGAGCAACGTCGCGTGATCGTGCATCGGCAGCGCATGGGCCGCGCCGCAGCGTCGGGCCAGGTCGAGCGCCGCTTCCGATCGTGCGACCGCTATGACGCGGGCACCCGCCTTCGCGCAGAGCTGGACGAGCGCCGCACCGAGGAATCCGACGCCGACGATGGCGACCGTGTGTCCCGCCTCGACACCGGCGCGACGGAAGATGTTCATGACGCAGCCCAACGCCTCGCCCGGAAACGGGGTGTCGCCGAGCGCGGCCGGGAGCGGCACCACGTGCGTGGCGTCCGCGACGTCGTATTCCGCATAGGCACGAAAGGACAGCATCGCCACGCGCTGGCCCGGTTCGATCTGCGTCACGTCCTCGCCCACCGCGTCGACCACGCCCCATCCTTCGTGCCCGAGGTCGCCCGGCGGCATGGGATACGTGAACCATTCCCGCCCTTCGTAGGCGGGAATGTTCGACGCGCACAGGCCGCTCCCCTGGAGCCTTACCCTTACCTGCGAAGGACCGGGCCGTGGCAGGGCGACTTCCTCGATGCGCACGTCGGCAGGACCGGCGAGGACGGCGGCCCGCATGGAAACGGGTACGGTTCGACTCATGATGATCTCCTTCGGGGTGTCATGTCCGCCCCGTCGCCCAGAGGACGACGAGTGCGACGGTCGTGGCGCCGGTGATGGCGACGGTGCTCCAGCCGAGGACGCGCGTGAGCGTGCCGTTGGCACGGTCGCCCATCATGCGGCGATCGCTCGTCATGATCATGATCAGCAACAGCAGCGGCGGCACCGAGAATCCCTGCACGACCCCGGACCAGACCAGCGCCCGCATGGGGTTGAAGCCAAGCAGGTTCAGCGCGACGGCCACGACGGTGACGGCAAGGATCGTCCCGTAGAAGAGCGGAGCCTCGCGCGGCGCGCTGTGAAGGCTGCCCGGACGCCGGAAGACCTGCACCAGATCGTACGCGGCCCCCGTCGTCATCACCGGGATCGCGAGAAATCCGACGCCGACGACGCCGAGCGCGAACAACCAGCGCGCCGCGCTTCCGGCGACGGGTTCGAGGGCGCTGGCGGCCTGCGCCGCGCTCTCGATGTCGTGCTGCCCGTTCGCGTACAGCGTCGCGCCCGTGGACATAATGATGAAGTACAGCACGATGTTGGAGAACGCGACGCCGGCGACGACGTCGCGGCGCATCACCCGCATGCCGGCGTCCGAGGCGCCCGGATGCCGGGACGGATCCGGATCCCCCGCGTCCACGCGCTCCTCGACCTCCTGGTTCGATTGCCACGTGTAGACGTAGGCGGAAAGCGAGGTACCGATACAGGCGACCAGCATGCCGACGAATCCGGCGTCGAAGCGCACGTCGCGTGCCAGCGTGCCGCGCAGCACGTCCATCGCGTCGGGTTTCGCCATGACGGCGGCGGCGATGTACGCGAACAGCGCGAGCGCCAGCCAGCGGAAGATGCGTCGCAACAGGTCGTACGAGCCGAGCACCTGCAGGCCCGTCACCACGACCGCCACCACGGCGACCCACGCCCAGACGGGCAACGGCAGGAGCAGGTTGAGGGCCGCGCCGACGCCGCCAAGGTTCGCCGCGGCCTCGATGACGTTGCCGATGAACGCGAGCGCCGCCATCGGGTACACGACGCCGCGCGGGAAACGGTCGAGCATCGCGGCGAACAGGCCTTTCCCGTAGACGCGCCCGAGCTTCGCCGACACATACATCACCACGTACATCATCGGCAGGAGAACGGGCGCGATCCAGAGCGCGCCAAGCCCGTACTTCGCACCCGTGCTCGCGTAGGTGCCGATCGCCGAGGGATCGTCATCCGCGGCGCCCGTGATGACACCGCCGCCCAGCCAGCGAAGGGGTCGCCGCGACCGGCCGCTCCCGGCATCCGCCGTCGATCGGCCCATGTCGTACTCCGGAAGAAGATGCGGACGATCATGGGAAGGCGACACGCAGACCGCGGAACCGCTCGCGTGAACACGACGGGACGTTGCTGAACAGCAACCCCGGCCGCTGGTGATGACGCGTTCACATGCCGCTCACGGCCATCGATCCACGTTCGGGATATTCCTTCCATTTCGACGCACGTGCCCATGTCCCGATCATGTCCGCCGCCACGCTACTGATCCTGGACGACGACCGTCGTTTCGCCGAGGCGACGGGTGAGTTCGCTCGTCAGATAGGCCTGGATCCCTACCCCGTCACCACGCTGGGGGAGGCGATGCGGATGGCGTCGAGGCAGCGCTTCGACTGCGCGCTCGTCGACATCGGCTTACCCGACGGCTGCGGGCTCGAACTGCTTGCCGAGCCCCGGCTGGCGAGCACGCGCAAGATCGTCATGAGCGGGGACGCGTCCCTGGCGACGTGGGCAGGGCGCAGCGTGCCGGGCACGCTCGGCGTGTTGACCAAGCCTTTTCGCTTTTCCGCTTTCCGCGAACTCCTCGCCCGGACCTCCCCTTCCCCGGCATCTCCGGGCTCCCTGCTTGGCCGGTCGCCGGCGATGCGAGCGGTCGTCGACGAACTCGAAGCCGTCGCCTCCAGTCGCTTCCCCGTGCTGATCCACGGCGAGAGCGGGACCGGCAAGGAGCTGGCGGCGCGCCTGATCCACGACCGGAGTGGGCGGGGCGGCCGCTTCATCGCGGTCAACTGCGCGGCGTTGTCGGCGGAACTGCTCGCCAGCCAGCTCTTCGGTCACCGGCGCGGCAGCTTCACCGGCGCCGTCGAGCACGAGGAAGGGCTCGTCGCCCAGTCCGATGGCGGCACGCTCTTCCTCGACGAACTCGCGGAGGCGCCCCCGACGGTGCAGGCGGCCCTGCTGCGATTCCTGGAATCCGGGGAGGTGCTCGCGCTCGGCGCACGGTCGCCGAAGCGGGTCGACGCACGCGTCGTCGCGGCCACCAATGTCGATCCACGTCGCGCGATCGACGAAGGGCGACTCCGCGCCGACCTCTATTTCCGCGTCGCCGGGTACGAGGTACGCATGCCGCCGCTTCGCGAGCGACCCGACGATATCGAGGTCATCGCGCAAGCGATCCTCGACGACCTGAACCGCGAGTACGGCACGGCGCGACGCTTCGCACCGGGTGCGTTCGACACCGTTCGCGGCGATCGCTGGCGCGGCAACGTACGCGAGCTGCGCCAACGCGTGCAGCGCGCGTGGCTTGGCGGAGGGGAGGCTCTCGTCCTTGACGGGCCGGCTCAGGAAAGGCCGCGGGAAACGCGTGACCCGCGCACGCTCGACGACATCGAACGCGAAGCCATCCTCGACGCGCTCATCGCCTCCGACGGCGACCGGGCGATGGCCGCCGCGCGGCTGGGCATCAGCACACGCACCATCTACAACAAGCTGGCCCGCTATCGTGCCGACGCCCCGGACGATCCCCTGCATGCGGCACAATGAGCGAGAATCCACGCTCCGCTGCCTAAGGTTGTCCCGATGTCTTCCTCCGTGCCGCCCATCGATCCCGAGGCCGATCCGAACATCCGGGTCAGCCACCTCGATTTTCCGGTGGTCGGGATCGGCACGTCGGCCGGCGGACTCGCCGCGCTGACACGGTTCTTCGAATCGATGCCCTCCGATCCGGGCATGGCTTTCGTCATCGTCATGCACCTCTCGCCCAAGCACGACAGCATCGCCGACCAGATCCTCCAGCGGGCGACGGCCATGCGGGTGACGCAGGTGAACGAACCCGTGCCATTGCGGAAGAACGAGGTCTACATCATCTCGCCGCGCAAGGGGCTGTCGATGAACGACGGTTACCTGCGCCTCGTGGAGCTCAGGAAGGAACAGGGCAAGCACGTCGCCATCGACTACTTCTTCCGGACCCTCGCCGAGGTGCACCGCGAGCGGGCCATCGCCATCGTGCTGACCGGCACGGGAGCGGACGGATCGGTCGGCATCGCACGCATCCGCGAGCGAGGCGGCGTCACCCTGGTGCAGGCGCCCGATGACGCCGAATACGATCAGATGCCCCGCGCCGCCATCTCGACGGGCGCGGTCGATTTCGTGCTTCCCCTGGGGGATCTGCCGGACCGCGTGCTCAGGCTGGGCAAGGACACGACTCGCATCGCCCTGCCGGTGAAGAACGAGGAGCAGGAAGACCGGGAGCCGGCCGCGCCCTCGACAGTCGTCGTGGACGAGGACGCGTTCCGCGACATCATGCTGATCCTGCGGGCCAAGACCGGCAACGACTTCCGCTCGTACAAGCGCGCGACCGTGCTGCGGCGCATCGAGCGCCGCCTGCAGGTGAACGGGCTGCACACGCTGGAGGCGTACCGCGATTTCCTGCATGACCATCCCGCGGAACGGCCGGCCCTGCTCAAGGACATGCTCATCAGCGTCACGAACTTCTTCCGCGACAGGGAGGCATTCGAAGCGCTCGAACGGGAGGTCCTCCCGCACCTCATCGAGGGGCTCGCCGAGGACGGTCGCATCCGCGCATGGAGCGCCGGCTGCGCCACGGGCGAGGAAGCGTATTCGATCGCGATGCTCCTTACCGAAGCGGCACCGCCGAGCACGCTCGTGCAGGTGTTCGCCACCGACATCGACGACGACGCCATCGCGTACGCGCGCCAGGGAGCCTATCCGGCGGCGGTGGCCACGGACATCGCGCCAGGCCGGGTATCGAAGTTCCTGACCCGCAACGACAACTTCTACCGTGTGCCGAAGCAGTTGCGCGAGAAGGTGCTCTTCGCGCGGCACAACGTCCTGCAGGACCCTCCCTTCTCGAAGCTCGACCTGATCTGCTGCCGCAACCTGCTGATCTACCTCAACCGCGACGTGCAGGCGCATGTGCTCGAGATGTTCCATTTCGCGCTGCGTCCGGGCGGCTACCTGTTCCTCGGCAGTTCCGAGTCCGCGGACATGGCCTCGAAGTACTTCGTCCCAGTGGACAAGAAGAACCGGATCTACCGTGCGGCAAGCACCCGGGATACGGGCCTCCGCCTGCAGGCACCCACGCGCGAGGTGCCGGCGCAGTCGGTCGCCGGCACCACCGTCACTGTCGCCACGGCGCAGGACCGACGCGCCAGTTCGCTGGCCGATATCCATCGCCGTGCCATCCAGGACCACGCGCCGCCCAGCATCCTCGTCGACCGCGAGGGACACATCGCGCACATGGGCGAAGGAGCGAGCCGCTTCCTGAGGATGATCGCGGGCGCGCCTTCTTACCAGCTCACGTCGCTGATCCTTCCCGAACTGCGTCTGGAACTGCGTACCTCGTTGTTCCAGGCGACGCAGGAGAACCGCGTCGTCCGGGCGCGGGGTGTCTCGTTGTCCCTCGCCGGCGCGCCCGTCACGGTCACGATCGAGGTGGGCCCGGTCCGCGACCAGGAGACCGACGCCGGTTATCAGATCGTCACGTTCCACGAGGCTCCGGGGCGGGAACGAACCGACGTCGAGCTCGACGCAAGCGCGCAGACGCCGATGCTGCTCCAGCTGGAAGACGAGCTCGGGCGTGCCAAGGAACAACTGCAGATCACGATCGAGGAATCGGAAAGCTCCAGCGAGGAGCTCAAGGCGTCGAACGAGGAACTGCAGTCGATCAACGAGGAGCTGCGCTCGGCGACGGAGGAGCTGGAGACGAGCAAGGAAGAGCTGCAGTCGATCAACGAGGAGCTCATCACCGTCAACCACGAGCTGAAGCTGAAGGTCGAGGAAACCGCCAAGGTCAACGACGATCTCCACAATCTCGTCGCCTCGACCGACATCGCCACCGTGTTCGTCGATCGCGACATGTGCATCAAGCGCTTCACGCCGCGCGCCGCCGACGTGTTCCGGCTGATCAGCGCCGACGTCGGGCGTTCGCTGCTCGACCTGAACCACAGCCTCGATTATCCGGAGCTCGCCCACGACGCGGCGGAGGCGTTCCAGTCGCTCCGGACGATCGAACGCGAGGTGCGCGGCAGGGACCAGCGCTGGTACATCGCGCGCATCCTGCCCTATCGCACCGCCGAGGATCGCATCGAGGGCGCGGTCCTGACCTTCATCGACATCACGCGCCGCCGCGCCGCGGAGGAATCCGCGCGCAGCAGCGACGAGCGGATGCGCCTTATCGCCGACAGCGCCCTGGATTACGCCTTCATCACCACGGACCCCGATGGCAACATCACGTCCTGGAGCAACGGCGCCGCGCGCATCTTCGGCTACTCCGCGGCCGACGTCATCGGCCGCCGCGGCGACCTGATCTTCACGCCGGAAGATCGCGCCAGCGGCGTGTTCGAAGCGGAACTGCAACAGGCACGCCGCACCGGCCGCGCCACCGACGATCGCTGGCACCTGCGCAGCAACGGCGAACGCATCTTCTGCAGCGGCATCACCACGCCGCTCTACCAGGGGGGATTCCACGGCTATGCGAAGATCGCGCGCGACGTTACGCTGGAGAAGGAGCGAGAACGCGAGCGGGAGGAATTGCTGTCGGTGGAGAAGGCGTCGCGTCGGCAGGCACAGACCGCGGTGGAGCTCAAGGACGAATTCCTCGCCGTGATGTCGCACGAACTCAAGCACCCTCTCAACCTGATCGTGATGAACGCCGAGCTGATCGCGCGCGCCGCGGCGGCGAAGGACGATCCCCTGCTCCGCCGGGCATCGGACGCCATCCGGCATACCGTCGAGGGCCAGGCGCAGATCATCGACGATCTGCTCGACCTCTCGCGCCTCAACACGGGCAAGCTTGCGCTCAGCATCGCGCCGGTCAACGTCAGCGACTGCATTCTCCGTGTGGCCGACGGCCTCGGACGGGATCTCATGCGCCGCGGCATACACCTCACGCTCAATCTGCCGAAGGACGACCTGGTCATCATGGCCGATGCGGTGCGCGTCGAGCAGGTGATCTGGAACCTGCTCAGCAACGCTTACAAGTTCTCCAAGGACAACGGCCATATCGAGGTGACCGTCGAACTGGACGACGACGAGGCGATCCTGCGCGTCGAGGACGACGGTGTCGGCATGACGCCGGAGGTGGCGGCGCGTGCCTTCGAGATGTTCGAACAGGGTGGCCATCGCCGCAATCGCACCTCGGGCGGGCTCGGCATCGGCCTTGCGCTCGTGCGGGAGCTGGTCGAGCTACATGGCGGCCTCGTGACCGCGCACTCGGAGGGGCCGGGGAAAGGCGCTACCTTCGTCGTCACGATCCCGCGTCGTCTCTCCGATGCGCCAACCGGCGAGGTCGGCGACACGTCCGCCGCGGAAGGCGCCCTGGTCGGCCGCCGGATCGTGATGGTCGACGATTCCGACGAACTGCTGGAACCGTTCGCGGAGCTCCTGGAACTGGAGGGTGCCTCGGTGGCCGCCGTGCACTCGGCGCCCGAAGCGCTCGAGCTGCTCAGGACCGGCGAGTACGACACGCTGCTGTCGGACATCGGCATGCCCGACATGGACGGTTTCGCCCTCATCCGCGCCGTGCGCGCGGACGCCGCCTCCCGTAACGTGACCGCCGTGGCGCTGACCGGCTTTGGCCGTCCACAGGACGAGCGCCAGGCGCTGCAGGCCGGCTTCGACGCGCATCTTGGCAAGCCGGTGTCCATGAGCACGCTTCTGCTACTGCTCGCGCGGCTCGAACGGAATCGAGGCGGCGCGAACTAGCCGGTGGCGCGCGCGAGGGGCAGGACGAGCCGAAGCGGCGCATCGCCGGCTTCGTCCAGCCAGCCCCCGAACCGGGCCGCGAGTTCGCGCGCGACGGCCAGATGCAGTCGGAGGGAGCCGTCCACGGAACGGGGCGCTGTGCCGGACCGGGCGAACACGCCAGGCAATGTCAGACGAAGGGTGTCGCCCTCGCGCTCGGCGACCACGCGGGACTCGGTGACTCCCGACGCGATCGCCATCCGCACGAGCCGTCGCATCAACGCCGTCAGCGCGGCGGTGGGGAGTGTCACGCGGTGCGACTCACCCTGCCATTCGAGGCGCGGCGCGTCGTCGCCCAGATCGTCCATCGCCGCGTCGAGGCAAGGTCGAGGATCCCCTTGCCCTTCGCCGCCCTCCGCCACGTCGGCGATCGCAGCGAACGCCGCATGAAACTCGCGCCCGAAGGCCTCGACATCGCGCAGGAGCTCGGCAACTTCCTTCCGTGCCGGTTCGATCCGGCCGAGGCGCAAGTAGTGGTCGGCCAGCTCGATCTTCAGAAGCAGGCCACCCAGCGGCGTGCTGAGGTCGTGCGCGACGTCGCGACGGAACGCGGCGTCCCCTGCGGGCGTGGGCACTCTGGACGTCATTGGCTTCTCCGGAGGCTCGGCATCATCGGGAAGTTAACGCCAGCGATGTGAATGGCACGCCCGCACGAAGGCAAGGTCGATCAGACGGAGGAAGGATCCGACTCCAGGCGGATCCGCTAGTTGACCGACGCGTAGACCTGCTCTCGCTCCGCCTCGCGACGGCGCGTCGTCGACGGCGACAGCTCGTCCGCGTCGGCGAGCAGTTCGAGAAAGTCCAGCGTGCTCGTGCGCGACGCGGGGTTCGTGGTCTCGTCGACAAGCCTGCCGAAAACGTACTTCATCTGGTGGGTCGACTGACTGGCGCTCAGCGTGAGCGACGCCTTGACGAGTTTGCCGTCGCGATAGCCGATTTCCGCGAGGCTGCTGGCCCGGTCGTCGATCTGGGTGTAGAGATAGTTCTGCGACAGCGGATCGTCGGTCAGGGACAGCGTGCCACCCACCGTCAGCGGCGAATGGAAACTGGCGAGCAGATGCGTGTCGCGGCGCTGCGACAGTTCGCGGTTGCGCATGCCGCCCTCGCCGATGCGAGTGGCTTGCGAGGTGTCGTACGAAAAGGCGTCTTTCTCGTCCGCCCGGTAAGGGTTCGACGCCACGGCGGTCTGGACGATGCTGGCATGGTAGTCCGCCAGGCCGCTCAGCATCGCGTGCTCCGCCTTCGAGAGCGAGGCGGCCATCGGTCGCGTCGTGCCGGATGGGACGTCGTCGGCGGCGTGCAGCTGACGGAAGGCGTCCTTGAACATCGCCGCGAGGAACCGATCGCCGTGCCCCCGCGCCGTCGCCTTGTCGACCTCGCCCAGGACATTGGCCATCGCGCGATCTCGCTGCGACGCCGTGCCGAGGATGGCCCCCGACGACGCGTCGACCCCGATATCGACGACGCCCTCGGCCGAGGTGAGCTTCAGGGTTCGTCCGCCGGTATCGGCGTGGAACGCGAGTGTCATCGGCGCACGGTTGGCCGACGCCACGCTGGCCGTGACGTCCACCGAGGCGAACGCATGTTTGTCGAACGCGGCGAGCGCCGCGAGATCGAGCTTCGGCGGGGAGCCGGCCAGACCGTCGATCGCGGCCTGGAAGCCATCGGCGAGCTTCGCCACCGCCGCGCGTTCCGCGTCGTCGAGCGTCGCGCTTCCGCGAGCCCATACCTGAAGTTCACCGTCGCTCCCGGTAAGCGCGAAGGTCACCGTTTTGCCGCTCGCGGTCGTCACGGAGAGGCTGAACGCGGTTCCGTCGCTGCCCTGCGCGCCGCGAGTCGACACGGCCTGGGCGAAGTCCACGCCCTCGGCGGCGAACTGCCCGACCAGCGCGGCGCCGAGTCCCGCGAACCGCGCTCCGTCCGTGCTCGCGTCGTACTGACGCGCCATGCGTAGCGTGACGGCGTCGTCGGACGACGTCTGCCATACCGGCATCGCCGGCCTGGCGTAGACCGGCGACACGGGGGGCGCGCCCGCCCCGCTCAGGGTCACTACCACGGAGGGCGGTGCGGCCACCGATGGCATCGCCACAGGGCTCACGGAGCCGCGTTCCATCGTCTGCGCGATCGGCCGCGCGAGCATGCCCGTCGATATGTTCCCTATCATGCGATCTCCTTGCGATTTCCCTGCACGGGTTATCGGCGAGCGTCGCGGTCTCTTGAATACCGCCACCCCGCGGGTGGAGGCGAGCGAATCGCTATTTCGCCGCGCAATCCGTCCGGCTGTTGTCGGCCACGCCCGCGATCAGCCACCTGCCGTTCGTGCGCACGAGGTGGATCAGGTCCGAGCCGCAGTGGTGCACCTTGCCGTCGACAAGGAACTCGTACGGCGCCCAGACCATGGCCAGGTCGCCATCGACGCGCACCAGCGGATCGTGGATGCGTTCCTCGATGCGCCCCTTGCCCGGCTTCACGTGGCTGACGAACTCGCCCAGGGTCATGCGCTTCACAACGCCGTCCCGCAGCAGCGCCACGCTGCCTTCGGGCTGCACGGTCGCCAGCATGGCCGCCTGGTCGTACTTCGCCATACCCGCGAACATCGCATAGACCGGTGCGAGCACGGCTTGCTCCTCCGGCGGCGCGGCCGCCTGCGCGGAGGCGGCCGCGAGCACGGCGAGCGCCGCCACGATCACGATTCGGATGGTCATACGCACTCCCCTCACTCCCATGTCGGGAGCCCATCCTAACCGGAGGGAGCGGCCCTGGTGCCTTGCCCGGAGGACGAATCGACAAGCCCCTTCACGCCGCCTCTGGTACACCAGCGGCCTTCCCACGCGCTTACCGGAGACGCCGCATGCCCGCCAATCATCTCGACGATGCCTTCATCCATGGCCAGAAGCAGCGTCTCCTCGCGCTTCGCCGACAGCTGATCGCGTCCGGCGACGCGGCGGGTGCCGACGAGCAGCTGCTGCAGTCGGCCGCCGGTGGCGAGCCGCAGGACGCCGGGGACGATGGCGAACGCTTCGCCCAGCAGGAGAACGACGAGGCCTTGCTCGCGCATGACGAGGCCCGGCTCGCCGCCGTGGACCGCGCGCTCGAGAAGATCGAGGACGGCACCTACGGCCTCTCCGACCTGAGCGGCGATCCCATCCCCCGCGAACGCCTGCAGGCCGTGCCCGAGACGAACGTCACGGTCGACGAAGCATCCCGGCGCCTGCATTGAGGCCCCCTCGACCGGCGCCGCGACCCGGAACCATCGTGTCGATCAAAACGCGGCACGACCGTCCTATCCGGCCGCGTGTGCATTACGTAAAAAGGGCGCGGGCCACCCAAGGAGATACCCGTGACCGATTCCCATAACACCGCCCCCGATGCCGGGCGCCGCAACTTCGTCGTGAGCGCGGGCGCCGTCGCCACCGCCACTCTCGTAGGCGCCGGCGCCATGGCGGCCGCCACCCCGGCCGAAGCGGCACCTTCCTCCACCTCCTCGAAAAAGAAGGAAAGCTCGATGCTTACGCTCAAAGACGGGACGCAGATGTACTACAAGGACTGGGGCACCGGTCAGCCCATCGTCTTCCATCACGGCTGGCCGCTCAGCGCGGACGACTGGGATGCGCAGATGCTGTTCTTCCTGTCGCAGGGTTTCCGCGTCATCGCCCACGACCGTCGCGGCCACGGCCGTTCGACGCAGACGGCCACCGGTAACGAGATGGACACCTACGCGTCCGACGTGGACGAGCTGGTCACGCATCTCGGCCTGAAGGACGCGGTGCATATCGGCCATTCGACCGGCGGTGGCGAAGTGGCGCGTTATGTCGCCCGTCATGGCAAGGGTCGCGTCGCCAAGGCCGTGCTGGTCAGCGCCGTGCCGCCCATCATGGTCAAGACCCCGGCGAATCCGGAAGGCCTCGACATCTCGGTGTTCGACGGCCTGCGCAAGCAGCTCGCCGAGAACCGCGCGCAGTTCTACCGCGAAGTGCCGATCCCCTTCTACAACTTCAACCGCGCCGGTGTGAAGACGATCGAAGGCACCGTGGACAACTGGTGGCGCCAGGGCATGATCGGTGGCGCCAAGGCCCACTACGACTGCATCAAGGCGTTCTCGGAAACCGATTTCACCGAGGACCTCAAGGCGATCACCGTGCCGACCCTCGTCATGCACGGCACCGACGACCAGATCGTCCCGTACAAGGACGCCGCCGAGAAGTCGGTGAAGCTGCTGAAGAACGGCACGCTGAAGCTGTACGACGGCTACCCGCACGGCATGCTGACCACGCACGCGGACGAGCTCAACAAGGACCTGCTCGCGTTCATCAAGAAGTAAGACTGGAGCCGGGCGGCCTCGCCGCCCGGCTTCCGTTTCGCCGGGGCGCTACGCCACCGGCCCCGAGCACAGGCACTCGCCGTCCTCGTTCACATGACCCAGCATCGCGTCGAGAAGGTCGCCGCTCGGGGTCCACTGCCCGATGGCCGGATGGATCAGCATCGCCTTACGGGCACCGAGCCGGTCGCCATCGAGCACCGAGTCGATCGCAGCACGCTCATACGCCTTCACCGAACGCACGAGTCCGCTCACCGCATCCGGCAGCGGCGCGATCGGGCGCGGCATGATCGCATCGCGCGACACGTCCGACGCGATCTCCACGATGTCGTCGTCCGGCAGATCCGGCAACGCCCCGCCGTTGCGGGTGTTGACCACGATGCGTGCGGGCTTCGCGCCGGTCAGCGCGCTCATCACGTCGATCGCGATGCGGTGGTAGCCGGTCGCCACCCGGAACGGGTCGCCCTGCAGGCTCACGCCCTGGTCGAACGCCGATCCCCCCTCCGCCTCCAGCTTCATGTACGACCCCGAGCGCTGGTTGAGGTATGCCGCGTACGCGTCCACGGCGCTGTCGCCGTCACCGGCGTCGAGTCGCGACCGCAACGTGGCGAGCAGCTCGTCGTTGAGGCGCTGGATCTCCGCGCCACGGCTGCCCCCCTGCTTGCGCTGGTTGAACAGCGCGCGGCGGCGCTCGTAATAGAAGAACAGATACTCGGTGGGAATGAGCCGGAGCGTGCGGATCATGTCCACGTCGAACAAGGGAGCGAGGTAGAGCTGGCGCAGCCGTTCCTCGCTGGCGAGCAGACGGTCGAACACGTCTTCGCCGCGCACGCGCACGCCGCGCACCCACCCCAGGTGGTTGAGTCCGACGTAGTCGCACTCCACCTCGTGCGCCGGCTCGCCGAGCGCGCGCGCGATGTTGTGGAAGAGCTCGGTCGGCGTGTCGCAGATGCCGACGATCCGCGCCTTGCTGTGGTCCGACACCGCCTGGGTGACCAGGCCCGCGGGGTTGGTGAAGTTGACGAGCCAGGCCTCCGGGCTGAGACGCTCGACGAGCCGCGCCTGCTCGATGGCGACGGGCACCGTGCGCAGCGCCATGGCGACACCCGCCGGGCCGGTGGTTTCTTGCCCCGGGTAACCGTGTTCGATCGCCGTGCGTTCGTCGGCGGCGCGCCCGGCGATGCCCCCGATGCGGATGCTGTTGAGCACGAAGTCCGCGCCCTCGATGCAGTCTTCGAGGGATGCGGCGCCACGCAGGCGTAGGCCGCCGCCGAAACGCGACACGATGGCGCGGCCGAGATCCACCATGATCGCCAGTCGCGCGGGATCGGGGTCGTAAAGCACCATCTCGGATGCACCGAGCGCTTCCGCGGCGTCGTTCACGCCGAACACCACCAGCGGCGAGCGCACGCCGCCGCCTCCTACCAATGCGATCTTACGATCCGTACGTACGGTCACGAAGTGTCCTCAATTGCGGGGGATGGGGTAGAGCCTGCAGCGCGCCGGCCGCGGTGGTGCACAGCGCGCCGCAGACGCAGGCCTGCTGCACGCAGCGGCCGGGGGGCTCGCCGTCGAGCCAGGCGTCGATCAGACCCGCGTTGAACGCGTCGCCGGCACCCGTGGTGTCGACCGCGTCGACGCGCGGCGCGCGCACGGCGTGCGACGTGGCGCCGTCGGCCCACCATGCGCCGTCCGCGCCGCGCTTGAGCACCGCGCGGGGAAGGCCCACGGCGTGGGCCCAGGCGGCATAGGCGTCCACGCCATCGCCACCGGCGACGAGCGCGGCTTCCGTCGCGTTGGGCAGGAAGAAATCGACCTCGCGGCAGGTGGCGTGGTTGGCGCTGTCGCGCAGCCATGCCGGGCTGAAGCCGACGTCGATCGACGTCGTGCAACCCGCATGCCGCAGCTGCGGGAGGATGGCGGCCGCGAGCTCGCGCGCCAGTGGCATCGCGAAGTGCACGTGCCGGGCGGCACAGAGGTCGGCGATCACCGCGGGGACCTCCAGCAGCTCGCCGAGGCCGCGATTCGCGCCGTGATAGGTGAAGAAGGAGCGGTCGTCGGGCATCGAGACGCTGAACGTCGTGCCCGTTCCGTCGGCCCCGAGTCGGATGCCGCCCATGCGCACGCCGTACTCGCCGAGACGTCCCTCGAACCAGTCGAAATCGGCGTCGCCGATCAGGCCGACGAGGCGCACCCGTCGACCGAGACGCGACAGGCCGCAGGCCGTGTTCACGCTGCCGCCGCCCAGTTCGCGCACGTAGCGTTCCGCGAAGGCCTCCTCGCCGGGCTTCGGCCACGAGGGGAAACCGCTGAACACGTGGTCCGCGTAGATCTCCCCGACGACGGCGACGTCCCAGGGCTTCATGTCGACTGAAATGGCCACGTGCGGGTCCTCCGTGACTGGACGAGGAAGATGAGGGTACCGACGACCACGGCGAGCAGCGCGACGACGAACGAGGGCCATCCCGCCGTCGCCACCAGATACAGCCAGCCGACGACGCTGACCACGATCGGCAAGGGGTACAGCGGCATGCGAAAGGCTTCCGGCGCGGTGCGGCGACGCCGCAGCGCGACCACCGCGAAACACTGGGCGATGTACTGGAACAGGATCTGCACGACCATCAGCGTCGCGATGAGCCGCTCCAGCGAGAGAAAACAGGCGAGCGCCGAGGTGATGCCGACGAACACGAGCGATACGGTCGGGAAGCCACCGCGCGGATGCAAGCTCCCAAACACCCGGAAGAACTGGCCATCCCGCGCCGCGGCGAACGGCACGCGCGAGTAGCCCAGCAGCACCACCAGCGCCGAGCCCCAGCTGGCGAGAAGGATGAGCGCGACGGCCAGCATGCCGCCCGACCGGCCGTGGATCGCCTGCATGAAGTCCGCGACGACGGCCTTCGAACCCGCCGCCGGCTCCCACGGCAACACGCCGAGGATGCTCACGTTGAGTCCGAGGTAGAGCAACGCCACGAGCGGAATCGACAGCAGCACCGCCCGTGGGATCGTCCGTCTCGGCTTGCGGACTTCGCCGCCGAGCATGCAGACGTTGTTGTAACCGCCGTAGTCGTAGACGGCGATCAGCGCGACCGCGCCCAGACCCAGCCAGAAGCCCTGCCCCGCGTCGGGCCGCGCGTCGAGAAAGCGTCGTGCGACCGCCATGTCGAAATGGGCGATGCCGGTGACGACGATCCACGCGCAGGCGGCGACGACCACCGCGCTCACCAGCATGGACAGCTTCTGGATGTGACCGATGCGGCGATAGAGCACGGCGGTGTTGAAGAGGCAGAGCCCCGCGGCCATCACCACCCTTCCCGCGTCGCCGAGGGAAGGCATGAGGAATCCCGCGTACTGCGCGAAGCCCACGGCCGCCGATGCGATCGACAGCGGGGCCGTGAGCAGCGTCTGCCACAGGTAGAGGAAGCCGAACAGCCGCCCGGCGCCCTCCCTCCCGTACGCCTCGCGCAGGTAGTGGTACGGTCCCCCGGATTCCGGAATGGTGGAGCCGAGTTCCGCCCAGACCAGGCCGTCGCAAAGGCACAGCAGCGCGCCGGCGATCCAGCCGAGGAGCACGCCTGGCCCCGCCAGCGCGGAGAGCGCGAGCGGAATGGTGACGAACGGACCGATGCCGATCATGTTCAGCACGTTGGCCGACAGCCCACCCCACAGGCCGATCGCGCGGGGCGGCAGCCCTTCGCGGGCCCCCGTGCCTTCGGACGCTGCCGCTCGCATCAGAACGCGTACTTCACGGTGACCAGCGTGGTCATGCCGGCATCGACGATGTCGGAATTGACCAGGCTGTTCTTGCCGATGTGCGACCAGTACGAGTACTGCTTCGTCAGGTTGCTGACCTGCAGGTCGACCTGGAAACCGTTGGTGAACTGGTAACCCGCGTGCAGGTCCACGCGGCGGATCGGCCGGATCCACAGGTCGTCCCACGGATCGTTCTGGTTGAGGAAGTCGTACGTGGAGAGGTAGGAACCGGTGTAGTGGTAACTCAGGTTGAGCGAGAACCCGTTCTTCTCGTAGAACAACTCCGCGTTCGCCATGCGCTGCGGCGCCGCCTGCAGGCGCTCGTTGCCGAAGCCCTCGCGGCCGAGGTCGACCTTCGAGTTCTGCCGCGTCGCGTTGACGCTGAAACCCAGGCCGTCGAACGGTGCCGGCAGGTCCTGGAACTTCTGCCGCCAGGTCGCCTCGAGGCCATACACCTTACCGTCACCGCCGTTGGTCGGCGTCTTCGTCAGGATCGTTCCTTCGCCCGTGGTGTTCGGATTGGCCTGGCCGCCGCCGCTGTCGTAGATGTAGTCGCGAAGCTTCTTGTAGTACCCGGACAACGACACGTAGCCGCCCCGCTCCGTCGTCCACTCCGCCGCGAGGTCCACGTTGGTGGACTTGATCGGGCTCAGGTTCGGGTTGCCGCGCGTGATGGTCGTCACGCCGTCCGACGTGTTGATCTGCGATCCGCCGCCCAGCTGCACGAAAGCCGGCCGGGTATAGCTCTGGTAGATCGACGCGCGATAGACCACGTTGCCGCTAGGCCGGTAGTTGATGAACAGGCTGCCGAGGGGCTCGTTGTAGATCGTCCGGTTGTTGGAGAAATAGCCGGGCAGTTCGTTGCCGGCGTCGTCCGTGGGCGTGGTCCAGAACGTGTTGTGGATCGACGTGTGCTCGAAGCGCACGCCCGGGATGATCTCGACGGGACCTTCGTTGATCGTCGCCATGGCGTACGCCGCGCTGACCGCCTCGGTGCCCCGCATCGTATCGCAGTTGTAGTTGTTGAAATCGAGCGATCCGCAGGTATCCAGGTCAGAAGGCAGCACGTGCTGGTCGATCAGGGCCGCGACCGCCGCGCGACTCACGTCCGGCGTCCGCCAGTGGAACTTGTCCGGGAAGATCGACGAGTAGTAGCCCTTGAAGATGCCGAGGTCGTCGAGCGTGGTCACGCCATCGTTGATGCCGCCCGTGGACCAGTCGCGGTTGGTGAACTTGCGCGAACTGTCGCTGTACTTCACGCCGAACTTCACCGACGACACGGGGCCGTCCTCGAAGTCGTAGCGCAGGTCCAGCTTCGCGCCACCGCGCTTCTGGCCGGATCGGATGCGCGTGACCTCGCCGTAATCGTTGGCCCACATCGCCTGGACGTTGTTGACGGAATTCAGCAGGCCCGGCGTCAGCACGGGATACGGGAAGTGGCTACTGCCATAGCGAAGCAGCGAGCTGCGGTCGTAGGCGAAGTTGTCCTGCGAGTACTTGTCCTCGCGACCGTCGATCTCGACGTGCTCGGGGCGGTCGTTGCGACCGAAGCTCCAGAACACGTTTGGAGAAATCGTCCAGCCACCGGCCGTCTTGTCGGCCCCGAACTGGAACGTGGCCAGGTCGGCCCGCTCGGGGTTGGTCTCGAACCAGAAGCGGTTCGCGATGCGGCCGATGTTCGGCGTGTAAACGCCCGGCGTCGCGGTCGGCACGTAGGTCACGTCGGACGGCAGCAGCTGGTTGTACGTCGTGTTCTGCTCGGTGAGCGCATACGCGTAGGTCATCTTCGCGTAGGCCTTCAACGTGGGATCGACGTTCCAGTCGAACGAGATGTTCCCGCCGTAACGGCGCTCGAAGCCGGCGGCGATGCCGACGTTCGTGCCGAGGCTCGTCAGGTTGCGCGCCGGATCGTATCCCGGTGCGTTGTCGCCTTCCGCCGTCGCGTGCAGGAAGGCCCAGGAGCCGTCGTTCGACGCGCTCTCGGCGGCGCCGATCTCGCTGTTGGTGATGTTGCGGTAGTCGTAATAGCCGCTGACATAGACGCCGAACTGCTTCTCGGCGCCGAACTTGCCCTGCAGCTCGCCGGCGAGGCCGCCACCGAGCCCGCTGCCGCCGTAATCGCGCGCGCGGCTCTCGGAGCGGCCGCTGGCCGTGACGCTACCGCTGAAATCCTTCTTGAAGTCGAAGGCGCTCGGCGTACGGAAGTCGATCGTGCCGCCGATCGCGTCCCCGTCCATGTCGGCCATGGCGGTCTTGTTGAGCACGATGGTCTGCAGGCCCGAGGGCGGCAGCAGGCTCAGCTGCACGCTGCGGCTGTACGGCATGCCCTGGGCGATGTTCGAACCGTTGATCAGGTTCACGTTGTACTCGGACGGCAGACCGCGCACCGACGCGAACATGCCTTCGCCGCGTGCCGCGCCGTCGATACCGCCGAAATAGCCCGTGCCGGTGGTCGTCACGTTGACGCCGGACATGAGACCGAGCGCTTCCGCGACGTTGTGCACGGCGGTGCGCTGCAGGTCGCTGGCCGAGAGCACCTCCACGGTGTTGACCGAATCCATGCGCATGTTCGTCGCGTCGTAGCGGTTCGCCACCACGCTGAGTGCCTTCATCTGCACGGCTTTCTCCGGCTTAGCCGGCGCGCCCTTGTCGTTGTCCTGCGCGGTGCCCGACGCTGCCGGTTGCGCCTGTTGCGCCCAGACCGGCAGGGCGACGGAACCAAGAACGGCGCAGAGCGCCACCACGAGCGATTTCCTGTTCGGACGATGAATGTTACGCACGATGCACCCCACCCCAAAAAAAGCGTACGAGAAACCGATCGCGCGGCCCCTCGCCACGCGACGCGTCACTGGCTGCGACCAGCGGGTTCGCGTGCGCGTACGGTCACGCGATGCCCGGCGCGCGCAGGCATGCGGGCGCACGAAGGCATGACGTCAGGACGCGTCGAACGTGCCGATCAGCCGGATTGGATCAGTGCGCGAGGATCGGGGGCGAGTAGCCGGCGACGCACTTGCCGCGCGAACGCAGCGCGCTTAGTTTCGCGCGAGCGAGGATCGGCTGGCCATCGGCCCGGACAAGCGGAAACGAGCGTTCCGCGAGGACGCAGCGGGAGTTCGCTTGATTGGAATTGAGGCGACGCATCGAGGCTGTCCCGTCATTCACTTCGCGAGCTGCGCGTGCTCGCGCATGCCCCATGCATGCGCGATGGAGGAAGGTATAGCGCACGGTAAAAAATGCGTCAACGGCCAGATTTGCATAGGCCATCGGGTGCTGCATCGCGTCATGCCAGCGAGGGCGCCCCGGCGTGGCCACGATGCTGCGTCGCCAGATGACATGCGCGGTCCGCTCACCCATCCTCCGCCACCGCGACGTCAGGGGTGGGTCGCGATCTCTTACGAACGCAGGGAATGAACGGATGATTCGTCTTCGCTCGACGCACGGCGCGGCCGTGCTGGCTTCTCGTCCGCGCGCGCTCGCCAGCGCCTGCGCCCTCGCCCTTCTGCTCGGCACGAGCGCCTCCGCGGTGGCGCAACAACAGGCACAGAATCGGCAAGAAGATGCCACTCCGGCACCGCCGGCCGCTCCCTCGAAGGAGAAGAAACGCGTGGATCCCGATGCCGCCAGCAATCTCGACGCGATCGTCGTCACCGGCATCCAGGGCAGCATCCAGAATTCCATCAAGGCCAAGCAGAACTCCGACAACATCATCGAGGCCATCTCGGCGGAAGACATCGGCAAGCTGCCCGACAGCAGCATCGCGGAAAGCCTCGCGCGCGTATCGGGCCTCGCGACGCAGCGTGTCGGCGGACGCGCGAACCAGATATCGATCCGCGGGTTCTCGCCCGACTTCGCCGGCACCACGCTCAACGGTCGCGAGCAGGCGACCATCGGCGAGAACCGCGGCGTCGACTTCGACCAGTACCCGTCGGAACTCATCAGCGGCGCCGCGATCTACAAGACGCCCGACGCCACGCTCATCGGCCAGGGCCTGTCGGGCACCGTCGACCTGCACACGATCAAGCCGCTCGATCTGCCGAAACGCGCGTTCGCGGCGAACCTGCGCGGCGAGAACACGTCCAACGGCAGCCTCAACCACGGCAGCGGGGTCGGCGACACCGGCCACCGGGCGAGCGCGTCGTACATCGACCAGTTCTTCGACCACACGCTCGGTCTCGCCGTCGGCTTCGCGCAGCTCGACTCGCCCGTGCAGGAGAAGCAGTACGAGGCCTGGTGGTGGAGCCTGAACAACGGCCCGGACGGCGCCGAAGGACGCTGGGGCGCCCCACGTACCCCCGGCCTCCCCGACGGCGTGCTCTCGCAGGAGGGCATGCAGCTGCGCGCGAAGTCCGAGCACCAGGTGCGCAACGGCCTGATGACGGTGCTGGAATGGGCGCCCGACGATCACTACCACTCGACGCTCGACCTGTATTACTCGACGTTCGACCAGAAGTCGTACCTCAACGGTGCGCAGTGGTCGAGCAGCCCCTACGACAACGTCTCGTATTCGAACGTGGGCTACGTACCGGCGCTGCCCTACCCCATCGTGACCACCGGCCACATCGACGGGCTGAAGTCGGTGCTGCAGAACGACTATACGAAGGAGCGCGACACGCTCTTCTCCGCGGGATGGAACAACCAGTACGACTTCGGCAACGGCTGGCTCGTGACGGCCGACGCCTCGTATTCGAGCGCGAAGCGGCGCCTGCACGACGCTTATCTCTTCGCCGGCCTGCCGGGCCAGGCGACGTCGTCGACCGACTTCGCGACGCCGGAGCACGAGGGCTTTCCGGACTTCCGCCCCGGCGTGAACTTCGCGGACCCGTCGCGCATCTTCTTCACCGACCCGAACAACTACGGCTACAACGGACGCGAGGAGTTCGACCGGCAGAAGGACACCATCAAGGCGTTCCGGCTCGAGGTCACCCATCCCGTGGGCTGGATCTTCAGCGACGCGACCCTGGGCGTGAACTATTCCGACCGGCGCAAGACGAAGGAGGCGGACGTGTTCTTTGCCTGGCTCAACGGCAACGGATCGACCGCCGTCGACTACGACCCCGGTTTCGCCGCGCCCATCGATCCGTCCGCGCTCAGCGGTTCGACCGATCTCAGTTACGGCGGCATTCCCGGCATCGTCAACTACGATGTCCTGCGCGTGCTGCGCAGCCAGTTCTACCTCACCCAGCGCAACGGCCAGGCCGACTGGAGCCGCAACTACACGGTGCGCGAGAAGGTGCCGGTCGCGTACCTGAAGTTCAACATCGACACGCACCTGGGCGATATACCCCTGCGCGGTAACGTGGGCGTGCAGGCGGTACGGACGGATCAATCGTCGGAGGCGCTGCAGACCAACGGCGATACCCTGGTTGGCAGGATCACGGGCGGCACGCGTTACACGAAGGTGCTGCCGAGCCTGAACCTGGCGGCGGAGATCGCGGACAAGCAGTACCTGCGCTTCGGGCTCGCCAAGACCATGGCTCGCGGACGCATCGACGACGAGAAGGTCGCGACCTCGGCGGGCGTCGGACTCGTCAACGACGGACCCGCGGCGGGCCAGGTGCTGTGGTCCGGAAGCGGCGGCAATCCGAAGCTGAAGCCATACATCGCCGTCGGTGCCGATCTGTCGTGGGAGAAGTACTTCGGCACGTCGAGCTACGCGGCCGTGGCCGTCTTCAACAAGAACCTGCTGAACTACATCTACAACGAGACGACGCTCGATTACGACTTCTCCCGCTACATCAACGACAACCCCACGCTGACGCCCACCAGCACCATCGGTTCGTTCACGCGCCCCGAGAACGGCACGGGCGGCAAGATGCAGGGCATCGAACTCTCCGGCGCACTGGAAGGTGCCCTCGTGACGCCGGTATTGGACGGTTTCGGCGCGCAGGCGAACTTCTCGCTCACCAACAGCACGCTGCCGGTCAGCGCGGTATCGAGCATTCCCGGTAGCCCGTCCACCCTGCCCGGTCTGTCGCGCAAGGTGGCGAACCTCGCGCTGTATTACGAGAAGCATGGCTGGTCGGTGCGCATCGCCGAGCGTTATCGTTCGGCGTTCACCGGCGAGGCGGTCGCGCTGTTCGATCAGCTCGGCTACACGCAGGTGCTGGCCGACAAGCAGACGGACTTCCAGCTGGGCTACGCGTTCGAGCATGGCACGTGGAACGGCCTGTCGATCCTGCTGCAGGTGAACAACCTGACCAACTCGCCGATGAAGACGCAGCAGATCGCCGCGCTGCCGAACGACGTCAAGGTGGCGCGCCCGCTGAAATACGACACCTACGGACGGACGGTGCTCTTCGGAATCAACTACAAACTGTGACGTCGCAGTGATCGCGGCCAGGTCCGCTCCAACAGCGCTCGTTGGAGCGCACCTGGGCGCGATCGGAAGCTTGCCGCGAGCACCCATCGCGGCCAGGTCCGCTCCAACAGCGCGATAGTTTGGGAGCTTGCCGCGAGTACCCATCGCGGCCGTCCGCTCCTACGGGGAGCGTCAGGTCGCCTCGACCGGCGGTGGGTGCAGGTGATCGCGCCGATAGCGCGCGGGGGTGACGCCCATCACGCGCACGAAGGCCTTGCCGAACGCCGATTCGGAACGGTAACCGACACGATCGGCGACCGCGCCGGCCGTGAGGTCGCCCCGGCGTAGCAGATCGCCTGCCAGGTGCATGCGCAGCAACGTCAGCACCTCGTGCGGTGCGATGCGTCCCCGTGCCTCGAAGTGACGTGCGAAGGTCGCGCGCGACATCGCCGCCTCGCGCGCCAGCGTCTCGACCGTCCATTCGCGCGCGGGATCGCGCAGCATGGCGAGCACCGCGCGGCCAAGACGGGCGTCGCCCAGCAGCGACAGCAACGAAGGGGGCAACTGCCCTTCGCGCAGCTGCGCGCGCAGCGCGAATACCAGCAACGTGCGGCTGAGCGACGTGACCACCGCGAGCGCACCCGGCTCCATCCGTTCCACCTCGCTGCGGAACATCGCGACCACCGCATCGAGCGCCGCGGCGCCATGCTGCTCGGAGACCTTGACGTGAAGCACGTCCGGCAGCGCATCGAACGCCAGTCGCGCGGCATCCGGCGCGAACGTGAAGCGACCGCACAGCAGGTCGAGGTCCGCGGGACCGAGCGTGTTGCGCTTGATGTCGAGCGGGCCCTGCCGATCGAGGTGTACCGGCACCGCTGCCGAACGCGGGCCACCGTCATGGACGCGGTGCGACGTGCCCCGCGGCAGCACGATGAGGTCGCCCGCGGACATCGGCACCACGACGCGTCCCGGTAGCTCCATGATGCCCTCGCCCGAGAGGACGAGGTGGAACGGCGCCTCGCCCGCTAGCGCGATGTCGTGTTCGACACTGAATCCGCCGGCGAGATAGCAGCGGACGTCCAGCACCCCCTGCACGTTCGCCAGATCGAGAAGTCGGGTCAGGGCATCCATGAGACGATCGCGCCAGTCATTGAGAGATACGAGTATTCATCCTCTCATTCCCCAGAGCAACACTATGCGGGTCGCGTCCACCTTCCCCCGGACGCCTTGCTCTGGAGCTTTCCTCATGAACACTCGTTTCCGCCAGGCCCTCGGCCTCTTCGCCCGCACCGAACGCGTCGGCCCGAACCTGATGCGCCTCGCCATCGCCATCGTCTTCATCTGGATCGGCATGCTGAAGTTCGTCCCCTACGAGGCGGACAGCATCACGCCGTTCGTGGCGAACAGCCCGGTGATGTCGTTCTTCTACAACCACCCCACCGAGTACAAGGCGCACCTGACCCACGAGGGCCAGCTGGTGCCGGAACAACGCGAATGGCAGACGGCGAACAACACCTACGGTTTCTCGACCGGCCTGGGCATCGTGGAACTGACCATCGCCGCGCTCGTCCTCGCCTATCCCTTGTCGAAGAAGCTCGGCCTGCTCGGCGCTTTCCTTTCCTTCGGCACGACGCTGGTAACGCTCTCGTTCCTGGTCACGACACCGGAGGCGTGGGTGGCTGCGCTCGGTGACGCGCAGCACGGCTTCCCGTACCTCTCCGGCGCCGGACGACTGGTGCTCAAGGACACCATGATGCTGGCCGGTTCCTGGGTGATCGGCGTCGATGCCGCCAAGGCGATCCTCGCGGAGAATCAGAAGCGGTAACCCACGCTCGCTCCATAAACCCAGGGGTCGATGTGGGCGGTGCCGACCCGGGCGCCGCCCACTTTCACGCGACTGTCGATATCGATGTAGCGGACGTCGACGGTCGCGATCCAGCGCGGCGCGAGGACGATCTCGACACCGGCATGCCAGGCGAGGCCCCAGCTGTCCCCCAGATCCACGTCGGCTCCCTGCAGTAGGCCCCGACCCTTGGCGTCGAAGAAATGCGTGTAGTTGACGCCGGCACCCACGAATGGCGTGACGGCGGCGTGCGGCAGAAACCGATAGTTCACGCCGACCACGGGCGGAAGCTGTTTGACGCGCACCGCGCGCGAACCGGCGAGGCTCACGTCGTGGCGGAACGGGAGCGCCGCCAGCGCTTCGACGCTCCATGCGTCGCTCCATCGGTACTCGATGCTGAAGGTCGGCCGCGTGCTGCTGTCGACGCTGGCATGGATGCCCGCGAGACGGCCGGTGTGGGAGGTGGGATCGACGACGTGGGCGCCGACGTGAACGATCCATGGCGAGTCGACCGCGGCAGCGAATGCGGTCGGTGCCGCCGCGCAGGCGATGCCCGCGGCCAGAAGCATGAGGTGACGCACGATGATTCTCCTTCGATGACGTTGGCGTCACCGTAGCGATCGCGCGTCGATCGAAGGGGAAATGTCGGTGGGCTGCGACGTCGTGCCCATGCCTCGGTGGGAGCGCGTCATCGCGATCCCACCGAGACGACGCATTCAGGCGGACGCCGGAACGACCACCGGCGGCGGGAGCAGCTTGCCCTGCGCGGTTCGTACCAGCGTGCCCACGACGAGCACCGCCATCACGAGGTTGGTGAAGACGAACACGATCGGCGCGAGCTGCGCGATCGCGCCGGTGACGCCACGCTCGGTCATGACCAGGGCACCGGTCGACAGCGCGGTGATGCCGAAGCTGAAGGCCCAGTACGACGGCGCGAACGGCTGCTTCGTGATCCAGAAGAAGAGCCGCAGCAGCAACAGCAGCTGGATCAGCCCGTAGCCCCACGCGGCCTGCGTCAGCAGCTCGGGATGGCCCTGCGTGTTAGCGAGGAAAGCGACCACGGCCACGACGGGCGGCGCGAGCTGGATGCCGATCGTCGGCCGCAGCGGCGGCGGTAGCGAAGCGACGTTGAGCAGGCGGAACACGACGATCGATTCCAGCGCGAACCAGCTGAAGAGGCCGACGCCGAAGAACAGGATGCCCCACGATGCAAAGCCCAGCGTGCCGGCACCGATCGCGATGATGAAGTTGCCCGCGACGGACGGCAGGTAGATGACCGGCGTGGTGGTGGAGACGTCGCGGTCACCTTCGAGCATGCCGCCGAAGCGCCAGACGCCGAAGGCCACCTGGCCGATCGCGCCGCCGATCAGGGCGACGACCGCGAGCGTGTGGAAATGCGGCGCCAGCACCACCGCCATGAGCACCGTGCTGGACGGCGCCAGCCCCACGAAACAGCAGTTGATCGGGTGATGGATCTCCTCGATCGCCGCGTCGCGGTGGGCGATCCATTTGTACCAGAACGCCGCGGTGAGGATGAGCCAGACGACGAACGCGACGGCCATGATCGCCTCGCCGATCTCGGGCGGAAGCCCCCACAGGCGCGCGGCGACGCGCCAGCTGCTGCCCAGCCCCACGAGGCCGAGGATCATGCCGAAGAAGCCGGCGGGAATGGTGCGAACGGGATTGGCCATCGGCGGTACCTGCGTGTCCTGTCGTTGATGTCGTGGTGTCGTGCCCCTTGGAAATGCGGCGTGCGGCACGGCACGACGCACGATCGCGGTCGAGACGATCGCGCCAGAACCTGCGCCGCGCGCGCGTTCCCAAGGTGCGCCGATCGGCTCATGATTTCCCCTGTCGACGACGCATACCGTGCCGCCGCATGACCGGAGAAACACCATGCTCGATTGGGTCGAATATCGCAGCCAGCTCATGGGCCGTATTGGCGAAATCGCCAAACTGAGCCCCGGCACCGTCCAGGGTTACCAGGCGCTCTCCAACGCCGGCGCCAAGACCAACCACCTCGACGCGAAGACGCGCGAACTGATCGCGCTGGCCGTCTCGGTCACCACCCGTTGCGACGGCTGTATCACCGTCCACACGGCGGAAGCGCTGAAGCACGGCGCCACGAAGGACGAGATCGCCGAAGCGCTCGGCGTGGCCGTGGCGCTCAACGCCGGCGCGGCGCTGGTCTACTCGGCACGCGTCATGGACGCCGCCGAGGCCTACGAAAAAGCCTGACGTGCCTCGCTGTGGGAGCGGCTCCGGCCGCTCCCACATGCTTCCTACATCCGCTCGGGCACGTCGATGCCGAGCAGCCAGAGCGACTTTTCCAGCACGCGCCTCACCAGGACGCACAACCCCAGTCGCGATGCCCGTACCTCGGCATCCGGCTCGGACAGCACGGCGCACTCCGCGTAGAACCGGCTGAAGCGCTGTGCCAGGTCGAACGCATGATCGGCCAGGATGCCCGGCTGGTACTGCCGGCACGCCGAGGCGACCGTGTCGCCGAAGGCAAGGCACGCCAGCACGACGGCGCGTTCGCTGGGCGCCACCGGATCGATCGGTCCGATGTGCGCATCGCCCGCCTTGATCGATAGCGAGCGCAGGCGCACGCAGGCGTACTGCAGATAGGGACCCGTCCGCCCTTCGAACGCGACGAGCCGGTCCACGTCGAAGACGTAGCCCGAAAGCCGGTCGCCGGAGAGATCGGCGAACTTCACGGCCCCGATGCCCACACGTCTCGCGAGCACCGCGCGCGAACCCGCGTCGAGTTCCGCACCGTGACCCGCCTCCTTCATCCGGTCTTCCGCCCGCGCCACGGCCTCGTCGAGCAGGTCCGTCAGCCGTGCCACGCCGCCGGCGCGTGTCCTGTACGCCTTGCCGTCGGGGCCGTTCACGGTGCCGAAACCGGCGTGCACGAGCTCGACGCCGGGCGCGATGCCGGCCTTCGCCGCCGCGCGGAACACCTGCGTGAAATGCAACGCCTGCCGCTGGTCGACCACGTAGACGACGCGTGCGAGTCCGGGCATGCCCGCGCGCGCTTCGAGCGTCGCGAGATCGGTCGTCGCGTAGAGCGCCGCGCCGTCGCTCTTCGCCAGCAACAAGGGAGGCACGTCCGCCCCGTCGTCCGGGCTGGCGACATCGACCACGAGCGCGCCCTCGCTGCGCCGTGCGACACCCTCGGCCTCGAGCCGGGCGATCAGCGGAGCGATCGCGTCGCGCACGTCGCTCTCGCCGTCGAGCGCATCGAAGACGACTCCCAGTTGATCGAAGTCGCGCAGTTGTGCCGCGAGGCTGAGCTCACGCAACGCGCGCCACAACGCGAGCAGTCCGGGATCGCCCGCCTGTAACGCCGCCGTGTCGGCCCGCGCTTCGGCCATGCGTTGGGGATCGGCCCGGCACGCCGCGGCCGCTTCCGGATAGAGCCGTTCCAGTTCCGCCAGCGTCACCGGCGGGTTCGCGGGAAAGGCCTCGGCATCGCTACGGAAATACGCCAGCTCCGGCGACCGCCGCCGGATCGCGGCGCTGAGCATGCCCATCTGCAGCCCCCAGTCGCCCAGGTGCGCGTCGCCGTGCGTGCGCCAGCCCAGGGCGGCATGCATGCGGCGCAGGCTTTCTCCCAGCACGAGCGAGCGCAGGTGTCCGACATGCAACGGTTTGGCGACGTTCGGGCCGCCGAAGTCGAGCACCACGAGGCGCCCCGCGCCGTCGTCCGGCACGCCCAGCGCGTCGTCTTCCACCATGGCGGCGGCGCATCCGGCGAGCGAGCGACGGGACAGTGTCAGGTTGACGAAGCCCGGTCCCGCGACGGCGACGTCCGCGAACACGTCGTCGGCGCGCAACGCGCCGGCGATGTCCTCCGCGATGGCGCGCGGTGGCCGACGCGCCTCACGCGCCGCCGCCAGCGCACCGTTGCATTGCAGATCGCCCAGCTCCGGGCGATCGGATGGCTGGGACCGGGCAAGGTGGACGGGAAGACCGAGGGCGTCGAACACGGCGGCGAGCCTGGTATCGACCAGGGACGCGAGGGAAACGTGCATGGATGGCTCCGGAAGGGATCACGATCGGGCGGATTTCCTTCGCGCGCGACCGCCCCCATGTCGTACGGGAGTCGGTGAGCGCGGAATCAGCGTCGTCGTCGGAGCATCGGTACGCAAGCCATGGCGGTTGTGTACATGACGAAAGCGGTCTTCGCAAGCCAGCCACGAATCCACCGTTATCCTCGTGCGGCGGGACTTACCGGAGATCCACCCATGAACACCGCTCCATCCGCCCACGGCAGGCACGCCGTCGTCATCGTCGGCGGCGGCGCGGCCGGCATCGAACTGGCGACCCGCCTGGGCCGGCGGCGCGACCTCGACGTCGTGCTCGTCGATCGCGACGCCAGCCACTTCTGGAAACCACGACTGCACGAACTCGCGGCGGGGCTGCTCGGCGACGGCGAGGAAGCCGTGCCCTACCTGGCGCATGCCCAGGCGCACGGCTACCGCTACGAGCCCGGCGCCCTGAAGCGCGTCGACACCGTCGAGCGGCGCATCGACCTCGATCAGGTCGTGCTGCCGATGACCGACGAGCTGATCCTTCCGCCGCGCTCGCTGCGCTACGACACGCTGGTGCTCGCCTTCGGCAGCCGCGTCAACGACTTCGGCACGCCCGGGGTGCTCCAGTACTGCGACATGCTCGACAGCCCGGCCCAGGCGATCGCCCTGCGTCGCAAGATCCTGGCGCTCGCGCTACGCAGTGCCGGCGACCCGGAGCGACGCATCCGCATCGGCATCGTCGGCGCGGGAGCCACGGGTGTCGAGCTCGCCGCCGAACTACACCACGCCTTCAACGACATGCATCGCTACGGCGGCCTCGATCCGGCGTCGAAGCTGGACATCACGCTTATGGACATGGCGAAACGCATCCTGCCCGCCGTCGATCCGCGAACGTCGGAATCCGCGCACCGGGCCTTGGCCGGCATGGGCGTGAACGTGCGCGTGGGCGTCGGCGTGGACGCGGTCACCGCCAGCGCCTTCCACCTTTCGGACGGCAGCACCGTGCCGTGCGACATCCGCGTCTGGGCCGCCGGCGTCGTCGGCCACGACATGGTCGCCGGGCTGGGGCCCTTCACGCTGTCGAAGGACCGCCGCATCATCGTCACGCCCCAGCTGGCGGCAGTCGGCGTCGACCATGTCTACGCCATCGGCGACTGCGCCTTCGCCGCCGCGGCCCAGGGCGGACCGAGCGTGCCGCCGACGGCGCAGGCGGCACACCAGCAGGCCAGCTACCTCGCCCGTGCCCTGCCGCGCGCGCTGCGCGGCGAGACCGTGGAGCCGTTCGTGTACCACGCGAAAGGCACGCTGGTGTCGCTCGGTGAATACCATGCGACGGGGGAGCTGCCGTCGGTGCCCAAGGGCAAATCGCCGATCCCCATGCGTGGCTGGATCGCCAAGATGCTCTACGTGTCGCTCCAGTACATGCACCGCGCGACGTTGCACGGCTGGCCCCGCGCGACCGCGCTATGGCTGGCCGACTGGCTGCGCAACACGACGCTACCGCCGGTGAAGCTGCACTGATTCATCGGATTTTTTTGTGGGAGCGGACCTGGCCGCGACAGCTTCTCGCCAAGAGCCGCAGGCCCTGTAGCGCACGGCCCCAAAGGCGTCGCGGCCAGGTCCGCTCCCACAAGCCGGCGTCGCGGCCAGGTCCGCTCCCACACGCCCGCTGTCGCGGCCAGGTCCGCTCCTACAGACCGGCTATAGCTCCCGCGCGATATCGTCGAGCAGCCGGTCGATGTCGTGGCGGGCGACCGGTCGTTCGACCAGCAACGCCTCGATCCGCCCGAGTGTTTCGACGACCGTCGTCGACCCCAGCACCAGCGCGGCGCCCTTCATGCGGTGCGCGAGGGCGATGGCGCGTTCCGGATCGGCCTTCGCGAGCGCGTCGCGCATCGCGGCAAGATCGTGCTCGCTTTCCTCGCGGAACGTGCGCTCGACCGGCGACATGCCCGGCGCGGAGGCGAGCGCGGTCTTGAGCGCGGCCAGCGACAACGGTTTGCCGAGCACCGTGTCGATCCCGCTTTCGGCGCAGCGCCGCAGGTGCACCTCGCCGTCGTTCGCCGAGATCGCGATGAAATGCGTGAACGGCCGTTCGCGGCGACCTCATGGGCCCGCAGCTCGACCGCGATGTCGTAGCCCTGCATGTCGGGCAACTCGCAGTCGAGCAATACCCCCGCGAACCGGCCCGGCACGAACGCGTCGATCGCGGCCTGTCCGTGATCGACCGCGTGGGTGTCGAAGCCGAGGAACTTCAGCTGGGCGGCGATGATCTGCCGGTTGGCGGGATGATCCTCGACGAGCAGGACGGTGCCGCGCTCGGCTACCGCCGCATCGGGCGTCGCGTCCGCTTCGTCCTCCACCGGCGGCGCGACGGGCACGCGACTGGTGGGCAGCTCGATGCGCACCGCGGTGCCGACGTCGACATCGCTGTTCAGTTCGAGGCGTCCGCCGAGCTGCCGGGTGATCTCCGCGCAGATGCCCAGCCCCAGACCCGCGCCGCCGAGCCGTGCGGAGTGCGCGCCGTGCGCCTGGGAGAACGGCTGGAACAGCTCCCTCTGGCGGTCCGCCGGCACGCCGATACCCGTGTCGAACACCTCGACGACGAGGTGACGGACCTCGTTACCGTCCTCCCCGGCCGTTTGCCACAACGCGATGCCGACGTGGCCGCGCACGGTGAATTTCACGGCGTTCGAGAGCAGGTTCTCCAGCAGCTGGCGCAGGCGCGTTTCGTCCAGCATCAGCCACGGCAGCGGGCCCATGGGCAGGTCGAGCCGCACGTCGAGGCCTTTCTGCTCGATCGCCGTGCGCTGGCCTTCGATGACGTCGCGCGCGACGCCGACGGCGTCGCATGCCGTCAGGTCCGGCGTAAACCCCTGGTTCTCGGAGCGGCTGTAGTCCAGCGCGCTCTTGAGCAGGTTCTGCAGGCTACGGCTGCTGGACTGGGCGATCGCCATGAGGTCGCGTTGCGGGCCCTCCATCGGCGTGCGCGAGAGCAGCTCGATCGACGAGGTGACCGCGTTGACGGCATTGCGCACCTCGTGGCTCATCACGGCGAGCAGCATGGTCTTCTGCCGTTCGCCCCGACGCGACGCGAGCTGCGCGCGACGCAGCTGCCAGAGCGCGAACACCATCGCCACGATCAGCGCGAATCCCAGGCCGAACTCCACGCGATACACCGACAGCACCTGGGAGAGCGTCGGCGCGCGCAGGTAGGCGGCCTGTAGCCAGCGCTCGATCACGGCGCGATTCTCGTCCGCGCTGATGCCCCGGACGCTGTCGTCGACGATCGCGAGCCACTCGGGCGCATCCTTGTGTACCGCGACGCGGACAGCCACCGGCATCTGGGGAATGTCGCCCGCGATGCGCAGGCTCAGCGCGTAGTCGCGACGCACGATCGGAAGATAGGCCACGTCGACGCCGATGCCCGCGTCGGCGATGCCGCTTTCCACCGCGGCCAGCACCTGGTGAAGATCGGCCAGCGGGAGGCGCGTGACGGCGGGATGCTCACGGCGCAGCCACGACTCGTAGGCGCCGCCGCCGGTGAACGCCACCGTCCGCCCGTCCAGGGCCCGCATGTCGAGCGTGGCGGGCCCGACGGTACGCGCGATGATGACCGTGCGGCCCTGGTAGAACGGTTCCGACAGGAGCGCCTGGTCGCCAAGATCCGCCATGAGGAGGCGATCGTTCAACGACGGCAGCAGGTCGACCCGCCGCTCCCTGAAGGCGCGCACCGAGTCCTCCCATGAACGCGTCCGCACCGTCACGATGCGCAGGCCCGTGTGCCTCGCCACGAGTTCGAGGTACTGGCTGACGAGCGGATTGGATTCGCCGCGATTGACTTCGGAACCCTGCTGCGCGTCGATGGCGATGCGCATGACGGGATGGGCGGCGAGCCACGCCTTGCGCGCGGCATCGTCGGACGCGGCGGCGACGGCGCAGCCGACGCAGGCCATCCAGGCCAGCAACCCGACGAACAGGCGTTTCACGGCGATCCGGCATCCAGCGCGAGCACGTAGTCGCGCAACAGGAACAGCTCGTTGTCCGAGGTGATGCGCAGCTTTCGGTAGGCGCACGACTTCTGCGTGCTGATCGTCTTCAGGCTGCGCCCCGTCCGCGCCGCGATCTGCCCGACGGTGAGCCCCTCGAGCAACTGGCGGATCACGTCCCGCTCGCGCGGGGAAAGCGGTACAAGGTCCTTCGGCGGCGTTCCGTCCACGGCTTCGCGCACCGGCACGAACTCGCGCCCGGTCATCACGGCATCGATAGCGCGGATGACGTCGTCGGGATCCTGGCTCTTGGCCACGAATCCGTCCGCCCCGGCAAGGCGCATGTTGTGCACCACCAGTTCCTGGGCATGGGCGGACACGACGAGGATCTTCATCCTCGGGTAGGACGCACGGAGCAGGTTGATGAGGGCGATCCCATCGATGTCGTCCATGGCGAGCGAATAATCGATCAGCGCGACATCCACCGGCATCGCGGCCAGCATGGCGCGAAAAGGCCGGCTGCTCGTATGGCTGCCGACGATCACGATCGAGGGCGTTTTCTCAAGGTGTGCGATCAGCCCCTTCAGGACGAGCGCGTGGTCGTCCAGCAAGGCCACGCGCACCGAGCCTATGTAGGATCGCGCGGACATGAGTGGACCATAGAACCATTGTATGTAGTCGAAAGCCCGGCCTCCGGCCGGTGCGGGATGAAACATATATCGGCGCGGACCCCTTGTAAACGTTCTCATGATGCGCCGTTCATGCTCTCGCGCATGCCCGATATCGGCCATTCGTCCACCTCCGTAAGCCATACAGGCAAGGCCCGGGCGCGTTGCTACGCTTTCTTCGGCCCCCTCCACAGGGGTTTTCGCCACGCACCCAAGGGGTAGGACGGGGGATGGACACTGAAAGCCGCAGGGCAGCCACCGGCCAGGCCGGCGTGGCGGAGCCCGTTGTGAACGCCCGCTCCTGGACCGCACCCGGCGGCTTCGTCGCACCGGCCCTCGACACGGTGCGCATCGGCGTCGTCGGCCTGGGTTACGTCGGGCTGCCCCTGGCCGTCGAGTTCGGCAAGCGCTACGCGACGGTCGGCTTCGACATCCGCAACGAACGCGTCGCGGAACTGAACGACGGAGTGGACGCCACGCTCGAGGTCGACGCCGGCGAGCTCGCCGCGGCCGGTCGTTTGAGGTTTTCCTCCATTCTCGACGATCTGGCGGCCTGCGACGTCTACATCGTCACCGTGCCCACTCCCATCGACGACGCGCGCCGCCCCGATCTCACACCGCTGGTCCGGGCGAGCGAAACCCTGGGTAAGATTCTCAAACCGGGCAACGTCGTCATCTACGAATCGACCGTCTACCCGGGCTGCACCGAAGAGGTCTGCGTGCCGATCCTCGAGCGCGAATCGGGCCTCGTCTTCAACCGCGACTTCTTCGCCGGCTACAGCCCCGAACGCATCAATCCCGGCGACAAGACGCATCGCGTCACGGGCATCCTCAAGGTGACCTCGGGCTCCACGCCGGAGGTCGCGAACTTCGTCGACGCGCTCTACCGCTCGGTGATCACCGCCGGCACGCATCGTGCGAGCTCGCTGAAGGTGGCCGAGGCCGCCAAGGTCATCGAGAACACGCAGCGCGACCTCAACATCGCGCTCGTCAACGATCTCGCGATCCTCTTCAACAAGCTCGGCATCGACACCCTCGAGGTCCTCGAGGCGGCCGGCACGAAGTGGAATTTCCTGCCGTTCCGCCCGGGTCTGGTCGGCGGTCACTGCATCAGCGTCGATCCGTATTACCTGACCCACAAGGCCCAGCAGGTCGGCCACCATCCGGACGTGATCCTCGCCGGACGCCGCACCAACGACGGCATGGGGCCGTACATCGCCAGCGAACTGGTCAGGCTGATGGTCCGCAAGGGCATCAACCCGGTCGGCGCGCGCGTGCTCGTGCTGGGCCTCGCGTTCAAGGAAAACTGCCCCGACCTGCGCAACACCCGCGTCGTCGACATCGTCGGCGCGCTGGGCGGCTATGGCGTGGCGGTGGATGTCCACGACCCATGGGTCCGTCGCGCCGAGGCGCGGCACGAGTACGACATCGATCCGGTCGCCGAACCGGCGCACGGCACCTACGACGCGGTGGTGGTCGCCGTGGGCCACCGCGAATTCGTGGCGCTCGGCGCCGACGGCATCCGTGCCTTCGGCAAGCCGCTCTCCGTGGTCTACGACGTCAAGTACGTGCTGCCGCGCGACGCGGTGGACGGTCGCCTCTGACGCCATGGCCTCCCCATGAAGATCCTGGTCACGGGTACCGCCGGCTTCATCGGGTTCCACGTCGCGACGCGGCTGCTGGAGCGCGGCGACACCGTGATCGGGCTCGACAACCTTTCCGACTACTACGACGTCGCGCTGAAGAAGGCCCGGCTCGCGCACTTCGACGGCCATCCCAATTACACGCACGTGCACGCCGATCTCGCGGATCGCGAGGCGATGGACGCCCTCTTCGCCACGCACCGCCCTGAGCGCGTGGTGCATCTCGCCGCGCAGGCGGGCGTGCGTTACGCGGCGAAGAACCCGCACGTCTACGTATCGAGCAATGTCACCGGTTTCCTGCACGTGCTCGAGGGCTGCCGCCGCCACGGCGTCGAGCATCTCGTATTCGCCTCCACCAGCTCGGTCTACGGCGCCAACACCCACCTGCCCTTCTCCGAACACCAGCCAACCGAGCATCCGCTGACGCTGTACGCCGCCACGAAGAAGGCGAACGAGCAGATGGCGCATTCGTACGCGCACCTGTACGGCCTCCCCTGCACCGGCCTTCGGTTCTTCACGGTGTACGGGCCATGGGGCCGTCCCGACATGGCGCTGTTCCTGTTCACGCGCGCGATCCTCGCCGACGAGCCGATTCCCGTGTTCAACCACGGCCGGCACAGGCGCAGCTTCACCTACGTCGACGACATCGTCGAAGGCGTCGTCCGCACGCTCGACGGCCTGCCGCGCGCCAACGATCACTGGTCCGGCACCCGGCCCGATCCGGGCAGCAGCGGCGTCGCCCCCTACCGGATCTTCAACATCGGCAACGAGACGCCGGTCCCGTTGCTGCATTACATCGAAGTCCTCGAAAAACGGCTCGGCCGCAGCGCACGACTGGACATGTTGCCACTGCAGCCCGGGGACGTACCCGACACCGAGGCGAACGTCTCCGCCCTCGTCCAGGCCACCGGCTACGCGCCGAAAGTGGATGTGGACGAGGGCGTGGGCCGGTTCGTCGACTGGTATCGCGGGTATTACGGCGCCTGACGCCAAGAACAAGAAAAGAACGATGCCCATGAACTTCGCCGCCGCAGCTTGCCCGGGAGACGCACCGTGATCATCGACTATTTCGACCGGTCGGTTCCCGACGACCTGCAGGCCGACCTGTGCATCATCGGCGCCGGGCCGGCGGGCATCGCGATCGCGCGCGCCTTCCTGGGCACGGCGACCCGCGTGTGCCTGATCGAAGGTGGCGGTCTCGCGGGCGAGGATCGCAGCCAGTCGCTGTACGAAGGCGACTGGACGGGTGACGCGCCGTTCGACGCCGGCACCTCGCGGATGCGCGTCTTCGGCGGCAGCTGCACGCTGTGGGGCGGCGGCTGCATCCCGCTCGCCGACAGCGACATGGCGCCCCGCGAGTGGGTGCCGGACAGCGGCTGGCCGATCCGCTACGACGATCTCGCGCCCTGGTACGCGCGGGCGCGGGACTTCTGCCGTATCGACCCGTCGCACGGATTCGGCCCCGGCGCGTTCGACGGCCCGCTGCCGCGACAGCCGCTCGACCTCGATCCCGACGCGCTCGTGAACTTCGTCTTCGCGCGCAGCCCGATCACCTTCGGCGACGCGTATCGCGAGGACATGCGCAGGGCACCCAACATCTCCCTGCTCCTGCATGCGAACGTGATGGAGCTGGAATCCACGGCCGACGCCAGCCGCGTCACCGGGGCACGGATCGGCACGCTCGACGGTCGACGCGGACGCGTCTTCGCACGGCATTACGTGCTGGCGGCCGGTGGCATCGAGAACGCCCGCATCCTGCTGCTCTCCGACAGTGTGGCTCCCAACGGCCTCGGCAACGATCGTGACCTGGTCGGCCGCTACTTCATGGACCACCCCAGCGGAACGATCGGCACGATTCGCGCGGACGACCCCGATCGGGTCACGCGGCCGTACGAGCGGACCATCGGCAAGGTTCGCGCGCCGTTCGCGCCGGAGATCGGACTTTCGCTGAAGGCACAGCGCGATCACCGCAGCCTCAATGCGCGCGTGCACCCGTTCGCCGTCGAAGGCCAGGTACCCCGCGGCATCCGTGCGCTGCGCGACGTGCGCGCCGCGCTGCGTCCGCCGACCCGCGACGAGGCGGCGCTGCTCGAGGCACGCCTTTGCGCCGCGCTGCAGAACGGCCCCGGCGGAACCGCCGCCGTGCAGCAGAACCTCGCGATCAGCGCCGTGCGCCTGGGTCTGCACATCGGCGATGTCGTGCGCGCCGTCGCGCAGAAGGTCGCCGACCGTCCGACGGTGCGCAGCGACCGCGTCGAGCTGGTGGGCTTCTTCGAGCAGGCGCCCCAGCGCGACAGCCGCGTCACGCTCGGCGACGAACGCGACGCGCTCGGTCAACGTCGCGTGCGCGTCGACTGGCGTCTCAACGAGCTCGACCGCCACACCTGGCACACGACGACGCTGCTCACGGGCGCGCGACTCGCGGCCGCCTGCAACGGACACTTCGAACCGGAACCGTGGACCCACGGCGCGGCGCCGCCCGGCGTGCATGGCACCGCGCACCACATGGGCACCACGCGCATGGCCGACGATCCCTCGCGCGGCGTGGTCGACGCGCAGTGCAAGGTGCACGGCGTGGCGAACCTGCACATCGCGGGAAGCTCGACGTTCCCGACCGGCGGCTGGGCCTTCCCGACCTTCACCATCGTGGCGCTCAGCCTGCGCCTCGCCGACCACCTGCGCGTGTTGCTGACCGCGTGCGAACACAGCGGGCTGGCGTGATCGCCCGGCCATTCGGACTAGCCGGGCGACGACCGTAAGTGGAATCGACACGTGGCGCCACGCTACCTAGCCTTGGAACACGAGCATGCAGGGGATGCATGTCATGAGGAATGACCGATGATCCGCCTGTTCCGACAGCCGATCGTGCGCTGGCTGACCCTGCTGGGCACGTGCGAGCTGCTCCTGCTCGCCGCATCCCTGAACGCCGCGACCTGGATCCGCTTCGCCCCCTCGCCGGAGGATCTCGCGGCGTCGACGCATACCGTCACCGCCCGGGCCACGATGTTCGCGGTCGTCATCTTCCTGTGCATGGCGGCACTCGGCGAGTACCGCTCCACCCTGCGCATGAGCTGGCGCGGCCAGCTCGCCCGCCATGCCATCGCCTTCGCCCTCGGCGGCCTGGCGCTGGTCGTCGGCTACTACGTCATACCGCAGGCCTACGTCGGACGTGGCGTCCTTGGCATGGCGCTGATCATCGCTTTCATCGCGACCGCGGGTTTCCGCGCCCTGTTCATGCGCCTGGTGGAGATGGAATCGTTGAAGCGGCGCGTGCTGGTCCTTGGTGCCGGGCAGCGCGCCGCCCAGATCCACACACGGATGCGCCGCCGCTCGGATCGCCGCGGCTTCTGTCTGCTGGGTTACGTGCAGGGACCGAACGAAACGGTGGCGATTCCGGAAGCGCTCCTCGTCAGGTCCGGCTCGACGCTCGCCGAACTCGCGCGCCGCGAACGGCTCGACGAAATCGTCGTCGGCGTCGACGACCGCCGCGGCAGCCTGCCCATGGACGATCTGCTCGCGTGCCGTCAGCTCGGCGTGCAGATCACCGATTTGACAACGTTCGTCGAACGCGAGGCCGGACGTGTCCAGCTCACCATGCTCGACCCGTCCTGGCTGGTCTTCTCCGGCGGCTTCAACGCGACGCCGGTCGCGCTCTTCGTCAAGCGCGCCTTCGACATCGGCGCCGCATCGCTGATCGCCCTGCTCTGCTGGCCGATCATGCTCGGCGTGATGCTCGCGATCCGGATCGAATCGGGTCACGGGCAGCCGATCCTCTACCGGCAGGAGCGCGTGGGCGAGCACGGCCGCACGTTCTGGCTGTACAAGTTCCGCAGCATGCGCACCGACGCGGAGATGGACGGCGTCGCACGCTGGGCATCGAGCAACGACGACCGCATCACGCGCGTGGGCCGCATCTGCCGCAAGCTGCGTTTCGACGAGTTGCCGCAGCTGTGGAACGTGATCCGCGGCGACATGAGCATCGTCGGTCCGCGCCCTGAGCGTCCGCAGTTCGTTTCGGACCTGGAGACGAAGATCCGGTTCTACAACCTGCGCCACAGCATCAAACCGGGCCTCGCCGGCTGGGCACAGCTGAGCTACCCCTATGGCGCATCGGAAGAGGACGCCGCCGAGAAGCTCAAGTACGACCTCTTCTACGTGAAGAACCATAACCTGTTCCTCGACGTGGTCATCCTCATCGAGACGGTGGAGGTGGTGCTGTTCGGACGCGGCGCACGGTAGGCGCCGCGGTCATGACGTCAGGGGCGCGGCCGGGAGGAGCCGACGCGCAGCGCCCGAAGAGGTGAGCTATGCCAGTCCACGACGGTATCGCCTTCGAAGCGCACCCAGGAGGGACCGTACTCCCAGCGATCGGTCCCGCGGCGCGTGGGCTCGCCTTCGATCGCGAGCACCTCGTCGGGCGACATCCCGAGCGCGAGCGTGCCTGTGGGCGCGGCGTCGGGATGCGTCGCGACGGGCGATCCCGGATCCTCGCCCGGATCGGACTCCCGTCCGTCCGGCCACGTCGACCAGACGACGGCACCGATGCCGAGCAGCACCGCGCCGAACCACCAGCGCGGCGCGACGCGGCGCGCGCGGGCCGGCGCCTCCGCGACGCTCGCCGCGGAAGCTACCGGGTCGATGCGCGGCATCGCGGCCGGCTCGGCCGACACGGTTTCAGCGACCGGAGCTTGCGCGACGACCGGCGCACCGGGTAACCGGCCGTGCCTGCGATAGAAGTCCATCGCCGCCCCGTATTGCGCCGTGAGACGCTGCAGACGCGCGGCCGCGATCGCGTCGGCGCGCGTTCCCCGGCGGCGATCGGGATGCCACAGCGCGACGTTCCGCCGATACGCCTGCTTGAACTCGTCCAGCGAGCAGCCAGGCTCCAGCCGCAGCTTGCCGTAGAGATCGAGAAAGTCGGTTTCGTGTGCCACCGGATGGCTCCCCTGGGGCGGCGTGAGTGACGGATCCTCGTACTCGCGTCCCGCGCCACCAAGCGTGGCGCAGGCCCATCGCACTGACAAGTACAACTTTTGGAGAATCGCCATGCCCGCACGGCTCCCGTGCCTCGCGGTCGCGCTCGCCCTCTCGCTCGCCCAACCGCGCGCGGCGATGAGCGCCGACACCGCACCGTCGCTCGGCGCCCATGCGTTCCTCGGCCAGGGCGAAGGCCTTGGCGTCAGCCCCGCCCGCACGCCCGCGTTGACGACCCGGCAGGCCGGTAGCGTGTTCATCGCCTTCAACGCCGGCTACGCGAGCAACGACGCGCGTCCCGCCGATACGTACGGCAACACGTGGAAGCGCCTCGGCCATGCCATGACCTACGCCGGCTACGGCGACCGCTTCAGCGTCAGCGCGTGGATCACGAACGGTGGCAAGGGTGGCGAGGGCCACAGCGTCTCGATCGAAAAGCGCGGCGAACCGGCAGGTGAACTTTCCATGCCGTTCGTCGAAGTGCGCGACGCATCGAGTGTGCACGCGTTCGCGCAATCGTACGCCGAACCGTCGCTGATCGTCGCGAGCGACGAGATCACGGTGGACGGTCCCGCGACGCTGCTGGCTTTCTGGTGGGGCGACGGCGGCGTGAAGCGAATGACCGTGACGCCAGGCGACGGCTTCCAGCTCATCGACGCCTTCGTCGAACTGCCTGACGAAAGCGGCGTGCAGGGCGCGGTCGCGTGGCGCCAGGTGGAAGCGCCCGGCACCTATCGCGTGCACTGGACGGCCGCCCCCGTGCAGGGCGCCGCGTTGTGGATCATCGCATTCCGCTGATCGGCCGTCCGGTTCCGGACACCTGTCGAGGCGTGCATCCGCGCGCGACGCCAGCGCTGGCGCCATTCCTATGGACGTGCGGACATAATTCCATCGAAACGGCGTGATCCGGCGTCCGGAAACGGACATCGACGCCTACAACCACCGGCATATTTTCCCAGCGAAGTCAGGCGACTAGGCTCAAACCTCGACATCGGGAGCCGCGGACGGGAAAGGCAGGAAGCCCGCCAACAGGATGGCCTCGAGGAGCAGGACGCGCAAAAGGAATGGACCGCAGCGCGCAGGGATGCGCGAGGAAGGATCCAAGGATGCGCAGCACACGGAACGCGCACGACGCGCGATCCGTCCGCGGCTACGATGTCGACTCGCGAGCGGCCGGTTTCCGGCGCCACGGCGGCATCGTTTGGTGCCGCCGTGGTTCTTCTTGCCGGAATGTCAGAACACCACGCGCACGCCGAGGTTGCCGGACCAGCCGCGCACGCCATAGCTGCCGACGAAGTGCTGGTACGTGCCCTGACCGTAGACCTGCACGTGGTCGGTGAGCTGGCTCACCGCGCCGGCCGCTACACGCCAGAGATCGCCGCTGCGACCGCTACCGAACGCATCCGTCGTCCCCGGGAGATTTCCAGACACCCGTGTCGACCTGGCTCCGCCGCCGGTGTGCATCACGTCGACGCTCGCATAGGGAGCGAAACGGCCGCCCGGCATGCGTGTGACCCGTGCACCGAGGCGCACCCGGGTCTGCTTCGACCGGCCGGGTGTCACGTCCAGCCCGTCGGCATCCGTGAACGTATGGAATGCCAGCGACTGGTGATGCGCCTGCATGCGTGGTTCGAACGACCAGTCGCCGCCGACCGCGACGGGCATGCCGGCTTCGATCGACATCGACCATGCGTTCGCACGCAAGCGCGCGACGTCCGCTCCGCGCCATGCGGTGCCGATCTCACCGCTGTATCGTCTGGCGCCTACGACGCCATCCACCCAGAAACCGCTTTCGTGTCGCCAGGTCGTCCAGGCGGACACGCCGCTGGCGCGAAACTCCGCCGAGCTGTCGCCGTCGGGTGCCTTCGGCGTGACACGCGTGCGCCCGCGCTCCGCGGCCCATCCCGCGTGCAGCGAACCGGCGTCACCATCCACCGCGACGATGCTTCCCCCCAACTGCAGGGCGTCGAGTCGCTGTGCGAAGTCATAACCGTAACGCCGGAAGGAAAGGTTCGACGTGTAGCGCAGCTGGCTCCCGACGAGCCGCGCGAACACGTCGCCGCCCAAGGGGCGGTCGGGCGCGCCGTCGCGCGGGTCGCCAAGCCGCTCGTGCAGACCGTCCGCCATCGCATCGCCGTAAGTCAGCAGGGCCGTCGGCGCCGACAGGTACGACGCGAGCTGCGGCACGACGGCGGGGCGGCTGCCGGGGTCCGGACCCGGGCCGGGCGTCACCGGCGGTTCCACGGGATCCACGGGCGGCTCGACGGGACCGACCGGCGGATCGACCGGTGGTTCCACCGGCTCGCATCCGCCGACCGGCGGATCGACCGGTGGTTCCACCGGCTCGCATCCGTCCTCGCAGACGTCGCGACTGGCCAGCCGGTAATCCCAGCCGAGGACACCCCCGGGAAGCTCGCTCTGCGATGCGTCCGCGACGCCGGGTCCGAACGCGTGCAACGTGTACTGCCACGGGCCCATCGCCACGTAACCGCCGCGCAGCACGAAACGATCCGCCGTCGAGCGACCTCCCACCTGCACCAGCGAGATGCCTTCGCCCGCGTCCGGCAGACCGTTGCCGTTCGTGTCGGTCGGGGCGCCCGCGCCGCGGCCCGTGACGACGAGTTCGGTGGTGCCCGTCGTCGTGACATCGCCCTCGATAAGCAGGCGATCCGTGGTCCGACCCGACGAGGCGCCACCGGCATCCAGGGCGACGTTCAAAGCGACCGCACCCCCCGTACCGGTGAGGTCGCCTCGTACGACTAGCCGTCCGGGCGCATCGACCCGGTCGAAACGTATCGTGCCGCCGTCGAGCGCGAGCGTGCTCACGGCCGAATCGCCAGTCACGCGCCACAACGCATCGGAGACGCCAACCGCGATGTCGCCGCGCACGGCACCCGTCAGCGTGCCTTCGTCTTTCAGATCGAGCGTCCCCCGCGCGCCCGCGCTGGCGACGATATCCCCTGCGATGTCACTGCCCGAGACCCGCACGTCGGCGGACGCTCCGGCATCGAGGCCGATCGCCACGCCGTTTCCCGACCGTAGCGTGGCGCCGTTACGCAGCTCGATCGATGTCCGCGTCGCCCATGACGGGTCGAGCGTGGTGACCTGTATCGCGCTATCCGTGCGGCCTTCGACGGACGAGCCATCCACGACGAGCTTGAGGTCGCCCGTGACCAGGCCTGTGGTGATCGCCGCCGCCACCGAGACGCCGTGGGCATCCCCGGTGACCGAGCTGTTCTCTCGCAGCGTCGCCGTTCCCCCATGGATGGCGAGGCCGACGGAGCCCGCTTCGGTACCCGTGACATCGCTGTCCGAGACGTCGAGAATCGAATTCGCATAGAGCGTCGCCCCTGCGCTGCTCCCGCGAATCTCGCTGCGGTTGCGGACGATCGCCGACGCCCGTGCGTCGTCGCCAGGCGCACCGGCATGCGCGGACAGGGTGAGGCCCGCGAGATCGCCGCTCACGCGCGCGGCGTCGAAGGTCCCCATCGCGCCATTGGCGAGTCTCACGCCGTAGGGAATGATCGATCCCTGTCCCGTCCCCTCGCTGGTACGCATCAGCAACGTGCCGTTGGAGACGTCGACGAAGCCTATCCGACTCCCGCCGATGACCTCGAGGTGGCCGGTGGAAGCCACCGTCCATTTCTCGCCACCGGCGTCCTGGCCGTCGACGACGACGCTCTGCCCGGGTGCGACGTCCCCTGCGAAGGCGGGAGAGAGGGGCCAGCATGTCGCGGAGATCGCGATGGACAACCTGAGCGGGCGAAGATGCGTGTTCGGGCGATGGCGCATGGACTGCTTGCCTTGAAGCGGGGGCGCGGGTACATACCGCCGGCCGTCACGGCCGGCGGTGTTTCTTGAGGGGTGGATCGACGAGGGAGGTCAGAACGTGACGCGGACGCCGAGGTTGCCGGCCCAGCCGCGCATGCCATAGCTGCCGACGAAATGCTGGTACGTGCCCTGCCCGTAGACCTGCACGTGGTCGGTAAGCTGGCTCACCGCGCCCGCGGCGAATCGGTACGCGTTGCCGACGCGACCCGAGCCGAAGCGCTCGGCGACGTTCCATTCGGCGTTCGACACGTCGGCCGCCGGATCGCCGTTGCTGGTGTGCGTCAGGTCGAGGCTCGCATAGGGCATGAACCTCACGTTCGTCGTGCGCGCCACCTGCGCTCCGACGCGCACGCTGGTCTGCTTCGCCGTGCCGAGCCGGACGAGCAGCCCGTCGACGTCGGTGAAGTTGCGGAAGTTCAGCTGCTGGTGCTTCAGCTGGAACCGTGGCTCGACCGTCCAGTCACCACCGATCGCGAGCGGCATGCCGGCTTCCACCGACATCGTCCACCCGTTCGCGCGGATGCGGCCCACGTCGGCACCGCGTGCGTCCGTGCCGACATCGCCGCGGAAACGCGTGGAGCCGACCACGCCATCGACCCACAGCCCACTGCCGTGCTGCCACGTGATCCAGGCCGACATCCCGTTCGCGCGATACTTCGCCGAACTGTCCCCGTCCACCGCCTTCGGCGTGACGCGCGTCGTTCCATGATCCGCGGCCCAACCCGCGCGCAACGATCCGTTGTCGCCGTCGAGCGCGATGACGCTACCACCCAGCTGGAGCGCATTCACCTGCTGATCGAAGTCGTAGCCGAAACGCGTGAACGACAGATTCGACGTGTACCGGAGCTGGCCGCCCAGATAGCGTGCGAAGACCTCGCCCCCCACGGGATCGCTGGACGTGCCGGAACGTAACTCGCCCAGGCGTTGGTGCAGACCGTCGTTGAGCATGTCGCCGTAGGTGAGCAGTGCCGCGGGCGCCGACAGATACGACGGCAGCTGCGGGACGACCTCGAGCCGCTCGCCCTCCCCCGGGCCCGGATCGACCGGCGGTTCCACCGGCGGGTCGACCGGCGGGACGCCCGGGTCGACGGGCGGATCGATCGGCGGCTCGACCGGATCGCAGTCGTGCTCGCAGACGTAGCTGTTGCCGAGGCGGTAATCCCAGCCCAGCGTCGCGCCGTTCTGCAGGACGTTCTGCGCCTGATCGACTTCATCCGGTCCGAACGCGTGAAGCGTGTATTGCCACGGGCCCGCCGCGACGTAACCGCCGCGGAGCGTAAAGGCGTCGGCACGCGACGCGCCGTGAACCTGCACGAGCGAAATGCCTTCGTTGGCGTCCACGACACCGTTCTGGTTGGCGTCGGTCAGCGCTCCACTGCCCGATCCGGTGACCACGAGTTCCGTCGGCCCGCCGGTGACATTTCCTTCGATGAGAACACGGTCCGTGGCCTGCGCGGCCAGTGATCCACCTCCATTCATCACGGTGTGCAGCCCTATGGTGCCGCCGGAACCCGTCAGGTCACCCCGCACGGTGAGCGCGCGGTAGGTGCCGACAGAAGGCGCACCGAAGAGTACAGAGCCCCCTGAAAGCTCGAGCGAGGAGACGTCCGAATCGCGATCGACGAGCCAGCGCGCGGCGCCCTGCACCGTCAGCCCGATGTCGCCTCTCGTCGCACCGGCAAGCGTCGCGCCGTTGACCAGCGAAAGGACTGCAGACGAACCGCTGGAGACGACGATATCGCCAAGGATAGTGCTGTTGTCGGACGTGACGTCGATCGCGCTCGTCAGCTGCGGGCGCCCCGAAGTCACCTCGATCGCGATGCCGTTCGCCCCGGCCAGGAGGGAGCTTCCGTTACGTAGCAAAACGTCGCCATCGGTGTTTTCAAGCAACGTATCGACGATCATCCCGCTGCCGTCCACACCGGCGATCGTCGACCCGTCGACGACCACGTGCCGCCCGACACGCGCGGAGGATGCCCGGTTATCGGTCTGGATCCTGAGACCGTACTGCTGCCCCGTAACGGTGCTTGCTCCTGCAATGAGGGCATTCCCGTTGAACACGACAGCGCCAACGCCGGTCCCCGCTCTCGTGCCGGAAACGGTGACGTTGTCTAGCGTAGCCTCATGACCCGAGCCGACACTTAGTCCGTAGGTCGCGCCGCTGATCGATCCACCGACGACGGTCGCCCGCGCTATCGTCGCAGGCCCTGAGAAGTCGGCGAGCACGAGCCCGCGACCGCCCGAGCTTGAGATCACAGCACCCGTCAGCGTCGCAATCGTCCCGTTTCCAATGGATATGCCGTTCTGTGTCCCGGCCGCGACGATCGAAGCGCCCTGACCGATGTCGACGGTCGCATCGTAGGCGCGGATGTCGAGCGAGCGCGCCCCCGGCTCAAGTGTCAGGCTGTTGTTTCCGCCCGTTAGGTACCAGTATTCCGGATTGTCCGCGGGCCTCACAACGATTGCCTGCCCTGCCCCGACGTCTCCTGCATGCACCACGGCGAACGGGAGCATGAGCGCAACGGAGATGCCCCATGCGACGGATGTACGTGACCACGGTGCGACTGTTTGTTTCATGGCGTTTCCCTGTTTGTCTGAGTCGGCGAGACGCGGCCGCTACGGTTGCAAGGGACGGGTGCTTCGTGGCGAGTACGCTTATCGCGGCGCGAAAGCTTGGCGCAGACCGGGGAGCGCAGGAATAGGGCGTACTCCTAAAATCCTGACGCAGTTTGCGCCTCGCATTCGACGGCTTGAACGGGTCACGCGTGGCTTCCGGACGTATTTGTCCTCCCGAGTGCCCATTCTGCATGTGGTGTCCGAAGTCGGACGGCTGCCCGTCCGCTTCCGGACAGCCCTACGTCGTCAGGCCTATTGCCGCGGCGGGCCGGGGCCCCTAGTGTCAGCGCCAGGTCCATTGATGGACCGATCCCTGTGCACGCACAGACCATCCCCTCCTGAAGGATCCGATCATGGAACGATCACACGCCTCCCGTAAGGTCTACGCCTCCGTCCCCCATGCACGGTCCCGGATGTCGTCATCGGGTCGCAGCACGATCTCGCCACTGGACGACCAGTGGGACTACGAACTGGCCATCGACGCCAACGCACTGGTGACGCCCGCCCTCACACCGCCCGACTTCCTGCTCAAGGCCTCGGTGAAGGACGATGACATCAAGGTCGTCGTGGACTTTGGCGCCTTCGGGTTCAGCAAACCAGACGAATTCCAGCTGTACATCGGCGATCGGAACAATCCCGTAGGGGCCATGGTCGCCCTGGACGACGACATGGTGGCCGCGGGCAAGGTTGAGCTTACGCTCCCCGCCAACGCGCGAAAAGCGGCCGGCCAGGGGCGCCAGACGCTGTTCTACGGTGTTACCTATAAGTCCGGCGTCGATGGCAATGGCTGGGGCCCGGAGCAGTTCTATACCCTCGACACGGTCGCTCCGGGGGCGGATTCGTTCCTCGGCGAGCTTGAATTCGATCCGGGCGTCAGGGACGAAGGCGTGACTGCGGACAAGCTGGTCACCGAAAACGGTGCGACCTTCCTCAAGGCGTACGTGCCGAGTTACAACACGCCCGCTACCGGCGATGTCTTCACCGCGATGATCGACAACGCCAAGCAGGACGTCATCGCGATCGACCTGGCCGACGGCCGTAAGGAAATCCACTTCGACATTACGTTCATCGAAGCACAGGAGGACGGCCCTCACGACTTCCTCTACATGATTACCGACCGCGCAGGCAATGCGTCGAAGCCGGCCGCGGCTGTGCGGCTGCAGGTTCTGGTGAAAGGGGCGATCGGCACACCGGGCGAACCCGGTGTCCCCGCATACGACGACGACGACGATTCGACCGATCCCAAGCTCATCGATGAGGCCGATGCCAGGAACCCGGCGGGCCTCGCAGTGGTGATCCCCGCGAATTCAGAACTGCTCAAGGACGACACCATCGACGTTCTCTGGGGCGGCTCGGCGAAGGTCGGTCCCGTGGCGGTAACGAATCCTGCTGCGTCGACCACGGTCTACGTCCCCTACCCCGCGATCTTAGCCGAGTGGAACGGTACCGCCGCCGGCGGCGACACGGTCGTCGACGTAGCGGTCAGCTACGAGGTCAGACGCGGCGGACTGCTCGCGGGGACCTCCGCTCCGCATCCCGTCAAGGTCAATCTCTATTCCGCCGGCGGCGTCGACCCCGATCCTGAGACACCCGAGCACGGGAACCTCGTACTTCCCACCCTGATGAGCGACAGCGCAACGGGTAGCGGTGACGCGAACAAGATTCCCGTGGAGGATTTCGACAAACCTGCGACGGTCACGGTTCCCTGGTTTCGTACCGACGGCACCACGGCGGTCTTCGCGCTGGACGACATCCTCATTGTGAACTACGCGGGACAGGACATGAACGACCGCGTCATCGCCCAGCCGGACGTCGACGCGGAAGCGGACATCGACGTCACGCTGCCGGTCGCGGCGATCGACGCCGGTGGATCCGGGCCCGCCATCCCGCTGCTCTACAAGGTGCGCCGCAAGCTAGCCGCTGGCGGTGCCAACGACGCGCTCTCGCCGACCCAGCCGGTCGAAGTGCATGGTACCGACGAGGAGCCGGGCGGTGGCGATCCACTCGATGCATGCGACGCGCCCGAGGCGCTCGGCGGCGATCCGAAGGACCCGGCCCGCCGCATCATCAGCCCCGTGCAGGCGAAAGACGGTGTCGACTTCATCATTCCGGAATACAAGAATCAGAAGCGCACGGATCTGGTGACACTGAAATTCAAGATCTTCGCGGGGTTCTACGGCGTTGCGCACCCCACGGATCCGGCCCCGCTCTATCCACGGGACTTTACCGTGCCTGTTTCTCAGGCGACCCTCGATCAGCCCCTTTCGATCAACGCGCCCGAGTCCTCGCTCATGGGTGATCCGACCAAGAAGCAGCCGCTGCACGCCCACGTCAGCTATTCGGTCCAGGCTCGAACCGATACCGGCACTCCGGTCGGACGCGAAGTCGAGGCCGGCAGTCTCTACATCGTGGACATCGAACCGCGCGGCTGATGCCGGGCGAATGCGGAGGTGGCGGGCCCGTCTCGCCACCTCCGCCCTCTTCAGGGACGTTACGCACGGAGCGCGTCATGTCGAACAGCACCGATGAAGCCGGAGGCGGACGCCGCGCTCCTGCAAACCTCGAGACCTCGCTGGAATATGAGACGCCGGATGACGTCCTGGCGCGCGTCCCACAAGGCGTGCCCCCAGACGGCACACTGAAAGCGATCGTCGGTCCGGATGCCATCACGCTTCTTCTCCCCACGACCGCGGCATGGTTGGCAGCGGGCGATGTGGTCCAGCTCAAGGTCGACGACCAGTTCGTCGGACGGGAAGTACTTGTCGACGCCTGGCTGGACAAGCCCGCGATCGCTCTGACCCTCAACGCGGAGGATCGCTCGGGTGAGCGGCTGCACGCCCTCAACTACCGTATCACGTACCAGTCCGGCGTCGGCGGCTGGGATGAAGGTCCCACGGACCAGCAGTTCATCGTCGATTTCACACCACCTGGCGGCACCGGTGCGCCGCGCGCCATGGTCTTCGATCCGGGCGTCGCCGATGGCGTGACGCAGGACGACCTCGAGTCCGACGCGAACGGAAGCTGGTTGAGCGCCACGGTCGAGGCGTACAACGATCAACAGGCGGGCGACAGGGTGCACGCTTACATCGACGGCGTGGCGGAGATCGGCTACGTCGAAGTGACCCTCGGCGAGGAGGAGTCAGACATCGCCCTGCGCTTCCCCAGGGACGTACTCGAGCGCGTACGATACGCGGCCGCCGACCCGAACGGTGAGTTCCTGTTCACCTACCGCCTCGAGGATCGGGCCGGGAACCTCTCCGATCCTTCGGTGCCCGTGTCACTGAGGTTGCTTCTTGGCCCGAGCGCGCCCTGGGTCGCAAACACCGTCGGCGACATAGGTACCGAGCTCCATCTCGGCGACGTTCCTGACGGCTACGTTTCCATCATCGCCGAGGAGCACGGCGGCATCGTCGGCGACAGCATCGCGGCCTCATGGAAACCCGTGGTGGGCTCGCCATGGACATCCGCGCCCCTGCCAGTCCAGCGCCCCAACTACCCGGTCACGATCCCCATGCCCGTCGCCGATGCGAACCTTCGCACGGGTTCCGTCGATGTGACGTACGCACGAACGGGCGTGTCCGGCGAGGCGAAGTCGCTAGCGAGAACGTTGAACGTCATAGGCCTTGCGAACCTCCTGCCGGTGGATGTCCGTGAGGCGGACGGAAGCGATATCGCGCTCGCCGAGGTGCCGCCCGCAGGCGCCACCTTGATCGCGGCCGTCCAGGCTTTGATCCCTGCGGGAAGCGCGGTCACGTTCGAGTGGAAAGCGGTCGATGCGAGCGGCGCCTCTTTCTCCGATCGAACCACCGTCTACGCGAACGGCATGGAGCCGACCGAGGCGCGGCTGCCGTTGAGCGATCTTCAACAGGCCGCCGGATCCATCGACATTCGCTACACCGCCGACCCCGACGCGGCGACCCGGGTCGCCCAGGAGGCGCCCTGGAGCACCTTCAACGTGATCGCAAGCGGCACCGGCTACCCGCCACCGACCGTGGCGGAGGCTCCGGAGGGAATGCTCGATCCAGCGAACGCGACGGAGGGTGCACACGTCGTGGTGGACGCCGACCTGATCGCCAGCGATAGCGTGACGCTGCTCTTCGGAAGCGACGAATTTGGCCCTTATCCGGGAAGCAAGCCGCTCACCGTGCTGATTCCCGCGAGCCTCATCCGCTACCTGCTCGGACAGAGCGTGCAGGTGGCGTACCGGGTGACGCGCAATGGCGTCCCGGACATGTCTGCGCCACTGGACCTCACGATCGGCACGTTCGAGGACGAGGATGACGATCTGCCGGCTCCGGTCATCGATCGGGCCATCGCCGGCGAGCTCGACATGACGACATTCGACGGCGATCCCCAGGTGCTCGTCACACCCTGGCCTCTGATCTCGGCGGGTGAGACGGTTTGGCTCCGTGTCACCGGCACGCTGAGCAACGGTGGGACCGACACCATCGCACTTTACGCCGCGCAATCCGTGACGCCGGCCATGGTGACCAGCGGGCTTGCCGTGTCCGTTCCGCGTGCCCGCCTTCTGTCGCTCAAGGACGGAAGCAACGTGACCGTGACATGCAAGGTCGACTTCGGGGGAACGACCGTCGAGAGTGCGGCGGTTCTGTTCCCCACGTCGTCGTACCGTCTGCGCCTGAAGAGCGGCGGATTGATCGGAGGAAGAGCCTTCGAGCTCGAGGAGTTCGAGGACCCAACCTCAGCGGTGGCCAACGGCGACACCTATCGCATGCGCTTCTGCCGGATCACGCCCGTGGGAGGACGCCTGCAGAAGAGTACCGGGTCCAACTCCCCCTACCTGCTCAGAGCATGTGCCTATCTGAGCGAGTCCACCGATGTCACCGCGCGGATCGTTCTGGACCATCCCGCCATCGAGGCGAGACTGGGCGTCCGGCCGCCAACGGCGCCTTACACGACCACCGTCGTCGCTTATGACGCGGCGCACCAGGTGATCGACCGACACACGCTTTCGTTGCCGGGCTGGGCGGAATTCGCCTCGCCTTCCACACGCCCGATCGCGTCGCTCGAGGTGCTCGGGACCGGCAACCACGCCACCTGGTTCGACAACCTGAGCATCAGGACGGGGGCCGCGTGGGACGAGATCACGGATGCCGACCCGCGTTGCCTCGAAACCTTCGGCGACCTTCCGCTCGAACGGCACGGAGATCACTATGAGTTCGACCGATGGCACGTGAATGTGGGCGGCACCGGCACGCAGACGGGCGAGATCGAGATTCTCGTACCTGGCGGACTCTCGACGCAGGCGCTGGGCGTGCACATGAGACCCTATGGTACCGTTCACCAGTTCACGCCGCAGTTCGCCGTGTGTCCCCGTGTCAGCACGAGACTACGCATACACGCCTCGGAGTCGCTGGGACGATCGGTGACGGTTTTCCTGGTCTACACGAACAGGTACGACCCGGTCTTCCGTACGGTATCGAAGACCGTCTCCTCGCTGGGCACGGCCACGCAGAACGTCACGTTCAGCACCTCCAGCGAAGTTGCCGGCAACGGCGAATACGTATCGCACATCCGTGTCGTGGTGAATGGCACCCCTAGCCGCAACGTGACCATCTACTACGACGACATCGAATTCCGCACCGGCAGCGTGCGCTCATCGATCCTGCCCCCTGCGCGTACGGTTGCTCCGCGAGCGAACGCGTTCAACGCACCTTTTGTTCCCGAGAGCATCGACGGCCATGTCGTGATCGATACATCGCCCGTGACCGTCGCCTGCGAAGTGCACGACGGCCTGAAGGGAGATTTGTTCCACGCGCGCTGGTACAACGACCCGGCGACGGAGACGCCGGCGTTCGAAACCAAGGAAGAGGCTCTGCCGCGCGACCATTACCCGATGACTTTCATCGTTCCGCTGGCTGAAGCCGCCCTCCGTCCTGGAGACATCATCGCCGACTACGTGGTGCGCCGGGGCGATGAGACGTTCATCTCCCAGCCGACACGGCTCAAGGCTGAAGTCATCGCGCGGCTCCAGGCGGTCGAGGTGGACGAAGCGAACGGTGACGACGTCATCGAACTGGGCACACTGCCGGACCACGCCACGGTACGGGCCCCGGCACAGCCGGAGCTGGTGCCGGCCGGTCGCAAGGTCACCTTCGCCTGGGAAGGTAAGGACGCTGATGGAGTGACAGTTGGCGGGACGAACGTCGCCTGGTCCAACGGCCAGGACGACACGAGCACGAACCTGCCACGGGCCGACCTCGAACGCGTCGGGTCGATGGCGATTCGCTATACCGTGACGAACGAGGAAGGCGCACGGGACGTGGCCATGGACGCGCTGGTCGCCCCCTGGCGAACCTATCGCATCGCGTCGACCGGACCTTCCTGGCCCCTACCGGACATCATCGAACTTTCCGCTGGCGTGCTGACTCCGACAGCGGCCCGACGCGGCGCCACTTGCTATATCGACGCCGCGCTCGTACCCACCGACGAGGTCGTTGCCACGTTCGGCGGTTTCACCTCGTCGGCTGTCGCCGGCGCTCGCCCCCTGCGCATCGTTGTGCCGCCCGGCGATGTGGCGCGTCACCTCGGTCGCGATGTGGATGTCGCATACACGGTGACGCGCAACGGGTCGACATCGAGTTCTCCACCGCTGACAATCCACGTCCAGGGTTTCACTGACGACGATGGACTTCTTCACGCACCGGCGATCGACGGCGCAAATGCGGGTATCCTCGATCTCACGAGTTTCGAAGGCGTCCCCGAGGTCACCGTCGCACCGTGGCTCCTGATCGACCCACGGCAGCGCGTGATGCTTTCCATCGAAGGCGAGTCCGCCGATGGCTCGGTGGCACGCATCGACCTCCTGGCCGACGCACCCGTCGATCCCGCATGGGTCACGAGCGGCCTACGCGTGCCCGTCGCACGCGAAATGCTCCTCGGATGGCGTGACAGGTCGACCATCGACGTCGTCTTCGCGGTCCAGTTCGACAGCGCGACGGAAGGGACGCGCTTCCCGAAAGCCACGTACGTGCTACGGACCGGGGCTATCGGAACGCCGGGCCGCGCCTGGGAGTGCGACGACTTCGCCGACATCGTCGTGCTGGACGCGCAAAGGCAGGTCCAGTCGCGATTCTGCACGCTGCGACAGCGCACCGGTGTACTCGAGGCATCCTTCCTCGACGCGCCGTGGCAGGCTGCGCTGGCTCCCTTCGCCGAAGGCATGGCCGCTCGCATGACGAAGGCTTCCGCGGTCACCGAAATCGAGCTCGACCGACCGGCGGCCAGCATTCGTCTTGGCGTGGCGCCCGACTCGCGAGGCTCCGTCCATGTGATCGCATTCGACGACGAAGGCGAGCAGGTCGGCGCCGTCGACCGCGACCATCCCGCCTGGGTCGCTTTCGACGCGACCGATGGCGGTCCGGGCCTTCGCCGGCTCGAACTATGGTCGACCGTCGATGGCGAAGCCTACTTCGACAATCTCCTGGTCGGCACCGGCGAGCCATGGCGGTGGGAAACGGAGCCGGTTCGCGAGGACTTCGACGACCTGGAAGACGGCACGTACGACGCCCGTCTCGAGCTTCCGCTGTGGTCGATCAAGGCCGACTCGACGACCATCGAGGTGACAAGCGCGCCGGCCGGCATGTCGGGCAAGGCCGTCGCCATCCACATGAATCCCGGCGGCCATGTCCACCAGATCACGCCGAGATTCGCCATCCGCCCGAACCGGGAGATACGACTGCTGGTGCGCGGCGTGGTGAGCGAACCCTACGACGCGCGCTTCCGCGCCGTGTACTTCAACACCGACGACCTGACCCTCCGACCCGTCGAACTCAAGGTCGAGATCGGCAACTACACACGCGTGATCTCGATCAGCGAGCCCGGCGATCTGCCGCGTCCAAATGAACTGCTGTCCCACGTATCCGTCACGCACGGCAACGGAACCCATGCCGCGACCGTCTATTACGACGACCTCTCAATGGAATTGAATGGAGATACGAACATGAATCCCTTTGTCGCCGAAGTCATCCAACGTCATGCGGACGCGCGTACGTCCACCGGCCGGTCCGGCGCCAATGCGCCGCGCGCGATGGCACCGCCGTGGGTACGCGGCACCGTCGATGATCTCGGCCTGGTCCTACGTCTCGAAGACCTTGCCAAGGGTGACGCGCAGGTCGATGTGTACAGCCATGAAGGCGTGAAAGGCGAATCGATCCGCGTCCGCTGGCAGAAGGTCGGTACCGAATCCTTTGAGACAGGCTGGCAAACGCTGACGCGCGATGGAGAGCCGCTCCTTTTCGCCATCCCGTACGACAAGGTCAGCGCACGTATCGGAGACGTCAACGTCCGCTACGAGGTCGAGAAGATGGATGGTACGTCCGCGTTTGCGACCAGCCAGTTGACCGTCGAAGGCACGCCGGGCGTGGCACTCGTGGAGGTCGTCGAAGCCGAGGATGGGAAGATCGTGCTCGCTGATCTTCCCGCGGCTGGTGCGACGCTTTCGGCGCCGCACCAGCCAGAGCTGATCCCCGCGGGAAGCGCCATCACGTTCCTGTGGAAAGGTTCCGATGCGAACAATAACGACGTGACGGGTTTCGCGAAAGGCTATAGCGATGGACACACGCCGTTTCAGAGGACGATGCCGATGTCGGACCTGCAGCGCATGGTTGGCCGCGTCGAGATCTATTACGAGGTCGAGCAAGCGGTGCGCCGCTCTCGTGGATTCCTTCCCCGCACCGTCAAGCCTCGCGCGCATCTCGTCTCGGACATCGCCTCCTTCGACATCGTTGGCGCCGCGGGCTATCCCGCGCCAACGGTGCTGGAGGCAAGCACGGGAATGCTCAGACCAGTCGACGCGGACAAGGGAGCCACCGTCGCCATCGATGCCGATCTCGTCGCCACCGACAGCGTAAAGATCTTCTTCGGTCCGTATTCGACGACCGTGGCGGGGTCGGCCTCGCTCCGTGTTGTGGTTCCGGCGGGCGAAATCGCCGCGCTCCTCGGGCAAGCGGTCGAGGTGTACTACGCGGTCACCCGGGCGGGCAAGACGACGCAGTCGGAGAAACTGCCACTCACCATCGGCTATTTCGAGGACGGCGATCTCCCCGTACCGCGCATCGACATGGCGGACCCGGACACGTTCGAGCTCAATCTCGGCAACTTCGACGGCGATCCGAATGTGGTGATCGATCCCTGGCCGCTCATCGCTGTGGGGCAGACGGTATGGGCAAGCGTCGACGGGGTGCGGTCGGACGGATCGACCGTCAACCTGACTGTGCTGGCCGGCGAACCCGTCACGACGTCCATGCTTGGCACCGGCGTGCAGGGGCCCGTGGCGAGGCTCGCGCTCGAAGCCTGGAAGGACGACAGCGAACTGACGGTGACATGCAAGATCAACTTCGCCGGAGGACCCGAGGCTGCCGCCGTCACCCTGGATCCGATGCGCTATCGACTCGTTCGCGGAGGCGGAGGCGGGATAGTCGGCCGGGAGTTCGAACACGAGAACTTCAACGATCCTGTCGCGTCGGTGGCCAACGGCGATTGGTGCCGCATGCGATTCTTCAGCATTCGCCCCAGCGGCGGACCGCTCAAGAAAGGGACGACGAGCTCGGCATCTCCGTATATCGACGGAAACGCGGTGCTGCTGCATGAGACGCAAGCGGCCGTCACCTGCGAGGTCGCACTCGACCATCCCGCTGTCGAGGTGCACCTCGGCGTCAAACCAGCAAGTACATCCATTCCCACGGAGGTCATCGCTTACGATGGGACGGGTGCTGTCATCGAGCGGGTAACACCTGGCACCACGTCCTGGGTCAAGTTCATATCGGATTCGTCGCGGCCGGTCGCGACGCTGAAGATCAGCTCTCAGAGTGGCACCTCCACCTACTTCGACAACCTCATCGCTTTCACCGGATCGAAATGGGACATCATCGACATGGACAGCGATCCCCGCTGCCGGGAGACATTCGACGACGTGCCTCTGGGCAAGTACGGGAATCACTTCGAGTTCGATCGCTGGCACGTGAGCATCGACGGGCTTTCGAACCGGGACGATATCCGCGACGGGAACATCGAGATCGGACCGGCTCCAAGCGGCATGTTTGGCCGTGCACTCGCTGTCCACATGCAGCCATACGGGCGTATCCACCATCTGACGCCCCAGTTCGCGGCCTGCCCGCGTATCGAGACGTCGTTCTACGTCAGAAGCACCTCTTCGGCATTGCACCGGGCCAGCGTGACGCTCGTGTACGTCGACTTCCACAACAAGACCGTGCGAACCACGCCGGCGAAGTCGATAAGCCTGGATACCGGCATCAAGCACGTGGTCTTTTCGGCGACGACCGAGGTGGCAAAGGACACCGAGTACCTGTCGCACATTCGCGTCGCCATCGATCAACCCACGCTTCCGGCGACGATTTTCTACGACGACATCGTGCTGAGGTGACGCGATGGAAACGACGCAGCCAGCTATGCCGTGGGTCGAAGGAACGAAGGACGACGGCGGCGCGGACCTCGTCCTCGACGACCATCCCACAGGCCAGATCGTGGTCAAGGTCGAGGGCGATGGCCGACCGCGGGGATCGCTGGTGCAGGTCCGCTGGCTTGGACTGGGCGACGGAACGTCGGCCAGTCCACCGTACGAAACAGGGTGGTCGCTCGTCACGCACGCGAATGCTCCCCTGGACTTCGAGATTCCGGTCTCGGAGGCCAACCTGCGCCCGGGCACGGTACGCGTCAGTTATACCGTGCTGGGCGGTGACGGCACGTCGGTCGAGTCGCTTGGACGGCCGCTCACGGTGACCTCGCGTGGCACGCTCGTGCCGCCCGAGGTCCCGTCGGGCGACGGAACGGCGATCAGCCCGGGCATAAGTGGCGACACCATCGAGGTCGTGGCGCCGCGGCAGCCCGAACTCGTGCCGCCCGCAAGCCGACTACGCTTCTACTGGGAAAGCCAGGAGACAGGCCTCGACCGGTGCAGGGGATGGGACGAATGTTTCGCCCCGGAAGACACTGCATCGCTGGGCCACATCCCCGCCAGCGCAATCGCCCGACTGCAGGGCCGGCATATGCGCCTGTGGTACGAGGTCGATGTCTATGCGGCCGGTGGCGCGCACCTTACACACCGCCAGAGCGAACCTGTCGTGCTCGAGATCGCCGGCGACGCCGGACTCCTTCCGAAGGCGACCATCGTCGGCACTACTGCGAACACGCTCAGGCTGAGCGACTTCCCGACCGACCTGGCACTCCTGATCCCTCCCTGGCCCGGCATGACGGAAGGCCAGACCGTGTGGATCGAACTCGAGGGCGTCTGTGCCGAGGGGCCAGCCTCGCTCATCGCGGCCGATGGCGAGCCGGTGACCCGCCCGATGCTTGCCGACGGGTTCTCGACGTCCGTGGCGGTCTCCACGCTTCCAGCATGGAAGGACGGCTCGGTCGTGACGCTGCGCGGTGCCATCAGCTTCACCGGAGGCTCGCGCGACGATGCAACCGAACTCCCTGTTGCGACGCTGACGCTGCTGCGCGATTCGGGCAACGAGGGGCGCGCCGTGGAAATCGAAACCTTCGATGGCCTGGCGCCCCTGGCGGCTGGCGAGACTCAGCGTTACCGATTCTTCGAACTGCAGCAGAAAGCCGGCCAGCTCACCGCTTATTCCACGTCGGGCACCACCGGCTACGAACCCTACCTGAAAGGTCTCTGCGCGAGCATGGCCGCATCCGGTGGATCGACCGTACGAATCGTCCTGGATCATCCCGCCGCGCGTGTGGAGCTGGGCGCCCGACCAGCGAACGAGAACTACCCTGGCACGGTCGTGGCGCGCGATCGCGAGGGCGAGGTCGTGGCGAACCTGCGCATCGAGAAGATGGGCTGGATCGATATCCGCCCCGCGACAGAATCGACGCGTATCGCAAGCATCGACATCTCGAACACCGGCACCTCCGGACTCTACTTCGACAACCTCAAATGCCACACGGGCAGCGCGTGGAACGAGGCCTCCGGCGAATTAGCAGGGAAGTTCGACGACCTCGTGCCCGGCGAGCATGGCGACACTTTCGTCTGCCAAACCTGGAGCGTCTCGGCTCCGGGAGCAGACATTGCCATCATTCCGGACTCCTTGTCCGGAAACGGCATGTGTCTTGCGGTCCGCATGGCGCCCGAAGGACGAACTCATTATCTGACACCTCGCTTTGGCATCCGGCCACGCGTTCGTGCGGAACTACGCGTGCGCACCAGTGGGACGGTGTCGCACACCGCGAAGTTCGAGATCGTGCTGATCAACAAGTTCGATCACACGGTTCGCGTGTTCAGCCAAGAGAAGACGGTGGGTCCGCAGGAGACGCCAATAACGTTCGCTACGGCGCAACTACCCACGGACGACGAGTACGTTTCGCATTTTCGCATCGTCCACAATTCCGGGAAGACGGTCACCGCCGTCATCTACGACGACATCGTACTCGAATGAGACGCGCAGGATGGGCCGATCCGGTACCGCTCGCGGTCCACCTCGGCCATTCGCCCAGCCCCGGCTAGCGCGCCAGTTGTATATGCCGACCCCGACCCCCGGCTTATAAAGATCACCAAGGCGTGAGAGGCCGTCCGGCCCTCGCGCGAAGGACAGGGGGATCGCATGAAAGCCGGGGACATGGCGGGTCGTGGCGGTGGCAGGGGTGGCAAGCGGGGTGGCCGGGGCGATGCGCGAACCGCGTCGCCCGGCCGGCGCGTCGCCGCCTCGGCCGTTCGGCCTATGCCCTCGCGCGCTCCCAACGGGTACGAGGCCACACGATGAACGACGCAGCAACCGCCGCGCGACGCGACGCATCCACCGTCCATGACCGGTTCGCCGAGGTGGCGAAGGCCTGGCCGGCACGCGTCGCCGTCGTTTCCGATACCGCGACGCTGAGCTACGCCGAGCTCGACGCGCGCAGCGATCGCGTCGCCGCGTCGCTGGCCGCGGCGGGCGTGGAGCATGGCAGCTATGTCGCGATGCTGATGGAGCGGTCGGTCGAGGCGATCGTGACGCTGTTCGGCGTGCTGAAGGCGGGTGCCGCCTATCTGCCCATCGATACGCGCTGGCCGGCCGAGCGCGTCGCGTTCGCCCTGAACGACGCCGATGTGGCGGCGGTGGTGATCGACGACGGGTTGGCCTTCGATGCCGACGATGTGCCGACGTTCACGCTCGCCGGGCTCGAAGGCGGCTCGTTCGGGGAGCTTGTCGCGAGCACCCGTTCGCGCGCGAGCGCGCTCCCACAGGAGGGCGCCAGCCAAGGCGGCGATCTTGCGTATTGCATGTACACCTCCGGATCGACGGGCGTGCCCAAGGGCGTCGATATCCGGCACGCGTCGATCCTGCGACTCGTCCTGCGCTCCGATTACATCGACTTCGATGCGCCGAAGGTGCTTCACGCCGCGCCGCTCGGTTTCGACGCGTCGACGTTCGAGATATTCGCGCCTCTGCTCAACGGCGGTACGTGCGTCGTCTACCTCGAGCGCGTGCCGACCGGCTGCGGCATCGCACGCACCGTCGCGCGGCACGGCGCGGAGATCGCCTGGCTCACCGCAGCACTGTTCAACGCGATCGTCGACGACGACGCGACGAACCTCGCCGGTCTTCGCACCGTGCTCACCGGCGGCGAGGCGCTCTCGGTGCCGCACGTGCGCAAGGCCTATGCGGCCCTGCCCGACACGACGCTCATCAACGGCTACGGTCCGACCGAATGCACCACGTTCGCGACCACCTATCCGATCCCGCGCAACCTGCCGGAAGACCGGCCGGTGCCCATCGGTCGTCCGATCGGGGAGACCTCGCTGCACGTGCTCGATGCCGATGGCAACGAAGTGGCACCCGGCGAAACCGGCGAGCTGTTCATCGGCGGCAGCGGCGTCGCGCGCGGTTACCTCAACCGCCCGGAACTCACGGCGGAGCGCTTCGTCGCCGGCGGCACGCGTTACCGCACCGGCGACCTCGTGCACTGGCTGCCCGACGGCAACCTCGCCTTCGTCGGCCGCGCCGACGGCCAGGTGAAGATCCGCGGTTACCGCATCGAGACCGGCGAGATCGACATGGCGTTGCGTGCCCTGCCCGGTGTCGACGCGGCTGCCGTCGTCGCACGCGAAGACGCGCCAGGCGAGAAGCGGCTGGTCGCCTACTACGTCACGCACGACGACGGCGTCACCGCGCGCGCCCTGCGTGACGCGCTGGCGCGCACGCTGCCCGATTACATGCTGCCCGTCGCATGGATGCGCCTCGACGCGTTGCCGATCAACGACAACGGCAAGCTCGACCGTCGCGCCCTTCCCCACCCGGACGGCGCGCGCCCCGAACTCGCGGCGCCGTACGTCGCACCGCGCGGCGCGATCGAGACGCGCGTCTGCGCGATCTTCGCCGAGGTGCTCGGCATGGCCGAGGTCGGCCGGGACGACAACTTCTTCGATCTCGGCGGCACGTCGATCCTTGCCACGCGCGCCATGGCGCGGGTGCACGAGGACGTGTCGCCGGTACCCACGCTCGTCGGTTTCTTCGCGCAGCCGACCCCGGCCGCCGTGGCGGCCACGATCGAGGGGCGCGCCACCCGTGGGGTCCTGGCAGGGCGCCCGGCGGGCGGCGCGCCGGCGGCGGGGGAGCCGGTGGCGATCATCGCCATGGCCGGCCGTTTCCCCGGTGCGCCGGACGTCGAGACCTTCTGGGACAACCTCTGCGCCGGCCGCGAATCGATCCGATTCTTCGCGCCTGGCGAACTCGATCCCGCGATCGGCCAGGCCGAGCGCGACGAACCGGGATACGTCGCCGCACGCGGCGTCCTCGACGGCGTCGAGCAGTTCGACGCCGGTTTCTTCGGCATGTCGCCGCGCGAGGCGGAACTCACGGATCCGCAGCAGCGCCTGTTCCTCGAACTGTGCTGGGAGTGCATGGAGCGCGCCGGCTACGTGCCCGACGGCCAGGACACGCCGGTCGGCGTGTTCGGCGGCATGCACAACGCCACCTATTTCCAGAAGCACATCAGCGGCCGTCCCGACCTCATCGAGAAGCTCGGGGCGTTCCAGGTGATGCTCGGCAACGAGAAGGATTACCTCGCCACGCGCGTCGCGCACAAGCTCAACCTCACCGGACCGGCGATCAGCCTCAACACGGCGTGCTCCACGTCGGCCGTCGCGATCGCGCAGGCCTTCGACGCGCTGCGCGCGGGCCGCTGCGGCATGGCTCTCGCTGGCGGCTCGTCGATCGCCTGCCCGCCGAACAGCGGTTACGTGTCGCAGGAAGGCTCGATGCTGTCCCCGGATGGCCACACGCGCACCTTCGACGTCGACGCGCAGGGCACCGTGTTTAGCGACGGCGCAGCCGTCGTGCTGCTCAAGCGTCTTTCCGACGCGCTGCGCGATGGCGATCCGGTCTATGCCGTGATCCGCGGTGCCGCGGTGAACAACGATGGCGCGGTCAAGGCCAGCTTCACCGCGCCGAACGCGGCCGGACAGGCGGCGGTGATCGCGATGGCGCTGAACGATGCCGGCGTGTCGCCGCGCGACATCTCCTACGTGGAAGCTCACGGCACGGCCACGCCGCTCGGCGATCCCATCGAGCTCGAAGGACTCACCGCGGCGTTCCGCCAGCACACGAACGATGTCGGCTTCTGCGCGCTCGGCTCGCTCAAGAGCAACGTCGGCCACCTCGTGATGGCGGCCGGCGCGGCCGGCGTCATCAAGACCGCCCTGGCCCTGTGCGAGCGCCGCCTGCCGCCCTCGCTGCACTTCCGCGCCGCCAATCCGCGCCTCAACCTCGCGGAGTCGCCGTTCGTGGTGAACGACACGCTGCGTCCCTGGCAGACCGCCGGCGGCCCGCTGCGCGCGGGCGTGAGTTCCTTCGGCGTCGGCGGCACCAATGCCCACATCATTCTCGAAGAGGCGCCGGAGCGCGCACCGTCCGACGTCGCGACCGGCGCGCAGCTGCTCCTGCTCTCGGCCCGCACGCCCAGCGCGCTCGGCGACGCCGCCGCGCGCCTGGCCGATCACCTCGCCGCGCATCCGGAAGGCAACCTCGCGGACACCGCGTGGACGCTGGCGCGCGGCCGCAAGGCCTTCACCCAGCGCACGCATGTGGTGGCGCTTTCGGCGAGCGACGCGGTCGCGAAGCTGCGCGACATCGCCGCGGCGGCGACGTGCCGTACGTGCACCAGCCCCGCGCCGGGTGTGGTCTTCCTCTTCCCCGGACAGGGCTCGCAGTACGCCGGCATGGGCCGCGAGCTGCACGCCACCGAACCCGTCTTCCGCGCCGCGCTCGACGAGGTCGCCTGCGCCCTGCGCGACGAACTCGGCTTCGACCTGCGCGACCGGATGTTCACGGACGATGCGGATGCGCTCAAGGCCACCGCGCTGACCCAGCCGGCGACGTTCGCGCTCGAGTACGCCCTGGCACGCCTCTGGATGAGTCTCGGCGTGACGCCGGTCGCCATGATCGGCCACAGCGTGGGCGAGTTCACCGCCGCCGCGCTGGCTGGCGTCATGCCGCTCACCGATGCCGCCAGACTTGTCGCGCGGCGCGGCCGGATGATGCAGGCGCTGCCCGCGGGATCGATGCTTTCCGTTCGTCTGGGCGCCGCGGAACTGCGCGCGCGGCTCCCGGACGTTCTTTCGCTGGCCGCCGAGAACGCCCCGAACGCCAGCGTCGTCTCGGGGGCCACGGACGACGTCGACGCCTTCCGCGCGACCCTCGAGGCCGAGGGTGTCGCATGCCGCGTCCTGCACACGTCGCACGCCTTCCACTCCGCGATGATGGATCCGGTGCTCGAGGCCTTCCGCGCCGAAGTCGCGCAGGTCGCGCTCGCCGCGCCTTCCACGCCGATCATCTCGACGCTCACGGGTGTCGGCCTCACGGCGGCGGAGGCCATGTCGCCCGACTACTGGACGCGCCACCTGCGCCACACCGTCCGCTTCTCGCCGGCGCTGCTGCACGCGCTCGACGACGGCCATCACGCGTTCCTCGAGGTCGGCCCGCGTCCGAGCCTCGCCCTGCTGGCTCGCCAGCACTCGCAGAGCCGTGGCCGGACCATCGTCGCCTCGCTCGGCGACGGGGCCGGCGACGAACGCGCCGCGTGGCTTGGCGCCGCCGGTGCGCTGTGGTCGGCGGGCGTCACCGTCGCGACCGACGCCTTCGATCATCGCGAGAACCGCCGCCACGTGCGCCTGCCCACCTATCCCTTCGAGCGCAAGCGGCACTGGATCGACGCCCGCCTGCCCGCGTCCGTCACGCCCATCGCCAGCGTCGCCGCGCCGGTCGTGCCGTCCGCCACCACCCCTGCCGTCGTTCCGGAGTCCCCCATGCCGATGCCTTCCGCTCCTGCCACCGATCGCCCGAAGCGCCTCGCCGGCGAACTCGTCGCCCTGTTCGAGGACGTTTCCGGCGCCGAGCTCGAAGGCGTCGACCCGTCCGCGAACTTCGTGGAACTCGGACTCGATTCGCTCTCGCTCACCCAGGTCGCGCTGCAGCTGCAGAAGACTTACGCACTCAAGATCACCTTCCGCGAACTGATGGACGGCTGCTCGTCGTTCGAACGGCTCGCGGCGCATATCGATCGCCTGTTGCCGGCTGAAGCCCAGCCGGCGGCGCCCGCGACGGCGGCCCCGGCCGCACCGGTCGCGGCGGCGGCACCGGCGGCGATCGCCGCCGGTGGCGGACTGGTCCAGGACGTGATCGCGCAACAGATGCAGATCATGCGGGAACAGTTGGCGTTGCTGGCGGGAGCCGCCGCTCCCGCGCCCCAGCCCGTGGCGACTGCGAACACCGCTCCGCCGGCCTCGCCGACGGGCGCCGGCAGCGTCGGCGAAGCGGCGACGGCACCGGCCGGCCTCACGGCCGCCAACGACGAGGAAGCCGCCCTCGCCCACACCACCTACGACGTGAAGAAGGCCTTCGGCGCCATCGCGCGCATCCACCACGCGAACACCGACCTGACCTCGCGACAGCGCGCGCGGCTGGACGCCTTCATGCGCCGCTACATCGAGCGCACGAAGGCGTCCAAGGCGTACACGACGGAACACCGCGCGCACCTCGCCGATCCGCGCGTGGTCAACGGCTTCCGGCCGCTCCTGAAGGAAATCGTCTACCAGATCGTGATCGAACGCTCCAAGGGTTCGAAGGTGTGGGACCTCGACGGCAACGCCTACGTCGACGCGCTCAACGGCTTCGGCATGAACCTGTTCGGCTGGCAGCCCGACTTCGTGCTCGACACGGTGCGCGAGCAGCTGGAGGCCGGCTACGAGATCGGTCCGCAGCATCCGCTGGCCGGCGTCGTCGCGAAGCAGGTCTGCGACATGACCGGCTTCGACCGCGCCGCGCTGTGCAACACCGGCTCGGAGGCCGTGATGGGTTGCGTGCGCGTCGCCCGCACCGTCACCGGCCGCGACACGCTGGTGATCTTCACCGGCTCATACCACGGTATCTTCGACGAAGTGATCGTGCGCGGCACGAAGAAACTGACCTCGGTGCCGGCCGCGCCGGGCATCCTGCGCAACACGTCCGAGCACGTCCTCGTGCTCGACTACGGCACCCCGGAAGCGCTGGCCATCATCCGCGAGCGCGCCTCTTCCATCGCCGCCGTGCTGGTGGAGCCGGTGCAGAGCCGCCGCCCGGACTTCCAGCCCGTCGAATTCCTGCGCGAGCTGCGCGCGATCACCGAGGAAGCCGGCTCGCTGCTGATCTTCGACGAAGTGGTCACGGGCTTCCGCGCCCATCCGCGCGGTGCGCAGGAAGTGCTCGGCATCGACGCCGACATGGCCTCGTACGGCAAGGTGGTCGGCGGTGGCTTCCCCATCGGCGTGATCGCCGGCAAGCGCCGTTTCATGGACGCGCTGGACGGGGGCCACTGGCAGTTCGGCGACGACTCGACGCCGACGGTCGGCGTCACGTATTTCGCCGGCACGTTCGTGCGTCACCCGCTGGCCCTCGCGGCGGCGCACGCGGTGCTGAACCACCTGGCCGAACAGGGGCCGACGCTGCAGGCCTCGCTCAACGCGAAGGTCACCGCGATGGCCGACGAGCTCAACGCGTTCTGCGAGAGCGTGGGCGCGCCGGTGCACGTCGTCCACTTCGCTTCCGTGTGGAAGACGAGCTTCACCGAGGACCATCCGCTGCAGGACCTGCTCTTCGCGATGATGCGCAGCCGCGGCATCCACATCCTGGACAACTTCCCCTGCTTCTTCACGACCGCGCACAGCGACGCCGACTTCGCCGCCATCGCCACCGCGTTCCGTGAATCCATCCTCGAAATGCAGGAAGCCGAATTCCTGCCGCGCCGCCGCGAGGCCGCCGCCTTCGACGCCAGCCAGCCGCCCGTGCCGGGCGCCCGGCTGGGCAAGGATCCCGAAGGCCGGCCCGCGTGGTTCGTTCCCAACCCGGATGCGCCGGGCAAGTACCTGAGGGTTACCGCATGACGCCCAACGAGCTGGCCGCCGCCACGGCGGTCGACTACGACCCGTTCGCCGGCGCGCCGCTCGCGCGCCTCGTGCCGACGACGGCCGCGCAACGCGAGGTGTGGCTGGCATCCCGGCTGGAGCCGGAAGCCTCGCTGGCGTACAACGAGGCGATCGCGCTCACCCTCAAGGGCTTGCTCGACGTGCCGGCCCTCGAATGGGCCCTGCAGGGCGTCGTGGATCGACACGAAGCGCTGCGCGCCACCTTCGCCGGCGACGGCGAAGGCATGTTCGTCGCCGAACACGCCACGCTGCCGATCGCGTTCCACGACGTCTCGCTGCTCGCGCCGTTCGAGAGCGACGCGCGCATCATGGCGGCGTACTCGCGCATCGTGACCACGCCGTTCGACCTGGAGAACGGCCCGCTCGTCCGCGCGGAACTGTTCCGCCTGGGCCACGACCGCCACCTGCTGACGATCGCCGCGCACCACATCGTGTGCGACGGCTGGTCGTTCGGCGTGATCGTCCGCGATCTCGCCGCCCTTTACGCGCAGCGCACGGGCAAGGGCGAAGGCCCCGCCGCGGCGGGCGCGTTCTCGAACTTCGCGTTGGCCGAGGCTGCACACGCCGGCAGCGAGACGGCCCGGGAGGACGAAACGTACTGGCTCGACCGGTTCGCCGGCCCGGTCCCCGTACTCGACCTCCCTACGGACCGCTCCCGTCCCCGCCGTCGGACGTTCACCTCACGGCGCGAAGACCGCACGCTCGATGCCGTGGAAGTCGCCGGGATCAAACGTCTCGGCGCCTCCCACGGAGCGAGCTTCTACGCGACGCTCCTCACGGGCTTCGCGATCCTGCTCCGCCGCATCGCCGGACAGGACGACGTCGTGATCGGCATCCCCACCGCCGGCCAGGCGGCGGAAGGCCTCGACAACGTCGTCGGCCACGCCGTGAACGTGCTGCCGCTGCGCGCGTCGATCGCCGGGACGGCGACGTTCGCCAGCGTGCTCGGCAACGTTCGCAACGACCTGCTCGACGCCTTCGACCACCAGCGCTACACGCTCGGCAGCCTGCTCGCGCGCCTCGCGATCGCGCGCGACCCGTCGCGCATGCCCCTGGTCGCGGTGCTGTTCAATCTCGATGCCCAGCTCGACGAATCCACCGTGACCTTCCCCGGGCTGCGCTTCGACCTCGAAGCGGTACCGCGCGAGTACGAGAACTTCGAACTCTTCGTCAACGCGGTGCAGGTCGATGGCGGTCTGCGGCTGGAATGCCAGTACAACGCCGACCTCTTCGACGGGGCCACCGTGCAGGGCTGGCTCGACGCCTACGCGACGCTGCTGCGCGAAGCGGCGATCGATCCGGCGGAGCAGGCGCTGTCGCTGCCGCTGGTGTCCGACGCCGTGTACCGCGAGCTCGCGGCGCTGCAGCCGGCCCCCACGCCGTTCCCCGAACTGCGCCTCGCGCACGAGTATTTCGAGCAGCAGGCCGACCGCGCGCCTGATCGCGCCGCCGTGCGCCACGCCGACCGCGCCCTCACCTATGCGGCGCTCGAGTCGCGCGCCAATCGCATCGCCAACGCGCTGCGCGCGCGTGGCGTCGGTCACGGCCAGCTCGTCGGCCTGTCGCTGGGCCGCGGCGTCGACATGGTCGCCGCCGTCCTCGGCGTGCTGAAGTCCGGCGCGGGCTACGTGCCGCTGGACCCCGCGTTCCCCGCCGACCGCCTCGCCTTCATGGCGCAGGACGCCGCGCTCGCCGCGCTGGTCGTCGACGACGATGCGCCACTGTCGTTCGCGTTCGACGCCGACCGCGTCCTCGCACTGAACAGCGACGAGGTCGCCCGCGCCTCGTTCGAACGGCCGGAACGCAACCGCCGCGCCGCGACGCCCGATTCGGTCGCCTATGTGATCTTCACGTCGGGATCGACCGGGCGCCCGAAGGGCGTCCGCGTGCCGCATCGCGCGGCCGGCAACTTCCTCACCAGCATGCAGCGCGTGCCCGGCATCGCACCCGACGATCGCCTCGTGGCGGTCACCACCCTGTCGTTCGACATCGCGTTCATGGAACTGCTGCTGCCGCTGACCAGCGGCGCGGAGATCGTCGTCGCCGGGCGCGACGACGTGCGCGACGGCGGCCAGCTGCGCCGCCTGATCGAGGAGAGCGACGCCACGATGATGCAGGCGACGCCGGCCGGCTGGCGGCTGCTGGTCGATGCCGGCTGGCAGGGCCGTCCCGCCTTCCGCGCCGTCTCGGGCGGCGAGCCGCTGCCCGTCGACCTCGCCGAAGCCCTGCTCGACCGCTGCGGCGAGGTGTGGAACGGCTACGGTCCGACCGAGACCACGGTGTACTCCACCTACTGGCGGGTGTCCGATCCGCGCGAAGGCATCTACATCGGCCGGCCGATCGCGAACACGACCGTCCACATCCTGGACGAGCGCGGCAACCACTGCCCGCTCGGCGTGCCGGGCGAAATCCACATCGGCGGCGCCGGCGTCACCCTCGGGTACCTCGACCGTCCCGAGCTGACGGCCGAGAAGTTCGTGCCGGACCCGTGGTCGGAAGCGCCCGACTCGCGGATGTACCGCACCGGCGACCGCGGTCGCTGGCTGAGCAACGGCCTGCTCGAGCACCTCGGCCGCCTCGATTTCCAGGTGAAGGTGCGCGGCTACCGCATCGAGCCGGGCGAGATCGAAAGCGTCCTGGCCGACGTGCCGACGGTCGCGCGCGCGGTCGCGATGGCGCGCGAGGATCGTCCCGGCGACGTCCGCCTCGTCGCCTACGTCGTGGGCCGCGACGGCGCGATCCCCGACGAGGACTCGCTGCGCAACGCCCTGCGCGCGCGCCTTCCCGATTACATGGTGCCGCAGCACATCCTCATGCTCGACGCGATTCCGCTGCTGCCCAACGGCAAGATCGACCGCAAGGCGCTGCCGCCGCCGATCGCCCAGTCGATGTCGGCACCGGGCGAGCGCATCGGTCCGCGCAACGAGGACGAGCGGCGCGTCGCCGCCGCCATGGAAACGGTGCTCAGCCTCCCCGACCTCGACATCCGCGACGACTTCTTCGCGCTCGGTGGTCACTCGCTGCTCGCCGCGCAGCTGACGGCGCGTCTCAACCGCGAGTTCGGGGTGACGCTCTCGTTCCGCACGCTGTTCGACGCACCGACGGTCGAGCAGCTCGCCGCCGCGATCCGCGCGCAGGTCGCCACGGGCACCGCGCCGGCCACCGCCCCGATCGGCCATCGCGACGACGCGGCGCAGGACCACGCCCCGCTCTCGCTGATGCAGCGCCGCCTGTGGGCACTGGAGCGCATGCATCCGGGCCGCGTGACGTACAACGCGCCGTCCGCGCACCGCCTGCGCGGCGCGTTCGACGAGGCGGCCTTCGACATGGCCTTCCAGGCGCTGATCCAGCGCCAGCCGATCCTCCGGACGTCGTTCCACGACACCGGCAAGGAGATCGTGCAGGTGGTCGCGCCGCGGCTCGAGTATCCGCTCTTCCCGGCCGAGGACCTCAGCCACCTGCCGGAAGATGCGCGTGAGACGCGCCTGATGCAGCGCCTGCAGGAGCTCACCGACACGCCGTTCGACCTCGGCAGGGCCCCGCTCTTCAGCGCCCGCATGTTCCGTCTTTCGGACACCGAGCACGCGCTGTTCTTCATGCCGCACCACATCATCTGGGACGGCTGGTCGTTCGACATCCTCTACAACGAGCTTTCCGCGCTCTATCGCGCGTTCACGGCGGGACAGCCCTCGCCGCTCGCACCACTTCCGGTTACCTATGGCGATTTCGCCGAGTGGCACACGCAGTGGCTCGAATCGCCGGCGTTCCAGACGCAGCTGGCGTTCTGGCGCGAACGCCTCGCGCAGATGGGCGACGTGCGCGCGCTGCCGACGGATCATCCGCGGCGCCCCGGCATGTCTGGCCTTGGTCGCACGGAGTGGATCCGCGTGTCGCGCGAAGAAACCGACGCCATGCACGAGGTCGCGCGCCTGGCCGACGCGACGCTCAACATGACGCTACTCGCGCTGTACTACGCCATGCTCTCGAGCTCGGCGGGCCAGCACGAGCTCGTGGTCGGCACGCCCGTGCGCGGCCGCAACCAGACCGAGGTCGAATCGGTCATGGGCTACTTCAACAACCTCTTGCCGCTGCACGTCAGCGTCGATCCGGCCCTGTCGTTCCTCGAGTTCGTGCGTCACGTGAAGCGCACGGCGATCGAGGCCTTCGGCCATCCCGACGTGCCGCTGGAATACCTGCAGCGCGAACTGCGCGTCGGCCAGGGCGCGGGCGCCACGCTCTACCAGGCCCTGTTCTCGTTCCAGGACGCGCGCCAGCGTGTGGTCGACTGGGCGGGACTGGCGCACGAACAGATCCTGCTGTTCCAGAGCGGAGCCACGGAAGACCTGGGCCTGTGGTTCCTCGAGGGTCACACCGGCATGGTCGGCGGCGTCACGTACAACGCCGACCTGCTGCGCGCGGACACGGCACGCATGATGCGCGAACGTTACCTCGGCATGATGCAGGCGGTCGTCGCGAACCCGTCCATCGCCGTCGGCTCGCTCACGGCCGCCACTCGTGCCGAGCGCGAGCGCATGCGCGACTGGAATACCGGCGCCGCGACGGGACGCCTGCCGGAAGACCTCGTTTCCATGGTCGAAGCCGGCGCCGCGGCCGGCGCCGCCGTGGCATCCGACGCGGTGGCCGTGGTCGATGGCTCGCGCGAGACGACGTACGCGTCGCTGCTCCGCCGCGCGACGCGCATGGCGGTGCTCCTGCGCGAGCGAGGCGCCGCACCGGGCCAGGTGGTCGGCCTGTGCGTCGAGCTCGGCAGCGACCGCATCGCCGGCCTGCTCGCCATCGCGATGACCGGCGGTACGGCGCTCCTTCTCGACCGTGCCGACCCGACCGCGCGCCTGCGCGACATCCTCGCCGACGCGCGCATGACCGTGCTCATCGGCGACGCGGCGCTCGAAGCGACCCTGGACTGGCCGCGCGCCTGCGCGCTGTGGCTCGACGCGGACCATGCCGAACTCGACGGCGCGATCGTCGACGGGTTCGCGCGCACGGCGATGGATCCCGACACGCCGGCAGTGGCCTTCTACGTTCCCGGTCCGGATGGCAGGGCACGTGGCGCCGCGCTGTCGCACCGCGCGCTCGCCGGTACCGTCGAGGGCCTGGCGGACGCGCTCGGCATCGAGGCGGGCAAGCGCATTTCCGGCGACGCGCTCGCCTCCGATCCGATGTCCGCGATCGAGCCCTTGCTCGCGCTGGCGCAGGGTGCCACCTGGGTCGTGCACGACGAACACCGTCTCGAGCATGGCGCCGGAACCGGCCTCGACCTGCTCGCCGCGACACCCGAAACCTGGCAGGCGCTGATCGACCACGGCTGGAGCGGCGACGATCGCCTCGTCGCCGTCGCCAAGGGCGGCACGCCCACGACGCAACTGGCCACCCGGCTCGCCGCGACCACGCAGGCGCTCTTCACCCTGTTCGGCGACACGATGTCCGCGCCGGTGGCGACCTGCGGCCGCCTGCACGGCAACGCCGGCGCGCTGCACGAAGGGCGTCCCGTCGCCAGCACGGAACTATGGATCCTCGACGACGCCGGCGAACCCTGCCCCATCGGCGCGACCGGCGACGTCGCCGTGGCGGGCTCCACGCTCGCCATGGCCTTCGGACACCGCGCGATCGGCGAACGTCAGCCGGGCGACGACCGGCTGCAGCGCACCGGCTACCGCGGCCGCTGGCTCGCCGACGGTCAGCTGCACGTGCTCGACCGTGCGGATCGCCGCCTGCGCCGTCACGGCCTCGATGTCGAGCCGTCGGCGATCGAGACGCTACTGCTCGCCCAGGCGGGCGTGGTGCGCGCGCTCGCCGTGGCGCGCACCGATGCCAACGGTCTTCCGCGCATCGACGCGTACGCGGTCGGGGCGCCGGGCAATCCGCCGGACGCGGACGGTCTGCGTGCCGCGCTGGCGTCGTGGCTGCCGGCGTGGTCGATGCCCGCGCACCTCGTGATGCTCGACGCGCTTCCGCTGCTCGCGACTGGCGAGATCGACACGGCCGCGTTGCCGACGCCGACGGAACCACGCCACGGCGGCCCGACAGTGGAAACGACGGAGCCACGCAGCGAGAGCGAGCGGCTGCTCGCGTCCGTCTGGACCGAGCTGCTGGGCATGACGCGCGTGCGCACGAGCGACAACTTCTTCGACGTGGGCGGCCATTCGCTCCTCGCCGTGGACATGGCCGCGCGCGTGCAGAAGCTCACCGGCGTGCAGCTGAACCTGCTCGACATCGCGAACGGCACGCTCGGCACGCTCGCCGCCGAGCTGGCGATCGCACCGCCCGTTCCGACGGCCGCACCGAAGCGCGGCCTCTTCAGCCGCCTCCTCGGGCGCGGCTGAGCGGGCGCCCGGGGGGAACGCCGACATGACCCACATCGCCTGGTTCGTCTGCTGGACGTCCGCGCTGCTGCTGGTCCACGTCTTCGTGGGCTATCCGCTGATCGTATGGCTCCAGGCACGGCTGCGTCCGCGGCCGGTCGCGAGGCAGGCGATCCTGCCGCGCGTGAGCATCGTCGTCGCCGTCCACGACGGCGAGCGCTACCTGCGCGCGAAACTCGTCAACCTGCGCCAGCTCGACTACCCCTCGGAACTCGTGGAGATCGTCCTCGTCTGCGACGGTTGCCGTGACGGCACCGTCGGGATGGCACGCCGTTCGACGGACCCTCGGCTGACCGTGATCGAGCACCCGGAACGTCGCGGCAAGGCCGAGTGCCTCAACGACGCCGTGGCGGCCTCGACCGGTGACGTCCTGCTTTTCACCGACATCCGGCAACGCCTCTCTCCCGTGGCGCTCCGTGAACTGGTGGCGAACCTCGGCGATCCGACGGTCGGCGCGGTGGGCGGCGAGCTGCACATGGAAAACGTCCGCACCGGCTTCGCGCAGGGCGTGGACTTCTACTGGCGCTACGAAAAGACGATCCGCCATGCCGAGAGCCTGTCCGGCTCCACGATCGGCGTCAGCGGCGCGCTGTACGCGATGCGCCGCTCCCTCTTCCGTCCGCTGCCGCCGGGCACCGTGCTCGACGATGTCCTCGTCCCGATGCGCGTCGCGGCGCAGGGCAAGCGCGTCGTGTTCGAACCGAGGGCGATGGCGTGGGACCAGCCGTCGCAGGTGCCCGAGGACGAACGGCGCCGGAAGATCCGCACGCTCGCCGGCAACTTCCAGCTGATGCAGCTGGCGCCGTGGCTCCTCACGCCGTGGTCGAACCCGCTCTGGTTCCGCTTCGTCAGCCACAAGGTGCTGCGCCTGCTGGCGCCCTGGCTCATCGTCGCGCTGACGGTCAGCAGCGGCCTCCTCGTCACGCGCCATCCGATGTACGCGCTCGCGTTCGGCGGACTGGTCGGCGGCCTGCTGCTCGTCGGCGTCGCGCGCCTTCGCCCGCCGCTCGGTCGCCTGCTGCCACTGCGCATCGCCGTGGCCTTCTTCTACCTCAACCTCTTCGCCGCCCAGGCCCTCCTCGCCTTCGCACGCAACCGCAGGCTCCATCTATGGTGAACGACATGACCACGCGCGGCGCGCCCGGCATCCGCGGCCGGCTCGGCGAACTGTGCTATTCCAGCGGACTGCTGCATTCGCTGCAGCGAGTCCGCGCCTGGTGGCAGCGCGACCTGCGCATCCTCGCCTACCACCGCGTGATGCCGCTGCCCGATCCGGACACCTACGAGTTCGACCTCGAGCTCATCAGCACGCCACCGGCGGAGTTCCGCGAGCAGATGCTGCGGATCAAGCGCTATTTCCGGCCGATGCGCCTGACCGACATCGTCGCCGCGCTCGACGCCGGCGAAGCGCTGCCGCCCGACACCGTCGCCGTGACGTTCGACGACGGCTACGACGACAACTATCGCATCGCGGCCCCGATACTCGACGAGGTCGGCGTGCCCGCCACCTTCTTCGTGTCCACGGGCCACATCGACAGTGGCCGGCCGTACGCGTACGACTGGCTCGTCCACATGATCCTGCTGACCCGGGCGGAGCGGCTGGTGCTGCCGGAGCTGGGCATCGACATCGCGCTGCCGCCCGTTCGTGCCCAGCGCCGGCGTATCGCCGGCAACGTGCTGCTGCGCATGAAGTGGCTCGACGCCTTCGGCCAGTCCGCGATGATCGCGAGGCTCGAAGCGGAGTGGGACATGCCCTCCGCGCAGGCGCGGCCCGTGGACTGCCGGCCCATGACCTGGGCGCAGGCGCGCGAGATGGAATCGGCGGGACTTGAATTCGGTTCGCACGGCGTGCACCACCGCATGCTCGCGCGGCTGCCGCAGGACGAGATGGTCCGCGAGATCCGCGAATCGAAAGCCACCCTCGATCGCGAGCTGCGCAATCCGGCCATCCTGATGTCCTACCCGGTCGGTGGCGACCGCGCCTATAACGACGCCGTCGTCGACGCCACCCGCAACGCGGGCTTCCAGCTCGCATGCAGCTACGTCTGCGGCACGAACGCGGAGCCCAGCGAGAACCGCTATTCGCTGTATCGCCTGCCGGTGGAGAGCAACATGGGCCCGGGCTGGTTCGCCGCGATGCTCGCCCTGCCCCAGCTGATGAGCTATCCCACCGCGGCCCACGAAGCCACCGGCCCGGCGGTGCAGCCATGTTCCCCCTGATCCTCCTCTATGTGGTGCTGACGATCATCCGGCCGCAGGATTACGTGCCGGGTCTCGACACCGTGCCGATCCTCCCGGTCGTCCTGATGCTCGCCTTCGTTGCGTGGCTCGCGTCGAAGGCGAAGACGTTCGAGGCGCCGCAGTTCGTCATCCTTCCCGCATTCCTGCTGATCCTCATGATCTCGCAGGTCACGAACGGGTGGAGCGGCGGCGCCGTCGACGAACTCGCCCGCTTCGGTCCCGTCGTGATCGCCTTCTTCGTGTTCGGTGCCGCGTGCAGCACCCAGAAACGGGTGCGCATCGCCATGGTCGTCTTCGTGGCCTGCGCGTCGGTGCTCGCGCTGCACGGCGTCGAGCAGGCGAAGACGGGCATGGGCTGGACCGGGATCCCGCTCGGCGAAGGCGGCCGCATCCAGTACGTCGGTATCTTCAACGATCCCAACGACCTCGGCCTGCTGTTCGCCGCGACGCTGCCGATGGCCGTGTTCCTCGGCCGCCGGGGCGCCGGCGCGATGCGCTTCGTCTGGCTGGGCGCCGCGATGCTGCTGCTTTATGGCACCTACCTGACCAATTCGCGCGGCGCGATGCTCGCCGTGCTGGTCGTCGCGGGCTGTTACCTCTGGTACCGCAAGGGCATCGTGGTCGCGGGAACGCTCGGTGTGCTCGGGCTCGCCGCGATGAAGCTCCTCTCGTCGCGCATGGACGAACTGGACGCGGGCGAGGAATCGGCCGCCGGCCGTGTCGACGCCTGGTACGCGGGGCTGGAGATGTTCCGCGAAAATCCGGTCTTCGGTGTCGGCGCCGGTAACTTCACCGAGTACAACGAACTCACCGCCCACAACTCGTTCGTGCTCGTCCTCGCCGAAACCGGCTTCGCGGGGTTCGTGCTGTGGCTCGCCTTCGTCGGCTACGGCTTCTGGATGATGCTCTCCATCGTGCGCCACCGCCACGTGCCATCCGCCGACGCCTCCGTCGAGGCGCAGTGGACCACCGAGCGGCAGATGGCGCTGACGCTGCTGCTGTCGCTGTGCGGCCTGTTCGCGGCCGCGTTCTTCCTGAGCCGCAGCTACATGGTCGTCCTCTACCTCATCGCCGCCCTCGTCGCGGGCCACTACGTCGGCGCGCGCCGCCGCTGGCCCGACCTGCCCGCGTTCCGCCTTTCCGACGGCGGCTGGCGCTGGGTGCCCGCGGGCGCCTGCGGCGTCTTCGGCCTGTTCGTCCTCGTCGCCGTGCTGCTGCGAACCACATGAAGACCTACGAGACATTGCTGCGCCACGTTCTCTGGCCCGCCTACGAGGGCGGCCTCCGCCGTCGCGAGACGCCGCGGCACATGCGTCGCTACGAGCGCGACCAGTGGCTCGCGCCCGCGGAGGTGCGGGCGCTGCAGTTCGAGCGCCTGAAGCGCCTGCTCGAATGGTGCTGGCGCGAGGTGCCCTACTACCGCCGTCGCTGGACGCAGGCCGGCATCGCGCCCGGCGACATCCGCAGCCTCGACGACTACGCGCATCTGCCCGTGCTGACGAAGGCCGACATTCGCGACAACGCGGAGGACATCAAGGCCACGTCGCTGAAGGATGACCTGGGCTACAAGGCCACCGGCGGCTCCACCGGCGAACCGCTGCGCTTCGGTTTCACGCGCGAGAGCAACGATCGCCGCGTGGCGGTCATGTGGCGTGGCTACGGCTGGGCCGGTTCGCGCATGGGCCGGCGCACGCTGTTCCTGTGGGGCGGCGCGGTGGGCCAGCCGAGCGTCGCGCACCGGATGAAGGACCGCGTGTACAACGCCGTCTTCGCGCGCCGCCTGCTCGACAGCTTCCACATGAGCGAGTCGAGCATGGCGGATTACGCGGACGCGATCGACGACTACCGCCCCGAGGTCGTGGTCGGTTACGTGGGGCCGCTGGTCCGCCTCGCCGAGTGGCTGCTCGCGAACGGCCGCCAGGTGCATCGCCCGGCGTCGATCATCGGCGCGGCCGAGGCGTTGCATCCGTTCCAGCGCGAGATCATCGAGAAGGCCTTCGGCGCGCCGGCGTTCAACACCTACGGATGCCGCGAGTTCATGCTCATCGCGTCCGAATGCGAGCACCGCCAGGGGCTTCACGTGAATGCCGACCACCTGCTGGTCGAAACGCTGGACCCCGATGGCATGCCCATCCACGCGGGCAGCGGCGAGGTCGCCATCACCGACCTGTTCAACTACGGCATGCCGTTCATTCGCTACGTCAACGGCGACATGGCCACCCATGCGACGGACGCCTGCCCCTGCGGACGCGGCCTGCCGCTCCTCGCGTCCGTGGACGGGCGCAAGCTCGACGCCATCCGCACGCCGGCGGGTCACGTCCTTCCCGGCGAGTTCTTCCCGCACATGCTCAAGGACGTTCCAGGCCTCGCGCGCTTCCAGCTCGTGCAGCGCCGGCTCGATCGGCTCGACCTCTCCATCGTGCGCGGCCGTGGCTTCGAGGACGCCTCGCTCGATTACATCCGTCGCGAGGTGGCCCGGGTGCTGGGCGACAGCGCCGAGCTGCACTGCCACTTTGTCGACGACATCCCGCTGACCCGCAGCGGCAAGCTGCGCGTCACCGTTTCGGAGCTGGCCCCGTGAACATCACCCACTTCGTCGAGAACCTGAATCGCGGCGGCCTCGAGCGCATGGTGCTGGACCTCGTCAAGGAACAGCACCGCCTCGGTCACAAGGTCCAGGTGGTCTGCCTGTTCGAGCGCGGCACGCTGGCGGTGGAACTGGACGCGCTCGGCGTGCCGGTCACGGCCTGCCACAAGCGCAAGGGCTTCGACCTGCGCGCCCTCGGCCATGCGCGTGCGGCACTGGCGGGGCATTACACCGAGGTCCTGCATACCCATAACGCCGTGGCGCACTACCAGGCCGTGCTCGCCAGCGCCGGCATGGGCATCCGCCAGGTCGTCAACACCCGCCACGGCATGGGTGCCCAGCGCAAGCCTGGTCGGCGCGAATGGCTGTTCCGCCGCGCGCTCAAGGCCACCGACGCCGTGGTCGCGGTGTGCGAAGCCGCCCGCAGCGACGCCGTGCGTCGCGGCATCGCACCGGCGGCCAAGACCTGCGTGGTGCCCAACGGCATCGTGCTCGACGGATTCGACACGGCGTCGGACGCCATGCACGAGCGCCTCGCGCACATGATCCGCGTGCCGCCCGGCACGCGGATCATCGGCACGGTCGGCCGCCTCAACTGGGCGAAGGACCAGGCCAGCCTGATCCGCGCCTTCCGCATCGTCCGTCATGCGCGGCCCGACACGGCGCTCGTGCTGGTCGGCGACGGGGAGCTGCGCGCGACGCTGCGTGCCGCCGCGTTCGACGAAGGCGTCGCCGGCTGCGTGCACTTCCTCGGCGACCGCGACGACGTGCGCGAACTGCTGCAGGGCTTCGACGTGTTCGCGCTGTCGTCGGTGACCGAGGGCTACTCCATGGCGCTGCTCGAGGCCTGCGCCGCCGGCCTGCCGATCGTCGCCACCGACGTCGGCGGCAACGCCGAGATCGTCCGCGACGAGGCCACCGGACGCCTCGTCCCGCCCTGCGACCCTCCCGCGCTGGCCGCCGCGATCCTGGAGATGCTGCACGCCTCGACCCGGGCGAACACGCTCGGGCGCGCCGCGCGCGCATGGGTCGAAACGCATGGCTCCATGGAGGCCATGGCCGCGCGTTATGGACAGCTTTACTTCGGCGACATGGAGACCACCCGATGAAGATCCTCGTGGTGACCAACCTCTTCCCCACACCGTGGGACCCGCGCCGCGGCGCGTTCAACCGCCAGCAGTTCCAGCGGCTCGGCGACCGCCACGAGGTCGACGTGCTCACCGCCGTCGACTTCCGCGAACGCGCGGGCGGTCCGAAGGAAGACGTGCGCGTCCCGGGCGTGCGCACCGATCACTTCACGTTCTACCACCCACCCGGCTTCGCACGGTTCCTCAACGCCTTCTGCTTCTTCGCCTGCATGATGTGGCAGCGCGGTGGCGAACTGCGCAGGGCCCGCTACGACGTGATGCTCGCCAGCTGGGCGTATCCCGACGCCGCCGGCGCGGCGTGGGTCGCACGGCTTCTCGGCATTCCCTACGTGGTGAAAGTGCACGGCAGCGATCTCAACGTGCAGGCGGAATCGCGCCTGCGCCGCCCGCAGATCCGTTCGGCGCTGCGCGGGGCCGGCGGCATCATCGCCGTCAGCCGCGCGCTCGCGGCCAAGGCCAACGCGCTCGGCGCGCGCCGCGAAGCGGTCGAGGCGATCTACAACGGCGTGGACACGAAGCTCTTCCACCGTGGCGACCGCCGCGCGGCGCGCGCGCGTCTCGGGTTGCCGCCCGAGGTACCCATCGTGCTGTACGCCGGCAACCTGAAGGCGACGAAGGGCTGCCACGACCTCATCGAAGCGTTTCCCGCGCTGGTCAGGCGCCACCACGACGCACGCCTCGTCTACGTCGGGGACGGCCCGTGCCGCGCGAACCTTGAGGACCGCGCCGCGTCGCTGTGCTGCGCGCCCGCCGTGCGCTTCGCGGGCGCCGTCGACCATGCCGCGCTGGCCGACTGGTTCGTCGCCGCCGATGTCCTCTGCCTGCCGAGCCACAACGAAGGGGTGCCCAACGTGATCCTCGAGGCCATGGCCTGCGGCACGCCCGTGGTCGCCAGCAGCGTCGGCGGCATTCCCGAGGTGCTGCCCACGCACGCGGGCATCCTCGTCCCGCCGCACCAGCCGCACGAACTTGGCGTGGCGCTGGTCGAAGCCTTCGAACGACACTTCGATCCCGCGGCGATCGCGGCGCACGCCGCCACCTTCCGCTGGGACGAGAACATCGACCGGCTGGAGCGTATGCTCGGCCGTGTCGCCGCCGGGTCCCCGGCCCATCTTGGCGCGAACGCATGAACTGGAAACCGAAACGACAGGACCTGCTCGGCCTGCTGCCCGAGAAGCTGGTCATGACGCGCACGCGCGACGCCGCGCTGCGTTACCTGAGCTTCGACGACGGCCCCGAACCGGGCCACACCCCGAAGCTGCTCGACACGCTCGCCCGCCACGAGGTCAAGGCCAGCTTCTTCCTTGTCGGCGAGAAGATCGAGCAGTACCCCGAAATCGTGCAGCGGATCGTCGCCGAGGGCCACATGATCGGCAACCATTCGTACAGCCACTGGTCGTTCGACAACATGAACCTCACGAAGCAGCTCGACGAGGTCTACCGTACCGACGCCCTGCTGCGCCTGTTCGACGACCGGCCGCACCATCGCATGCGACCGCCGCACGGTTACGTCGGCGCGCAGCTGCTCGCTCACTTCGCGAGGCGCAAGCGCAGCCTGGTGTACTGGTCGTACGACAGCCTCGACTACCAGGACCGGCCCGTCGAGGCCCTGATCGCCCGCCTGCGCGACGATCCGCCCGCGCCCGGCGACATCGTGCTCATGCACGACGACAGCGACAAGGCCGCCGACGCGCTCGACGTGCTGCTGCCGGAATGGCTCGCGCAGGGCATGCGCTTCGCCGCGCTGCCCGGGAGCGCCCGGTGAGGATCCTCTACCACCACCGAACGCGCGGCCGGCACGTCGAAGGCGTGCACATCCGCGGCATCGTCGGCGCGCTGCGCGAACTCGGCCACGAGGTCGACGTCATGTCGTTCCCCGGCGCCGACCCCGAACGCGAGACCGAAACCACGGCGACGCCCGGTCGCGGGCGCCTCGCCGGCCTCGTCACCCGCTTGCCCGGCGTGGTGTTCGAGCTCTTCGAGCTGCTCTACAACGCGGTGACGATGCTGCGCATGCGTCGCGCCTGGCGCGCCGCACCGCCGAAGCTCATCTACGAGCGTTATTCGCTCTTCCTCTTCGCCACCATCTGGATGGCGCGCCGGCGCGGCATCCCCGTCGTGCTCGAAATCAACGACTCGGCGCTCGTCGACCGCGTCCGCCCCCTCACCATGAAGCGCCTCGCGCGTCGCATCGAGGGCTGGTGCCTGCGCCACGCCACGGGTCTGGTGTTCATCTCGACGTACTTCCGCGACCTCGCCGAAGCGGCCTACGGCGACATCGCGCCGAGCGTCGTCTCCCCGAACGCGGTCGACCTGCCGCGCTTCGATCCGGCGAAGTTCGATCGGGAACGCCTTCGCGCGGAGCGCGGACTCACCGGCCGCACGGTATGCGGGCACATCGGCGCGTTCGCGCACTGGCACGGCGTCGACGGATTCGTCGAGGCCATCGCGAACCGCCTCGACGCGGTTCCCGATCTGGCGCTGGTCTTCGTCGGTGACGGCAAGACGCTGCCCGCCGTGCGGACGCTGATCGCCGCGCGGGGCCTCGCGGACCGCGTGCTGTTGCCGGGCCGTGTCCCCCATGAGGAGGTGGCCAGCTGGATCGCCTGCATGGACTATGCCGTCCTGCCGAATTCCAACCACTACGGCTCTCCCATGAAACTGTTCGAGTTCATGGGCATGGGGGTCGCCGTGGTCGCGCCGGATTACGCACCGGTGGCCGAGGTGATCGCCGATGGCCACACGGGCTGGCTGTTCCCGCGTGGCGACGCCGCGGCCTGCGTCGAGCGCGTGCTCGAACTGGCGCAGCGTTCCGACGAACGCAGGCGCGTGGGTGACGCCGCGCGACACTACATCGCCAGCGAGCGGCAATGGCGCAACAACGCCGAGCAGTTGCTCACGCTGGTCCCGACCGGAGCCAACGTGTGATCGTCGCCACCCTGCTCGTGCTCCTCCTGTTCGCCGCCGCGGCGCTCACCGTCGCCATCCGCGCGCGCAACATGCAGTACTGGCTCTGGGGCTACCTCACCCGGCGCAAGCCGCCGCGTGTCGATGGGCCGGTGCACGTCCTGTTCTGCTTCGTCGACCATTTCGAACCGAACTGGGGCCGCGTGGACATGGACACGCAGCGCTGTCGCGTCGACCGCTGGTGCACGGAATACCGGGCCATGGCCTCCCGCCATCGCGACGCCGACGGCGTCATGCCGCAGCACTGCTTCTTCTACCCCGAAGAGGAGTACGTCGAGGAACACCTCGACAAGATCGCCACCCTCTGCGCCGACGGCTTCGGCGAGATCGAGATCCACCTGCACCACGACAACGACACGCCCGAGAATTTCGTCGTCACCATGGACCGCTTCAACCGCCTGCTGCACGAGAAGCACGGGGCGCTCCCGCGCGATCCGGTGACAGGCCAGCTGCGCTTCGCGTTCATCCACGGCAACTGGTGCCTGGACAACTCGCGGAAAGACGGCCGCTGGTGCGGCATCGACAACGAGCTGGTCCTGCTGCGCGAACTGGGCTGCTACGCCGATTTCACCCTGCCGTCGGCCCCCAGCGATACGCAGACCCGCCTCTCCAATGCGATCTATTACGCCACCGACGACCCGCACAAGCCGAAGTCGCACGACACCGGCGTGCCCATGCGCGTCGGCGGCGCGCCCACCGGCGACCTGCTCATCATCCAGGGGCCGCTGGGCCTGAACTGGAAGGACCGCCGCTTCGGCATCATTCCGCGCATCGAGAACGCCGACGTCCGCCGCGGCTGCCCACCAACGAAGACCCGCGTCGATCAATGGGTACGCACGGGCATCCACGTCGAAGGCCGCCCCGAGTGGGTCTTCGTCAAGGTGCACACGCACGGCACGCAGGAGCGCGACATGGACACCCTCCTCGGCAAGCCCGTCGACGACATGCACACCTACCTGGAAACGGCGTACAACGACGGCCGGCGCCACGTGCTCCACTACGTCACGGCGCGCGAGATGTACAACATCGCGAAAGCGGCCGAAGCCGGCATGACGGGCGATCCCGGCCGGTACCGCGACTTCGAACTCGGCAAGCCGGGCAAGGTGGAGGCCCCGCCGTCGCTGGCGGCCGTGTAGCGTCTCGCGATGCCGCCGTGGCGTCGCGTAGAGCGCCGTCGGTCGCCAGCCTCGCCGCTCCGGCTGCACCGTCGCTTGGGAAAGGAGGCCGCTGCGCGGCAGTGTCCGATGGCTTCGCCCCGGCGCGCCCGCGTGGCGAACGGGGGTTTTCGACTCGACATCCTGTCTCGGCGAAAACGGCCGGCCATCCATGGCCGGCCCCGCTGCGCGGCCTGATCCGATCGCCACGCTCGGTTTCGCAAGTCGCAGCGAGGCTGTCGACCGACGACGCACCCACCCGGGTCGTGGTCATGGAGAAAAGCACCGCGACGCGCCTATGTGGGAGCCGATCGTATCGGCGATCCCGCGCCAGCGGGCCATCTCGCCGCACGAACCCTCGGTCGTCGGCAGAGCCGTCGGCCCTCACCCTCGCCGCGACTTGTGGAAGCGAGGACTTCGCGCGGAACGGGCCGCGAAGCGGGGCCGGCCAGGAAGGCCGGCCGTTTTCGCCGAGGCAGGAGGCCGAGTCGAAAACCCCCGCGCGAAGGCCGGTCGCGCCGGGGCGCAGCCATGGGACACTGCCGCGCAGCGGCCTCCTTTCCCAAGCGACGCTGCAACTCGGAGCGGCGAGGGTGAGGGCCGACGGCTCTTCGCCTCGCCGCACGCGTGTCCGCCGCGTTGCACGACATGCACCGCCTCCACTAGCATCCCCGGCATGCAGCGCCGCCCTTCCACCTTGCTCGACCGCCTCCGCCGCCATCGCGGCGTGTGGGTGCTCGCGCTTGCGGTGCTGCTGTTCAAGGTGGCGATGTCGACCGCGTGCGTGCTCGATGGGCCGCGCGTCGCGTTCGCCGCGGACGCGGGGACCGCCGTCGTCGCCATCGCGGATGCGACGGATGGCGGCGGCGATGCCTGCCTCGCCGGTGAAGGTGGCGGCTGCCATTGCAGCTGCGCGCATGCCGTGGCGTTACCCAGCAGCGTGAGCGTCGCGACGTTCGGGGTGCCGCCGTCGCCGCTGCGCGCGGCGCTTCCCGACGCGCCCACGCCCGCGTTCCGCCAATCCCTCCTGCGCCCTCCGATCGCCTGATTCCGTCCCTCGTCCGGTGCCGGTCGCGTGAGCGGCCGCGCCGATCCGTGTTCGGTGTTCAGGAGATCGTTCCATGGCTTTTCATCGTGCCGCGCCGGCTGGCGCCGTGTGCGCGTTTTTCGTCGCCGCGATTTCGGCGACGCCCGTGTCGTTTCCTCCGGCGCCCGTCGCAGTCCGCGCCGCGATCCACGAGGTCTGGGCCGCCAGCCCGCAGGTGCGGCAAGCCGACGCGGAGCGGCGCGCGGCCCTCGCGCGCGCGGATGCCGCCGCGCAGCCGTTGTACAACCCATCGATCCAGCTCGAGGGCGAAAACGCCGATGTCGACCGGCGGACGGTCGGCGCGAGCCTTGCGCTCGATGTGACCGGCAAGCGGCGCGCTCGCATGGTGGAGGGCGATGCCGAGGTGCGCATGCGCGAAGCGGCCTTCGCCGTGGCGCGTCGCGATGTCGCCGCCGACTGGCTGAAAGCATCGACAGGCGCGGCGTACGCGCGCGAACAACGTGCACTGGGCGAGCGCCGCGTCGCGCTGATGCGGCGCTTCGACGAACTCGCGGAGCAGCGCCTGCGGGTCGGCGACATCGGCGCGCCGGAACGCGATCTCGCGGCGCTGGCCCTCGGCGAGGCCGAGATCCAGCAGGCGTCGCTGGCGAGCCAGGAGGCCGGTGCGCTCGCGGCCATGGCCGCGATCGACGGCGGCGCTTCGCGCCGACCGGCCGACCTGTCCAGTTCGACACTCCCCGACGGCGCGGCCGTGGTGCCCGTCGACGCCGAGGATCGCCCCGACCTGCGCCTTGCGCGCGCGCAGCAGGATCGCGCCGATGCCGGCGTGGCGGTGGCGCAGCGCGCCCGCCTGCCCGATCCGACCGTCAGCCTCACCGGTGGCCGCGTCCGCAGCGGACCGCGAACCGATCGCGTCGTGGGACTCAGCGTGGCCGTGCCCCTGCCGCTGCTCAACAGCGGACGTGCCGACATCGCCGCCGCGCGCGCGGACGCCGATGCCGCGTTCGCGTCCCGTCACGCTGTCGCGCTGCGATCGGAGGCGACGCTCGTGCAGGCCCGCGCCACGTACCTGGCGCTGCGCAACGCCACCGTGGCCTTCCGGCAGAGCCGCGCCGCGGCGTTCGACGAGCGGGCGGACACCCTGGGCCGTCTGTGGCAGGCGGGTGAGATCGGAACGTCCGATTACCTCGTGCAACTGAAGCAGAGCCTCGACACCGCGCTCGCCGGCCTCGCGCTGGAAAGCCAGGCCTGGCAGGCCTGGTTCGACTATCTCGCCGCCGCCGGCCGACTGACTGGCTGGATCGACGGCACCTCGCAGGAACCTTCCGCATGAACGTCCGTCTTTTCGCCATCCTGCTGTGCCTCGTCTCGTGTGCCGCGCATGCCGCGAATGAACCGGCCGACGATCCGCTGACCCTCGACGCCGCGGCGATCCGCGACGCCGGCATCGTGATCGAATCCCTGACGCCGCGAGTCGTCGCCGACGAGGTGAACGCACCCGGCGAGGTGCGCGTCGACGCGTACAACACGCTGCTGGTATCGCCGCGCGTGGCGTCGCAAGTGGTCTCGCGCAGGGCGAAGCTCGGCGACGTGGTCGCGGCGGGCGATACGCTCGTGGTGCTGTCCAGCGTCGACGTCGCCGAAACGCAGGGCAGGCTCGTCGTCGCGACGCAGGACTGGAACCGGGTCGCCGCGTTGGGCAAGCAGGCCGTCTCGGCCCGTCGCTACAACGAGGCGCTGATCGAGCGCGACCAGGCGCGCGCGCGCCTGAGGGCGTATGGGCTCACCGACGCCCAGATCGCCCGTCTCGTCCGGCGCGGTTCGGCGGCCGCCGACGGCACGTTCGAGCTCGTGGCACCGGGTCCGGGTCGCGTGACGACGGACGCGTTCCTCGTCGGCGAGCGCATCGAACCGGGCCGCACGCTCTTCACGCTCGTGTCCGAGTCGTCGGTGTGGGTCGAGGCACGCCTCACGCCCGCGGCCGCGGAGCAGGTCAAGGAAGGCGACGCCGTCGTCGTGGTCGCCCACGGAAGCGAACTTCCGGGCAAGGTCATCCAGCGATCGCACCAGACGGACGAGAAGACCCGCACCGTCGACGTACGCATCCAGGTGGACAACGAGAACGACCTGCTGCACCCCGGCGAGCTCGTCGAGGCACGCATCGCGCTCGCCTCCCAGGTGCGTCGCCTCGCGGTGCCGGCCGACGCCATCGTGCTGCTGCAGAACCAGCCCACGCTGTTCGTTCGCGGCGCGAAGCCGGGGCAGTTCGACGCGGTGCCGGTGCGGACGGGCGACACGCGCGGCGGCTGGACGGAGATCCGCGAGGGCGCGAAGGCAGGGACCGCTTACGTGAGCAAGGGCGCGTTCGCGCTGAAGGCGCGACTGCTGCGTTCGCAGCTGGGAGAGCACTGATGCTGGCACGGATCGTCGAACTCTCGTTGAAGTACCGGCTGCTCGTCATCCTCGCGTTCCTCGCGATCGCGGCGCTAGGCATCCGCGCCGCCATGACGTTGCCGATCGACGCCTTTCCGGATGTCACGCCCGTCCAGGTGAACGTGTACACCGAAGCGCCTGGGCTAGCCGCCGAGGATGTCGAACAACTCCTGACCACGCCCGTCGAATCGGCGCTGGCGGGCTTGCCCTCGGTGGCGGAGATCCGCTCGGTAAGCCTTTTCGGCCTGTCGTACGTGGCCGTCTACTTCGACGACGCCATGGACGTCTACTTCGCACGGCAGCTGGTCAACGAGCGCCTCCAGCAGGTGGGCGACCGGCTTCCCGCGGGCTACGGCAAGCCGGAGATGGGGCCGAACACGTCGGGTCTGGGCCAGGTGTTCTGGTACACGGTGGAGCGCGCGGACGAAAGCCTGAAAGGCGCGCCGGACGACATGGACCTGCGCACCCTCCAGGACTGGACCGTTCGCCTCGTGCTGCGGACGGCCGCGGGTGTCGATGACGTCACGTCGTGGGGCGGCAGGCAGAAGCAGTTCCAGGTGCGGATCGATCCGCTGCGGCTGATCGCGCACGAGCTGGGCTTTCGCGACGTGATCCAGGCGCTCGAGGCGAACAATGCGCAGGTCGGCGGCAACTTCATCGACGTGGGCCGCGAGCAATACCTCGTTCGCGGTCTTGGACTCGTTCGCGATGCGAACGACATCGGCGCCATCGTGCTGAAGACGGAAGACGGCACACCCGTGCGCGTGCGCGACGTCGCCACCGTGACGGAGGCTGGCGCGCCCCGCACCGGCGCCGTGACCCGCGACGGCAAGGAGGTCGTCATGGGACAGGCGCTGGCGCGCATCGGCGAGAACGCCCGCACCGTCGTGGACGCCGTCAAGGCGCGGCTGGACGTGGTCCAGCGTGCCTTGCCCGCCGGCGTCGCGATTCGTCCGGCATATGAGCGGACCGGCCTCGTCGACGCGGCCGTGGGCACCGCCGTTCGCGCGCTCGTCGAAGGATCGATCCTCGTCGCCGTCGTCCTCTTCCTGTTTCTCGGCGAGCTGCGCAGCGCGCTCATCGTCGTCGTCACCCTGCCCCTCGCGATGCTGATCGCGTTCATCGGCATGGCGCAGGCGGACCTTTCGGCCAACCTCATGTCGCTGGCGGGACTCGCGATAGCGATCGGCATGATGGTCGACGGCGCGGTGGTGATGGTCGAGAACGCGTTCCGCATCATGGCCGAGCGCGAGGCACGTGGCGAACCGGTGGACCGGACGGCCGCCGTGCTGGCCGCCGCGCGCGAGGTGGCGGGCCCCGTCACCTTCGCGATCGTCATCATCATCGTCGTGTTCCTTCCGCTGTTCGGGCTGCAGGGCCTCGAGGGCAAGATGTTCCGGCCGATGGCCCTCAACATCGGCTTCGCGATGGCGGGATCGCTGCTGCTCTCGCTCACCCTGGTGCCCGTCCTCGCGGCGCTGTTGCTCAAGCCTCGCGCGGAAAAGGACACGCGCCTGGTGGACTGGCTGAAGCGCCGCTATGCCCGCCTCCTCGCCTGGGCGCTCGCCCACGCCAGGACGGTCGCGGGCGTTGCGGTCGCGGCGCTGCTCGGCAGCCTAGCCCTGTTTCCTTTCCTCGGCAAGGAATTCATGCCGGACCTGCGCGAGGGCGCCATCATGTGGCGCATCACGTCGATTCCGTCCGCGTCGCTCGACGAATCGATCGACGTCTCGCGGCGCGTGGCCGAGCGGATCAAGGCGAGGTTTCCGGAAGTGGAGACGACGCTGGCCATGATCGGTCGCGCGGAGAAAGGCGAAACGGCCGACGTCAACTACATGGAGGTCTACACGCCGCTGAAGCCGAAGGCCCAGTGGCGCGACGGGCGGACACTCGAAAGCATCGAGGAAGCGATGCAGGCCGAACTGACCGAACTGCTTCCCACGGCCGCCGTCAGCTACACCCAACCGATCCAGATGCGCATCGAGGAACTGATGTCGGGCGTCCGCGCCACGCTCGCACTGAAGGTGTATGGCGACGATCTGGCGACCCTCGAGCGGCTCAGCGCGCGGATCAAGGACACACTTGCCGGCGTCCCCGGCGTGGCCGACCTGGAGCTCGAGGCCAACGTCGGCAAGCCGCAGATCCGCATCGCCGTGAATCGCGACGCCCTGTCGCGTTACGGCCTGAACGCGGACGACGTGCTGACGGTCGTTCGCAACGGCATCGGCGGCGAGGCCATCGGCGCCCTCCTCGACGGCGTGCGTCGCTTCGACATCAGCGTGCGCCTCGACGACGCGGCCAGGGCCTCGCTGCCCGCGATCGAACGGATCCCCGTCCGCACGCCCTCGGGCGCCCTCGTGCAGCTGTCCCAGGTGGCGGACGTCGACGCCGTCGAAGGCTACTCGTTCATTCGCCGCGAGCAGCTGCAACGCTACGCGGTGATCCAGATGGACGTCCGCGGGCGCGACATCGACGGTTTCGTGCGGGAGGCGAACGCGCGGCTGGAAAGCGCGGTAAAGCTCCCGCCCGGTTACTACACGCAGTGGGGCGGCGCGTTCGAGAACCAGCAGCGCGCGCTGAAGCGTCTGGCGATCATCGTGCCGGTCACGATCTTCTTCATCTTCGTGCTGCTGTACACCGCCTTCCACTCCCTGCGGCACGCCGGCCTGGTCCTCGCCAACGTGCCGTTCGCGATCATCGGCGGCATCGTCGGCCTGTACGCCACCGGGCAGTACCTCTCGGTGCCCTCGGCCATCGGCTTCATCGCCGTGTTCGGCGTGGCGATGCTCAACGGCATCGTGCTCGTGAGCTTCTTCAACGAACAGCGCCGTGACGGCGCGAGCGTGCGCGACGCCGTGCTGCGCGGTGCGACGCTGCGCCTGCGGCCGGTGCTGATGACCGCCAGCGTGGCGATCCTCGGCCTGGTGCCGATGCTGCTCTCCACCGGCGTCGGCGCGGAGACGCAGCGTCCGCTGGCCACCGTCGTGGTGGGCGGCCTCATCACGTCGACCCTGCTGACGCTGATCCTGCTGCCGGTGCTGTACGACGCGCTGGAGCGACGGAGGGGCGCCGGCTGACCTGTTGTTGGAGCGGACCTGGCCGCGATCGCTCTTCGCGAGGAGCGCCAGGCCCTGGATGCCTCGCGAAGAGCCGTCGCGGCCAGGTCCGCTCCTACAGCGACGCTGGTCAGGTGGCCAGGCGGAAGGCGAAGCCGAAGTAGCGGTCGAGCGACAGTTCCGGGTGGAACGGGACGATGCAGTAGCGTTGCGGGTTCTCCCAACGGTCCTGAAGCTCGTAGCCCAGCGACGCGAGGCCGCCGAGGAACTCGCGTTCCGCCGTCACGTGGTAGGGGCAACACGCCGTCCCGATGTTCTGCACCGTGTAGTACGACTGGCGCATGTGCACCGGCACGGAGTTGAGCAGCAGGAAGCGCGGCCGGCGCGGCATGGCGGACAGGGCGTCGGCCAGCGAGTAGCTCAGGTACTGCAACGAACCCGCGGCGAACAGCACGTCGGCACCCGACGCGCTGGCGATGTCGTCGGCGAAGCCGAGCCGGCCCGGCGCGTCGTGCTCCTTCGCCCAGGCGGCGCCGGCCGCGTTCACCGCCGGCACGTCCATCACCGTCCAGCGCAGGGACGCCGGATAACTTAGGTACTTCTGGTACGCGTAGTAGGCGATGCCGATATGCCCGCCCACGTCGAACACGCCGCGGGCGCCCTCGGCGAAGAAGCGGCCGAGCCAGTGGATCATCGGGTAGTCGTTGATGAAGACACGGCGCGTGCGCTCGCGATACAGATCGGCGGACTCGCTGTTGTCGTAGCCGCTCGCGTTCCCTGGCGGGATGCTCGCCTGCGCGTCGTCGAACGAGTCGTAGACGCCGCGGTACAGGTGGTACGCCAGCTCGCGATGCGCGAAGAACCGCCGCTTGTAGCGGGCCTCGAGGATGCCGCGGATCAGCGGCATCCGCGCCGTGGCGTCCTGATGGGGCCGGGAGTCGACTAGCACGTTCATTCGCGTTCCGGGTCGGTGACGACACCCCGAGCTTGCGCCGCGGGACGGGCCTTGCCCATAACCCGGTGGATTAGTCCATCCGGCCGACGGTTACCCTCGCCCTGCCGCCGCGCGCGTACGTCGTCACGCACGCGATGCAGGCCGCGATACAGCCAGCGCACGGGGGCATAGACACGGAATCCCGCGGTCGCGCGCATGGGCCGGACCACGTACAGCGAGCCGCACGGCGTCGCCTCCGTCGAGAGCAGCCGTTTGTACTGGTTGTCGCCGTACCCGAAGCTCACGCGGCCTCCCGGAAAGCGGTCGAGCAAACCGCGCACCGCCTGGAAGACGGCCACCGAGCCGATCCCGACCTTCGCCACCTCGTCGTCGTAGCCGAGGTCGTCGACGAGGTAGGTATCGCCGAGCCGGTAGCCGTGCACGTACGCGAGCGGCCGACCCTCGCGGAGCACGAGGTGGCCGATCAGTTGCCCCGCGTCGGCGAGGCGGCGGAACAGCGCGACCCGCTCCGGATCCTCCCAGTCGATGGGGAGGTCGGCGTGGTGCCACGTCCGCGCGTACAGCGCGTTCATCAGGGCGCAGTAGCGCGGCATGTCCTCGCCGCGCTCGAACACATGCAGTGCCGCGTCGCCGCCGAGCTTGCGATAGGCGCGGCCGACGCGCTGGGTGAGGTCGCCGCGCTTCTTCTTGTCCATGCCGGCGAGCCAGGCCTCCGCGGAGGCCTGCGGGCCGATCGACCAGTGCACCTGGTCGAGCAGATGCGCGGAGACGGTACGGAAGCCGCCGCCGCTCGCCGAGAGCACGCTGGCGAAGCGGTTCGGCAGGTCGGCCTCCTGGATGCGCACGACGCGCACGGCGGGGTCGCCCGCAAGCTGCCTCGCCGCCACGAGCTCCACGGTGGCGCGGTCGGCGTCGGCCGCGACCACGCCGCCGCCCAGCAGGCGAAGCGCGGCGCCGCGGTAGAGGCGCACCCGGCGGCCCGCGACGTCGAGCCGGGCGGTGTGGTCGATGGCGAGCAGCGGCGCGTAGCCGGCCACCCTTCCCGTCCCGTCGCGAACGACGACGATGTGCGGCGTCGTCCCGTCGTGCCGGCTCGTCACCTCGAAGGTGAGCCAGTCGGGATGCTGGACGATGCCGCTCGCCGCGCCCTCCATCTCGGCGACGCGCGCGAGTTCGTCGCGCACGGCGCGGAGCGCGTCCAGGGTATGCAGGGTTGAACAGACGTAGTTCATGGGTTGGCCTTCGCCACCGGCGGATGCACGAGTTCGAGGATACGGACGAGCGCCCGGCCCGGCGGACCGAGGCGCCGGCCGATGCCGGCCATCAGGCTCACGTCCTCGTCGGTCCAGTAACGGACGAGCATGCTGCCCGGAACGTAGAGGGCGGCGAAGACGGCGGCGCCCACGAGGAACCCGAGACGCGACGGCGTCGCCGCCGTCGCCGCCCAGGCGGCGAGCGTGGCGACGAGGCCCACGGCGAACAACCGGGACATCGCCGCGACCGGCAGGCCACCGCGCGTGGCCTTGCGCAGATAGTGGACCGCCAGCGCCATCTCCACGACCCGTGCGCCGGCATAGGTGAGCACCGCGCCGGCCAGACCGAACGGCGGTATGAGCGCGATGCCGAGGACGGCGTTCGCGGCGAGCGCGACCACGGCGATGCGGATGCGATCGTCCTGGCGGTCGACGACGGTCTGGAACGCGGCGATGCCGTTACCGATCAGCAACAGGCCGCCAAGCACGAGCGTCGCCTCGATCGCGGGGATGGCGTCGACGTAGCGCGTGCCGTACATCAGCCGCACGATCTCCGGCGTGGTGACGAGCCCGAGGCCGGCGATCGCGATGCCGACGGCCCAGTAGAAACGCGTCGCCTCCGAGAGGAAACGCGCGGCACGCGCGGTTCCGCTCTCGCCGTAGGTCTTGGCCATGTAAGGGAGCAGCGTCGAGGTGAGGCCCACCGAGAACAACTGCACCGCGCCGCGTGTCAGCGTGCCCGCGATCGCGAAGTAGCCCACCGCGACCGATCCCGTGAAGGTGCTGAGCAGGAAGACCTCGATCGTGCCCACGCGGAACGAGCCCATCAGCACGAGCGCGGCGGTCAGGCGCAGGTGGCGGTTGACCCGGCTCGCCACGGACGCTGGAATCGGCCCCGGCGCGTACGGCCGGCACAACCGGCGGAACGCGACGCGGTTGATCAGGTTCAGGACGAGGCATGCCACGGCGAACAGCGCCACGAACGAGACCAGGTCCGCATGCAGGACCATCGCCGCGAGCACGAGGAGCATGCCGAGGATGCCGCCGATCACTGTCGCCACGGCCTCGGGCTCGAACCGTTCCTGCCCTTTTCCGATCGCCACCAGCATCGCGTAGTTCGCCTTGGCGACGACGGCGACGACCACCAGGCCCATCACCGGCAACAGCGAGCGATCCCACTCCGCCGGCTGGAAGATCCAGCCGAACGCGACGAACAACACGATGACGACGAGCGAGCTCCATGTCTGGATGCGCGAGAAGCGCGCCGCGAGGTGCGAGGCGAGCGCCGGATCGCCCATGCCGTCGGCCTCGGCGATGAATTTCGTGGACGACGTGGTCAGCGCGTGGTTCGAGCAGACGATGAGCCAGCCGCATAGCCAGACCGTGAAGGCGTAGCGGCCGAAGTCGGAAGGGCCCAGCGAGCGCGCGATCCATACGCTCATCAACAGGCCGAGTGCGTACTCGATGTACGTCGACACCGTGACGATCCCGATGCTGCGCAGGACGGCGACGCGGCGGTTCATGGCGTCGCCTCCGGTAGCTTCGCGCGGGCTCCGGCCCCGGCCGGCTGCGCCATCATCCACTGCGCGACGCCGGCACCCCGGTTGTTCCAGTTGAAGCGGCGCAACGTGTCGGAGATGGCCGCGCACTCGGTGGCGTACGACGACGAGAGCGCGTCGAAGCGCTTCGTCAGCGCGGCGGCACGCTTCGGATCGGTCTCGAAGTAGCGCGCCGCGGCGACGGCGAGCCCCAGCTCGACCGTGTGACCGTCGCTGTACCAGCCTTCGCTTTCCTGGATTTTCGAGAGCTGCTCCGTCGTCGCCTTCGACGACGACCAGTACCAGGCGATCTGACCATCGGGCCCCGAGCACCCATTGCGCCAGTCATGCGGCGACACCAGCAGCTTCGGATCGATCCAGCCATACGCCTCGAGGTAACGCCCGAAGTCGGCCAGCATTCCGGGAATGCGCGGATCGCTGGTCGCCAGCCATGCGTGCCACAGCCCGTCGACGATGTTCTCGCTCATCCACGGCGAGGCGCCGCGCACGTCGTTCGCGCCGGTCGGATCGTTCTCATGGATGTTCCAGCTGTTGCGCCACGACCCGTCGTCACCGAGGCCGTCGGGGTTCGCACGCTGGTGGTCGTAGAGCCAGCCCACGCGCGCGGCGATTCGCTCCCGATAGCGCGCGTCGCCGGTCAGTTCGTACGCCGCGACGGTTTCGACGAGGCCGAGCCCCGCCAGGCGTTCGGTGAAATAGTCGCGCGGCGACGTGTAGGGACCGGGCGGCCCGTTCCATCCGCCGCTGTTCCACAGATCGGCCATCTTCGCGACGGTCGCGGCGTCGTGCATGGAATCGTCGCCCGTGAGGCCCATGGCGAGCAACACCGGCTCGATGTAGACGTATTTGACGTCGCAGGGTTTGCCGTCGGGTAGCCAACCACCGGCGCAGGACGGACTGACCGGCACGCCGTCCCGCTTGATGCCGGCCATGTACCAGCGGTAGCTCTCCTCGGCCGCCTCGAGGTAATCCACGCGGCCCGTGCGGACGTATGCCTTGAACAACGTCGTCGGCCGGTCGAACAGCCACGCGGTGGTGTCGTCCTTCGGCAGCCTTCGCGCCCAGCGGAACTGGGCGTCGACATAGCGCGCATACGGTTCGTCCTTCGCGGCCACCGACTGCGGTCCGGCGATCAACGACGCCGTCAGCCACCCCGGCGTCAGCGTCGCCAGCGCCGCGGGCCGGCCATCCACCAGCCCGTCCGCATAAGGCCAACCGCGCGCGTCGCTCGCCCGTGGGGCCTCTATGGCGAAACGGTACGTGCCCGGCGCTCCCCGGAACTGCACGCGGACCGCACGGATGCCGCCATCGCGCACATGCCAGGTCAGGGTGGTCGTCACCGCCGCGGGGACGTCGTTCCCCTTCGCGTCGCGGATGCGCAGTTCACCGGGCTCGTGCAGCATCCCCGGAGGAAACGGAATGCCCAGCGTCACGGGCAGCGCGTCGCCCTTCCCCGCCACGCGATGAACCTCGATCTCGTGGTCGGGGGCGGCGTCCGCACGCGCATGGCCGGGCATGACCCAGAAGGCCAGCGCGAGCAACCACGCCAGCATCGTCAGGACATGGCGCGACAGCGCCGACGGCGGCGATCCATCGACGCACGGAGCAAGCCGGCGCCGCCGATGGAACGCGTGCGAACGAGTGCTCATGCCACCGACGCGGTGGGAAAGGCGTGCCCCGCCAGATGTCGCTCCCACGCGAGCGCGGTACCCACGATGGTGTCGAGATCGTCGTAGCCCGGCGTCCAGCCGAGCACCTCGCGCAGCCGGTCGCTGCACGCGATCAGCTGGGGAATGTCCCCCGGCCGGCGCGGCAGCTCGCGCACGTTCAGCGGCCGCCCCGCCGCCCGAGCGACGGCGTCGATGACCTGCCGCACGCTGTACCCATGACCGTAGCCCGCGTTGAGGGTGAGGCAGTCGCCGCCGTCGCGCAGGTGATCCAGCGCGCGCAGGTGCGCCGCGGCGAGATCCTCCACATGGATGAAATCGCGCACGCCCGTGCCATCCGGCGTGTCGTAGTCGGTGCCGTAGATGCAGATACTGGGGCGCTTGCCGACCGCGTGCTCGCAGGCCACCTTCACCAGCAGCGTCGCCTCCGGCGTCGAATGGCCGATGCGGCCATGCGGATCGCAGCCGGCGACGTTGAAATAGCGCAGGATGACGTGGCGCATCGCACCGGTCGCGCACCAGTCGCGCAGCATCGTCTCGGACATCAGCTTCGACATGCCGTACGGATTGATGGGTCGCGTGGGCGTGTCCTCGTCGGCGATACCGGCGTCGGTCGTGCCGTAGACGGCCGCCGTGGATGAGAAGATGAACTTGTCCACCTTCGCCTGCGCGCAGCAGGCCAGCAGGTTGCGCGTGTTGCCCGTGTTGTTGCCGTAGTACTTCAGCGGATCGCTCACCGACTCCGGAACGACCGTGTGCGCCGCAAAATGCAGGACGGCGTCGACACGGTGGGCTTCCAGCACGCGCGACACCAGCTCGGCATCGCCCACGTTGCCCTCGACGAACGACGCGCCGCGCACCGCTTCGCGGAATCCCGTGGAGAGGTTGTCGATCACCACGACGCGGTCGCCGCGTTCGACCAGCTGCTGGACCGTGTGGCTGCCGATGTAACCGGCACCGCCGGTGACGAGAACCGAATTCATGCGTGCCTCCCGGCCGCCGCCAGAGGAAAGTTGCGCGTGAGCCACCCACCGATGCCATCGAGCAGGCGCGCGCGGTCCCCGGTGAGGATGTAGGTGTGGTCGGTCTCGTGCACGTAGCGCGTGGTCACCGAGGGATGCGTCATCACCTTGCCGAAGCATTCCCGGAACTGGCGCGCGTGATTGAAGTGTGTGCTGATGCCGCCGGAGTAGACGAGATAGAGCTTCATGCCGCGCGACACCATGCCAGTGAAGTCGGCGATCACTTCCTCGCGCGGCGCGGGTGCCACGGCGAAGATGGGCTCGGGCGGCGTCCTGGCCTCGCCGGTGCCGCCACCCGCCCGGCGCCGGAGCACGCGCGCCCAGCGCGCCGGATCGACGATGCGCGGCAGGTAATGGCGCAGCTTGTAACCCAGCGTGCGGTAGGCGTAGCCGTCGAGGAAGACGGCGCCCGAGACGCGCGGATCCCGTGCGGCGACGATGTGCGCGTTCTGCGCGCCCGCGCAGAGCCCGACCAACACGAAGCGCTCGCAGCCCGCGCGTTCCGTGAGCAGGTTCATGGCGTCGTCCAGATCCGCGCAGACCTGCTGCGCGCGCGTCTGGCCACCTCCCGTGGCCGTGCTGTCGCCGAGCGTCGAGAGATCGAATCGCAGCGTCGGGTACCCGGCCTCGTTGAGCTGACGGGTCAGTTCCACGTGCAGACGGAACGGCCCGATGCGGTGCACCAGGCCCGCGTTGAGCACGATCACGCCGGTCTCCCCGCGCGTGCCCGACGGTACGCCGGCGATGCCGACCAGGTGACGACCGCGGCCGAAACGATGGGCTTCCTCGCTCATCAGGCGATCTCCTTCAGGCGGCCGGTCACGGCCTGGATCAGCGGCGGCGAGAGGATCGCGGCCTCGAGCCGCCGGAGGTCGTTCCAGGGCGTCGGCGGAGCGATCGTCGCGACGCGGCCGCGTGACGTCACGATCCGCTCCCACTGCGCACCCGAGGATTCCGGCGTGGAGTCGAGGACGAGCGTCGGCGCCTCCGTGGCATCGACACGCAACGCGGCGAGCTGCCGTCGCAGGCCGTCGCCGACATCGAAGCCCAGCCATTGGGCCGCGACATCGGCGTGGCTGCGCGGGGCGTTGAAGCGCTCGCCGTCCTGGCGCAGGGCCGCCTGCATGGCGTCCAGCGCGGCGACGTATTCACCGCCATCGAGCACCGGATCCCATGCGATCACCTCGGCGAAACGCGCCTGGCCGGCCGCCTCCAGCGCGATGCTGCCGCCGAGACGCGCGCCGAAGGCGACGACCCGGTCGACGCCGGCACGGGTGCGAAGCTCCGCGGCCGCCAGCACGGTGTCCGCGACGCATCGATCCCAGTCGACCTCGACGCTGGCCCCGGCGGAGTCACCGGTCCCGTGGTAGTCGAAACGCAGCACGGCGACGCCCTGCGCCGCCAGCGCCTGCGCGAGTTGGCGGTACACGCGGTGGCAGCGAATGAGGTCCTGCCCGAGCGGCGGGCACATCAGCATCGCGCGTCGCGCCGGAAGCGCCGGCGCGTGGAACATGCCGAACAGCCCCCCGTCGGCACCGAAGAAGAATGGCGTCTCGGAATCGGGTCGCATGCTCATCTCCTGTAGACCACGCCGACGAAGAACGCGGTCTCGCGGTAGTCCTGTCCCGCCGCGTTGCTGCTGCGCCGGTCGCGGGCGACCGAGACGTGCCAGCTCCAGTGCCGGTTGATCTGCTGCGTGAGGTCCAGCCCCAGGCGCACGGTGGTGTCCTTGCGGTCGAGGCTGTCGTAGGTGAGGCGGTCGGCGGTGCCGAACGCGCTCAACGTGAGGGTCGGCCGCAGCCGGTAACCGATACCGACGCTGATCGCGCGATCGGTCTGGTTGAACGTCTGGTCGTCGATGTAGCGCAGCTTGCTGAAGGACGGCGACACCGTCACCGTCCAGCGCTCCGCGCGCCAGTTCCAGATCGCCTCGCCACGTTTTTCCTTGTAGACCTCGGAGCCGATCACCGCGCTGCCGGTGCTGATGCCCGCGTTGCCGCCACCGAACCCCGACGTGTTGACGAAGGGATCGACCGCCTCCACGCGGTCGGACACGGTCTGCGTGCCGAAGACGCCGGGCGTCGTGATGATGTCCTGCGCGGCATCCGCGTACTGGTAGGTACCCGCCAGGGTCAGCGAGTTGCGTGGCGTCGGCTGCCAGCCGATGCTCACGCGCGCTAGCGGCGCGGACGTCGTGCGTCCTCCATCGAACTCGAGCCGCGATCCGCCCACCATGACGTCCGCGTTGAAGCGCGCCAGCGTGCTCGTATAGCGCACGAACGCTTCCTTGCGGTCGTAGTTGGCGTCGTTGGGCTGGTTGTCGAAATCGACCCGCTGGAATTCGACGTTGGCCGAGAGCTGGTCGGTGGGACTCAGGTCACGGAAGACGCGGAAGGCCGCCAGCCCGCGCGACGAGTCGAACTCGTCCACGCGCGACGCGTAGCTGTTGATGTAGCGCAGTTCGAACTGCCCGCGCGCCGCTTCCCCGAAGCGCATGCGCAACGTGGGGCCCAGCACGATCACGTTGGTCTGCTGCTGGTTGTCCGGCGAATCGCTGGCGAGCTGGTCCACGGGCTGCACACCCGCATAGTCCTCGATGGAGAAGTCGAGGCGGTCGGGCGCGATCGTCCAGTTGCCCTGCCCGGCGATCTGGGTCTGGGCCTGCGAGTCGAAGCGGTTCTCGAGGTATTTCCGGTATTCGAACGTGCCCGCGACGTTGGCCTGGAAGGTCGAGCCCATTTGCGTGAACGTGAACGTTCCGCCGGGCACGAGCACGTTCTCGGACATCGGACGCGTGGACGACAGGGCGATGTTGTTGCTGTGCTCGAGGCCCGCGTAAAGCGAATAGTCCAGCGTGCCCGCCAGCGCCACCGTGGGTGACGCGGCGAGCGCGATCACGATCGCGGGGGCGAGCCTGGATGATGCCGGCATGATCCCTCCTGATTCCCCTGTAGGTACGCGCCTGCCGGTCGCGCACCGGGATGCCCAGCTCACGGCGACTGGTTGAACACCACCCCGGCCAGCTTGGCCGGATCGAAATTGGCCACCGCCTGGTTGATCGATGCCGGCGTGTCGCGCCCGTAACCCGCCACGATCACCACGAAGTCCGCGAGATCGGAGAGGATCCGCGCGTCCGGCGATCCCTTGACCGGCGGGCCGTCGAGGAAGAGGTAGCGGTCGCTGTAGCGGCAGCGCAGCGAGTCGAGGACCGCGCGCATGCGGAACGACGAGAAGTATTCGCCGCTGTTCTCGCGCGACTTGCCGGACGGGATCAGGCGCAGGCGCGGCACGCCTGTGGGATACATGATCGACGCGATCCCGCGCGACGGATGTTCGAGAAAGTCGATCAGGCCGCCGGAACTCGGCTCCACGCCGAAGGCCCGATGCTGGTTCGGGTAGCGCAGGTTGCAGTCCACGAGCAGACTGGTCTTCGATTCGTCGAACGCGAACGCCGTGGCCAGGTTGCGCGCCACGAAGCTGCTGCCGGAACGCGGGCTCACGGCGACCACCAGCGTGACGAAGTTGCTGTCGCCCGCCATCTCGAGCAAGCGGGTGCGAATGCCGCGGAACGCGTCGGAGTGCTGGCGGACCGACTCCTCGCGATGGATCAGGCGCTTGCGCTCGCAGTCGAGGGGCGCGAGCGAACCGCCGGCCTCCCGCATCCGGGCGATGGAATGACCGGGAGCGCCATGCGCGTCACCGTGGTGGGGGGCGACCACGTCGCCGATCTCGATGTTGTCAGCAGCCAGCTTGTTCATGGTTCAGCCCTTCATCCTCAGCCAGAAGACCAGGAGGTACACGGCGGCGACCCCGACGACGATCAGCACGATCATCATGTTCTGCAGGTGCGCGCGGCGCCGGTCGCGCGGAGTCGGGTAGAACGGAATGGAGGCGAGCACCGGGAAGCCGGTGGCGCTCTCGAGTTGCGCGACCGAGCGGACGCGTGGATCGAAACGGGCGACGGCGAACAGCAGGCCGAAGGGAATCGCGAGCGACAACGCCAGCCCAGCGAGACCGAAATGCATGAAGCGCAGGCCCGAGGGGACCAGCGGCATCATGGCGGGGTTCTGCACCAGGAACGTGAGGCCGCGCTGCTCGGCGTCGAGATTCATCGACACGCGGGCGTTCTCGCGGCGCTTCAGCAGATCCTGGTAGACATCGCGGTTGACCGTGTAGTCGCGGGTCAGCTCGGCGGTGACGTTCTCCGAATTGGCGATGCGCTTGCTGCGCTCGAGCTCGTTCTGCAGCATCCGCTCGCTGGCGCCGACCCGCGCCGCGCTGGCGGCGGCGTCGCTGCGCACGGCGGCCAGCTGCAGGCGCATCTGCTGGTAGACGGGGTTCATCGTCACGGCGTGGTCGAGCGGGATGGCGCCGCCCGCGGCGCGTGTCGCGTCCGCCGTGGCCGCCTGCTTGCGCACGTCCTCGATCTGGTGACGCAGGCGCACCACGTCCGGATAGTCGTCGGTGTAGTTAAGCAACAGCTTGGCGAGCTGGCCCTGCAGGTCGGCCAGCTGGGTGGAGTAGATGCCGCCGACGGTCTGCACGGCGTTGACCTCGGACTCGCCGTTCAACTGGGACGACAACGCGGCCGCCTGCGACTGCTTCTGCATGTAGTCCATGCGGTTGTTTTCGATCTGCGTGCGCAGCTGGCTGATCCGGGCGTTGGTGTCGGTCTCGCTGCCGGGGCGCGCGTCGGCGTTGGCGTCGCGGTACGCCTTGAGCTTGTCCTCGGCGTCCGTCAGCTTGGTCCGGTAGGCTTCGACCTGGCTGTTGATGAACTCGTAGGCCTCACGGCTCTCGCGCTGCTTCGACGCGAGGCTCTCGCTGATGAAGAGCTGTCCGAACGCGCGCGTCACTTCGAACGCACGCCGCGGGTCGGAATCGAAATAGCTGATCGTGATCAGGTTCTCGCGATTGTTGACGATCTTCGTGCGCGACTTGATCCCTTCCATGATCTTGTCGCGCTCGATCGGCGACGGGTTGGACGCGAGCCAGCCGCCCTTCGCCATCACCTCGTCCATCACCTTGCGGCTGAAGATCACGTCGCGGGCGATGCCCGCGCGGTTCTTGTTGCCCGTCGCCGCGGCGGCGCCCTCCATCAGCGGCGTGATGATGCTCGCCTCCTGAGCGAGGATCGTCGTCGACGCCTCGTATTTCTTCGGCCACGCCAGGCCGACGCCGAGCGCGACCAGGGCGATGACCGCGAAGATCACGCCCATCGCGACGCGTCGCCGGCGCGCCTCGCCGATCAGTGCGGGCAACATGCCCGAAAAAGGAACGAGATCCCCGCTCATCGTAGTAACCCCTTCGCGCCGCCGCGTGGCGGCATCGGTCAGAAAGCGCGCTGCGGAACGGTGATCACGTCACCAGGCTGCACGGGATAGTTGTTCGCCAGATCGCCCTGCTGGAGGATCTTCTCGAGACGCACCGCGTACGACTGCGTGGCGCCGGCGTCGTTGCGGCGGTAGAGCTCGGTGCGGTCCGGTGCCGCGAACTCGGTCGTGCCGCCCGCCGCGAGCACCGCGTCGAGCACCGTCATGCCCTGCCGGTACGGAATGGAGATCGGGCTGCGGACCGCTCCCGTCACGCGAACGCGCGAGAGGTACTCGTGACTGCGCAGCGCGGTGAGGATCACGGCGACCTGCGGATCCCGTATGTACTGACCCAGCTTCTGCTGGATTTCAGCCGCCACCTGATCGGTGGTGCGGCCTCCCGCGGCGATGTCGCCGACAAGAGGCACGGTGACCTTGCCGTCGGGACGCACCGGCACGCTGACGCTCAGGTCCGGGTTGTGCCAGACGGTCACCTGCAGCTGATCGTCGACACCGATCAGATAGGCGTCGACCGCCTGACTGGCGGCGTCCGGCCTGGGGGGCGGCGAGGTGTTCCCACCGGTGGCACAGGCGGAGAGCAGCGCGACCGCGACGAGCATGACGATACCGTTCCAACGCTTCATGACGAACACCCACCCCTGTGACTTCCTCGAGCGGTATCGTCATTTCAATGGGTGTCGCCGTCCATTCCGACAGCCCGCCTATGCCGTTCGACCGACGGCACGGGCGTCCGCTTTACGCCATGCTTCCGCATACGCATGGCACGCCGCCCGCGCGGCGCACGGAACCGGCTGTGACCTTCCTGACGGATATCGCCACACGACTGCTGCATCCGGCGGTCCAGGCCCTGCTTCTCGGTCTGCTCTGCCTGGGCCTGGTGCTCGGTCGCCGACCGAAGGCCGCGCTGGCGGCGGCGCTGGTCGCCGTCGCATGGGTGTGGATCGCCGCGACACCCGCGTTCGCGCTGGCGCTGCGCGGTCGGCTCGCCACGCCTCCCCAGACGGCGCATCCGCGCGCTGACGCCATCGTGGTGCTCGGCGGCGGCGTATTGCCCGTGCGCGACTGGGCCCGCACGAGGACACGCGCCGGTCGAGGCCTCGCCTTGTGGCGCGAGGGCCGCGCGTCATGGGTCCTGGTGTCAGGCAGCGATCAGGCGAAACCGCTGGCCGAGGGCTATGCGATCTCCGGCATTCCCGCCAACCGGCTGCTCATCGACGGCGCGAGCGACAACACGCATGAGAACGCACGCGATTCCGCCTCCCTGCTCGCCGCGCACGACGTTCGCTCGATCCTGCTGGTGACGTCGTCGATCCACATGCGCCGCGCGGCGGCGAGCTTCCGCCGGCAAGGCCTCGACGTATGGCCAGAGCCGGTACCGGAAGCCTATGGCGCGATGGCCGGCGCGCCGGCCTGGCTGCCGCGACGCGACGCGCTGACGTTATCGGCGCGCTGTCTGCGGGAGTACGTAGCGCTTTGGGTCTACCACCAACGCGACTGGATCTGAGCCGGTCAGAACGAGGCGGCGATACCCAGCTGCTTGAGCACCACCTGCTCCCAGACGCCCTCGACGTCCCCATCGGCGAGCATGTCGCACGCGTTGCGGCCGGCGAAGGCCCGCTGGGGCATCACGAGCCAGTGCGCGGCGCGTCGACGATCCCCGACGCACGAGAGCATCAGCTGGGCCAGCGGTGGATGGCTGACCTCGAGCGTGTCCAGGGCACGATCGATGACGGCCTCGCGGGCGTCGTGCAGGCGGTGAAGCTCGGAGGCGAGCTCAGCGAAGGAAGGCGTCGGGGACATGGCGTGGACTCCGCAATAGGCCTGGAGAAAACCTAGCCTCGGCGGCACCTTTCACGCTTGTACGCGTTTCCGTCGCTTTGCGCCGGGAAGCCCGGCGACGCGTCACGGATCGTCGGTTTCGATCTGCAGGGTGGTCTTGCCGTCGCGGCGGATCAGGCCCGGCCCGAACTGGACCACCCTCCCATCCTTCAGGACGACCGTGTAATCGCGGTGGGACAACGAGAACCGCCCGGGGCGGCGGTCGAGCCAGCTCATGACTTCGAAGCCGATCATCGTGCGATCGGAATCCGGGGGACCGAGCCGTTCGATCACCTGGTCACGCTGCGTACCGACATCGAGCCTGGCCATCTTCGCCGCCATGCCCTGACACCCGGCGATCCCGGCGGCCAGCACGGCCAGGACGATCGCTCGTTTCATCCTCACTCCCGAATGGGATACCCCGCCCCCGATGGTAGCGCACCGGCGCAAGACCGTGCGACCCGTATGGAACCGTCACGCGCCGTGCGCTATTGATTCGTCTCCTCCCACGAAAGGTGCCCGCCGATGGCCTTGTTCGAGAGCATGCTGCTCCTCTGCCTGCTGGCCATCGCCTTGCTGCCGCTCTCGCGGAAGCTTTCCCTGCCCTATCCGACCGTGCTCGCCGCGGCCGGTCTGGCCGTCGCGGCGATGCCGTGGTCGCCCGAGATCGCGATCGACCCGCAACTGGCGCTGGTGCTCTTCATCGCCCCGGCACTGCTCGATGCCGCCTACGACATGCCGCTGCGCACCCTGCGCCGGTTCTGGCTCCCGACGGTGTCGCTGGCCGCCGTGGCGGTGATCCTCACGGCGCTGGCGGTGGCCTGGCTCGGCGTGGCGTGGAAAGGCATGCCGTGGGCCGTCGCGCTGGCGCTCGGCGCGATCGTGGCGCCGCCCGACGCGGCGGCCGCCGCGGCCATGCTTTCCCGTCTGCACTTGCCCCGGCGCACGGTGCAGGTGCTTACCGCCGAGAGCCTCCTCAACGATGCCGTGGCCCTCCTGTTGTTCGGGGCGGCCGTCGCCGCGGGCATGTCGGACAGGGGCTTCGCGGAGACGCTGCCGGTCATGGCGCTGGCCATCCCGGGCGGACTGGTGCTCGGCTTCCTGCTGGGGCGCATCTACGTCGTGTTCGCGCCGCGGCTCAGCGGCACGCTCGGTGCGACGCTGTTCGAATTCACGGCGACGTTCGGCGTCTGGGTCGTGGCCGAGGAACTCCATGCGTCGCCGATCCTGGCCGTCGTCGCGTACGCGATGGTCGTCGCGCACCACCTCCCGTCGAAGCAGCCGCCGCGCGACCGCGTCCACTCGTACTCCGTATGGGCGGCGATCGTCTTCTTTGGGAACGTCGTCGCGTTCCTCCTGCTCGGGCTGCAGGCCCGCACGATCGTGGGGAAGATGCACGGCGCCGAGCTCTCCCAGGCGCTCGTCTTCGCCGGCACGGCTCTCGCGGTGGTGATCGCGGTCCGCGTGGCCTGGGTGATGCTCTACAACCGGGTGCTCAACCTCGCCTGGCCACGCCGTCGTGACAATCCCACGCTGAAGCAGGGTGTGGTCGCATCCTGGTGCGGCATGCGCGGACTGGTCACCCTCGCGACCGCGCTCGCCCTGCCCGCGCAGTTCCCGTCACGCGACCTCATCGTCCTCACGGCCCTGACCGTGGTCGTGGGAACCCTCGTGTTCCAGGGCAGCACTCTCGCCTTGCTCGTCCGTTGGATGCGCTTCGGCCCCGACCAGTCGTTCGACGAGGAACTCGCGCGCGCACGCCTGGCGCTGCTGGACACCGCGGAGGAAGCGCTCGGCGACGACCGATCGGAGGCCGCAGAACACCTGCGCACCTCGTACACGGATGCGCGCGACGCCATCGCGTCCGGAAGCCTTCCCCAGGCCGAACAACGCATCTTCGCGCTGAAACGCGAGGGCATCGAAGCGCGACGCGAGAAGCTGCATGCCATGCGGCGCGCGGGTGAGATCGAGGACGACGTGTTCCACGCCATCGAGAACGAACTCGACTGGGCCCAGCTGGCCGCGACATCGCCTGAGGAACTGGAGATCGTGGAGGGCTGAAGGAATCGCTCCTGTCCGGACGTTCAGCGCGTCGTTGCCGGCGCCGGCACCGTCGCCTTCTGCCCCACCGGCTTGCCATGCGGGTCGAGCAGGTGGCCCTGGGCGTCGCGATCGTTGGCGTTCGCGTCCTGCACGCGGTTCGTCACGCCGGTGCTTCCGGGGACGACCGGCGCCATGCCGCGTTCGGTCGCACCGGCGTCCGAGGCCGGCTGCACGGGGACGGCGGCAGGGTTCGGTTGCGTTGGTGACGGCGCGGCCGCGGGGTTGCGCGGCTTGGCCGCCGGATTGGCGGCGGCCGGCGCGGTGGGCGTCGTTTGCGCGATCGCCGTCGACGCGGCGGCGAGGGTCAGGAGCGAGGCGAGGATGCGCAGGCGCATGGCGACTCCGGATGCGCCGCGACGGCGACGCTTGCCGCACCGAACGTACGCGCGATCATGTGAAGCGGCTGCCTCCCTGCTAGTCTCCCGCGACGACCTCACGGAGACATCCCCATGCTTCTCGCCCTGGCTCTCGCTCTCGCCGGCGACACGTTCGACGGCCGCGTGCAGGCAGCGAAGGCGCTGGAGGAAGGCGCCGCCGGCAAGGCCTGGCAGAGCTCCCTCTGGGACCGCATCGGCGATCCCGCAACGGACGCGCTGAAGGACTGCATCGCGAGCAACGCGCCGGCCGACAAGCGCGCCTTCACACTGGTGGCCGACGTCGACGCGACGGGCCGCAGCAGCGGCGTCGAAGTGCGCCCGGCGACGCCCGTCGCACGCTGCTTCGCCGGGCAGTTCGCCACCTGGACCCTGCCGGCGCCTCCGAAGGCACCGGCACCGTATCCCGTCGAAATCGACGTGACGATGGATCGTTAGTTCAGCTCATCCGGGTGGGGGCCCATCCGGTTGCCGGCATCCAGTTCGTCGATCGCCCGCATGTCGTCGGCGGTCAGTTCGAACCCGAACACGTCGATGTTCGACGCGATGCGCGACGGCGTGGCCGATTTCGGGATCACCATGAAGCCGGATTGCACATGCCAGCGCAGCACCACCTGCGCCGCCGACTTGCCGAGGCGCTCGCCGATCCGCACGAGCACCGGATGCTTCAGCAGGTCCCCGCCCTGGCCCAGCGGGCTCCAGGATTCGGTGACGATGCCATGTTTGCGGTGCGCCGCCACCAGCTCGCGCTGCGCGAAGTCCGGGTGCAGTTCGATCTGGTTGACGACGGGGACGACACCCGATTCGCCGATCAGCCGCTCCAGGTGCGCGGGCAGGAAATTCGACACGCCTACCGAGCGGATGCGGCCTTCCTCGCGCAGTTTCAGGAACGCCTTCCAGGTGTCCATGTAGCGGTCGCGCCGGGGCGTGGGCCAGTGGATCAGGTACATGTCGACGTAGTCGGTGCCGAGCTTCTTCAGGCTCTCGTCGAAGGCACGCAGCGTGCTGTCGTAGCCCTGCTCGGCGTTCCACAGCTTCGTGGTCAGGAAGATGTCGTCGCGCGCCACGCCGGAGCGCTCGATACCCTGGCGCACGCCTTTCTCGTTGCCGTAGATGGCCGCCGTATCGATCGACCGGTAACCGGCCCCGAGCGCCGCCTCGACGGCCTTCGCGGTCTCGTCGTCGGGAATCTGGAAGACGCCGAAGCCGAGCTGGGGTGCCTGGTGGCCGTCGTTGAGGGTGATGAGCGGAACCGTGTTCGCCATGCCTTGCTCTCCTTTACGAAGGTGCTTCGCCCGCCATGATGACGGACGACCTGGCATGCGCGGCGTGACGGAATCTGGTCAGTCGCCCCGTGCCGCGTAATGCGTCTCGACGTAGTGGTCGAGGATCGCGACGAACTCGTCGGCGATGTTGTCGCCGCGGAGCGTCATCGCCTTCTCGCCATCGATGAACACCGGCGCCGAGGGCGCCTCGCCGTTACCCGGCAGCGAGATGCCGATGTTCGCGTGGCGCGACTCACCGGGGCCGTTGACCACGCACCCCATGACCGCGAGCGTCATGTTCTCCACGCCGTCGTATTTCACGCGCCACAGCGGCATATTCTCGCGCACATGACCCTGCACCGTCTTCGCCAGTTCCTGGAAGAACTCGCTGGTGGTGCGTCCACATCCCGGGCATGCCGTGACCAGTGGAGTGAACGCGCGCAGGCCCATCGTCTGCAGCAGTTCCTGCGCGACGATCACCTCCGCGGTGCGCGACTGGCCCGGTTCCGGCGTGAGCGAGATGCGGATGGTGTCGCCGATGCCCTCCTGCAGCAGCACGGCGAGCGCGGCGCTGGAGGCCGTGATGCCCTTGGAGCCCATGCCGGCCTCGGTGAGGCCGAGGTGCAGCGCGTAGTCGCCGCGGCGAGCGAGGTCGCGATAGACCGCGATCAGTTCCTGCACGCCCGACACCTTGCAGGAGAGGATGATGCGGTCCTTCGCCAGGCCCAGGTCTTCCGCCCGCGCGGCGGAATCGAGCGCCGAGCGGATGAGAGCCTCGCGGGCCACGTGGCCGGCGTCCCACGGATCGGCGCGACGCGAGTTCTCGTCCATGAGGGTCGCGACCATCGACTGGTCGAGCGAGCCCCAGTTCGCGCCGATGCGCACCGGCTTGTCGTAGCGGATCGCCATCTCGATGATCGAGGCGAACTGGGCGTCCTTCTTCTTGCCGAAGCCGACATTGCCCGGATTGATGCGGTACTTCGCCAGCGCCTCGGCGCAGGCCGGCTCGCCTTCGAGCAACTGGTGGCCGTTGTAATGGAAATCGCCGATCAGCGGCACGGACACGCCCATCATTTCCAGGCGTTCGCGGATACGCGGTACCGCCGCGGCGGCGGCGGGCGTATTCACCGTGATGCGGACCATCTCGGAACCGGCGCGCGCCAGTTCCGCGACCTGCTTCGCCGTCGACACCGGATCTTCGGTGTCGGTGTTGGTCATCGACTGGACGACGATCGGCGCGCCACCACCGACCTTCACGCGGTCGATCGTGACGCCCGTGCTGGGCCGGCGGGCGCCGGCTTCCGCGGGGCGGGGGCGGCTGGTGAGGTGTTCGGTCATAGCCGCCGATTTTAGCGCATCGGCGCCTGGTTGGCCGGATCCCGCACCCCGGTCCCGCGTTCACATGGGATGCCGATACACTCCGCGACATGAACGTCCGTCAACGCTCCATGGGTTTCTCCAGCCGCCTGTTCGCCGAGCAGGCGCTGAGCCGCAGCGCGGGCGCGCCGCTGATCGGCGGCAACGCGGTCGAGTTGCTGATCGACGCGCGCGCGCATTTCGACGCGTGGCTGGCGGCCATCGCGGGTGCGCGCCGCCATGTGTTCCTCGAGAACTACATCATCCGCGACGACGCGGTCGGCAAGGCGTTCCTCTACGCGCTGGTCGAGCGCGCGAAGGCCGGCGTCTTCGTGGCGGTCATCGCCGACTGGGCCGGTTGTCTCGGGCAGTCGCGCTCCGCCTTCTGGCAGCCCTTGCGCGACGCCGGCGGGCAGGTCCGCATCTACAACCCGCCGCGGCTCGGCAGTTCGTTCGGCTGGGTGAGCCGCGATCATCGCAAGGTACTGGTGGTGGACGGCGAGACCGGGTTCCTCTCGGGCGTCTGCATCAGCGAAAAATGGCTGGGCGATCCCAGCCGCGACGTGCCGCCGTGGCGCGACACCGGCGTGATGCTGCGAGGTCCCGCGGTCGCGGAAATCGAGCACGCGTTCGCCGACAGCTGGCGCGAAACCGGCGACGCCCTGCCCGACGACGAGCGGATCCGGCCGCTGGCGACCATGGCGGACGCGGGCAACGTGTCGCTGCGCCTCATCGCGACGCAGCCGAGCACGGCGGGCATGTACCGGCTCGACCAGATGGTGGCCGCGATGGCGCGCAAGACGCTCTGGCTCACCGACGCCTATTTCGTCGGCGTGGCGCCCTACGTCCAGGCGCTTTCCGCCGCCGCGCGCGATGGCGTCGACGTGCGGCTGCTCGTGCCGGGCACCAGCGACATCCCGATGGTCGCCAGCATGTCGCGATCCGGCTACCGCCCCCTGCTGAAGGCGGGCATCCGCGTGTTCGAGTGGAACGGCTCGATGCTGCACGCGAAGACCGCCGTCGCGGACGGCCGCTGGGCGCGCGTCGGCTCGTCCAATCTCAACATCGCCAGCTGGCTGAGCAACCGCGAGATCGACGTCGCGATCGAGGATGCCGGTTTCGCGCGCCAGCTCGAGGAGCGCTACGAGACGGATCTGGAGAACGCCACGGAGATCCTGCTGCGCGGCCGCCGCCGTCGCTCCGGCAACGAGCGCATGCGCAGCCGTTCGCCTCGCCCGCCCCGCCCGCATCGCGCCGGCGGCAGCTCGAGCCGGGCGGCCGCCGGCGCCCTGCGCATCGCCAACACGGTGGGTGCCGCGATCACCCAGCACCGCGTGCTGGGCGACACGGAGACAGGGCCGTTGCTCGCTGGCGCGGCGACGGCGCTCGTGCTGACGACGATCGCCATCCTCTGGCCCGCCGTCATCGCATGGCCGCTGGCGCTCATCGGCGCATGGTTCACCGTGAACCTGGCGGTGAGCTGGTGGACGCTGCGCAGGAAGCGAAGGGAATCGGCCGAGGATGTGCCTTCGTGACGTTCAGGACGCGCGCGGCCCGGTAGGAGCGCGCCCTGCGCGCGACATCTTTTCGGACCGGCGCTCACGGCTGGCGCGCCAGCTCCCGGGCATCGCCTCAGAACATGTCGCGCGCAGGGCGCGCTCCTACCGGGTGCGTGGCTTGAAGTGCAGCGGTTGCGCCTCGGTGCGCGGCTGTACCGGGCCGCAGCTGTTGCACGATCCGCAGCCGTCGCCGCAGCTTCCCGTGGCGGTGGCGGGTTGCAGGCGGCGACCGAAGGCGCGCACCCATGCGGCTCGACCGTCGCGATTCAGGCTCGCCGACATCCGGGCCATCCAGCGTGCCGACGTCTTCGGCAACAGCTTGCGAAACGCCGTGAACGCGCTGGCGGCGACGACGGCGCCGATGATCGCGCCCTGGACCAGTTCGAACGTGCTCATGAAAGCGCCCTCGCGATCTGATACGTGGCGAACGACGCGAGGTAGGCCAGGCCGAAGAGGTAACCGGCGGCCACGGCGACGTTACGCCAGGAATTGGTTTCGCGGCGGATCACCGCCAGCGTGGACATGCATTGCGGCGCGAACACGTACCACGCCAGCAGGGACAGCGCGGTCGCGAGCGACCACTCGTTGGCGATCAGCGGCCCGAGTTGCGAAGCGACGGAGTCGTCGCTGCCGGACATCGCATAGACCGTTCCCAGCGCCGCCACCGCCACTTCGCGGGCGGCGAGACCCGGCACCAGCGCGATGCAGATCTGCCAGTTGAAGCCGATGGGAGCGAAGATCACCTCGAGCATGCGGCCGAGCCGGCCGGCGATGCTGTAGTCGATGGCAGGCTGCGTCGCGCCTTCCGGCGGCCCCGGGAAGCTCGACAGGAACCACAGCAGCACGGTGAGCGCGAGGATGATGCCGCCGACACGCTTGAGGAAGATCAGCGCGCGTTCCCACAGGCCCAGCGCGATGTCGCGCACGTTGGGCAGGCGGTACGAGGGCAGCTCCATGATCAGCGCATGCTCGCTCTTGTCCTTGCGCAGCCGTTTCATGACGAACGCCACGCCCAGCGCGCTGAAGATACCCGCGAAGTACAGCGTGAACAACACGATGCCCTGCAGGTTGAACACGCCCCACACGGCGCGATCCGGAATGAACGCCGCGATCAGCAGCGTGTAGACCGGCAGGCGCGCGGAACAGGTCATCAGCGGCGCGACCAGGATCGTGGTCAGGCGGTCGCGCGGGTCCTGGATGCTGCGCGTGGCCATGATGCCGGGAATGGCGCAGGCGAAGCTCGACAGCAGCGGGATGAACGCCCGGCCCGTCAGTCCGACGCGGAACATCAGGCGGTCGAGCAGGAACGCGGCGCGCGGCAGGTAGCCCGATTCCTCGAGCACGAGGATGAAGAGGAAAAGGATGAGGATCTGCGGCAGGAATACCAGCACCGCGCCCAGGCCGGCGAACAGGCCGTCGTTGAGCAGGCTGTGCAGCGCGCTGCCTTCCGGCAGGAACCCCGTGACGAAAGTACCGAGCGCGGCGATACCGCCCTCGATGCCGTCCATGATCGGCTGCGCCCAGGAGAACACCGCCTGGAAGATGAAGAACATGAGCGTGGCGAGGATCGCCAGACCGAACACGGGATGCAGCACCCAGCGGTCGATCGCGTCGTCGATCGCCACGGTGTCGCGCGACATCGTCACCGTGTCGGCGAGGATCGAGCGGACCTCCGCGTGCAGCTGCTCGACGCCGGCGACGTCGATGGCCGCGGGCACGATGTCGGGCACGCTCGCGTCGATGCGCTCGATCAGCGCCTTCGCTCCGCCGCGCTTCACGGCGACCGTCTCGACGACCGGCACGCCGAGGCGCCGCGACAGCGCCGCGACGTCGATGGCGATGCCGCGCCGACGCGCGGCGTCCATCATGTTGAGCGCGAGCACGACCGGACGGCCGAGTCGGCGCACCTCGAGCACGAAGCGCAGGTGCAGGCGCAGGTTCGTGGCGTCGGCCACGCAGACGATGAGGTCCGGCGCGGCTTCGCCCGGGTAGCGTCCGTGGCAGACGTCGCGCGTGATCGCTTCGTCGGGACTCGTCGCGTCGAAGCTGTACGCGCCGGGAAGATCCAGAATGTGAAGCATGCGGCCGGACGGCGCGACGAAGCGGCCCTCCTTGCGCTCGACGGTGACGCCGGCGTAGTTGGCCACTTTCTGGCGACCGCCGGTGAGCTGGTTGAACAGCGCGGTCTTGCCGCAGTTCGGGTTGCCCACCAATGCGATACGCAGGGCGGCGGCGCTCACGCGGCGTTCTCCACCGACACGTCCACGCGGGCCGCCTCGCTCTTGCGCAGGGCGAAACGGGTCGACCCGATCTGGATCAGCAGCGGATCGCCGCCCAGCGGGCCGCGCGCGACGAGTCGCACCGGCTCGCCCGCGACGAAGCCGAGATCGCGCAGGCGCTGCGCGATCGGATCGGCGGGATGGGCATCGCTGACGGACTGGACCACGGCATTGGCACCTTTCGGCGCGTCGGAGAGGCGCACTGGGCTTACTCAAATAAGAACTGTTCGCATTATATGCCTTCGGGCGTGTGCCTGCATCCCGACGGACGCCGCACCCACACCTTCCCGAGCATGGACCGGCGAAACGTCGCGGACCTTTCAGCGTTTATGATCGGTGGCCGTGAATCCGGAGCGTTGCGCATGCCTGCCGTCGAGCTGATCCCCAAGGGCCACGTCGCCCATCTGGTCATGAACCGCCCCGAGGTGCACAACGCCTTCGACGATGGGCTGATCGCCGACCTGACGGACGCCATCGACACGGTCGAGCGCGATCCGGCCATCCGCGCGGTGGTGCTGACCGGGACGGGCGCGAGCTTTTCCGCCGGTGCCGACCTGCGCTGGATGCGCGGCATGGCCGCGGCGTCGGAGGCGGACAACCGGGAGGATTCGCTGCGGCTGGCCCGGCTCATGCGCCGCCTGCAATTTCTTGCGAAGCCGACCGTCGCGCGCGTCAACGGCGCGGCGTTCGGCGGTGGCGTGGGACTCGTGGCGTGCTGCGACATCGCCATCGCGACCGACGGCGCGAAGTTCGCGCTGTCCGAGGTGAAGCTCGGCCTGGTGCCGGCCGTAATCTCCCCCTATGTGGTCGCGGCCATCGGACTGCGCCAGGCGCGGCGGCTGTTCCTCACGGGCGAGATCTTCACCGCGCCGGCGGCGCTGGCCATGGGGCTCGTCCACGAAACCGTCCCGGCCGACGAGCTGGACGCCGCCGTCGAGCGCGTCCTGGGCCTGCTCACGAAGGGTGGACCGGTCGCGCAGGCCGAGGCCAAGCGCCTGGCGCTCGGGATGGGCGGCATGGATGCCGCGGCGATGGAAGCCACCGATGCCACGAACGCCGCCCTGATCGCGAAGCTCCGCGTCTCGCCCGAAGGCCAGGACGGTCTCACCGCCTTCCTGGAAAAGACCCAGCCCTCGTGGCTCGGCTGATGCGCGAAGGGCGCTTGCCACAGTACCTTGGCTCGCTCCGCCGTTGGGCGCTCACGGCGCTCTTCCTGATCGCCCTTCCCGCCCAGGCCCAGACCCTGCCCCAGCGCATCGACGCCCACATCGCGGCGCCGCGCTTCGCCTCGGCGTCCTGGGGCATTTCGGTCGTCTCGCTCGACGATGGCCGCACGGTGTACGCGCACGACGACGGGCGCCTGCTGCTGCCGGCCTCCACCGCGAAGCTGTACACCGCCGCCTTCGCGCTCGACGCGCTGGGCCCGGACTACCGCACCCACACCGACGTGCTCGCGGGCGGCGAGATACGAAAGGGGCGGCTGCATGGCCCTCTGGTCCTGCGCGGCCGCGGCGACCCGACGCTGTCGGGCGACGGCTGGGCCGACCGCCTCGCCACCGAGCTCGCCGCGACGGGCCTGCGCCGGATCGATGGCGGCGTGGTGGGGGACGACACCGCCTTCGCCGGCCCTCCCATCGGCGCCGGATGGGAAGCCTCCGATCTGCAGACCGCCTACGGCGCGGAAGCCGGTGCGCTGACGATCGACGAAAACACGCTCACCGTCACCGTGCCGGGGAATGGCGTTCCCCGCGTCGTCCCGGAGGACGCCGCCGTCGCGATCGACGTCACGGGCACCGCGGACGGCCCGTCGTCGATGTACCGGGCACCCGGCAGCGCCACCGTCTTCGTGCCTGCCCCGGGCGCCGCGTGCGGAAGCGACGAGGTGTGCGCGACGCGACGCGGCCGTCTGTCGATGCCCGATTCGGCCCTGACGGCGGCCCGCCGCCTGCGGCAGGCGCTTGTCACGCATGGCATCCGCGTGGACGGTGAAGCGCGCAGCGTGCGCTGGCCGGTGGGCTCCCCGGGCGGCGCCGTGCTCGCCAGCGTCCCGTCACCACCCCTGCTGGAGATCCTGCGGGCGGGACTGAAGCGCTCCCAGAACCTCTACCTGCAGAGCGTCTTCCAGCTGACCGGCCTCGAGGCCGCCGGTCCGGGACCAGCCGAGGAACGCGCGGCCGGCGCCCTGCGGGCATGGCTCGCGGGCCGGGGCATCGGGCCGACCGCGGTCACCATGAACGAGGGCACGGGCCTGTCGCGTCACGACCTGACGACCGCGGCATCGCTGACGCGCGTGCTCGCCGACATGGCCTCATCGCCCCTGGCGGAACGCTGGAAGGCCTTGCTGCCCGTGGCCGGCGTCGATGGAACGCTCGCGACGCGCATGCGTGGCACCGCCGCCGAACGCAACGTCGTGGCGAAGACGGGCAGCATGAGCTTCGTCAACGCGCTCGCGGGGTACGTGACCACGAAAGGAGGCCAGCGGCTAGCCTTCGCGATCGTGCTGAACAACTATGCGCAGTCGCGCATGGCGACGCCGGCGCCCCCCGTGTCCGCGGAAGTCGACGCGATCGTGGTCATGCTGGCGGAGGAAGCGACGCGATTGTAGGAGCGAGCCCTGCGCGCGACATGTGTTGGGGCCGTGAGCCACAGGTCCCGGTACGCCTCGCGAAAAGATGTCGCGCGCAGGGCGCGCTCCTACGGACGGCATTCCCGTACGCGCAGAGCGAGATCCGCGTGGTGGGCGCGACGCCGGACGCCGAGCGGAATCCCCTGCAACTCCCGAAGTAGCACCCGCTGTAGGAGCGCGCCCTGCGCGCGACATGTGTTGGGGCCGTGAGCCACAGGTCCCGGTACGCGTCGCGAGAAGATCTCGCGCGCAGGGCGCGCTCCTACATGGCGCTGTCACCCCGCCAGAACGCCCGGAAGATCCTTCGCGATCTTCTCCGGCGTATCCGTCGGTGCATACCGGTCCACGACGTTGCCCTCGCGGTCGATCAGGAACTTGGTGAAGTTCCACTTGATGCCCTCGGTGCCGAGCAGGCCCTTCTTCTGGCTCTTCAGCCAACGATACAGCGGATGCGCGCCGTCACCGTTGACCTCGATCTTCGAGAACATGGGAAAGCTCACGTCGTACGTGAGGGAACAGAAGTCGCGGATCTCGGCTTCGTCACCCGGCTCCTGATGCCCGAACTGGTCGCACGGAAAGCCGAGTACCTCGAACCCCTGCTCGTGGAACGACTTCTGCAACGCCTCGAGCCCCTTGTACTGCGGCGTGAAGCCGCACTTCGAGGCCACGTTCACCACCAGCAACGCCTTGCCGCGGAACTCCGCGAGCGAGCGTTCGTTGCCGTCGATGTCGCGGGCGGAAAAATCGTAGATGCTTGCCATGGCGCGGCTTCCTTGAGGGCGGGACCGGGCAGAGTCTACGCCCGATTGGCGGCCCGCAGGCCCTCCTTCGGCTACCATGGGCCGTCTTATCGGCAATGAGCCATCGCCCGTGATCCGTTTCGCCGCCGCGTCGAAGTCCTATTCCGTGGACGGGACGCTCGTCCCCGCCCTGCATCCCGTCGACCTCGCCATCGAGGCCGGCGAGGTCTTCGGCATCATCGGTCATTCCGGTGCCGGCAAGTCGACGATGCTGCGCCTGATCAACCTGCTGGAACGCCCCACCTCCGGCCAGGTGTTCATCGATGGCCGCGACGTGACGCAGGCCCAGGGCGCGGACCTGCGCCGGCTGCGCTCGGGCATCGGCATGATCTTCCAGCACTTCAACCTGCTGTCGTCGCGCACCGTCGCCGACAACGTCGCGTTCCCGCTGCGCCTGCACGGCGACATGGACGAGACGGCCATCGCCGCGCGCGTCGACGAACTGCTCGACCTGGTCGGCCTGACCTCGCACGCCCGCAAGTACCCGGCGCAGCTGTCCGGTGGACAGAAGCAGCGCGTCGGCATCGCGCGCGCGCTGGCCAGCCAGCCGAAGATCCTCCTCTGCGACGAGGCGACCAGCGCGCTCGATCCGCAGACCACGGCGTCGGTGCTCGAATTGCTGGCGGACATCAACCGCCGCCTCGGACTGACCATCGTGCTCATCACGCACGAGATGGACGTGATCCGCCGCGTCTGCGATCGCGTGGCCGTGCTCGACGCCGGCCAGGTGGTCGAATCGGGTCCCGTCGCAGACGTGTTCCTCCATCCGCGGCACCCGACCACGCGCCGCTTCGTCGCGGAGGCGGACCACCGGGAGGGCCGTGGCCCCGAGTTCCCGGGCGTGACGGGGCGTCTGTTCCGCCTCTCCTTCCGCGGCGACGCGACCTACTCGCCGCTGCTGTCGCGCGTCGTGCGCGATACCGGCGTGGAATACAACCTGCTGTCCGGCCGGGTGGACCGGATCAAGGACGTGCCCTACGGGCAACTGACGCTCGCCATGAACGGCGAACGCCTGGAGGACGCGCTCGCGCAGATCCGCGCCGCCGACGTCGACATCGAGGAGGTGGCCCGATGAGCCCCATGCAGACCCTGTTCCCCAACATCGACTGGCCGGAGATCGCGCAGGCCTGCCTCGACACGCTGCTGATGCTCGGCGGCTCGCTGCTTTTCACGCTCGTGCTGGGCCTGCCGCTCGGCGTGTGGCTGTTCCTCACCGCGCGCGGCCAGCTGCATGCCAGGCCGAAGCTCTACGGCGTGCTTTCGCTCGTGGTGAACGTGCTCCGCTCGATCCCCTTCATCATCCTGATGATCCTGCTGATTCCGGTGACGCAGGCCATCACCGGCGTGAGCATCGGTATCCGCGGTGCGATCGTGCCGCTCGTGATAGGCGCGGCGCCCTTCTTCGCCCGCCTCGTCGAAACCGCGCTGCGCGAGGTCGACCGCGGCGTGATCGAGGCCAGCCAGGCCATGGGCGCCACGACGGCGCAGATCGTCACGCGGGTGCTCCTGCCCGAGTCGCGTCCCGGCCTGATCGCCGCCACGACCGTCACCGCGGTCGCACTCGTCGGCTACACCGCCATGGGCGGCATCGTCGGCGCCGGCGGCCTCGGCGCGCTCGCCTACCAGTACGGCTACAACGGCTACAAGCCCGACTACATGCTGGTGACGGTCGCGCTGCTGGTGGTGCTCGTCCAGATCCTCCAGTCCATCGGCGACCGCCTCGTGGGGCGCTACAGCCGGCGATGAGCGGTGGCGGGTGCCGTTTTGCATCCGGCGGTATGGACGTCTATGCTGTCGCACCGCAACAAGAGCGACGGTCCGCCGCCATGAAGAACTTCCTGCTTCCCCTCGCTACCGCCCTGGCCCTGCTCGTCGCGGGCTGCTCCGGTGGCGATGGCGGCGCCGATAACGGTGGCAACGGCGGCGCGAAGCTCAGCGTCGCCGCCACGCCCGTGCCGCACGCGGAGATCCTCAAGGAGATCAAGCCGCTGCTGGCGAAGGAAGGCGTGGACCTCGAGATCCGCGTGTTCACCGATTACGTGCAGCCGAACATGCAGGTCGCGCAGAAGCAGCTGGACGTCAACTTCTTCCAGACCGAGCCCTATCTCGACGCCTTCAACAAGGAGCGCGGCACGAACCTGGTGAAGGTCACGGGCGTGCACATCGAGCCCTTCGGAGCCTATTCGAAGAAGTACACCTCGATCGACCAGCTGCCCGACGGCGCCGACGTCGTGATCCCGAACGACCCGAGCAACAACAGCCGTGCCCTGCTCCTCCTGGCGAAGCACGGGCTGATCACGCTGAAGAACCCGAACGACCGGCTCGCCACGCTCAAGGACGTCGCCACCAATCCGAAGAACCTCAAGTTCCGCGAACTGGAAGCCGCGATGCTGCCGCGCGTGCTGGGCGAGGTGGACCTCGCGCTGATCAACACCAACTACGCCCTGGCGGCGAAGCTGAATCCCGTGAAGGATGCGCTGCTCATCGAGGACAAGGATTCGCCGTACGTGAATTTCCTCGTCTCCCGCCCGGACAACAAGGACGACCCGCGCGTGCAGAAGCTCGCGAAGGCGCTCACCTCGCCGGAGGTGAAGGCGTTCATCGAGAAGACCTACGGCGGCGCGGTACTCCCCGCCTTCTGATCGCGGCCCCTCCCCGTGGGAGCAAGCCTGGCCGCGACGCCGTTGGAGCCGGGAGCGACAGGCCCTGCCGCCTTATCGCGAAAAGCCGTCGCGGCCGGATCCGCTCCGCCGCCCGACCATGACCGGGGAGCGATCCTCAGGTCGGCGACGGCAGCCCGAACACCTTCCGCAGGTACGCCACGTAGTCGGGATCCTCGAAGCCCATCGCCTTTCCCGGTGAATCCGACAGCTTCGCCACCGGCTGGCCGTTGCAGCGGGTCATCTTGATCACGATGTTCAGCGGCGAGGGACCGACGTCGTTGGTGAGATTCGTGCCCACGCCGAACGACAGCTGGCAGCGGCCGGCGAAGTGTCGGTAGAGCTCCATCACGCGGGGGATGTCGAGGCCGTCGCTGAAGACCAGCGTCTTCGTGCGCGGATCCACGCGGTTCTTCTCGTAGTGCGCCAGCACGCGGTCGCCCCAGGTGAAGGGGTCGCCGGAATCGTGCCGCGCCCCATCGAAGAGCTTGCAGAAGTACATGTCGAAATCGCGCAGGAACGCGTCTAGCCCGTACACGTCGGACAGCGCGATGCCGAGGTCGCCGCGATATTCGCGTGCCCAGGCCTCGAGCGCCGCCGTCTGCGAGTCGCGCAGGCGCGGTCCCAGCGACTGAAACGCCTGCAGGTACTCGTGCGCCATGCTGCCGATGGGCACCAGCCCCTGCCGCTTCGCCAGCCAGACGTTGCTGGTGCCGGCGAGCTGCGGTCCGAGCTCCGCCCTGAGCGTCGCGAGCATTTCGTCATGCCAATCGCGGGAGAAGCGGCGGCGCGTGCCGTAGTCGGCGATGCGCACCCGCTCGTAACCGGGCGTGTCGCGCAGGAGCGCGATCTTGGCCTGCAGCCGACGGCGCCCTTCGTCGAGGTCGAGGCCCGGATACGTCGCGCGGAAGTAGAGCTCGTTGACGATCGCGAGCAGCGGCACCTCGAAGAGGATGGTGTGCAGCCAGGGCCCCGCGATCACGATCTCGATCTCGCCGTTGTCCTCAGCGCCCGGCTCGATGCGGACGTATTTCGGGTTGAGCTGGAACAGGCCGAGGAAGTCGACGAAATCGCTGTCGATGAAGCGCAGGCCGCGCAGGTAATCGAGTTCGTCGTCGTCGAAGCGCAACGAGCACAACGCGTCGACTTCCTCGCGGATGCGACCGATCAACGGCACGAGGTCGATGCCGGGGGTGCGACAGCGGAAGCGGTACTCCACTTCGGCCGCCGGATACTGATGCAGCACCACCTGCATCATGGTGAACTTGTAAAGGTCGGTATCCAGCAACGACGTGACGATCATGCCGTCGCGCCCGTCGCGGCGATCTGCCGGTTCACGGCGTCGACGAAGGCATCGGCTCCGGGCCACGACGTGATGCGTCCGAGCTTCTTCCCGCGGTGGAACACGAACCACGCGGGGATGCCGTGCAGGCCGAAGCGCGTCGCCATCTTCGGATCGTCGTAGACGTTGTCGTGCAGCCAGCGCACTTCCGGCCAGGCGAACCGCTCCGGTGTCAGCAGGATCTGGCGCTTCGCGATGTCGCAGTTCGGGCAATCGCGGCCCCACAGGAACAGGATCACGATGCGATCGTCGTCTCGCGCGAGTTCGGCGTCGAGTTCGCCGGTGGTCACGCGCTCCATGGGGAAGCGCTGGAAGAAGTCGGGGACGGAAGTGTCTGCCATGGGGAAATCCGTGCGTCGTGTCCGCTCCACATGGGGGCGTTGCGGGGATAATCCGAGGGCCGTCCCCCGCGATTCCCAAGGAACGTTCGTGCGCCTTCTCCTGGCTACCCTGCTACTCGTCATCGCTGGCGCCCCGCGCGCCGCCACGCTCACGATCGACACCGGCGCGGGCCCGCGCGCGCTTACGACGGAGCAGTTGCTGTCCCGGGCCGACGTGCGCGAGGTGCGGGTTCCGGACGATGTCTCGTACCACCGCGAGACGAGGTACCTCGCCGTGCCGCTCAAGGCGCTGCTGCCGGGTGTGGCGGCCGACGCCCACCTCCAGTTCGTGGCACTCGACGGCTTCGCGGCCGAGATCCCGGCGGAAGCGGTCGTCGACGGCCGCGGCGCCGAGGCCTGGCTGGCCGTGGAGCCGCCCGGCAAGCCCTGGCCCGCGCTGGGCGCAGGCAAGGCCGGCGCGGGTCCGTTCTACCTGGTCTGGACGAGCCCGGCGGCGGGCCACATCGGGCCCGAGCAGTGGCCGTACCAGGTGGCGACCATCCGGGTGCTCGCCGACCCCGCGTCGCGCTTCCCGGCGATGCGGCCCGCCGACGGTCTCGCCAGGGACGCCCCGGAGCGGCATGGGTTCACGGTGTTCCAGCGCAACTGCATCACGTGCCACACGCTCAACGGCCAGGGCGACGCGAAGCTGGGGCCGGACCTCAACCTCCCGCACAACCCGACCGAATACCTGCGGGCCGACATGCTGCGCACGCTGATCCGCAACCCGCAGGACCTGCGCCGCTGGCCGCAGTCGAAGATGCCCGGCTTCGATCGCGCCGTGTTGTCCGACGCCGATCTCGACGACCTCGTCGCGTACCTTAAGCACATGTCGATGCGAAAGGCCCCGCACTGAAGCCTGGCTGCTTCAGGCCAGCGTTTCGCCCTCGACCACCGCGTCGCCCGACGCCCGGTGGTACACCTCCAGATCGAGGATGCGCCGTTCGCGCGCGACCAGCACGGGCACGACCATCTGGCCGGTGACGTTGGTCATCGTGCGCATCATGTCGAGGATGCGGTCGATCGCCACGAGGTAACCGATGCCTTCGAGCGGCAGGCCCGCCGAACTCAGCACCAGCGTGACCATCACGGTGGCGGTGCCGGGCACGCCGGCGGTGCCGAACGAGCCGAGGACCGAGGCGAGCAGGATCACGAGGTATTGCGCCGGCTGCAGGTCGAGATGGAAATACTGCGCGATGAACACGGCGGAGATCGCCGGATAGATCGCGCCGCAGCCGTCCATCTTGATGCTGGCGCCCAGCGGCACGGCGAAGGCGGCGTACTCCTCCTTCACGCCGAGGTTGCGCACGACGGTGCGCAACGCGATCGGCATGGCGGCGAAGCTTGACGACGACGTGAAGGCCACCTGCATCGCCGGGAACGCGGCGCGGAAGAACTTCCACGGGTTGAGGCCGTGCGCCAGCAACAGGCCGCCATATACGACGACGATCTGCAATGCGCATGCAACGTACAACGCCCCGACGAAGCTGGCCAGGGGCAGCAGCTTCTCGAAACCGTAGCTGCCGACGAGCGCGGCGATCAGCCCGAAGGTGCCCAGCGGGGTGACTTCGAGCACGAAGCGCGTCACCTGGATCATCGCGTCGTTCGCCTCGCCGGCCAGCGCGCGCAGCTTCGCCGACTTCTCGCCGATCTTCACCAGCGCGAGGCCGAGCAACCCGGCGAAGAAGATCACCTGCAGGATCTTGCCTTCGGTCAGCGCGCGGAACGGATTGGCAGGCACGATGTCGAGCAGCACCTTGACGGGCTCCGGTACCGCCTTCGGCTTCCAGTCGAGCGGTGCCGAGAGACCTTCGACGCCCAGACCGGGCTGCGCGACGTGCGCCACGAGCAGGCCGACGAGCACGGCCAGCGTCGCGGTGGCCGCGAACCAGCCGAACGTGCGCGAACCCAGCGCGGCGACATCCTTGACCCCGTGGAGGCTGGACACGCTGTGCAGCACCGCGAAGAAGACCAGCGGCACCGCGATCATCTTGATCAGCGTGACGTAGAGCTGCCCGAGCGGGCCGAACCACGCCGCCGCGGCAGGCCCCAGGGCCCAGCCGGCGAGCGCGCCGAGCACGAAGCCGGCGGCCACGCGCTTCCAGAAACGGATGCGGAACCATGCGGTGAGAAGCGACATGACAGGGCTACCCATATAACGAACCCCGACACTACACCCGCGTATGGACGTCCGGACGCCCGAAATCGGACGCTGCGTTCGCCGGGACGAACGCTGGGGGCTTGCATCCCGCCTTGCCTACAGGGCGTCGCTCCGCGCCGCCAGCCGCTGGAGTTCCCTCGTCCGCTCGTCCGGTGGCCGCTTCGCCAGTTCGCGGACCCGCGCGTAGAAGGCGGGCCAACGCCCGCCGGTATCGGCGAAGATCGCGGCGAACGACGGCACCCACGTGTCGTAAAGACCGAACGGCAGCAGTCGCGCGTTGTTCAACGGCTTCGCCATCCAGCGGTCGTAGCGGCGGTCGCCCTTCGCCTCGGTCTCGCGCCAGACCAGATACTGCCCGCGGAACGCCTCGAAGGTCTCGGCCTTGGCGACGCGCTTCGCCTCGTCGGGACGATCCTCCGCGTAAAGCGTCCCGAGCCGCTCGCGCAGCGCGAGGATCTGTCGCGTGAACGACCGATCGAGCATGTCGCCGCGCTCGTCCGGCGGGGGAAGGTTCCGCGAACGCCGCCACTGACGCAGGCCTTCGCGCTCGACGAACGTGGCGAAGGATTCGTTGAACGACGAATCGTCTTTCACGTAGAGCTCCTGATGCGCGAGCTCGTGGAAGATCGTGCCAGCGAGCTCGTCATCGTCCCAGCGCATCATGCTGCTGAGGATCGGGTCGGCGAACCAGCCGAGCGTCGAATAGGCGGGCACCTCACCGATGGACACGTCGTGCCCCAGCGCCGACTCCCGCGCGGCTTCGCGCTGGGCGAGGTCGTGGCGGAAGTAGCCGCGATAGGCCACGCAGCCGGCGATCGGAAAGCAATGGGTGATGGGCGCGACGGACAGCTCCGGCGTCGCGAACACGTTCCACGCGACCCAGGGCCGGTCGAGCGCCACGTACCAGGTATAGCTGCGGTTGTCGGGCAGGGCCAGCCGCGTGGAGGCGAAGCGGCGGGCTTCGCTCGCGAGTTCGAGCCGCTCCCGCGTCTTCGCGGGCGTTTTCGGGTCGGCGACGACCTTCGCGATCGAGCGGCGCTCGGTCAGCAGCGCCGCCTGGCCGTGCGCGACGTGCGCGTAGTAGCCCAGCGAGCGGCAGCCGGCGAGCAGGACGATCAGGGTGGCGAGTGCGAGGCGCATCCGGCCTATTCTGCACGGGCCGACGGGCGTCGTGGGATGGTGTGTCGCGCGCTTCGTCGCGGACCTGCTCGGGCGCGGTCGCGACGACCGACCGCCTCGCCGTGGGCACCGGCGTGCGCCGGTGCGACGGTGAGGGGGTGTGAGCGCATGCGTGAATCCGGTCACCGTCACCGCGGTGCGACGTCAGGGGGTCTGAGCGCATGCATGAACCCGTCACCCCGGCGCACGCCGGGGTCCACGTCCTCGGTCCATGAGGGGGCGCCGCGCACCACGCGTTCGTGCGTGCGCGGCGTCGCGACGACCGACCGCTTCGCCGTGGGCACCGGCGTGCACCGGTGCGACGGTGAGGCGATCGGCGGGCCTGCCTCAGGCGATGTCGGATCGCTCCGGACGTCGCCCGCCCGTCATCGACTGCAGGACCCCGTCGCGGCGGATCAGGCCGTGCATCAACGCGGCACCCATGTGCGCCAGGAACGTCAGGAAGAACAGCCACGCCAGGTAGCGATGGGCTTCGCGCAGCCACGCGAACAGCAACGCATCCGCTGGCACGATCGGTGGCAGGCGCAGGCCGCCGCCCAGCGTCACCGGATAGTTACCGGCCGACAGCATGGCCCAGCCGATCAGCGGCAGTCCGATCATCAACGCGTACAGCAGCCAGTGCGACGCGTGCGCGGCCAGCTTCTGCCAGAGGGGCATGTCGGCCGGCAGCGGCGGCGCGGGATGCGTCAGGCGGAACCCGAGGCGGATCAGCGCGAGCACGAAGACCGCGATGCCCAGCGGCTTGTGGATCGACACCAGCCACAGGTACTTCGATTCGACGGACGTGACCATGCCGGCGCCGATGAAGAGCATCGACAGGATCATCGCGGCCATCAGCCAGTGCAGCAGTCGGGCGAACCCATGGAACGTATCGGCGCGGCTCATGGCTGGGCCTCCTTCGGACGGGCCGTGCCCGGGACGTGCGCTTCCTCGCTGGTGCGGCGCAGGTAGGAATCGGCGTAGGCCGCCGAACGCGCGGCAAGCAACGGATCGCCGGACACTTCGATGCCGCGCGGCAGGATGGTCGGATCGTAGTTCACGTCGCGGCACGGGCCATCGGCCTGCGCCTCGGCGGCGTCGATGACGAGCGTGCCGGCGTCCACGGTGCGGCGATCGTCCGGCCAGATCTTCGTCGCATCGTCGACCGGATCGCCGGGGTTGGCGAAGACCATCTGCAGATGCCAGCGCGCCGGACCCTGCCCCAGACGCTTCATCAGGTCGGCGGCCAGGTAGTCGGTGTCCCCGGCGGCGGCACCGCCGTCACCCTCCGGGCCCTTCTCCGGCACGAGCATCCAGCGCACGGCGTGGCGCTCGCCTTGCGCATCGCGCAGGTAGAACGCGTTGATGCTGCGGTAGGTCTCCGGTACGTAGCTCGCCGACGGCTTCGCCGTCTTGATCCAGTCCAGGAACGCCGCCGATTCCGGATGAGCCTTGAAGAAAGCGCCGGCCTTGGCGGGGTCCGGTTTTCCGGTGGAGGGATCCGGATGCGTCGCGACCGTGAGTTCGTAGAACGCCTTCGGATCGGACACCGGGAACACCGTCATGGCGTTCATGCCCGTCCGCCATTGTTCGCCATCGGCCAAGTCGAAGCGCAGTGCGAAGCTGCGGATGGGCGCGGAACTGTCCCCGGCATAGGGGTTTCCGCCGGGGATCGCGAGGCGTCCCACCACCGGCGTGTTGCCGGGCGCGAACACGGCTGCCGTCGAGTACTTCGCCAGCTCGCCGTTGGACTCGAAGCGCCCCGTCACGCAGATGCCCTTGGCATGGTTGCGCCGGAACCCGGGATAGTCGCCTCCGTTGGCCTGCAGCGCGTTGATGATCCGCTTCGGGGTCAGCCGCTCGGGCGCGAGCCAGCCGCCGACGTACCCGAAAACGGCAGCGGCGCCCACCACCGCGAGCCCTATCAGCGCCCATCGTCCTGCCGCGTGCGCCGGAGGGCGCGGGTCCTGCCGTTTCTCTGTCATCGTGTGCGTTCCTGGTTGCGTTGGCGTGTTCAGGGTGGGACGTACGTCAGGGACTTTTATTCCCGGACCGGGGAATATTTCTCCCGACCGGACGTCTAACGTCCATGAAAGCCCCGGCGAGAGGCCCGGCATGTCCGACCCGCGAATCGACGAAGCCCTTCGGACGATGCTGCCGCGCCTGCGGCGCTTCGCGCTGTGGCTCGCCCGTGACGTGCATGCCGCCGACGACCTAGTCCAGTCGACCGTCGAGCGCGCGCTTTCCCGCTGGCATACCCGGCGCGATGAGGAGAGCCTGCGCGGTTGGCTGTTCTCGATCTTGTACAGGTTGTTCCTCGACGGGAAGCGTCGCTCCGCCCGGCAGGCGCTGCTCCTGGGCTCGTTGCCCAGCGAGGAACCCACCTGGCCTTCCGCCGAGCGCGTCGCCCTGGCGCATTCCACGCTCGCCGCATTCGCCGCCCTGCCCGTCGAGCAGCGCAGCCTGCTGCTCTGGATCACGGTGGAAGGCATGAGTTACCGCGAGGTCGCGGACATCCTGAAGGTGCCGGTCGGCACCGTCATGTCGCGTCTCTCGCGCGCCCGGCGTGCCCTGCGCCAGCTTGGCGAAGGCGAATCCGAATCCCCGTCCCTGCGACTGCTGAAATGACGACCACGACGCCCCCGAGCGAACACGACATCCATGCCTACGTGGACGGGCACCTCGACAGCGCGCACCGCAGCGAGGTGGAACGCTACCTGGCCCGCCACCCCGAGCAGGCGGACGAGGTGCAGGGCTGGCGGAACGACGCGCAGCAACTGCGCACGCTGCTCGCAGGCGACCTGACGCCCGCGCCCGGGCTGGATCCGATCACGGTGCGCGAAACCGCGCGCCGGCGCCGCAGCGGCCGCCTGGCCCTGGCCGCGTCGCTGTTCCTGTGCCTGGCCGTCGGAAGCATGGCGGGCTGGACCGTCCGCGGGATCGGCACGGGCGACGCGCCGATGGCCGATGCCATGCAGGCCTATCGGCTGCTCGCGCTCGACCACGGTGTCGGCATGGACATCACGACGGGCAACGAGACCGACCTCCGCGCCTGGCTGGCGGGACGCGTCGGCTCCGACGTGCACCTGCCCGATCTGGCCGACGCCGGCTTCCGCCCCATCGGCGGCCGGCTGTTCGCCACCGAGCAGGGTCCCGCGGGCATGGTCCTCTACGACGACGGCAACGGCCACACGGTGAGCTTCTACGTGCGGCCGCCCGGCCCGGCCCGCCGCATGCTCCCCCGCGGATCGCGCGAGGAAAACGGCCTGCTCGCGAACTACTGGTCGAACGGCGGGCACAACTACGCCGTCGTCGCCTCGGCGAACGACGGCGGCCGCGGCGCGGCGGAGCGCGTGGTGCAACGCTCGATCTGAGCCTAGCGCTCGTGCAGCTCGCCCGCGTGCAGCTCGAGCGTGCGATCCATCCGGCCGGCGAGGCGCGAATCGTGCGTCACCAGCACGAAGCTGGTGCCGATCTCTCGATTGAGCTCGATCATCAGCTCGTACACGTGCGCCGCGTTGGCCTCGTCGAGGTTGCCGGTGGGCTCGTCGCCGAGCACGCACGCGGGCCGCGTGACGAGCGCGCGCGCCACGGCGCAACGCTGGCGCTCGCCGCCCGACATTTCGGCCGGGCGATGGCGCAGGCGCGAACCGAGCCCGACGCGCTCCAGCAACGCCGTGGCCTCCTTCTGTGCCTGAGCGATCGACACGCCGCGGATGAGCAGCGGCATGCAGACGTTCTCGAGCGCCGTGAACTCGGGAAGCAGGTGATGGAACTGGTAGATGAAGCCGAGCGAACGGTTGCGCTCGCGACCGCGTTCCGCGTCGGAGAGCTCCGAAAGCACCCGGCCGTTCACCTCGACCTTGCCGGCGCTGAGCGTGTCGAGCCCGCCGATGATGTGCAGCAGCGTCGACTTGCCGGTGCCGGAGGCGCCGACGATGGACATGGTTTCGCCGCGGCGCAGCGCGAAGTTCACGTTCGAGAGGACGCCCGTGCGCAGGTCGCCTTCCTCGTAGACCTTGGCGACGCCGGTGGCGCGCAGCACGATGTCGTCGTTCGGCTTATTCATAACGGAGCGCCTGGGCAGGCTGCGTGCGCGAGGCGCGCCACGCGGGATAGAGCGTCGCAAGCAGGGAGAACGCGAAGGTCGTCAGCACCACCCAGCCCACGTCGGACCAGAGCAGCTGGCTCGGCAGTTCGCTGATGTAGTAGACGTCCGGCGAGAGGAAGTTCTGGCCCGTCACGTGCTCGATCCACTTCACGATCGCCGGAAGGTTCAGCGACAGCACGGCGCCCAGCAGCACACCGAAGCCGATGCCGACGACGCCCACGAGCACGCCCTGCACCATGAACATTCCCATGATGCTGCGCGGTGTGGAACCCAGGGTGCGCAGGATCGCGATGTCGGCCTGCTTGTCGGTGACGAGCATCATGAGCATCGAGATGAGGTTGATCACGGCGACGAGGATGATGAGTGAGAGGATGATGAACATCACCTTCTTCTCCATCTCGATCGCGCGGAAGAAGTTGGCGTGGGTGTCCATCCACGTCTGGAAACTGTAGGTCTGCCCGAGTTCGTTGGCGAGCGTGCGCGCCACGGGATAGGCGTCGCGCATGTCGTCGAGCTTCAGTCGCACGCCGGTGGGGCCGTCGAGGCCGTTGAGGCGCTCGGCATCCTGCATCGACACGAGCGCGAGGTTGGCGTCGTACTCCTGCATGCCCAGTTCGAAGATGCCGCTGACCGTGAAGCTGCGCAGCTTCGGCACCGCGCCCATCGGCGTGGCCGTGAACTGCGGCACGACGACCGTGACCTTGTCGCCGACCGAAGCCCCCAGCGCAAGCGCCAGCTCGCGGCCCAGCACGATCTTCCAGCTGCGGTCGGTGAGGTCGGACATCTTCCCTTCGACCATGTGCCGGTCGATGTCCGACACGTTCGGCTCCATGGCCGGCAGCACGCCGCGAATCAACGCGCCGCTCGGACGCCGGGCCTGCAGGAAGGCCTGGATCTCGACGTACGGGGCCGCGCCGAGCACGTGCTCGGTATGTTCCGCCGTCGTCACCGCGTGCTGCCAGTTCTGCACGGTCTCGCCGATGCCGGACACCGTGATGTGCGAGACCGCCCCGAGGATGCGGTTGCGCAACTCGCTGTCGAAGCCGTTCATCACCGACATCACGGTGATGAGCGCCGTGACGCTGATCGCGATGCAGACGATCGATACCGTCGAAATGAACGAGATGAACTGGTTGCGGCGCTTCGCGCGCGTGTAGCGCAGTCCGATGAAGAGCTCTAGGGGTCTGAACATACCTGTCGACTTAACGCCTGTGATGAGGGCACCGCGCGAAAGGCAGGTACCGCGCGGCAGAGTGCCCGATGCGGCCAGCCGGGGCAAGCCGACCGGGAAACCGCCCGTCGTATGACAGCGAGGCCGCTATCCCGGTTCCGACGCGCCTTCACGCCAGCCGGGCCCGCAGCAGCCGCAGCTCCTCGGCGGGTGCGTTATCCGGCAGCAGGGCCACCTGCGCGGCCCCGCCGTCCCAGCGCAGATCCAGGAAGACGGCACGCCCGAAAACCCGCGCGTGCCGGAGCTCGGCCTCCCGCCCGGAACCCGCCGGGAGGGTGACGCTCCAGACACCGTCGGCGGCCCACGCCAGCGCCGTCACCGGCGGCCGGCGCCAGGCGGCCAGCTGCCGCCAGCCGACGAAGGCGATGCCGACGGACACGAAACATCGGAGAACCCCGGGCAATCCGGTGAAGAGCGGCGATACGGAAGCGAGAAAGACGATGCCGGCGCCGAGCCGCGTCAGCGCGACGGATGGCCGGTAGTCAAAGGCGATGCCTCGAACGGATGTCATCGATGATGCCCTGCCAGTCGTCGCGGGGCGCGCGGGCATGACCCATCACCCAATCCCAGAGATCGGGATCCTGCACGTCGAGCAGTTCATCGAATGCCAGCCGCGTGGGCTCGTCGGCGTCGGCGAAGCGCTCGTCCAGCCAGCCGCCGAAAAGGCGGTCGAGCTCGCGCGTGCCACGGCGGGTACGCCAGCGGAGTCGCTTGAGGCGGGCTTCGTCCATGGAAAGTCTCGGCGATAGGGGGAAGCGGAAGCGCTTATGTGGGAGCGCGCGCAAGCGCGCTCCCACATGGCCCGCTCGTAGCCAGCCGTCTGGGGGTCAGGCCGAGCGGCGCTGCACGATCAGCTTCTTGATCTCCGCGATCGCCTTCGCCGGGTTGAGACCCTTCGGGCAGGTGCGCGCGCAGTTCATGATCGTGTGGCAGCGGTAGAGCTTGAACGGATCCTCGAGATCGTCCAGGCGCGCACCGGTGTCCTCGTCGCGGCTGTCGACGATCCAGCGATAAGCCTGCAGGAGGATCGCCGGACCAAGGTAGCGGTCGCCGTTCCACCAGTAGCTCGGGCACGACGTCGAGCAGCAGGCGCAGAGAATGCATTCGTAGAGACCGTCGAGTTTCTTGCGGTCTTCCGGCGACTGCAGGCGCTCCTTGTCCGCGGGCGCCGGGCTCTGCGTGCGCATCCAGGGCTTGATCGAGGCGAACTGCGCGTAGAAATGCGTCAGGTCCGGGACCAGGTCCTTCACCACCGGCATGTGCGGCAGCGGATAGATGTTGACGGTACCGCTGCCGCAGTCCTCGATCGCCTTCGTGCATGCCAGCGTGTTCGTGCCGGCGATGTTCATGGCGCAGGAACCGCAGATGCCTTCACGGCACGAGCGGCGCAGCGAGAGCGTCGAATCGATCTCGTTCTTGATCTTCAGCAGGGCGTCCAGAACCATCGGACCGCACGTATCGAGGTCGACCTCGTACGTGTCGGTGCGCGGGTTCTGACCGTCGTCCGGCGTCCAGCGGTAGACCTTGAAGGTGCGCACGTTCTTCGCGCCCTTCGCCGGGAAATGCTTGCCGGCCTGGATCTGGGAATTCTTGGGTAGCGTGAACTCTGCCACGTTGGCCTCTCCGGTCCGGTATCAGTAAACGCGCTTCTTCGGCGGCACGACTTCGACATCGTCCGTCAGGGTGTACATGTGCACCGGGCGGAAGTCGAAGCTCGACTTGCCGGCCTCGTCGATCCATACCAGCGTGTGCTTCTGCCAGTCGTGATCGTCGCGGTCGGGGAAATCCTCACGGGCATGCGCACCGCGGCTCTCGGGACGCTGCTCGGCCGAATGCATGGTCGCGACGGCCTGCGCGAGCAGGTTCGACAACTCCAGCGTTTCGATGAGGTCGGAGTTCCAGACCAGCGAGCGGTCCGTCACCTTGACGTCCTTGAACGTCGAGTAGACCTCGGAAATCTTCTGCGAGCCTTCCTTCAGCGTCTCGCCCGTGCGGAACACGGCGGCGTCGGACTGCATCGTCTTCTGCATCTCGGCGCGGATCTGCGCGGTCGGCTTCGTGCCGTCCGCGTAGCGCAGCGCGTCGAAGCGGCCGAGGATCTTGTCCAGCGCGTTGGCCGGGAGATCCTTGTGCGCCGTGCCCGGCTTGATGAGCTCGGCGCAGCGGTTGGCCACCGAACGGCCGAAGACGACGAGATCGAGCAGCGAGTTGGAGCCGAGGCGGTTGGCGCCGTGCACCGACACGCAGGCCGCCTCGCCGATGGCGAAGAGGCCCGGCACGATCGAATCCGGATCGTCGTCGCGCTTGGTGACGACTTCGCCGTGGTAGTTGGTCGGAATGCCGCCCATGTTGTAGTGCACGGTCGGAAGGACCGGGATCGGCTCCTTCGTCACGTCCACGCCCGCGAAGATGCGCGCGGACTCGGCGATGCCCGGCAGGCGCTCGTGGATGACCTCGGGACCGAGGTGCATCAGGTTGAGGTGGATGTGGTCCTTGTTCGGGCCCACGCCACGGCCTTCGCGGATCTCGATCGTCATCGCGCGGCTGACCACGTCGCGGGACGCGAGGTCCTTCGCGTTCGGCGCGTAACGCTCCATGAAGCGCTCGCCTTCCGAGTTGGTCAGGTAACCGCCTTCGCCGCGCACGCCCTCGGTGATCAGGCAGCCCGCGCCGTAGATGCCGGTCGGGTGGAACTGCACGAACTCCATGTCCTGCAGCGGCAGGCCGGCGCGCAGCACCATGCCGCCGCCATCGCCCGTGCAGGTGTGCGCCGACGTGGCGCTGAAGTAAGCGCGACCGTAACCGCCGGTGGCCATCACCACCGCATGACCGCGGAAGAGGTGCAGCGTGCCTTCGTTCATGTCGAGAGCGAGCACGCCCACGCACTTGCCGTCCTCGAAAACGAGGTCGATGGCGAAGTACTCGATGAAGAACGTGGCGTCGTGCGCCAGCGCCTGCTGGTAGAGCGTGTGCAGGATCGCGTGGCCGGTGCGGTCCGCCGCGGCGCAGGTGCGCTGCGCGGTGCCCTGGCCGTAGTGCGTGGTCATGCCGCCGAACGGGCGCTGGTAGATCTTGCCTTCCTCGGTACGCGAGAACGGCACGCCATAGTGTTCGAGCTCGATGATGGCCGGGATGGCCTCACGGCACATGTATTCGATCGCGTCCTGGTCGCCGAGCCAGTCGGAGCCCTTGATCGTGTCGTAGAAGTGGAAGCGCCAGTCGTCTTCGCCCATGTTGCCGAGCGCGGCCGAGATGCCGCCCTGCGCCGCCACGGTATGCGAGCGGGTCGGGAACACCTTGGTGATGCAGGCGGCCTTGAGGCCCTTCTCGGCGAGACCGAACGTGGCGCGAAGACCAGCGCCGCCGGCGCCGACCACGATCACGTCGTACTTGTGTTGTTGAACCTTGTAGGCTTCCATCGATCAGCTTCCGAGCGCGACGCGCAGCACGGCCAGTACGCCCGTGAGCGCGGCGAGTACGGCGATGAACTTGATGATCACCAGCGAGGCCACTTCGAGCCAGCGGGTGTGGACGTAGTCTTCGATCACGACCTGCAGGCCGAGCGTGGCGTGCCGGAACATGGTGACGATGAGGGCGATCAGCAGCACCGCGTTCCACGGCTTGCCGAGCGTGGCGCGGGCCGTGGCGTAATCGGCGTGCAGGAGGCTGAGGATCGTGCCGATGAACCACAGCGTGAGGAAGATCAGGCCGAGCGCGGTGACGCGCTGGAGCATCCAGTGGCTCACGCCTTCCTTCGCGGAACCCAGGCCGCGGGCCCGGGCGAGCGGATTGCGCAGGTCCTTGTTCATGCGTGGCTCCCGGTCAGCACATAGGCCCATACCAGCGCCGTGAGCACGACGGCGCCGACGATCGACATCCAGCTCGAACGGATGAACGACTGCACGGCGTAACCCGCGCCGGCGTCCTGCGCCAGATGACGGATGCCGTTGCACAGGTGATAGAAGAAGTTGAGGGTCCACGCGACCAGGAGGATCGTGCCGAAGGCCGAACCCGCGATACCGGTGAACGTGGCGAAGGCCTCCGGACCCGCCGCGATGGAGGCGAGGCCCCAGACGATGACGAGGCTACCGACGGCATTGATGATGCCGGTGGCGCGATGCAGGATGGACGAGACCATCTGCACTTGCCACTTGTAGACCTGGAGATGGGGAGAGAGCGGTCGTCCCGTTTGTGCCATGGCGGCTATCCTGGATTGGAATCGCTGGTGCCCGACAGTCTCCCCTCGCCTTCCCGATACTCAGAAGTCGATGCAGCGTCCGTTCTTTTCCCAGTCGCCGTAACGCGTGGGGTCCAATGGCGCTTTCTCGACCCCCGGTTCGCCGTTCGTGGGGACGATTGGCGGTACGAGCGGCTTCGCCGGAGCGGAATCGTTCGTGTCCTGGGGTTCGGAGGGATTGTCGGACATGGTTATAAAGCCCTAAAAGCGTAATACCTGTGCCACGGCAGCACAACCTTGACGAACGCTCGGACCTTGGTCTGGCCCCGGTCCGACCGTATATCTTACCCCTCCCACCCTCCCCGCGCCGCCCCCATGCCGAGTACTACCACTCGTACGATCACCCTCGCCGGCCGCGATGCCGCCGCCTTCGCGAACAGCCAGCTGAGCAGCAACGTGCTCGGACTCCCCGTGGGCCGCTGGCACTTCAGCGGCTGGCTCGATCCGAAGGGGCGGGTCCGCGCCCTGCTTCACGTGGCGCGCATCGGCGACGAGCGATTCGTGCTCGTCCCGCGTGGCGGCGACGCCACCGCGCTGGCGGCCGATCTGAAACGCTTCGTGTTCCGCTCGAAAGTGACGATCGATGTGTCGGACACGCTCCATGTCGGCGACGGCGTCGCGCGTGCCGATGGCGAGGCCAGCGAGGATGCCGATGGTGCACTGCTGCTTGGCGAAGGTGACGCGTCGCTGCGCATCGCCGCGAACGAAGGCGACGACGCGTGGCGCGCGCGCCACATCGCGAAGGGTTACGCATGGCTGCCAGACGGCGCACTCGACGCGTTGTTGCCGCCCGCGCTGTCGATGGAACGTATCGGCGCCGTCGCGTTCGACAAGGGATGTTTTCCCGGGCAGGAAATCGCTGCGCGCCTGCATTTTCTTGGCGGACACAAACGGCATCTTCACATCGTGCAAAGCGATCGCGCACTGATCGAAGGCACGACGCTGCGCATTAACGGACGCGACGCCGGCATCGCATTGACGAGCGACGCATCCGCATCGCGGCCTACGACTCTCGTCGTACTCGACGATGCGACGGCCGCGGCGCAGAATCTTGATATCGAGGGCAATCGCCTCCACATCATTTCGACATTCACGGATTGAATGCGACATGCATCGTAAAAAATCTGTTCTCTCGCTCTCATGAGTCGAAGCTGAACCAGACAGCCCGCGCACTTGCGCAAATGGAATCGCGCCACTAGGCTCCGCCGATCGATTTGAAGTGGCCGTGGTGTAACGACACGGTGACACCCGCGACGATCCGTCGACGATGACGGTTCTGGCGCGACCCGGCGTGAAGCCGGAGATCAAGCAACGCGATCCTTCGTGACGCGTTATCAGCCGACGGAGCCGCCGCATCGCGATGCCGCTCCCTTGCGGCGCAACCCCATACCGGACGGCTCCGGACAGCCGCCCAGTAAAGTCACAGTGTGTGACGCCCGAGTCATCCGTATTCCACTGATTCGACGGATGCCATCGGTTGGTCCAGGTAGTAACGGCCTGCCCGCCCGTCTACCGCTCATACGTCTCCCATGGCTATCGCCGCAAGTGACGGAAAAGCTCGTTGGAGGCAGATACACATGAAACTTTCCGCTTTGCTCTGGATGGCGTCCGTCCTCCCGAGCCACCTCGCCGACCAGACGTGTCTGGCCACGACGGTGTACCTGGAAGCTCGTAGCGAACCCACCATCGGCCAGTACGCCGTGGCGGAAGTCGCACTCAGGCGCCGCGATCGCGGCATGGGTGGCAACAACGTCTGCGAAGTCGTCAAGGCGCCGCGTCAGTTCGCCATCACCCTCATGCCGAAGGATTTCGAGATCACCGATCTCGTGGCATGGACGAAGGCATGGAAGATCGCTGGCGACTCCATCAACAACTGGAGCCTGCCGAAGAGCGAACGCCTCGTATACGTACCGCAGGCCGATCATTTCGCCACCGTCGCGGTATCGCCAAGCTGGTCCGCCAGCCGCGTCGTTCGCAAGATCGGCGACCACGCGTTCTATGCGGTGAACTGATCGCGCAGGAACGTGCGGGGGAAAAGGGATCCAGGCGGGCAGCTTGGGATCTCCGGGAAAAGGGGCCCTCGGATGAGGGTCTTTTTTTTGCCCAAAAAAAACCCCGCCATCGGCGGGGTTTTTCATTTGGACGTCCAGACGTCCGAACGATCAGCGTCGATAGACGCGATCGCCGCGGACTTCCACGTAATCGCCGCGACGCAGTTCGGGATCTTCCCGCTGCGTCACCGTCGCCCAGCGTCCGTCGTCCAGGCGAATCTTCACGCGGAAGGCGACATCCTCGGCGCCGTTGCGCTTGCCCACCTGGTTGCCGACCAGACCACCGACGACCGCGCCGCCGACCGTGGCTGCCGAACGGCCGTCACCCTTGCCGATGGTGTTGCCGAGCAGACCGCCCGCGACCGCGCCGATCACCGCACCGAGCGGCGACGACTGCTTGTCGACGTACACCTGCTCGACATCCTCCACCACGCCGCATTGCTCGCACGTGCGCGGCGAGCCCGAATACACCACGCGGTCTCCGCGGTCGTAATAGCCACCGCGGCGCGGCTGGTCGTAGCACGCCGCGAGCGAGAGCGACGCAAGGGCGATGGCGACCAGGCCGGAGTTTCTGACGATCGTTAGCATGACGGGCTGCCTCTGTTCGGTTCGGATGGGATCAGCGCGAGTCGGAAACGACCGTCACGCCTTCCTGCACTTCCACGCGGTCGCCCGGGTCGTGGTCCATGCGAACCGTGCGGGTGACGCCGTTGTATTCATAGCGCACGTCGTAGGCGACGATCTTGTCGCTGCTGGCCCCCTGGACCGTGCTGCACTTGCGCACGGTGCTGGTGACCGTGTTGGTCTCCTGGCGACGCTCCTGGATCTCGTGACCGGCGTAACCGCCGCCCACGGCGCCCGCCACGGTGGCCAGCGTGCGGCCCTTGCCGCCACCGATCTGGTTGCCCAGCAGGCCACCCGCGACAGCGCCGATGGCCGTACCGGCGATCTGGTGCTGGTCCTTGACCGGGGCGCGGCGAGTGACGACCTCGTCGTGGCATTCGCGCTGCGGCGCCGTCGCGGCCTGCCGCACCGGGTCCACGCTCACCACACGGCCGTACTTCGGACCGGCCGGTTCCTGCGGCGCGGCGCCCGGACCCGTGGCATTGGCCACGTCGGCGTTCGCGTCACGGTTGCAGGCGGAAAGACCCAACACCAGCGCCGCACCCAAAGCCACGTTCAGGACGGAAAGTTTCAACCTGCTCATACCCTAATCTCCAGACAGATATCGGCGGCTCGATGGCGCTCAGCCCCATCACCCGGAAGCCGCCTCGACGCCATTTGACAGTCGTTAAACTGAACGAGGCCTTAGACTGGCGCCGACATTCATCACGGCATCACACCGACATGCTCGACCTGATCGATACCCACGCCCACCTCGACGACGGCGCGTTCGACGCCGACGGCGCGGCGATGTTCCAGCGCTCGGTCGATGCCGGCGTGCGGCGCTGGATCGTTCCCGCGATCGATCGCGGCAACTGGGAGAAAGTCGAGCGCCTCGCGGCGACGCGCGCGGGCGTATTCCCGGCCTACGGCCTGCACCCGCTGTTCCTGGACGCCCACCGCGACGCGCATCTCGACGACCTTCCCCGCTGGCTGGAAGACCACCACGCCGTCGCCGTGGGCGAGATCGGCCTGGACTTCTACGTCGAAGGCCTCGATCCGGTACGCCAGCGCGACCTGTTCGCACGGCAGCTCGACATCGCGAAGGAACTCGACCTCCCCGTGATCGTGCACGCGCGCCGCGCGTTCGAAGAGACGATCCACACCCTGCGCCGCGTCGGTGGCCTGCGGGGCGTGGTGCACAGCTTCGCAGGCAGCGAGGAGCAGGCGCGCCAGCTTTTCGACATGGGTTTCCACATCGGTATCGGTGGCCCCGTCACCTACGAACGGGCCCACCGCATCCGCCGCGTCGTCGCCTCCATGCCGATCGAACGGCTACTTCTCGAGACCGATGCGCCCGATCAGCCGTGCGCGCACCGTCGCGGCCAGCGGAACGAACCGGCGTTCATGCTGGACGTTCTGGAAAGCATCTCCGCGCTGCGCGAGGAGCGCGACGAAGACATCGCCGCCAGAACCACCGCCAACGCGATCCAGCTGTTCGCCCTGCCCTGAGGGCGGCCCGTGATGCTCATGACGCGGACTCGCCGGATATCCTGCATTCGATATCGACGGTCGTCCGGGGATAGTTGCGACGATAGGCCCGCAGGTAAAAACTTTTCCCGGGCATGTCGGTTCCGACGACGATGTCGAGACGGTTGGTGGCCTCGCCGGCCGGGTCGAGGGTGTTCATGACCACCAGCCGTCCCGTGCCGGTGCCATTGGGGTCGTAGATCTCCGTCTCCAGCCGCCCCCAGCTCACAGGCTGACCTCGCTCATCCCTCAGGCGCATGTGTATCGACCGGTCGACGCGCTCGCCCGGTCGGTACGTGACGACCTGATCGCCTCCGTCCAGGATCGTCAGATAGGTCGGTATGCGGTCCGAGTACTCCCGCGTGAATTCGAAGAACACCGGCACGTCGTTCTCGAGGACGGTGACGCGCACCCTGGCGCGCCCCGGCCGGCTACCCGGCCGCCATTGGTCACCCGGAAGCGCGACCCCGTCGGCGCCGCTGATCGCGTAGGAGTCGGGGACAGGGGTGTCGCTACCCGCGACGATGAAAGAGGCCCCGGTCCCCCCGTCGTCCTCGATCACATAATGGAGTATCGCCCCCGCCACCCGCTCGCCATCCGCGTCGAACGCGATGAGCAAGAGCGACCCTCCTCCGCTGCCCGGATCGGAAATCGTATGTTGCGCGCCGGAAGTCGCCTCGAGTCGCGCGACCGTTCCCGTCGCGCCGCGAACTGCCTCCAGCGCTTGCAGGAACGCCGGATCGGCTTCCACCATTTCACCGAGACGACGCTCCGATCGATTTTCCGCATACCGTTCCATGGCCTGGCCTTCGCAAGCGGGCCGCCGGCCCGACCGTATGACTATATCCCCCTGCCATCACAGTGGATCGCGACGAGCGACAAGAACGACGCGCGGTACCGGCATGTTTCCCGCAGTAGGGGCCGCACTTCCCGTTCTTTCCGAACTTGCGTCATGGAACGTCACCGGTTAGCCTAATAGTTCACCAGCGAACTATTAGCCAGCGAAATGTCGAGTCTCAAACCTTGTGTCGACGCGCTCTACGAGGGCGTCGACCGCGTCGCGGAGCGCATACCGGAGCTACCCCGCTGCGAAGTGTTCCTCGTGCGCCTGCTCATGCTCAACGCCGGCGCCCTGCTGCGGGACTTCGAGAGCAAGCTCAAGCCGCATGGCATGAACGACAGCGATTTCCGCACGCTGATGATGCTTTACGCGTCGGAAGAAGGCGCGACGCCGGGCGAGCTCTGCCTGCTGGCGGAACAGAAGCCGACGAACATGACGCGCATCGCGAACGCGCTGGTCAAGCGCGACTTCATTTCCCGCTCGCATGCCACGCACGACCGCCGGCAGGTGGTGCTTCGCATCACGGCCGCCGGTCGCCGCTTCGTCAACAAGCTGCTGCCGCCCATGTTCCCTCCGCTGGTCGAGTCCTTCGCGTGTTTCAGCGCGGCCGAGCGGAAGACCTTCGAACGCCTGCTGAAGAAGCTCGCCCTGCACCTCGATCCTTCCGTCGACGCGGATGCCACGCCATGACACCGATTCCGATCCGATCCGCCCTGCTCGCCGGCGCGATGGCGCTGGCCCTCGGCGCCTGCCACATACCGGCGAAGATCGACCGGCCCGCGCTGCGCGACGAAGCCCCGCTGGCCGGGGTGGACGCGGGCCAGCGCGCGGGCTGGCCGGCCGCCGACTGGTGGCGCGTCTATGGCGACCCGCAGCTCGATGAACTGATCGCCCTGGCGCTGCGTGGCGCACCCGATCTCGCGCAGGCGCGCACGCGCGTCGAATCCGCGCAGCAGAACATCCAGGTGGCCGCGGCGCAGGCCGGCCTGCGCATCGACGCCAGCGCGCAGGTCGCGCGCCAGCGCATGAGCGAGAACGGGATCATCCCGGCGCAGTTCCTCGGCTTCACCTGGTACAACCAGGCCGATCTGGGCATCCAGGCACGGTACGACTTCGACTGGTGGGGCAAGAAGCGGTACGCGATCGAGTCCGCGATCGACAGCGCGCGCGCCGCCGAGGCGGAACGCTCGGCGGCGTCGCTGACGATCCAGGCGACCGTCGCCGACACCTATTTCGGCTGGCTCGCCGACGAGTCGCGCGTCGCCCTCGCCGAGCGCCTCGTCACCGCACGCGAGCGCGCCCTGCGCATCGCCGAGCTTCGCGTCAGGCAGGGTGTCGATGTCCCCGATACCGCGCAGCAGGCTCGCGGCGAACTCGCGGGCGCACGCCAGCAGCTTGTCGCCCTGCGCGGCTCCGCGGCGATCCGCCGCGCGTCGCTGGCCACGCTCGTCGGCGTCGCGCCGGCGGCGCTGCCGACGCTCGCGCCGCGACCGCTACCCGACGTCACGCCCGGCCTGCCCGCCAACGCCGGCTCCGACCTCATGGCGCGCCGGCCCGACATCGCGGCCACGCGCTGGCAGGTCGAGGCGGCGCTGCGCCAGACGGACGCGGCGCGCGCGCAATTCTTTCCCGACGTCAGCCTGACCGCGATGGCGGGGCTGTCGAGCATCGACATGGACAAGGTGTTCTCGGCCGACAGCCGCGTTTTCGGCCTCACGCCCGCGATCCACCTGCCGATCTTCGAAGGCGGCGCGCTCGAGGCCAACCACGGCGTGAGCCGCGCGCAGCTCGGCGCCGCCGTGGCCCAGTACAACGCCACGGTGGCCAGCGCCGCGCGCGAGGTCGCCACGCAGGCCCTCGGCGCACGGCAGCTCGTCGATCGCCGCGCCCAGCAGGACACCCAGCTCGACGCGGCGACCACGCTGCTCGCGAGCGCCCGCGCACGCGCGGCGCGCGGGGTCCGCGACGATCGCGAATCCCTCGCGACGGAAGCCGCGCTGATCCAGCAGCAGGACATGGCCGCCGAGCTGCACGGCCAGGCGCTGTCCACTGACGTCGCACTGATCAGGGCCCTCGGCGGCGGTTACCGCGCCGAGCCCATCGCCTCCTCATCCACGCCTCGCACGAACGGAGCCCCGAGCCCATGAGCGCCATCCCCAACGAAACGCCGCGCGCGCAGGACGAGAGCGGCAACGCGCCGAAGGACAAGCGCAAGCGTGGCCGCGCGCTGCTCATCGCCCTGGTCGTGTTCCTCCTCGCCGCGCTCACCTGGTTCCTGCTCTGGCTGTTCGTGTTCTCGACCCGCGAGACCACCGACGACGCCTACGTGGGCGGCAACCAGGTCGGCATCTCGGCACAGGTGCCCGGTATCGTGATTGGCGTCTACGCCGACGACACGCAGCGCGTGACGGCCGGCCAGGTGCTCGTCCGCCTCGACCCGACCGACGCCGACGTGGCGCTGCGCAAGGCCAGCAGCGGACTCGCGCAGGCCGTGCGCCAGGTGCGCCAGCAGACGCAGTCGGCGGCCGGCGCGGATGCCGCGCTGGTCGCCCGCCGGCAGGACCTGAAGCGCGCGCAGGACGACCTCAAGCGCCGCATCCCGCTCCTCGCCGAGAAGGCAGTGGCGCCCGAGGAAGTGCAGCACGCCCGCGACGCCGTCACCAGCGCGCAATCCGCGCTCGACGCCGCGCAGCGGCAGGCCGACGCGGCACGCGCGCTCGTCGACGGTGCCGATGTCGAAGGCAATCCGGCGGTGGAGCAGGCCCGGGCGAACTTCCGCCAAGCCTGGGTCGCGGCCCAACGCAACGCGATCGTCGCGCCCATCGACGGCTACGTCGCGCAGCGCGGCGTCCAGGTCGGCAACAGCGTGCAGCCCGGCCAGCAACTGATGACCGTGGTCCCGCTGCACGATCTCTGGGTCGATGCGAACTTCAAGGAAAGCCAATTGCGCCACGTGCGCATCGGCCAGCCTGCGACCATCGAGGCCGACATCTACGGAAGCGGCGTCGAGTACCACGGCAAGGTGATCGGCCTGGGCGCCGGCACGGGCAGCGCGTTCTCGCTGCTGCCCGCGCAGAACGCCACCGGCAACTGGATCAAGGTGGTGCAGCGCGTGCCGGTTCGCATCGCGCTCGAGCCGAAGGACCTCGACGCGCACCCGTTGCGGATCGGCCTGTCCACCGCCGTCACCGTGGACATCACCGACGACAAGGGCGACGTGCTGCCAAAGCAGCCGTCCACGGTCGCCGTGGCGCAGACCCGCGTGTATGACGAGGTCGCCGCCAAGGCCGACGCCGCCGCGGATGCCATCGTCCGCGACAACCTCGGAGCCTCCACGCCTTGAGCGACGCCGCCCTCCCCGACACGCCCGCCAACGGCGGACCGAAGCCGCTGCACGGCGGCCCACTCGTCCTGCTGACGATCGCCGTCGCGTTCTCCACCTTCATGGAGATCCTCGACATGACGATCGTGAACGTCGCGGTGCCGCACATCGCCGGCAGCCTCGGCGTCGGCGCCAGCGAGGGCACCTGGGCCATCAGTTCCTACGCGCTGGCCAGCGCGATCATGCAGCCGCTCACGGGGTGGCTGGCGAAGCGCTTCGGCGAGGTGCGCACGTTCTGCGTGTCGGTGGCGCTGTTCGTGGCGTTCTCGATGCTCTGCGGCCTCGCCACCAACATGCCCATGCTGGTGATCTTCCGCCTCATGCAGGGCGCCGGCTCGGGCCCGATGGTGGCGTTGTCGCTGTCGCTGCTGCTGGCCAGTTATCCGAAGACCAAACAGGGCATCGCGCTGGCGATGTGGGCGATGACGGTCGTCGTCGCGCCGATCTTCGGCCCGATCCTCGGCGGCTATCTGACCGACAACTTCTCCTGGCCGTGGATCTTCTACATCAACGTGCCGGTGGGCGCCGCCGCGGGCGTGGTGACCTGGAGCATCCTGCGCCATCGCGAGACGAAGATCGTGCGCGCGCCCATCGACTCGGTCGGCCTCGCGCTGCTGGTGATCGGCGTGGGGTCGCTGCAGTTCATGCTCGACAACGGCAACGACCACGACTGGTTCGCCTCGCCGATGATCCTCACGCTCGGGCTCATCGCGCTCGTGGCGCTCGTGTTCCTCGTGATCTGGGAGCTCACGGCGAAACATCCGGTCGTCGATCTGTCGCTGTTCGGGCGGCGCAATTTCGCCGTGGGCGTCACGGCGCTCTCGCTCGGCATGCTCGCCTTCTTCGGCATCAACGTGGTGTTCCCGCTGTGGCTGCAGACCACGCTCGGCTACACGGCGACGTGGGCGGGACTCGCCACCGCCCCGGTGGGCATCCTCGCCTTCATCGTCTCGCCCTTCATCGGCAAGAACATCCAGCGCCTCGAACTGCGGGCCGTGGTGACGTTCGCCTTCATGGTGTTCGCCTTCACCTCGTTCTGGTTCGCCGGATTCAACAGCGGCGCCTCGTACGGCGCCCTCGTGCTGCCCCGCTTCATCATGGGCATCGCGATCGCCTGCTTCTTCATCCCGCTCAACCAGATCTTCCTGTCCGGGCTGAATCCCGACCAGATCGCCGGCGCGTCCGGGCTGGCGAATTTCTGCCGCACCCTCGCTTCGAGCGTGTCGACCGCGATCACGGTCACCCTCTGGCAGCACAGGACGGACTCCCACCACGCCTCGCTCACCGAATACGTGACGCACGCCTCACCCGCGACGACGGCGTTCACCCAGCGGCTCGACACCCTGGGGATTTCCGGCAAACCGGCGTTTGGCGTCATGGATCAGATCGTGACCCGCGAGGCGGCCACGCTCGCGGTCAACGATGTGTTCTGGGGATGCGCGATCCTGTTCCTCGCGCTCATCCCCATCCTCTGGCTCGCCCGCCCACCCTTCGGCAACGCCGGCGGTGCCGCGGCGCATTAATTCAAGCCGAGCTAAATCGATCCAAATGGAATCGGCTCGGATGTAAACGATTACGCGGGTCCGCGGCAACTGGTGCGGCGCAATACCTCGTGGTAGCTTTCGCCGCATGGCACAAACCCTACGCATCATTAAGAAGTATCCGAACCGTCGTCTGTACGATACGGAAATCTCGAGCTACATCACGCTGGAGGAAGTCCGCCAGCTGGTCCTCGACGGGGAAACTTTCGAGGTCCGCGACGCCAAGTCCGGCGAGGACCTGACCCGTTCCGTGCTGCTCCAGATCATCGCGGAGCACGAGGAGCACGGCCAGCCGATGCTGTCGCCCCAGCTCCTCTCCCACATCATCCGTTTCTACGGCGATTCGCTGCAGGGATTCATGGGCCCGTACCTGGAGCGCAGCCTGCAGGTCTTCCTCGACCAGCAGCAGCAGTTCCGCAACCAGCTCAACAGCCTGATGGGCCAGACCCCCTGGTCGATGCTCAACGAGATGACCGAGCGCAACCTCGACGTGTGGAAGTCGATGCAGCGCGGCTTCCTCGACGCCGCGACGGCCAAGCCGGCGGAACCGGTCCGCCCGGCGACGCGACCGGGCAAGAAAGCGGGCTGAGCCCGTCCGGCCGCCCTGGGCTTGCCCACGGCGGCGCTGCGGCGCACGATGCGCTGCCCCGCAATATCGCGCACGGACACAGGCCTCCATGCCCCGTAACGACATCGCCGTAGTCGGCGCCGGACTGGTCGGCGCCCTCGTCGCCACGCTCCTCACCCAGCGCGGGTTCCGCGTCACCGTCTACGAGCGCCGTTCCGATCCGCGCCTCGCGGGTTTCGAAGGGGGCCGGTCGATCAACCTCGCCCTCGCCGAGCGCGGATTGCATGCCCTGCGCGCGACGGGCCTGGCCGAAAAAGTGCTGGATCAGGCCGTGATGATGCGCGGCCGGATGGTCCACGACCCCGCCGGTCACAGTGGCCTGCAACGCTACGGCGTCGACGACTCCGAAGTGATCTGGTCGGTGTCGCGTGGCGGGCTCAACACCTTGATGCTGGATGCCGCGGAAGCCGCCGGCGCCACGATCCATTTCGACCAGGGCCTCGTCGCCGCCGATCTCGACGCCGGAACGCTCACGCTGGGCGCGCCGGACGGCACGCGGCGCACCGTCGACGCGCCGGTCGTCATCGGTGCGGACGGTGCCGGTTCGGCCCTGCGCGCCGCCATGCACGCGCATTCGCCGCTGGGCGAACGCGTGGAAGAACTGGGCCACGGTTACAAGGAACTGGAGATTCCTCCCGGTCGCGATCCGTCGGCGCCTTTCGCGATCGAGCGCAACGCGCTGCACATCTGGCCGCGCGGTCATTACATGTCGATCGCCCTCCCCAATCGCGAAGGCAGCTTCACCGTGACGCTGTTCCTCCCGAACGACGGGCCGCATCCGAGCTTCCGCACGATCGCGGGCGTCGGCGCCGCCGAGGCGTTCTTCCGCGCGGATTTTCCCGACGCGCTCGCCCTGATGCCGGATTTCGCGGCCGACTGGGCGGCGCATCCGGTCGGCACGCTCGGCACGCTCTACCTCGATCGCTGGCACATCGGGGGGCGCGCCCTACTCATCGGCGACGCGGCGCATGCGATCGTGCCGTTCCACGGCCAGGGCATGAACTGCGGCTTCGAGGACGCGGCGGAACTGGCGGAACTCTTCGCCGCGACGCCCGACGATCCGGCGGCCGTGTTCGCCGCGTTCGAGGCCCGGCGCAAGCCGAACGCGGACGCCATCGCGACCATGGCGCTCGAGAACTACGTGGAGATGCGCGATTCGGTCGCGGATCCGCACTACCTGCGCAAGCGCGAACTCGGCGCGCTGCTCGCGGAGCGCTCGCCGACGCACTACCTCCCGCGCTACCGCATGGTCACCTTCACCCACCTCCCGTATGCGTACGCGCTGGAGCGGGGTCGGGCGCAGGACACGTTGCTGGAGCAGTTGCTGAAGGGTCATGACAGCGTCGCTTCGGTGGATATCGACGCGGCGGTGCGTGCGCTGGAGGCCACGTTGCCTCCGCTGCCGCTTTAACGGTCTGCTACTACCGCGGCGCAGGAGCTGTCGCGGCCAGGTCCGCTCCCACAGGGGGCGACCCGCGCGCCATGGACTTCCTTGGCGTACCTCGCAACAATCGCCGGATGCCTGCGTCCGCCGAACCGCCGATCCTCCTCGAAGCCCGCGCGCTGTCGTTCTCGCGCCAGGACGAGCCGGTGTTCGGGCCGGTCGACTTCGCGCTGCGCGCGGGGGAGATCGCGCTCGTCGAGGGCGACAACGGCAGCGGCAAGACCACGCTGTTGCGCGTGCTGACCGGCATGCTGCGTGCCGGCGAAGGCGAGGTGCTTCTGGACGGCCTGCGTTTCTCGCTCGACACGATGGCCGGCGCCGTCGTCTTTCTCGGCCATCATCTGGGCCTCAAGTTCGACCTGAGCGCGCGGGAGAATCTTCGCGTGAGCGCGGGCCTGTACGGCCTTCGCGCCGGCGCAGACGCCGACGCCGCGCTGGCGGACACGGGGCTCGCGGGGTTCGAGGACGAACCGGTACGCCGCCTTTCCGCGGGTCAGAAGAAGCGCGCCGCGCTGGCGCGGCTGCTGATCCTGCCGGCGCGCGTCTGGTTGCTCGACGAGCCCTACGCCAACCTCGACCGCGACGGCATCGCGCTGGTCAACCGCCTGCTCGATGGCCACGCGAACCGCGGCGGCGCGGCGCTCGTCACCAGCCATGGCGCGGTGAGCTTCGCTGGCGGCGAACCGCGGCGCATCCGGTTGCACGCATGACGCCGGGCAGCACTCCCGCCGCCTGCGCGGCCCTGCTCCGGCGCGACCTCACCCTGGCCTGGCGGCGCCGCGGCGACATCGCGATGCCCGTGCTGTACGCGCTGATCGTCGCCACGCTGTTCCCGTTCGCCCTCGGACCCGAGCCGCAGCTGCTCGCCCGCATCGCCGGCGGCGTGGTCTTCGTCACCGTGCTGCTGGCGGTGCTCCTGTCGCTCGACCAGCTCTTCCGCGCGGACATCGACGACGGCTCGATGGAGCAGCTGATGCTCGCGCCGCAACCGCTGGCGTTGCTCGTCGGCATGAAGATCCTCGCGCACTGGATCACCTCGGCGCTGCCCCTGATCGTCGTCGCACCGCTGCTCGCGGGCATGCTGAAACTGCCCGCCGCCGCCCTGCCCGCGCTGGTGATGGCCCTGGGCATCGCGACGCCGCTGCTCAGCCTGCTCGGCGCCGTGCTCGTCGCGCTGACGGCGGGATCGAGGCGCTCTGGTATGCTTCTGGCGCTCATGTTGCTCCCGTTGTGCGTGCCGGTCGTGATCTTCGCCGCCGGGGCCGTGGCCGCCGCGCAGGAAGGGCTGCCGTGGATCGCGCCGATCGCCTGGCTGGGCGCCGGACTGGTCATGGCGGTCGTCCTCGCGCCGCTCGCCTGCGCCGCCGCGCTTCGCATCGCCATGGACACCTGACGCACGCAGCCGTGCGGCCCGTAGGGGGACGCCCGGCTTACCGCACGCAACCCCTCGAGGATCGATGGCTAACTGGGTTCCGCTCTGGCTTCACCGCCTCGGCTCGCCGCCGGTGTTCTACCGTTTCGCCGGCGCCGTGCGCCCGTGGGCGCTCGGCCTCGCGCTCGCCCTCGGCGCGGTGGCCCTCTATGCCGGCCTCTTCGTGGCGCCCGCGGATTACCAGCAAGGGGACGCGTACCGCATCATCTTCATCCACGTGCCATCCGCCTGGATGAGCCTCTTCATCTACGGCGCGATGGCGGTGGCGGCCTTCGTCGCGCTGGTCTGGCGCATCAAGATCGCCGAGGTCGTGGCGATGGAATCCGCGCCCGTCGGCGCCGCGTTCACCCTGATCACGCTCGTCACCGGCTCGCTCTGGGGCAAGCCGATGTGGGGCACCTGGTGGACGTGGGACGCGCGCCTGACCTCCGAACTCGTGCTGCTCTTCATCTACCTCGGCATCGTCGGCCTGTATCACTCGTTCGAGGATCGTCGCCAGGGTGCGCGCGCGGCATGCTTCCTCGTGCTGGTCGGGGCCGTGAACGTGCCGATCGTGCACTTCTCGGTGAACTGGTGGAACACCCTTCATCAGGGCTCGACCGTTCGCCTCGTCGGTCCGTCGCACATCGAGGCGAGCATGCTTTGGCCGCTGCTGACCATGATGGCCGCCACGAAGCTGTATTACATCGCCAGCCTGTTCGCCCGCGTCCGCGCCGACCTCATCGCCTCCGAAGGCGGCAAGGCGTGGGTGCGCGAGCTGCTGGTCCGCGAGGGAGGCGTCGCATGAACCTCGCCATGGGCGCCTACGGCTTCTATGTGTGGAGCGCCGTCGCCGTCTTCCTCATCGTCCTCCTGATCGACACGCTGGCGCCACTCGCCAGGCGCCGCCGGAACCTGCGCGACCTGCGCGCACGGATCGCGCGCCAGGAAAACCGCCGCCGGCCCGGAACCTCGCAGAGCAATGAATCCAACGCGTAAGCGCCGCCTCGCCATCGTCATTTCCGTCGTCGTCGCCGCCGCGATCGCGGTGGGCCTCGTCGTGTTCGCCCTGCAGCGGAACATGAGCTACCTGTTCACCCCGAGCCAGGTGCAGGAAGGCCAGGCCACGCAGTACCCGACCTTCCGCCTGGGCGGCATGGTCAAGGCCGGCTCGATCCAGCGCGCGGCCGACACGCTGAAGGTGAGCTTCATCGTGGTCGACGACGCCGGCGCGATGCCGGTGGAATACACCGGCATCCTTCCCGACCTGTTCCGCGACAACCAGTCGGTGATCGCCACGGGCCGCATGGACAGCGGGCGTTTCATCGCCAGCGAAGTGCTGGCCAAGCACGACGAGAACTACATGCCGAAGGAACTCAAGGACGCCATGGCCAAGGCCCACGAGAATCGTCGGATCGACGACAAGGCCACCCAGGACGCCACCCCATGATCCCCGAGCTCGGCCAGTTCGCCCTCGTCCTCGCGCTGCTCCTGGCCATCGCGCAGGGCATCCTCCCCATCGTGGGGGCGTGGCGCGGGAACGCGGCGCTCATGGCCGTGGCGCGGCCCGCCGCCGCCGGTCAGGGCGTCTTCGTGTTCGCGGCGATGGCCATCCTGATCTACGCATTCGCGACGTTCGATTTTTCCGTGGCCTACGTCGCCGACAACTCGAACCTCGCGCTGCCCTGGTACTACCGCGTCACCGCGGTGTGGGGCGCGCACGAAGGCTCGATGCTGCTGTGGGTCACCATCCTCAACGTGTGGTCGGTGGCGCTCGCCGCGCTGAGCCGGCACCTGCCGCAGCCGTTCGTCGCGCGCGTGCTCGGCGTCCTCGGCCTGATCGCCGTCGGCTTCCTCGCGTTCATCCTGTTCACGTCGAACCCGTTCGTGCGCGAACTGCCGATGCCGGCGGACGGCGGCGACCTCAACCCGGTGCTGCAGGACCCGGGCATGACGTTCCACCCGCCCGTGCTCTACATGGGCTACGTCGGCTTCTCCGTCGCCTTCGCGTTCTCGATCGCCGCGCTCCTCGGCGGCGAGATGGAGCAGGCCTGGGTGCGCTGGGCGCGCCCGTGGACCAATGTCGCGTGGGCGTTCCTCACCATGGGCATCGTGGCGGGCAGCTGGTGGGCCTACGCGGAGCTCGGGTGGGGCGGCTGGTGGTTCTGGGATCCCGTCGAGAACGCGTCCTTCATGCCGTGGCTGGTCGGCGTCGCGCTGATTCACGCGCAGGCCGTGACGGAAAAGCGCGGCTCGCTCCCGGCGTGGACGGTGCTGCTGTCCCTGTTCGCCTTCTCGCTGTCGCTGCTCGGCACGTTCCTCGTCCGCTCGGGCGTGCTGACCTCGGTGCACGCCTTCGCGTCGGATCCGCGCCGCGGGCTCTACATCCTCGGCTTCCTCGTCGTGGTGATCGGCGGCTCGCTGCTGCTCTACGCGATCCGCGCGCCGAAGGTCGCGACCGGCAAGCCATTCGCGCCCCTGTCGCGCGAGACCGGGATCATGGTCGCCAACCTGCTGTTCACGACAGCCGCCGCCATGGTGCTGCTCGGCACGCTGTTCCCCCTGATCGGCGACGCGCTGAACCTCGGTCGCGTTTCCGTCGGCCCGCCGTACTTCGGCTTCCTGTTCGTGCTGCTCATGGCGCCGGCGGTGCTCCTGCTGCCGTTCGGGCCCTACCTGCGCTGGGGCCGCGCGGAGGGCCGCCAGCTCACGGCGATGGCCCTGCGCGCCGGCGTGGCCGCGGTGGTCTGCGCCGTCGTCGCGGCGTTCTTCGCCCAGGGCCAGCTGCGCGCCATCGCGGGCGTCGGCGGCGCGGTATGGGTCGCCGCCGGCACGCTCGCCTACGTGATCAAGCGCTGGCGCGAGATGCCGCGCGGGCGGCGCTACCCCGCGGAAATGGCCGGGATGCTTGTCGCGCACGCGGGCGTGGCGATCTTCCTCATCGGCGTGATGCTTTCCGAATCCCTCAGCGTCGAACGCGACGTTCGGTTGGCGCCGGGTACGAGCGCGTCGATCGGCGGCTACGATTTCCGCTTCGACGGTGTCGAGGAAACCGAAGGCCCGAACTGGCGCGCCGACGAAGGCATCGTGACGATCCTCCGCGAAGGCAAGCCGGTGGGCACGATGCATCCGCAGAAGCGCACCTATTCGCGTGGGCAGGTGCAGACCGAATCGGCGATCGACGCGGGCCTGTTCCGCGACATCTACGTCGCGCTCGGCGAGCCGATGGATCCGAACGACGTCCAGGGCGCCTGGGCGCTGCGCCTGTACCACAAGCCCTTCGTGCGCTGGATCTGGCTGGGCGGCCTGTTCATGATGGCGGGCGGCTTCTTCGCCGCGGCCGAACGGCGTTTCCGCGCGAAGAAGACGGCGGCGGCCGACGTGCCGGCCGCCGCGCCGAAGGAGTCGCTGGCATGAGCCGCCTGCTGCCCCTCGTCGCGTTCCTGCTGCTCGCCGGACTGTTCGGCTTCGGCATCTGGTGGAACACCGGTCACGATCCGCACGACATCGCCTCGCCCCTGATCGACAAGCCGGCGCCGGCCTTCGCCCTGCCCGTGCTCGGCGAACCGTCGCGCACGGTGGACAAGGCCTCGCTGCTCGGCAAGCCGTACCTGCTCAACGTCTTCGCCAGCTGGTGCGTCGAGTGCGTGCACGAACACCCGATCCTGATGACCGGCGTGAAGCGGCTGGGCATCCCGCTCGTCGGCTTCAATTACAAGGACGAGCCGCAGGCCGCGACCGCCTGGCTCGCCGAACACGGCAATCCGTTCGACGTCGTCGTGGCCGATCGCGACGGACGCGCCGGCATCGACTTCGGCGTCTACGCGGCGCCCGAAACGTTCCTCATCGATGCGAAGGGCGTCATCCGCTACAAGCGCATCGGCCCGATCACGCCCGACGTGCTCGAGAACGAGATCCGCCCCGCCATCGCCGCGCTCGCGAAGGAAACGCCGTGATGCGTCGCGTCCTTCTGGTGCTCGCGCTGTGCATGCTGTCGGCCGCCGTGTCCGCGCAGGCGATCCAGCCGATGCCGTTCCGCGATCGCGCGGAGGAGGTCCGCTTCCAGAAGCTCAGCGCGGAACTGCGCTGCCCGATGTGCCAGAACGAGACGCTCGCCGACTCCAACGCGCCGATCGCGCACGACCTGCGCAGACAGGTGTTCGAGATGATGCAGGCGGGCCGGAGCGACGACGAGATCAAGGCGTTCCTGGTCGAGCGTTATTCGCAGTTCGTGCTGTACAAGCCGCCCGTCGAACCGTCGACGTGGCTGCTCTGGTTCGGCCCGCTGCTACTGCTCGCCGTCGGCGGCATCGTCGTCGCCGTGCAGGTTCGCCGCCGAGCGCGCCTGGCGCCCGCCGCTCCGCCGGCCAACGACAACGGGGACGACTGGTGACCCTCGCGTTCTATCTCACCGCCGCGGCCATGCTGGTCGTCGCGCTGGCCTTACTCCTCGTCCCGCTGGTCCGCCAGGGCCGCCGGGACGGTCGCTCGCGCGGCATCTTCGCGATCGTGGTCGCCATCGCGATCCTTCTGCCGACCGCCAGCGCCGCCCTGTACATGCTCGTCGGCACGCCCGTCACGCTCGCCGGTGTCGAGCCGCCAAAGGAAGTCACGCTCGACGACGCCATCGGCGAACTCGTGCGGCGCCTCGATGAGCGGCCCGACGACGCGCAGGGCTGGATGCTGCTGGGACAGGCCTACGGGATGGCCAAAAAGCCCGCCGCCGCCCGTGACGCCTACGGCAAGGTCCTCGCCATCGACGAGCGGAACGTGCCCGCCATGGTCGGCTGGGCGGAAGCCGATTCCCTCGCGCGCGACGACCACCGGATCGACGGGCGCGCCTTCGAGCTGCTGCAGCGCGCCGCCAACGCCGCGCCGGACAACCAGCGCGCGCTCTGGCTGCTCGGCATCGCGCAGTTCCAGAAGGAACGCTACGCGGACGCCATCGCGACCTGGCGCCAGCTGCAGCCGTTGCTCGACCCGGATTCCAACGTGGCCCACGCCGTCGCCCGGCAGATCGCCGTCGCCGAAAAACACATCGAAGCGGAGCCCGGCGCCCCCGCCACGGGTACCATCGACGTACCCCATTGAAGGAACGACCCATGGGCGACGCACGCCGCTATCACAGCCTCTCCTCGCCGTTCCGCATGAAGCGCGGCGGCGAACTGCACGGCGCGCGCGTCGCGTTCGAGACCTGGGGGACGCTTTCCGAAGCGCGCGACAACGCGATCCTGATCCTCACCGGCCTGTCGCCCAGCGCGCACGCGGCCTCGAACGCCGAGGATCCGACGCCGGGATGGTGGGAGCCCATGATCGGGCCGGGTCGCGCGTTCGACACCGACCGATTCTTCGTGATCTGCGTCAACTCGCTCGGCAGCGACAAGGGCTCCACCTGCCCCGCCTCGATCGATCCCGCGACGGGCGCGCCGTATCGCCTGACGTTTCCCGAACTCTCGCTCGAGGATGTCGCGAACGCGGCGTGGGAAGCGGTCACCGGACTCGGCATCGTCCAGCTCGCCTGCCTCGTCGGCTGCTCGATGGGCGGCATGGGCGCGCTCGCTTACATGCTGCTGCATCCGGGCGCCGCGCGCACGCACATCAGCGTGGACACCGCGCCGCAGGCGCAACCGTTCGCGATCGCGATCCGCTCGCTGCAACGCGAGGCGATCCGTCTCGACCCGCACTGGAACAAGGGCCAGTACGCGGGCGACGAATGGCCGGAACACGGCATGGGCATCGCTCGCAAACTGGGCGTCATCACCTATCGCTCGGCGATGGAGTGGAAGGGCCGATTCGCGCGCATTCGCCTCGATCCCGACGATCGCGACGAGACCTCGCCGTTCGGTTTCGAATTCCAGGTGGAGTCGTACCTCGAAGCTCACGCCAAGCGCTTCAACCGCCAGTTCGATCCGAACAGTTACCTGTACCTGTCGCGTGCCAGCGACTGGTTCGACGTGGCGGAGTACGGCGACGGCGACGTCATGCGCGGCCTGGCCCGGATCCAGGTGGAACGCGCGCTGGTCATCGGCGTGAGCACGGACATTCTGTTCCCGCTGGAACAGCAGGAAACGATCGCCAAGGGACTGGAAGCCGCCGGCGCGCACGTCGATTTCGTGGCCCTGGATTCGCCGCAGGGCCACGACGCCTTCCTCGTCGACATCGACAACTACAGCCGGGCCATCGGCGGGTTCCTGGCCTCGATCTGACCCCCGGTTTGCTATGATCGGGGTCGAAACGGGCCCCCACGTCTTCCCCACGAGGTTCCACCCATGATCACCGTCGACTTCCCGGGCAGCCGCAAGCTCATCGACGCCATCGACACCGCCGTGGCTCAGCCGAGCACCCCGGCCCTGACGGATTCCCTGCGCAACGCGCTGTGCCGCCTGATCCGCTCCCAGGAGGTCATCCTGCCCTCCTGCGTCATGGAGACCGCCGGCGACCACTACGCCCGCCGTGAACTCTACCGCAGCGACGAGCACGGCTACAGCGTCGTCGCCATGACCTGGGGCCCCGGCCAGGGCACCCTGATCCACGACCATTCGGGCATGTGGTGCGTCGAAGGGGTCTGGAACGGCGCCCTGGAGATCGTCCAGTACGAGCTGCTCGGCCACGATGCGGAGCGCTACCACTTCCGGCCGGTCGGCTCGATTCAGGCGGGCCCCGGCTCCGCCGGCAGCCTGATTCCGCCCCACGAGTACCACACCATCCGCAACCCCAGCGACGACGCGGTGGCCGTCAGCCTGCACATCTACTCGGGCCGGATGACCCAGTGCGCCGTGTTCAACCCCGAGGGCGACGACTGGTACCACCGCACCGAACGCAAGCTGGGCCTCGACCAGGTCCATTGATTGACGCATAATCGCGGGCCCCAGCCGAAATGGCGGAACCGGTAGACGCGGCGGACTCAAAATCCGTTTGTAGAGATACAGTGTGGGTTCGAGTCCCACTTTCGGCACCAAAGACGAAAATCAAGGAAGCCAGTGGCGTCCGCCGACTTTCGAGAACCCGCTCACAAGGCGGGTTTTTTATTGCCTGCCGTTCCTGGGGCGTCTCAGCGCGTCCAGCCGCAGCCGCTATTGCATGTGAGTAACTTTGTGCGTAAGGTATACCCGTACTCACCGCGAGCCCTCGGGTTACTCAAATGCTCACCGACGCCAAACTGCGCGCCCTCAAGCCCAAGGCCACGCTCTACCGCGTGACGGACTCAGGGGGACTGGTGATCGAGGTTCCGGTCAGCGGAGGTCTTCGCTGGCGCTTCCGCTACCGCTTCGAGGGCAAGGCGAAGATGCTGAGCCTTGGCACCTACCCCTCCGTGACGCTCGCCCAGGCTCGTCTCCGTCGCGATGCCGCTCGTGCCTCGCTGGCAAACGGGATCGACCCGAGCGCCAGCCGCCAGGAGGCAAAGCGCGCACGCTCCCTAGCCCTAGCCCCTACTCCCACCTTCCAGTCCGTCGCCGTGCTCTGGCTCGCCCGCCAACAGGTTGCCGAAGTCACGGCCAATAAGAACAGGTGGCTGCTTGAGAGCTTCTTGTATCCGGACCTTGGGCATCGTCCGATCAAGGAGATTACCGACCGGGAAATGCTTACGACCCTTCGGAAGATCGAGGACGCGGGCAAGCTGGAAACGGCCAAGCGGGCGAAAATCAAAGCGGGCCAGATATTCCGCTACGCCATGCTTGAGGGACTGGCTGAGCGTGACCCTACCGGCTCCCTCCGTGGCGCTCTCAAGGCACCCAAGGTCAAGCATCACGCGGCCATCGTGGACCCGCTCAAGATCGGCGAGCTTCTCCGTGCCATTGATGGGTTCTCGGGCCAGTACGTCACTCTCTGCGCCCTTCGCCTCGCTCCCCTCGTGTTCGTCCGTCCTGGCGAACTGCGTCGTGCTGAGTGGTCCGAATTCGACCTAGACGGGTCCGTGTGGCGTATTCCCGGAGAGAAGATGAAGATGAAGGCGGCGCACATCGTCCCGCTTTCGACGCAGGCCGTCGCCATCCTTCGCGAGCTTCAAGGCTTCACGGGGCACGGCCGCTATGTCTTCCCGTCGATCGCCAGCGGTGTCCGCCCCATGAGCGAGAACACGGTAAACAGCGCACTTCGCCGCCTCGGCTACACCGGCACGGAAATGACGGGCCATGGGTTCCGTAGCTTGGCCGCTACACGACTCAATGAAATGGGCTGGAACCCGGACGCCATTGAGCGCCAGCTAGCCCACGCCGAATCCAACAAGGTCCGCGAGGCATACACCCACGCCGCCCAATACCTCGATGAGCGCACGCGGATGATGCAAGCCTGGGCGGACTACCTTGACGGCCTCAAAGCCGGTGGCAAGGTCGTTGCATTTAAGTCGCAGGCGGGGTCTGCGGCGTAGGAATTCCGGCATGTGCCGGAAGTGGCGGGACGAGGTGCTGACACACCCCGCCCGCCTAACCACCACCACGACGATAGGAGTCGGGATCATGGCTACAAATAGTGTAACGGCACATTCGGATGCGTTGACGGCCCTTTCAAGGCCCTCCCCGGCAATTCAGGTTCTCTACGCCGAGACGTCGGATGAGCACGAACTGCTCGTCCTCTTTCGCCGGCTTTCGCGTTGTGATCAGCAGGCGGTCATGGCGGCGGTGCGTACGCTCGCCGCTGGCAACGTCAACAAGTCGAACTGAGGAGAGCCACCATGGGTAACGAACATGTCGCACTGAATGCCGCTGGCGTGCTTTCCGATCTCGCCAGCCTCTCTAACGTCGACCTCCGTGACCGCGTAGGCGAGTTCCTAAGCAAAGCCCGTGCTCTCTCCATGATGACCTGGGCAGATCAGGGAGAAACGTTCCGGAACCTCTCGCCGGACATCCAAGACGAGTTCATGTGGGCGCTGAGCGGGATGCTCGACGAAGTCAAAGCCGCGTGGGACCAACTCGGCGAACGTAAAGCCTTCAAATAGCCGATGCTCACGATGAGCACGGACCCGAGCCCGCCCTCACCGGCGGGCTTTTTTGTCACTGGGACCTGGCACGGATCGACCGTTGCGTGCGTCAACGTCAGAGTCTCGGCGTGTTATTTCCCCGCCTAATCCTATGATTTTCATAGGAAAGCAATTATCTGCGACAACCCCACAGGCATTACGTTGCCGGATGACCGTTGGGTGGCGGCATCTGATCGTCATCAGCGGCTCGATGCGCCGCAACGCCGCGCGCGGGCAGTTTTCGCAACTCCATGATAATACTACGGAAATGTGCCGTTCAGTATTCAGACAGGTGGGAAAACGACGGGGCTACTAGCGCGCAAGTGACTGCGCCAGTTCAGATAAAAAAACGAGAACGTAAACATTACCTACGGCGCCGAACGTTGTGGCCGTCCTGTCCACTCTTTACACCGACACCCTCTCGTCGGATCATTCCCCCCGCACACATCTGGACGCAATGCAACACAATATATAGTGGTTCGGTCGCATGTCGGCCACCAGATATGTGCTTATCGAGCAACCAGACCTCTCGGGGGCAATAAAAAGCCCCCACCGTTGGCGCGGTGAGGGCTGGGAGCTTTTTTCTACCGCTAAGTAGGCCGTGCTCTCCGGGCAACGGCGGCTTTATGGTAAGCACCCTAGCTTGCCTGCCGCAATACCCCGGACTGACGGCCGTTCATGAGGACTGCCCAATGTCTGAAGTTGCTTCCGGTTCGCCTAATTCCGTCGCTGCCGACGCCCCCATCCAATTTCTCCGGCTTCCTACGGTCTGTGCCCGTACCGGCCTTTCCCGTAGCCAAGTCTATCGCTTAGAGGCGGAAGGAAGGTTCCCACGCCGCGTAAAGCTGGCGCTCTCAACGTCAGCATGGGTGGAATCCGAAATCCAGCGGTGGTCGGCCGAGCGCATCGCGGCGTCCCGAGGTGGCGAATGAACGGCCGGTCACTGCGGTGCCCGCGCTTCGACTCCTGCAACGCGAACGTCTGCCCACTCGACCCGCAATGGCCGCGTGCCGAACACCGGCAGGGAGAGCGGGTGTGCGGGCTCCTGACCGAGTTGGCTAAGGTCGACGGTCAAGCTCAGGTGGCTACGGTCCTGTCATCTGAGCAGTTCGATACCTTGGTTCGCGAATGGCCCAAGGTCGAGGCTCGCTGGGGTGACATCCGTTATCGCCTAAAGAACGCGGCCAAGACGGGCTCCCGTATTGCCAACGCAAAGGCGCGTTTCCATACCCAACCACAAGGAACGCAGCCCGTACCCCTGCCCGATGTACCCCAGGACGTGCCGGGTCCTCACCGTGGGGCGCTAAGTGCACAGGAAGGTGCAGCATGAAGGAAGCCAAAAAAAGGGAGCGTAACAAGGGGCGAGGTAGAGGTGGTCAGCCTCCTTTCGCCATGATTCCCAACTACCTCCAAGATTCGGAAAATTGGCGAGACTGCGGGGGCACTGCGATCAAGCTTCTATGTGCGCTAGTACGCCAATATAACGGCCATAACAACGGCGACCTTTGTGCGTCGCTGCGTGTTCTCAGAGAACGCGGGTGGCGATCTTCGTCCACGCTTGACCGTGCAATTAAAGAATTGGAGCACTTTGGATTCATCGTGAAGATGCGCCAAGGCGGGCAGAACTGCGCCAGCCTGTTTGCAATCACTTGGCAGGTCATCGATGACTGCCCTGGAAAGCCATGGTCCCGAACCGTGCGTCCTTCGCATGATTGGAAGCAGCCTAAGGGACCGTTCAAGCCTAGCCGACGTGACTCCAAAAACGCGCCATCAAGTCCGCATTCCGGAGCGCCTAGGTACGGAATCCGGAGCAGTCGCATTTCTGTGGCAGCCTGATTGCTTCGAAATCCGAACTTGTTCCCGCATTTTTCGGGCTTTCCGTCACTCCGGAATCCGAACACCTATATAGATATCTACCAAGGGTACCGCGATATGAGCATCCACTATCCCCCCGGATACTACCCAACGGCCCCAATCGACGCGTCAGTTACGCGTCGGCACGCGTCGCTGCTGTCCGCATCGAACGCGGACAAGATGCGGACAGAAAATAACGCCCTAAGTAACGCTTTGACCGTTACTCAACGGTCGCCTGGCTGGAACAATCGCAAGCCGGACATCCAGCGCGTGCAGCTCGGTGCTTGCACGCTGCTAGCAGTCCCGTATCGCCGTTGGGCATGGCGTCGATATGAGCAGCGAGTCGCCGCAGAGCGACGGAAGGAAGCCTGATCCATGGCTGACGGCGGGCGGGCGGCCAACGACGAACTGGTAATCGAGGCGGTGGCGAGGCGAATCGTTGCCGCTTTCGGTCAAGGCAACCACTGGCAACCGGACTGGCATAGGGCATCCCCGTGGAGTGACAACGTCACGCAAGATCGCGCGGGACTGATGATCCTGCGACGTGGACGAACCGAGGAAAAGGCCGTCAGGGACAACGGCAAGATTCTCATCCCCGCCCACCGAACTTGGTCATCGCGTCATGTGCAGGTAGCTTTACCCAGGCGAGGCCAAGATTTCGACGCCCTAGCCGCCTTCGCATTCGCAAAGCTCGACGGGCCTCTAGAGTCCATGCTCATGCTCTACGCCACAGGGGATGTGCCTCGTTACTGGCCCACTGTCGAGCGGTATGCCCTGGCATGCGTTCGCAGTCCGTTCGCATCGGAGGCTGTGACGGACGCAGTGCAACGCATCCTGTGTGGGAGAGCGGAAATTTCTCAAGATGCGAGGGCGCGTACTCTCGGAGTGCGAGCGAGCACGTACCGAGCAGCTACAAGGCAAGCAGAGTCCAGGATGCGCCAATGGCTTTCCTTGGCAACTCGGAGTTACTTGGCGGCCTTGGGGTGACGTTTGACTAGAGCGGCCTGGTGCTTAGCTATCGCTTAGTCCGTATGCCAATCGGCGAACGTCGCCATCGAAACGTTGTAAGCAACGACGTGGGGCGACCCGGAAAGTGTGTCATCATCGTGTGAATACCGGCATCACACCGATCGCTCGCCTACTGCGCACCGTAGCCTGATATTTGATTTCCCCGTTGACAGACACGGTCGACGGCTTCGCGAAGGCGAAAAATTTATGCGCCCCTCCTGTCATCCTGCCCATGCGCGACCAGTCGTAGGGCGACGATCACATCCAGTTCGGCCTGACACCCGTATAGCTCGCACTCGCAACACGCTTGAGCATCGGGTTAGATCCAATGTCGGACCTTGAAAATAACGGTCGAACGGAACCAGTCTCTCCCGCTGACCCGATTGTCACTGGCGCCATTGATCATGTCGAACGGTGCCTATGTGCGGGTGATATCGCAGGAGCAGTTTCCGGCTTGGTAACAGTAGCCGGGCTCGCTATGGCGATTGGAAACGTCCAGGCCGCCGCGAAGGCCTATCGCATCAAGCTTCTCCTAGAGACATGGCCGCATCACAAGGCTGAGGTCGACTATCTTCTCGGGGAACTACGCTTCGACTTACGCTCGCGGGCGATGCCGCTTCCGTTGCCTAAGCCGTAACGCAAGATGGTGATCAGCAGGAGTTACAGAGGATCAAAGCCGACATCGTCGAGCGTACTCGCGAGCGCCAACATCGCCTCGCCGTAGCCGCCCGTAGGCTGGGTCCCAAGTGGCCCAAGCCGGTCAAGGACTCTCGCCGCCGCGATCACAACATCAACGAGCCCTGCCGCGTCTGCCTTGGCGACGACGAGTTGCGCACGAAACCTCGCCTCGTCGAAGTCCACAGCCAGAGCAGCGTCATTCATCGCAGCTGACTCGTGCACGATCTCGGCGATGGTCAGGATTTGGGCTTCTCTGGCGTCCATGGTGGAAGTCTAGCGGGGCCAAGGGGTTGCCGTCGAAACCTCGTTTCGTGCTGGCGCTCCGTCCACATTCTTGAGACTGGTCGCGCGTATCGTCCCGCACCATGTCCACCGTCACCTGGTACAAGCCGCCCGAAGCCCTTAGCGCGCCCCTGCCGCAGATATACGGTGCGGCAGAGAACGGCGTGCCATTCGTGATGATCCGCGAGCTGGCGCACGGCACCCAGTGGAGGGTGAGCCTTTTCCCGGACGGGGACCGGGACGCGTCGATCGAGGCGCGCGCGGGCTCGGAGCGGCAAGCAAAACGCATGGTGGAGCGGTGGGCCGCCTGCCGGAGGATTGAGCCTAAGCCAGTGAGCCGGATACACCGTGCACCTCTAGGGCTACCGCCCCGGAAGCCTAAGGGCGCTGAGGATCGCTCGTAGCGCCAGCCTTGATCGCGCAGAGACAGCGGCGTAGCGTGGTCAGGGCCTTCCCACCAGTCGCCGTTTATGAGGCAGTCTCCCGCCCTTGGCAGGGCCACCCGAGCCACCCGCGTGGCCGAGTACGTACGCATGTCCACAGACATGCAGGAGCACTCCATCGCCAACCAGCGGTCGGCCATTGAGCAGTACGCGGAAGCGCACGGCATGGTCATCGTTCGGCACTACGTCGACGAGGGACGTAGCGGCCTTGCTCTAGAGGGTCGCAGCGGCTTGCAAAGGCTCTTACAGGACGTAACCGAATCTCCACCCTACTCTGCCGTTCTCGTGCTCGATGTGAGTCGATGGGGGCGGTTCCAGGACGCAGACCAAGCCGCGTTCTACGAGTACATGTGCGTGATGCACGGCGTTAGGGTGATCTATGTGGGCGAACCGTTTGAGAACGATCGGTCACCACTGACGGCCATCCTCAAGAGCCTGAAACGGCACCTTGCCGCCGAGTACAGCCGGGAACTGTCGGTCAAGGTGTACGCCGGACAAGCCCGCCTCGCCAGACTTGGTTACCACATGGGGGCGACGGCCGGTTACGGATACCGCCGCATGCTCGTCGACGCTTCGGGCAAACGTAAAGGGCTGTTGGGGAGTGGCGAATACAAGGCGCTACTCACCGACCGCGTGATCCTAGTCCCTGGCCCCAGCCACGAGGTGCGCCTAGTGCGCGACGTGTTCGAGCTGGCGGCTCAGGGAGTGTCCACGTACCAGATTGCGAGGGGCTTGAATGACGCTGGACGCTATACAGCCTCAGGGAAGCCATGGCGTGAGCAACGTATCCGCTCGATGGTACAGAACCCTAAATATGCTGGCGCTTGCGTGTACGGGCGAACCACCCAGGCCATCGACCGGCATCGTGGCGAGCTACAGACGGTCGAGACACCCAACGCGTTCAAGCCGCTGGTGTCCACTGAGCTATTTCAGAGAGCAAATGACGCCCGAAAGCACCGAGGGGCCAGACGAAGCGACGACGAAGTGCTCGCGGATGCCCGAAGAGTTCTTGAGCAAGAGGGTCGGCTAACCATTGGCATCCTTGATCGTGCTCCCGGCCTTCTGAGCGGACAGGCGTACATGAGGCGCTTCGGCAGCCTGCGCCGGCTATACGAGCTGCTGGGATACGTGCCAAAGCGGGACATCAGCCATGCAGTAATCAGGGACAAGATACGTCCCTGGCGGGAGTCGCTGGTGGGGTTCGTTGCCGAGCAGCTACAGGACCGAGGATCAGACGTAAAGCGCCACGGCTGGATACTCAAGGTCGACGACGCATGGACCGTCGCATTCGACACTATGCAATCGCGACGCGGATACGGGCATAGGTGGTGGGACATCCGGCAGGTAAACGACAGTGCCGATATGACGGTCTTCGCTCGGATGGCTGCCGACGGGTCGGCCCCTCTCGATTTCATCGTCATGCCACGGGTTGCATTCGGTGGGATGGTGACCATAGGCAAGATGCTTGTAACGGTCTCGGCCTACACCTATCCCTCGCTGCGGGTGCTTCTTGACCTCGCGGAGATAACACGGAGGGACAGGCCATGTGGGTGAGCCAAGCAACCTTAGACGCCCAGCAAGCGGCCGTCCACGCTCGTGACCGGCACCTCGCATTCGAGGCAGCACATGCCGCTGATGAGCTGAGGGAGCTCTTGGAACCGCTCATCGAGGACGCGCGTTTCCAGGCCCTCCCGCTACACCATCCGTTCCGAGAGCAATGCCGATTGGCAAAGACGCTAACCAACTATCAGCAGCCGTCGACGCGAATCATGGAATGGCTGGCCTTATCCGGTGCCGTCAACGCTCTGCTGGCCCAGCCTGCTGCGACACGATGGCTTTCCACCCGACGACCCGACGCCTTGGCAAAGATGCGCCAGCTGCTAGCCCAACGGGACGGAAAGACACCCTGAAAACGACTATATAGGTAGGGACCTTGCCGCCCCAAGGCCCTACCTCGCCCGACGCCGTGCCGGGTAATGCACGGCTTTTCTTCCACGGTTGGGCGGACCGATCTTTCACGAGGCAACACTATGGGCGGCGGAAGCTCTCAACCCAAGAACACGACCACAACGACCAAAACGGAACTCCCTCCGTTTCTTCAGAACGCCTATCAAGGCTTCTTCCAGTAGACCAACGACGTAAACGCGAAGCCGTACCAGTCCTACGGCGGCCAGCTCAATGCAAACCTGTCCGATGGGCAGTACGCAGCGCTCGCTAACGCGGCTAACAACGCGCAATGGAACCCGCAGCAATTCGGGGTTCTCTCGTAGCTTCTGAACGGGAGCCAGACGGTATACGCCGGGGCTAACCCGTACGCGGGAAGTGGCAATCTCGATCAGGTCATCAACCAGTCGAACTCCGACATCCTGAGCGCCTACAACAAGTCGCAGGCACCGCAGCTTGCCGCGCAGTTCTCGCAGGGTGGTGCGTTCGGTGGCTCGGCCATGAACCAGGCCGTGCAGGACAGCCAGTAGACCCTTGCGGACCGTCTCGCAGCGAACACGACGAACCTGCGCTATCAGGACTTGCAGAACCAGCAGCAGCTTTGGCAGCAGGGCTTCCAGAACCAGCTAGCCGCCTCTCAGAACAACACGCAGAACATCCTCGGGGCATCCAATGCCCTTAACGGTGCGCAGGCCCTACAGGCTCAGTGGAACAGCCAGCTTGCGGGGCTGGGTCAGGTTCAGCAGGACTACGCGCAGGGCAACATCGATCAGGCGTACAACGACTGGTATCAACGCAATTACGGCTACGACCAGCAGCGTCTTGCGAACTACGGCAACGCGCTTAACTCGACGGCTGGGCAGTTCCAGGGCTCGGCAACGTCTGGCCTGAATCCGGCGTACAAGCCCCGCACGACTGGCGGTGCCATCGCTGCGGGTGCTGGCGGTGCTGCTGCCGGTAGCGCAATCGGTGCTGCCATCGCGGGCGGTTCAGCTGGCTCGGCAGTCCCCGGTTGGGGCACGGCCATCGGTGCGGCCGCTGGCCTCGCCTCCTACTACCTCTGAGGTCGCCCATGGAATACGTACTGGTGCTCGATGCTGGCGCTCCGTCAGCTCGTCTCAATGCGGGCTACGGAGTCATCGGCAGGGATGCTCCCGACGCCCCTCCCCGCTTCCTGTTCGTGACTTGCAGCGAGGTCGATACCTCGCATAACCAGTTGCTTCGGGTGAAGGTGAAGGAACAAGACCAGCCTGTTGTCTGGCTGCCGTACTCGCACGTCGTTGCGATCCAGGAAGGGCCGGGGACGGCTAAGGGGCCGGTCGGGTTCGGTCCGCACTAAAGAGTTCTGGCTGTGCCAAGCGGTGGGCGGGAGGATGCACTCGGATACCTCCCGCCCTGCACGTAACGTCGTCTGAGTGGACCGTTAGAAGCGAAGTGGAGGCGCGAACGTGCCATACCTCAGCAACAGGTAGATCGCTACACCGCATAAGACAATAGGAAAGATATAGCTCTGGAGCCAAACGTAATAGCGAGCGAACCACGACAGGGCGCTGAATCGCTGTCCGGCATGTTCTAAGCGTGTGATGTACAACTCGACGTTTTTTTCGAAGTCTTTGAAGTCCCGACGGTCCTCGTCTGTCATAGAGGCATAGTCTGTGGGCCAAGCTTGATCCTTCTCAAGTGCCCTTAAGCGCAGTAGGAGCCTGATTCCGCCGCCTAGGAAAATGCCGTCAAGATCCACATTGCTGCCAAACCGCGACCAGATGGATGCTTCCGAGAACCAGAGCCGGAAGGCTGCTAGATCTCCGACCCAGTTCACGGTTAGTGAGTAGGCGTGGTAGATGACCAGAACGAACAACACGGAATCGAAGAGGGAGGCGGGTAGCTCCATTCCAAGGACCTTGAGGTCATTGAGCGGGACATCGTACAGCTTCACGACGATAGAAGTAGCCGAAATTGCGACGGTTCGCGCGATGACCTTTTCAGTGGTCGGGGATATCAACTCCTTACCGCTAACTCGTGGCATCCCTATTCCTCGTCGTCGTGATTTGTGGCGTGGGTGCACGCTCGCCCGATCCCGCAAATATCTCTCTACCGTCAGCCCGAGCTACCTAAAATAGGCCCCGATAGGCCGACATGTCAGCGACATCAATGTCGTCGACACAGGAGGCATCACGGTTCCCTGGCTGCCCAGCGTAAGCCGCACTAACCTCCCTAACCTACCTATCAGACCGGCCTTTTGCCGGTCCCTAGCCTACCGCGCACGTACGAAGCACGGGTGACCCTATGGGTAGGTTGCACCAGCAGGTGCATTCCTTGTGGTGGGTACCTTCTACGCGGTCCTAGAGGCATATCTAAAGTAGAGTCGGATAGAGCAGCATGGCCGCACCATTGCTAGAGTAGTGACGGATAGTGTAGCGAGCCAGGGTCATCCTCTGGATGCTTCGAGTTTGTCCTTCTCTTGCTGAGCCAGCATGGCCTCTACCATTGTTGCTGATCCTTCACCCAGTTGCGCATCTAAGACAACGGCAGGGACACCGTTAACCTTGCGAATGCTTGCGGCGTACTCCCACACCTTATTGCTAAGCTCCGAAAACCTCTTTGCGTACTCGTAAATGGCGGCAGAGGAATAGCGGTACCGAGCCCTGGTGATAGCGAAAGGATCATCTAAGCTCGCGATCCAAGGGAGCGTACGCTCTGTGTTGTACTCAGCAGGATACAGAAAGGCCCCCACCGCCTTCCCGTCAATCGACATGGGATAGGCGACCCCATGGGCAATCTCATCCCGGCGACTGGAGCCACCCTCGAATGCCTTCGTGAGTTGGTCGAATGGCTTCCGAAAGCGAGGCTCGCTCCAGTAGTTGCCAAAGTAGATTTCTGCCGCGGCTTTCAGGGCGCGTCGCCTGCCTGCACTGCTCTCCACTGAACCAAACGCGCGACGGATCGCATTCACGCCGTTAGCATCTGTGACATTCGACACGACCAGAAAAAGCGCAGCAAGTGCAGACTCCGCAAGTTCCCATGCTGTCAGGGCAAAGCCCACGGCGTGGAAGATTTGATCAACGCTCGCGTCAACTGGTTCTCCGGGGCTGGTGGTGATCCGATCCCAGTACGACGGCGGGAAGAGAGCGGGGTGGGATTTCTTATCATTCATGCAGTTTCGAGATTCCTATTGATTTAAATCAAAGAATCAAACAGTGCCGGTCGTCGCACCTTCGTCGTCGCACAGTGAGCCAAAGTGCCACCACGTACAAGGCGCGTACGCTACCCCTGCACGCCCCAACCACTCGGCCGCCTATCCCTTGTAGATGGGTATATGTAGGCGTCCCAGAGGCAACGGCCAGGACTACTCTGATTAAATATCAAAGCAATCGGTCGACTGAGAACAACGTGTAAGAATAAACGACGCGAAGTACTCAGCCCCGCCACAGATTCGGGTCACATGGCCTTAGCGACCTTCTTAGCCATGCCTTCGAGGATGGCATCTGGTGTGCTGAGGTTGTTCGCCTCCCCTCTGTCACTGAAGAACGCCACCACTGAGGCGTCAGAGGCCCGAAGCACGCGAATCGAGACCCCTGCGCGTTCGCTTCGGAAGGTGAATGGTGCAACCCTGTAGTAATCCTGCACTTCGCCGTTGACCACGTACGCGTAGCCTTTTTCCTTGGCGTAGCTTGCAGCCTCGGCATCAGTGAACGGGGCCTTGGGGGGCACTGGGCGGTCTAGAGGGACAGCTTTCCTTCCTGGGGTGCCCGCTATAACCCGTGCAAAGATCGACCCAGCCGCGAGGCCGGAGCCGTCGCAATCTTCTTGTCCCTGAATCACGCAGTCCTTAAACATCACAACCGCAACGTCGGATGACTGAGGCACCTTGTCGCGCACCGTGACTGGCACGCCTGCACAACCACTCAATATCACCGACGCAGCCACGGCGCTGAGCAATCCCCTGTTCATTGCTTGCACTCCACCTTGAGAGTCTTTCGGTTGAATCCGGGTTCTTCGGAAACCATTCTGTAGCCTGATGGGCACTCTTTCTCGGCCCTCTTGTAGCAGACCGAAAACGACGTGCTAGAGCCGCATTCGATCATGACCACGGGCTGCCCCTGCTGATCACTGATGCGGGTGGCGGTTGAACAGCCGCCAAGGGCGAACGCGCACAATGCGACAGCGGCCCTCATCGGACAGGGGCCACAATGACAAGGCTGTTGGTTGCGGGATTCTGGCGGACGACGCCGGGACCGTAAGACACTACCCGCCCGTCCTTTAGCAAGACTTGATAGTCGGCCCGGTCCCATGACCAGCCACTCATGAGGCGGTTCTTATAGGTGAGCACCTGATAGCCGTCCTGCTCGCTGTAGCCGTCCGGCTTGCCCATCTGGCGTTCCACGGCCTGCCGGTCCATCCCGGGGTCGAGACGGCGCATCTTCTCCCCGGTGGCACAGGCAACCAGCCCGACCGCGACCAGCGCAACGAATGCGACTCTTCGCATGGTTAATCCTCCCCTGTTGACTCACCCCGAACGGATTCTAGACCCAGGCCACAACCGCGTGTTGTGAGTAATTTTGGGAGTAAGATACGACCGCGTTGCTCCGAGGCGTTGGGAGCCAACGTCGTTTAAGTCCCACTTTCGCACCAGAAACGAAAAACCGGGCAAGCCCAAGGCTTTTCCCGGTTTTCGAAAGACCCGCCCGCGAGGCGGGTTTTTTGTTGCATGGCGTAAGCACGCCTTCCGCCTTGTCCGCTAAGGCTCTAGCGCAACATGTGTCAGAGATGCCCGAGTAAATGCAGCGCGACACCTCCCAGGCAGCAGAGCGCGAGCGTGGCGATCATGCCCGCCTTGAACCGAAACAGCAGGATCGCCGCGAACACGGATAACAGCAGTGACGCGCGATCGAGACTGGCGAGGTCCGGTATCTGCAGCACGAGAGGTCCGAGCGAACGCGCTTCGACCTTCAAGAACAGCGTATGCAGGCCGAACCAGACGGCCAGGTTGAGGATCACGCCGACGACGGCCGCGGTGATGGCGTTCAACGCGGCCTTCAGCGTCTGGTTGTTGCGCAGCGCTTCCATGTAGGGCGCGCCGGCGAAAACGATCAGGAACGACGGAGTGAACGTGACCCATTTCGCCAGGAGTCCGCCCAACGTACCCGCGACGACCGGCGACAGCGCGCCGGGATGCCGATAGGCCGCCATGAAACCGACGAACTGGACGACGCTGATGAGCTGACCGGGTGTCGTTTCCGCCATGCCCAATCCCGCGAGCATTTCGCCCGGAGCCAGCCAGTGGTAATGCTCCACCGCCTGCTGCGCCACGTACGCCAGGATCGCGTAGGCGCCTCCGAACGTCACCGCCGACATCTTGGTGAAGAAATACGCGATATCGGTGAAGACGTCACCCGCTCCCGCCCACGCCAGGAGCACGACGAGTGGAGCAAGCCAGACGGCCAGCGACACCGCCAGAACCTTGAGTATCCGGCGATGGTGCGGCAGGACGTGCGTTGGAACCTCCACCGCGAAGGCGGCGTCGAGAGCCGGCAGCGGGCCGCTGTCCGGCGTGTCCATCGCGCTACCGGCCGCACCGCCTTGCAACCCCGCGATACGCAGACGGTGGCCGGCCCAGCCGATGGCCGCCGCGGAGGCGATGATCAGCGGGAACGGTACACGTAGGAGGAAGATCGCAACGAACGACAGTATCGCCACTGCTACCAACGCCCTGCTCTTGAGTGCACGCCGTCCCACGCGAAGCACCGCTTCGAGGACCACTGCCAACACCGCGGCCCTCAGTCCGAAGAACAGCGCGTGGACGGGACCCACGTCGCCATAGCTGGCATAAACCCAGCTCAACACACCCAACGACAGTAGCCCCGGCACGATGAACAGCAGGCCGGCGACGAGGCCTCCGCGCATCCTGTGCAAAAGCCACCCCATATAGATGGCCAGCTTGTGCGCCTCGGGTCCGGGAAGCAACGTGCAATAGTTGAGCGCGTGCAGGAACCGCGTTTCGCTAATCCAGCGTTTTTCTTCCACGAGGATACGGTGCATCACCGCGATCTGCCCGGCCGGGCCGCCGAAGCTCAAGGCAGCGACGCGAACCCATACCCATGACGCTTCGCGAAACGATATTCCGTGACGCAGGTGGGCGGGTGCTTCGGGCATGGCATCCTCGATCGAGCGGGTGGCATGACGTGGATGAACTCGGGTTCGACCATCGTAGTCAGTTGCGCGATGCCTGGCACCACGAAGGCGTCGCGACCTTCACGCCACGCCTGCGCCACGCGTCAGAAGGTATCTTCAGAAGGAGGACGAACCGATGACGACGAAAAGTAAGCAAAGCCTTTTCACGCGCATGGCCATGGCGGTCTCCAAAGCCGCCGGAAAACCGGCGACGTTCGCCGCAGCCGCGGGCATCGTGGTGCTCTGGGGCGCAAGCGGCCCGGTCTTCGGCTTCGGGGACACCTGGCAACTGGTGATCAATACCGGAACCACGATCGTCACCTTCCTGATGGTTTTCCTTATCCAGAACACGCAGAACCGCGACACCGAAGCGATGCAGATCAAGCTCGACGAGCTGATCAATGTGATGAAAGGCGCCAACGCGGCCCTGCTCGACCTGGAACAGCTCGACGAGAAGACGCTCGATGCGATCCGCCGGAATTACACGAAGCGAGCCGCCGAGGCGCGCAAAAACCTGGGTTGCGAGGATCGTCCGGGCCATGAAGCGGACGGGATCACCCACTGACTCCGGCGGCGCGGTGCGCTGACGAACCTCGTATGCGTCGGCGCCGCGCACCGCCACTAGCGCGTGGTCGCAGGCCGCAAAACGCCGCCTGCGAAGTCCTTCGGCGTCATCTAATCCCTCTGCACATGCCACGCGATGGGCATGTGCTTCGCGTCGCAGCCGCGCGAACAGACGAGGGCGTTGTACTGTCCGGCGAATTCGAGCTTCGTGCCGTCGGCAAGTTGCAGAACCAACGCGCCGCCGGCGGCCGGGAGGGGATCGCCGATCAGCTCGTTGCTGACGACGGCGACATCGACCGAGTGGGCATCCGGCCCCCACGTCCAGCTCGCGTCGCCGCTGTCGCCGCGTATGCGTATGTCGGCGGGGTTGCCCTTTTCAACGCTGATCAGGTGCCATTCGTCGCGATGACACGCGGTCGCGCCTAGCGCGAGCGCCGCCATTGTCAGTCCTGCGATGAGCCTCACGACATTCCTCCCCACGGTCGATCTCATCTCATCGGCCGTGCAGGCGGGAACTGAAGCGGTTCCGTCGGTCACGCCCACGTAACTCGTAAGAGTCCAAGGTCGTGACATGACTCCGGGGGGAGTGCTCGGTGGCGATCCACTAAGGCATTCCCGTGAAAACTGATGAAATCAGTGAATGTGTCAGACCGCGCACGCTTCGACGCCGGGCGCTGTCACCGCCGTATTGGCAGACCCAGACCTTCCAGGTGACGCTACGTCGCGAGACATTCGAGTGCGATGTCACCTACTGTCGCGTCGGGGCATCGCTTCGCTGGACACTGCACGCGACCGGCGACGGGCGGTTTCGCTCCGGCATCGCCCGGACGGGCGCCACGTCGATCCTGGGCGTGCCGCCGGACGACGTATCGCGCATCCTGCGCAACGACGTCACCGTCGCGCTTCAGGCCGAGGTGCTTTTTCACGCGACCACCTGGGATCGTTGAGCCGCCGTCGGCTCCCACCAGATTCTCGTGGCGGCTGCTACCGGAGGGGTGGGAGCGGATCGCATCCTCGATGGGTGCTTGCGGCGAGCCCGCCCGCTGCCGCGGGATCGCCGATGCGATCGATCAGGCGATGAAGCCTCCATCGATGTCGATGCTGGCGCCGTTGATGTAGCGGGCGTTCGGGCCGGCGAGGAAGGCGACCAGCGCCCCGACCTCTTCCGGCTTGCCGAGACGGCCTACCGGGATCATCGGCACGAGCATCTCCGCGTAGCCTTCGGTCATGTCGGTGGTGATCGGGCCCGGCTGCACGTTGTTCACCGTGATGCCGCGCGGACCGAGGTCGCGCGCCAGACCGCGGGTCATCGACTGCACGGCCCCCTTCGAGCTGCAATAGAGCGCCGCGCCTTCGACGCCGGCACGCTCGGCGCTGATGCTGCCGATGCTGATGATGCTGCCACCCTCACCCATGAAAGATGCGGCGGCTTTCGCACCCACGAATACGGCGCGCACGTTGACCGCGAAGAGGCGGTCGTAGTCGTCGACGGAAGTCTCCGCCAGCGGGGCATGCACGAGCAGGCCGGCGCTGCTGACGAAGATATCGAGGCTGCCGCTCTGGCCGGCGGTCTCGGCGATCGCCGCCACCAGCGCCTTGTCGTCGGCGCTGTCGACGCGCACGGCGCGAGCGCGGAGTCCACGGCCCGCTAGTTCGCCGACAAGGGCGTCCGCCGCGGCCGAGGCGCTGGCATAGGTGAAGGTGACGTGCGCGCCCGCTTCGGCGAGGGAGCGAACGATGCCCGCGCCGATGCCGCGGGACCCGCCGGTCACCAGGGCGGTCTTGCCTTCGAGAAAACGAATGGTCATGGTATGGCTCCAGTTATGGAACGAACAGTCAAGTAATGTGTGTAAAAAAGGGGCGTCGCCGCCCTGGGTTTCATAACGTCACCGTCCTTGATGGAAGGCGGGGCTTGGTCAGGCCCATGAACAGAGCGTAGCACTTACTTGACTGTTCAGTCCAGTTAATTATCGCAAGGCGCGCATGGCGATCCCGACGATGCCCTGGAGCGTGGACAGGTCGGAGCCCGCGCGGGCCGCGATCTTCAGACCCGACAGCGTGGCGAGCAGGAACTGCGCGGTGGCCGCCGCGTCGAGATCGGCCGCCAGCTCGCCCCGCGCGATGCCCTCGCGAATGCGGCTCTCGAACGCGAGGACCGTCCGGCCCGCGATCTCGTCCGTCACGGCCTTGACGTCGCTCGCAAGCGTGCCGAACTCCGTGATGGCGTGGATGCCGAGACACGCCCGGGCGGTGGTGACGGAGGTCGCGCTTTTCGCGAATCCGAGCAGCGCTTGTTCGATGCCTTCCCGCACGGAGGTCGAAGCGAACATCGCCGACAGCGTCATGCCGACGCTGTCGTTCGAATAGGTGCGGAGCGCTTCGAGGTAGAGGCTGCGCTTGTCGCCGAAAGTATCGTAAAGGCTCTGCCGGCCGATCTTCATCGCGTCGAGCAGCATGGGCGTCGAGGTACCCTCGAAGCCGTGCATGGCGAACGTGTCGATCGCCCGCTGCAAGGCGGTGTCCCTGTCGAACTCGCGGGGGCGCGCCATGGCATCACCGTTTCTGGAACGAAAAGTCCACAAAAGCATAGCACCGGCGACGCGGTGCCGCGAGGCTACAGCTCGCGCACGATCCGAAAACCGACGCGCGCGTTGCGCAGATCCGCCGGCGCGCCCTGCCGGTACGCCGAGCGAACCATGTCCGGCGCGCTGCCCCACGAGCCGCCGCGGATGACGTGACGCCCGCAGCCCGGATTGACCCATGCCTCGCCGTTGCGCGGTGCACGGATGTAGTTGTCGTGCCAGCAGTCGGCGACCCATTCGGACACGTTGCCGCCCATGTCGTACAAGCCGAAGGGATTGGCGGCGAAGCTCATCGTCGGCGCCGGGCCCCAGTAGCCGTCCTTGTAGCCGCCGAACGCGTTGCTCCAGCGGCGGCCGGAGCCGGAGCGATCGTTCCCGCCGGTCAGGTTCTCCAGCCGGGACGACGGTGCGCCATCACCCCACCAGTAGCGCGACGTGCTGCCGGCGCGCAGCGCGTACTCGAACTCGGCTTCGCTCGGCAGCCGGTAGGTCTTGCCGGTGCGCTTGGACAGCCAGTCCGCGTACGCCTTCGCGTCGTTCCAGGAAACGTTGATGACCGGGAGGCGATCCTGGCCGGGCTTGCCGGCGTAGTCGTCCTGCCAGGTCACGGTCGGATCGTCCCGCAGTCCACCGCTCTGCTCGTCGTAGATGCTGCCGCCGCCCTTCGACTGCGATTCGGGCACGTAGCCCGTGGAGCGCACGAAGTCGCGGAACTGACCGATGGAGATCGCGCTTCGCGCCATCGCGAAACCCTTGTCGATCGTGACTTCGTGCGCCGGCGCCTCGTTCGCGTCGTGCCCGGCCTCGCCGTCCGGGGAGCCCATGAGGAACTTGCCGGTGGGAATCACGACCATGGCGGGCGCCTGTCCGGCGGAGTCGACGAAGCGGTCGGCGAAGACCTGCCCCGGCTTGTAGCTGGCATAGAGGCGCGCGTTGGTCACGCGTTCGTTGAAATCGTCGATGCCCGCCAGATCCGGGCTGATCTTCTGCGCGTTGGCCGCCAGTTGCTGGGCCAGTTCGATGTTGCCTGCGTCGAGCGCGGAGCGCGCCTGGGCGAGCATGCCCGCGGCGTTCTGCCGGCGCATGCCCTCGATGCGGCCACGCGTGTCCTGCAGGGCTTGCGATTCGGGCTCGATCGCGGCGGCCTCGGCCAGCGCCGCGTCGGCCGTGCCGAAGTCGTTCTGCGCGACCGCGGCGAGCGCCCTGTCGAGCACGGTGCGCTGGACGTTGGTGATGCCCTGCTCCGCCACCGCGTTCTGCGGATCGATCTCGAGCACCTCGCGATACGTGTCGAGCGCGCTGTCGCCGCGCGGCTGCGTGGCCTTGCCTTCCTGCAGTTGCGACGCGGCCTTGCCGAGCATAGGCCGCACCTTGTCGAGCACCGCGAGCTTCTGCTGCAGCGGCGCGGCATCGGTGGACGAGGACGGCAGCGCCTTGAGCGCGCCGAGGGATTCGCGCGCGGCGTCGGCGTCGCCCAGCGCGATGTCCTGCTCGATTTCCGCCGCGAGTCGCGCGCGAACCTCGCTCAGGCCGGCGAGCGCCCGCTGGCTATCCGATTTCTCTTTCAGGGCGAGTTCGAAGAGCGCCGCCGCGCTGTCCTTGCCGCCCACCAGCCGGTCGCCCGCCAGCGCCTTGTCGCCGCGGTCGAGCAAGGCGGTGAGCTCCGGCGAATCCGGGGTCTTCTGCGCCGGCAGCTCGACATCCTGCGTCTTCTCCCTGCGCCGTGCCGCGATCACCGAGGCCGGCGCCAGCATGATCGGCGGCCCCGCGTCGATTTCGGAAACCTGCGACGGCGGCGCGGCCTGCGGACGCTGGTCGAAGCCCATCACCGTCGGTTGGCCGCGCAGGGGCGTGCGCGCCGTGCGCTGGGTGGGCTGGACGTGCAGCGCCTGCGGGAAGAAGTGATAGAAGAGCCCGAACGCGAGCACGGCGACGCCCAGCGCGCCGCCAATGGCGCGCTGTCGGCGGACGGTCTCGGTATTCGGCATGGTGGGCGGTTCCGTGCGGGCCTGCTATCGTGCGGTGCCACCTTAGGGAATCGCGCGCGACAGGGCAACACGCACCATCGGCGCGGCCCGAGCCTCACAAGGATCCTGCATGACATCGAGCGATCTCGCTCCCCACGCTCCCTGGATCGACAGCCGCGAAGCGCTGGACGCCTGGCTGGCACCGATCGGTCCGGGTACCGTCGTCGGCCTCGACACCGAGTTCATGCGTCGCAACACGTTCTATCCACAGCTCGCGCTGCTCCAGCTCGCGCACGACGGGCGCTACGCGCTGATCGACCCGCTGGCCGTGCCGCTCGGCGACGCGCTGGCGCCGACCTTCGCGGCGCAGCCGGTCGTCACCGTGATGCACAGCGCGGGTGAAGATCTCGAGGCGATGTCGCCTTTCCTTCCCGATGGTCCGCATACCCTGTTCGATACCCAGATCGCCGCCGCCTTCGTCGGCATGGGGCTGGGCATCAGCTATCGCGCGCTGGTCGCGGAGCTCGTCGGCGCGGAACTCGACAAGGGCGAGACGCGCAGCGACTGGCTGCAGCGTCCGCTCACCGAATCGCAGAAGCTGTACGCCACGCTGGACGTCGTCCACCTTCACCCCGTGCACGCCATCCTCGCCGAGCGCCTCGCCGAACGTGGGCGCACCGGCTGGCATGCGGAGGATTGCGCGCGCATGAAGCGCCGGGCGAGCCACCGCGAAGGCGATCCTCAGCCGCAGCGCGGCGTGAAGCCGGCCGCCGAGTGGCCGATGGAACGCCAGGCGCTGCTGCGCCGGGTGCTGCGCTGGCGCGAGACCACCGCGCGCGAGCTCGACAAGCCGCGCTCCTGGTTGCTCGAGGACGCGCAGGCGGTGGATCTCGTGGGGCGCCTTCCCGAGACGCCGGCCAGCCTCGACGAACGGACGCGCGGCACGCGCGCCCTGCGCTCGCCGCAGCGACAGGAGCTGTTCGATCTCCTGCACCGTCCGGTCGAGCCGGACGAAGTCGCCGCCACGGCGCCGATCGTCGGTCACCCGCTGGGCGACGCCAAACGCGCCATCAACGAGATGCGCAGCGCCGTCGATACCCTGGCCACCCAGCTCGATCTCCCGCCCGGCCTGCTCTGCGCCCGTCGCTCCATGGAAGAGTTCGTGATGACGAAGACATGGCCCGAGGCGCTCGAAGGCTGGCGCCGCGAGGTGCTGTTCGACCGGCTGTCGCCGCTGCTGCCGGACTGATGCATCCGACCCGTTGGCAGACGCGTTCGCCGCTGATATAGTTCGCGCTTCGTGGGGCGGTAGCTCAGCTGGGAGAGCGTCGCGTTCGCAATGCGAAGGTCGGGAGTTCGATCCTCCTCCGCTCCACCAATCATCCCGCCAGGAAAGCGTGCTCCGCGTCGTCGCGTAGCGCGCTTTCTTGCTTTTGGGCCGAAGGAACACCCTCGGGCGCCCGGTTCGTCCAATACCGCCCAGCGGCGCGGCGCGAGACTCGCGCCACCCCCAACTGCCGAGCCGCCCCATGACCGCGTACGTCGTCTTCATTCGCGAGAGCACCCAGGATCCGGACGAACTCGCCACGTACAACGCCACGGTGAAGCCGAGCTTCGAAGGCCACCCGATCGCGTTCCACGCGCTCTATGGCGATTACGAGGTGCTCGAAGGTCCACCGGTCGAGGGCGTGGTGATCGTGTCGTTCCCGACGATGGACGAGGCCCGCGCGTGGTACCACAGCCCGGCGTACCAGGCCGTCGCGCAGCACCGCTTCAAGGGCGCGACGTACCGCTCGATCCTCGTCCAGGGCGTCGACTGATCACACGGAGCCAGCCATGAGCACATTGCTGCCAGCAAGCGCTGAAGGGGAGAAGTTCGGACCCCTCCCCTTTCCCGTCACCTTCGAGATCGTCGTGATCCCGGTCGCGGACGTCGACCGGGCGAAGGACTTCTACGCGCGGCTCGGCTGGCGATTCGACATCGATTACCGGGACGAGCACGGCTTTCGCGTGATCCAGTACACGCCGCCGGGTTCGGGCTGCTCGCTGATGTTCGGTGAGAAGATGACGACCGCGACACCGGGCTCCGTGCAGGGCCTGCACCTGGTCGTTCCGGACATCGTGCGTGCGCACGACGAGTTCGCGCGCCGTGGCGTCGACGTGAGCGACATCTTCCACGACGCCTACGGTGTGTTCCACCGACCCGCCGGCGAGAACCGCATCAGCGGTCCCGCCGAGGGTCGCAAGAGCTACGGCTCGTTCCTTTCCTTCCACGACCCCGATGGCAACGAGTGGATCGTGCAGGAAGTCACCGACCGGCTGCCCGGTCGCATGTGAGTCGCGAACCGCTCACCAGGGAAGCGTCTTGCCCAGGTGGGTGAACGTGCCGGTCGGGCCATCGTCGGCCAGCAACGCCATGCCGACGCTGCTCTTCGCGCCGGTCGGCACGTCGATCTCGCCCTGACCGCCGTTCATGTCGGTCTGCACGTAGCCCGGGTGGATGGCGTTGACCTTGATCGGCGTGTCGCGCAGTTCGTAGGCGAGATGGATCGTCCACGCGTTCAGGGCGCTCTTGGAGGCGTCGTACGCCGGCACCTTGAAGCCATAGACCGGCGACGCGGGGTCGACGTGCATGGCCAGCGAGCCCAGCACGCTCGACACGTTCACGATACGTGCCGACGGCGACTTCTTCAGCAGCGGCAGGAAGGCCTGCGTGACGCCGACCACCGCGAAGAGGTTCGTGTCGAACGTCTCCCGCCACGTGGCCAGCGACTGTTCCGAGGGCGCCTTGCCGATGTCGTCGAGGAAGATGCCCGCGTTGTTGACGAGGATGTCCAGCCGTCCGAACCGGGCCTCGACGTCCGCGACGGCCTGCGCGATGCTCTTCGGATCCGCGACGTCGAGCACCAGCGCCTCCACGGGAAGGCCCGTCGAGGCCAGCGCCGCGACGGCCTCGTTCGTGCGTCCCGGATCGCGTCCGGCAAGCAACGTCAGCACCCCGGCTTCGGCGAGCTGCTTCACCGTCTCGCGGCCGATGCCGCGCGTGGCGCCCGTGACGAGCGCGATCTTCTGCGATGTGTTCATGCTGATCCTTCTCGGATGGGTTCGGGAGGAACGGCCGGAACGGCCGCCACCACCGGTCGACATTGGGACAGCCGTGTCACGGATAAAGTGGGCCGGAATCACCCCAGGTAAGGACGCTCCGCCGCGAACAACACGCGGCTGGCGAACGTGCGCCACGCCTGTGGCGCCCTCTCGCCGAGCACGGAGAGGCCGGCGAGGTACGCACGCGCGCGCAACTGCATCGGCACGCCGTCCAGTTCCGCCTCCGCCGAGGTCGCGCCTCCCTTGCGCACCGCGGCGATGAAACGCTGCACCTTGCCGACGGCGCCCGGCGTATCGAAGCCTTTCTCGACACCCTCCAGGACCTTGGCTACCGCGGGGTCGGCCGCGCTCACCCCATCGGCCAGCGCCAGCCATACCGTCTGCTCGTCGAGGCCATCGGCGGGCGCCAGCTTCGCGACACGTTCGCGCAGCGCCGCCGGCGCGCCAAGGGACGCGGCGGCCATTCGCAGCACATGGGCCTCGATCGGCGTCCCCCTGGCGGCCGTTACCGCGTCGTCGAGGCGGCCCCCGGCGAGAAGCACGAGCGAGCGATAATCGCCATCGGGCACGTGGACGGTGTCTTCGAGTCGCAGCATGGTGCCGATCCACGGCGACATGCGCGCGAATGCCTCTCCGTCACGCGCGGCGGCCGCCGGCTCGACCAGGCGTTCGACGCGGAATGCCTCCGGTGCGATCGCCTGGCGCAAGGCCGGGCTCCCGGCGAGGGCGACCCGGTACGCCGCGAGGGACTCGGTGTATTTCCCGTGCTGGCTGAAGCTGGTAGCCGCCGCGTTGGCGTACCACGGCGACGCCGGCCAACGAGTGAATCCCGCTTCGAACGCGGTATCCCGCGCGTCGCCATCGGGCAGGCAGCGCGTGGCGAGGTAGGACAGGTCGGCGGCGTCCGGCGACGCGTCGGCGAGCGCACGATGCTTCGCGCACACGGCGTCGCGCGCGGCACCCTTCGCGAGGTTCTGCTCGGCGCGCATCGCCACGATGTCCATCGGAAACCGCGCCCGGCGCGCGGCGAAGGCATCGCCGAAACCGGGCAGCTCTGCACCCAGCGCAAGCCAGTCGAGCAGGTACGTCGAATCCGGCGTGTCGTGGCGCACGTGCGCCAGGACGAGCGTCGCCAGCTCGCTCTTGTTCACGACCTGGTCGGCGTACGTCTCGGGCGTGAGATCGCTCGCGGCATCGAGCACGCTGCGGCTGCCGCCGCCGGACTTCGATTCGATACGCTGCGGCGGCGCTTCGAACAGCACCTCCGCCGACGTCGGCATCCAGCGCTGCGGCGTGGGAATGGCCGGAGGCACCGGGGCGACATTGCCATAGACGGCGGTCCATGCCCGCAGCATGCCCGCCTGGGCGACGTTGTAGACGACCTGCTCGGCGGAGCGGTCGACCGTCGCGGTGAACGATTCGATCGGCTGTCCGTCGAGCGCGTGCGTCTCGACCTGCACGTCGCCACCGCCGCGCACCGTCACCACCGCATGCGCACCCGGCTGAACCTCCGCGCGGTGGCCGTCGATCGTAGTCACGACCGTTCGGGCCAGACCGTTGTAGACGGTGATTTTCGCGCGGTCGACCATCCAGCCGAAGACGAGCACGGAACCGACGATCGCCACGGCGACGACGGTGCGGGCGAGCGCCGGCACGAAGCCGCTCGCGCCGAGAAAGCGGTCCCAGAAGCCTGGCTTGTCGACGCGCTGTCCGCGCTCGGTGCCGACGCGCAGCGTGTCGTACGCCGGTGGCGCGGAAGGAACGACGTCCGGCGCGGCCGGTGGCGCGACGCCGCGCGTCGCATCGGCGACGACGGCTTCGGCGCGCAGCAGTTCGTCGAGCGCCGCGCGGCGCAGGGCGCCGATCGTTCCGGCCACATGGCCGACCCAGCCATCGACGTGACGCAGCCAGTCGTTGATGTTCTCGCGGCTCGGCGCGTTGAGGCCCAGCTCGCCGAGCGCGACCGACCAGCTCTCGGCATCGAGCTCGCGAAGGATCGCCGCCCCCGGCTGCACCTGCGCGGCGATGTCGTACGCTCCATAAAGCGCGCGCCAGACATCGTTGGACGCCGCCATGATGATGCGCGCACCCTTCTCGTCGATGGCGCCACGCACGGTCGCCCGTCGCCATGCCTGTCCGAGGCCCGCCTGCGCATCGCGCAGGTTCGCTTCCGCGTGTTCCGCGTAGAGCAGGATGCCGAGCACGCCCAGCAGGTAATCGCGCCACGCCGCGGAGATTCGCCCCGCCGCCGAGACATGCAGGCTGCGCACCGACTTCATCGCGTCTTCCAGACGGGCGCGGAGTGCCTTGCGCTCCGCATCCACCGCGGCGATCGCGTCGGGAAGCTCGTTGCGCCGAAGGATCCTGCCGCGATGACGGATCACGCCATCGGGCGCGTCGTAGACGCGATCGCGCAGGGAACACAGCAGCGCGTGCTCGCGATCGACGGAGCGAAGGCGCTCCAGATCGTCACCGATCGCCGAGGGATAGAGTTCGTCCCGTTGCAGGGGACGCGACACGGGCACTTCCGCGTGCAGCTCGTCCACCCGGGTCACGTGCCGCGTGACGGGGAACCCGAGGTAGATCCCCCGGTAGTGGGCCTTGAGATGTTCGCGTTCGAATTGCGAATCGAGGCGATCGACCGTGACCTGCGACGCGACCGCCGATTCCGCTTCGCCGACCAGCTCCCGGGTCATGCGTTCGCGCAGGCCGGGCGCGTCGTCGAACACCGTCCACGCGCTACGGTCGTCGACCGGCGCGTGCAGGTAGACGCGCTTCGCATTGTGCTCGCGCTCGTGGTTCATCGGATGCGTCGACCACATGCGCGGCGGCTGCGCCAGTTCGCCTTCGAACACGCGGAACGCGGCGGCGCCGTCCACCGGGACGACGGGACGCGTGCCGTAGGCGGGATCGTTGTAGATCCGGCCCAGCCGCTCGGCGATGGCGTGGTGCACGGCGAAGAGATCGGCGGGCGGCAACTTCGCGGCGGCTTCGCCCCGCGCGAAGTTCACGGCGCGGTCCCAGGCGTCGTCGGCCACCTGCAGGCGATGCAACGCGCAGATCAGCGCATCGCTTCCCGTCAGCGACACGGCCACGAGGTCCGCCTGCATCTCCATCTCGCGGGAGAGCGCGCGCTGGGCCACGACGACGAGGCGGAAGGCGACATCCACGACCGCGCGCAACGCCCAGATCACGGTACCGAGCACCCAGCCGATCCAGGCGATGCGGAAGTCGAACCGGGACAGCTGACGCAGGAACGTATCGAGCGCGTCTCGCCGGCCGACGATGTGCGCCGCGATCTGCTGCGTCGTGTACACCCAGCGGCCGACCGCCATGGAGCGCTGCGCGAAGTGACCGAACTCGTGCGCGAGCACCGCCTTGAACTCGCTCATGTTGAGCATGTTCACGAGCGCCAGGCCGATCTCGAGGTTCTTGCGCGAGGGAAACAGGAGGTTGAGCAGCGACAGATCGTAGAAGACCGCCGCGTTCACCCTGCCCGACGCGAACACGCGATGCGCACGTGGCGCACCCGCGTCGTCCGCGATCCGGTCGAGGAACGCGAACAGGCGCGGCTCCTCCGCGCGGGTCAGTTCGATACCGTTGTTTCCCGAGCCGCCCTTCCTGACGAAGAAGAGCCCCTTGATCATGAAGAAGGCGAGGAAGAGGCTCGACGCTCCCACGCCGAAACGGAGCACTCCGTTTCCGCCGCCGATGCGGCTCAGCTCGTTGACGCCGATCAGGACGAACCACGCCGTGAGCGCGAGATACACCGCGATGAACAGCACCAGGCTGCCCACGGCGATCCACGCATGGCGTCGGTACGACGCGCCAGGACGCGTGAAGGCCGCCGGCACCTCGGCCGGCCCGGCCGGATAGATCGTTTCCATGATTGCCCCCCGACAATGACGACCGGAGTGTGCGGCGGCCCCACGCGCGCCGTCAATCACCTGCCCCGACAGCTATCGGTCAGGACAAAGCGGCTTCGAGCAGGGGACGGGCCCAGACCGGCGTGCGTCCGAGCGTCGCCACGTCCTCGGGCCATTGAAGTTTCCCGTGCCTTACCCGAGCCAGCAGGAGCGGATCGGGAACCGCGGCGCCGTGCGGAACATCGACGCTGTTGTCGTAGATCTGCAACGAGGCGATCGACGGCATGAGGGCGATCAGGTTCTCCATGGCGGTGAGGTATCGCTCGCGGATCTTCGCCTCGGGAATGTCGTGTCCGCCCGCCGCGACGCGCGCCCGCACGCGTGCGATGTGCTGTTCCGGCGAAGAAAGGCCACAAAACCACATGAGGACATCGTGCGTCCGCGCGGCTGCGGCGATGCGACGCGGGACCGTATTGCCGCCCAACGTCGTCTCGAAGGCGTAGGCGCTTCCCGTCGCCACCGCGTGGTCGAGCCGTCGCATGCCTTCCTGCCACGCTTCGGCGTTCGCGCGAACCTGATCGTACCCGCCCAGCGACAGCAGTTCGCGCGCGAACGTGTCGGGGTTGAACCAGTCGAGGCCGGCCTGCCGCAGCCGGTATCCGCCGATGGAACTCTTGCCTGCGCCGTTGACCCCCGCCAACACGTAAAGCGCCGGACGTCCGGTCAATGGCTATCCCCCGCCTTCACCTGGCCATCCAGTGTCGTGACGCCATTCATCAGGGCGCGCAGGCGATCGCTCGCGTCGGCGGCCTGCAACGACGCCAGCCGTTCGTCGAAGCGCAGACGCAGCGTGTCGAGCGCGGACGCCTGACGGACACCGGCATCCTCGAGGGCGTGGAGAATCTGACTGTATTCGTCGGCCGAAAGGATCACGGCCTCGGGTTCACTGTGGTTGGTGACCACCACCTTGCCCTTCCGTGCGATGGCGCGCATGACGCCACGCCATCCCAGCTTCTTGACGTCCGAAGCGGGCGTACGGGGCAGATCTTCGATCGCATCGAGCTTGAGCGTCAGTGCCATGGCGGCCTCCGCGTGACTTGAGGCCATTATACCCATAAAGGCCAATCTGGCCTATCGACACAGGAACGACGCCGACGGGGGCAGGCTCCGCTGCCAACGACCGGAGTACCGCCATGACGCCACTCGACAAACCCCTCAAGCGCGAACTCGTCGTCGACGGCGAGGTGTACACGCTATCCATCGATCCGGAGGGGTTGAAGCTGGTGCCGAAAGGAAAACGGAACGGCGTGGCGTTGGCCTGGAAGGACATTCTCAACGGCGACGCCGGCCTCGCCGCCGCCCTGCAGGCGTCCGTGGGCGGCTGACGCTATATCATCCGGCCTAGGCCCCATGGCCGATGGCCTGTCATGTCGCCTTGGCATGGTGTTTGCGGCGACAATATCAGGCTTGGCCGAGACTTCGAGATGAAGACGGCCTGACTTTTCAATGCCGCTGCCGGTCGTGCGCGTCCGGTAGCCGCCAAGGGTGAAGTTGGCAGGATGGGACTGATGTCGTTGATACCGCCGCGCGCCGCGCGCGCGCCCCGAGGGAAGCTCTGCCTTGCCCTGCTGCTGGCCCTGCAGGGTCCGCTGGCCCACGCCGTCGATGCTCCGGTCGGCCGCGACGCCCTGATGGCGCAGATCCGGCAGGAGCGCGATGCGGGGCGGCGCGTCGACGCCCTTGCCCATTGCCAGGCCCTGCTCGACCGCTGGCCGGACGATACGGAGGCACAGGCGCTCAACGTCACTTTATTGACGGAATTGGGCGCTTCGACGCGCGCCGGGGAACTGGCCTCCGCGCTCCGGCCGGCACCTGGCGTCGCGGAACGCTTCCACCTGGATGCCGACCATGTCGCCCAGGAGATCCGCTGGGCGGAGGGAGAACCCGCCGATCCGAAGCACCCTTACGCGGAAGCGGACCGCGCCGTCGCCGACGCGCGCCAGCTGGTCGACGATCCGCTGCTACCGGCCGACCTGCGGCAGCGCGCCGAATTCGACCTGCTCGTGGCGCTCGACCGCGCCGGCAGGGCCGAGGAGGCCGTCGCCCGTTACGATGCCCTGAAGGCGAAGGGCGTCGCCCTTCCGCCGTACGTCGAGCGCGCGGTCGCCGACGCGCTGCTGGTCAGGCGTCGCCCGGCCGAGGCCGCTCGCCTGTACGAAGACAGCATCGCGAAGGACCCGGGCCCCTACGACGTGACCGAGAGCGAGCCGCGCATCGGCCTCATGTACGCGTACCTCGAGTCCGGCCAGACACGGAAGGCGATCCAGACGATCGACGAGCTGGCCGCCCGGGAACCGACCTGGAGGCGTATCCCGGGTATCCGGCTACCCCTGCAGAACCCGCGCAAGGTCGACGCCGACCTCAACGCGGCGACGCTGCGCGAGTACGTGGACATGCCGGCGGAGGCCTATGCCCGCCTCGAGCCGATGCGTCGCGAAGCGCCGGCGAACGCGCAGATCCGCCGCGAGCTGGGCATGGTGGAACTCGCCCGCGGCTGGCCCCGCCGCGCGCAGGACGATTTCAACATCGCGGCGACGCTGGATCGCCGCGACCTCGGCGCGTACATCGGCGAGGCCGATGCGGCGCGCGTGCTCAACGACTACGAAGGCGTCGACGAGAACCTCGCCATGGCGCAGACCCTTGGCGACCGCAACGGCCGCGTCGACCGAGCCGTGAAGGCGTGGGACCGCGAGCGCGGCTGGCAGTTCGACCTCGCCACCGAGCAGGGCAAGGGCTCGAGTCCGGATTTCGGCGACCGCGACGGCACCACGCAGGCCACCATCGCCAGCCCGCTGATCGACGATCACTGGCGCGTGCTCGCGCTCGGTCGCTATTCGACCGCCGACCTTCCCGAAGGCGACGTCCGCCGCAGTCGCGTGGGCCTCGGCGTCCGTGGCTACGCGCGTGGACTCGAAGCGTACGTGCAGGCTCTGCCCGCCACCGACCGCTACGTCGGCAAGACCGCGCTCGAAGCCGGCTTCGACTGGTCCATCACCGATCACTGGGCCTGGGCCGCCGACTTCAGCACGGCGGGCGAAGACACCCCGCTGCGCGCGCAGTACTACGGCATCTCGGCGAAGACGCTCGACACGGCGGTGACGTGGCGCGCGAGCGAGCTGACCCAGGCCCGCGTCGGCCTGTCGCGCGATCGCTTCAACGACGGCAACACGCGCACCGGCTGGCTCGCCAACGTGATCCAGCGGCTGCATACCGTGCCCAACCTCACGATCGACGGCGGCGTGGAACTGGGCGGCTCGATGAACACGCGCACCGATCGCCCGTACTTCAATCCACGCCGCGACTACAGCTACGCGCTGACCGGCCGCCTCGAGAACCTGCTCGGCCAGTTCTACGAGCGCAACGTGACCCAGCGCGTCGACGTCGCCGTCGGCCAGTACGCCGAGAAAGGCTTCGCCACCGACTGGATGGCGACCGTGCGCTACGGCCAGACCATCCAGACCGCGCCCGGCTTCCGCCTCGGCTGGGGCCTGGGCTGGCACAACCAACCTTACGATGGCAGGCGCGAACACCGTGTCGTCCTCGACCTGACGCTGCACTGGGGAGAATGAGTACGATGCGCCCGCTGTTGATCCTGCTTGCCCTCCTCGGGCTCGCGCTTCCCGCGTTCGCGCAGTCGTCGCCGGAGGCGCCGGCGCGCCCGGCCCTGATCGTGCTCGGCTACCACGACGTCCGCGACGACGTGCGTACCGGCATCGATCGCGATCCGGATGCCCTGAGCACCGACCATCTCATCGCGCATTTCGACTGGCTCAAGGCGAACGGTTACAACGTCGTCAGCCTCCAGCAGGTCGTCGACGCGACCAACGGCGGCGCGCCGCTGCCGCGCGACGCCGTGCTGCTCACCTTCGACGACGGCCTCGTCAGCTTCTACACCCGCGTCTATCCCCTGCTGCGCGCCTACCACTATCCCGCCGTGCAGGCGCTGGTCGGATCGTGGATGGACATGCCCGCCGGCCAGCGCATGCCGTACAACGGTGCCGACTGCGACCGCTCGTGCTTCCTCAGCTGGGAACAGGTCGAGGAAATGCAGAAGTCGGGGCTGGTGGAGTTCGCCTCGCACTCGTGGCAGATGCACCAGGGCATGAACGCGAACCCGCAGGGCAACCTTCTGCCGACGGCCGCCGCGCTCGCCTACGACGCCACGAAACAGCGTTACGAGACGGTCGACGAGTACAAGGCACGCATCCGCGCCGATCTTTCCCGCAGCGCCGATGAAATCGAGAAGCACACGGGCGTGCGGCCGCGCGCCGTCGCCTGGCCGTACGGCGCGTACACGCAAATCGGCCGCGATGTCGCGCGCGACGTGGGCATGCCGGTGACCTTCAGCCTCGGCGACAGACTGCCCACGCTCGTTCCCGGCAAGACGATCCCGCGCATCCTGGTCAGCGACAACGTCACCGCGAACCGCCTCGGCTGGCTGATGCGCCATTCCACGCGTATCGATCCGGTGCGCGCGGTCCAGATCGACCTCGACTACGTATACGACCCGGACCCGGCGCAGCAGGACCGCAACCTGTCCAAGCTGCTCGACCGCATCAAGCGCCTCCACCCCAGCCAGGTCTGGCTGCAGGCGTACTCGGATCCGGACGGCGACGGCGTGGCCGATGCCGTGTACTTCCCGAACCGCCACCTGCCGGTGCGGGCCGATCTCTTCTCGCGCGTCTCGTGGCAGCTGCGCACCCGTGCGGGCGTACGCGTGTACGCCTGGATGCCGGTGCTCGCCTTCCGCTTTCCGCAAGGCCGGGACCTGCCGTCGCTCGGCGGCGAGCCGAAGGCCGGCGGCGACCACTTCCGCCTCGCGCCTTACGATCCGAAGGTCCGCGCGATGATCGGCGACGTCTACGAAGACCTCGCCATGCATGCCGACGAAGCCGGCGTCCTCTTCTCCGACGACGCGTACATCCGCGACACGGACCGCCTCGGCCCGTGGGCGAAGAACACGCCCGCCCAGAACACGCAGGCGCTGATCGACTTCACGCTCGAACTCGCCACGCGGATGAAGCGGTGGCGTCCGCAGTTGCTGACCGCCCGCAACATGTTCACCCGTCCGATCGTGCAGCCGAAGGCGGAGGCCTGGTTCGCGCAGAGCCTGCCGGCGTTCAACAAGGCGTACGACATGACCGCGGTGATGGCGATGCCGCAGCTGGACAAGCAGGCCGACACGCTCGCCTGGTATCGGAAGCTCGTCGACGCCGTGGCCACGACGCCCGACGCGCTGGAGCACACGCTCTTCGAATTCGCCACGCAGGACTGGCGCACGAAGCAACCGATCCCCGACGCGACGCTCGCCGAGCGCATGCGCGCCGTTCAGGCGAAGGGGGCTCGCCACATCGGCTACTACCCCGACGACTTCATTCGCGACCACCCTGGCCTCGAAGCCATACGCCCGACCATTTCGGCGTCCGACTATCCCTACCCGGAGCCCGCGCGATGAACGGCGGCCTTGTCCACGCGTTGCTCGAGTTCGCGTTCTATTACCCGCTGGTGATGTCGCTGATCTGGATGAGCGGCGGCGTCATCTACTTCATCCGCTGGGAGCGCCGGGAACCCTCGCGCGTGCGTCCGCGGATGCTCGGCGAATACCCGATGGTCAGCCTCGTCGTGCCCTGCCACAACGAGGGCGAGCAGGTGCGCGAGACGATCGCGCACCTCGCCTCGCAGCAGTATCCGAACTTCGAGATCATCGCGATCAACGATGGTTCCACCGACGACACGGGCGCACAGCTCGACCAGCTGATGGAGCAGTACCCGGCACTGCGCGTGATCCACATGTCCAGCAACCAGGGCAAGGCCATGGGACTGCGCGCCGCCGCGCTGGCCTCGCGTGCCGACTTCCTGGTGTGCGTGGACGGCGACGCGTTGCTCGACGACTACGCCACGCACTGGATGATGATGCACATGCTCGAGAGCCCGCGCGTCGCCGCGGTGACGGGCAACCCGCGCATCCGCAACCGGTCGACGCTCCTGGGCAAGCTCCAGGTCGGCGAGTTCTCGTCGATCATCGGCCTGATCAAGCGCGCGCAGCGCGTCTACGGCCGCATCTTCACGGTCTCGGGCGTGATCGCCTGCTTCCGCAAGAGCGCGTTGCACGATGTCGGCTACTGGAATACCGACATGGTCACGGAAGACATCGACGTGAGCTGGCGACTGCAGATGCGCCACTGGGAGATCCGCTACGAGCCCAACGCGCTGTGCTGGATCCTGATGCCCGAGACGCTCCGTGGCCTGTGGAAACAGCGCCTTCGCTGGGCCCAGGGTGGCTCGGAGGTGCTGTTGCGCTACACGACGAAGCTCTTCAAGTGGCGCCAGCGGCGCATGTGGCCCGTGGCGTTCGAGTACGTGATGAGCCTGCTGTGGTCGTACACGATGGCGATCATCGTGACGCTCTGGGTGCTGGGCCGGCTCATGCCCCTGCCGCCGTCGCTGTACATCGACACGCTGCTTCCCCAGTGGCACGGCGTGGTGCTCGGCGCGATCTGCCTGCTGCAGTTCCTCATCAGCCTGCTCGTCGATCGCCGCTACGAAACGCGCATCGGGCGCAACTACTACTGGATGATCTGGTACCCGCTGGTCTACTGGGTACTCAACACGGCGACCTCGATCGTCGCGATGCCCAAGGCGCTGATGAAGCGCAAGGGAACGCGTGCGGTATGGGTCAGCCCGGACCGGGGCCTGCGATGAAAGCCGAAGCCATCCTCATCCAGCGGCCCGAGCGCCAGTCGAAGGCGCAGAAAGCCGTCTTCGCCGCCATCACCGTGGTCGCGTGGCTCTTCTGGGCGTTCCTCTGGCTGCCGCTGGTGACGCTGGGCGCCTGGGCCTTCGGCCTGCGCAACGCCTACGTGCAGCTGCACGTGCTCTCACCGATCAGCGACGGGGGCGACATCAACGTCATCCTCATCGTGGCGATCGTCTGTGCCGTCGTGTTCACCGGCTGGTCGAACTACAACCGGGCGCGGTTCTCGGGCAAGCAGAAGCGCCGCGGCAACAAGCCGGTCGGCGTGGTGGAAACCGCCGCCGCCATCGGAGCGACGACGGAAGACGCCACCCGCCTCCTGCATCACCGCCGCGCGGTGATCAGCGTTTCCGACGCCGGTTTCCTCTCGGTCGACGACGTGCGCTGATCCAGACGGGCTGGCCGCGTGCCTTGTGGGAGCGGCCCTGGCCGCTCCCACAAGGCATCGAGTCAGTCGATCGCTTCCAGCAGATAGACCCCGAACGCCGGATCCGCCGAGATCCACTCGCGCTCGACGCGCCACCCGCCACGGGCCGCGAGCCGCGCGAACGAGGCGGGCGTGAACTTGTGCGAGTTCTCGGTGTGGATGGATTCGCCCGCCGCGAGAGGGAACGTTCGCCCGGCGATCGTCACATGCTGGTCGACGCGGCTGACGAGATGCATCTCGATGCGTTCGCGTTCCGCGTTCCACAGCGCACGGTGCTCGAACGCGTCGACGTCGAAGTCGCCGCCAAGCTCGCGGTTCACCCGCACGAGGACGTTGCGATTGAACGCCGCGGTGACGCCTTCGGCATCGTCGTACGCCGCCAGCAGCACGTCGATGTCCTTGACCTGGTCCGCGCCGACGATGAACCGCGCCCCCTCACCGAGCCGTGCGCGCACCGAGCGCAGCAGATCGGCCGCCTCGTCGTGCGTGAAGTTGCCGATCGTCGAGCCCGGGAAGAACGCGACCACGGGCCGGCCGGCGAACGCCTTGGGAACCTCGATGTCGCGGGTGAAATCGGCGACCAGCGGATGCACGGTCAGCGACGGATACGCGGCGCGAAGACGCTTCGCCGCGCCATCGAGCGCGTCGGGGCTGATGTCCACCGGCACGTAAGCGGATATCCAGGGCGCGGCGTCCAGCAGCATGCGCGTCTTGTCGCTCGCGCCGCTGCCCAGTTCCAGCAATACGGCGTCTTCGGGGATCGACGCCGCGAGCGCCGGTGCGATGTCGCGCAGGAGCGCGGTCTCGGTGCGCGTCGGGTAGTACTCGGCGGTCCGACAGATCGCTTCGAAGAGTTCGGAGCCCGTAGCGTCGTAGAAGTATTTCGGCGAGAACGTCTTCGGCGCCGAGGACAGACCGGCGAGCGTGTCGCGCAGGAAGGCCAGGCGATCGCCGTCCGGCGCGGTGCCGCCGTCGCGTGCGAGCCGCACGCCGGAGAACATCCATCGCTGCGCCGGACGGTAGAAGTTCCGGTATGTCGGACGCGCGTGGCCGGCCGGCGTCACGCAGCCGCCGCCCCGCAGCACCATCTGGCCGCTCATGAACTTGCCGTTGTACTCGCCCACGGCGTCGTCCGCAGGTTTGAAGCCGGGGTACGGCGCGTACGCGCTCGCGGTCCACTGCCAGGCCACGTCGTCGATCTGGCGCAGGTCGTCGCGCGTGCGGACGGCGTGCTCCCATTCGGCTTCGGTCGGCAGCCGCGCGGCGGCCCAGCGGGCGAACGCGTCGGCCTCGTAATAGCTGATGTGGATGACGGGGGCATCCGGATCCACCGGACGCCAGCCGCCGGGGGTCATGTGCGACCAGGCGGTGCCGTCGTGCTGCCAGTAGAGCGGCGCGTCCCAGCCTTCCTCCTGGCATTGCGCCCAGCCATCGGACAGCCACAGTTCCGGACGCCGGTAGCCGCCCTGCGCCATGAAGGCCAGCCACTGACCGTTCGTCACGAGGCGATCGGCGATCTCGAAGGGCTCGAGCCAGACCGTATGCGCGGGACCTTCGTTGTCGAAGGCGAAGGCCCCGTTCTTCACGCCGATCGGCACCGGCCCTCCACCGACCGGGCGGAACCCCGCGACGCCCTCGGAGGGAAGCCCCGGCCACGCCGGATCGAACGCCGGTTTCAGTGGCGATTGCGCGAACAGGTGCTGCACGTCCATCACCAGGAGCTCCTGATGCTGCTCCTCATGAGCGAGGCCCAGCTCGAAGAGCGCCGCGAGGTCCGCGGACAAGCCCTGTGCCAGAAGCACGCGCATGTGGGCGTCGACATGCTCGCGATACGCCAGCACGTGCTCCGTCGCCGGACGCGTGAGCAGCCCGCGCATGGGCCGCGGGTGGCGGGGGCCCACCGCGTCGTAGTACGAGTTGAAGAGGTAGCCGAAGTCCGGATCGAAGACGCCGTAACCCGGAAGGTTCGGACCGAGCAGGAAGGTTTCGAAGAACCACGTCGTGTGCGCCAGGTGCCACTTCGCCGGACTGGCATCGGGCATCGACTGCACCACCATGTCTTCCGCCCCCAGCGAGGCGACGAGGGCGAGCGTGCGGGCCCTGACCGCGTCGAAGCGGTCGGCCCTCGAGGCGGCGGCGGGTCCTGGCCGCGCGGCGGCGGCGCCGGGCGGCGCGGGGGTGTCGAACATGGCGTGCATGGGGAACTCCGTGGTGCGGCGAGGCATCAGTCCGGCGTGTGCTCGATGCTGACGCGGTCCGCGTAGAAGGCGAGGTGGTCCCGGATCGGCGCCACGGCGTCGTAGGGGGCCTCGTAGGTCCAGATGGCGTCGGTGGCGCCGGGCGCGTCGCCCGGGAGGCTGAAATACGACGCCTCGCCCTTGTACGGGCAATAGGTGTGGGTATCGCTGCGGCGCAGCGCCTCCATTCGCGCGTCGTCGCGCGGCAGGTAGAAGACGGGGCGATAGCTCGCCTCCTGCAACACGAGGGCGGCGCGGGAGTCGACGATCACCTCGTCACCGTAGCGGACGACGACACGGCCACCGGCCGGTTCGACGGTGATGGGATGATCGGGACCGGGAATCCTGCGGGGACGTTCGGGCATGGCGCGTTCCTCTTTCCTCAGGGGGGTCTCCCCATCCTGCGACCCATGGGCGGCGAATCCAAGTCGACTGCCCGGAACAGGTGAGATTACCGATTCGCATGAATCGCGATCTTGTACGGTTTTCGCCGTTTCCGCGGCATGCTTGCCGGACTTCTTCACACATGGCCACCCCGCGCCTTTACCATGGCGCTGCGTCCTCCGGGGGGAGGCGGATGAGCCCGCGTGCCTAAACATCCCGACGAGCCGGCCGATATGACTACCAGGTTGCAGGTGGCGGGAGGCTCGCCATGAAAGCCCGGGTCGCCGCGGTCGCTCTCGTCGCGGCTCATGCGTTGGCGTTGCTCACCGTGCCCCTCCCCGGCATGGCGATTTCGTATGTCTTCTTCTTCGGCGTCGCCGCCCTCGCGATGGGCAGCGTCGTGTACGCCTGGACGCGCTCCGGCACCCCACGGGACAGGCGCTGGTGGCTGCTGCTGGCCAGCCTCGCGCTGTGGATGACCGGCATGGCGTTGTCGGCGCGACAGAACTACGTGCTGGACAACTCGAATCCCGCGCCCGGCGACAGCATGTTCTTCTACATCCTGTACGTGCTGCCGGTGCTGGTTTCCGTTTCGTCCGCGCCGGTGGCCGCGCGAAAGCGCTGGGCGATGTCGATCGACCTCGTCCTGGCGACGCTCCTGGGCGTGCTGTTCTACGTGCGCACGTTCTCCATCGTCTCCGTGCAGGGGGCCATGGGCACGCAACAGGCGACCGACGTCGCCTACATGCTCGATTTCGAGAACGCGTGCCTCGCCATGGCGGCGCTGCTGCGATACGTCGCCACCGATCGCAAGGACGATCACTTCTTCTTCCGCGGCGTCACGGCGTTCTTCGTGACGTATGCGATCTGCGGTTACGTCTACAACCACCACGTCGCGCTGGCCGGTCATCCGGAGTTCGGCACATCGCCCTTCGACGCCCTGCTCGACCTGCCCTTCCTCGCGCTGTTCATCGCCGCGGTCACGCGCCAGCCGCAACGCCACTGGCACCCGCCCGTCTACCTCGTGCGCTTCGTGCAGAGCGCCAGCCCCACGTTCCTCGCCATGAGCGTGCTCGGCTTCGGCCTGATGGTGATCCCCGGCTATCCCACGCTGGGCATCGTCGGCGCGATCGCCGCGGTGATCGGGATCGGCCTGCGCGGCACGCTCGCCCAGGTCGACCTCGTCGAGGAGGAATTCCGCCTTTCGCGCAGTCGCGACGAGTTGCAGGGCCTCGTCTTCGTCGACAGCCTCACCGGGCTCGCCAACCGTCGGGCGCTCGACGAGCGCCTCTTGCGCGAATGGCACCGCCAGGGCCAGCAGGAGCCGATCGCGCTGCTCATGATCGACGTCGACTTCTTCAAGGAATACAACGACCGCTTCGGCCACCTCGCCGGCGACGAATGCCTGCGCGCCCTTGCCGCGGGCATGCTGGCGCATGGCACGCGCGCCGGCGATTTCATCGCGCGTTTCGGCGGCGAGGAGTTCGCCGTCGTGGCGCCCGGGACGCGTCCCGGGGAGGCGCTCGCGCTGGCCGAGTCGCTGCGCGCGCACGTCGAGTCGTTGCAGATCGCGCACCCGGCGAGCCCATTCCAGCGCCTGACGATCAGCATCGGGGTCGGCCTGGCGCATCCAAGCTCCGACGGCGGCCCCCTGGACCTGCTCAATGCCGCGGACCGGGCCCTGTACCGGGCCAAGCAGTCGGGTCGGAACCGGGTCGGCGCACCCGACGGCCCGCGGCTTGGCGCCGCCCGCGCCGACACCCGGCGCATGAGTTAACCCCGTTTCGTCCCCTGCTCCGTTTCACCGTCATGTCCCCCACGAGGTCATGCACGATGAACACGCTCCGCGTCACCCTCCCCTTGCTCTTCGCCGGCCTGGTCGCCGCCGCCGGCATGACCGCGCCCGATCCCGCCACCGCGTCGCAACGCGCCGTCGCGCCGCGAGAACCCGATGCGGCGGTCGATTGCATGCCCGACGGCCGTTACCCGCATCCGCATCCACTGCCGATACGCGCATTGGCCGCGCCGCCACCGCCACCCTCGCCGCCGGCGGCGATCGTCGAGCAGGCTCCGATGGTCGCGGCCCTGGCGGCGCCAGCGTCTCGCGACATGGCCTCGCCTCCCGTGGCAACGCGCGGGAAAATGTCGCTGCCCGCGCCCTACGCCCCGGTGGACCGCGACAACTACACGCATCGCGAGCAGAACGCCGTGCACCTCGCGGCCACCGATCCGGTCTCGACCTTCGGCCTCGACGTGGACACGGGCTCGTACACCAACGTGCGGCACATGCTCTCCGAAGGGCGACTGCCGCCCGCGGATGCGGTGCGTAGCGAGGAGTTCATCAACTACTTCGACTACGGGTACGGGAAGCCCGCGTCGCGCGAGCAGCCATTCTCGGTGACGACCGACCTCGCCCCGGCCCCGTGGAACGCGGAACGCCAGTTGCTGCTGGTGGGCGTGCAGGGCTACGACGTGCCCGCGGCGGATATCCCGGCGAGCAACCTCGTCTTCCTCGTCGACGTCTCCGGCTCGATGGATTCGCCCGACAAGCTGCCGTTGCTCAAGGCGTCGCTGAAACAGATCGTGCCGAAGCTGCGCGCACGGGACCGGATCTCGCTGGTCACGTACGCCGGCGCGACCTGCGTCGCCCTGCCGTCCACGCCCGGCGATCGTCATGCGACGATCCTCGCGGCGATCGACGCGCTCGGCGCCGGCGGCTCGACCAACGGCGCGGCGGGCATCGACCTCGCCTACGCGCAGGCGGCGAAAGGGTTCATACCGCACGGCGTGAACCGCGTCATCCTCGCCACCGACGGCGACTTCAACGTCGGCACGACGGGCATCGAGGCGCTGAAAGATCGTATCGCGCAGAAGCGCCGCGGCGGGGTCGCCCTGACCACGCTCGGCTTCGGCGAGGGCAACTACAACGACGCGATGGCGGTCACGCTCGCCGACGCCGGCAACGGCAGTCACCACTACATCGACAGCCTCGAGGAAGGCCGCCGCGTGCTCGTCGACGAGATGTCCGCGACATTGATGACCATCGCGAAGGACGTGAAGGTGCAGGTGGAGTTCAATCCGGCGGTCGTGACCGAGTACCGCCTCATCGGCTACGAAAAGCGCGCGCTCGCGCGCGAGGACTTCAACAACGACGCCGTGGACGCCGGCGACATCGGCGCGGGCGCCAACGTCACGGCGCTCTACGAAATCACGCTGCGGGGGTCCAAGGGAGCGCACGTCGATCCGCTGCGTTACGCCGCGGATGCGCCGCGCGCCGTCGAAGCGTCGCGGCCGTCGGGCGAACTGGGCTTCCTGCGACTGCGCTACAAGTCGCCCGACGGCGGCCCGAGCCGCCTGATCGAACGGCCGCTGTCCGCCGACGCGGCGGCCGCGCCGAGCGAACGCCTGCGCTTCGCCGCGGCGGTGGCGGCCTTCGCGGACCACCTGCGCGGTGGCAAGTACAGCGACGGCTTCGGCTACGACAACGTCGCCGATCTGGCACGCGGCGCACGCGGCACGGACGAGCACGGCTATCGCGCGCAATTCGTGCACCTGGTCGAAATGGCGGGGGCGATGCCGTAACCTTCCGCGCCATGGATGCACGTTCGGCCGACGATGGCGTACTGATGCTCGCCTGGGCGAGCGGGAGCGCGGCCGCCTTCGACGAGCTCTATGCGCGTCACAAGGGGCCGCTCTACCGTTTCCTGCTGCGCACGGTGAAGGACCGCGGCACGGCGGACGAGCTGTTCCAGGAAACCTGGAGTCGCGTGGTGGCGGCACGCGCGCGCTACCGGCCCGAGGCGAGGTTCACCACGTGGCTCCTGCAGATCGCCCACAACCTCGCGATCGACACCTTCCGGAAGCGGCGCCCGCAGGCGGGCGCCGAGGAGGCCGAAGTGGTCTTCGCCGCGCAAGCCGCGCCCGAACGGGAGCAGCCCGAGCACGCCCTTTCCGACTTCGAGCTACGGCGGCGCATGCAGCAGGCGATCGAAAGCCTGCCCGACGATCAGCGCACGACCTTCGTCCTGCGCATGGAGAACGAACTGTCCATCGAGGACATCGCCAGCATCACGGGCGTGGGTAAGGAAACGGCGAAATCGCGCCTGCGCTATGCGATGGCCCGGGTCCGTGAACAGATGACGGCACAGCCATGAACCCGAACACGCCTCCGCCGAACGACGACGACCTGCCCGACGAGCGCGAGCTCGCGGCGATGTACGCGCGCCTGCCGAAGGCGGAGCCGGACGCCGCGCTCGACGCGCGGGTCCGCCACGCCGCGACGAGCTACCCGACGCCTCGCCTGCGTTCGCGTTGGCCCGTCGCCCTCGGCTCGGCGGCGGTGCTCGTGCTGGCGGCGGGCCTCGCCTGGCAACTGCGCGACGCGCACCCGCCGGCGGCCTCGTCGGCACCGGCCGCCATCGTGCGCGAGCAGGTGCCGATCGCCGTGCCGGAAGCGGCCAGCCCAGCGAACGCCGAGGCACCCGCCGCGACACCGGCATCGTCGCCGGCCGCACGAAGCAAGGCTGCCGACGCGACGGCGCGACGGCCCATGAAGCACATGTCGGCGGCGCCGATGGCCGCGCCCGTGCCGGCCGCACCCATGGCGCCTCCGGCACCGCCGGTCGCCCCGGCGCCACCCGCTCCGCCGCCTCCGCCGTCGCCACCCGCGGACATCGCCGACGAACCGCCCCGGCTTCGTGTGCAGGCGATACGCGCGCCCGCCCCCGCCGCGGCACAGGGCTTCGCGGCGAATCCGGCACTCGGCCCGGACGATCGCGTCGGCGAGATCCGTCGACTGCTGGGCCGAGGGCAGCGCGACGAGGCCCTGCGGCGGCTTCGCGAACTGCGCGAGCGCTACCCGCGCTACGAGCTGCCCCAGGACCTGCGCGACCTGACGCCTTGAGTCGGCCACTGGAAACGCTCGTGGCCGCATGGCGTCACGAGGAGGACATCCGGAAGAGCCGCTTCGTCGCCCAGGCGTCGCCCGTCGCGACGCCGGCCGAAGCGCTCGAATGGTTCGCGGCGGCGGGCGATCCGGCGGCGACGCATAACTGCTGGGCGTACCGCATCGGCGACGCCTATCGCTTCAACGACGACGGCGAGCCAGGCGGCACCGCGGGCCGGCCGATCCTGCAGGCGATCGACGGTCAGGGGTGCGACCGCGTCGCGGTGGTGGTCACACGCTGGTACGGCGGCATCAAACTCGGCGCGGGCGGCCTCGCGCGCGCGTACGGTGGTTCCGCCGCCGAGTGCCTGCGACTCGCACCCCGCGTCCCGATCGTCGCGACGGGCCGCCTGTCGCTGCGCTGCGACTTCGGCGAACTGGCGCAGATCGCCGCGCGCCTGCGGGAGATGGAGGCGACGATCGAGGAGGAGACCTTCCATGCCGACGGCGTCACGCTGATCGCGCGGGCCCCGCACGATCGGCTCGACGCGATCGCCGACCGGGTTCGCGACCTGACGCGGGGTCGCGTCGTTCCCCGCCGCCTCGATGCCTGAACTCGGGGCTCGTGTTGAATAACGACCTCGCGGACCCCATCCGTGCAGAAATCCGCACAAGGGCAAGGCAGGCATGACGCAAGAGCGCAGGGAGACTTCACGCAGGATCGGGGCGCTCCGCAACCTCTGGCCCTTCCTCAAGCCGCACAAGGGCCTGGCGATCGGCTGGCTCGTCTTCCTCGGCCTCTCCTCGGGCGCCTCGCTGCTGCTGCCGGTGGCCGTGCGGCACATCATCGACCATGGCTTCCTCGCCTCGGATCTGGCGACGATCAACGGCACGTTCCTCGGGTTGTTCGGCGTCGCGGTCGTCCTCGCGCTCGCGACCGCCGCCCGCTATTACTGCATCGCCCTGCTTGGCGAACGTTCGCTCGCGTCGCTGCGCACGGCGCTGTATTCGCACGTGATCGACCTCGACGTGGGGTTCTACGAAAGCACGCGTGTCGGCGAGCTGACCTCGCGACTCGGCACCGATACGGAAGTGGTGCAGACCCTCGTCGGCTCCGGCATTTCCGTCGCGCTGCGCAGCGCGGTCATGCTGATCGGCGCCGCCGTCGCGATGGCCTGGACGAGCCCGCGCCTCGCCGGTCTGACCGCGCTCGTGATCCCCGCCGTGATGCTGCCGATCCTTGTCTTCGGCCGCCGCGTGCAGAAGCTCTCGCGGCACAGCCAGGACCGCATCGCCGATGCCGCCGCCGTCGCCAACGAAACGCTCAACGCCGCGCAGGCGGTCAAGGCGTATGCGCGCGAGCCGATCGAAAGCCGTCGGTACGCCGGCGCCATCGCCCTCGCGCTCGCCACCGCGCGCCGTCGCATCGGCATGCGTTCGCTGCTGACCGCCGCGGTCATCGTCCTGATCTTCGGCGCCATCACGCTCGTGCTCTGGGCCGGTGCGCGCGACGTTATCGCGGGCGATCTCGCGCCCGGCGTGCTGAGCCAGTTCGTGCTCTACGCGATCTTCGCGGCGGGCTCGGTGGCCGGCCTGTCCGAGGTCTGGGGCGACGTGTTGCGCGCCGCCGGCGCGATGGAGCGCATCGGTGAGCTGTTCGCCGAGCAGCCGGCGATCCGCACGCCCGAGGCGCCGGAACCGCTCCCGCGTCCGGTCACGGGCGCCCTGCGTTTCGATCATGTGGAATTCCGCTACCCGTCGCGTCCCGACGTTCCCGCGCTCGTCGACTTCGATCTCGACATCGCGCCGGGGGAAACCGTCGCGCTGGTCGGTCCGTCGGGCGCGGGCAAGAGCACCGTGTTCAGCCTGTTGCTGCGTTTCCACGATCCGCGTTCCGGGGCGATCCGGTTCGACGGCGTGGACCTTCGCGCGCTCGCCCTGCCCGAACTGCGTGGCGCGATCGCGCTCGTGCCGCAGGAAACCGTGATCTTCGGCGGCACGGCGGCCGACAACATCCGCTTCGGCCGCGCCGACGCCACGGACGACGAGGTACGCGAAGCCGCCCGGCTCGCGGAGGCCGACGGCTTCATCGCCGCGCTGCCCGAAGGCTACGAGGCCGCGCTCGGCGAGCGTGGCGTGCGGCTGTCCGGCGGCCAGAAGCAGCGCATCGCCATCGCGCGGGCCATCCTGCGCGACGCTCCCCTGCTCCTGCTCGACGAAGCCACCTCGGCACTGGACGCCCAGTCCGAAGCCGCGATCCAGCACGCGCTGGAACGGCTGGAGAAAGGGCGCACGACGCTCGTGATCGCCCATCGCCTGGCCACCGTCCAGCGCGCCGATCGCATCGTGGTCATGGAGCACGGCCGGATCGTGGCGCAAGGCACGCACGAAAGCCTCCTGGCCGAAGGCGGCCTGTACGCGGAGCTCGCGCGGCTGCAGTTCGTGGCCTGAGGCGGGGCATCTTTTCGCCCCGTTGACGATCCCGCCCCTACCTTCGCGGGCATGGACAGCGACCTGCTGCTACCCCGTTCCGAAGGGCTGTACTGCCCCGCGGGCGACTTCTTCATCGATCCCATGCAACCCGTGGCGCGTGCGGTCGTCACGCATGCGCACGGCGATCACGCGCGATCCGGCAGCGCGCTCTACCACGTCGCGCGCGCCGGTGGCGCGCTGATGCGCGAACGCCTCGGCGCCGGCTCGGTCATCCACGAACACGACTGGTCCGAACGTTTCACCCTGGGCGACACGACGATCTCGCTGCATCCGTCCGGACACATCCTCGGCGCGGCGCAGGTGCGCATCGAAGGCCGCGGCAAGGTCGCCGTGGTCTCCGGCGACTACAAGCGCGATCCGGATCCGACCTGCGAGCCGTTCGAGCCGGTGCCGTGCGACATCTTCGTCACCGAATCGACGTTCGGCCTGCCCATCTATCGCTGGCCACCCATGCACGACGTCGTCAGCGACATCCTCGGCTGGCTCGACGAGTGCCGCGAGCGCGGCGTGGCCGCGGTGCTGTTCTGCTACGCGCTCGGCAAGGCGCAACGCGTGCTGGCCGAGATGGCGGCGCGCACCGACCGCACGGTCCACCTGCACGGGGCGATGCTGCGGCTCGTCGAAGCCTATCGCGAGGCCGGCGTGCGCATGCTGCCGACGGTTCCCGTGAGCGAATCGGCGCGCGGCAAGGATTTCGCGGGCGAGCTCATCATGGCGCCACCGTCGGCCGCGGGTTCGACCTGGATGCGACGCTTCGGCAAGGCCTCCACCGGTTTCGCGTCGGGATGGATGCAGGTGCGCGGCGCGCGGCGGCGGCGCGGGTACGACCGCGGCTTCGTGGTCTCCGACCACGCTGACTGGCCAGGCCTGCTGCGCAGCGTCGACGATTGCGGCGCGAAGCGCATCTACGTCACGCACGGCGACGGCGAGGCGCTCATCCGCCATCTGCGCGATACCGGCCATGAGGCGTTTCCGCTGCGTTCGCTCGGCGGCACGATGCCCGATCTGCGCAGCAGAGAGGAAGGCGACTGATGCGCCGCTTCGCCGCGTTGTTCGAGATCCTCGACCGCACGTCGTCGACGTCGGCCAAGCGTGACGCCATGGCGGCGTATTTCGCCGAGGCGCCCGCGCAGGACGCGGCGTGGGCGGTGTACGTACTCGGCGGCGGCAAGCTGAAACGCACCGCGTCGTCCACCGAACTGCGCACGGCCCTCGCTCGCGAGACCGGCTACGCCGACTGGCTGATCGACGACTGCTACCAGCACGTGGGCGACCTCGCCGAGACGATCGCGCTCATGCTTCCCCGCGACGAGCAGGCGCACGAAGACACGCCGCTCCATGTGTGGATGGAGGCGCGCCTGCCGTCCCTCGGGCGCCTGGAATCGCCCGAACGCATCGAGCTGTTGCGCGAATGGTGGCGCGGCCTGCCGCGCGAGCAGGTCTTCCTCGTCAACAAGCTGCTCACCGGTTCGTTGCGTGTCGGCGTGTCGCATCGCCTCGTCGTGCAGGCGCTCGCGCAATGGGCCGACCTGCCGACGGATCTGATCGCCCACCGGCTCAGCGGCACGTGGAAGCCGGGCGCGGAAGCCTTCGTCGCGCTGGCCGGTCCCGAGCGCGCGGACGAACATGCCGGCGAACGCCCCTACCCGTTCTTCCTCGCGTCGCCGCTGGAACAGGACGTCGCGTCGCTCGGCGAGGTCGGCGACTGGCTCGCGGAATGGAAGTGGGATGGCATCCGCGCGCAGCTGATGCGCCGGGACGATCATGCCCTCATCTGGTCGCGCGGCGAAGAACGACTCGATGGCCGTTTCCCGGAGATCGAACTCGCGGCGGCCGATCTCCCCGTGGGATGCGTGCTCGACGGCGAGATCCTCGCCTGGACGCTCGACGAGGCGCATCCATTGCCTTTCGCCGCCCTGCAGAAACGCATCGGCAAGCTCAAGCCCGGCGCGAAGCTCCTGGCCGACACCCCCGTGCGCCTCATGGCCTACGACCTGCTCGAGCTCGGCGGCGACGATCTGCGCGAGCGCCCCCTCGCCGAGCGCCGGGCGTTGCTCGCCGCGCTGATCGAGGACCGCGGCCCGACGCTGATGCTTTCCCCCGCGGTCGACGCGCCGGACTGGGAGGCGCTGGCCGCCGTTCGCGCCGAATCGCGGGAGCGCCGCACCGAGGGCCTGATGCTCAAGCGCCTCGACTCCCCTTACCGCGTCGGTCGCAAGCGCGGCGACTGGTGGAAGTGGAAGGTCGACCCGTACACGATCGACGCAGTGCTGCTCTACGCGCAGCCCGGCCACGGCCGGCGTTCGGGACTCTTCACCGATTACACCTTCGGCGTGTGGGACGGCGACGCGCTGGTTCCCGTCGCCAAGGCCTATTCGGGCCTGGACGATGCCGAGATCGGCCGTCTCGACCGCTGGATCCGTGCCCACACGATCGACCGCTTCGGTCCCGTGCGCTCGGTCGAGGCGACCCACGTATTCGAACTCGCGTTCGAAGCCATCCAGGCCTCCGGCCGTCACAAGGCCGGCGTGGCCGTGCGATTCCCGCGCATCCTCCGCTGGCGCACCGACCTCGCGATCCGCGATGCCGACAAGCTCGATGACCTCCGCCGCCTGGCGTCGGGCTGAGGCGCGCCTCGTCGCGTGGTTCGCGACGCAGGAGCGACGTCCCGCGCCGTTCCAGCGCGCGGCGTGGCGCGCGTGGCGGGACGGCCGGAACGGGCTCATCCATGCGCCGACCGGCACCGGAAAGACGCTCGCGGCGGCGGGCGGGCCGTTGATCGACGCCGTGCTCAGCCCGCAGGCGGGGCTGCAGCTGCTGTGGATCACGCCGTTGCGCTCGCTGGCCACCGATACCGCGCAACACCTCGCCGCCGCGGTGGAGGCGATGGAGTTGCCGTGGCGCGTGCTGCGGCGTACCGGCGACAGTGGCAGCGCGGAGCGCGCGAAGCTGCGCCGCGGCGCGTGCGAACTGCTCGTCACCACACCGGAAAGCCTCGCGCTGCTGCTCAGCTATCCGGACGCCCGCGAGCGCTTCGCGCGCCTGCGCGGGATCGTCGTCGACGAATGGCACGAGCTCATCGGCAACAAGCGCGGCACCCTCCTCCAGCTCGGCCTCGCGCGTCTTCGCCACTGGCTCCCCGAACTACGCACCTGGGGCCTGTCCGCCACGCTCGGCAATCTCGACGAGGCGCTGCACGCGCTGGCGGGCGACGGCGTGCTCATCGGTGCCGCCACGAAGAAGAAGACGATCATCGAAACCGCCCTGCCGGAGGCCGGCGAGCGCTTCCCCTGGGCGGGACACCTGGGCCTGTCGCAACTGCCACGGGTGCTCGATGCCGTGCTCGGCGCGCGCACGAGCCTGGTGTTCGCGAATACCCGCTCGCAGGCGGAACTCTGGCACGAGGCGTTGTCGTCGGTCTGGCCGGAGGCGCCGGAGACGCTCGCCCTGCATCATGGTTCCATCGATCCGAAGCTGCGCTTCGCGACGGAGGAAGCGCTGCGCGTCGGCGCACTACGCTGCGTCGTCGCCACGTCGAGCCTCGATCTCGGCGTGGACTTCGCGAGCGTGGAACGCGTCGTGCAGATCGGCAGTCCGAAGAGCGTCGCCCGCCTCCTTCAGCGCGCGGGCCGTAGCGGCCACCAGCCCGGCATGCCGTCGCGCATCCTCTGCGTGCCCACCCATCTGCTCGAACTGGCCGAGATAGCTGCCGCGCGGCATGCGCTCGAGACCGGTCACCTCGAACCGCGGCGGCCGATGCGTGGCTGCCTCGACGTCCTCGCCCAGCACCTGCTGACGATGGCGCTCGGCGGCGGGTTCGACGCCGACGCCGCGTACGCCGAAATCACGTCGTCGCTCGCCTATGCCAACCTGCCGCGCGAACAGTTCGACGCCGTGCTCGCCTACCTGCAGACGGGCGGCTCCGCACTCGCCAGCTATCCGGAATACCAGAAACTGGTGCAGACCGACGGCCGCTATCACGTCGACAGCGGACGCATCGCGCGCATGCATCGCCTGTCGATCGGCACGATCACCTCGGACGGCACGCTGCAGGTGCGCTACATGAAGGGCGCGCGCCTAGGCAGCGTGGAGGAGAGCTTCGTGTCCCGCCTGCGGCCGGGCGACAAGTTCCTGTTCGCCGGACGGCATCTGGAACTGGTCCGCGTCCGCGACATGACGGCGTACGTGCGAGCGTCGACGCATCGCCGCGGTGGCGTGCCGCGCTGGATGGGGGGACGCATGCCGCTCTCCGGTGAACTCTCCGACGAGCTTCGCCTCACCCTCGCCGGCGGCAGCGGCGGGACGGCGGAGATGCGCGCGCTGCGTCCGCTGCTCGCCGTCCAGGACAACCAGTCGTCGATCCCGGCCATCGACGAAACGCTGTGCGAGGCGACGCGCACCCGCGAAGGCGATTACCTGTTCGTGTTTCCGTTCGCGGGACGCCTGGCGCACGAGGGACTCGCGGCCGTGCTCGCCTATCGCCTCGCGCAGATGCGTCCGGGCGATTACGGCTACGCCGTCAACGACTACGGCCTGACGATCACCGCCGCGCGCATGCCGGCCCTCGACGCGGAGACGATGCGCCGGCTGCTGCATCCGTGGGGCCTGCGTACCGACATCCGCGCCAGCATCAATCTTTCCGAGCTCGCCCGGCGCCAGTTCCGCGAGATCGCCCGCGTGGCCGGTCTCGTGTTCAACGGCTATCCGGCGCAGGGCAAGACGCTACGCCAGTTGCAGGCGTCGAGCGGGTTGCTGTTCGACGTGTTGCGCCGCCACGACCCCGCCCATCCGTTGCTCTGGCAGGCCGAGCGCGAGGTGCTCGACCAGCAGCTCGACTACTCGCGCCTCCGCGCCTGCCTGCTCCGCGTCGCCCGCTCGCGGCTCGTCTGGCACGAGACGAAGCGGCTGAGTCCCCTCGCGTTTCCGCTATGGGTGGAACGCCTGCGCGGCGGCATCGCGGCGGACGACTGGAAGACGCGCGTCGAGCGGATGCTCGCCTCGCTGGAAGCAGGGGCGGACGCATGATGACGCACGACATCGAGGTCGCCGGCGAGCGGCTGACGCTGCATGCGCACCGGGCGCTCTACTGGCCCGCCCGTCGCATGCTGATGGTGGCGGACGTCCATTTCGGCAAGGGCGCGGTGTTCCGCCGCGCGGGCATCGCGGTGCCCAGCGGCGATACCGAGGACGATCTCGCGCGCCTCGACGGGCTGATCGAAACATTCGCTCCCGCGACGCTCGCGGTACTCGGCGACCTTGTCCACGGCAACGCGACCGAACGCAGCGCGTGGGTCGACGACGTGCGGGCCTGGCGCCGCCGTCACCGTGCCACCGACATGCTGCTGATCGCCGGCAACCACGATCGTCACTTCGACGTGGCATCCCTCGGCATCGACGTGCGCCCGGGACACCTCGACGTCGCCCCGTTCGTCCTCGCGCACCATCCCGAACGGCACGACGGCGGCTACACGCTCGCCGGCCACGTCCATCCCGGGGTGGCCGTCCGCGACGGCTGGCGCAAGCATCGCCTGCCCGCCTTCGTCTTCGACCGCGACGTCGGCATGCTGCCCGCCTTCGGCACGCTGACGGGACTGCACGACGTGCGCGTCGAGCCCGGCCGCCGCATCGTCGCCGCGACGCCGGCAGGGCTCGTCCCGATGCGCTGAGCCTGTTGCCTTCGTCGGAGGCTGGCATAATCGCGCCCACGACAAGGAGGGATCGCATGAAGCGTCTGTTGGTGGGGGTATTCGCGGCCGCGATGGCCAGTGCGGCGTTCGCCGCCGGCCCGCTCGCGGTGAGGCAGAGGATCGAGGCGAGCATGCTTGTCACGGGCTCGATCGTGGTGGCACCCGACGGGAACGTCACCGGTTACGAACTCGACAAGCAGGACAAGATCCCGCCCGAGATCGTGGAACTCGTCCGGTCGGCCACGACGGCATGGCGCTTCGAGCCCGTGCTGCGCGACGGGCAGGCCGTGAGCGCGAAGGCGCACATGGCACTGCGCATCGTGGCGCGTCGCGACGATCCGACGAAGAAGGAATTCACCGCGCACATCGTGGGCGCCAGCTTCGGCGACGACGGCAAGGGCGGCGAGGAGATCACCTACCTCGACCGGCATCCGCCGTCGTACCCCTCGGCCGCCGCCGCGGCACGCGTGCAAGGCACGGTATACCTCCTGCTGCGCGTCGACCATGACGGCAAGGTCACCGATGCCTTCGCCGAGCAGGTGAACATGGGCGTGGTCGGATCGGATTCGGAGCTGCGCGTCTGGCGCAAGGCGCTCGCCAATCCGGCCGTGCAGGCCGCGAAGACGTGGACCTTCCAGCCGCCGACGAAGGGGCCGCATGCGAACGATCCGTTCTACATCGTCCGTGTGCCGGTGACCTTCCGCATCAACCGCGACCCGGCGAATTCCGATCGATACGGCACCTGGCAGGCCTATGTACCTGGCCCGAAGGAGCAAGCACCCTGGGCCGAGGCATCCCCCGCCGCGAGCGACGCGGTGCCGGACGGCTCGCTCTTCCTGGTCAACACCGGGCTGAAGCTGACCACGCCGCTCGACCGCTCCTGACGCGACCGTTGTTGGAGCGCACCTGGGCGCGATGGGTGCTTGCGGCAAGCACCCATCGCGCCCAGGTGCGCTCCAACAGCTATCGGGCGGGCCTTTCGGCGAGCGCAGCGACCAGCGCGCGCACCGTCGCGACGTCCGTGCGGGTTTCGCCTGCGCCCATGCCGAGCGCGTCGCCCGCCACGCGCCGCATCGCCGAGGGCAGGCGTCGCTTCGCCGACGCGTGGAATTCCCGCGCGCCGGTAGCGTCGCGAAGATCCGCGACGTTGCCGGGCTCGATGCCGGCACCGGGCATCACGACGAGGCGGTCGCCCGCCTGCGACACGAGCTGCGCGATCGTCGACGCGCCCGCGACCGCGGTCGCCATCCCGCCCGACGTGAGCACGCGTTCGAAACCCAGCCCGACGATGGTCTCGAGCGCGGCGCGCTTGTCCGCGATCAGATCGAACGCGCGATGGAACGTGACGCCCATCCCTTCGGCTGCGCGCACGAACAACGCGCAGGTATCCGCGTCGACCTCGCCGTCGGCGGTGAGCGCACCGATGACCACGCCATCGCATCCGAGTGCACGGCAGTGCGCGATGTCGTCGAGCATCGCCTCCACCTCGGCGTTCTCGTAGACGAAGTCGCCCGCGCGCGGCCGGACGAGCACGTACAACGGAATGTCCAGCCCTTCGCGAGCCAGCGCGATCGTGCCGTGCGACGGCGTCACGCCGCCCTCGTCCAGGCTCGCGCAGAGCTCCACGCGTCCCGCCCCGCCCTCCTGCGCGGCGAACGCGGAAGCCACCGAGTTGGCCGCGACCTCGAGCAGCGCCATCGTCAGTAGGTGCTCTTGCCGGGGATGAGCGTGTCCTGCCGGCTCGCGTCGCACACCGCGTACGAGAATCCCTTCTGGATGGCCCACGCGCCGACATTGCCCTTCTTGTCCATCGCGAGGAAGCCGACCTGGAGGTCCTTCGCATCCGGCTTGCGGCGCAGGATGCGCTCCACCGCTTCGCGGCAGGCGTCTTCCGGCGACCGGCCCTGACGCATCAGTTCCACGACGAGGAAGCTGCCGACGTTGCGGATCACTTCCTCGCCCACCCCCGTCGACGTGGCGCCACCGACCTCGTTGTCGACGTAGAGGCCGGCGCCGATGATCGGGCTGTCGCCGACGCGGCCGTGGAGCTTCCATGCCATGCCGCTGGTCGTGCAGGCGCCGGACAGGTTGCCCTTCGCGTCGATGGCGATCATGCCGATGGTGTCGTGATTGCTCGCGTCGCCGGGCGTGCCACCGGGGCCCGCGTTGTACGTCTTCACTTCGCTGTTGGCGACCGGCTTGTACTTCGCCGTCTTCAGCCACTCGTGCCAGGCCTTCTCCGAATCCGGCGTCAGCAGCTCCTCGCGCGGGAACCCCTGCTCGAGCGCGAACTGCAGGGCGCCGTCGCCCGCCAGCAGCACGTGCGGCGTGCGCTCCATCACGCGGCGCGCCACCGAGATCGGATGGGCGATGTGCTCCATCGCCGCGACGGCCCCGCAATTGCCGTGCTCGTCCATGATGCTGGCGTCGAGGGTGACCTTGCCGTCGCGGTCGGGATAGCCGCCCTTGCCCACGCTGTGGTTGCGGAGGTCGGCCTCGGGCACGCGCACGCCCTGCTCCACCGCGTCGAGCGAACGGCCGCCCGTCGAGAGCACCTTCCACGCCGCCTGGTTGGCGGCGACGCCGAAGTCCCACGTCGAACACACGCGCGGAAGCATGCCGCCGCTAACCGTCGCAACCGGCGCCGCGCCCCTGGCGATGCCCTGCGCGGTCAGCGCCATGCCGGAGGCGATGGTCGCCCCCTGGAGGAAACGTCTGCGATCCATGGGTACCCTCAATCGACGACGCGCCTGTCGCGTCGTTCCCGATGGTCGCATGCCCGTCGCCCGGACGGCCAGCCGCGCAGCGCTCGGCACGAACGAACGCATGCGCGGCGAGCAGGCGTGCCCGCGCCGATTCGGCCAGCGCCGCGGCGACGATCGAGAGCATGGCGAGGATCGCCAGCACGACGACGAGGATGGCGCCGCGCTCAGCGCGCACGCGGGCGCCACACGGTGCGTTCGAAACGACGGCCATCGATCGTCCACAGCGCGACGCCGATCGCCAGTGCGTCGTCGCCGTGTCCTTCCGCGAGCGGCACGCGCCGGATCGATCCGTTCGGGCCGGGCACGTCGGCCCGGAAGGCGACGCGCGCGATGCCGTCGAGGTAGGTCTCGCAGGTAAGCTCGCAACGCATCAGCCCGCGCTCCGTGAACCAGGCGACCTGCCTGCCGTCCACCGTCAGCACGAGGGCCGCGGGCCCCTCGTGGCCCTCGTGCCCGGCGCAGGCGATCGAACCCACGCAACCGCGCCACGTGTCCGACGACCGGAGGTCCCGGGCGATCGCCGCGAGAGCCAGCCATGCCGCGTCGTCCGCGCGTGCCGTCGCGAGCCTGCGCGCCGCCGTGACGCCGGCCAACGACAGGGACGTCATGGCGATGGCCGCGACGAGCGTGGCGACGGCAAGCCCGACGAGCAGTTCGATCAGCGTGCTGCCCCGTGCGGCGCGCGTCATGGAACGACGGGCCAGGCGAGCAACTCGTCGCGCTGCCACGCGATGCGAATCGTGCATGCCGAACGGTCGCACGACACATCGCCCGACGCGGCGGGCCCGAGGCGGTCGCGCAGCGCGGCGCGGAAGGCGGCGATGTCGCCGGCCGCGAGCTGCGCGCCGTCGCATCCGGTGCGGCAGTCGATGGTTGGCTTCGCGAGACGCGCATACTCGCCGGCCCATGCCGCCCCGCCGTTGACGCGCATCCGTGCCTCGAGTCCGGATGCGATCGACGCGGCGGCGACGAGCCGGGATGCGCGCGCATGTGTCGCCAGCGCGTGCGCCATCCAGGTCGCGTTGGCCGCCGCGCCGATCGCGAAGACGGCGAGCGCGAAGAGGGCTTCGATGAGGGACGAGCCGGCGGTGCGATGCATGCGTGCGAGCGTGCGGGGCCGCGGGCGGCGGCGAAGCCGGCCGCGTGCCTGTGCACAGGTGGAAACCTGCCATGCCGATGTGTCGTCGCGAGCACCCTTCGCCCGCAAGCGGGCTCCCACGACAGCCCGGCGAAAAAAACCCCGCCGTCACCGGCGGGGTCTTTTTTCGGCGATGCGCCGGCGATTAAGCGGCGACTTCGACGCCCGACGCCTGGGCACCCTTCGGGCCCTGGGTCACTTCGAACTTCACGCGCTGGCCTTCCTGGAGACTACGGAACCCCTTCGAATTGATCGCAGAAAAGTGGACGAACACGTCCTCCCCACCGTCCTCGGGCGCGATGAAACCGAAACCCTTGGCATCGTTGAACCACTTGACCGTACCGAAACGCATTGCGGAAACCTCTGGACATGGACTGGAAGCGCTCCCGGATGGCGAGGCGTTCCCCATGGATCCCCTTGGCCTGCCCCCGCGGCGCGACGGAAGTATCAACATGTTTCAGACCAAAGCGCAACTGGGATTCTTTCCGGTTACCCCTGCGCCAGCAGGCGGCCCAGGATCGGCGGCACGTTGGCCGTGGCCGCCGCCAGGTGCGCGAAGATCTCCTCGATGCTGATTTCCTCGTCGTCGCCGGCGCCCGCGGCGAAGTTGGCCACCAGCGCCAGGCAGGCGAATTCCAGATCCAGTTCCCTCGCCAGAGCCGCCTCCGGCATGCCCGTCATGCCGACGAGGTCGCAGCCGTCGCGCTTCATCCGCGCGATCTCGGCACGGGTTTCCAGGCGCGGCCCCTGGGTCACGCCGTGGACGCCGCCGTCGATCACCGCGAGCCCCTCGGCGCGGGCTGCCGCGACGATCGCCGCGCGCAGGCTCGCTGTATACGGCTCGCTGAAATCGATGTGGCGGACTTCGGCACCCTCGACGTCGTTGAAGCTGGTGTAGCGGCCGTGGGTGTAGTCGATGATCTGGTCGGGCACCACGAGGGTGCGCGGCCCCATGTCGTCGCGAATGCCACCGACGGCGTTGATCGCGACGACCCGGCGCGCCCCGAGCTCATGCAGGGCCCAGAGATTGGCCCGGTAGTTCACGCGGTGCGGGGGCACGGTGTGGCTCTCGCCGTGCCGCGCGAGGAACGCGAGCCGCTTGCCACGGAAGGTTCCCGTGACGACATCGCCGGAGGCCGGCCCGAACGGCGTGTCCACCGCGTGCCGCTCGGGGTTCTCGAGACCGTCGAAGGCGTAGAGGCCACTGCCGCCGATGACGGCGAGATCGATGCTCATCGGGGTCAGTCCTTCAGCGCGTAGATGGCGGGCAGGTTGCGCGCCTGCTCGTGGTAATCCATGCCGTAGCCGAACACGTAGCGGTCCGGGAGGTCGACGCCGCTGAAGTCGGCCTCGATGCCCTCGGCGCGGCGGCCGTGGAGCTTGGTGCAGAGCACGGCGAGCAGCACCCGCGCCGCGCCCATGTCGAGGCAGGCGTCGCGCACGGCTTTCAGCGTGTGGCCTTCGTCGAGGATGTCGTCGACGAGCACCACCGTACGTCCGTTCAGCGGCACCTCCGGACGGCGCAACCAGTGCAGTTCGCTGCCGCTGGTCTGCCCGCGGTAGCGCGTGGCGTGCACGTAGTCGAACTCGAGGTCCGTTCCGATCCGCAGCGCGAGCTGACCGGCGAAGATCAGGGCACCGTGCATGACGGTGAGGAACACGGGACGCTCGCCCGCGAGGGCGGCGTCGATCTCCTGCCCCATGCGGGCGATTTCGACGTCGAGCTGCTCACGGGTGAACAGGATGTCGGCGTTCTGAAGCGCGGTATCGAGCGAAGCGGCGGTCATGGGCGGATCAGGACTCCAGGGCGGTCACGCGCGCGATGAAGCGGTCGCGTTGGGGATTGTCGACGAGGCCTTCCCAGGTCGAGCCGATCGCACCGCGCAGGGGCGCGATGCGCTCGACCGGCGACGGTCGGCGGTCCTTCACCGCCTCGATCGCTTCGGGCACCACGTCGGGGAAACAGGCCAGCACGAGGTCGCAGCCGGCGTCGAGGTTCGCCGCGGCGCGTGCCGCGACACCGCCGACGCTGCCGGCGGCGGCCATGCTGATGTCGTCGCCGAACACGCAGCCGCGGAAGCCGAGTTCGCCGCGCAGGATCTCCTCGATCCAGACGTGGGAGTAACCGGCCGGCTGGTCGTCGACCGCGGTGTACGTGACGTGCGCCGCCATGACGGCTTCGGCACGTGCCTCGATGCCCGCGACGAACGGCTTGAGGTCGCCACCGAGGATGTCGGCCTTGCTGCGGGTGTCGATCGCGGCGGCCTCGTGGGTGTCCTCGCGAACGAACCCGTGGCCGGGGAAATGCTTGAGCACGGCGGCCATGCCGCCGAGGTGCATGCCGCGCACGTAGGCCTGCACGAGTTCGGCGGCGACGTCGGGATCGGCGTGGAACGCCCGATTGCCGATCGCGCGGTTCCCGTGCCCGACGTCGGCCACGGGAGCGAAGCTGAAATCGACGCCGATGGCACGCATCTCGCTCGCCATGATCCAGGCGTGTTCCTCGGCGCGGTTCACCGCCTCGACCGGATCGGTGTCGTACAGCGCGCCGATCGCGGCCAGCGGCGGAAGCCGGGTGAATCCTTCGCGGAACCGCTGGACGCGGCCGCCTTCCTGGTCGACGCAGACGAGGAAGTCCTCGCCGGCGACGTCGCGGATGGCCTCGATGAGCGCGGTCACCTGCTCGCGCGATGCGAAATTGCGCGAGAAGAGGACCGCCCCGACGACGCCGGGCGCGAGCAGCTGGCCGTGCTCGTGCGGCGCGAGTTCGGTGCCGGCAAGACCGATGATCAGCATGCGGTGTCTCCCTTCCCTTCCCGTTCGGCGATCGACCACGCCGCGAACGGCCGGTCGATCAGGTTGACGTTGTAGTAGCGGGCCTGCTCGCTCACTTCCGCGCCCAGCCACGCCGGCCGCGGAAAACGCGCGTCGACCGACGGCAGTTCCACCTCGGCCACGACGAGCCCGGCGTTCTCGCCCAGGAACTCGTCGATCTCGAAGTGCGCCCCTTCGATCATGACGTGATGGCGGACCTTCTCCACGACGCCGTCGCACAGTTCGCGCAGCAGCTGCTCCGCGTCGTCCGGCGGCACCGGGTACTCGAATTCGTGGCGCTCGATGCCCAGCGTGGCGGACTTGATGTTGAGCCAGGCATGACCGTCGGCGAGACGCACGCGCACCGACGCTTTCGCCATGCCGCCCGCGATGGCGGCCGCGCCGACGAGGTAACCCTGCGCCATGCGTTCGCTCCGCTCCACGAGGGCGCGCCAGCCGTCGCCGGCGAGGAGGAACTTGCGCTCGATTTCGACGCCCATGCGTGCTCCGTCTCTATCAGCCGCGCTCGAACAGCGCGATCGACTCCACGTGCGCGGTGTGAGGGAACATGTCCATCACGCCCGCGGACACGAGCCTGAAGCCGTGCTTCTGCACGAGGATACCCGCATCGCGGGCCAGCGAACCCGGGTGGCACGACACGTAGACGATCCGGTCGGTGCCCTTGCGCGGGAGATATTCCAGCACCTTGTCCGCGCCGGCGCGCGGCGGGTCGAGGAGGATCTTGTCCCACGCCTGCTTCGCCCAGGGCTCGTCACGCTGGTCCTCGAACAGGTTGGCGACGCGAAAGGACGCGTTCGCCAGTCCGTTGCGCGCGGCGTTGGCGGCCGCCCGCTCCACCAGGCCATGCTCGCCCTCCACACCGACGACCTCGGCGACGTGACGCGCGATGGGCAGCGTGAAGTTGCCGAGGCCGCAGAAGAGGTCGAGCACGCGATCGCCCGGACGCAGGTCGAGCAGCTCGAGCGTGCGCGCCAGCATCCGCTGGTTCATCCCCGCGTTGACCTGGACGAAATCCAGCGGCTGGAATTCCAGCTCGACGTCGTCGGCCGGCACCGCGAACGCGAGGCGAGGCGCGTCGGGCCAGATCGGATGCACGGTGCTGTGGTTGCCCGGCTGCAGGAATATCGCGAAGCCGTGCGCCTTGCCGAAGGCGACGAGCGCGTCGCGGTCGCGGTCCGAAAGCGGCGCGAGGTGACGGAACACCAGCGCGACGGTGTCGTCACCGGCGGCGAATTCGATCTGCGGAATGTCGCGCGCCGCGTCGAGCCCACCGATCAGCGTGGCGAGCAGGCCGACCTTGGGTCCAAGTGCGGGATGGATCACCTCGCAGGTCTCGATGTCGGCCACGAAACGCGGATTGGATTCCTCGCGGAATCCCACCAGCACGCGCTCCTTCTTGGCGACGTAGCGCACGGAGAAGCGACCCTTGCGACGGTAGGCCCACGGCTGGTCGACCAGCGGAGGCAGCCACGCCTCCGGCGTGACCTTGCCCAGGCGCTCGAAATTCTCGGCGAGCACGTGCTGCTTGGCCGCGATCTGCGCCGCGGGCGCCATGTGCTGCAACGAGCAGCCGCTGCACTGGCCGAAGTGACGGCAACGCGGCACGACGCGGTCGGGCGAGGGTTCGACGATCTCGACGACTTCGGCGTCGTCGTAGTTGCGGTGCCGCTTGCGGTATTTCAGCAGCACGCGTTCGCCCGGCAGCGCGCCGGAAACGAACGTGGCCTTGTTGTCGATACGGGCGACGCCCCGGCCGTCATGGCTGAGGTCGGTGATGGTGGCTTCGAATTCGGTCATGCGCTCAAAAACGTGAAAGCCCGGACCGCCGATGGCCCGGGCTGGCTGGGAGGACGCGCCACACGGTGGCGCGAGCGTTCCTGGCGAAGGCGCCTATTTGCGTTTCCAGGCGCCGGAGGCGTCACGATAATACCAGCCCGGCGGCGCCTTCTGGATCCAGCCGTCCGCGAAGGTCTTGCGGATCTGCGGCTCCCATTCCGGGTGGCCGTTGGCGCTCGCGATCTCGCGGTAGAGGGCGGCACGGTCCGCGTTCTCCTGCGCGACCAGGGCATTGGCCTGCGAACGCTGGTCGAGCGGCAGCGCGCCCGCGTCGCGCACGGCCACGTCGCCGTTCGCGGTGAAGCCGACGGCGCCACTGTCGAACAGGCCCTTGAGCTGACCGGCGAAGCGCCCTTTCATGCGTTCCCGGATGGCATCGGTCGCGGGCGTGCGAATCTGGATGTCCGGCGAATCGGCCGCATGGGCGGCCGGGACGACGAGGTCGAGGAACGACGCCGAGGGCTGCTTGCCGGCCGACGGCTTCGCTGGCGCCGGATCCTTCGGCGCGGGCTTCGTCGCGCCGCTCTCGTCGAGCACCGTGCCGATGAACTGGTCGGCCGCCTTCTGGGCCGCCGCCTCGGGGAAATAGACATTGATCGTGACGCAGCCGACGAGCGCGACAAGGGCCGTCAGCAGCATGAAAATAAACGGTTTACGCATGATTCCTTGCTCCGTTTCGAGATCGGGTTCGACCTATCGTACGACGGGTCCGTCACCCTGGGTCGCGGCCTGCAGCCGGCGCACGAGCGTCGGCCAATCCACGTCGCGCTGGTGGCCGACGACCGTCAGACGCGGCAATCCGCTGCCTTCGACGATAGTGTAGCCATCCTTCGCCGGACCCAGCCCGCCCATGCTGCAGATGTCTCCCTTGAGGGTGCAGGACAGGCCGATGCGCTTGTAGCCGAAGGTCTTGAAGAGCTTCATCACCGCGCCCTGGAGCCCGCCGGCGATGCCGCCGCCGCCCACGGAGGTGAGGTTGTTCACGGCTTTCTGGCTGATGCGCCCGCCTTCGTCGGCCAGGAAGTTCGCCCTGAAGGCCGCGGGCGTCCAGCCGACGAGGCGCAGGTCGTCCACGCTGCCGCGCAACCTGCCCGTGATGCTGCCGAAGTCGAACACCGACGTGAGCAGGCCGAGGTCGAGCTGGCGCAGCGCGATGTCGCCGGTGAGTACCGGTGCATCGCCGAAGGGACGCGAGAGAGTCATGCCGGTCACGTCGATGAAGCCGTCGAACGCGTTGATCGACAAACCGCCGCCCAGTTCCACGCGGTCGTCCACATAGCGGAGCGACGGCACGGCGCCGCCGAGCTTGCCCTGGAACTCGGGCCAGCCCAGCGCGCGGCAGAACGCGGCCATGTCGATCTGCGTCAGCGCCAGCGAAGTCTGCAGGCGTTCGCCCGTCGCGGCGGCGGGCCGCAACGAGAGACCCAGCACGCGAAGCTGCCCGTCGAGCACCGGGATCGCCAGCGGTTTCTCCAGACGAAGCACGCCGCCCGTGCTGCGCCATGTCGCCTCGGCCGCGCCGTTGGGGATGCGATAGACCCGCAACGCGCGCCAGCCGAGGCGGGTCTGTGGCCGGTCGTCGACGGCGCTCCAGTCGAGCGCGCCGTGGACGCCGTCGATGCCCAGGCGCCCCTCCGAGAGCGCGAGGTCCAGACCCTGCGTCTGCATGGCGAATGCCTTGATCGCGCCAGCGTCCATCGCGAGGTGGCCGGCCACCTCGCCGGTCATGCGCAGGTCGCCCAGCCCCGCGTCCCGCAGGATCCCCTTCCCGTAGCGCGTGGACGCCGCCGGGAAGCGGGCGTTGAAGCGGTCGAGCCTGAGGGTGGAGAGGTCGCCATTCGCGGCGAAGGCGATCTCGCCTTCGAGCTGCAGCGCATCGGGATCGGTAAGGCGCAGGCGCCGGATCGCCAGCGCCCCTTTCTGCGAGCGCGCGGCCAGTGAGAGCTGGACGGCATGCGCCGGGAGATCGGCGTACAGGGCACCGAGCAGGACGTCGCCACCGCGCAGGGTCGCGTCGAGGTCGATCGAGCTCCCATCCGCGCGGCTGTCGAAGCCGAGGCGGCCCGAGCCGGAAATGGCCTGTCCCGCCATCTTTCCGCCCGGCGTGTCGAAACCGACGCCGTCAAGCGCGAACTGCCCGGCGGCCTGCACGCCCCCATCCAGCAGGTCGAGCGCGAGGTCGGCGTCGACGCGGCCCGTCGTGGTCTTGCCCGACCAGACGGTGGACAGCAGGCCCTGCAGCCACCCGGCCGGCAGGCCCTTGAGCGTGATCTGGGCATGCGACGGCTGATCGATGGGCATGGCGACCTCGGCCAGCGCCTTGTCCTGCGTGATCGAGATGGCCAGGGTGTTCGCCGCGTCGTCGGCCACCATGTGCAGCCGGGCGTCGCCGAGGGCGCCGCCCGGCGCCCCGCGAAGACGCACCGAACCGTCGAACACCCAGCGGCCGAGCTCGTCGCGGTCCAGCGTGCCGTCCATCGCGAGTCCCGTCTTGCGCCAGCCCAGCGCGGGCAGGTCGGCGCGATCCGCCGCCAGCTTCAGGGTCAGGCCCTGGCCGTCGGCCACGGGGTCGATGTCCGCATGCATGCCGCGCAGTTCCATGCCCGGCACGGTCAGCGCGTCGGCCCCGACCGAAAGCCCCGCCCACGCGCCGCCGCTCCACGCCAGAACGGCCAGGGCGACGAGGATCAGGGGGATCGTGCGGGTTGATACGGAAAGCATGCTCGGCCATTCTGCCAAATCCAGATGAACGACACGGAACGTTACATGCCCGAGGAAGCCCTTTCCGTCATCGATCCCGTCGTACGGGCGCGCATCCTCGTCGCCGACGACGATGCGTCGACACGACAATTCTTAAGCGCGGCGCTGCGGACGCAGGGTTACCTCGCCTCCGTGACGCAGGACGGCGCCGAGGCCTGCGCGCTCGCGCGGTCGGAGCGTTTCGACGCGCTGCTGCTGGACTGCCGCATGCCGCGAGGGGGCGCGGTCGAGGTGCTCGCCGCGCTGCGTGGCGACCCCTCGGCGGCGTCGCGCGACGCGGTCGCCCTTGCCACCAGCGCGGAGATGCCCGCGACGCTGCGCGTGGCGCTCGCCGACGCGGGCTTCGCCGGCGTGGTGGAGAAGCCGTGCCGCATCGCCTCGCTGCTGGAAACGCTCGCGGCGACCCTCGGCGTCGATCGGGACCTCCGCGTGCTCGACGACGACGCCAGCCTCAAGGCCACGGGCGACGCGGGGACGATGGCCGCCCTGCGCAACCTGTTGCGCGGCGAACTGGTCGAGCTGCTCGCGACGCTCGACCAACGCGCGCGCGCGCCCGCCGACCTCGTCGAAGAGCTCCACCGGTTGCGCTCCGCCTGCGGCTTCTGCGGCGCCACCCGGCTCGGCATGCAGGCGAAAGCCTTGCAGGCGCACATCGAGGAAGGCCACGGCATCGCGCCGGATGCGCTCGGTCGTTTCCGGGTGGAAGTCGACGCGACCCTCGCGGCGTTGACGCCGTAGAAAGCCGCCCGTGGGACCGGACTTCTCGCGAAAGGCAGCAGGCCCTGTGGCTCACGGCCCCAACGGCGTCGCGGCGAGCGCCGCTCCCACAGGCATCGGTGCCGTGTGGGAGCGGACCTGGCCGCGACGGCTTCTCGCGAAAGGCAGCAGGCCCTGTGGCTCACGGCCCCAACGGCGTCGCGGCGAGCGCCGCTCCCACAGATGCCATCCGCGGCCCGTGGGAGCGGACCCGGCCGCGACGGCTTCTCGCGAAAACGCAGCAGGCTCTGTGGCTCACGGCCCCAGCGGCGCCGCGGCAAGGGCCGCCTCAGCGCAACACGCGCCAGGCGCGTAGTTCGCCGCCGCCGAGATGGAACGCGATCACCTGGCGCATCATCCGCCGCAGCGATGCGAGGCCGGCCGTATCCGGCGCTTCGTCGGCGGCGAGTGCCAGCAGGTCGGCTCCGCGGATCGCGTGCGGGTCGCCCATGCGTCCGGGCATGACGCCGGATTCGGGATCGTAGAAATACGCAGCTGCCGGATCGACCGCTTCGCCGGACGACGCGTCGACGTCGAGCTGCAACGCGTAACCCAGCGAATCGAGCATGTCGCGCTCGAACCGGCGCAGCGTCCATGCCAGAGGCTCGCTGGCCGCCATCCGGCGCAGCGTTCGCTCGTAAAGGGCGAAGAGTTCGGGATTCGGATCCTGGCGACCGGTCAGGCGCACGACCAGCTCGTTGAGGTAGAGGCCGGCCAGCCCGGCGTCGCCGGTGAGTCGCATGACCGCGCCCGACGGCTCCGCGCCGCGCAGCGTCGCCAGTTCGCCCTTCGTGATCAGGTCCATCGCCAGACGCTGGAACGGTTCGAGTTGGGCCCGCTGCAGGCGCGCGCGTTCGTTGCGCACGCCACGCGCGACCACGCCGATCCGGCCGAGATCCGGCGTAAGGCATTCGACGAGCAGCGACGTCTCCCGGTACGGCCGGGCGTGCAGGACGAACGCGGGCTGCTGTTCGACGCGCATCGGCAACGGCGCCCGGAGGGCTTACTCGTAGCCGAAGCGCTTGAGCAGGTTCTCGTCGTCGGCCCAGCCTTCGCGCACCTTCACCCAGAGCTTGAGGAACACCTTGCGTTCGAACAGGTGCTCCATCTGCTTGCGGGCGGACGTGCCGATGGCCTTGAGCTGCGCGCCGCCGTCGCCGATGACGATGGCCTTCTGGCCGTCGCGCTCCACCCAGATCACGGCATGGACCTCGGCGATGCCGTCGGGGCGATCCTCGAAGCGCTCGATCTCGACGGTGGTGGCGTACGGAAGCTCCTGGTCGAGACGCAGCATCAGCTGCTCGCGCACCATCTCCGCCGCGAGGAAGCGCTCGCTGCGATCGGTGATCTCGTCCTCGCCGTAGATCGCCGGCTGCTCCGGCAGGCGCTTCAGGATGCCCTTCTCGAGCCCCGCCAGCCCCTTCGACTTCAGCGCGCTGACGTAATAGACGTCGTCGAACGGATGCTTCTGCATCAGGTCGGCGACGAACGGCAGCATGGCGGCCTTGTCCTTCTGCAGGTCGACCTTGTTGATCGCGAGCAGCTTCGGCATGTCCTTCTGCTCGGACAGGGCCGCGTACATCGCCATGTCCTCGTCCGTCCAGCGGCCCGCTTCGATCACCTGGACCGCGAGGTCCACTTCGGTGATCGCCGCCCGCGCGGCGCGGTTGAGGCTGCGGTTCATCGCGCGCTTGCCGCCGCGGTGCAGGCCCGGCGTGTCGACGTAGAGGATCTGGCCCTCGGGCTTGCTCGAGATGCCGAGGATACGGTGGCGGGTGGTCTGCGGGCGATGGCTGACGATGCTCAGTCGCACGCCGATGAGGGCGTTGAGCAGCGTCGACTTGCCGACGTTCGGGCGGCCGGTAAGCGCGACGTAACCGCAGCGGAAGTCGTCGTCGACCAGGGTGTCGTTTTCGGGGGTATCGATGTCGTTCATGTCTTTTCTTCCAGCAGACGGCGAAGCACCGCTTCGGCTGCGTCCTGCTCGGCTGAGCGCCGGCTGCCCCCGCGTCCTTCGACGCGGATCGGCTCCGGCTCCTCGATGGCGCAGCTCACGTCGAAGATCTTCTCGTGATCTTCGCCGTAGCTGTCGATGAGTTCGTAGACGGGCAAGGGCATGCCCCTGCCCTGCAACCATTCCTGCAGGCGCGTCTTGGCGTCCTTGCTGGAACGCTTGATTTCTGCCACGCGGGGCGTGAACAACCTGCGCACGACCTGGCGGCAGGCGTCGTAGCCGTCGTCCAGGTAGACCGCGGCCACCAGGGCCTCGAAGGCGTCGGCGAGGATGGAATCGCGACGGAAACCGCCGCTCTTCAGCTCGCCCGGGCCGAGCTTCAGCTGATCGCCGAGTTCGAGCTCCCGGGCGATCACCGCGAGCGCCTGCCCGTTCACGAGCTGCGCGCGCAGCCGGGAGAGTTCGCCTTCGCTCGCCTTCGGGTGCGCCTCGAAGAGCAGCTCCGCGACCGTGGCGCCCAGCAGGGCATCGCCGAGGAACTCCAGGCGCTCGTTGTTCGGCTTGCCGGCGCTGCGATGAGTCAGCGCCAGCTGGGCCAGGTCCGGGTTACGGAAGGAATGAGGAAACGGCACGATGTCTCGTTACATGGGCGCATTCCTCAACTGCACGGCGTTGGAGAAGTGCAGGAGGAAGTCGATGTTGTAGAGGAAGGGGATCTTCTTGTCGTAGGCGATCTTCAGCGTGGCGCCGTTACCGGCGCGGTCCAGCGTGATGTCCTTGGGCTGGATGGTCGCATCGTCCACGTACTGGAAGCCCATCTTGAAGATGAGATCGCGACGGATGCTGTCGAGGTCCTGCGCGCTGCCGCTCGTCGCGACCTGCGACATGGCCTTCTTGACGCCGAAGAATTCGATGTAGGACGGCACGAGCTTCATGGCCATGAAGGCGAAGAAGCCGAGCACGAGCAGCACGATGACGAAGCTGATGAGGGTGATGCCCGATTGCCTGGATTTCATGATCGTGTCCCGCCGCCGTGGCGGCCCCCTGTGCAAGACGTGGAATGCGTACGGGGCGCCCTGTGCGCCCCGCAGCGGAGATTACCTTGTCCGGCGGCATCCGCAACGCCCAGGGCGTCACGGACGCACCACGACATCAATGGATGACCCGGCCCATCTTCGAGAAATCGAGCCAGCCGTTGCCCGGGCCGCGCCAGGCGAGCCAGACGAAGAACGCCTTGCCGACCAGGTTCTGCTCCGGCATGCAGCCCCACCAGCGGCTGTCCGTGCTGTTCATGCGGTTGTCGCCCATCACGATGTAGCAGCCCTTCGGAACTTCCGAGGGGACCATCGCGTTGGGGATGTCCAGCGGCATGTTGTAGGCCGGGGTGAGCGCGATCGTGTGATTGATGCTGCCCAGGTGTTCCGTGTAGAGCTTCGAGCCGAAGGTCATCAGCAGACGGTCCTCGGGACGGCTCATGCTGCCCTTGAATGGGCCGATCTCGTCGGCCGTGACGCGCTCGCCGTTGATGTACAGCTCGCTGCCCCGGGTCTCGATGCGGTCGCCGGGAAGGCCGATGACGCGCTTGATCCAGTTCTCGCTGGGCACGGGCGCGTTCGGATCCTGGCAGGTCAGGTCGCCACTGCGGACCGTCTTGCCGTTTTCGTCCTTGCACAGGTAGCCCGGGAAGCGGAACACGACCACGTCGCCGCGGCGCGGTTCGCCGTTGGCGAGCAGCTTGTTGTTGAAGGCCGGCATGCGCAGGCCATAGGCGAACTTGTTGACGAGGATGAAATCGCCGACGTCGAGCGTGGGCATCATCGAACCAGAGGGGATCCGGAACGGCTCCGCGACGAACGAGCGCAGGATCAGCACGACGAGGATCACCGGGAACAGCGAACGGGCCCAGTCGACCGGCCACGGCTCGGGCTGCTCGGTGCCGGCCGCTTCGGACCGGGCGCGGCGCGCTTTCGCGAGGAACAGGCGATCGAACAGCCAGACGACGCCGAAGAGGACCGTCAGGCCGAGAAGGATCGCCGAGAAATCAAATGCCGCCATACCAACTCCATCAGTAGTGAGGGGCCCTTGGGGCCCATTCCGGCGCATCCGGCGCCGGGAATCCATGGGTGAAACGTCATGCCACGACCGTGGCCGGGTTTACTTGTCGACCTTGAGCACGGCGAGGAAGGCTTCCTGCGGGATTTCCACGCTGCCGACCTGCTTCATGCGCTTCTTGCCTTCCTTCTGCTTCTCCAGCAGCTTCTTCTTGCGCGAGACGTCGCCGCCGTAGCACTTGGCCAGCACGTTCTTGCGCAGCGCCTTCACGGTCGAGCGCGCGATGATGGCGGCGCCGATGGCGGCCTGGATCGCCACGTCGAACTGCTGGCGCGGGATGAGGTCCTTCATCCGCTCCACGAGCTCGCGGCCGCGCCGTTCGGCGTGCGAGCGGTGCACGATCAGGCTCAGGGCGTCGACCCGATCGCCGTTGATCAGGACGTCCACGCGGACGAACGGACCGGCGTCGAAGCGGTCGAGGTGGTAGTCCATGGACGCGTAGCCACGCGACACCGACTTCAGGCGATCGAAGAAGTCGAGCACGACCTCCGCCAGCGGCAGCTCGTAGGTCACCTGCACCTGCGTGGCGAGGTACTGCATCGACCGCTGCACGCCGCGCTTTTCCTCGCACAGCTTGATCACGTTGCCAACGTAGTCCGACGGCGTGAGGATGTTGGCCACGATGACCGGCTCGCGGATTTCCGCGATCTGCTGCGGTGGAGGCAGCTTGGCCGGGTTGTCCATCTGGATGATCGTGCCGTCCGTCTTCACGACCTCGTACACGACGGTCGGGGCGGTGGTGATGAGGTCGAGGTCGTACTCGCGCTCGAGGCGCTCCTGCACGATCTCCATGTGCAGCATGCCGAGGAAGCCGCAGCGGAAGCCGAAGCCCATCGCCTCGGAGCTCTCCGGCTCGAAGAACATGGCCGCGTCGTTCAGGCGCAGCTTGTCGAGGGCCTCGCGCAGCGCCGGGTAATCGTCGGCCGAAACCGGGAAGAGACCCGCGAAGACGCGCGGCTGCATCGTCTGGAAGCCCGGCAGCGGTTCTTCCGCCGGCTTGCCGGCGTGGGTCAGGGTGTCGCCGACCGGCGCGCCGTGGACGTCCTTGATGGACGCGTTGATCCAGCCCACCTCGCCCGCCGAAAGCTTGTCGAGCTTCTTGCGCTTGGGCGTGAACACGCCGACGTCGTCCACCAGGTGCGTGCGGCCCGTCGACATCACCAGGATCTTGTCGCCCGGACGGATCTCGCCCTGCATGACGCGCACGAGCGACACCACGCCGAGGTAGTTGTCGAACCACGAATCGATGATCAGCGCCTGCAGCTTGTCGGTGTCGCGCGGCTTGGGCGGCGGAATGCGATGGATGATGGCTTCCAGCACCTCGACCACGTTCTGGCCGGTCTTGGCGCTGACGGGGATCGCATCGCTCGCATCCAGACCGATCACGGCCTCGATCTCGGCCTTGGCCTTGTCGATGTCGGCGGTGGGCAGGTCGATCTTGTTCAGCACGGGGATGACTTCGAGACCCTGCTCGATCGCCGTGTAGCAGTTGGCGACCGACTGCGCCTCGACGCCCTGCGCCGCGTCGACCACGAGCAGCGCGCCTTCGCACGCGGAGAGCGAGCGGCTGACCTCGTACGAGAAGTCGACGTGTCCCGGCGTGTCGATGAAGTTCAGCTGGTAGGTCTTCCCGTCGCGCGCCTTGTACGGCAGCGACACGGACTGGGCCTTGATCGTGATGCCGCGCTCGCGCTCGATCGGGTTGTTGTCGAGGACCTGCGCTTCCATTTCGCGCTCGGACAAGCCGCCGCAAAGCTGGATGATGCGGTCGGCCAGGGTCGACTTGCCGTGGTCGATATGGGCAATGATGGAGAAGTTGCGGATGAGTTCCATGGAGCGCCGTGGTCACGTTCACCATCGCTCGCGGCGCGAACGACGCGCGCGAACCTCATTTGGCCCGCGCGAATCGGAGGATTATCGCATGGAAGGCCGACCGCCGCCGAGCGACGGCCGGCCCACGGCGATCAGCGGTCGCTGGGGACCGTCACGCCGACGAAGCGGGTCGAATCGTCGCGGCGCACCAGCAGCATGGCCGTATCGCCCGGCTTGATGCCCTTGACCGCGTCGCGGAAGGCCGCCGAGGTGCCCACGCGCTTCTGGTTGACCATCAGGATGACGTCGCCTGCCTGCAGGCCGGCACTCGCCGCGCCACCGCCGGTGATCCGGCTGACGACCACGCCCTCCCCGGCCGTGAGCCCGAGCTCGGCACGCGCCGACGCGTCGATGTCCTGCACCGACATGCCCAGCGCGGCGGCGGACCCGCCGGGAGTCGCCTCGTCGCCGCCAGCCGCGGCGGCCAGGGCGTTCTTGTCCCGCGGCAGCTCGCCCACCTTGACGTCGACGGTCTGCTTCTTGTGATCGCGAAGGATCTCGACCTTCGCCATCGAGCCCGGCTTCGTGATGCCGACCAGCGGCGGCAGGTCCGCCGACTGGGTCACGGGCGTGCCGTTGAACGAGAGGATGACGTCGCCCTGCTTCAGCCCCGCCTTGTCGGCACCGCTACCGGGCGTGACCTGCGCCACGAGCGCGCCGTTCGCGTCGGGCAGGTCGAGATTCTTCACGAACTGGTCGACCGGCTGCACCGTGACGCCGAGCATGCCGCGCGACACGTAGCCCTTTTCCTTGATCTGCTGGACGACGTTCATCGCCACGTCGATCGGGATCGAGAACGACAGGCCCTGGTAACCGCCCGAGGTCGAGTAGATCTGCGAGTTCACGCCGATGACCTGGCCTTGCAGATTGAACAGCGGGCCGCCGGAATTGCCGCGGTTGATCGGCACGTCGGTCTGGATGAACGAGGTGTAGGGCTGATCGCCGCTGCCGAGGTTGCGTCCGACGGCGCTGATGATGCCGTGCGTCACGGTGGCGTCGAGGCCGAACGGGGAGCCGATGGCGAGCGCCCACTGGCCGCGCTTGACGCCGCGCGAGTCGCCGATGGTCACGGTCGGCAGCGCCGAGCCGTCGATCTTCAGCAGCGCGATGTCGTACTGGGGATCCTTGCCGACGACCTTCGCGGTGAAGGTGCGGCGGTCCTGCAGGCGGATCTTCACCTCGTCGGCATCGTCGACCACGTGGTCGTTCGTGAGGACGTAACCGTCGGCCGAGATGATGAAGCCGGAGCCGAGCGAGGTGGACTCCCGCGGCTGCATGGGCATGCCGGGCATGCCGAAGAAGCGGCGTAGCAGTTCTTCCTGGTCGTCCTGACCGCCGCCGGGACCGCGCGCCTTGCGCGCCGCGCCCGTCGTCTTCGCCTCGACGTGGACCACCGCCGGCGCGTTCTTTTCGACGATGCCGGTGAAGTCCGGCAGCGACTGCGCCTGCGCGCCAGCCGCCGCCACGACGAACGCACCGCCCAACAGTGCGCGTGCATGCCACAAAGCCATCGATTTCCTCCTTTTTACCTGGACATGGCTGCCCGTGCGGCCGACGCCGCACGGGGGTTTACGAATGGGATAAGGCGCACCGGCGAGCCGCCGGCGCGCGAAACGCGGAGGGCTCAGCGAGCCTGCGGCGCGGCGACCGGCTGGACATAGCGACTGCCGTCCGGACGGATGAGCAGCATGTAACCGTTGCCGTCCGGCGTGGACGCCGCCGCCCGGGCGCGATGGATCTGATACGGCGTCGAGCGCGGCAGGTAGGCCGCACCTGCGTCGCCGCTGCTGTCGAAGGCGGCCTTCTGGGTGAACTGCGACGCGTTGCTGCCGGTGAGCCACTGCGGCGCGACCGGCGCGGCGGCCGGAACCGACACCTCCGCGACTTCGGTATCGCCCCCGGCGACGGCACGCTGTGCGACGTCCGCGGGAACCGAACCGTTACCGGCCGGCTGCGCGAGCATCAGCGCCGCCACGGCCACGCTCGCGGCGATGGCGCCGCCAGCGGACCAGTGCAGCCAGCGACGACGCGGCGACGCCGGAGCCGCGGGCTCGGCGTCGATGGCCGCCATGACGCGGCTGGCGAAGTCGCCCGACACCAGCGGAGCGCCCTGCCGACGCAGGCCGTCGCGTGCGACGTGGAGGCGTTCCCAGGTATCGGCGAGTACGGGATCGGCCTCGAGACGACGCAGCAGGAAACGGATTTCCTCCCGAGACAACTCGCCGTCCATGCCGGCGGAGAGAATTTCCCGATTGGCTTCGCTCATGGGGTGTGGTCCTCGCGGTCGGACAACAGCGGCCGCAGTTTCTGGTCGATGGCTTCGCGAGCCCTGAAAATACGCGAACGGACCGTCCCGATGGGGCAATCCATGATGGCGGCGATCTCTTCGTAGCTCTTGCCGTCCACTTCGCGCAGGGTGATCGCGGCCCGAAGTTCTTCGGGCAGGGATTGGACAGTGGAAAACACCGTTTGTTCCACCTGCTCCCGCATCATTTCGCGCTCGGGGGTGGCGCTCTCGTGCATGCGGGTGGCGCCAGGCACGTAAACGGCATCCTCGATGTCGATGTCGCCCGTGGGCGGACGGCGGCCCATGGCCACCAGGTGGTTCTTCGCGGTGTTCACCGCGATCTTGTAGAGCCAGGTGTAGAACGCGCTTTCGCCGCGGAACGAGCCCAGCGCGCGCCAGGCGCGCACGAAGGCCTCCTGGGCGATGTCCTCGCATTCCGTCCAGTCGTGGACGTAGCGCGAGATCAGCGCGACCACCTTGTGCTGGTACTTGCGGACAAGCAGGTCGAACGCGCGGCGATCCCCTTGCTGCACACGCTCGACAAGTGCCTGATCCAATTCGTTTTCGCCCATCCGGGCCGTCTCCTCAACTCTTACGGGGCCAGTCGCGGGCGCAGCTGAGACAAGCGGGCCGGACGCAAGTTCACCCGCGCCCGCCGATCGTCCTGCCGCTTAAGACTATGCGGGGCATGCGGGCGGACCTCAAGCGCGGGTCAGGCGGGGACGGCCTGTCCCTCGGCGACCAGTCGCTCCCGCTCGCCGAGCAATTTCTCGAACGCGGGCGTCGGCAACGGGCGGCAGAACAGGTACCCCTGGAGCTCGTCGCAGCCGTTGGCGCGCAGGAAATGCAGGTGCTGCTCGATCTCCACGCCCTCGGCCACCACGCCGCGCTTGAGCCGATGGGCCATGTCGATCGTCGCGCGGACGATGGCTTCGTCATCGGGGTCGACGCCGATGTTGCGCACGAAGCTCTGGTCGATCTTGATCCGGTCGGCGGGGAGGCGGCGCAGGTAATCCAGCGACGCCGCGCCGGTGCCGAAGTCGTCGATCGCGATGCGGCAGCCCATGGCATGCAGCGCGTCGAGCGTTTCGACCAGGTGCGGCACGGTCTTCACGCTGATGCTTTCCGTCACCTCGAGCTCCAGCTGGCTCGCCTGCAGTCCCGAATCGCGCAGCGCGCCGGCGACCACGGCCGCGAGGTTCGGCTGCATGAGCTGCACGGCGGACAGGTTCACGCCAAGACGCAATCCGAGGCCATAGCGGTCTTCCCAGGCCTTCGCCTGGGCGCAGGCCGTGCGCAGCACCCACTCGCCGATCGGCACGATCAGGCCGCTCGCCTCGGCCAGCGGGATGAAGAACCCGGGGCTGATCATCCCGAGTTCGGGATGCTCCCAGCGGACCAGCGCCTCCATGCCGACGATGTCCTCGCTCCCCGCGTCCACCTGCGGCTGGTAGAAGACGCGCAGCTCGTCGTTGCGCACCGCATGGCGCAGGCGCGCCTTCAGCTCGGCCTGTTGCTGCTGCGCGGTGTCCACGTTGGCCGCGTACACCTGGTAGTTGTTCCGGCCCAGGCTCTTCGCGCCGTACATGGCTTCGTCGGCGTGGCGCAGGAGCAGCTCGCCCTCCACCGCGTCGTCGGGAAAGAACGAAATGCCGACCGACACGGTGGCCTGCAGTTCCGAGCCGTCGGCCAGCGCAAGGGGCACCTCCATCGCCTGCACGATCTTTTCGGCGATGCGCAGCACGTCGTCGCGCTTGATGATGTGACGGAGGATCAGCGTGAATTCATCCCCCGCGTAGCGCGCCACCGTGTCCGACGCACGGACGCTGGCGCGGAGGCGCTTCGCCACCGACGTGAGCACCTGGTCGCCCACCGCGTGGCCGAGCGTCTCGTTGATCGTCTTGAACCGGTCGAGATCCACCAGCAGCGTCGCGAACAGCTCGCCGGTGCGCGCGGCCTCGCGGATCGTCGTGTCGAGCCGGTCGTTGAACAGGAGTCGGTTCGGCAAGCCCGTGAGCGCGTCGACGAGCCCGCGTTCGCGACCCTGCTCACGCGCCCGGCGCAGTTCCAGCGCCGCCGCGAAACGGGAGGTCGCGGCGCGCAGCGCCGGGCCGAGCACGGCGGTGTCGCCGGATGGGCGCCGCCGACCCGCGAAAAGCGCGCCGAGGACGCTGCGCCGTTCGTCCAGCAACGGCAGCCACGCGTAGGATGCCAGGCCGAGTGAGTCCACCAACGGATCGCCCGGCGGCGAGGCGTGGGCGTCGCCAAGCCGCAGCAGCACCTCGCCGCCGAGGCAGAGCTTCAGGAGCGGGAGGTCGTCCGCGGCGGGCCACGAAACCGTGCCGTCCCCGTTCCATATCCTGGCGACGACCTCGGGACCGCTGTCGCTCTCCGGCAGCGCCGACCACACGCCGACGACGTCGAGTTCCAGCGCGTCGGCCAGCATGGCCGCGGCCTCGCCGAGGCCTTCGTCGTCGCTGGGGCACGCGTCGAGCACCGCGAGCAGCGACAGCGCGCGACCCGCCGTTTCCACGGCGCGCAGGTCGCGGAAGGCCACCGCGATCCGGTGCCGACCGCCCACCGCGAGGTGGCGGACATCGATCTCGCCGACGATCTCCCGGCCATCGCGCAGGCGCACGCTGCACGGCATGCCGTCGCCATCGGGCACGGGCCACGCCGCACCGCTGGCGAGGATGAAGCATTCGGAAAGCAGCCTGCCCTGCACCGGGCCATCGCCAGCGCACAGCCGCTCCATCGCCGCGCCGCTTTCCACGATGCAGCCGTCGGGAGTGGTTGCCACGACCCAAGCGGCTCCCGCGTCGAAGGCGAAGCGCCAGTCCGGCGGCGCCGGCACGGAGGGCGTCGCCGGCATGCGGATCGCGGCGCGCACTCGCTGCGCCAGTTCCGCGCCGATCGCTCCCTGGCGCAACCACGCGATCGCGTCATCCGGCGCGATGCCCGGTACGTCGTCGACCACGTATACCAGCGGTAGCGACGCGTAGGCCGGCGACGCGCGGAGGATGCGAAGGCCCTGTGCCATGTCCGGACCGGCGTCGGCGCCGATCACCGCGACATGCAGGGGCGGCGCGTCGGCGAGCAGCGCCTCGAGCTGCGCCGCGTCGCGGGCGCTGAGGAGGACGAAGTCGCCGTCCATGTCGAGCGCGTCGAAAACCGCGCGGCGCACGTCGCGCCGCGCCGTGAAGATGAGGACGCCGTCCGGGCCGTTCGCGGGCGCCATCAGACGACCCAACGACCGTCGCGCAGGCGCGGCGCGGCCGCCCGCGCCTGCCAGTCGGCCTCGACGACGCTGACGTCGTTCTCGAACGTGGCCAGCAGCGTGGGGCCGGCACCAAGCAGGACGACGCGACGCACGTGGCCCGTCTGGGTACGCGAGAGTTGCCGCAAAAGCGCACCGTCCGTCGCGCTCGGCACGCCCGGCGGCATGTCGATCAGGTACACGCCGAAGTGCAGGCTCTGCAGGATGTAGCGCAGCGCGTCGCCCAGCCGCTGGCATCCGGGCACCCGCATCTGGGCGTCGCGCAGGCTTACCAGTCCTTCGCCATGGCGCCACAGGTAGGCGGCCTGGCCGGTGCGCCGGGCGACGAGCCGGAACTGCTCGACCAGGACGGCCGGTTCGTTCGTCTTCAGGGCGACCAGCGGCCCGGACGCCGACAGGATGCGGTCGAATACGTCGTTTCCTACGTGGTGATCCATGGGCGGTCGCGCGGCTTGGCTGGCGGGCAGTATCCGTCCAATGCGGGGGCGTACGCCAGACACCCCCGGCGGCCGGAACCGTACGCGCGGGTATCGCATTCGGCACGGGGGAACGGTATGGTGATGCGCTCATTCGCCACCGCACGACCAGCCATGTTCGAAGGACTCCGATTCAAGCACTGGAAGACCAGCGAAGGCGACGACGGCATCGTCGTCCTCACGCTCGACCGCGAGGGCGCCAGCGCGAACGCGCTGTCGCGCGAGGTGCTCGACGAGCTGGACACGCTCGTGGAGCGCCTGGCCATCGAAGGACCGAAGGGCGTGGTCATCCAGTCCGCCAAGCCGATGGGTTTCGCCGTCGGTGCGGACATCCGCGAATTCGTCGAATACGCGCAGACCGGCACCGTGCTCGAGAACATCGAGAACGGCCAGCGCGTCTTCGAGAACCTCGCCCGCCTGCCCTTCCCGACCGTCGCCGCCATCCACGGCGCCTGCATGGGCGGCGGCACCGAACTCGCCCTCGCCTGCCGCCTGCGCATCGCCGCCGACGACGACGCGACGAAGATCGCCCTGCCCGAGGTCATGCTCGGCATCCATCCAGGCTGGGGCGGTAGCGCCCGCCTGCCGCGCCTGATCGGTGCGCCGGACGCCCTGCCGGCGATGCTGACTGGCAAGGCGTTCAATGCCCGCCGCGCGAAGGCGGTCGGCCTGGTGGACCGTCTTGCGCGCCCCGACGAACTGCTCGCCGAAGCCCGCGCCCTCGCGCGCCGGCCGGCCGCCCGCCCGTTCGCGCAGCGCGCGAAGGGCTGGGCCACCAACACGCTGCTGGCCCGCGCGATCCTCGCGCCGATGGTGCGCAAGCAGACGGCCGCCAAGGTCCGCCGGGAGCACTATCCGGCGCCATTCGCGCTCATCGACACATGGGCGCGCGGCGGCCCGTCCATCCAGCAGCGCCTGAAGCTCGAGGCGAAGTCGGTGGCGAAGCTCGCCACGACGCCGACCGCCCGCAACCTCATCCGCATCTTCTTCCTGCAAGAGCGCCTGAAGGGCCTCGGCGGCGGCACCGACCACGGCATTTCTCATGTCCACGTCGTCGGCGCCGGCACCATGGGAGGCGACATCGCGGCCTGGTCGGCGCTGAAGGGATTCCAGGTGACGCTGCAGGACCGCGAGGCCCGCTTCGTCGAGCCCGCGATCAAGCGCGCCCGCACGCTGTTCGAGAAGAAGCTCAAGGCGCCGGCGAAGGTCGATGCCGCGGTGGCGCGCCTGCGCGCGGACGTGGAAGGCAAGGGCGTGGCCGACGCCGATCTCGCGATCGAGGCCATCTTCGAGAATCCGGAAGCCAAGCACGCCCTGTACGCGGCCATCGAACCGCAGTTCCAGGCGGACGAGATCCTCGCCAGCAACACCTCGTCGATTCCGCTCGACGAACTGCGCCAGGGACTGAAGGCGCCGCAGCGCTTCCTCGGCCTGCATTTCTTCAACCCCGTGGCGCAGATGCCGCTGGTCGAAGTCGTGCGCCACGACGCGCTCGATCCCGCGATCGAGAAGCGTGCCCTGGCCTTCTGCAAGGCGATCGGCAAGCTCCCGGTGCCGGTGAAGGGCACGCCCGGATTCCTCGTCAACCGCATCCTCATGCCGTACCTGATGGAAGCGATGCGTCTGTACAACGAAGGCGTGCCGGGGCCCGTGCTCGATCGCGAAGCGAAGAAGTTCGGCATGCCGATGGGCCCGATCGAACTGGCCGACACCGTCGGCCTCGACGTGTGCGCCTCGGTGGGCAAGGAGCTCGCACCGTTCCTCGGCCTCGAGGTCCCGCAAGGTCTCGAGGAGAAGCTCGCGGCGAACAAGCGCGGCAAGAAGGACGGCGAAGGCCTCTACGTGTGGAAGGACGGCAAGCCGGAGAAGCCCGAGGTCGATCCGGATTACGTGCCGCCGGCGGACATCACGGATCGCATGATCCTGCCGATGGTCAACGAGGCGATCGCCTGCCTCGCGGAAAACGTGGTCGACGACGCCGACCTGCTCGATGCGGGCGTCATCTTCGGGACGGGCTTCGCGCCCTTCCGCGGCGGTCCGATCCAGTACGTGCGAACCGAAGGCGTGGCCGTCGTGCGCGAACGCCTGGCGAAGCTCGAGCAGAAGCACGGCGCGCGCTTCGCGAAGAAGGAAGGCTGGGAGAACCCCGAACTTTCAGCGCCTGCCGCCTGACGAAACGCGAACCGGGGCGGGCACCCATCGCCGATACGATCGGCGATCGGCGCCTGCCGCGTAGGAGCGCGCCCTGCGCGCGACATGTTTTGGGGCCCTGAGCAACAGGACCTGCCGCTCTTCGCGAAAAGATGTCGCGCGCGGGGCGCGCTCCTACAGGAGCACGACCGAAGCGCGCGGCGTCACCACATCAGATCGTCAGGTACGCCATCGTCCGATTCGCTCACGGCGTTCGGATCGACCAGCAGCGCGATGAACTCGGGCGCGATGCCGCGCAGTTCGTCGATCACAGCCTTCTGCACGACGAGATACCGGCCACCCTGTTGCACGACGCCCAGTTCGCCCGCGTTGATCGCCGCCAACTGTGCCGCGTCGACGTGGACGCGACGGATCTTGTCGCCATAAGGAAAATGCCGCACCTGGTCGGCCTCGGCGAGGTTGAGCGCCTTGCCCTTGAGCAGTTCCTCGACCTTGCGCTTCTTCTCCTTCCGCAGCCTCGCCTGCTCGGCGGCTTCGGCCTCGGCCTTGCGGCGTTCGTTCGCGTCGGTCTGCGCACGAATGGCATAGGCCTTCGCCAGATCGATCTCGCCATCGTTGCGCTTCTGCGGACGCTGTCCGCCCTGGCCCGGTTTACCCGCGTGCTGCGCGGGCCGGCCGCCATGGCGATTTCCGCCACCGCCCTGGGGCTTGCCGCCCTGCTTCGGCCGGTTGCCCGCATAGGGCTGGCCGCTCGCCGACGATCCACCGCCCTGCCGCGGCGGCGTGGACGTCCGTTTCTCTTCGCGGATCTCCTTGACGAGGCCGCTCTTCAACAACTGGTCGCGCAGGGACTCTGCCATGTTCGGTAAGGCTCGTTCGAATGCTTCAGTAGTGCGGCGGCGGCGGCTCGTTGGCGGTGTCGCCGCCGAGGCCCGCGCGCATGTTCACGAGGTCCGAGCGCAGGTCGCGCACGGCTCGTTCCAGCAGGTCCAGCCGGCGCGCGATTTCCACGTCCGCCGACGAAAGACCGTTGACCGTATCGTCCACGAACGCGAGGCGCACCTCGAGTTCGGTGACGCGCTCCTCGACATCACCCATGATCGCTCCCCGCGAGGCTGCGACCGCGGCCGATGCCGTAGTACGCGATGCCGGCTTCCTCGACGAGCGCCGGATCGTAGATGTTGCGGCCATCGAAGATGACCGGCGTGCCGAGCATCGACTTCACGCGCGCGAAATCCGGGCTGCGAAAAGCCTTCCACTCGGTCACGATCACCAGGGCGTCCGCGCCCTCGAGCGCGTCGTACGGGCGCTCCACGAGCACGAGGTCGTCGCGGTCACCATAGATGCGATGGGTTTCGTGCGCCGCCTCGGGATCGAAGGCGCGCACCTTCGCACCGGCGTCCCACAGCTGCTCCATGAGGCGGCGGCTCGAGGCCTCGCGCATGTCGTCCGTATTCGCCTTGAAGGCCAGACCCCAGACGGCGATGGTGCGGCCGGCGAGCTTGTCGCCGAAGTGCTTCGAGACCAACGCGAACAGGCGGGACTTCTGCGCATCGTTCACCGCTTCCACCGCGTCGAGCAGCCGTGCGTCGTAACCCACCGAATGCGCGGTGCGCGCGAGCGCCTGGACGTCCTTAGGGAAGCAGGAACCGCCGTAGCCGGCACCGGGGTAGATGAAGTGATAGCCGATGCGTGGATCGGCACCGATGCCCTGACGCACGAGTTCGACGTCCGCGCCGACGTGTTCGGCGATGTTGGCGATCTCGTTCATGAAGCTGATCTTCGTCGCGAGCATCGCGTTCGCCGCGTACTTCGTCAGCTCCGCCGAGCGCACGTCCATCACCACCATGCGATCGTGGTTGCGGTTGAACGGCGCGTACAGCTTGCGCAGCAGGCCGATCGCCTTCGGGCTCGACGCGCCGACGATGATGCGGTCCGGACGCATGCAGTCCTCGACCGCGTCGCCTTCCTTGAGGAATTCAGGATTGGAGACGATGTCGAACGGCACGTCCACGCCACGCGCTTCGAGGCGCGCAGCCACCGCTTCGCGAACGCGGTCGGCGGTGCCCACCGGCACGGTCGATTTGTTCACCACCACGGTGTAGCGGTCGATGTGGTCGCCGATCGTCTTCGCCACGGCCAGCACGTACTGGAGGTCGGCGCTGCCGTCCTCGTCGGGCGGCGTGCCGACGGCGATGAACACGATGTCGCCATGGGCGATCGCCGGTGCGGCGTCGGTCGTGAAGTCCAGGCGGCCCTCGGCGTGGTTACGCACGACCATCGGCTCCAGGCCGGGCTCGTAGATGGGCACGTCGCCGTTCTTCAGGCGCTCGACCTTGCCGGCGTCCACGTCGACGCAGACCACGTGGTTGCCCATTTCGGCCAGACAGGTGCCGGTGACGAGGCCGACGTAACCGGTTCCAAAGATGGTGACTTTCATGGTGCTCCCGGCATGTCCGTAGCCGCCTATTGTAGTGGCGGATGCGCGGCAAGTGGCGTCGACGAAGGGTGGAGCCGGGCCGCTCCACCCAAAAAAGAAGGGCCGCGATCGCTCGCGGCCCTCCTCGGGATGTAACGCGTGTCGCGGGAGGCTTACTTGCCGCCACCCTGCGGCGCCGCGCCGGCGCCCGGACCCTGACCCGCCGGGGTCGGACCGGTCTTGATCAGCTCGACGTCGAAGATGATCGTCGCGTTCGGCGGGAAGCCGTTTTCCGGCTTGGCGCCGTAGGCGATGTTCGACGGGATGAACAGCTTGTACTTGCCACCCGTCTGCATCAGCTGCAGGCCTTCGCGGAAGCCCGGGATCACCGCGGCGAGCGGAATCTGGGCCGGGCCGGCCGGCTGGTGGTCGGCCGAGGAGTCGAACTTCTCGCCGTTCACGAACGTGCCGGTGTAGTTGATGGTGACCGTGTCGTTCGGACCCGGACGCTGACCGGTACCGGCCTGGACGACCTGGTACTGCAGGCCCGAAGCCGTCGTCTTCACGCCTGCGGCCGACTTGTTCTTGGCCAGGAAGGCATCGCCTTCGCTCTTGTTCTGGGCGGCGACCTTGTTGTACTCGGCCTCGGCCTTGACCTTCAGCTGGGCCACGAAGGCCTCGCGGACGGACTTGGCTTCGGCTTCGCTCATGGTCGGCTTCTGGCCCGACAGGGCGGCCTGAAGCGCCTTGGCGACCGTGGCCGCGTCGACTTCCTTCGCCACGAGCGGCGGAAGCGAGCTGGCAAGGTCCCAACCCACGACATAGCTGGCCTTCTGCTTATCGACCGCGCCCGCGGGGGCGGCGGCCGGCTTGGCGGCCTGGGCGGATGCGCCCGCGGCCGTACCCAGCGCAACCGCCAGGGCGACGGCCGTCATCGTGGGACGCAAAAAGTGCTTCATTCGATACTCCCTCTCTTGGAAAGATTCGGCGACGCCGCCGGTACACCTCCTTGTGGAGGCGGAAACGCCATTGTGCGGTGGTTCGCGCCCTGCTTGCAATGACGTGGCGAGAGACAGGGTTTCACACCAAAAGTTCATCAACCTTTCGTGAAATCGAGGGACCCGTCACTCGTGGCGATCCTGGCCGGGCTTCTCGAGGGTGTCCCGGATGGCCGCCTGCAGCCGGGCATGGACCTGGACCAGCACCCGCCAGAGCAGCCAGGTCAGCCCGATCCCGATGAGCACCAGCACCAGCGCCACCTCCCGCGGCGGGAGGATCGTGGAAGCCAGCGCCGCCACCAGCAGGCCGAGGATCAGCATCGAGGCCAGGGGAATGATCCGGCCCAGAACGGAGCGGATCTGCCACGTCCGCGCGCCGAAGCGATCGGGGATCGAGAGCTCCGCCAGCAGCATGCCCAGGGCCGCCGCCTTGCGGTACGTCGCCACCACCATGGGCAGCGAGAGCAGCGCGGCGAGCGACCAGGCCAGCGTGCGCCGCACTGCGGGCTCGTCGCTGAAGAGGTCCAGGTGCAGGAAGCCGCGGCGGTACGCGAACGCCATGCCGATGAAGACGGCCACGACCAGCGCGGTATTGATGACGACGTGCCAGACGAGGCGACGGATCATCTTCATCACGATCGCGCCCTGCCCCTGCAGGCCCAGACTGCCCATCCACTCCGTATAGGCGCCGAACACGCCCGTGACGCGCGTCGGCAGCACCCGCCCGAGGAAACGCGCCAGCGGGTCGGACGAACGGATCAGATAGGGAGTGAGGAAGGTGGTGATCGCCGAAACCGCCACCGCCACGGGGTAGAGGAAGCCGCTGGTCACCTTCAGTGTCAGGCCCAGCGAGGCGATCACGAACGAGAACTCGCCGATCTGCGCCAGGCCCATGCCCACGCGCAACGACGTGCGTCCGTCGTTGCCCGCGACGAAGCTGCCGAAACTGCAGGTGACGACCTTGCCGACCACGACGGCGATCGTCACCACGGTGATCGGCAGCGCGTACTGCACCAGCAGGCGCGGGTCGATCAGCATGCCGATCGCGACGAAGAACACCGCGCTGAACATGTCGCGGACGGGCATCACGATGCGCTCGATTCGCGCGACGCTTTCGGATTCGGCCACGATGGCGCCGATCATGAAGGCGCCCAGCGCCACGCTGTAACCCATCTCGGTGACGAGCAGGCAAAAGCCGAAGCAGATGCCCAGCACGGCGACGAGCAGCACGTCGTTGCGGCTGACGCGCGCGATGTAATCGACCACCCGAGGCACCAGCAGCAGGCCCACCACCAGCGACACCGCCATGAACAGGCCGAGGCGGCCAATGGCGGCGAACGCCTCGCCCGCTTCGAGATCGCCCGTGCCGGCGATGCCGGTGAGCAAGGCCATGAGCACGATCGCGAGCACGTCTTCGACGATCAGGATGCCGAACATCAGCTGCGCGAAGCGCTCGCGCTTGAGACCGAGGTCTTCCAGCGCCTTCATGATGATGGTGGTGGACGAGATCGAAAGCATCGCGCCGAGGAACAGCGAATCCATCGCCGTCCAGCCGAAGAAGCGGCCCATCTCGTAGCCGATCCATACCATCAGCACGATTTCCGCGAACGCGGCGACGAGCGCCGCGCCTCCCACCGCACGCAGTTTCTTCAGGCTGAACTCGAGACCGAGCGCGAACAGCAGCAGGATCATGCCCAGCTCGGACAGCGTGCGGATCGTCTCCTCGTCGTGGATGAAGATCACCGGCAACGTATGCGGACCGACGATCAGCCCCGCGATGATGTAACCGAGCACGACCGGCTGCCTGAGGCGCTGGAAGAGCACCGTCGTGAGGCCGGCGACGAGCATCACCGTGGCCAGGTCCTGGATGAAAACGATGCCGTGCATGCCTGTCCCTGTATGTATGGACGGACAGGTTAACCCGCGGACGCCGCCATCGACACGCGACGCGTCGCCAGGCGTCGGAAGCGTCGCTCGCGCAAGTACGCGCCACGACTCGTCATTCTCGATTCGTCGAAAATAAATTCAAAAAAAGTGTAATGAATGCTTGACGGAATCGCGGGTCGGACGTAATCTTTGCGGCTTCCAGCAGGGGGCCATAGCTCAGCTGGGAGAGCGCCTGCATGGCATGCAGGAGGTCGCCGGTTCGATCCCGGCTGGCTCCACCAACTTCTAGTACGTCCCCATCGTCTAGAGGCCTAGGACATCACCCTTTCACGGTGGCGACCGGGGTTCGAATCCCCGTGGGGACGCCACTTTCCGGTCCGCCGGAGAGTGTCAAGGAAGAAGAAGGAAGTTGGTAGTAGTTGGAAGTTGAACGTAGTGTGGAGCGGTAGTTCAGTCGGTTAGAATGCTGGCCTGTCACGCCGGAGGTCGCGGGTTCGAGTCCCGTCCGCTCCGCCATTACTTCAAAGAAGAATCCGCCGATTGGCGGATTTTTTTTGCCTGACGATTTTGTGCGCTTTACGCCGCGGGAGACGGGGGATGGGAAATGGGGGCGCATTTCCCGGCGAAAGCATGCGGACGCCGGTAGCGCTGCGGATGCCTCATCGCCAGCGCGGACTCACCCGCGTCGTCAGACGAACGCCGGCCGTGCCGCCCCCGATTCCCACCGCCCGACTCTCGATGCGGTCCGGACGACCGCCTCGCCCAACATTACCCGCCCACCCGCTCCAGCGTCCCGATCGAATGCCCCTGCTCCGCCAGGTACTCCAGCCAGCGGCTGAGGAAGCCGTTCATGCGCAGGCGGTGCTGCAGCACCGTATGGGCCGGCGGGAACGGGCCCAGCACCTCGGACAGCTTGCGCCCCGGCTGGCAATGCATGGCCTCCGCGACGTGCGCGTCGGTGTACATGCGCAGCTGCGCCGAAGGCGACGGCTGGCCGGTGGCCTCGTCGACGAAGTCGTAGGTGAGTTCCAGTTCCAGGGTGTAAGGATGCTTCTCCTGGACGTCGAGCCGGACCTTGAGGCCGTCGTCCACGTCGGAGACGTAGCGGCCGGCGGACAGCCGCTGCGGAGCGAACAGACGCGCCAGCCGATGGTAGTTCTCGGCGTAAAGGCCCATCAGGAACTCGAAGCGTCCCGGAATGAGGGCGATGGGGCGTTCGATCACGGCGGTCATGGGTGTCACGTTTCTCCGGTGTGCGTCACATCAGTACATATGGCGTTCGATGCCGAGGTATTCGAAGATCTTGCTCGATATTTCCTCGATCGACGTATGCGTCGTGTTCAGGACCGGGATGTTCTCCCGGCGCATCAGGCGGTCGGCTTGTTCGAGTTCCCAGCGGCACTGCTTGAGCGTGGCGTAGCGGCTGCCGGGACGGCGCTGCTCGCGGATCTGCGCCAGACGGTTCGGGTCGATGGTGAGGCCGAACAGCCGGCTGCGATAAGGGCGTAGACGCGTCGGCAACTCGAGCTTGTCGAGGTCGTCGTCCGTGAGCGGATAATTGGCGGCACAGACGCCGTAATGCAAGGCCATGTACAGGCAGGTCGGCGTCTTGCCCGACCGGGACACCCCCACCAGCACCACGTCGGCCTGGTTGTAGTCGACGTCGAGTCCGTCGTCGTGCGCCAGGGCGTAATTGGTCGCCTCGATGCGGGCCTCGTAGCGTTCGAAATCCACCAGGCCGTGCGAGCGGTTCACCGCGCCCGACTGCTTGGCGCCCAGCTCGGCCTCCAGCGGCTCGATGAAGGGGGCGAACACGTCCAGCATCAGGGCGCCGCTACCGGCGACGATGTCGCACAGGCTTCGCGAGGTCATGGTATTGACCACGATGGGGCGCTGGCCGTCCTGGGCGTATTTCGTCTTGATCCGCAGCGAGGCCGCTTCCGCCTTGGCCGCGTTGTCGATGAAGGGCAGCCGGTGGGTATCGAACTGCACCCCCTCGAACTGGGCCAGCATGCTGTTGCCGATGGTCTCGGCCGTGATGCCGGTGGAATCGGAAATGAAGAAGACGGTGCGCCGCATGGAACGGTTTCCCTGCATGGAGTCCATGGCCTTACCTTAAGACCAATACGCCGGCATAACCATCCACCTCCCAGAATGTCGGGCCGTTCTTGTGCATTGCCGCTTGCCCGTGTGCAATACCACTACGACAATGCGCCGGTTTTTCCCCAGCGCGGCCCGCCGCCCAACCGATGTGAGGATTTTCCTTTGAGCGACCTGGTTCTCTGGCTCGACGCGCTACGCATGACCGATCTGGGCAAGGTGGGCGGCAAGAACGCCTCCCTCGGCGAGATGATCGGCAACCTCGCGAAACTGGGTGTCTCCGTACCGGGTGGCTTCGCCACGACGGCCGATGCCTTTCAGACCTACCTCGAGAAAAGCGGCCTGGCGAAGCGCATCGCCGAACGCCTCGCCACGCTCGACGTGGACGATGTGGACGAACTCACCCGCGGCGGCAAGGAGATCCGCGGCTGGATCGTCGACACCGCCCTGCCAGCCGACCTCGAGCAGGCCATCCGCGATGCCTACGTCAAGCTGTGCGACGACGCCGGCGCGAAGGACATCGCCGTCGCGGTCCGCTCCTCCGCCACGGCCGAAGACCTCCCGGACGCGTCGTTCGCCGGCCAGCAGGAAACGTTCCTCAACGTCGTCGGCATCGACGACGTGCTGCACAAGGTCAAGGAGGTGTTCGCCTCCCTGTACAACGACCGCGCCATCGCCTACCGCGTGCACCAGGGCTTCAAGCACGAGGACGTGTTCCTCTCCGCCGGCGTGCAGCTGATGGTCCGCTCGGACGTCGGCGCGTCGGGCGTGCTCTTCACCCTCGACACCGAATCCGGCTTCCGCGACGTCGTGTTCGTCACCGGCTCGTACGGCCTCGGCGAGATGGTCGTCCAGGGCGCCGTGAACCCGGACGAGTTCTACGTGTTCAAGCCCACCCTGCGCGACGGCAAGCCGTCGGTGCTCCGTCGCAGCCTCGGCGCGAAGCAGCAGCGCATGGTCTATTCGGATCAGCCCGGCGAGCGCGTGCGCATCGAGGAAACGCCGCAGGCCGACCGCCACCGCTTCTGCATCACCGACGCCGACGTCGAGGAGCTCTCGCGCCAGGCGCTGGTGATCGAAAAGCATTATGGCCGTCCGATGGACGTCGAGTGGGCGAAGGACGGCAACACCGGCAAGCTCTACATCGTGCAGGCCCGTCCGGAAACCGTGAAGTCGCGCGCGCATGCGACGACGCTCGAGCGCTTCCAGCTCGGCGAAAAGGGCAAGGTGCTCACCGAGGGCCGCGCCATCGGCCAGAAGATCGGTGCCGGCAAGGCGCGGGTCATCCGTTCGCTCGCCGACATGAACAAGGTGCAGCCGGGCGACGTGCTCGTGGCCGACATGACCGATCCCGACTGGGAGCCGGTGATGAAGCGCGCCGCGGCGATCGTGACCAACCGCGGCGGCCGCACCTGCCACGCGGCGATCATCGCGCGCGAACTCGGCGTGCCCGCCGTCGTCGGCTGCGGCAACGCGCTGGACGCGATCCCCGATGGCGCCGACGTCACCGTCTCGTGCGCCGAAGGCGACACCGGCAGCATCTACGAAGGCATCCTGAAGTTCGAGCGCATCACGGCCGACCTCGGCGCCATGCCGGAGGCGCCGCTGAAGATCATGATGAACGTGGCCAATCCCGAGCGCGCGTTCGACTTCGGCATGCTGCCGAACGAAGGCATCGGCCTGGCCCGCCTCGAGATGATCATCGCCAGCCATATCGGCGTGCATCCGAAGGCCCTGCTCGAGTACGCGAAGCAGGACGCCGAGACGAAGGCCCGCATCGACACGCGCATCGCCGGCTACAAGGATCCGGTGTCGTTCTACGTCGATCGCCTCGGCGAAGGCATCGCCACCATCGCGGCCTCGGTGTTCCCGAAGCCGGTGATCGTGCGCCTGTCGGACTTCAAGTCGAACGAGTACGCCGGCCTGCTCGGCGGTTCGCGCTACGAGCCGCACGAAGAGAACCCGATGATCGGCTACCGCGGCGCCAGCCGTTACGTCGACCCGGGCTTCGCCGAATCCTTCGCGCTGGAATGCAGGGCGGTGAAGTACGTGCGCGAGACGATGGGCCTCACCAACGTCTGGGTGATGATCCCGTTCGTGCGCACGCTGGACGAAGGTCGCCGGGTGATCGAAGTGCTGCGCGGAAACGGCCTCGTGCAGGGCGAGCACGACCTGAAGGTCATCATGATGTGCGAGGTGCCGTCCAATGCGCTTCTCGCGGACGAGTTCCTCGACATCTTCGACGGCTTCTCCATCGGCTCGAACGACCTGACCCAGCTCACCCTCGGTCTCGACCGCGATTCGAGCATCGTCGCGCACCTGTTCGACGAGCGCGACGCCGCGGTCAAGAAGCTGCTGTCGATGGCGATCCGCACCGCGCGTGAAAAGGGCAAGTACGTCGGCATCTGCGGCCAGGGCCCGTCCGACCATCCGGACCTCGCCGAGTGGCTGATGGAACAGGGCATCGAGTCGATGTCGCTGAACCCGGACACCGTGGTCGATACCTGGCTGCGCCTGGCGAAGAAGAAGGCGGGCTGACGCCCGCTGCTGCTCCATCCATCGTAGGAGCGCGCCTTGCGCGCGACATCTTTTGAGGCCGTGAGTGACAGGATCCGTTGCTCACCGCGAAAAGCTGTCGCGCGCAAGGCGCGCTCCTACGGCATATGTACCGCCACGCCCGCCTCGCGATACGGAGTCAGCATCGCCCCGTCGGTATCTGCCGCCACCACCAGATGCGTGATCGCCCCGATCGGCGCCGTGTGATGCGTCGCCGACGCCACGAGCTTGTCCGGCGTGGCGATCGCCACCGTCTCGCCGCTGGCCTCGATGATCGCCTGCTTGAAGACGGTCTCTTCCTCGTCGAAGGTCCACAACCCGCGCTCCGGGTCGATGGCGCACACCCCGGGGAAGCACAGATCGGCGCGGATGTCCTGCGCCTGCCGTACCGTGCGCGATCCGATCGCGCCGCCGATGCGCGGATCGACCCGGCCACCCAGCAGGATCACGTCGAACCCGGGCCGGCCGAGCACGGCCATGGCGACGTCCGGCGCGTTCGTCACCACCGTCAGCCCGCGGTGCTCGGGCAACGCGCGCGCCAGCGCGGTATTCGTCGAGCCCGCGTCGATGAAGAGGATCTGCCCCTCGCCCACCAGTCCGGCGGCGACCCTCGCCAGCGATCGCTTCAGCTCGGCGCGCTCATGGTGGCGCTCGTCCAGCGGCGCGACCTGCGCGGCCAGGAGCGCGCCACCGTAGACGCGGCGACACAGCCCCTGGGCAGCGAGGTCGCGCAGGTCGCGACGGATGGAGTCCTCCGACACACGGAACTCCTGCGCCAGGTCCGTGGCGACGACCTTCCCGTCGCGGCGGAGCCGATCGAGGATCAGCTGCTGCCGCTCGCGCGGAAGCGTGGTGTCGGGCATGCCGTTCACGGCAGGAAACCGAGATCCGCGAGATCCCTGCGCAGCTGCGCCGGATCGTGGAAGTGGATGCCGTGGATGCCCAGCGCGTTGGCGGCATCGACGTTCGCCCGGTTGTCGTCGATGAACACCGCGCGGGACGGATCGATGTCGTAGCGCTCGAGCAGCGTCCGGTACAGGCGCGGATCCGGCTTGATCATCCCCTCCTCGCCCGACACCACGATGCCGTCGAACAGGGCCAGGAAATCGAACCGTTCGCGCGCGAAGGGAAAGGTCTCCTGCGACCAGTTGGTGAGGCCGTAGAGCGGATGCCCCGCCGCCTTGAGATCGCGCAGGATGTGCAGGCTGTCGTCGATGGGACCGCCCAGCGTCTCCTCCCAGCGGTGCTGGTAGGCGGCGATGAGGTCGGCCTTGGTGGGATGCTCCGCGGTGAGCAGACGCACCGCTTCGTCCCACGAACGGCCCGCATCCTGCTGCAGGTTCCACTCCGGCGTGGTGACTTCGGCGAGGAAGGTTTCCATCGCCTCCTCGTCGTCGCCGAACAGCTTGCGATAGAGGTAGCGCGGGTTCCAGTCGATCAGGACACCGCCGAAATCGAAGATCACGACATCGCGTTTGTTGTGCATGGTCAGGCCCTCAGCGGCGAACGATGGAAGCGCAGGCGGAAACGACGACGAGCAGCACGGCCACGCCGAACAGCGCCGTCGACAGGCTGCTCAGGTGGGCGGCGAAACCGATGGCCGCGGGTCCGGCGAGCATGCCCGCGTAACCCAGCGAGGTGACGGTCGCGATGCCGATGCCGGCCGACGTGCCCGGTTGGCGACCCGCCGCGCTGAACAGCACCGGCACGATGTTCGACGCGCCGAGGCCCACGAGGACGAAGCCCGCCATCGCGGCCGGTCCCCATGGCACGAGCGTGGCGACGAAGAATCCCAGGGCCGCAATGAAGGCGCCGCCACGGACGATCGTGACGGGCCCGACGTGCGCCGTGATGCGGTCGCCCAGCAGGCGGCCAACGGCCATCGCGACGGAGAACGCGGCGTAACCGAACCCCGCCGACGACGCGTCGAAACCACGCGAGAAACGCAGGAAGACCGCGCTCCAGTCGAGCATCGAACCTTCCGCGAGGAAGACGACGAGGCACAGGAACCCGAGCAGGAACACCGTGGCCGACGGCATGCGGAACCCGGTGGACGCATGCTCGCCTTCCTCGAGGCGAACCATGAAGTGCCGCCACTGCGTCGCGACGATCGCGAGCAACCCGGCCGACACGGCCAGCGCGCTGCCGGTGAGCGGCGCACCGGCCTTCAGCAGCGCGGCCATGCCGGCGGAACCGACCAGGCCACCCACGCTGAAGAGTCCGTGGAAGCCGGACATCATGGGTTTGCCCGCGTGTTTCTCGACGTCCACCGCGTGCGCGTTCATGGCGACGTCGACCACGCCGAGCGACGCGCCGAAGAACAGCAGCGCCGCGCCGAGCCAGTAGACGTCCGGCGCGATCGTCAGCAGCGGCAACGCCACGCACACGAGCAGGCCGCTGACGCCGATGACGTCGCGATTGCCGAAACGATGGGTGAGGAAGCCGGCGAGCGGCATCGCCGCCACCGCGCCGCAGCCCATGCACAGGAGCACCAGGCCGAGCGTGGCGTCGTCGAGGCCGAGGCGGGCCTTCGCATACGGAACCATGGGCGCCCAGCTGGCCATGCCGATGCCGGATAACAGGAAGATCAGTCGGGTGGCTCGTGCGGGCCGCATGCGTGCTCCATTGGGCATCGGAATGCGCACCAATGTACGCAATCGTGCATAAACGTGCAATCACGAATCCCGCTTGCACCGCCGCGCCGGCCACTGTACAAATGTACACATGTCGAGCCCAACCCTTACAGAGCGTCAGCAAAAGACCTTGGCCTTCCTGCAGGAATACCTGCAGGCCCAGGGCCTGCCGCCTACGCTACGCGAAATCGCCGACGCGCTGGGCTTCTCCAGCCACAGTTCCGCGCAGGCCTGCGTCGAGTCGCTGGTCCGCAAGGGCGTGCTGGAGCGTTCGCCGCAGCATCGCGGCCTGCGACTCCCGGCCGGCAACGCGGCGCTCCTGCGCGGCGCCGCGAACGATCTTCCGCTGATCGGCCGCGTCGCCGCCGGTTCGCCGATCCTCGCCGAGGAAAACATCGAGTCGCAGCTCGAGGTCGATCCCGCGCTGTTCCGCCCGCGCGCCGACTACCTGCTGCGCGTGGTGGGCATGAGCATGCGCGACGCCGGCATCCTCGACGGCGACCTCCTCGCCGTGCACAAGACCGCCACCGCGAACGACGGCCAGATCGTCGTCGCCCGCCTCGACGACGAAGTCACCGTGAAGCGGTTGAAGCACGAACGCGACCGCCTCCTGTTGCTGCCCGAAAACCCCGACTTCTCGCCGATCGAAGTCGACCCCCGTCGCCACGCGTTCGCCATCGAAGGGCGTTACGTCGGCATCATCCGCAGGACCTGACCATGAACGCCATCGCCTCCCCGAACCTTGCCCAGGTGCTCGACCATCCCGGTATCTGGCGCCGTTCCGCCGATCGGCAGCCGCGCGTGCGCGCGTTGTCCACGGGCTGGACCTCGCTGGATGCCAAGCTTCCCGGCGGCGGCTGGCCGCAGGGCGCGCTGAGCGAGATCCTGTTCGAACACGATGGCCTGGGCGAGCTGGACCTTGTCATGCCCGCGCTCGCCGCGCTGACGCAGGAACACCGCCGCGTGATCTTCGTGGCGCCGCCTTACCTTCCCTACGCGCCCGCGCTCACCGCGGCCGGCGTCGACCTGCGCTTCCTGCACGAGATCCATGCCGGCAGCACCGAGGCCGCCTGGAGCATGGAGCAGTGCCTGCGCTCCGGCTGCTGCGGCGCCGTGGTCGGCTGGCTGCCCGAGATCGACTACCGCAGCCTGCGCCGCCTGCAGCTGGCCGCGGAAAGCGGCGACGCCTGCGCCATGATCTTCCGCCCCGCCGGACACGCCGCGCAGAACAGCCCCGCGGCACTCCGCCTGAAGGTCAGCAACAGCGACGAGGCCACCTATGTCGAGGTGCTCAAGTCGCGCGGTCTGCTGACCACCACCGCTCCGCTGCTGCGCATGCGGGCCTGATGGACGTCGTCGTGACGATGCGTGTCCCACGCCGTCATGACGGACGCGTCGTCGTCGCCATTCCTGCACAGCCATGCTTTGGGCCTGTCTCCGTTTTCCCGGCCTGGCGTTCTCCGCCGCCTTCGCCGCGAGCCCGGAGGCAGGCCCCTCCGCCCTCCTCGATCACAAGGCGCGCCAGCGCCTGATCGCCGCCGCGAACGCCGATGCCAGCGCGCAGGGCGTTCGTCGCGGACAGAGCCTCGCCGCCGCGCGGGCGCTGTGTCCTTCGCTCGAGGTACGCCCCCGCGATCCCGCGGCGGAGAACCGCCTGCTGACCGAGCTGGCCGCGTGGTGCTACCAGTTCAGCGGCCACGTGAGCCTGGTGCCTTACAACGCGATCCTGATGGAGGTCGGCGCCAGCCTGCGCCTGTTCGACGGCTGGCCCGTGCTCGCCGAACGCCTGCGCGCGGGCCTGGCCGAACAGGGCCACGCGCACACGATGGCCGCCACGCCGTTCGCCGCCGCGTCCTGGGTGTTCGCCGCCAGCGCCGACGGCATGGTCATCGGCGAACGCGAGGGCGTGCGCCGCATGCTCGGCGAACTGCCGCTGGCACAGGCCGGGTTGCCCGCCGCCACGGTGACGTCGCTGCAGGCCATGGGATTTCGCCGTCTCGGCGAGATCTTCCGCCTGCCCCGTCCCGAACTCACGCGACGCATCGGGCGTGACGGCGTGAACTGGCTCGACCGCCTGCGCGGCGACGCCGCCGACGCCCTGCCCGCCTGGCAGCCGCCGGCCAACTTCGTGCAGAAGATCGAGTTCGACATGGAACTCGACGGCAGCCAGCCGCTGCTCTTCCCGTTGCGCCGCCTCACGCGTTCGCTGGCCAACCTGCTGGCGGCGCGCGACGGCGGCGTGCAGCGGTTCACGCTCACGCTGGAGCATGCGCGCGGCGAATCCACGCGCATCGTCGTCGCCATGGCGGCACCGCAGCGCGACGCGGAGCGCCTGTTCGAACTGGCGCGCACGCGACTGGAACGGGCCACGCTGCCCGCGCCCGCCCGCTCGATCGAGATCGACGCCGCCGAGCTGCCGACGTTCCGCCCGCCACTGCGCGATCTCTTCGAGCCCATCCGCGGCGACGGACTGGACTGGCCCACGCTCGACGAACGCCTGCGCGCACGGCTCGGCGACGCGGCGCTGCGGCAGATCGCGCTGGTCGCCGATCACCGTCCCGAGCGCGCCTCGCGTTACGGCACCCCCGGCAACGTCGTCTCGCCGCCGCGCCGGCGCCGTCCGCTGTGGCTGCTGCCGCGACCGATCCCCATGCGCCCCGAGCCCGCGATGGTGCTGGCCGGCCCCGAACGCATCGAAAGCGGCTGGTGGGACGGCGAGGACGCGCGCCGCGATTACTACATCGTCCGTACCGCGCAGGGCCAGCAGGCATGGGCCTATCTCCCCCCGGGCACCCTCGACGGCTGGATGCTCCACGGCTGGTTCGCCTGACATGCGCCTCGACCCGTCCCACCTCGTCCCCGCCAACGACGAGGACAGCGAGGTTCCGGCCTACGCCGAGCTGCACGTCCTCAGCGATTTCAGCTTCCAGCGCGGCGCCTCCTGCGCGCGCGAGCTGTTCGAGCGCGCGAAGGTCCTCGGTTACGGCGCGCTGGCCATCACCGACGAGTGCTCGCTCTCCGGAATCGTGCGCGGCCTCGAAGCTTCGATCGAGACCGGCGTGCCGCTGATCGTCGGCAGCGAATTCCGCCTGTCCGACGGCACCGTCGTCGTGCTGCTGGTGGAAGACCAGGCCGGCTACACCGAACTCTGCCGCCTCATCACGCTGGCGCGCCGCCGCGCACCGAAGGGAACGTACGAACTGCACCGGCACGACATCGAGGCCCTCGGCGACGGACTGAGCGTGCTCTGGGCGCCGGGCGCATACACCGACACCGAGCCCGCGACGCACGAGGACCGCGCCGCCTGGATCGCCACCCATTTCGCCGGGCGGGCATGGCTCGCCGTGGAACTGCATCGCGGTCAGCACGACGGCGCCGACCTCGCCGCGCTGCGCGACCTCGCCGCCCGCCACGGCCTGCCCTGCGTCGCGGCGGGCGACGTGCACATGCACGTGCGCCATCGCCGCGCGCTGCAGGATGTCATGACGGCGATCCGCCTGAACACGTCCGTCGCCGAGGCGGGCCACGCGCTCTTCCCCAATGGCGAACGCCATCTGCGCCCGCGCGAGACGATCGCGCGCATCTACCCGCGCGACATCATCGACGAAACGCTCGTCGTCGCCGCCCGCTGCACCGGCTTCGACATCCGCCGGATCAACTACGTCTATCCCAACGAGCTGGTGCCCGAAGGCCTCGATCCTCCCACGCACCTGCGCCGCCTGACCTACGAAGGGGCCGCGCGGCGTTTCCCGGAAGGCACGCCGGCCACCCTCGTCGATCGCATCGAGCACGAGCTGGCCCTCATCGCGCAAAAGGAATACGAGGCGTTCTTCCTCACCGTGCAGGACATCGTCCACTTCGCGCGCTCGAAGGACATCCTCTGCCAGGGTCGCGGCTCGGCGGCCAACTCCGTGGTGTGCTTCTGCCTCGGCATCACCGAGGTCAACCCGTCGCAGATATCGACGCTGTTCGAGCGCTTCATCTCCATCGAACGCGACGAGCCGCCCGACATCGACGTCGACTTCGAGCACGAACGCCGCGAGGAAGTGCTGCAGTACGTGTTCAACAAGTACGGCCGCGAACGCGCCGCGCTCGCCGCCACCGTCATCAGCTACCGGCACAAGAGCGCCGCGCGCGACGTCGGTCGCGCGCTCGGCCTGTCCGAGGACCAGCTCGACCAGCTCAGCCGCGCGTATTCCCACGCGCACGGCGAGGTCCCCATCGTCGAACGCCTGCGCGAGCGCGGCTTCGACACCGGCAGCCGCACGGTGCGCCTGCTCATGCTGCTGGTCGACCAGCTGTCCGGCATGCCGCGCCATCTGTCGCAGCACGTCGGCGGCTTCGTCATCTCCGACACGCCGCTGCACCACCTCGTGCCGGTGGAGAACGCGGCGATGGCCGATCGCACGATCATCCAGTGGGACAAGGACGACCTGGAAACGATGAAGCTGCTCAAGGTCGACTGCCTCGCGCTCGGCATGCTCACCTGCATGCGCAAGGCGATCGACATGCTGCGCGCCCGGGGCGGTCCGGATTTCCGCCGGCTCGCGGACATCCCGGACAAGGATCCGCGGACGTACGCGATGATCCAGAAGGCCGATACCACCGGCGTCTTCCAGATCGAATCGCGCGCGCAGATGTCCATGCTCCCGCGCCTGCTGCCGAAGGAGTATTACGACCTCGTGATCCAGGTCGCGATCGTCCGCCCCGGCCCGATCCAGGGCGGCATGGTGCATCCCTATCTCGAACGGCGGCGCATGCCGAAGGAAGACATCGTCTACGAGAAGGGCGTGCGACCCGTGCTCGAGCGCACGCTCGGCGTGCCGATCTTCCAGGAACAGGTGATGAAGCTGCTGCAGGTCGTGGCGGATTTCAGCGCCGGCGAGGCCGACGACCTGCGCCGCTCGATGGCCGCCTGGAAGCGTCGCGGCGGGCTGGAGAAGTTCGAGCCGCGCATCCGCCGCAACATGGCGAAGAACGGCTACTCCACCGAATTCATCCAGCAGATCATCGACCAGATCAAGGGCTTCGGCAGCTACGGCTTTCCCGAATCGCATGCCGCCGGCTTCGCGCTCATCGCCTATGCGTCGTCGTACATGAAGTGCCATTACCCGGCGATCTTCACCTGCGCCCTGCTCAACAGCCAGCCGATGGGTTTCTACGCACCGGCGCAGCTGGTCGCGGACCTGCGCCGGCATGGTGTCGAAGTGCGCCCGCCCGACGTGACCGCCAGCGACTGGGACTGCACGCTCGAACCCCAGCCGAAGACCCATGGCGGGTACGCGCTACGGCTGGGACTGCGCCTCGTCGGCGGCCTCTCGGCCGATCTCGGCGCGCGCATCGTCGCCGCGCGCGCCGCCGCGCCACTGCGCAACCTCGCCGATCTGTCGCGCCGCGCCGGCATGAACCGCTTCGAGCGCGAACGTCTCGCCGACGCCGGCGCCCTGCGCGTGCTCAGCGGCCACCGCCATCGCGCCCGCTGGGAAAGCTCCGGCATCGAACGCGGCCTGCCGTTGATCGACGCTGTCGCCGAGGAACGTCCCACCCTACGCCCGCCCACGCTCGCCGAGAACGTGTTCGCCGATTACGCCACGCACGGCCTGTCGCTCACCGCGCACCCCCTGCAGCTGATTCGCAAGAACTTGCAGGCGCGCCGGGCGCGTCGCGCCGCCGACCTCGAACACGAACGCAACGGCACGTGGCTGCGCCATGCCGGGCTGGTCACCGTGCGCCAGCGCCCGCAGACCGCCAGCGGCATCACGTTCGTCACGATCGAAGACGAAACCGGGCAGGTCAACGTGATCGTACGGCCCAGGGTCGCCGAAGCCTGCCGCCATGCGCTCCTCGACGCCGTGCTTCTCGCCGTGGACGGACAGTGGCAATCGATCGACGGCGTCCGCCACCTCGTCGCCAGCCGACTGCACGATTTCAGCGACCTGCTGCCCGCGCTGGGTTCCGTCTCGCGGGACTTCCACTAGTGATGCCTGCCGTCACGCATCTCCCGCCGCGGCATCACTGAACCACGCCTAATTTCTGCCTGAACGGTGGCTGCGGAAATTGCTGCTATGCAGGAGCGTCCGTCATCGAAAAGCGATAGGTTTTGCCCACCCGACCGGTCTACCGGTAAGCGATGCCTCTGCGCCGTGCATCGCTCTGCTACCCAGGCGCCATAAGTTTTCAGGAGACTCGTCATGCGCAACACGAAACTGATCGTCGCGATGCTGGCCGGCTGTATGGCCGTGAGCGGTGCCGCTCTCGCACAGGACGCTTCGAAGGCTCCCACGCCGGCTTCGACCGCCGCAACCCCGACGCATTCCACCAGCGATTCGATGAAACATGCGGGCACCGATTCGATGAAGCAGAGCGGCGCCGACGGCATGAGCCAGGATCACGCCTCCAAGAGCTCCATGGGTAACGACTCGATGGAAAACCAGTCGATGAAGTCGACCCACAAGAAGCACAAGAAGACGGCCGAGCCGGCGAAGTCCTCCACCTCCGGCATGTGATGCGCAGCGCATGACAGGAAACCCGGTGCCGCGAGGCGCCGGGTTTTTTCATGGGCGCGCTTTCCGGCCAAAATTGGGGCTATCTACAAGAAACGTGGGGCGCATCGGCATACGTTCTTCCCTGGCAGCGACGACACGGCGGCCCTCACCGCCCGGGGAGACAGATCATGCGCGGCACGACACCCATCCTTGTTCTTCTCGCGGGCTGCCTGCTGGCCGGTAGCGTGTTCGCGCAGGAGGCACCGTCCGCCCCCGCGAAGCCGGCGGCGAACCAGCAAGCCGCGAACGACGCCATGCGCTTCACCGGCACACGCTCGATCAAGATGACCGGCGCGGACGGCATGAGCCAGGACCACGCCACCGCCAGCGACATGAGCGACGACACCGCCGACGTCGGCACGGTGAAGCAGTCGCTGAGGAAGGCGACGCCCGAACTACCGCCGGATAACGCGACCCCCGGTCGTTGACGTTCGTCAGACGCTGCGCGAGAAGCGCTGGCGCGTGAGGCGCCGTCGCTCGGGCGTAGGCCCCGCCGTGGGCACCGGCGTACGCCGGTGCGACGGTGCGGGCCCTTAGGTGGTTCGGGAACGTCGCGCCCGCCTACCCGTCGCACCGGCGTACGCCGGTGCCCACGGCGAGGCGCCCGGACGAGCGACAGTCCCAGCGACTCAGCTGCTGCACGACAACATCGAACAGCCGACACGCTCGCGCGCCCAGTCGGGACGGCGACCGCCTAGGTGTTCCTTGCCGGGCTGCGGGTCGTACGGCCGGCGCAGTACATCGAGCAGCTCGTGCACGCCGGCTTCGTCGCCCTGCTCCGCGCGATCGATCGCCTGCTGGGCAAGGTAGTTGCGCAGCACGTACCGTGGATTGGCCGCGTGCATCAACGCCAGGCGCCCGCTCTCCGCGGCGCCGTCGGCACGCACGCGCTCCGCGTAACGCCGCAGCCACGCCTGCAGCGCGTCCTCGACCGCGACGCGCCCCGCGTCGTCGTAGAACGACGCACCGACCGTGCCCACGTGCGGCGCGTGCGGATCGAGCGCCGCCAGGTCGCGATAGAAGATCGTCATGTCCATGCCGCCCGCACGGAGCAACCCGCGGAGATCGGCGATCAGGGCATCGTCACCCGAGTCGGGCTGCGCGAGCCCGAGCTTCGCGGCGGAAAACGCCGCGTCCGACGCCTCGAACACTTCGACGTAACGGGCCAGGCCCGCGTGCAGCGCGTCGACGCCGCTGAAGAGCGGCGACAACGCCTGCGCGAGCCGCTGCACGTTCCAGTAGCCGACCTGCGGCTGCTGGCCGAAACGGTAGCGCTTCTGGTGCCGGTCGGTCGTGTTCGGCGTCCAGTCCGGATCGAAATCGTCGATCCAGCCATACGGGCCATAGTCGATGGTCAGCCCGAGGATCGACATGTTGTCCGTGTTCATCACGCCGTGCACGAAGCCCACGCGCATCCAGTGCGCCATGAGCCGCGCGGTGCGTTCGCAGACCTCGGCGAAGAACGCGGCGTAGCCCTCCTCTCCCGGAAGATCGGCGAACTGCGGGTAGTGATGGACGATGGTGAAGTCCACGAGCTGTCGCAGGAGCGCCACGTCGCCACGCGAGGACGGCAGCTCGAACGAGCCGAAGCGCAAGAACGACGGGGCGACACGGCACACGATGGCGCCGGGCTCGGGCGCGGGATGGCCGTCGTAAAGCATGTCGCGCACCACGCTGTCACCCGTCGCGACCAGCGACAGCGCACGCGTGGTGGGCACGCCCAGGTGATGCATCGCCTCGCTGCAGAGGAACTCGCGGATGGACGAGCGGAGGACGGCGCGCCCGTCCGCGCCTCGCGAATAAGGCGTCCGCCCGGCACCCTTCAGCTGGAGCTCCTGCCGCCCGTGCTTCGCGGTGACAACTTCGCCGAGCCCGATCGCCCGGCCGTCTCCGAGCTGCCCGGCCCAGTGTCCGAACTGGTGCCCGCCGTACGCCATCGCGTACCCGGTCATGCCCGGCCAGCGCACGTTGCCCGAAAACACCTGCGCGAAGTCCGGCGCTTCCGGCGGGATGCCCAGCATCGCCGCCACTTCGTCCGAGATCGCGATCGTCCGCGGGTCCGAGACCGGCGTCGGGTCGACCAACGAATAGGCCGCGCCGGCGACCTGACGCGGCACGTCCCGGTGATCGGGGTCGGCGGGCAACTCACGGACGAAGGCGTTGTCGAAGCGCAGGGATGTCATCGGGGCGGGGGTCGGGGCGTTATGGGGAATATCCGGGCGATCGGGCCAAGTGCAAGGCCGCGCGGCGCGCCATGCCATCCGCCCTGCGTAGAAAATCGCCAACTCGTGCACACTAGCGCCCCCGAACCCGCCGCTCCGGACTCCATGCGCCCCCTCCGCTTCCTGGCTCCCCTGCTCGTCGCGCCCCTGGCGATGTCCGTCGGCGCCGTGCCGGTGAGCGTGCCCCGCAGCGACAAGACCCTGGTGGAGATCATCAACGGGACCATGGGAACGTTGCCCAACGCGGTCGACGCGCTCGCGAACAAGTTGCCCGGGGGCCTGCACGCGACAGCCGACGCCCCGCCGCAGATCGTGCGCAGCCAGCCCTTCGTCACCCGCGACGGCTACCGGATCACGGCGTTCGAAGCCCGTGGTTTCAACGAAGGCGGCGACGTCCCGATGGTCCGCTTCACCTCGATCCAGCTCGAACAGCGCCCCTGCTTCCAGCGAACCGAGGTGGACGAAGCGTTCCACGCGCCATCGTCCGAGACGAAGCTGCCCGCCGCGCCGTCGATGCTGCCCAACCGCTATCTCGTGATGCAGATGCCCTGGGGGCGCCTGTCGTTCGGCACATCGCAGGACAGCGGCGGCTGCGTGATCGCCATCGTCGGCGACGCCACCGGCGGCATCCTCGGCATGCGCATGCCGTTGCCGCTCCCGCAGCCGACCACCGTGCCCGGCATGCCCGACCTGCGCCGCACCTGGCCGATGCCGGCCGAGGCTTACCCAGCCGAATAGACCGGCTCGTTCGCAGGGAAGAAACCGAGGACCCGGTCGATCCCCTCCTGCGGCACCGCGGCGGAAAAGAGGTACCCCTGCAATTCGTCGCAGCCGGCCTCGCGCAGGAAGGCGCGCTGCTGTTCCGTCTCCACGCCCTCCGCCACCACGCACAGGCCCAGCGCCGCGCCGAGGTTCGACACGGCGCGCACGATCGCGGCGGAATCGTCGGCGAACGGCGCCATCTGCACGAACGAGCGGTCGATCTTGACCTTGTCGACGTCGAGGTCCTTCAGCAGCGTCAGGCTCGAATAGCCCGTGCCGAAGTCGTCGAGCGATATCCGCACGCCGTCGCGGCGCAGGTTCTTCAGCAGGCGCACCGTCGTGCTGTCCGCGTTGACGATCGCCGTTTCGGTGATCTCGAGCTCGAGCCGGTGCGGCGGCAGGCCGGACTCGGCCAGCGCGTTGAGCACCATCGCGGCGAAACGGTCGTCGCGCAGCTGCACCGCGCTGACGTTCACCGCCACGAACATGTCGCCCATCGGCGCCAGCCGCATGCAGGCGGTGCGCAGGATCCATTCGCCAAGCGCACCGATCAGCCCGGTCTCTTCCGCCACGCCGATGAACTGCACTGGTGGCACCGCGCCGAGTTCGGCATGCCGCCAGCGCGCGAGGGCTTCGAATCCGATCACCTTGCCGTCGCTCGCGCGCACGAGCGGCTGGTAGTAGCAGTCGAGGCCCTCGCCCGTGCGCAGGGCCTGGCGCAGGGCGATCTCGACCTTGCGCCGATGGGCGAGCGCGTTGTCGAGTTCGTTGGTGTAGATCACATGGCGATTACGCGCGCGTTTCGCCTCGTAGAGCGCGCTGTCCGCCTTGCGTGCCATTTCGCCGGCCGCGACGGCATCCGTGTCGATGGGCACTACTCCGACGGAGGTTCCGATGAACGCGGTGTTGGCCGGCACGTCGAACGGCATGCTGGCGAGCACGAGGATCTTCTCGGCGACAGCCTCGATGTCGAGGTCGCCGCCGTCTTCCACCAGCAGCGCGAACTCGTCGCCGCCGATGCGCGCGACCGTGTCGCCCGGCGCGACGAGGTTGCGCAGCCGCGTTCCGAACTGCACGAGCAGCTCGTCGCCCGCGAGGTGGCCGTAGGTGTCGTTCACGCGCTTGAAGCCGTCGAGGTCGAGGTAGAACAGCGCGGCCTTGCCACCGCCCCCGGCGGCCCGCGCGATCGCGGCATCCAGCCGGCTGAACAGCGCCGTGCGGTTCGACAGCCCGGTCAGCGCGTCGTGACAGGCGAGCCAGCGCACATGCGCTTCGGACTCGCGCAGTTCGGTGATGTCGGTGACGGACGCCAGCACATGCGGCGCACCGTCGAGTTCCACGCAGGTCTTGCGCGTGAGCAGGGTGCGGACCCGGCCCTGCAGGTCGGTCACGGCTTCCTCGGTCTCCACCACCTCGTGGCTGCGCAGCACGGCATCGTCGCCGGCGGCGAAACGCGCCGCCTGGTCCGGCGGGAAGAGTTCGCTGTCGCTGCGCCCGATCACCTCGTCGGGATCGATGCCGAAATACTCGCAGCCCATCCGGTTGACCAGCACCCAGCGGTGCCTGGCGTCGCGAATGAACATCGCGGTCGGCATCAGTTCGAGCACCTTCGACCAACCAGCCAGGTCGTGGATCACCGGATTCTCCCCACAGGAGTCGCTGGCCCAATCTGCGACGGCTTCCGTGAGTACGGCGTGTGCGGCTTGCGTCACGGTGCGACGCTGCCGAATTTGTGTGACGGTGGCTTCGGCAAGCCACGGCCCTGCCGCGAGCATCCTCCCCGACCGGACCCGCCCCCACCCGCGTGCCTCCGGGCGGGAGCGCGCTCACGCCCGCCCGGCGCCGCGTCAGGGCTTGTTGAGCGGCAGCACGACCGTCGCCGGACGGGTGGCGGCGGGCGCCTCGGCACGGAACGGCCGCAGCGATTCGAACTTCTGCTGGTATTCGTCCGTCACCTGCTTCGCTTCGTCGCCGTTGCTGATCACGCGCGGGGTGATCAGCACGATCAGCTCCGTGCGGTCGCGGTTGCGGACCGTCGAGCCGAACAGGCGGCCGAACACCGGAATGCGGTTCAGTCCCGGAATGCCGGTATCCGACGTGCCTTCCTGCTGCTTGATGAGGCCGCCGAGCAGGACCGTCTGCCCGCTCTGCACCGCCACCTGCGTGGAGACCTCGCGCTGCTGGATCGGGAAGTTGGTCGCGTTGATGTCCCTCGGACCCGGCGCGCTCACGACCTGGTTGATGTTGAGGTACACGAGGCCGCCCGGATTGACGCGCGGACGCACGTTGAGGATCACGCCGGTGTCCTTGTATTCCACCTGGCCGATCGTGTTGTCCGAATTGGCATTGGTGTTGACGAACGTCTGCGTGATGGGAATCTGGTCGCCGACCTGGATGTGAGCCTTCTGGTTGTTCAGCACCACCAGCGACGGCGCGGACAGCGTCTTGGTATTGCCGCTCTTCTCGATCGCGCGCAGCGCGACCGCGAGGTTGTTGTTCACGAACGAATAGAAGAACGCGTCCTTTCCCTGCGTAAACACGTTGCCGCCGTCGCCCAGCGCCCACTGCTGCTTGTTGCCGGGTTGGCCGACCGAGCCGTTCGTGCCGCCGACCAGGCCTTCGAGGTACCACTGCACGCCGAACTCGAAACTGCCGGTGAGCGCGACCTCGAGGATGCGGGTCTCGATCTGCACCTGCAGCGGCACGGCGTCGAGACGCTTGATCGCCTGCTCGATCTCGGCCCACTGCGACGGACGTGCGCGGACCATGAGCTGATTGTTCGCATCCACCGAGGTGATGCGCACGCCTTCGTCGGTGGTGACCGGACCGCTGTGCTGCCGGCGCGACGAGTCGTCGTCGCCGAAGCCGCTCCCCGACGAGCCGCCCGCGCCGAACGACGAGCCCATGCTTCCGTTCGAACCGTAGGAACCGCTACCGAAACCGCTGTTGTTCGTGGTGTTGAGCAGCCCCGACGAATTCGACGTGCTGTTGCCGAACGAACCGGTGGTGCTGCCGAGACCGGAGCCGCCGCGGTTGCCCAGGTCGCTGTCGCCGCCGCCGAGCGTGCCCGAGGTGAGGCCGGGACCCACGCGGCCGCCGCGATCGCCCGAACGGCCGCCGCCCGAGCCGCCGCCATAGATGTCGGAGAGGTAATCGGCCAGATCCGCCGCCTGCACGTTGCGCACGTCGTAGACATACAGCTGCGGCTCGTTGCCGCCGCCGCGGTCGATGCGGTCGATCCAGCTCTTCACCTCGTCGAGGTAGGCCGGCTGCGGGCTGATGACGACGAGCGAATTGGTGCGCTCGATCGGAATGAAGCGCAGCAGGCCCGCCATCGGCGTGTTGCCCTTCTCGCCGAACAGCTTGTCGAGCGTCGGCGTGAGGTCCTTCACTTCCGCGCGCTGCAGGCTGAACACGCCCACGGACATGCCGCGCAGCCAGTCGACGTCGAACGTCGCGATGGTCCGCTGGTAGTTCTCCAGTTCGCTCGGGGTGCCGGCCATCACCAGCACGTTGCGCGTCGGATCCGCCAGCAGCGTGGCGTCCGGCCGCGCGAACGGCTTGATCAGCTTCTGCATTTCGGTGGCGGAGATGAAGTGCAGCGGGAACAGCCGCGCCTGCAGGCCGCCGGGCGGTGCCGACGCGCCGATGCTCGGCACGAGGTTGCCCGCGACCGCGTCCTTCGCGGGCAGCACCACGTAACGGTCGCCCGAGCGGACGAGCGCGTTGCCGGTCCACGAGAGCAGCGTCTCGAGGATCGGCAACGCCTGCTCGGCGGTGACCGGCTGCGACGTGGAGAACGATACGTTGCCCTGCACACCGGGCACGATCGAATAATTCTCGTGCAGCAGGTCGCCGAGGATTGCCTTGACCACCGACTCGACCGGCTGGTTCTCGAAATTGAAGGTGACCGTGCCCGCGCCCGCGTCGACCGGCTTCGCCTTCGGCAGGCCGACGGCCTTGACGAATTCACCCGTGCCCGTCGTGACGTCGGGCTGGGCGGCCGGCGGAACCGGCGGATTGGTCGTGCCGACCGTGAGCGGCCGGGGAACGGGCTTTTCGGTGCCTGCGAGCGCCTCGCGCTGCAGCGACCCATCGTCGCGGGGCTGCGGCAGCGTCGTGCATCCGGCAAGAGCGACCGCGAGCGCCGTAGCGCCGATCAGCGAACTTCTCAACATGAAACAACGTACTCCCTCGTTGGACCCGGTCGGCACACCCTGGGGTGCCGCCGAATGCGCCAACTCTAAAGGGAGGGTTGTTACAGCGCCAGCGTCGCGTGAAGACGGTGTGGCGCAATTCGCACCACGACACGGCGCGAACCCGGAAAGCCCGCCGCGGGCGGGCTTTCCGGACGGCCGTTCAGGATCTCATTCCGCCCATTCGGCGTGGAAGCTGCCCTTCTCGTCGACGCGTTCGAACGTGTGGGCGCCGAAGAAGTCGCGCTGGGCCTGGATCAGGTTCGCCGGCAGCGTGTCCGCCCGGTAGCTGTCGTAATAAGCCACGGCCGCCGAGAAACCCGGTACCGGCACCCCGGTACCCACGGCCGCCGCGACGACCTCGCGCAGCGCCGCCTGGTAGTCCTGCGCGATGTCGCGGAAGTACGGATCGAGGAGCAGGTTCTTCAGCGCGCCGTCGCGGTCGTACGCTTCGGTGATCTTCTGCAGGAAGCGCGCCCGGATGATGCAGCCGGCGCGGAAGATCTTGGCGATGGCGCCGTAGTGGAGGTCCCACTGGTTCTCGTCGGAGGCGGCACGCAGCTGGGCGAAGCCCTGGGCATAAGAAATGATCTTGCTCATGTAAAGCGCGCGGCGCACCGATTCGATGAACGCCTTGCGGTCGCCACCGAATGGCTTCGCCGCCGGTCCCGCGAGCACCTTGCTCGCGGCCACGCGCTCGTCCTTCATCGACGAAAGCACGCGGGCGAACACGGACTCGGTGATCAGCGTCAGCGGCACGCCGAGGTCGAGGGCGCTCTGGCTGGTCCACTTGCCGGTGCCCTTCTGGGCCGCGCGGTCGAGGATCACGTCGACCAGCATCTTGCCGGTCTTCTCGTCCTTGCGGCGGAAGATCTTCGAGGTGATCTCGATGAGGAAGCTGTCCAGCTCGCCCTCGTTCCATTCGCGGTAGACGTCGGCCAGTTCCTCGTTCGACAGTCCCAGCACGTGCTTGAGCACGGCGTAGCTTTCGGCGATCAGCTGCATGTCGCCGTACTCGATGCCGTTGTGGACCATCTTCACGTAGTGACCCGAGCCACCCGGGCCGATGTAGGTGACGCAGGGCTCGCCGTCGGGTGCGCGGGCCGCGATCTCGGTGAGGATCGGCGCCACGAGGTCGTATGCGTCGCGCGGTCCGCCGGGCATGATCGACGGCCCCTTCAGCGCACCCTCCTCGCCGCCGGACACGCCCGTGCCGATGAAGTGCAGGCCGTCGGCGGCCAGCTCGTCGCCACGCCGCACGGTGTCCTTGTAGAACGTGTTGCCGCCGTCGATCAGGATGTCGCCCTTGTCCAGCAGGGGGCGCAGCTGCTCGATCACGGCATCGGTGCCCTTGCCGGCCTGCACCATGAGCAGGATGCGGCGCGGTTTCTCCAGCGATTCGACGAATTCCTCGAGGGTGTACGTCGGCACGAGCTTCTTGCCCGAGCTCTCGGCCATCACCTCGTCGGTCTTCTCCTTGCTGCGATTGAAGATCGACACCGCGTGCCCGCGGCTCTCGATGTTCCATGCCAGGTTGCGGCCCATCACGGCCATGCCGATCACACCGATCTTCTGCTTGCTCACGTGGGTTCTCCGGATGACTAAGTGCCGAGGATGGAACGCCGCCCATCAAAGCGCCGTCCACGGGCGAGTTCTTGGCGGAATCGTGCACGGATGCGATTGGACCAAAGGGCACCCGCGGGGCCGCCCCGCCCTCCGCTATCATGAGCGGCGAACCGGCGGCCGGACCGTCCGGAAGGATCGATGACGCATGAACCAGGTGAAGTCGCACTCCCGCGACAAACGTGTCGCTTCGGCCCGTGAGGCCCTGGCAGGCCTCGTGGCCGACGGACAGACGATCGCCGTCGGCGGCTTCGGCCTCTGCGGCATCCCGGAGCTCCTCATCGAGGCGTTGCGGGATTCGGGCGTGAAGGGCCTCACCGCGGTCTCCAACAACGCGGGCATCGACGGCGTCGGCCTGGGCCAGCTGCTCGCGACGCGGCAGATCCGCAAGATGGTCTCGTCGTACGTCGGCGAGAACAAGGAATTCGAGCGCCAGTACCTCGCGGGCGAGCTCGAGGTCGAGTTCACCCCGCAGGGCACGCTCGCGGAGAAGCTGCGCGCCGGCGGCGCGGGCATCCCGGCCTTCTTCACGCGCACGGGGTACGGCACGCAGGTGGCCGAAGGCAAGGAAACCCGCGAATTCGACGGCCACATGTACGTGATGGAGCGCTCGATCGTCGCCGACGTGGCGCTGGTCAAGGCCTGGAAGGCCGACCCCTCCGGCAACCTCGTGTATCGCAAGACCGCGCGCAACTTCAATCCGATGGCCGCCACCGCGGGCAAGGTCTGCGTCGCCGAGGTCGAGATCATGGTGGAGATCGGGGAGCTCGATCCGGACCAGATCCACACGCCCGGCATCTACGTCGACCGCATCGTGCACAATCCCGCGCCGTCCAAGCGCATCGAACAGCGCACCGTGCGCGCCTGAAGGAGACTCCCATGGCCTGGACCCGCGATCAGATGGCGCAGCGCGCCGCCCTGGAACTTTCCGACGGCGATTACGTGAACCTCGGCATCGGCCTGCCGACCCTGGTGGCCAACCACCTTCCGGACGGCGTCGACGTGTGGCTGCAGTCCGAGAACGGCCTGCTCGGCATCGGCCCGTTCCCGACCGAGGACGAGGTGGACGCCGACCTCATCAACGCCGGCAAGCAGACCGTCACGGCCCGCGCCGGCGCGTCCTTCTTTTCGAGCGCCGACTCCTTCGCGATGATTCGCGGCGGCCACATCGACATTTCGATCCTCGGCGCCATGCAGGTCACCTGCGAGGGCGACATCGCCAACTGGATGGTGCCCGGCAAGATGGTCAAGGGCATGGGTGGCGCGATGGACCTCGTGGCCGGCGTGAAGCGCGTCGTGGTCGTGATGGAGCACGCCGCGAAGGACGGCTCGCCCAAGATCCTCACCGAATGCACCCTGCCGCTCACCGGCAAGGGCGTCGTCAACCGCATCATCACCGAGCTGGCCGTGTTCGACGTGACGCCGGACGGCCTCGTGCTGATCGAACTCGCGCCGGACGTGGACGAGGCCAGCGTTCGGGAGAAGACGGGCTGCCGGTTCGAGACGCGCCTACATTAAGTACGTCGCACATGCTACCGAAGGGTGGGAGCCTATCGCATCGGCGATGCTCTTCGCCCCGCGGAAACGACAAGGCCCCGGTCTAGCGACCGGGGCCCGGAAATAAAGTCGCCCCGCAGAGGACGCCTCAGCATGGGCCTCGGGGGGGGAGGTAGGCCAGATGCCGGTAGTTAGCGTCGATGCGGGGCGAGGGACCTACCGACCCAGGGGGAGGGGTTGGTGGTAGGTCAGGATCAATATTAGATTTCCTAGGAATTTCCGGCCAATATATCTTTCAGCGACCACTTATACGAAAAACGACTATGTTCGACCTGCGCCAGCTGCGCTACTTCGTCGAAGTGGCGGAAACCCTGAGTTTCACCCAGGCCGCGCAGCGCCTGCATATTTCGCAGCCACCGTTGTCGCAGCAGATCCAGTCGCTCGAGGCCGACCTGGGCGTCAGGCTGCTCGACCGGAATCGCCGCCGAGTCGCGCTGACCGAGCCGGGACGTCTGTTCCTCGCGGAAGCGAAGGCCATCCTCGCCCGCGCCGAAAGCGCCCGGACCGTAGTGACCGAGGCCGCCGCCGGCTTTACCGGGCAGCTGCGGCTCGCGTACGCCGTCTCCGTATCATTCCATCGCGCGCTGCCGGAAACCTTGCTGCGGTTCTCACATGCGGCACCCGGAGTCAGCCTGCACCTGGGCGAAATGCTCACCGGGGCCCAGTACGACGCCCTGCTCTCGGGGCAGATCGACGTCGGCCTCCTGCGAGCCCGTCCGGAAGGGGTGGCCAACGCCCGCCAGCTCAACGTGGAAGTGATCGACCACGAGCCCCTCGTCATCGCCCTGCCCGCCGGCCATTGCCTGGCGAAGCGTGATGCCATCCGGATGGCGGAGCTCGCCACCGAGCGCTTCGTCGCCCCGCCCCGCGCGCACGCCGTCACCCTGACCGACCGCCTTGGACTGCTCGCGGACAAGGCCGGGTTTCGCCCGAACATCCGCCAGGAGGCCCAGCAGATCCCTTCCCTGCTGCCGCTGGTCGCGGCGGAGATCGGCGTCGCGCTCGTGCCCGCGTCGCTTCGGGCTGTGAAGCTGGACGGCGTCGCGTTCGTTCCCGTGGACGATCCGGAGGCCCACCTGTTGCTCGCGGCGGCCTCGCGCGTGGACAATACGTCCCCCGTGCTGGAGAGCTTCCTGCGCACGGTCCGCGAGGCCCGCGCCAAGCTCGGGCTCGGCTGAAAGACGAATGGCGACGGGCGCTTGCGCTAGCCCGTCCAGGTCGTTACAATCCCGTTTTTCCTTGTCCTTAAAGTTTCAGGAGCTGGCCGTGAAGGTGCTTTCCTCTTTGAAGTCCGCGAAGTCGCGTCACCGTGACTGCAAAGTCGTTCGCCGTCGCGGCAAAGTGTTCGTGATCTGCAAGAGCAACCCGCGTTTCAAGGCTCGTCAGCGCTGATCGGCTGCGACGGGTTCTGAAGAAAAGGCCGCGAAAGCGGCCTTTTTTTTCGCCTGAATTTCGGGATCGCGGCTGCCGATACCGGGCTCGTCACCCCGGCACGCGCCGGGGTCCACGGCGAGGCGATCGGGTTTCGCGATGCGCGCTCTATGTGTGGCACCTCGCGAAAATCGCAGACCGAGGACGTGGATACCGGCGTGCGCCGGTATCACGGTGAGGGATGCCGCGACTCTCCGGCGCGTCACCCCGGCGCACGCCGGGGTCCACGGCGAGAGGATCGGTTTTCGCGATGCGCGCTCTATGTGTGGCACCTCGCGAAAATCGCAGACCGAGGACGTGGATACCGGCGTGCGCCGGTATGACGGTGAGGGATGCCGCGACTCTCCGGCGCGTCACCCCGGCGCACGCCGGGGTCCACGGCGAGAGGATCGGTTTTCGCGATGCGCGCTCTATGTGTGGCACCTCGCGAAAATCGCAGACCGAGGACGTGGATACCGGCGTGCGCCGGTATGACGGTGAGGGGTGCCGCGACTCTCCGGCGCGTCGCCCCGGCGTACGCCGGGGTCCACGGCGCGGCGATCGGTTTTCGCGACGACGTTTCCGGCGTGCGGCACCTCGCGAAGGCCGTGCACCGGGGACGTGGATACCGGCGTGCGCCGGTATGACGGTGAGGGGTGCCGCGACTCTCCGGCGCGTCGCCCCGGCGCACGCCGGGGTCCACGGCGCGGCGATCGGTTTTCGCGATGACGTTTCCGGCGTGCGCCGGTATGACGGTGCATCACGGCGGGGCGATCGGTCGCGATGAGTCGCCCTACCCGCGCGCTTCCGTCAGGTACGGCGAATCCGGAATGTCGCCGGTGTCGCCCATGAACACGCAATTGCGGCCCGCGCGCTTGGCGCGGTAGAGCGCCGCGTCGGCGACGACCAGCAGGCGATGGAGCTCGAAGCCGCAGGGCATGGTGCTGGCGATGCCGAAGCTCGCCGTCACGACGAGGTTCGGCTTCGCCTGCGTGGCGGATGTCGCCGCGATGGATAGCCGCAGCTGTTCCGCTCGCGCACGCGCCTGCGCCGGGCTGCAGTCCGGGAGCAGCACCGCGAATTCCTCGCCGCCCAGCCGCCCGAACACGTCGCATGCGTGCAGGGCGCGACGGCAGACGTCCACCGCGCGCTTGAGCACTTCGTCGCCCGTCGCATGGCCGTAGGTGTCGTTGACGTTCTTGAAGTGATCGAGGTCGAACAGGATCAGGCAGGCGCCGCGATCGGACCGCGCGCCGTACGCGAGCACGCGCTCCGACTGCTCGACGAAGTGCTCGCGGTTGCAGATACCGGTGAGGCCGTCGCGGCGCGCCAGTTTCATGAAACGCAGCTGCGAGCGGCGCAGCCACAGCACGAGCCAGACGATGGCGGCCAGGCTGGCGAGCAGCACCACGATGTACAGCCGGCTCGTTTCGGCCTCCTTGCGATCGAGCGCGCCGGTCAGCCGCAGGATCTCGTTCTGGCGGTTGAGCGCTTCGACTTCGGCCCGGCGCGCGACGAGCTGCTGGTCGACGATCTGGAAGGCCAGGCTACGCGCGCTCACGTCGTCGAGATGGGCCTTGTCGGCCGCCATGTACTGCTTGTGGTACGCGAGCGCGGCGGCGGCGTTGCCCACGCGTTGCTCCACCTCGTACAGCACCTCGTAGCCGATCCGCCGCGAATCCATGAATTCCTCCTGGCTCGCGTTGGCGACGGCGGAAAGCCCGTACCGGCGCGCGTTGACGAGGTCGCCGAGCTGGAGATAGGCCTTCGCGAGCGTGGCGTCGAATTCGGCGAGCAGCACCGGATAGCTCAGCGCGCGCATGGCTTCGCGATTCGCGGTCAGCAGCTTCACCGCCTCCTCGGGACGCCCCTTGTCGAGGTGGAAGGCCGCGATGTCCGCGCGCATCGTCTGGCCGAACACGTCGTCGCCGACGTTCATGCAGACCTCGATGGCGCGTTCGAACATCGGATCGATGGACTGCAAGCGGTTGGCTTCACGGCGCGCGCGAAGGAGGTGCTCCGCGCCCTTGCAGATCGTGTCGCCGGGCGGAGGGTTGTCCACCATCTCCTGCGCGTACGCTTCCGCCTGCTCGAACTGGCCGGCCGAGCTGAGCAGCTGCGACGCTTCGCCCAGCCCCATGAAACGCGCCTTGCGATCGCGTATCGAGGGCATCATCTCCTGCAGCTGGTTGAGGCGCTTGAACGCTTCCTCGTAGCGATGCGCGATGCCGAGCAGGTTGATGAGCGTCGCCGTCGCGCGGAAGCGCAACACGATGTTGTTCGCGTTGTCGGCGACGTCTTCGAGCGCCTTCCTGCCCAGGTCGTAATCGCCGAGCCACGTGGCGCGCCAGCCCTGGATGTAGTGCAGCCGCCAGCGCTCCTCCGGCGCGAGCTTGGCTTCGATGCGCAGAAGCTGGTCGATCAGCTTTCCCGCGGTCGCGGGATCGGAGCCCTTGATCGCGTCGGCGCGGGAAAGGATCGCCGCCGGCGAGGAAGGGTTCGCTTCGGTTTCGTCCGCCTGCGCCGGCGTCGCCAGCGCGAGCGTCGCGGCAGCCATCAGGAGCAGCGCATGGCGCGCGAGGCGGATCACGGCGTCAGAGCGTCTCGCCCGAGACCGGCGTTCGTGAAATCGAGGTGCCATCGTCGTCCTTGTCGTTGTCGTCGTCCGTGTCGTCGTCCGGCGCCTCCACGTGGTCCGGACCGATCTGCATCTGCGCGACGATGAAGGGCCGTTCGCCGATGAGGCGATGCAGCGCGTCGCGATCGCCATCCCTCAAGGCGGCCCGTGTTTCCTCGTCGATGTCGGTGTCCGCAAGGGCGGCCTCGAGCGCTTCCGCGTCGGCATGGCGAAGCGTCGCATCGCTGCCGACGCGCTCGAGGAATTCGATCAGTTTCGCCATCTACCCGCCCCTTGAGCCGGGAGCGCGCCCGTCCCACCCTGCCAGCCTCCCCTCGAGGCCGCCCGCGTACGGATCATAGCCCCATGGGAGCGCGTCGAGTAGTAGGCCACTCGGCCGGGGACGAAAGGAAATGTAATGGCGGATCAGATACCTGGCGCGACAGGCATCGTCGGAGGCACGCGTCAGCCGTCGAGGTAGACGACGCAGTCGATACCCTGACGGGCCATCTTCGCGTAAGGACAAAGGCGTTCCGTGTTGCGCACCAGCGCGGCGGCGACGCGCCGATCGACGCCCGGCAGCGCGATACGGACCCGGGCGGCCAGGGTGAACAGGCCGTCCATCGGATCGCGGCCGAACGTCACCTCAGCGGTCACCTCGGCATCCGGAATGTCCACCCGTTCGCGCGCCGCCAGCAGGTTCAGGGCGCCGTGGAAGCAGGCGGCGAAGCCGGCCGCGAACAGTTGCTCCGGATTGGTGCCGCCGCCTGGGCCGCCGAGCTCCGCCGGCAGCCGCAAGGCCACGTCCAGGTGACCGTCGGTCGAGCGTGCGCTTCCGGACGCGCGACCGTGCCGCGCCTCGCCGCCGGTGACGCGCACGCTCGCGGTGTACAGCGGCTGGAAGTCCGGGCCGCCGTACCTGTCGAGGAAGGAAAGCGGCGGGGGCGTCGGCTTCACCGTGGACGTCCTTCGTCAGGCCGCGGCCGCGGGCGTCCGCGCGGCGAACCACTCGTCGAACCCGATCCTGCCCAGACGCGCCGCGCCGCGCGGCACCAGCGTGTCCCGATCCAGCACGGCGCCAAAGTACGGTGTCTCCGCGGAACCGATCACGCGGCGAGCATCGCCCGTCTTCGTCAGATACGTGGCCACGAGGTCCGCCATGCTGAACCTGGCAGGGCCCGCGATCTCGACGACCTGCGTCGTCGGCGGCTCGAGCGTGGCGTCCGCGACCAGCCTGGCGACGTCGTCGGACGCGATCGGCTGGATGTCGGCCGTCGGCATGTGGACGTCCGCGCCCTTCTCGCCCGAGGCGACGATGCCCGGCAGGAACTCCATGAACTGCGTGGAATGCACGATGGTGTAAGGGACGCCAGCGGCGCGGATGAGCTTCTCCTGCGCCACCTTGCCGGCGAAGTAGCCGCTCCCGAGGCGATCGAGGTCGTCGGTGCCGACGACCGACAGCGCGACATGGTGCGTCACCCCTGCCTTCTTCTCGGCTTCCGCGATGTTCCTGCCCGCGGTGGTGAAGAACGCGATGACATCGTCTTTCGCGAACGACGGCGAGTTGGAAAGATCGACGACCGTATCGACGCCGGCCATGGAGGCGTCGAGCCCTTCGCCCGTGAGCGTGTTCACGCCCGTCGAAGGCGCGGCAGGCGTCACGTCATGGCCCGCGTCGCGCAGACGGTCGACGACCTTGGAACCGATGAGGCCCGTGCCTCCGATGACGAGGATCTTCATGGTGGATCACCTTTCTTGGCTGGCGTACAGGAATGCTAGGACCGCCGGCTTGTAGCCAGTAGCCCCGGCGCATGGCTCACCGTGTTGCCGAAGCGGCAACAATCGGAAGCGTGGTTCCGCATTCGAGATCGAGCTCCCGAATGGCGGCGATCATGAAATCGATGAACACGCGGATGCGCGATGGCAGCTGCTGCCGGCTCTGGTAACAGACGTAGTGGCCACGATCGTCGGGCGCGTACTCCGGCAGGCAGGCGACGATCCGTCCCGCACGCAGGTGCTCGCACACCTGGTAACCGGCGAGCTGGGCGACGCCTCGATGCTCCAGCACCGCCTGCAGGACAAGGTCCGCATCGTTGAACACCTCCATCGACGGCGGCAGCACCTTGCGCAGGCGGCCATCGACCTTGAACTCCCATTCCGCGATGCGGCCGGACGCCGTGCGGTAATGCACCGCCGGCCGCGCGAGGAGGTCGTCGATCTGGTCGATGTCGCCGCGCTCGCGCAGGTACGTGGGCGTCGCCACGACGAACATCTGCATGGGGACGATCTGCCGCGCGATCACCTGACTGTCCTCCATGCGACCGTCGCGGAACGCGACATCGATGCGGTCACCCGTGAAATCGACCGGACGGTCGTCGAGCACCAGGTCGATGCCGATCTCGGGAAACGCGTCGCGAAACCGGTGCAACAGCGGCGCCACCACCTGGCGACCGAATCCGACCGGCGCGCCGATGCGCAACTGGCCTCGCGGCGGTCCGTCGCGCAGTTCGCGCATGTCGTCGAGCGCCTGCGCGATGCGCTCGACACCCGGGTTGCAATTCTCGAAGAAGATCGCACCCTCGGCGGTCAGCGCAGTGCTCCGCGTGGTGCGCGAAAAGAGGCGCGCACCCACCTGCTGTTCCAGCTTCTGCACGCTTCGGCTCACCGCCGACCGGCCGATGCCGAGACGGTCCGCGGCGCGGGCGAAACTGCCTTCCGTGACCACGGCGATGAACGCGATCACACCGGCATAACTGGCTGAAAACGAGGAGGCGAGCGCATCCGGGGCACTCGGCCGCGCGGGATGGATGGGATGGATGGACATGTCTTACTTCCTCGTCGCAGCAGCCGCATGGATTCGTTCGTGCGCATCGTCGACCAGTCGCCGGCAGGCGGCCGCGTCCCTGTGCAGCAAGGCCGCCACGTCGTCGATGCTCGCTTCGAACACGTCGCTCAACAGCAGGGCCAGGCGGGCATCCGCCGGCAGTCCGTCGAGCGCATCGAGGAGCCCGAGCCACACGGCCGGTTCCGGCTGGCGCGTCGCCAGCTCTCGTCGCAGCCGTTCATACGTGGAATGCATCGGGTCCATGTCGATCAGACGAGGCAGCCGGTCGATCTGTGACGCCTCCCATTGGTTCCCGTTGCGCAACACCGTGGTCACGCCCACGGGCCTACCGGCGGCGACGGCGCGAACCTAGCCTGTGTTCGTCCCGCCTTCGCCGCGGGAATCCCTCACCCCTGACGCAGGATGACCCCATGAACAGCCAGACCGCCCCATCGACGAGCGACGATTCCGTCCAGCAACCGGTGGTGCCGAAGACGCGCCTCGACTACATGAAGGAAGCACCGGCCCTGACGAAGAAGCTGATGGAGCTGAGCATGCTCGACGCGAAGGGCTCGCTCGGCGACACGATCCACGACCTGGTCAAGATCCGCGCCTCGCAGCTCAACGGCTGCAGCTTCTGCATCGACATGCACGTGAAGGAAGCGACGATCCATGGCGAGCGCGCATTGCGCCTGCACCATGTGGCGGCCTGGCGCGAGTCGAATCAGTTCGTTCCGAAAGAGCGCGCGGCGCTGGCGTGGACGGAGGTACTGACGCGGATTCCGGTCGACGGCGTGCCGGACGACATCTACGAGCGCGTGCGCGGCCAGTTCTCGGAAGCCGAACTCGCCGAGCTGACGTTCTCGATCATGATCATCAACGCGTGGAACCGCGCGAACGTCGCCTTCCGCCCGGTGCCGGGCGGCTTCGACAAGGAATGGCACCTCGACAAGGCCAACCTGAGCTGACTCCCCCCCCGACCGCGAAGAGGATCGACCATGCGTACGATGAAGACAATCGCGATGCTGCTGGCCCTCGCGCCGCTCGGCGCGTTCGCCCACGGCGACGAACACGGCAACGGCGGCGCGCCGATGGCGAAGGTCACCGAGCTGTTCACCAAGGTGGCCGCCGACAACCCGAAGAAGGAACTCGAGCTGATCACGGTGGAATACCCGCCGGGCGCGGTGGACCCCGTTCACCGCCATGACGCCCAGGCCATCGTCTACGTGATCGAAGGCCAGATCGTGATGGGCGTGAAGGGCCAGCCGAACAAGACGCTGAACCCCGGCGAGGTCTACTACGAGGGACCGGACGACCTGCACACCGTCGGCCGCAACGCCAGCGCCACCAGGCCGGCGAAGTTCGTCGTGTTCTTCCTGAAGAACAAGGGCGCGCCGATCCTCACGCTGGCAGATAAGTAGGCCGTTATCGGCGACCGGCCGGTACTTTTTTCACAAGACATGTCACAAAGTTCCCATCAGGATCGTCTTGATGGGAATGACAGAAGCCACGGCCACTTTTTCCGCGCTGCGTCCCCGCCTGCACGGTATCGCATACCGCATGCTCGGATCCGTCGCGGAAGCCGAAGATGTCGTGCAGGACATCTGGCTGAGCTGGAACGGCGTGTGTCCGGGCAGCGTCGACAATCCCGAGGCGTGGCTCGTCGCCGCGACGACGAGGCGTTCCATCGATCGCCTCCGGGCCGCCAAGGCGCGCCGCGAGGAGTACGTGGGCATCTGGCTGCCGGAGCCCGTCCTGACCGACGAGGGCGCCTCGCCCGAGGACATCCGGGAGCTCGCCGACGACGTCTCCGTAGCGTTCCTGCTGCTGCTCGAACGGCTCTCGCCGGAGGCGCGCGCCGCGTTCCTGCTTCGTGAGGTGTTCGACGTCGACTATCCGGAGATTGCCACGACGATCGGCAAGAGCGAAGCGGCGTGTCGCCAGCTCGTGCATCGCGCGAAGGACCAGCTACGCAACGAGCGCGCGCGCCAGCGCGTTCCCACGGAACAGCACCTGTCGCTGATGCGGCGATTCGCCGAGGCGATGGCCAGCGGCGATTTCCCGGCGATCCGCTCGATGCTGGCGGCGGATGCCGAGCTCTCCGGCGACGGCGGAGGCAAGGTCACCAGTTTCCCGAAGCCGCTGCTCGGCGGACAGCGCATCGCCCAGCTCTTCTACGCGGCGCACCTGCGCTTCGGCGCGGGCGTGCAGGTGCGTGTCGTGCGCATCAATGGCGAATGGTCGCTGCTGCGCTACATCGACGGCGTCCTGGAATCCGCGCAGACGTACGTCACCGACGGCGAGACGATCCACGGCATCCACGTGCAGCGCAATCCGGACAAGCTGAAACGCATCGTGCGCGGACTGCAGGGGTTTGCGCCGCTGGGCGACTGAGGCACGCAAAAAAAAACGCCCCGCGAAGGGGCGTCTCTTCACGATGCCGCCAGGCGTGCGGATCAGACGTACCGTACACCCTTGATCTCGTACGTTTTCACGCCGTTGGGCGCCTTGAAGTCGAACTCGTCGCCCTCGCTCTTGCCGATCAGCGCACGGGCGATCGGCGAGGACACCGCGATGAGGTTCTGCTTGATGTCCGCTTCCAGGTCGCCAACGATCTGGTAGGTGACCTCGGCATCCGTGTCGAGATCGACGAGCTCGACGATGGCGCCGAACACGATGCGCTTGCCCACGCTGAGGCGCTCGGTGTCGATGACTTCCGAGTTCGACAGCGCGGCTTCCAGCTCGGCGATACGGCCCTCGTTGAAACCGTGCATCTCGCGCGCGGCGTGGTATTCCGCGTTTTCCTTGAGGTCGCCGTGCGCGCGGGCTTCCGCCACCGCCGCGACGATTTCGGGGCGCTTCACACGCTTCAGGTACTCGAGTTCGTCGCGCAGGCGATCGGCACCCTTCTGGGTCATGGGAGGACGGGTCGCGCTCATGCCTTCAGCTCCTTGTGCAGTTCCTGCAGGCTGTTCACTTCCGGATCCGCATGGAAGTCGAGCGAGTGCACGAGGGCGCGCGCGCCGGCGACCGTGGTCGAATACGTGACACGCTGCTGCAGCGCTTCGCGGCGGATCGAGAACGAATCGGAGATGGCCTGCTTGCCCTCCGTCGTGTTGACGATGTAGACGACCTCGCCGTTCTTGATCAGGTCGACGATGTGCGGACGGCCTTCGAGCACCTTGTTGATGCGCTCGCACGGCACGCCGTTGTCCTGCAGGAACTTCGCCGTACCGGCCGTGGCGACGACGACGTAACCGCGTTCGGCGACGTCCTTCGCGATCGGCAGCAGGCGATCCTTGTCGGCGTCGCGCACCGACATGAACACCTTGCCCTTCGGCGGCGCCTTGATGCCTGCCGCCTCGTGGCCGCGCGCGAACGCGGCGCCGAAGGTACGGCCCACGCCCATCACTTCGCCCGTCGAACGCATCTCGGGGCCGAGGATCGGATCGACGTTCTGGAACTTCAGGAACGGGAAGATGGCTTCCTTCACCGAGTAGTACGACGGGATGACCTCCTTCGTCGCGCCCTGCTCGACGAGCGAGCGACCGGCCATGGCGCGCGCGGCGATCTTCGCCAGCGACATGCCCGTGGCCTTGCAGACGAACGGCACGGTACGCGACGCACGCGGGTTCACCTCGAGGATGAAGACGTCGTCGCCCTGGATGGCGAACTGCGTGTTCATCAGACCGACGACCTTCAGCTCCTGCGCCATCAGCTTCACCTGGCGGCGCATCTCGTCCTGGACTTCCTGGCTGAGCGAATACGGCGGGAGCGAGCACGAGCTGTCGCCCGAATGCACGCCGGCCTCCTCGATGTGCTCCATGATGCCGCCGACGAGCACGTTGCCGTCGGCGTCGGCGACGATGTCGACGTCGACCTCGACCGCGTGGTCGAGGAAGCGGTCGAGCAGCACCGGCGATTCGTTCGACACCTGCACCGCCTCGCGGATGTAGCGCGAGAGGTCGGCATCGGCGTAGACGATTTCCATGGCGCGGCCGCCGAGCACGTAGCTCGGACGCACGACCAGCGGGTAGCCGATCTCGCGCGCCAGCGCGAGCGCTTCGTCCGCGTTGCGGGCGGTGCGGTTCGGCGGCTGCTTGAGTTCGAGCTTCTGGATCATCTTCTGGAAACGCTCACGATCTTCCGCGAGGTCGATCGAGTCGGCGCTGGTGCCGATCACCGGCACGCCGGCGGCTTCGAGCGCGCGCGCGAGCTTCAGCGGGGTCTGGCCGCCGTACTGCACGATCACGCCCTTCGGCTTCTCCAGATCGACGATCTCCAGCACGTCTTCGAGCGTCAGCGGCTCGAAGTACAGGCGGTCGGAGGTATCGTAGTCGGTCGAAACCGTTTCCGGGTTGCAGTTGACCATGATGGTTTCGAAACCATCCTCGCGCAGGGCGAGCGCCGCGTGCACGCAGCAGTAGTCGAACTCGATGCCCTGGCCGATGCGGTTCGGGCCACCGCCGAGGACGATGATCTTGTCCTTGTTCGTCGGATTCGCCTCGCACTCTTCCTCGTACGTGGAATACATGTACGCGGTGGTCGTGGCGAATTCCGCGGCGCAGGAGTCGACGCGCTTGTACACCGGGCGCACGCCGAGCGTGCGGCGCAGGTGGCGCACGGCGCCTTCGTCGGTGCCGACCAGTTCGGCCAGGCGCGCATCGGCGAAGCCCATGCGCTTGAGTTCGCGCATGCGGCCTTCGTCCAGCGCCGTGAGGCCCTGGCGCTGCACTTCGCCTTCCGTCATCACGATGTCCTCGAACGCGGCGAGGAACCAGGGATCGATGCGGGTCAGGTCGTGCACTTCCTGCAGAGAGAGGCCCGCGCGGAAGGCGTCGGCGACGTGGAACACGCGGTCGGGGCGCGGCTCGCGCAGTTCGCGCTTGAGCGTCAGGAAGCCTTCCTCGCTGCCGATGTCGAGGCCGGTGGGATTGAGGCCGGTCTTGCCGATCTCGAGGCCGCGCAGCGCCTTCTGCATGGATTCGTGGAAGGTGCGGCCCATCGCCATCACCTCGCCCACCGACTTCATCTGCGTGGTGAGGCGGGCGTCCGCGGCCGGGAACTTCTCGAACGCGAAACGCGGGATCTTGGTGACGACATAGTCGATCGACGGCTCGAACGACGCCGGGGTCAGGCCGCCGGTGATGTCGTTCTTGAGTTCGTCGAGCGTGTAGCCGACGGCGAGCTTCGCCGCGACCTTCGCGATCGGGAAGCCGGTGGCCTTCGACGCCAGCGCCGACGAACGCGAGACGCGCGGGTTCATCTCGATGACGACGACGCGGCCGTCCTCGGCGTTGATGCCGAACTGGACGTTCGAACCGCCGGTGTCCACGCCGATCTTGCGCAGCACCGCGATCGAGGCGTTGCGCAGGCGCTGGTATTCCTTGTCGGTGAGCGTCTGCGCCGGCGCGACCGTGATCGAGTCGCCGGTGTGCACGCCCATCGGATCGAAGTTCTCGATCGAGCAAACGATGATGCAGTTGTCCGCCTTGTCGCGGACCACTTCCATCTCGAACTCCTTCCAGCCCAGCACCGACTCTTCCACCAGCACTTCGTGCACGGGCGAGAGCTCGAGGCCGCGACCGACGATCTCGACGAATTCTTCCTTGTTGTAGGCGATGCCGCCGCCCGAACCGCCGAGCGTGAAGCTCGGGCGGATGATGGTCGGGAAGCCGACGGTCTGCTGGATCTCCAGCGCCTGCTCCATCGAACGGGCCACTTCGGCCTTCGGGCATTCCAGGCCGATGTCGGCCATGGCCTTGCGGAACAGGTCGCGGTCTTCCGCCATGCGGATGGCTTCGCGCGACGCGCCGATCAGCTCGACGCCGTAGGTGTCGAGCACGCCGTGGTCGGCGAGGTCGAGCGCGCAGTTGAGGCCCGTCTGGCCGCCCATGGTGGGCAGCACGGCGTCCGGGCGCTCCTTCGCGATGATGCGTTCCACCGTCTGCCAGTTGATCGGCTCGATGTAGACGGCGTCGGCCGTCTCGGGGTCGGTCATGATCGTCGCCGGGTTCGAATTGACCAGGACGACGCGGTAACCCTCTTCCTTCAGCGCCTTGCAGGCCTGGGCGCCGGAGTAATCGAACTCGCAGGCCTGGCCGATGACGATCGGGCCGGCGCCGATGACGAGGATGGTCTTGATGTCGCTGCGCTTTGGCATGGTTTCTCTCGCGTGCTTATGCGGATGGATGAGCGGTACGGGCCGAGCGGCGCGTCAGGACGCGCGCTTCGCCTTGTGCTCTTCCATCGAGGCGATGAACGTGTCGAACAGGTAACCGACGTCTTCCGGACCGGGGCTCGCTTCCGGGTGGCCCTGGAAGCAGAACGCCGGGCGATCCGTCAGGGCGAAGCCCTGCAGCGAGCCGTCGAACAGCGAGGTGTGCGTGATGCGCACGTTGCCCGGCAGCGTCGCCGGATCGACCGCGAAACCGTGGTTCTGCGAGCTGATCAGCACGCGGCCGGTGTCGTGGTCCTTCACCGGGTGGTTCGCGCCGTGGTGGCCGAACTTCATCTTCAGCGTCTTCGCGCCGATCGCGAGCGCCATGATCTGGTGGCCGAGGCAGATGCCGAAGGTCGGGATCTTCGTTTCCAGGATCTGCTTCGTCGCTTCGATCGCGTAATCGCACGCGGCCGGATCGCCCGGGCCGTTCGCCAGGAAGATGCCGTCCGGATTCATCGCGAGCACCTCGGAGGCGGGCGTCTGCGCCGGCACCACCGTGATGTCGACACCGCGGCCGGCGAGCAGGCGCAGGATGTTCTGCTTCACGCCGTAATCGAAGGCCACCACGCGGAATTTCTTCGGCGCGTTGTAGAAGGCCTGCTTGTCGAGGTCGTAGACGCCCTCGGACCACTGGTAGGTCTTCGTGGTGCTGACGACCTTGGCCAGGTCCATGCCGTTGAGGCCCGGAAAGGCCTTCGCCTTCGCCACCGCCGCGTCGGCGTCGATCGCGTCGCCCGCGACGATGCAGCCGTTGAGGGCGCCCTTCTCGCGCAGGATGCGCGTGAGGCGGCGCGTGTCGATGCCGGCGATGGCGACGATGCCGTGGCGTTCGAGGTACTGCGGCAGCGGTTCGACGCTGCGCCAGTTGCTCGCCAGGCGGGGCACGTCGCGCACGATCAGGCCGGCGGCGTGGACGCGGTCGGCTTCGACGTCGACCTCGTTGGTGCCGGTGTTGCCGATGTGCGGATACGTCAGGGTGACGATCTGGCGGGAGTACGACGGGTCGGTCAGGATTTCCTGGTAACCGGTCATGGCGGTGTTGAACACCACCTCGCCAACCGTCTCACCGCGGGCACCGACCGCGTGGCCGTGAAAAACGCTGCCGTCTTCGAGAGCAAGCAGAGCAGGAGTACGCATGGGATGGCCGCCTTCAGGTGCAGCAAAGCCCGCAAGCCAGCAGGAATGCGGCTCGTGGGCCTTGGGGATAAGGAATCGTAGGGCGGGTAAGAATGATAGGTGCGAACGCCCTTCCTGTCCACCCAGAATCGCTGAATGAAACGTGCGCGAATGTCGCGGGGAACCCGGCCTGACACGATACAATGCCCGCCGTGGTAGCCCATCCGAGAACCGCCCGCATGCTGCTGGACCCCGCCCGCCTGGAACGTCCCGACACCGACATCAGGCACGAGCCGTTTTCGTTCATGATCGCCCATGGGCAGCTGCCGGACGACGCCCGCGGGGACCTTGACCGGGACTTCCCCCAGTACAGCAGCGCCGGCTTCTTCCCGTACGACGCGAGCGACTGCGGGCCGTCGGTCAACGAGCTGGTCGAACAGATGACCTCGCGGGAGTTTTCCGCCGCGATCGGCCGCCATCTGGGCATCGACGGGCTCGAGAACTATCCCACCCTCGTGACCCTCTGCCGCCTGCTCAACCGCCGCCATGGCACGATCCACACCGACAGCAAGTCGAAGATCGCCACCGCGCTGATCTACCTCAACCCGATGTGGCCCGACACCAGCGACGGCTGCCTGCGATTCCTCAAGTCGATCAACGACATCGACGACATCGTCGCGCCCGAGTTGAAGCCGCTGTACGGCGAGTTCGCCGTCTTCCGCCGGGCCGAGAACTCCTTCCACGGGCACCTGCCCTACGAGGGCGAGCGCCGGGTGATCCAGGTGGCCTGGCTCACCTCCGAGGAGGAAAAGGCCCGCAAGACCAAGCGCGGCAAGTTCTCGCGGGTGTTCAAGAAGATCTTCGGCAAGCTCGATCGCAAGGTCGGCGCCGACCGCGACCGGAACGCCTCGCATCCGGATTGAGCGTCGTCGCGGGTTTCACGCTGACGCGGGATCGCCGATACGATCGGCGATCCGGAGTCCCTCAGCGCACCCCGAAGTACCACCCCACGAACACCGCGAAGACGCCGTAGAGCAGCCCGATCGGCATCAGCCAGCGGGCCTCGACCGCGCCGCGGCGGAACATCGTCCACAGGGCGATCACCGCCACCATCGTCACGGCACCGGCCACGATCAGCGGCGTGTCGAACAGCCACGGCGTCGCGAACAGGGCGAGCGAACTCGGGATGGTGGCCTGGATCATCATGGCGCCGGAGATGTTGGCCAGCGCCAGCCGCTCCTTGCCCTGGCGCACCCAGATCAGCGCGTTGACGGTCTCGGGCAACTCGGTGGCCACCGGGCTGAGCACCAGCGCGATCAGATGCGGCGACAGGGCGAAGTGCGTGCCGAGCGCCTCCAGCTGCCAGACGAAGGTGCGCGAGGCGATGGCGATGACCAGCAGCGCGAGGACGGTCTGCAGGACGACCCAGCTCATCGCCGGGTCCGCATCGCGCGGCCGGAACGTCAGGGGTTCGAGCTCCTCGTCCTCCGGGCCGCTGGTGTCGTCGCGCATCTCGCGCCATACGTAGAACGCGTACGCGGCGAGGAAGAGCACGCCGAGCCACGGTTTCCACGCAAACGCCACGAGGCCCAGGCCGACCTTCACCACGAAGATCGCCAGGAACCAGGACTGGTCGCGGGCGAGGCGGCGGTTGTCCACGCGCACCCGCGTGTCCTTGCGCTTCAGCCGCTTACGGCCCGCATATAAAGCGAATCCGACCACCGCATAGGCGATGGTGGCGAGCACCAGCGGACCACCCAGCGCGGCACCGACGCCGATGTCGCGCGCCTCCGGCGTCTTGCCGAAGATGACGGCGACGAAGGTCACCGCGCTCTCGGGCAGCGCCGTGCCGAACGCGGCGAGCACCGTGCCGGTGGTGGTGGCGCCGAGGCTGAGCTTGCGCCCGAACCATTCGACACCGTTGACGAAGTACTCGCAGGCGAAATAGATGGCCCCGGCGGACACCAGGAACAGGAAACACGTCAGCAGCATGTTCAGTTTCGAGGCCGGGCGAGCGCGCAGAACCGATGGCACAACGACACCGCTCGCCCGGCCCGGGTAAGCGTGTCGATGGCCAAAGGTCTCGCCGGGCCGGCGCCGCACGGATCGTGCGTCGCTGCCGTTCGCGCCATGGGGCACAAGGCCGCCAAGTCTGTTGACGCGAACTCCTCAGGGGGAACGAGGATGGCTACTCCCCAATGACATCGGCGCGGATGGTAGCACGGGTTGCGGGATGCCGTGAGACGCGTTCGCAACGCGGCGGGAGCCGATCGCATCGGCGATCCCGCAGCAGCGGGCACGGTCGCAGAACAATCAAACCTTCGCGGCGATCACATCCTCGATCGTCCACGTGCCCGGCGCTCGGCCGGCGATCCACGCGGCCGCTTCGAGCGCGCCACGGGCGAAGATCGAGCGATCCGTCGCGCGGTGACCGAGTTCGATGCGCTCGCCCTGCCCCATCAGCCACGCCTGGTGCTCGCCGACGATGTCGCCGCCGCGCATGACGGCGAAGCCGATCGTGCCCGCCTTGCGCGCGCCCGGCCGGCCTTCGCGCGTGTAGACGGCCAGCTCGTCGAGGGTGGCGCCGCGTCCCGCCGCCGCGGCATGGCCGAGCGCCAGCGCGGTGCCGGACGGCGCGTCTTCCTTGCGGCCGTGATGCGCTTCCACGATGTCGAGATCCCAGCCGGGCAACGCCGCGGCGGCTTCGCGCAACAGCCGCGTGAGGACGGCCACGCCGAGACTGAAGTTGGCCGCGCGCAGCACGGCGATGCGCTCGGCGGCCTTCGCCAGGTGGTCCTCGATCTCCGCCGACAGACCCGTGGTGCCGGTGACGAGCGATGCCCCGCTGGATTCGCAGTACGCGAGCGCGGCGCCGAGCCCGTCGGGACCGCTGAAATCGACGACCACGTCGGCGGACTGGGACTCGCTCCAGTCGGAAAAGCGCAGCGCCGAAACGTCGCCGTACGCCGACTTGCCCAGGCGCGGCGAGCCGCTCGAGACGATCGCCTGCACCAGTTCGAAGCGGTCGTCGTCGCGCACGAGGTCGAGCAGCGCGAGGCCCATGCGGCCGGAGGCGCCGCTGATGGCGAGACGGATGGGGCGGGTCATGCGGTGGCCTTCCGATCAAGATGAACGAGGATCGTAGCAGGCGCGCCACACGTAGGAGCGCGCCCTGCGCGCGACATCTTTGCGCTGTGAGCGACAGGCCCTGCTGCTCACGGCCCCAAGAGATGTCGCGCGCAGGGCGCGCTCCTACGGGGGCGGCCTCAGGAGGTGACGCGCGACCAGAACTCCTTGACGCCGTCCATGAAGGTGTTCGAGCGCGGCGTGTGCTTCGCGGCTTCCTCGCCCACGAACGTCGCTTCGAGCTGCGTGAGGATGTCGCGCTGCTCCTTCGTCAGGCGAACCGGTGTCTCCACCACCACCGTGCAGATCAGGTCGCCGGTACGGCCGCCGCGAACGGATTTGACGCCGCGTCCGCGCAGGCGGAACTGCTGCCCCGTCTGCGTTTCCGGCGGCACGTTCACCGCGACCTCGCCTTCCAGCGTCGGTACCTGCAGCTCCGTGCCGAGCGCGGCCTGGGCGAAGCGGATGGGCATTTCGCAGTAGAGGTCGGACCCGTCGCGCTGGAAGATCGCATGCTCGCGCACGCGCACTTCGACGTAGAGGTCGCCCGCCGGCGCACCGGCCGGACCGGCTTCCCCCTGCCCCGTGAGGCGAATGCGGTCGCCGTTGTCGACGCCCGCCGGAATGCGCACGGACAGCGTGCGTTCTTCCTCGAGGCGGCCTTCGCCGTGGCACTTCTTGCAGGGCTTGTCGATCTTCTGCCCCGAACCGTGGCATGTCGGGCACGCCTGCTGGATGGAGAAGATGCCGTTCTGCATGCGCACGCGGCCATGGCCCGCGCACGTCGTGCACGTGGATACCTTGCCGTCTTCCGAACCCGTGCCGTTGCAGTGGTGGCAGTTGACCTGCGTGGGCACCTCGATCTTCTTCTCGACGCCGAACACGGCTTCCTCGAGATCGAGGTCCATCATGTAGCGCAGGTCGGCGCCGCGGCGCGCGCGCTGGCGTCCGCCGCCCGCGCCGCCGAAGATGTCGCCGAAAATGTCACCGAAGATGTCGCCGACGTCGCCGAATCCGGCGCCATTGCCGCGACCGCCAAAACCGCCGTTCTCGAAGGCGGCATGGCCATACTGGTCGTACGCCGCGCGCTTCTGCGCATCGGACAGCACGTCGTAGGCCTCTTTGGCTTCCTTGAATTTGTCGATCGCTTCCGGATCGTCCGGATTGCGGTCGGGGTGGTACTTCATCGCGACGCGACGAAAGGTCTTCTTGAGGTCGCCCTCCGTCACGGTGCGTTCGACACCGAGGACTTCGTAGTAGTCGCGCTTGCTCATCGCGGGTGTGCTTTCCCTGGACGGACGAACGCGCCGACTGGAAACCCCTCGGCGCGATCGGTCCGGTCAACTGTTGGCCACGCGCCGCGGGCATCCACCCGCGGCGCTTCGTTGCTGATCGGACGACTTACTTGTGGTCGTCCTTGACCTCGGTGAACTCGGCATCGACCACGTCGTCCGGCTGGGCCGAACCGCCGCCCGGCGCCGACTGCTGCGCGGTGTCCTGCGCGCCGCCCGACTGGGCCGCCGCCGCGAGCGACTGGGCCGCCTGCTCGAGGTTCGCAATCTTCGACTCGATGGCGTCCTTGTCCTCGCCCGTCAGCGCCTTCTCCAGGTCGGAAACGGCGCCGTCGATGGTGGCGAGCTGATCGGCCGGGATCTTCCCGCCGTGCTCCTTCAGCTGGCTACGCGTGGCGTGGACGAGCTGGTCGCCACGGTTGCGCACCTGCACGAGGTCGTGGAACTTCTTGTCTTCCTCGCGATTCGCCTCGGCGTCCGCGACCATGCGCTGGATCTCGTCTTCCGAGAGGCCCGAACCGGCCTTGATCTCGATCTTCTGTTCCTTGCCGGTGTCCTTGTCCTTCGCCGACACGTGCAGGATGCCGTTGGCGTCGATGTCGAAGGTCACTTCGATCTGCGGCGTGCCGCGCGGCGCCGGGCGGATGCCCTGCAGGTCGAACTTGCCGAGCGACTTGTTGGCGTTGGCGCGCTCGCGCTCGCCCTGCAGCACGTGCACGGTGACCGCGGTCTGGTTGTCATCGGCCGTGGAGAAGACCTGCGAGGCCTTGGTCGGCACCGTGGTGTTCTTCTCGATGAGCTTGGTCATCACGCCGCCCATCGTCTCGATACCGAGCGACAGCGGGGTCACGTCGAGGAGCAGGACGTCCTTGACCGAACCGCCCAGCACGCCACCCTGGATCGCGGCGCCGACGGCGACGGCTTCATCCGGGTTGACGTCCTTGCGCGCTTCCTTGCCGAAGAAGTCCTTCACGGCTTCCTGCACCTTCGGCATGCGGGTCTGGCCACCGACGAGGATCACCTCGTTGATGTCCGACACGCGCAGGCCGGCGTCGTTCAGCGCGGTGCGGCAGGGTTCGATCGTGCCCTTGACGAGGTCTTCCACCAGCGACTCGAGCTTGGCGCGGGTCAGCTTGATGTTGAGGTGCTTCGGACCCGAGGCATCGGCCGTCACGTACGGCAGGTTGACGTCCGTCTGGTGCGCCGACGACAGCTCGATCTTCGCGCGCTCGGCGGCGTCCTTCAGACGCTGCAGCGCGAGCTGGTCCTGGCGCAGGTCGATGCCCTGCTCCTTCTTGAACTCTTCGACGAGGTAGTCGATGACGCGGTTGTCGAAGTCTTCGCCACCCAGGAAGGTGTTGCCGTTGGTCGAGAGCACTTCGAACTGCTTCTCGCCGTCGACGTTGGCGATCTCGATGATCGAGACGTCGAACGTGCCGCCGCCGAGGTCGTACACCGCGATCTTGCGATCGCCCGTGGCCGTCTTGTCGAGACCGTAGGCCAGCGCGGCCGCCGTCGGCTCGTTGATGATGCGCTTGACGTCGAGACCGGCGATCTTGCCGGCGTCCTTGGTCGCCTGGCGCTGGCTGTCGTTGAAGTATGCCGGGACGGTGATGACCGCCTCGGTGACGGCCTCACCGAGGAAATCCTCGGCCGTCTTCTTCATCTTCATCAGCACCTTCGAGGAGATCTCCTGCGGCGCCATCTTCTTGCCGTCGGCCGTCTGCACCCACGCGTCGCCGTTCTCATGCGCGACGATGGCGTACGGGACGAGCTTGATGTCCTTCTGCACTTCCGCGTCGGTGAACTTGCGGCCGATGAGGCGCTTCACCGCGTAGAAGGTGTTCTTCGGATTGGTGACGCTCTGGCGCTTGGCCGGCGCACCGACCAGGACCTCGTTGTCCTTGGTGAACGCGACGATGGACGGCGTGGTGCGATCGCCTTCCGCGTTTTCGATGACGCGCGCGGTCGTACCTTCCATCACTGCGACGCAGGAGTTGGTCGTACCGAGGTCGATGCCGATGATCTTGGCCATTGAAGTTACTCCGTATTCCTAAGCGGCCCCCGCGGCCGCGACTGTTTGTGAAGTGGGGCCCGGCCCCATCGATTCAATACCTTGTGAGACTCCCCGGCGGCGCGGAACACGCGACGCGCGGGGCTTCGTTCAGTTGTCGCGCACCACGGCGACGAGCGCCGGACGCAGCAGACGATCGTTGAGCACGAACCCCTTCTGGACGACGGCCACCACGGTGCCCGGCGCGTGCTCGTTCGACTCGACCGAGCTGATCGCCTGGTGGTGTTCCGGGTTGAACGGCTGGTGCAGCGGATCGACCACGCTCAGGCCGTTGCCCTGGGTGACCTTCTCCAGCTGCTTGAGCGTCAGCTCCAGGCCTTCGCGCAGCGTCTTCGCATCGGCCGACTCGTTGGTCAGGCCGAGCGCGATGCCGTCGTAAACCGGCAGCAGCTCGCCGAGCAGCTTCTCGTTGGCGAAGCGACGGGCCTGGTCGAGGTCGCGCTGGAGGCGACGGCGCTGGTTCTCGATCTCCGCCCGCTCGCGCAGCACGGTCTCGCGCGCGCTGGCGAGCTCGGACTCGAGGGCGCCAAGCTTCGCGGTGAGCGCGTCGAGATCGGCATTCATGCCTTCGGCCGCGCCGCCGTCCTGCGCCGTATCCGGCACGTGGGGATCGTTGTTCTGCATGCTTACTCCAAATGTCAGCTTACCGGCCCGCTCCATGGAGCGGCCGAACATTCGCGGGAAATTACTAAACCCGCCTCCCGAGGCGGTTTATGAGGTCGCCGCGGCGCGATTCAAGGCGTCGCTGAGCAATCCCGCCGTGGCCTGGACCACCGGAATCACCCGCTCATATGCCATACGCGTCGGTCCAATAACTCCGATCGCGCCGAGCATGCGGCCGTTCGTGCCGTAGGTGGCGGTGACGATGCTGCATCCGTCGAGGGCGGAGAAACCGGACTCCTCGCCGATGAACAGGCGCACGCCGGGCGCCTTGACGCACATTTCCATCAGCTGGAGCAGGTCGCGCTTCTGCTGGAAGGCGTCGAAGAGGTCGCGGAGCCGGTCGATGTCGGCCAGCTCGGAATAGCCCATCAGGTTCGTCTGCCCGCTGACGAGGACGTCGTCGGCGTCATCGCTCGCGAACGAGGCGGTGGCCAGTTCGACGGCGGCCGCCAGCATGCGGTTCAGCTCGCCACCCGCCTCGCGCAGTTCGGAGGCCAGGTGGGCGCGGATGTCCGCCAGGCGGAAGCCGGCGAACTGCGCATTGAGGTAGTTGGCCGCCTGCTCGAGCTCGCTGGCGTCGATCGGCCGGGCGAGCTGAACTACGCGGTTCTGGACCTGGTTGTCGGAGAACACCAGGATCACCAGCACGCGGGCGTCGGGCAACGAGACGAAATCGATGTGGCGCAGCGGGAAGTCGCCCTGGCGCGGCACGGTGACCACGCCGGCGAAGTGGGTCATCGCCGAAAGCAGGTTGGAGACGTTGCCGAGCAGGTCGCGCGTGGTCGTCTGGTGCGGCGGCAGCCCGCCCTGCAGACGGGCCATCTCGTCGCGCGGCAGCGGTTTCAGTTCCAGCAGGCTGTCGACGAAGAGACGGAGGCCGCGCGGCGTCGGGATGCGGCCTGCCGACGTATGCGGCGACGCGACCAGCCCGGCGTCCTCGAGGTCGGCCATGATGTTGCGGATGGTCGCCGGGCTGACTTCCAGGCCGGAGGACCGCGCCAGCGTGCGCGAGCCGACGGGTTCGCCGTCGGACAGGTATTGGGAGATCAGGGTCCGCAGCAGCCGGCGCGCGCGAGCATCGATGTCGTGACCGGAGAACGGATTCATGCGCCTGGGCGGGTGGTGGAGGGATCGGATCAGCGCGCTATCAATAAGGTCTGGGGCTCCGGCTTGCAAGTCTCGGCTTCTGCGACGCCGCTGCCGCTACAATCGGCGCGATTCCATCCGCCACCACCGGTGCCCATGCTCACCTCGCTCTACGTCCGCCAGTTCGCCGTCGTCGAAGAAGCCGAGGTGGCCTTCGGCCCGGGCCTCACCGTGGTCAGCGGCGAGACCGGCGCCGGCAAGTCGCTGCTGGTGGACGCCCTGATGCTGCTCGCGGGCGCGCGCGCCGACAGCGGCATGGTCCGCTCGGGCTCCGACCGCGCCGAGCTGGCCGCCGAATTCGACCTCGCCGGCCTGCCCGAAGCGCTCGACTGGCTGCGCCAGGAAGAACTGGACGACGGCGAGACCTGCCAGCTGCGCCGCGTGATCCGCACCGAAGGCAGCTCGCGCGGCTGGATCAACGGGCGCCCGGCCAGCCTCGCGCAGATGTCGGCGCTGGCGGCGCTGATCGTCGAGATCCACGGCCAGCACGAACACCAGGCGCTGCTCTCGCGCCAGCACCAGATGGCGCTGCTCGACGCCTACGCGGGTAACGAGGCTCTGCTCGCCGACGTGCGCGAGACCGCGCGCGCCTGGCGCGAGGCCGTGTCGCGCATCCGCGCGCTCTCGGGTGGCGACGATCGCGAGCACCAGATCGACCTGCTCAGCCACGAACTCGAGGAACTGGACCGCTGGGCGCTCGCGCCCGCCGCACTGGAAGACCTCGAGACGCAGCATCGCCGCCTCGCCAACGCGGGCCGCCTGGCCGAGGGCGCGAACGGCGTGGTCGAGATGCTCGACGGCGAAAGCGAGTTCGCCATCGGCCGCGCCCTGCTCCGCGCCCACGCCGAGCTCTCGCGGCTGGCCGAGCTCGACGCCACGCTCGCCCCGACGCTGGAACTGCTCGACAGCGCGCAGATCCAGGTCGGCGAAGCGGTCGACGGCCTCAGCCGCTACGCGCAGGACGTCGAACTCGACCCCGAGCGCCTCGCCGAGGTCGACACCCACCTCACCCATCTGCACGATCTCTCGCGCCGCTACCGGCTGCCGATCGAGGAACTGACGGCGAAGGCCGAGGAACTGCGCGGGCGCCTGGCCGAGCTCGAAGGCGCGGGCGACGCGCTCGAACGCCTCGGGCGCGAGCGCGACCGCCTGCGCACGGCGTGGGACGCCGCCGCCACCGCCCTGTCCACCGCCCGCCGCGACGCCGCCTCGCGCCTCGGCACGGCCGTCGCCGCGCTGATGGGCGAACTCGGCATGGCCGGCGGCCGCCTGGAGGTCTCGCTGGAACCGGCCGAAGCCGACGATCCGGATCCGCAAGGCCGCGAGCGTTGCGAGCTTCTCGTCAGCGCCAACCCCGGCCAGCCTCCGCGTCCGCTGCGCAAGGTGGCTTCGGGCGGCGAACTCGCCCGCATCAGCCTCGCGATCGAAGTCGCCACGCTGGGCAACGACAACATCGGCTGCATGATCTTCGACGAGGTCGACACCGGCATCGGCGGCGCCGTGGCCGAAGTGGTCGGCCAGAAACTACGGGCGCTCGGCGAGCGCGTGCAGGTGCTGTGCGTCACGCACCTGCCACAGGTCGCCGCGCAGGGTCATTCGCACCTGAAGGTCGCCAAGGAAAGCGACGGCGAAGCCACCCGCACCCGCATCCATTCGCTGGACGCCGCCGGCCGCCGCGACGAACTCAGCCGCATGCTCGGCGGCGTGGAAATCACGAAGGAAACCCGCGCGCACGCGAAGAAGATGCTGGACAAGGCGCAAGGCTGAAGCCCCTCCCTTGTGGGAGCGGCCTCGGCCGCGCCAGCTTTTCGCGGAGCGCTTCAGGGCCTGTTCCGTTCGGCGAAGAGCGGTCGCGGCCAGGTCCGCTCCCACATGGTGGTCAGGCGCGGATCAGGCCGCGCTCCTGCGCCATCCGGTACAGATCCAGCTCCGACCCGGCGTTGAGCTTGTTCATCACCGCCGCACGGTGGATGTAGATCGTCTTCTGCCCGATCCCGAGTTCGGCAGCCACCTGCTTCGGCGCGCGGCCGGCCGCCAGCAGCAGGAACACCTCGCGCTCGCGTGCCGTGAGCCGGTTGAACGGATCGAGGTCGGCGGTGGTGCGACCCGAACGACGCTCCCGCAGGTCCGAACTCAGGTATTGGTCGCCCCCGAGCACCGAGCGTACGGCCGCCACGAGTTCCTCCGGCGCGACGCCCTTGGTCACGTAACCGCGCGCGCCGCGACGCAAGGCCTCGGACACGTAAGGCTCGCCGTCGTGCATGCTCAGCACGACGATCTTCATGCCCGGCGCGATGCTGCCCAGATGTTCGATCAACGGCAGCCCGCTGCCGTCGGGCAACGAGAGATCCACCGCGACCAGATCCGGCCGGTGCTGGGTGACCGCGTCGACCGCCTCGTCGGCGTTGCGGGCTTCGGCGACGACGTCCAGATCCGGTTCCAGCTCGATGAGCCGCTTGAAACCCTCTCGAACGATGGCGTGGTCATCTACAAGGACGATTCTTGGCATGGACAGAATGTAGCAGGCTCTCCCGACGCGTGCGTATGGGCTCGCCCGATGCGTCAGCCCGCCTCATGCGCCGTGTAACATTCTGGAATGCGCTTACTCGGCTCCTCCCGCTTCGCCGGCCCCCTCTTCGCCATCGCCTATGCGCTCGCATGGGTGATGCTCTGGCCGACCGAGCAGCCCTACTGGGTGCTGCCCTTCGGCCTTCGCTTCGGCGCCCTGCTGCTGATGCGCACGCGGGACTGGTTCTGGATCCTCGGCGCCGAGATGTTCGCCAGCGCGTTCTGCGAATGGCGCAGCGGCCTTCCCATCGGCGGCGCGGGTTTCGTGCTCGGCGACGCGCCGGAACCGCTGATGGTGGCCGCCTGCCTCTGGCTGCTGCGGCGCGCCCACCTGCACGCCAGCCTCAACACCCCCGAGGACGTCGCGCGCCTGCTGCTCTCGGCGATGGTCACGGCCACGGTCGCCACCGCGGGCAATGCCGCGATGATGGCCTCGATGCACCCGGCCGCCCCGGTGGAGATGCTCGGCACCACCTTCGGCAGCGACCTGCTCGGCGATTACCTCGGCGTGCTGCTGGTCGTGCCGGTCATGGTGCTGGTGTTCCGCGAGCGGCCGACGCGGACGGCCATGGCGGAACTGCTGCTCGACGGCCTGCTGGTGATGCTGCCCTCGCTGGCGATCCTCATCACGCTGGCCGAGTATTCGCCGCAACCGCAGTTCGCCCGCGTGCTCTCGCTGGCACCCGTGCTGTTCTTCGCCTTCCGTCACGGCTGGCGCGGCGCGGGCCTGGCGATGCTGATCACCAGCGTGGGCCTCAACGTCACCGAGGACATGATCGGCCGGGGCGCACCCACGGCCGCCGCCCACCTTTTCCTCGCCGTGGCCGGCACCGGCACGCTGATGCTCGGCGCCGCCACCGACGCCCTCCGTCGCAGCAGCGAGCGCGTGGCCCAGCAGAACACCCACCTGGCCGCCGCCAACCAGCGCCTCGACCAGCTGGCGCGCCAGCTGCGCGATGCCGCGCGAGGCAACCTCCAGGCCGAGGAAAACCTGCGCAGGCACATGGCGGCGGAACTGCACGACGAGCTCGGCCAGAACCTCACCGCCATCCAGACCCATCTGAAGCTCGCGCAGAATCGTCTGGGCAACGCGGGCCTGGACGACATCGGCACGTCCATCAACGGCATCCTCGGCCATATGCGCCGGGCGCTGCACAAGATGCTCGACAGCCTGCGCCCCTCGGTGCTGGACGAGTTCGGCCTGCTGCGCGCGCTCGACGAGGGCCCGATCCGCGACATGCTCACCGCCGCCGGCATCCACTACGTGACCGACCTGCGCGGCGACCCCCGCCTGCTCGACGACGACACCCTGACGGCGATCTACCGTGTCGTCCAGGAGAGCGCGACGAACGTCGTCCGCCACTCGGGTGCGCGTCAGATGATGCTGCGCCTGCGCATCGGGCTACGCGACAGCGGGCCCGTCGCCATCCTCGACATTCGTGACGACGGCGCAGGCCTTCCGTCAACGCCCCGACCCGTCCGAACCGATGGCGGAGGCCGTGGCCTGCAGGGAATGAGCGACCGGATCACCGCCCTCGGGGGGCTGTTCAGAATCCGTCCGGAGCCCGTGGGACTTCACCTGCGGGTGCTGCTGCGCAGCACAAGTATCGGTTCTGACATAGGAAATTTTCCGATACCGGGGGCATGAACGCTTCGTTAGCATCCCATTATCGATGTGGGGGAGCCGCCGTCGAGAGACGGTGAGCCCAGGTCGGTCGTGGGGACGATCGGCCTGATGAGGCGACAGGATGTCGGCCTCGCCGGTGCGACATGGCACCCCGTGAACCAGCGAGCAACTCGCGGTCCACGGGCCATGGAAACGCCGGATCAAGCCGCCGGTGGACAGGAGTCCACCGGCGGCGTTTTTATGTGCGCTACCGGTAGGAGCGCGCCCTGCGCGCGACATTTTCTCGCGACCCGCTCCCCGGACCGGCTCGGCCTACAAAAAAGGCCCCGAAGGGCCCTCTCGTCTTCAATGATTCAGCGCTCAGCGCTTCTTCTTCGGCCGCACGTAGAGCACCAGGCTGTGGTCTTCGATCACATACCCGTGCCGGTCGGCGATCTCGTGCTGGAGACGCTCGATCTCCTCGCTGATGAACTCGATCACCTTTCCGCTGTCCACGTCGATCATGTGGTCGTGGTGCTTGCCGCGGTCGAGCTCGTAAACGGCCTGCCCGCCCTCGAAGTTGTGCTTCATGACGATGCCGGCGGCTTCGAACTGGGTCAGCACGCGGTACACGGTGGCCAGCCCGATGTCTTCCTGATGGGCGAGCAGCCGCTTGTAGATGTCTTCGGCCGTAAGGTGGGGCTGGTCGGCCTCCTCGAAGATCTGGAGGATGCGCATCCGCGGATGCGTGACTTTCAGGCCCGCCTTGCGGAGCTCTTTGGTTTCCTGGTCCATGTCAGACCCCTCGCGGTGCCATAAGGCGCTTAGTGTATCATCACAGGCTTCACGATCCGGACGTTACTACGCATGCATAAGCTCATCCGCACGCTGGGTTTGGCCATGATGGCGACCGCCATCGCGGGCTGTGGCCTCGTCTATACCCCCGACGTGCAGCAGGGCAACCTGCTCGACAAGAAGAACGTCGACCAGCTGCAGCCCGGCATGACCAAGCGCCAGGTGCTCGTGCTGCTGGGTACCCCGTCCGTCATCTCGCCCTTCGACCAGGATCGCTGGGACTACGTGTCCACCTTCTCCCATCGCGGCAAGAAGATGACCACCCGCACGCTCACCCTGACCTTCAACAACGACACCCTGGTCCGCACCGAAGGCGATTTCTTCGCCGAGGACGCCAAGGAACTGCTGAAGGATTCGGAGAAGTACAAGGCCAACCCGACGGGCGGCGCCGAAGGCGACAAGAACACCAGCCCGAAGAAGGACGCCGACGACGGCGGCATCTTCGGCGGCGGTTCGTCCGACGACAAGAAGTAAGAACGGGCAATCAGGCGCCGCGCGCCGCGCGGCGCCGCCTGGCCTCCATCGGGTCGAGGATCAGCGGGCGGTAGAGCTCCAGACGATCGCCCTCCTCCATCGCCCGGTCGGCCGCCACCTTCTTCGCGAAGACGCCCAGCCTCGCCGGATCGGGCGACACGCCCGCCGGCAGCGCCGGCGACGCCAGCTCCACGGCCTGCCAGGCCGTCGTGCCCACGGGCACCGTCAACGGCAGCACCACCTGCCCTTCCGGCCCGGCGTAAGCCACCTCGATCGCGACATCAGCCATACTGGCGGCGCGCCTCGTCGCAGAAATCGTCGACCATGCGGTTGGCCAGCTGCTGGAAGCCCATCTTCAGCACGCTGCCGCCCAGTCCCGCGTAGTCGAAATCCAGCGCGAGGGCGATCTTGCAGCCGACATCGCCGAGGGCCTGGAAGGTGAAGACGCCATCGAGCGAGCGGAACGGCCCCTCCACGAACTTCATCGTGAGCCGCTCCGGCCGCTGCATGGTGTTGCGGGTGGTGAAATGCTGTTTCATGCCCGCGAATTTCAGATCCAGCCGCGCGACCAGTTCGTCGTCGGTCCGCTCCACCACCGTGGCGGCGTCACACCAGCCGAACCGCTTTGGGTATGCTTCCACATCGTTGACCAGGTCGAACATCTGCGCGGGCGTGAACGGCACGATCGCACTGCGGCGGATTTCAATCACGTGAAGACCTCGTCTCATCTCGCCGGCGCATGGATACGCCGGGCTTGTATCAGGGACCCGATAGACCGATTTTAACGGACATGGCAAAACCGAAAGCAAAGGACACCGAAAAGGAAGGTCGCGGCACCATCGCGTTGAACAAGCGCGCGCGCCACGAATACCACATCGACCAGCGCTTCGAGGCCGGCATGGCCCTGCAGGGCTGGGAGCTGAAATCGCTGCGTGCCGGCCGGATCAACTTCGGCGAAGGCTGCTACGCGATCATCCAGCACGGCGAGGTGTTCCTCGTCGGCGCCCAGATCCCGCCACTGATCAGCGCCTCCACCCACGTGGTGGCCAACGACCGGCGCACGCGCAAGCTGCTGCTCCACCGCGAGGAGATCGACCGCCTGATCGGCGCCGTCGAGCGCAAGGGTTACACCTTGGTGCCGACCGCCCTCTACTGGAAGAACAACAAGGTCAAATGCGAGATCGGCCTGGCCAAGGGCAAGCAGGATCACGACAAGCGCAACGCCGAGAAGGAGCGCGAGTGGGCCGTCGACAAGCAGCGCGTCATGCGCGCCCACAACAAGCTCGGCTGACCTGAACACCGGGCAGGCCGCCCATTGTGGCGCCCTGCCCCCGACCCTATACTGGGAAGGTAGTCACACAACGTTTTCCCCGGGGGTGTACTGGTTTCGACGGGGGTAGTGCGATTGCTTGGTGCATGCCGAGGGGGCCGCTTTCCTCGTTAATCCAGCAGCAAACTCATAGTTGCCAACGACGACAACTACGCTCTCGCCGCTTAAGGCGTAAGCCCCGAACCGACTTGTGCTCGTGCTCGTCGGTGTAGGGTCACTATCACGAGATCGTCAATGGCTGTCGCCTCTCAGCCTACGACTAGACCTAACAGGCTGGTTTGTCGGCGCGCTTAGCACGCCGTGCTGTCGGCAAACGAGATCCAACGGTGAGCTAAGCATGTAGATCCGGGGATCAAACGCCTTCGGACGCGGGTTCGACTCCCGCCACCTCCACCAATCGAGCAACGGATCAACGCTAACACGTTGATCCGTTTTGCTTTCTGGGTGCTGGAAACCTCGCTGATCGGTCCTTTCAAAGGTACTGTTTGAGGTACTGGTATGCCCAAAGCGTTCCTGCAAACCCGATCGAGCGGGGTCTATGCACGCTATCTGGTTCCGGGTGTTCTGCAAGCCCATTGGGGCGCGCAATACATCGTCCGAGCCCTGCGGCAGCGCGGGGATGCAGCGCGCCTGGCGGCCGCTCAGCTCGGGTATGCTTTGGGCCGAGCGTTCGCTGCAGCCAGGGGGCAGCCAATGGACACAAAGAAACTCATCAAGGATGTGCTCGACGCGCACGAAGCCGGCAGCTTGCGCCATTACACCGTGGCGCACACGCCAGGCGGAGGCTTGTCCATTTCGGCCGACGGTGCGGAGGATCATGCCCGGGCGATGGAGGCATTGGCGGCCATGCATCGCTTGGCGCCGGCCGCGCCTGCTGTGCTGGCGGCCCCTGCCCTGCCCATAGCGCCGGCGAAGCCGACGCTGCTGTTGAGCGCAGCCGTTGAGCTGTTCTTGAAGCAGTTTGGGCAAAAACAGCGCGCGGCGAGCAATGTGCTCGACACCGGGCACACCTTGAAAGTATTGATCGGCGTGGCCGGGGATAAACCGCTTGCGGAGGTCGATGCCCGGGACATGGACGCGTTTCTCGATGCCATCGCGCACCTGCCCCCGAATGCAACAAAGCGCTGGCCGCAGCTGTCGGTGACCGAGGTGCTGGCCAAAGCAAAGGCCGGAGGCTTCGCGGGCTTGAGCCATCGCACGCAGGAAAAGCACCTCGATCGATTGCGCGTCTTCTTTGGATGGGCCTTCGAGCGCGGCGACATCGCCCGGAATCCGGCCAAGTCCTTGCACGTCATGACCCGGGCTCAGGAGGACGCGTCCACGCGCGAGGCCTTCTCGCCTGCCGAGCTGGCACGCATCTTCGACCCAGCCACTCGCGCCGCGGAGTGCGACCAACCGCACCGCTGGTGGGGACCGCTCCTGGCGCTCTACACCGGCGCGCGGGTGACCGAAATCGCCCAGCTTTGGACGGACGATCTCGAAGAAATCGACGGCATCTGGGGCTTCCATTTCGCACCGCGGACCGACCGTGGGCAGCGCATCAAAAACGCGGTGTCCCGACGCTTTGTGCCTGTGCATCCGGCCCTGCTTGAGGCCGGACTCTTTGTGTATCGCGACGAGGTCGTCGCGACCTTCGGTACGTCTCGATTGCTGCCGGGGCTGTCGAAGAACAAACCAGGCGATACGCTCGGCGACTGGTTCAACAGAACCTATCGAAAGGTGGTGAAGGTCGACGGCGTCTTTCACGGATTTCGGCACACGTTCGCCAGTCGTGCCGAGCGTTGCGGGCTCTCCGATGCGCGGCTGGGTCGGCTGACCGGGCACAGCGCTGGCGGCTCGGTGCTGCGCAAGCACTACATCGATCCGCCCAGCCTTGCCGAGCGTGCCGCCGACGTGGCCAAGGTGCGCTTCGAAGGGCTGCCTACGCTTACTCCCTATCGGCTGGGTCAATTTGCCGCCTACTTCTCGGCCACGCAGCGGCGCCTCAAGATTGCGGAAGCCAAAGATGCGCGGCGCGCCCGTGCGGCACGAGCGACGGCGCGCTAGATCGATGCCAATTGCCTGCACTGTCCAGGAGTCGCACAAAACCGTAGCGTTGGGGAAAAGTAGGTGTCTTTACGCTCCTTCCTCCTGTGGACAGCCTGACGGCATCACGCAAGCTTATTCGAGGAAATGCGCGCCGCGGCTGAACTGCAGGGCCACCGGCTCGACCAGCTCGTGTTTCTTGTTCCTGGGCCGAAGCTCCTACCCTGCAGGTTTGAGTAGGAGTTAGGTTCTGCGTCCAATCCCCCTGCCGACAGTTCAACTTTAAGTCGCGAACGATTAAGGGATAGGCTCAACCCGCGACTCGGCCACAGCGTTCCCTCGCGCCTGCTCGGGACGTAGTCTTGGCACATCGCCGCGGCTATCACTATGTGAAACCGGCAAATCGATGCAAATTCGTCGCGGGCGGCTTCAAAGTGCCTTAGATCAGACGATAAAGGGAGGCAAGCGATCTCATGTTGCGGGTCACTTCATCGGAGTCTTACAACTGACGCCCAGACGAGGACCAACGGGCCGACCTGTCGTAGCGCACCATTCCGTGTCACGACAAACGTTTGCTTCCCCGTAACACTTTCGAACATTCACGGTGCGTAATTAGGATTAATGGAAAATGGAATTCGACGCGGTAGTACGCCTTAAAGAAGAACTTCTTGTCAGCCTCATTTACGCGCCGGCCGAACCGAGTCGACGACCGCGTTATAGTGGTGGCAGGAGTCGTCGGCCTCGCCCCCCACTCGCGATTGCATTGGGCGTTGCACCAGCTGAGCGAGAGAATGACTTCGTGTTGGCGGTTCGCGTACAGGACCCCGCGCTGATGGAAGCTCCCGTGCTCATCGACATAATCAATCGCGCAGGCGGACAGGTCAACATAGACTACATTGGTGAACTCAGACAACTTCACGCCCTCCCACCGCCTATGCCTTTTGGGGCTGTTTGTCGTCCACTCATTGCGGGTAGCTCGGTTTCACACATCCAGGGTAACGCGGGGACCATCGGTTTATTCCCTTTGGCCGCAGATCGGACGCGTCGGGTTTTGCTCTCGAATAATCACGTATTGGCACGCAACAATGCCGCCCAACTCGGCGACCCCATTGTGCAACCGGCCACCGCCGATGGTGGAAGCATTCAGTACCAAGTCGGAGCCCTTGAGCGATTTGAACCAATAGAGGTTCCTGGACCTAATGCCATCGACGCGGCGATTGCCTCTCTTCACGACCGCCTTGGCCCGCCCAATCTTTTAATCGCCGGACAACGTGCAGTCCGCGGCATTCGATCTGCACGCGCAGGCGAGCCAATCTGGAAATTCGGCAAATCCACCGCTGGGACAAAGGGCCGCGTGGGTGTAAGCCTAGTGGACAACGTCCGCGTCCAAGTGGCCGGACGAGGAGAGGCTCTCTTCCATCGGGTTATCGAAATTCGCGGAACTAATGGCCCGTTCGGGACGTTCGGCGACAGTGGCGCCGCCGTGATGGGCACAGATGACTTCGCGATTGGCTTACTCTTCGCTGGAAGCCACACCAAAAATGTGACCTATGCTTGTGATCTTCCAACAGTTTTTCGAAAATTAGGGCTACCACTAGACATTCCTTACGATCAGCCTTAACGTCGATGTATGAGCGTTTCAGCCTCCCGTGCTAATCATGTCAAATCCCTGGCCTACGACTTGGTATCCAAGTCGGCCCAGGTGAATGGCATTGGCCTTGCGCGCATCCATGGTTCTTTTGCCGTGAAGGTTAACCTGCGTGACGCTCCGCCCCAAGGACTTCCGAAAAAAATTCAGGGTGTCCCCATCGTCTACGAAGAAGTCGGCGAAATTAGTCAACTCGACTGGTAATCCTGATCATCTCTCCGTTAACTGGCTGCGTTGACCTACGTAAATTTTCATTCGCTTGCGATCAGGCATCACCACTGCCGCGGGCTGGATGATGAATTGCCGATAAGCTGAGGCGTCGCGCACTTCAAGATTGGGGCTGCTTTCTCGCGATCCCGTCTAGCCGCATTCGGGTGGCACTTGGCGAGAACCCCATTCCCAGTCTTATAAGTCTTCCGGCCTTCCCATCAATGACTACTGGTTACGGTAGCCAACGCGCCGACTGCGGTGCCAGACCATGCGTTGCGCTGTTACGGCGCACCAACGAGAATAACCGGATCAGTCCAGAACTTGCGGGTTGCCCGCAATCTGGCACCTCAAGGATATCAGGATAGGAATGTCGCATGCTAGGCCCGACGCCCTGTGCCACCAGCTCTGCTGTGTTTCCCAGCCCCCTGCGGTATCCGGGCGGTAAGGGGCGCCTCGGCCCTTGGCTTGGTCATCTGATTGAGCAAAACAATCTGCGGGGCGGCACCTATGTCGAGCCCTACGCGGGTGGCGCTGGGGCAGCGCTTTTCCTGCTCCAACGGGGATTCGTCGGGCGCATTGTGATCAACGACGCCGATCCGGTCGTGTACAAGTTCTGGAAAGTCGCGGTCCATCAATCCCAACGCTTGATCGATCTCATTGAAAAGCGCCCAGCGACGCTGGAGACGCGGAACTGGACTAAGGAGATCCTGGCTGCACCCGGCAACTACCGGGAGCCTGAGATTGCTTTCGCCACTTTTTTTCTTAACCGCGTGAACCGGTCTGGCATCCTAAAAGGCGGCGTGATCGGAGGGAAAGCACAGGCGGGGGATTACAAACTCGATGCTCGGTACAACCCGCTCGATCTGATCGAACGTATTCGGGCTATTGGCCAACTCCGAGAACGCATCACCGTCACGGGGTTGGACGCCTTGGAACTGCTGGAAAAGCGCTGCCCGAGACTGCCTAAAAAGAGTTTGATTTACCTTGACCCGCCTTACTACATCAAGGGAAGTCAACTGTATAGGAACTTCTACGATCATGCCGACCATGCGGCGATCGCAGAAGCAACCAAGCAACTCGCTCATCCCGTGCTTGTGACCTACGACGATTGCTCACCCATCCGCAAGCTCTACCACGGCGTGCGATCGGCTTCGTTTTCGCTGCAGTATTCCACGCACTTGGCACGCCCCATGGCCAGCGAAGTGATGTTCTACGCGAACCTCACCCTGCCCATGGCGCCCGTCCTCACCCGTGGCAACGCCATCCGCACCCAGCGTCGGAAGGCCAAAGTCGCCTGACGCTACCTAAGATCAACGCACATTGTTTTGGAGGGAACCAATGAACCCCGTGCTGACCACCGTACTTTCCGATTCGCCACTGTCTCGCTTGCTCGGTCCCTCGATCGACGCATCCTTCGTCGGTTACGTCTTTCGCATGTCGTATGACGAGTGCCTCGTACAAACAAACGACAAGTTCAAAAAGGATGTCAACGGCATCCCCCACAATTCGTTCCTCGTGGCTGCCGGGTTTGATCCTGCCTCGTTCAGCGACGCACCTGCCATCGATCAAGAGGTCGTGCTCCTTCGCGTGCTCGGCCCAACTCCGCTACCTCAAGACGGCGACATGGTGCGCACCCGCATCGAACACCATCAGCGACGGCTTCGCGATGAGCGTCTTCCTGTCGGCAGCGACGATGGGCTCGATCCGATGACCGCAAATGAGCTGCAATGGGGTGGGATGCGTTGCCGTGTACTTGGGACCTTTTACATGGAGGGCGGGCAACTCCGCCTCGGCAGCGACTTGGAAAGCTTCATGGCTCTCTCCCGCATGCGCGCTTACAAGCCACGCGGTGAGGCGCTGCAAACAATTGTAAATCACATCAACCCTGAAACCCGTCAGAAGGCCTACGAAGACGCAAAGCTGGCTGGCTTCAGCGATGTGCCAAAGCCCATCATCATCGGCACGGTCCGGTACACCTCGACCGCGAGACTGCATCGGGGTAGTGACGAACCAAAAGTGCCGGTAGAAATCCAGCCAGCAGATTTTTTGGCCCGACGCACTGCGGTTTTGGGAATGACGCGCACCGGCAAGTCGAACACCGTGAAGACGACCATCGCCGCCGTGGCGCTTGCCGCCATGAAGTCTCAGCTCCAGGTGGGCCAACTGGTGTTTGACGTCAACGGCGAATACGCCAATGCCAACCACCAAGATGATGCCAGTTCTATCGCTACGGTCTTCGGTCCTCAGCGCGTAGTACGTTATCGTGCGCTGCCTGCTATAGGCTTCAACGACCTCCGCACAAATTTCTACGAACAGCCCATCCGCGCCCTTCCCCTGCTTCAGTCGCTCTTCAAGGACTCCGATTCGTCGTTCTCAGGACAGGACCTTGAGACCTTCATGAGCATGACGCTCACGGAGCCCGATCCGCAAGAACGCGGCGATCATCTGCGGTGGGAGCGGCATATTGCGGTGTTCCAGTGCCTTTTGCATAAGGCGGGTTACCCGTCGATCAAGGGCTTTCGCGTCAAGGTGCCCAACTCGAAGAAGCTCATCAGCGGCATGGAGTCCGTAATGCCCGAAGTTGAGGCACCCGAGGAGCGACTGCTGTTGGCCGACGCATGCGATTGGTTTCTGAAGATTCGCGAAGCCAATTTGCTGCTATTGGAACAACAGCGAAAAGCGAATCAGCCCAACATTGGCATCAAATCCAGCAGCGGCAACGCGATGGTTGATCCCACACTGGAGGCCATGCTCAATATGTTGGCGCGCGAGAGCACGCGCCGCCAGTCTATCGGTGGCTATCGCGCGTTGACGCCGTTCACCGCCTATCACTCGCCGCAACGCCAACAGGAAGTCACAGCCGAAATCATTGCCCACCTGGACTTGGGCAAAATCGTAATTTTGGACCTGTCTGTAGGACCCGTAGAGATCCGACGGGTATTGTCCGAGCGCATCGCACGCGAGATCTTCGATCGACAAATGGGCCAGCTAAACTCTGGCGAGGTGCCCCGGAACGTGGTCATCTATGTGGAAGAGGCGCACAACCTCATCGGAAAGAAGAGCGAATTGACCGACCCGTGGCCCCGCATCGCCAAAGAAGGGGCGAAAGCCAAAATTGCTTTCGTGTATGCCACCCAGGAGCCATCGTCCGTTCACCCCAATATCTTGGCCAATACCGAGAACTGGTTTGTGACTCACCTCAATAACGACGACGAGCTGCGCACCCTGGCGAAGTTCTATGACTTTTCCGATTTTTCGGCCTCACTAAAATCCGCCCAAGACGTTGGCTTTGCACGTATTAAGACCTTGTCGGCCCCCTTCGTGATTCCCACCCAGATCAACCGCTTCACGCCCGAGCTGATCCAGGCCGAGATGCGAGCACTCGGATTGACAGCATCACATGCTCCTGCAAAGGTGACGGCCTGATGCCCTATCCGAATGAAACGGCAGGCAAGTCGGGTCACGCAGACTTCGTGCGCAACCCCGATGTAGCACGGTTTTTGGACAACTGCAGCTACCTGCGCGAGCCGTCGCCCCAAGAGGCCAAGGACTTGGCTGCACGATTCAGTCCAGCGCCGGTGAGCGATCCGCCCTTGCTGCCGCTCCATGTGGTGGCCTCCGACGCCAGCAAGAGCGATACCCCGATTAGCGAGCGCCTGCCCAGCACTCAGGTGGGATTTTTAAAGGTGAGCCATGTGCTGGTCGACATGCAAAAGTATGCCAACTTGGTCAATCCGATAGACCTCTTTGTCGATCCATTCAAGGCAGCGGAAATCCATCGTGAAGCATCGCCCATTACCTTCACGATGCCGGGCAGCAACATCCGGTACCGCGGCGCTCGGAGCGTCAAGGACGGATTCCGCCAAGCGCTGTTCGATCAATTTTCGGCCGATCGAAGCAACTCCGGGTCTGGCTTTTCCTTAACTGAGGTGCTCCTGAAGCTAAACGGTGGGTGCATCAATCTCACCAGCTGCCCATCATGCAAACACGCTGGCACGTTCACGTTCACAGCATCTGCCCCGGCTCAGCCCTGTGCAGCATGCCAACAGACGGCGTATGCCACTGATTTTTTACGATTGCATGAGGGCATAAGTGACTTTGGTGACAATGCCAGCGCGATGACACGCATGATGAACGCCGTGGAGCACCTGATGCTCGGGGCTTTCATCCTCGAAGTCTGGGAACGTGCGCCAGCCAAGCTCAGCGAGTTAGCATTTGTGCTCGACGGACCATTGGCCATCTTCGGCGAACCGGCCAAACTGTCGGCGCGCCTTCAAGAATTGATCCATCGAGTCAACACGAAGCTCGACGATCTGCACCTGCGCCCAATGCTAGTCGTTGGGCTGCAGAAGACTGGTGGACTCATGGACCATGCGCGCCTCATCGAGCGCCATTTGCCTCGCAACAGTTATCGCGTCGTCGATGATGACTATCGCCAGGCCTACGTGACCGGCGCTGACAATCCGGCGGACAACTTCGGCAACGAGACTTACTACGGTCAGGATTTTCTTTTTCGCACTGAAAGCGGTCGTATCTTCAACTTTGCCGTGCCCTATCCGTTTTCGGACAAAACGTTCGGCGGTTCAGGCAAAGGTTTTGCCGCTGCCAAGGTGGAGATTCATCGTTACGGCCCCCTCATCCAGCAAGCGTGCGATCTCATTCGACACTTCGAGATGGATCTTTACGATAATGCGGTGGTGCCGATTGCCTTGGCGCACCGCCACGCTTCGATTAGCTTGTCTCCAGGTGGCAAAGTCTTGGATCTGATGGTTCGTGCAAGGTTGTCGAAATGAAACTTGTTGGAGCGACCGCCTCGGCCACAAGGCGTTGGCTCGCCCAGCCGGTGAACCGTTTGTTATCGATCGCGGCCCTGACCCTGGCAGTAATTGAGGCAACTGGCACGATCGCCTTATCCGCCGGTGCAGGAGCTGCGGAAATGGAGGTATTCCATCGGATCGGGCTCAATCTTATGTGGCCAACGAGCATATATTTTGAGTCGTCGATAGCACACCTGAACGCACTCCGCGACACTGGATCATTGGTCAAGACTGGTGCTTTAATCTCAGCGCTTAATTTGGCGCTGGCTGCGCTAATCGTGGGCGGTATCGGGTTCGCACTTCTTTTCATTAGAAGGCAGAACGATAATGCCTTGGGGACGCTCGCGACCAAGATCGACGTCGCCGCCGGGCAGCTGTTCGAGGAGATGATGAGGGAGTCGGAGCAGAAGTCTGCGGACCCGGACGCTTTGCTTGCGACCAACGCCAAACGCCTTGACACGTATGCTGCGTGCATCTTGGCTGAGCGAGACTGGCTGTATAAACACGCGCTGCTACCCGAGTTGTTACCACACACCCGGGTTACGGAAGTCTTTCTAGAGCGATTCAGGAGCTTTATCGAATGCATGGAACGACCCTTCAAAGCCCTAAACGGCGAACGTGCGCATCCGCGCAAATACCGCTTGCATGAGATCGGAATCTCATCGCTGACGACTTTGAGCACAACGCTGAGAGCACGGCGCGTTGAGGATCGTTCGAAGCTACTCAGATGGATTTTTCAAGTCGTTTGGACTGTGGTTGTGGGCATAGCGGGTTGGTGGTTGCGCGGTGCTTCATCCCATTGAAACGCGATCATGGTGCTGACAGGCCAATGACTTGGCAGCAGACGACTCTCGTGTCCGCGTCCGAACCACCTCAATGTTTGTTTAGAGCTTGGCATGTCACATCGCTCGACCGTCTGCTCCAGAACTCAGCGCATGAGCCGCTGCGCTCATTGGTTATGCCGCTCCTGCCATGACGCCGGTGCTCCTTTTTCGTGTCTGAGATATCCCTCGCCCAGCCGAGGCACCGAGGCAACCCACAGAGCATCGGCAGAACTCTTGTTCCCTGAAAATGCAGATGATTCGATCGAGTTACGGGCTTGGTGCAATCCAGGAGCTAGGTGTGACGCTGGCATTAGCTCAAGCGTTGCGCAGGGCGCCCGTAGCTTCGCTCACCGCTTGCGCCGGACCAAGGCGGTTAACGCCACACCGACGGCACCCGCAGCGATCAAGGCGATGGTGGAAGGACTTTGCCCCGCTGGCCCGTGGAGTACGCCCACTTCGGTGTTCTCCACGACTTTGGTGCGGTGGCTCTCGTCGTACGGGGTCACCGAGACCACGTTATCAAGGCGCAAAATCAGCGCGGGGGCGGTGGGCTCGAACGGAGGATAGGCGTAGGTATACACCACCTTGAGCGTGTCTTTATCACGGTAGCCGCTGAGCATCGGCCAGAAAGCAAAGGTTTCCAGCGCGCCGTTCGTTTCCGTGGGCTCGCCGATGCCTTGCACCATACCTACATATACTTTTCGATCGTCCATGCTGAGCATGAGGGCTTCGCTATAGACCACCGACGAGGCGATACGCTGGGGCAGCAACAGGCCCTGGACGGCAGAAACGTTCAGCAAGGCTTGGGCTTTGTTCCAATCCTCGACGCCAAGCGACTTCATCCAATGCCTGAAGCGTACAGGGGCGATGGCGAACGGCATCGCGCACGTTGTGCACCCGACCAATACGGCAAATGCAGAGATTTGACCCCCGGCACTGGCCGACGAGTCCACAGAAAGGACTTGTCGGCCCAACCAACCCAAGAAGTCGGTGTCGAACGCCCGCCAGCACACTGGTGCATGAGACCCGAGAGTGATGCATTGCGCCGCCCAGCTATGACAGGTGATCGCAACGACGGCGCTGACAGCCGCTGACGCCCATACGAAACAGATCAAGCCTTGCTGCGCGGCGAGAAGATACAGCAGCTGCCCTTCATATCGATGCAGCTTGGCGAAGATCAAACGATCACGCTGGCACAATAAAAACCCGGCCACCAACAGCGGAAGAATGAGCAGAACTCCCACGGTCCCTCCCTAGACGATGTGGTTAGTGCACGGCGGATGACCAACCCCAAAAGCCGACTCTCGACTCACATCTGCAACGTGCTTACCTCGCGACAGACAACTATGCTGCGGGATGCGTCATCGCACCAACGGAAGCACCTTTCGACGAAGCTCGCGCATCTTTTCTTGGACATCTTGTGCGTCTATCTCGACGCCCCGTCCGACTGGTCGAATGGTTTTCAGCTTTTGAATGGCCAAAGCCAGCTTCCGGTCTTCACGAGACAGTTGCGGGGTAGATGGGCTGAAAAGACTCCAACGACTCATAGACTTAGCCTCCTATTGCACATCCATGGTAGCAGGATCCAACGACCCAGCAAGGGCCCCGCATCGCCGGAGAAAAAAACGGGCCCCTTGTTCAGATTGCTTTAACATCTTCAACGGCTCAAGCGGCTCGGAACGGTCATACTCGTGGTTTGGGAGTGGTATCGGTTCGCCCAGCTGCACTTGCGGTCCACCTGCCATGCGTCGTTATCCACATAAAATTCGTCCTGGTCATCACAGTGAATCCGGGCACTAAAGGTTAGACGATGAGCGCTTTCGCGCGGCCCGACGCGGCGGCTTCTCAGGCCGCTCGTCATCGTCAGCCGCCAACGCGGCCTCAAGCCTATTCGCGAAGGTCGCTAGCGTCGTCCCACAGGCGACGCACCACTGGTGCAATTGCAGCGCATCCATCCGACGTGCACCCAGCTCGCAATCGGACGCATAGGTCTGCGGACGCCCGAGGCGTTCGGTCAGCGACTGCTGGGATAGGCCCGCCTCCACTCGCACGGCCCGAATCAGGTCCAGGACGAGTTGATATTCGGGTTGGTCGATGGACTTGGACGCTGGCATGGGCCGCTCGCTCGCTGCGGCCCGTCAAGGTATGCTCCAGCCGAAATCATCTGATGTTCAGGTGGTTCGATCCACGATGCGCGCCACCATCAGTCAGGGGAACCATGGACATGCCTGAACCGATTCGACACCAGCCCTTCGACCATCCTGCCTTTGCCAGCTTGCGGCCCAGCCTCCGGCTCATTGCCGCACTCGCCTTCTTCGGCTGGTGCATGAGCAGCTCGGCAGTTGCGGCTTCCGCTGTCCAGGCCGACGTCTGCTACTCCCCCGCCGCCTCCAGCGACGCGCCCAACAAGCTGACGGCCTCGACGACCCTGGATTGCCCACAGGCCGGACAAAGCACGCTGCCCCAACTCGCTCAAGCCGGCTGGGCCATTGCCTCGGTGCAGCCCGTCGTCATGGACTACGGTGCTGACCCGGCAACCCACACGCCCCGCAGCACCACGAGCTGGATGGTGATCATCCAAAAGGGGGCGAAGTGATGCGGGCCTCTACCCTGCTCATCGCTGTCCTTACGCTGGGCATTGCAGCGTGCTCACCCTCGCCGCCGCAGGCGTCGCACAGCGCCGAGGGTGCGGCGAGCGGAGCCACCAGCGATTCTGCCGCTACCCCGTCAGCGGCGGCCTCGGCGGTTGTGCCCGCAACGACGCCAGCCGCCGGGCCGTCGGAGCCGTCGATCACCGCCGCCGAGAAGCCCTTCGAGAAATACACCACGATGGGCAACGACCCGTTGCCGTGGCTCGGGCAGTTCTACGCGGCGTCGGGCGTGGCGGTGGATTACGCGGCGGTCGCGCAACGACTCGACCCGACCTACCAAGCGAGTCACGACGCGTTCGCGCAGCGCGATGCGCTCGCGGCCTTCAAGACCAAGCTGGATCACGCCATCGCTGAGGCGAAAGCCAATCCCTACATCCGGTTGCCTGCCTACCAAGCCAAGTTGCCAGCGTATGACCTCGACCACGGTCGGTATGACCTGTCATCCATCCTTGGCACGGACACCGTGCTCACGGTGGCGGACAATGCGGCCGAGGTGGGCTTCACGGCATCAGGCGCTTTGGCGAGCTACGCACCGAAGGACGAAGCCGAAGCCCGTGCCACCGAGAAGACCTTGGGCGGTGAGCCCCTTCCGCGCGCGGTTCACGCCACCGTCTTCGGTAAGGTAGTCGGCGGCGCGCTGAACCGGGGCATGCCGCAACTGCAGGTCATTCCCGCCCGCGTGGTGCTGACGACTGTTCCGCTCGGGGGCCCTGCCCAGCCGGTGCTCACCGCCACGGTGCCTTAAGCCACCGCATCCGGGATGCACGTTGCGCACGTCCTACTATTGCCTTGGAGACCTCTCATGATGACTTGGCTTGGATTGCTGGCCGGTGGAGGTGCATTGGTCGTGGCGCTCTGTCGCCGATCGCCGCGCCCCCGCGCCGAACTTGCGCGGCCTACGCCGACGCAAGTGGCCCGGCCGGACTGGCGGTCGGCCCGCACCGAGACCAATACGCTGACCATCGCGGTGGACGCCATGGCTCACCACACCAGCATGCTCCAGCAACTCAGCGATGCGTGGCTGCTGTCGGCGAATCTCTGGGAAAGCGATCCGGCGGCCTTTCGCCGCAAGGTGCAGCACGCCCGGGAGATGGCGCTGGCCCTCGAGGACGAGTGCCGGCAAGTGGTCGAAGAGCTGCGGGCCTTGGAACGGTTGCGCGACGGTGCAGCGGCCTTTGAGGTGCAGCGCATCCAAGCGACCACGTTGGCCGAGCAGGCGGAAGCGGCCACGGCAGCCCTGCGCGCGCAGGTGAACCGCCTGGCGGAAGCCCGTGGCCTGGATCCGCGTGCGCCCTTTGACGCCCGCGCATCCTCAGTGCCGACCATCGATGCCGCCCGAGTGACCCGGCTGATGCCCTTGGCCGCCGATGGCCGCATGATTTCCCTGGCGGAGCTGCTCGGATGAACCAAGACTTTGCCCGCTTCACGCCCAAGCAAATCCTCGCGCATTGCCAAAACAATGCGCGATCGATGGCCCTCAACCCTGTCCTTCAACAGACCTATCAGCGCGACGCATCGGCACGCGCGCAGCGCAAAAACCAAGAAGCGGACGACGAGGTGCGCGCGTTTCGCATCTGGCGCACCACCTTCTTGATGCCTCGCCGGGACGCGTGGGGCCACTTCGATGAGGCCAGCCGCCAGGCGCAGGAGCGGGCCCGACGGGCGCTGATGCACCTGCACTTTGCGTGGGCCGCGTTGACGCCCCTCCTGACCGACGAAGAACGCGCCGCTTGGCTCGAACGGGGATTCGGCGGCACGTGAACCGATGACGTGGCAGCGCCCCCCCAAAGGAGTGCCGGCGTGCCTTGCCACGACGGCGCGTCTGCATTGTGCGTGAGCGCACCGGCGCGAACACGTCGCACCCCTTGAATCACGCGGGGACAATCGCAACCCGGCTTGAAGACGGCGTTGCTGAAGTCATGCTCTCCCGACATTGCTTCACATCCACCTAGCGTGTGAGCCCGACAGCGTGCCGTGGCCTCCTCCTGCTGTTCGTTGCGGCGCAGTCGTTCGCAGCTACGCATCAAGGGTGGGGATATCCTTGGCCCACCGCGCCAACTGCCAAAGAGTCTGCCGCCGCCACTCGTTGTCCCCGAGCGAAGTCGTCACCGGGTGCCGGGACAACCTCACAGGACTCCCATCCCAGCATATCCTCACTTCCTAAGAGGGCCAGTTGGCGTCAACCAATCGGGTTCGATCAATGCGACAGCCCGAAAGATTCGTCACCATCTTCTTTCTTAGCGTGATGACGCGACCAGTTATGCATCGCTGGATACAGCGCCAAAATCGCCTCTCCCGGCTTGCCGACCATACGTAGTCCATCGGCCAGCATCCAGTGAAGCGTCAGTTTGGCCGCCAAATATTCTGGGATGTGATCGTCGCGTCCCATCTTGGAGTAGGCCAAGACACCAGCATAATCGTCGCCGCTGTCTCCTCGGCCCAACAACATCAACGCCTTCAACTCCACCAGGGCATCGTAATCCAGTTGAGCGATACGATCCTCCAAATCGATGCGCGCCTGCCTCTTCTGACCGAGCGGCGAATCAGGAGACGCGTCGAGATAATCGCCCAGACGATATTCTTCTGGGGCCTCGATTGTCATCCGACGAGCAGAAATCGATGCAACCTCAAACACGTCGATGGGCCGCAGGTAGGAGAACGCAAAGGTGAGCGCGTTGACGTGGCGATGCGCCACGCGAGCAAGATCCGATACGTCTCGCCCATAGCCCTCCCTAAGGGACTCCACGAGGTCATCATCGACCTTTGGGGGCGCCAACTTGCCCGCCCGTTCGGCAGCGATGGTCGCTGAATACGGGCGACCGAAGATTATCCGTGCGATAAGGTCGCGGTAGCGATTGAGGGAAAGATTGAAGTCAAAGTCGCGACGAATATCGTCGACAAGTTTCTTGACGTACATGGGAACTCCACGAGTCAGCCGGCGGGTAAGGTCCGTTTAAATTCCCTGTGGCCGACGCAAGGAGGTCGCAAGGGTTGTTCGTATGCGCTGTCGAAGTCGGACCAACTTGCCCGGCACCGGGCCAGCCCTAGGCTGCTGAGCGTAAGGTTACCACGTCTGGAATGGCCTACCCCTGGTTCGTGCCGCGCCTCGGGGGATGGTTGTTTGTTGCTGCATCTCTCCCCCAGCCGCGAGCCGTCCCCGGTGCCCCTGCGACGACCGCTCACGCCCGCACCAACGCCAAGCAACACCAAGCCCGTCCCTTGCGGCCATGATCCACACAGCGGCGTTACGCACCGACGGCCATGCCCGCCGCCGCTGGGGCTCCGCGTGGTACCGGATGCGCATCTTCGTAGCGCGGGTGGGCCCAGCCAACCGCCGATCCAAATGGCCGGCGTGGGCACGCTCGAGGGGCTCGATGCCGCCATCCATGCCAAGGCCACGGTGCAGAGTCCCGTTATCGATGGACCTTCATCGCGCCGGCAACCCGGCCTTCGACCACGCGGAGGGCCCCATCGACTTAAGGTGAGTTCATGTACTGACCGGTATCGTTATTGCCAAGGCCGCCGAGAGGCGCCGGTCCCAGGCATGTTTGGCGGTTCCCCTGCCGCCGGTGCATCGATGGAGTCCCCAAGCCCACGGCCTCCCCTCCGTGGGCTTTTTCATGCGCGGGCAAGGGGGCGCCGCCTCAGCTCCGTGGGATCCAACGAGAGCACCAGACGTGTTCATCGCTTTCCAAACGGGCAATCATCGGTCGGCCAGCACAGCCTCGAGCAGCCTCTGGCCTCAACGGCAAATCGTCCAATAGCCGCGGTTGACAGCGCGAACTACGAGCCGCTGCCGAAAATGCATTGTGGTTCTTCGATTCGGTCTCGCTAGGCTCCTCAACGGTTGGTTTGGTTCATGGCATCTTGGTTGAGCGGCTCAAGATATTCAGCCGCCAGTCGCGGTGCGGTGGCTTCGCATTCGCGATGTCATGCCATACCCACAGGGGAATAACTCACCATGACCTATCACATCAAGCCTGGTCCAAAGCCGAAAGAAGAAGATGGCACCGACGACCGCCGTCGCCATGTCGACCCGCCGAATAGGCCCAAGCATCCCACGCTTCCGGTGCACAACCCCAAAAAAAGGTGAGGTCGAGGTGTCACCGCGTTTTATGTAAGTTGCCATTCCCAAGAAGCAACTCAGCTGTTAGCGGTCAGTCCGGGCATCGGTTCACACCATGCCCGGTCATCGAAACATTGAACGCGATACCACGAGCTGATGCCGCGTTGACTGGAGATCATCGGTGGGCCGGTAACGAGCACTGTCGATGCCGTACTGACCTCCATAAATTGGTATGGCATGCTGTAACTAAGCAAAGAACGAGTATCCGAAATAGCGTATTGGCTTATAAGGATGCGCTGCGGACGAAAAAAGCTTGGCAAGGGGATGCGGCTGGTGGATCACGATTTGGTCGTTCGCCGGATGGTAACCCGGGCGTTCGCAGATGCCTTTGCGCTCCATCCGGAGCAATTCGCATGGTTGCTCGGCGCAGGGGCATCAGCCAGCTCTCGCATTCCAACCGGCTACGACATGATTTTGGATTTCAAACGCCGAATCTTCTGTCGGGAAACAAACCTGCCACCTAGGGAGGTGGACCCCACTGACTCCAGGTGGGCTGGCCGTATCAAGGCTTTTTTTGCCGCGAGGAACATTTTGCCTCCCGACGGAGATGCCAGCGAGTATGCAAAGGCCTTCGAGGTATATCTTCCCCACGAGAGCGACCGCAGGCGATATATCGCTGACAAGGTAGCACTCGGCGTGTCGTCGTTCGCTCACAAGGTTATAGCATCCCTCCTCGTTTCAGAGAAAACACCGTGCGCCTTCACTACGAACTTCGACAACCTCGTCGAGAGCACGGTTGCCCTAGCGCGGCATTATGGCGGAGGTCCAAATGGCAAGGATTTGACCGTATCCGCCATCGATTCGGTGAAGCGAGGCGAGCGCAGTTTTTTGGAGAGCGACTGGCCATTGTTGGTGAAACTCCACGGCGACTTTCAATCGGTGGAACTGAAGAACACTGAGCGGGAGCTTGCCGAACAAGATGAGACGCTGCGCCGCATTCTCGTCGACGCCGGAGCGCGATTTGGACTTGTGATTGTTGGTTATAGCGGACGGGATGCCTCGGTGATGGAGGCACTCGAAGAGGCGCTCAATAGATCCAACCCATATCCCGGTGGGATTTACTGGTGCACTCCCACTCCCGACCAGCTGCTTCCTGCCGTGACTCGCTTTCTGGAGCGTGCTGCCGCGGCCGACGTGCGCACGCACGTCGTGGACTCCAAGACCTTCGATGAATTAGCTGGCGATATCGCCGAGGTCGTCGACTTACCTTCACCCTTGAACGATTTCATACGAGCGGGACGAACGTTCCCTGCGGCCAGGCCCGCACCACTCCCAAACGTCGAAGCACAAAAAACGCCTGTGCTTCGTCTCTCGGCGTTGCCGTTGGGGCCGCTGCCGGCAGAGGCGAGACGCCTGCGCCTCACCTCGAAGGTGTCCCTATCGGATGTGCGTAAGCGTCTTCGTGAGCGTGGCGCCCCCGGCGTGATCGCCCGCGCCGGCGAAGATTTTGCGCTCTTTGGCCCCGATAGCTTCGTCCGTGAGGCGCTCGACGACTTCGGCGTCCATATCGCTGGCACAATCCCTCTCCTGCCCGAGCGGGATGCATGGTCGCGCGGCCTCCTCTACGACGCACTCATACTGGCGCTTTGTCGGCAACGCCCCCTTAGCAAGCGCCTAAGAGGCAATGGACACCAGATCGTCATTGCCGCCGCCAACGACGGGGATAGTCCTGCTTTTGCCGAGCGCAAACGACTTGTGCTGGCGTCCCTACGCACCGCGTACGGGAGAGACGTGGTAGGACTTGATGAGGACACCGGATGGCCATTTGCCGAAGGCATACGGGTGCGCCTAGATCAAGCTGCAGGTCGTTGGTGGTGTGTCTTCGACCCCTTCACCCACATCGACGTACCCAGCCACGAAGTAATCGTAGATACGCAGCTACATCGCGTCCAAGCGCCGGCAGACTTGGAAAAAGCCGGAAGCTCCGTTCGGGAGCGATGGGCCATGCGTTACAACAAGCAATGGGGCGTCATCTTAGATGCGTGGGCCTCGCTTCTGACGGCCCCTTCGGGGCGCATCGATGCCTTCTGGATGGATGGTGGCGATGGGATCAACGCAACTTTTGAAATCGGATCTTTCACCGGCTGGAGTCGTCCCTCGCATACACATCCCTTGTTGAAGTGAGAAACCGTGGACCACAACTCAGCTAGGTTGCCTCCATTCCAGCTCCTGAATGAGCCTTCACTCCTATTTTCCAGCGAGTCTGCGCCCGGCACGGAAGTCCACCCTCTACGCGGTCTCGTGCGTTTTGGTCCATTGTCCGCAAGGACCATCGCCGGATTCACGCCGAAGATTCGGGCGGCATTGATTGCGCCAAAATCCGGAATATCCTCCATCGTAAACCTAATGCGCCTCGTTCAAGTAGCGCAATCGGCTGCCGACAAGGCAGGGTATGTGGTGAATTACCCTGGGTTTGAAGCAGTGTTTGGCATTCCGCTCACGTCCGCGCCTGTTCCACTATATGTGCGATGGCCTGACGACATTGCCGCGCTGCCAGGCGACGGGAGTCTTGAGCAAAAGCTTGTGGCGGCGTTCCAGTCCGCCCTGGACAGCCTTGCCACGCACCGCGATGAGTTTGACATTGCCATCGTTCACATCCCAGACCGATGGTTCCCAGTTTCAAGAGCCGCAGGCTTTGATGCGCATGACGTACTCAAGGCCATGGGCGCAAGAGCCGGCATTCCCACGCAGGTGCTAAACGATCGAGTGTTCTCATATGCGAAGAGAACTCCGGCGTCGGTCGCGTGGCGCTTGTCCATCGCGCTGTACGTCAAGGCCGGAGGAGTGCCATGGAAACTTGCGCCACTCCCCGGCATTTCTGATGGGACTGCCTATATCGGCCTAGCTTACGCATTGCGGCCTAAGGGCGAGCACATGCACTATGTTACCTGTTGCTCGCAGGTCTTCGACATGGACGGGGGCGGCATGCAATTTGTCGCCTTCGAGGCTCGGGAGCCGGTCGATGCGTCGATGGAGGCCAGGCGGAACCCCTTCCTCAACGCGGCCGACATGCGGGCGGTCTTGGCGAGGAGCCTGTCGCTATATCAGCGACGCAACGGTGGAACATTGCCTACTCGCCTGGTAATTCACAAAACCACAGGGTTTCGAGCAGAGGAACTTGAAGGCATTCGAGATGCTACGACTGCTATCAAGGAGATCGAGTGCATCGAAGTGGGTGCAAGCACATGGCGGGGCGTATGGATGGTGAAGCGCGGCGGACAACGGCCCCAAGCTGACGGTTACCCGGTCCCACGGGGCACGGTACAGACCATATCGGAGACGCGTTGTTTGCTGTGGGCGGCTGGGAATGCGCCGACCGCCAGCACACGCTCCGGGTATTTTCAAGGAAGCAAAGGTATTCCTAAGCCGCTTCTTCTGACCCGCCACGTGGGCGCCGGCATGCTCGACACGGTGGCGCTTGAAGTTCTGGCGCTCACCAAAATGGATTGGAACAACGACGCATTATACGACCCAGTACCTGTGACCATCCGATACTCTCAGAAACTTGCAAGGACGATCGCGAATGTGCCCGATCTTCCCGGGGAAAGTTATCCGTATCGGCTCTTCATGTAGGTCTTTGTGAGCAATCACGGCGCCGGCGTTACCACATGCCCTCTTGCATCGACACGCAGCCGAGAACACGCCTCGGTTCACAAGAATGGATAAGGTAACTCGATTCGCCGACCGGCTCTGCCTACACCCCGCTCTTGATGTACTGAACAATACCGAGAGCCCGCGACCAGCACCTTACGCTCTGGCACCCTTCCGAGACTGGGCTTCCGAGATCAGATTACGAGGTGCTTGATCCGACGAATCTAAAACGAGCGCAGCGTTACCCGACTGGGGGCGAGGTTGACAGCTTTTATGCCAGAAGTAATGTCGATTGCTGAAGCTTAAACACCTTGGCGGAAGTCGTCGCGTCGACTTCTGGCACCGCCCAAACGACGCGTCGACGCCCTCGAGTGACACCCACGTAAGCCAATCGATACGCCTCATCAATGGCGCTCTGATCATATGAGTAATTCGGATAGCTGCCGCTGGCCTCAAAGACCATGTTCCTGAAGGGAAACGGTCGGCCAGGGGAACAGTCTTCGATCATGATGGCAGTGTCGGCCTCGAGTCCTTTGGCCTGGTGATACGTGTAAATCTGAAGCTTCGGATACTTCGTGGCGGGCAAAAGTCGCCGAAGCGCGTCGCGGACCGCCCCTCGACGCGTCATCACAATCACCGCCTCGTCAGTGGCGGGATTCAACGCCAATGCCTCCTGCCAGCGCTGCTCAATTAGCGGCGCCATCTCGCGGGCTACGTCGGCGGGCGCCTTGGCCGCCTTGCCATACTCGTGAAGCACTACTCCGTGGTCTCCTGATTTCATCGGCGGCACCGGAATGCAATCCTTGGTTACCTTCTTTCGAACCATTTGCAAGAGGCGCATGGCGTCGTCCACGACCGACTTCACCGAGCGGAAGTTATCCGTGAATTTCAGAGTGACGGCCTCGCCGCATGCTTCGTGCGCAGGGAAATAGTCCTTGAAATCGATAAACAATTGCGGCGAGCTGCCTCGCCAGCCATAAATCGACTGCCAGTCGTCACCGATGCTCATGACGCTAACAGGCAAGGTCTGGTTCGACTGCACCAAGAGCCGTTGCATCGCTTTGAGCCAGTTGGCGAGAATCGGTGAGATATCCTGGAACTCATCCACCAAGAGATGCCGCATGGCAGTCAGCTTCGATACCGGAATCTGCCCAGGCTTGGCGCTCGTCAAAGCCAACAGGACTTCGTTATAGGTCATGAGGTGCTTCCGGCGCAGCGATTGATTGAAGTGTGGCCAGAACCTAGCGAGCGCTGCGCCGAAGTAAACTGTCTCGTCGAGCACGCGAGGCTTCGGAATATGGCTAAGAAGCGTCGCAACCGGCTGGCCCAAGCTCTCAATGAAAGCTCCTTGGTCGTACAGTGCCTCATAGATCGGCACCGCCTTAAACTCTCCGGGCAACGTATAAGAAAAAATGGGGGCGAGCGCTGGCGTGATCTGCGCCGAATCCATCGTCGCGTACTGGGCACGATAGGAGAATGTTTGAGCGGCTTCCACGGTACCGATGGAAAGGTAGTCACGGTCCGCCAAGCCCCTAATCGAGGTCCGGCGAGAGTCTGCTGCGCTTCCCAGCGTCGTCGGCCTACAGCCTTCGGCCTCCACAACCAACCCCTTCTCATCCTCAGAGGCGTCGCTCGGCAGCTCCAAGACAATCGGTTGCTGGGTAGCCCTATCCTTCCCATTGGCGAAGAATTCGCGCCCGTCCATCGTCCTGAAAAATGCATACACCGTCGGTTCGACGCCAGGAAATGGCCAACCACGTTTCGACCACACCTGGCCCAACGCGTCGGCCACCGCGCGATCGCGCAGCTGCGCGAAGTGCTGCCATCCCGTGACTTGGCGAGGACGACTGGACGCGGCAGGACGCATCAGCGATGCAGTCAGCAGCGCAAGTATATCGCTCCGAAAATCTCCGTCCGTGGCAAAGAGCATGCGGTAAGCTTCGCTCAGCAGCGCCGCCTGATCGGGCGTCAAGTTTGATGAGGCCATCGGATTGTCAATATCCGCCTCCTCGATATCCTCCGCCGCTTTCCTGCGCCCGCCCCCTACATTCTCGAAAAAGTCCTGAAGGGGCAACGCCGCCATCGCGATGCCGTAGAGGAGCGAATGAAAGGTGCGGACCCTCCGCAACGCCCAGGACTCGGATACGCCTGAGGTACGCCACAGGCCCAGAACGCGCCGCAAGGTCCGGCGGAGATCTTGACAGGACCCTTTAGTGAACGAAATGACGGTAATCTCGTCGTCGGCGATGTCCAGATATTCCAGCATGAAAACCACGCGGAGCACGAGAGTCGTCGATTTACCGGATCCGGCCCCGGCGGAGACGCAAGTCGCCGGGTGGTCGGCCAAGATCATGCTCCACTGGTGCTCGGTCGGTTCTGACAGAAGCTTTTCCTCTACTAGCTGCTTGACCCGAGCCCGCATCTGCAGAGATGCTTGAGCGACCTCGAAGCGAGCCGGACCGTACAAGCCTGGGTCGAGGTCCTTAGAGACCGGTGACGACGATGGCTCGCGAATATGAAAAATGCGCTGCCCTGCTTTCTTCCCTTCTTCGAAGCCGTTCGCGCGTGCCCATGCGATGATCTGGCTGATGTATTCCGGGATCATTTTGGCCAGGAGCCGATCGAATCGCTGATGCAAATTCGGATCTGGTTTATCGTTCGGGTGCTGCAAGTCGATCTCCCTTTGCGCATACGGTGACGCGGAGCGCCCGCTTTGCCAGTAAAGCTTACCAAACCGGCCTAGAAAGGCTGACTCTCGCTGATGAGAAATTTTTTGACTCAAGCGGGAGGCGTGGTCGCCACGGAGGCCCCACCTTCGGCCAGTTCGGCAGCGCCCCTTGAACGGACGCGTTTTTTAAGGAGAGATCACGGATATTGTGCGACATGTCCTAGCTCGCGGGATCCCCAAAGATGCACACGAAGTCGATGCGCTTTCGGCGCAAAATTCCAACCGCAGCCCTGCGAGGCCTACAACATCGCCCGCCAGCTCTGCCTGCTCGATTTGTCCCTCAGATAGCGATTCTTCTATGTCGCGCATAGCCCTAGCTAGCCGGCAAGCCGTTCGAGTATCGCGATCCAGGCATGTCGGCCGTCGCCTGAAGAATCGCGAGGCCCTCCGGGTAATGGCGGGCCAGCCAGCACACCAATTCGGCATCCGATAGCACTTTTCGGATGCAAGAACGGGCGACCATGAGCTGCAGTATCGGAGCGCATTCTGCACGCTCTGCGATGTCAGCCTTTATGCACCTGCTCCCCGCCATCGTTAGCCAATCGCCGTCCGACGAAAGCGTGCTCATGACGCAGTTCAGTCCGCGAAGCTGGGCGCGACAGACATCCGATGCGAGGCGGAGGCCTGATAGGGTGACCTGCTCTCTCGCTCGCCGTGTTTCCTCGGTCACCCACATGTCAGCCTCGCGATACCGCGGCCAAGTCCAAGAGGATCGCCAGCGACGGAAACAGGAAGAACCGGGAACTGACGTCCGGTTGCTCGGTGATCAAGGCGGGCCATGCTGGCGAAGCGTTCGACGGCAACACCAGATAATCGATTGGTGCGCTGGCATCCGGCGCCATGCGAATGAAGATGACCAGGTCCGAGGGTCTCGACACGGCCGGAACTCGCCACTTCCATCGGTGATGATCTTTGGAAGCTTGGAGGAGGTGGAAGGCCACAGACCATGCGTCATCGACGGAAATGGTCCATCCGGAGCGTCGTACAGCAGAGCCGGCATCGGTAAGCAATTCCACCGCAAACGCGGTGACGCTTTCCCGCCATACAGCAATGCGCTCTTTCTTCTCTCCGAAACTGATGTCCCGTGTGGGCACGTACCCGATGAGATCGTATGCCCGCCGGAGGCTGCCAAACCTCCGCATGTAGAGCTGCGGGCTCGGTGCCGAGGGCGATCGCCCGATAAGGCCGCTCGTGATCCGACCATGGTCGCGCAGGATTCGCCGCAGCGCTTCCAGGGCTTCGCTATCACTGACAGCAGCGCAGCGCTTCTCCCGTACTGCCTTTGCTTTCAAAAATAATTCGGGCGAAACCACCGGTTGGAAGGCTCCAACCGATCGCGTCCAAGTGTCCTCAGGCTGCAAGGCAAGACGATGTTTCAAGACTTGGGTGAACCGTCCGTACGTGTTCACGCCCATGTATTTGTCGTTGCAGAGCATCTCCCGAACTGCGGTCTTCGTCCACCTCCGCTTTCCAGACGCGAGATTCAACCTGCGCGTGATGTGGTCTGTAGGGACGCCAGCGGCGGACTGCTCGAAGATCCAGCGAACGGTAGCTACCTCGTCGGCGGGCCCTGGAACGAGTGTCACCCTGTCGGTGGGATAAGCCTTCCTTTCCCCTGGCTGCAATACGCCTCGGCGCTCGCCGTTTGCATCGACCACCATTCGCCGCAATCCGTAGCCGGGCGCTCCGCCCATGCGGTAACCCATGCTTGTAAGGCGCCGCTGTCCAGCACTCACCTTCGCCGATAGCTCTCGGCTGTACTCGGCAGCCATGGACCGCTTGAGTCCTTTCAACATGACCGCCACGGGCGACTGCCCGTCGCCGAACGGCTCCGCCACGTAGATCACACGCACCCCGTGCGTGAGGCAAAGGTACTCGTAAAATGCCGACTCGTCGGCATTTTGGAAACGCCCCCATCGACTGACATCGAAGACCAAAACGGCTTCGAAGCGAGGCAACCTTCTGACCTCGTCCAACAGACGCTGGAGCCCCGGTCTGCCACCGAGATCAAGCCCGCTTCTACCGTCATCCCGGTAGCTCTCGACAATATGCATGTTGTGGCTAGCCGCATAGGCCGCAATGCACGCGCACTGATTCGCAATCGAATACTGTTGCTGGTCCGTAGACATCCGCACGTACTGAGCCACCAAGGTAGCTCCGGGAGCCCTGCCAAGGGCGACGACGGACTTCATAAGGTAAGACCCTGGCCATTGCGGCCACGTGTCAACACCGTACGCCGCCCGCCCGCAGCTCGCAAGCGGGGCGCTAGCCCGAGATCTTCCACGGCCTCTCCTCAATGCCCTTAGCCTCGCGAGACGGGACCTGTGCCGCAGAAAGTCCTGACTAACGAACCGTGAGACAGGGCGACGAGAAACCGGACCGCGTTTCTATGCCAGCAGCCGGGGTTGCCACTGAGCGCCAAGGCCCGGCATTGCTTTAGATCCACATAGCGGGACTAAACTCTTGCCATGGAACCGGACGAAGAAACCATCCTTACCGTGGCGCAGATCGTACGGGACTGCGAGGCAATGGCCCAGGCTGCACTCGCGAAGGATTTCGAGGAGGCGCGGTTCCGGGCGTGCCTTGTGGCTGAGAAGGCCATGGCAGCCAACCTACCCGCGGTGGCCGCAGCCGCAGCTCATGCAATCGAGAGGCTCGGGCCGGCGGGCGGCGCTCCCCACTCGAACCACGGCGCGGCCATCCTCCGTGTGGCGAGCACACTCGACGCATTCTGGTTCGACGCACACTAGAGCGCGATGGGCGGCAGCTACGGAACGCAGCCCCATCCTTCTCGGTAGTTGATGGTTCGTCATGGCCAAGTCTGACGCTCGCGGTTGGATTTATCTGTGGCCGATGCTCCACGCGCGGCCCGGACGACATTGGCGCTAGCGTTGGACCTCGGCATGGAAGTGAATGAGCAGCTAGCGTGCCAAAGTTGCTTTACCAACAGTGCATCAGCACGGCGATGCCTGGCTACACTCCCAAAAATGCATTCCAACGATCTTTCGATTCCTTGCTTATGCTCCTTAGGACAGTGAAGCCTAGATCCGAATCGAAATGAGATGAGTCCCAATTTCTGGACAGCTTACGCAAACCTTCGAGGAGATCGAATTCGATACCAGGAATCAGGGCGTTCATGCTCTGAGCGAGATAATAAGCGAGCGCACGCCCCCGTAGGCGACTCGGAAATCGGTCCTCATAATTCTCTAAGGAATACTTAGGGAAGCAGCCATCTATTATCTTCTTGGGGCACGTATAAAGCGGATAGAAAATGTCGATGTCGCCGATTTTCCTGCGTGGGTATGGCAACGGCGGCTGGCCCTCCAAGATGCACATCAATGCCTCACCAAGCAGATCCTCAAGATTTGTGCCCGTGATGACGGTCGTCGCGCCTTGCTCCTTCGCAACCGCTGCAAGCACCAAGCGAACCGCGAGCGTTCCCAGCATCTCAAAATCGACATCAGGGTAGGTTTCTTCAAAAGCCTGAACCCAGTTTCTTCCTTCCGCAACGCCAAGTAAGCGACCCACGTCGCCAGACTCCACCACGCGCAACGGAATGTTGTGAGCAGCGCAAATCGCTTCCGCGCGATGCTTTCCCCTATCCCAATCGGGTATGCCCATCATCATCACGGGGTAAATATTCTTGACTCCGGCAGCCACCAAAGCTCCAAGCAAGGCGTTCGAGTCGCCGCCGCCGCTGATCCCCACAACCACATGAGCAGCGCGGATATCACTACCATGAGCGTCAATGACAGCATTGACGCTAGCATTTACATAGTCCCGACACTCTTCGGACGTAAGCCCGCTTAGGAGATACGATCGATTGTTATTTGAGAAAAAATACTCGCTAACATCATCGGCGCCGACGTCGGTAATGATTGTTTCTGGAATAATTTCATGGTAGTCGATATTGCGATCCGGACGAATTGTCAAATTGGCATCGGGAGGAACAAGCTCGTCAACCGTAGATAACAGGTTGGTCACTAATCGACGTGAGCCAGCTTGTTCAATGTAGAGGCTAATCGCATTCGCCGGAATCCGATTGAGCTGGCAGACCTCTAGGATGGTGTTCTCGGCCTTCCAGTTGGTTACTTCGAAGCGGCCGTGCGGCGTAATCACAAAGATACTCATCCTGAAAATCCTCTCGTTCGGACAGCAAACCCTAGTGTTATGACCGTCACTTGGTGGCTTCTATAAACAGCGAGTAGTGATGATTCGTCATGTCGCGCGCTTGCGCGTTGTAGCCCACATCATCCACGCGCAGCGCAGAATGTTCACTGCCTTGAAACTGAGACTCCTTCACGTCGCTGAAGCCCGCCTTTCTCAGCAAATCGCAGAGCAGCCTGGCGTCGTAGCCAAATTTGTGGCTGTAGCTAAGCATCTGGGGTGCTGCGCCGCAGAACATCAAAATGTAGTCCAGCGTAAACAATCCGTCGTCGATGAAGGCCTTGTACATCGGATAGAAAGCTTGACGCGCCCTGAAGAAATCCCGATCGCCCGTCGAATAGGCGACCAAAAGCTTCCGAGCATCTGGCACTACGATCCGGGCCGTTCCGCCCTTGCTGAGAACACGGAGGACCTCGCGAAGAAAAACCGGTGCTTGATCACTGTAACGAAGATGCTCGAGCATGTGAGCGCAGTAAACAAAATCCACAGAATCATCGGGAAGTGGGAGGCCCCAGTTGATGTTGACCCTAAGATCACCGCCCCCAGCATCAACGTTCAACCAGTCTTTGAGAAGGTTATTCGCAGATCCGATATTGAGCTTGAGACCTTTTGACCCGGGTCCCACACCAAGATCATCGAGTTGCCTCGTCACGAATGGGTCTTTGAACGCCTCCAGATTTCTATATGCATCCCAAAGGATCTGCTCCGCCTGCTGTAATGCTGCTCGAGTCTCGGTGGCGTCGAAGGCTGCACTGGAACTGGGCATCGCGCCCCTGCTGCTAGCCTCTGAGAAATTTTCGAAAACGGACACATGATCAAAGATTTGATCAGTCAACCGGGCAATGTTCTTAAGGATCGCATCGGTCGTTGCATCCTTCTCAACCTTCAAATCTCGACGAACGAACCGATCGGCATTGCACGGATCGATCCAGTTCCAATTATCGCGGTATTCCGCCATGCGCTTGCTGATGAGAGCACGCCTTGCCTCATCGTCGACCTCAGACATGTCCTGACCTCGAATCGATTCGCTGCAACGGGTGGTTTGGGTCGGGCACCGCGAGGACGCCTCAAGCGAGAGTCTACGTGGGCTAATCGAGCGCCGATGCTAATTTTTGGCAAGCTTGTCGGCGAGCGATGCAATCGGCGCTGCGACTCGAACACAACTGGACGCGACCATAGCACTGTTAGGCGCAATCCAAGGACGCTGAATCTTGCCGAAACTGCAAAAAGATTCGTGATACGTTCTATTCGCCCAAGACCCGCTTGGGCTTCGTTCGTGGTTTAGGAGGATGATCAAATGCAATCGTCAAACGTTAAGCCCGATCTTCAGAAATCCACCGCGCCGAAATGGAAGCAAAACGATGTAACCGCCGTTGAAAAGGTCAGCATCCCAGGCCAGCCCTCAGCCTTCCTTGGAGCGGATGTCCGAACCTGCGGCTATGAGTTGGAAGACATCTGCGGCGCGTCGTCCATGGTCGGAGCAGGCTGAACCACCAAGCCGGTCAATCCGTGGAGGCCCGCCAAGACTCGCCCCGCGGGTGCGCAGGAAGTCGCAGAGGCCTGGTGGATCCAACGCCAGGCCTTCCTGCGCAGACCAATTGCTCCCCTTGATGTCTGAGACGCGTTATCGACACTGATAGACGCTCCAGATCCCGAACTGCAGTGACGTACGAGTCGCCACTGGTTCATTGATCTCGCATCAGGGGTGAAACCCTGATTGAGGTCACTCGGGCTTGGAGAAGCGAAGAAAGCGACGGGGCCGCCCCGCCCAGTTATCGACATAGGTGTCGAAGGTTTTGATGCCGGATCTGAGCATGAGCCTAGTGAGGCTCTCGGCATCGTGCCCAAAATGAGGATTTTTCAGCCCTTCAATTGTGTTCTGTACTAGCCGCTCATGATTCGATCTGACGTCGTCGTCCAAGCCTTGGGCACGCACTGCGTGTTCATAGACTGTGCCTTCCATCAGATACCAGCCACCAGGTCGAATCACTCGAAACGCTTCTTTTATCGCCGCCAACTGCTCACGCACCGTCAGCAACTCGTAGAATGCCGACCACAAGCACATCGCGACATCAAACGTGTTCGATTGGAATGGCATACTGCACATGCTCGCGCGAATCAATTCCAGGGAAACCCCACGCCGACCCGCCTCTTCTTGATGCGCGCGCAACAGGCGGTTTGATATGTCTAATCCCACTACACGATAACCCGACTCGACCAACGGCAGTGAGGTCCTGCCATACCCACAGCCGACATCAAGCACGCACTGGCCGGGCTCAAGCATCAACAACAGTTGCTGGACAATTTGAGTGTCCCACTCCGCTCTTGTACGCGCCGATAGTCCCTCTGCGCCAAGCTGTTCATAGAATGCGTAGGAGATGTCGAATGACTCATTCACGTCTTTCCCCCCAACTGTCTTGTGGTCGAACCGGGTTAAGCCGCTCTTTTGCTCGTCACTACTGCACTAATCAAAGCCTCTACTGGCCTTGCCGCAAGAAGATGCCAGACGATGGAACTCACGTCAGCCGCACGGACGGCAGCAAAAAAAGGACACTCATCGACAGGAATTTGTAATCCCAGGACGGGTCACAGCGCTTCCGTCGCTACCCATCTATCACATGACAGGCGCATCGAACCGGCCATCGTTACCGCTTTACCGACACCTGGTCGTCCATATGAAGCAAATTTCCAATGGTCCACTGCGGGTCGCCTCCATCGGTCAATTTGGTGCGGAGATCGATGGGCTTGACCTCAGCGAATCTCTAACTCCCAAGATCGTGGAGCAGCTCAACGCGACCCTTGCAACATTTCAATTCATTGTTATCCGTCGCCAGCCTCTTTGCGCCGAACATCAACTGAAGCTCACTCGCTGCTTTGGTGATTTCGAACCGGGACTATCTAGGCGTCCGGCGGCTCACCGAGTGGCTGGCTTCCCCGATCTTCTATATCTGAGTAACGAGATCGGCTCAACCACCGCGGACTACGGTATGGGCTGGCATTCCGACGGACTTGCTTATGCAAAAAAGCCACATGGCGCCACCATACTCCATTGTCTAGCATGCCCACCGGGCACGGGCGGCACATTACTGGCCGATCAGTATGACGCCTATGCTCGCTTACCTGAGTCCGTCCAACGACGCATCGAGGGAATGTATTGGTATTTACCCAAGGTGCCTCACTCCGAAGTGCCCGAGGGGAAGGCTCTCCTCCAGCCAATGGTGCGCGTGCATGAGGTAACAGGACGAAAATTTGTCTTCTGCTCGCCAAGTGCAAACAGGATCAAGGGATTGTCGGCACAGCAAAGCGACGAGATCTTCAACGAGGTGCGCCGGTTTCAAGTGACGAACGCGAATGTCTATTGCCACAATTGGGAGGCAGAGGACACTTTGATCTGGGAGAACAGCACCCTCCTCCATAGCAAAGCGAGCCCCGTAAACTTCTTCGACCAGGGACTCCGAGCAATGCATCGATCTGCCACGTCCGGAGATTTCGAGGCAATCGAAGAGTCAATCAGCTCTTCTGACTGAGAGTTCGCTGCTCGTCGTACTGTTTATATGAGGTGACCGATGATGTCCTACTACAGTCAAACTGGCGAAGACAGCATTCTGAGGCAGTTTTTCCTTGACAAGCGTCACGGGTTCTATGTCGATATCGGCGCCCACGACGGGAGGCGCTTTAGCAATACCCTAATTTTCGACGAGGAACTTGGGTGGCGAGGGATATGTGTCGAAGCTCATCCCGGATACTACGAGCTACTCAAGCGAAATCGGCCCAACGCCATCAATCTCGGCGTGGCGTGCGGAGACGAAGACAAGCCTTCGTGCGATTTTTTCGCCAACTATCGTGGCGCCCTTTCGTCTCTGGACTCGAGAACCGACGAACTCTTCCAGGGATTCGGCAAGTATTACGCAAAGAATTGTATCCCTGAAGTCGAAGGCATGGCCAACGGTCTCATTCATGTCCCCATGAGGACTCTGGACTCCATACTCGCAGAGTTCGCCGGCGCGACGCCCATCGACCTCCTTTCCTTGGACGTCGACGGTTCCGAGCGCTGGGTCCTCGACGGCTTCCGAATTGATCGGTGGCGCCCGCGGGTAGCGGTCATGGAAATCGCGATCGTGCCAAACCTCGTGAGACGATATATGAGCGATCATGGCTATCATCTGGCGAAGGAGATTGGATACAACGCCATGTACTGTCTGGATGCCGAAGATGCATTAAGACTAGGCGAAATCAGCCCTAAGGGCGATCGCCACGAGATGGTTCATCCGCTTGGATGGAATTGAAGGCGTCAGCTCGCTTTGGCTAAATGACACTTTCGGTCCAAGTCGCCTGCGTACAAGCAATCCAAACCAGAAGGTCACCACTCGGCGGTCTTCTCGGAGTCCACTGTGATTCGAATGTACGTAAACACCGCGTCCTCGGAGAACAAATATGACTAAGCCGATCAACGTTGATAACGGCATCGCAAAGACTCCAGTCTTCAGAGCGAGGCGTACCACGCTGAGAGGATATATCTATGCGCTCATACGTTTGATGGAACACGCGGGCGCATGGATTTCGACGGATTCGAACATCGACTTTAAGTTTGCGCTTGGCCAACAGGTTGGTCTAATTGCGCAAGACATCCACCGTCTTCGCATGCGAATCCTGACGCTGCTGGAATCTGAGGTCGCCCCTATCGTCTCACCGGCGTATGAGTGTTCGCTTGAGCATGGAGCAGAACTAACCACCTCCAAATCTAGATCTTCGTTTCTAAGTTCCGCCCTTGCCGGTGTTGCGACGCACATGGAAACGTTTATTGCTACGACCCATTCGACCGGGGACGCCCCAACGATACTCATACTCCGCGAGGCGATACAATCGATCCGCGACCAAGTAAACCTGCTTGCGCCCTTCGTCGTTGATGCTTCGCCTTTGAAGTTTATTGATCCATCTTCTGACCCAGAAGCCCGTGTTTACTCGGGAGAAGAATCGCTCCCGATTCTTCTCGACTTTCCCGCGCGCCCCGGAAGCTGGAAGTTCTCTGATGCCATGGTGTTTAGTCACCGAAGCAACGCAGATCTCGTTGCGCGAGGCGAGCATCTCAGGCGATGGCTCCACGAGGTCGGCATCAATGTCGAGATTGACGCGATGGAGTTGTGTGGACGAAACATCGCCGAATACCGCGACATGCCATTAGACTTCAAGCTCGACATGGCGCGGCAGACGTGGGACGAAACTCGTCACGCCATGATGATGCGTTCGGTACTCCGGGATCTCGGGGGCGACTTCGGTGACTATACTTTCAATGGAAAAGTCTGGCGACGATATATGCTGGGTGATGACCTTGCTGAAAGACTGGCCATCGAGCAGGTATTTCAGGAAGGGAATGCGCTCGAGGCCAACATTCCCTTCTGTGAGAGCTTGTGCGCCATAGGTGCGTGGGATCTGGCGGAGATAATCGATTACATCGACGCGGACGAGTTACAACATGCCCGGTCTGGCAACAAGTGGCTCACGTTTCTCTGCGATGGCTCTGAACGAAGGTACGTGGAAATCCTCCAAAGGTGCGCGCATAAACTTGGCATTCCTCTAAAGCCACGAGCACCGCTTCTCGATGATGTGCGTCGCATGGTCGGCTACCCTGACGAATTTATCCGCGTGCTTTCGTCGCCCTAGTTGAGGTGCAGCTTCTTCCTCGCCAGCGCACGCTCATCATCACGATTGGTCATGTGCATCGGGCCGCCCAGGCTCTCGTTTAATTACAAATTCGCTACCCGAATAGTCGACCACGAACCGGGGTACCCAAGCACCGTCATTAGAACCACAGCTCTCAAAGCAGCTGAGTTTCGGCAGGAAGATCCTATCGAGGACCGTTCTCAAGCCACGGTAACCGATGCCCATGTCAATTACGTGTTCGGATATCTTCGCTTTCGCGTCCACCGAAAAGGTAACGCTACATCCGAGACTCTCGAAAATTTCTGCGTATTCTCTCAACACACCGGTCCCAGCGCGTGTGATTACCGACTCCAGGTCACCTGCCGACAAGTTGTCGAACCGGATGATATTGGGGATTCTCGCTACTAACTCCTGAAGAAAGCCAAGATTAGCGATGTCAGCGGGACTAATCACATCACGCTGCATTAAACCGGGATGAGCGCTAAAAGACCCCGCGAAGATGAACAGCATCCGCTTCGTATTGAATTGGTACACGTCGCCGGACGACCCCGATTGCAGGCGAGATACGCGAGATGAGCGGATCTGCCTGACGTCACCATCAAGAATCTTGAGCAGCGAGTACTGCACACCTCGTCCGCGGATATCTCGCTCGCCACCAGCTTGAGCGCAAATCTTGTCAAACTCATCTATGAAGACCACCGCGACTTCCGCTTTCATTCGATCAAATCCGGCCGCCTGAAGTACGTCTTCGAAGATCGAATCGACATCGCGCCCCTGATATCCCGCCTCTGTGATTGTGGTTGCGTCAATCGTAACAACCGGTACGTCCAGAATGTCTCGTAGCGAGCTGACGAGATACGACTTACCGACGCCCGTCTGGCCAAGGATCAGAACGTGACTCCTTGATCCTTCGATAAAACCCAGCCGTGTCGCGAGCACATGCTTGAACGCTATCGACGCCAAATACGTTTTGGCTTCCTCGTTGCCAAGCATGTAGCTGTCGAATCGGGATTTGATCTCTGCAGACGACGTTATATGTTGGCGGGCATCCATTCTAGCGACTTCGGTCATCATGATTTTACCTCACTGAGTTGGTTTCGATAGGAGATAAAAGCACCTTTGAGGAATGCAGGCGCTGGCAGGCAGCATGCCGCAGCAACGACAAGAGAGATGACCTCTCCATGCGGATATCTGAAGACAAAAACGAGGCCTGCCGCGTAGCACGCAGCGAATAGGCGAATTATGGTGTCACTGGCCAGTATCACCTCAGCAAGCCTATGGTTCGGTGTCACGGAAGGCCCGAGAACCATTCCCGTCAAGCGAACTCCGTATTGCGTGAAGCCTATCAACAGGCAGCAAGCGCAAATGAGATAGGAAGATTGGCTGAATGCCATAACCACAGTAGCGCCAGCCCCGAGTAAGGGAGCGACAACACTTATCGTCGTTACATAGCCCGGATTTCTTGCGAGAAGAAGCGCACCAATCAAACTCGCAGCTAGGGGGCCCGCGCGAAGAAACGCTAAGCTGGTTGCCTGAAGCGGCACGTAGGCGCCATGGTTGTCAGCGATCTTCGAAAGAAGAAAAGGAAGCGTAACTGGAATTGCAACGTAGACGAAGTTACTGAGTAGCCGAAATATCATCAGGGTTCGAAGAGCGGAGTCCGTGGCAATCAAACGATAAGCGGACGCCTCTTGCCCACGGGGCCGTGCATGAGGCCCTTGCGATGGCATCCAAAACCACGGCAAAGCACTAACGAGATAGATCGCAGCAATCGGTAAGAACGTCAAACGCACGCCAAGCACCAAAATAAGACCTGCGCTCACGATCGGTGCGATAACCACGAGCAAGGAAATTGATGATTGCAGCAAGGAAAATGCCGAAGATCGCTCTCTCGCGGACACCAGGCTGTTTACCGTACTGTTGATGTTAGGCAGATCAAGTGCAGTAACCAGGGATACAAATGCTGCCACGAAAAAATCAGCGGTTCCTGACGGCGTCAAGTATGCAGTCAATGCAGCGAGAGCACAGAGCACCGGTGAGGATAAGCCAATCGCCGATGGCCTCAGATTCGCCAAGAGGTAGCCGCCTAGCACTCCCATGCATCCTGTACCAACAAGCGTGCCGACATAGATGAGCGACGCAGACACCCCAAGCGCGTCCAGCTGCTGTTGCCGGACCAAAAGAGCAAGGACAAGCATCTCCGAGCCGCCAGCCGTGAAGCCGGCTAGCATTAGGGAGATAACTGCACTTCTTGCCTTCATTGGCGATCGCCTTTCGAGATGAGTTATCGACGAAGCTGGACCGATCGCGTTATTCCAGCTTGCTCAGTGTTCGAAAAAAATGGCGCTGGTTAGCACGATTATCGTCGCTGCTTTTCTAGCATGCATCGACCTCATTTGATGCTTGACGTCAGGTGATTGCAAATATCTACGCTGCAGCTTTGGCCCGTGATACTCGGTTATAGTCCTTATGTCGACGGCTGAAATCAAGCTCAATACGAGCGGGCCTGGGCGTGAGAGAACATGTCTTTTCGGCAATGAATCACGGCGTGTTGGTTCTCCAAATTGGGCTTATCAATCCGGGGATAAGGCGATCGCCGCAGAAGATCCCGAAGGTCGTAGCCAGATCTATCAGAAATGAATCGCGCTCAAAATCGTGGATCGGCGCAGGCACGAGCGCCGGGGCAAGCGGCGGATATAGCGGCCCGAGGATTCCGAACTGGCGAGGGAAAACGCATTGCGACGGTTCGGCTTGCCTGATTTGTGCATCGGCTGGCGGATATTTTCCGCAAACGCCTGTTCAGCCCAACCCGTCGCGGCCGATCTCCTTGGACTCCCTCAAGGAAGACGATCATGACTCGAGCCGCCAGTCGCTTCGACGAAACCGCAAATGCCATCGACGAGTTGCTGCGCGTGAGTCCGGTGGCCGATCCGTTGGCCGTGGCGAGCGGCGCTAGAGAAGCCAAGAATCGAGCCCTGAAAGCCATCGGCGTGAAAGCGCAGGTGGAATGCATGCTCAGCGCTGCTGCCACCAAGGCGCTGTTTTCCGCCCTTGATTCCAATCGGTTCGTCTCGCGCGAAGTGGTTGCTGCGTATTGCGATTGTTCCATCCTCACGCTCGAGCGCCGGCTCAAACTCAAACACAGCCGAGTGAAAAACGGAGAGCTTCAGTCCTGGAGGAAAGCGCTGCAGGACCCTCCGCCGCATTGCGATGCACGCGGCTACTTCCGCTGGCGCTTCGTCAAAGCCTTCGCCAAAGCCTGGGACGCCGAGCGCAAACGCGCTGCACCGGTGTACAAAAGCAAGAAGAAGCCGGCGGTGCAGTTGATGGCCCTGCTGAAAACCCAGTTCCGCTTTCTCCGACACCGCGACGGAAACATTGAAGCGGCATGGGGCCAGGGTGGCATCACGGTCGTAAGGCTGATCGAGATTCTCCACTCCGGCGGACGCCTCGTCGCATTGACGGCACCGGAAGCCCTGGCGCACCCCTGGGCCAACCCGGCAGCCCGTGCGCCGTGGGAGCGCGCGGTTGCAGGTGCCCTGGCAGACCTTGAGCGCATGATCGCAGAGGGTCGCGCTCAAACGAGCGCCATCGGCATCAGTGCAGCAATGGGCTCAACTCGACCATTCACCGCTCGCGACCGGCTCTGACGCCCTGCCCTCACCCACTCACGACAACTTCGGGATCAACCAGCCAAAATCGGCCGGTTTGATCCCTTTAGCTTGGCCTCACCCCGACGAGGACAAGCCCATGCCTTCCATTGCTCGCAAACACGCAGCCGCGTTCCAGCACGATCGAACGACTGGCAACGACACCTGGCTCACGCCCAAATCGCTCATTGATGCGTTCGACATGCCGCACCTGGCGGATGTCGATCCGTGCTCGCCACGGACGCGTCCTTGGCCCACCGCCAAGCGGCACATCACCAAAACCCAAGACGGCTTGGCCCATGCGTGGGATCCCCGCGATTTCTACTTCACCAATCCGCCCTACGGCGCCGAGTGCGCCAAGTGGCTCGTCCGCGCTGCGGACCATGGCAATGGCCTCGCGCTCGTCTTCGCCCGGACCGACACGCAGATGTTCCATGCCTCGGTGTGGCGCCATCCGAATGCGACAGCCCTGCTCTTCTTCGAAGGCCGATTGCGTTTTGCCAGGCTCGATGGCACCGAGGTCGGCTCGGCCGGCGCGCCGTCGGTCATGGTGGCTTACGGTGCGAAGGCACGTCATGCGCTCATGCGAGTCGCTCGAAGCGGACTCGTGCGGGGACACTTGTTGCTGCTCGAGGCAGAAGGTGCCCGTGTGTACCGATCGAGGCGCAATAGTGCTAAGCCGGTGCGCGAGGTCTACGGACCGCGGCGCAGACCGATTCACCACGAGCACGTGCCGCGCCAGCATGGAAAACCTTCCGCCCTCTCTTGACGTCCGCGGCATGTGAGGTATGGGTACTGCGCTGATCGGTCAGTCATCAATGACTCGAGTCAGTGCTTGGCACGATGCCCGGCCCCAATGTGACGCGCGACACCCCATCGAACGCCTTTGCAGATGCTCGCCATCTGCGCGAGGCATGGCTTTGGCCGCGGGATTGCGGCTTTCACTCGAAAAGGATTTCTATCAGATGGCTCGCCCCATGCATAAACAACTCGAAACCGTGCGTCTGCTGCTGCAGACAAAACTCTCTGCGCGCGAAATCGCATCTGCCGTCGGCCTGTCCAAGACCACGGTCGGACGGTACCGCGCCCTGCTGATCTTTAAGCGGCTCACCTGGGATGACGTTAGGGGATGGTCGCCCGCGCAGATCGACACGAACCTCAATAAAGCACGCCGCGGCAACAAGGTTCGCGATCCCTTGAACGTCGCGGCGCTCCACGACGAACTGGCCGCGACGGGCCTGACGCTCCAGGTCTGGCACGAGGACTACCTGCGTGCGATGCGACCGGGCACGGCGTATTCGTATTCCAGTATTCATCGCAAGTTGCACGCCTATCGGAAGACCCTTCCTACGTTCATGCACATGGAGCACCGACCGGGCGAGAAGGTTTTGGTCGATTTCTCGGGGTTGCAGGCGTCTTACTTGGATGTGACCACGCGCAAGCGCGTGCCGGTGACGGTCTTCGTTGGCGTGTTGGGTGGCAGCTCTTACACCTTCGTCGACGCGATCGCGTCCCAGAGCGTGCCCGAGGTGATGGCGGCCCACGCACGCATGTTCGCGTTCTTTGGCGGAGTGCCCCACGTGGTCGTGCCGGACAACGCGAAGTCCTTCATGACAAAACCAGGACCGGGTGGCACGCCGCAGCGCGACTATGAGGATCTGGCTCGGCACTACGGCCTCACTATCGCGGCAACACGCGTTTACCACCCCAAGGACAAAGCCAAGGTGGAAGCGGGCGTGAAGTTCGTTCAACAGCATGTGCTGCGGCGTTTGAACACGCTCACGCTCTACTCGTTGGAAGAAGTTCGGGAGCGAATCGAGGCACTCCTGCCTCAGATCAATGCCCGACCGATGGGGAACCGGGAGCCCAGCCGCACCGACCGCTTCAACAGCTTCGAGCGCCGCACGCTGCGCCCGCTACCCGCTTTGCCGTATGAATACGCCGAGGTCCGGACCGGGGTCAAGGTCGATGGCGGCTATCACATCCTGGTCGAACACCACCGCTATTCCGTGCCACATGCGTTGACGGGTCAACGCGTGGATGTGCGGCTGACGGCGGACTGCGTGGAGGTGTTTCACGAGCAAAGGCTGGTGGCCAAACATGCCCGCAGCGGCGTGATCGGCGGATTGACCACGACGCCGGCGCATCAACTTCCCGCTCATCGAGCGCAGACCGATCGCAATCCGGAGGCGCTCAAAGCGTGGGCGGCCACGCAAGGCCCGACAATCAAACGCTTCGTCCACGGGTTGTTCGAGCAGGACCGTCCTTACATGGGGCTGCGCCCGGCGGACCAGGTGAAAACCTTCGTATCGCGCTACGGGGCCGCGGCCGTCGAGCGCGCCCTGAAAGACTTCCCGTCGCTCGAGTTAGCCAATGCGACGGCGTTGAAACGGAAGCTGTCGATCCAAGCCAAGGAGGGTGCCACTCCACGCCAACCCGCGCGCTCGAAAAACGCGCTGGGTCCGGGCTCTTTCACTCCTGCCAAGAGGCACTCCGATGAACACCCTGATCCGTTCGAGTGATCTGTTCCACGACCTTTCTGCTGCTCGGCTCCCCACGCTCGCCCGGGCGTGGGAGGTCTGGACGGCGGACCCGCGCCATGCCAAGCAGGGGCCGGAGGCCTGCCTGCGTTTCTTGCTTCATGCCCACCTCCAGGCGCGCGATCACAGCAAGGTCGAGACCTTCTTCCGTCAGGCCGGTTTGCCGTCCCATTTCGCGTTGACGACCTTCGAACATGGCCTGCAGGTTGGGGCCGACGACCTTTGCATGGCCCATCTCCGCGCGATGAGTTGGGCCAGGGCGGGCCAGACCGTCGTCATCACGGGGCCTACGCTGTCGGGAAAGACCCATCTGGCGGCTGCCATGGGGCGGGAAGCGATTGCACATGGCTTGCGCGTGAGGATGGTGCAGGCACCGGCCATGCTCGGGCGCTTGCTGGACCCGGACCTGAGCACGGTCGAGCGCAAACGAAACTTCAAGCAGTTCAGTCGAGCTGAGTTGCTCATCATCGATGACTTCGCCACCGAGCCAGCGGACGACGAAGAGACGGTCCAGTTCCGGCGCTTGCTCGATGAGCGCACCCGTAGGGGGTTGCCGCTCGTCGTCACCTCCATCCATTCCCCCGAGGAGTGGGACCAGGCGTTCGCGGAGGTGGCGACCCGCGAAGGTATTTACGCTCGGGTGCTCGGCGGGGCGTGTCACCGAATCGCGTTGCGTCGCCGTCAGCGTTCCAATGGGAGCGCTCATGTAACGCCGGAGACGAACCCGGCACGCAAACCCAAGAAGGCGAAGGAACCGGTCTGATGACTGCGGTCGGAACCAGGGCCTCGCTTCAGCGGGGCCTTTCTTTTGCCCAACGCTTGGTATTCCCACTGATCTGACCGGCCAGCGAAGTGCGCCGTGCGTGCGCGCTTACCTCGGAAACCGCGCCGTGGCGTGGTCGCTGAGGCGCTGCACAGGCCAGGCCGATGGAGAACGCCGACCGGCGTGAATGAGCACGTCCATATTTATAGGGGAAAGCAGCGACGGCGCCCCAATCATCGCCCTCATTATAGATCAATCACTTACGCTGATATGGCCAGAGTGTTTGGGATCCCGAGGCCACGTAAGAGGGAATGAACAGGTGTACGTGCTCACCATACCTGCCCGGCGATCTCTAAGACACTTACCGGGTAATTGAACAGAGTGCCCGCTAAGCCGCAAATCTCTCACAGTGATGCCAGTGCGGCCTATGTCCACTAGGTACACCTCTACTTTTGCGAGTCTTCAGAACACCTTGCAGACCGAGCGGATGAACAGCGCCTTACCTCACCCACCTACGGGTCGAGAGTGTTCCCGGCCATCGATGCTTGGAAGGCCGCGAGCGTGTCTTTGTAGCCCCATCGGAATCGAGTGAACAGATGGCCGTCACCATACGGCGTCGTTGCCCACCTGTGGGTTGTCCATCCGCTCGCGACCAGGTCGGAGAACGCAAAGACGAACTCAAGGGCATCGGTCAGGAACGGCACGAACGGCTCGGCGCGCTCGAATTTAAAGCTCTTCGACGGCCCATGCACGAAGTGGTTGCGGCACCGAATCGCGCGCACAAGCACAAAATCGAGGTCAGGAAAGATGGATTCTAGGCCGTTTGCACTTGCCTCCCAGCGATAGCGCACCTTTTTGGTGAGCGAGGGCTTGCCCAGCATCTTCAGCGCGATCATCGCGCTGTGCCGATCCTCCGTGTCTGGCAACTCGGCAAGTGAGGCTAATGCGGCGTCCCGAATCATTGCGACGTCGGACGGCAATTCGCGCGCGACCGGCACTTCATCGGCCGGCAGGAGGTCAAACATGTTGGCGGCGGCGACCAGGCGGTCCACGGTGTAACTGCTCTTCTCCAAGCAAGTGGTGAATCGACTCCGTGCCGTCTTCATTGCCTCATCCTTGGCAACCCACCGCTGTAGCACATCCTTGAATTCGTCCGGGTATCGGATCGGGTCCAGCGGCAAGTCCCCAGGGCTTGGACGACGGAGTGTCCCTTTCGATCGCTTAGGCGGGTAGCTCCAGTGCAATTGAAGCGGGCGAGTCTCCGCAGCATCGCGGCCGCTGTCGGTGGCGATGGTGACATCGATGGGCCGCTGAGGACGGCCGGCCGCAAGGGATAAAAAACGTCGGAGCACGGCGAGCCGGCGCAATGCCTCGTGGAACGTGATCGGGGCATCTGGTTCGATCCCAACGCGGATCTGATTCTTGATGCTGACGCCGGAGGGACCACCGCTGCCAAACGTTGGCGCATGGCTCACGCGGATGAGCCCCATGGCCGTCGGCACCTCAATGATGGTGAGCCTACCGGTGAAGTAGCTCACTTGGGGCCACTCCCCTACGGCCACCGGCCGGTATTTTCTCGCCCCTTCCAGCACACTGTCCATCAACGGCTCTGGTCGGATGACCGTGCCAAACGCGTCGAAGTCGTAAAAAATGGACGTCATGTCCGTCGACGTAAACGTGATGCGCCGCACCTGCTCCGACTCAACCTCCAGATGCTCGTCCCCAGTCAAGAGGTAGTGCGGAAACAGGTCAAGGTGATGCGCGCGCATCGTGTGGCCGTAACCGGTCCGCAGGCAATCGACGCATGTGACCTTGATGCCATCGGCGGTGACCCCTCTTACATGCACCAAGCGGTCCGGAACGCCAATCTCAGCCTCATCGTGCAACCGCAACCGGGTCGAGGAGCCCGATAGGTGCAACTGGCCGTGGAGTGGCTGACCGGGGTCCGGCTCGAACCATCCGTGGAGGATGCTCCCCTTCTTGATAGATTTATCCTTGGACATCCCTGCACTCCCCGGCGCGTTCGGGAGAGCTTAAGCGAATCTGGCCGACAGGGCATGCTTTGACACAGATCGAGAAGGGCCGCCACACCGGCCGCCCTCTTCGACTTCGTGAAGCCACTCCTTCGGACGAGGAGCCCGGGGGGATCCCGACTTCCTCGCTGCTCTTCCTACCGTGGTGGACGAAAAGCCTTCTGAGTCGTTCGGTCCACCTTGCGCTGTTCTTCTCCCGAAGCTTCGACCACATCGACGAGCTTTTGCAAAGACAGGGTCGGCTCATTGCTGGCGGTGTAGAGCTTGAGCCAAGGCTGCTCCTCTGCATTGGCCACGCCAATCAGCTGCTGAAGCGCATCTGGATCTTCTTCCTGAAGGGCGCCCAGGCGATCCTTCAGTCGACGGCGGTCGACGATGGCTTGGTGCCGCCAAGGAGAAGCCCGTTGAGCCAGATCTTCCAGTTGCTCATCGAGGGTCACGACGAGGCGATGGCGTTCACGAAGCTCCTCTTCGAGCGTTGGAATCTGAGCTAGGCGCGCACGGTGCGCGGCTGACAGCCGAGGCCGATAGGCGGGAGGCGCTACTGAGGGGTCAGTTTGACGGCGCAGTTCTGCCAGAGCCTCGCGCTTTTGTTCGGCCTCCCAGCGCAAATCGTGGCGCGTGTTGGCATAGCGCTTGTACTCACGATCCAGATGCAGCAGCGCCTTCCCAACCGTGACCAATGCATTGAGGGCGTATTCGATGGCACGGACGATGACCAGCACCTTCGCGCTGACGGTGCCCTGGCGAGCCGTGGTCTTAGCGACATAGGCTTCTTCAAAGCGCGCCGCAAGCCCGACGATGGGCGGTGGTTCCCAATGCACCGGTGACTCCATGCGCTCTTGCTGTGTCGGGCCACGTCCCCCGGTGTGCGCCGATGGCTGTCGCGGGGTGACCACGGCGCGGACCTTGGCTTCTGGCAGCGGTGGCCGGACCACCGACGGTGCCTCTTCTGTAGGATCGATGGGAAGGGGCTCGCGACTGACCGGCACTGGACCCGCGCCATGCACCGTCGGCGGAACATCGATGGCGAACGGATCTCGTGGAACTGGCACAGCCGTATCGCCCCGTGCTTCACGCGCTTGACGCAACGCCTCGCCGTTACGGGTCACGATGCCTTTTCGTTCCAAGGCTGTCGCGGCTTGCCCGAGCTTGGGCTCGGCTTTCCGCGCAAGACCCATGCGTTTATAGCTGCGATGATCATACGTGGCATCAAGGCCGGCCTGCCCTGCGATCAGATTCGCGAGATCGGCCCACTTTTCGTTGAACCGTTCGATGCAAGCGGCGCCCACCTCTTGATTCCGAAATGTGGCCAGCTTGGCGCCAAAGGCGGGCGCCGCGCCGTCGATCGCGCTTTTGGCAATGGGCCGCGTGGGAAAGTACAAGTGCGCGTGGGTGCCTTGCTTGCCCTTGGCCTTGGTAACGCCGAAGGCGTCGACTTCGGCATCGCGATGCACGGCCAAGGACACTGACGTGTACAGTTCCGTGGCGATGAAACGTGCCATCGCTTCGGCCAAATCACCCGCTTGCTCGTCGCTGAGACCGAGCGGCACGGGAAAGCGATAGTCGCGAGCCACTTGGCTGTCGCGACGCTTCTCCGCCGATTCCACAGCATTCCAGAGCACGGCGGGATCGGTCGCCCATGCCGGCGCGCCGTCGGGGGCCACCGTCATCGCGCGGACGATCTCTTCGCCGCGTTTTCGTTTGGTGTAGTCATGCCAGGTGAGGGTTCGCTCGTCATACAGCTTGATGCCGAGGCGATACGCAGCACCCGCAACCGCAGAATGGTCTTTGGTGCGAGTGTGCACGGAGATGTGGGGGCGAGCGGAGAATTGAACAGTCATAAACATCCTTGTCAGTCGTCAGGCGCCGGCCTTCCTGGCCGGTTTCTCTTCGTTCCGCGGGAGGCGCCTGGTTTCTTCCGTGCGCCGCCCCCGTGTTTTCATTCAAGCGAAAAATTCACATTCGTCAACCGCAAATGTGATGCCGGATCTGCTTATTGAGACGTGCGTCAAGGGCGCTGAGCACTTCTTCGCCAGAGCGCAAGAAGCTGTGAGGAGGTGACAGGTGCAACGCGCTTGTGCAGCATGATAGCGGCGAGACAGAAGCAGCTGCCGTCGACCGACGATTGGACGCATATGCATCTCGAGCGATTATTCGAAGAATAAATAGACGCGCACTGTCCCTCGTATATCGCTCTACCCTGCGTCGCATTCTGAGCGCATTGAAAGACCTCAGACTGACCGCTTAATGCAAACGTGCTTCGAAGCCCTATGGCCGCCCGACTCCACCCGTGCAACGCGAACTGGACCTGCTCGGCCCAGTCGTTTCCGCACGTGAGAAAGGAGGGCCGCAGTCACGGCCCGACGCATTGCATCTACCCTCCACCCATGTTCCTCGCCAGGGTGCAATCTGTCGCGGTGGGCAGTGGACGTCTCGGTCACGCCGCCTCGCTCGCCGACGCGTTGCCGTTGGATGCCTGAGGTCCGCTCATGCGCAGCACCTCTTGGACCGCCGTCTTCCACGGCCCTTCCACCGTATCCGACAGCAGCCGCACCGGGTCGGACCGGTGACGGCGAGGATCCACGCCGCCGTGCTCGACCAGCAAGCGAACCGATGCGACGGGCCAACGACCCAGCACCGCCGTGACCAGAATCGGGCCCGTCTCGCGTTCTACTTCGATCGGCCCTTGCAGGTCACGCATCGGACCCATGGCCTGGCGGGCCCGCTTCAGCTGGGCAGCCGGCAGCGCTCCAACCATCACAACGACGGCTTATCGGACGGCCCTGCTACCAGACTTTCGCCTAAACCAGGGCCATCTCGATCCGTGCATGCTCTGCTTTCTACCTGACGCTGGTTACCCTGACCTCGACTCGACGATTGGGTGCAAGGCATTCGATCACACGTCCGGGGGGCGCGTCCTCGCAGCCTTTCAACGGATCAGCCTCACCCCGACCTTCCGCGACCACACGATCGGCGGGAAGGCCCTGCGCCACGAGGTAAGTCTTCACCGCGTCGGCGCGGCGCTGTGACAATCTCCGATTATAGGCCTGGCTACCAAGGCGGTCGGTATAGCCGGTGATGCGCACGGATCGAAGTTTTTGACCTTGACCCTGCAATGATTTCGCCATTTCAGTCAGGCTATCCTTCCCCGCGAGTGATAGCTCAGCGCTATCGAATGCGAACAGTGCATCGGCGGACAACACGTGCGGTCCCTCTGCTGCGACTGCAGCGGGGGCGGACGAAGATATCGGCGCCACATCCTTGAGAAAATCTGCGCAAGTCTCGGGCATCCAATAGAAGCTGCGCGCCAGCTTTTCGTCGTCGAACAATACTTTATACTGGCAGACGGTGACCTCATCGCCACCGGGCTTCCGAAAGTTGAACACATAGTTCCACTCTCTCACGCCCCAGATGCCTTCGCTAAAGTGTGGAAAGCCGATCAGGTCGGACACCTGCTGCTTGTTGAGCCCCACCTTCACCTGGCGCAAATTGGCGATGTCAGGAAACGTGCCGCCCTTATGCATCGGTGTGACGTCGCTCGTCGACGGCCACACCAGCTGACCCGCGCCATGACCGTCCTTTGCAACGTCATGACTGACGTTGCCGCAGGCGGCTACGGCCAGGGCTATCGCCGCAGCCACAATGCCGTTCAGTGCATTGTGCATACGATGGATTCCTTTAATTATATTCATGGGTTCGCTCCTCACCACACTACGCCTGCGCCGATGCCTGCGCCCGCGTCGCCGCGCGAGTTGGTCGTGGCGTTAAGCTTGAACACGTAGCGCCCACTTTCGGTAATGGTCGACATACCTACGGCGACGCCGGTCTCGCCATGAAAACTGCCCACCGCGACAGCAGCTGAGTTCTGGTTGGGTTGGTAGGCCTGGGGTAGGCTCGCCATGGCCATGGCTGAGGCAACGCCCGCATTGGCACGGTTGCCGATGCGGTTGAGGTCTCGGTCGACCGTTTGGAAACGCTGGTCAACATAATCCTTCGACCAATTCTTGGCTTCTTGCAGCGCTTGGTCCACCTGGCCTACATTTGCCGCATCGGTGGGGCTCACGCCATTCGCCACGTTGGTCACAGTACGCTCGTGACCAACCGAACCCACTGACACCGAGTTGGACGTGTTGGCCACCGAGCCGGCACCGAGGGCGACGCTGTTGTCGCCCGTAGCGCTAGAGCCGGCGCCGATTGCTGTCGAGTTGTTGCCCGTAGCGGAAGAGGGCGTATTGTTGTCGCCACTGTTGTTGTAGGTGTTGTTGGTGCTGCCACCGTTGCCACCACTTGGGAAATTGTTGATGGCGTTTGACAGGTTGATGATCTGCGAGCCCAGCAATTCCAGCGTCTGGTTGGTCGCGTAGAGCTGCGAGCCGTTGATGGCGTCCGTGCTGGTTCCGGCGATTCGTCCTGCGGCAAGGTTGGTGATGGTGCGTTCGGCGCCCGCGCTCCCCACGCTGACGGTCGAGCCAGGCGTGGCGCCCGCGAAGTTGTAACTGACGCCCGCGAGCGTGGTGCTGGTTGTGCCCACTGCGGCGTCCGTGGAGGACCCCGAACCCAAGGCCACGCTACCGGCGAACGCGGCCTGTGAGCCTGCACCCAACGCCATCGCCTGGATCCCATTGGAGGTGGCACCGGTGCCGATCGCTACGCCATCCGCCAGATTGGTCGTGGAATTCTGGCCGATGGCCGTGCCACCCGGCGCAGTTTGCGCAACGATCGAGTGGTTGCCGATGCCGATGCCATTGTCGCCGTTCACCGTGGTCTCCGGACCCACGGCAATGGACTCCGCGCCGATCGCCGCCGAATCCGCCGCCGTCGAGTTGGCGTGGAAATACTCGGTTGGCGTGACCGCGAATGAGCTGAGCGCCCCCTTCAGCTGGCGTAACGTCACCGCATCCTGGTCTTCCGTACCGTCGGCCACGTTGGTGATCTGGCGGAAGTCGGTCGTGTTGCCCACCGAGACTGCGCCGAGCAGGGTCCTGTCACTCGTGTTGAATGGAATCACGTGCGTGCCGGCAGTGATCGAGCCGGAAGCCGGTGCAATGGCACGATCGGACACCGCGCCGGCGCCCAGCGCTACGCTGCCCTCGATCGATGCATTTGTGTTCTGCCCCACGGCCGTGGCCCCAGTTGCGGTCGCGACCGAACCAACACCCGACGCGACGGCATTCAGGCCAGTGGCCCCATTGTTATCGTAGTTTCCGCCCGTGGTGATACCGTTATCGTTCACGCTGTAATAGTGCGTGGCGTTGTTGATCACCGTAGTGTTGAGTGAATCGATGGCCTGGTTCGTGGCGAACAGTTGTGAACCGTTGATCGCATCCGTACTGGATCCGCTCACCCGGCCAGCCGCCAGGTTGGTGATAGTGCGCTCCGCACCCGCCGAGCCGATGCTCACCGTGCTGGTCGGCGCGCCGCCGGCATACGTGTACGCTGTTCCTGCGATGGTCGTTCCCGCGGTCTGCAACACCGTGGCGGTGGTCGACCCTGCGCCCAACGCCACATCGCCGAGGTTCGATCCGGCTGTCGCGCCGTTGCCGATGGATACCGCGTTTTCCGTATTGGCATTGGATGCCGGGCCGATAGCCACGCTATTCATGCTAGCGGCGATGGAGTCTGCAAGGCTCGAGTTGGCGTGGAAGTACTTGATCCCGTTCGTGTTGATCTGGTCGAAGACCTGCTGCACCGAGTTATAGGTATTGCCGGCATAGTTGAGGCTGGTGTTAACCGTGCCGGTGGTTGGGTCATATGTGGTGCCGCCGCCGATGCTGTTGGCGATGGAGTTGCCGAAATTGGTCACCGTGTTGCCGAGGTTGGTGACGCTGGCGGCCACCGAGTCGATCGCTTGGCTGGTCGCGAACAACTGGGAGCCATTGACGGCATCGGTGCTTCCACCGTCGATGCGGCCCGCCGCCAGGTTCGTGAGAGTCCGCTCCGCCCCGGCCGCGCCAACGCTCACCGTTGAGCCGGGCATCGTGCCAGCGAACGTGTAGGTGGTGCCGCTGATCACCGCGTTGGCGGTGCCGACGGCCGCGTCCGTCGATGAGCCCGCGCCCAGCGCCACGCTGCCCGCAAACGCCGCCTGCGCACCAGTGCCCAGTGCGATCGCCTGGATGCCGTTGGAGGTGGCGTTGGAGCCCAATGCGATGCCGTCGGCCAAGTTCACCGCTGCGTTCTGGCCGATCGCGGTACCGCCCGGCGCCGTCTGCTGCACGATCGCACCGTTGCCCATGCCGATGCCGTTGTCGCCGTTCACCGTAGTCTGCGGACCGATCGCGACCGATTCCGCGCCGATGGCCGCCGAGTCGGTCGCGGTGGAATTGGCGTGGAAGTACTGGATCGGAGTGACCGAGAACGAACTCATCGCGCCCTTCAGCTGGCGCAAGGTCACCGCATCCTGGTCTTCCGTGCCGTCAGCCACGTTGGTGATCTGGCGGAAGTCCGTGGTGTTGCCCACCGATACGGAACCGAGCAGGTTGCGGTCGGTCGTGTTGTACGGGATGACGTTGGTACCGACGAGGATCGAACCCGAAGCGGGCGCGATCGCGCGATCGGATACTGCGCCGGAACCGAGCGCCACACCGCCTAGTACGGACACACCGGCGCCCTGGCCCAATGCCGTGCCGCCGTCCGCGGTGGCCGTGGCGCCGACACCCGCCGCAAGGGCGTTGAGGCCGCTAGCGCCATCGTTGGCGTAGTTCGCGCCGGGCGTACCGTTATCGTTGACGCTGTAGTAGTGAGTTGCGCCAGCTTCCACGGCGGTATCCAAAGCCTCCAACGCTTGGTTGGTAGCGAACAGCTGGGAACCGTTGATCGCGTCGGTGCTCGAGCCGCTGATGCGACCGGCAGCCACGTTGGTCAGGGTGCGCTCGGCACCCGCGGCACCGATGCTGACCGAGCTGGTCGCTGCCGTACCGGCGAAGGCATATGTCGCGCCGCTGATCGTGACGTCCGTCGTATTCACCACCGAGTCGGTGATCGAGCCCGATCCGAGTGCGACGTACCCCGCACCCCCCGCCGTGGCCCCATCGCCCATGGCGATCGATCCGGGAGCCAGTGCGGAGCTGGCGTTTCCGAGCGCGATTGAGCCCTGGCCTTGCGCCGTAGAACCGTTGCCCAGTGCGACGGCGCCTCTGCCATTTGCCCTGTCGCCGGTACCGATTGCCACGGCGCCATCACCGTTGGCCGAGTTCGTGCCGCCGACGGCCACGGCTCCATTGCCGTTCGAGGTCTGCCCTTCGCCCAGCGCGATGCCGCCGATACCGCTATTCACCTGCGAGTTGTGGCCGGCGACGATAGAGCCCGCGCCCGCTGCGGCGGCCACGGACACAGTGTCACCGATGGCGACGGTGAAGTCGGCGAGCGCCATTGCGGTATGACCGAGCGCGACGCTGCCTAGTCCCGCCGCGGTAGTGTCCGCGCCTACGGCGGTTGAACTGGTACCCGCTGCCGAAGCACCCACACCGGCCGCGAGCGCATTGAGCCCGCTGGCGCCATCGTTGTCGTGGTTTCCGCCTACCGTGCCACCGTCGTTTACGCTGTAGTAGTGCGTTGCGCTCGTTTCAACGGCGTTATTCAAAGTCTCCAGCGCCTGGTTGGTAGCGAACAGCTGCGAACCGTTGATCGCATCGGTGCTGGTGCCGCTAATGCGACCCGCCGCCAGGTTGGTCATCGTGCGTTCCGTGCCCGCAGCGCCGATCGATACCGTGCTGCCCGGCGCGGTGCCGGCGAAGGTGTAGGTGGCACCGTTGATCGTCGCGCTCGTCGTGCCTACCGCTGCGGCTGTCACGGATCCGGCGCCCAGAGCCACCGCACTCGCATCGCCTGCAATCGCACCCGAACCAATAGCAAGTGCTTGGGTCGCTCCCGCCCCGACGATAGCCGCATCGCCAAATGCCAGAGATCCCGCATTGTTCGCCTGCGAGCCGTTCCCGAGCGCGACCGCCCCCTGGCCGATGGCAAGGTTACCGTTGCCGATGGCTACCGCTCCGTTGCCAGCCAAAGTCCCGGCGGTATTCCCGGCGGCGGTATTGTTTGCGCCCATCGCCACCGCACCGGTGCCGTTCACGACATTCGGATCACCAATAGCCACGGCGCCATCGCCCGTAGCGTGTTGATCACGGCCGATAGCGACTGCGCCCCCAGCGGCAGATCCAGCATTTGCCGCGGTACCCGTCGACCCGATCGCCACGTTCCGTCCCGTCGCCCCGCTAATGACGCCATCGCCTTGAGCGATACCGAACGCTCCATTGACCGTGGCGCCGCGCCCTATCGCGATGCCAGACGTACCCGCCGCACCGACGAACGCGTTGAGCCCCACGGCAGTCGCATTTGCGGCGGACGCTGACGCCAATCCCCCCAATGCAGTTGCACCGTTTGCGAGTGCGTTAGCGTTGTCGCCAATCGCCGATGCCGACGTTCCCTTGGCGTGCGAGGCAGAACCCAGCGCAGTAGCTGCGCCGGGGGCGACTGCGAGATCCAAGGGATCCAGGCCAGCGAAGTTGGAAGTGTTAGATGGATTGCTTTTCTGAAAAATCAGGCCCGTCCCCGTGCCCTGAGCACTCGCAGCCGTACCGATCGCCTGATCCTGGTTGCTCGTCGCAGTGGCGTTCGTTCCGATACCAATGGTTTCAACGCCCGATGCGGTCGCGGCACCACCTAAAGCGATCGAGAAGCTACCAGAGGCCGTGGTTTTCATGCCATTCGACAGCGCTCCGATAGCTAGCGCCTGTGTGCCGCTGGCCAGCGCGTTATAGCCAGCGGCAAATGACGAAGAGCCGGTGGCGGCAGCTTGCGTACCCACCGCGGTCGCTAGGTTGCCTGCGCGCGCCAAAAAGCCAACTGCGGTACCGTAGTCGGCAGTGACTTGCGAGCCCCCTCCGAACAGTGTGACCGCAAGTGCGTTGCTTCCGTTCGCACCACAGCCTGCAACAATCGAGTAAAAACCGCTGCCATCCGTCAACGTCGATTGAGAGGTGGTGCCATCTGCTCCTACGAAATTCTGGGCACCTGTTGTGTTATTACAAACCACACCTGCCGACGTGTAGATGACCGATGCATCAACAGGCGAGGGAACTGCGAAGGCTAGAGCCGCACCTACGACCACCGCGACCATAGGTCCGTGAGGATGCGTGCGAGCCGAGCTTACTCGCACCGATCCAGTCAAGCTCTGCGGAGACGATGATTCAAGCGCGCCTGCCACTACAACCCGAGTGTCGTTCCGTATCTTCCGGCGCATACCGTTCATTCTGTTCTCCGACGCGATGATGAGTTGCGTCGCGTTGCTTGGAAGATCGGGCATACCGATCCCTCAGCAAGCTACGCCAAGCTGATTCATGAAACCCAATCTCATTGACCATGACAATTCGCTTAGGACAGAAGCGAATCTTCCCATTTGGTACCGCCGGAACGAGGCGTATCGCTCTCCGGAAGACCGGTTAAATATGAGTAGGTATTTCTTCCGCTCCCCTTTTCGCGATCGAGCGATCGCTCATGATGCGAAAACATCGCATCATCTTAACTAAAATTATGCATGACATTCCCGATCAACGCGTTCATTATCTGCTGCATTTACGCTGGACGAGTACGCTGATTCGGCAAACTGCCCACAAAGCCGCTCCGGATCCTAGCGATTCCGAGAAGCGCTCTTTGGCGTTTTTATACCTACGTTCGGCCCTTATGGGTTTACGCGAACGTGCCTACGGTGCAGACGAAGACATGGCTTCGACTTGGGATCATTCTGACCGCCTCCCAATCTGATCCATGTCACGGTTCGGAAATCGGCATGGTTGGGCCGGCCCGAAAGGCTTCGGCACACGCAGCACGCGATCCGGCGATGGGCCTTCCTGGCGGCCGATGGTCCGGGAATAGTGGGCGTAAATGAGCGTGCTGATGGAGCACCCGTCGTCGAGCATTTCGCAGCCAGGCGGGCGTCCAACTGCGGGGATGGCCGCCAGAGACCTTCCGGGCGTTCGCGATAGCGATGGCCGTTTTCTTGTTGCGGTTGGCGATACGATCGGTTGCCGAACGTCGTGAAAACCACACCACTTCAGTCAGGGCTCCTTCGCCACGGACGCACCCCACCCGTCATAGGTCACTGCAACCGGAGCATCGCCCCGCCATAGCTTTTGTCAGGATCGGTGCCCGGCGCTCCCAATGTAGTTGCAACCACCTGGGCCATCGCGGCGATATCGTCCAGGCCGGTCTCGACTGCTTTGGCCCCGATCAAAGACCCGCGAAACCGCGCCTCATCGAAATCGCCGTCCTTGTCGATGAGCATCCGACGCAGCCCGTAACCCGCGATACCGCCCGCGCGATACCCCATCTCGGCGATGCGACGTTGGCCGGCCAGCACCTTTGCCGACAACTCACGGCTGTATTCCGCGGCCATGACGCGCTTGAGCCCCTTCACGACCATCGAGAACGGGCTGAGATCATTGGCAAAGGGTTCGGCCACATAGATCACCTGGACCCCGGCCTTCCAGCACACAAACTCGTAATAGGCTGCCTCGTCGGTATTTTGAAAGCGCCCCCATCGACTGACGTCCAAGACCAGCACCGCCTCGAACCCCGCCGGGCCATGTGCGATCGCCCGAAGCAGCGCGAGCAACCCGGGACGCTGCTCGGCCGTCAGGCCACTGAGTCCTTCGTCTGAAAAGGTCCGAACCACGCGCACATCAGTTACGAAGCTCGAGGCCTCATGGTTGCGATTTCGGACGATGGCAGAGGCATCGACCCGCAGGTGATTGCTGCGGGTGCGCACTGCGCCCCAAACGCCGAGATGAGCTTCGCATCATCTATTGCGCTAGTGCGCTGTCGCCCATCGAGCGGCAAGCTTTCTTGCGTTGAAGCGTCCGGCGATCAATGATCGGTACGGGTCTCGGTACCGTTTTGGTAGCGCTGACCCACAACGAACACGTTGCTGATCAGAGGCTTGAAGCGTTTCCCGACAGGGTCCCGCCACCTCCACCATCTCGACGCTCGGGCCAAGACTCACCTCTTGGCCCGATTGCGTTTTTGGGGTTCGATTTCGATGTGGACGCCCATCCGCGAGGGCCTCGAGCCATGGTGCCAGCACAATGAGCAATGGGCGAAGTGAGCTTGCCCGACTTCTCCCGCACCGCCCGCACCTCGGATCTGCCAAGCGGGTTAACCTTGGCTGCGGCCATGGATTGAGCCATGGCATGACTGGTCAGAACGAGGAGTCCAGATGACCATTCACCGCCCGGGGTTTCAGTCTCACCATCCGGTCTCCAACAGCGACGGCATAGGGCGCGTTTCTGCCTTGGCCGTTACCGCTGCCTTGGCGCTATCCGGCGCTCTTGCCCCGTTTGCGAGGGCGGCCAATTCCGACCACGTTCCGGCAAACGTCCAAGTGATGATGGCTCCCGCCGACACGGTGCTTGCCTTCATCCCTGTCAAGCCGTTCGGTGATGAAAATGCGGGTGGCGTTCTTGTCGTGCGTCACGCGAAGCCCGACCCCTCGACCGGCAACGCGTGTGAACTGTGGCTGCTGAGCGCTGTTGACGCCACCTACGCCGTGACGGCCAAGAACGGAGAGGTCGTCGATTGCCGATACAACGAGTCGGCCAAGAATGCTGGCCCCATGGCGATGACCCGCAACCTGACGGTCGACTCGACGTCGGTGACCTACTTCAACGAACTGCAACGCGGCGGCACCACTTACGCATTTGCATGGGATGGACAAAAGCGCGCTTGGCACCTGCAACACGTCGAGACAACGACCGTGGAAAACGGCGAGTCGGGCGTCATCGTGTCGAAATCGGTGCTCGATTACCCCGGGACCCTGCCGTGGCTGACCGTGGATGCGTTTTCACCAAAAGTCATCCGTGACTCCCTTCGTACCCACCGCTCCATCGTTCACTAGGGGCGCCCATGCCGCAGTTCAATGCCAGGTCCGCTCTTCTGTTCAAGCGCTTCGTTTAAGCCGGCGTCACCTCCCCTGATGAGTTGGCCAATGTGATGGGCAACGCGTCCGTGGAAACCGGCAGCTTCACCATCATTGCCACGGCGCTTAAGAGCGCAGAGGCAACCGGGCGGGGACTTCCAGATGACGTGAGCCAGACTTGATGCCGTATTCCGCCACAAGGCGCGAAGCCGGCGGACATGAAAGCAGCAACATCGAGACGCACTGGTTGGGATGCGTCGTCTTCAGACAGTGGCGCCCGCTCGGAAGGGCCAATACCGATTGCAAGCAATGCTCGAGCAGATCAACGCGTCTCGGTTGCTGGCTGACGCTGCTCCACGCCGAAGCGGAAGGTCCTGACCAGTGCAGGGTCACCTTCTCTGTTGTTGATGGAGAACGTGGTCACCTCGTCTTGCTGGTAGATCTCGAACGAACTTCCTGGCCCAGTCAACTTGGGCGAGTAGTTGAGCATGAATTCGGCCCTGTTCAGCCGATCATCTACGGACAGCCCGATGGCGTCGCGCCCGGGATAGTCGAGCGCCATGGTTGCCCGGCCATTGCTCAGGAAGCTGAGGCCTCCTCGTTCGTTGCCTTCGAGGTCATGGATGATGACCCCAAACGATGCACCGATGCGTTGGTCGACCGCAGCCACCTTTCCTTGTAACTTCGCTGGAAGCCCCTCGCCAACGGTCAGCCGGTCGTGCCCATGATCGTCAAGGAACAGCATGGCCGTCGAGCGTGCGTCCGTCCGTTCGCGCTCAACGACCTCTGGAAATGGAGCGCCGAGCAAGATGCGTGGCCGACCTTGTGTATCTTCGATAACGAGTCCCTTCGCTCGCAGGATTCCGGTCGGATTTCGCAGCGCTGTAAAGGCGCTAACTACAACTGCCGCAAGCACGATACACAGCACTCCGGCAGCCACCGCCAAAAGTCGGGACCGACGCTCGAGGATTTCCAGCCGCTTTTCAATGTCCATATGGACCTCCTTGGGGCGAAGGTGCTTCATAGCACCTCGCCGGGTACCCGGATGTAGGTCGAAGGTCATGCGATGTGTTCACTGAGGCACGCGTCGCGCAAGCGACCATTCAAAGATGCGATGTAGGCTTTCTGGCCCGGCTTGCCCGGTTCGATTATTCTCCCCACCTCTCCCACCTGGAGCTGGCAATGACAAGGATTTCCCGACTGGCAGCTGTGGCACTCATGGTCACGACCGCACCTGCGTTCGCCACTTCACCGTCGAAAGCCCCGCCATCGGCTCCGGTCGAGGTCACTGCCGCAGCACCCGAAGGGACCACGTTGCTCTGGTTTGGGTCAAGCGGCAACCAGCCGAATGCGGATGCCATGGCCGTGTTCGAGACAGCGCCGGACAACGATGACGTGCGTCATCGCACACTAATCGTATTTGGAAAAAAGGACGGCAAGTTTGTTCCGGATTTTTCCAGTGACAGAATCATCGCCTGCTCAAAATGCACACAATTCCACGATGACCCGTTCGATGGCGACGCCTACGTCAAGGTCACGCCCGGTCACCTGCACATCGAGCAGGCGGATAGCGGGCAAAAGCCCTCGAGCACTGTTCTGGAGTTTGTGCGCAAGGCAGGTGCCTGGCAGGTGACGAGCGCGACCCGCGAGACTGTCGTGGCCGGGGACGGGAAAGACACGACTGAAACGCTGCCGATTCCTGCTTCAGGCCTGGCCAAGGACATGGATGCCATGTGGCGTGTGCCCGTGTTTCTTAATACCCTCCTCATCAACCGCAAGAAGGGCGACAAGTTCTCGTTCCTGCACGGAGATCCGACGGTCGACGCCATGTGGAAAAGCCAGGAAGGCGATTGCAATCGCGAGGACTGCACCATCCTGGTCCAGCAGCAAGACGGCTGCATCTCCCTGGTGCGTGATGGCGCAGGCCGCCCCTTCGGTGCAGGGACTCCGGACCCCAAGGACAAGAAGGCGGCGGTGGCGAAAGCCATGGCCGCGTGCAACGCGGCGGCTGGGGAAGCGTGCGAGCCGGTGCGCACGGACTGTTCCAGGGGCATTCTTTGAAAGAACCGGTTTTGACGGCTGATCGGCAATAGAAGCGGAGACGATATGGACGTTGTATCGAACAAAAGGGTGGACCGTCTTGTTGCCACGTACGGCAGCACCCGACTCTACGAACTCGAAGACAAGACCTGGATATCGGCCGAGGCCGGGACGGTGTCCTGGCGCAACAACAACCCCGGCAACCTGAAATTCGAGTTTCATGGAAGCGCTGACACAAATGTCCACTCTTCCCGACCAAGGGAAAAAGCGCTTGCGGATGCCCAGAACAACTACGATGGCATCGTCGACCTCGACCAGTACGGCAACGCCATTTTCGGAAACTATGATGCCGGTCGTGCGGCGCAGATGGCGCATATCCTGAAAGCACACCCCGACCACACGGTTGAGGAGATGATTCGGGGCTACTCGAAACCGGATTACAGCGGACCGGTTCACTACGACGCACAAGCAAAGAGCATCCATAGGGTCGCCGCCTCTGAAGGCCAGGACCTGCACGGCAAGAAGATTAAGGACATGACCGAGAAGGAACTCGGCGCGCTTGTCGATGGCGTTTCCCATTTCGAAGGCTGGAAAGCCGGTTCCGTCACACCAATACCGGTGATGACGGACGAACAGGTGGCTGCACTCAAGGCCTCCCATCCATCGGCCCATCATGAATCACCCGCACGCGCGCCCGGTCACGCCGCAGCATCCCGTACCCTGAGACAAGGCGGACACGGCGCTGCCGTCGGTGCTCTCCAGACCGACCTTGCAGCCCTTGGCTTCACCGCAGACGACGGCGGCACGATTCACCCGGATCAGCACTTCGGTACGAAGACCAAGGAAGCCGTCGAGGCGTTCCAGATCGCGCATGGGCTCAAGCGGGATGGCGTGGCAGGCCCGGCAACGCAAGCTGCCATCATTGAAGCAAAGGCGCACGCTCAGCCTGTGCCAAGCCTCCTTGATGCCCGCCATCCGGCACACGGCATCTATGAGCAGGCGCACGCCTGTGTGGCTCGCATTGATCAGAGCCAGGGGCGGGCGCCCGGTCCACACACGCAGAATTTTGCGGGCTCACTGACCGCAGCAGCGACAGCCGCCGGCTTAACCCGCGTCGACCATGTGGTGCTCAATGACGATGCAAGCCGGGGATGGGCCGTGCAGGGCGACCTCAATTCCCCTTTCAAGCGATACACCGAGGTTGATGTGATGCAGGCCATCCAGACCCCGCTCGCACAGAGCAGTCAGGAAGCGGCGATGCATGTGCAAAACGGCGCCCAGCAGCAGGCGATGGCCCAGCAACAGCAAACGCAGCAGCAAGACCAGGCGCAACAGGCGGCCGGCCCTGTCATGGTGCGATAGAGGCCTTCCGTCCCGCAGGGCAGCATGGCTGCCCTACTCTTTCCTGTTGGCGTGCGTCGCGTTGTTCAGCGCAGCCTTCGGTACGACCCCGCCCGTCGACTGACCATGCCGACCGGTCCACATCTCGCCGCCAGCCACGGCGATGCAGAAGTCCTGCTTCGCCTGCCGCAAGTCATAGGCCCCGTCACCTTCTCCGGGCCTTACGTAGCGGCGGCCCGGCACCGACACCGGGAAAAAACCATGGTAGGCATACAGCGGATGTCCGGCATCGTTCGAGGTCGGAACGACGGCCGTTTTTTCATCCAGCGGACCGTTTTCAGTCAGGAGCCGCGCCACGCCGAGCCGGTGGTCGATGTCGATGGGACACCAGCCATAGTAGATGTAGCTGTGGATGTCTCGCCTGGCAACGCGTGCGTAATCCATGTCGGACACGAAATCGACACGCATCCATTCCATCCGACTGCAGCAATCGCCCCGCAGGCCGCCTTTGTCGACCGCGCTCCACTCGACACGCTGGATGCGTACCGCCGACACGTGACCCATGGGCAGCGTACAAGCGGCTGTCCCGGCATGTGACAGGATGACCGCCGCGATCTTGAGACTCCGTGCAACACGCATCCGCGAGCTCCGGTGCCGGGGCCCCATAGCATGGCGCAAGAATCCAGGTCGGCATGCGCAATTTGCGACATCTGAAACCAGCGTTCTGGCGCCGGGTCGCGCGACTACCGATAGTAGGTATCGTGCTCGGGAACCTCCGACACGGCCGAAAGCGCCGCGAAACCCGGTTGGTTCAGGCTGGTCGCGAACCGACGTGCCCTCACGGGCGCGCCGCCTCACGCTGTTACGGTGCCGCGATGCTTCAGCTTTGGTCCCATCTGGTCGACTGGTTCAGCGCGCACGCGGTCGTGCCGGTCCTTGACGCCCTGCACCTGGGTCGGCTGGCGGGCGATCCGAAGGACATCGCCGCGGCGCTGCTGATCGCGGCGCTGCAGCTGTGCATCATCGGCTTCGTCTTTCGTCCCCTCGAAAGCTGGGTGCCCGCCGAGCGCTGGAAGGACCGCAAGCTCACCCGTGTGGATTTCACCTATACGGTAATGATGCTGGTCGGCATCTTTCCGCTCTTCAGCTTCCTCATCCTCACGCCGCTCGCGAACTACTTCGGCGGCGTGGACACCGGCCCCTCCGACGCCAGCGCGTCGCCTCTCGCGATCACGCACTGGTTTCCCGTGCTGAAACAGCATCCGTACGTGCTGTTCGGCATCTATTACCTGGTCTACGACCTGGTCTATTACTGGATGCATCGCCTGCAGCACGCGCTGCCGTGGTGGTGGGCGCTGCACAGCATGCATCACAGCACGCGGCAGATGAGCTGCTGGACGAACGACCGGGGCAGCCCCCTCGACGGTTTCATCCAGTCGATCATCCTCGCGACCGTGGGGATCGTGATGGGCGTGGAGCCCGACGAATTCGCGTGGCTGATGCTGCTCGGCGAGCTGGTGCAGAACTTCTCGCACGCGAACGTGCGCATCCACTTCGGCCGGGTGCTCGGTCGCGTCTTCGTCGACCCGCCCTTCCATCGCCTGCACCACATGCTGGTCGATCCCGACCGGCCCGGATTGCACGACTGCAACTTCGGCCAGGTGTTTTCCCTCTGGGACGTGGTGTTCGGTACCGCCCTGTATGGCGAGCCGGTGCGCCCCACGGGCGTGGGCGATCCGATGGTCGACGACGACAACAACCATGGCCTGATCGGACTGCACTGGAACGCGCTGAAGCGCTTCTGGGGCGCCGTGCGACGTCCTGCGGGATGGCGTCTGGGCGAGGTGGCGTTCACCGAGGACTATCGACCCGTGCCCGTTTCCGAATGGGAGGCGCAGGGTGTGGGGCATCGTCCGGTGACGAGCGGTGCTTCGGGGTTGCGAGAGTCTCATCCGGAGAAGGCCGCGGCCTGAGGGGTGGCGTTCGCGTCGCTCGCACGTTGCCCGCATGCGCGGGATCGCCGATACGATCGGCTCCCACCTAGGTAGCTGGCTTTCACAAGGTCGTGCCGGCCGGGCCTTGGCCCGGCCGGCACCGGTTCGTCACTGACTGATGCGGTACATGGCCGTCGCATGCGGCGCGAGGCTGGCCTTGATCGAGCCATCGCCCTTCGCGTCCGTATGCGCCCAGAGGTCGCGCATCGTGTAACTGCCACCGGCCTTCAGGCCGATCTCGGTGGCCGGCACCGTCACGTCCTTCGCCTTGTCGCCTTCGTTGAATACCGCGACCGCGCGACCGCCGTCCTTGAGCGGCTTGACGATGACGTGGATGCCATCCTTGTCGCGCACCTGGTGACCCTGCACGCCAAGCGGATCCTGATCGATGGCGATCACGTCCTTGTTGAGCAGGATGGCGAGGGCGTCCGGCTTGATGGTGCGCAGGTCGGTGCCGATGAGCAGCGGCGCCGCCATGATCGACCAGAGGCTGAAGTGGCTGCGGTACTCCACGTCGGTCATGCCGCCGTTACCGACCTCGAGCATGTCCGGGTCGTTCCAGTGGCCGAGGCTGGCGTATTTATCGAGGACCACGTTCTCCTTGAAGATCTTCAGCATGGAGGCGTAGTTGTCGCTGATGTCGCCCGTGGTACGCCAGGAACCGGCGTCCACCGGCGGCTTGCCCGCCCAGAGCCAGGGCTTGTTCTCGCCCCATTCGCACATGCTGAAGAAGATCGTGCGGCCGCTGTTGCGCAGTGCCTCGGCCATGTCCGTATAGCGTTTGTGCGCGTCGAGCTTCTGGTTGTTGCAGTTGTCGTACTTGAGGTAATCCACCTTCCACGATGCGAAGGACTTCGCGTCCTCCTTCTCGTGGCCCAGGCCGCCCGGGAAGCCACGATTCTCCTGTAGCGGTTCGCAGGTGGACGTACCCGCGCTGGAGTACAGGCCGAACTTCAGTCCGTGCGCGTGGATGTAGTCGGCGAGCGCCGCGATGCCGCTCGGGAAGCGCTTCGGATTCGGCTGCAGACGGCCGTCCTTGTCGCGCTGCCAGTTGGCCCAGCAATCGTCGATGTTGACGTACGTATAGCCGGCATCGCGCAGCCCGAGGCTGATGACCTTGTCGGCCACGCCGCGGATCATCGCCTCGTCGAACTCGGCGCGGCAGTGCGTCGAGTTCCAGTTGTTGAAGCCCATCTGCGGCAATGCACCCGTGGCCTCCTCCGCCTGCACCGGCGCGGTGGCGATACCCGCCGCGCACACCAGCATGCCGAGAGCCGCGCTTCGCATGAACCTGACATCGCGCCGCATCAGAACGTACCCCGCAGGCCGACGGTGTAGACGGTGCCGTTGGCTTCGGCATACAGGAAGCGGTTGCGATACACCGAATAGTCGTACAGGTGCTCGTGCGTGAGGTTCGTGCCGGAGGCGAACACCGTCAGGTGCTTGTTGATGTCGTAGCTCGCGCTCAGGTCCACCTGGCCGTAAGCGCTACGCGTGGCCGGCGTCGAGCCCGCACCGTACGAGATGCTCTCCAGGTACTTGCCGCGCCAGTTGTACGCGACGCGCACCTGCACCGGGCCCTTCTCGTAATAAAGGCTCGCATTGGCCGAATCGCCAATGCCCGGCACCGCGAACTTGCCCGACGAGGCGATCACGCCCTGATTGAGCTGGGTGCTGCTCTTCACATGCGTGTAGTTCACCGCCATGCCCAGGCCGTCGAACGGATCGGGCAGCACGTTCTTGAACTGGTAGTTGAACGTGGCTTCCTCGCCGTAGATCTTCGACGAGTTCAGGTTGATGGGCTGGGTCAGCGACCAGATGAACGGCTGTCCGGTGTTTTCGTTCGTCAGGAACGGCACCGGCGTGCTCACGATCGTGCTGAAGTTGCCCACCCGCTTCACGAAGCCTTCGACCGCGATGTAGCTCGCGTCGTTGATGTACCACTCCAGGCCCATGTCGAAGTTACGCGACGTATACGGCTGCAGCTGCGGATTGCCCTGCGAGATGGTCAGCGAGTTCGGGCGGGTGCCGAAGCTGCGGTTGTAGTAGAGATTGCTGAGCGCCGGCGGCGTCAGCGACTTCGACCACGAGAAGCGATAGATCAGGTTCTCCAGCAGGTTCCACTTGAAGTTCAACGACGGCAGCCACTTGTGGTAACCGCCGGTATCCGACTGCGGCGCCAGCGGTCCGAGGGTCACCTGGCCGTTGCTGGTGTCGTTCGGATCGATGCGGTACGCGATCGGCGGCTGGTTGACCGCCGTCGACGTCGAGGCCACATGCAGGTACCGCGCGCCTACGTCCACCGCCCAGGGCATGTCCCACATCGTGCCTTCGAAGACGGCCTTGGCGAAGAACGCCTTCTTCTTCTCGCTCACCTCGTTGAAGCTGCCCGGGTTCGGGGCGGCATCGAGGGTGCCGCCGTTGGCGGCCAGGCCGGCGAGCAGCGCGGCGCGCTTGTCGTCCGGGAGCTGGTTGTACGCGGCGGGCGAGGCTAGGTAGTTCAGATAGGCGCGCGGATCGTACTGGATCCACTGCTCCGGTTGGCCGGGCGAGGAAACGCCGTGGATCTTCGGCGGCGCGGTGTAGACGTAGGCGCCGATCGCCTCGGGCGGAACGTCCACGTTGTAACCGCAGTAAGCGTTGCAGAGGATGCTGTTCGGCGTGCCCCAGCTCGTCTGCTTCACGGTGTCCTTCGTGTACTGCACGCCCACCAGCAAGCGGGAGAGCGTGCCGTCGGTGAACGACTTGTCCAGCTTGAGCTGGTAGTTGTCCACCTTGTCGGTCACGTTGTTGCCGGAGCCGGCATTGCAGCAGTGCGCCTTGAGCCCGTCGAGGCTGGTGGGCGACAGGATGTTCGAGTAGCTAGGCGGCGTGTCGTTGCCGTTGTTGGTCCAGGTCGGATTGGTCCCGAAATTCTTGGTGCCCACGACGAGGAAGTAGCCGTTCGGGCTCTCCTTGTTCCATGCCTTGGAGTTGGAGACGTCGAGGCTCAGCTTGGTCGACTGGTCGAAGTCGAACGCGACGTTGAGGCCGTTCTGGTAGCTCTTCTCGTAGGTGGGCTGGTACGACTGCACATAGTCGTTCGCCATCACGTTCGGGCCCGAGCCGTTACGGACGAAGCTCGTCACCGTGTTGTTCGCGTCGGTGGTCAGCGACTGGATGTCGCCGGTGTTGCCGTATTCACCGAAGTAGTGGATGAACGGGTCCACCTTGTAGCTCGAATACAGCGAATCGAACTGCACGGTGAGCTGGTCGATCGGCTTCCAGTCGATGGCGCCGCTGACGCCCTTGCGCACGCGCGTCTCGTCCACCACGTTGCTGGAGAGCGTCTCCGGCACCGCCACGTTGGTGAAGCGCGGATCGCTCAGGTTCGAAAGCTGCGAGATGTTCTGGTTCTCGTACCAGGAACCCGCCTGCGTGTTGAGCTGCGTGTCCTTGCGCTTGTAGTACGAGGCCGAGGCCATCCAGCCGAAGGTGTGGTCGGCGTTGGTCCAGCCGAACAGACCCGAGGCTTTCGGCGTCGTCTTGCCCTTCCAGTCGCCGGTCAGGTTGCTGTTCACGCCCGCGGCGCTCCAGGCGCCGTGGTAGCCGCCGAAGTCGAGCGGACGCGCCGTCTGGATGTCCACGACGCCGCCGATGTCCACTTCGGAAATATCCGCCGAGGACGTCTTGTTGACCTGCGCGACGCTGATGATTTCGGACGGCAGTACGTCGAAATTGAAGGCGCGCGATCCGGAGGCCGTGGCCATCGGGCGTCCGTTGATCGTGACGGCCACGAAGTCGGGACCGAAGCCACGCACCGCGATCTGGCTCGACTCACCGCCGCTGCGGTTCACCGACACGCCCGGCACGCGCTGGAGCGCATCGGCCACGTTCGGATCGGGAAACTTGCCCGCCTCTTCGGCGGAGATGGAATCGACGACGTTGACCGAATCCTGCTTGATCGCCTGTGCGCGCTGGAGCGCGGCGAGCTGGCCGGTCACGGCCACGGCACCGAGTTCGGTGACCTTCTTCTTGTCTTCTTCCTTCGTCGCCTGCGGACCGGCGGCTTGCGCCGGTGTCGCGGACGATGCCGCATCGGCCGGGGCCGCCCCCGTCGCCGCCTGCGCAAACCCCGGTGCGCCATACCCCACCATCCAGGCGACACCCGTTGCCACAAGCGACCGACGCACGGCGACCGCCAACTTCGTTAGCTGCATGACTTTCACTCCCCGACTTTGTGGACACCCCAACGAGCACACACGGTTGCCGCCCGAGGCTCACAGGCGCCGATCCCCAAGACGGCACCACGAAGCTCCGTTGTTCAGTCCCGCAAAGCGGTCAGCAGCTCACCGTCATTTGTCGTACATATTCATCGTTGCGCTTTTTCGGAGGTTCCAACAAGCTGCGCCGCAGCATGACAAGCCTCATCGCATCGGGTTAGCTTGATTTGTCTTACAAATCAGTTCTCAACGGCCTGGCAGTGCCTATGACGAGCGACGGGGATCGACGGATGGACCTGAACGAGGCGCGCCTCGCGGCGATGGATCGGCGCCGTTTCCTGCGCATGACCGGCATCGCGGCGGCCACCCTCCCATGGCTTTCGCTCTCCCCCTTCGCGAACGGCGGGCCGGTGCGGCGTCCCACCGGTCCCGTTCCCGCGTCGTCGGGTCGACACGTGCTCCGCTACGACACGCCCGCACCGGAATCGAACGCGATACGCGAAGCCCTGCCGATCGGCAACGGACGCCTCGGGGCCCTGGTCGGCGGCGACCCGGCGTCGACGTTCCTCTTCCTCACCGACGCCTCGATGTGGCTGGGAGAGCGCGACGTGCCGTTGGGCGAGGACGGCCAGTTCGAATACACCGCCGACCATTTCGGCGGCCTGGTGATGCTGGCGAAGCTGTACCTCGCGATCGACGGTCACGATGCGGCCCACATCACCGATTACCGCCGGGAGCTCGATCTCGGGCAGGGCACGCTGCGCGTCACGTACCGGAAGGACGGCGTCGCCTACACGTGGACTATCTTCGCCAGCCACCCCGACGACATGATCGCGATCCAGCTATCGCAGAGCGGCGGCGGCGCGTACAGCGGATCGATCGACCTGCGGGGGATGCACGAGGACGCCACGCGTGTCGGGATGGCGCCCGAAACGCCCTCCATGGCGTCGACGCATTTCGCCGGCGCACTGCCGAATGGCCTTCGATACGCGACGGGCGTCACGGTATCGGCATCCGGTCGGATCCGCACCGATACGTCAGTTCTCCGATTTGAGAACTGCGCCACACTGTCGGTGATCGTCTGCGGCGGCACGAATTACACACCGGACGTTTCGCGGAACTACATGGATGGGTCGCTCGATCCCCTGACGCTCGCGCTGCAAAAAGCGAAGGCCGCCGCGTTGGTGGCACCCGCCACGCTGTTGCACACGCACGTCGCCGACCACCGCTCGCTGTTCGACACCATGCGCGTGGATCTGGGCGCGTCGACGGAAGCGCAACGCGGGATGGACACGTGGTCGCGTCTGCAGGCGCACGCCGCCGGAGCAGCACCGGACCCGGAGCTCGAAGCGACCTATCTGCAATACGGCCGCTACCTCACGGTCGCCGGTTCGCGAGGCGGCCTGCCCACCGGACTGCAAGGCCCCTGGCTCGACAGCAACACGTCGGCGTGGATGGCCGATTACCACAACGACATCAACATCCAGATGAACTATTGGCTGCCCGACCGGGCCGGCCTGTCCGCGTGCTTCGATCCCTTCACCGAGTACTGCCTCAGCCAGGTCGAAGGATGGACGCGGATCACGAAGAAGCACTTCAACGACCCACGCAGCAGCTATCGCAACAGCTCGGGAAAGATCGCCGGCTGGACCGTCGGCATTTCCACCAACATCTACGGCGGCGGAGGCTGGCGATGGCATCCGGCCGGCAACGCGTGGCTGTGCAACAACCTGTGGCAGCACTATCAATACCGGCCCGACAAGGCATACCTCGCCCGTATCTACCCCGTGCTCAAGGGCGCCTGCGAGTTCTGGGAAGCGCGCCTGCTTACCGTCAGCGTGCGAGACCCGGCCACGGGGCGGATGCGCGAAGTACTGATTGACGACGCCGACTGGTCCCCCGAGCACGGCCCCACCGACGCCAAGGGCAACACGTATTCGCAGGAACTGGTCTGGGACCTGTTCGAAAACTATCGCCAGGCCAGCGCACTGCTCGGCAAGGATGTCGGCTACGCCGCGACGATCGCCGGACTCCAGTCGCGCCTGTACCTGCCGCAGGTGAGCGGCAAGACCGGCTGGCTCGAGGAATGGATGACGCCCGACGATCTGGGCGAGCCGGGACACCGCCACCTCTCGCCGTTGATCGGCTTCTTTCCCGGCGACCGCATCCGCAAGGACAGCAGCCCGCCCGCGTTGATCGAAGGCGTGACGAAGCTGCTGGAGGCGCGCGGGACCGGCGGCTACGGCTGGGCCTGCGCATGGCGCGCGATGTGCTGGGCGCGTCTGGGCGAGGCCGAGAAGGCGTACGACCTCATCCGCATCAATCTGACGCCGTCGCATCACCTGACCAACGGCACCGCGCAGAACCTGTTCGACATGTACAACCTCGACGCGACCAGCGACGCGTTCCAGATCGACGCGAACTACGGCACGCCGACCGCCATGCTGGAAATGCTGGTGCAGTCGTGGCCGGGCCAGATCGCGTTGCTGCCGGCGCTGCCGAAGGCATGGGCGGCGGCAGGCAGCGTCACCGGCATCGGCGCGCGCGGCGGCTTCGTCGTCGATCTCTCGTGGAAGGACGGCAAGGTCACGTCGGTGACGGTGCGGAGCGTCGGTGGTGAGACGACGCGTCTGGAGATCGGCGCATGGACGAAGACGCTCGCGCTGCGTCGCGGCGCGGCGGTGACGCTTGCTCCCGACACGGGTGATTTCCGCTAGGCGAACGCCGCGGCGCCAGCTCGTCCCTCATTGACCGTCGCGAGGCGATCGCGCCGTCGGGTCTGGCGCAAGCCGCCGCGGCTACCTACTATTAGGTAGCTAGACTCCTCTCTCGCTTCCAAAGGCCCGACATGACCACCCGCACAGACCAACACACCGCCACCGGGCTCGACTTCCTCCTTACCGCGAAGCGCACCGGCGGCCTCGGCGTCGGCATCGGTGAAACCCTCGGCATGACCCTCGGCGACATCGAGGACGGGCGCGTGGTGATCGAAGCCTCGCCCGGCCCCGAACACGGAAATCCCATGGGCTCCGTGCACGGCGGATATCTGGCCACGATGCTGGACGGCGCCATGGCCCTGGCCGTGCAGACGCAGGTGGACGTCGGCACGCGCTTCGTCACGACCGACCTCAACATCACCTACGTCAGACCCGTCATGCCGCGTGCCGGCGCGGTCTACGGCACCGGCTCCATTCTGCATCGCGGACGCACGCTGGCATTGGCCGAGGCGCGGATCACGGATGCCGATGGCGTTCTCTACGCCCATGCCACGGGAACGTTCGCAATCTCCGCGCCCCTTATCTGACGATTGACACCACCCTACTAGTTGGTAGACTGAGGGCTCCCTCACCCGCGACGGCTGTCGCAAAGGAACCTCCGATGTCCCACCGCTCCAAGCTGTTCATCCTCGGCGCGACCGCCGCGCTCGTCGCCGGCGCCGTGTCGCCCGCCTTCGCCGATAACGGCGCCGAGAAGGTCCGCGTTCGCGGCACGGTCACCGCCCTGTCCGGCGACCACCTGCAGGTGAAGTCGCGCGAAGGCAAGGACGTGACGATCACCCTCGTCGAGGGCTACAAGCTCTCGGGCGTCGCGAAGGCGAGCATCGGCGACATCAAGCAGGGCGACTTCGTGGGCATCGCCTCGATGCCGAAGTCGGAAGGCGGCGACGGCGCGCTGGAAGTGCTGATCCTCCCCCCGCAGCTGAAGGGCCTCGGCGAAGGCAGCTACCCGTGGGACCTGAAGCCGCACAGCACGATGACGAATGCCACGGTGGCCGACTCGGTGAAGTCGGTCGACGGGAGCACCGTGACCGTGAACTACCACGGCCAGGACAAGAAGATCGCCATCCCCAACGGGACGCCCGTCGTGACGCTGGCGCCGGCCACCGTGGCGGACGTCAAGCCGGGCACTGTCGTCTTTGTCAGCGCTGAAAAGGCCGCCGACGGCAGCCTGACCTCGAACCAGCTGATCATCGGCAAGAACGGCGTCGTGCCGCCCATGTAAGGCCCGAGCGCCGGCCAGCCCCGCGCTGGCCGGCGCATGGAGTGTTTCGATGACCACGCCCGTCCTCGCCGGCGCCAAAGCCGGCAACGACACCCCCGTCGCGCCGCGCCGTCGCCTGATCCGGCGCCATTCGCTCGTCGTGCGCCTGACGCACTGGCTCAACGTCACGTGCCTGTCGTTCCTGCTGCTCAGCGGCCTGCAGATCTTCAACGCCCATCCCCGGCTCTACTGGGGCCAGTACGGTGCCGACGCCGACCACGCCTTCTTCGAGATCGGCAATCGGGCGGATGGCGACACCTTGCACGGTTTCCTCCGCGCCGGCCCCCTGCGCATCGATACGACGGGCGTGCTCGGCGTGTCGAACGAAGACGGCAGCCCCACCGCGCGCGCGTTCCCGACATGGATCACGATCCCCTCGTACCACGACCTCGGCGCGGGCCGCCGCTGGCATTTCTTCTTCGCGTGGCTCCTGTTCTTCAACGGCCTGATCTACCTCGGCCACGGCCTCCTGCGCGGTCACTTCCGTCGCGACCTGCTGCCCGATCGCGATCAGTTGTCGCCGCGTCACCTCTGGCGCGAGATCGTCGACCATGCGCGCCTGCGTTTCGCGCATGGCGAGGAGGCGCGCCGCTACAACGCGTTGCAGAAGCTGAGTTACATGGCGGTGGCGTTCGTGCTGCTACCGCTGATGGTGCTCACGGGCCTGACGATGTCGCCCGGTGTCGACGCGGTGTTTCCCTTCCTGCCCGGGCTCTTCGGCGGCCGACCGTCCGCGCGGTCGATCCATTTCATCACGGCGTCGCTGCTGGTGGCCTTCGTGGTCGTCCATGTAGCGATGGTCATCCTGTCGGGCCTGTGGAACAACCTGCGCTCGATGATCACCGGGCGCTACGCCATCACCGACGAGGACACGTCGCCATGACGCTCGACAACTCACGCCGCCGGTTCCTCCGGAGCCTCGCGCTCGGTGGCAGCGCCCTCGCCCTCGCCTCCTGCGACCGGCTCGCGCAGGGCGGCAGTTTCGACGCGCTGTTGCGCGAAACGGAGAAGCTCACCCTGCGCGCGCAGCGCGCGTTGCAGGGCCGGCATGCTCTGGCGAAGGAATACACGGAAGCCGACCTCTCGCCCGTCTTCCGTGCCAACGGCACGCAGATGCCTGATTCGGACGAATACGCCAGCCTGCTCGAGAACCACTTCGCCGACTGGCGCCTCAAGGTCGACGGCCTGGTGCAGCGTCCGCAGAGCATTTCGCTCGCGGAGCTGAAGCGTTTTGCGTCGCGCACGCAGATCACCCGCCACGATTGCGTCGAAGGCTGGAGCGCCATCGGCAAGTGGCAGGGCGTGCCGCTGGGACGCATCCTCGACGTGGCGGGTCTCAAGCCGGGCGCGCGCTACGTGGTGTTCCACTGCGCCGACGAACTCGAACAGACGCTGGACGGCAGCGGCCGCTATTACGAAAGCATCGACCTGGTCGACGCGTACCACCCGCAGACCATCCTCGCCTACGGCATGAACGGCAACGACCTGCCGGTCGCCCACGGCGCGCCGCTGCGCCTCCGTGTCGAGCGCCAGCTGGGTTACAAGCAGGCGAAGTACCTCATGCGCATCGAGGTCGTCGATTCGTTCGCGGCCTTCTTCGGCGGCAAGGGCGGCTACTGGGAAGATCGCGGTTACGAGTGGTACGGCGGCATCTGACGGGCGACGGTCAGGCGCAGCCCAGCGCGGCCTTGTAGACAGGGTCCTTCTCGGGTTGCCGCGCGCCGGGCGAGCGCACGGTGACGGCCGCGCCGTTACCTTCCATGTAATCGCCGACCGCGACGATCGCAGCGACCTGCGCGGCGCTCGCCACCGTGATCAGCAAGCCATTCTTCGTTTGCTCCACGCGGGTCGCCGGGTAGGTCGGCCTGACCGTATCGAGCAGGCACTGCGAGAACTCGACGCTGTTCTGTCGCGTGCCGAAGCCGGCACGCGGCGTGGCGCGCGTGATCGGTTGGGGTGTCGCCGCGTTGGCGATGCCGGTGGCGAGGACGAGGCTGACGATCAGGACTGCGCGCATGACACTCTCCCTGGTACGGACGGCGACATCGATCGGTTGCCTTTCGATCAGACCACCGAAAGGCTGTCATGGCAAGCTTGGCGTGCGACCGTGTCGATGGGCGGACTCGCCGGCCAGTGCCACGCAGAGACCTGTCGCGATCGCGAGCGTCACGACGAGGGTGGTGATCGCGAGCGATACCGTGGTGGCGAGGAGTCCGGGCGTCGCCGCCCCGCCCGCCCGCATGATTTCGATCGCTCCCACCGCCGTACGGAAGCCGTAAGAGCCCGGAATCAGCGCCACCGTGCCCGCGAAGGCGAACGCCACGGCCGGGGCGGCGATGCGGCGCGTCGCGACGCGAGCGATCGCTCCGGCGGCCAGCGTGCCGGCGAGCGACGCCGCGGCGAGATCGAGGCCGGCGTGTTGCAACGCCGTGCGCAGCCCATGGCTGGCCATGCCGCAGACGACGCAGATCCAGATGGCATGCGTCGGCACGTTGAACAGGAGCGCGAAGCCGAGCGCCGCGACGCCGGCGAACGCGACGTCTTCCGCAAGACCGAGCGCGATCGGCGAGGCGTCGACGGGCAGCGTTCCCCCGGTAGATGCCGCCGCGGCCAGCAGCGCGAGGCCGATCGCCATCAACGTGGCGACGCCCGTCGCAAGACGGCTGATGCCGTTGGCCGCGTGGCCGGTCACCAGATCGCGCACCCCGTTGATCAGCGGCACGCCGGGAACGAGGATCATCCCCGCCGCCGTCAGGCACAGCACGGGCGACACGCCAGGAAACGGCTTCAATACGAGGACGCCCGCCACGCCGCTGACGAACGCGGTGATCGCGGCGACGGCGATGCCGTTCATGCCGTATTTGCCCAGCCGCGTCCGCAGGAGCAGGTTCACCAGCCCCGCCACGAAGGACGCGGCGACGACCGTCCAGGTGGCGCCGAAGAGCCGCGCAAGCGCGGCGGCGGTCGTCGCCATGCCGAGTACCACGAGCCAGCCGGGATAACGCGGCGAATGGTCCACGCGATCGAGGCTCGCGTCGAACGCGGCGGGCGACGTACCGGGCACGATCTCGGCGATGGCGGCACGCAACGCGATCAGTCGCCCCATGTCCACGCCCGGCGGCGCGAGCCGCGGACCGACCCGGGTGGCGAAACGATCGCCCTGTTCCACCGTCACGACGATGTTCTCCATCGTGATCATCACGTCACTGTCGATGCCCAGCCGCGACGACGCCTCGCGGACGTGCCGCAACGCATGCGCCGTGTCGGCGCCGGATGCCTGGAAGAGGTCGCCGGCACGGGACAGCACATGCACGGCGACGCGATCGTCGGCCATCGTCAGCGGTATTCCGCTTTGTAGGCCATGCCGGCGATCGCCTCACGGATATCGTCGAACCGCTCGACGCCGGCGAGCCCGTGGTCGAAGACGTACTCCGCGACCTTCACCGCCACCTCGAGCGAGGCGTCGAAGATGTTGCTCTGCGGCGGGTAGATGAGTCCCCTGGCGAGGTCGTCGTCGGATACCTGCGACGCGACGGCGCGCGCGGCGACGATGAACATGTCCTGCGTCACGCGACGTGCTCGGGTCGCGTACACCGCCATGCCCATCGCCGGAAAGATGTAGACGTTGTTGCCCTGCCCCGGGACGAACTCCACGCCATCGACGGTCACCGGCGGGAAGGGGCTGCCGCTGGCGAACACCGCCTTCCCCTGCGACCAACGGTAGGCCTCCTCGGCCGTGCATTCCGAGCGTGACGTCGGATTGGAATACGGAAAGATGACCGGCCGTTCGTTGACGTCGCTCATCGCCTCGATCACGGCGCGGTTGAAGAGTTTCGGCACGGCGCTGACGCCGATGATCACCGTGGGCCGGATGGCCCGCACCGCCTCCGCGAAGTCGTCGACGGGCACGTGGTCGATGGCGAACGCGCGCTGGAAGTCCGCGATGTCCTTCCGCGCCGTCGTGACGAGGCCGTTGACGTCGAACAGCACGTTCCTCGCGCGGGCGGCGGCGGCGTCCATCCCTTCCTGCGTCATCGCCAGCGACACGATCTCCGCGATGCCCGTCGCGGCGGAACCCGCGCCGAGGAACAGGACACGCTGATCCACCAGCTTCTGCCCGGTGATCCGGATGGCGCCGAGGATGCCTGCCAGCGCGATGGCGGCGGTGCCCTGGATGTCGTCGTTATAGGTGCATACCTTGTCGCGGAAGCGCGCGAGGATCGGCACGGCGTTGATGTTGGCGAAATCCTCCCACTGGATGCAGCAGTTCGGGAAGCGCTCCTGCACGGCGTCGACGAACTCGTCGATGAAGGCGTGGTAGGCCTCGCCGCGCACGCGATCCTGGCGGAGGCCAAGGTAGAGCGGATCCTCGCGCAGGGTCGTGTTGTTGGTGCCCACGTCGAGCGTCACGGGCAGGCAGACCTCCGGCGGCACACCCGCGCACGCCGTGTAGAGCGACAGCTTGCCGATCGGAATGCCCATCCCGCCGACGCCGAGGTCGCCCAGGCCCAGGATGCGCTCGCCATCGGTGACGACGATGAAACGCACGTCCTTCACCGGCCAGTGCGACAGCAGCTCGTTCAGGCGGCCCTTCGCGCTGATGGGAAGGTAGACGCCGCGGGCCGCGCGAAAGATGTGATCGAATTTCTGGCACGCCTCGCCGACGGTCGGCGTGTAGACGATCGGCATGAACGCCGCGGGATCCGACATCAGCACCGCGTAGTAGAGTGTCTCGTTGCGCGCCTGCAGGTCGGACAGCAACAGGTACTTGAGCAGGTCGGTCTCGAGACGCGACAGCTCGAGGTGGATGCGTGCGATCTGGTGTTCCAGCGAACTGGGCGCGGGAGGCAACAGGCCCTCGATACCCAGCGCCCTGCGTTCTTCCAGCGGGAACGCCGTGCCGCGGTTGAAGCGGGGATCGCGAAGCAGGCTGTAACCGGTCAGCGACGTGCTCATGGCGGGCTCCTCCGGGGACATCCGCGAAGGGTAGGCAACCCGTTCTCCACCCTATTGCGCGGAAGACACCGGTTTTGTAGATGCGCGCCGGGGACGGCCGGTCGCAGCGGCGCGACGCGGACGAATGCTATGCTTTTTGTCATTACCCGCGCATCCGGAACGCTAAGCGATGAACATCACCATCACCCCCGGCGTCGACGTCGGCAACGCCCTGCCCTTCGTGCTCTTCGGCGGCATCAACGTACTGGAAGACCTCGACTCGACCCTGCGCGCCGTCGCGCACTACGTCGACGTGACGGGACGGCTGGGCATCCCGTACGTCTTCAAGGCGAGTTTCGACAAGGCGAACCGCTCGTCGATCCACTCGTTCCGCGGGGTCGGACTCGAGGAAGGCATGCGCATCTTCGAGCGCGTGAAGGGCGAGTTCGGCGTGCCGATCATCACGGACATCCACGAGATCGACCAGGCGGCCGTGGCGGCGGAGATCGTGGACGTGCTGCAGGTGCCGGCGTTCCTCGCCCGCCAGACGGACCTCGTGGTCGCCATCGCGAAGACGGGCCGCGTCGTCAACGTGAAGAAGCCGCAGTTCATGAGCCCGGGCCAGACGCGCCTGATGACGGAGAAGATCCGCGAGTCCGGCAACGACCGCATCATCCTCTGCGAGCGCGGGACGCAGTTCGGCTACGACAACCTCGTCGTCGACATGCTCGGGTTCCGCGAGATGATCGAAGGCAGCGACAACTGCCCGGTGATCTTCGACGTCACCCACAGCCTGCAGCGGCGCGAGTCCACCAGCTCGGCGAGCGGCGGCCGCCGCCGTCAGGTGGCCGAGCTCGCCCGCGCCGGCATGGCGGTCGGTCTGGCCGGCCTGTTCCTCGAAGCCCACGAAGATCCCGACCACGCCCGCTGCGACGGCCCGAGTGCGCTCCCGCTGGACAAGCTCGAGCCGTTCCTCAAGCAGATCAAGGCCATCGACGACCTGGTCAAGGGTTTCCCGGCGCTCGATATCCGCTGAAGACGCTACTGCCCCGAGCGCAACCGGCCCTTCCGGATCAGCGGACCGCCCGGCACGTCCGGGCGGCGCGGCCGTGGTGGCTCGCCGTCATCCGGCGCGCGCGCAGGGGCTTCATCCGGGACGGACGTCGGCGCGTCGTCGTTGCGTTCGGTCGGGTCGCTTTCGTGCATGGCGGCTTGCTGATGGATCGGCGGCGCCAAGTCTAACGCGATGGCCATCAGGGGCTGGACAGGACCCTGCTCCGCCGGAGGTGGGTTCCTGACGAGTGGCTCGACACCGCCCGGGCGGGCTGCACGGTGCGCGGTTCCTCCGTCACCGCCTCGAACAGCACGACGCCGCCGACCAGCGCACCGTCCTTGTCGAGGAGGGGCTGCCCGGACACCGAAATCCAGATCGATTCGCCGTCGCTGCGGCGCACCTTCATCATCACATCGCGGGTGGTCTCGCGACGCAGGATGGCGCGGGACAGCGGCAGATCGGTCGTGGGAAAAGGCCGGCCCTCGAGCGTGAAGATGCCGTGCATGGAACTGTAGTCGTCGATGCCGGCGCCGCGGCGGACGCGGCCGAGGATCGCGTCGGCGGCGGCGTTCGCGAAGACGATCCGGCCCTCCCGGTCCGCCAGGACGACGGCCTGCGGCAGCGCCGCCAGCGCGTCGAGTCGCGTGCCCGACCACGCGCCGTCGAGAACCGGATGGATGCTTGCTGGTGCGGGTCGGCCCAAAGTTCCCCCCCTACGGAAACCGGTGGCGCATGACGCATGCGTTGCGCCCGATTTATCGCACCGGCACGCATGTGCAAATCGTGAAGGAATCGCGCTTGACCTCGCTTCCGGCGCATGCAAGCTTCGCCCATCACGAGAGGGAGCGACGTACCCAGTCATGACTCCGATCGACGAGCAGGCCCGCCTCGCCCGGCTCCGCGCACTCCGGGTGCTGGATAGCGCGCCCGAGGACATGTTCGATGCCCTCGTACTCGCCGCCGCGGCCGTCACCGGGATGCCCATGTCCCTGCTCAGCCTGATCGACGAAAACCGCCAGTGGTTCAAGGCGAACGTCGGGCTGCCTGGAGTGCACGAGACGCCTCGCGAGTATTCGTTCTGCCAGCACGTCGTCGCGGCGTCGGGCCCGCTGGAGGTGCACGACGCCACGAAGGACCCGCGCTTCGAAGACAATCCGTTCGTCACGGGCGCGCCGGATGTCCGCGCGTACACGGGCTTCCCGGTGCAGACCGCGGATGGCGTGACGCTCGGCGCGCTCTGCGTGCTGGACAAGGAGCCGCGGCAACTCACGCCGCAGCAACTGGAAGCCCTCGCCCATCTCGCGGAAGCCGCATCCGTCGCACTGGAACGCCGCCGGGAACTGCTCGAACGACGCGAATCCGCCGAACAGGATGCCGCCGAGGCGCGGCGGCTGGCGCAGGTCTCGCAGGCCCTGGAAGCCGAACTGCGCGGCAGCCAGCAGTTCCTCCAGCGCACCGGCCGCGTCGCCGGCATCGGCGGATGGGAGCTCGACCTGCGCAACGGCGACCTGCGCTGGTCGGAACAGACCTATGTGATCCACGACCTCCCGCCGGACGTCGATCCTCGCCTCGAGGATGCGCTCACCTACTACCCGCCCGACGCGCGCGAAGTGCTCAGGCAGGCGATCGACGCCGCGATACTGCACGACACGCCGTGGGACCTCGAGCTGCCCTTCGTCACCGCTAAGGGACGCCCCATCTGGGTGCGCACGGTGGGCGCGCTGGAGCGGGAAAACGACGTGCCCGTCCGTCTCGCCGGCGCCTTCCAGGACGTCACCGACCGTCGCCGCGCGATCGAGGCGCTGCAGTCGAGCGAGAGGCGTTTCCGGCAGATCTTCGAGCTTTCGCTCGGTCTCATCTGCACGCACGACTTCGACGGCACCCTCCTGTCGATCAATCCGGCCGCCGCGGCGTCGCTCGGCTTCGACATCAGCGCCATGCTCGGGCGCAACCTCGCCGAGTTCATGATGCCCGCGCGACGACCGGCGTTCGAGGCGTACCTGGAACGCATCCAGCGCGAAGGCATCGATCGCGGCCTGCTCGAGCTGATCGGCTCCGACGGCGGGTTGCGGTACTGGCGCTACCAGAACGCGGTGGAGAAGGATGTCGACGAGTCCTACGTCCTGGGCCACGCGCAGGACGTCACGGAACAGCACCGCTACGAACAGCTGCTGGTGGAATGGTCGACGAAGGATCCCCTCACCCGGGCCTTCAACCGGCGTTACCTGGAACGGCTGGAGCAACGCGTGAAGGCGCATCGCCCCTGGGCGTGCATCGTCATCGACCTGAACCACTTCAAGGCCATCAACGACACGTTCGGGCACCAGCGCGGCGACGAGATCCTCGTCGCCACCGTCGGCCTGCTCCATCGTTGCGCCGCCGAGCGCGATGCCGTGGTGCGTCTCGGCGGCGACGAATTCCTGATGGTGATCGACGATCCCGCGAGACTCGGCGAGACACGCGCCATGATCGAAGAGGAAGCCGCGATCGCGGAGATCGCGCTCAGCATCGGCGGCACGGTCAGCGAACCCGGCGAGGCCGTGGATACCGTGATCGCCCGCGCGGACGGCGATCTCTACGCGGGCCGGGAGGGCCGCCACCACCGTTCGCGCGATCGTCAGGAAACCTGATCCAAGGCCCTGAGACCCGGCACCGCCATGCTCCGCCCATGTCGAAGGGGGCATGCCATGAAACCAGCACGCGGAGTACCCGAAGGCCACGTCGTCTGGTCGAACTACGGGTATGGATACGAAGCCCGGCTGTCGCGCCGCGGACGCCCGTTCGCACGATTGCGCCGCCTCGCGCAGGAGACCGGACCACGCTGGGAACTGGTCTGGCTGTACGGCCCGGCGTGCTGGCGCCCGACCCGGGCGAAGGTCGCCGTCGCGCTCGAGCGCAGCGTCGAGGCGTACGCGAAGCACCATGCCGCGCACATCCGCCGGCAGATGCCGCCGGATCCCTATCGGGTGCCGCGCGACGACGACTGGGAAGCGCTCTTCCGCGCCGACGAGGTCGACTACGAGGCGACGGTCAGGCCGGTCGGTCCCGTCCGATCGGTTCGACCAGTCCGGAGTCCTGGTTCCTCGAGGAGTTCACGGCCTTCGTGACCGGGTGGTAGGTCAGCTCGGCCTCGGGCACGGCGGCCAGCACGGCCGACGCCTCGTCGGGCGCGCCGGTCATCCACACACGCCAGAGGTCCGGCGGCAGGATCACCGGCTGGCGCTGGTGGATGTCGGCCGAGACCTTGCCCGGCTCGCCGGTGACGATGGTGTACGTGTGCAGCCAGTCGTCGTCGGGCGACGCGCGCCAGCCCTCCCACAGGCCCGCGAACATCATCAGGTGACCCTCCGGGTGGTGCAGGAAGTACGGCTGCTTGGCGCCGTCCTCCGCGCGCCATTCGAAGTAGCCGGATGCCGGGACCAGGCAACGACGCTTGCGGAACGCGTTGCGGAACGACGGCGTCGTCGCCACCGTTTCCGAGCGCGCGTTGAACAGCTTCGCGCCGCCCTTCGCGTCCTTCGCCCAAGAGGGCACGAGACCCCACCGATAGAGCTTCGTCTCGAACCCGCCGGTCGCGTGGCCCAACACCAGACCGCGCGCCGTCGGCGCGATGTTGTACGCCGGCTCGCGCTGGTTGATCTCGCTGATGATGTCGACCTCGAGCTCTTCCAGCACCATCCGCGCCTCCCGACTGAGGCTGGCAGGTCCGAAGGTGGCGTAGCGGCCGCACATGGAACCAAGCTACATCATCTGCCTGCTGATGACGCGGGGAGAACCAAGAGGCCCACGCGGCCCGATCGGCGGAGCGAGATCCTTGAATAACGCCAGCTCTTATTCAAGGATCCGGCTGGCTCGGCCGGGCCTTCCACTCATGCATACGCTTCGTCGAGCCACGCCGCGACGACGGCGCGACAGGTGTCGGGAAGCGCCGCCGCGTCGGCCGCCTGCGCGCGGAGGGTGCGCGGATCGATGCCGGCCTGCGCGAGTTCCGACGCGTGGCCGACGAGCCAGCGCTCGATCTGCGCGAGGTCGGCCTCGAGATGGAACTGCAGGCCAAGGACGCCCTTGCCATCGCCGAACGCCTGGTTCGCGCCGACCGGCGTGCTCGCGAGATGGCGCATCCCCTCCGGGATGTCGAACTGGTCGCCATGCCAGTGCAGCACCGGCGCGGTGCCCACCGCGGCGAGCGGCGACGCGCGCCCGGCATCGGTCAACGTGAGCGGGCCGAAACCGATCTCCTTGACGCCGAGCGCATACACCTTCGCCCCGAGCGCGCTGGCGATCAGCTGCGCGCCGAGGCACAGGCCCAGGATCGGCTTGCCCGCGGCGAGGCGCCGCCGGATGAGGTCGATCTCCGCGCGCAGGAACGGATACGTGTCGTCGTCGTACACGCCGACCGGACCGCCGAGCACGACCATGAGGTCGTCGGCGAGCGGGTCGAGCGCGGCCAGGTTCGCCACCGGCGCGTCGACGTAGCGGATGTCGTAGCCGCGCTCGCGCAGCAGCGGCTCGATGTAGCCCAGGTCTTCGAAATGGATGTGGCGCAGGGCGACGCACGTCGTCATGGTTCGGGTATCCGTGATGCCGTCAGGGAGGGCTCTGCCGGTCGTTCTCGGCTTCGATCTGCTGGAAATCGAGATCGCGCTCGAGATAGTGCAGGAGTTCGTCGTGGATGCGCCCGGAGCGATGCAGGCGCAGCAGTTCCGCACGGCCGGCGGCGATGGCGGCCAGCACCACGTCGTAGTGGTCCATGCGACCGGTGCCGAGCGTTTCCGGCGCCTTCGCGTAGCGCTCCGCGATCGATACCCGGTACGTGTATTGCTCGAGCAGGCGCGGGTGGATGAGCGCACCCGTCTCGTCGTAGGCACGCGCCTTGACGGCTTCGAGTTGCGCGGCGTCGACGAGCACGAGCGCCTGCGCCTCGGTGAGGTGTTCCGACGCCGAGCGCTCCACGCGATCGAGGCCCAGCCAGCGGATCACCGGCGCGATCGTCCCGCCCTGCACCACGACGGTGACGAGGATCACCGCGAAGGCGGCGGCAAGCGTGAGGTCGCGACCGGGCACCGCTTCGGGCAAGGACAGGGCGATCGCCAGCGTCACCACGCCTCGCATGCCGGCCCAGCTGAGCAGGAACGACGCCTTCGGCGAGGGCGGCGCGGGATGCCTGCCGACCAGGCGCCCGAGCGGCACGCGCAGGTAATCCGTGGCGTAGATCCAGAAGAATCGCGAGAGGATCACGGCGGCGAGCACGGCCAGCAGGGGGACGCCAAGGGAGTCGATGGCGTTGCCCAGGCCACCGAGACGCTCGACGACGCCACGCAGCGAGAACCCGATCAGGATGAAGACCAGCGCTTCGAGCAGGAAGATCATGACCTCCCAGAACGCCGTGCTGCGCACGCGGATGTTCGCCGTGAACACGTCGTGCTGGTACCAGCCGAACACGATGCCGCAGGCGACCACCGACATCACGCCCGAGACGTGCAGCGATTCGCCGCCGATATACGCGGCCCACGGCGACAGGCACGACGCGGTGATCGCCAGGAACACGTGGTCGATGTAGCGCAGGGCGAAAACGAGCAATCCGCCCACCACGAGACCGACGACGATGCCGCCGACGGCGAGCCCCGCGAAGCTCAGCACGGCGGCCTGCGTGCTGAAGGCGCCGGTGAGCGCGGCCGCGACCGCGAAGCGGAAGAGCACCAGGCCGGTCGCGTCGTTGAGCAGGCTCTCGCCTTCGAGCAGCACGAGCAGGCGCCGCGGCAGGCGCACCTTGCCCAGCACCGCCTTCGCCGCGACCGCGTCCGGCGGCGATACCACGGCGCCCAGCGCGAAGCACGCGGCCCACGGCAGCGACGGCAACACCCAGTGCACCGTCACGCCCACGACGAAGGTCGTGAAGACCACGGCGCCCACGGCGAGCCAGAGGATGCCGCCGAGGTATTTGCGGAATTCGGACCACACGGTATAGAACGCCCCATCCATGAGCAGCGGCGGCAGGAACACCGTCAGCACCAGCTCGGGATCGAAGCTCACTTCCGGGATACCCGGCAGGAACGCGATGGCGATGCCACCGGCCAACAGCGCGGCCGCGGACGGAAGGCGCAGCCGTCTCGCGATCAGCTCGAGGGCGAGGATCGCCACCAGCAGGATCAGGATGAACTTGAATGTCTCGGTCGACGCCATGCGTCTGGTCCCCTTTGCCAACGATGCATCTTAGCGCCCGTGGCGCCTTCCGGATTGAAAGCGCCACGCACGCTGCCGACAGATGGACAAGACACCGTGCCGGAAGTCATGCATTGTCCTGCCCCGATCGATTTGCCAGACTCGATGAACCGTCCCTGAAAAAACGAGCCTGCCGATGCGATCGAAGCGCCCTGCCCTCCACGATGCCAGGACCGCGTTGTCGGTCGGCGTCGCCACGTTCTTCCTGGCGCTCGCCGCCGGCCCCGTCGCCGCGCAGCAGACGACGCTGACGCCCGAGCAGAAGGCCATGGTCGACAAGCGCAACGACATCGAGCGCCAGCTCGAGGACGTCGCGATCATCGATCGCAAGGTGATGGTGAAGATGCGCGACGGCAAGCGCATGGCGGCCGACGTCTACCGGCCGAAGAACGCCGGCGGCAAGGTACCGACGATCTTCGTGCGCACGCCGTACAACTTCAACTTCTGGGACGTGAAGCTCGGCGCGCCGCGCGACATGAGCCGGCAGCTCGCCGCGGTGAAGCGCGGCTACGCGTATGTCGACATGAACGAGCGCGGCCACTTCTTCTCCGAAGGCAATTACGAGATCCTCGGCGCGCCGCTCAGCGACGGTGTCGACGCCGTGCGCTGGATGACCTCGCAGCCATGGTCCAACGGCAAGGTCGGCACCACGGGCTGTTCGTCCACCGCCGAATGGCAGATGGCCGTCGTCGCCGAGAACGAGCCCGGCCTTGCCACGTTCAACGTGCAGGGCTTCGGTGCCGGCGTCGGCAAGGTCGGCCCGTATTACGAGCAGGGCAACTGGTATCGCGGCGGTGCCGTGCAGATGCTCTTCATCTCGTGGCTCTACGGCGAGCAGAACCAGGTGCGTCCGATGTTCCCGCCAGGCACGTCGCAGGCGGACCTGATCCGCGCGTCGAAGGCGTTCGATCTCGCCGCCGCCATGCCGCCGGTCGACTGGGACAAGGCGTTCTGGACGCTGCCCGAGAAGGACATCATGAAGGCGATCGACGGCCCGAAGGGCATCTTCGCCGATGCCATGGACGTGCCGACGGGCGGCAACATGATCGCGCGCACGCCGAACAGTCCGAACTGGTACAAGGGCGGCCTGTGGCACGAGAACATGAAGATCGACAAGCCGGGCCTGTGGTTCATGAGCTGGTTCGATGTCTCGGTGTCGCCGAACCTCGCGGCTTACAACCACGTTCGCGAGACCGCGTCCAAAGCCGTCGCCGATCAGCAATACGCCGTGATCGCGCCGGTGCTGCACTGCGCGTTCACCCGCGCCACCGAGCACACCATGATCGGAGATCTCGACGTGGGCGATGCCCGGTTCGACTACGAGGGCCTCGTGTTCGGCTGGTTCGACAAGTTCCTCAAGGGCGTGGACAGCCCGGTCGTCGACAAGCAGCCCAAGGTGATGTACTACGTGATGGGCGAGAACAAGTGGCGTAACTCGCCCACGTGGCCGCCGGTCGGCGCCATCACGCGCGAGCTCTACTTCACCAGTGGCGGCAAGGCGAACACGCTCTACGGCGACGGCAAGCTGGCCGAAAAGCCGGCCGACACCGACCAGCCGGACAGCTTCCTCTACGATCCCGCCAATCCGGTCACCACGCTGGGCGGCGGCGGTTGCTGCCAGGGCACCGCGGTGAAGTTCGGCTCGTTCGACCAGAATCCGCAGCTCACGCGCAACGACATCCTCGTGTACGACTCCGAACCCTTCAAGGAGGGCACCGAGGTCAGCGGGCCGATCACGGTGACGTTGTATGTCTCGTCGGACGCGAAGGACACCGACTTCACCTTCAAGGTGATGGACGTGTACCCGGACGGCAAGGCGTACAACATCACGGAGAACATCCAGCGCATGCGCTATCGCGACGGCTACGGGAAGCCGCCGGTGTGGATGAAGGACGGCGAGACCTACAAGGTCACGTTCCAGCCGATCGACACCAGCAACTTCTTCGCCGCCGGCCACAAGCTGCGCGTGGCGGTGACGAGCAGCAACTTCCCGCGCTTCGACCGCAACCTCAACACCGGCGGCAACAATTACGACGAAGCCAAGGGCGTGGTCGCGCACAACGTGGTGCATCACGACGCGGCGCATCCGTCGAAGATCGTCTACACGGTGGTGCCGCGGAACACACCGTAACCGTAAGCGCGCTCCTGCCTTCGGGTAGGAGCGCGCGTCAGGCGCTCACGCGGGCTTGCAGTCTTTCGTCACCTTGTCGGCGTTCGTCGTCACGCACAGGGTAAACCCGGGCGGCAGTCCGTCGACGAGGCGTTCCTCCCGTGCCGCCAGCGAGAACGCGCGTACTTCCCTGCCCGCGTCGAACACGGTGTACCAGCAGCGATCGGCGCGGCTCGCCTCGCAGGCGAAGCGCGCGCGCCCCATCCGTACCTCGGTGCGGCTTTCCAGCGTGACGGTGCCGTTCTCGCGAGCGCTCGCGGTGAGCGTGCGGTTGCCTGCGTCCGTGCAGCCGGCGAGGTTCAGGAAGCAGTAGATGATGGAGAGGAACAGACGCATGGTGGACTCCTCGCCTACATGGCCCGGAAGATGGTCATGAAGGGCTGGCTGACGCCCAGGGTTTCCGGGCGGCCGCGCAGGTGCAGGCAGCCCTTGCCGGTGTCGTCGCGTTCGACGGATGCGACCTGACGCAGATTGACGATCGTGGAGCGGTGGATCTGGCGGAAGATCCGCGGATCGAGCTGACGAAGCAGGTCCCGGATGGGCCGCGTCAGCAGCGCGTCGCCGTCGGCCGTCGCGACGAGCGTGTACTTGTTGTCCGCGCGGAAATAGATCACGTCCTCCACGAGGATCAGGCGCGTCGCCCTGCCCGCGCTCGCGGTCACCCAGGTCAGCGGCTCATCGGGCGACGTATCGAAGCGCGGCCCGAGGTCCCTGGCCAGCTGCGCCGTGCGGCCCGCATGGCGCGCCGCGTCGGCGAGGCGTCCGCGCAGGCGGGTCACCGTCTGCGCGAGGCGATCCTGCGTCACCGGCTTGAGCAGATAGTCCACCGCCCCGCGCTCGAAGGCGTCGACGGCGTACTGGTCGTACGCCGTGATGAACACCACCAGCGTCGCCGGGCTGATGTCGGCCGCCGCCGCGGCGACCTCCATGCCCGTCAGGCCCGGCATGCGGATGTCGAGGAACGCGACATCCGGACGATGGGTGGCGATGGCCTCCAGCGCCGCGCCGCCGTCCTCGGCCACCTCGGCCACCTCGAGGTCCGGCCACGCCTGTGCGAGTTCGCGCTGGAGCGCCGCGGCGAGCAGCTTCTCGTCTTCGGCAACGATGCACTTAGGCATGGTCGGCCACTCCCGTCGCGGGCAACGTGATCGTCGCCGCGACACCGTTCGGAAAATTGTTGCCGATGGAGAACGTCGCCGCGCTCCCGTACATCAGCCGCAGTCGTTCGCGCAGGTTCTTCAGGCCGATGCCGGTGCCCGCGCCGTCGCTGCGGAAGCCGAGTCCATCGTCGGCCACCGTGAGCGACAGGCCCGCCCCGTCGACGCCCGCGCGGATCCAGACGCCGCCACCGCCAGGCTTCGGCTCGAGACCGTGCTTGATCGCATTCTCGACGAGCGTCTGCAGCATCATCGACGGCATCGGCACGTTCTGCGCGTGCGCCGGAACGTCGACATGGATCGTCAGGCGCTCGCCCATCCGCAGCTGCATGATCTCCAGCCAGGCCGTCGAGCGTTCGAGCTCCTCGCCCAGCGTGGACAACGAACCGTCCGTGCGCGGCAGCGAACGGCGCAGGTAATCGATGAGGTGACCGAGCATGCGGTCGGCACGTGCCGGGTCGGTGCGCACGAGCTCCTGCGCGCTGGCGAGCGTGTTGTACAGGAAATGCGGCTCGACCTGCGCCTGCAGCAGACCGAGCTGCGCGGCCGTGAGCTCCTTCTCCATCTTGCTCTGGCGCACGTCGTCGCGTTCGCGGTTGCGCCGCTCGGCGAGGCGCTGCGTCGTGGCGCGCACCAGCGTCTCGATGTATTCGAGCGACGCGCCACCGTCGGGATTGAACCAGTCGATCCACGCGCCACCGTCGGGCTCGCAGACGTACATGACGCTGCTCGAACCGTCCCCGGGCGTCACGGTGGCCACCACCTTCGTGCTCCGGACGACGATCGAATACAGCCTCGACAGGCGCCCGCGCTGCTGCTTCTGCGGAAGGTCGGGCGGAATCTCCGCCCTCACCTGCAAGCCACCGCGCGTGCTGCCGACATCGCGCACGTTGGGCAGTTCGCGGACCACCGCCTCGACGATGGCGAACGCCTCGTCCGCCGGATAAGGCACCTCGACGCGACGGCGCTGCCGATTGGACACCGTCTCCCCGTCGATGCGCCCGGCGAGCACGCGTACGCGATACAGATGCGTGGCGCCGCGTGCGAGCGCGACGAGCAGACCGACGAACCACAGCGTGAAGACCCACGGCAGCAGCCGCTCGCCCCAGCCGATCGCATTGAGCGCGACGAGGAGCACGCACCATGCGGCCAGCCATGCCACGACGAGTCGGATCACGAACTTCAGGCTTGCCATCTGGGGAGCTTCCGTCTTCGAGTGGCCGGGAGCATACGACGCGGTCATCCCGCGGATCACGGCGCTTCCGACGAAACGGCGCCTGACCCGACGAAACGCCTGCCATGCGTGTCGCATCTCCCAACGGTGGCTTGCGCGGCGCAGCATGACCTCGCGGCCCCCATGGTCCATGCTCGGGATACGGCCAGCGGTGGGGACCGCGGGCCACGACACACTTCAAGGGGTTAACGCATGGCTTTATTGCTCGTCGTTTTCGCTGTCGTCGTACTCGCCATCTACCTCGGCATCCAGATGTTGCCGAAGAACCATCCCGCCAACTGGCTGCTCGGCATCGTCGGCGGTGCCTGCCTCGTCCTGGCCTGGTATGCGATTTTCCGACCCATGTTGCTCGCGTCCGGCGGTGGCGATCCGTCGCTCGTCGCGGTCGGCCTGACCGCGGCCGGCATCGTATCGTGCGTGCTCGGCATCGTGTGCCTCGGCGTCTGCGTCTGGCGTGACCCGGCGCGCTTCTGGATGCTGTCGATCGTCTTCATCGGCGTCATCGGCGCCACGCAGGTCACGGCGCTTTCCTGAGGAAAAGGAACGATGCGGCCCGCGTGGGCCGCATTCGTACCTCGTTCTCCCCAGCGAATCAGGCGGACGCGACGGGCCCGCCGTTGGCCGCACCGGCATACGCGTAGTCGAACGCGGAAAGCGTGGCGGTGCCCGCGACGCACTCGAGCACGGCGTGCGCGCCGAACGGCAGCGTCCATTTGTCGCCGCCATGACCGAACGAGAGGCCGCGAAGGATCGGCAGATTGCAAGCCTTGCCGAAGCGTTGCAGGGCGTGATCGATGTCGTAGCCGTTGTCGTATTCGCTGACGCGCTGGCCGCCAAGCCCGCCGATCACGATGGCGCGCTGCCGCTCCAGCACCCCGGCGAGTTTCAGCTCGTAGAGCATGCGTTCGATGCGCCAGGCCTGCTCGCCGACTTCTTCGACGAAGAGAATGCCGCCGTCGATCCGCGGCAGGTACGACGTGCCGACGAGACTGCACAACGCGGAGAGATTGCCACCCCAGAGCGTGCCTTCCACCAGGAGATCGCGCTGATCGTCGGCGCACGTCCAGCTCATGTCCGTGCGCGGCGAGAGCACCGTATGCCAGAAATGCCGCCACGTGTTCTCGCGCAGGTAGGGGGCCCCGAAATCGGCGACCAGCATGGGCCCGTGAAGCGATCCGATCGCGCTGCGGGCGTAGAGCGCGCACTGCAGCACCGTGAAGTCGCCGTGTCCGACCAGCACGCACGACTCGTCGAGGAACCGCGCGGCCAGGCCGTCGAAGTCGATGCGATCGAGCAGGGAGATCGCGCCATAACCGCCGCAAGTGGCCATGACGAGATGCGGCAACGGCACGCCCGGGTCCGCGAGCTGGTTGAGGTCGGCCGCGCGTTCGGCGTCGGTGCCCGCGAAACGCAGCATCACCCGATCGAGGACGTCGGTACCGTGCACGGTGTGGCCGGCAGCCAGGAGTCGTTCGACGCCGCGCTCACGCGCCGCGTGGTCGTCCGCGTAGCCGGAAGGCGCGATGAGCCTTATATCGAGTCGTTTTGGCATGTGGAGCAAAGCATCGCTCCCCGCATGTCCGAAGGCAACCATAAGTTGCTGCGGACCCTCCCCTCCCCTTGGCACGGGCATGGCGGGAAGGGTCCGGTGTCGGGCTATGACGGGCCTGAGCCTACCAGCCGTCGTATTCCTCGGCAGGGGCGAGGTCCTCGGCCCCGGCGCTGCGGGTCAACGTCTCGCGGGGCTGCTCGCCGAACACGCTGCGATACTTCTCAGCGAAGCGGGACAGATCCCACATGCCGCAACTCAGCGCGACGGATTTCACGGACCGACGGCCGGCTTCCGCCGTGACCAGGCTGCGATGCGCCGTGCACAGGCGAAGCATGGCCAGATAACGGTTCGGCGGGATGCCGAGCAGGTCGTCGAAGGCGTAGCGAAGGCCACGCTCGCTCGCGCCCGCCGCCTGGCAGAGCTCGAGCGAATAGATGTCGCGGCGGAGGTTCGCGCGCATGAACCGCTCGGCCCGTCGCACGACCTGGTAATGGGCACGGCGTCCGCGCGATGCGACCGGTCGATCCTCCGACGACGACGAGAGCGCGACGCGGATGTGTTCGTCGAGCAGGTCTTCGATCGGCCCCATCGCCGGTTCGCCCTGCTCCCGCACCTGTGCGGCGATCTGCCGGTAGGCGCGCCGGAGGTGCTCCGACCGGACCGAGAACAGCCGCAGCCGCTGGGCGGCCATGTCGACATCCGCATGGTCCGATGCGAGGAAGCGCGCACGGAAGCGGGCGTACGGTGCCACCACCAGGGTGAGATGCGTGCCGCGCTCGAACATGAAATCGGTGGGCGTGCCGCGCAGCAGCGTCACCGCCATGTCCGATTCGACGCTGACACCCTGGCACCAGCTGCGCTCGCCGGCCTCGTGCAGGTAGACCAGCATGCAGGCGTCTTCGGGAACGGTCAGCGAGCCGCGCACGTCGAAGTCGATGTGCGCGGTCAGGTACGTCACGCCCTCGTGGGTCGTGGATGCGATGGCGGCGCGAGGTCGCGCCGGACTCAGCGTGAGCAGATCGACCTCGCAGAGGCCGAGCGCCGCACCGAGAGTGACCAGATCGTAGTCTTCCAGGCCGTGAACGTCGGAAGGACGACTCATGCCGTTATCTCCCTGCCATGTGCAACCCATGCGTTCCGCATCGGCGGGAATGCCGCGGTCACCCGCGAGCCATTCCCGGCAACGCCCCTACCGCTGCCCGTACAGTTCCCTTCGATTCGCACCCACACCATCACGCACCCCCGCGCTCATTCCCCGCGGGTTGCTCACCCGCCTCGTCCCTACGCCGAATCGGATTCCCTGAAGGGGAAACTGTCCGCCGACGCCTATAACTAACGGTGTATGGGACCAAATGCCAGCACTTTGTGAATTTGCCGATTCGGCGTAGCGAGTGGCAGAAGTATTTGACGAATTTGGCAAATTTGCTGCTAGACGAGCATCTCCGGCAGGGCGACACCCGCACCCGCTACACTCGCTGGACGACGAGCCACGAAGGAACTCCTCCGCCGATGCGACGCCTCGCCCTTGCCTGCCTCACGGCCCTGACGCTGGCGGCCTGCCAGTCCCACGACGAAGAAAAGACCCCGGCCGCCGCCTCGACGGCACCGGCCCGCGCCTCCACCTCGCCCCCGCCTCCGATGCCCGCGGTGGCCAACGAGCATCACGACTTCAGCCCGGAGATCACGGGCGACGACTTCGCGGCGCACCTGCGCGTGATCTCGTCCGACGAGTACGACGGGCGCAAGCCCGGGACCCTCGGGGAACGCCTGACGACGAACTACATCATCGAACAGTTCAAGCGCATGGGGCTGGAGCCCGGCAACAAGGGCGACTGGATCCAGACGGTGCCCGCCGTCTCCACCACGCTGAACGGGCAGGACACGCTGGCCCTCGATGTCGCGGAAGGCGGCGGCACCGAGAAGTTCGCATTCGGAAACGACATGGTCGTCGGCACGCTCCAGGCGAAGTCCGATGTCGATCTGAAGGACTCGGACATCGTCTTCGTCGGCTACGGCGTCGACGCGCCGGAAGCGCAGTGGAACGACTTCGACGGCATCGACGTCAAGGGCAAGACGCTGGTGATCCTGGTGAACGACCCGGGCTGGAACGGCGCGGACAAGGCATTGTTCAAGGGTCGCGAGATGACCTACTACGGACGCTGGACGTACAAGTTCGAAGAGGCCGCGCGCAAGGGAGCCGCAGCGGCGTTCATCGTCCACCAGACGGAACCCGCCGCGTACGGCTGGAATGTCGTCCGCAGCGGCTGGACGACGCCCCGCCTCGATCTGCCCGAGAGCGAGGACCCCGCGCCGCGCCTGCCCATCGCCGGCTGGCTGACGCACGAATCGGCGCAGCGGCTGTTCGCGAAGGCGGGCAAGAACTTCGACGATCTGGCGAAGCAGGCGGACGTGCGCGGCTTCAGGGCCGTGCCGCTCGACGCCAAGGCATCGATCCACCTGCAGAGCACGATTTCCCACTCGCTGAGCAACAACGTGATCGGCATGGTCAAGGGCACCTCGGAGCCTGGCGAGGCGATCGTCTACTCGGCGCACTGGGACCACCTCGGCCACGATCCGGCGCTGAAGGGTCACCAGATCTACAACGGCGCCATCGACAACGGCACCGGCATCGCCGCGATGCTGGAGATCGCCGGCAAGTTCGCGCAGGAAAAGCCGAAGCGCTCAGTGATCTTCGCCGCGGTGACGATGGAGGAATCGGGCCTGCTGGGTTCCAAGTACTACGTCGCGCATCCGCCGTTCCCGCTCGACAAGACGGTGGCGGACATCAACATGGACGCGCTGCCGATCACGGGCGCCACGCGCGACATGGAAGTGACCGGCCTGGGCCAGGGCGATCTGGAGGACATGTTCGCCGACGTGCTCAAGGCCGACGGCCGCGTCGTCAGCGGCGACGCGTCGCCGGAGAAAGGCCACTATTTCCGCTCCGACCACTTCAACTTCGCCAAGGCCGGCGTGCCGGCGCTGTCGGCGGGCGGCGGTACCGACATGGTCCAGGGTGGCAAGGCCGCGGGCCTGGCCGCCGAAGAGGATTACACGAAGAACCGCTACCACCAGCCGACCGACGTGTACGACATGCGCTGGAACTTCGACGGCGTGACGCAGAACGTGAAGGCGTTCTACGCGCTGGGCGAGAAGCTCGCGAACAGCGACGTCTGGCCCATGTGGAAAGAAGGCAGCGAGTTCAAGGCGGTGCGGGAGAAGTCGCTGGCTTCGGGAGCCTCGAAGAAGGCGAAGTGATGCGTCGTCGCCGTGGATAGCGGGACGCTCCGGCGCGTCACCCCGGCGAACGCCGGGGTCCACGGCGGGGCGATCGGTCGTCGCGATGACGTGCGCGCATGTGACGCCTCGCGAAACCGTGCACCGAGGCCGTGGATACCGGCGTACGCCGGTATGACGGTGAGGGGCGCCGCGGCGTTCCGCTTGCCACGACTCTCGGGCGCGTCACCCCGGCGCACGCCGGGGTCCACGGCCGGGCGATCGGTTGTCGCGATGACGTTTCCGGCGTGTGGCCCATCGCGAAAACCGTGCACCGAGGCCGTGGATACCGGCATTCGCCGGTATGACGGTGAGGGGTCCCGCGGCGTTCCGCTTGTGCCGCCATGACGGTGAGGGATGCCACGACTCTCGGGCGCGTCACCCCGGCGCACGCCGGGGTCCACGGCCGGGCGATCGGTTGTCGCGATGACGTTTCCGGCGTGTGGCCCATCGCGAAAACCGTGCACCGAGGCCGTGGATACCGGCGTACGCCGGTATGACGGTGAGGGGTGCCGCGACGTTCCGCTTGTGCCGCCATGAGGGTGAGGGATGCCACGACTCTCCGGCGCGTCACCCCGGCGCACGCCGGGGTCCACGGCGGGGCGATCGGTTGTCGCGACGACGCTCGCTGCGTGTGGCGCCTCGCGAAAACCGTGCACCGAGGCCGTGGATACCGGCGTACGCCGGTATGACGGTGAGGGGTAACGCAGTCCTCAGTAGTTGACCTGCAGCTGCACGCGCAGCAGCTGGCCATCGATACGGCGATACGGTGCGGCGCTGACGTCCGTGCGGCGCATGTTGGCGTAGGCCACCGCGAGTTCGATCGCGCTCGACGGCTGCCACTCGACGCCGGCCTCCACCTCGTCGACCTCCATGCGAGGCGCATTGGTGTCGAACTTCGCGGCACCGCGGTACGTCTGCCACTTCGCGTAGGGAATCAGCGAACCGTATCCACCATCGAACTTGTACATCACCTGCGCGTAGCCACCGCGCAGCGACTTCGTGCGGATCGTGCGACGCGCGACGTCGAGCTCCGGTCCCTTGCCCACGGTCCACTCCGCCTGGAAGCCGAACGGCTGCGGGTAGTACACGACGTGCGCGGCGACGCGGCGATCCTCCGAACCGTCCACGGTGCCATCGACACTCGGCGTGAAGGTCCGCCCGTCGATCGTCGCGGACGCGGTGGAGACCTTGTAGCGGCCCGTGTAGGCATCGGCGCCGACTTCCAGGAACTGGCCGTTGGCGAACTTGAAGGGATAGGAGAAGTGCACCACCGAATGGAGCTTGTCGTTGCGGTCCGGGCGATTGGCGCCCTGCCCGTTGTACACGCCGAAGCCGACCACGCCGTAATCGCCCGAGCCCTTCAGGCCGGATTTGACGAGGTAGGCGAAGCGCTCCTTCGCCACGAGCGGCGACCAGTAGGCGAACACACCCAGATCGCGCTCGTCGCGCACGGCGGAATTCAGCGCGTCGGCGCGATCGAAGGCGAGCCGGTTCTGGCTGGATTGCAGGTCTTCCCAGCCGTACGGGATCTTCGACTGGCCGGCGCGGATGCGCCAGGTCTTTTCCTTGTCGAGCCAGAGGTCGGCATAGGCGTCGCGCAATTGCGCGAAGTTCGTGGTGCTCGATCCGGAAGGCGTGCTGGCGAGATCGGGCTGGATGTAGATCGACATGTTGTCGGTGACGTCGCCGCTGATGACGACGCGGGCGCGACGGATGCCGAAGCCCTGTTCGCGGCCGATGAAGCGGTCGCCCGGCGATTTCAGGTCCTTCGCGTCTTCGCCCAGCTCATGGTTGTAGCGCATCTGCACGTATCCCCGGATGCCGATCTTCTCGTACCAGGCCTTCGTCGACGGCTTCGCGCTCGCCACGGCGGGTGCCGCGGCGACGGCATTCGTGGCCGATGGCGCCGGTCTGGTGGCGGATGCGACCGCGGGCGCCGCCTCGTCGCTGGCCTGGACGAACTTGCCGAGCCGCGTCCGTCCGGGCCCCGGCTCCGCGAAGATCTGCCGCGTAGCCGTGTCGACGTACAGCTCGATGGCCGCCTGGGGCGAGCCGTCGGCCGCCGCGGTCCCGCACATCGTCCAGAAGGCGGCTGCGGGGAGGAACTTCTTCATCGCGTGCTTGCTCCGAATGGATTGAGAAAATACTCAAACGTCGGCGATTGTGCGATTAAATGTGACCAACACGCCCGACGCCGCTTACGCCGCGCACGTTATGCCGGGTCTGTGTCACTTCCATGACAGCCGCGCGCTCGAGCCACGCCGCAAACCGTTACTGCGCCGCAACACTTTCGTCATGACCACGTAACGGGGGATAATTCGGCCAGACGCGCCCTCGCCAGGGGACCGGCTCGACCGCAGTTGGCGAGGCACTCTCCCACCCCAGGACCTCCCAGGCGGAACCAAAACCATGTCTCTCGCAAGCACGCGCCGCATGCCGCGACGTCTCGTCATTGCCCTGTCCATCGCCACGGCGCTCACCGCTGGCACGGCCATCGCCCAGGACGCCACGCAGGACACGCAGACGTCCGCTCCGACCAAGACGGCCACCCTGCAGACCATCAACGTGACCGCCGAAAAGCGCACGGAAGACCTGCAGAAGGTGCCTATCTCCATGACCGTGGTCACCGCCGAGAAGCTGGAGGCCTTCGGCCAGGCCGGCGACGGCGTGCTGCAGCTCGCCTCGCGCGCGCCCAGCGTCTACGCCGAAACCTCCTACGGCCGCGAATTCCCGCGTTTCTACATCCGCGGCCTCGGCAACAGCGACTTCGACCTCAACGCGTCGCAGCCGGTCTCGATGGTCTACGACGACATCGTCCAGGAGAACCCGATCCTCAAGGGCTTCCCGCTGTTCGACCTCGAGCAGGTGGAAGTGCTGCGCGGCCCGCAGGGCACGCTCTTCGGCCGCAACTCGCCGGCCGGCGTGATCAAGTTCGACTCGCGCAAGCCGACCCAGGAAACCGAGGGCTACGCCCGCGTCTCCTACGGCTCCTATGGCACGGCCAACGCCGAGGCCGCGATCGGCGGCAAGCTGGCGTCGAACTGGTCGGGCCGCGTCTCCGCCCTCGCCCAGCACCGCGACGGCTGGATCGACAACGACTACACCGGCAAGAAGGACGATCTCGGCGGCTACAACGACCGCGCCGTGCGCCTCCAGGCCCTTTACAAGGCCTCGGAAGACTTCGATGCACTGATCAACGTCCACGGCCGCTGGCTCGACGGCAGCGCCATGGTCAACCGCGCCAACTCGATCACCCTCGGCGGCGACCAGTTCGTGCCGGGCTTCGATCGCGATTCGGTGTCGCAGGATGGCCGCAACAAGCAGCACCTGTTCACCTGGGGCAGCAACCTGCACCTGAACTGGCACTTCGGCGATCTCAACTTCGCGTCGATCACCGGCCTCGAGCGCGCCACCACGTACAGCCTCGGCGACGTCGACGGCGGCTACGACGCGTCCGAGACGCCGGCGAAGCCGAGCTTCACCAACCGCGTCACCCCGTTCTACTCCGAAACGGCCGACGCGCTGCCGAAGGATCGCCAGATCACGCAGGAATTCCGCCTGTCGAACGACTCGGCCGAGCGCCTGAAGTGGCAGGTGGGCACGTACTACTTCGACGAAGACATCGCGATCACGAACTTCAGCTACGACACGCTCAACAACCACGTGCTCAACGGCTGGGTCGACCAGAGCCAGCGCACGAAGGCGTGGGCGGTGTTCGGTTCGGCCGACTACCAGTTCACCGACGAATTCGACGTGCGCGCCGGCGCGCGCTGGTCGCACGACAAGCGTGACTTCAAGGCCGAGCGCTTTCTCGGCTTCACCGGCCCGGTCGGCCCGCTGACGTCGGATCCGACCGACTCGCGCTGGAGCGGCGACGTCACCGGCACCTGGCAGCTGTCGAAGAATTCGAACGTCTACGCGCGCGTCGCGAACGGTTTCCGCGCACCCAGCGTGCAGGGCCGCATCAACTTCGCCAACAGCATCTCGACGGCCAAGCCGGAGACGATCACGTCCTACGAGATCGGCTACAAGTCCACGTCGGACGACAACAAGCTGCGTTTCAACGCCGACGTGTACAAGTACAACATGCACAATCAGCAGCTGACGGCCGTGGGTGGTGCCACCAACGTCACGCAGCTGATCAACGCGAAGAAGACCGAAGGCTACGGCGCCGAGTTCGATCTCGAGGCCTACCTGACGCCGAACTTCTACATGACCGCCGGCGGCAGCTACAACCACACGGAACTGAAGGACCGCAACCTCGCGGTCGCTCCGTGCGGCGGCGGCTGCACGGTCATCGATCCGCTCAACGCCACCGGCAACGCGCTGATCGACGGCAACGTGCTGCCGAACGCGCCGAAGTGGATCGGCACGTGGACCGCCCGCTACGGCATCCCGTACGGCGAGAGCGGCGAGTTCTTCGTCTACACCGACTGGAACTACCGCAGCGAAGTGAACTTCTTCCTGTACGAGTCGGAAGAGTTCCGCAGCAAGCCGTTCCTCGAAGGCGGCATCCGCATCGGCTACAACTGGGACTTCGGCAAGCGCGAGGTCGCGTTCTACGGCCGCAACATCACCAACAAGAAGGTGATCACCGGCGGCATCGACTTCAACAACCGCACGGCGTTCGTGAACGACCCGCGCATCATCGGCGTGGAGTTCCGCGCGGAGCTGTAAGTCGCTCCGCGGCGTGACGATGACGGGCCCTTCGGGGCCCGTTTTTTTTGCTCGTCGCACCGGCGCATGCCGGTACGACGGCGAGCATGCCTGCAACCTTTTAGGCGTTCAGCGCATCTCTACCGTGCCTGCCCACCAGCACACCCCGGCACGGCATAGGCCATAAGTCATATGGAAATCAACGAAATTTCCGTTGACGGCTAAAAATCTGGTGTTATAGTTCACTACAACACCGGTCACCCACAGCACCACAGGAGCAGACACCATGAAAAGCCCGAACTACATCGCCCTGGCCGCCTCCTTCGCCATCGCCGCTTCCGCCCTGGTCGGCTTCCACAGCACCTCGACCACCGCCGCCCCGCTGACCGAGATCAACGGCGCCAAGGTCACCGACCTCGCCCCGATCGTCGTCTACGCCGATGCCGGCGCGGATGTCGCCTCCCTGTAACCCCCAAGAGCCTCCACACGTCATCGGAGTACTTCCATGAAAGCGCCGAACCTCATCGCCCTGACCGCTTCCCTTCTGATTGCCGGCACCAGCGTGTTCGCCCTGCGCTCCTTCGATGACCGCGCCGCCTCCATGCTCGCCGCGCCGCACTTCGTCAACGGCACCCGCGTCGTCGACCTGGCCCCGATCGAAGTGCGGCCCACGGACGCCGAAGTGCGCCAGGCCATGCTGGCGAGCGAAGACACCCTGGATTCGGCCGCGGCCGCCATCAAGCGCAGCGCCGAAGATCGCGCCGCAGCGCTCATCGGCGCGCAGCTGGCCATGCCCTACTATTCGTTCGGTAACGCACTGCGCCACACGGCGAAGGAATGAACTACATGTCCATCACCTGGAACGACAGCGTCCCGATCTACCGCCAGCTCCGCGAACGCGTGGTGGCGATGATCCTGGATGGCGCCTTGAACGAAGGCGATCCGCTGCCGTCGGTCCGCCAGGTCGCGGGGGATTTCCAGATCAACCCGCTGACCGTATCGAAGGCGTACCAGGAGCTGGTCGACGAACAACTGGTTGAGAAACGGAGGGGTCTTGGCATGTTCGTTATCGATGGCGCGCGCGACGCGCTGCTGAAAAGTGAAAGGGAGCGCTTCCTGCGCGAGGAATGGCCGGCCCTGTTCGCCCGCCTGCAGCGCATGGGCCTCGACCTCAAAACCCTGATGCGTGAAGCCAACGGCTCCACGGAGGACCCGTCATGACCGCGGTCGTTACCGCCACCGGCCTGACCAAGCGCTACAAATCTTCCCTGGCGCTGGACGGCGCCAGCTTCCAGATCGGCGCCGGCCGCATCGTCGGCCTGATCGGCCCGAACGGCGCCGGCAAGACGACCGCCCTGAAGGCGATCCTGGGTCTGACCACGTTCGACGGTCAGCTCAGCGTCCTCGGCCTCGACCCGCGCAAGGATCGCGGCAAGCTGATGGAGCAGGTCTGCTTCATCGCCGACGTCGCGGTGCTGCCGCGCTGGCTGAAGGTGCGCGACGCCGTGGATTTCGTCGCCAACACCCATCCCCGCTTCGACCGCGCCAAGTGCGACGCCTTCCTGGCCCGCACGAAGCTGCAGCCGGGGCAGAAGGTGAAGCAGCTCTCCAAGGGCATGATCGTGCAGCTGCACCTCGCGCTGGTGATGTCGATCGACGCGAAGCTGCTGGTGCTGGACGAGCCGACGCTGGGTCTGGACATCCTCTACCGCAAGCAGTTCTACCAGAGCCTGCTGGAGGATTACTTCGACGAGGAGAAGACGATCCTGGTCACCACCCACCAGGTCGAGGAGATCGAACACATCCTCACCGACCTGATGTTCATCCGCGACGGGAAGATCGTGCTCGATACCGACATGGACAGCCTCGGCGAACGGTTCTCCGAAGTCCTCGTGGGTTCGGAACTGGCCGCCGCCGCGCGCGAACTGAAGCCCCTGGACGAGCGCCAGGTCTTCGGCAAGAGCATCTTCCTCTTCGACAACGTCAGCCGCCCGCAGCTCGAACGGCTGGGCGAGGTACGGCGACCGTCGATCGGCGACCTCTTCGTCGCCACCATGAAGGGCACCTACGCATGAAAACCTTCTACTGGCTGGTCAAACGCGAGTTCTGGGAAACCAAGGGCGGTTTCTTCTGGGCGCCGGTCGTCACCGGCATCGTGTTCCTGGTGCTCAACGGCATGGGACTGGTGCTCGGCGAGGTGTTCGGACGCCGGGAGAACCCGCACTGGTGGGGCGGACTCCGCTTCGGCGGCGACGCGCAGCTGCAGGCGCACATGCGCCCGGAAGACCTCCAGCAGGTCGCCGCCGGCGTCGACATCATGTTCTACGCCGTCGCGGGCGTGATCCTCTGCGTCACCGCGATCGTGATCTTCTTCTATTGCCTCGGCGCCCTCTACGACGACCGCCGCGACCGCAGCATCCTGTTCTGGAAGTCGCTGCCGCTGTCCGATACCTCGACGGTGCTGTCGAAGGTCGCCAGCGCGCTGCTCCTGGCCCCGGCCATCGCGGTGGTGGTGGGCGTGATCGTGGCGCTGGTGCTCGGCATCCTGATCGCCATCGTCGCCGCGATCCACGGCGTCGGCGTCTGGTCGCTTCTGATGGCCTCGCATCCCATCCGCGTCGTGATCAACATGATCCTGCTGATCCCGCTCTATGCGATCTGGGCGCTGCCGACCGTCGGCTGGCTGCTGCTCTGCTCCGCCTGGGCACGAGGCAAGCCGTTCCTTTGGGCGATCGCCCTGCCCGTCGGCGCCGGCGTGATCGTCTCCTGGTTCGGACTCATGGGCATCGCCGGCCTGTCGAGCAACTGGTTCTGGAAGAACGTGGTCGGCCGTCTCCTCGGCAGCCTGATGCCCGGCGGCTGGATCGGCAACACCTCGTCGCTGGCGGGCCTCGACGACGACAACCCGGCGTCGCTCGTGAAAGGCATGGATCTGGCGTACCACTACAGCGCCCTTGCCAGCCCCGCGCTCTGGATCGGCGCCCTGGCGGGTGCGGCGATGATCGCCGGTGCCATCTGGTTCCGCCGCTGGCGCGACGACACCTGATCGTGAATCGACCTGGACGGCTCCCTCGGGAGCCGTCTCCATCTGGGGAGGACGCATGATGCTTCGCTCGACGCTGCTCGGATCGCTGCTCTTCGCTGTCACCGCCACCGGCGCGACCGCCGCCGAAAGACCGCCGCTGCGCGGGGCCGCGCTGGACGCGCGGATCACGCAACTCATGAAGGACGCCAACGTGCCCGGCTTCGCGATCGCCGTCATCGACGACGGCAAGGTGGCCTCGGTCAAGGCCTATGGCATGCGCGATGTCGAGAAGGGCCTGCCGCTGACCACCGATACCGTCATGTACGCGGCATCGCTGACCAAGGCCGCGTTCGCCTACGCCACGATGTCGCTGGTGCAAGCCGGGAAACTGAGCCTCGACGAAAGCATCGCCGCCGATCTGCCGAAGCCCCTGCCCGAGTACAAGAAATACGCCGACCTCGCCGGCGACGAGCGCTGGCGCAAGCTCACGCCCGCGATCCTGTTGAGTCATCGCAGCGGCTTTCCCAACTTTCGTTTCTGGCAGCCGGGAAAGGCATACGACCCGGACGGCAAGCTCTCGTTCTGGTTCGATCCGGGCACGCGCTACGGTTACTCGGGCGAAGGCATCAACCTGCTGCAGTTCGTGCTCGAGAACGGCAAGGGCATCGATGTCGCCACCCTGATGAAGGATCGCCTGTTCGTGCCCTTCGGGATGACGCGGACGAGCATGACGTGGCGGCCGGACTTCGCATCGAACCTTGCGATCGGTTACGACGAGAACGGCAAGGCGCTCGGTCATGACGAGCGCGAGTCCGTCCGGGCGGCAGGCTCGATGGATACGACGATCGCCGACTTCGCGCGGCTGGTGGCGGCGATGTCCCGGGGCGATGGCCTCGACGCCGCCACGTATCGCACGTGGCTCACGCCCGTCGCCCGCATCCACTCGCCGAAGCAGTTCCCGACGATCGGTCTGCCGGATACGACGGCCTATGACGACATCGCGCTGGGCTCGGCGCTCGGCGTCGTTACCTTCCAGTCGCCGCAGGGCCCAGCGTTCTTCAAGGGCGGTCACGACGACGGCACGAACAACCTGTTCGTCTGCCTGGAGCGATCGAAGACCTGCCTGCTGATGATGAGCAACAGCTCGCGCGGCGAGTCGATCTTTCCGTATGTGATCGACGATGTGCTGGGGCGGACGTGTTTCCCGGTGGCGTGGAACGGGTACGTGCGGTACGACCGCCGCGACGAAGCCAACGCCACGCCGGCGTGTAAGAAGTGATCGGTCTTCCGTGGCGTCAACGGCGGTTGCCGGCAGCCTCGCCGCGACCACCCGGCGCCCCGCCGTAGGCACCGGCGTGCGCCGGTGCGACGTGAGGGGGCCGGTGCGCTGAACGCACGAGACCCCTCACGGTCATCCCGGCGTACGCCGGGATCCACGGCCCCGGTCGTCAGGCTCGCGACGACGCCGACGCTGCTCAGCCACCGCCACCGCCGCCGCCATGGATGCCGCCCTTGGTCAGCGCGGCGGGGTCGAGCAGCTTCGCCAGTTCCGCCTTCGACAGGCCCGTGGTCTCCAGCGCCACGTCCAGGATCGGCCTCTTCTCCTTATAGGCCTGCTTCGCGGTCGCCGCGCCCTTTTCGTAGCCGATCACCGGATTGAGGGCGGTGACGAGGATCGGGTTCTTGTCCAGCGCCGCGCGCACGTTGTCCTCGTTCACGCGGAACCCCGCGATGGCCTTGTCGGCCAGCAGCGTCGTCACGTTGGCGAGGATCTCGATCGACTGCAGCAGGTTGTACGCGATCACCGGCAGCATGACGTTGAGCTGGAAGTTGCCCGACTGACCGGCGATGGCGATCGTGGCGTCGTTGCCGATCACCTGCGCGGCGACCATCGCGGCCGCCTCGGGAATCACGGGGTTCACCTTGCCCGGCATGATCGACGAGCCCGGCTGCAACGCCGGCAGCTCGATCTCGCCCAGGCCGGCGAGCGGGCCGGAATTCATCCAGCGCAGGTCGTTGGCGATCTTCATGACCGCGACGGCGAGCGTGCGCAGTTGGCCTGAGAGCTCCACCGGACCGTCCTGCGCGGCCATGCCCGAGAAGTAGTTGTCGGACGATTCGAACTTCACGCCCGTCAACTTCGTCAGTTCGACCGCGACGGACGGGCCGAACTTCGGATCGGCGTTGATGCCCGTGCCCACGGCGCTACCGCCCTGCGGCAGGCGCCGGGTGCGTTTGAGGGTGTCGTTGATGCGCTCGATGGCGTCGCCGATCTGCGCCGACCATCCCGAGAGCTCCTGGCCGAACGTGATCGGCATCGCGTCCATCAGGTGCGTGCGGCCGGTCTTGACGACCTTCTTCAGCTCCTTCGCCCGGCCGTCGATGGTCTTGCGCAGGTGCTTCAGGGCCGGCAGCAGCCGCTCGGTGGTCGCCAGCGTGGCGCTGACGAGGATGGCGGTGGGAATCACGTCGTTGGAGCTCTGCCCCGCGTTGACGTGGTCGTTCGGGTGGACCTTCGTGCCCGCGGCTTCGGCGAGGTGCGCGATGACCTCGTTGGCGTTCATGTTGGAGCTGGTGCCCGAGCCGGTCTGGAACACGTCGATCGGGAAATGCTCGTCCACCTCGCCGGCGGCGACCCGGGCCGCGGCGTCGCGGATCGCCCTGGCCGAGGCCTCGTCGAGGTGTCCCAGCTTCACGTTGGCGTCGGCGGCGGCCGATTTCACGAGGCCCAGCGCGCGGATGAACTCGCGCGGCATCGTCAGCCCCGACACGGGGAAGTTGTCCACGGCCCGCTGGGTCTGGGCCCCGTAGAGGGCTTTGGCGGGGACCTTCAACTCGCCCATGCTGTCGCGTTCGGTACGGAACTTCGTCATGCGCAGAACTCCGGAGGGGGACGCCCCATTGTAGGAGCGCGCCTCGCGCGCGACATCTTTTCGCGAGCGAACCCGGATCCGGCGCGCGAGCTCGGGGTTCCCCGCGAAAGGCTGTCGCGCGCGAGGCGCGCTCCTACGGGGCCAAGGCGCTGGCGGCCCGGTATAATCGCCGATTGACCGCCCCCGCCCCAGGAACGACCCCATGTCCCACGCCACGCTGACCGCCCTCTCGCCGCTGGACGGCCGCTACGCCGCCAAGGCCGGCCCGCTGCGTCCGATCTTCAGCGAATTCGGCCTGATGCATCGCCGCGTGCACGTGGAGATCCACTGGCTGCTCGCGCTCGGCGCCGACCCGGGCATCGTCGAGCTGCCGGCGTTCTCGGCGGAGGCCGTGACGCGCCTGCTCGCCATCGCTAACGACTTCTCCGCGGAGGACGGCGAGCGCATCAAGGCGATCGAGGCCACCACCAATCACGACGTCAAGGCGGTCGAGTACTTCATCAAGGAAAAGATCGGCAACGACCCGGCGCTCGCCCAAGCGAAGGAGTTCGTCCACTTCGCGTGCACCAGCGAGGACATCAACAACCTCGCCTACTCGCTGATGCTGCGCGACGCGCGCGAGACGGTGCTGCTGCCGGCCATCGACCAGGTCATCGCCACCCTGCGCGCCCTCGCGCACGAGCACGCCGGTCTGTCGCTGCTCTCGCGCACGCACGGCCAGACGGCCTCCCCGAGCACCATGGGCAAGGAACTCGCCAACGTCGTCGCGCGCCTGGAGCGCCAGCGTCGCCAGCTGGTGGCGATCGAGATTCCGGGCAAGATCAACGGCGCCGTCGGCAACTACAACGCGCACGTGATCTCGTACCCCGCCATCGACTGGCCCGCGCTCGCCGCCCGCTTCGTCGACGGCCTGGGCCTCACGTTCAACCCGTACACCACGCAGATCGAGCCGCACGACGGCATCGCCGAGTTCGCCGACGTGCTGCGCCGGATCAACATCATCCTGATCGACCTCGCACGCGACATCTGGGGCTACATCTCGCTGGGCTACTTCCGCCAGGCGCTCAAGGCCGGCGAAGTCGGTTCCTCGACGATGCCGCACAAGGTCAACCCGATCGACTTCGAGAACGCCGAAGGCAACTTCGGCCTGGCCAACGCCCTGCTCGGCCACTTCGCCGAGAAGCTCCCGATCAGCCGCTGGCAGCGCGACCTCACCGATTCCACCGTGCTGCGCGCGCTCGGCACGGCGTTCGGTCATTCGCTGGTGGCGCTGGAATCCCTGATGAAGGGCCTCGGCAAGCTCAACGTCAACGCCGAACGCATCGCCGCCGACCTCGACGCGAGCTGGGAAGTGCTGGCCGAGGCCGTCCAGACCGTCATGCGCCGCTTCGGCCTGCCGGAGCCGTACGAGCAGCTGAAGGCGCTCACGCGTGGCCAGGGCATCACGAAGGATTCGATGCGCCAGTTCATCGACGGCCTCGACCTCCCGGCCGATGCGAAGAAGGCGCTCGCCGAACTCACCCCGGCCAGCTACATCGGCCTGGCGGACAAGCTGGCCAGGGCGATCTGATCCGCAACGTCAAGGGACACAACGAGAAGCCCGTCACAACCGGGCTTTTCTTCGCCCTCTGTTCGGATTGCTCCATAGACTGGCGTGTTACCGGTCAGGTACCGTCGCTGCGCGGACAAAGACGCACTCAGCCGATGCATCGACGAGAGCACCACCGTTTAGGACTCGGCTAACACGAACTCGCGGGAGCATCGAATGAGGGCCAGGAACGTAATACTGAGTGCGGCCGTACTGATATCGACAAGTATCTCGGCTCAATCAGCGCAGACAAGGACGACGCAGGCGATGCGGCACGGTGCACCGATGGGTCTGACCGAGTCGTTCTTCGCCTGCGTAAATAGCGCCGGTCTGGATGAATCGAAGGTCAGCGAATGCATCTCGACTGAAAGGAAGGGACAAGATGCGCGCTTAAACAAGGCCTACGGCGTTCTGATGACAAGTCTTGACCCTAAGGCGAGAGACTCAGTGCGTGCCGCTGAACGTGCATGGCTGGATTTCAACACGAAGTCGGTAGCAGCAGAGACGGCAATCGGTGGATCGAATCAGGTGGCCAACATTGACGTATCTCAAGCGGAACTTTTCAGATTCTGCGAGCGCGCGAACGTCCTCGAGAGTTACATCTCATCCATCGGCAAATAAGTAACCAAATACAGTCAAGGAGGAGTCATGCCGGGTCCTGACACGCGAGATCGAGAGGCACTCTCCGGCGCTATCTTTTTTATTGTCGGTCGAGGAACGGAGGGTGGTCCAGCATCGTACCGCCTGAGTGTCGCAGGCGTAACTGATAGCACGTGGGGCGATCCGTCCCGAGTCAGAGACAACAGCGGTTACTCGATCGGGACCATACAAGTGGACTTGGGCCAGCGAGGCACGTGGTCGCTAGGTTCCGCCGATGGGTCGTCCATCCCGGGAGCAAAAAGCTACGTCGATGCCATCATCGACGAGTCAGCCGCACACGCGAAAGAGCATGGAAGCGTGTTCCCCGATGATCGCGCAGCCCTGCGATCAACGCTCCTCACGCATGGCAACGGCCAGAACGGCCGATCCACCATTTCATTTATTGATTCCAGAACCCGAAATGCAATCAACCACTGGGCATCCTCGGAGAACGGAAAGCAATGGATCCATTCGAACGTGGACTTCCCGCAGATAAAGAATGCCACCGAATCTGCAGCTCGAATGGTGGAAACCCACGGAAGGAATATCACTGACGAGCATCGCCTCGAGACGATCGCCATTCTGGCCAAGAGAGCAAATCAATAACCGACGCAGCTCCCGGCCTTCAAACGTGTTCTCGAGAATGGTGGCACTTACGAGGACGTCATGAGCACCGCACTCGATATCAAGTCGCACCACAGGACCTACGCCGGGCCGGAGGCAGCCGACCTTGCCGCGCGGTACCAGGCCGCATTCGCCGATCCAGAAAAGGCGGCTGCGATTGAACGCGCCCAGACAAAAGTTGCCAGCAGCACCTTTGACCCCTCGTCACAGGCTGACGACTCCGATATTCGCGAAGCTCTCAGCGCGATAGGCCAGCGTGTGAGGGCGCACGCGCCCGAGTCCGGCTCGCTCCGCCAGCACTCGTCAGGCGAGTCTGTGCGAGCCTTGCAATCGCAACTTAGCGAGCTCGGCATAACCGACGCACACGGTCGCGCACTCGTTTCTGATGGTAGCTTTGGACCATCCACCAGAGCCGCCGTCGAGAGTTTTCAGCGAGCTCATGGATTACAGGCTGACGGGGTAGCGGGCACGAACACCCGGGAGGCACTCCAGCGCGACCTGAGTCGGGCGCACGAAGTCTCGCGCATGAGCCTCAGCGACGGCCGCCATCCCGGCGTGTCGCTCTACACCCAGGCCCTCGAGAGGGTACGGGGCATCGACGAGCAATGGGGCCGTGCCACCGATCAGGCCAGCTGCAACCTGGCGGGGTCATTGGCCGTGGCGGCATGCTCCGAACGGATGTGCCGCATCGACCACGTCGTCATGAGCGACAATGGATCCCGAGCCTACGCCGTGCAAGGCGATCTCAATTCGCCGTTCAAGGTGCACGCCAATGTCGACGTTGCCCAAGCGGTAAATACCCCACTCGAGCAAAGCGGCGCCGCGTTTTTGCAGGCGGCCCAGCAAGCGGCAAACCAGCAGCAAAGCCAGGTTCAGGTACAGGAGGCACCCAGTCACCAGCCTGCCTTGCACCGATAAGCGGGATCACGCCATCGCACGCGAGCGCGTCCCCTCACGCGCCGTGCGGTCTCGCGTGGTGTTGAGAGGCCTGCTGCCCGTTTACAATCGCGCCCATGGCCATCAAGACCCCCACCCGTAAAGCCCTCCCCATCGAAGTGCGCGGCAGCGCCAGCCAGCCGCTGGGCATGAGCGCGGCCCAGTTCCTACGCGATTACTGGCAGAAGCGCCCGCTGCTGATCCGCAACGCGATCCCGCACTTCGAGGCACCGATCCAGCCCGACGACCTCGCCGGCCTCGCCTGCGAGGAGGGCGTGCTCGCGCGCCTGATCGTCCACGACGAGAAACGCGACCGCTGGACGGTGAAGACCGGGCCGTTCGACGAAGCCGAGTTCGGCAAGACACCGAAACGCGAATGGACCCTGCTCGTGCAGGACGTCGACAAGTGGGACGCAGACGTCGCCGCGCTGCTGGATCACTTCGCGTTCCTGCCCACGTGGCGCGTGGACGACATCATGGTGTCCTACGCCGAGGACGGCGGTGGCGTCGGTGCGCACGTCGACCAGTACGACGTCTTCCTCCTGCAAGGCATCGGCCAGCGTCACTGGGCGATCAGCGACGATCCGGACGCACCGCTCGATTTCCGCGACGACGTCGAACTCAAGCAGCTCAAGACGTTCGAGCCCACGCACGAATGGCTGCTCGAGCCGGGCGACATGCTCTACTTGCCCCCGGGGGTGCCGCACGACGGCGTCGCGATCGGCGACTGCATGACGATCTCCATCGGCATGCGCGCGCCGTCGCAGGCGGAACTGACCGGCGACCTCGCCGACTTCCTCGCCGAGCGGATGCCCGAAGAGCTCCGCTACACCGACCCCGACCTCGCGCCCGCGAAGCGGGCCGGGGAGATCGACAACGCGGCCCTGAACCGCCTGCGCCAGGCCCTGCCCTTCGCCGCCGCGCTCGATCGCGACCTGCTGGCCGACTGGTTCGGCCGGTTCATCACGCGCTACCGCAACGCGCAGGACGCCGCGGCGCCGCCGAAGGCCACGACCGAGGCGGCGCTGGACAAGGCCATCGACGCCGGTGCGACGTTCGTCCGCCACCCGTTCGCCCGCCTCGCCTGGGTGAAGGGAAAGAACGCCGTCACCCTCTACGTCAGCGGCCATGCGTACGAGACCTCGGCCGAACTCGCGGAACGCCTGTCCGGCGCGCGCGAGGTGACCTTCGACCGCGTGCCGTCGAAGGCCGACCGGGCGACCCTGCTGGCCCTGATCAACGACGGCCAGATCGGCATCCGCAAGGGCCGCCGCCGGTGACCTCCGCGGGCAGGCCTCTGGCGGCGGACGACCGGGCGAGCCTCGAGGCCGCCCTTCTCCAGCTGCTGGCGGGTGCCCGTCACCGTCTCGCGATCTACCTGCCCACGATGGAGCCGGGCATCCTCGAGAGCGAGGCCGCGCTCGCCGAACTGCGCCGCCTCGCCACCGGCGGCCGCCACGCGCAGGTCCGCATCCTCACGCACGACGCCGAACGCGCGCACCGCGAAGGACACCGGCTGGTCGCGCTCGCGCAGCGGCTGCCCACCGCCATGACCATCCGCGTGCCGACCGATGAGAGTCATCTGCGCTACGCCTCGGCCTTCGTCACCGATCTCGCCGGTGGCTTTCTGTTCAGGCCGAGCGCCACCCGGTTCGAGGCCCGCGGCGACCTCGACGCCCCCGGTGAGACCTCTCGCCTGACGGCGTATTTCGACGAAGTCTGGGAGCGGGCCGAGCCCGCCTGGCAGATAAGACCACTCGGGATCTGAGATCGCCGCGGCACGCGAGATTGGGTTGGCGCGGCGCAGCAGCACGGCGCTATAATTAACGGATTCTTATGCCGCGGGCAGTCCCCACATGCCCCGTGGCAGCCCGTCCTTTTCGTGTGTGCCGGTGGTGACGTGAGCGCAAACCTGATCCGCGAGTTTTCCGAATCCTCCCAACTCGCCGGCGGCAACGCCGACTACGTAGAGCAAGTCTACGAGGCCTGGCTGGCCGATCCCGGCTCGGTTCCGGCGGAATGGGACGGCTACTTCAAGACCTTCAAGGGCCGCGAGGCCGGCGACGTCCCCCACTCCGGCGCCATCGCCCGCATCGAGGCCGCGCAGAAACAGCGCCGCTCGGCGGTCGCCGCACCGGCGGCGGGTTCGGCCGACGACGCCTACGCGCAGAAGCAGGCCGGCGTCCTCCGCCTGCTCACCGCCTACCGCTCGCGCGGCCACATCGCGGCCCAGATCGACCCGCTCGGCCTGAGCGTGGCGGATATCGACACCCCGGACCTCGGCCTCGCCTTCCACGGCCTGTCCGACGCCGACCTCGACACCGAGTTCGACACCGGCACCTTCGCGGGCGGCGGCCAGCGCATGAAGCTGCGCGACCTGCTCGCGAAGCTCAAGCAGATCTACACCGGCACCATCGGTGCCGAGTTCATGTACATCTCCGACTACGACCAGCGTTCGTGGATCTACTCGCGCCTCGAGAAGGCGGCGGGCAATCCGGGCCTGCAGAAGGCGGAGAAGGTTCGCGTCCTCGAAGCGCTGACGGCGGCCGAAGGCCTCGAGCGCTACCTGCACACGAAGTACGTCGGCCAGAAGCGTTTCTCGCTGGAAGGCGGCGACAGCCTGATCCCGATGGTCGACGACGTCGTCCGCGCCGCCGGCGACAACGGCGTCAAGGAAATCGTGATCGGCATGGCCCACCGCGGCCGTCTCAACGTGCTGGTCAACATCCTCGGTAAGGCCCCCTCGCAGCTCTTCAACGAGTTCGAAGGCAAGTTCGAGCACGACGACAGCCCGATCCACACCGGCGACGTGAAGTACCACATGGGCTTCTCGGCCGACGTCAAGACGCCCAACGGCGGCGTGCACGTCGCGCTGGCGTTCAACCCGTCGCATCTGGAGATCGTCAATCCCGTGGTCGCCGGTTCGGTCCACGCGCGCCAGGCGCGCCGTGGCGATACCGCCCGCGAGAAGTCGGTCGCCCTGCTCATCCACGGCGACGCCGCCTTCGCGGGCCAGGGCGTCAACATGGAACTGATGCAGATGTCGCAGGTCCGCGGCTTCGCGGTCGGCGGCACGCTGCACATGGTCGTGAACAACCAGGTCGGCTTCACCACCTCGCGTCGCGACGACTCGCGCTCCACGCTGTACTGCACCGACCTCGCCAAGATGGTCAACGCGCCGGTCTTCCACGTGAACGGCGACGACCCGGAAGCCGTCATCCAGGTCACGCGCCTGGCGTACGAGTTCCGCAAGCAGTTCAAGAAGGACGTCGTCATCGACCTCGTCTGCTACCGCCGCCACGGCCACAACGAGGCCGACGAGCCGGCGGCCACGCAGCCGCTGATGTACCAGGTGATCCGCAAGCGTCCCACCACGCGCGACCTCTACGCGCAGGCGCTGGTCAAGGGCGGCACCATCGCCGCCGACGACGGCCAGAAGATGCTCGACGACTACCGCGGCCGCCTCGAGAAGGGCGAGCCGCTGATCTCCATCGATCCGAACCCGCAGCGCGACATCTCGGTCGACTGGACGCGCTTCCACGGCAACAAGCTGTCGATGGACGTCGATACCGGTGTGTCGCGCGAGACGATGGGCAAGGTGCTCGACGCCCTGCTCGACGTCCCGACCGACGTCACGCTGCATCCGCGCGTCGCGAAGATCTACGAAGACCGTCGCAAGATGGCCGCCGGCGAACTCCCGGGCGACTGGGGCTTCGCGGAGAACCTCGCGTACGGCACGCTGCTCGCCGAAGGCAACGACCTGCGCGTCGTGGGCCAGGACGCCGGCCGCGGCACGTTCTTCCACCGTCACGCGGTGCTGCACGACCAGAAGAGCGACGAGTGCTACATCCCGCTGCGCAAGGTCCGCCAGGGCGCGCGCGTGGAGGTCATCGACTCGCTGCTCTCCGAAGAAGCCGTCATGGCCTTCGAGTACGGCGAAGCCACCACCTCGCCGGACCAGCTCACCATCTGGGAGGGCCAGTTCGGCGACTTCGCCAACGGCGCCCAGGTCGTGATCGACCAGTTCATCAGCTCGGGCGAAGCGAAGTGGGACCGCCTCTGCGGCCTTGCGCTGTTCCTCCCGCACGGCTACGAAGGCCAGGGCCCGGAGCACTCCTCCGCGCGCCTCGAGCGCTTCCTGCAGCTGTGCGCCATGGACAACATGCAGGTCTGCGTGCCGACCACCCCGGCGCAGGCGTTCCACATGATCCGCCGCCAGCAGGTGCGCCCGGTGCGCAAGCCGCTGATCGTGATGACGCCGAAGTCGCTGCTGCGCCACAAGCTCGCCGTGTCGTCGCTCGACGAACTCGCCAACGGCCGTTTCCAGCTGGTGATCGGCGAGCATCGCGATCTGCCGGCCAAGAAGGTCAAGCGCGTCGTGCTCTGCTCGGGCAAGGTCTACTACGACCTGCTCGAAGACGCCGAGAAGCGTGGTCTGAACGATGTCGCCATCGTTCGCGTCGAACAGCTCTACCCGTTCCCGCGCCCGGAAGTCTCGGCCGAACTGGAAAAGTACGCTTCCGCCAAGGAAGTGGTGTGGTGCCAGGAAGAGCCGATGAACCAGGGCGCCTGGTTCCAGATCCGTCACCACCTGCAGGCCTGCATCGGCCCGAAGCACAGCCTGTCGTACGCCGGCCGTGCCCGTTCCCCGTCGCCGGCCGCCGGCCACCTCAACACCCATATCGCCGAACAGACGGCGCTCGTCGAACAGGCGCTGGTCGCGCCGGTCGGCACCGATCACGCAGCGGAGTAAGACAAGCATGTCCATCGAAGTCAAAGTCCCGGTCCTGCCCGAGTCGGTCTCCGACGCGCTCATCGCCACCTGGCACAAGAAAGCCGGCGACGCGGTCAAGCGCGATGAAAACCTCCTCGACCTCGAGACCGACAAGGTCGTTCTCGAAGTGCCGGCGCCGGTCGACGGCGTGCTGAAGGAAATCAAGTTCGAGGAAGGCGCCACGGTCACCAGCAGCCAGGTGATCGCCGTGATCGAGGAAGGCGCCGCCGCTGCCGCGCCCGCCCCGGCCGCCGCGCCCGCCGCCGCCGAGGCGCCGAAGGCCGCGAAGACCGAAGCCGCCGAGCCGAAGGGCGTCGACGAGCTCTCGCCGGCCGGCCGCCGCGTCGCGGTGGAAGAGAACATCGACCCGTCCACGGTCGCCGGCACCGGCCGCGACGGTCGCGTGACCAAGGAAGACCTGGTCAACGCCGGCAAGGGTGGCGCTGCCGCCCCGGCGGCGGCCGCCGCGCCGGCCGCGAAGCCGACGCCGGGTTCGCGCCCGGAAGAGCGCGTGCCGATGACCCGCATCCGCACCCGCATCGCCGAGCGCCTGATGCAGTCGAAGAACTCGATCGCGATGCTCACCTCGTTCAACGAAGTGAACCTCGCCGAGGTCGTCAAGCTGCGCAAGTCGCTGGGCGAGCAGTTCGAGAAGGCGAACGGCGTGAAGCTCGGCTTCATGAGCTTCTTCGTCAAGGCGGCCACAGAGGCGCTCAAGCGCTACCCGGTGATCAACGCCTCGGTGGACGGCAGCGACATCATCTACCACGGCTACCAGGACATCTCGATCGCCGTGTCGACCGACAAGGGCCTCGTCACGCCGGTGCTGCGCGACGTCCAGGACATGTCGTTCGCCGACGTCGAGAAGGGCATCATCGGTTACGCCAAGAAGGCCCGTGACGGCAAGCTCGGCCTGGACGACCTCCAGGGCGGCACCTTCACCATCACCAATGGCGGCACCTTCGGCTCGCTGCTCTCCACCCCGATCGTGAACCCGCCGCAGAGCGCCATCCTCGGCATGCACACGATCAAGGAGCGCCCGGTCGTCGAGAACGGCCAGATCGTCGCCGCGCCGATGATGTACATCGCCCTGTCGTACGACCACCGGATCATCGACGGCCGCGACGCCGTGCTGTTCCTGGTCGACATCAAGAACCAGCTCGAAAACCCGCAGCGGATGCTGCTGGGGCTGTAATGGCCGGCTGAACCCACATGTGAAGGCGGGAGTCGCGAGACTCCCGTTTTCATGTCCAGACCCCATATATGGGCGGTAGGCAATACCGCAGTGATATCCGGAGCTAAGCAATGAGCGACAAGTTCGACGTCATCGTCATCGGTGCCGGCCCCGCGGGCTATGTGGCCGCGATCCGCGCCGCGCAGCTGGGCCTGAAGACCGCCGTGGTCGACGCCTTCGTCGGCAAGGACGGCAAGGCCGCCCTGGGCGGCACCTGCCTCAACGTCGGTTGCATCCCGTCCAAGGCGCTGCTCGATTCCTCGAAGCAGTTCCACAATCTGACGCACAACTTCAAGGATCACGGCATCACCGCCGAGAACGCGAAGATCGACATCGGCACCTTCATCGGCCGCAAGGACAAGATCGTCAAGCAGTTCACCGGCGGCGTGACGATGCTGTTCAAGGCGAACAAGATCACCTCGTTCTTCGGCAAGGGCAAGCTGCTCAAGGGCAACCAGGTCGAAGTCACGGGCAACGACGGCAGCGTCCAGACCCTCTCGGCCACCAACGTCATCCTCGCGTCCGGCTCGGTGCCCATCGAGCTGCCGTTCGCGAAGTTCGACGGCAAGCACATCATCGACAACGCCGGCGCGCTGGATCTGGCCGAGGTGCCGAAGCGCCTGGGCGTGATCGGTGCGGGCGTGATCGGCCTGGAACTCGGCAGCGTGTGGAAGCGCCTCGGCGCCGAGACCACCGTGCTCGAAGCCCTGCCGAAGTTCCTGCAGGTCGCCGACCAGGACATCGCCAAGATGGCCGCCCGCGAGTTCGCGAAGCAGGGCCTCGACATCAAGGTCAACGCCAAGGTCACGTCGGCCGAGGTCAAGGGCGACGAAGTCCACGTCGGCTACACCGACAAGGACGGCAACGCGCAGACCCTCGTCGTCGACAAGCTGCTTGTCGCCGTGGGCCGTCGCGCTTACACCGCCGGCCTGCTGGCCGACGACACCGGCGTGAAGCTCGACGAGCGCGGCCGCATCGTGGTCGACGAGCACAACCACACCGGCGTCGACGGCGTCTGGGCGATCGGCGACGCGGTGCGTGGCCCGATGCTCGCGCACAAGGGCTCCGAGGAAGGCGTGATGGTGGCCGAGCTGATCGCCGGCAAGCCGGGTCACGTCAACCTGGATACCGTGCCCTGGGTCATCTACACCGAGCCGGAAATCGCCTGGGTCGGCAAGACCGAAGAGCAGCTCAAGGAAGAAGGGATCCCGTACAGGACGGGCGCCTTCCCGTTCGCCGCCAACGGCCGCGCCGTGGCGATGAACGAGGGCATCGGCCAGGTGAAGATGATCGCCCACGCCGAAACCGACCGCATCCTGGGCGTGCACATGGTCGGCCCGGCGGTGTCCGAGCTGATTCACGAGTGCGTCGTGGCGATGGAGTTCAAGGGCTCGTCGGAAGACCTCGCCCGCATCGTCCACGCCCACCCGGCGCTCTCGGAAGTCGTGCACGAGGCCGCCCTGTCGGTCGACAAGCGCGCCATCCACAAGGGCAACTGATCGCAAGCCACGAACGAAGCCCGCTCATGCTGTGTCGCATGGGCGGGCTTTGTCGTTTTCGAGCCACGGTGTCTTTGTAGGAGCGCGCCCTGCGCGCGACATGTTTTGAGGCCGAGCCCCGGAGCTGGCGCGCCGGGTTGCAGGAAGCGGCGAAAAGATGTCGCGCGCAGGGCGCGCTCCTACAAAAACATCGGAGAGAATGAGCATGCGTGAGATCACATCCCTCTGCGTCTACTGCGGCTCCAGCAGCGGCGCGCACCCCGAATACACCGAGGCCGCCTGGGCCTTCGGCACGCGCATGGCGCAGGAAGGCATCGCGCTGGTCTACGGCGGCGGCAAGGTCGGCCTGATGGGCACCGTGGCCGATGCCGTCATCGCGGGCGGCGGCCGCGTCATCGGCGTGATTCCGCGCCAGCTCGTCGAGAAGGAAGTCGCGCATACGGGGCTCACCGAACTGCATGTCGTTGAGACGATGCACCAGCGCAAGACGCGCATGTACGAGCTGTCCGACGCGTTCGTCGCCCTGCCGGGCGGCTTCGGTACGATGGACGAGATGTTCGAGATGCTGACCTGGGCACAGCTCGGCCTGCACACGTATCCCTGCGCGTTCCTCGACGTGCGGGGCTTCTACCGCAGCCTCGCCGCCACCATGGACCACATGGTGTCCGAGGGCTTCGTCAAGGCGGTGCAGCGCGACCAGGTGTGGTTCGGCGACGGTATCGACGCGCTCTTCGCGTGGATGCGCAGCTACGAGTCCACGTATGTGCCGAAGTGGATCACACCGACCTCTGTCGATAGCATCGGCTGATCGAGCCGGCCAGGGAGACACCCATGACATCGTTCCGAGCGTTCCGTATCCACCAGGACGGCGCCGGCCACCGCGCCGGCATCGAAACCATGGACACCGATAGCCTCTCGCCAGGCGAGGTGCTGGTCCGCGCGGAATGGTCGTCGGTGAATTACAAGGACGCCCTCGCCGGCACCGGCAAGGGCAAGATCCTGCGCACGTACCCCCTGAACGGCGGCATCGACGTCGCCGGCACGGTGGTCGCGTCGTCCGATCCCGCCTTCCGCGAGGGCGACAAGGTGCTCGCCACGGGCAGCGGCCTCTCGGAGACGCTCGACGGCGGCTACGGTGAGTACGTGCGCCTGCCCGCCGCCTGGACGGTCGCCCTGCCCGCCACGCTCACCACCCGCGAGGCCATGATCATCGGCACCGCCGGCTTCACGGCGGCCCTCGCGCTGCTGCGCATGACCGAGAACCGCCAGACGCCGTCCCTGGGGCCGATCGCCATCACGGGCGCCACGGGCGGTGTTGGCATGCTCGGCATCGACATCTTCAGCGGCGCCGGATACGAGGTCCATGCGATCAGCGGCAAGCCCGATCGCTTCGACTTCCTGCGCGGCATCGGCGCCACCACCTGCGTCGACCGTCACCAGCTCGCCTTCAGTGGCAAGCCCATGGAATCCGCCCGTTACGGCGGGCTGCTGGACAATGTCGGCGGGGCGACGCTCGCCGGTTTCCTGCCGGCCATCGCGCCGTACGGCAATGCGGCCATCTGCGGCCTCGCCGGCAGTCCGGCGCTCGAAACGACGGTCATGCCCTTCATCATCCGCGGCGTCAGCGTACTCGGCATCGCCTCGGCCGGCACCGCGCGCGACGTTCGGGACGAGGTGTGGAAGCGCCTCTCCTCGGAGTGGAAGCCACGCCACCTCGACACCATCTGCACGAAGGAAGTGGCACTTGAAGACGTGGCAGGCGTCTTCGGTGCGATGCTCGAGGGAGGATCCTTCGGTCGCACGCTCGTCCGGATCGCTTCCTGATACCTGCCTGGGCACGTTTGTGTTGCCGCACCATTGATACGGGCGCGGTGGCCGGTAGAATGGCCGCTCGCCAAGGGCGCCACGCGCGACGTTTTTTCGTCACCGCGGATCCGCGACACCTGCCGGGACGGCAGGCGTCTTCAAAGAACACATCGGGCACCGACCCGGGGGAAAGTGAATGGCTCGCATCCTGATCGTCGACGACTCGCCGTCGCAGCTGCTGGGTATCAAGCGCATCGTCGAAAAGCTGGGCCACGAGGCCATCACCGCCGAAGACGGCGCGCAGGGTGTCGAGGTCGCGAAGCGCGAAGTCCCCGACCTGATCCTGATGGACGTCGTGATGCCGAACCTCAACGGCTTCCAGGCCACGCGCACCATCAGCAAGGAAGAAACGACGAAGCACATCCCCATCATCCTGGTGACCACGAAGGACCAGGACACCGACAAGGTGTGGGGTCTGCGCCAGGGCGCGAAGGCTTACGTCGTCAAGCCGATCAAGGAAGAGGAACTGGTCGCGGCGCTGAAGGAACACCTGCCGGGCTGAAGAATGGACGGTGGTGCAGGAGCACGGCCGCCCGCCGTAGGAGCGCGCCCTGCGCGCGACAGCTCTTCGCGAAATAGCTCAGGACCTCAGCGTCCGGCCCAAAAGCTGTCGCGCGCAGGGCGCGCTCCTACAGATCCCCGGCAAGCGGTCCGTCCGGCGGTAAGCGTCACCCCCGCCGCGGATCGAACCCCGCGAAGGCATCCTTGAATTCCGCGTAGGCCGCCTGCTCCTCGTGCGTTTCCGGCACGGGCACGCGGATCTCCAGCACGACGATCTGGTCGCCCGGCTCCGATCCCGGCAGGCCACGCCCCTTCAGGCGCAGCTTGCGTCCCGACTGCGAGCCCGCGGGAATGCGCAGGTCCACGTGCCCGCCGAGCGTGGGTACCGGGACGGTCGCACCGAGCGCCGCTTCCCACGGCGTGATCGGCAGCACATGCGTCACGGTGCGTCCGTCGAGACGGAACCGGCTGTCGTCGCGGATGGCGATTTCCAGCAGCAGGTCGCCCGAGGGGCCGCCGCCGGTGCCCGGATGGCCCTGGCCACCCAGCCGGATCGTCTGGCCCGACGTGATGCCGGCCGGAATCTTCACCTCCAGCACCCGCTCGCCACCCGCAGAGTCGTTCAGCACCACACGCGTCTTGCCGCCGTTGTACGCGGTCTGCAGGTCGGTCTCGATCCGGGCCTGGATATCCCGCCCGCGGCGCGCCTGCGCCTGCTGGCCGCGCCCACGGCCGCCGCCGAACAGGCTTTCGAAGAAATCGCTGAAGTCGCCGCCACCGCGGCCACCCATGTCGCCGAAGTCGAACCCGCCGCCCTGCTGTCCCCAGCCCGGAGGCGGCCGGAACTGCTCGCCCTGCCGGTAGCCACCCGCGCGGAACTGGTCGTACTGCCGACGCTTCTCCGGATCCTTCAGGGCCTCGTTGGCCTCGTTGATGGCCTTGAACTTCTCTTCGGCCCCCGGCTCCTTGTTCTTGTCGGGGTGATACTTGCGGGCAAGCTTGCGGTACGCCGCCTTGATCTCGGCGTCGGTCGCTTCGGGCTTGACCCCTAGTGTCTCGTAGTAATCCTTGAACTCCACAGGCTCTCCCGCGCTTGTGTCGACCTGCCAAAAATACGAAATGCCCGCGGTGGACGGATCCACCGCGGGCCGGACACCTAAGCTTAGGCCGTTTTAGCCCGCGGTGTTGATCGCGATGCGACGGGGCGCGCTCTGGGCCTTCTTCGGAATCGCGATTTCGAGCACGCCGTTGCCACCGGACGCGGTGATGCCCTCGGCGTCGGCGCTCTCGGGCAGCGTGAAGCTGCGCTTGAACGCACCGGCCGCGCGCTCGACGCGGCTGAACTTGCCCTCGGCCTCGCTGGCGTACGCCTTGCGCTCACCCTTGATGCTGAGCACGTTCTTGTCCATCTGGATCTCGATGTCCGCGAGGTCCACGCCCGGCACGTCGGCCAGGATCAGGAAACGGCCGTCTTCCTCGCGAATGTCGACGCGCGGCGCCCAGGCGCTGGCGCTCGCCGTCGGGGCGGCGATATCGCTGCCGAAGAACGTCTCGAAGACGTTGCGGACGTCGCCGCCGAACACCGGCGCACGACGGAACGAAACCTGACGAAGCTGGTTCATCTGTTTGACTCCCAAGAAGTTTTCCGGCCCCTCGGCCGTCTGGAAACAAACATATGACCGGCGATCCGCGATTCAAGTGCCCCGCCGACGCGGTTGTCTTCGCTTCAGCCGGTGCCCCCTTCGCTTACACTCGGGGCTTTCCCCATCGCAGGAACGAACCATGACGATTGCCGTCGGCGACCGCATCCCCGAAGCCACCGTTGCCACCTTCAAGGACGGCATCGTGACCCACTCCACCCTCGACCTGCTCGGCGAGGGCAAGGTCGTGGTGTTCGCCGTCCCGGGCGCCTTCACGCCGACGTGCTCCAACAAGCACCTGCCGGGCTACATCGAGCACATGGCGGATTTCGAATCGCGCGACGTGAAGGTGTTCTGCCTGTCGGTCAACGACGCCTTCGTCATGGACGCCTGGGGCAAGGACCGCGGCATCCCGCCGAAGCTGCACATGCTGGCCGACGGCAATGCCGCGTTCGTCCGCGCGCTGGGCCTCGAACTCGACGGCACCAAGAACGGCATGGGCATCCGCGCGAAGCGCTTCGCGATGTACATCGTGGACGGTGTGGTGAAGGTGCTGAACATCGAAGCACCGGGCGAGTTCCGCGTGTCGTCCGCCGAGGCGATGCTGGAAGCGATCGACGCGTAACCTAGGCCGCCCCACAGGCCAAGAAAAAGCCGCCTTTCGGCGGCTTTTTCTGTTTACGCTTCGGCGTTGTCGCCGCCGTCCACCGGGCCGCTTTCGATCGGCGGCATGTCGGCAGCGGCCTCGCCTTCCGGCGTTTCGCCTTCGCCTTCGATCTCTTCCTCGGCCTCGAGGCGCACGACTCCGATCAGCTTCTCTTCCTTCGGCAGCTTGATCAGCGTGACGCCCTGCGTATTGCGGCTGAGCTGCGAGACTTCCGACACGCGCGTGCGCACCAGCGTGCCCTGGTCGGAGATCAGCATGAGCTGCTGGGCTTCCGTGACCTGCGTCGCGGCGACCAGGTTACCGTTGCGCTCCGAGCACTGGATGGCGATGACGCCCTGCGTGCCGCGGCCCTTCTTCGGGAACTCCTCGAGCGCCGTGCGCTTGCCGTAGCCACGCTCGGTCGCCGTCAGGATATCGCCCTCACCCGCCGCCACGATCAGCGACACCACTTCGGCGTCGTCCGCGAGGCGCATACCGCGCACGCCCGTCGCGGTACGGCCCATCGAGCGCACGCTGCCTTCGTCGAAACGCACGGACTTGCCGTTCGAGGCGAACAGCAGGACGTCGCTCTCGCCGTCCGTCATGGCGACATCGACCAGCGCGTCGCCCTCGTCGAGGTTGATCGCGGCCTTGCCCTTCTGCAGCTGGAACGCGAACTCGGTCAGCGGCGTCTTCTTCACCGTGCCGTTGCGCGTGGCGAAGAACACGAAGCAGCTCGGGTCGTAATCCCGCACCGGCAGCAACGCCTGCACCTTCTCGCCCTCACCCAGCGGCAGCAGGTTGACGATGGGCTTGCCGCGCGCGCCGGGACCGGCTTCCGGCATCTGGTACACCTTGAGCCAGTAGACGCGGCCGGTGCTGGTGAAGGTGAGCAGCGTGTCGTGGGTGTTGACCACCCACAGCTGCTGCACGACGTCTTCGTCCTTCAGCGCCGAGGCCGAGCGACCCTTGCCGCCACGACGCTGCGCGCGGTAGAGGCTGGCCGGCTGGCGCTTGATGTAACCCGTGTGCGAGAGCGTGACCACGACGTCTTCCGGCGCGATCAGGTCGAGGACGTTGAGGTCTTCCTGCGAATGCTGGATCTCGGTGCGACGCTCGTCGCCGTAATCCGTGCGGATCTGTTCCAGTTCCTCGCGGATGACTTCGAGCAGGCGGGCCGGGTTCTCGAGGATCTCGATCAGGCCGCGGATCGTGTCGAGTATCTCGCGATACTCGTCGGAGAGCTTCTCCTGCTCCAGCCCCGTGAGGCGGTGCAGGCGCATCTGCAGGATTTCGGTCGCCTGGGCTTCGGAGAGCTGGTAGCCGTCGTCGCGCAGGCCGTCGCGCGGATCCATGTCCTCGGGACGCGACGACGCCGCGCCGGTGGCGGCGAGCAGCGCCCGGACCATGCCCGGCTCCCAGCGACGGGCGACCATGCGCTCGCGCGCTTCGGCCGACGAGGCGGACGTGCGGATCAGCTCGATCATCTCGTCGATGTTGGCGAGCGCGACCGTGAGGCCTTCGAGGATGTGGGCGCGCTGGCGGGCCTTGCGCAGTTCGAAGATGGTGCGGCGGGTGACGACTTCGCGGCGATGGCGGATGAACGCCTCGAGGATGTCCTTGAGGTTCAGCAGCTTCGGCTGGCCGTCGAGCAGCGCGACCATGTTGATGCCGAACGTGACCTGCAGCTGCGTCTGCTGGAACAGGTTGTTCAGCACGACGTCGGCCATCGCGTCGCGACGGATCTCGATGACCACGCGCATGCCGTCCTTGTCGGACTCGTCGCGCAGCTCGCTGATGCCCTCGAGCTTCTTTTCCTTGACCAGCTCGGCGATCTTCTCGATCAGGCGCGCCTTGTTCACCTGGTACGGCAGTTCGTGGACGATGATCGTCTCGCGGCCGTTGGCTTCCGTTTCGATCTCGGTGCGCGCACGCACGAGGATGCGGCCGCGGCCGGTGCGGTACGCCTCGACGATGCCGGACGAGCCGTTGATGATGCCGGCGGTCGGGAAGTCCGGACCCGGGATGTGGGTCATGAGTTCATCGATGCCCAGCGACGGCTCTTCGATGAGCGCGAGCGTGGCGTTGATGACCTCGGTCATGTTGTGCGGCGGGATGTTCGTCGCCATGCCGACGGCGATGCCGGCCGAACCGTTGACGAGCAGGTTGGGCACGCGAGTCGGCAGGACCAGCGGCTCGTGCTCGCTTTCGTCGTAGTTGGGGCCGAAGTCGACGGTTTCCTTGTCGATGTCCGCCATCAGCTCGTGCGTGAGGCGCGCCATGCGCACCTCGGTGTATCGCATGGCCGCCGCGTTGTCGCCGTCGACCGAACCGAAGTTGCCCTGGCCGTCGACGAGCATGTAGCGCAGCGAGAACGGCTGCGCCATGCGGACGATCGTGTCGTAGACCGAGGCGTCGCCGTGCGGATGGTACTTACCGATCACGTCACCGACCACGCGGGCCGACTTCTTGTACGGCTTGTTCCAGGCGTTGCCCAGTTCGTTCATCGCGAACAACACGCGGCGATGCACGGGCTTGAGTCCGTCGCGCACATCGGGGAGCGCACGCCCCACGATGACGCTCATCGCGTAATCGAGATAGCTCTGGCGCATCTCGTCTTCGATGTTGACGCGGATGACTTCTTTGGCGAGTTCTGCCATCAATCGGCTTCCTGGATGTTGCGTGAGTGCCCCCGCCGGCTAGGTGTCCGCGCTTCGCGCCGCACCACCGACTCAACCCGTCGATGGTAGCACAACGCGTGTGGAAATGACAGCTAAAAAGGCCGTAAAATCAGCGGTTTACGACGAGCTTTTGGGCGCCCTGAAAAGCACCGCGCGGGCGAGCGCGAAATTGGCGATCGAGCCGGCCGCGGAACCGGCGGCGACGGCCACCGCGGGCCACGTGTGCAGCTCCGGGAACGCCCGGAACGCGAGCACGTAGACGCCGTTGTTGACCACCGCGCCGAGTGCCATCAGGCCCATCCAGTGCAGCCACTCGGCGTGTCTGCCACGCCCCGAATCGCGGTGCGCGAAGGTGTGCGTGCGGTTCCACCACCAGGTGACGGTCGCCGCGCTGAGGAACGAGACGACGCGCGCCGTGTACACGTTCCATCCCGCCAGCCCCACCAGCGCCTGCGCGATGCCGGCGTCCACGCAGAGGCCGAGCACGCCGCCGATCGCGAACAGCGCGACCTCGCGGCGCAGGTGGATCACGGGAACATGATCCGCATCTGTTCTTCGTCGGGCTTCAGGATCACGCCACGCTCGGTGACAATCGCGTCGATCAGCTCCGCCGGCGTCACGTCGAACACGGGGTTCCAGGCCTCGGCGCCTTCGATGACCGTGCGCGTGCCGCCGACCGAGAGCAGCTCCGTCGCGTCGCGCAGCTCGATCTCGATGTCGGCACCGTCGGCCGTCGCCATGTCCACGGTGGTCGACGGCGCGACCACCATGAACTTCACGCCGTGATGGCGCGCGGCGATCGCGAGCTGGTAGGTGCCGATCTTGTTCGCGGTGTCGCCGTTGGCCGCGATGCGGTCGGCGCCCACGATCACCCATTTCACCTTGCCGTCCTTCATGAGATGCGAGGCGGCGGAATCGGCGATGAGGCGCGCGGGGATGCCATCGCGCACCAGTTCCCACATCGTCAGGCGCGCGCCCTGCTGCCAGGGGCGCGTCTCGCCGGCGAAGACCTGCTCGATGTGTCCCATGGCGACGCCGGCGCGGATCACGCCGAGCGCGGTGCCGTAACCGGCGGTGGCGAGCGAGCCGGTATTGCAGTGCGTGAGAACGTGCGAACCGGGCTCGATGAGCGCCGCGCCGAGTTCGCCCATGTGGCGATTGGCGGCGAGGTCCTCGTCCTGGATCGCCTGCGCCTCGCGCTCGAGGGCGGCAGCGTCCGCGCCCTGGAGCACCCGCGCGTTCATGCGATCGAGCGCCCACATCAGGTTCACCGCCGTGGGGCGCGCGGCGCGCAGCGTCGCCATGGCCGTCGGCAGGTCGACGCCTGCCTGCGCGGCCAGCACGACGCCCCATGCGGCCGCGATGCCGATCGCCGGCGCGCCGCGCACCGCGAGGTCGCGGATGGCGCGCGTGACGTTGTCGGCGGTGGTGCAGTCGAACCAGATTTCCTCGGCCGGGAGACGGCGCTGGTCGAGCAGGCGCAGGCGGTCGCCGTGCCATTGCACGGCGCGGATGGAGTCGTGGGAGTCGAGGGTGTTCATCGATGGATTATCGCATGGCGGCCGCCGCTGGCGCGGCGGTTCGCCAATGCGATCGGCTCCCACCCTCCGCCAGACATCCCTTCAGGCGGCTGCCGGCGACGGCGATTCAGCGCTCCGCCAGCCACGTGTGGATGGCGGGGGGCACGAGTTTCTGCGCGCGGCCGGACACGTAGATGCCGATGTGGCCACCCTGGAACGGCAGCGCCGTGTAATCGTCGCTGCCCACCAGATCGCCGAGCGGCGTGGAGGCGGCGGGCGGCACGAGGTGGTCCTGTTCCGCGTAGATGTTCAGCACGGGCTGCTCGATGCGTTTCAGGTCGACGCGGCGACCGCCGATGCGCACCTCGCCCTTCATGAGCTGGTTCTTCTGGAAGAAATCGCGCGCGAATTCGCGGAACGCTTCACCCGCCTGGTCGGGCGAATCGAAGATCCACTTCTCCATGCGCAGGAAGTTCTCCAGCTCCTTCGGATTGTCGAGGATGTCGACGAGGCCGATGTACTTCTGCTGGTTCAGGCGCACGGGCTTCAGCGTGAGGTATGCGAAGTTCATGACATCGGCGGGCACGTTGCCCACGGTGTCGACGAAAAGGTCGATGTCGACGTTGCGCGCCCAGTGCGAAAGCATGTTGTCCGGCGTGTGGAAATCGACTGGCGTCACCATCGTCACGAGGTTGCGCACCTTGTCCGGATGCAGCGCCGTGTAGCAAAGGGAGAACACGCCGCCCTGGCAGATGCCCAGCAGGTTCACCGCTTCGCCGTCGTGCCGTTCGCGGATGGCGTCGACGCAGCGGTCGAGGTACCCATCGATGTAATCCTCGAGCGTGAGCCAGCGATCGGCCCCATCCGGATAACCCCAGTCGACCAGGTACACGTCCTCCCCCTGCGCGAGCAGGTTGCGCACCATCGATCGGTCTTCCTGCAGGTCCACCATCCACGGCGTGTTGACCAGCGCGTAGCAGATCAGCAACGGCGCCTTCGCGGTCGGCGGCTTTTCGCCCCTGAAGTGCCAGAGCGTGAGCTTGTCTTCCGTGTATACCGCTTCGCGCGGCGTGGTGCCGAGCTCGATCGGACCCACGCGCTTGAGCGATTCCATGCCGGCCTCCAGCTTGCGCCGGAACGCCTCCATCTCCGCCTGCGCGCGCTGCGGATCGAACGGGAACGGAGGCGTGGTCATCGGCCGCGGCTCTTCGGCGAGCCGGAGGCTTTCGTGGCTTTCGTGGCTTTCGTGGCTTTCGTGGCTTTCGTGGCTTTCGTGGCTTTCGTGGCTTTCGTGGCTTTCGCGCTTTTCGCGGCCTTCGTTGCCTTCGTACCCGTGAGCGTCGCGACCTGGGCGCGGAGCGCCTCCACTTCCGCCTTCAGCCCCTGCATGTGCCGGAGCTCGCGACGCACGGCCTGCAGGCGCTCCCCGAGGCTGTCCACTTCCTTACGGGTGGGCATCCCCGCCTGGGTCGCCGCGCGCTCCACCTGGCGCTGCTGGAGCATCTTCAGGTGCATCTGCGCGTTGACCATCGCGGCGTAGACCTCGCGGAACTCGGCGGAGAGCGCCGCCTCGGCGTAGCTCTCCTCGGCGAGGTTCACCCAGCGGTCGTACACCGAGCGCATCGAGTCGGCGTCGGACGGCGGGCCCTGCTCGCGCAGCGCCGCGTTGGCGCGCTCATGAACGCCCTGCAGGAGCGCCTGGTAGCGCTGGTAGTGACCGGCGTAATCGATCCAGGCGCGCAGCAGGGCCTGCTGTTCCTCCTGCTGCTCGCGTGTCAGGCCGAAAGCTGGCAGCGACAGGGCTTCGTTGGCGACCCGGGCCCACTCGTCGAAGCGCTGCTGCTCGTGCGGGGCGGCGCCAGGTGGCGGCCCGTAGCCGAACGGTGGCATGCCGGCGAACGGACCCGAGGGCGCCTCGCCGCCTGCGTAGGAACGCATCCAGTCGCCGTAGCCGCCGAGGCCGGCGAAGAGCCGGGCCATGATGTCGGCGGACGGCATCGCTTCCGCCGGCGAGGCTTTCGGGTCGAACTGCCGCGACCACGCCTCGACGCCTTCGCGGACCCAGGCCTGGTACTGATCGATGAAATCGTGGGGTTTATCGGACATGTGCGCATCGTACCGCGAGGGGGACCGATGCGCCGAGGCGCCGGCTTCCGACCGGCGGCGCGACACCGGCTCCGGGCCCGCTGCCGCGGGATCGCCGATACGATCGGCTCCCACCCGAAGGACATCAGCGCATAAAAAAACCCGGCATCTCGCGATGCCGGGTTTTTTATCGCAATGCAGGCGATGGATCAGCCCGCGGCGCTTTCTTCCTCGGTGACGGCCTTCATCGACAGGCGGATGCGGCCCTGCTTGTCGACTTCCAGCACCTTCACCTTGACGATATCGCCTTCCTTCAGCTTGTCGGAGACCTTCTCCACGCGCTCGCTGGAGATCTGCGAGACGTGAACGAGGCCGTCCTTGCCCGGCATGATCGTGACGAACGCGCCGAAGTCCATCAGCTTGGCGACCTTGCCCTCGTAGATGCGGCCCGGCTCGACGTCCGAAACGATCTGCTCGATGCGCTTGCGCGCGGCTTCGGCCGCTTCGCGGTTGACCGAGGCGATGACGACGTTGCCGTCGTCCGTGATGTCGATCGTGGTGCCGGTCTCTTCCGTGATCGAACGGATGGTCGCGCCACCCTTGCCGATCACTTCGCGGATCTTGTCCGGGTGGATCTTGATCGTCAGCAGGCGCGGCGCGAACTCGCTCATTTCCGAACGGGCCGTGCTGATCACCTTCGCCATCTCGCCGAGGATGTGCAGGCGACCGCGCTTGGCCTGGGCCAGCGCCGTGCGCATGATCTCTTCGGTGATGCCGTCGACCTTGATGTCCATCTGCAGCGCGGACACGCCATCGGCGGTACCGGCCACCTTGAAGTCCATGTCGCCGAGGTGATCTTCGTCACCCAGGATGTCGGAGAGCACGACGAAGTCGTCGCCTTCCTTCACGAGGCCCATGGCGATACCGGCGACCGGCGACTTCAGCGGAACGCCCGCGTCCATCATGGCCAGCGACGAACCGCAGACCGAGGCCATCGACGACGAGCCGTTCGACTCGGTGATTTCCGAGACGACGCGGACGACGTACGGGAACTCTTCGATCGTCGGCTTGACGGCCTGCACGCCGCGCTTGGCGAGGCGGCCGTGGCCGATCTCGCGACGCTTCGGGCTGCCGACGCGACCGGTTTCACCGACCGAGAACGGAGGGAAGTTGTAGTGGAACAGGAACGTGTCCTTCCACTCGCCTTCCGGCGCGTCGATGATCTGCGAGTCGCGCGTGGTGCCGAGCGTGGCGACCACGAGGGCCTGCGTCTCGCCACGCGTGAACAGCGCCGAGCCGTGCGTGCGCGGCAGGACGCCGACGCGCACCGAGATCGGGCGGACGTCGTCGAGCTGGCGGCCGTCGATGCGGACCTTGGTCGACAGGACGCCGTCGCGCAGCGTGCGGTATTCCACCTCGCCGAAGGCGGCACCGATGTCGCCATCGGTCCAGCCGTTGGCTTCGGCGTCGGCGGCGATCGCCGTCTTGACGTCCGACTTCAGCGCGCTGATCACGTCGCGGCGAGCGAGCTTGTCGCGGATCTGGAAGGCTTCGGCGAAACGCGTGCCGACGGCCGCCTTGACGGCGTCGTACAGCGCGGTCTTCGGAGCCGGAGCTTCCCACTTGAACGTCTTCGCGCCGGCTTCGGCGACGAACGCGTTGATCGTGGAGATCGCGGCCTGCATCTGCTGGTGGCCGAAGACCACCGCGCCGAGCATGACGTCCTCGCTGAGCAGCTTGGCTTCCGACTCGACCATCATCACGGCGCTGGAGGTGCCGGCGACGACGAGGTCGAGGTCCGAGGTCTTCAGCTGGGTGGCGGTCGGGTTCAGGATGTACTGACCGTTGGCGTAACCGACGCGGGCGGCGCCGATCGGACCCTTGAACGGGACGCCGGCGAGCGTCATGGCGGCCGAGGCGCCGATCAGCGCCGGGATGTCACCGTCGACTTCCGGGTTCAGCGACACGACCTGCGCGATGACCTGGATCTCGTTGCGGAACTCTTCCGGGAACAGCGGACGGAGCGGACGATCGATGAGGCGCGAGGTCAGCGTCTCCTTCTCGGTCGGGCGGCCTTCACGCTTGAAGAAGCCACCCGGGATGCGACCCGCGGAGTAGAACTTCTCCATGTAGTCGACCGTGAGCGGGAAGAAGTCCTGGCCTTCGCGCGCCTTCGGCGCGGCGACGACCGTCACCAGGACGACCGTGCCGCCCATGCTGACCATGACGGCACCGGAGGCCTGCCGGGCGATTTCGCCCGTCTCCAGTGTGACTTCATGACTACCGTACTGGAATGACTTGGTTACTTTCGCCACTTCGATGTCTCCTCGTCCTGTTCCGGTGGTTTAGCGGCGCAGGCCGAGGCGTTCGATCAGGGACTGGTAGCGAGCGAGGTCGCTCTTCTTGAGGTAGGCCAGCAGCGTCTTGCGCTTGTTGACCATCTTCAGCAGACCGCGACGCGAGTGGTGGTCCTGCTTGTGCGCCTGGAAGTGATCCTGCAGCGCGGTGATGTTCGCGGACAGCAGCGCGACCTGGACTTCGGTCGAGCCGGTGTCGTTTTCCTTGCGACCGAAGTCCTTGATGATCTGGCTGGTCTGTTCGACGGTGAGCGACATGTGTATCGATTCCTTAAAAAGCGGATGCGAGACTTGCGCAACCTCAACGACTGCCGATGAAGTTGCGCAAGCCTCGCTTTTGATGAAAGCCGTTAAACGAGCACGTAATTGTAACGTCCTGCGCGTAGCGGCAACAAGCCCGGTCAGACGGGCGGCAGGTTGAACCCGCGCAGGACCCGGAGGATACCGTCCCCGCCCACCTCGCCCAGGGCCATCAGGCGCCCGTCGGCGCCGCGGACGCCGCAGCGCCCCGCCGACGGACCCGGGCCCAGCGGCACGGGCTGGCCGAAACCGAGCACGCGCGTCTGTTCGGGGTCGAGATCCACCCGGGGGATATGCGCCAGCCCCGCCTCGACGGGCAGCAGGCAGGCGTCGAGCGGGTCCGGGCCGGCCTCGGCCGCCTCGCGGAGCTGGTCGAGCGTCACCATGGCGGGTGCCAGGAACGGGTCGACCCAGAGCCGGCGCAGGCCGGTCAGGTGGGCACCGCAGCCCACGTTCGCGCCGAAATCGACCGCCAGGCTCCGGACGTAGGTGCCCGAACCACATTCGACATGGAGGCGGACGGTGTCGCCCGTCCGCCCGATCACGTCGAGCCGGTAGACGTCGACCTCGCGGGAGGGGACGTCCACCGTTTCGCCGCGGCGGGCGCGGACATATAGAGGAACACCGTCCTGCTTGATGGCCGAATAGGCGGGCGGAACCTGGACGATGCGGCCGCGCAGCGGCGCCAGCGCGGCGTCGATCGCCGCGTCGTCGAGCTCGGGCACGGGACGCGTTTCGACGACTTCGCCCTCGAGATCGGCCGTGGTCGTCGTCTGGCCCAGCTTCACCTCGGCCTCGTACGCCTTCCGCGAGCCCAGCAGCCAGCCGGCGATCTTGGTCGCCTCGCCGAAGCAGAGGGGAAGCAGGCCCGTGGCCAGCGGGTCGAGGCTGCCGGTGTGGCCGCCCTTGGCCGCTCCGACGAGCCGGCGCGCCGTCTGCAACGCCTGGTTGGAGCTGAGACCGAGCGGCTTGTCGAGGAGGAGGATGCCGTGGATGTCGCGGAAGGAGCGGCGATTCATGCGCGAAGGATGGCGATCAGGTTTCGTCGGTATCCGCCGGCGGCACGGGGTTCTCGCGCAGCAGGCGCTCGATGCGCTCGCCGGTGTCGACCGACTCGTCGTATTTGAACTTCAGCTCGGGCACGCGACGCAGGCGCATCGAACGCGACAGCGTTCGGCGGAATTCGGGGGCGAGCTCCTTCAGGGCCTTGACGGCCTCGGCGGACCGTTCGGGCATCAGCGTGGTGACCCACACGGTGGCCCAGTCGAGATCCTTGGTGACCTCGACGTCGGACACGCTGACCGAGGGCAGCGCGTGGTCGCGCACGGCGGCGTGGACGAGCAGGCCGATTTCGCGGCGGAGCTCGGCGGACACGCGGTCGGTGCGCTTGAAATCGCGGGAAGGCATGGGGAGGGCACTCCGGGAACCATTGGCCTGAGGCCAAGAAGGAGATGGGAGATGGGAAGTGGGGGCGCATGTACGTGCGCCTGAGGGAACCGGATACGCCCCGCGGCGCTACCGGTACCGCTCACGACGCATCCATGCGCCCCCATTTCCCACCCCCCATCTCCGCTTTTCTTACAACGTGCGGGCCACTTCGATGCGCTCGAAGCACTCGATCTGGTCGCCGACCTTCACGTCGTTGTACTGCTTCACGGCGATACCGCATTCCATGCCGTTGCGGACCTCGTCCACCAGCTCCTTGAAGCGGCGGAGCGATTCCAGCTCGCCCTGGAACACCACGACGTTGTCGCGCAGCACGCGGATCGGCTTGGAGCGCTTGACGAAGCCTTCGGTGACCATGCAACCCGCGACCGCGCCGAACTTCGACGAACGGAACACGTCGCGAACCTGCGCGATACCGATGATCTCTTCGCGGATCTCCACGCCCAGGAGGCCCGAGGCCGCCTGCTTCACCTGGTCGATGACGTCGTAGATGATCGAGAAGTAACGGACATCGAGGCCGTTCGTATCGATCACCTTGCGCGCCGAGGCGTCGGCACGGACGTTGAAGCCGATGATCAGCGCCTTCGAGGCCGCCGCCAGCGTCGCTTCCGACTCCGTGATGCCGCCCACGCCGGACGAGATCACGTTCACCTTCACCAGGTCGTTGCCGATCTGGGTGAGCGAGTCGCGGAGTGCTTCCACCGAACCCTGCACATCCGCCTTGACCAGGATGTTGAGGGTCTGCTGGCCTTCGCCCTGACCCATCTGGGCCATGATGTCTTCCAGACGGTTGGACTTCGACACCAGCCGGTTCTCGCGACGCTTCAGCTGACGCTCGGCCGCGACTTCGCGGGCCAGGCGCTCATCCTTCACGGCGACGAAGTCGTCACCCGACTCCGGCACGCCCGACAGACCGAGCACCTGCACGGGGATCGACGGACCGGCTTCGTTGACCTGCTTGCCGGTTTCGTCGACGAGCGCGCGCATGCGGCCGTATTCGACACCGCAGACCACGAAGTCGCCCTTCTTCAGCGTGCCCTGCTGCACCAGCACCGTGGCCACCGGACCACGACCGCGGTCGAGGCTCGATTCGATCACGACACCCGAGGCGCGGCCGTCGGCCACCGCCTTGAGTTCCATGATCTCGGCCTGGATCGAGATCGCGTCGAGCAGCGCGTCGACACCGTCGCCGGTCTTCGCCGAGAGCGGCACGAACGGCGTGTCGCCGCCCCACTCTTCCGGAATGACTTCCAGGTTGGCGAGGCCCTGCTTCACGTTGTCCGGGTTGGCGTCGGACTTGTCCATCTTGTTGAGCGCGACGATCAGCGGCACCTTGGCGGCGCGCGCGTGCTTCACGGCTTCCTGAGTCTGCGGCATGACGCCGTCGTCGGCGGCGACCACGAGCACCACGATGTCCGTGGACTGCGCGCCACGCGCACGCATCGACGTGAACGCGGCATGGCCCGGGGTATCGAGGAACGTGATGACGCCACGGCTGGTTTCGACGTGGTACGCGCCGATGTGCTGCGTGATGCCACCCGCCTCGCCCGACGCCACCTTGGTACGGCGGATGTAGTCGAGCAGCGAGGTCTTGCCGTGGTCGACGTGACCCATGATCGTGACGACCGGCGGACGCGTGACCTTCTCGCCGTCGAGCTCCACGCTCTGGGTGTGGGAAGCCAGCGCGGCTTCGGCGTCGTTGTCCGTGGCGCGGACCGGGTTGTGGCCCAGCTCCTCGACGACGAGCGCGGCCGTGTCGTGGTCGATCGTCTGGTTGATGGTCGCCATGACGCCCATCTTGAACAGCGCCTTGACCACCTCGGCGCCCTTCACGGCCATCTTCTGCGCGAGGTCGGCAACGAGGTTGTTGTCGCCGATCACGACGTCGCGCACCACCGCGGCGGTGGGACGCGTGAAGCCGTGCGGACCCGTCGGCGCGGAACCGCCACGCGGGGCTTCGGCACGACCGCGCACCTTGCCGCCACCGCGACGGTTGCCGCCGCTGGAGCGACGCGCGCGATCGGCGTCGGACAGGTGCAGCTCGCCGGCGGCGAATCGCTTGCCGCCCGGCTCGCGCTCGCCACGACCGCCGTTACCCGCACCGCCACCGCCGTGCTTCGGACGCGCGGCGCCACGATCGCCCGACGGCGCGGCCGTCGAGGTCGGCGCCGGACGGGCCGCGGACGGGCCGGCCGGACGCGCCGCTGCCGCCGGGGCGGGAGCGGGTGCCGGCGCGGGAGCCGGGGGCGGCGCAGGCTTGGAGACCACGCGCTCGCGCTTACGCGGCTCGTGGATGCGCGGCAGGATCATGCCCAGCGAGCGCGTGTCGAGCTTGGCCGTCTGATGGCCCACGCCATCGTCGCCGGCCGCGGGAGCCGTGGCGGCCGGGGTCGCCGGCGCCTCGGTGTCGACGGCAGACGAAGCCTCGGCGCGCGCCTGTTCAGCACGGGCCTGTTCCGCCGCGGCGGCTTCCGCCTGGCGGCGTGCCTCGGCGGCGGCCTCTTCCTGGCGACGGGCTTCGGCCTCGGCCTGCACGCGTGCCTCTTCGGCCTCGCGGCGACGCTCGGCTTCCTCGTGGCGCTGGGCCTCTTCGTGCTCGCGCTGGGCCTGCGACTCGGCCAGCTTGCGCGTGGCCTCCTCGCGTTCCGGATCGTGCGACGCGTCTTCCGCGATCGCACTGCGCTTGACGTAGGTGCGCTTGGCGCGGACCTCGACGTTGACCGTCTTGGCCGGACCGGCGCCACGGCCCGAGCCCGAGTTCACCTTCAGCTCGCCGACCGTGCGGCGCTTCAGGGTGATCTGGCGCGGCGCCGAGTCGTCCGCTTCCGGAGCCGGCTCGTTCTTGCCATGCGTGCGGCGCAGGAAACCGAGCAGCTTCACCTTCTCGGTGCTGCTGATCACCTGATCCGCGTTGTTGAATTTCATCCCGGCCTGGTCGAGCTGCCCAAGGAGCTTCTCGACTGGCATTTCCAGGACCTGTGCCAGTTGTTTGATAGTGACGTCCGACATCGTTCTTTATTCTCCGCCGTTCCCGCGCGTAACCATACGTGCCGTCGATGACCCGTACGGCTGCCTCCATCCCTGGCGGGAAACCTCTCGGCTTCCCTCGAGGCGCCCGTCCAGGGCGCTTCCGGATTCGCGCTTAGCCGCCCTTCTCCAGTCGGGCGATCATCGGAGCGCGCGCGGCCATGATCAGCTGCGAAGCGCGTTCCTCGGTCATGCCTTCGATATCGATCAGTTCGTCGACGGCGAGGTCGCCCAGGTCGTCGAGCGTCTTCACGTTGCGCTCCGCGAGCGCGAAGGCGGTGGGTTCGTCCATGCCTTCCAGTTCGAGCAGCTCGGCCGCCGGACCGTTCTCGTCGATGCCTTCCTCCACCGCGAGGGCGTCGGTGAGCAGCGCGTCGCGGGCGCGGGCGCGGAGTTCCTCGACGATGTCCTCGTCGAAACCTTCCACGGCCAGCAGCTCGCCGGCCGGGACATAGGCGATTTCCTCGACCGACGAGAAGCCTTCCGAGACCAGGATGCCGGCGATTTCCTCGTCGACTTCCAGGCGGTCCATGAACAGCTGCAGCGCGGCCTGCTGTTCGGCTTCCGACTTCGCGGTGACCTGGTCCTGCGTCATCACGTTGAGCTGCCAGCCGGTGAGCTTGCTGGCAAGGCGCACGTTCTGGCCGCCGCGGCCGATCGCCTGGGACAGCTTGTCCTCGGCGACCGCGATGTCCATCGAATGCTTTTCCTCGTCCATGATGATCGACTGGACTTCGGCCGGCGCCATCGCGTTGATGACGTACTGCGCCTGGTTCTCGTGCCACAGGATGATGTCGACGCGCTCGCCGTTGAGCTCGTTCGACACCGCCTGCACGCGCGAACCGCGCATGCCGATGCACGCGCCGATGGGATCGGTGCGGCTGTCGTGGGCGACGACGGCGATCTTGGCGCGATCGCCCGGATCGCGGGCGCAGCCCTTGATCTCGACGAGACCCTGGCCGACTTCCGGCACTTCGAGCTTGAACAGTTCGATCATGAACTCCGGCGCGCTGCGCGAGACGAACAGCTGCGGACCACGGATTTCCGACTTCACCTCGTACAGGTAACCGCGGACGCGGTCGCCGACGCGCGCCGATTCGCGAGGAATCGTCTTGTCGCGCGGAATGAAGGCCTCGGCGTTGCTGCCGAGGTCGAGGTACACGTTGCCGCGCTCGACGCGCTTGACGATACCGGTGACCAGTTCGCCGACGCGGTCGCGGAAGGCGTCCACGACCTGCTGGCGCTCGGCTTCGCGCACGCGCTGCACGATCACCTGCTTCGCGGCCTGCGCGGCGATGCGGCCGAACTCGGCGTTCTCGATCTGGTGCTCGATCCAGCCGCCGACCTCGGCGACTTCGTCCTCACCGGCCTCGTCCTGGGCGTCCATCAGACGGATCTGGAAGGACGGATCCTCCATCTCGCCGTCGTCCGCGATGATCTCCCAGCGACGGAAGGTCTCGTAATCGCCGCTGTTGCGATCGATTTCGACCCGGATGTCCGGATCCTCATCGGGGTAGCGCTTCTTGGCGGCCGAGGCCAGCGCCGCTTCCATGGCTTCGAAAATGACTTCGCGCGGCACGCCCTTCTCGTTGGCGACCGCGTCGACTACCAGCAAAAGTTCTTTGCTCATTGCCGCTACTCCCGTAAGGATGCCCCGCGGCACCCCGTCGTTTCTGTTATTTGGATTTCTTTCCGCCCGTGGGCTTCGGCTGCGGCGCATAGCCGAGTGCCACCCAGTCGGGAACCACGCGGGCGCTCTCGACGTCCGCATGCTCGAATTCGAACCGGCCCGCTTCGCCCTGCACCACAATGTGCTCGCCGTTTACTTCAACGACGTTGCCCTTGAGGCGGCGACGGCCGTCGATCGGGGCCTTGAGCACCACCTTGACCTCCTGGCCGGCCACGCGGGCGAACTGCTCCGCCGTGAACAGGGGGCGGTCGATACCGGGCGAGGAGACTTCCAGTACATAGTTGCCCGGGATCGGGTCTTCAACGTCCAGGAACGCCGAAAACTCGCGGCTGGCGTCCTCGCAGTCGTTGACGTTCACCTCGGGCGGAATCTCCGCTGCTTCGCGGCGCTCGCGCTCGGCCTCGACGACGTCGAGGTAGACGCGCAGCGTCTGCTGGCCGTCGACCGGCAGGAATTCGATGCCCAGAACCTCGAGGCCGCGCTCGGCCACGATGTCGCTGAATCGTTGGGAAAGTGCTTTGGTGTCCACGTTACCTGCGGTTTTTCCGGTGGCCAGAAACAAAAAAAGGGCGCGAACGGCCCATTCCTTTCGTTCGCCGATGTATCCGACACTTTCCTCCCGCGCGCGCCGCGATGCCCTGACGGCGCTCACAGTCGTGTCGCAGGACGCCTCCGTGCGCCCAACAAAAAAGCCTCACGAGGAGGCTTTCTTGTAAAAAGAAAGTTCCTGAAGCGCCCACCGGTGAGAGGCCGAAACCGTCACCAACACCGCTTAAGATTCACTGATTCTATCGTAAAAGCGCACTTCCCTGCAAGGTCGCCACTGGCTGCGCCGCAGGGCGCCGCCAGCCCGAAATCCCCCACGGCTGGCGCGCTCCATGAGACCGCCGCCACCCATACTGCCGGGATGGAAGAAGAAACGCCCTACCCCCGCTTCGCCTCCCGTGGCCGTGCTTTCGTCTACGTGTTGCCCTGCCGGGACGAGGATCTCCTGAAGGTGGGGTTCTCCCGCGAGCCTTTCACCCGGTTCAGCACCCTGCACCGCCGATTCTTCGACTTCTTCGACCTGGACCGGGGCCTGCTGCTCGACGCCGGGCGTGTCGCCGAGGCCCGGCGGGTGGAACGGCGGCTGATCGAGACCTTCGCCACGCACCAGGCGATGGCGCCGTTGGTCGTTCCCGACTCGGCGGCGGGCCATACCGAGTGGTTCCGAGGCGCCGCGGAGCCCATCGGCGAGCTGCTCGCCGGGATCGCGGCGACCGACGCGTTTCCGCTCCAGTCCATCCGGCCCTGGCTCCGCCAGCACCTCGCCGCGCGCGCCGACCTGCTCCACGACTGGTCCCTGCGGCTCCACGAGACGCTCGAATGGGCGAGGCACAACGCGCCGGACGATCCCGGCGCCGTCCGGATGCGGCGGGCGCTGCTCGACACGCTCGACCTGTTCGCCGCGGCCGGCATCGATCCTTGCGGGCTGGTGCCGGACGCGGTGGCCGGCTGGTACCGCGACGGCGATCACCGCCGCCTGTTCCCGGCGGACTAGGCCTCCGAGAGCGGCGCCGCCGCGAGAACGCGCCAGCCCGCATCGGCGCGCTCCATCACGTGGACCTCGCGGGCCCGGCAGGCGACCTCGCCGCTGGCGAGGAGGCGGCCCCGGCAAGTCGCCACGATCGCGTCGTGATCGCGGCGGACGTTACGCGCGACGGAAAGGTGCGGCACGAAGCCATCGAAGACGGGGCCGGCACGGGGACGGTCCGGGAACGAGGCCTCCAGATCGACCACGAGACGCGCGATCGCGTCGGCCGGCGTGGGCCCGAGCCAGACCGTCGAAGGGAACGTCCCGACGTCGGCGAGGCGGAACGAAAAAGCGGCGTGACGTGCGGTCACGCCGCGCAGGCGATCGAGGACCTCCGGCGTCACCGAAGGGCTGTCGATGAACGGATAGACGAGCGTGATGTGCGCGCCCAGCCCGCGCCGCGCCGACGGGTCCATCCGCGCGCGGAGGTCGCCGACGAGCGGTTCGGCTTCGGGAACCAGCAAGGCGAGCAAGGTCCGGGGCATGGACCGACTGTAACGCGCCCCGTCACTCACCGGTACCCTACGCCGGGCTCGAGGCCCTTCCGAGCGGCAGATAGATATCCGTCACCGCCTCGTGCTCCGGCACATCCGGAAAGAACGCGACGCGCTGAAGGAACAGCGGCGCATCGCGCGGCTCCTCGTCGCTCGCGGTCAGCCAGTCGGCGTAAAGGAAACGGATGGCGTCGCCGAGCAATGCGTCGGAACCGGTATGCCGCAGCACCGCGCAGCGTCCCCCTTCGATCGTCGCGGCCACGATACCGGCATCGTTCGCTTCCACGACGTCGCACGACGCGCAGATGTCGAGGCGGTATCGCTCGGGAGGCGTGGTCTCGGGATCGTCGTGAAGCACGTTCCAGGTCGCACTTCGGGATGGCGAGAGTCCGGTCGCCCGACGCCACGCGATGAAGCGACGCACCGATTCGCCGATGCGGGCCGGATCGCCGACGTGCGGCAGGCACGCGACGCGCACCGGGGAGACATCGACGATCCGAACCTCGTCGAGACGATGACCTGCAGGCATGTGGAACCTCCTTACTTCGTCGAGTTCGCGCCAGGCCGTTGCCCAGACGCGCCAATCGGGTGCCTCGCGGAACGCGGAGGGCGACTGGCCCAGCCGCTGCCGGAACGCGCGGGTGAACGCGTCCGGACTTTCATAGCCGGCGTCCAGCGCGATCGTCGTCATCGACGCGTCCGGACGGAACGCCGCCTGCCACGCGGCGCGCTTGAAGCGCGACAGCTGCACGTAGCGATGCACGGTCATGCCGGTCAGCGCCGAGAACCGCCGGTGGAAGTGGAACGGCGACCATGCCGCGACGCGCGCGAGCGTCTCCAGCGAAAGATCGCCGTCGAGATGGACGTCCATGTGGTCGAGGACGCGGCGAAAGCGAAGGTGCGAGGAATCGTTCATGGAACAAGCGTAGCGAGCGCGATGGGATGGCGCACGACCGATCTTGCGGACATGGCCCGGTCGCCTACCCGGCCTCCGGGCATATCACCGCGTTTTCGGCAACGCGACGATGTGACACCCCGGGGCATCGCCGACGTCCGCGTCTCGTGGCACGATGCACGCCTGCGCGCCACTTGAGGGGGAGGAAGCACAGGTATGCGAACGCCGGGGCGATACCTGGGCTACGGGGCCGTGCTCCTCGCCTTTCCTTTGGTGCAGGTCCTGGCGCCGCTGGTCGCGGGTCGCGATCTTCCGGAGCTGGCTTATTACCTGATGCTCACGGCGTCCGGGCTCGCCTGCCTCGCCGCTATGGCCGCCTTGCGATGGCCCTCGTACGACCGGAGGACCGTGGCCTGCCTCGCGCTCGGCCTCGCCTGCTGGGTCGCCGGCATGGGCTACGCCATCGCCCGGTCCGGCACGGAACAGAACCTCATATCCACCTATGTGCTGTTCGTCAGCTTCGGGCTGCCGCTGCTCTACGCGGCCGTCGCGACGCGCGACGAACCGACCACCCCGGCGCGCCGCGTCGTGGACGGGGCGCTTCTCATTCTGCTCGTCATCCTCTGCTACCTCGGAGTGCGCGACCTCAGCGACGGGAATGGCTTCCTGAAGAATGAGGACATGGTCTGGGTCGTCGTCGCCTTCGACGTCGAGAACATCTTCCTCTTCTTGACCTTCCTCATCCGCACCTTCGCCGCGCAGGACGAGAAGGAGTACCGGTTCTTCCGGCTGACGACGATCTTCCTCGGCCTTTACGCCCTCTCGGCGGGCATCCACAATCACGACGAGCTCTACCCGGACCTGCCCGTCCTCCGCCAGCTCGCGGACGTGTTGCCCACCCTGCCCTTCGCCGCGCTGCTCTGCCTGCTCCACCACGGCCGCACGCCGCGCGCCTTCGATCCCGCGGGAAGGCTATGGGCGCGGCAGCTGGCGGCCGGATTCGCGCCCGGCCTCCTGCTGGCGGCCATCTTCGCGCTGAGCCTCGGCATCCGCGACTCGCAAGGGATGTTCGGACGCATCGTCATGGCGCTGGCCATGCTCTGCTACGTCGTCCGCGTGGTGCAGACGCAGTTCTGGTTCGCCGCCACGCGCGACCGGTTGTCCGACGCGCTGACCGCGGTCGAGCGCGTCTCGCTGCTCGACGAGCTCACGGGCATCCCTAACCGCCGCGCGTTCGAACAGGCCTTCGCGGAGCGTGTCCGCGAGGCCTCGCGCGACGGTAAACCGATCAGCGCGCTGATGATCGACGTCGACCTCTTCAAGACCTTCAACGACACGCGCGGCCACCCCGAAGGCGACATCGCCCTGAAAGCGGTCGCACGCCTCCTCGCGGGCGCCTTGCGCCGACCGGCCGATTTCATCGCGCGCTACGGCGGCGAGGAATTCATCGCCCTGCTGCCGCTGGCCCCGGCGGAGGGCGCGCAAGTCGTCGCGCGACGCATGACGCGCGCCGTGTACGACGCCCTGCTCGAATACGACCACGGCATCGACGGCCGGGTCACGGTGAGCATCGGGGTCGCTACCGCGGTGTCCGCCGACGCACGCGACCTCGTCCGTCACGCGGACCAGGCGCTCTATCTCGCGAAGAGCGCGGGCCGTAACCGCTATGCGACCAGCGGCGAACCCGAGGTCGCCCTGCCCCTGCCCGGTTAGGCAGCCGTAGCTTCGGCTCTGGCCCTCGCGACGAGAGCCTTGCGACGAATCAGGAACATGAGGGCGCCGAACGGCACCGAAACGCCGAGGATCCATGGGCCGAACGGTACGGCCGCCGTGGACGCCGCCAGCAGCTGAAACGAGAGCGGGGTGAAGTCCGCCTGCCCCGTCGTCCAGTTGAAATGCACCGTGCACACACCGACGAGCGTGAACAGCGCCCACCACACCTTCCGGCGACGGAAGGGCGTCCTGATGCAGATCACGAAAACCGCCAGACAGAACACCGGGGCGGCGATGGCAAGGCACAGCATCAGCCAATGCAGTCCGCCCTTGTGCGCGAGCGTGAACGCGTTGACCTGCTCCATCGACTGCGAACGCATCTGCCCGTGCAGTCCGGCGATCCGGGCGATGTCGCCAACCTTCAGGATCACGGCGCTCGCCACGAACCAGCGACCGTCGAAGTCATACTCATACGTGACGTCGTAGCGACGGGTATCGGACTGGAAATGTGTCGTCGCTCCGATCACTCTAACGGAGCGCGGCTCGCCACGCGGGAACCCGACCGCCATGACGGCGAGCTGCTCGTCCGTGACCTGAGCTGCGAGTTCCTGCGATAGTTGCGGGCGGAGGTCCGCCAGGCGCCCCATGCGCCAGTCGTCGATCGCCTTCTTCGCCTGCTCGGCTTCCGGGTGCGGCGTGAACTTCTCGATCATCGCATCGCGGGTGCAACCGCTGATCGACACGGTGATGGCGATAACCGCCAGCCCGCTCCGGAGCAGGCGCATGAACCGTGCAGTCATGCTCAGGCGCGTGCCCGAAGAACGGCGGCTTCCGCGTTCATCCGGCGCGAGGCTTCCGCAACGTCGGTGCTCACCACCGTCTTGCCGATCGGCGCGAGCGCGATGCCTGCAAGCTTGAGGTGCTGCCAGCCGAACGGGATGCCGATGATCGTGACGCAGCAGGCGATGGCCGAGCACACGTGGCCTATGGCCAGCCAGATGCCGGCAAAGACGAACCAGACGATATTACCCACGGTGCCGAAAACGCTCGTGCCGATGTCGCCACGGCCCGACAGATCGCGACGGTCGATGGCTTCCTTGCCGAACGGCCAGAAAGCGAACGTGCCGATCACGAAGCACGAGCGACCCCAGGGAATGCCGACGACGGTGATGAAGCAGATCAGGCCGGCAAGCCACCAGCCCAGGCCCATGACGAGCCCGCCGAACACGAACCAGATGATGTTTCCGATGGTCTTCACGCCGCACTCCTTGTGGATGGAGGCGCGAACGTAGCGTTCGCGACGCGTCGGATCAAGTGCCGAAAGCGCGCCTCCTCGCCTTACGACCTTCGACAGATTGCGCGACCGGTGCCCGAACGCGACCTTGGACACGCACTCCCGGGGCAAGCGATGCCGCGTAAGGCCGAACCAGCGACCGGAGAAAAGGACCTTCCATGATTCGACGGCATGCCATCGAAAGATGCCGTTCACCCCCCATGTCGACAAGGTCATGGGCGCGGAGACGCGCCTGCCCTACCTCAGTGGCGTCGTCATCACCGAAGCTCCCTTCCACCTGAAGGCAGCGTCGGAACGCACCCTCTGCGAGGTCGATCAGTACGTAGGTCGAATCCGGACGACGATGTACGTCCTCGGTTAGATCGTTCCTCACGGCGCGGGTCCACCGCGCCAGTCGATCCATCGGATTGGAGAAAAGAGCCGTGAAGATCGCTTTCATAGACTCATGGCCGCAGAGCAGTATCGAGGGGAGCGGAACCGCCATCGGCATTCGAGGCCTCCGGAACGCGTTGACCGATCAAGGCGAACGAGTCTCCGTCATGTCTCCTCAAGGCACCTGGCCTTGGAACCCGACAGCGCGACGCCTTTTATTCAATGCAGCACTTCCGCTTCGTCTCGACGTCTCGAAGCACGACATTGTCGTGGGGTTCGACTATGACGGATTCCTTTGCTCTGGCCGAACGCGAAAGGTTCCCTACGTCGTGAGTATCAAAGGCGTGCTCGCAGAAGAAGCCCGCCACGAGCGAGGCCGAACCCGCGCTGTACTACGGGCGCTATCGCTATTGGAACGGCATAACGCCCGCCGCGCGGATATCGTCGTTACGACATCGCACTACTGCCGCAAGGCTATCGTCGAGCACTACGGTGTACTGGAGAAACGCATCCGCCTCGTGCCGGAAGGTATCGACCTCGACCACTGGCGACGGGTTCTCTTGTCTGAACATCGTCGCGACGCTGGCGCAACCATTCTTTGCGTAGCGCGACAGTACCCACGAAAACATGTGGCCGATCTTCTGCACGCCATGCCGTTGATCCGGCGAGTGATACCTGGGGCCCGCGCAGTGATCGTCGGCAACGGCCCGGAGCACGGCAACCTGATGCGCATGCGTGACGAACTCAGGCTCGGCGACGTCACAACGCTGCTAGGCAACGTAGCCGACGATGACACGCTGATCCGCCTTTACCGGCATGCCGACGTGTTCTGTTTACCAAGCATCCAGGAGGGCTTTGGAATCGTGTTTCTCGAAGCCATGGCGAGCGAATTGCCCATCGTCGCGACGAGTGCATGCGCCGTCCCGGAAGTCGTGCCTCATGGACTCGCCGGATGGCTGGTGCCGCCCGGTGACGTAGCCTCTCTCGCACACGCGCTGATTCGACTCCTGACGGATCCTTCGCGACGGGAAGCGTATGGCAGGCAGGGCCTGGCGCACGTGCAAAGGTACGACTGGAAAATGGTCGCAAAGCGATTCGCCGATGCCATTGGCTCTGACGGGCGCCCGTTCGACGCAAGGTGACCGGTCGATAGTTCGTACCGAGCGCGCCGATGCGCCCGACGGCCGCAGGTTCAATGCGCGCCCGCAGGCGCGCCGTCGGAACGTGCGGCTCCCAACTGCTTCACGAGCGCTGCGCTCGCTTCGTTCATGCCGACGATCTCGATGCGATTGCCCGCAAGGCGGAACTTCGACATCACTTTCTCGAAGAAGCCAACCGCGGTCAGATCCCAGAAGTGGGCCTCCGACACGTCGACGTGCACGTCGGTGACGATGTTCGCCAGCCTCTGTCCCATGCATTCGCGATTCTTGTCGGCGCGCGTATCGGTCATGTCGTTGACGATCTGCAGCGTCATCATCGATCCGAGCAGGCCTACCACGGCGAGCGTCGCCGCCGTCGGCAGCACGATCTTCGCCGTCTCCCAGTTCAGCGGCACGTCGGCCAAGAGGAAATGCGGCAGGGAATCGGGCAACGCGCCGATGTCGCCGACGCGATGGATGTCCATGCCAAATACCACGGCCACGATCATCAGCACGACGATCGCCACGAGCGGGGACGGTATCGCGCGCGCGACGTATGGGAACAAAGAGATGATCGCAAGGCCCGCCACGGTCACCGGATAGACCGGCCACGGCACGCCGATCAGCTCGGGCAGCTGTGCCATGAAGATGAGGAAGGCAAGCGCGTTGACGAACCCCGTCAAAACCGAACGCGCGAGGCGAAACGCATCAGCGAGTCGAGCTTCAGCGCACCGATGATCACCTGGAGTACGCCCACCTTCGGATCCACACCGGCGATAACGGAGAACGCGATCGCCTCGGGAATCAGGGCGAGCGCGACGACGAGACCCGACAGTACGTCGCCACGGATATCGCCGAACCATTCCTGGCCCAGGCGGGAAGTCATCGACACGTTCGTCGTCTTCGGGAGGGCCTCGCCCCGCCATGTTTCAAGGGTTTTTTGGGAAGGTGCCGATCTTCCGCCGCGCGTAGATCGCGATCCCGATCGGCACGTAGCTCCACATGAACACGCCATCGGGGTAACCCGAGTACGCGAGCGAGAAGATCGGCACGAGCGGCATCAGCAGCGCGAATGGCCAGAGGAATGCGAGCAAGCGGTTGAACGACACCACCACGATCAGCACGCCGACGGCGGTCGTCGTGAGGTTCTCCGAAAGGATGTGTTCCCAGGCCATGGGCGGATCCTCGCTCACAAGAAAAAAGCGCGAACCGTGAGGTTCGCGCTTTTTAGGAAAACTGGTAGCGGGGGTAGGATTCGAACCTACGACCTTCGGGTTATGAGCCCGACGAGCTGCCAGACTGCTCCACCCCGCATCAGAGTCAAAAAAGTATAGCGACGTGGCCGAATTCTTGCAAGCCCTTCGTCATACATTTTTGTGACAAGGGGCCCGAAGCGAGGTTGTTTGCCACCCGTCGTCATCGTCACCCCGGCGCGCACCGGCGCGACCGGTTGTCGTGATGACCTGCCCTCGTATGGCGTGTCGCGAAAACCGTGAACCGGGGACGTGGATACCGGCGTGCGCCGGTATGACGGTGAGGGGTGCCATGACTCTCCGGCTCGTCACCCCGGCGCACGCCGGGGTCCACGGCGAGGCGATCGGTTGTCGCGACGAGGTTTCTGGCGTGTGGCGTGTCGCGAAAACCGTGCACCGAGGCCGTGGATACCGGCGTGCGCCGGTATGACGGTGAGGGGCGCCGCGACGTTCCGCTTGTGCCGCCGTGACGGTGAGGGGTGCCGCGACTCCTCCGGCTCGTCACCCCGGCGCACGCCGGGGTCCACGGCGAGACGATCGGTTTTCGCGACGACGTTTCTGGCGTGTGACGTGTCGCGAAAAGCGTGCACCGAGGCCGTGGATACCGGCGTACGCCGGTATGACGGTGAGGGATGCCGCGACTCCTCCGGCTCGTCACCCCGGCGCACGTCGGGGTCCACGGCGAGGCGATCGGTTTTCGCGACGACGTTTCTGGCGTGTGGCGTGTCGCGAAAACCGTGCACCGAGGCCGTGGATACCGGCGTGCGCCGGTATGACGGTGAGGGTTGCGGTTTCGGCGAGGATGAAACGAAAAGGGGGCGCCTCGCGGCGCCCCCTTTTTCGACATTGGCGGATCGATCAGCCGCCGAACGCGCGCTGGCACCAGGCCAGGAGCGGTGCCCACGTGAAGCCAAGGATCAGCAGCGCGAGGGCGTTGATCGACAGCACCCAGCGAGCCGGAGCATCGGCAGTGGCGCGGACGTCGGTGCCTTCGGCCGGCGCGTCGAAGTACATGACCTTGACCACGCGCAGGTAGTAGTACAGACCGATGATGGCCGCGACCGCGCCGACGATGGCGAGCCACAGCATGCCCGCGTCGACCGCGGCCTTCAGGACCAGCAGCTTGCCGAAGAAGCCGAACAGCGGCGGCACGCCGGCGAGCGAGAACATCACCAGCAGCATCATGAAGGCGAACCACGGCGAACGCTGGTTCAGGCCACGCAGATCGTCGATCTCTTCGCACTCGAAGCCCGAGCGCGAGAGCACGAGGATCATGCCGAACGCGGCGGCGCTGGTCAGCGCGTAGCTCACGGCGTAGAACATCGCGGCCGAATAACCCTCCGGACCGGCGTTCACCAGGCCGAGCAGGAGGTAACCCATGTGCGAGATGGTCGAATAAGCCAGCAGGCGCTTCAGGTTGGTCTGCACGATGGCGACGAGGTTACCGATCGCGAGCGACAGCACCGCGAGCACGGCCAGCATCAGCTGCCACTGCGGTGCAAGGCCCGACGCGCCGCCGGCGATGTCGCCCATGCCGGTCGACAGCAGGCGGTAGGCCATGCCGAACGCGGCCAGCTTCTGCGCCGAACCGATGAACACGGTGACGGCGGTCGGGGAACCCTGGTAGACGTCCGGAATCCACATGTGGAACGGCGCCGCGCCGAGCTTGAAGCCGATGCCGACGATCATGAAGACCAGGCCGAACAGGAGCAGCGTCTTCCACTCGGCGCCGACGATCGCGGCGTGGATCGCGTGCAGATCGAGGCTGTGGGTGGCGCCATACACCATGGACATGCCGTACAGCAGCATGCCCGACGCCAGCGCGCCCAGGACGAAGTACTTGATCGCCGCTTCGGACGACAGGCGCGAATCGCGGTTGAGCGCGACCAGGGCGTACGACGACAGCGTCAGGAGTTCGAGGCCCAGGTAGACGGTGACGAGGCTACCGGCGGACACCAGGAACATGATGCCGACGGTGGCGAAGATCGTCAGCGTGTAGAACTCGCCGAACGGGATCGCCCGCTCCTTAAGGTACGGACGCGCGTAGACGAAGATCACCGCGGTGATCAGCAGCGAGAACAGCTTCAGCACCTCCGCGACACCGTCGCGGACGAACATGCCGCTGAACGCGGTGACCGGCGTCGTCGGCGACCCGCTGACGACCAGGTACGCGCCGACCAGCAGCACGAGGATGGAGAGCCAGTGGACCGTGCCCTTCTGGCCCGGCTTGAGGTACGCATCCAGCAGGAGCAGCACGCAGGCCGCGACCACGAGGTAGACCTCGGGGAGCAGGATCAGGATGTCGTTGATACTCGGCATGATTATTCCCGATCAGACTTTGGTGATGGCCAGCTGCTCGACGATACGAGCGACCGAGGCGTCCATCAGGTGGACCAGCGGTTCGGGCCAGATGCCGAAGAGCAGCACGCCCGCGGCGAACGCGCTCAGCATGAAGATCTCGCGACCGTTGACGTCCTTCAGTTCCGCCACGTGCTTGTTCGTGATGTCGCCCCAGAGGACGCGCTTCACCATCCACAGCGTGTACGCGGCGCCGATGATCAGCGTGAACGCGGCGAACAGCGCGATCCACGGATTGGCGCTGAACGCGGCGAGGATGACCATGAACTCGCCGACGAAGCCGCTCGTACCCGGCAGGCCGCTGTTGGCCATGGCGAACAGGACGTAGAACGGGGCGAAGACCGGCATCACGTTGATGACGCCGCCGTAGTCCTTGATCTGGCGCGAGTGCAGGCGATCGTAGAGCACGCCGATGCAGCTGAACATCGCGCCGGAGATGAAGCCGTGCGAGATCATCTGGACCATCGCACCCTGCATGCCGAGACGCGCGGCATCCGGATCGTTGGTCTCACGGACCAGCAGGAAGCCCATGAAGATGCCCAGGGTGACGAAGCCCATGTGCGCGATGGACGAGTACGCCACCAGCTTCTTCATGTCCTGCTGCACGAGCGCGATGTAGCCGATGTAGCAGACGGCGATCAGGCTGAGCACGATGATCAGCCATGCGAACTCGTGCGAGGCGTCCGGCGTGATCGGCAGGCTGAAGCGCAGGAAGCCGTAGCCACCGATCTTCAGCATCACGGCCGCCAGCACCACCGAACCGCCGGTGGGCGCTTCGACGTGCGCGTCGGGCAGCCAGGTGTGCACCGGCACCATCGGCACCTTGATCGCGAAGCCCAGCAGGAAGGCGAAGAACAGCCAGGTCTGCTCGGTCATCGTCAGGTGGACGTTGGCCATGTCCGACATGGCGAAGCTGCCGCCGGTCTTGTGATACAGGTAGATCAGGCCGATCAGCATGAAGATCGAGCCGAAGAACGTGTAGATGAAGAACTTCAGCGTCGCGTAGACGCGGCGCGGGCCGCCCCAGATACCGATGAGGATGAACATCGGGATCAGCATCGCTTCGAAGAACACGTAGAACAGCATCGCGTCCGTCGCGCAGAACACGCCGACCATCGCGCCTTCGAGAACGAGCATCGCGGCCATGTACTGGTGCGGCTTGTTCTGGATGACTTCCCACGCGCCGACGATGACCAGGATCTGGACGAAGGTGGTGAGGACGATCAGGGCGACGGAGATGCCGTCGACCGCGAGCGAGTAGTTGATGCCCAGCGACGGGATCCAGCTCATCGATTCCGAGAGCTGGAGCGTGCCGGTGGCGGCATCGTAGGCAGGCAAGAGGGCCAGGCTGGCGGCGAACGTGGCGACCGCGACCAGGAGCGAGATCCAGCGGGCGAGGCCTGGGCGACCGGCGCCGGCCAGCAGCACCGGGATGGCGCCGACGACCGGGAGCCAGATCAGCAGGCTGAGCAAGTGATTCGACATAGAGCTCGTTTCCCTTATTGCCCGATCAGCCAGTACCCGCCGAGAAGCAGGATGAGGCCGAGGATCATGGCGAAGGCGTAGTGGAAGAGGAATCCGGATTGCAGGCGGCGGGTGCCGCTCGCGATGCGCTGCACCAGGCCGGCCGAGCCGTTCACGATGGCGCCGTCGATGATGGCGGCGTCGCCCACCTTCGAGAGGCCTTCGCCGAGCTTCACGCCACCCTTCGCGAACACCGCGAAGTAGAGTTCATCGATCCAGTACTTGTGGTTCAGCACCTCGTACACCGGCTTCAGCGCGCTCTTGGCCTTGTCGGCGACGGTTGGGTTGAACAGGTACACGTAGGTCGCCACCGCGAAGCCGGCGAACGCCAGCCAGAACGGCGCGGCCGTGAAGCCGTGCACGCCCATGCCGAAGGCGCCGTGGAACTCGTGCGCGAGTTCGCCCAGGACGTTGTTCGCCTCGTCGACGTGGATCGCCTTGCCGAACCAGTCGCCGAAGAGCATCGGGCCGACGGTGAAGAAGCCGATGAGGATCGAGGGGATGGCCAGCAGCACCAACGGCACCGTGACGACCCAGGGCGATTCGTGCGGCGCGTGCTCGAGGACGCCCGGCGTGTGGTGCTGGTCTTCCTTGTGCGAATCCGCGTGTTCTTCGGCGTGCTGCTCGCCGTGCGGGTCGTGACCGTGCGGCTGGGCGTGCGCATGACCGTGGCCATGACCGTGCTCGACGGTGAAGCGCTCCTTGCCATGGAAGGTCATGTAGAGCAGGCGGAAGCTGTACAGCGAAGTGACGAACACACCCGCCAGCACGCAGAAGTATGCGTAGTTCGCGCCCCAGCGATGCGACTCGCCGACGGCCTCGATGATGGCGTCCTTCGAGTAGAAGCCAGAGAAGAACGGCGTGCCGGCGAGGGCCAGCGAGCCGATCCACATCGTGATCCACGTGACCGGCATGTACTTGCGCAGGCCGCCCATGTAGCGCATGTCCTGCTCGTGGTGCATGCCGATGATCACCGAACCCGCGCCGAGGAACAGCAGCGCCTTGAAGAAGGCGTGGGTCATCAGGTGGAACACGGCCCCGCTATAGGCGGACACGCCCAGCGCGACGGTCATGTAGCCCAGCTGCGACAGCGTGGAGTACGCGATGACGCGCTTGATGTCGTTCTGCACGATGCCGATGAGGCCCGTGAACAGGGCGGTCGTGGAACCGATGACGAGGATGAACGAGAGCGCGCCCTCGGTCAGCTCGAAGATCGGCGACATGCGCGCGACCATGAAGATGCCCGCGGTCACCATCGTGGCGGCATGGATCAGCGCCGAGATGGGGGTCGGGCCTTCCATGGAGTCCGGCAGCCACACGTGCAGCGGGACCTGGGCGGATTTGCCCATGGCGCCGATGAACAGCAGGATGCCGATCACGGTGGCGGCATCCCACGCGTGGTTCTGCGTGATCTGCAGCGTCTTGCCGACCAGCGTCGGCGCCGCGTCGAACGCGGTCTGGTAGTCGAGCGTCTTCAGGAAGAACAGGATCGCGGCGATGCCGAGCAGGAAGCCGAAGTCGCCGACGCGGTTGACCAGGAACGCCTTGAGGTTCGCGAAGATCGCCGTCGGGCGCTTGTACCAGAAGCCGATCAGCAGGTACGACACCAGGCCCACCGCTTCCCAGCCGAAGAACAGCTGCATGAAGTTGTTGCTCATGACGAGCATCAGCATCGAGAAGGTGAACAGGGAGATGTAGCTGAAGAAGCGCTGGTAGCCCGGGTCGTCCGACATGTAGCCGATGGTGTACAGGTGCACCAGCAGCGACACGAAGGTGACCACCACCATCATCATGGCGGTGAGGCGGTCGACCATGAAGCCGACCGACGCGTGGAAGTTGCCGATCTCGAACCAGGTGTAGACGTCCTGGTTGAAGTTCTGCGCGCCGCCCCAGACGAGCTGGTAGAGCACGTGGAACGACAGGCCGCAGGCGATGGCGACACCGAGGATGGTCGCGGTGTGCGCCCCTGCCCGGCCGATCACCTTGCCGAAGAGGCCGGCCAGGATCGAGCCCACCAGCGGTGCGAGCGCGATCGTCAGCAGGATTGAAAGCGAGAGACTCATCGGATCAACCCTTCATGCTGTCGATTTCGGCGACGTTGATCGTGCTGCGATTGCGGAACAGCAGGACCAGAATCGCCAGGCCGATGGCGGATTCCGCCGCGGCCACGGTGAGGATGAAGAACACGAAGACCTGGCCGCCGACGTCGCCGAAGAAGCGCGAGAAGGCCACGAAGTTGGTGTTCACCGCCAGGAGCATCAGCTCGATCGCCATCAGCAGCACGATCACGTTCTTGCGGTTGATGAAGAGTCCGGCGACCGCGATGCAGAACAGGATCGCGCCGAGGACGATGTAATGGGAAAGCGTGATCACGGGGCATTCTCCTGCGGGGGCGCGACGACCGGGGCCGGCGAGACCGAGGCCGGCTGTTCGACCGGGACCTTCACGACGCGGACGCGGTCGGTGGCCTGGACCACGACCTGCTGCGACGCCGACTGATGACGGACGCCGAGGCGCTGGCGCAGCGTCAGGGCGACGGCGGCGACGATGCCCACGGTGAGGATCAGCGCGGCGATCTCGAACGGCAGCAGGAAGTCGGTGTAGAGCGCCTTGCCGAGCCAGGCCACGTTGGACTCGCCCGCCGGATTGGGGCCCAGCGTGTGGGCGTGCATCGACTTCACGCCGATCATCGCCAGCATCTCGACCAGCATGACCACGGCCACGACGATGCCGACCGGCAGGTAGCGGATGAAGCCCTCGCGGACGACCTCCTGCTTGATGTCGAGCATCATGACCACGAACAGGAACAGCACCATCACCGCGCCCACGTAGACGACCACGAGGGCGATGGCGAGGAACTCGGCTTCGGCCAGCAGCCAGACGCAGGCCATGCTGAAGAAGGTCAGCACCAGCGAGAGCACGGCGTGGACCGAGTTCTTCACGGCAATGACCATCAGGGCGCCGATGACGGCCACCCCACCGAAAAGGTAGAAACAGATGAGTTGGAGCAGATCGGTATTCATCGCGTAGGTCTCCGTGCGCTCAGCGGTAAGCCGCGTCTTGCGCGCGGGCGGCGGCGATGTCCTGCTCGAAGCGGTCACCGATGGCCAGCAGCTGGGCCTTGGTCACCACGTTCTCGCCACGGTGCTCGAAGTGGTACTCGTGCACGTGCGTCTCGACGATCGAGTCGACCGGGCAGCTCTCTTCGCAGAAACCGCAGAAGATGCACTTGAACAGGTCGATGTCGTAACGCGTCGTGCGGCGCTGGCCGTCTTCCGGGCGCGGCGCCGAGTCGATGGTGATCGCCAGCGCGGGGCACACGGCCTCGCACAGCTTGCACGCGATGCAGCGTTCTTCACCGTTGGCGTAACGGCGAAGGGCATGCAGGCCACGGAAGCGGTTCGACTTCGGGATGTGCTCGAAGGGATAACGCATCGTGTACTTGGGGCTGAACATGTAGCGCATGGTCAGGCCCATGCCCTTGAACAGCTCGAGCAGCAGCAGGCTCTTGAAATAATGGGTTACGCGGGACATGGCTCTTTAGGCTCCCGTGCCGATGTGGACCCAGCCGAAATACTTCATGCAGCCGGCGACGAGGACCCAGACGATGGTGATGGGGATGAAGACCTTCCAGCCGAGACGCATGATCTGGTCGTAGCGGTAGCGCGGGAAGCTCGCGCGGAACCACAGGAACAGGAAGGCGAAGACGAAGACCTTGGCGAACAGCCAGAGGAAGCTGGCGTGGCCGAGGACGCCCCACGACTCGGGGAACGGCGAGAGCCAGCCACCGACGAACAGGATCGAGGCGAGGAAGCTCACGAGGATCATGTTGGCGTATTCGGCCAGGAAGAACAGCGCGAACGGCGAGCCGGAGTACTCCACGTGGAAACCGGCGACGATCTCCGATTCGCCTTCCGCGACGTCGAACGGCGCGCGGTTGGTTTCGGCCACGCCGGACACGAAGTAGATGACGAAGACCGGCAGCAGCGGGATCCAGTACCAGCTGAGCGCCCCGCCCGCCTGGGCGTCGACGATGGCCGTCAGGTTCAGGCTGCCCGTCAGCACCAGCACGCAGACGATGGACATGCCCATCGCCAGCTCGTACGAGATCACCTGCGCCGCGGCGCGCATGGCGCCGAGCATGGCGTAACGCGAGTTGGACGCCCAGCCGGCCAGGATGATGCCGTAGACGCCCATCGAGGTCATGGCCAGCAGGTAGAGCACGCCGGCGTTGACGTTCGCGAGCACCACGCCCGGGCTGAAGGGCACCACGGCCCACGCGCACAGCGCCGGCACCAGGGCCAGCATCGGCGCCAGGTAGTACAGGAACTTGTTCGCGTTGGTCGGGAGGACCACTTCCTTGAGCAGCAGCTTGACGACGTCCGCGAAGGCCTGCAGCAGGCCGGCGGGGCCGACCTTGTTGGGCCCCATGCGCACGTGCATCCAGCCCAGCACCTTGCGTTCCCACCAGACGTAGAGTGCGACGCCGATGACCAGCGGCAGCACGATCGCCAGGATGAAGAGCACCGGCAGCAAGAGGTGGTCGAAGAGTTGATCGGCCATGGTTTACGCCTTGCTCAGGGTGATGGCCGCGCCGTACGGGGGCAGCATCGCGGTTTCGGAATGCGCGGCCTCGATCCACGCGGCGCCGTTGGGCACCGCGGCATCGATCGCCACCGGCAGGACGGCGTCGCCGATGCGGGCGTTGCCACCGGCGGCGAGGCCGAGCGTGGCAGCGTCGTCCGCGTTGATGCGGATGGCGGCCGGACGGTTCAGCGGATGCGCGTTGAGCGCGCCGGCACGACGCAGCACCGCGTCGCCGCGGTAGATCGGCGTGGTGGCCAGGCGCGAGAACGTTACGCCGGACCCACGCGTCGCCAGCTGCGCGCGAGCCTCGGAAGCGCGCTCCGTGAGGCCCTCGCGCAGTCCCGCGAGATCGTCGAACTCGAAGCCCGGCAGACCCAGCGAACCGCCCAGCGCACGCAGCACCTTCCAGCCCGCGCGTGCCTCGCCCGGCGCCTTCGCGCCGGCCACGACGGCCTGCGCGTTGCCTTCGACGTTGACCAGCGTGCCGTCGATTTCCGGCGTGAGGCCGATCGGCAGGATGACGTCCGCGGAGTCCTTCAGCGCGTCGCTCGCATAGGCGGCGAACGCGACGACGGTCTGCGCCGAGTGCATCGCCTGCTGCGCGAGCGCGCCGTCGGCGAAGTCGTGCGGCGGCTCCACGTTGTAGAGGATGTAGCCCTTGCGCGGCTGCGCCAGCATGGCGCGCGCGTCGAGACCACCCGCCGTCGGCAGCACGCCGACCGAGGCGAGACCGAGCGCGTTGGCGCCGACCGGGATCTCGTTGAACGCCGCGCCGGCGGCCTGCGCGATGAAGCGGGCGATGGCGCGCAGCCACGACGCTTCCGGATGCGTGACCGCGGCCTGGCCGAGGATCACGACCGCGCCGTCGGTCGACAGCGCCTTGAAGGCGTCGCGATGCGCGTCGGTGGTCTCGACGCCCGCGAGCGCGGCGGCGATCGACTCCGGCACGGTCGCGCCGTTCTCGCCGGCGGCCTTCGCCAGGACGAGGAGTTCGTTCACCAGCGCGTGCGGCGCGGCGACGGACTCACCGGCCAGCGGGTAGTTGAAGTTGAAGTGCGCCGGGTTGACGGCGTACACCTTCGCGCCCTTCTTCACCGCCTGGCGGATGCGGTGGTTGAGGAGCGGGACTTCGTGGCGCAGGTCGGAGCCCACGAGCAGCGCGGACTTCACGGTGTCGAACGACGCGATGGTCGAGGCGAACGGCTTCGCGAACGCGTTGTCGGCGAAGTCGAGCTGACGCAGGCGATGGTCGACGTGCGCGCTGCCGAGGCCGCGCGCGAGACGGACGATGAGTTCGCCCTCCTCGTTCGAGGTGGCGCCGTGCACGAGCACGCCCAGGTCCGAACCGGCGACGCTCTTGAGTGCCTCGCGGGCGACGGACAGCGCGTCGTCCCACGTGGTGGTCGACCACTGGCCGTTGCGCTTGACCATCGGCGCCTTGACGCGATCGGCCGCGTACAGGCCCTGGTGGCTGTAGCGGTCACGGTCCGAGAGCCAGCACTCGTTGATCGTCTCGTTGTCGCGCGGCACGTTGCGCAGCACTTCGCCGCGACGCGTGTGCATCCACAGGTTGGAGCCCAGCGCGTCGTGGTAACCGACGGACGGGCGCGCGATCAGTTCCCAGGCGCGCGCCTGGAACTGGAACGGCTTGTTGGTCAGCGCGCCGACCGGGCAGACGTCGATGATGTTGCCCGACAGTTCGCTCTCGATCGTCTTGCCGATGTAGGTACCGATCTCCAGGCCTTCGCCACGGCTCATGCCACCGAGTTCGTACGTGCCGGCGATCTCGCTCGTGAAGCGGACGCAGCGCGTGCACTGGATGCAGCGCGTCATCTCGGTCGCGATCAGCGGCCCGATGTTCTCGTCGGCGACGGTGCGCTTGCGCTCGTTGTAGCGCGACACCGAACGGCCGTAACCGAGGGAGACGTCCTGCAGTTCGCACTCGCCGCCCTGGTCGCAGATCGGACAGTCGAGCGGATGGTTGATGAGCAGGAACTCCATCACGTTGCGCTGCGACTTGAGCGCCTTGTCCGAACGCGTGAAGACCTTCATGCCCTCGCCCACCGGCGTGGCGCAGGCCGGCGCGGGCTTCGGCATCTTCTCGATCTCCACCAGGCACATGCGGCAGTTGGCGGCGATCGGGAGCTTGCGGTGGTAGCAGAAGCGCGGGATGGGGATGCCGACGGCGTCGGCCGCCTGGATGATCATCGACCCCTTGGCTACCTGCACCGGAACGCCGTCGATCTCGATGTTGACGAGGTCCGGCGCGGCATTGGCTACGGGCTGCGCACTCATGCAGCGACTCCAGTGGTGACCGTGTCAGCCGGGCCGTCGACGATGGAACGGCCGTGCTTCACGTAGTATTCGAATTCGTGCCAGAAGTGGTACAGGAAGCCCTGCACCGGCCACGCGGCGGCTTCGCCGAACGCGCAGATGGTGTGGCCTTCGATCTGGCCGGCCACGGCCTTCAGGCGATGCAGGTCGTCTTCCGTGCCCTTGCCTTCCACGATGCGCGAGAGCACGCGGTACATCCAGCCGGTGCCTTCGCGGCACGGGGTGCACTGGCCGCACGACTCCGCCTTGTAGAAGCGCGAGATGCGATGGCAGGCGCGGACCATGCAGGTCGTCTCGTCCATCACGATCACGGCGCCGGAACCCAGGCCCGAACCCGCCTTCTGCAGCGAGTCGTAGTCCATGGTGCATTCCATGATCTTCTCGGCCGGCAGCACCTTCATCGAGGAGCCGCCCGGGATGACCGCCTTGAGCTTGTTGCCGCCGCGGACGCCTCCGGCCAGCTGCAGCAGGTCGGCGAACGACGTGCCCAGCCTGATCTCGAAGTTGCCCGGGTTGTTGACGTGGCCGGAGACCGAGAAGATCTTCGGGCCGCCGTTGTTCGGCTTGCCGATGTTGAGGAACCACTCCGCGCCGTTGCGCAGGATCGCCGGCACCGAGGCGTACGTCTCGGTGTTGTTGATCGTGGTCGGACGGCCGTACAGGCCGAAGCCGGCCGGGAACGGCGGCTTGAAGCGCGGCTGTCCCTTCTTGCCTTCCAGCGATTCCATCAACGCGGTTTCTTCGCCGCAGATGTACGCGCCGGCGCCGAGGGCGTTGTAGATGTCGACGTCGATGCCCGAGCCGGCGATGTCCTTACCGAGCAGGCCCGCGGCGTAGGCTTCCTTCAGCGCCTCTTCGATGTGCTCGAACGGCTCGTGATGGAACTCGCCACGCAGGTAGTTGTAGGCGACGGTCGAGCCCGTGCAGTAGCAGGCGATCGCGAGGCCTTCGATGACCGCGTGCGGATTGAACCGCAGGATGTCACGGTCCTTGCAGGTGCCCGGCTCGGATTCGTCCGAGTTGCACAGGATGTACTTCTGCCCCGGCGCGTTGCGCGGCATGAACGACCATTTCAGGCCCGTGGGGAAGCCTGCGCCGCCGCGACCGCGCAGCGAGCTCTTCTTGATCTCTTCGATCAGCGCCGCCGGATCCGGCTTCTCGGCCAGGATCTTGCGCCACGCCTTGTAACCGTCGACCTTCTCGTAGTTCTCGAGGGCCCAGGGCTTTTCGAAATGCAGGGTCGTGTAGACGACCTGGTGTTCCTGCGGAGCGGGTCCGACGGGACCGGTAGTGCTAGCCATTGCCCTTACCTCACTTCAGACCGTCGAGGATCGCGTCGACCGATTCGGTCGTCAGCTTCTCGTGGTAGTGACCGTTGACGACCATCATCGGGGCGCCGGCGCATGCCGCCAGGCACTCCTCTTCCTGCTTGAGGTAGATACGGCCGTCGGCCGTGCTCTCGCCGGTGCGGATGCCGAGCTTCTTCTCGCAATGGCGGACGAGGCCTTCGGCACCGTTGAGCCAGCAGGAGATGTTGGTGCAGATGGCGACGTTGTTGCGGCCCACGGGCGTGGTCTCGAACATCGAGTAGAAGCTCGCGACTTCGTACGCCCAGATCGGCGGCAGATCGAGGTACTTCGCGACCGCCGTGATCAGTTCATCGGTGAGGTAACCCTGGTTCTGTTCCTGCGCGCCCATGAGCGACTGGATCAGCGCCGAACGCTTGCGATCCGGCGGGAACTTGGACACCCAGTGGTCGATGTGGCTGCGGGTGTGATCGTTGAGCGCGACGAGAGGATCGACGTCCTTCACCTGCTCGAAATGACCGGTGGCTTTCATGATTCAGTTCACTCCGTCGACTTAGCGGTCGACTTCGCCGAAGACGAGATCGTAGGTGCCGATCATCGCGACGACGTCGGCGAGCATGTGGCCCCGTACGATCGCGTCCATCGAGGACAGGTGCGCGAAGCCGGGCGCGCGCAGGTGCACGCGGAAGGGCTTGTTCGCACCGTCGGACACGAGGTAGCAGCCGAATTCACCCTTCGGCGCCTCGACGGCGGAATACGTCTCGCCGGCCGGCACGCCATAGCCCTCGGTGAAGAGCTTGAAGTGGTGGATGAGCGCTTCCATGTCGTTTTTCATTTCTTCACGACTGGGCGGCGCGACCTTGTAGTTCTGCACCATGACCGGGCCCGGATTGGCCTTCAGCCACTCGACGCACTGGCGGATGATGCGGTTGGACTGGCGCATTTCCTCGACGCGCACGAGGTAGCGGTCGTAGCAGTCGCCGTTGACGCCGACGGGGATGTCGAAGTCCATCTTGTCGTAGGCGGCGTAGGGCTGCTTCTTGCGCAGATCCCATGCGATGCCCGAACCGCGCAGCATCGCGCCGGTCATGCCCCAGGCCTGCGCCTTCTCGGGATCGATGACGCCGATGCCGACCGTGCGCTGCTTCCAGATGCGGTTGTTGGTGAGCAGCGCCTCGTATTCGTCGACGCGCTTCGGGAAGTCGTTCGTGAACTCGGTGAGGTAATCGAGCATCGACCCCTCGCGCCACGCGTTCAGGCGCTTCAGGTCACCGCCCTTGTGCCACGGCGACTCGCGATACTGCGGCATCTGCTCCGGCAGATCGCGGTAGACGCCGCCCGGCCGGTAGTACGTGGCGTGCATGCGCGCGCCCGACACGGCCTCGTAGACGTCCATCAGTTCTTCGCGTTCGCGGAACGCGTAGAGGAACACGGCCATCGCGCCGAGATCGAGCGCGTTCGAGCCCACCCACATGAGGTGGTTCAGGATGCGGGTGATCTCGTCGAACATCGTGCGGATGTACTGCGCGCGGACGGGCGCCTCGATCCCCAGGAGGTTCTCGATGGCGCGCACGTAGGCGTGCTCGTTGCACATCATCGACACGTAGTCGAGACGGTCCATGTAACCGATCGACTGGTTGAACGGCTTCGACTCGGCGAGCTTCTCGGTGCCACGGTGCAGCAGGCCGATGTGCGGATCGGCACGGACGATCGTCTCGCCGTCCATTTCCAGCACGAGGCGCAGCACGCCGTGCGCAGCGGGATGCTGCGGACCGAAGTTCATCGTGTAATTGCGGATTTCTTCCACGGCTTAATTCTCCCGCCAGTGATCGGCGGATTCCGCCCTGGCCTGATCGAGGTCGGCGTCGTTGCGGATCGTGCGCGGCACCAGCACGCGCGGCTCGATCGAGACCGGTTCATAGACGACGCGCTTCTGCTCGGGGTCGTAGCGGACCTCGACGTTGCCGATCAGCGGGAAGTCCTTGCGGAACGGATGACCCACGAAACCGTAGTCGGTGAGGATGCGGCGAAGATCCGGATGGCCATCGAAGATGATGCCGTACAGATCGAACGTCTCGCGCTCGAACCAGTCGGCGCCCGGCCAGATCGGCGTGATCGACGGCACGACCGGGAACGCGTCGTCCTCGCAGAACGCGCGCAGGCGGATGCGCTGGTTGAGTTCGACGGACAGCAGATGGATAACGGCCGCGTAGCGGCGCGGCTGCTCGACGCCGCGCGGACGCTCGGCCCACGTGAAGCGGCCGACGGCCTGGCCTTCGACGCCGCGGGAGAAGCTCTCGCCCTGCGCGGTATCGGTGTCCCACTCGGTCTGGCCGTAGCTGAGGTAGTCGACGCCACAGACGTCGATGACGGTCGTGAAGCGGAAGCCCGCCTCGTCGCGCAGCGCCGTGGCGACGGCGATCAGGTCACGCGGGGCCACCTCGGCGGTGACTTCGTTGCGCTCGACCTTCACCGTCAGCATGTCGCCGAAGCGCGCGCCGAGGCGTTCGACCAGCGAGGTCTCGTTAGTAACGCTCATGTGCGAAGCCCTGTTAACGCGCGATCGTGTGGGTGCGGCGGATCTTTTTCTGCAGCTGCAGGATGCCGTGGATCAGCGCTTCGGCGGTCGGCGGGCAGCCCGGCACGTAGATGTCGACCGGAACGATGCGATCGCAGCCGCGCACGACCGAATAGGAGTAGTGGTAGTAGCCGCCGCCATTGGCGCACGAGCCCATCGAGATGACCCACTTCGGCTCGGGCATCTGGTCGTAGACCTTGCGCAGCGCGGGGGCCATCTTGTTGACCAGCGTGCCGGCGACGATCATCACGTCGGACTGGCGCGGGCTGGGACGGAACACGACGCCGAAGCGATCGAGATCGAGGCGCGCCGCGCCGGCGTGCATCATTTCGACCGCGCAGCAGGCGAGACCGAAGGTCATCGGCCACATGGAACCGGTACGCGCCCAGTTCATGAGGGCGTCGACGCTGGTGACGCCGAAACCGCGCTGCGGGACCGGCGCGTCGCCGTTGGGACGAATGATGTCGTCGACGAGGTTCAGCGGTTCCGGGTTGTGCATCACCCGGTCGATGGTGGTCATCACTCCCATTCGAGTGCTCCCTTCTTCCAGACGTAGGCGAAACCGACCACGAGCAGGGCCAGGAACAGGGCCATCTCGATCAGCGCGATCGCGCCGATCTTGTCGAACACCACCGCCCAGGGAAACAGGAAGGCAATTTCGAGGTCGAAAATGATGAAGAGGATCGCGATCAGGTAGTAGCGCACGTCGAACTTCATGCGCGCGTCCTCGAAGGCCTCGAAGCCGCACTCATAGGGCGAGAGCTTCTCGGCGTCGGGGCGGCGCGGCCCGGCGAGCATGCCGAGCACCATGAGGACGATACCTAGGCCTGCGGCCACGGCGATGAACAACAGGACGGGCCAATATTGGGCAAGCACGATGCTGCGTACCTCCGCGCCTCACTGGGCGCATCAGTGACCGTCGGCGGGGACGAGCGGTCCGGCTAGTGTCGCCGGAGCTTTTATCGAATCGATCCAAATGGTCCGATCCGTGCCGGCGCAGGTTGCGCGCCAACGACTCCGGATATCCACAATCTCACGTTGGGGAACCGATCTATTGTACCAGTGCGTGCAGGTATCCCGACAAGCCTTAACGGCGGAAAAACTGCATCGGGATGGTGCAATCGCAGGGTTTTCGCCCCATCGGACGGACCGCCGCCGTCACATGGTCTGGGTCGGACGCTCCGAGGCGAGCGTTCCCGCGAGCAGCCCCTCGATGCGCTGCCGCGCGGCTTCGCTCTCGGGGGACTCGTTGAATTGCACGCCGACGCCGGCGGTGCGATTGCCCTGTGCACCCACCGGCGTGATCCAGACCACCCTGCCGGCCACGGAGAGGCGCTCGTTGTCGTCGATCAGGGTGACCAGCAGCGCGACCTCGTCGCCCAGGCTGTAGCGCTGGGCCGTGGGGGCGAACAGGCCGCCGGTCTTCAGGTAGGGCATGTACGAGATGTACAGGGAATTCACGTCCTTGATCTTCAGCGAGAGGATGCCCTGTCGCGGCGAGGAGGCTGTGGCATTCATGGACGATGGATTCCCTGGAGTCGAGGCATGCTAACTAGGCGGCGGGCCGGGCGACAAGCCCGACCGGCTCGGGATCCGCCCCCACCCAGCCGTAGCGGTCGTAGATCCACGGGGTCGACAGGTCGGCCGTGAGTTTCACGAAGGCCGGGCCCGCCGCATGGCGCAGCGCCAGCACCCAGCCCTCGCCGGAGCGTTCCAGGGGCGCGCGGCGCCATGGCCACGCCGCCACGCCCTGCCCGTCCGCCAGCACGATCCGGACCCGGGCACGGGCGAGCGGGCCGGGGTGCCACGGCAGCCGGACGGTACCGCCGGTCAGGGCGGGCGGCGGACGATCGAAGCGCTCGGGCCGCGACGCGACGCGGAGCATCCGCTTGCGGCTGAGCGCCATCTGCGTGTGATGCTCCAGCACCGCGGCCGTCTTGGTCGCCTGCCGCTGGGCGTCGGCATCCGGGACGATCAGGTCCTCGGGAGCCGACCGCTCGGTACCGTGGACCATGTAGGTAAGGACGTCAGCGGTGCTGCCGGCGGCCGCCAGGGCCAGCCGCGCCAGCACGTGCGCCGAACCGTGGTCGGGGTGGGTGTCGCCGAGATCGGGGATGACGACGAGATTGGGACGGGTCCGCTCGACGACGCGGCGCACGGCGCTCAACGCCTGGCCATGCCGCTCGCGGAGCTCCGAAGTCACCTGCATGTCGTGCCACCCCAGCGCGTGGAGGTGATCGGGGCCGACGCCGAGACGAGCGAGTGCCGCGGCGACCTCGCGCCGACGACGGGCGCCCCATCGCGCGCGGTCCGTCGCGCCCACGACGATCCGCCGTTCGAGCCAGCGCTGAGGCCAGGGATTGTCGTCGCCGTCGGTCAGGAGGAGCACGTCCACCCGTCCGCCGGACGCGAGCGTGCGCTGGATCAGCAGACCGGCCGCCAGCGACTCGTCGTCCGGATGGGGCGCGACGACGAGGAGACGGGTGCTGCCGTCGATGGTCGGGTGGCGGGACACGGAGGGATCCTTGGGCGACACGTCGGGCCGATTAGGACCGAACCCGCGATAAGGGCGCGTCAACGCCAGGCCGCGATCAGCTCGAGCAGCACCAGATCGGCGCGGAGCGGGCCGCGCAGCGCGTCGCGCGCGCGGTTGGCCTTGCCGTACCAGGTGTCGAGCGATTCGTCGTCGAGCTGACTGTCGAGCGGCGGCGCCGTGCCCGCGGCGCGGGCCCGAAGTTCATCGGTGGCCGCCTGCGCGGCGAACCACAGGTAGCGCGCCGGATCGGCGGCCTGCCAGCGCTTCACCACCTCCATGGCGTCGCCACGGCCAGCGGCGAGCGCTTTCAGGTCGTTCCGCACCTCGCCGCGCTGCTTCAGCGCGCCGTCCGTCGCCCACGCCCGCGCCATGCCGGGATTGCCGCCTGCGGCTTCCAGCGCCGCCGGCGCATCGGCGACGCCCTCCCCACGCAGCCACGCGAGCGAGGCATCCCGCGACGGGACGAGGAAATCGATGCGCTGGCAACGGCTGCGGATCGTCGCCGGCAGGCGCGCGGGCTCGTCGGCCACGAGCACGAGCAGCGTCGACGGCGTCGGCTCTTCGAGTGTCTTCAGTAACGCGTTCGCGGCGGCCGCGTTCATGGCGTCGGCCGGATCGATCGTCACGACCTGCCAGCCGCCGAACTGACTGGCCATCGACAGGCGTTGAGAAAGATCTCGTATCTGGTCGACCACGATCTCGCTGCGCGTGACGCCGTCCTTGCGCAGCCCGAACGACAATGTGACGACGTCCGGATGCGTGCCGGCCGCGATCAACTGGCAACTGCGGCAGGTACCGCACGCCACGCCGTCGACGGGCTGCTGGCACAGCAGCCCTTTGACGAACGCGGCGAGGAAGTCGCGCTTGCCAAGCCCCGCGGGCCCTGCGAGCAGGAGCGCATGCGGCAGCGCATCGCGCTCGCGCCGCGACTGTAGCCGCGCCCAGGCATCCGCGTGCCACGGGCGCAGGCTCACGGCGCCACCCGCGCGAAGAGGCCGGCGAGGCCGGCCACGGCCTGGTCGAGAACGGCTTCGGCGGGCGCGCTGGCGTCGAGCACGCGGAACCGCGCGGGCTCCGCCGCGGCGCGCGCGCGATAGGTGTCGCGCACGCGCTCGAAAAACGCGTCGCTTTCGACTTCGATGCGATCGACCTCGCCGCGACCCGCGGCTCGCGCACGGCCGGTGGCCACCGGCAGGTCGAGCAGGAGCGTCACGTCGGGCACGAGGCCTTCGGCCGCCCAACGCTCGAGATCCGCGATGCGCTCGACCGGCTGGCGACGCCCGCCGCCCTGGTAGGCGTAGCTGGCATCCGTGAAGCGGTCGCACAGCACCCAGCGGCCCGCCGCGAGCGCGGGCTCGATCACCTGCCGCACGAGCTGCGCCCGGGAGGCGAACATGAGAAGCAACTCGGCCTCGGCCGTCAGTTCGTTGTTCGCCGCGTCGAGAACGAGGGCGCGCACGGATTCACCGACGGCCGTGCCGCCCGGCTCGCGCGTCACCACCAGGTCGACGCCCTGCGCGCGCAGGTGGGCTTCGAGCCCGCGCAGCAGCGTGCTCTTGCCGGCGCCTTCGCCGCCTTCGAGGGTGATCAAACGGCCGCGCTGGAGAGTGGTCACTGGCATCGCTTCAACTGGTAGCAGGCCACGGCCCGGTTATGGTCGGAGAGGGACGACGAGAAGACATGGCTGCCATCGCCACGCGCCACGAAGTACAGCTCGTCACCCGCCGCCGGATGCAGCGCCGCCTGGATCGCCGCGCGCCCCGGGAGGGCGATCGGCGTCGGCGGCAGGCCGGCGCGCGTGTACGTATTGTAGGGAGTGTCGGTGGTCAGGTCGCTCTTGCGGATGTTCCCGACATACCCCGCGCCCATGCCATAAATCACCGTGGGATCGGTCTGCAGGAGGATGTGCTGTCGCAGCCGGCGCACGAACACGCCGGCGATGCGCGGGCGCTCGTCCGCCCTGCCCGTCTCCTTCTCGACGATGGACGCGAGGATCAGCGCCTCGTAAGGCGTCGCGAGCGGCACGTCCTTGTCGCGGTCGTTCCACGCGGCATCCAGCGTCTTCGTCATCGCGGCGTACGAGCGCTTGAGGATGCTCGATTCCGCATCGCCCTTCACATAGGCATACGTCTCGGGGAGGAAGCGCCCTTCGGGATGTTCGCCAGGCGCGCCCAGCGACGTCATGAGCGCGGCGTCGTCCACGTCCGCCGTGTCGTGCCTCAGCGTTTGGACCGCGGCGAGCGCACGGCGCAGGTCGGCGAACGTCCAGCCGTCGACGATGGTGAAATTGCGCTGCATGACCTTGCCGCTGGCCATGTCGGCGATCAGGTCGCGCGGCGTCATGCCGGGCCGCAACGCGTATTCGCCCGCGTGCAGGCGACCCGACGCGTGCATCTGCGTCGCGAGCACGCGCCAGTAGAGCGGCGAGGCCTGCGTGGCCTTGCGGTTGCGCAGGTCGCGGACGATGTCCTTGAAGGAGGCGCCACGCGCGACGTCGATGCTCTGGCCCGCCACCGGAACGTTCAGCGGCGAACGGGCGAACCGCGCCCAGTCGAACCAGAGCCACGCTCCCGCGACGATCGCGGCGAGCACCACCACCAGCAGAATGACACGCCAGAGGGCGATGCCGCGCACTTTCATCGATCGGAATCCTTGCGTCCCATGGGCGACGGCAGGCCGATGTCCCGCCAGTGCGCCTGCAGCGCACGCGCGGCGGGACCGGCCTGCCATGTCCGGCCCTCGCAGGCCCGGACGGGGAGGATGCCGCGAACGGCCGACGTGAGGAAGACCTCGTCGGCCTCGAGGAGTCGGGCGAGGTTCATCCGGACAACCCGGACGTCGCGCACCGCGAGCACCTCGGCGCGCGCGACGCCCGCCACGCCGGCGCGGTCCACGGCGGGCGTGACGAGCTCGCCATCGAACACGGCGAAGAGGTTCGCGGCGGTCGCGCTGACGATGTCCCCGTCGATGTCCCGCAGCAGGCCTTCGCCGATCGCGGGATCGTCCCATTCGGCCCGCGCCAGCACCTGCTCGAGGCGATTGATGTGCTTCAGTCCGGCCAGCAACGGCTGCGCGGCGACGCGCGTGTCGCAGACACGCACCGCGATGCCCTCCGAACTGGCCCGCGCGTCGAGCGCGAGCGGCGAGACTGCGACGACCACGGTGGGCCGCGGCGACGGAGGCGGCGCGTAACCGCGCTCGCCACCGCCACGGGTGACCGTCACGCGTGCGACCGCATCGGGCAGTCCCGCCGCGAGTCGCCCGAGCTCGACACGCAGCCTCGTCGTATCGGGCGGCGGAAAGCGCAGCCGTTCACAGCCCGCGAGAAGGCGTGCGGTGTGACGTTCCCACAACGGCATGCGGCCGTCGACGATGCGCAGCGTCTCGAAAAGCCCGTCGCCATAGAGCAGTCCGCGATCGGTCGCCGGCACCGAGCCGGCGTCGACGAAATCGACGGACAACCGCGGCGTCATGCCCCCTGCCCGAACACGCGCAACAGGCCGCGCGCCTTCGCACGCGTTTCGTCGAGTTCGCGCTCGGCGACGGAGTCGGTGACGATGCCCGCTCCCGCGCGCAGCGAGACGGTCGTGCCGTCCACCGCGAAGGTGCGGATGAGGATGTTGAGGTCCATGTCGCCATCGTCGTCGAGATAGCCGAGCGCGCCGGTGTACGCACCCCGCGGCTCCTGCTCGATGGCGCCGATGATTTCCATGCAGCGCACTTTCGGGCACCCCGTGATGGTGCCGCCCGGGAACGTCGCGGCGATGACCTGGCCGGGCGTGACGTCGGCACGCGCGCGGCCACGCACGTTCGACACGATGTGGTGCACGTGCGCGTAGCTTTCGACGACCATGAGTTCGTCGACCTTCACGCTGCCCGGCACGCAGACGCGCCCGAGGTCGTTGCGCTCCAGGTCGATCAGCATCACGTGCTCCGCGCGCTCCTTCGGATGCGTCGTGAGTTCGCGGATGCGCGCCGCGTCGTCGTCGCCGGCCACGCGTGGACGCGTGCCCGCGATGGGCCGCGTCTGCAACACGCCGTCGCGCGATTCGACCAGGCGTTCGGGCGACGAGCTGACGACCGCCCAGCCAGGCCGCTGGATCATCCCCGCGAACGGTGCCGGGTTCGCGGCACGCAGCGCCCGCATGAGGCTCGCGGGTGCCGGCGGCGTGGCGAAGCGCGCGGTCCAGCGGCGCGACAGGTTGACCTGGAAGACATCGCCCGCGCGCAGGTGCTCGTGCACGCGCCGCACGCCATCGAGGAAACGCCCGGGGGCGTCTTCGTCGACCGCGTCGGGCAGCGCGAGCGGCATGTCTGGCATCACGGCGTCGAGATCCGCCGCGAGCACATCGAGCCATGCTTCCGCCCCCTCCTCCGCCACGAGGATCGTGCGCTGCTCGACGTGATCCACGATGGCGGCCGCCGGTGCGCGCATCGCGAAGGCGATCGGTGCGGAACCGGTCGACACGGGAAGGCGCAACGTCGGCTCGATCTGGCCGACGAGTTCATACGCGAGGTAGACGACCCAGCCGCCATGGAAAGGCAGGCCGTCGTCGACGCGCGGGCGACGGCGAGCGCTCCATGCGGCATCGAGCGCGTCGAGGAAGCCTCCAGGCACGGCCACGCCACGCGCATCGCGCGTCACGCCGTCACGCGACAGCGTGAGCGACGCGTCACCGGCGGCGAAGAGGATGTCGAAGCGGGACTGGGGCGTGCCCGTGACGGCGCTGGCGAGCAGCGCGGGATAGCGCTCCGGATACGACGCGGCCGGCGCGAGGAGATCGCGCCGGCCGGCCAGGGTTCGCGTGACGAAAGCCAACGCGTCAGACGCGACGGAAGACGAGCGTGCCGTTCGTGCCGCCGAAACCGAACGAGTTCGACATCACCACGTCGAGGTCGGCCTTCTCGGCCTTGCCCGGCACGAGGTCCATGCCCAGCGCGGCGACTTCCGGATCGACGTCGACCAGGTTCATGGTCGGCGGGATGATGCCGTCGCGGATCGCGAGGATCGAGAAGATCGCCTCGACGCCGCCGGCGGCACCCAGCAGGTGGCCGGTGACCGACTTGGTCGAGCTGACCGCGAACTCGCCCTTCTTCGTGGCGTGGTCGCCGAACACGTTGCGGATGGCCTTCGCTTCGCCAAGGTCGCCGACCGGCGTCGACGTGCCGTGCGCGTTGACGTACTGCACGTCTTCCGGCTTCAGGCCGGCGTCATGCAGCGCGTTGCGCATGGCCAGTTCCGCGCCGTCGCCGCTCGGCGCGGTGATGTGGTACGCGTCGCCACTCATGCCGAAGCCGACGAGCTCCGCCAGGATGTTCGCGCCACGCGCCTTCGCGAATTCGTACTCCTCGAGCATCAGCATGCCCGCGCCGTTCGACAGCAGGAAGCCGTCGCGGCCCGTGTCCCACGGACGGCTGGCGTGCGTCGGATCATCGTTGCGGGTGGACATGGCCTTGGCCGAGCAGAACCCCGCCATCGCCGTCGGCGTGGTGGCGAATTCGGCACCGCCCGCGAGCATCGCGTCGGCGTCGCCGTACTGGATGAGGCGCATCGCCATGCCGATGTTGTGCGCGGCGGTGGTGCATGCGGACACGAGGGCGATGTTCGGACCCTTCATGCCGTGGTAGATGGAGAGATTGCCGGCGACCATGTTGATGATCGAGCTCGGCACGTAGAACGGCGACACCTTGCGCGGACCCTTCTCGGCCAGTTCGAGCGCGGTGCCTTCGATCGTGTGCAGGCCGCCGATACCGGCGCCCGCCGCGATGCCGATACGGCCCGCGTTCTCGTCGGTGACGACGAGGCCCGACTGACGGAACGCATGCGTGCCGGCGACGATGCCGTAGTGGATGAACGGATCCATCCGCTTGAAATCTTTCGCGATGGCGCGACGTTCGTCGTCCGGCGTGTCGGTGCCGGCGAAATACGCGTCGACGGGATCGAAATCCCTCACCTCGCCCGCGATGCGGGTGGTGTAGGCGCTGGCGTCGAAATCGGTGACAGGGCCGATGCCGCTGTTGCCTTCGACGACGTTCTTCCAGGCGGTGGCGAGATCGTTGCCGACCGGCGAGATGATTCCCATGCCGGTCACTACCACACGTCGCTTACTCATGCGTTCTCATCCTTCACTTGTTCCGCGCAACCATACGCGGGCGCAGGTTGCGTTAGACGCAAACGAAAACTGCGCCTATAGGCGCAGCTTCCGTGTCGCTCGGAGATCGACGGGAGGCGCGCCTCCGATCGACGACCAGTCGGTTTCGATCAGGCCTTGACGTGGGCCTTGACGTAGTCGACCGCCTGCTGGACCGTCGTGATCTTCTCGGCTTCTTCGTCCGGGATCTCGCACTCGAACTCTTCTTCGAGAGCCATCACCAGCTCGACGGTGTCGAGCGAGTCGGCGCCCAGATCGTCAACGAACGAAGCGTTGGGGTTCACTTCGTCTTCCTTCACGCCCAGCTGCTCAACGACGATCTTCTTGACGCGCTCTTCGATGGTGCTCATGTTGCCTTTACCTCCCGAGGGGAAAATCCGGCGGCATTGTAGTGGCTAAGGCGGGGGCCCGCCACACACCGCCGTTACGTGGATGGCGCCCGATTTGGTTCGCCGGGCGCGAAATGACGATTGTCTCTCAAAAACGGGCCGGTGGCGACTGCCGCCGGCCCCAGGCCCGTCAGGGCATGTACATGCCGCCGTTGACGTGCAGGGTCTCGCCCGTGATGTAGCGGGCGGCCGGCGACGCCAGGAAGGCCACGGCTTCGGCGATGTCGCTGGCCTCGCCAAGGTGGCCCAGCGCGATGCCCGCCAGCAGCGCTTCACGCTGCTCCTCCGGCAGGGCGCGCGTCATGTCGGTGTCGATGAAGCCCGGCGCGACGACGTTCACGGTGATGCCGCGGGAGCCGATCTCACGCGCCAGCGATTTCGAGAACGCGATGATGCCGGCCTTCGCCGCCGCGTAGTTGGCCTGACCCGGGTTGCCGGTGACGCCGACGACCGACGCGATGCTGATGATGCGGCCCTTGCGCGCCTTCATCATGCCGCGCATCACGGCCTTGGAGGTGCGGAACACCGACGTGAGGTTCGTGTCCATGATCGCGCTCCAGTCGTCTTCCTTCATGCGCATGAGGAGCTGGTCACGCGTGATGCCCGCATTGTTCACGAGCACGGAAACCGCGCCGCTCTCCTTCGCGATGCCGTCGATCAGCGCCTCGATCGCGGCCGGGTCCGTCACGTCGAGCACGCGACCGTGGCCGCCGTGGGCGGCAAGGCGCTCGCCGATGGCCTTCGCGCCGGATTCACTGGTGGCGGTGCCGTAGACGGTGGCGCCAAGGGCGGCGAGGCGGTCGGCGATGGCGGCGCCGATGCCGCGGCTCGCGCCGGTGACGAGGGCGATTTCACCCTGCAGGGCTGCTGTCATGGGGGATGTCCTGTTGTACGTGATCAGGCGGAGGGCGCGAGCGCCGCGTCGAGTTCGGCGGGCGTGCCGATGGCCTTGCCCTCGATCGACTTGTCGATGCGCTTGATGAGGCCGGTGAGGACCTTACCGGGGCCACATTCGATGGTCTGGACGATTCCTGCCGCGGCGAGCGCCTGCACGCACTCGGTCCAGCGGACCGGCAGGTACAGCTGGCGCATCAGCGCTCCACGGATGTCCTCGACGGTGCCGTGCACCTTCGCGTCGGCGTTCTGCACCACGGGGATCGACGGCATGGACCACGCGATGGCGGCCATGCGCTCGCCGAGCGCGTCCGCGGCGTCGCGCATGAGCATGCAGTGCGAGGGCACGGACACCGCGAGCTTCACGGCCTTCTTCACGCCCAGTTCGGCGAGGCGCGCGATGACCCGGTCCACGGCGTCGGCGTGTCCTGCGATCACCAGCTGGCCCGGCGAATTGAAGTTGGCGGGCGCCACGATCTGGCCTTGCGCCATCTCCTCGCACACCTGCGCGATCTGGGCGTCGTCGCCTCCCAGGATGGCGGCCATGGCCCCGACGCCCGGCGGCACCGCCGCCTGCATCAGTCGGCCACGCTCGGCCACGAGGCCCGCGGCATCCTTCAGCGAGAGCGCGCCCGCGGCGACCAGCGCGCTGTATTCACCAAGGCTATGGCCCGAAAGGTACGCCGGCAGGGGGCCGCCCTGCTTCACCCACACGCGCCACACGGCGACGCTGGCCGCGAGCAGGGCCGGCTGCGTGTTCTCGGTGCTGCTGAGGAGGTCCTGCGGGCCATCCTGGCTGATGGCCCAGAGATCGACGCCGGCACCTTCCGACGCTTCGTCGAAGGTGGCCTTCACTTCCGGATGGATGACCGCGAGCTCGGCGAGCATGCCGACGGACTGCGAGCCCTGGCCGGGAAACACGAAGGCGAGCGAGGCGCTGGATGAGGTCATGCGAAACGGTTCCGGGACTTCAAACCGCGCATGGTGCCAGCAACCCATGGGCGAATGCACCATTCGCGGGCGTACGCGGCCGTCCGAGGCGATGCACCGTAGGAGCGCGCCCTGCGCGCGACAGCTTTTGAGGCCGGGAGCCGCAGCACCTGCCGCTCTTCGCAAAAAGATGTCGCGCGCGAGGCGCGCTCCTACGGGCGCCGATCAGTAACGCAGCAGCGCCGAGGCCCACGTGAAACCGCCGCCGAACGCCTCGAGCAGCAGGTTCTGGCCGCGCTGGACCTTGCCCGAACGCACCGCGTAATCGAGCGCGAGCGGCACCGAACCGGCGGACGTGTTGGCGTGCTTGTCGACGGTCACGATCACGCGGTCCATCGACATGTTCAGGCGCTTTGCCGTGGCTTCGATGATGCGCAGGTTCGCCTGGTGGGGGATCAGCCAGTCGATCTCGTCTTCCTTCATGCCAGCGTCCTCGAGGGTTTCGCCGACGAGGGAATCGAGCGTCTTCACGGCGACCTTGAACACTTCGCGGCCGAGCATGTTGATGCGCACGCCGTGGTTCGGCTCGTCCTTGAATCCGGCGGACACGCCGACCGGATTGAACAGGAGATGCTTGAACCCGCCGTCCGCGCGCAGGCGCGTGGTGAAGATGCCCGGCTCGTCCGAGGCTTCCAGCACGACCGCACCGGCGCCGTCGCCGAACAGCACGCACGTCTCGCGTTCCGTCCAGTCGACCATGCGGGTCAGCGTCTCCGCACCGATCACGAGCGCCCGCTTCGACTGTCCGCTGCGGATAAATGCGTTGGCGACGCCGAGGGCATAGACGAAGCCGGAACAGGCGGCGTTGACGTCGAACGCCGCGCAGCCGTTGGCGCCGAGGCGGTGCTGCACGAGGCAGGCGGTGGACGGGAAAATGATGTCGGGCGTGGTGGTGCCGAGGACGATCAGGTCGATCTCGGACGCCTTGACGCCGGCCGCCTCGAGCGCGCGCTGCGCGGCGAGGAAGGCGAGATCGCCGGTGGTTTCGCCGTCGGCCGCGACGTGGCGCTCGGTGATGCCGGTGCGCGTGCGGATCCACTCGTCGCTCGTTTCGACGATTTTTTCGAGGTCGGCGTTGGTCAGCACCTTGTCGGGAAGTGCGCTGCCGGTACCGATGATGCGTGCGTATTTCAGGACCGTATCCCCATGTCAGGGAGGATTCGCCCGGACGCGATCAACGGGCCCGGGGCCGGGATGAATCGGTATGCCACAAACGCAAAGCGGCGCGTCACCGCGCCGCCTGCGTCGAGATCGTCCCTAGGCGGGAAGATCAGTCCTCGACTTCAACCGCACCGCGGGTGTCGATGACCTTCTTGCCACGGTAGAAACCGTCCTTCGTCACGTGGTGACGCAGGTGGACTTCACCGCTGGTCGGGTCGGTCGACAGCTGCACGGACTTCAGCGCGTCGTGCGAACGGCGCATGCCGCGGGTGGACGGGGTCTTGCGGCTCTTGGCAACGGCCATGGCAAATCTCCAGCGAAATTACTTTTTCATGAGTTCGCGGAGTGCCGCGAACGGGTTTTCGGTCGTTTCCTGCGAGGGCTCGTCGTCCTCACCAGGTCCAGTCACGTCGTCGGGCAACTCGTAGGCCGGATTGACCGGAACCAGGGGCAGCGCCAACAGCAGTTCATCTTCGATCGTCACGGAGGGGTCGAGCTTGCCGTCCTCTTCGAGGAGCAGCGGCTCGTATCCCGGGGGAAGGCCGGCTTCCTCCTCTTCCCGCTTGATCAGTCCGAGGCGTGTGTCGACGGCCACCGGGAGCACGAAGGGCTCCAGCGAGCGCTGACAGATGACCGTCAGCGAGGCGTTCGCACGCACCGCCACGTAGGCCACACCCAGTTCGTCACGTCCGAAGTCCAGCTCGTAGGCGACATCGCCTTCCGGCGACGCGACCACTTCGCCGAGACGGGCAAGCGCCGACACGGGAAGATGGCCCTGGAACGAACGCCGCGCACGAACTTCGCGCCAAGCGTCCACGGACGATGGCAAGGTCACGGACATAATCGTGAAATGGTAGGCATCAACATCCCTGAAGTCAACCGGTTAGGCGCCTTCACACGCGTGCGCGGCCGCTTTTGCGCGGCCTGCCGCGTTTCGGGCAGACTGCCGAGGTTCGGGGAATTCTGCCGCAACACGCCTGCGAGGGAGAAGAGGAAGCGTGTTTTCCGTTGCGTATTATGCACTTGCCGGGGTCATCCTGGTGGCCGCCGCGCTGTGCGTGTGGATCCTCCGCCACCAGCGCTCGCGCCGGCGGCATGGCGCGTTGCAGGACCTCATGGACAACGCGGACCGCCTCGAGTCCGATCTCAAGGACTGTCGCGACCGGCTCCAGCGCGCCCATGCCGTGATGTCGGTCAGTCCGGACCTCCCCGCCGCGGGCGAGGTCGAGGCCCAGCAGGCCGTCGACTCCGGACTCCGCGCCCTGCTCCAGCAACGGCTCTGGATCCGCGACCGCGCCCCGGACGCGAGCCAGCGCGAACTCGACCAGGCGGTGGACGCCCTCGTCCGCGCCCGCCACCAGCTCGAGCCGCGCCTGCGCGCGCTCGACGACGCGCAGACGGCCCTCGATACCGCCGTCCGCGAACACATCCACAAGGATTTCTAGCGTGTCACCGCAGCCGACCATCGTCCTCGCCTCCACGTCGCCCTACCGCGCCGCCCTGCTGCGCCGGCTGCTCGATCATTTCGAGCAGGCGGCGCCTGGCACCGACGAGGCGCCGCTGCCGGACGAGCCACCGGCGGATCGCGCCGCCCGGCTCGCCGAAGCCAAGGCGCGGGCCGTGGCGGCGTCGCATCCGGGCGCGGTGGTCATCGGCTCCGACCAGGTCGCGGACCTCGACGGGCGCGTGCTCGACAAGCCCGGCACGGTACACGTGGCGCACCGGCAACTTGCCGCGAGTTCCGGTCGGGAGGTGGTCTTCCATACCGCCGTCTGCGTGATCGACCTGCACGGCGACGCGACCACGCATGTGGACGAAACCCGCGTGCGCTTCCGCGACCTCTCGGCGGAAGACATCGCGCGCTACGTGGAGCGCGAGCGCCCGCTCGACTGCGCAGGCAGCTTCAAGTGCGAAGGCCTGGGCATCGTGCTGTTCGAACGCATCGACAACGAGGATCCCACGGCGCTGGTCGGCCTGCCCCTGATCGCGACCGCACGACTGCTGCGCGCGGCGGGAGTGGTGTTGCCCTAGGTCGCCTAGCGGTCGTAGGCGGCGCGGTAGGCCGTCCACACCGGACAGGCTTCGGGGTCCATCGACGCGTGCCCCGCCCTTGCCCTGGCGTCGTAGAGCGCGAACCGTCGACGGCCGCCGAAGAGATCGACGCGCGATACCGGCACGACGTCGACGACCCGCGAGCAGATCGAGCCCAGCCATGCCGGACGCTCGCGCTCGCGGAGCGATGTCTCGTCGACCACGAGGAGCACGCGTCGCCCCTCGTGCGCCGCCAGGCCCCGCTCGTCGTCGCCCCACGCCGCGAGTTGCGGCGCGCGACCGTGCTTCACGTTCAACGGGCTGTCCAGCGAGTACACGGTCGCCGACGCGCCCAGCACGAAACGCAGTTCCGCGGCGAGCATGAAGTTGTCCGCGACGACGATCGCACCGGGACGCGCCGCGAGACGGGCACGCACCGCGTCCGACGCTTCGCGCCAGCCCGTGAAGTTCGACGGAAACGCCTTGACGTCCGCGAGCACGCCGGCGCCATGCGTCGAGGCGGCGAGACCCAGCCAGGCGAAACCCGCGGCCAGTCCGATGCCGGCGAGCGCGAAACCCGCCAGCGCCGCGCGACGCCAGCCGCTTCCGGCCTCCTGCAGCAGCGACGGCAGCACCGTGCACGCCAGGATCCAGCCGGGCAGCGGCCAGTGCACGCGGAAGCGCACGTCGTCGGCGAACAGGCCCAGCACGAAGTAGCCCAGCACGAAGGTGCCGCCGATGACGCCGACCGCGTCGAACGGCGCCACCGCGCGCCGGCGCCACGCCTGCCACAGCGCCCAGAGCATGACGACCCAGGCGATCGGCGTGCAGGTCAGCGCCTGCTCGAGCGGCTGCACGAGCGCGTCGGCCTGGAATCGCCAGGGATTGCGCTCGACCACCTGGAACGCGACACCCGCGCCGCGCGCTTCGATGTTGTAGAGCGCGATCGGAACGAGACCGATCGCGGCGATCGCCAGGGCGAACCAGAGGCCCGGGCGTCGCCAGAGCGCGCGGCCGCGCGCGGTGATCAGGAGGAAGACGAGCCCGGCGAGCATCGGCATGGCCGCCCGGTAGTGCGTCGTCCAGGCGATGGCGAGGCCGGCGCCCAGGAGGCACCAGTCGACCAGGCGGTCGCGGTCGAGCGCCGCCACCAACCCCTGCGTCGCGAGGAGAATGGCGAAGGTGAGCGGCACGTCGGGCAAGGCGAGCACGCCGAGGCTTCCCGCCAGCGGAAGCAGCGTCACGCCGATCGCCGCCTGCCACCGGGCGGTTTCTCCACCGACGCGTGCCGCGATGGCACCGGCCTGCCAGGGCAGCAGGGCGCCGATACACAGGAACGGCAAACGCATGGCCAGCAGGCCGTGACCTAGGCAGGCTTCCGAGAGCGCGATCAGCCACGCGGTCGCCGGGGGAAGATCGCTATAGCCCGACGCCGGCCGAAGGCTCTCCTGCCAGTAGAACGCCTCGTCACCGAAAGGCGACAACGTGCACGCTATCACCAGCTTGACCACGCACGTCAGCGCGAACAGGACGAGGAAAGCGCCTCGCCACGAACGCGCGCGCGCGGCTACACTCGAACGCTCAACCATCGACATGGCCACGCCGGGGGGCAAACGCATCGCTCATGTCCGCGCCGAATCCGCTCCACGATGAAATGCTGAAGCACCGCCTCGACGCCGCGCTCGCGCAGGTCAACGGCGTGCTGCTGGGCAAGCCGCGCCAGGTGAAGCTCGCCTTCACCTGCCTGATCGCGGGCGGCCACCTGCTGCTCGAAGACGTGCCCGGCGTGGGCAAGACCACGCTCGCGCACGCGCTCGCCGCGACGTTCGATCTCGATTTCCAGCGCATCCAGTTCACCAGCGACCTCCTGCCTTCCGACATTATCGGAGTCAGCGTCTACGAGCGCGAGACCGGCGAGTTCCGCTTCCATCCCGGCCCGATCTTCACCAGCCTCCTGCTCGCCGACGAGATCAACCGTGCGACGCCGAAATCGCAGAGCGCGCTGCTCGAAGCCATGGCCGAAGGCCAGACGACCGTCGACGGCACGACGCACGAACTGCCGAAGCCTTTCTTCGTCGTCGCGACCCAGAATCCGCTCGATCTCGCCGGCACGTTCCCCCTGCCGGATTCGCAGCTCGACCGATTCATGCTGCGCCTGAGCCTCGACTACCCGGACCCGGTCGCGGAACGTGCGCTGCTCACAGGCGAGGACCGTCGGGACATGATGGCCGGTCTGTCGCCTCGCCTCGACATGGCGGCGATCGGACAACTGCATGCCGCGGCCCAGTCCGTGACGACCAGCGGGACCCTGCTCGACTACCTCCAGGCGCTGCTCGCCGCGAGCCGCAAGCACAACGAGGTGCGGGTCGGCCTGTCGCCGCGCGCGGGACTCGCGCTGCTCGCGGCGGCGCGTGCCTGGGCGCTCGTCAGCGGCCGCGATTACGTGATTCCGGAAGACCTGCAGACCGTGTTCGTTCCCGCCGCGGCGCATCGACTCGTACCCGCGCGTGGAAGCCACCGCGAAGCGATCGCACGCGCGATCCTGGCCGAAACGCCGGTACCCTGATGCTCGCCAGCGCGCAGCGCGTCGTCGCCTGGGCGGAGCGGCGCCTGCCCTCGCTCACCCGCCTGCGCCAGCGGGAGCCGCTACCGATCCTCCTGCACCGGCGCCGCATCTACATCGTCCCCACGGCGTTCGGGGTCGGCTTCGCGATCCTGCTCGCCGTCATGCTGGTCGGCTCGCTGAATTATTCGAACAACGCGGCGCTCGTGCTCACCTGCCTGCTGGGTGCCTCGACCGCCGGCAGCATGCTCGTCGCGTTCCGCGTGCTCAATGGCCTGACGATCGGCGGCCTCCGCGCAGGCACGGCGCGTGCCGGCGAAACGATCCGCGTGTCCCTCGACATCGGCGCGAGCCAGCGCGACCGGATGGCCGTACGACTCGACGTGGCGCAACGCGAGTTCGTCTTCGCCGTGCCGGGCGGACGCTCGACCACGATCGAATTCGACCTGCCCACGGAGTTCCGCGGCTGGCTCGACCTGCCCCGGATGCGTGTCCACAGCCGCTGGCCGTTCGGCATGTTCCGCGCCTGGAGCTGGCTGAATCCCGACCGCGCCGTGCTCGTCTACCCCCGCCCGGAAGCGCTCGGCCCCAAGCCGTACGAGCCCGAAGGCGACGCGGACCGTGGCCGTCCCCGTCCCGGCGACGAACTCGCCGCGCTGCGCGAATACCGGCCGGGCGATCCGCGACGGCAGATCGCCTGGAAGCTCAGCGCACGCCATCATGGCCTGCTGGTGAAAGACCTCGAGCAGCCCGCGCCGCAGGAAGACTGGCGGCTCGACTGGGACGGCATGCACGGACTCGACGACGAATCGCGCATCGCGCGGCTCGCGCGCTGGGTCGACGAGGCGCGGGAATCCGGGCGTCGCTGGAGCCTGCGACTCCCCGACGGCTATTTCGACATCGCGCAGGGCGACGAGCATTACCACCGCTGCATGACCGCACTGGCGCTCCGGCCATGACGGGCTTCCGCCGCTCCGTCGCGACCGTCGCCGATCCCCTCCTCGCGCGGCGCTCATTCGACCTTCTGGCCGTGACGATGGCCTTCGTCGTGCTGGTGCACGCGACGCACCTGCCGTGGTGGCTGACGCTCTCCCTCGCGGTGCTGCTCGGCGCCCGCTGGTGGCAACGCCGCCGCGGCGGACGCAATGCGCCCACCTGGCTGAAGCTGCCGCTGATCGGCCTGCTGCTCGGCGCCGTGATCGTGCAGAACGGCACGTTGTTCGGGCGCGAACCCGGCAGCGCGTTCGCCGTGGGCCTGCTCGTGCTGAAGCTTCTGGAAAGCGAGCACCGGCGCGACGCGCGCGTCGGCGTGGCGTTCGCCTGCTTCGCCCTCATGAGCGCCCTGCTCTTCGATCAGGGCCTCGTCGCGACCGTCGTGGTCAGCCTCGGCATCGTGCCGGCGCTGGCGACGCTGCGCTCGCTCGAGGAGATCGATCCGCAGTCGACGCCCTGGTCGCGCGAATTCACGCCGGTGCTGATCGCGCTGCTGGCGGCCGTCCCGCTTTCGTTGTTCGCGTTCCTGTTCGTGCCGCGCCTCAGTTCCCCGCTGTGGGGCACGCCGCAGGACAACCAGGCGAAGGTCGGGCTGTCGAACCAGCTGTCGCCCGGCGAGATGCTCGACATCATGACCGACGACACGCCCGCGATGCGGGTGACGGTCGACGGCGAAACGCTGCCGCCGGGCGCGCGTTATTTCCGCGCCTTCACGATGCAGGTCTTCGACGGCACCGCGTGGCGTCCCTCGTTCCGCGGCACGCGGCGACCTCCGGCGCTCGTCGAGGCCGCACGGACGATCCGCTACCAGGCGTCGCTGGAGCCGACCCACGACCGCGTCGTGCCGATGCTCGACCTCCCGCTTTCGGCGCCGCCCGGCGTTCGCATCCGGCCCGATCAGACCGCCGTCGCCGATCGCCCGATCGATGAAACGCTGGCCTTCAGCGCGACGGCCGCCACGGCGTATCGACTGGAGGCGTCGCTCGATGAGAGTGTTCGCGCCGAGAACCTCAGGCTGCCCCCGAAGACGGGACCCCGCGCGCGCGCGCTGGCCGCGTCCTGGGCGCAGCGCTACGGCAGCGATCACGCGGCGATCGCCGCCGCGGCGCTGGCGCTCTTCCACGACGACTTCTCGTACTCGCTCGCCGCCCCACCCCTCGGACGCGACCGCATCGACGATTTCCTGTTCGGCACGCGCGAAGGCTACTGCGAGCACTTCGCCTCGTCCTTCACGTTCCTGATGCGCGCGGCCGGACTGCCGGCACGTGTCGTCACCGGGTATCAGGGCGGTTACTGGAACGCGTCCGGCAGGTACCTTCTCGTTCGCCACTCGGATGCGCATGCGTGGTCGGAGGTGTGGCTCGATGGCCGGGGATGGGTCCGCTTCGACCCGACGGGCGCGGTGCGACCCGAACGCGTGCAACTGGGCGCGGCGGCCGCCGCAGCGGGTCACGGCGCGGGTGACGGCCTGTTCGACATGGCCTGGTTGCGCGACCTACGCAATCGCTGGGACATCGTCAACCAATGGTGGAACAAGGGCGTTATCGGTTTCGATGCGTTGCGCCAGCAGGGATTGCTGCAACCGTTCGGCGTGCCCCGCGCCGAGGTATCCGACCTCGCCCTCGTGTTCGCGATCGGGTGCGCGCTGCTGGCCGCCGCCGCGCTCGGCTGGGCGCTGTTCCAGCGGCGTGAAGGCGATGCCCTGGATGCGTGGATGAGACGTCTACAGCGGAAACTTGCTCGGGCCGGCGTCTCGCGCCGGACGGGTGAGGGACCGAAGCACTACCTGGCACGCGCGGCGCGCGCGTTGCCCGGACATAGAAATGCATTGGAAAGGTTGAGCGGGCTTTACTTGCGGTCGCGTTACGGGCATGACGAACCGCCGCCTGAATCGGTCGCCGAATTCAGGCGTGCGGTGAAGGAATTAAAGCCGCGCCGCGTGGTCAAATAAGAGCATGGTGTCGGCCGTGCCCGGCACCTGAAGGAGACGTGACATGTCGATGTATAAACCGCTGGTCCTCGCCGCCGCGACACTTGCGCTCGGCGCATGCGCCACGGTGCCCCAACCGTTGCAGGGCCAGTTCAACGACGTTTCCACCGCCGGGGCCCAGCAGGGCGGCGCGCCGGGGGCGAAGGTGCGCTGGGGTGGCGAGATCATCAAGACCGAGCCGGGTCCGCAGCAGACCTGCTTCTTCGTCCTGTCCGAGCCGCTGGACAGCGAGGCGCGCCCGACCGCCAGCAAGAACGAAACGCAGGGGCGCTTCGTCGCCTGCCGCGACGGCTTCTACGATCCGGAAGTGTTCACGCGCGGTCGCGAGATCACGGTGACCGGCACGCTGCATGGCGCCGTCACCCAGAAGGTCGGCGACTTCGATTACGCCTATCCGCGCGTCGAGGCCGATGTCGTCTACCTGTGGCCCAAGCGCGTCCCGGTGACGCGCTACCCGCCAGGCTTCTACGACCCGTTCTGGGGTCCGGGCTGGGGTCCGGGTTGGGGCCCGTACGGCTATGGTCCGTGGGGCGACCCGTTCTGGTACCGCCCGCGCACGATCATCGTGCCGCGCCCCGTGCCGCACCCGCCACCGCGGGCTCGCTAAGGGAAAAGAAAAAGCCGGCGAAAGCCGGCTTTTTTCGTCGGAGCGGACCTGGCCGCGATGGGACGCTCGGTCGGTTTCAGCCCGGCGGCCAGCTCATCTGTCGTCCCGCCAAAAGATGCACATGAATATGGAACACGGTCTGGCCGCCGTGGCCGTTGGTATTGATCACCGTGCGGTAGCCGTCGTTCGCGAATCCCTGGGCGCGCGCATACGCCGCCGCGGCGAGGAGGAGCTTGCCCAGCAGGGTCGCGTCGTCGGGCCGGGCGTCATCCAGCGTCGCGATCGCGCGCTTGGGAATGAACAGCACGTGCACCGGTGCCTGCGGATTGAGGTCGCGGAAGGCGAGCACGTCGTCGTCCTCGTAGACGATGTCGGCCGGGATCTCGCGGCGCACGATCTTCGCGAAGATGGTGTCGGTCATCGAAGGTTTCCTTGCATGGTTAGCCGAGCGATTGCCGGCTGCCGAACGCGTGGGCGAGCGTGCCCCGGTCGACGAACTCCAGCTCGCCGCCCAGCGGCACGCCGTGCGCGAGGCGCGTGGCGCGAATTCCCGCCGCCCTGGCGAGCTGGCCGATGTAATGCGCGGTGGCCTCGCCTTCGACGGTGGGGTTGGTCGCTATGATCATTTCCTCGACCTCGCCCTCCCCCAGCCGCTCGGCCAGGAGCGGAAGGCCGAGTTCGTCGGGACCCAGGCCGTCGAGCGGCGACAGGCGACCGAGCAACACGAAGTAATGGCCGCGGTACCCGGTGGCCTGCTCGATCGCCGCCAGGTCGGACGGCGATTCGACGACGCAGAGCACCTGCTTGTCGCGGCTGGCGGCCGCGCACAGCGTGCACACGGGCGTCTCGCTGAAATTCCGGCAGCGGGTGCAGTTGCCGACGTCGCGCATGGCGGATTCCAGCGCGGATGCGAGGCGCAGGCCACCCTGCCGCTCGCGTTCGAGCAGATGGAAGGCCATGCGCTGCGCGCTCTTCGCGCCGACGCCGGGGAGGCAGCGCAGCGCGTCGATCAGTTCACCGAGGAGGCGGGAGCCGTTGCTCATCGTGGGTGGCGGTCAGCCGTCAGAACGGCATCTTGAAACCGGGGGGCAGATTCAGCCCCGCGGTGACGCCGCCGAGGCGGGTGCGGCTCATTTCGGCGATCTTGTTCACCGCGTCGTTCACGGCCGCGGCGACGAGGTCTTCCGCCATCTCCGGATCGTCGGCGAACGCCTGGCGATCGATGTGCACCGCGCGCACCTCGTGGCCGCCCGTCATCGTCACGGTGACGAGGCCACCGCCGGCGCTGCCGGTGATTTCCGTCTTGGCGAGTTCGTCCTGCGCACGCTTCATTTCGTCCTGCATGCGCTGGGCCTGCTGCATCAGCTGACCGATTTGACCTTTCACGTTCCTGGCTCCACGGGTTTGATCGATTGCGGGATGACGCGCGCGTCGAATTCACGCTTGAGCGTCTGTACGAGCGGATCGGCCTCCATTGAAGCCTCCGCGTTGGCCTGCAGGTCGCTCTGCGCCTGCGCGCGACGCTCGGCGGGGGTACCGAGGTTCCCCCGGTCCGCCACGAAGCGGAAGCGCACGCGGCGGCCGAGCGCCTGCGAGACCTTTTCTTCCATCTGGCTGGTGAGCGGTTCCACGGCCAGGTGCATGTGCGAAGGCGTCAGCGCCAGCACCATGCCTTCACCGTCCATCTCGCGCAGCGAGCAGTTCTGCGCCAGCTGGCCGATCGGACCGCGCAGGTTGGCGCGCTCCACGATCTCGTGCCAGTCCGGCAGGCCGTTCGCACCGACGGAGAGCGGGCGCTGCGCGGCCGGCGCCGGGACCGGAGCCGGCGGCGGAGCGGGCGCAGGCGCCGGAGCGGTGGCCTGCGCCCGCGGTGCCGGCGCGGGTGCCGCGGCGGCGGGAGCGGCCACCGGCCGGGCCGGCGCGGGCTGCGACGGAGCGGCGGCGGGCCGTGGCGCGGGAGCGCCCTGCCCGGCCTCTGCCGGTCGGAACGCGTGCATGCGCAACAGCACCATCTCGAAGCCGATGCGGGCGTCGGGCGCCATCGGCAATTCGCGACGGCCGTTGGTGGCGATCTGGTAATACAGCTGCACGTCTTCCGGCGCAAAGCGCTCGGCCAGCGCCGCGAGGCCCGTGTCGCTCTCCTCACCACGATAGCCCGGCACGAGCTGGATCAGCTGGACGCGATGCAGCACGGTCGCGAGGTCGTCGAGCACGCCGCCGAAATCGGGCGAGAACGAAGCGATGCGATCCGCTTCGGCCATCAACGCCGCGCCGTCGCCCGAGGCGAGCGCGTCGAGCACGCCGAGCACCTGGCCGCGCTCGACGCTGCCGAGCATCGCGCGGACGTCCGCGGCGCGCAGCGAGCCCCCGCCGTAGGCGATGGCCTGGTCGAGCAGCGAGAGGCCGTCGCGCAACGAACCGTCGGCACCATGCGCGAGTTCGCCGATGGCCTCTTCTTCGTACTCGATGGCTTCGGCGCCGAGGATGTGGCGCATCTGGCCGGAGATCTGTTCGGGCAGAAGTCGCTTCAGGTTGAACTTCAGGCAGCGCGACAGCACCGTCACCGGCAGCTTCTGCGGGTCGGTGGTGGCGAGCAGGAACTTCACGTGCGGCGGCGGCTCTTCCAGCGTCTTCAGCAGCGCGTTGAACGCCGGCTTCGACAGCATGTGCACCTCGTCGACGAGGTACACCTTGAAGCGCCCCCGCGACGGCGCGTACTGCGCGTTCTCGATGACTTCGCGCACGTCGTCGACGCCGGTGTTGCTCGCCGCGTCGATCTCGAGCAGATCGACGAAGCGACCGGCGTCCACGGCGGTGCAGACGGCGCACTCGCCGCAGGGATCGGCCGATTCACCGCGCTCGCAGTTGAGCGACTTGGCGAAGATGCGCGCGATCGTCGTCTTGCCGACGCCGCGAGTGCCGGTGAAAAGATAGGCATGGTGCATGCGCCCGGAGTCGAGCGCGTTGGTGAGCGCGCGGACCACGTGCTCCTGCCCCACGAGTTCGGCGAACTTGCGCGGGCGCCACTTGCGTGCGAGGACCTGATAGGACATGCCGTATACCTTGAGGCGACAGGGGATTGTGCCAAGGTCCGGAGGGGTGCGAAAGCGTGCCCCGAAAAGGCGATGACCCTGCCAGCCACACCCCGGCACCCGAATCGTCCGCTACCGTTGCTTCCTTCCGGACCTGGCGGGGTTTACGGACTATCGTCGCGGGGGGACCGACAGGGCCACCATAAAAGATAGTTTTGAACGCTCTGACACACGTGCTTCACTGAACGGCTCGCTTCGCATCGCGAAGATCGCCGCGACCCTGGTGCGCCGGCCGGGATTGCTCGGGCAGTCCTGCCCTCGCCCCTCCGCTTCGCTCCGGGGTCGGCCTGCGGCCGACCAAATTTGTTCCAGACAAATTTGTCGAACCCGCGCGGGTTCAAATCCCGCCCCCAGGCCGACGCTCCGATGAACGGGACCGCGGATCTGGGGTACCTCAGTTCTTGTAACTGGCGGAGAGGGCGGGATTCGAACCCGCGATACGCTATTAACGTATACACACTTTCCAGGCGTGCTCCTTAAACCACTCGGACACCTCTCCGCACTGGTACATCCTTCTTTCCCGGCTTCCGGTTCCGGCAAAGAAGCGGAAGGATAGCCGGAGCGCCGAAACGAGACAAGCGCCGCGCCGCTTTTTCGTGGGAGCGGACCCGGCCGCGACAGCCGTTCGCGACGGATCCGCCAGGCCCCGCTCAGCCCGCCGTCGGCCGCGGCGGATGCGGTTCGGGCAGGGCCAGCGCCTCGCCGGGACGCGCGATCCGGTAGCCGCGCGAGACCAGCGTCTCGCCGTCCTCGGCGCTCCCGTAGTGATACAGCGCCATTCGCCCGCGAACCTCGTCCGGATACTCGCGTTCGAGGTCGTCGACCCCCGTATGGGAAGGGTTGCCGATCACGCCGCAGTCGTGCGCGACCAGCTCGCCCTCGGCACCGTGCAGCGCCAGCGCCTCGGGCACCGGCCGCGTATCGCCGGTGAAGACGAAGCTGCCGCGCAGGGCGATCCCGTAAGACGTGCCCTGGACGTGATGGCGGGTCGGGAAGACGTCGAACCAGAGGCCGTCGTGCCAGAAGCCCCGGGTGCACGGGATGAGGTGGAAGGCCTCCCAGTAGTTCACACCGCCCTCCGCCAGCGCGCCCGGATAGTCGGCGACGCGACCCTGCAGCCAGGGCAGCAGCGCCGCGTGCAGGAAGACCCGGGTCTTGCCGCGCAGCGCCTCGTCGAACCAGAGGCGGAAGAACAGCCGCTCCATGCCCGCGACGTGGTCCATGTGCACATGGGTGACGTACAGCGCCCGTGGCGGCTCACCGTAGGTGGCCATGTAGCGGTCCAGCGTGTCCGGCCCGCAATCCACCAGCAGCACGGGCTCGCCGTCGCGTTCGAGCACCACGGCGGACGAACCGAGCTCCACCGCGTGCGCGGCGCCGGTACCGAGGAAACGCAGGTCCCAGCTCATTCGCGCATGCTCCGTTCGTACTGTTCCTCCAGCGCGGGCCACCATTCGGCATCGAACGTGTCGCCGGCGGCATCGCGCGCGCCGAGCTTCACCAGCGAGCGTTTCAGTCGCGCCAGATTGGCGCGCCGCCAGCCCACCGACGGCCGACGCAGGCGGCCCCGGTCGAAGTCGATCAGATACAGCCCGTCGCCGTTGACGAGGATGTTGTGCGCGTTGAGGTCCGCATGCCATGCCCCTTCGCGGTGGAACGCGGCCACGAGCGCGCCCACCTTCGCGGCGAGCGTCGCGTTGAACGCGCCGTCCGCTAGTCGCTCGGCGAGCGTGGCGGCCTCCGGTATGAGGGCGGTGATGAGATCGGCGGAGTACCGCCAGCCCTTGCGAACGTAACGCGAGGCGATCGGGGCGGGAACCGGAAGGCCTCGCTTTGCCAGCTCGGCGAGCAGCCGGAATTCGCGCGCGCTTCGCGTCCTTCGGCCGCCCATGAACAGATAGTGGTCGCCAAACAGACGCGCGACCATGCCGCCGCGGCGATAATGACGCAGGACGGCCTCGCCGGCCGGGGTCTCGATGATCGCGACCCCGCCGCGCCCACCCGCCTGCGAGCGCAGCGCACCGCGTTCGCGCCAACGGTGGGGCGAGAACCAGTCGGCGTCGACTTGAGGTGCACGGGCGGCGTCGAACAGAATCGTGCCGCCCGCACCCGCATCCAGTTGCTGCTCTGTCATTTGCCCGGCCGCCTTCCGCGGCCACCTGTCCGGTAATCCGATCGTGTCCAGTCTAACAAGCCGCCCCCTCCCGCCGGGAGACTCCAGCCTCTGCATCATGCGGACATCGGCCATTGGTGATGTCACCCATGTGGTGCCGCTGGTGCGCACCTTGCAGGAAAAGTCGCCCGGCACCCGTCTGACATGGATCGTCGGCAAGCTGGAGCGCAAGCTGGTGGGCGATCTGCCGGGAGTGGAGTTCGTCACGTTCGACAAGGGCGCGGGCAAGGCCGGCATCCGTGCCGTCCGCGACGCGCTGGCCGGTCGCCGCTTCGACGCCCTGCTGCACATGCAGGTCGCGCTGCGCTCCAACCTCCTCAGCCTCGCCGTGAAGGCCGATCGGCGCATCGGCTACGACCGCGCGCGCTCGAAGGACCTGCACGGCCTGTTCGTCAACGAGCGGATCCCGGCGCGCAGCGGTGAGCACGTGCTGGATGCCATGGCGAGTTTCATCGAACCGCTGGGCCTGAAGCAGACCGAGGTGCGCTGGGACATTCCGGTACCGGCCGAGGCGCACGAATGGGCCGCGGCGCAGCTTCCCGGCGACGCGCCCACGTTGCTGGTCAGTCCGATGTCGAGCCATACCGTCCGTAACTGGCGCGTGGAACGCTACGCCGCGCTGATCGACCACGCCATGGCGCGAGGTGCGCGCGTGGCGCTCGTGGGCGGGCCGTCGGAACCGGAGCGTGCGCTTGCGGACGCGGTCCTCGCGGCCGTGCGCGAGGCGCCCATGGACCTCACGGGCAAGGACACCCTCAAGCGTTTCATGGCGCTGCTCGCGCGCAGCCACATGATCCTGACGCCGGATTCCGGCCCGATGCACATGGCCAACGCGGCCGGCATAAAGGTGCTCGGGCTGCATGCCGCCAGCAACCCGGACCGGTCGGGCCCGTACTCCGACCGTCGCTGGTGCGTCGACAAGTACGACGCGGCGTCACGGAAGTTCTTCGGCAAGCCGGCCTCGGAGATTCCGTGGGGCACCAAGATCGAGAAACCCGGCGTCATGGACCTGGTGCAGGTCGACGAGATGATCGACCGCTTCGAGGTATGCTCGGCGCACCTGAAGCTCGCGCTGAACCGCTAATGCCGTCGTTGGAGCGCACCTGGGCGCGATTGGGGTCTTGCCGCGAGCAGCTGTCGCGCCCAGGTGCGCTTCTACGAAAACGCCCGCCTCAGGCCTGCGGCGCGCGGTAATCCTGGTACGACTTCTCCTCGATCAGCGTGGAACCGAGCTTGACGTTGATTTCGCGCTTGATGGCCGCGCGCTCGTCGTTCTCGATGTACACCGAACGGGCCAGCTGGATGAACTCGGCGTCGAAGGCCTGCGCCTTTTCCTTGAGGCGGATGTCGTCCTCGATCTTCCAGAGGCGCTGGTTCACGGCGAGCAGGCGCGCCGTTTCGTCGGCGATGTCCGTGTCGGAAGCGGAGTCGTTCTTCCAGGTGGCGTCGAGCAGCTCGAGTTCGTTGCGGACGTTCGCCAGCTTCGCCTCGTCCTTGATCTGCTGCAGCTTGATCTGGAGGATCGTGATCTTGTCGATCAGCTCGCCGTAGGAAACGGGGGTCTGGATGAGGCTCATGGGCAAAATCTCCGGTTCGTCAGACCGCGCAGGTTAGCAGTTTCACGGCCCGCCCGGCGCGCCCTCAGAGCGCCACCACCCCGAAGGTATCGAGCAGGAGCACGACGTTGAGGGCCAGCACGACCAGCGCCGCCACGACCGCGGCGACGCTGACCGCCGGCCGGTTGCGGAAGTGGCCCATGACCGCCCGGCGGCTGGTGAACCAGACCAGCGCGATCATGGGGAACGGCAACGCGATGCTCAGCGCGATCTGGCTGAGCACCAGGGCGCGCGTCGCGTCGACACCGGCGATGACGACCGCGAAGCTCGGAATCATCGTGATGGCGCGACGCAGCCAGAGCGGAATGCTGAAGGACACGAAGCCCTGCATGATCATCTGGCCCGCCATCGTGCCCACCACGGAACTGGAAAAGCCCGAGGCGATCAGCGAGACGAGGAAGATCGTGGCGGCGGCGGCGCCAAGCAGCGGCACGAGCGTCTGATAGGCGGTCTCGATCTTCGCCACGTCGGGATGGCTGCCGTGGAAGGCGCCTGCCGCCATCACCACCATCGCGAGGTTGATCAGACCCGCGACCGACAGCGCCAGCACCACTTCGAGGTTTGACAGCCGGATGATGCGCCGGCGTTCGTCGGTCGTCTTCGGCCGCGCGCGGCGCTCGGTGAGACCGGAATGCAGGAACAACGCATGCGGCATCACGGTGGCGCCGATGATGCCGACGGCGATGGCCACGGCCGCGCCGTCTGGCAGGTTCGGCACGAAGATCTGCCGACCCAGCGACGCCCAGCCGACCGGCGCGATGAACAGTTCCGCGAGGTACGACAGCCCGACGACTCCGACCAGCGCGCCGATCGTCAGCTCCAGCCGGCGATACCCCTTCCCCTCCAGCAACAGCAGGCCATAGGTGACCACCGCCGTGATGCCCATGCCGACGAGCAGCGGAAGGTGGAAGAGCAAGGCGAGACCGATCGCGCCGCCGAGGAACTCCGCCAGGTCGGTCGCCATGGCGGCGAGCTCGCTGACCACCCACATCACGTACACCAGCGGCTTCGGCAGATTCTCGCGGCAGACCTCGGCGAGGCTGTAGCCCGTAACGATGCCGAGGCGCGCGGACAGGCTCTGGAACAGCATGGCCACCAGGTTGGCCATCACCACCACCCAGAGCAGCGCGTATCCGTAGCGCGCGCCGGCCTGGATGTTCGTGGCGAAGTTGCCGGGATCGATGTATGCCACCGACACGACCACCGCCGGCCCGGCGAACGGCAACAGGGCCGACAGGCCCCGGCGACGTCCGTCGAGGACCTCGCGCATGGCCGGTTCTTCGGTCCGCTCCGGAGTGACCTTCTGGAGCACCATCAGCTCCCGTCGACGGCGGTGGCGCCGCCCTGCGCGATCAACATACTACGAATGCCCCGCCGATTCGGTCCGTGGCGACGCGGAAATCTCGGCGGGCGCCGCCTCGATCTCGACCGCATGCACGCTGGGCCGGATGGGCTTGCCGCGCGCATCGGCGACGCCCCGGGTCAGTTCGGCACCGAGCAGCACGATGATCGACGAGTAATAGGTCCACGTCAGCAGCACGATGAAGGCGCCCGCCGGGCCGTACGCACCGCCGACGTCCGAGTACTGGATGTACAGACCGATGGCGTACTTGCCCAGCAGGAACAGCGCCGTCGTCAGGATGGCGCCGATGATCGCCTCGTTCCAGTCGATCACGGCGTCCGGCAGCACCTTGTACATCGTCGCGAAGGCGGCGATGAAGACGACGACGGAGATCGCGTATTCGACGATCTTCCACGCGGTGCCGTCGCCGCGCACCAGGGTCTGGATGGCGGCGCTGACGACGAAGGAAATGATCATCATGAACGCGATGCCGCCCAGCAACGCGAACGCGCGGGCACGGGCGCGAAGCCATGCGCTCAGTGCGGCACCGGGCTTCGGCTTGACGCGCCAGACACGATCCAGCGTGCCCTGCAGCTGCGCGAATACGGCCGAGGCACCGAACAGCGTCACGCCGATGCCGATAATGCCGGCGATATCGCCGAGCTTCGGATGCGACTTCGCGCTCGCGATGACGGCATTCAGCGCCTCGGCCGCCTTGGTGCCTACGACGCCCGCCAGCGCCTCGGAGAGTTCGCCCTGCCATGCGGGATGGAGCATGGATACGGTCCACACGAGCAGAAGCAACAACGGGGCGAAGGACAGCGCCGCGTAGAACGACAACGCCGCCGCGCGGGTGATCAGTTCGTCGTCGCTGAATCCGTCGACCGCCGACATCACCGTGCGTTTGACGCCGCCCCATGCCGCTTTCATCGCCCTGCCTCCGTCATCTCGTCGGCCACACCATCGGTGGACGTCGATAAAGACGGGGCGCAGGCGATGTGAAATCGACGCGGACGAAACGGTTCCGGGATTCGGGTTAGCGGACTCCCTCGTCGCGCTTGCTGATCTCGTCCATCTTTTCCTCCCCCTCCTTGACCTCGCGGTCGCGCTTTTCCTGCTGAGGCTTGTCGTTGTTCGCGACGTAGTCGTTGTTACGGTCACCCGATTGCGGGCGATGATCGCGGGATGTGTCGTTCATGGCGTTTCTCCGGGCCGTGGGTACAGGTGAGGCTCCGCCGCTACGCCTGCCCGCGCCGTGGTCGCGATGTCACGACGCCCGTCACGCCGGTGCCGCCCGCTAAAGTCCGGGCGTGCGGCGCCGATGACTCATTACCTTGCCGAGCGACCGCCCATGCCAGTCCAGCACGCCCGTCACGCCAACCTGCGCGCCATCCTCGACCAGCTCGAGAAGGAAGGCATCTCCGGCTACGAAGCGCAGGCCGCCCACCTCGGCAACGTCACGGGCCACCGGCTCGAGGCGATGGACCAGGGCGGCCACATCGATGTCCTCTTCTCCGAGCATGTGGAATGGGTGTTCCATCGCCGCCGTGGATGGATGGACGAACTGCACGAGGACGACCCGCTGGAGGCGTGATGCCGCAAGGGCCGTTCAGCGTGGCAAGCAGGTAGACGAAGGAAAAAACAAAAGCCCCGCATCGCTGCGGGGCTTTTGTTTTGTACTGGCGGAGAGGGTGGGATTCGAACCCACGGTACGCTTACACGTACGCCTGATTTCGAGTCAGGTACATTCGACCACTCTGCCACCTCTCCGTGAACGGTCGACGGCAGTGGTTGAGCACTGCCGGGCCCGCAATGATAGTGGGTCTTCACGCCCGTGACAACAGGCTTTTGATGGGGCATCCTGCCCGGGCATCCGGGCGCTTCCCGCGCCCTTCCCCTCGCATTCCAGGCCCCACATGATCGAGTTCGGACATGGCACGCATACGGGACTTCGCCGTACGCGCAACGAGGACACCTACTATGCCGACGCCTCGTTGGGCCTGTTCCTGGTGGTGGACGGCATGGGCGGGCATCGGCACGGCGAAGTGGCCTCCGCCACGGCCCGCGACGGCGTCGTGGCGCAGGTGTCCGCCGGCCAGTCGCTCGTCGACGCGATCCAGCGGGTGAACGAGGCGCTGCTGGCGCGTTCCAGCGGCCTGGCCGAGTCGCGACCGATGGGCACGACCATCGCCGCCGTGCGGATCGTCGGTCGCTCGTACGAGGCGGCATGGGTCGGCGACAGCCGGATCTATCGCTGGGATGGCGAGCTTCGCCGCCTGTCGCACGATCATTCCATCGTCGAGGCGCTGGTCGAGTCGGGTGAGCTGACCGAGGAGCAGGCGCGTGCGCATCCGCAGCGGAGCGTGCTGACGCAGGCACTGGGCATCACGTCGCCGGCGCAGCTGCACATCGGCCTCGCGCGTGGCGAACTCGCCCCCGGCGCGCGGTTGTTGCTGTGCACCGACGGGCTCACCGACGAAGTCACCGACGCGCGGATCGGCGAGATCGTGGCACGCACCGACATCGCGGCGCAGGAGAGCGTGGATCATCTGCTGCTCGAGGCGCTCGGTGGCAGTGCGCGCGACAACGTCACGGTGATCCTGCTGCGCGCGGCGGCGTGATCGGCGATTCACTGGCGTAGCGGCACTGTTCCCGGGCGAGCGCGCTCCCACCCGTGGACAGGAGCGCGGCGGGTCAGTGCAGCGTTTCGGATTCCAGCTTGCGCCAGATGCTCTGGCCGCCCGACGACTTGTCGAGCGCATCGAGGCGTTTCGTGTGCAGTTCGAGTTCGTGCGCATCCGCGCGACGCACGATGGGTCGACGCGTGATCACGATCTCGCCCAGATGGCTCGGGCCGCGGTGGTCTGCACCCGCATCGAGGGCGAAGTCGAGCGTCACCTGGCCCGAGGTCATCGCGATATAGACTTCGGCGAGCAGCTGGGCGTCGAGCAGGCCGCCGTGGAGGTCGCGCTTCGTGTTGTCGACCCCGAGGCGCTTGCACAGCGCATCGAGGCTGTTGCGCTGCCCGGGATACATCTGCCGCGCCATGAGCAGCGTGTCGAGCACCGTGGCGTGATCGGTCACCGTGCCGTACGCGTCGCCCATCCGCTTCAGCTCGGCGTTGATGAAGCCGACGTCGAACGCCGCGTTGTGGATGATCAGCTCCGCGCCGCGGATGAACTCGATGAACTCGTCCACCTTGTCGCGGAAGAACGGCTTGTCGACGAGGTCGGCGTCCTTGATGCCGGTTACCGCGCTCGCCTCCGCGTCGATCGCGCGCTCGGGGTTCAGGTAGGTGTGGAAGTGGCGGCCCGTGGGGCGCCGGCCGATCATCTCGACCGCGCCGATTTCGATGAGCCGGTGACCGAGGTGCGCTTCGAGGCCGGTGGTTTCCGTATCGAGGACGATCTGCCTCATGCCACCTTCCCCTTCGCCTTGTAGATGATCGCCTGGTCGCGCGCCGCGACATCGACGCGCTCGTTCTCGACGTGGCCGTTATGCCCCTTGACCCATTCCCACGTGACCGTGTGCGCCGCGGCGGCCTGGTCGAGGCGGATCCAGAGGTCCTGGTTCTTCACCGGCTTCTTGTCGGCGGTCTTCCAGCCGTTGCGGCGCCATTTCGGCACCCACTCCTGCACGCCCTGCATGACGTACTTCGAATCGGTCATCAGGTGCACGTTGCAGCGGCGCGTGAGCGCTTCGAGCGCGCAGATCGCGGCCATCATCTCCATGCGGTTGTTCGTGGTGTCCGCCTCGCCGCCGGAGAGCATCTTTTCCACGCCCTTCGCGCGCAGCAGCGCGGCCCAGCCGCCGGGGCCGGGGTTACCCAGGCAGGCGCCGTCGGTGAAGGCTTCAACGGTATCGGTGTCGGTCATAGGTCAGCTGATGGATTCACGGGCATGGCGACGCGCGCCGGAGGCGAGCGTGCCGGGCATGGGGGTCGGCACGGCGACCTCGCGGGTGCGCAAGGGTACCGCCGACGGACGCTTTTTGCGCGCCACGAGGAAGTAACCGCCGCCGAAGATCGACTCCGCCATCGCGGTGCCACCGGCGCGGGGCCAGGCGCTGCCGAGGCGGCGCGGCATCGAGAGCTCGAACTCGTCGCGCACCAGGCGCTGGCTCCACCACCATGGCCACGTGAGGCGCGGCCGGGAACCGCGACTCTGTCGCGCGACCCACGGCGACCAGAGTCCCACGGGGTGGATGCCGGTGATCGCCAGCATACCTCCGGGCGCCAGCACGCGGATCGCCTCGTCGAGGAGGTTGTCCTGGCGCGCCGTGGTTTCCAGCGCGTGCCGGAGCAGGACGACCCCGAACGCTTCGTCGGCGAACGGGAGCGGCTCCAGGCCACTCGCGCGGATATCCCCGCCCAGCGTCGCTCCCGCGACCCGGACGGTCGCCCAGTGGCCCAGCAGCGGAATGGCGGGCGGTTCGGCCGGCGCCGACGTGGTCAGGTGCAGGCCGTGCTCCCCGGTACAGCGGGACAGCAGGGGGCCGAGCACGCGCGCCTCGTCGGCGAGCAGCTTGCCGATCTGCGGCGTGGCGTAGATGTCGTGGGCGAAATGCGGCATGCACGGGAGTGTAGTGGGGTTGAACGGGGGGCGCATGGGTTAACGACTTACTAACGAGCGAGATATACCCGGCTGATATAGTCCGGCCGCCCCGCCCGGTCCGCATCACTGCCCGGCGGCCATTCCTTGGGTGTTCGCGCCCAATCGTTCGTCACGGAGTCCGCCCGATGCATTGGGTCCCCGTCGCGGCTTTGAGCGACAACTACATCTGGCTGGTCGCCGATGACGAGGGCAACGCCTTCGTCGTGGATCCCGGTGAAGCCGCCCCCGTGGAAGCCGCGCTGAAGGAGCGAGGCTGGACGCTGCGGGCGATCCTGCTTACCCATCACCACGCCGATCACATCGGCGGGGTTTCGGATCTCGTGCGCGAGCACGACGTCGAGGTGTACGCCACCGACGACCCGCGCATCCAGCCGAAGAACCACTTCGTCGCGGATGGCGACATCGTCGAGCTCGAATCGCCGAAGGCCAGCTTCCGCGTGATCGCCGTGCCGGGCCACACGCGCTCGCACGTGGCGTATTTCGGCGAAGGATTCCTGTTCTGCGGCGACACGCTGTTCAGCGTCGGCTGCGGGCGCCTCTTCGAGGGCACCCCGGCGCAGATGCTGGCCTCGCTCGATCGCTTCGCCGACCTGCCGCCGGAGACCAAGGTCTGCTGCGCGCACGAATACACCGCGTCCAACATCCGGTTCGCCCTCACCGTCGACCCGGACAACGATGCCCTGCGCCGCCGTCGGGACGAGGTGGCGCGCCTTCGCGAGGAGGCCCGGCCGAGCGTGCCGAGCACCCTGGGCGACGAGTTCGCCACCAATCCCTTCCTGCGCGTCGACAGCGACGCGATCGCGCGCTGGTTCGCGCCGCAGGCCGGGAACGTCGACGACCGGGTGGAGCGCTTCGCCGCGCTCCGCCGTGCCAAGGACACGTTCGCCGCATGAATGCTTTCACCCGCCGGTTGCTGCCCACCCTGATCCCGATGCTGCTGACGGCCTGCGCCGCCGGCATGCCGAAACCCCTGCCCCACCCGCTTCCTGTCGTCGCGCCACCGGCGCCCGTGGAGGACGTGACGGTGTCGCCGAAGATGATGCGCCCGGCGCAGCAGGCGGATTTCTGGTCGGGCATGCGCGACAGCTTCGCGATGCCCGGCTGCGAGGCCGATCCGCAGGTGCTGGCCTGGGCTCGCACCTATACGAAGATGCCCAACCGCTTCGAGCAGCAGGTCAACGAAGTGCTGCCGCTGATCGTCTACGCGCACAAGGCGGCGATGAAGCACAGCGTCGCCGGCGAGTTCGCACTGCTTCCATGGGTGGAAAGCCAGTACCGCCACGTACCGGGCCAGAAGAACCGGCCGGCGGGCATGTGGCAGATCATGCCGCAGACGGCTCGCACGCTCGGCCTGCGGGTGGAGAAGAACTACGACGAGCGCCTCGACATCACGAAGTCGACCGAGTCGGTGATGAACATGATGCGCCGTTACTACGACGACCTGGGCGACTGGCGCCTGGTCGACGTCGCGTACAACGCCGGCGAATTCGGTCTCAAGAAGACGATCGATCGCCACGGCGGCCCCTCGGACGACGACGGCCTGCCCGACGTGCCGATGAAGGCGAACACGAAGGAACACCTCGTCAAGCTGATGGCGATCGCCTGCATCGTGCGCGACCCGGGTCGTTTCAACGTCAGCCTCCCGCGCCAGGACGGCGACGACGCCCTGCAGGTGGTGAAAGTCTCCACCCCGCAGTCGCTCGCGCAGGCGGCGAAGCAGTCGGGCCTGTCGATGGACGACCTGCGCGGCTTCAATCCGGCCTTCCGCACGACCTCCGGCACGGTGAGCGCGAGCCTGCTGTTGCCGAAATCGGCGGCCGACCAGTACAAGCTCGGCCCGGTCGATCCCGTGACCGACCCGGCCGATCCCATCGTCGACGAACTGAGCACGGCGCAGGCGCCGGTGAAGGGAAAGAAGGCCAGGACATCGAAGGACGCCGCCGTCGCGAAGGCGAAGACGACGTCCCGTTCGAAGTCGAAGTCCGCTGCCGCGGACGAGCCGCTCGTGGTCCACAAGGTGAACAACGGCGAGTCGCTCTGGTCGATCGCTCGCCGGCACCAGGTGAGCGTGGAACAGCTCATGAAATGGAACGATCTGCAGACCCAGGCGGTGAAACCGGGTCAGGTGCTGAAGCTGACCGCGTCGCGCTGACGCCGACGCGGTCGCCGTCTCAGAGCTGCACCACGTCCCACTGCACGTCGGCGCTCACGTCCGCGTCGTAATCGACGCCGGACGCCTCGAAGCCGAACAGCTTGATGAAATCGTGCTTGTAACCGGCGTAGTCGGTGACGTCCCAGAGATTCGCGGTGGTGACGGTCGGCCAGAGCGCCTTGCACTCACCCTGCACGTCGTCGCGCAGTTCCCAGTCGTCTAGGCGCAGGCGGCCTTCGGCGTCGGTCTCGGCCTTCGCGCCATCGGCGCGGTAGAGGCGATCGTGGAACAGGCGGTTGATCTGCTCGATCGTGCCCTCGTGGATGCCCTTCGCCTTCATGATCTTGAACACCATGGAGACGTAGAGCGGGATCACCGGAATCGCCGAGCTCGCCTGCGTCACGACGGACTTCATCACGCCGACGTACGAACGCAGCCCCTTGTGACGCTCGCCGAGCTCCTTCGCGGTGCGATCGAGGTGCTGCTTCGCCTGGCCGAGCGTGCCGTGCCAGTAGATCGGCCAGGTGATCGACGTGCCGACGTAGCTGTAGGCGATGGTCGTCGCGTTCTCGGCGAGCACGCCCGCCTCGGACAGCGCGTCGATCCACATCGCCCAGTCTTCGCCGCCCATCACGGTGACGGTGTCCTTGACCTCCTGCTCCGTCGCCGGCTCGACGGTGGCCTGCACGACTTCGTTCTTGTTCGTGTCCACCGAGGACGCCGTGAACGTGTCGCCCATGGTCTTGAGCGCCGAGCGCACCACCGTGCCGGGCTCGCCCATCTTCGTGCCTTCCGGCAGCTTGCGCACCGGCGAGGCGAGCGAATACACGACGAGATCGACCTTACCGCCCATTTCCTCGCGGATGATCTCGATCGCCTTCGCGCGCGTCTCGTTCGCGAACGCGTCGCCGTTGATCGACTTCGCGAAGAGACCCGCCTCGCCTGCGGCCTTGTCGAACGCGTAGGCGTTGTACCAGCCGGCCGTGCCGGTCTTGGTCTCGCTCGAGGGCTTCTCGAAGAACACGCCGAGCGTGGCGGCACCATGGCCGAACGCGGCGGTGATGCGCGAGGCCAGGCCGTAGCCCGTCGAGGCGCCGATCACGAGCACGTTCTTCGGACCGGCGGCGAACGTGCCGCTGGCCTTCGTGATGGCGATCTGTTCTTCGACGTTCTTCGCGCAGCCGACCGGATGAGCGGTGGTGCAGATGAAGCCACGGACCTTGGGCTGGATGATCACGGGTTATCCCTTCGACGCAATGAAGGGCCCATTGTAATAAAGGTCGTGGACCATGCGCTTCCGCATGGAGCGCGGGACGACCCGCATAAAAAAAAACCCCTCCGAAGAGGGGTTTTTTGTTACATGCGGTCCTGGGCGATCTTTATCTCGGTACGCTTCTTGAGCGCCTCGATGTATTCGAGCGTGGCGGCCTGGGCCATCGCGTCCATCATCTGGCCGCGGAGCGCGTCGCGCTGCGCCTTCTCGACCTTCGACGGATCGCCGTCCACGACCTTGTTCACGGCGACCAGCGCGTAGGTGCCGTTGCCGGTCTGGACGGTCGTCCAGGCGGGCTTCCCGTCGACCGGATGCGGCAGCGTGAAGGCCTGCTGCAGGATCGCCGGCGACACGTCGGTGATCGACGCGAGCTTGCTGCGCTCGAGACCGGCCAGCGTGCGCACCGGCGCCTTGGCCAGCGCGGCCACATCGCCACCCTTGGCGAGCTGCGCGGCGATGTCCTCGGCCTGCTTCTTCGCCTGCGCGTCGACGCGCTCGTCGAGGATGCGCTGGCGAACGGCGTCCTTCACGTCGGCCAGCGCCTTCGGCGCGGCCGCGTTGTGCTTCGCCAGATGCATGACGACCGCGTCGCCCTTGCCGAGCTGCACGAGCGAGGAGTTGTTGCCCTGCGCCAGGACGTCGTCCTGGAACGCGGCCAGCGCGAACTTCGGATCCGACGGAATGCCCTCGCCACCCTCGCGACCGAACAGCGGCGAGGTCTTGATCTCGAGACCGAGCTCCTTCGCGGCCGGCTCCAGCGAGCCCGGATTGCGCTCCGTGAGATCGGCGAGCTGACCGGCGCGCTCGTTGTACAGACGCTCGCCCTCGTTCTTCGCCCAGTCGGACGCGAGCTGGCCGCGCACTTCGGCGAACGGCTTCGCATCGCCCTCGCGGGCGTCGCGCAGCCAGATGATGTGGTAGCCCTCTTCCGGCGAAAGGACGGGTTCCTTCGTGACTTCGCCCTTCTTCATGCCGAACAGCGCGGTATCGAACGCCGCGTTCGCGACGCCCTTCTCGAGCCAGCCGAGGTCGCCACCCGTGCGCTTCGAACCCAGGTCGTCCGAGTTTTCCGCGGCGAGCTTGGCGAAGTTTTCCGGCGTCGCTTCGGCGGCGATCTTCTTCGCCTTGTCGAGCGCGGCCTTCTGCTGCTCCGGCGTGGCGTTCTTCGGCACGTTGATGAGGATGTGCGACGCCTCGCGCTGCTCGGGCTGCGCGTAGCGTTGCTTGAACTTGTCGTAATAGGCGTGCAGCTGCTCGTCGGTAGGCTCGCCCACCTTCAGCTCCGACTGCTTCACTTCGAGGTATTGCACCGACACCTGTTCGGGCGCCGTGTAATCGGCGATGTGCGACTTGTAGAAGGCGTCGATGTCGGCATCGGATACCGTGGCGTCCGTCAGCGAGGGACGCGGCAGTTCGACGAAGCTCAGGTCGCGCTGCTGGAGACGGAGGCGGAAGAACGCGTCGACGTCGGCATCGCTGACCAGCGTGGTGTTCGAGATCGCCTCGGGAATGAGCTGCGTCGCGAGCGACGCGCGCACCTTCTGCTCGTACATGCCCGGGCTCATGCCCTGCATCGAGAGGATGGCGCGATAGGCCTCGGGGCTGAACTGGCCGTTGACCTGGAAACCCGGATCGCTGCCGATCGCGCTGCGCACGCTGGCATCGGCGACCGTGAGGCCGAGGTCGATGTTCGCCTGCTGCAGCAGCTGCTGGCTGATCATGCCGTCGAGCACGCGCTGCTTCAGTTCCGGCTTTTCGAGATCCGCCGCCGTGAACGGCGACTGCGGATTCTGCGCCGCCTGCTGGCGCAGCTCGTTCATGCGATTCTGCCAGTCCTGCTGCGAGATCTCGTGATCGCCTACCTTCGCCACGTACGTGTCGACGTGCGAGACGAAATACGACTCGATGCCGAAGAACGCGACGGCAAACACGCAGACACCGAGGACGATGGCGGCAGGCCATCCATGGATCTTGTTGCGCAGGGCTTGCAGCATGATGCGACTCGCGATGGTTGCACCGGTAACCCTTACCGGCGATCGATAAAACAAAGGCGCCACGCGGGCGCCTTTGTGGATGACTGGCGGAGTGGACGGGACTCGAACCCGCGACCTCCGGCGTGACAGGCCAGCATTCTAACCGACTGAACTACCACTCCACTTTCCGTTGGTGGGTGCTGAGGGGATCGAACCCCCGACCAGCGCCGTGTAAAGGCGACGCTCTACCGCTGAGCTAAGCACCCCCGACGGCAAGACGGATTAGTTTACGTGATCCTTGAGCGCCTTGCCAGCGGTGAAGGCCGGGACCTTCGACGCCGGGATCTTGATCTCTTCGTTCGTGCGCGGGTTGCGGCCGGTGCGCGCGGCGCGGCTGCGCAGCTTGAAGGTACCGAAGCCGACGAGGGCAACGTCTTCGCCCTTCTTCAGAGTCTCGGACACCACCTTGATCAGGGCATCGAGCGCCTTGCCGGCGTCAGCCTTCGAGAGCTCTGCCATTTCTGCGATGGCGGCGGTCAGGTCGGTCTTATTCATTACGTAACTCCCTTCATAGGTAATTCGAAGCGCCGGTCGGCGATTCATGGCGAAGACGTCAGGTCGCAGGTGCCGCGCCGATTCGGCATGGCGAATGCAACCCCGCGATCCAGCGCGCCCTTGCGGCGCGGGCGAAGGCGGAGCCGACTTTATACCAGCGCCCTCCCCCCATCGCAATACAAGGAATACCAAGGCTTTCAGGCCATATGCATGGTCTTTGGAGGCTTGCGCGCGACGTCGAAAAGGATTATCGCGGCGTATCGATGACAGGACGACGAAAACGAAAAGGGCGCACTTGCGTGCGCCCTTGTTCGTGACACGAAACGATGCGGTGTCGTTACGTCAATGCGTCAGCGACGGCGATGCCTTGCCCTTGCCACGCTTGCCCTGCGTGCGCGGCACATCGACCTTCTCGCCGCCGTTGCCGGTTTTCGCCTGTCCGATCGGGCGCTCCAGCGCGAGATCGAGTACCTCGTCGATCCACTTCACCGCGTGGATGTCGAGCGAGCCGGTGATGTTTTCCGGCAGGTCGACCAGATCCTTGCGATTCTCCTCAGGGATGATCACCGTGGTGATGCCGCCGCGATGCGCCGCCAGCAGCTTCTCCTTCAGGCCACCGATGGGCAACACGCGACCGCGCAAGGTGATCTCGCCCGTCATCGCGACCTCGGATCGCACCGGCACCTTCGTCAGGGCCGACACGAGCGCCGTGCACATCGCGATACCCGCGCTCGGACCGTCCTTCGGTGTCGCACCCTCCGGCACGTGGATGTGGATGTCGAGCTTCTCGTGGAAGTCCGGCTCGATACCCAGGCCCGCGGCGCGAGCGCGAACGACGCTGAGCGCGGCCTGGATGGATTCCTTCATCACGTCGCCCAGCTGGCCCGTGTGGACCAGGCGACCCTTGCCCGGCACCACGGAGGCCTCGATGCTCAACAGGTCGCCGCCGACCTGCGTCCAGGCGAGGCCGGTGACGAGACCGACTTCGTTCTGCTGCTCCGCGCGACCGAAGTCGAAGCGGCGCACGCCCAGGTAATGATCGAGGTTGCCGCCGTCGACGTGCACGTGGTCGGGCGCGAGCGCCTTGCCCTTCGCCGCCTTCGCCGGCTTCTTCACCTTGGCCTTCGCCTGCGCGGGCACCGTGCCCAGCGCGATCTCCTTCACCACCTTACGGCAGATCTTCGAGATTTCGCGCTCGAGGTTGCGGACGCCCGACTCGCGCGTGTAGTAACGCACGATGTCGCGCAGCGCGTCTTCGCCCACCACCAGCTCGTCGGCCTTAAGACCGTTGGCCTTCAGCTGCTTCGGCAACAGGTACTTCTGCGCGATGTTGAGCTTCTCGTCCTCGGTGTAACCGGGGATGCGGATGACCTCCATGCGATCGAGCAGCGGACCCGGAATGTTCAGCGAGTTCGCGGTGGCGATCCACATCACTTCCGAAAGGTCGAGGTCGACCTCGAGGTAGTGATCGTTGAACGCGTTGTTCTGCTCGGGATCGAGCACTTCGAGCAACGCCGACGACGGATCGCCGCGGAAGTCCATCGACATCTTGTCGATCTCGTCCAGCACGAACAGCGGGTTCTTGCTGCCGACCTTGTTGAGGTTCTGCACGATGCGACCCGGCATCGAACCGATGTAGGTGCGGCGATGACCGCGAATCTCGGCCTCGTCGCGCACGCCACCCAGGCTCATGCGGACGAACTTGCGGTTCGTCGCCTTCGCGATCGACTGGCCGAGCGACGTCTTGCCCACGCCGGGCGGACCGACGAGGCACAGGATCGGGCCCTTCATCGTGTTCACGCGCTGCTGGACCGCGAGGTATTCGAGGATGCGCTCCTTGACCTTCTCCAGCCCGAAGTGATCGGCGTCGAGGGTTTCCTGCGCGAGCGCGAGGTCCTTGCGCACCTTCGTGCGCTTCTTCCACGGCACGCCCACCACCCAGTCGAGGTAGTTGCGCACCACCGTGGCCTCGGCGGACATCGGCGACATCTGCTTGAGCTTGTTGAACTCCTGGCGCGCCTTCGCGAGCACGGCCTTGGGCATGCCGGCGCCGTCGATCTTCTTCTGGAGTTCCTCGATCTCGTTCGCGCCCTCCTCGCCCTCACCCAGTTCCTTCTGGATGGCCTTCATCTGCTCGTTGAGGTAGTACTCGCGCTGGCTCTTCTCCATCTGCGACTTCACGCGGCCGCGGATGCGCTTTTCGACCTGCTGCAGGTCCATCTCGCCGTCGACCAGGCCGATGAGGAGCTCGAGGCGCTGACCGACGTCCGCGGTTTCAAGCACGCGCTGCTTGTCGGCCATGCGGACCGAAAGATGGGCGGCGATCGAGTCGGCCAGGCGCGACGGATCGTCGATGCCCGAGAGCGTCGCCAGGATCTCCGGCGGCAGCTTGCGGCTCTGCTTGACCAGCTGTTCGAACAGCGAGACGAGCGAACGCGACACGACATCGAGTTCGCGCTCGTTGTTGCTGTAGATCGGCTCGATGACGTGCGCGCGGCCGCTCATCATGCCGGCCTCGTCTTCGAACGCGTCGATCTGTACGCGCGACTGCCCTTCGACGAGCACCTTCACGGTACCGTCCGGCAGCTTCAGCAGCTGCAGAACGCCCGCGAGCGTGCCGACGTTGTGCAGGTCGGCGATGGCCGGATCGTCGATGTCGGGGCTCTTCTGCGCGACGAGCAGGATCTGCCGTTCGCCTTCCATCGCGCGTTCGAGCGCGCGCATGGACTTGTCGCGCCCGACGAACAACGGGATGACCATGTGCGGATAGACGACGACATCGCGCAAGGGCAGGACCGGCAACAGGTCCAGCTCGGATCCGCTCGTGGTTTGGCTGCGATTCTTCGCCATGTTCTTGGGGTTTCCCTCGGATGGATGGGGCTCGCCCCGACACTGCGCCGGAGCCGCCATACACGTCAAGTGGTGGTTCGCGAAGGAACGATCAAGGGAGACGCGAGAGCGCCCTCGCAAAGAAAAACGGCCCCGGCGCCGAGTGGACGCCGGGGCCGCCATAAGGGGCCTTGGACGACGCGATCAGGCCGCGTCGCCACCCTCGCCCGCGATGCGCTGCTGCTGAAGGTTGCCGCGGTAGATAAGGTAAGGCTCAGCCTGACCATCGATCACGGCGTCGTCGACCACGACCTTGCTGACATGCTCCAGCGAGGGCAGTTCGAACATCGTGTCGAGCAGCACCTGCTCCAGGATCGTGCGCAGGCCGCGCGCGCCGGTCTTGCGCTTGAGCGCGCGACGGGCGATGGCGGACAACGCTTCCGGACGGAACTCCAGCTCGGCGCCTTCCATGTCGAAGAGCTTGCGGAACTGCTTGGTGACCGCGTTCTTCGGCTCGGTGAGGATCTGCACCAGGGCGGCCTCGTCGAGCTCGTCGAGCGTGGCGACCACTGGCAGGCGGCCGACGAACTCCGGAATCAGGCCGAAACGGACCAGATCGGCGGGCTCGACTTCCGAAAGCGTCTTGCCGACGTTCTCCGTGCGCTCCTTCGAGCGGACTTCGGCCTTGAAGCCGATGCCCGTGGTCTCCGAACGCTGCTGGATCACCTTGTCGAGGCCCGCGAACGCGCCGCCGCAGATGAACAGGATGTTGCGCGTGTCGACCTGCAGGAATTCCTGCTGCGGGTGCTTGCGACCGCCCTGCGGCGGCACGGAAGCCAGCGTGCCTTCGATCAGCTTCAGAAGCGCCTGCTGCACGCCTTCGCCGGACACGTCGCGGGTGATCGACGGGTTCTCGCTCTTGCGCGAGATCTTGTCGATTTCATCGATGTAGACGATGCCGCTCTGCGCCTTTTCGACGTCGTAGTCGCACTTCTGCAGAAGCTTCTGGATGATGTTCTCGACGTCCTCGCCCACGTAACCGGCTTCGGTCAGCGTGGTGGCATCCGCGATCGTGAACGGCACGTTGAGCAGGCGCGCCAGCGTCTCGGCCAGCAGAGTCTTGCCCGAACCGGTCGGACCGATCAGGAGGATGTTCGACTTGCCGAGTTCGACCTCGTCGTTCTTCTGGCGCGATTCCATGCGCTTGTAGTGGTTGTAGACCGCGACGGAGAGCGCCTTCTTGGCGCGCGTCTGGCCGACCACGTACTGATCGAGGGCTTCCATGATCTCGCGCGGCTTCGGAAGGTGCGTGCGACCGGAGGCCGCCTTTTCTTCCAGTTCCTCGCGGATGATGTCGTTGCACAGTTCAACGCACTCATCGCAGATGAACACGCTGGGGCCTGCGATCAGCTTTCGCACTTCATGCTGGCTCTTGCCGCAGAAAGAGCAGTAAAGAATCTTGCCGCCGTCGTTGGAACGGCTCTGCCGCTCGTCGCTCATGCTTTGGGCCCTACTGAGAATCCAGGTGCGCTTTGAGAATAGCACAGCGCTCCGCCCCGGGAATGAGGGGCGAAGTGCCGGTTTTCACAAGCGAAAAGTACAATCAAGCTGAACGGACGGTATCGACCAGACGCTTGTCGAGCACCGAGTCGATCAGGCCATAGGCCTGGGCTTCCGCGCCGCTCATGAAGCGGTCGCGCTCGGTGTCGCGGGCGATCTCTTCCACCGTCTTGCCGCTGTGGTGGGCGAGGATCGCGTTGAGACGCTCACGCATGGTGAGGATCTCGCGCGCGTGGATCTCGATGTCCGTCGCCTGGCCGGAAATACCGCCCGCCCACGGCTGATGGATCATGATGCGCGAATGCGGCAGCGAGTAACGCTTGCCGGCCGCGCCCGCGGCGAGCAGGAGCGCGCCCATCGAGGCCGCCTGGCCGATGCACATCGTGCTGACGTCCGGCTTCACGAACTGCATCGTGTCGTAGATCGCCATGCCCGCGGTGACGGAACCACCGGGGCTGTTGATGTACAGGCTGATGTCCTTGTCCGGGTTCTCCGACTCGAGGAACAGCAGCTGGGCGACGATCACATTGGCCATGTAATCGTCGACCGGGCCGACGGCGAAGATCACGCGCTCCTTGAGGAGGCGCGAGTAGATATCGTACGAACGCTCGCCACGCGAGGTCTGTTCGACGACGATGGGCACCAGGTTGAGGTTCTGGATCGGAGCCATGGACATGGGGTCTCTCCTTCGTGTGGGGCCCGGTTATTGCCAGCGAACGGCGCTCAGGCGCCGATCGGCCGCATCACTTCGTCGAAGCTCAGGTTCTGGTCCGTGGTCTTGGCGTTGTCGGCCACCCACTCCGCCACCTGGTCTTCCATCACGCGGTTCTGCAGTCCCTGCATCAGTTGGGGGTCGCTGTTATACAGTTCAATGACCTTTTCCGGCTCTTCATAGGTGGAGGCAATCGCCGCCAGCATGTCGCCGGTGCGCTTGCGGTCCAGACGGAGCTCGTTCTTGCGGGCGATCTCGCCCATCAGGAGCGCGGCGATCACGCGCTTGCGCGCGAACGGCAGGGCCTCGGCCACCATCTCCGGCGACGGCTGCTGGCCGCGCGGGAGGTTGCCGGCGGCGAGGCTCTGGGCCTCGGCGTTGGCCATGAGTTCCGGCACGTCGAGGTCCGGGAAGGCGCCGGCCAGCTTTTCGGCCACTTCGGACTTCAGGCGGGCCATCACCGTCGCCTTGAGCTCGCGCTCGAGGTTGGCGCGGACTTCCTTGCGGAAGGTCTCGATGTCGCCGTCGGCGACACCGAACATCTTCACGAAGTCGGCGTCGACGGCCGGCAGGTTCGGCTCCTGCACCTTCACGATCTTCAGGGTGACCTTCGCGGTCTTGCCGGCGAGGTCCGGATTGCGGAAGTCTTCCGGGAAGGCGACGTCCTGGACCAGGTCGTCACCCGCGGTGCGGCCGGTCAGGGCGTCGTCGAGCGCCTTGAACAGGGTGCCCGAACCCAGCACGCTACCGGCGCGCTCGAGGCCTTCGGCCGGGAAGCGGTAGTCACCCGCCTCGGCGGAGTATTCGAACATCACGAAGTCGCCTTCCTTCGAGGCGCGGCTGACTTCGTCGAAGCTGCGACGCTGCGTGCGCAGGGTCTCGATCATCTTGTCGATGTCGGCGTCGGTCACTTCGGCCTTCGGACGGGAGATCTCGAGGGCGGCGACGTCGATCGCCGGGAATTCCGGCATCACCTCGAAGGTGGCCGTGTAGGCGATCTCGCCGTTCTCGGCGTTGCCCGTGGTGTCGACGGACGGGTTGGCGATCGGCTGGAGCTTCTCCTGCGTGAAGGCCTCGCGCAGCGTGCTGCCGATCAGGTCCGACAGCGCCTCGCCACGGACCTGCGCGCCGAAGCGCTGCTTGATCACGTTGGTGGGCACCTTGCCCGGACGGAAGCCCTTCAGGCGCACCGTGCGGCCCATTTCCGCGATGCGCTCGCTGACCTGCGTCTCCAGACGCTCAGCCGGGAACTTCACCGTGAGCTTGCGCCCGAGCTTGCCGACATTCTCAACCGAAACCTGCATGACCTCTCCTGAAACCACCACGGACGTGGCGCGATGGCGACCATCCGTCGCCGTAACCGAACACAAGGGCTCCACCGCATGGGCCGGGGCGATGGCCGCGACCTGCCTCCCGGCGGTGAAAAACCCCGCAAATGACTGCCCATTCTACGTTTTGCCTTCACGCCGCCGCAACCTGCCTCAGCCGGGTGCCAGGCGCCTCGGACCGGCCCCTTCGACCGCCAGCCGATCTTCCGGATTGGCGAGGGCGCAGGCCTTGAGGGACAGGCAGCCGCAGCCGATGCACCCGGTCAGCCGATCCCTCAGTTCGGTCAGCTGGGCGATCCGCTCCTCCAGCTCCGCACGCCAGGCGGCGGACATCGTGGCCCAGTCCTCCACCGAGGGCGTACGCTGGTCCGGCAGGCACGCTAGCGCCTGTCGGACCGATTCCAGCGGCATGCCGACACGTTGCGCGACCCGGATGACGGCGATCCGGCGGAGCACGTCCGCCGCGTAGCGTCGCTGGTTCCCGGCCGTCCTGAGACTGCGGATCAACCCCTTGCGCTCATAGAAATGGAGAGCGGACACCGCAACCCCGGAGCGCTTCGCCACCTCGCCCACGCTGAATTCCCTCATCGCTTGACCTGAACATTAGTTGAGGTTGCATCGTGCCCCTTCCGGAGTCGATGGGCAACCGTGCGAGACTCCCCCTCCCCCAAGGAACCCGAATGAACGTGGGCACGTCCGATCCAGACCTCCTCGCCGACGCCGGCGCCGCGCGCGCTCCGGGCATCCTCTCGCCTCCCTACCGGGCCGCGACGGTCGGCATGGTCGCGTTGATCTCCCTGATCGCCTTCGAGGCGCTGGCGGTGACGACGGCCATGCCGACCGTCGCCCGTGAGCTCGACGGCCTGCGCGCCTACGCGCTCGCGTTCGGCGGCGTCCTCGCGACGAGCGTGATCGGCATGACCCTGTCCGGCCGCTGGAGCGACAGGAAGGGGCCGGCGCCCGCCATGTGGACGGGGTTGGCCGGCTTCGTGATCGGGCTGCTCATCGCCGGCTTCGCCCGCGACATGCCGACGCTGCTCATCGGCCGGCTGGTCCAGGGACTCGGCGCCGGCTGTCTCTCGCCCGCGCTGTACGTCATCGTCGGGCGCCTTTATCCGGACGCACTGCGGCCGAAGGTCTTCGCGGCCTTCTCCGCGGGATGGGTCGTCCCTGCCCTGATCGGTCCTGCCGTCAGCGGCGCGATCGTCGAGCACGTCGGCTGGCGCTGGGTATTCCTGGGCGTGCCGCTTCTCGCGGTGCCGGCCGCGGTCGCCCTGCGCGGTGCCCTGCGTTCGCTCGCCTCCCCGGAGGGCGCGGACGCGGACGCACCCGGCCGCATGGCGTACTCGATCGGGGCGGCGGTCGGCGCCTGCCTGCTCTTCGTCGCGGGCCAGGAACAGGGGTGGAAAGTCGCGGCCATTCTCTTGCCGGCCCTGGTCCTGCTCCTTTACTGCGGCCGCCGTCTTCTGCCGGCCGGTACGCTTCGCGCCGCGCGCGGGCTTCCGGCCGTCGTCGCGCTGCGAGGTGTCGCCGCCTCCGCGTTCTTCGGCACGGAGGCCTTCCTGCCCCTCGCGTTCTCGACGCAACACGGCCTCTCGCCGATGTGGGCGGGCGTCGCGATCAGCGTCGGCGCGATCGGCTGGTTCTCCGGCTCCTGGTATCAGGGGCACTACGCGAAAGTGTCGCGGCGAACGCTGCTCGTGCGCGGCACGGCGCTCATGGTGATCGGCAGCACGATCGCCGCGCTCTGCACGTTCGCGTGGATGCCGGTGATCGCCTCCGTCGCGGGCTGGCTGCTGACCGGTCTCGGCATGGGCATGCTCTACGGCACCGTCGCGGTGCTCGCGCTGTCGATGTCGGAGGAACACGAGCAGGGCAGGAACAGTTCGGCGTTGCAGCTGTGCGAATCGCTGATGGTCGCGACCACGCTCGCCATCGGCGGCTCGTTGTTCGCCGCGCTGCTCGCGACATCGCACACCGCGGCCTTCGTCGCGAACTTCGCGATCACCGTGCTGCTCGCGGTGCTCGGCACCGTGGTGGCGCGGCGCGCGGTGACCTGAGCGCCGCCGACCTCGGGCCCGCGTGTTTCGCGATGGTGCTCCAGAACCAAGGATGCCCCTGACTCCGAATCAACACACATGCGCACACACATGTCAGGGCGGCATGGCATCGGACCGACAGCCTCGCATCGCTAAACTAGCGCGCCACGCAGTTTGCCTGCGGTGCAACCGCTGGAAAGAGTTGGTAGGCTAGGAGCGACCACATGGAAGAGACACGAGCAATGAATGCCGACGACATCGACGAGATCCACGCGAACATTTCGAAGACCATGGCCGAGACGATGAAAATCGGCGCCGAAACCGCGAAGATCCAGGCAGAGTCCCGTTACTACCCGGTCGTCGCCTTCGGCGCGATCATCGTCAGCGCCGTCGGCGCCGCCACCGCCATCATCGTCAAGCTTTTCTTTTACGCGGATTCGTAAGGGATGGTGCGAGAGGCGGGACTCGAACCCGCACGGGTTGCCCCGTCAGAACCTAAATCTGGTGCGTCTACCAATTCCGCCACTCTCGCGCGCCGCGTCATTCTAGGCGCGTGGGCCGCACCGGTCCACTGCGCCGGCTGGCGGGAGCGTCAGGCCCGGCAACCCGCCAGAAGATCCAGATCCGGCTTGTAGAGCGTCGTCCTCACGTCGAAGAAGCCCAGCAACGTGTGGAACAGATTGTCCTGGCTCGCGGGCTGGGTGCGTCGCCGCTCCATGCAGTCCAGGCGCACGCCGCTGTCGCGCACCCAGCCGGGAGAAAGCCACATCAGCATCGGCACATGCTTCTGCTGGCTGGGCGCCGTGTCCCAGTCCGCGCCGTGCAGGTAGATGTCGTGCTCGCCGAGCGATTCGCCGTGGTCGGAGAGGTACATCATCGCGCTGTCGACGTCGGGCACCGCCTTGAGGGTGTCCACGACGCGCCCGAGGATGTGATCCGTGTAGAGGATCGTGTTGTCGTAGCTCGCCACCGCCTGCGCGTACGTGCAGGTCTGGACCTCGCCCGTATCGCAGCCCGGGCCGAACACGTTGAACGCCGCCGGATAGCGCTGAAAATAATCCGGGCCATGACTGCCCTTCAGGTGCAGCACCAGCAGCGCCGGCGAGCGCATGCGCGCGAGGCGCTCCGGAAGGTCGGTCAGGAGGACATCGTCGAAGCAGCCCTCGGCGTCGCACAGGCCCGCGACCCTGGCGTTGGTGAGGTCGTCGTTCGGTACGCGAGCGCAGACGTCCTTGCAGCCTTCGTCGTTGTCGCGCCAGAAGACGTCGACGCCGGCGTGCTGGAGCACGTCCAGCGCGTTCCAGTGCGATTTGGCTACCGGCTTGTCGAACTTCGCACGCGTCATGTCCGAGAACATGCAGGGCACCGAGATCGTCGTCGCCGTGCCGCACGACCAGGTATCGCTGAAATAGATGGCGCCGGCGCGCTTCATCTCCGGATTCGTCTCGCGCCCGTATCCCTGCAGCGACTGATTCTCCGCCCTCGCCGTCTCGCCCACCACGAGCACGACGACGCGCTTGCGGCCGCTGGTCGTCGGCGCGAGCGTCGCATCGGTGCCGATCGGCGTCATGCTGCGCTTCGGCCGGAAGACGTCGCGCTGCAGGTAATGAAAGGTGCCGCTGAGCGCCGCATACGGATTGAACACTTCATACAACGCGCGATGGTTGCGCTCGAAGTACACGTAGTTGCGGCCGGCCAGCATCGACGGCACCACCATCAGCAACGCGGCGCCAAGCACGATGGCGGCGCGCTGACCGAGGCTGCGCCACATCGGCGGAAAACGCACCGGCACGAGGAGGACGAGCACCGCCGGCAGCACGCCGAACGCGAGCATCCAGCCGACGGAGCCGAACGTGACCAGCGCGAGCGCTTCCGCGCGCTGCGTCTCGAAGATGCTCTGGATGACTTCTTCGTTGAGGTGCACGCCGAACGCGTCGGCATAGTAAGCGCTCGCGGTCGCGACGAGGATGAGCAACGCGAGGATGGGCTTGCCGATGCGCGGCCACGTCACCAGGGCGAGGGTCAGCACCAGGTTGCCGACGAGCCGACAGCAAACGGTCACACTCAGCAGCCAGAATCCTGGGGTGCCGCGCGATGCGGCCAGCGCGTCATGGACCTGCGTCCACAGCTCCCGGTTGAGCACCGTGAGCATGTAGAGGGCCACGATGGCCCCAAGCGCCCAGGCGGGCACGCCACGCCGCGCGGCGCGCATACGGCTTCGCCCTGCCGACAGGGCGGGCGAATGGGTGTGGATCGACATCGGGCAACTCGTTCGCCCGGCACGTTCGCGGGCAGGTCAAAGGCGTGGAATAAAGGGGCCATCATGGGCTCGCACGCCTTTCCGGGAACTGTCCTGCGCCCGTGCGTATCCGCCTCAAAAAGAAAAGGCGCTCAGGTTTCCCTGAGCGCCTTCGAATTGGTGGGCCGTGTAAGATTCGAACTTACGACCAATTGATTAAGAGTCAACTGCTCTACCAACTGAGCTAACGGCCCGTTTGAAACTTGCGTTGTAAGTGGGGTGGACGATGGGACTCGAACCCACGACATCCGGAATCACAATCCGGTACTCTAACCAGCTGAGCTACGCCCACCATAAAACACCATCTGGCGCGCCCGACAGGAATCGAACCTGCAACCGTCGGCTTAGAAGGCCGATGCTCTATCCGGTTGAGCTACAGGCGCAGGCACTGTACGTAGAACGCCAATTGGTCGGGGCAGAGGGATTCGAACCCCCGACATCCAGCTCCCAAAGCTGGCGCTCTACCAGACTGAGCTATACCCCGAACTTCAAGCACCATCCCGATTTACCGGGGTGTAGCCTTCAAATGTTACGGGTCAAACTCAAGCCCGTCAATCCGTATGAACACACCACACTTTCAACTACCGCGACCGAAGCGTTACCGCCGCGGCCTTGCTTAAAGATGGTGCGCCCGGAGAGATTCGAACTCCCGACCACCAAGTTCGTAGCCTGGTACTCTATCCAACTGAGCTACGGGCGCACACTTTAAACCTTTGACCCGGTGACTAATGCCGCGAAGCGTTAGCGCCGTGCCGAGAAGCGGAATTATTCAGATATCGAGGGTGTGCGTCAACACTTTTCTGAAACTTTTTTTCTCGCGGATGTAACAAGCGTTGCGAATAGCCGTCCGAATGGATGCATTCGCGAGGTCGCATTGCCGCGATGTCGTCGCGAGCCTGCCCGCTGCCGCGGGATCTCCGATGCGATCGGCTCCCACCGGGCTGGGGCGAGTCTCCGCTCCATAACTAAGAAGGGCGGCCCGTGGCCGCCCTTCCCGTTTACAGCTGCGTGGCCGGCTTGCCGACCTTGTCCGGCGCCGAGCCGGCGTCACCGCGCGGGGGCGGCGGCGGGGTCGGACCCGGCTTCTGCCAGTCGACCGGCGGCCCCGGCTCACGACCGTTCATGATGTCGTCGATCTGACGTGCGTCGATCGTCTCGTACTGCAGCAGCGCGTCGGCCATCACGTGCAGCTTGTCGATGTTGGTGGTGAGCAGGTCCTTGCTGCGCGCGTAAGCGCGATCGAGGATCGTGCGCACCACTTCGTCGATCTTGCGCGCCGTCTCGTTGGACACGCTCTTGTGCTGCGTCACGGAGCGGCCGATGAAGACCTCGTCTTCCTCCTCGCCGTACGTGACCGGACCCAGTTCGTCGGACAGGCCCCACTTCGTGGCCATGTTGCGGGCCATCTTCGTGGCGCGCTCGATGTCGTTCGACGCGCCCGTCGTGACCTTGTCGTGACCGAAGATCAGTTCCTCCGCCACGCGACCGCCATACAGCGAGCACAGCTGCGATTCGATGGCGACCTTGTTCATGCTGTAACGGTCGCCCTCGGGCAGGTACATCGTCACGCCCAGCGCGCGGCCGCGCGGGATGATGGTGACCTTGTACACGGGGTCGTGTTCCGGCACCAGGCGGCCGATGATCGCGTGGCCCGCCTCGTGATACGCCGTCAGTCGCTTCTCTTCGTCGTTCATGGCCATCGAGCGGCGCTCGGTGCCCATCAGGATCTTGTCGCGCGCACGGTCGAGGTGGCTCATGCGCACTTCGCGGGCGTTCTCACGCGCGGCGAACAACGCGGCCTCGTTCACGAGGTTCGCCAGGTCGGCACCCGAGAAGCCGGGCGTGCCGCGCGCGATCGTCATCGGTTCGACGTCCGTCGCGGTGGGCACCTTGCGCATGTGCACCTTGAGGATCTGCTCACGGCCCTTCACGTCCGGCAGGCCGACCACGACCTGGCGGTCGAAACGGCCCGGACGCAGCAGCGCGGGGTCGAGCACGTCGGGACGGTTCGTCGCCGCGATGACGATGATGCCCTCGGTGCCTTCGAAACCGTCCATCTCGACGAGCAGCTGGTTGAGCGTCTGCTCGCGTTCGTCGTGACCGCCGCCCATGCCGGCGCCGCGATGGCGGCCGACGGCGTCGATCTCGTCGATGAAGATGATGCAGGGCGCGTGCTTCTTCGCCTGCTCGAACATGTCGCGAACGCGGCTCGCACCGACGCCCACGAACATCTCGACGAAGTCGGAACCGGAGATCGAGAAGAACGGCACCTTGGCCTCGCCCGCGATCGCCTTGGCGAGCAGGGTCTTGCCAGTACCGGGCGGGCCGACCATCAGCACGCCGCGCGGAATCTTGCCGCCCAGCTTCTGGAACTTGCCGGGATCGCGGAGGAATTCGACGAGCTCGCCGACCTCTTCCTTGGCTTCGTCGCAGCCGGCGACGTCGGTGAAATTGACCTTGACCTGGTCTTCGCCCTGCAGCTTGGCGCGCGAGCGACCGAAGCTCATGGCGCCGCGGCCGCCGGAACCGGCCTGCATCTGGCGCATGAACCAGATCAGCACCGCCACGAAGATGATGATGGGCAGCCAGTTGAAGACGAGGCCCAGCAGCGAGAAGCCGTTGTCGGCGGGCTCCTGGCGAAGTTCGACGCCCTTGTCGCGCATCTGCTTGACCAGATCGCTCGTGGACAGGCCCACCACCGGCACCACGGTGCGGTAGGAGCCGCCGTCCTTCAGCTTGCCGGTGATTGTCGGCGGTGCCGTCGAGGTGATCGTGCCGCTCGCGACGTTGCCGTTGTCCACCTGCTGCGCGAAGGTCGTGTAGGACATGTCCTGCGACGAGCCGCTATGCGGGTTGAAGGTCTGGAACACGGTCAGCAGGACCACCGCGATGATCAGCCAGAGCAACAGGTTTTTTGCCATCTCGTTCATGCGCGGTTCTCGCCAGGTTGCCGGGACGCGGACTTCAGGCCGGTCGCCAGCGCATAGACCTCTCGCGAACGGGCGCGGGAGGCCTTCGGTTTACGCATCGTCACGCGACTGAAGTCCGCGCGCAAGTTCTTCAGGTACTCGTCGAACCCCGCCCCCTGGAACAGTTTCACCAGGAACGACCCGCCCGGCTTCAGCCAGTCGAGGCTGAACTGACGGGCCAGGTCGCAAAGGTCCATGGCGCGGATCTGGTCGGCGAGTGCCACACCGGACATATTGGGGGCCATGTCCGACAGGACAAGATCGACCTTCTGGCCTCCGAGCATCGCTTCGAGCTCTCGAAGCACCGATTCTTCGCGGAAGTCGCCCTGCATGAATTCCACGCCGGCGAGGCTGGCCATGGGCAGGATGTCCAGGGCGATCACCTTGCCGGTGTCGCCGAGCCGCTGGCGGGCCAGCTGGGACCAGCCGCCGGGGGCGGCGCCGAGGTCGACGATCGTCATGCCGGGCTTGAGCAGCCGGTCGCGGTCGATCAGCTCCTCCAGCTTGAAGACGGCGCGGGAGCGCATGCCCTCCGCCTGGGCCTTCTTGACGTAGGGATCGTCGAAATGCTCCCGCAGCCAACGGGAACTGCTCTTGCTGCGTGCCATGGGCTTTCGACCATCGATAAGTAAGGTGCCGGCCGTTGATGATACCCTTTGCCGCCTGTCAGCCGCACATCGAACCTGAACGCAATGTCGCTCTCCCCTACACAGCGCCGTTACCTGCGCAGCCTCGCCCACGACCTTCGCCCGGTGATCCTCCTCGGCAACAAGGGCGCCACCGAGGCCGTGGCCAAGGAACTGGGCCAGGCCCTCGACATCCACGAGCTCGTCAAGGTGAAGCTCTCCGGGGGCGACAAGGACGAGCGCCAGGCGCAGATCGCCTTCCTTACCGGCCAGACGGGCGCCGAAAACGTCCAGGAAATCGGCCACATCGTGGTCCTGTTCCGCCGGAACGAGCAGGACCCGAAGCTCGCCCTGCCCCGCTGAGCCCATGGATCTCTCGTTCGAGCACCAGGGCGAATACCTCTTCGTGCGGCGGGTCGGGCCGTCGACGGTCACGATCGTCGACCGCGACTTCCACAAGAGCCTGCTGGTCACGCCGAACGAGGTGGTCGAGGACTGGCCGATCACCGACGCCGCGCAACTCACCCTCGCCGACGTCGAGACCATCGCGGCCCTGAAGCCCGAGGTCGTGCTGCTGGGCACCGGTGAGCGCCAGGTCTTCCCGCCGGCCGAGGTCATGGCTGCGTTCCTGCGCCGCGGCATCGGCATCGAAGCCATGACCAACGGCTCGGCCGCCCGCACCTACAGCCTCCTGGCCGCGGAGGGCCGGAAGGTCCTGGCGGCCTTCATCCTGCCCTGAGAAACCTCTCCATGCGCATCCTCGTCCTCGGCGCCGGCGGAACCGGTGGTTACTTCGGCGGACGCCTTGCCGAGGCGGGTATCGACACGACGTTCCTCGTCCGCCCGGAACGCGCGCGCACGCTGGACGACAAGGGACTGGTGATCCGCAGCCCGTTCGGCGACGCGCACCTGCGCGTGAAGCACGTCACCGCGGACACCGTCGGGGATGCCGGGTCCTTCGACCTCGTCCTCCTCTCGTGCAAGGCCTACGACCTGCACTCCGCGATCGAAGCGATCGATCCGGCCGTGGGCGACGGCACCGCCATCCTTCCGATCCTCAACGGTCTGGCGCACTACCCCTCGCTCGACCGCCGCTTCGGACCCGACCGCATCATCGGCGGCATGTGCGTGATCAGTGCCGGCAAGGGGCCGGACGGCGAGATCGTCCATTACGGCAACGGCGCCTCGATCACCTTCGGCGAACGCGACGGCGGCACGCACGGCGGTCGCTGCGACGCCATCGCGGCGACCCTCGCCAGCGCGCGGATCGACCACACGCACGCCGAGGACATCCACCGCGACCTCTGGGCCAAGTTCACCTTCCTCGCCACCCTGGCGGGGGCGACTTGCCTGTTCCGCGGCAGCGTCGGCGACATCATCGCCACCGACGACGGCCGGCTGCTCGTCGAGCGCATGTACGAGGAGTGCCTCGGCGTGGCTCGCGCCTGCGGCCATCCGGTACCCGACAAGGCGCGTTCGTTCGCCTGGAAGACGCTGACCCAGGAAGGCTCGCCGCTCACGGCGTCGATGCTGCGCGACCTGGAATCGGGCCAGCGCATCGAAGGCGACCACATCGTCGGCGACATGCTCCGCCGCGCGCGCGACGCCGACGTGCCTGCGCCCCTGTTGCAGGTCGCGCTGACGCACCTGCAGGCCTACGAGGCGCGCAAGGCCCGCGGCGGGCTCTGAGTCGCCCGCCGGGTTATTTCGGCGGCAGGTATTGCAGCGGATCGACCGGGTTGCCGTCGCGACGGATCTGGAACTGGAGTTCGTCGCGGGTGGCCCCGGACGAGCCCATCTCGGCCACCGTCTGACCGGCCTTCACCTTCTCGCCTTCCTTTACCAGGCGCTTGCGGTTGTGCCCGTACGCGGAGAGGAAGCTGTCGCTGTGCTTGATGATCACGAGTTCGCCGTAGCCGACGAGACCGTTGCCGCTGTACACCACGACGCCATCTGCCGCGGCGCGGATCGGATCGCCCGCCTTGCCGCCGACCTCGATGCCGGGGATCGCGTCGCCCGACGAGAACTTCTTGATGAGCGCACCATCGGCCGGCCAGCGCCAGGTGATGCCACCCGCGCTACGCGTGGCGCCACTGGCGACGATCGGCGTGGACGCCGGCGGATTCTCGACCGGCGGAGGCGGCTGCGTCGCGGGCGCCGAGGGCGCGGGCGGCGGCGGGACCACCGATTCGGCCGGCTTGCCGGCGACGACGACGGGCGTGTTCGTGGTGGTCGCCGGCGCGGGAGCCGACACGACGGCCGGCGGCGGTGCGCTCTCCGCCTCGGTCACGGGCGCGAAGCCCGGCTGCGCGCCGGCTGGCGGTGGCGCCGCATGGGGCGCAGGCGTAGCTGACGGAGGCGGCGTCGCGGCCGCGACCGGTGCCGGCGTCGCCGTGTGCGACGCGCGGCCCGGCGGCGACAGACGCAGCTCCTGGCCGGGCCAGATCGTGTAAGGCGAGGCGATGCCGTTCCAGCTGGCGAGGTCGCGGAAGTCGACCTTGTTGCGGAAGGCGATGCTGTAGAGCGTATCGCCCTTGCTGACGCGATAGCTGCCGCCCGGTGGGGGCGGCGGCGTGGCGGCGCGGGCCGGTTGATACGACCCCGGGCTTCGGGTCACCACGACGGAACTGCGCTCGATGCCGCAACCGCTCAGGACGAGGACGGCCGCCAGGGTGGCGGCCAGCGGCAGCGCTCGGGTCATGAGCATCGCGGATCTCCTTTCACGGTCACTCATCGCAACAGGAACCACCAGGCGGCCAGCAGGACGATGGCTACGATAACAGCCCACCCGATCCATTCGATGTGTTTGCGCAGCATCTGCTCCGCGCGCTCACCGAAGATGCGCACCAGCAGCGCCAGCAGCCAGACGCGCTTGCCACGGCCGATGAGCATGCACAGCAGGAACGGCAGCAGCGGCACGCCGACGATGCCCGCGGCCCAGGTGACGAACTTCATCGGCACGACAGGCTGCAGCGCGGCCATCGCCAGCACGATGTACAGGCCGAGCGCATGCGCCTGCATGTCCTTCTGCAGGTTCTCCACGCCCTTCAGGATCGGCGCGAGCAGGTGCAGCGAGTCGAGCAACGGCTTCAGCGCCTCGAAGGCGAAATGCCCCAGCGCGTAACCGACCACGGAGCCCAGCAGCGAAAACAGCAGGCTCCAGTTGGCGAAACGGAACGCCTTGCGCGGCTCGGCGAGCATCATCGGCGCCAGCATCACCTCCGGCATCACCGGGAAGATGAAGGCTTCGACGAAGGAGAGGCCGGCGAGATAGCGCACCGCATGGCGATGGCGTGCCCAGGTGATGGCGCGCTCGTAGAGCGAAGCGAACAGCCGCATTCAGCGGTTTTCCTTTTGAGGGGACGGCATCAGCCGATGCCGCCGAGTAGCGGGACGAAACTCACGGCGCCAAGGTCTTCGCGAAGCACCTCGCCGTTGGCCTCCTTGCGCAGGCGGATGAGCACCTGCTGGCTGGGACTGCCGACGGGCGCCACGAGCACGCCCCCGGGCTTCAGCTGGTCGAGTAGCTTCGCCGGCACGCGGTCGCCCGCGGCGGTGAGGATGATCCCGTCGAAGGGCGCGTCCGATTCCCAGCCCAGCTTGCCGTCGTCGTGACGCGAGCGGAGGTTCTCGATGCCGAGCTGACGGAAGCGGCGACGTGCCTGGCGCAGGAGTTCCTCGATGCGCTCGACGGTGTAGACCGTCGGGACGACGCCCGCCAGCACGGCGGCCTGGTAACCGGAACCGGTGCCGATCTCCAGCACCCGTTCCGGCACGCCGTGCTCGATCAGGGCTTCGGTCATGCGCGCCACGATCCATGGCTGGGAGATCGTCTGGCCGTGGCCGATCGGCAGCGCGGTGTTCTCGTAGGCGCGCGAATGCAGCGCCTGGTCGATGAAGTGGTGGCGCGGCAACTGGCGGATGACCTCGAGCACGCGCTCGTCGCGGATGCCCTCCTCGGCGAGCCGCGCCACGAGGCGGTCGCGCGCGCGCTGCGAGGTCATGCCTTCGCCGCGCAAGGCCGATGGTGGAAGCGCATGGAGGTTCACCACGTCAGGCGGCCTCCTCGTTGCCCATGCCGGGGGTCAGCGAAAGCATCCAGCTGCCGACCTTCTCCAGCGCCTGCACGCGCGTGAGGTCGGTGTGGATCGGGGTCACCGAGACGTAGCCGCGGCGCACCGCGTCGAAATCGGTACCCGGACCATCGTCGTCGATCTCGCCCGGCGGCCCGATCCACCACATCTCGCGGCCGCGCGGGTCGTGCGCGCGGATGGCCGGCGCGGAACGATGGCGCTTGCCGAGGCGCGTCACCTCGAAGCCGCGAATCTCGCCCCACGGAAGATCGGGCACGTTGACGTTGAGGATCGTGTCGGCCGGCAGCGGGTCGACGATCAGGCGGCGCATCAGCATCAGCACGGCGCTGGCGGCCGAAGCGTAATGACGCCCGGAATCCTCGCGCGTCGCGAGCGAGACGGCGATGGCCGGCAGGCCGAGGAAGCGCCCTTCCATCGCGGCGGACACCGTGCCGGAATAGATGACGTCGTCCCCAAGATTGGAGACGCTGTTGATGCCCGAGACCACGATGTCGGTGTCGTGATCGAGCAGCCCGGACAGCGCGAGATGGACGCAGTCCGTCGGCGTACCGGCGACGCGGTACGTGCCGTTGTCGAGACGTTTCACGCGGATCGGCGCGTCGAGGGTAAGCGAGTTGCTCGCGCCGGAACGATCGCGATCGGGGGCGACCACGGTCACCGTACCGAACTCGGCCAGACGCTCGGCCAGCACCTGGATGCCAGGGGCCTCCACGCCGTCGTCGTTGCTAACCAGAACTTGCATGCTGATCCAGATCGAAAAACGGGTGCGGCGGCCCCATCTGAAGGGAACCGCCCGACCGCCCAAGTCTACCGGACCGGCACGCGGGATTCACGACGACCAGGTCTCGCGCCCATCGCGACCCCGGCCACCGTTACGCCGATCCGGCGCATCCCGTAGGATCACGCTCATGACGCGACGCCCGCCGAAAATCCACGAGGACGATAGCCGGCTCTTCCGCGAGGCGATCGGCGATGTACGTCCGGTGACGGCGAGCCACGCGCCGCCGGAACGGCCTCGCCCCGAGCCGCACCCGCACATGCGCGACGCCGACGAGGCCGCCGTTCCCGCCGAATCGATGCTCTTCGACTACGATCCCGCGGACCTCGAGGTGGGCGAGGAACTGTCGTTCCTGCGCGACGGCTACCCACCCAAACTCCTCAAGCAGCTGAAGCGTGGCCAGTTCAGCATCCAGGCCGACGTCGATCTCCATCAGATGAACGCGGCCGCCGCGCAACTGACGATCGCGGAGTTCCTGGCGGAGTGCCGCCACGACGGCCTCCGCTGCGTACGGATCATCCACGGCAAGGGACTCCGCTCGAAGGCGGCCGGGCCGGTATTGAAGGGGCTGACCGATCGTCTGCTCCGGCGGCGCGACGACGTCGTGGCGTTCGCGTCGGCGCGGCCGATGCAGGGCGGCACCGGCGCGGTGGTGGTGTTGCTGAAGGGTTGAACGGGCCTGGACGTCTCGTAACCGTCACGACCGTAGGAGCGCGCCCTGCGCGCGACATTTTTTCGCGAAGAGCGCCAGGACCTGCGGCTCAAGGCGCCAAGAGCTGTCGCGCGCAGGGCGCGCTCCTACGGCGCCCGGTCAGCCCGTAAGAGCGACCTCGCGCAGTACCGTCGTGGCGTACGCGCCCGCCGGCAGACCGAACGCGACCTCGAGCGCGCCGTCGTCGAGCCAGCGCCAGGCGAGATCGCGCGGACGCAAGCGCAGCGCCCTGCGCTCCTGGTCCATGCGCGCCCCGGCGAGGCCTTTCGCGAGATCCTCGTCGCGCGCGGCGACCGCGCGCTCCAGTTCGCCGGCCGCGCCGACCGCCGGTGTGTCGCCGCTGCCCCACAACGGTCCCGACGGGTGGATGTCGAAACGCGCGAGTCGTTCGGCGAGCGTCGCGTCGAACGCTTCCGGACCGAACCACGAGCGGGAACCTTCCAGCGACCAGATCTCGCCGTCCATCGGCGAATCCCACCGCCCCGCCGCGACACGCTCGGCCAGCACGCCGTTGAAAATGTGGGACCGCGCCGCGGAGAGCAGGATCGAACGCTTGTCGCGGTCGACGCGGCGGCCGGCGAACATCGCCTTCGCCTGCGCGACGTTGTTCCCGCCCAGGCCGAAGCGCTGCTCGCCGAAATAATTCGGCACGCCACGCGCCGCGATAGCCGCCAGACGACCTTCCGCTTCGTCGCGGTCGCCTTCCACCTCGCGCAGCACCAGCACGAAGCGGTTGCCGCGCAGCGCGCCGCGTTTGATCTTGCGCGAATGACGCGCCGACGAAAGGATCGTCACGCCCTCGGCCGGGAACGCGGACCAGTCCGGATCCGCCTTGCCGGGCAGGTGCACGGTGAACACCTGCCGGGTCACGGCGTGCCGGTCCTTCATGCCGGCGTAGCCGACGTTCATCGCCTGGACGCCGGCGAACTTCGCCAGTTCGCGGGCCACCCACTCCGTGTTCGCCCCGCGCTTCTCCACCACGAGGAAGGCATGCTCGCCCGTGCCGTCGGCCTCGTAGCCCGACACCTCTTCGACGAAGAAATCGTCGGGCGCCGAACGCAGGCGGCCTTTCAGCGGTGGCGCGCCGAAAGCGAAGGGAAGTTCGTTGTCGCTCATGGATAGACCTACAGCAGGAACAGCGTGGCGAGACCGAGGAAGATGAAGAAACCGCCGCTATCGGTCATGGCGGTGATGAGCACGCTGGAGCCGAGCGCGGGATCGCGGCCGAGCTTGACCATCAGCATCGGGATACCGACGCCCATGAACGCGGCCAGCAAAAGGTTCAGCGTCATCGCGGCGGTCATCACGAGGCCGAGCGACACGCTGCCGTAGAGCAGCCACGCGACGATGCCGATGGCGCCACCCCAGACGATGCCGTTGACGAGGGAGACGCCGAGCTCCTTGCGCCACAGGCGCTTGGCCTGCGACACGCCGACCTGTTCGAGCGCCATCGCGCGCACGATCATGGTGATGGTCTGGTTGCCCGAATTGCCGCCGATACCCGCGACGATCGGCATCAGCGCGGCGAGCGCGACGAGCTTCTCGATCGAATGCTCGAACAGGCCGATCACGCGCGAGGCGATGAACGCCGTGACGAGGTTGATCGCCAGCCACGCCCAGCGGTTACGCACCGACTTCCACACGGAGGCGAAGATGTCTTCTTCCTCGCGCAGACCGCCACGCGACAGCGCCTCGGTCTCGCTTTCCTCGCGGATGAAATCGAGCATCGCGTCCACCGCGATACGCCCGATGAGGCGCTGCTGCGAATCGACGACCGGCGCCGTGACGAGGTCGTAGCGTTCGAATGCCTGCGCCACGTCGTACGCGTCATCCTCGGGCCGGAACGTGTTCACGTCCGGCGCCATGATCTCGTGGACCATCTTCTCGGGCGAATTCACCAGCAGCCAGTGCAGCGGAAGCACGCCCGTCAGCACGCTCTCGGCATTGACCACGAAGAGCTTGTCCGTCTGCGCGGGAAGTTCCTCGAACCGGCGCAGGTAGCGCAGCACCACCTCGAGGCTGATGTCCTCGCGGATGGTGACCATGTCGAAGTCCATCAACGCGCCGACCTGGTCGTCCTCGTAGGACATCGCGGCCTGCACGCGTTCGCGTTCCGTCGCGTCGAGGCTCGCCATCAGTTCCGGTAGCACCTCGGTCGGCAGGTCGTCGACGAGATCGGCGAGTTCGTCCGCGTCCAGCGGCTCGACCGCCGCGAGGATCTCGCGGTCGTCCATGTCCGCGATCAGCGATTCGCGGACGGAGTCCGAGACTTCGAGGAGGATCTCGCCGTCGCGATCGGAGCGCACGCGCTGCCAGACCGCGAGTCGATCTTCGAGCGGCAGCGATTCGAGGACGTCGGCGAGGTCCGCGGGATGCAGTTCGTCGAGGCGCGCCTGGAGCTCCGCGTCGGTGGCTTCGAGCGCGGCGTCGTCGCCGTCCGGCGCACCGCCCGCGAACTCGAGCAGGCCTTCACGACGGCGCAGCAACTCCGTGATGGCCTCGAGCCTGTCGTGCAGGCGTGGCGTCGAGGCCCGCGGTTCGTTGTCGCTCATGCGCGCAGCACCAGCACCGTCGCGAGCGCGGCGATGCCTTCGCGGCGCCCCGTGAAGCCGAGCGTCTCGGTGGTGGTGGCCTTGATGCTGATGCGGTCGATGTCGACGCCGAGGTCGTCGGCGACGATCGTGCGCATGGCCTGGGCGTGCGGGCCGACCTTCGGCGCCTCGCAGATCACCGTGATGTCGGCGTTGCCGAGCTCGTAACCGCGCTCGGCCAGCATGGCGGCGACCTCGCGCACGAACACGCGGCTGTCGGCACCGCGCCACTTCTCGTCCGACGGCGGGAAGTGCTTGCCGATGTCGCCGAGCGCGAGCGCGCCGAGCAGCGCGTCGCAGAGCGCGTGCAGCACGACGTCGCCGTCCGAGTGCGCCAGCACCCCCTGCCCGTGCGGCACGCGCACGCCACCCAGCATGACGTGGTCGCCTTCGCCGAACGCGTGGACGTCGAATCCCTGGCCGATGCGCATTACCGTGTCCTCTCCAGCAGGAATTCCGCCAGCGCGAAATCCGCCGGCGTCGTGACCTTGATGTTGTCTTCCGATCCTTCCACCAGGAGCGGCGCGATGCCCGCCCGCTCCATGGCCATCGCCTCGTCGCTCACCACGATACCCGCGCCGGCGGCAAGGCGGAGTGCACGGGTCAGCTCGCCACGCCGGAACATCTGCGGCGTGAAGGCCCGCCAGCGACCTTCGCGCGGTTCGGTGGCGACGCTGTGACAGTCCGCGTCCGCGCGCTTGAGCGTGTCGCGCAAGGGCGCTCCCAGCAGGCCGCCGTCGCGTTGCGAGGCGTCCTCGATCAAGCGCGTGATGTCGGCCGCGCGCACGCACGGACGCGCGGCGTCGTGCACCAGCACGAACGCGTCGTCGGGCACGGACGCGGGCAACGCCAGCAGTCCGGCCAGCACGGAGTCGCTGCGTTCGCCGCCCCCGGTCGCGGTGCGCAGCGGTTTGCCGCCGACCGCCTCGACGCCCTCGAACGCGGTATCGGCCGCCGCCAGCGCGACGACGATCCCGGCGATGCGCGGATGGGCCGCCAGCCGCTCGAGCGTGTGCCGGATCATCGGCTTGCCGCCGATCGGCTGGTATTGCTTCGGCCGGTCGCCGCCGGCCCGGACGCCGCGACCGGCGGCCGGAATCACACACCAGAGCGCGTCCATCACTGGTCGCCGGCGGTGACGGGCGGCGGAGGCGGCGGCGCGCTCGTCGCGGCGCCCGGCTCCACCACCTGATAAAACGTTTCGCCCGGTTTCACGAGCCCCAGCTCCTGACGCGCGCGCGCTTCCGTCGCCTGTTCGCCGTGCTTGAGGTCTTCGACGTCGGCGGCGAGCGCCTGGTTACGCTTCTGCAGCCCCTCGTTCTCTTCGGTCTGTTTCGCGACCGAGGCACGCAGCGATTCGACCTCGGCGACGCCCCCACCGCCGACCCACAGCTTCAGCTGCAGCGCGATGAGGACGACGACGAGGATCAGTCCGATCCAGCGCAGGATGGCCGCGTTGCTCAAGACAAGGCTCAGCCAGGCAGCTTGGACAGGTTCGGGAACGCGTTGCGGCCGGCGTACGTCGCCTTCGCGCCGAGGGCCTCCTCGATGCGCAGCAGCTGGTTGTACTTGGCCACGCGATCCGTCCGGCAGAGCGAACCGGTCTTGATCTGCGTCGCGGTGGTGGCCACGGCGATGTCGGAGATCGTGGTGTCCTCGGTCTCGCCCGAGCGGTGCGAGACGATCGCGGCGTACTTCGCGCGGTGGGCCATCGCGATGGCTTCGAGCGTCTCGGACAGCGTGCCGATCTGGTTGACCTTGATCAGGATGGCGTTGGCGATCTTCTTGTCGATGCCTTCCTGGAAGATCTTCGGATTGGTCACGAACAGATCGTCGCCGACGAGCTGGATGCCGCCGTCCACGACCTTCGTGAGGTGCGCCCAGCCGTCCCAGTCGCCCTCGGCCATGCCGTCCTCGATCGTGACGATCGGATACTGCTTCGCCCACGACGCCAGCGTGTCGACCCACTGCTCCGGCGTGAACACCTTGCCCTCGCCTTCGAGGTCGTACTTGCCGTTCTTGAAGAATTCCGAACTGGCGACGTCGAGTCCGAGGAGGATGTCGCTACCGACCTTGTAGCCGGCCTTGTTCACGGCTTCGAGGATCGTGTCGAGCGCCTCGACGTTCGACTTCAGGTTCGGCGCGAAGCCGCCCTCGTCGCCCACCGCCGTGTTGAGGCCGCGGCCCTTGAGCACCGCCTTCAGCGCGTGGAAGATCTCGGCGCCGTAACGCAGCGCCTCCGCGAAGCTCGGCGCGCCGACGGGCAGCACCATGAACTCCTGGACGTCGACGTTGTTGTCCGCGTGGGCGCCACCGTTGATGATGTTCATCATCGGCACCGGCAGCGAACCGCCGCCGTCGACCATCAGGTACTGCCACAGGGCCTGCTTCTTCGACGCGGCCACGGCGTGCGCGGCGGCCATCGACACACCGAGTAGCGCGTTCGCGCCGAGCTTGCCCTTGTTGTCCGTGCCGTCGAGGGCGATGAGCTTGTCGTCGAGGCCCTTCTGGTCGGCCGCGTCGTAGCCCGCGAGCGCCTTCGCGATCTCGCCGTTGACGTTGGCGACCGCCTTCGTCACGCCCTTGCCGCCGTAGCGGCTCTTGTCGCCGTCGCGCAGTTCGACGGCCTCGCGCGTGCCGGTCGAGGCGCCGCTGGGAACGGCCGCGCGGCCGAACGAACCGTCGGCAAGGGTCACCTCGGCTTCGAGGGTCGGATTGCCGCGGGAATCCAGGATTTCGCGGGCGTGGATCTTGGTGATGGACGTGGTCATGCGGTTCCCGTTACGAGTTGGAATGACTGAAGAAGGTACCGACCAGCACGAGGCCGGCGGTCCCGACGAGGATGAGCGTGTTTAGCCCGAAGCCGATCGCGCCGAACGTGCGGCGGCGATCCTGCCTGCGCAGGGCGATGAAGCCGAGCACCAGGCCGACGAGCGAGAGGATGAGGAAGGCGCAGATGACGAGCCCGATGACACCGAACACCGGCAGGTGCTGGTCCGACTCGCCCGACGCGATCATGAGCGCGGAAAAGCCGATGCCGGCGACGACGACGAGGCCGGAGACGATGGCGATGACGAACGACGCGATGCCGTGACCCGACTGCGGCAGACGCGCCGCACGCTGGCGCCCCGCGCCCGCGTCGTGGATCCCGTTGTCGTCGCTCATCCAGCCCGTCTCCCCGGGGCACGTGGCCCCACCGTTGGCATGGCCGGCGCAGGCGCGCCGGATCCCGTCAATCATACCGTTCCCGGGAGCGATCGGACGCCGCTCCCGGTGCGGCGTATTACGCCGCGGACTCTTCGGAGCGGACGGCGAGCTTTTCGCCCTCGCGGACCGCCTTGTACTCGCGCGCGGCGCGCACGAAGCCGATGAACAGCGGATGGCCTTCGCGCGGCGTGGAGGTGAACTCCGGATGCGCCTGGCAACCGAGGAACCACGGGTGGACCTGGCGCGGCAGCTCGACGATCTCCACCAGCAGGTCGTCCATCGACTTGCCCGAGATCACGAGGCCGAGGTCCTCGAACGACTGGCGGTAGCGATTGTTGAACTCGTAGCGGTGACGGTGACGCTCGCGCACGACGTCCTCGCCGTAGAGCTCGCGGGCCAGCGTGCCGGACTTCAGACGGCATTCCTGCGCGCCGAGGCGCATGGTGCCGCCGAGATCGGAGCGCTCGCTGCGCACTTCGGTCTCGCCCGTGGCCGTGGTCCATTCGGTGATCAGCGCGATGACCGGATCCGGCGTGTTGCGATCGTTCTCGCTCGAATCCGCCTGCGTCAGGCCGGCGGTGTTTCGCGCGAACTCAACGACCGCGGCGTGCATGCCGTAGCAGATGCCGAAGTACGGCACGCCGGCTTCGCGGGCGAACTGCGCGGCGAGGATCTTGCCCTCGAAGCCGCGCTTGCCGAAGCCGCCGGGGACGAGGATGGCGTCCGCGCCACCGAGCACCGCGCGGGCGCCGCGCGCCTCGACGTCCTCGGAATCGACCCATTCCAGGTTGACGCGCGTCGACTGCTTGATGCCGCCGTGACGCAGCGCTTCGCCAAGCGACTTGTAGGCGTCCTTGTGCTCGACGTACTTGCCGACGATCGCGACGGTGATCTCGTCGCGCGGATGCTCCACGGCCTCGACCGTGCGCGTCCAGCTCGTGAGGTCGGCCGGACCGGCGTCGAGGCCGAGGCGCTTGATGACGAGCTCGTCGAGACCCTGCTCGTGCAGCCACATCGGCAGCTTGTAGATGACGTCGACGTCGACCGTACTGATGACGGCGTTCTTCGGCACGTTGGTGAACAGCGCGATCTTGTGGCGCTCGCCGTCGGGCAGCGGCTCTTCGCAGCGGCACAGGAGGACGTCGGGCTGGATACCGATCGAGCGCAGCTCCTTCACGGAGTGCTGCGTCGGCTTCGTCTTGATCTCGCCCGCGGCCTTGATGAACGGCACGAGCGTGAGGTGCACGAACATGCACTTCTCGGGGCCGTGCTCGATGCGCAGCTGACGGATGGCCTCGAGGAACGGCAGCGATTCGATGTCGCCGACGGTGCCGCCGATCTCGACCAGCGCGACGTCGAAGCCGCGGGTGGCCTCGTGGATGGAGTGCTTGATCTCGTCGGTGATGTGCGGGATCACCTGCACGGTGGCGCCGAGGTAATCGCCGCGGCGCTCCTTGCGGATCACCGATTCGTAGATCTTGCCGGCGGTGATCGAATTCTTGCCCGTCAGGCGCGTGCGGACGAAGCGCTCGTAGTGGCCGAGGTCGAGGTCGGTCTCCGCGCCGTCGTCGGTGACGTACACCTCGCCGTGCTGGAAGGGACTCATGGTGCCCGGATCCACGTTGATGTACGGATCGAGCTTCATCATGGTCACGGAAAGACCGCGCGCCTCGAGAATGGACGCAAGCGAAGCCGCTGCGATGCCTTTCCCGAGGGAAGACACCACACCGCCGGTGACGAAAATCAGGGGAGTCATGCGAGCAGCCAGTGCTGGAAATTTGTATTTTACCTAAGTGTGCGGCGGCCCGCGAGTAGCGGGGCGCGTGGACGTGGGAGTCGGGGGATGGGAAGCGGGGGCGCAAGTACGATCGCCCGAGGGCGCCGCAGGCGTCCGGAACGCGCACCGCCAGCGCGAAGCCGCCCGCTCCCTCAACCGCCCGCCGCGCTTGCACCCCCATTTCCCTTCCCCCGCCCCCGCTTCCCGTACCATTGCGCCATGAGCCCTTCCCCCATCCCCGCCCGCCTCCAGGCCTTGCGCGCCGCCATGGCACGCGAAGGCGTCGCCGCCGTCGTCGTCCCGACCGCCGACCCCCACCTCTCCGAATACCTGCCGGCCCGCTGGCAGGCCCGGGAGTGGTATTCGGGCTTCACCGGTTCGGCCGGCACGCTCATCGTCACCGCCGACGGCGGCGGGCTGTGGACCGACTCGCGCTATTTCTCGCAGGCCGAGGCCGAACTGGCCGGCAGCGGGCTCCCCCTCATGAAGCTGAACGTGGCGCACACGCCCGAGCACGTGGCGTGGCTGGCGGAGCGGTTCGGCGACGGCGACACCGTCGCCATCGCCGGGGACAGCCTCTCGGTCGCGGGCGCCGAGGGCCTCCAGAAGCGCCTCGGTCCCACCGGCGCCCGCCTGCGCACCGACCTCGACCTCGCCGGCTCGGCGTGGGCCGATCGCCCCGCGCCGCCTTTGGCGGCCGTTTTCGCCCATGCAGCGCCGTTCGCGACCATCGGGCGCCCGGACAAGCTCCGCCACGTCCGCAGCGCGATGCGCCGCGCCGGCGCCACCCATCACCTGCTCTCCAGCCTCGACGACATCGCCTGGCTGACGAACCTGCGCGGTGCCGATGTCGACTTCAATCCGGTCTTCGTGGCCCACCTGCTGGTCGGCGAGACGGCGGCGACGCTGTTCATCGACGCGTCCAAGGTGCCGGCGGACGTCAGGACGGCGCTCGCATCGGACGGAATCGCGCTGGCGGATTACGGCACCGCCGCCTCCGCCATCGCCGCCCTGCCCGACGAGGCGGCCCTGATGTACGACCCCGCACGCGTCGTCGTCGCTCTGCTGGAAGGCCTGCCGGCGGGCGTCACCTCCATCCGGGCCGCGAGCCCGTCCACCGCGCAGAAGGCGCGCAAGACGACGGAGGAGCTGGACCACATCCGCGACGTGATGCGCCGGGACGGCGCGGCGCTCGTGCGCGCCTTCCGCCGGATCGAAACCGGCCTGGCCGCTGGCGAGCCCCTCACGGAACTCGACGTGGACACGATCGTCCGCGATGCGCGTGCCGCCCAGACGGGCTTTGTCGGTGAGAGTTTCTCCACCATCGCCGGCTACCAGGCGAACGGCGCGCTGCCGCACTATCGCGCCACGCCCGATGGCTTCAGCCCGCTGGCCGCACGCGGCCTGCTCCTGGTCGATTCGGGCGGCCAGTATCTGGGCGGCACGACCGACATCACGCGCGTGCTCGCCCTCGGCCCGGTGACCGACGAGCAGCGGCGCGATTCCACGCTGGTGCTCAAGGGCATGATCGCCCTGTCACGGGCCCGCTTTCCCAAGGGCGCGAGCGGTCCGCAGCTCGACGCGCTGGCGCGGGCGCCGCTGTGGGCCGCCGGCATGGACTTCGGCCATGGCACCGGACACGGCGTAGGTTACTTCCTGAACGTGCACGAAGGTCCGCACGGGATCCGGCCACCGGTGGCGGGTGGCGCGCTCGTTCCGCTGGAGACGGGCATGATCACCTCGATCGAACCGGGTCTCTACAAACCGGGCCGTTACGGCATTCGCCACGAGAACCTGGCCGTGGTGACGCAGGCGGACAGCACCGAGTTCGGCGAGTTCTACGCCTTCGAGACCCTCACGCTCTGCCCCTTCGACCGGCGCGGCCTCGAGCCCCGCCTGCTCGAACGGTCCGAGCGCGCGTGGCTGGACGATTACCACGCCACCGTACGAGCCGCCCTGTCGCCCCTGCTCGATGGCGCGGACCGCGAATGGCTGGAGTGGCACTGCGCTCCGCTGTGACCGACCGTGTGGGAGCGGACCTGGCCGCGACCGCTCTTCGCGATACCCCGGAGCTGGCGCGCCGGGGTCGCCCCCATCCGCCGTCTCACCCCGTGATACGACGACGCCGCAGGCTTGACCATTCCGGTCCGCAAACCCCATCCTGCCCGGCTACGAACGGCCTCGATACCTCATGAATACTCGCTACAACGCCTCAGACATCGAAGTCCTCAGCGGTCTCGACCCCGTCAAGCGCCGTCCCGGCATGTACACGGACACCGCGCGGCCGAACCATCTCGCGCAGGAGGTCATCGACAACTCGGTCGACGAGGCGCTCGCCGGTCACGCGAAGACGATCGAGGTCACCGTGTTCAACGACGGCTCGGTCGAAGTCACCGACGACGGTCGCGGCATGCCGGTCGACATCCACCCGGAAGAGAAGGTGCCGGGCGTCGAGCTGATCCTCACGCGCCTGCACGCGGGCGGCAAGTTCTCGAACAAGAACTACGCGTTCTCGGGCGGCCTGCACGGCGTCGGCGTCTCGGTGGTCAACGCGCTGTCGACGCGCGTCGACGTCACGATCCGTCGCGACGCGCAGGAATACCGCATGAGCTTCGCCAACGGCGACCGCGCCAGCGAGCTCGAAGTCATCGGCAGCGTGCCCAAGAAGAAGACCGGCACGACGCTGCGCTTCTGGCCCGATCCGAAATACTTCGACACGCCGAAGATCCTCGTCTCGCGCCTGAAGCACCTGCTCCGCGCCAAGGCCGTACTCTGCGCGGGCCTGACGGTGCGCCTGCTCGACGAGTCCACCGGCGAGACGACCGAGTGGTATTTCGAGGACGGCCTGCCCGATTACCTGCGCGGCGAACTGCAGGGCGCCGAGGCGCTACCCGCCGATCTCTTCGTCAAGCACTTCGCGCGCGAAACCGACGCGGTCGACGTCGCGCTGGCCTGGCTGCCCGAAGGCGAGCTGGTGCAGGAGAGCTACGTCAACCTCATCCCGACGGCCCAGGGCGGCACGCACGTGAACGGCCTGCGCTCCGGCCTGACCAACGCCATCCGCGAATTCTGCGACCTGCGCAACCTGCTGCCGCGCGGCGTGAAGCTGGCACCGGAAGACGTCTGGGAGCGTCTCGCGTTCGTGCTGAGCATCAAGCTGCAGGACGCCCAGTTCGCCGGCCAGACGAAGGAACGCCTGTCCTCGCGCAACGCCGCCGGCATCGTCGAGGGCGTGGTGCACGACGCGTTCAGCCTCTGGCTCAACCAGCACGTCGACCTCGGCGAGAAGATCGCCCAGCTGGCGATTGAGCGCGCGAGCGCGCGCCTGAAGGCGGCCAAGCAGGTCGTGCGCAAGAAGATCACCCAGGGACCCGCCCTGCCCGGCAAGCTCGCCGATTGCGCGGCGACCGACCTCACGCGCACCGAGCTCTTCCTCGTCGAAGGCGATTCCGCGGGCGGTTCCGCGAAGCAGGCCCGCGACAAGGATTTCCAGGCGATCCTCCCCTTGCGCGGCAAGATCCTCAACACCTGGGAAGTCGAATCCGGCGCGGTGCTCGCCTCGCAGGAAGTGCACGACCTCGCGGTGGCGATCGGTTGCGATCCCGGCAAGGATGACCTCACCGGCCTGCGCTACGGCAAGGTGGTGATCCTCGCCGACGCCGACTCGGACGGCCTGCACATCGCCACGCTGCTCTCCGCGCTGTTCCTCCGTCACTTCCCGGCGCTGGTCCGCGAGGGCCACGTGTTCGTCGCCATGCCGCCGCTGTTCCGCGTCGACGTGGGCAAGCAGGTGTTCTACTGCCTGGACGAGGAAGAAAAGCGCCTGATGCTGGAGAAAGTCGAGCGCGAAAAGATGAAGGGCGCCGTCTCGGTCACGCGCTTCAAGGGCCTCGGCGAGATGAACCCCGCCCAGCTGCGCGAGTCGACCATCCATCCCGACACGCGCCGCCTCGTGCAGCTCACGGTCGATCCGGACGACGGCACGCAGAAACTCATGGACATGCTGCTGGCGAAGAAGCGCGCCGGCGATCGCAAGCAGTGGCTCGAAGACAAGGGCGACCTGGCGACCCTCGAGGTCTGACGGTACGCCTCTGTCCCGGCAGAGACCCCTCCCCTGAGTGTCCGGCGACCGCCAGCGCCGGGAGACGCTAAGATCGGCGAGGGACGCCGCGAGCAAGGGGATGCGACCATGGATCTGCGCAACCTTCGGATTGCTGTTTTCGGGCTACTTGTCGGCGTCGCGATACTGCCGACGGGCGCGTTCGCGGACTGCATCGACGACGCCGCACGGTACCAGCGCGTCGACCCGCTGGTGCTCCGGGCCATCGCCTATCACGAATCCCGCATGCGCCCGGCCACGCTCAACCGCAATCTCAATGGAAGCGTCGACGTCGGCGTGATGGGCATCAATTCGGTGCACTTCGGCGAGCTTGCGGGCTACGGCATACGGCCGACCCACCTCCGCGACGGCTGTACCAACGCCTACATTGGCGCCTATTACCTGCGCCGGAAGATCGACAAATACGGCAACACCTGGCGCGCGGTGGCCGCCTATCATTCGGAAACGCCGGCTCTCGGGGCGGCCTATGCCAACGCTATCCGCTCGGTGCTCGCCCGCTGGGGCGTGCTCGACCCCACGCTACGCGCGCCTGTCAGCCGATAGCCTCGGCAACGCAGGCGCGACAGAGCGCCCAAGCCTCGGCATCCTGCTCGAGCGCCTGCACTACCTGGCTCAGGACAAACTGAAAGTCGGCACCCTGGGCGTTCTCGCCGAACTCCTCCAGCATCAGTCCCTCGACGAGGCGACCGACCAGCACCTTCTCATCCGACACCCCGGCATCGTGGAGACGCCGGACCCTGGCCAACGGGGACACCGAACCGCCACGCGGCTCGCCGGCCGACGCCGCCGGCGTCTTTACGGTAGGCGCCGCTGCGGACGCCCCTCGGTCCGCCTTGACCCGAAGACGCAGGTCATCGAGCAGTCGCGAAGTGCGGGTGATGTCCGTCATGCGAATGTCGTCATGGCTGGAGGGGGCGTGGACAGGGAGATTGCGGTAAGTATAGAGCGCACGCTGGCGCAGAGAGCACCCATTGCGCCCGGGACTGCCCCCCAAGGCAACGTCGATGCAGTGAACGGCCCGCCTTCCGGAGGCGCCACTGACAGACGTTTGCCGCAGCAGGTCTTTTCCCGGGCGAAGTCGAATGCACTCTTGGAACCCCCGCCGCCTTCCCCGAAAGCACTCAGTCTCGTCGCACGTGCGAGCCCAGGGCCAGAGCCGCGCGGAGACGTTCGCTAGCCGGTCCAATCGCCCACGCTTCCCGCCGTAGCTAGGATCGCCCCCGCCAACACGTCCTGACAAGAATTGGCCAGGCAGCAGGCATAGACAGCGAGGGATGACACGGTATGTTCGTCGAACCCCACAGGATTGCCGAAGCACGCGCTGTCGGCCGGCGTGACCCGATCTGCGATCAAGTGTCGCAGCGAGTAAACGATTGGCCTACCTGCAGTTCCCATATCCACGTATACGAGTTCGACGCCGTCAAAACTCACAGTGAAGTCCAGGGCAAAATCTGCATCTCGCAGCGCAGCTTCGGTTGCATCTGACTGAGGTGTAGCTCGGAGTTAGCACCCTTAGGGATTCCGCGAAGATTCTCTAAAGAATGGACCTCTGCTTCAGTGACCATACCGGGGCAGCGATGATGCAAACGGTCAGTGAGGTGCCGGTGCGTACCACGCACGGACCAGCCGGCCGTAGAGCACCTGGGCGCGCGTGATCACGGCACGGTCGCCTGCCTGGACGGCGCGGATATCGTCACGCAATTGGTCAAGCATACCTTCCAGGTCGGCCAGGCGCCGCGCATCGGGCTGGCTGCACGACTTCTCCTGATGGACCTCGCCCAGGAGCTTGCCACGGCACAGGTAGAGGATCTCGCGGGCGCTCGACATGTCGGCATCGTCGGTGGCATAGCTCATCAACTTCTCCGTGCGTGACATCGGTAGCGGATCATCGCGCTACCGATGTCACGTGCTCGTCGTGGGCCATCGGCTCAACCAACGTAGCCGGACTCGAAGGATTGGATGTAGCCCAGCAGGTCATCGGTGCGGCCTTCGGCGACAAGCTCTAAAGGAGTCTTGCCGCCGAACGTCGCAATCGGTTCCTGCAGCCAGGCAACCGCTTTATCGCGATCGCCCGATATTGCTTCTACAGCAGCGATGACTCGGCTCTTGCCGTCGGCCATTTCGACATCGGTCATCATGATCACGGACCTGGTCGACAAAGGGTTCAGCCGCGCTCCACGCGGATAAGATCCTCATACCTACCAAACACAGGCACCGGCGCGTAATTTGCGCTCACATCTGCAGATGACGAGGCCGTTTCGAGACGGTGCGAATTGAAAAACTCTCTCCTAATCCGAACCTGGCCATCGCGACTAAAGATGTAGGACGAGCCACTAACCACCGTATCAGTATCGCCCTCAAATTCTCGATGAGTGCCCATGGTCAAAAATAACACCCCCGGCTCGACTTCTTGAAAGTCGTACGACAAGGATTCGCGAAGGAACTCGTCGAGAAAGCCAACACCCACGGCCTTTTGCGTGATCTCGAGAAAACAAAAGGGGCGCTCTATCGAGTCCACAAGCGCAACGTAAGCCTGCCCACTTTCGTGAGCAGCCTTCGCATCCGCTTCCGACCAAAGCTCAGTCGGGCGCTTCTTGGCACGGAACCAAGATTTGCAATAGAAAACCTGCCTACTCATCAGTACACCCTGCCATTAATGTCACGAATCAAAACGCCCTGCCGGTTAGCAGCATCCAATACCGGCTGAGGAATTGGGCGAGCTTGCACCGGTACCTCTAGGTAATACTGACCGCGCAACAACTGTCCGGATAGATCACCACTCGACGGAACATCAGCTATGACGCCGTTGACCGGGTACTTCGCTGAAATCTCGTTGATATAACGAACAGCGGTGTTCTCTTGCACATCCGACAGCTGAGTGAATTTGCGCGATACGATCTCACCCGCAGCCGGATCATACGAGTCCAGCCGATAGTAACCCAAGCCATCCGCCTTATTGACGTAAACCTCGTTATACGGGTAGGCCGATGCGCGTTCCGTGTTGAAATCATTTCCGGCATCAAGGCGCTGCAGCCACTGGGGTCGACTACTTACACGAACATCAGCGCCTGCAGTCAAAGCATCTTCTGTGTCTGGAACGATACCCGATGTAGGCTCTAGAGTTAACCGACGTGTATCACTGACCTCATCAAGTAACCGCACCTCTCTCGCTACAGCCCCCAACTCACCGGCCTTCGTCGCTCCGGCCCCCAGGGTCACAAGCGCCGAACCTGCAGCTATCAACTGGTCTTCCGTCGACATTTCGCGCCAGTGATCCCATGCGACCGATGCCGTCGTTCGAGGATCGGTCGTGACGAGCACCCCCATACCTTGAAGGAACTGGTTTCTTACCCCGCCGTTAGTGAAGATTCGTCCGCCCGCCACGGCTCCACCGACAACCGCCGAGGTGAGCGAATTGACTGCATAGACGCCCGAGTTGAACGCTGCCTCGACTGCAGAGCTAGAGTTTCCGATGTTCCCCCGCGATTGTTCGCGAAGACCTTCGAACCATTTGGTCCCACCAATCAGAAGTCGATCGATTGCGGTGCCTTGCTCCGGGGGCGGCTCGGTAAGCGCCAGGTTGGTCATCAGCGCGCGTTGCTCGTCGGGCGCCCGGAACGTATAGGTGAAATTCAGCCCGGTAGCCTGACCGCCGTTCCGATCAGCCGCATAGGAATCAACGTAGTTGAAATACCGTGCCGCATAGCTCGCGAACGGCCTTTCCCCGGCCGTCGAGAGTTCGATCTCGGACTCACTGGCCCCGCCCGATAGGTCAAGCGGCGGAACGATGTCGCCCGCCACAGGCAGCTGCGAGGTTCCTGTACCCGAGAACCGGAACGCTTCGGCGTCCATCTCATCGAGCATATCGCGGCGCGCTTGCGGGTCCACGCGACTGAAGTCCGACCGACTTCTGAGGGTGCTAGCGATCGTATTGCCAATCGTGTTACCCGCCGCATTGGTCGCGATGTTCTGCCAGTTCTGCGAGAAATTCCCGTAGACGGCCGCGCTCGACGCACCCGAGGCGAAGGAGGTCGCCGCACGTTGCGCGGCGATGCTGCACCTGCTGGAGGGCGATCCCGTCTCAGCCCGTCGGCGCCTCGAAACGGCGCGCAGCCGTGAATCCGGCGCCGCCGTCCGCGATCACATCGAAAAACTGCTGAGCAACCTTGGCGAGCCAGAGAACACGTCGGCAGCGCCCGACGCAAACATGACCCATTTCCTGCTGTCCGATTACCTGTCAGGCCAGACTCGACACTGAAGGAAAACATGTCTCGTTTGTTACCCTCGGCGAAAAGTCCAGGCAAAGCGCTCATGGCTCGTCATCTTGCTCGGGTTTCATCATGGCCCACCCGTGCGTGGTATATCGCTGCCAGTTGCACCTTCCATCAATGGCGCTCGTTGGCGATCCGCCATGGGCGTAGGCGTCAGGCGTCATTCCGGCATGAAGAAAGAAACCGGCCGAAGCCGATTTCTCTTGTTGCACGGCGACGCGCGGTGCGGGCCGCTGACGCCTGTTCCTTTCACGACGCCATCAATAGACGCGTCGTCTTTCCATTCACTCGGCGATGGCCTGATCGGCCTCGATGAATTCGAATGTCGCTCTCTCGCCGACGGCAGGCGCCGGCATCCAGCGGATGAGCGGGACCCACCGCCCGACCGTCTCGCGGAAGTCGACCTGGTCTTTCTGCGCACTGTCGAGACCGCTGCCGAGCGAATCGACGTAATAGAAGAACGCTTCGACGGGCATGGCGTCACCGACGTCGTCATACGGAGCCACGATCACCTCGTCGATGCCCCCGTAGGCATAGATGCGCCGCACCCCGACCATCTGCATCCAGGCGTGGGCCGGCCGGTCCTCCATCAATGGACGCGCGACCGCGCGGAAGGCGCAACCGTAGGTCTGCACGGGGAAGCGCTCGACGAACTGCTCGGCGGTCATCACGCCCCACTCGTCGCACTGCGTGCGGCAACGGTCGACCGTCTCACCGCTGGTCACCGCGTTGATGTAATAGACGCAACGGGAAACGAGGGGCGCATAGCCCAGCGCAGCCGCGACCTGCGCCGGATGCACGATGAAACCGTTCACGGCATACGCGCCGGTGAAGTTCGCATCCTGGCGCAGCCACGAGAACGAGACGCCCGCCGGTCGGCCCGGAGCGAGCCACGAGTGCTCGCCGGGCTTCCATGCGGTCGCCCGCAGGAGCACGCCGGAGCATTCGACGGGCGCGGCCGTCGGCGAGCCACAGTCTTCTCGCAGGTCGTCGTAACGGCGTTGCAGTTCCGCGGCGACGGCCTGGCCGTCGCGCGTCGACATGCTGGCGGCGTTCGTACGTGGAAAAGCCTCCGGCGAGGTCGCCGACGCGAGGACGTGGAAGGGGAAAAGCAAGGCTGCGGCGAGCGGCAGCAGCGAACGGGGATGCAGGTGGCGCATGAATCATTCCTCCCTGGAATGTGAGTCCGGCCTCATTGGCCGCGCGCATCCTAGCAGCGCGCCTCTCACTTCCCGCGAGGTGCCGCCGCAAGTTGGCACACTATCCAACGCCGGCGCGGCATGCGTCGACCGCACAAAAAAAAACCGGCCGAAGCCGGTTTTTTCTCGTGCAGGACAAACAGTGTCAGCGGCGGTCGCGAATCGCCTTGATGAGACCCTGCGTGGCGCCGTCGAACTGCGACAGGTCGCCGGGATCCTTGTCGTTCGCGAGGGACGGATAGATCTGCTTGGCGATCACCTTGCCGAGCTCCACGCCCCACTGGTCGAACGCGTTGATGCCCCACAGGTGACCGAGCATGAACACCTTGTGCTCGTAGAGGGCGATCAGCGCGCCGAGCGAATGCGGGGTCAGCGCATCGAGCATGAAGACCGTGCTCGGACGATCGCCCTTGAACGTGCGCTGCGCGGCGAGCGCGCGACGCTCGGTTTCCGTACCCGTCTTCGCTTCGGCGAGTGCTTCCTCGAACGTCTTGCCGAGCGAAAGCGCGGCGGCCTGCGCGAGCAGGTTCGAAAGCAGGACGTCCTGGTTCTCGCGTAGCGGATGCGCCGGCTTCACCACGCCGATGAACTCCAGCGGCACGGTGTCGGTGCCCTGGTGCAGCGCCTGGAAGTAGGCGTGCTGCGCGTTCGTGCCGATGCTGCCCCAGACCACGGGCACCGTCGACTGCGCGACTTCGCTGCCATCGTCCGGATGCACGTGCTTGCCGAGGCTTTCCATCTCCAGCTGCTGCAGGTACGACGGGAGGTCGGCGAGGTAATCGACGTACGGAACGACGGCGCGGCTGCTGCGCCCGAGGATGTTACGGTTCCAGAACTCCGCGATGGCCAGGAGCACCGGCACGTTGTCCTGCCACTCCGCCGTGCGGAAGTGATCGTCGGCCTCCGCGGCGCCGGCCAGCAGATCGCGGAAGCCCTGCATGCCGATGGAGAACGCGATCGAGGCGCCCACCGCGGACCAGAGCGAGAAACGGCCGCCGACGTAATCCCACATCGGCAGCACCTGCGAGGCGCCCCACTTGTTGACGGCCTCGACGTTCGAGCTCACGGCGATGAAGTGCTTCGAGGTCTTCGCCTCGTCGCCGCCGTTCGCCTTGAGGATCCAGTTGCGGAAGACGCCGCCGTTGAGGAGGGTCTCCTGCGTGTTGAAGCTCTTGGAAACGAGGATCACCAGCGTGCGCGTGGGATCGAGTTTCTTCATCAGGTCGTTGGCGGCCTGGCCGTCGACGTTGGTGAGGAAGTGGCTCGTGATGCCCTTGACGTGGAACTGCTCGAGCGCGTGCACCGCGAGACGCGGGCCGAGGTCCGATCCGCCGATGCCGATGTTGACGACGTCCGTGACGCCGCCGATCAGGCCGACCGACTCGCCCTCGCCCTTGTGCACCGCGTTGACGAGCTGCTCGAGCTTGTCCAGGGCGTCGGCGACGTCCTTGCGGACATCGGCCGGCGCGGCGGGATGACGCGACGCACCACCACGCAGCGCGGTATGCAGCACGGCGCGATCTTCGGAGGTGTTGATGTGCTTGCCTTCGAACATCGCATCGCGGGCGGCCTTCCAGCCGGTGCCGTCGATGTAGGCGCCGACGGCGTCCAGCGCCGCGATGTCGAGCTTCTGACGCGTGATGTCGAGGAGGATGGGGCCGACGCGACGACGCAGGCGTTCACCGCGCGCTTCGTCCTGGACGAGGGCGCGAAGATGGGTCTTTGCGAGACGGGCGGCGTGCTCTGCGAACGAGGGCAACGGTGCGTGCTTTGATTCCATGGCTTCCACGTGGCTGCAACGGAGGGGAAGCGGCCATGGTACCGCAGTGCAGCGTAAGTGGATTGTATGGATGACGCCTTCGGACCGGCGGCGGGTGGCTTCTTGCCGCCCGCCGCGCGAAAGCAGGCGTTACGCCGCCTGCTTCGGGATCGAGTGGTTCGTGTGGGTGATGCGGTTGTTCGCATCGACGTACACGAGGTCCGGCTGGTACTTCGCCATCTCGGCTTCCGAGAGGCCGACGAACGCGGCGATGATCACGAGGTCGCCCGTCGAGACGCGGCGGGCCGCGCTGCCGTTCACCGAGATGATGCCCGAGCCCTCATCCGCACGCAGCGCGTACGTGACGAAGCGTTCGCCATTGTTGATGTTCCACGCGTGGATCTGTTCGTACTCGCGGATGCCCGCGGCGTCGAGCAGGTTGCCGTCGATGGCGATCGAACCTTCGTAGTTCAGCTCGGCGTGAGTCACCGTGGCCCGGTGGATCTTGCACTTGAGCATGTTGAGGTGCATGGCGGTCTCTGGGGTGTGCGGGTTGCAAAAACGCCCATTCTAACGGAGGCAGGCCCGTCCGTCGCGTGGGCTCCTTCCGTCGGTGCGCTTTATGGGGGACGGCGCCGGGAAACGCAAGTCCCCGTTCGTGAAGGGATTCAGTCGAGCGGCAGGTTGTCGATCAACCGCGTCGAACCGAGCCGGGCCGCGACCAGGGCCACCAGGCCTTCGCGCTCGTCGCCGGCCGGTTCGCCCAGGTCGTCGGCGCGCCGGATCGCGACGTAGTCGGGCGCGAACCCCGCCCGCTCCAGGCGCGCCCTGGCGGCCTGCTCGAGCGCCTGCCAGGCGTGCCCCTGGCGGAACAGCTCGCGCATCTGGGTCAGCGTGGCGTAGATCTGCGGCGCCCTCGCCCGCTCCTGCGGCGACAGGTACTGGTTGCGAGAACTCATGGCCAGGCCGTCCTCGTCGCGCAGGGTCGGCGCGGACATCACCTTCACCGAGAGCGAGAGGTCGGCGACCATCCGCTCGATCACCTTCAGCTGCTGGAAATCCTTCTGGCCGAACACGGCGATGTCCGGCTGGACCAGGCTGAAGAGCTTGGCGACGACCGTCGCCACGCCGTCGAAATGGCCGGGGCGATGGGCGCCTTCCAGCGTATCGGTGATCACCGGCACGTGGATGCTGACGCTGGCGGCCGGCCCGAACGGGTACATGGTGGCCACCTCGGGCGCGAAGAGGATGTCGCACCCGGCTTCGGCCAGCCCCGCCTGGTCCTGCGCGAGAGTGCGGGGGTAGCGCTCGAAATCCTCGCCCGGGCCGAACTGCGTCGGGTTGACGAAGACGCTCGCGACCACGCGATCGGCACGGGCACGGGCGAGTTTCAGCAGCGAGTGGTGACCCGCGTGCAGGTTGCCCATGGTCGGCACGAAGCCGACGTTCTGGCCGGCGCTGCGCCAGCCGCGGATGGTGGCCCGGAGGGCCGCGGCGTCGGTGACGGTCTGCATCGTGCTGCCCTCAGGTGAAGCTGTGCTCGGCGGCGGGAAAACGCTTCTCGCGCACGTCGCCGACATAGGCGCCGATGGCGCCCTGGATGGAATCGCGTCCGGCGAGGAAGTCCTTGGAGAACTTCGGTCGCTTGCCCGGGGTCAGGCCCAGCAGGTCGTAGACCACCAGCACCTGGCCGTCGCAATCGACGCCGGCGCCGATGCCGATGGTCGGGATCGAAAGCTCCGCGGTGATGCGCGCGGCGAGCGCCGAGGGCACGCATTCGAGCACGAGCAGGTCGGCGCCGGCGGCCTCGACGGCCTTCGCGTCGGCCAGCAGCTTTTCGGCCGCTTCCTGCGTCTTGCCCTGCACCTTGTAGCCGCCGAACTTGTTGACCGACTGCGGCGTCAGGCCCAGGTGCGCGCAGACCGGGATGTCGCGTTCGGCCAGCGCCGAGATCACCTCGCAGATCCGGCCCGCGCCCTCGATCTTGACCATGGCGGCACCGCCTTCGGCCACGAGCCGCGTCGCGGCGGCCAGGGCGGACGGGACGTCGCGGTCGCTCATGAAGGGCAGGTCCGCCACCAGCAGCGTCGCGGACAGGCCGCGGGCCGCGGCGGCGGTGTGGTAGACCATGTCGTCGACCGTGACGGGCAACGTGCTCGAACGCCCCTGCACCACCATGCCGAGCGAATCGCCCACGAGGGCCACGTCGACCCCGGCGGCTTCCAGTTGCGCGGCGAAACTCGCGTCGTAGGCGGTGAGCATCACGATCTTCCGGCCGTCGGCTTTCATCGCCTTCAGGCCCGGCACGGTCACCGGCTTGCGCGCCGGCGCACTCGTATTTTCGACGTACACGCTCAAGTCGCCTTGTTGGGTGAAACCGGAATTGTCCCCCTGTCTGAGCGGTATCTCAAGGAATTCGCGGAGCCGGCAGAAGCCGGGCCACCCAGGCCGCCTCGTCCAGCCGCAGGTCGTCGTCGCGGGGCTCGATGTGGCAAAGCGCCTCCGCGGTGGCCGCGCGACGGGCGAAGCTGAGCCCCGCGAAGCGTTCGTAGTCGTGGAGGCTGCGCCGCCGGCCCATCCAGTGGACCACTCGGGGGATGCCCTCCATACCCAGCGCCTGCCGGGCGTCGGCCAGTGCCCGCATGCCGAGTTTCGCTCCGTCGAGCGTCGTTTCGCCGCGCGCCAACGCCGCCGCCTGATCTTCCCAGACCTTCGGAGCCGTCGGCCGGCCGTAGTAGTGCCAGACGACGTGGCGGTGGGGGTGGAACAGATCGTACCCTTGGGTATAGGCGCGGACGGCGAGCGTGATCTCCTCGGTGTTGAAGTAGTGATCGGGATCGGCGGGGACGTCGCGGACGAAACTTCCGTCGGCGAACGCGAATCCGCCGCTGAAGAAGCGCGCGCGGATCGGTGCCGGTGGACCGGGCGGATACATGATGGTCGTGGATCGCGTCGCGACCACGCCGGGGCCGCCGAAGGCGACGAAATCGATCTGGTAACCCTCCTCGCATCGCCCGGGCACCGGCTGGCCGGGCTCGTACGCCGGCGGGTGCGCCACGAGCACCGGCCGGAGACTGCGCTCGCGCAGCGCCTCCAGCTGCGCGATGAGTTCGGCGTCCCAATCCGGCGCGAACCGATGATGGGAATCGAGCTGCAGCGTATAGGCTTCGTCGCGGAACGCCTGCTGCGCGATCGCGCGGGCCCAGCCGCACCCACGCGACTCGCCCATGGCGTAGTCGAAGACCCTCACCGATGCGCCGCGCAGGGCGAGGCGATGATGCAGGCGTCCACCCAGCACGCCTGTGTCGACCCTGAAGCCGGCGTGGGAGAACAGCTCCGCCCCCTCCCCCTCGTCATGCTGCCAGCACACGCCCACGCGAAGGCGTCGTGGCGCCTGCGCCTTCTCGATCAGGTCGACCAGCGTCGGGACGAGTTCGGGATCCCGATACGCGGGAATCTGCACGAAGATCGTGTCGTAGCGCTCCCCGTCCATGAGTGTCCATCGATCGCCGTCCTGGCGTCGGAGACGATGCTACGCCGCGTTGTCCGGCTTAAGGAAGCACCGTGCAATCGCGGGTATCGAGCGTTTCCAGCAACAGGGACACAGTCCGCTGTCCGTCCACGACAAAGTCCGCATCGAGATCGGCCAGCGGAAGCAGCACGAAGGCGCGTTCGGCCATGCGCGGATGTGGCACGGTGAGCCGTTCGTCGTGGATCCGGGCGTCTCCATAAACGAGCAGGTCGAGGTCGAGCGTGCGCGGCCCCCAGCGCTCGCCGTCGCGCACCCTGCCGAACGCGCGCTCCGTGGCGAGAAGCACGTCGAGCAGGTCGTGAGGCGGCAGCGAGGTGTCGACCGCGATGGCGGCATTGACGAAATCCGGCTGCGGCACCGGACCCCAGGGTGGCGTCCGGTAGAACCGCGAGCGCGCCAGCACTGTGATGTCCGGGTGCTCGTCGAGCCGCGCGATGGCTGCTTCAAGGATGTCCCGGGTATCGCCGAGATTGCCACCCAGCCCGATGAACGCGCGAACGCTCACGCGCCGCCCGAGTCGCCCTTGCCGCGTCCGGCCGGCTTGCGCCGCCGGCGGCGCTTGCGAGCCGGAGCGCCGCCGGCCGCGGGCGCCGCTTCGTGGGGCGGGACGCCACCGCCGCCGAGGGCGGCGGCGAGCATCTCGGGCGGGAGCTGCTGGGCATGCGCCCACCACTCGCCGAGCTCGCGCATGCGCGCCGACTCGTGCGCGCGCAGGAGCAGGAAATCGAAAGCCGCACGGAAACGCGGGTGCGACATGAGGCGGAAGACACGCTTGCGATGGATCTGCTCGAAGCGTGGCTGCAGCGCCCAGATCTCTTCCATCGTGAAGGTGAAACGACGCGGGATGGCGACGCGCTGGCACTGCTCGCCGACGACGTGCACCGCGGCGCGCTGCCATGCCTCGTTCGCGTCGTAACCCTGTGCGATCCAGCCATGCGCCTGATCGCGCACTTCGCCCCACAGCAGCACGGCATACAGGAAGGCCGGGGTGACGGACTTGCCCTCGGCGATCCGCGCGTCGGTGTTCGCCAGACCCTGCTCGACCAGCGCGCGCAACGCGTGATCGCCACGCTCGAGGGCGCGGGCCGTCGCCGGGAAAAGGAACCTGAGCAGCCCGCAGGCCTCGAGCATCTTGAAGCTCTTCAGGCCGTGACCGGCAAGGAACAGCTTGAGCGATTCGTCGAACAGGCGCGCAGGCGCCGCCTCACCCAGCAGGTGGCCCAGCGTGGCGAACGGGGCGGCGGTCTCCGGGTCGATGGTGAAGCCGAGCTTCGCCGCGAGACGCGCGGCGCGGAGCATGCGGACCGGATCTTCGCGATAACGCGTTTCCGGGTCGCCGATCAGGCGCATCGTGCTGTCTTCGAGATCCTGCATGCCGCCGACGTAGTCGCGCACGCTGAAGTCGGCGATGTCGTAATACAGCGCGTTGACGCGGAAATCGCGGCGTACCGCGTCTTCCTCGATCGTGCCCCAGATGTTGTCGCGGACGATCCGGCCCTCGACGATGTGGCGGTCGCCCTCGCCGTTGTCTTCCCCCGTGCCGCGGAAGGTGGCGACCTCGATGATCTCGGGCCCGAACACGACGTGGGCGAGACGGAAACGCCGGCCGATCAGGCGGCAGTTGCGGAACAGCCCTTTCACTTCGTCCGGCGTGGCGTTGGTCGCCACATCGAAGTCCTTCGGATGCCCGCCCAGCAGCAGGTCGCGCACCGCGCCGCCGACGAGGTACGCGGCGAAACCGGCGTCGTGCAGGCGATACAGCACGCGCAGGGCGGCCTTGCTGATGTTCTTGCGGGAAATGGAGTGCTGATCGCGCGGGATGATACGCACTGCCGGCGAGAGCTCACTCCTGGTTTCGGGATTCAAGCGGTCGGGATCCTGGCGAGCGCTCCGGCGCCCGTTCAAGTGGCTGCCCCCACCGGACGGCCGGTGTCGGGATGAATGGGCCAAATGTAACGAATTCGACCCAATTCGACGAGCGGCGTGCAAAACCGTTGCCGAGCGTCCGAATTTGGATATACTAGCGCGCTCCGTACATCCAGTACGACCCGCTCCCTTCGTCTAGTGGTCCAGGACACCGCCCTCTCAAGGCGGGAACACGAGTTCGAACCTCGTAGGGAGCGCCATCTTTACCCCGGCGCCGAACCGTTCGCATGACCTTTGTCGTTACCGACAACTGCATCAAGTGCAAATACACGGACTGCGTCGAGGTCTGCCCGGTGGACGCCTTCCACGAGGGCCCCAACTTCCTCGTGATCAATCCGGACGAGTGCATCGACTGCACCCTCTGCGAACCGGAATGCCCCATCAACGCGATCTACCCCGAGGACGACGTCCCCGCGGGCCAGGAGTCGTTCGTGGCGCTTAACGCCGAACTCTCGAAGGAGTGGCCGGTGATCACCGAGCGCAAGGACGGCTTGCCGGATTCCAAAGAATGGGAAAACAAGCCGGGCAAGATCGACCTGCTGCAGCGCTGATGCTCCTCGCGGGCTGATATTCGCCCCCTCTCCCGTTCGTACCCTGGCCGCTTATGAGCACCCTACACCGTAGGGGCTATTGGGTCATGAGGGCTCCTGCGCGAAGCTGCGCGCAGTCACCGGGGTTTGGATCCGCTCCCCCGGGACGGAGGTCGGTGGGTGGCAGCGTCTGAACCGCCAGCCGCCGACCCGCACCCGCAAGGAAGTTCGTCCGCCAGGAGGCCACGATGAATTCGCCCACTTACCGGATCGCTCGCATATTTCTGTTCGGGCTCTGCATCGCGTCCGCGGGATGCGCCGTGAACCCGCGACGGACGCCGTCGGAGGAGGTGCGCGCCGCGCACACGGCTGAGGGAGAGGCCACCGCGGCGGCGATGCAGGCACGTTTCGATGCCGTGCTGGACAGCGATCCACTGAACGCCAGTTGTGACGGACCGCGAACGCCGGTCTTCCTGTGCAGCGGCATCCTGCTGCGAGGCACGGGGAAATTCAGCGAGGCCTACCATGCCTGGAATCCCAACCCGAACAGCACCAAACCGGGTGGCGTTTCATTCTCGTTCCTTCGTCGGGACGCGTCGTACATAAAGCTTGCGTACGGCTACAACCATGGGTTCACGGTGTGGCCGGTCTTCCACCTGCCCCAGGGCAAGTTCGAGATGGAAGTGCTGTGCTACTTCCCCATGGACGGCGCCACGGACCTGCGCTCGGATGCCGGCTGCGGACCGCACCGCGACCATCCGACCGAAAGCGTGCCTTGCCAGCAGAAGGATCCGCCGATCCTGACCGGTGCGGCGTGGCTCGCAGACTACAACGACGCGCCCGCCGGGACGAGCAAGCGCGATCAGTCGTGCGGATTCACGATGGTGAGCGGCACCTCGAATTCGGCGGCCCTGTTCAAGGAGGCGATGCACGTCCAGCACCTCTACCGCGGGGCGTTCTTCGAAAGTCAGGACGAGGCCATCATCGCCACGTGGGAAACCGGACTGGAAAAGACCATACCGCTGGAGTCCTTCATCTTCCTCGCCGGGACGGATGGGCATCTGGACTCGAAAGGCGACCAGAACGACTTCTATGTCACCAGCAAAGGCATCTGGCGACCCATCATCCGCGTCACCCTTCCGCGGGAGCCGAACGGCGAAGCCCATTTCGAGTACCACGAATCCGATCAGGCGATCCCGTGATCCGGCCAGGGCGGCGCGCCGGAAACGCGCCGAGGGCACGGACGCCCGATCGGACGAGACGATACTCAGGGAGGAGTCATGTCACGGAAGCGCTTCCGCTCGCTGTGGTCGGCGACGCCGCTACTGCTCGCCATCCTCGTCACCGCCCTTGCCACGTCGGGCTGCCTGCCCCGGCACGCGGCCGAGCGAGTTCACCCCGGCTGGGTGCGAGCCAACGGCGACGAGCCGGTGAGCCAGGACGATGCCTATGGCGAGAAAATCGCCACCGATCTCCAAGAGCGTTACGACGACTCGCAGATCGATTGCGGCGGACCGAACCGCCCCGTGGTCCTTTGCTCGGGAATACTGTTCCGGGCCACGGTGTACAGCCCGGACTATCACGCCTGGAATCCGAACCCCAACAACCCGAAGGGCACGGTGTCTTTCTCATGGCTGCGACACGATGCGCAGTTCCATAGCCTCTTTCTCGCCCGCTACACCCACGGTTTCGTTCTGATCCCGTTGTTCTACGCGGACCGCGCGGCGCGTCTCGATCCGTACCACAAGATGGAGGTCGTATGCGTCTACCCGATCGATGCGCAGACGGATCGCCGCGACCGGAACGGCTGCGGCGCGCATGTCAGTTATCCAGACACCAGCGCACCCTGCTTCGAAATAGGGGTCGATTCCGCTGCCGCCTACGTGGAGCACTATCGGGCGGAGCCGCCCTACGCGTATTCGTGCAGCATCCCTGTCGCGATCGGCGACGCGAACACCGCGGCGAACTTCACGATGTTCATCGACACCATCCGCGGCCTTGGCGACACGTCGTTCAACCAGTGGAACGAGTTGCTCATCCGCCAGTGGCCGCAGGACATCCACACGACGATCCCGCTGGAGGCCTTCTTCTACCAGTCCGGAACATCCGGACGCGACAGCGCCCGCCTCGATCAGGCCGATTTCCGCGAGGCGTCCGGCAAGTGGCTGCCGATCATTCGCTTCGACATGCCCGAATCGATCGACGCACGCGCGACCTTCCACTACGAACCATCGGACCAGAACCCCGACATTCCATGACCCCTGACGCGAAAACGCCGCCCGAAGGCGGCGTTTTCGTCGCGCGACGAACGACGCGTCGCTTACTTGCTACCCATGCGCGACTTCAGCGCGTCGATCACGCGACGCACGCCATCGGCATCGCCCTGTGCGCGCACTTCGCTCCCCGTGCCGCTGGCGTTGATCGTGAGCAAGACCGCATGCGTGCCGCCCTGCGTCGCCGAGGAACCGTTGCCGGCATCCTGCGGCGCATTCTTGCCGCCGCCGAACATGCGACGGAACAGGCCCGGGCGGCCTTCCGGCTTGCCGCGGTTCACGGCCAGCTGATAGGTGTGCGTCGCGTCGTCATGGGCGGTGACCTTGCCCAGGTCGCCGACGCTCAGCAGTTCGCCGATGCGGCGGTAGGCGGCATCGGCGTCGTCGGCGAGCACGAAGCCGTCCGAGACGGGTGCGGCCGCCGGAGCGGTCGACGCGCCACCGGCAGCACCGGAACCGACATCGGGAATCACGAGCGCGGCGCTGGTCGACGGGGTATCGAGGCCCGGCGGGATCTCCAGCGGAGCTTCCTGCTGCGCCCTTTCCCAATCCTTCTTGGAGCGGAACGCGCCGCAACCGGAAACGACCAGGACGGAGAGGAGCAGTGCCGGGACGACCAGCGCGTACGAGGTTTTCTTCATGAACTTTCGGTTCCGTTGGGAAGATTGTTTCAGGCAGCGGAGGCCAATGGTGCCAGAGCCGCGAGGGTTTCGCGCAGCGTCGCCAGCGCCGGGCCGGATTCCAGCTCGACCAGCGGCAGCCGCGGCGCGGCCGAACCCAGCCCCAGAGCGGCCAGGCCGGCCTTGACCGGGATGGGGTTCGGGGCGCAGTTCAGGGCCTCGATCAACGGCGCGAGACGGGCGACCTCGATCGCCGTGCGCTGCGCGTCGCCCGAACGGGCGGCATCGCACATCGCGCGGAACGGACCAGGCACCAGGTTCGACACGACGGAGATCGTCCCCGCGGCGCCCGCCAGCATGGCCTCGTGGGCCGAGCCGTCGTCGCCGCTGAGGTAGACGAAATCGGCACGGATAAGTTCCGCGAGGGCCGCGATGCGGCCGGCATCGCCACGCGCTTCCTTGATGCCGATGATGCCCGGATGGTCGCGCAGCACCGCCACCGTTTCCGGCGCGATGTCGCAGCCGGTGCGCGGGGGCACGTTGTAGAGGATGACGGGGAGGCCGCCCTCGTCGGCCACGGCGACGAAGTGCCGGCGCATGCCTTCCTGCGTCGGACGCACGTAGAACGGCGCCACGACCAGCGCGGCGTCCGCGCCCAGCGCCTTCGCGCGGCGCGTCGCGGCGATCGTCTTCGCGGTGCCCGCCTCGCCCGTGCCGGCGATGACCGGGATGCGGCCGCTCACATGCTTCACGGCGAAGGCGAGCAGGCGGTCGTATTCGTCGTGCTCCAGGAAATGCGATTCGCCCGTCGAACCCGCGACGACCACCGCCTGCGTGCCGCCGGCCAGCTGCTGGTCGAGCAGGCGGCCGAAGGCGTCCAGGTCGAGGGACCCGTCGGCGGCGAACGGCGTCGCCAGCGCGGTGATGCTTCCTGAGATATCCAAGGTGGAACCCGTTGTGAAATCAGCCCTTCGCATGTTACCGGGGCGTTTCCGGGGAGTCCATTCGGCAGGATTCGCCGCCTCCGGGCGTCGGCGTCTTGCCTGTCCGCGATACGGGCAAGTAAGCTGCCCCCAAAGCGTTGGTTCCGCGCCCCGCGGGACGCGCCATGGGTAGTACGCCTTGAATCGTTCCGCAGCACGCAACGCCGCCACCGATAACCAGCTCCTCATATCGACGCTGTCGCCGGCGCACCGCGCGCCCATCCTCGCGCTGGCCAAGCGGATCGCCGATTCGGGCTGCAACCTGGCCGACGCGCGCGTCTCCACGATCGGCAACGACACGTCCGTGATGCTGCTCGCCGCGGGCGCCTGGGACGCCGTGGCGAAGCTGGAAACCTCGCTGGGCAAGCTCGCCCGCGACGAGGAATTGCAGATCGTCCACTACCGGACCACGCCGCGCGAGCCGACGGCGCACCTCCTGCCCTACCTCGTCGAGGTGATTGCGGCCGACCGGCCGGGCATCCTCGTGAAGATCATCGAGTTCTTCTCGCGCCGCGACATCAGCGTGGAGCAGCTCTCGTCGATGCGTTACCAGGCGATGCAGACCGGCGCCGAGATGTTCCAGGCGCAGATCACCATCGGCATCCCCGCGGAAACGCACATCGCCGCCCTGCGCGACGATTTCCTCGAACTGTGCGATGGCCTGAACCTCGACGCCATCATGGATCCCGTCAAGTTCTGAACACCCCGGCAAGGAGGAGCGGACGCAACGCATGACCGGCAAGGGCAAGAAGGTTCCGAATCTGAAAGGCGCACTCGGCGACGGCGGCACGCTGTCGCTGTCGTCACTGAAAGGCAGATGGGTCGTCGTGTTCTTCTATCCCAAGGACAACACGCCCGGCTGCACCAACGAGGCGAAGGACTTCCGCGATCTGTACGCGGCGTTCCAGGCCCGCGACGCCGAGGTGATCGGCGTCTCCCGCGACTCCGTGCGCTCGCACGCGAACTTCGCCACGAAGCACGAACTCCCCTTCCCGCTCGTCTCGGATGCCGACGAGGCGTGGTGCAAGGCGTTCGACGTCATCCACGAGAAAGTGCTCTACGGCAAGCGCTACATGGGCGTCGTACGCAGCACGTTCCTGATCGATCCCGACGGCAGGCTCGCCGCGGAGTGGCGGGGCATCAAGATCCCCGGCCACGCGCAGGCGGTGCTAGAGAGTGTTCCCACCGCGTGACGGATACCGCGTCCCGCGGCTCCCTCCCCCGGCCGTCGCCGTGCGGCCGGGTTTTGCAACCTCACCATGAGGTCACTTCCGCATGACCGGAAGCAAACGCATCTACGCCCTCGACACCAACGTGCTGCTGCACGACCCGACGTCGCTGTTCCGCTTCGAGGAGCATGACGTCTTCATACCGATGACGGTGCTGGAGGAACTGGACGAGAAGAAGAAAGGCGGCTCGGAAGTCTCGCGCAACGGCCGACAGGTCAGCCGCTTCCTCAACGAACTGATCGAGCGCGGCGGCGGCCAGGGCATCCGCGATGGCCTCGAACTGGTCAATCCGCAAGGCATCAAGCTCAAGCGCGGCGCGGTCGGGCGCCTGTTCTTCCAGCAGCGCACGAGCCACGGCAACGGCAAGGCCGACAACCAGATCCTCGCTTCCGTCATCGACCTTCGCGACCAGTTCCCCGACCGCCCGGTCATCCTGGTCACCAAGGACATCAACCTCCGCATCAAGGCGTCGATCTACGGCATCACCGCCGAGGATTACGAGAACGATCGCGCGCTCGACGATTTCGCCCTGCTCTTCACCGGCTCCGATGCGCTCCCCGAGGATTTCTGGAACAGGCATCCCGAAGTGCGCTCGTGGAACGAACGCGGCCGCACGTTCTACGAACTCGACGTGCACGACGACGAGTCGTGGTATCCGAACCAGTGCCTGTACATGCCGGGCGAGAACGACGTCGAATTGCGGGTGCTGGAGATCCGCGGCGACGAGGACGCGCGCAAGGCGAAGCTCGTGCTGCTCGACGACCACAGCCACGCGGCACACGGCGTCTGGGGCATCGCGGCGCGCAACCGCGAGCAGAACTTCGCCCTGAACCTGCTGATGGATCCCGACGTGGACTTCGTCACCCTGCTCGGCACCGCGGGCACCGGCAAGACGCTCCTCGCGCTCGCCGCCGGTCTCGCCCAGGTGATGGACCAGCAGCGCTACCGCGAGATCATCATGACGCGCGCCACCGTGTCCGTCGGCGAGGACATCGGCTTCCTCCCCGGCACGGAGGAAGAAAAGATGACGCCCTGGATGGGCGCGCTGACCGACAACCTGGAAGTGCTCGCCAATCCGGAAGAAGGCGGCTCGTGGGGACGGCAGGCGACGAACGACCTGCTCGCGTCGCGCGTGAAGATCCGCTCGCTGAACTTCATGCGCGGCCGCACGTTCCTCAGCCGCTACCTCATCATCGACGAGGCGCAGAACCTCACGCCGAAGCAGATGAAGACGCTGATCACGCGCGCCGGCCCGGGAACGAAGATCGTCTGCCTCGGCAACGTGGAGCAGATCGATACGCCCTACCTGACGGAAACCACCTCCGGCCTCACCTACGCGGTCGATCGCTTCAAGCTGTGGGCCCACTCGGGACACATCACGCTGAAGCGCGGCGAGCGATCCAGGCTGGCGGATTTCGCGTCCGAAGCGTTGTAAAAGGAAAGCCACGGCGCGGGCATGAAGCCCGCGCCGCACTGCATGGAGGCAGCGGGACGTGGAACGGCATCCTTGTGTGTACGTACTGGCAAGCGGATACCGCGGAACCCTGTATGTCGGCGTCACCAGCCGGCTCGTCCAGCGCATCTGGCAGCATCGACACGCCGACGTCGACGGGTTCACCCGTCGCTACGGGGTGACCCGGCTCGTCTGGTTCGAGCCGCACGTGACGATGGAATCGGCCATCCGCCGCGAAAAGGCATTGAAGCGCTGGCGGCGCGCATGGAAGCTGGAACTGATCGAAGCGGAAAATCCCGCCTGGGCCGATCTGTACGAAAGCCTCTTGTGAGAAAGACCGCCTGCCATGGACCGGGGACGTGGGTACCGGCGTACGCCGGTATCCACGGCGACCACCTGCATGAAACCCCGCGGCGCCCCGCTATGCTGTCCCACCATGCATCCCGCGAAACCCAACATTCTCACCATCGCAGGCTCCGACTCGGGCGGCGGTGCCGGGATCCAGGCCGACCTGAAGACGTTCCACGCGCTCGGCGCGCATGGCCTGACCGCCATCACCGCCGTCACGTCCCAGAACACCCGAGGGGTCACGGCGATCCATGCGCTACCGCTCGCGCACGTCCGCAGCCAGATCGAAACCGTTTTCGACGACTTCCCCATCGCCGCGGTGAAGACCGGCATGCTGGGGAGCGCCGCCGTCACACGCCACGTCGCGGCCCAGATTCGGCGGCGGAAGCCCGCCTGGCTCGTCGTCGACCCTGTGATGGTCGCCACCACCGGCGCGCGCCTGCTCGACGACGACGCCATGGAAACGCTGCTGACCCGCCTCATTCCTCTGGCGGACGTCCTGACCCCCAACCTGCCCGAAGCCGAAGCGCTGCTCGGCAGGGCGCTGGGGCGTGACATCGATGCGGCCGGGGCCGACCTGCTGGCCCTCGGCGCACGTGCGGTACTGCTGAAAGGCGGGCATGGGCGCGGGGCGGAGGTCGTCGACCGCTTTTACGACGCCCACGGCATGTTCGAGGTGCGCCATCCTCGCCTGCCGATCGAAGGCCACGGAAGCGGTTGCACGCTCGCGTCCGCCGTGGCGGCGGGCCTCGCGCGAGGCAAATCGCCGCACGCGTCCGTCCGCGCGGCGATCGCGTGGGTGGACAAGGCGTTCCGGCGCGGCTGGCGGCCAGGCGCGAGCGCCGTCCACGTGCTCGGACATTGAGCGCGGAGTATCCTATCGGCGTTGATACCGGCCCCCGGGGCCCCAGATATCGCCCGTCACCCTCGAGTCCAACCCCATGAATTTCCTCGGGCCGCGCTTCATCGTCCTGTACATCCTGATCCTCTTCACGCTGTGCGTCCTGCTCGTGCACCTGCGCGGCCGCTCGCGCCTGCGCTTCGATCGCCAGCTGGTGGATCACTCGGCGATCTTCGCTCCGTACAACCTGCTGATGTACGCGTTCTCCGCGGTGCCGGCGCGCCCGATCCTCGATCGCCGCGGATTCCCGCAACTCGACCTGCTGCAGAACAACTGGCAGGTCATCCGCGAGGAAGCGATGCACCTCTTCGACGAGGGGTTCATCCGCTCGGCGGAAAAGCACAACGACGCCTCGTTCAACTCGTTCTTCAAGCAGGGCTGGAAGCGCTTCTACCTGAAGTGGTACGGCGAGCCGCTCGCCTCCGCCGAAGCCCTCTGCCCGGAAACGGTGAAGCTGCTGAACTCGATCCCGAGCGTGAAGGCGGCGATGTTCGCGCTGCTGCCGCCCGGCAGCAAGCTCAACCCGCACCGCGATCCCTTCGCCGGCTCCCTGCGCTACCACCTCGGCCTCATCACGCCGAACTCGGACGACTGCCGCATCTTCGTCGACGGCGAGATGCACGCCTGGCGCGACGGCAAGGACGTCGTCTTCGACGAGACCTACGTGCACTGGGCCGAGAACCGCACCGACCAGACGCGCGTGATCCTCTTCGCCGATGTCGAGCGCCCGCTGAAAAGCGGCATGATGACGGCGATCAACAAGCGCGTCGGCGCCTTCATGGGCTCGATCACCGCGTCGCCGAACAGCGACGACGGCAAGGAGCAGGTCGGCTTCGTCAATCGCATGTTCGCGCTGAACCAGCGTGGCCGCGAGCGCACGCGGCGCTTCAAGAAAGCCAACCCGAAGCTCTTCCGCGTCGCCAAGTACATCGGCATCGTGCTGATGGTCTGGCTGATCTTCCTCGCACCGTACCCCTTCTTCCGGGGTTGACCGGACAAGAAAAACCCCGCTTTCGCGGGGTTTTCTTCGTTGCGATCAGGCCGTGGCCTTGATCCTCTCGACGATGGCATCGCCGAAGGTATCGGTCGTGCCGGTGCCACCGACGTCGGGCGTCGTGCGGTCGCGGGCGTTCATGACGTCGCTGATCGCGGCGCGCAGGCGCGTGCCCTTGGCCACCATGCCGAGATGATCGAGCATGTCGGCCGCGGCGAGCAGCAGCGCGCACGGGTTGGCCTTCTTCTGGCCGGCGATGTCCGGTGCCGAACCGTGGACGGCCTCGAAGATCGCCGCGTCCTTGCCGATGTTCGCGCCCGGGGCGAGGCCCAGGCCGCCGACGAGACCCGCGCAGAGGTCGGAGAGGATGTCGCCGAACAGGTTGGTGGTGACGATCACGTCGAACTGGTACGGGTTCATCACCAGCTGCATGCAGGCGTTGTCGACGATCATTTCCTGGAACTCGAGGTCCGGGAAGTCCTTCGCCACTTCGCGCGCCACGTCGAGGAACAGGCCCGACGAGGTCTTCATGATGTTGGCCTTGTGCACGGCCGTGACCTTCTTGCGGCCCTTCTGCCGGGCCATCTCGAAGCCGTAGCGGCAAATGCGCTCCATGCCCGGCCGCGTGTTGCGGATCACGGACACGGCGACCTCGTTCTCGCCCTCGCCCTCACGCGTCTGGCCCTCGGCCATGTACGCGCCCATGGTGTTCTCGCGGACCGTGATGATGTCGATGTTGTCGTAACGCGCCTTCGTGCCCGGGAAGCTGATCGCCGGACGCACGTTGGCGTAGAGGTCGAACTTGCGGCGCAGGGTGACGTTGATCGAGGTGAAACCGCCGCCGATCGGCGTGGTCAGCGGGCCCTTCAGCGCCACCTTGTGCTTGGCGATCGCATCGAGCGTGCCCTGCGGGAGCAGGTCGCCGTGCTTCTCGAGGGCCACCACGCCGGCATCCACGTAGTCGTAGGTCAGGCCGCAGTCGAGGGCATCGAGGACGCGGATGGTCGCGTCCATGATCTCGGGGCCGATGCCGTCGCCGGGGATAACGGCAATGGTCTTGCTCATGGGGTAACTCCTGGAGGAAAGCGGGTCGCATGCGCGCCGGGGACGCGCGCGGGGAGGAAAATCGCCCAATTATCGGCGATCCGGCCCGCTTCCTTCAAGGTTCACTGCGGCTCAGGCGGCCGGATGGTCCTCGCAGGCCGCCGCGTCCGCCGGGGCTTCGCCCTCGAGCGAATCGAGGAAATCGACCGCGCGACGCAAGTGCGGGATCACGATCGAGCCGCCCACGACGAGGCCGACGCTGAACACTTCGAAGAACTCGTCGCGATTCACCCCGGCTTCCTTGCACTGGGCGACGTGGTAGCTGATGCAGTCGTCGCAGCGCAGCACCATGGAGGCGACCAGACCGAGCATTTCCTTGGTCTTCACGTCCAGCGCGCCAGCCCGGTAGGTCTGGGTGTCCAGGGCGAAGAAACGGCGGACGACCTGATTGTCCTCACCGAGGATCCGCTCGTTCATGCGCTTGCGGAACGCGGTGAATTCCTCGACGCGATCGCCGGCCATCAGTGCGCCGCCTCGAGGATTTCGGCCAGGCGGCCGTTACGGTCGGCGGCCGCCAGGTCGTCGAAGCCGCCCACGTGCGTGCCGTTGATGAAGATCTGGGGCACCGTGCGGCGGCCGCCGCTCTTTTCGAGCATGACGTCGCGCTGTGCCGGATCCATGTCGATGCGCACCTCGTTCCAGGCCAGGCCCTTGGCCTTCAGGAGGTTCTTCGCCGCGACGCAATAGGGGCAGACGGCGGTGGAATAGATGGTGATGTCGGGGGTGGACATGGGAGGGTTTCCTGAAACCGGATGACCGCTAAATGACGGTTTGGCGCCCATTTTACAAGGCGGACGAACCGTTGGGCAGCGCCGCGGTCCAATGCGATCCGAGCGCCTCCGGCGTGGAGGTCGACTCATCGTTAAGTGATGGTATCGTCGCCGAACCTATGCGCCCCTCGTTCTCCCGCCTCGCCCTCGCCGCCGCCACCGCCCTCGTCACGCTCGTCGCGGGGGCGCAGGACGCCGTCCGCCTGCCCGATCTGGGCAGCTCGGCGAACGCCCTGATCAGCCCCCGCGAGGCCGATCAGTACGGGGCGATGATGCTCCGCCAGATGCACGCTCTCGACCTCACGGTCGACGACGCCCTGCTCGACCAGTACATCAACGACCTCGGGTTCCGCCTCGTCGCGGCGAGCGACCGGCCGAAGGACCACTTCCAGTTCTTCATCGTCCGCGACACCCAGATCAACGCGTTCGCCGCGCCGGGCGGCTACATCGGCGTGAACGCCGGCCTGATCAACATCACCACCAGCGAGGCCGAGCTGGCGGGCGTCATCGCGCACGAAATCGGGCACATCACGCAGAACCACCTGTATCGGGCATTCGAGGATTCCAAGAAGAACGCGCCCCTGATGGCCCTCGTCCTGCTCGGCGCCATCGCGGCGGGCGCCGGCGGCGGCGCGGGCGATGCCGCGCCCGCGGTGCTGATGGGCGGCCAGGGCCTGCTCCTGCAGCGGCAGATCAACTTCACGCGCAAGGACGAGATCGAGGCCGATCGCGTCGGCATCCAGACGCTCGCGAACTCGGGCTACGATCCCGACGCCATGGCCGACTTCTTCGGCCGCATGCAGGACACCATGCGCGTCGGCGAAGGCGAGGAAGCCCTGCCGGCGCTGTTGCAGACCCACCCCGTCACCCTGGACCGCATCAGCGACGCGCGGGCGCGGGCGCGCGTGCTGGAGGAGCGGATCGCGAACCGGCCGCCGCTGCCCACCATCGACAAGGCGACTTGGGAGAAATCCACCGCCCCGGTGCTGTTCGTCAAGGATCCCACGACCCTGATCTCCGCCGGCGCCAAGGTGGCGAAGGACAGTGTCGCCGATACCTACGCGCTCATGCGCGAGCGCGATCGCGTGCTGTCCGGCGATGTCCAGAAGCTGGCCGCGTACTACGCCACGAACCTGGAACGGAAGGATTTCGACACCGCCGCGAACCGCTACGGCTACGCGGTGGCGCTCATCCGCTCGAACCGCGGCGCCCAGGCCATCGGTCAGCTGCAACCGCTGCTCGCGCAGCAGCCCGACAACGTCGTCATCCGCCTGGCGATGGCCGACGCGTACGTCGACGCCGGCAGGCACGGCGACGCCATGGCGATCTACAAGGCGCTGCACGCCAACTCGCCCCGGAACCGCGCCGTGACCCTGGGCTACGCGAAAGCGCTGGCGGACACCGGCCGGGCAGACGACGCGCGCGCAGCCACGAGCCTGCTCAGGCCCATGCTCGACGACAGCGACGATCCGGAGATCTTCCGCACCTTCGCGCGGGCCAGCGAGCGCTCCGGCGACACCGTGCGCGCCGCCGAAGCCTATGCGGACAGCGCCTACCTTGCCGGGCGGCCGTTCGACGCCATGGAGCAGCTCAAGCGGCTCCTGAAGCGCGACGACCTCGACTACTACCAGCGCTCCCGCATCCAGGCCCGGATCAGCGACCTGACGCCCCTGCTGCTGGAGCTACGCAAGCGCCGGGTCAGCACCGACGACAACCCCGACGGCCGGAGCCAGTAAGAGGTTCCGGACAATTGTGACGATTGTCATTGCCGTGTAACACAGCATGGCTGCAATATGACCGTCATAGCCAATGAGCGGCCCCAGCGTGCACAAACGCATCCTTATCGTGGAAGACGAGGCTTCGATTCGCGACATGGTCGCCTTCGCGCTTCGCAAGGCGGGCATGGACGCGGCGCACGCCGCCGACGCCCGCGCCGCACAGATGGCCATCTCCGAGCGGGTCCCCGACCTGATCCTGCTCGACTGGATGCTCCCCGGCACCAGCGGTCTGGAGCTGGCCCGGCGCCTGCGCCGGGAGGAACTCTCGCGAGAGATTCCGATCATCATGCTCACCGCGCGCGGCGAGGAGATGGATCGCGTCAACGGCCTGGAGGCCGGGGTCGACGACTACGTCATCAAGCCCTTCTCCACGCGCGAGCTGATCGCCCGCATCAAGGCCGTCCTGCGCCGCAGCCAGGGTGACGACGGCTCCGGCGTCGTCGAGCTGGGCGGCCTGCGCATCGACGGTCCGGCGCACCGCGTCTTCGCCGGCGACGACGCCGTGCCCATCGGCCCCACCGAATACCGCCTGCTGTTCTTCTTCATGACGCACCCCGAGCGCGTCTACTCGCGTGCCCAGTTGCTCGACCACGTCTGGGGCGGCAGCGTCTACGTCGAGGAACGCACGGTCGACGTCCACATCCGTCGCCTGCGCAAGACGCTGGAACCCTGGAAGCTGGACGACATGGTCCAGACCGTCCGCGGCGCCGGTTACCGGTTCTCCGCGAACACCTAGGTATTCGCGGGCCGGGCGCGCTATGGTGCGATCCACCAGACCGTCACCGGCCCTTTCCATGCTCGACCGCTTCCTCGCTTCCTGGCGCCTGCCCGCCGCGTGCCTCGCCCTCCTGGCGGCGGGCGCGGGATTCGGTGCGCTCGCGGGCGCGCCGCTTGCCGGCGTGACCCTCGTCGCGCTGCTGGAAACCGTCGTGCTGCTGTCGCTGTTCCGTCACAAAACGCGGCCAATGTTGCAGCCGTCCGCGTCGACCCGCTCCGAACATGACCGTCTGATGACCCGCACCCGTCGAATCGCTTCCCGCCTGCGCGACCTGCGCAGCGCGGCCGGAACCCTGCCCGACGCGGTGGTCCTGCTGGATCACTCCTGGCACGTGCGCTGGTTCAACCATGCGGCCGAGGACCTGCTCGGCCTGAAGCGTCCGCGCGATCGCGGCCGCCTTATCGAAGACCTGCTGCGCAACTCGGAGCTCGCCGACTGGCTGGCCGACGGTGGCCGCGAGCCGCTCAACGACGCGACGGCGCCGGGTCATCCGAACCGCCACGTGACCGCGACGCTGCTGCCCTTCGGCAGCCGCCAGCGCCTGCTGCTCGCGCGCGATACCAGCCACCTCACCCGCCTCGAACAGATCCGCCGCGACTTCGTGGCGAACGTCTCGCACGAGCTGCGCACGCCGCTGACCGTGATCCACGGCTACCTCGAGCTGCTCGATCCCGAGGACGTCCCCGAACTCGCGCCGGTACTCGACGAGATGCGCGCGCAGTCCAAGCGCATGGGCCAGATCGTCGAGGACCTGCTGACCCTGTCGCGCCTGGAAACGCAGGACCACGTGGCCGACGAACAGGTGCAGATGGCACCGCTGCTGGCGAGCCTGCGCAAGGAGGCCGAAGCCCTGAGCCAGGGGCGGCACACCGTGACGCTCGACATCGCCACGTCGTACGACCTGCTCGGCTCGCCGAAGGACCTGCACAGCGCGTTCTCCAACCTCGTGAGCAACGCCGTGCGTTACACGCCGACCGGCGGCCGCATCGCCATTAGCTGGACGGGCACCGACGACGGCGCCCGGTTCGCGGTGCAGGATTCCGGTTTCGGCATTCCCGCCGCGCATATCGCGCGACTCACGGAACGGTTCTATCGCGTCTCGTCGAGCCGCTCGCGCGACTCGGGCGGCACCGGCCTCGGCCTGTCGATCGTCAAGCACGTGCTGAACCTGCACCAGGCCCGGCTCGTGATCGAGAGCGAGCCCGGCAAGGGTTCGACGTTCGCCTGTGTTTTCGGCAGCGATCGCCTGCTCGACGGCACGCGCCTGCAGGAAGCCGCGGGGCAGCACCCGTAGGCGGGGGCGGCCGATGGTTCCGGGGCTTGCTGCATCGCCGCTTTCCGGCATGATCGCGGATGAGACACCATCGGCTGTCATGAAGCGCGTGGCCAAACGAATGAGCGACATCGACCTCGGCGCCCCCGGGCTCTACATCAACCGCGAGCTCGCGGCGCTGGAATTCAACTTCCGGGTGCTGGCGCAGGCGCGCGATCCCGACGTCCCCGTGCTGGAGCGGCTGCGCTACCTCACGATCGTCAGCAACAACCTCGACGAATACTTCGAAGTGCGCGTGGCCGTGCTCAAGCACAAGCACGCGCTCGGCGCGGCCATCCCCGGCGCCGACGGCCTGTCGTCCACGGAAATCCTCACGCGCATCCGCGAACGCACGCTGGAACTCGTGGACGAGCTGTTCACCATCTGGCGCGAGGAACTGCAGCCGGCGCTCGCCGCCGACGGCATCCGCTTCCTCACGCGCGACACCTGGAGCGACAAGCAGCGCCGCTGGCTGCTGGGTTATTTCCAGAACGAGATCATGCCGGTGCTCTCGCCGCTCGGGCTCGATCCCGCGCATCCGTTCCCGCGCATCCTCAACAAGACGCTGAACCTCGCCGTGGTGCTGAAGGGCCGCGACGCGTTCGGTCGCGAAGGCCACATGGCGCTGGTGCGCGCGCCGCGCTCCCTGCCGCGCATCATCCACATCCCCGCCGAGGTCTCCGGCGGCGACGGCGACTTCGTCTTCCTCGCCGAGGTACTTCAGGCCTTCGCCGACGAGATCTTCCCCGGCTTCCAGGTCTGCGCCGCGTACCAGTTCAGGGTGACGCGAAACAGCGAACTGGTGGTGGAGGAAGCGGAGGTCGAGAACCTCGCGCGCGCCCTGAGCGAAGAGCTCGCCGGACGCGGCTACGCGCGACCGGTGCGCCTGGAGGTGGGCGAGGATTGCCCGCGCGCGATCACCGACATGCTGATCGCGAACTTCCAGTTGGAGGAAGCCGACGTCTATCGCTGCGACGGCCCGGTGAACATCATCCGCGCCGGGCTCGTCTACGACCAGATCGACCGGCCGGAACTGAAGTTCCCGCGTTTCACGCCGCGACTGCTGCCCGCGTTCGAGAAAGGCGTGAACGAGTTCGACGTGCTCGGCACGCGCGACGTGCTGCTGCACCATCCGTACGAATCCTTCGCGTCCGTGGTGGAGCTGCTGCGCCGCGCGTCGCAGGACCCGGGCGTCCTGGCGATCAAGCAGACGCTGTATCGCGCCGGCAAGGATTCGCCGCTGGTCGACCTGCTGGTCGAGGCCGCGCGCAACGGCAAGGACGTCACCGTCGTCATCGAGTTGCGCGCGCGCTTCGACGAGGAGGCCAACATCGGGCTGGCCAACCGCCTGCAGGAGGCCGGCGTGCAGGTGGTCTACGGCGTCGTGGGTTACAAGACGCACGCGAAGATGCTGCTCATCGTGCGTCGCGAAGGCAGCGGCCTGCGCCGTTACGTGCACCTGTCCACGGGCAACTACCACCAGGGCAACAGCCGCGGTTACACCGACATCGGCCTCATGACGGCCGACGCCGAGATCGGCGAGGACATCCACAAGGTGTTCCAGCAGCTCTCGGGCCTGGGTCCCATGATCCAGCTGAAGCGCCTGCTGCATTCGCCGTTCACGCTGTACAGCAGCGTCATGGCGAAGATCGAACGCGAGATCGAACACGCCGCCAACGGCCGGCCCGGCCGCATCGTCGCGAAGCTCAACGCGCTCAACGAAGCCCACGTCGTCGAGGCGCTGTATCGCGCGTCGGTCGCCGGCGTGCAGATCGACCTCATCATCCGTGGCGCCTGCACGCTGCGTCCGGGCATCCCCGGCGTGTCCGAGAACATCCGCGTGCGCTCGATCATCGGCCGCTTCCTCGAGCACAGCCGCGTGTACTGGTTCGGCAACGACGGCGCACCCGAGCTGTATTGCGCGAGCGCGGACTGGATGGAGCGCAACCTCATGCGGCGCATCGAGATCGGCGTGCCGATCCTCGATCCCGAACTCGCGCGCCGCGTCTACGACGAAACACTCGACAACTACCTGCGCGACAACACGCAGGCGTGGCTGCTCGGCAGCGACGGCCGCTACACGCGCAGCCATCCCGGCCGCGGCGAGGCGCCGCATAGCGCCCAGCAGGCGCTGCTCGCGGCCTATAGCGGATGACGAAGCGCATCCTGCTCCTGTCGGTATCCGCGGGAGCGGGACACGTGCGCGCCGCCGAGGCGCTGGAGGCCAGCGTGGCCGCTCTTGCCGCCGAAGGCCACGACGTCGAAGCGCGGCACCTCGATGTCATGGATTACGTCCCGTCGAGCTTCCGCCGCATCTACGCCGATTTCTACCTGCGCCTCATCACGCGGCATCCGCAGCTGTGGGGCATGCTCTATCGCATCACCGACGACACGCGGCCGGATGCCGTGACCGAGCGCATGCGCCGCACCATCGAGCGCCTGCACACGCGCCGCCTGCGCACGGCGATCGCCGCCTTCGCGCCGGACGCCATCGTCTGCACTCATTTCCTTCCCGCCGAGATGCTCGCCCGGCAGAAACGCAAGGGCCGCATCGAGGCACCGGTCTGGTTGCAGGTCACCGATTTCGACCTGCACCGCATGTGGATCATCCCCGGCATGGCGGGCTACTTCGCGGCCAGTCCCGAGATCGCCCGGCGCATGGCCGCCGTCGGCCTCCCACCGGAACGCGTGCACACCACCGGGATACCGATCATGCCGGCGTTCGCCCAGGCGCACGACCGGCGCGCGCTCGCCGCCTCGTTCGGTCTCGACCCCGATCGGCCCGCCTACCTCGTGATGGGTGGCGGGGCCGGCGTCGGCGCGCTCGACGAACTCGCCGAAGCGCTCCTCACGGACAGCGACGGCTTCCAGCTGGTGGTGCTCGCGGGGCGGAACACCGCGATGCTCGAACGGCTGCGCACGCTGGCCGCCACGCGCTACCCGGACCGCCTGTTCCCGCAGGGCTTCACGCGGCACGTCGAGCGGCTCATGGCCTGCTGCGATCTCGCCGTCACGAAGCCCGGCGGCCTGACCACGTCGGAATGCCTCGCGATGGGCCTGCCGATGATCGTCAACGCGCCGATCCCCGGCCAGGAAGAACGCAACGCCGACTATCTTCTCGAACAGGGCGCCGCGTGGAAGGCGATCGACGCCGTCGCGCTGGCCTGGCGGATCGGCCAGCTGCGCGCCGACCCGCCGCGACTCGCCGCGATGGCGGAGCGGGCACGCGCGATCGGACGGCCCCACGCCGCGCGCGACGTGATCCACACCGTCATCGCCCACCTGGACGCCGCATGATCCATTCTCCCGGACGGCGCGTGGCGTCCGTCGCCGCCACATTCCTGTTCACGCTGCTGCTCGCCTTCCTGTTCGCCCACGTGGAGATCGAGATCGAAGGCCCGCATGGCTGGGCGAGCAGCCTGCCGACCTGGCGGGTGGAGAATCACTGGCTGCTCGACCTGCTCTGGGGCGGCCGCGCGATGACGGGCTACCACGCCTGGGTGTTCCCGTTCATCGCCCTGTTCTTCCACTTTCCGATGGTGTTCCGCGGCTTCTGGAGCTGGCGGGCCCAGGTGCGCGCCATCGCCTGCGTGATGCTGTTCTGGGTGGCCGAGGACGGCCTGTGGTTCGTCCTCAACCCGGCCTTCGGGCTCGCGCGCTTCGACCCGGTCGACGTGCCCTGGCACCGGCACTGGTGGGGTCCGGCGCCCGCGGACTACTGGGTCTTCGGCTTTCTCTGCCTGCTGCTTTTCGCGCTATCGGCGATGCCGAAAGCCCGTCCTTCCCACGATCGCTCGCTTGCACGCAAGCCCTGACCCCATGCCAGAATCAACCGATAGCCCGCTGCGGACATTTCCCCTTGGCACCGACAGCTAAATCGCAGATCAACGAAGGCGAGCTCCTTGCCGCCGTCGACCTCGGCTCCAACAGCTTCCACATGGTGGTGGCGCGCTACGAACACGGCGAACCCCGGGTGATCGATCGCCTCCGCGACTCCGTGCGCATGGCGGTCGGCCTGCGCCCCGACGGCACGCTCGACGCCAGCCACCGCGCCGCGGCGCTCGCGAGCCTCGCCCGTTTCGGCCAACGGATCGCCGGCATTCCCGCCCTGCACGTGCGTGCCGTGGCGACGAACACGGTGCGCCGGCTCGCCTCGCCGCACGCATTCCTCTCGGCCGCCGAGGCCGCGCTTGGCCATCCCGTGGAAATCGTCTCGGGACGCGAGGAAGGACGCCTGATCTTCCTCGGTGCCGCGCACGACCTGCCGGCGTCGCGCGACCACCGCCTCGTGATCGACATCGGCGGCGGCAGCACGGAGTTCATCATCGGCCGCGGCACGTCGCCGGTGCTGACGGAAAGCGTGCAGGTCGGTTGCATCGCCTCCACACTGCGCTTCTTTCCCGGCGGCAAGATCACGCGCAAGCGCTGGCAGCGCGCGCGGCGCGAGATCGGCGTGCTGCTGCAGCAGTTTTCCGAGGACTATCGCGAAGCCGGCTGGGGTGACGCCTACGGTTCGTCCGGCACGGCGAAGGCCATCGGTGCCGTCGTTCGCGCGATGAAGCTCTCCGAGGACGGCATCACGCCGGAGTCGCTCGCCGCGATCCGCGAGGCGCTGATCGAGCAGGGCTCCTCCGCGACGCTGAAGCTGCCCGGCCTCGCCGACGATCGCGCGGAAGTCTTCGCCGGCGGCGTGGCGATCTTCGAGGCCGCGTTCGACGCGCTGGGCATCGATCGCCTGCGGGTATCGGAAAGCTCGATGCGCGAAGGCCTGCTGTGGGACCTGATCGGCCGTTCGGCCGGCACGGACCCGCGCATGGCCAGCATCGATTCGCTGGCCGCGCGTTACGGCGTCGATCGCGCGCAGGCGCGTCGCGTCGAAACCACCGCGCTGTCGCTGTTCGATCAGCTGGCGAAAGTCTGGAAGCTCGACGACGACGCGCGCGAATGGCTTTCGTGGGCGGCGCGCGTGCATGAACTGGGACTCGCCATCGCCCATAGCCAGCACCAGCGTCATGGCGCCTACATCCTCAAGCACGCGGACATGGCCGGCTTCTCGCGCCAGGAGCAGCAGCTGCTCGCCGCGATCGTGGAGTCGCACCGGCGCAAGCCCGAGAAATCCACGATCTCCGCCCTGCCCGTGCGCTACCGCGTGCTGGCCCGGCATATCACGGCCATCCTGCGCCTCGCCGTCCTCTTCCGTCGCGCGCGCCGGGCCGAAGCCCTGCCCAGGATCCGCGTGGTGGCGACGCGCCAGCGGCTGCGCCTGTCCCTCCCGGCGGACTGGCTCGACCAGCATCCGTTGACCGAGGCCGACCTGGAGCAGGAGCGTGAGCCCCTGGCCGAACTGGGCCTCGAGCTGGAGATCGTGACCGAATGAGGGCGATCGCACCCGCGAAGGGGGGTATCATGGCGGGATCGTTCCAGCGTCACGACCGGTCACCCATGTTCAGAGCCGTACTTGCCAGCGTCTTCCTCGCCCTGCCCGTCGCCGCGCTCGCGCAGCAGGCGGCCCGGCCCGCGGCATCGGCGCCTGCGGCGGTCGAGCATCCGCGCGTCGTCATGCACACGACGCAGGGCGACTTCACGCTGGAGCTGTTCCCCGAGAAAGCCCCGAAGAGCGTCGCGAACTTCCTCCAGTACGTGCGCGACGGCTTCTACGACGGCACGGTCTTCCACCGCGTGGTCGACGGGTACATGGTGCAGGGTGGCCTCTACAGCCGCGACCTGACCCAGCGCCGCACGCGTGCGGCCATCCCGAGCGAGGCAGACAACGGGCTGTCGAACCTGCGCGGCACCGTCGCCGTGGCGCGCGGCACCGACGCCAATTCCGGCACCTCGCAGTTCTTCGTCAATCTGGTCGACAACCGTCGTCTGGATTACGTCAGCAACCAGAGCGGCATGACCTGGGGCTTCGCCGTGTTCGGCAAGGTCGTCGCCGGCATGGATACCATCGACAAGATCGCCAAGCTGCCCACGCGTCCGCAGGGCCCTTTCGTCGGCGACGTGCCGAATCCCCTGGTGATCATCGATTCCGCGAGTGTCGTGGGCGAGGACAAGCCGGCGCCCGCCGGTGCCGCCACCGCCGGTCCTCCGGCCAAGGCCGCCCCCGCGACGGCCACGCCGGCGAAGGCCTCCGAGCCGAAGAAGGGCGAGAAGAAGCCCGCGGCGACGTCGTCGAAGCCGGCATGAGCACGCTGTTCATCGCGGACCTGCACCTCGACGACGCCCGGCCCGACATCACCGCCCTCTTCGAGCGCTTCCTCGCGTCCGACGAGGCGCGCGGCGCGAATGCCTTCTACATCCTCGGCGACCTGGTCGAAGCCTGGATCGGCGACGACGACGACGCGGAACTGCCCGCGCGCATCGCGACCGCGACGCGCGGCCTTCGCGACGCGGGCGTGCCGGTCTACTTCATGGTCGGCAACCGCGATTTCCTGCTCGGCGAGTCGTTCGCCGAACGGGCGGGCATGGAATTGCTCGACGATGGCACCGTGCACACGATCGAAGGCGTCCCGACCCTGCTGATGCACGGTGACGTGCTCTGCACCGACGACGTCGAATACCAGGCGGTGCGCGCGCAGGTGCGCACCGACGCCTGGAAGCGACAGATCCTCTCGATGCCGCTGGAGGCTCGTCGCGCGTTCGCCGCCAAGGCGCGCAGCGACAGCAAGTCGCGCACCGGCCGCATCGACGAGACGATCATGGACGTCAACCAGGGCGCGGTCGAAGCGACGATGCGCGATGCCGGCGTCGTACGCCTGGTGCACGGCCATACGCACCGGCCGGCCATCCACGACTTCGCGCTCGACGGCGCACCCGCCCAGCGCATCGTGCTGGGCGACTGGTACGACCACGGGTCGGTGCTTCGCATCGACGGTGAATCGACGGAACTGCGCGGACTGACTTCGTCCTGACCGCATCGCGGCAAGCGGTAACACACCCTGACGCGACCCTGTTGGAGCGCACCTGGGCGCGATCAGCTGCTCGCGACAAGCACCCAATCGCGCCCAGGTGCGCTCCAACGGCCGAGCAGCGGAGGCTGAGAATCAGCCGAGCGTCCGCAGCCAGACGAGTTCGGATTCCGAAAAGCCGGCCGCGCGGCGGGCATCGAGGTTGAACGGCCCGCGCAGTGAGCCGTTCATGTAGTCGTCGAGAAGCGTCGCGAACGTCGCTTCGGGATCGATGCCGTCGCGGGCGCAGCACCAGTGGAACCAGCGCGTGCCGGCGGCGACATGCGCGACCTCCTCGCGAAGGATGACCTCGAGGATCGCCACAGTGCGATCGTCGCCCTGACGGCGTAGCCGTTCCATCATGCCCGGCGTCACATCGAGGCCACGCGCTTCGAGCACGCGCGGCACCAGCGCCATGCGGGCGGTATCGCTATGGGCGGTCTTCTCCGCCATCTCCCACAAGCCGTTATGCGCGTCGAAGTCGCCGTACGCGTGGCCGAGTTCGGCGAGCCTTTCAGAGAGCATCGTGAAGTGCCGCGCTTCGTCGTTGGCGCACGATGCCCAGTCGCGGTAATAGGCGTCGGGTTTGCCGCGAAAACGATAGATCGCGTCCCATGCCAGATCGATGGCGTTGAATTCGATATGCGCGATCGCGTGGACGAGCGCGGCGCGCCCGGCCTCCGTCCCGAGGCCGCGCTGCGCGAGTTCGCGGGCGGGAACGAGCCGGGGCCGCGCGGGGCGGCCCGGAAGACCGATGGGATCCGGTGGCGGCGATGCGGCGTCAGGGCCGAGCGTGCCGGCGTTCAGCGCGGTCCACGCCGCGAAGGTCAGGCGGACCTTCTCCGCGGGCTCGGTCGCATCGAGGCAGCGGCGGGCGGCGGCATGGAGATCGTTCATGGCTGTAAAAAACGCTAGTGGGAAGCGCGCCAGCGCGCTTCCCACGACCGCCGTCAGGCGCTGCGCCGTTCGTTTTTCGCGGCGTCGGAACGCAGGGTCTCCTGCTGTTCGAGGAAACCCTCCGCGACGCCGGTGACGTACTCGCCGGAGAAGCACGAGGTGTCGAACTGCTTGAGGTCTTCGTTGCCGTCCGTGACCGCCCAGATCAGGTCGTCGAGATCCTGGTAGATCAGCCAGTCGGCGCCGAGCGCCTTCTCGACCTCTTCCACCGTGCGGCCCGCGGCGATCAGTTCGGACGCGGCCGGCATGTCGATGCCGTAGATGTTCGGGTAGCGCACCGGCGGCGCGGCGGAGGCGAAATAGACGTTCTTCGCGCCTGCGTCGCGGGCCATCTGGATGATCTGCTTCGACGTGGTGCCGCGCACGATGGAGTCGTCGACCAGCAGCACGTTCTTCTTGCGGAACTCCAGGTCGATGGCGTTGAGCTTGCGGCGCACCGACTTCACGCGTTCGCCCTGCCCCGGCATGATGAACGTGCGGCCGATGTAGCGGTTCTTGACCAGGCCCTCGCGCATCGGGACGCCCAGCGCCTGTGCCAGCGAGCTGGCCGCGGTGCGCGACGTATCCGGGATGGGAATGACGGCGTCGATGCCGTGGTCGGGGCCGCGCTCGCGCAGGATCTTCTCGGCGAGCTTCTCGCCCATGCGCAGGCGCGCCTTGTAGACCGAGACGTCCTCGATCATCGAATCCGGACGGGCGAGGTACACGTACTCGAAGATGCACGGCGCATGCACCGCGCCCTCGGCGCAGCGCTGGGCGTGCAACTGCCCGCCCTCGGTGATGATCACGGCTTCGCCGGGCTCGATGTCGCGCACGCGGCGGAAACCCAGGATGTCGAGCGCCACGGATTCGGACGTCACGGCGTACTCGCGGCCCTCGGCGGTGTCGCGCTCGCCGAGCACGAGCGGACGGATGCCGTTCGGGTCGCGGAACGCGATCAGGCCATAGCCGAGCACCAGCGCGATGCACGCATAACCGCCGCGGGCGCGGGCATGCACGCCTGCGATCGCCTTGAACACGTGCTCGGGCGTCAGATCGCCGCGATCCTCGACCTGCAGTTCGTGCGCGAGCACGTTGAGCAGCACTTCGGAATCCGAATCGGTATCGATGTGCCGGCGATCGTCCTCGAACATCTCCTTGCGCAGGGTCTCGGTGTTCACGAGGTTGCCGTTGTGCGCGAAGGCGATGCCGTAGGGCGAGTTCACGTAGAAGGGCTGGGCCTCTTCCGTGCCTTCGGAGCCTGCCGTGGGGTAACGGCAATGACCGATGCCGATGCGGCCGCGCAGCTTGCTCACGCCCGCCGAATTGAAGACGTCGCGAACGAGTCCGTTGCCCTTGTGCAGGCGCAGGCGCGCGCCATCCACGGTGGCGATGCCGGCGGCATCCTGCCCGCGATGTTGCAGGACGGTCAGGCCGTCATACAGGGCCGATGCCACTTCCGTGGTACCGACGATGCCGATGATTCCGCACATGGTGTTGCCTTCTGCTTTAAGGAGCCGCCGTGGACGCGGCGGCTGGGTGAGCTTTCGAATCTTGCGTTGGCCGCGCGGGTACCGTGAGGTCGCGCAGTTTCATCAGTTCTTCCCGGCTCGGCAAGGCGACGTCGGGCATCTTCATGTTTTTCAGCGACTCGGGCGGATGCATGTAGTCACGCACGTTCGCGGGAATCTGCTGACCCAGCCAGGCCGCCGGCGCCGCGAACTGCGGCAGCATCGTCGACTCGCGCCATAGCGGCTGGGCGGGCAGCGGCGTGAATTCCAGCATGAACACCACCGCGCTCACGATCAGTACGCCACGCGCCAGCCCGAACAGCGAGCCGAACAACCGGTCGACGCCGCCCAGCCCCGTGCCGGACACCAGCCGGCCGATCAGGAACCGGAACACCGCACCCACCAGCAGCACCACGATGAAGCACAACCCGTAGCCGATCGCCATCCGGGCGGTGGGCAGCGGCACGCTACCCTCGAAATACGTCGCCACCGTGGGCCCGAACATCCACGCCAGCCAGAACGCCGCGACCCAGATCACGAGCGAAAGCACCTCGGAAATGAGGCCTCGCATGAGGCCGATCAAGACCGAGAGGAACAGCACGGCAAGAATGACGTAATCGGCCCAGTTCACACGGCGCTCCCGGATTGACGGTGGCGTTGTCGTCGAAAGCGCCTTACGGCGCGGTCACGACGACGCCATCGAGGCCCACCTTGGCCTTGATCGAATCTTTCAGACGCACCGCGTCGTCGCGCTGGGTCTGCGGCCCGGCGCGGACGCGCCAGAGCTTCGCGCCGCTCGACGAGGCGATGCTGTCCACGTAGCCCGGGATGCCCGCGGCGCGCAGCCGGTCGCGCAGTCGCCCGGCCTCGGCCTCGCTGGACACCGCGGCGACCTGTACGGCGAAGCCACCGGCGCGCGGCGCGGCGGCCGGCACGGCCGGCGTCGCGGCGCCCGGGGCCGATGCGGGTGCGGCGCGAGCGGGCGCCGACGCGTCGGCCGTCTGGTTCTCCGCCTTCGTGGACAGGCTGGCCGGCGCGCCCGGTACCGCGGCGACGATCTTCAGCCGCGCCGCCTCGGCGGCGGCACGGGTCTCGAACGGACCGGCGTTGACGCGCGTGAGCGCCTTGCCCGCCTGGGTGGTCGACGCGGTGCTGACCGGATAACCGAGCGCCTTGACCTTCTGCACCAGGGCATCGGCCTTGGAGCGGTCCGCGTAGGCGCTGAGATTGATGCTGTAGCTGCCCCGCGCGGCGGTGCCCGGCGGCAGCGCCGGTGCCTCGGCGGGCGCCGCGGCGGGCGCGGGTTTCGTGGGCTTGGGCGACGGCGCGGGCACGGCCGGAGCGGGCTTGCTCGCGGCCGGCGCGTTGGCGAAGTCTTCCGGGAGCGCGTCCGCCGGCTTCCGCGAGGCGATATCCACGGAGGCCAGCTTGCCACCGGCGGCCGGGGTCACGGTCGCGGCGGGTGCCGAGGCCGGGGCGGCTGGCGTCGCAGCAGGAGACGTCTGCGCGGCCTGGCCGGCCGGCGCGCGCGGCGGCGTGCCGGGCGGGGCGACGTCGAGGGTACGCGTCTGCAGGTCGCGGTCGGGCGCCGGCGGGATGGCGAGGCTCACGGTCTGGTCGGTGTCCGTCTTCGGCGGCGTGCTGGAGAACATCATCGGCACGAACAGGACGATCAGCGCGATCAGGACAGCGGCACCCAACAGGCGTGTTTTCAAGGAAGGCTCCATACGACCGGTGCAAAGCGGATCGCGACGATTATACCCGGCATCGGGGTCCGCCCGATGCTTCCGGTCGGGCCGGCGTTCACGCCGATGCGGAGAGCGCCGCGCCCGCGACGAAGAACGAGCCGAACAGCAGCACCGTATCGTCGTCGGCCGCCGCCGATCGCGCCGCGGCCCATGCCTCGCCGACCGACGCATGGCGATCGAAGGCGGCAGCCGGAAGGACGCCCGCCAGCGCCGTCGCCAGGGCCTCCGCCGGGAGCCCGCGCGGCGTGTCGGCGTCCAGACCGGCGAGGAACCAATGATCGATGCGGTCGCCGAGCGCGGCGATGACACCGGCCACGTCCTTGTCCGCCAGCGCGCCGTAGACGGCCAGCACGCGGCCACCGTCGTTCCGCGCGTCCAGCCAATCGGCGAGGGCTCGCGCAGCCTGTGGGTTATGGCCGACGTCGACGAGCGTCCGCGGCCGGTCCGCTATGCGCTGCAGGCGCCCTCCGACCCGCACCGTCGTCAGCGCATGAGCGGTCGCCGCGACCGGGACGGTCACCCGGCCACCCAGCGCATGCAGCGCCGCGATGGCCGCCGCGGCGTTCGCCCTCTGCACGGGTGCGTCGAGCGCCGGCGACGGGAGCTCCAGCGACGTACCGTCGCGATGGGTCCAGCGCCACCCTGGCGCGGCGTCCTCCGCCACGAAATCGATTCCGGCCCGGACGATCGCCGCACCGATCGCGCTCAGCGCCTCGAGCAGACCCTTCGGAGGCGATGCCTCGCCGACGACGACCGGCCGGCCCGCCCGCGCGATGCCCGCTTTCTCCCGTCCGATGCTGTCACGGTCGCCGCCGAGCCAGTCCTGATGGTCGAGGTCGACCGTCGTCACCACGGCGACGTCCGCATCCACGATGTTGACGGCGTCGAGCCTCCCGCCCAGCCCGACCTCGAGAATCGCGACGTCCAGCGCGGCCCGCGACATCAGGTCGATGGCGGCCAGCGTGCCGAACTCGAAATACGTCTGCGGGATCGATCCGCGCGCGGCCTCGATGCGCTCGAAGGACGCGACGAGCGCGTCGTCGTCTGCGTCGACGCCATCGATGCGGATGCGTTCGTTGTAACGCAGCAGGTGCGGCGACGTATAACAGCCGGTGCGATAGCCCGCCGCCCGCAGCATGCCCTCGAGGAGCGCGACCGTGGAGCCCTTGCCGTTCGTCCCGCCGACGGTGATGACGACCGGCGCCGGACGCGGCGCGCCCATCGCATGCCAGACGCCTCGGACGCGGTCGAGACCGAGCTCGATGTCGCGCGGATGCGTCCGCTCCTGGTAGGTGAGCCATTCGGCGAGCGTGCGGGTCATGCGGATACCTTGGCGCGATCGAGTTCGCGCATCCAGAAATCGAGAACGTGGGGCGTCGCTTCGGCGTCGCCCGTTTCCTTCCAGGCCAGTGTGCAATGCATGCCTTCGGCCGGGATGTAACCGCGACCGCGCCAGAACGCCTCGTTGCCACGATAACCGGCCGGCGCACGAGGGTCCGCCGGGCTCCTGCGCACCGAACAGAACGCCGTCCAGCGAAACGGCCCGGCGGAACGCGCGTGGCTTTCCCGCGCGTCGAAGAAGGCATGCCCGATCCCACGCCCGCGAAACGCGGGCAGCAGCACCGATTCGCCAAAATAGAAGACGTCGTCGACCGGCAGGCCGCGCTCCAGGAACGGCTGGTGGAACGCTTCGCCGTCGTCGGCCAGCGGAATGCCGGTGGACACGCCTACGACGCGGCCGCCCTCTTCGCGCGCGACCACGCACACACTGCGGGACGACGCGGCGTACGCCGCGAGGTAGTCGCGCTCGTAATCGCGATCGCCGTCGTACAGGTAGGGCCACTCGCGGAAAACCGCGATGCGCAGGCCCGCGATCTCGTCGACGACACGCAGGATGTCCTGCCCGATGTGGACACGCACGTCGATGCCGGGAATGTCGCGCATGGAAGGATGGGCCGGAGCGAAAGCGGCAAGCTTAACGGCTCGCGTGCCCGCCGTGCGCGAGTTGCAGGAGCGGACCTGGCCGCGACGGCTTCTCGCGAAAAGCCCCCGGGCCCTGCTGCTCACACCCCCAAGAGCTGTCGCGGCCAGGTCCGCTCCTACAGGCCGGCCTCGCCGCACAAAAAAAGCCCCGGCGGTGCCGGGGCTTCTGTCGGGAACACGCGGCGATCAGTAACCGTAACCGTCGTCGCGGACGTAGCGGGTGCCGTAGCCGTCGTCGACGTAGGTCGTCGTGGTGGTCACGCGGCGGGTCACGACCGGCGCGTCGTCGTAGACCACCGTGGCCGGGCGGCTGTAATACACCGGGCGGTCGTAGACGACCGTGCGCGGCTGGGTGGCATTGGCGACCAGGCCGACCACCGCGCCGGCGACGATCGCGCCGGCGATCCAGCGGCCCGCGTGATCGTAGTGGCCACCGCGGTAATAACCGCCACGATAGCCGTAACCGCCACCGTAGTAACCGTGCCCGCCATGGTAGCCGTAGCCACCGCCGTAGTAGCCGTGGCCACGTGCGAACGCGCCCGGAGCGAAGGCCATGAGGCCCGCGGCGGCGAGGGCGAGAACCGGCTTGACGAACTTAGCTTTCATGACAGTTACCTCCGGGTGTTGAGCGCAGATTCGCGCTCCGGCACTGAATCCGGACTGAAGTTTTCTCGACCGAACCTTCACGTTTTCCATGGATTCACGAACGGCTTCCGAAGCAGCCAGCAGCCATGGATGTCGTGGCGCCTGGCGAAGTCGAACGGGATGCTCGGTGCGCTCCAGTCTTCGATGGAGAAATGGGGTTCGAGGGCCGCCCGATCAAGCTGGAAGCGGCGGAAGTTGTTGGAGAAAACGATCACGCCATCGGGCAGGAGGCGGTCCGCGCAGAGCATCAGCAGCTTCACGTGATCGCGCTGCACGTCGAAGTCGTCCGCCTTCTTGGAGTTGGAGAAGGTCGGCGGGTCGACGTAGATCAGCCCGTACTGCATCGAACGCTTTTCGAGGAAGGTCAGGGAGTCTTCCTGGACCAGCCGGTGCCGGTTGCCCGTGAACCCGTTCAGGGCCAGGTTCCGGGAGGCCCAATCGAGGTACGTGCCCGACAGGTCGACCGTGGTGGTGTCGCGGGCGTCTCCGGCGGCGGCGTAAACGCTGGCCGTGCCCGTGTAGGCGAACAGGTTCAGGAAATGCTTGCCCGCCGCCAGTTCGCGGATCTTCGCGCGGACCAGCCGGTGATCGAGGAACAGGCCGGTATCCAGGTAATCGGTCGGGTTGATGAGGAAGGAAAGCCCGCCCTCGTGGACCTCGATGAATTCGCCCTTCTGGTCGAACTGCCCGTACTTGGACCCGCCCTTGCCGCGCTCGCGCGTCTTCACGGCGATGCGGTCGCGCGGGATGCCGAACACCTCGCCCGCGACGCGCACGATCTCGCGCATGCGGATGCGGGCCACGTCGACCGGCACGTCCTGCGGCGCCTTGTATTCCTGGATGTGCAGCCACTCTTCGTAGACGTCGATGGCGGCGGCGTACTCGGGAAGGTCCTGGTCGTACGCGCGCCAGCACGTGATGCCCTCGCGGGCGAGGCGCTTGCGCAGGTGGCGGACGTTCTTCTCCAGCCGGTTCTTCAGCATCTGCGCGCCGTCGGAGAGCGGCTTCGCCTCGCGAGGCGCCTCGTCGCGCGCGCGCAGCGCGAACGTGAGCAGCGGCGTCTCGAGCGCGCCGTTGTACAGCGCGTAGCGCTTGTCCGGACTCAGGCGCAGCGCGCGCCCCAGCTCCTCGTCTCCTGCGAGCACCGCCGCGCGCCAGCCGGCGAAGCGGTCCTTCAGGGCCTGGCCGAGGTCGCGGTAGAGCACGGGCAGCTCCGCGCGATCGCCCAGGCGCTCGCCGTACGGCGGGTTCGTGATCACCAGTCCGAGCGGCGTGTCGGGTGGTGGCGCGACGTGCACGGCGTCGCGCTTGTCGAGGTGCACGAAGCCGGCGACACCCGCGCTCTGCGCGTTGCGCTTGGCGGTCTGCACCATGTGCGGATCGGCGTCGCTGCCGAAGAAGACCGGGCGCAGGGCGCGCAGGCCTTCGTCCGCGCGAGCCTTCGCCTCGTCATAGATCGTGCGCCAGAGGGCGTAATCGTGCTTGAGCCAGCCGAGGAATCCGAAATAGTCGCGGCGCAGACCCGGCGCGACGCCGGCGGCCATGAGCGCGCCTTCGATCAGAAGCGTGCCCGATCCGCACATCGGATCGACCAGCGCACCGCCCTCGGCGTAGATACGCGGCCACTGCGCCCGCACCAGCATGGCGGCGGCCAGGTTTTCCTTCAGCGGTGCCTCGCCCTGCTGCTCGCGCCAGCCACGGCGATGCAGCGGCGAACCGGAGAGATCGATGGACAGCGTCGCGCGGTCGCGGCGCAGGCGCACGTTGACGCGCAGGTCCGGCTCCTCGGGGTCGACGTCCGGGCGCGCGCCGCTGGCGGCGCGGAACTGGTCGACGATCGCGTCCTTCGTCTTCAGCGCGATGAACTGGCTGTGGGTGAGCTTGCTCTGCGCGGTGTTGGCATCGACGGCCAGCGTGCCATGCGCCGCCAGGTGCTCCGACCAGTCGATCGACTGCACGCCGGCGTAGAGGGCATCCGGATCGGCCGCGTCGAACTCGGCCAGCGGCAGCAGCACGCGACTCGCCATGCGCGACCAGAGGCACGCGCGATACGCCGTCTCGATCGTGCCGGCGAAGGACACGCCCGCGAGCGCCTCGCGCACGTCGGTGGCGCCGAGCGCGACGAGTTCGTCCTTGAGCAGGTATTCGAGGCCCTTCGGGCAGGTGGCGAAGAACGCGCTCATGCGAGGCCACCCAGGAAACGGCGGAACTCCGCTTCGATGTCGGGCAGCGTCGCACCGAGACGGTGGTCGTCCTGCACGAGGAGCGCCGGCATGGCATGGCCGCGGGCGAACGCCAGGGCCTCGTCGAGGGGACACACGTCGTCGGCGTAACCGTGCACGAGGAACGACGGCACGCCTGCCCGGGCGCCGAACGCCCGCGGGTAGCCGGGAATGCGGGCGGGCAGCGCCAGGAGGAACAGGCCCGCGACGGGGGCATCCAGCGAGGCCAGACCCGACACGAAGGCGCCCATGCTGGAACCGACCAGCACCGGCGGCACCGGCGAGGCGGCGATCGCCGCGGCGAGGCGGTCCAGGCGCGGCGGCACCGAGCCGGCATGGCCGCGGGCGTCGTCGTCGCGGTAATCGGGGCGCACGGTGGTCCAGCCGAGCGACTCCGCCACGACGGCCAGCGCGCTGACCTTGGTGGCGTCGGGGCCCGAATCGGAACCATGGGAAAGGATGATGTGGCCGCGCATGGCGGTCTCCGTACGCGGAATGACCGCCTATGTTATCAAAGCGGCATGATCGACATCCTTCACGCCCCCCTGCCCTACGAGGCCCTCCTCCCCGAACGGACGCCCGACGCCGTCGACCTCGTCGTGATCCACTGCACCGAACTGCCCGACCTCGCCATGGCCCGCGAGTACGGCGAGCGCGTGCTTTACGACTCGGGCGCCGGCGCCAGCGGCCATTACTACATCGACCGCGACGGCTCGGTGCTGTGCTACGTGGATCCGCTACGGGTCGCCAACCACACCCGCGGCTACAACCCGCGATCGATCGGCATCGAGCTGGTCAACACCGGCCGTTATCCGGACTGGTTCCACTCGGACCATCAGGTGATGACCGAGCCTTACCCGGCCCGCCAGATCGACGCCCTGCGCGCCCTGCTCGACCATCTGGTGGAGCGCTTCCCGTCGCTGCGCCATATCGCGGGCCATGAAGACCTCGACACTGCCATGGTCCCGGCCAGCGACGACCCGGACAACGAGGTGCCGCGCAAGCGCGATCCCGGTCCGCAGTTCCCCTGGGCACGCGCCTACGACGCCTCCCGCCTGAGCCGGCTCGCCGCATAGCCCCGCTATACTCGCCGCCTACGCACTGCCGCCTCTGCCAGGGACACCCATGTCGGACAACCACGTCGGCGAACTCGTCGAACTGCTCGAACTCGAGCGCCTCGAAGACAACCTCTTCCGCGGCCAGAGTCGCGACATCGGCACCCGCTTCGTGTTCGGCGGCCAGGTGCTCGGCCAGGCCCTCTCGGCCGCGCAGCGCACCGTCGACCCGAGGCGCGAGGCGCACTCGTTGCACGCCTACTTCCTGCGCGCTGGCGACATCAACGCGCCGATCGTCTACAGCGTCGAACGCACGCGCGACGGCGGCTCGTTCTCGTCCCGCCGCGTCGTCGCCATCCAGCATGGGCAGCCGATCCTCAACGGCTCGATCTCGTTCCAGGAGCCGGAAACGGGTTACGAGCACCAGATGTCGATGCCGGAAGTCCCGGCCCCGGAAGACATCGACCCCATGCCCGCGATGTCCGCGGAACAGCTGGCGCGGTTGCCGGAGAAGACGCAGCGCTGGCTCGGGATCGACGGTCCGTTCGAGTTCCGCCATGTCTGGCCGCGCGACGAACTGCGTCCGGCCAAGCGCCCGCCGTACCAGCACATCTGGTTCCGCCTCACCGCGCCCATCGACGACGCGCTCGCGCTGCACCAGGCCCTGCTCGCGTACGCGTCGGATTTCCACCTCGTCGGCACGGCCACGCTGCCGCACGGCATCTCCTACCTCACGCGCAACATGCAGATGGCGAGCCTCGACCATGCGCTGTGGTTCCACCGCCCGTTCCGCATCGACGAGTGGCTGCTGTATTCGTTCGACAGCCCGACGTCGCAGGGCGCGCGCGGCCTCGCGCGCGGCATGATCTACACGCGCGACGGCGTGCTCGTCGCATCCACGGCCCAGGAAGGCCTGATCCGCGTCCGGCCGGACTGACGCCGTTGGGCATCGAGCTCCGTCACCTGCGGTACTTCATCGCCGTGGCCGACGAGCTCCACTTCGGCCGCGCGGCCGAGCGCCTCGGCATCTCGCAGCCGCCGCTCAGCCAGCAGATCCGCGATCTGGAGGAACACCTCGGCGTCCGCCTGCTGCGACGGACGAACCGCCGGGTGGAACTCACGGACGCCGGGCGTGCCTACCTCGACGCGGCCCGCGACATCCTTGGCCGGGTCGACGTCGCCGGCGACACGGCGCGCCGCGCCGAGCGCGGCGAGATCGGCGAGCTGCGCGTGGCGTTCACACGCAGCATGCCGCTGATCGAGCGGTTCCCGCGCGCGATCCGCGCGTTTCGCGAGGCGTATCCCGCGGTGCGGCTGGTGCTGCTCGAGCGCACCACGCTGCAGCAGTTCGAGTGCCTGCTCGACGATCGCCAGGACGTCGGACTGATCCGCGGCGTCGCCCCTCCCGCGCCGCTCGTCGCCCACAAGCTCGTCGACGACCCGCTCGTGGCCGTCCTGCGCGCCGATCACCCGCTCGCGACGCGACGCCAGGCGTCGCTACGCATGGAAGAGCTCGCCGAGGAAAGCTTCGTCGTGTTCACGCGCGCCTCGGGCACGGGCATCCACGACCAGTTGCTGACTTTGTGCCGCCAGGCGGGCTTCATGCCGCGCATCGCCCAGGAAGCCGGCGAGTCCTCCACGATGGTCGGCCTCGTCGCGGCAGGCATGGGGGTCGCCATCCTGCCGCGCTCGCTGCAGCACGTGCAGATCGAGGGAGTCGCCTATGTACCGATCGCGTCGCCCGATGCGGCCAGCGCGCTCTACATCACCCATCGGCGCGACGACCCGTCGCCGCTGGTCAGGGCCTTCACGCGGCTGATCCGGAAGGCCTGACCGTGCGCAGCTTCACCGCGATGGCGAGCCCCGCGAGCACCAGCACGCCGACGTAGGCGGCGACACCGTTCCAGCCCGCGCACGTCCACGCGATGCCACCCAGCGAGCCGGCGATGCTCGAACCCATGTAGTACGAGAACAGGTAGAACGACGAGGCGTGGGCGCGCGCGAACACGGCGCGCTTGCCCACCCAGCTGCTCGCGATCGAATGCCCGCCGAAGAAGCCGAACGTCAGCATCGCGATACCCGCGACGATGGCCCAGAGCGACGCGCTGGCCGTCAGCGCGACACCGGCCGCCATCAGCAGCAGCGTCGCCCAGAGCAGGCGCGGACGCCCCACCCTGTCGGCGAGCGATCCGGCCCACGCCGAGCCGATGACACCGACGACGTAGACCATGAAGAGCGCGCCGACGTGCGACTGCGACAGCGAGAACGGCGGCGCGAGCAGGCGGAACGCCACGTAGTTGTAGATCGTGACGAACGCGCCCATGAGCAGGAAGCCCTCGGCGAACAGCCACGGGAGGCCCTTGTCGCGGAACAGCGCGGCGAACGTGCCGAGGAACGTGCGCGGGTCGACGCGGCGCTGCTCGAAATGCCGCGACGGTGGCAGGCCGCGCGCCACGAGCGCCGCCGCGATCAGGCCCAGCGCGCCAATGACGCCCACGGCGATCCGCCAGGACGCATGGTCGGCGGCGAAGCCCGAGATCAGTCGGCCACCCATGCCGCCGATCGCGTTACCGCCGATGTAGAGACCCATCGCGAGGCCGATGGATTCGCCGTGCACCTCTTCGCTGAGGTAGGTCATCGCCACGGCCGGCAGGCCCGCTAGCGTCACGCCGAGCAAGGCACGCAGGACGAGCAGCGACGGCCAGTTCGGCGCGACCGCGGTCGCCAGCACGAGCAGCGAGGAACCCAGCAGCGAGGCGAGCATGACGGGTTTGCGCCCGAACGCGTCCGAGATCGCCCCCGCGAACAGCATGCCGACGGCGAGCACGCCGGTGGTCAGCGACAGCGCGAGGCTGCTCGACGCGGCGTCGACACCGAACGCGTGCGAGAAGGCGGGCAGCAGGGGCTGCACGCAGTAGAGCAGGCCGAACGTGGCGAAGCCCGACGAGAACAGCGCGAGATTGGTGCGCCGGAACGCGGGTGTGCCATGCCGGATGCGCTGGTCGGGAAACGCCGGCGTGGCGGACGACGAACCGTCCACGGGTCACCTCCAGGGATTGAACCTTGGCAAAGGTTAGACCCTGAATTGAGTCGAATCGATACCGCGAAACGTCCCGTTCGATACGTCGGACGTATCGCAGAGCCTAGCGCGACACCGTGCCCGCCGCCCCGCCATCCCACTGCACCGCCGCGGCGAGTTCCTCGCTCGTCAGTGCCAGTTCGCCGCCGTCCGCCGCGCTCTTCACGGCGACCACGTGACCCGCGTGGCGCGACAGCTCGGTCGTGCCCGCGCTCTTCAGCGCCTGTTCCCGCCCGTCGTCGGCAGCGAGGAGTTCCAGCACCACGTGCTTTCCATCAAGGAAGCGCACCCCGCTCGTGGCGCCGGATGTGGCGAGGGCTTTCGACGCGAGGGGCACGGCGCGCACCTTGCCGACCCATCGTTGAGGCCCCACGAACGTGTATCCGGCGGCTTCGTCGCGCCAGACGAACCGCTTCATCGGCTGCGCGGCCGGCGCGTCGGCGCGATGCGCGCCTGGCGGTGTCTGCGCGGCGGCGAGCATCGGGAGGCCCAGCAGGATGGCGATGGCGAGCGATTTCATGGCGAGGACTCCCGGAAGACGCCGACCAGCCTACCCTGCCGCCGTCACGACGGCGTCAACCGCCTCGGTCGCCTTCGAGCACCTCGGAGGGCGGTGCTTCCCGACTGCTCGCCCACGCGAAGAGGACGATGCCGACGATGATCGCCAGCGCGCCCAGACCGGCCAGCGCACCGGGCGTGGCTTCGCCGAGGAACGCCGCGCCGATGACGGCCGCGAAAAGGAGCTCCGCCGCCTGCATGGCTTCGACGGCCGCGAGCGCGGTGGGCTGCCTGCCCACCCGCTCGGTGGCGTGGAAGAACAGGACGGTGGCGATCACGCCCGACGATAGCGCGACGCCGCCAGCGAGCAGGACCTCGCGCGCGGTCGGGGGCCCGACCTGGACCCACGTCACCGCGGCGAACACGATCCAGAGCGGCCAGCTCGCCAGCGTCATGCCGAAGACGCGTTGCACCGCTCCCAGGCGCGTGCCCGTCCGTTCGAGGTGGAGGAGGATCTTCCGGTTGCCGAGCGGGTACGCGAAGGCCGCGAACACCACCGCGGCGACCGCGAGCCACGCCTGCGTGTCGAGCGCACCATTGGCATGACCGTACTGGAGCAACGCGACGCCCACGACGATGAGCAGGCCGATCGCCAGCGCGCCGCCGTGCCAGCGAGCTCGCGTGTCACGGTAGATGAAGGGCGCCATGAGCGGACCGGCGAGGACCGTCATCTGGAAGCTCCCGGCGATGAGCCACGACGGCCCGCTGCTCGCGGCCCACGTGAGCGGAATGCCGAAAAGAAAAAACCCGACCGCGCTCCAGCGCATCCAGGGCAACGGATGCTTCCGTAACTCGCCCGGCAGGTCGCCGAGCCCGCCCTGGAACGGCAGCACCGCGGCGAGCAACGGGAGCGTGATCAGGTAACGCAGGATCACCGCCCACTGCCAGTGGCCGCCGCCGCTGACCACCGCGCGATTGAAGACATACGTGAAGGTGAAGAACAGCGCCGAGAGCAGCGCGATGCCCACCGCCTTCAGCGCGTTCGACCCCATCAGGCCGACTCGCTCAGTTCGAGGAAGAGCTCCTGCAGCTCGCCGCCGATCGGCCGGCCATCGACCTGCAGCGAGACGTCGCCTTCCATCCCGGCCACCGGACAGCCGCCATCGAGGATGCCCAGGAGGTTGGCGGTGGTCTCGACCATCGTGTGGCAGATGATCTCGATGAGGACGTGCTTGTTCTCCTCGTCGAGGCCGTTGAACAACGTGAGCGCGCGCACCCAGTGCGGATCGACCGCCTTGTCGACGGGCGTGCCACGGAACAGCTCCGTGTAGACGGCGAGGTTGTCGTGAACGACGGCCTTCTGCAGCGCCAGGACGAAACGTTCGGGGGTCATCGGAGGGACTCGGGGGTGGGATGACGCATTGGAACACCGATCGACGATACCGTCACCGTCACGTCGGCATGCACCGGCGCGGAGCGACGACATCGCTCAGCCCATCGGTTCCATGTGCGTCAGCAGCAGGCGCACGCTCTCCCTGCCCTGCCAGTCGTTGACCGACAGTTCGTACGCCACGCGCATGCGCGGCGGCGGCGGCGTGCCGTCGAAACAGTTGAACATGACCGCGTCGAGCGGCGCGCCGCCCTGCGTGTGGCGCAGCTGCAGGCGCAGGTGGCGGCTGCCCATCGGTTTCCACGACGCGCAGTCGAAGCGCGCTTCGAACAACGGCGGCGGGAATCCCTGGCCCCACGGTCCCGCGTGGCGGAGTTGCTTCGCGAGGTCGAGCGTGTGGTCGCGGTAGTCGAGCTCGCCATCGGTCTGCACGAGCGCCTGCAGGTGCTCGTCGTCGAGCTGGGCCCGCGCGGTGGCGTCGAAGATCGCCGCGAAACGATCGAAATCCGCCGCCCGCAGGCTCAGTCCCGCGGCCATCGCGTGGCCGCCGAAGCGCAGGATCAGCCCCGGATGCTTCGCATCGATCGCCGCGAGCGCGTCGCGGATGTGGAACCCGGGAATGGAGCGCGCGGAGCCGCGCAGCTCGTCCGTGTCGTCGCCTGCCGGCGCGAACGCGAGCACCGGGCGGTGCAGCTTCTCCTTCAGCTTCGAAGCGACGAGACCCACGATGCCGGCGTGCCAGCCGGGGTCGAAGAGCGCGACACCGACGGCGTCGACGTGCGCCGCGCGTGCGACCATCGACTCGGCCTCCTCGACCATGCCCGCCTGCATCTCGCGGCGCTCCTGGTTGATCGCCGAGAGCTGCTCGGCGTAGCGCCGCGCGATGCCGTGATCGTCGGTCAGCAGACAGGCCACGCCGAGCGACATGTCCTCGAGCCTTCCCGCCGCGTTGAGGCGCGGGCCGATGGCGAACGCGAGGTCCGTCGCACCCACCGTCGCCAGCGAACGTCCGCTCGCCTCGACCAGGGCCGTGATGCCCGCGCAGGCCTTCCCCGCGCGCATGCGCTTCAGCCCCGCCTCGACGAGCACGCGGTTGTTGAAGTCCAGCGGTACGAGATCGGCCACGGTGCCGAGCGCGACGAGGTCGAGCAGCGACGCGAGGTCGGGCGCGCCGTCGGGGAACAGACCCGCGTCGCGCATCGCCGCGCGCACCCCGAGCAGCAGGTAGAACATGACGCCGACGCCGGCCAGCGCCTTGCTGGGAAAACCGTCGTCCGCGAGGTTCGGGTTCACCATCGCGTCGGCGTCGGGAAGCGTGTCGCCAGGAAGGTGGTGGTCCGTAACGAGCACGCGGATGCCGCGCGCGCGCGCCGCCGCGACACCGGCGACGCTCGCCACGCCGTTGTCGACGGTGACGATGAGGTCTGGCGCCGGGTCCAGCGAGGCGACGAGCGCTTCGCTCAAGCCGTAGCCATGCACGAAACGGTTGGGCACCACGTGGCTGACGTGGCGCGCGCCGAGCAGCCGAAGGCCGCGCTCGGCCACCGCGGTTCCGGTGGCGCCGTCGCAATCGTAATCACCCGCGACGACGATGCGCTGATCGCCGGCGATCGCCTGCATCAGGAGCGCCACCGCGCGATCCATGCCGCCGAGAAGGTCGGGTGCGAGCATCCGCGCGAGGCGGTGTTCCGCGCCGTCCGGCGTGCAGACGCCGCGTGCGGCGTAAACGCGCTGGATCACCGGATGCACATGCCCGGGCCAGCCGCTCGGGGCGGTCGCGATGACGCGCCGGCGCCAGACGCGTGTCGTCATGCCTTGCGCCAGAAGCGCAGGCGGTGATGCTTGCGCAGCACCATGCGGACGCCGTCCGCGAAGGCGAGCCGTAGATCCGCGCCTTGCGCCAGGCGCGTCTCCAGCGCGGGCCACCAGGCCTGCGCGAACTCGCCGGGCTGGACGTCCTGCAGATCGAGCAAGCCGATCGCCGGCGAGTCCGCCGCGGCGTCGAACGCCGCGCGCCCCTGCACGTCGACATCGGCGCGATGCGCGAGCGCCCACGCCAGCAGGTCGTCGCTGTAGATGCGCGACAGGCCGCATTCGACCCATTCGGGCAACGCGCCCGGTCCCCAGAGCCACACGCTGTTGACCGGGGGCAAGCCTTCCGCCGCCCGGCGGCGGTTCACGGGGTGGTTGTGCAGCACGATCTGCGCCTCGTTGAGGAGCGCGCGCCATTGCCTGCCCTGATCGCCCTTGGGCAGCTGCTCGAACAGGTCCGCGCCGAGCGCGTCTTCCGGATCGGGGAACGGCGGGACGTCGACGTACGCGGGCAGCCGCAGCTGCCAGTGCTGCGCGTCGCCGACGAGGAGCGTCATGCCATCGGCCTGGAAGGTTTCGGCGAGCGCGTCGACGAGGCTCGCGGCATCCTCCGCCGTGAGCCCGATGTTGCCGATGGCGAGGAGACGCGCGCCATTCACCTCCGGCTGCACCCAGGCCGGATCCGCCGACAGCCAGAGCGATGTACCGGCATCGCCGGCGACCGACTGGCGCATGAGCGCGGCGGCGGGCAAGGGGCCATGCGGCCAGCGGAAGTGTTCGGCGAGTGCCGCGAGATAGCCCGGCACGGCGGCGGGCAGCGTGGTACCGCGCGCCAGCCATGCCGCGAACGCGGGCACGCCGGCGAGCTTGTCGCGGCCCGGGAGCAATACGTGGAGAACGTCGCCCATGGTCAGACCTCGATCTTCTCGAGGATGTCCATCCACTCCAGTTCCAGCGACTCTTTCTCGCCGCGCAATTCGGCCTGTCGCTGGCCGAGCTTCATCAGTTCGGCCGTCGCGCCGCCGTAGATCGCCGGGTCGGCGAGCTTGCCTTCGATGGTGGCCAGTTCCTTGTCCATCGACGCGATCAGCGACTCGATCTTCTTCACGCGGGCACGCAGGGGCTTTTCCTTCTCGCGCTCTTCGGCGCTGAGCTTGCGTCGTTCCTTCGCCGACTCCTGCACCGGCGCATCGGCCGGTGCCGAGGCGACCGCGGCGGTCTTGCGCGTGGTGGCGCGCGTGCGCAGCCATTTCGCGTAGTCGTCGAGATCGCCGTCGAACGGCTCGACCTTGCCGTCCGCCACGCGCCAGAACTCGTCGCAGACCATGCCCAGCAGATGGCGGTCGTGCGACACGAGCACCAGCGCGCCGTCGAAGGCCGCGAGCGCATCGGCGAGCGCTTCGCGCATGTCGAGGTCGAGGTGATTGGTCGGTTCGTCGAGGAGCAGGAGGTTCGGCTTGTCCCACGCGATCAGCGCGAGCGCGAGACGCGCGCGCTCGCCGCCGGAAAACGCGTCGACGGGCTCGAAGGCGCGATCCGCCGGGAAGTTCCACGTGCCGAGGTAATCGCGCAACGCCTGCGCGCCGGCCATGGGCGCCTTCTGCTGAAGGTGGTCGAACGGGCTGTGCCCTTCCTGCAGGCTCTCCACCGTGTGCTGCGCGAAGTAACCGATGCGCGTGTCCTTGTGGAAGCCACGCTCGCCGACCAGCGGCGCGAGCTCGCCCACCAGCGACTTCACCATCGTCGACTTGCCGGCGCCGTTCGGGCCGAGCAGGCCGATGCGATCGCCCGCTTCGAGACCGAAGGCGACGTCGTGCAGCACGACGTGCTCGCCGTAGCCCGCGTCGACGTGGTCGAGCTGCAGCATGGAGGTGGGCAGACGGTCCGGCGCCGGGAACGAGAAGCTGAAGGAACGCTCGGCGCGCACCGCTTCGGTACCCGCCATCTTCTCCAGCCGCTTCATGCGCGACTGCGCCTGCTTGGCCTTGCTCGCCTTCGCCTTGAACCGATCGATGAACGATTGCAGGTGCGCGCGCTCCGCCTGCTCGCGCTCGTGCGCGATCTGCTGCTGGCGCAGGTGTTCGGCGCGCTGGCGCTCGAACGCCGTGTAGTTGCCGGTGTAGAGCTTCGCCGTGCCGTCGTGCAGGTGCATCGTGTGCGAGATCACGCCGTCGAGGAACTCGCGATCGTGCGAGATGATCAGCAACGTGCCCTGGTAACGGCGCAGCCATTCCTCGAGCCAGAGCACGGCGTCGAGGTCGAGATGGTTGGTGGGCTCGTCGAGCAGCAAGAGGTCGGACGGCGCCATCAGCGCGCGGGCGAGGTTGAGGCGCACGCGCCAGCCGCCCGAGAAGGAGGCGACCGGCTGTTCATGCGTCTCCGGCGCGAAGCCGAGGCCGTGCATGAGGCGCCCCGCGCGCGATCGCGCGTCGTAGCCATTCACTTCCTCGATGCGCAGGTGCGCGGCGGCCACCGCCTCCATGTCCCCCGCGTCGAGCGCGTCGGATTCCGCCTTGAGCGCGGCGGCGACCTCGACGTCGCCGCCCAGCACGTATTCGATCGCCGGATCGGGAAGCGCGGGGGTTTCCTGCGCCACGGAGGCCAGGCGGACCTTCGACGGCATGTCGAGGTCGCCGACCTCCGGCTCGAGCTCGCCCTTGAGCGCCGCGAACAGCGTGGACTTGCCGCAGCCGTTGCGACCGATGACGCCGAGCGCCCACCCGGTCTGGATGGTGAGGTCCATGTGCGACAGCAGGGTGCGGCTGCCCCGGCGGAGGGCGAGATTGCGGAACGAGATCATGGAGACGGGCACGGCTGGAGGCGACTGCACATGATAGCGGCCAAGTCCGCCGCCGTCCGGGAAACGCGACGCAGCCCACAGCCGGCGTATCGACGCGGCGGCGCCCATGGCGTGCCTCCGGGCGATCTGTTACAACGGCGTCCTGCGCCGCATGGGGAGCGCGACGGAGCCATCATGAAGACCTTCAAGCCTGTTTTCACCGCGATCGCCGTGGCGCTCGTGTCGGCCGCCATGGCCCCGTCCGCCCGCGCCGGCGACACCCTGCTCATGCAGCGCGTGCAGCAGGAACAGGCCATGAGCCTCCCGACGAAGGGCATGAGCATGGCCGAGGTCGAACGCCGGTTCGGCCAGCCGACCTCGAAGCTCGACGCCCGCGGTGGCGGCAGCCGGAAGCAGCCCGTGATCAACCGCTGGATGTACCCGGGTTACATCGTGTACTTCGAACGCAGCCACGTGATCCACACCGTGCTGAACACGCCGGCCGGCAACAACACCAATCCCGCCAACCCGCAGTAACGCGGACGGCACGCGGGAGCGGCCGCGGCGTCCCGCCCAGGCACGCTCCCGGCACGGTAGAATGGCGGGCTTCCCCCATTCGCCCCCGCCCGACATGACCGAATCCTCCTATCGACTGCCCGCCGAGTGGGAACCGCAGGCCGGCGTCCTGATCGCCTGGCCCCACGAGGACACCGACTGGGCCGAGCGCCTGGCCGCGGTCGAGACGACGTACGTGGCGCTCGCCGCCGCGGTGACGCGTTTCGAGCCGCTGCACGTCGTCGTCGCCGACGCGGACCTGCGCGAGCGTGCGCGCCTGGCCATGGAGCAGGCCGGTGCGGACATGTCGCGCGTGCATTTCATCGAGCTTCCCTACGACGACACCTGGCTGCGCGACTCCGGCCCGATCACCCTGACGGGCCCCGATGGCGTGCTGCTCAACGACTACCGGTTCACCGGCTGGGGCGGCAAGTTCGGCGCCGAGCAGGACGACGCCCTCATCGCCGGCCTGCTGGAGCGCGGCGTGCTCTCCGGCCTGCCGCACCAGCGGATCGACTGGGCGCTGGAAGGCGGCGGCATCGAGAGCGACGGCAAGGGCACGATCCTGACCACCTGGAAGTGCCTCGCGCAGCGCCACCCGGAGCTGTCGCGCGAAGCGATGACCGAGACGCTCGCCACCACACTGCGCGCCAACCGCGTGCTGTGGCTGGACCACGGCTACCTTGAAGGCGACGACACCGACGCCCATATCGACACGCTGGCGCGTTTCAGCCCGGACGGCGGCATCGTCTACCAGGCCTGCGACGACGCCAGCGACCCGCACTTCGCCGAACTGGGCCGGATGGCCTCGGAGCTGGCGGCGCTGCGGTCGCCGGAAGGCGAGCCGTACCCGTTGCACCCGCTGCCCTGGGCGCGGCCGATCCTCGACGAAGGCCGCCGGTTGGCAGCGTCGTATGCGAACTACCTGATCGTCAACGGCGCGGTGCTCGTGCCGGCCTATGGCGACGAGGCGGACCACGAGGCGGCGCGCATCATCGGCCTGGCCCACCCGGGCCGCGAGGTGGTGCAGGTGCCCTGCCGTCCGTTGATCTGGCAGAACGGCAGTCTGCATTGCATCACCATGCAGCTGCCCGCCGCCGTCGCCGCCTGATCCCCATCTGCATGCGCGGCCCGACGCCGCGCGAGGAATGAGCCCATGACCCGCAAGACCCTCAAGGTCGCCCTCCTCCAGGAAACCGACCGCGGCAGCCGCGACGCGAACCTGGACGCGATCGAAGCCGGCCTGCGCGAGGCCGCGAAGGCCGGCGTCGAACTCGTGCTGCTGCAGGAGCTGCACAACGGCCCGTACTTCTGCCAGCGCGAGAGCGTCGAGGTGTTCGACCTCGCGGAAACCATTCCGGGCCCGGGCACGGACCGCATCGGCGCGCTCGCGGAGGAGCTGAAGCTCGTGGTCGTCGCCTCGATCTTCGAGAAGCGCGCCACGGGCCTGTACCACAACACCGCCGTGGTGTTCGACCGCTCGCGCGCGATCGCGGGCAAGTACCGCAAGATGCACATCCCCGACGACCCGGCGTTCTACGAGAAGTTCTACTTCACGCCGGGCGACCTCGGTTTCGATCCGATCCAGACGTCCGTCGGCAAGCTCGGCGTGCTCGTCTGCTGGGACCAGTGGTATCCGGAAGCCGCGCGCCTGATGGCGCTGGCCGGCGCCGACCTGCTGTTCTACCCGACCGCCATCGGCTGGGATCCGAGCGATTCCGACGAAGAAAAGGCACGCCAGCGCGAGGCGTGGATCACCGTGCAGCGCGGGCACGCCGTCGCCAACGGCCTGCCGCTGCTCTCGTGCAACCGCACGGGTTACGAGGCCGATCCGTCGGGCGTGGGCGGCGGCATCCAGTTCTGGGGCTCCAGCTTCGTCGCCGGCCCGCAGGGCGAGTTCCTCGCCCAGGCGGGCACCGACGGCCGCGAGCTGCTGATCTGCGACGTGGACATGGAGCGCAGCGAACACGTCCGCCGCATCTGGCCGTTCCTCCGCGACCGCCGCATCGACGCCTACGGCGACCTCACCAAACGCTTCCGCGACTGATCCCACAAGGACCACCGACCGCATGATTCCGGCCGAGAACGTCACCCTGCCCGCCGCCCTGGAAGGCCAGCCCATCGAGCGCATGACGCGCGACGGCGTCGAGTACGTCATCCTCGGCACGGCGCACGTGTCGCGCGCGAGCGTGCAGGCGGTCGACGCGCTGCTCGAAGCCGAACGCTTCGACGCCGTCGCGGTCGAGCTCTGCCCCAGCCGCGCTCAGGGCGTCCGCGATCCGGAAGCCTTCAAGCAGATGGACCTGTTCCAGGTCATCCGCCAGGGCAAGGCGGGAATGGTGGCGGCGAGCCTCGTGCTGGGTTCGTTCCAGAAGCGCCTCGCGGCGCAATACGGCATCGAACCGGGCGCCGAGATGAAGGCGGCGATGGACGGCGCGGACGCGCGTGGCATCCCCGTGTGGCTGGTCGACCGCGAAGTCGGCACCACGCTCAAGCGGGCGTGGCGCAGCGTCGGCTTTTTCCAGCGCTTCGGCCTGCTGGCCGGGATGCTCGGCAGCGTGTTCGAGCGCGAGGAGATCGCCGAGGAGGACATCGAGAAGCTCAAGCAGGCCGATCTCCTCGAAAGCGCATTCAGCGACTTCGCCTCGGGATCCGCGCCGCTCTATCGCGCGCTGATCGCCGAGCGCGACGAATTCATGGCGGCGAAGCTCCGCGAGAACGGCGCGGCCATGGACGCCGCGGCGCCCACCCGCAAGGTGCTCGTCGTCATCGGCGCGGGTCACCTGAAGGGCATGAGCGCCGAACTCGCCGGACAGCAGGGCGACGCTCGCGCGCTATCCGACGAACTGGCGGTGACGCCACCGGCCGCGAAGTGGCCCAAGGTGCTCGCGGTCGGCATCGTGCTGGCGATCTTCGCCGCGATCGCGTACGCCTTCTATCGCAGCCCGAGCCTCGGCGTCGATGCGCTGAAGAACTGGATCCTGCTCACCGGCGGCCTTTCGGCGCTCGGCGCGCTCATCGCCGGCGCGCATCCCCTCTCCATCGTGGCGGCGTTCGTCGCGGCACCGCTGAAACCGTTCCGTCCCGGCATTCCGTCCGGCGCCATCAGCGCCATGGCGGAAGCCTGGGTGCGCAAGCCGCGGGTACTCGACTTCGAGCGCCTGCGCGACGACATCACGCACTGGACGGGCTGGTGGAAGAACCGCGTGGCGCGAACGCTGCTCAACTTCTTCCTCGTCAGCATCGGCACGATCGCCGGCGAATACATCGCGGGCATCCACATCATCCGCAGCCTGTTCTGACGCCCCGGGCTCCCTGAGTTGTCCGCCGTCGCGACACGCCTCTATACTCCGACGGCTATTCAACCCCGGCCCCGCCCGGCACCCAGGGAACTCTTAATGAAGTGTCTGCATCTGGTTGGACTGATCGCTGTAGCTTTGTGCGCCACATCCGCCGCGCATGCCGAAGGGGACAAATCCAGGGGCCGTACGCTGGTCTACACCTGCCATGGTTGCCACGGCGTGCCGGGTTACGCCAACGCATATCCCGATTACCACGTGCCGCACATCGCGGGGCAGAACGAGCTGTACCTCGTCAACGCGCTGAAGGCCTATAAGACCGGCGAACGCAAGCATCCGACGATGGGCGCCCAGGCGCAGAGCATGTCCGACAAGGACATCGCCGACATCGCCGCCTACCTCTCCAGTCTCGCCAAGTAAGCCGCCGAGGACGAACGATGACCCGTGGGTTTTCCCTGATTGCCATCGGTGCGCTGCTCGCGCTGACCGCCACCCAGACCTTCGCCGCCGGTGACCCGGCGCGGGGCAAGACGAAGATCGCGACGTGCGTTGCCTGCCACGGCACGGACGGCAACTCGGTCGATCCGCAGTATCCGCGCCTCGCGGGCCAGTACGCCGACTACCTCGCGCAGGCGCTGCACGAATACAAGGACGGCCGCCGCGGCAACGCCATCATGAAGGGCTTCGCGGCCACGCTGTCGGATCAGGACATCGACGATGTGTCGGCGTATTTCAGCAGCATGCCCTCGAAGCTGAGCGGCCTCGAAGGGCACGTGCAGGGGGATTGATCTCCCGGTGCCGTCCGTGAAGAGCCCGCGCGAGCGGGCTTTTTCGTAAGCGGGAGCGGCGTCTTTCGCCGTCGGCCCTTCGGACGTTTCGTGACGATCAGCCCGCGGCGCGGGCGAAGTACGGCTTGTCGCCCGTTTCGTGATCGGTCGCGTCGCGCACTTCCGTGATTTCCGGAATGCGCTCGCGCAGCGTCTTCTCGACGCCGTTCTTCAGCGTGACGTCGACCATGCCGCAGCCGTGGCACCCGCCGCCGAAGCGGAGCACGACGACGCCGTCCGAGGTGACCTCGACCAGCGAGATGCGCCCGCCGTGCGAGGCGATCTGCGGCGCGATCTCGGACTCCAGGACGAACTGCACGCGCTCGACCATGCCGGCGCCCTCGCCCGGCGCGTCGCCCTTGATGCGCGGCGCGCGGATGTTGAGCTGGCTGCCGGTGGCCGTGGTTTCGTAGTCGATGGTGGCCGGGTCGAGCCAGCGCATGCTCTCGGTGTCGACATAGAGGTTGAAGCCGTCGCATTCGACGGTCCACTCGTCACCCGTGAGTTCGGAGGCCGGACAGAATTCGAGGTCGCACTGCGCCGACGGCGTGCCAGCCGCGACGACGCGCAGGCGGATGCCGAGGCCGTCTTCGTTCTGCTGCGCCACCAGGCGCTGGAAGTGCGCCTGGGCGCGTTCCGAGATGTCGATCATGGGGGCTCCGAAAGGGGTCCGGCCCGGGGATGCCGGAAACAGCACCATTTTAGTACGCTTTTGCACGTGGGCGCCCGCTTTTGACAATTCAACCGCGCGCGGCGACCCTTCGCGCTTCCCGACGCACGGATCCGCCGCCATGACGCTCTCCCCGCTCGCCTCCCAGCACTGCCAGCCCCGCAAGGGCGCGGAGAACGCCCTCGATCGCGCCGCCATCGACGGCTATCTGGCGGACCTGCCCGGCTGGGAGCTCAGCCCCGACGGCAAGGCGATCGTGAAGGATTTCCGTTTCCCCGATTTCCACCACACGCTCGGCTTCATCAACGCCGTCGGGTTCATGGCCAACCGGGAAGATCATCATCCCGACCTCGAGGCGGGCTACGGGCACTGCCATATCCTCTGGTCCACGCACGACGTGGGCGGGCTGTCGCTCAACGATTTCATCTGCGCCGCCCGGGTCGAGGCCCTGCTGGACCGCTGACGGTGCGCGCCGGCCGCCCATGGTCGTTCATCGCGGCGACGATCGTCGCGCTGGCGCTGCTCGCCCTGATGCCGCGGCTGGCCGCGGTGGTGGTCCGCGGCGCCATTGAGCGCGACAGCGCCGCCGAGCGCGCCACGTTCGAGGCGGGCGGCTCGCCATGGTCGTGGCGGTTCCGCGCGCCCGACGACGTCATCGCCGGCCGTGCGTTCGGCGGCGCGATCGTCGAGGGCGGCCGCGACGGACTCACCCTTCGGGCGACCGATGGCTCGGCCGCCGAAGTCGGGTTCCCCCTCTTCCGCACAGCGGACATCCGCCGCATCGACGAACTGCACCTTCAGGTCGCGGCGTCGGCCCCGGTGCACGCGTTCCTGGCCGTCCGCGAGGGTCTCGACGAGCCGACGCGCCATGCGGACGTCGGCGAGCTGATGCCCGGGGCGTCGGGACGGCGGATCGCCCTCCCGGCGCTGGACTGGCGCGACGACGACGGCCGGCCGATCGCGGCGCCCACGCGCGCGGCGATGCTCCGGCTCGGGGTGGTCATGCCTGTCGGCACCTCGGTCGTCCTGCGCTCGGCCGCCCTGCTGCCCTCGTCCGGGATCGTCGAACCCCACGCCGGCAGCCTTCCCGGGCGCCTCAGCGCGGAGGCGCTGCTGGCATGGCGGGACAATCAACGCGCCGCCGATCCCCTCGTCACGTTCGACCAGGGCCTGCGCCGGCCGGCGCCCGCCTGGCTCGAGGCGGTACCGCCGGCCGTCTACGCCGCGCTGCTCATCGTCGCCGCCGTCGCCTGGCGGCGGCCCGGGGCGCAACGGGCCAAGGACATCGCCAAGGCCTTGCTCGTGCTGGCCGGGCCGCTGTGTTTCATCGCCAGCCTCGGCTTCGACGGCAGGCCAGCGCTGGCGGGCATCGCCACCTTCGGCCTCGGCGTGGCCTACGCCGCGCTGCTCGCGTGGCGCCACGACCCGCCGGCATGGCACTGGGGCGGGGCCTGGCGAAGCGCCGGTTGGCCCTTCCTGGCCGTCGTCGTCGCGGCGGCGCTCGTCGCCCTCGTCGGCCATCGCCTGGCGTGGCCCCTGCCGGGACGGGCCCTCGTCTACGTCGCCTGGGCCGTTTTCCAGCAATGGCTGGTGCTGGCCGTCGCGGGTGCGCTGCTCGACCGCGCCCTGCCCCGGGCCTGGGCCGTGCTGCTGACCGCGCTGGCCTTCGCGCTCCTGCACACCCCCAACGGCGTGCTCATGCAACTGTGCTTCGTCGCCGAACTGGGCTGGGCGTGGTGGTTCCTGCGCCATCGCTCGCTGCTTCCCGTCGCCCTCGCCCACGCCGCGAGCGCCCTGCTGGTGCAGGCCGGACTGGCGGGCGGCATCCTGCGCTCGCTCGAGGTCAGCGGGCGCTTCCTCAACTAGACGCCACGCCGTTTACCCGCGGAGGTTGTCGAGGAACGCCTTGAGATCGTCCGGCAGGGGCGCCGAGAAGTCGTAGTTCCTGCCCCCGAGGTCGAAGCTCATCCGCGACGCGTGCAGGAACATGCGCTTCAGGCCCTTGGCGCGGAAGCGCTTGTTGGCCTCCTCGTCGCCGTACTTCGGATCGCCGGCCAGCGGATGGCCGATGTACTGGGCGTGGACGCGGATCTGGTGCGTGCGCCCCGTTCCCAGCGTGGCCTGCATGAGGCGCGAGGCCGGATACTGCTCCAGCTCCTGGAAGAAGGTCAGCGACGGCTTGCCGGCGTCGTCCACGCGCACCATGCGCTCGCCGCCGTGCATCACCGACTTCAGCAGCGGCGCGTTGACGTCGAACTTCGCCTTGCGGGGCGTCCCGGTCATCAGGCAGAGGTACTGCTTGACGACCTGGTTCTCGCGGATGAGCTCTTGCAGGCCCGTCAGGCCGGATCGCGAGCGCGCGAGCACGAGAACGCCGCTGGTGTCGCGGTCCAGCCGGTGGACGAGCTCGAGGTGTTCATTGGGACGGGCGGCCCGGAGCAGTTCGATCGCCCCATGGCTGACGCCGCTGCCGCCGTGGGCCGCGATGCCGACCGGCTTGTCGATCACGAGGAAGTGCTTGTCCTCGAAGATGACCGAGTCGGCGACCGCGCGGACCATGCCGGACGGGGCCACGGTCTCATCACGCTCCGCGACGCGAACCGGCGGAATGCGCAGCATGTCGCCTGCCGCGAGGCGCGTTTCCGGCTTCGCCCGCTTGCCGTTGATACGCACCTGCCCCGTGCGCAGGATGCGGTACACCAGGCTGCGCGGCACCCCCTTCAGGAGGGTCATCAGGGCGTTGTCCACGCGCTGACCGTCCCGCTCGGGACCGATTTCGACCAGGCGCACACCTTGGCCGCCGTCGAGGGAAGTTGCCGTCTGCATTGATAAAACTCGAAATTGATAGGATACTCGGCGAGCGCCAGGCTCCGCTGAAGACTCATCTCTCGCGGGGTGCCTGTATCGCCGCGTAGGGCGAGTGTCGCGCCATTCCGTCCGAGGGGCCGGTAGGCGAGGACACCCCACATCGTAGCGGTTCGGGTTGCGGTTGTCCGGCTAATCCGTAGGGACGCGGACCGGTTGCAAGGCGCTTATTCACGAATCACGCCGGGTCCAGGTATCGGTCCCGGATCCCATGCCGCTTGAAGCCTCACCGCTGCGGCGCGATCCCCGGCAGGCCGCCAAACGGGCGCCACCGCGGCGCGCGGCCGCGCGGCAAGGCCGAGGAACCCACAATGAAGCGTATGTTGATCAACGCGACTCAGCGCGAAGAGTTGCGTGTGGCCATCGTCGATGGTCAGAACCTTTACGATCTCGACATCGAAATCCCGTCCCGGGAACAGAAAAAGGCCAACATCTACAAGGGCCGCATCACCCGCGTCGAACCCTCCCTCGAAGCCTGCTTCGTCGATTACGGCGCCGAGCGCCACGGCTTCCTTCCGCTGAAGGAAGTGGCCCGCGAGTATTTCAATCCGAACGCGGAAGGCAAATCGAACATCCGCGAACTCCTGAAGGAAGGCCAGGAGATCATCGTCCAGGTCGAGAAGGAAGAACGCGGCAACAAGGGCGCCGCCCTCACCACGTTCATCAGCCTCGCCGGCCGCTACATGGTGCTGATGCCGAACAACCCCCGTGCCGGCGGCGTGTCGCGCCGCATCGAGGGTGAGGACCGCCAGGCGCTGAAGGAAGCCATGGAGCACCTCACGGTGCCCGACGAAATGGGCCTGATCGTGCGCACCGCCGGCATGGGCCGCGACGCTGAAGAGCTCCAGTGGGATCTCGACTACCTCCTGCAGCTGTGGAAGTCGATCTCGGCCGCCGCGAACTCGCAGAAGGCGCCGTTCCTGATCTACCAGGAATCGAAGCTCTTCATCCGCGCGCTGCGCGACTACCTGCGCAACGACATCGGCGAGATCCTGATCGACGAGGAATCGCTGTTCAGCGACGCCCGCGACTTCGTGCAGCAGGTGATGCCGAACAACCTGCGCAAGCTGAAGCTCTACCAGGATCCGACGCCGCTGTTCTCGCGTTACCAGATCGAGACGCAGATCGAGAGCATCTTCGAGCGCAACGTCCGCCTTCCCTCCGGCGGCTCGATCGTCATCGACCAGACCGAAGCCCTGACCGCCATCGACATCAACTCGTCGAAGGCCACCAAGGGCAGCGACATCGAGGAGACGGCGTTCAACACCAACCTCGAGGCCGCCACCGAGATCGCCCGCCAGCTGCGCATCCGCGATGCCGGCGGCCTGATCGTGATCGACTTCATCGACATGGATAGCCCGCGCCACCAGCGCGAGGTCGAGGAGCGCCTGAAGGAGGCCCTCAAGGCCGACCGCGCCCGCGTCCAGATCGGTCGCATCTCGCGCTTCGGCCTGCTGGAGATGTCGCGCCAGCGCCTCCGCCCGAGCCTTGGCGAAGCCACCCAGATCGTCTGCCCGCGCTGCGAAGGCCACGGCCACATCCGCAGCGTGGAATCGCTCGCGCTGTCGACCCTGCGCCTGATCGAAGAGCACGCGATGAAGGACAACACCGGGCAGGTCCTGGTGCAGGCGCCGCCGTCGGTCGCCAACTTCATGCTCAACGAGAAGCGCGCCAGCATCGTCGAGATCGAGCTGCGCCACAGCGTTCACGTGGTCGTCGTCGCCGACGACAAGCTGGAGACGCCGCACCTCGAGATCACCCGCATCCGCGAGGCGGACATGGGCGAGCACAGCAAGCCCAGCTACGAGCGCACCACCCCGACCGTCGCGACCGCGCTGCCGAAGATGGGCCAGGCCCTGGGCAGCGGCGAGCAGCCGCTGGTCACGGGTGTCGTGCCGTCCACCCCCGCGCCGCTGCGCGACGACGAGACCGAAGCGGCTCCGGTCGCGCCGGTGGCCCGTCCCGCCGCGCCGGCCCAGCCGGCGGGCGGTTTCTTCTCGCGCCTCTTCGGCAGCCTCTTCGGGGGCGGCGCCGCGGCGCCCGCACCGGCGGCCGCCCAGACGGCCTCCTCCACCCGTCGCGACGAGTCGCGCCCGAATGGCCGCAACGAGCGTAGCGGCGGTCGCCGCGACGAGCGTCGTGGCAACGAGCCGCGCAACAAGGGCGGAAACGAGCAGCGCGGCCAGGGTCAGCGCAAGGACAAGGACGGCGCCCAGCAGGGTCGCGGTCAGCCGCAGGCCAAGGGCAACAAGCAGGGCCAGGGTCGCGGCGAGCAGCCGCGCCAGGGCGAAGAGAAGCCCAACCGGCCGAAGGACGGTCAGCAGGGTCAGGGCCGCCAGGGCCGCACCGAAACGCCGGCCGCGCAGGGCGAGAACCGCCGTCAGCAGCAGCCGCGCGGCGAGCGTCAGCCGCAGGCCGACAAGCCGGGCAAGGACATCGAGAAGGCCGCCACGCTCGCCACCTCGGCCGTCGCGGCGACGACCGTGAACGCCGCGGAGGCGAGCGCGCCCGTCGCGCCGCGCCCGGCCGCCGAAAAGCCGGGCAGCGCGCCAGTCGCGAAGGCGGACGAGAAGCTGCCGACCGATGCGCCCATCGTCGAGGACGAGGCCAAGGCCGTCGCCGGAGCCGCCGATGCGCAGCCGGAAGGCACGAAGGACACCGAGGGTGGCCAGCGCCGCCGTCGCGGCCGTCGTGGTGGTCGCCGCCGTCGCCGCCAGGAAGACGGTGCGCAGGCTGGCGCCATCGAAGGCGCCCCGGGCGCCGATGACGGCGACGATGACGAGGGCGACGACGAGGCCGTCGAAACGACGGGCCGCGCGAGCCCGAGCATCCCGCCCATGCTCGACACCGCCGCCGCCGCGGAAAACGCGTTCGCCGTCGAAGCACCCTCCGCCGTGGCCAGCCGCCCGGCCGAGCCCGCCGACGACGAGTCCGTGCCGTCCGCGCTGACGCTGCCGTCGCTGCCCAAGCTGCCGCCGATCCCGGGGCACGCAGCGCCTGCGCCGGCGCCGCATGCGTCGGTGGATGTCGATACCGTGGCCACCCCCGCGGATTCGGCCGAAACACGGACCACGGAACGGCGTCAGACGGAATCCGACGCCCCGCTCAAGACCGCACCGGTGTCGGGATCCGCGCCGGTTCCGGCGGCAGCCCCGTCCGTATCGACGGAAACGGCGGCCGTGACGACCGAGGCCCCGGCCCCGGCGACGCAGCCTGCTCAGCCGGTGGCTTCCGAGGTCGCCGAAACCGTGGCGAAGGCTCCCGCGGCCATCGAAACCGCCGAACGCACGCCGCCGGCGTCCGTCCTCGACGCGCCGGCGCGTGGCATCCTGCCCGACCCGGTGGCCGAGGCCGATGAGGCGCCCATCGCGGACGCGGCACCTGTGGAGCCCGTGGCGGACGCCTCGCCGGCGCCCGAGAAGCCGCAGGCCAAACCTGCCGCTCCCGCACCGGAAAACGTCACGGCTCCGGCTGCTGCGGCTCCGGCTGCTGCGGCTCCGGCCACCGCGCCGGCCGTTCCGCCCGCGCCCGTGACGCCGAAGCTGCCCGAGGCGTCGAACGTGTCGCCGGTGTCGCATGCGCCGCCCGCCAACGCGGACCGTCCGGCCTGGACCCCGCCCGCCCAGGGCGATCTGCTGACGCGTCCGCGTCAGGAGCCGCAGGGCGAGCAGAGCGAGCACTGATCGTGCGACGGGAAGGGTTCCGCCCTTCCCGTCCGATCACGCACAAGAAAACGCCGGGCATTGCCCGGCGTTTTTTTCTGGTGTCGGACCCGAACTCAGCTACCGACCTGGTGATTGTGCGTGTCGAGCAATCCGTGGATGGTCATGAGATGGGCCAGGCCCACGACATGGTCGACATGCAGTTTCTCCATGAGCCGCTGCTTGTAAGTCGACACCGTCTTGGGGCTGAGATTGAGCCGCTCGCCGATGGAGGTGAGCGGCATGCCACGCACGAGCATCATCGCGACCTCCATCTCTCGCGTGGACAACGCGTCGAACGGCGAATCCGAGCCATCGAGCGTGGCAAGCGCGAGCTGCTGGGCTACAGTCGGCGCGAGGTAGCGGCGCCCCGACGCGACCGAGCGCACGGCGGTAAGCAGTTCGTCCGACGAACATCCCTTCGTGAGGTAGCCAAGCGCACCGGCGTCCAGAAGGCGCTTCGGAAAACGTGCGTCGTCGACCACCGTCAGAATGACGATGTTCGTGCGAAGCTTGGCGCGCACGATGCGCTCCGTCAGCTCGACCCCGCTCATGCCTGGCATGTGCACGTCGATGAGTGCGATATCCGGCGACTGCGCGCGGATGAGGCGCAGGCCCTCTTCCGCCGAACTCGCTTCCCCCCTGATCCGGATATCCGCCTGCTGCTGCAGGATCATCCGGAAACCGGTCCTGACCAGTTCATGGTCGTCGACCAAAACAACACTAATCATTCAATGCCCTCCCTGGGCCGACTGTACTTCGGGCGCATGGATTCGACCGCGCGCCGCCTGCTGATGCATACAATGCCAGATGTGCAGGCGAGACAACCAGCGTGGCGCTATGATCCGGGTCGGCCGCCGCACGCTGTAGCGGGATTTGCCGAAGCGCGTGAGGCGTGATCACCCGATGGCCGCGTCATCCGTGAGCGCAGCCGCTTGTAGGCAAGGCCTGACGCGCAACTGCCTTACCCTTGCGCAGCGCCCGCCCCAAGCATTTTCCGAACGTCGGCGCCTACTCGGCGACAGTTCGATCACGCGCCGGCCACGCGACGATGAGCCTCCCGGCGTCATCGTGGAACCTCCCCCCGAAAAGGTGAGTATCCATCATGGCTAATGAGAAAAATCGCCCGCCACAAACGCCCGGTCAGGACATTCCGCCGGAAGAGCGTAAGGGCCCCACGGAGCAGCGGCCGACAGACGCCTCCGGCGATGCCCTCGACGGTTCAGGCGAAGACAATCAGCGCAAGAAGAAAGAAGACTCCTGAGCCGCTCAACGGAGCGAGTCGATGTCGACATCCGCGATTTCGGCCCGTTCCCGGCGCGCCGCCCGTGCGGCGGCACGTTTCCTAAGCATCACGATGCCTGCAAGAATCAGGATGGCCGGGCCCCACCGACCACCGGTCGCCTTCGCCAGCAGCTTGCCCGCCGCGAGCGCACCGATGGTGTTGACGTGCGAACCCTCTGTGACGGTGACCATGGCTGTCTCCCCATTGCATTCCGCGAGTAAGCGTAGCCTCGCGATGCGTGCATTCGGGTAGCGTGAAGCGGAGAGCTAGACGATCTCCACGACGTTCGTCGATTTCACGGATCGATCGGCGGCGAACACGTCGCGGCGGGACACGCCGCGACGTGCTTTCCACCTTAGCGACAGTTCCGGGCGGATGCGCCAAGCCATGCGGGCAACACCTGCGGCGCGACGACGATGCGATCGAGGTCCGGCGCAGGCGCATCCGGATTGCCCAGGCGAATCGTGTTCGCACCCGCTTTCAGCGACACGTCGAGCACTTTCGCCACCGGATCGTCGAAACTGCTGCCGTCGAGGGCGAGCTTCGTCGGCGCGCCCCCGTTGACGGTGAGGTACAGCGAGCGCGGCCCGTTCGTCGCGTAGTCGATCTCGAGCTGGTACTTCCCGGACACGGGTACCGTGACGGCGGGGAACACCACGTCGTTGGCGATGCCACCGCCCACGTTGCCCGCCTTCGCGAGACCGGAGAAGTAGTTGCTGAAGCCCGCCGTCACGGCGCCACCGCGTTGCGCGGCCTCGGCCTCGTAGGTCGCCGACGCGGGCAGCGCGGCGTCCCCGCGACCGCGTACGACGATGCGATCGAGGTCCGGCGGATAGCTCGCCGCGTTGCCGAACCGGATACGGTTGTAGCCGCGGTGCAGGCAGACCGGCACCGTGCTGCTCGACGGAAGCTGGAAACTTCCGCCGCCCGAATTGAACGTCGACAGCGGGCCGTCGTTGACCTGGTAAAGGTAAGAACGCAGGCCGAGCGTAAGTGAGTCGATCTGCATCAGATACGTACCGTCTCGCGGCGCGTACACGTTGTCCACGCTCACGGCGTTCTCGGCGCCGAGACCCAGGCCGCCCACCTTCGTCGTGCCCGAGCAACCGCTGCACGAGGCCGGCGCGGCGTTACCCGACAGCGATGCGGTTTCGGCTTCGTAGCTCGTCGACGGCTCCGACGGCACTTGTCCAGGCAGCGCGTCGACGAGCAGCAGCTGCGTTCCGTGCGCCGGAAGCTCCGTGCGATAACTTCCCAGCGACGGTCCCTGTTCGCGATGACGCCAGAGGTCGCGCGTGCGTTTCGCGCCGATGATGCCGATGGTCTTCCAGGGCAGCTCGACCACCGCCTTCGTCGCGTTCATGTTGAACAGCGCGACGTAGTAGCGGCCGTTGCCGAGATCGCTCACCCATACCGGCAGGTCGCCGCCGAGCGCCTGCTTCGCCGGCCGCCCCGACTGGTTCACGGCGATCACCTCGTCGTTCGTCGCCAGCGCCTTGCCCGCGGGATCCAGTTTCGTCAGGTCGCCACCGAGGTACATCGGCGCGTTGGCCATGGCCCACAGCGTCACCGCCGAACGCTTTTCCTCGAGCGTGAGCCCGTCACGCTCGCCGTCGCCGATGTCGAGCGAATCCAGGTCGTTCCAGCCCTTCGTGGGGCCCGTGGCGTCCTGCCAACCCGGCAGGTCACGGAAGCGCTTCTCGATGCGCGGCCAGTTCGTCAGCGTGGCGCAACGCCCTTCGCATTCGACGTCGTCGTCGATGCGGCGCGCGTTGGAATGGGGAATCCAGATGTCCTGGTAGTCCTTGTCGACCTGCCAGGAGATCGTCATCCAGATCGGCCGCCCGGTGCGAGCGATCGCCTTCGACCAGGCCACCACGTCGTCACGGTTGTCGATCGAAAGGTCGTCGCTGTACGAGCCGGGCGTGACGCCGTCGAGCTTGATGAAATCGAAGCCCCACGACGAGAACAACGCGACGACGGAGTCGATGTATTCCTGCGCGCCGGGCCTGGAGAAGTCGATCTTGTAATGGTACGGATTCTCGCCCGGCCCGCCGAACGCGTTGCCGGCGCGGTGTGGCAACGCGAGGATGTCCTGGATGTGCAGCGACGTGCCGAGGATCGGCGAGTTGGCCTGCACCGCCGGCTCCTCGACCCCGGGAATCCAGTAGATGCCGGCCTTCTGCCCGTTGCGGTGGATATGGTCGACCATCGCCTTGATGTCGGGGAACGTCGCGAGATCGGGCGTGGGTCGGCCGTTCGCGTCGAAGCTTCCCTGCCAGCCGGAATCGAGGTTGATGTACGTGTAACCATGCGCCTGCAATCCGGACGATGCGAGCGCGTCGGACTGGATCAGCATGTTCGCCTGCGTCAGGAACGCGGGTTCGATGGTCTGCTGGCTGAAGCTGCTCCAGCCGAGGTAGGGCTTCTGCCCTGCCCCGTTGACCTGCGCGGAGGCATCGGCCGCGAACGCGACGAGCGCGCATGCGAGCGCGGTGCGCGCGAGGTTCGGGAGATGCCGGCGGCTTTCGCGGCGACGGCTGGGCGGGAACGGTGGCACGGCATGACTGGCGTTCATTGGCGCACTCCGATGGTTGCGGCGCCCCGGGGCGGGGCACCGATCGAAAAGCTTCGTCGAACGTGTCGTGCGCCGCGAAAGGGCGGCGCACGCGGGCGGGTCAGCGCGATCCGCGTGGTGCGCCCTCGCGATCGAACACGAGTCCGGCGGCCTGCAGGTCGCCGCGCATCGCGATGTCGATACCGCGCTGCATCCAGTACGCGCCGCTGGCGACCTCCGGGGTACCTGGCGCGACCTTGCCGTGGATCAGGCGATAGCGGTAACGCGCCTTCGGATCGAGGCCGCGCAGCGCGAGCGTCGGGAACGGACGCGCTTCCTCGCCCTGGCGCTGGAACGCGAACAGCACGGCCTGGTGCCGGTCCTGCGCGACGGACAGCGTCGCCGACCAGGGCGCCCGATCGCGCGGCGAGAGGAGGCGATAGAGGTCGCCCCGCTGGACCGTTTCGCGGATGGTCTTGTACGCCGCGACGTAGCCGCGCGCGGTCGCCTCTTCCGCCGGCGTCCACTCGAGCAGGTTCGCGCCGATGCCGAGGCCGCCCTGCATCGACGAGAGAAAACGGAAGTCGAGCGAACTGACGCGGTTGTTCACCCAGTTCGGTGAACCCGTCACCCACGCCATCATCGTCGCAGGTGCGTACGCGTAGCTGAAGCCGTCCTGGATCGAGAGGCGATCGGACGGATCGGTGTTGTCGGAGGGCCACACCTCGTCGGTGAGCGCCATGATGCCAAGGTCGACGCGCGCGCCACCGCCCGAACACGACTCGATCTCCACCTTCGGATGCCGCGCGCGCAACTGGCGAAGTATGTCGTAGAGGTTGCGCACGTAGGTCACGTAGACCTTCTGCTGCTCCTCGGGCGCGACTTCGGGCCAGCCCGGCTCGGACCAGTTCCGGTTGTAATCCCACTTGAGGAACTGGATGTCGTTCTCGGTGAGCAGGCGGTCGAGCACGTCGAGCACGTGCGCCTTGACGTCCTCGCGCGCGAGGTTGAGCACCATCTGATGGCGCCCTTCGCTGCGCGGCCTTCCGGCGAAGTTGAGCACCCAGTCGGGATGCGCGCGATAGAGGTCGCTGTCCGCGTTCACCATCTCAGGCTCGACCCAGAGACCGAACGTCATGCCGAGCCCATGGACCTTGTCGATCAGCGGCTTGAGGCCGTTCGGAAACTTTCGGCGATTCACGACCCAGTCGCCCAGCCCCGCATGGTCGTTGTCACGCGCCCCGAACCAGCCGTCGTCGACGACGAAGCGCTCGACGCCAAGCGCCGCCGCTTTCTCCGCGAGCTTTTCCTGCCCCGGCTCCTCGACCTTGAATTCCGTGGCTTCCCACGAGTTGTACAGCACCGGACGAAGTGGCGCCGACGCGCCACCGGGAAGCACGCGATCGCGCTCGAACGCGTGCATCAGGCGCGAGGCCTCGCCGACACCGTCCTTCGTGTAACCCGCGTAGAACACCGGCGTGTCGAGCGACTGGCCGGGCTTGAGCCGATAACCGAAGTCGAACGGGTTGTATCCGCCCACCACGCGCACCTGGCCGAGGATGTCCTCTTCCACGCGGATGCTCCACGAACCGCTCCAGGCGAGCGCGCCGAACCAGACGTCGCCGTGCTCTTCGTTCCACGCGTCGCCGCGACCGATCGCGAACCACGGATTGTTCTCGTCGCCGGTGCTTCCGCGTCGGCTCTCGAGCACGGTCGCGCCTGGCGTCACCGGACGCGTCTGCAGGTGCCACTCGCCCGCCCAGGTGCCCGTCAGGTAGCGCAGCGAGTAATCCGGCGCGCGAGGAAGGTTCCACGTCGCGGCGGCGGCGCTGTCGATGGTCAGTGCCTGCTTGCCCGTGTTCTCGATGTGCGCCGAGCGCCCGACGATGCCGGTCGCTTCGTCCGCCGTGTAACGCAGGATCACGGTCACCCCCGCCTTCGCGTCGCGCATCGTCACGGCGAGCGCGTCCTTCTCGAGACGGTGACTGTCGTAACGCAGCACCAGGTCGCGGTTGCCGTCGTCGAACTTCACCTTCAGCGCCGGTGTCGCGGTCAGATTGCCGCCCCATCCCGCGTATTCCTGCGGTGTGAGCGCGCCCGCGGAGTCGAACGACGAACGCTCCGGCGCGGGAAGCGCCGGGCCGAGGGGATCGTCGGCCGGAAGGCGCGCGCCCCAGTAGAGGGTCTGCAGCATGCCATCGGCGTTGACACCCATCGCGTAGGTCACGGCACCCGCGTCCAGACGAAACACACGTTGCGACTGGTCGAAACGCGCGGAAGCGTTGCCCTGGGTCGCGGCGACCGCGGGGACCGCGAGCAGGCCGCCGGCGAGACAGACCGCCACGCGGATCATCGAAGAAGAAAACATCACTTCACCTCATGGTTCGTGGCGTGCGATCCATCGCCTCCACGCGAAACGCGAACGCATGCTCCAGGCTCCGGCCCGGCGCGAGCTCCGTCATGCCGTTGGCGATCGCGCCTCCGGGCAGGTGGACGGCGTTGATGGGATGGTCCACGGGCTCGAAGCAGAAGAACGCCTCGCCTTCCGGCACGTAGATCACGTAGGTATCGACATCGGACGACACGTGCAGACGCAGCGATTGATCCGGCCATTCGATCGTGGCCCGGCCATCCCATCCCTGGAACGCATGGTTGAGCCCACCCGCGGGCAACGGCACCGTGTCGCTGAAATCCCACGCCGCGGGCACGGCCTCGCGGCGCACGGGCATCGGATCGTGGCCATCGTTGAGCCAGACCTCGGTGGCGGGCGCGCGGAGCCGGGCGCCACCGTGCAGCGGGAAGAATGGATGGAGCCCGAGGCCGAACGGCAGCGCGTGGGGCCCGGCGTTGATGACGCGAAGCGTGACGCGCAACGTATCGCCCATGACCCGGTAGCCGAGCGTCGCCCGGTACGCGTAGGCGTCGGGCGTATTGTCCTCGAGCACGAGCAGCAGCGTGTCCGCGCTGTGGGTCAGCGTCGTCCAGGCGCGCTGCCAAGCGCTGCCATGAATCGGCCAGGCGTCGCCCGCACGGTTGAGTTCCAATGCCACCCGTCGCCCGCCGTAAAAAAAGCCGCCGTGGGCGATACGATTGCTCCACGGCAGCAGGGGGTAACAGGCGAGGCGGTTGGGATCGACGACGCCGGCGGCGTCGACATCCGATGGAAGGGTCGGACGCATCAGCGGCACACTGTGGCCGTCGACGAGCGCATCGAAGGCGACGATGCCGCCACCTGCGCGCGGCAGAACCGACAGGCTGAGCCTTTCGTTGCCGATCCGGAGCGCGTCAGACAAGCTCATCGTCACACGGTGGCATCCATGAAGACCGGGCCACGATGGTGAGCCCGTCGCCTGCGCTGCGATCGGACGGCCGTCGATGTCCGGCATTTCCCCTGGCGACGTGCACGGCGTCGATGCGCTTTCGCACGGCACCCGAATGGCGCCCTTGGAACTCGGGTGCCGCGGATTATCTAGCGACTTAATTGTAGTATTTTATGAGTAGCGAGGCGCAAGCTGCGTCGCAGCATTCGCGATGACGGCAGTCATACCATGCGGTTCGCCGTTCTCTGCTGCCGGCGGTGGCTCGAGACCCCACCGCGCGGCAAGCCCGGCGAATGCGACATGCATCACGCTTCGGCGGAGGCGCGCCTCTTCCGGGGCCGCTTGCCCATGTTTTCGCGCGACTCGGCCACCATCGACGCCATCGCCTTGCGCGCCACTTCCGGGCGCTTGCGCCGCACCGCCTCGTAGACCTCCTGGTGATAGGGCAAGGCGGCCTTGAAATTCCCGGCGTTGCGAGCGGAGAGCAGGAAGAACGTGCCCAGCGCCGTTTCGATCACCGAGAACAACGACACCATCAGCTCGTTGTTCGTCGCCTTCAGCAGGGCCTGGTGGAAGGCGAGGTCCGCCTCGGCCCACGCATCGAGGTCCGCGGACGCGGCCATCGCCTCGTACGCGGCCTTGAGGTCGGCGAGCTGGGCTTCGGTCCTGCGCTTCGCCGCCGCGGCCGCGGCGCCGGGCTCGATCAGCTCGCGCATCTCCACGAGTTTCTCGACGAAACTGTCGGTGGGCATGGAGGCGCAACGCCAGCCGAGCACGTCGGCATCCAGCTGGTTCCAGTTGACCTCGTCGCGCACCCTGGCGCCCGTGCGCTGCCGTGATTCGATCAATCCCTTCGCCACCAGCACCTTCATGGCCTCGCGCAAGGCGGTGCGGCTCACCTGCAGGCGTTCGGCGAGCACTTCCTCGCGCGGCAACCCCGAGCCAGGCGCCAGTTCGCCACTGACGATCAACCGGCCGAGTTGCTGGACCACCAGATTGTGCAGGCCGCGCGCGGCGACGGGCTTGACCATGCATTGCTCCCGAATGCGAAGGGCTGTCTGCGAGCCACCTTAGCGCAACGCGGTGGTGTCGCGCTGCGTCATTCGCATCGCCGGATCGTCAGGTCCGCTGGGCCGCGCCCAGCACCAGCTCGCGTCCGCTGGCGCTGAGGCGCCAGCAACCGTCGTCGTTCTGCCTGACCAGGCCCTGCGCCTGCAGTTCGCGGCACGCCGTTTCGGACAATGTCCCCACGCACAGGTGCCGCGTATCGCTGAGCTTGAGCAACGCCTGTTGCTGCTCCGGTGTGAGCAATCCCCACATCGATTCGTCCCCGTGGATCCCCTGACGAAATAGTGCCGCAGCATGTCGGCCGGCCGCGTGAAAACGGCCCTCCGATACGCCGCAAATTGCAGGCAATTCCGGCAAGCGCCCACGTCCGTCGTGGAAGAGGACGATCAGGATCCGGCGCGCGGTGGCGCAGGGTTACCCGCGCAGCCGATCGATCCGGGCCCGGCCCGCTTCGCGTGCGGCTTCCCGCGCCGATACCTCGTCGGGGAACGGCCCCACCACGTCTTCCTCGCGTGCGGCCGAACCCGGCGCGTCGTCATTGCGGGCAAGCGACCAGCGGCCGCTGAAGCGACCGTCGGCCTGGGTGGTGGTGACGTGCAGGGTGTAGTTGCCGATGGTCTCGATCACGGGCGTGCTCCGACGGGTCGATGCGGCTCCGTCGTCCCATCGACGCGTCGCCGCGGCGCATGATCGGGCCGGACCGGTGATCGCTTCGTCACGGCCCCGGGCGGCGCCGGCGGAACGCGGTCCGTACGCCCGGAATCCGGGCCCCGGCATTCTTCGGAAGGTTCACGAGCGTAATGAAGAAGGCGAACACGCCAATGGTTGCGAGCGCAGTCATGCTGCCACCGCCCGATGTCTCGTCTTTCCTGGCACGTTCGAGCCTCTGTCCCCTGACCGGACGTTACATTACCGGCCGGAATGTGACGCGTCTGTAGGCGTAATCCTACAAAACGAAGAAAGCGACTTGCCGTGGCCCTCGCCAGGATGGCCATCCGGCCTACGCGCTTCGCAGACACACGCCGCCCTGCCCTCAGGATCTCTACATGACGTAGGTGCCGCTCAGCACGCGCTCGGTCCGTGCGGCATCCTCTTCCGCCTGCTGGAGGGCATCGGCCTCGACACGGAAACCGGCCGTCCGCCCCGAGACCGCGGAGCGGATGCGTTCGGGTTGACCAACTTCCATCGCGGCGGCGAGTTCCTTGTAGAGAGCCCATTGCGCGCGCCACTGACCATCCGACGTCGCGGTGGTCTCGATCACGGCCCAGTGGGCCCCTACCTTCAGCGCATTCGCCATCGGTGGTCGCTCGCTCCCTTACGATACGACGATGGTGCAAGAGGCGCGGCAGGCTGGCAACCCGCCGCCGCGGGTCCTTCGCCCGGCTCCGGGTGGGTGGTGCGGACCTCAGCCCTGCAGGCCGAACATCAGACTGCGATGCGCGGAAACGCCCGCAAGCGCACCGTCACCGACAGCGAAGGCGACGCTGCCTGCCATCCGCGCCGCGTCCCCGCAGGCGAAGACGCCCTCCACCGAGGTCTGTTTCACGCCATCATTGCGAATGAAGGGCCCCATGGGTCCCTCTTCGAACGCGCAGCCGAGTTGCGCCGCGACAGGCGATGCGACGTCCGTGCGGGACAACGTGAACAGGCCATCCATTGCGAGATGTCGTCCGTCCGCCAGTTCGACCGTCGCGTCGCCCGACAGCCTTACGACACGCGAACGCTCCAGCACGACGCCACGATCGTTCAGTGCCCGCAGATCTTCGGCCGTCGGCTCGAAGGCAGCGTTCAGAAAGAGCGTCGTCGCGCCCCAGTCCGGAAGCATCAACGCGTGATGCATCGACATGGCGCTCACGCCAAGCACGCCGATGCGACCCCCATCCAACTCATAACCATGACAATACGGGCAATGAAAGACATGTCGACCCCAGCGTTCGGTCAGACCCTCGATGGGGGGCAGCTCGTCCGTGACACCCACGGCGAGGATCAACCGCTTGCCGATGTGACGGTCACCTGCTTCGAGATGGACCTCGAACGCGTCATCGACGCGCGACGCATGTTGCACGCTGCCCTCGACCCAGGTTACCGATGGATAGGAGAGCAGTTGGGCTTTGCCGATGGACGCGATGACGTCCGGTGCGACACCGTCCTGGCCGAGAAAGCCGTGGGACGTATCGGCAAAGCGGTTGCGGCGCCGTCCCGCATCCACGACCAGTACGCGACGCCGCGCCCGGGCCAGTTGTAACGCGGCCGACATACCCGCATAGCTTCCGCCCACCACGATGACGTCGAACGCGGACGCCGCTGTATCCTCAGACATGTGCGTGTCCCTTGTGCTGCACGATGTGACGACGGTTGAAATCCGTGGACAGGTCGGCGAGCGAGATCGTCGAAAGACGTGCCACGAGCAAGGCCTCGGCCTCGAGAAACGCCTCGTTCAGTGCGTTGTTCACGGCCTGCTCCACCAGGCACTCCGGATGCTCCACGCGGTTGCCCATCGCGAAGACGGTGGGTGCCCCCACCGCTGTGTAGATGTCGTGCAGCGTGACTTCATTCAGATCGCACGAGATGACCCAACCACCGCCATGTCCCTTGCTCGCCGACACGTAGCCGAGCTCGCGAAGATTCGCCAGCACGCGCCGGACGAGCACGGGGTTGGTGGAAAGATACGAGGCCAGCTGGCCGGACGTGAGCGGCTGATCGCTGTGCGCCATGTGGAGCATGACGTGCAGGATGGAAGAAAGTCGGCTGTCGCGGTTCATGTAACTAACGATATTACATTTGATGCGACGGCGCCACCGGGCGCGCCGGACAGCTCATTGATCGGGCCTGGCCCGCGGCTTCAGGCGAAAGCTGACGCCCATCCGGTTGATCGCGTTCATCGCCGCGATGGTGAGGGTCAGGTCGACCAGGTCCTTCTCGGAGAAGACGCCAGCGGCGGCGGCGTACGCCTCGTCGGAAGCCTGCGTTTCACCCACGCGCGTCACCTCCTCGGCCCACGCCAGCGCCGCACGCTCCTGGTCCGTGAACAGGTAGGCGGCCTCGTGCCAGACCGGTACCAGCACGAGCGTGTCGATCGACATGCCCGCTTTGATGAGATCCCGCGAATGGATGTCGATGCAATGCGCACACCCGTTCATCTGCGACACGCGCAGGAAAACGAGGTGGACCAGCTTCGCCGGCAGCGCGGTGCCCGTGGTGACGAAGTGATGCAAGCCGCCGAGCGCCTTGGCGCCTTCGGGGGAAACGGTAAACCAGTTGGCGCGATTCATCGTCAGGATCCTCATCGATACAGGTGTGCGACCGAGCGACATGCCGGCCGATCACTACCCAGACGATTCACGACCCGCCGTTGTGACACTGACGGGGATGAGCCTGTCTCCACCCCAACGTCGCAGATGTATCGACGACCCCGGGGGCGAGAGACGCCGCGCACTCGAATACGAACGCTCTTCGATCCGCGGCCATGGAATTCGGGGCACAAAAAAAGCCAGCATCGTGCTGGCTGGTCTGCGTCATCGGGACAGCTACGTACGGACGGCGCGTTGGTGCCCGGAGTGGGACTCGAACCCACATACCCTTTCGGATGAGGGATTTTAAGTCCCTTGCGTCTACCGGTTTCGCCATCCGGGCAGATGCGAGTCACGGAGGATATCCGTGCGGCCCCGAAAAGACAAAACCCCGGCATGGCCGGGGCTTTGTGAGTACATGGAGCGGGAAACGAGACTCGAACTCGCGACCCCGACCTTGGCAAGGTCGTGCTCTACCAACTGAGCTATTCCCGCTTAAATTGTGTCGCGGCGATGGAGGCCGAGGTCGGAATCGAACCGGCGTACGCGGATTTGCAGTCCGCTGCATGACCACTCTGCCACCCGGCCATCGCTTGCGCAGCGCGAAGAATATCCGCGTGGCGCTTAAAAAACAAAACCTCGGTTCCCCGAGGCTTTGTGGAAATACTTGGAGCGGGAAACGAGACTCGAACTCGCGACCCCGACCTTGGCAAGGTCGTGCTCTACCAACTGAGCTATTCCCGCGTCGTTGTCCAGCTATTTTAGATCAGATCGGGAATGTGTCAACCACTTTGCACCGGTTTTTTTTCGGTTTGTTTCACGTCGCCCGAATCCCCGCGCAAGCTCGGCCAGGCGGCACGCAGATAGTCCAGGCCGGACCAGATGGTGAGCACGCCCGCGATCACCAGCAGCGCCTCGCCGATGTGGTACAGCCGCAGCGTCTCCGCGTCCTTCTGCAGCAGGAGCACCACCAGCGCCACCATCTGCATCGCCGTCTTGAGCTTGCCGAGGAAGGCGACCTTCACCTTCGAACGGGCACCGATCTGCGCCATCCACTCGCGCAGCGCCGACACGCTGATCTCGCGTCCGACGATGACGGAGGCCGTCACGGCCATCAGCACGCCCTGCCACCCGCCCGGATGCGACTGCACGAGGAGGAAGAGCGTGACCGCGACCATGAGCTTGTCGGCGACCGGATCCAGGAAGGCGCCGAACGCCGAGGTCAGGTTCATTCGCCGGGCGAGGTAACCGTCGAGCCAGTCCGTGACGCCCGCGAGAACGAAGACGATCGCAGCCGTCAGGTTCGCTCCGCGAAACGGCAGGTAGAAGACGACGACCATCACCGGCAGCAGGAGCACTCGGAACAGGGTCAGCCAGGTGGGTAGGTTGATTCGCATGAGTTCGGCCGTGGCGGGAGGCGGGTGGATGGCCACGCCTCCGTTCGATCAGGGGTGCAGCATGGCATAGATGCGTTCGGCGAGACCGCGATCAATGCCTTTGACGCTCATCAGTTCTTCCACGCCCGCGGCCTCGACACCCGCCAGGCCACCGAAGGCCTTGAGCAACGCCGCGCGGCGACGCGCGCCCACGCCCGCCACGTCCTCCAGCGTGCTCCGCTCGCGAGCCGCCTCGCGTCGGCGGCGGTGACCGCTGATCGCGAAGCGGTGGGCCTCGTCGCGCACCGCCGCCACGAGGTGGAGCGCGGGCGACGACGTACCGGGATGCAGCGTCTTCCCGCTGTCGGCGAGCACGAGGGTTTCCTCGCCGGCGCGTCGACCCGGACCTTTCGCGACACCGACCACGCGGATACCGTCGACACCCAGCCCGCGCAGGACGTCGACGGCCTGGGCCACCTGCCCCGTGCCGCCGTCGATCAGGAGGATGTCGGGCTTGGCGCCGCCCTCCACCACCTTCTTGAAGCGGCGGGTGAGCGCCTGATGCATGGCGGCGTAATCGTCGCCGGGCGTGATCCCCGTGATGTTGAAGCGCCGGTAATGCGACTTCTCCGGGCCTTCGGGACCGAAGACCACGCACGATGCGACGGTCAGCTCGCCCCGCGTATGGCTGATGTCGAAGCACTCGATCCGCCGGGGCGCCGCGTCGAGCTCCAGCACCTTCTGCAGGTCGTCGAAGCGGACGAGCAGCGTGTGCCGGCTGGCGAGCCGCGACGTCAGCGCGGCGCTGGCGTTGCGCTGCGCCATCTCGAGGAAACGCGCGCGTTCGCCGCGCACGCTGGGTTTCAGCGATACGACGTAGCCCGCGTGCTCCGACAGCACCTGCGCAAGCACGTCCATGTCCTCGACGGCGTCGCTGAGAACCAGCTCGCGCGGTACCTGGCGCTCGAGGTAGTACTGCGCGATGAACTGCGAAAGGACGTCCGACACCGAGGCATCCGTGGGCAGCCGCGGGAAGAAGTCGCGCGAGCCGAGACTCACGCCGTTGCGGAAGAACAGCACGCTCACGCATGCCATGCCACCTTCCATGCAGCACGCGATCACATCCATGTCGGCACTCGCGCCCTGCACGAAATGCTGCGCCTGGATCTTGCGCAACGCCGCGACCTGGTCGCGCAGTGCCGCCGCGCGCTCGAACTTGAGGTCGCGCGAGGCCTGCTCCATCGACACGGCCAGCTCGTCGATCACGGCGCTGCTACGCCCTTCGAGGAACATCTCGGCGTGGCGCACGTCGTTGCGGTAGTCGTCGACCTCGATCAATCGCACGCAAGGTGCGCTGCAGCGACCGATCTGGTGCTGCAGGCAAGGGCGCGAGCGATTCTTGAAGTAGCTGTCCTCGCATTGCCTGACCTTGAACAGCTTCTGCATCAGGCCGAGGCTCTCGCGCACGGCGAACGTGCTCGGGTACGGCCCGAAATAGCGCCCCGGCGCGCTCTTCGCCCCGCGATGGAACGCGAGGCGCGGATAATCCTCGCCACCGGAGAGGAAGATGTACGGGTAGCTCTTGTCGTCGCGAAGCACGATGTTGTAACGCGGCTTCAGCGATTTGATCAGCTGGGACTCGAGCAGCAGCGCCTCGCCCGCGGTGCGCGTGAGCGTGACTTCGGCGCGCGCGATCTGCGACACCATCGACGCGATGCGCGGGTCCATCGGCGGCTTCAGGAAGTAGTTGCCGACGCGCTTCTTGAGGTTCGCCGCCTTGCCGACGTACAGCAACTCGTCGTCCGCATCGAAGTAGCGGTAGACGCCGGGCGAGGTGGTGAGGTGTCGGACGAAGGCCTTGCCGTCGAACGGGTGCGACTCGGTGTGCTCCATGCCGCCATTTTACCGCGTCGGCGCATGCCCGACGCGAAAAGACGCCGGCACGTGGATGAGTCGTGCCGGCGTCGCCGTCCATGGATGCGCCGCCGTCCTGTCAGGGGTGCGTGTGGCGACGGGGGACAGATTACGTCCGGGCCCATGGCGGCGCGCCCGGCGCGGGCCGCGAGAAGGCGCCCGCGAAGCCCTCGCCGGAGACCGGAAATCGCCTACAGCCCGCGCCCCTGCCCCGCCAGCCAGCGCTCGGCGCGGGTCAGGTCCTCGGCCGTGTCGATCCCCGGCGGGAACGGCTCCGGGGTCGGACGGACGGAAATGGCGTAGCCATGCTCGAGGGCCCGAAGCTGCTCCAGCGATTCGGCCTGCTCCAGCGGCGTGCGCGGGAGCGCGGCCAGCCGGCGGAGGAAGCCGGCCCGGTAGGCGTAGATGCCGATGTGGCGGAGAAACGGCACGCCGCCGGGAAGAATGGAGCGGTCGTGGGCCAGGGCGTCGCGGGCCCAGGGCGCCGGCGCGCGCGTGAAATACAGCGCCCGTCCGTTCGCGCCGCGCACGACCTTCACCACGTTCGGGTCGAACAGCTCGTCGATGTCCTCGATGGGGGTCGCCAGGGTCGCCATCGGGGCGTCGTCGCCCGCAAGGGTCGCCACCACGGCGCGGATGCCCGACGCCGGCGCGAAGGGCTCGTCGCCCTGCAGGTTCACGATGACGGTGTCCTCCGGCCAGCCGAAGCTGGAGGCGGTCTCCGCGATGCGATCGCTGCCCGACGCATGGTCGGGGCGCGTCATGCAGACGAGGATGTCGTCACCGCAGCCGCGCAGCTCGTGGGCGACGCGATCGTCGTCGGTGGCCACCACCACCTGCGCCGCGCCCGCCTGCGTCGCGCGGCGGGCGACACGGCGGATCATCGATTCTCCCGCGATCTTCAGCAGCGGCTTGCCGGGCAGGCGCGTGGAACCGTAGCGGGCGGGCACCACGACGACGAACGGAGGGATCTTCTCGGCCATGGCGGCATCCGGCTGCGGGAGATGGAAAGCGTAACGCCTCCGCGCGCGGCGTGGAACGTCCGGCGCGGAGGGGCCGTCACGGCGCCGGATGCAGATCGAACCCCGTCAGGTTGGCCAGTTCCATGAAGCCGGGGAACGACGTGGCGACGTTGGCGCAATCGCCGATCGTGATCGGTGCCGAGGCGACGAGACCGGCGACGGCGAAACTCATCGCGATGCGGTGATCGCCGTGGCTGTCGACGAAACCACCGCCGATCCTGCCGCCGCGGATGATCGCGCCGTCCGGCAACTCGTCGATCAGCACGCCGCACGCCTTCAGCCCGTTGGCCATGGCGGCGATGCGATCGGACTCCTTCACGCGCAGCTCGGCCGCGCCACGGATCGTGGTCATGCCGTCCGCGACGGCCGCCGCGACGAACAGCGCGGGAAACTCGTCGATCATGTCCGGGACGATGTCCAGCGGCAGGGCCACGCCGCGCAGGCGGGCGTGCCGGACCACGAGGTCGCCGATGGCTTCGCCGCCGCTCGTGCGTTCGTTTTCCACCGTGATGTCGGCCCCCATGAGCTCGAGGGCCGCGAGGAGCCCGGTGCGACGCGGATTGAGTCCCACGCCCTTCAGGCGCAGCAACGAGCCCGGCACGATGCACGCGGCCACGATGAAGAACGCGGCCGAGGAAATATCCGCGGGCACTTCGACGTCCACCGCGCGCAACGTGTGGCCGCCTTCCAAACGCGCGTGGCCGGGGGCGTAGTCGATCGGCCAGCCGAACGCCTTCAGCATGCTCTCGGTGTAATCGCGCGTCGGGTGCGGCTCGATCACCTCCGTCGCACCGTCGGCGTAGAGGCCGGCAAGCAAGAGGGCCGACTTCACCTGCGCGCTGGCCACCGGCGAACGATAGGTGACGCCGCGCAACGGCGCACCACCGTGGATCCGCAGCGGCGGACGCCCGTCGTTGGTGTCGATCGACGCGCCCATCGTCGTCAGCGGATCCGTCACGCGGCGCATCGGCCGGCGCGACAGCGACTCGTCGCCCACGAGCACCGAATCGAACGCCTGTCCCGCGAGCAGGCCCGCGAGCAGACGCATGCCCGTGCCGGCGTTGCCGCAGTCGAGCGGCTCGGACGTGCCGCGAAGGCCGTGCAGGCCCACGCCATGGACGATGCGCTCGCCCGGCGCCGGCGTTTCGAAACGCACCCCGAGCCTGCCGAGGATCGCCGCCGTGGCGCGCGTGTCCTCGCCTTCGAGGAAGCCGCGGATATGCGATACGCCCTCGGCGATCGCGCCGAACATCAGCGCGCGGTGCGACACCGACTTGTCACCCGGCACGACGACCTCCCCCAGCAGCTCGGTTCCGGTGGGTTCGCTGATCCAGTCGAGGCGCGTCATGGCAGGTTCTCCAGCAAGCGTTCGAGTTCGGCGCGGCTGCCGACGCTCACGCGCACCGTATGCGGCAGCCGGTATCCGATCATGGGCCGGACGATGACGCCGCGTTCGAACAGATGTGCCTCGGTGTCCGCCGCATCGCGGCCGAGGTCGACGAGAAGGAAGTTGGTCTGCGACGGCAGCACGCGCAGGCCGCGCGCCGTCAGTTCACCGGCGAGCCAGTCGCGGTCGCGCCGGTTCGTTTCGCGCACGCGGGCGCGGTGTTCGTGATCCGAGAGCGCGGCTTCCGCGGCGGCCAGCGCGACGCCATTGACGTTGAACGACTCGCGGAGCCGCTCGCATACGGCGGCGACGGACGGATGGCTGAGCATGTATCCGATACGCAGGCCGGCCAGCGCGTACGCCTTGGAAAACGTGCGCGTGACGATCAGGTTCGGGAAGCGCGCGAGCAGGTGCAGGCCCGTGCTCAGCCCCTCGGCATCCACGTACTCGTGGTACGCCTCGTCGACGACCACGAGGGTGTCGCTGGAAACTTTCGTGAGGAAGGCCTCGAGCGCGGCATCCGTGAACCAGGTGCCGGTCGGGTTGTTCGGATTGGCGAGATAGACGATGCGCGTATCGGCCGTGACCGCCGCCGCGATGGCATCGAGGTCGTGGCCGTACGGTGCCTCCGGATGATCCGCGGGCAAAGCGGGCACCGCGACCGCTGGCGCGCCGGCGGCCGCCGCGGCGATCGGGAAAACGGCGAATCCATACTGCGAGTGCACCACCGGATGAGCGGCGTCGGCGAAACACTGCGCCAGCAGCATCAGCAGTTCATGCGATCCATTGCCGAGCGTGATGCCCGACACCGGGAGGCCCAGTTCCGACGACAGCTTCGCCTTGAGCGACGCGCCGAGCGGATCGGGATAGCGCCAGATGTCCTCGAGCACGCGCGTCGCCGCGCGCATCGCGAGCTTGCTGGGCCCGAGCGGATTCTCGTTGGAACCGAGTTCGGAAAGCACCGCGCCGAAGCGCAGGCGCAGGGCGGGAAGATCGTGACCGGGATCGTAGGCGCGCAGGGCCGACGTCGCCCGGTTGGCGAGCGCGGCCGCGTCGAAGCTGGCGGTCATGGCAGGGCGACGGGGTAGGAACCGAGCACGCGCACGTCGGCGGCGGCGGGTTTCATGGCCTCGAGGGCGTTCTGCAGGGCGGGATCGTCCACGTGCCCCGACACGTCGATGAAGAACGCGTACTGCCACTTGCCCGTGTGGGCAGGGCGGGATTCGATGCGGTTCATGCTGATGCCTTCCTTCGCGAGCGGACTCAGCACGTCGTACAGCGCGCCGGGCTTGTCGCGGACCGACACCAGCAACGACGTGCGATCGTTGCCCGACGGCGGGAAGATCGAACGCCCGATGACGAGGAAGCGCGTGGTGTTGTCCGAGCGGTCCTCGATCGGACCGGCGACGGTCTTCAGGCCGTACACGCGGCCGGCGGTCTCGCCGGCGATCGCCGCCGACTCGGGCGACAGCCGCGCGGTGCGCGCGGCTTCGGCGTTGCTCGACACCGCGATGCGCTCGGCATGCGGCAGGTTGACGCGCAGCCAGCCCTGGCATTGCTGCAGCGACTGCGGGTGCGAGTACACCCGCTTGACGTCCGTCAGCTCGCCGCTGAGCGAGAGCAGGTTCTGGTGCACGCGCAGCTCGACTTCGCCGCAGATCGTCGCCTTCGACACGAGGAACATGTCCAGCGTCATCTGGATCATGCCCTGCCCGGAGTTCTCCACGGGCACCACGCCGAAATCGGCATTGCCGGCGGCCACTTCCTGGAACACCTCCTCGATGCTTCCCAGGGGCAGGCCGTAGGCGGCATGGCCGAAATGCTTGCGCACGGCCTGCTCGCTGAAGGTGCCCTCCGGACCCAGGAAGCCGATCTTCAGCGGCTGCTGCTGCGACAGGCACGAGGACATGATCTCGCGGAACAGCCGGACGAGTTCGCCATCGGGCAGCGGGCCGTCGTTACGATCGATGACGCCGCGAAGCACCTGGGCTTCCCGTTCGGGTCGGTAATACTCCACCGCCGCCTTCAGCGGGCCCTTGGCCCGGCCGACCTGCTGCGCCCACCGGGCGCGCTCGCTGATGAGCGATTGCAGTTGCTGATCGATGCTGTCGATGCGCGTGCGCGCCTCGGCCAGCGTGGCTTGCTTATCGGCGGGGGTCTTGCTCATGGCTTCCAACGGCTGAAAAGTGGTTGCAGATGAAACGGTTACCGCCGCCACCATCATGTTGCGGTGCGGCGACCTCCGACTTTAACCGTGCCGCGCCGCAAAGTCCCGCATGAATTTCACGAGTTCGTCCACGGCGGGTTCCGACACCGCGTTGTACAGCGACGCGCGCATGCCGCCGATGGCCTTGTGGCCCTTCAGACCGATGAAACCGGCGGCTTCCGATTCCTGCAGGAACACCGCGTCGAGCGCCGTGTCGTGCAGCACGAACGAGACGTTCATGCGCGAACGCGCGCTCCGCTGCACATCGTTTCGATAGAAACCGTCCGAGCCGTCGATCGCGGCATACACCGTCGCCGACTTCCGCGCGTTGCGCTCGCCCATCACCGCGAGCCCGCCCTGCCCTTCGATCCATTCGAACGTGAGCCCCGCCAGATACCAGCCCCACGTGTTCGGCGTGTTGAGCATCGAATCGTTCTTCGCCTGCTCCGCGTAGCGCAGGATCTTCGCGATCGGCTGCGGCGCTCGCTCGAGGAGGTCGTCGCGCACGATCATCACCACCAGACCCGACGGCCCGATGTTCTTCTGCGCGCCGGCGTAGATGAGACCGAAGCGCGAGACGTCCAGCGGCGCGCCGAGGATGTTCGACGACATGTCCGCGACGAGCGGCACGTCGCCGACGTCGGGGACGTCGTGGAATTCGAGGCCGCGGATCGTCTCGTTGGGCGTGTAGTGCACGTACGACGCGGACGGATCGAGCCTCCACGTGTCGCGCGGCGGCAGGCTGCGGAAATCGTCGGCCTCCGAGGTCGCCGCCACGTTCGCGTTCACGTGGTACGCCGCCTCGCTCACCGCCTTCCGGCTGAACACGCCCGTGACGATGTAGTCGGCGCTGCCGTCACGCGGCGCGAGGTTCATCGGGATCTGCGCGAAGTGCTGCGTCGCGCCGCCCTGCAGGAACAGCACGCGATAGTTCGCGGGGATGCCCATCAGGCGGCGCAGGCGCTCTTCGGTCGCCGCGGCGAGTTCCATGAAACGCTTTCCCCGATGGGAAAGCTCCATCACCGAGGCGCCCGATCCATTCCAGTCGAGCAGGTCGGCCTGTGCCTTGCGCAACACCGCTTCCGGCAACGCCGCCGGTCCCGCGCTGAAATTCCACGCTCTGTCCACGCCAGCCTCCACGTCGAAAGATGCCCATTATGCGCGTACTTGACGTGCCGCGCGCCCTGGCGGAAAACGATGACGTCGATGGGGCCACGCGAGGACGCGCCCCTGTTCCACCGCCGAGCCATGGAGTGGCGCGCATGAATACTCAAGACAATTCCCCGTCGCCCTATGCGGCCCGTGCCGATCTCATCGCGGCGGTCGAATCCCGCGGCTATACGTCCGTCTTCGACATCGTGCGGCAACCGCGGGAGACCTTCGTCGCGACCATGCAGCACGACGAGGCGGACGCGATCTACGACGCGGCCGAACGACGCGCCGCCTACGTGGCGCGCGTGCACAACGCCCTGCTCCGTCGCGAGGAACCGGCCGTCCGCGGGATCGCGAAGCTCGGCGCCGGCAACGGCCCAGAGCGGATCACGCCACTGGGGCTGGGCGAAGGCACCGATTACGACCACTGGTTCGCGCACAACGGCGTCTACGCCGACGACGCATCGATCGCTTCCCTGTTCTCGCCGGGAAATTATCTCGTCGAGCTTTACCACGTCGCCCACCTCCTGCATGGCGAGAGTCACGCCCTGAACCTCGCCAGGCGACGGCCGGACATTCCGAAGCTCGCGCTGACGCAGGAGAATCTCGACACCGAGGTCCGCACACTGGATCTGGTCAACGAGATCCTGCTCGAAAGAACGGGCGGCACGAGCTCCCTGGCGGCGGAGCCCTTCCCGTTCCCGCTGCCGTACGACCATGACGCCAGCACGCTCGACAAGAGCATGCCGGTGCTGGCGAAGCCGTCGTGGGACTTCGTGAGGCGCCTGAAGACGACGGTCGCGGACTGGAAGCCCGACTTACGCGACATATTGTTTGCTCAACTCGACTTCGGCGCGCGATTCCCCGCCGAGTGGGCGAGGTCGGTCCTCGGCCTGTGCCCCGCCACCTACGCGAGGATGATCGCGCCGGACACCGCACCGGGTGGCTCCGCCTGGTGGGCCGGCAAGGACCCGGCCACCCTTCCACTTTCCGAACTGCTTCAGATCACCGGCCTCTCGCTGGCGGAGCTGAACGACCTCATCGGGACGGAAGGCCTGTATGGCTGGACCCATATTGACGGGAGGCCCGAGAGTGTCACTTCCAGGCCTCGTTACCACGGCTCACGCTTCCTCAATTTCGCCGGCGCCAACGACATGCCTTCGGTCGCGATCAAGTTCGGCGAGGATGACACGGCTGCCGGATTGGCATACACCACTCCCGCGCGGTTCGAGCGCATGCAGCGCATGATCCGCCTGCATGCGGCGACAGGTGGCACATTCGAGGCCCTCGACTACATCGCTACCGCCGACCGCGGCGAGCGCACGCTCGCGCAGGGTCTCAAGCACCTGGCGCATATGAAGGTGTTGCGCGACGAGTATGCGCTCGATCCCTGGGTCTACGCCGGCATTGTCAGCGCGGTCCCCAACATCGCGCGTCGCGGACACGCCTCGCAGATCGAGCAGCGCTTCGGTCGCAACGTCGCAGCACACGTGGGGGCAAGGTCGGAAATCGACTTCGCGAGCGCACTGGGCGACGTCGACGAGCCCTCGCGCGCCGTGCGCGCGAATCTTTGCGCCGGGCTCGGCATCGACGACTCGATGCTCGTGCGCCTCGTGAGCGTCTACTGCACCCAAAACGGCGTCACGGACAAGACCAGGGTCCCCGTGAGCGATGCCCTTGTATCGGCCGCGTTCCGCATCTGCGAGATCGCCCGTGTCTCGACGTTCACGCTCGACGACCTGTTCCGGCTGTGGTCTGCCATGGCACCGGACCGTGACATCCCCCTCCTCTTGTCGATGGACGTCAATGCCGAGCAATTCGACGAATCGTCGGTCGTCGCCACCATCGTGCTCGATGCGACGCTCTCCTTGTCGCGCTGGGCGCGGGAACGCGCACTCGCCCCCGAGGTGCTGACGACCATGCTGTCGACGTCGTATCGGGATACGGCCACGCCGCTGATCGACACGTTCGTCGCGAGCGTGAAGGAGAGCACCGTGGCGCCGTCGTCCCTGCGCGGCCTCGATGTATCGGCGGATGAGGCGATTCGCGGCCAGTTGTCGCGACACGTCGGTACCGCTTTCGGCCTGACGGCGACGGTGTCGGCTGCCATGCTGCGCTGGATCGACCGCGTCCTGCCCCGTCTGGGAGAGCCCCTGACGACCTATTCCATGGTGACGTTCTGGAACGACGTCCACGGGAACAGGAGCACCCCCGTCCCGACTGCGATGATCGCCTACTGCCAGGTCCTCGCGCGGTTCTCGCTCGCCTGCCAGTTCGCGGGTTTGACCGAGCGCGACATCGCGCTGATCGTGGCACCCGACGGAGACGTTTCACCGCTCACCGGCGGGGCCGCGCCCGTGCTCGACCTCGATGGCATCTACTGGCTCGGCGAATACGCCGCGTGGCGCGACTCGCTCGGCGAGTTCACGCCGGACGCACTGGACTGGCTGCACCGGGCCGCCATGAAGCCGGACATACAGGAAGGTGGGCTCGCCGCGCTTCATGGATGGAACGAGACCATGATGGACGAGATGGCGGCGCTGCTCGGCCTCACGGCGGCGCCTCCGCGTACGTTCCCCGACGTACACCCGTTGTGGCGATGGATGACCACGGCCCTCGATCACGGCTTGTCGCCTCGGGACCTGCACGACCTGGCCACCCTGTCGCGCAGCGACGACGTGATGGCCCAGGAGACCACCGCCTGCCGCGCGCGTGCGGCCGCGTTCGTCTCCGCGGCCGCCCATGCGAAGACGGGCCGCGGGGGGCGCAACGACACACTGGACGGCGCCGTCGCCGAAGCCCTGCGCACGGCATGCGTCGGCTACACCATTCAACACCTCGGCGACGCGGGCGGCCTACCCGCGGATATCGCGAAGAAGATCGTCACCGCCGACGACCTCTACGAATACCTGCTGGTCGACACGAAGATCAGCGCGGTGCTGACGACGTCCCGTATCGCCGAAGCCATCGCCAGCGTGCAGCTGTACATCCACCGCTGTCGCGACGGCCTGGAACCCGGCGTGGACGCCACCGCGCTGGCGAACCATGCGAAGGCCGATGGCTTCTTCTCCCGCTGGGATGCGTACCATCGACGCTATGCGACGTGGGCGGGCCTGCAGCGCCTCATACGTTATCCGGCCAGCTATATCGAGCCGTCGTTGCGTTACCAGAAGACGGCGCAATTCAAGGCCTTCGAAGAGGCGCTTTCCCAGGGGCGCCTGACCGGCGCGACGGCAGACGCCGCATTCCGGGCCTTCGTGGCCGACACATGCCGCATGCTCGACCTGACCTGGCTGGACGGGTATCAGATCGACAACTTCGGCAGGCAGGCATGGTTTCTGGCCCGGGACAACGGCGCGACGCCCCGCTACTACTGGCGACTGGCTTCGCCCGTCAGCGAAGAGCAGAGCTACTGGTCGGGATGGACGCCCATCGACGCACCCATCAGACCCATGATGAGACGGCCTTCGATCGTTTACTTCGCGGGGAAACTGCGTGTCGCATGGATCGAGTGGAAGGAAACGCGGCTGCACGCCGTCCTCGATGGCGCGATCTGGGCATCCGCGAGCACCTCCGGCTCCGCCCCCGCCGAAGCGCACGGACCGCCGCCCCTGCCCGGCTCCCATAGTCCGTACGCCGATGAAGTGGACGGCGAAACGGCCATGGCCGCCTATTTCATGCTCGCATCCCGCAACGACGACGATACATGGGCCATGAACGCCTACCCACTTGAAGAGTCGCCGCTAGAGAAAGCAAAGCTGCTCAAGGTGCAGTCGCTCGAGCATTTCTGGGTCACCACCTACGAATTTCACGACGAAGAGCATCTCTTCGTAAGAGTGTCCGACTTTGAAAGGGGCGAGTTTGAAAGTAACGGACTTACCCTTCGCGACTTTCACATCAATGCGCGACTCGTGGCAAGCAAGGATGAGTTCATCTTCTGGTATGACAAGGGCGGACCTGGCTATTCCACTCGGGCGGTCCGATATACGAGTCGCCCAGGATGGAGGGAAAAGTTGACGCACCCCGGCGTGGACCCCGGCATGCATTTCGTTGGGTCCGCCGTTGACGGCAACCTCTACTACGTAGGCGTAGACGCCACGAGGGATCTGCATGCCGTGCAGTTGTACGACGGCCAGGGCCTCCATACGGAGTTCCTCGACCTGAAGAAGGGCCAGCGTTACGAGAAGAAAGCACCGACCATGCCAAACTGGTGGCGCTCATACGAAGTCGACCAGACGGCCTATAAATCCGGCCCGGTGGCGGTGGAGGTTTCCTTAAAGCGTACGGGCTATCTCATGGGCGCGCTCGAAGGCGGGTGGGCCAATATAGATCTCGCAATCCGGTCCAGCGCCCTCGCCACCTTCGCGGCACCTCGGCTATTGAAGCGCCTCAATGACGGCGTGAGCCGACTCCTGGACTACGAAACGCAGACGATCGATTACGAGCCCAAGGAGCACGGCACCAAGATGAGGCTGGTCGGAGCCGTCGGGCTCTACCTTTCGGAGATCTTCCTGCACGCGCCGTTTCTCATCGCGTCGCGCTTCCTCGACGAGCACCGCTTCGACGAGGCCGAAGTCTGGCTGCGGTACCTCTTCCGGCCCGACGGCTTTCACGACAGCGCCGGCCATCTGCGAAAGGACACCGCCGGCAATCCACTGTACTGGGGCTACCGCCCGCTTCAGGACGATACCGAAAGTGACACGGCACCTCCCGACACCGACGACCCCGATGTCGCCGCCCGCGCCGAACCACTGAATTACCGGCTTGCGATCTTCCTGCGCTGGATCCGCCTGCTGGTCGAACGCGGCGACGCGGCCTTCCGCGAGCAGACGCGCGACAGTCTGGTCGAAGCGCGGCGGTGGTACGTGCAGGCCGCGCAGATGCTCGGGCCGCGGCCTCTTACGCACACCCTCCCCGCCAACCGGTGGCCCGACCCCACCGTCGAGGCGGCCGAGAAGGCCATCAACACGTCGCTCGACGACCTGGACCGCCTGCTGCCGGATCCGGAGGCGCGCGACGACGCGCCCCGAATGGACCATGTCCGGCTCGCCGACGGCCTGTTCCTCGCCCCCGTGGACAGCGCCACGCTGCACTGGTGGGACGTCGTCGAGCAGCGGCTCTACAACCTGCGGCACGGGCTTTCCATCGACGGCCTGCCGATGCTGTTGCCGCTTTACGAAACGCCTGTCGACCCACGCGAACTGCAGATGCGGCGCGTCGCCGCCGACAGTGGTAGTCCGCTCCCGGGTGCCGGCACGCAGACGACACCGTCGCATCGCTTTCCGGTCCTTCTCGATCGCGCACGGGCCGCCGTGCAGAACCTCATGCCGTTCGGCAGCGGATTGCAGGGCGCGCTGGAACGTCGCGACGGCGACGCGCTCACCGTGCTGCAACAGGCCCACCACACTTCCCTCTTCGAGCTCACCCGCGCGATCCACGAGCGCAACATCGAGTCGATCGAGCGCTCGCTGGAGTCACTGACCGTCAGCAAGCGCGCAGCCCAGGAGCGCGCCGCTCACTTCACTCGCCAGATCGCCACCTACATGCTTCCGGAAGAGATCACGGGCATGGCGCTGCGAACGGCCGGCGGTGCGTCCGCCGTCGCATCGGGTGCAGGCATGGTGCTCGCCGGCGCGCTCGACACGGCCCCCAACATGTTCATAGCCGGCGTGGCGTCTGGCGTGGGCGGCTCGCGCTGGTCGGGCATCTCGATGGGCGTCGCCAACGCGCTAGCCATGGCGGGACAGGCGCTCGAGAGTTCGGCGACGAACATGGAGATGGCGGCGACGTACCGGCGACGCGCCATCGACTGGCAACGCGAGGTCGCCGAAGCGGAAGCTACGCATGCCTCGCTCGAAAAGCAGGAGCTCGCCCAACGCGCCAGTCTCGCCGCCGCGCGGGCGCAGCTGTCGTTGATGGACAGGGAACAGGGCCATGCGCAGGCCGTGCTGGATCTCCTCGGGAGTCGTTTCAGCGCTCGCGCGCTCTACGACTGGCAGGCGAGCCGTCTGAGCACGCTGTACTACCAGCTCTACGACGCCTGCCTCGGCCTCTGCGCGCAGGCGCAGCAGGCCTACGCCTTCGAAACGGGCGACAAGGACATCATCATCAAGCCCGGCGCGTGGGACGACCGCTATCAGGGCCTGCTTGCCGGGGAACACCTCCTGCTCAGCCTGCAACGCCTCGAACAGGCGTGGCTGGAACACGACGCGAGGTGCATGGAAATCGAACGCACCGTGTCGTTGCAGGCGCTTGCGCCCGATGCACGGCTTTCCGAACTGATTGCCCTCGCGAAAATGAACGGCTCGTCGGGCGGAGAGAACCTCGAGCTCTCCTACGAAGACGAGATACTCCGCATCGAGGCGCCCCTGCCTGGCATGAAGCTGGCCGACGACTACCCGGACGACATGGGCGTCGGTAGCGAACGACGCATCAAATCGATCGCGGTGACGCTGCCGGCCCTGCTGGGGCCGTACGAGGACGTGCGCGCGGTATTGAGCTACACCGGAGAATATGCGTCGACGCTGCCGGCAGGCTGTTCCGCGGTGGCCGTGTCGCGCGGCCTGGCCGACAGCGGGCAATTCGTCCTCGACTTCAACGACGGACGCTACCTGCCGTTCGAAGGCATCCCTGTCAACGATAAAGGGACATTCGCGCTGAGCTTTCCGGACACCGCACAGCGGCCGCAGACAACGCTGCTCGACAGCATCACCGACATCATCCTGCACATCCGTTACACCGCGCGTCAGGGGGCGGGCCCGTGATGGCTCAGAAGTGCACGAACAACACGGCGGCGATGCCGAGCGCCAGCAGCGCCGCGGTGAGAATGAGCCACCAGACCTCGCCGCCTCGCGACGGCTCGACCGGGGCGGTCGCCGTGTCCGCTTCAGGCTCCGCGACGACCGGGACGGGTTCCGCCGTCCAGCCGGGCCCATCGACGATGAACCGGTGCGCGGCGATGCCGATCTGGTCGCCGGGCTGCACGGACGTGCGCACGATCTTGACGCCATTGACGCGCACGGCATGGCGGGCCGGAACGCGCAACGCGTCGAGCACGAGTTCGTCGCCGTCCCACGACAGGGTGAGCAGCGCGGGATCGTTGCCCGGCAGCTCGAGCGGCAGCGCGCCGTGCGTCGAGCCCAGTTCGAGACGATCGCCCACCGCGACCACGCGGCCCGAGAGCGGACCCGCGACGGGGCGCAACGCCACCGTGCAGCGCGACTCGGTGGGCGCGAGCGTTTCGCGTGCGTCGAGGTCGGCATCGTCGCGCAGGAGCATGCGGCAGTCGCCGAGCGAGAGGCTGTCGCCCGGCCGGAGCAGCGCGCGCTCGCGCACGGGGCGCGCATTGACGTACACGCGGCCGGCATCCGGCGACACGGAAAGCACGAGGCCGCGACGGTCCCGCTGGATGGTGACGTGGCGCGCGGCGACCTGGGGCTCGGACACCACGAGGTCGTTGTCGTCCCCGCGGCCGATCGTGAGCACGGGTCGTGACCAGTGGAAATCACCGCGAGCCGAGCTGACGAATTCGATGCGCATGGAGGAACCGGGACGTTGACGACACGACTTTAGCAGAGTGCGGTATCTGTTTGAACGCAAAGGTGTACGCATCATGCACGTCCGCCGCTGCTAGACTCCCGCCTTTTCCAGCCGCGAGGAGTCCACGATGGCGAAGATCGATATCCGCCGCCCGCATGGCAAGACGGTCGCCGAGGCCCGTGCCGTCGTCGACGCCGTGGCGAGCCGCATGAACGAGAAGCTCGGTACCGAAGGCGGCTGGCAGGGCGACACCTACCTCTTCGCGCGTTCGGGCGTGAAAGGCGCGATCGCCGTCTCCGCGGCCGACGTCCACGTCACCGCCGAGCTGGGCATGCTGCTGACGCCGATGAAGGGCATGATCGAGAACGAGATCCGCCAGAAGCTCGACGAGAAGTTCGCCTGAGCCACCGCCCCGCCCGGCCTCGCCGGGTGGCCTGATCCCAGCCCCTGTGCCATAATAGGGGACTTATGCGGCCACTCCGGCCGTTCATCCGACCCGGAACACATGGCAAAAGACGACGTCATCGAAATGGAAGGCACGGTCCAGGAGACCCTGCCCAACACCATGTTCCGCGTGCAGCTCGAGAACGGGCACGTCATCACCGCCCATATCTCCGGTCGCATGCGCAAGCATTACATCCGCATCCTCACGGGCGACAAGGTGAAGGTCGAAATGACCCCTTACGACCTCACGAAGGGTCGCATCACCTATCGCATGAAGTAAGGCGCGCTTCGCGCCGGCTTCGGTGGAACGAAAAAAGCCGCGGCTCACGCCGCGGCTTTTTTCGTTGCAGTTGTAGGAGCGGACCTAGCCGCGACCGCTTTTCGCGCCAGTCCGGAATCTGGCGCGCCAGCTCCGGGGTTCGGCGAGAAGCTGTCGCGGCCAGATCCGCTCCTACATCCTTACGCCTCCGCCGTCGCCGGCTCCGCCGACTCCGTCTCGACGTGCAGCTCGTCGCCATCGACCGACAGGGTCACCTTGCCGCCTTCGGCCAGCTTGCCGAAGAGCAGCTCGTCGGCCAGCGCGCGCTTCACCTTGTCCTGGATCACGCGAGCCATCGGGCGGGCACCCATCTGCGGGTCGAAGCCGTGCTCGGCCAGCCAGCGGCGGGCCTCCGGCGTCACATCCACCGCCACCTTCTTCTCGGCCAGCTGGGCTTCCAGCTCGATCAGGAACTTGTCGACCACGCGCAGGATGTGGTCGAAGTCCAGGGCGTTGAACTGGACGATGGCGTCCAGACGGTTGCGGAACTCCGGCGTGAACAGGCGGCGGATCGTCTCCATCGCGTCCAGCGTGTGGTTCTGCTTGACGAAGCCGATGCCGCGACGCGACGCCAGCTGCGCACCCGCGTTCGTGGTCATCACGATGATCACGTTCTTGAAGTTCGCCTCACGGCCGTTCGTGTCCGTCAGCACGCCCCGATCCATGACCTGGAGCAGGATGTTGTAGACGTCCGGATGGGCCTTCTCGATCTCGTCGAGCAGCAGCACGCAATGCGGATGCTTGGTGATCTGCTCGGTCAGCAGACCGCCTTGATCGAAACCGACGTACCCCGGAGGGGCGCCGACCAGGCGCGACACCGAATGCGCCTCCATGTACTCGGACATGTCGAAGCGGACCATCTCGATGCCCAGCTGCATCGCGAGCTGACGGGTGACCTCCGTCTTGCCGACGCCCGTGGGGCCGGCGAGCAGGAAGCTGCCGATCGGCTTCGACGGATCGCCGAGACCCGAGCGGGCCATCTTGATCGACGACGCGAGCGCTTCGATCGCACCGTCCTGGCCGAACACGACCATCTTGAGGTTGCGCTCGAGGTTGCGCAGGACGTCGCGATCCGAGGCCGAGACCTGCTTGGCCGGAATGCGCGCCATCTTGGCGACGATGTACTCGATCTCGGGCACGTCGACCTTGCCGGTGCGCTCGTCTTCCGGCAGCAGGCGCTGGCGGGCACCGGCCTCGTCGATCACGTCGATGGCCTTGTCCGGGAGCAGGCGGTCGGGGATGTGCTTGACCGACAGGTCGACCGCGGCACGCAGGGCCTCACCCGTGTATTCCACGGAGTGATGCTCTTCGAAACGCGTCTTCAGACCCTTCAGGATCTCGATCGAATCGGCCACGGTGGGCTCGGCCACGTCGATCTTCTGGAAGCGACGGGCCAGGGCGCGGTCCTTCTCGAAGACGCCGCGGAACTCCTGGAACGTCGTCGACCCGATGCAGCGCAGCTCGCCCGAGGCCAGCATGGGCTTGATCAGGTTCGAGGCATCCATCGTGCCGCCCGATGCCGAACCCGCACCGATGATGGTGTGGATCTCGTCGATGAACAGGATGGCGTTCGGCTGCTTCTTCAGCTGGCCGATGACCGCCTTCAGACGCTTCTCGAAGTCGCCGCGATACTTCGTGCCGGCGACCAGCGCGCCGAGATCGAGCGACCAGATCGTGCAGTCTTCCAGCACTTCCGGCACCTGCCCTTCCACGATGCGCTTGGCCAGGCCCTCGGCCAGGGCGGTCTTGCCCACGCCGGCCTCGCCCACGTAGAGGGGGTTGTTCTTACGGCGGCGGCAGAGCACCTGGATGGTGCGCTCCACTTCGTCCTGGCGGCCGATGAGGGGATCGATCTTGCCCTGGATGGCGAGCTCGTTCAGGTTCGAGGCGTATTCGCTCAGGGGGTTGCCCTTGCCCTCGCCGCCTTCCTCGCCGTCACGCTCGGCATTCGGGGCCGCGGCCGCCGACTCGTCGCCGATCTTGGCGATGCCGTGCGAGATGTAGTTGACGACGTCGAGGCGCGTGATCTCCTGCTGGTGCAGGAAATACACGGCGTGGGAGTCCTTCTCGCCGAAGATCGCCACGAGGACGTTGGCGCCCGTGACTTCCTTACGGCCCGACGACTGGACGTGGTACACGGCGCGCTGGAGCACGCGCTGGAAGCCCAGCGTGGGCTGGGTGTCGCGCTCGTCGCCGGCCGGCAGCACCGGCACGGTTTCGGCGATGATCCGCTGCAGATCGGCCGCGAGGCGCGGCAGATCGACGCCACATGCCCGCAGGGCGGACAGGGCGGAGGTGTTCTCCGTGAGGGCGAGCAGCAGATGCTCCACGGTCATGAATTCGTGGCGCTGCTCGCGGGCCTGCTTGTAGCAGTGTCCAATGGTGACTTCGAGATCCTTGCTGAACATAACGGACCGTCTCCGATAGCTGTGGGCGGCGGGGACCAGCCCCTGTCGATGCCGCATGAACTCCAGATGGGGTATCGGCTACATCTTTTCCATAGTGCACAAAAGCGGGTGCTGATGAGACCGGGAGTACTCGTTGACCTGAGTCACCTTCGTTTCTGCCACCTCCCGGGTGAATACGCCGCAGACGCCCTTGCCACGGGTGTGGACATGGAGCATCACCTGGACCGCCCGTTCCTGATCCATGCCGAAGAAACTGCGCAATACCTCGATCACGAAATCCATGGGCGTGAAGTCGTCGTTCAGCAGGACGACCTGGAACAGCGGGGGCCGTGCGGTTTCGGGACGGGTCGTCTCGACGGCAAGGCCGTGTCCGCGCTCGCTTTCCTGATCGTGTTCGTGTTCTTGGGACATTAATTCGGAACCTTCGGTACGCGATTCGTTTATACACCGGAAATCGACCGTCCTTCCGGGTCGATTTCCACAGGTGATGGCACAATATGCCTTTTTCCAGAGCCACCTACGCCATAAAGCCGATGTCCCAGCCTGCCTCCGCCAACGAATCCGTGTGGTGCCCCCGGGCCACCGTCGCCTGCGTCATCGCACGCGGCGATCGCTTCCTCATCGTGGAGGAGGACATCGGCGGACGCATCGCGTACAACCAGCCGGCCGGGCACCTCGATCCGGGCGAAACGCTGCAGGCCGCCGCCGTGCGCGAGACGCTCGAGGAAACCGGCCACCATGTCGCGCTCGACGCCTTCCTCGGCGTCTGGCAGTGGATGAGTCCCGAGCACGGCGAACAGGTGCTGCGCTTCGCCTTCGCGGGCCACGTGCTGTCGCACGATGTCGGCCGCCCGCTCGACACCGGCATCCAGCGTGCCCTGTGGCTGCGCCGCGACGAGATCGAGGCGCTGGGCGACCGCCTGCGCACGCCGCTGGTGCTGTCGGCCATCGACGCCTGGCTCGACGGCCGCCGCCTGCCGCTCGACGTCGTGTCGAGCCTGCTCCCGGGGGCCGGCGCGTGAAGGTGATCCTTGGCGTTTCCGGTGGCGTGGACTCCTCGGTCGCGGCCCTCCTGCTCCAGCAGGCGGGACACGAGGTCGAAGGCATGTTCATGCAGAACTGGGAAGAAGACGACCGCTCGGGCCCTTGCACCACCGACGAGGATCGCAAGGACGCCGTCGCCGTCTGCGGCCGGCTCGGCATCCCCTTCCATGCGCGGAACTTCGCCGGGGAATACTGGGACGGCGTGTTCGCGTATTTTCTTGCGGAGTACGCCGCCGGCCGCACGCCGAATCCCGACGTGCTGTGCAATCGCGAGATCAAGTTCAAGACGTTCCTCGACCACGCGCAGGCGCTCGGCGCGGAGAAGATCGCGACGGGTCACTACGCGCGCGTCGATTTTCGCGACGGTCGTTACCGCCTGCTGCGCGCGGTCGACGCGGCGAAGGACCAGAGCTACTTCCTCCACGCGCTCGGACAGAAGCAGCTCGCGGCGACGTTGTTCCCGGTCGGCGAGATCGAAAAGCCGCGCGTGCGCGAGATGGCCCGCAACGCCGCCCTGCCCACGCACGCGAAGAAGGATTCGACCGGCATCTGCTTCATCGGCGAGCGAGATTTCCGCGCTTTCCTGTCGCAGTACCTCCCCGCGAAGCCCGGCGCGATGGTGGATCCCGATGGCCGCGTCATCGGCGAACACCAGGGCGTGATGTATTACACGCTGGGCCAGCGCAACGGGCTGGGCATCGGCGGCCGGGCCGACGCGCCGAACGAGCCGTGGTACGTCGTCGGCAAGGACGTCGCCGGCAACACGCTGATCGTGGCGCAGGGCGGCGAGAACCGCTGGCTTCAATCGACGCGCCTTCACGCCACCGACGCCACCTGGGTCGCCGGGGAACCGCCGGCGCTGTCGTTCCGCTGCACGGCGAAGACGCGCTACCGCCAGGCCGACCAGCCATGCACGATCGAGGTTCGCGGCGACACGCTGGACGTCGTCTTCGACGAACCGCAGCGCGCCGTGACGCCTGGCCAGTCCGTGGTGCTCTACGACGGCGAGGCCTGCCTCGGCGGCGCGGTGATCGCCGCCACCGACGCGCCCTATGGCGGGCTCGTCGCATGAACCACCCCACCCCCTTCCTCCCAGGCTTTCCGCATGAATGAAGAACGCGTCCTCGCCCTCGCCGGCGTCTTCCAGGGCGCCGCGCTGGCGCAGCAGCTCGCCAGCGAGGGCCGCTGCGACGAAGCGCAGTACGAGGCGAGCCTCGCCAGCGTGTTCCGGATCGACGCGGATTCGGTCGCCGCGGTGTACGGCGGGGTCTCGGGCGTGCGGCGCGGCCTGCGCACGCTGGTCGACCAGTTCGAGGACCAGACCCGCGACGTCGCGGTGATGCGCATGGCGATCACCGTGCTGCGGCTGGAGCGTTCGCTCTCGCGGAACCGTGCCCTGCTCGATCGCCTGCGGGAGGGCATCGTCGCCACCCAGCGGCAGGTCGAGCATTTCGGCCTCGGCCACCCCAACGTGTCGGCCCGGCTCGCGGAGCTCTATTCGTCCACGCTCTCGACGCTGAAACCGCGCGTGATGGTCACCGGCACGCCCGCCCATCTCCAGCAGAAGACGAACGTCGATCGCGTGCGCGCCGCGCTGCTCGCCTCCGTGCGCTCCGCGGTGCTCTGGCACCAGATCGGCGGCCGTCAATGGCAGTTGCTGATCTCGCGCCGGCAGTGCGCGATGCTGGCCCGGGGGCTCCTCACGGGATCGACCCTCGACGACGGCGGCTGAAAAGCCGATCCGTAGGAGCGCGCCCTGCGCGCGACATGTGTTGGAGCCGTGAGCGACAGGGCCTCTGGCTCCTGGCGCCCCTACGAGGGGGCGGCGTCCAGCCCCGGAATCGCCTCGGCCAGCGCGCGCAGCAGGTCGCCGAACCGCGCGAGGTCCTCGCGCCACGGCGTGGCGCTTCGCCAGAACAGCGCGATGTGCCGCCCGGGCCGCGCGCCCTCCACCGCCGCGAGGACCACGTTCGGGATGGAGCCGAGGCGGTCGTGCGCCAGGATCGGCACGAGGGTATAGCCGCCGCGCAGCGCCACCAGCGTGGCCAGGCTCTCCAGGCTGAGATCCTGGATGCGCTCGGGCCGCGCCGAGCCGGTCATGCCCAGGTCGGACATGCCGTTGCCGTGGCTTTCGGTCATCAGCGTGGCGTCGGCGGCGTCCAGGTCCGCCAGCGCCATCGACGGCCGGTGTGCCAGGGGATGCCCCCGGTGCAGCAGCAACTCGTAGGGCTCGAAGAACAGCGCGGTCTCGTCCAGCCCCGTCACCGAAGCGGTGGGAGGTGCCAGCACCGCGTCCAGCTCGCCCTCCTGCAGCCGGCGCAGCAGGCCGCGCGGCTTGCCTTCGGAAATGGTCAGCCGGGCCCCGGGAAACCGCTGCGGGAACGGTTCGATGAAATGCGGCAGGAGGTACGGGCCCAGCGTGGACGGCACGCCGAGCCGCAGCTCGCCTCCGAAGGCGACGTCGCCGGCGCGGGCGGCGTGCTCGAGGTGCTCGGCCGAGGCCAGCACCTCTTCTATATAGCCAAGCAGGCGCTGCCCGCTGGCGGTGGGCACCACGCGGCGGCCGCCGCGCTCGAACAGGGGCACCCCAAGGGCCTGCTCCACCTTCTGCACCTGGTGGGACAGCCCAGACGGGCTGATGTACATGGCGCGCGCGGCGCTGTTGAAGCTGCCTTCACGCGCCACCGCCTGCACCAGCGCCAGGTCGCGCAGCGAGACCGACGACAGGGCCATCGAAATCATCGAACGCTGCATGCCATCAAATACGTTTGCGCCCATGGACCGCCGCCCTCATCCTTTTGCCGCCCCGATTCCAGCGCGGCCAGCCCGTCGAACCGGCATTCTAGCCGGGCCCCGTCTCACGACGGTCGCACGGCGGCGCCGGACTGCGCGATAATCGACGCCTTTGGACGGCCCGCCTCCGGTCCGTCCGGCCTCCCCAGCAAAGAACGTCACGCCAGGAGTACAGCATGAAAGACTCGTTCTCGGTACGAGACAGCATCGAAGTCAACGGCAAGCGCCACAGCATCGCCAGCCTGGCCAAGTTCGGCGAGAAGTTCGACATCAAGCGCCTGCCCTTCTCGATGAAGATCCTCCTCGAGAACCTGCTCCGCCAGGAAGACGGCGTGAACGTCACCTCGAAGGAAATCGAGGCCGTCGCGCAGTGGGACGCCAAGGCCGAGCCGGATACCGAAATCTCCTTCATGCCCGCCCGCGTGGTCCTCCAGGACTTCACCGGCGTGCCCTGCGTGGTCGACCTCGCGGCGATGCGCGACGCCGTCGCGAAGCTCGGCGGCGACCCGAACCGCATCAACCCGCTCGCCCCCGCCGAACTGGTCATCGACCACTCGGTGCAGGTCGACGCCTTCGGTTCCGAGTCGGCCCTCGAGAAGAACGTCGAGATCGAGTTCGAGCGCAACCAGGAGCGCTACTCGTTCCTGCGCTGGGGCCAGAAGGCCTTCAACAACTTCAAGGTCGTGCCGCCGCGCACGGGCATCGTCCACCAGGTGAACCTCGAGAACCTGGCGCGCGTCGTGTTCGTCAACGATCAGAACGGCGAGTCGTTCGCGTACCCGGACAGCGTCTTCGGCACCGATTCGCACACGACGATGATCAACGGCATCGGCGTGCTGGGCTGGGGCGTGGGCGGCATCGAGGCCGAGGCCGCGATGCTCGGCCAGCCGTCGTCCATGCTGATCCCGCAGGTCGTCGGTTTCCGCCTCACCGGCAAGCTGTCGGAAGGCGTGACCGCCACCGACCTCGTGCTCACCGTCACCCAGATGCTGCGCAAGCTCGGCGTCGTCGGCAAGTTCGTGGAGTTCTTCGGCAACGGCCTGCAGAACCTGCCGCTCGCCGACCGCGCCACGATCGCCAACATGGCCCCGGAATACGGCGCCACCTGCGGCATCTTCCCGATCGACCAGGAAGCCGTTAACTACCTGCGCCTGTCGGGCCGCGACGAAGCGCAGATCGCGCTGGTCGAGACCTACGCCAAGGCCCAGGGCCTGTGGCACGACGCGAATTCGCCGGAGCCGGAATTCACCACCGTGCTCGAACTCGACCTCGCCGACGTGAAGCCGTCGCTCGCGGGTCCGAAGCGTCCGCAGGACCGCGTCCTGCTCGAAGGCGTGCAGCAGAGCTTCCTCGACGTCGTCGGCCCGCTCACGGCCAACCGCAAGACGAAGAACGGCGACACCTCGCGCTTCAGCAACGAAGGCGGCGGCACGGCCATCGGCAACGAAGCCAACGCCGTCACCGAGGAAGGCGTGCTCGTCGAGAAGGACGGCAAGAGCTTCCGCATCAACGACGGCTCGGTGGTGATCGCCGCCATCACCTCGTGCACCAACACCTCCAACCCGGCCGTGATGCTCGCCGCCGGCCTGGTCGCGAAGAAGGCCGCCGCGCGTGGCCTGACGTCCAAGCCGTGGGTCAAGCCCTCGCTCGGCCCGGGCTCGCTGGTCGTCACCGAATACCTCAAGAAGACCGGCCTCCTCGAGGAACTCGAGAAGGTCAACTTCTACGTCGTCGGCTACGGCTGTACCACCTGCATCGGCAACTCCGGTCCGCTGCCGGCCGAGATCAGCAAGGGCATCGCCGAGGGCGACCTCGCCGTGGCGTCCGTGCTCTCCGGCAACCGCAACTTCGAAGGCCGCGTGCATCCGGAAGTGAAGATGAACTACCTGGCCTCGCCGCCGCTGGTGGTCGCCTACGCGCTGGCCGGCACGCTGAACATCGACCTGACCAAGGACGCGATCGGCACGGGCAGCGACGGCCAGCCGGTCTACCTGAAGGACATCTGGCCGAGCAACCAGGAAATCTCCGACCTCATCGCCGGCGCGATCAGCCCGGAGATGTTCAAGGGCGCGTACGCCGACGTCTTCAAGGGCGACAGCCGCTGGAACCAGATCGCCTCGCCGGATGGCCAGACGTACGCGTGGGACGATTCCACGTACATCAAGAACCCGCCCTACTTCGACGGCATGTCCGCCGAGGCCGGCACGATCGAAGACATCCACGGCGCGCGCGCCATGGGCATCTTCGGCGACTCGATCACCACCGACCACATCTCGCCGGCCGGTTCGATCAAGAAGGACAGCCCGGCGGGCCGCTTCCTGATCTCCAAGGGCGTGGAGCCGAAGGACTTCAACTCCTACGGTTCGCGTCGCGGCAACGACGACGTCATGGTCCGTGGCACGTTCGCCAACATCCGCATCAAGAACCTGATGCTCGACGGCGTCGAGGGTGGCTACACGAAGTACATCCCGACGGGCGAGCAGATGGCGATCTACGACGCCGCCATGAAGTACAAGGCCGACGGTACGCCGCTGGTCGTGCTGGCCGGCAAGGAGTACGGCACCGGTTCGTCGCGCGACTGGGCGGCCAAGGGCACGCTGCTCCTGGGCGTCAAGGCGGTCATCGCCGAGAGCTTCGAGCGCATCCACCGTTCCAACCTGGTCGGCATGGGCGTGCTGCCCTGCCAGTTCCTCGACGGCGAGAACGCGCAGACGCTCGGCCTGAAGGGTGACGAGGTGTTCGACATCACCGGCCTGGAAGGCGGCGAGTCGAAGCGCGCGACGGTGAAGGCCACGCGTCCGGACGGCACCAGCAAGGAGTTCACCGTGAAGGTGCTGCTGCTGACCCCGAAGGAGCGCGAGTTCTTCCGCCACGGCGGCATCCTGCAGTACGTGCTTCGCCAGCTGGCGAAGGCGGCCTGATAGCCGACCGACGAAACGCCCCGGGAAACCGGGGCGTTTTTTTTCGTCCGGGCGCCAGGGGAATTACAGCGCGCGCTTCCATGTCGCGGTGAAGCATCGCCAGTCGCCGCCCTCCCTGCGCCAGCCCGTCTCGACGACGTACGCCCCGGCGTTCTCGGGCAACACACCCGCGCCCGCCGTCAGCGTCACCGTGAACGTGGCGGTCATCCGCTCGCCGCGACGGTCCACGTCGACGGGCCCCATGAGCACGTGCACCTTCTGGCCGCGCAGCGCGAACACCCGCACGAGGTTCGCGAGCGAACGCCGGTCGAGCTGCCCTGCGTTGCCGTCGAAATCCTCGGTGAGCGCAGCGACCGTGTCGCCCGCCTTGCCCGCTTCCGCGGCCTCCGCCGTCGCGGCGATGGCGTCGCGGACGCGTGTCTCGTCCGGCGCATGGCGGCATCCGCCCAGCCCCGCGAGCGCGAGCGACATCGCCACCGCCGCCACCTTCCACATACCGTATTTGCCCATGTTTTTTCCCGTTGCAATGCGGCTTGCCGCTATACGCGGGCGTATGCTCCAATGCCGCGATCGTACGACGGCGAGCGCCGTGCGAATGTCACTTTCTGGAGTCCGTCCGATTCATGAGCATTGAGCGTCCGTGGCTTGACCATTACCCGGCCGGCATTCCCGCCGACATCGACGTCAACGCGTACCGCTCCGTGGCGGCCGTCTTCGAAGAGTCCTTTGAGAAATTTCGCGACCGCCCCGCGTTCTCGAACTTCGGCAAGGTCCTCACGTACGGTCAGGTCGACGAACTTTCCCGCGCCTTCGCCGGCTACCTCTCCGGCGAGCTGGGCCTGAAGAAAGGCGACCGCCTGGCGATCATGCTGCCCAACCTGCTGCAGTATCCGATCGCGCTGTTCGGTGCGCTTCGCCTCGGCCTGACCGTAGTGAACACGAATCCGCTGTACACGACGCGCGAACTGCATCACCAACTGGAAGACTCGGGCGCGAAGGCGCTGCTGGTGCTCGACAACTTCGCCGCCACGGCGGAGAAGGCGCTCGACGGCACCAAGGTGCAGAACGTCATCACGACGGCCGTCGGCGACATGGTCGGCTTCCCGAAGGGCAACATCATCAACTTCGTGGTGAAGACCGTCCGCAAGGAAGTCCCGCCGTTCCGCCTGCCGAAGGCCGTCCGCTTCCGCGACGCCCTCTCGCGCGGCAAGGCGCACGCGCTGCCGTCGGTGCAGATCGATCACGACGACCTCGCGTTCCTGCAGTACACGGGCGGCACCACCGGCGTGGCCAAGGGCGCCATGCTCACGCATCGCAACATGGTCGCGAACATGCTGCAGACGCGCCCATGGGTCGCGGGCCATGCCACGCCGGGCGCGGAAACCGTGATCACGGCGCTGCCGCTGTACCACATCTTCTCGCTGACGGTGAACTGCCTGATCTTCACGAGCCTCGGCGGACTCAACCACCTGATCACGAACCCGCGCGACATGAAGGGCTTCGTCAAGGAGCTTCGCGCCACGAAGTTCACCGCGATCACGGGCGTCAACACGCTGTTCAACGGCCTGCTCAACACGCCGGGCTTCGATCAAGTGGACTTCTCGCACCTGCACCTGTCGATGGCGGGCGGCATGGCGCTCCAGCGTGCGGTCGCCGAGCGCTGGAAGAAGGTCACGGGCAAACCGATCATCGAAGGTTACGGCCTGACGGAAACCTCCCCGGTCGCCTTCGCGAATCGCGTCGACATCACCGACTACACGGGGTCCATCGGCTTCCCGATTCCCGGCACCGATGCGCAGATCCGTGGCGACGACGGCGCCGTGCTGCCGATCGGCGAGGTGGGCGAGCTGTGCATCCGCGGCCCGCAGGTGATGAAGGGCTACTGGAGCCAGCCGGACGAAACCGCGAAGGTGCTCGACGCGGACGGCTGGCTGCGCACCGGCGACATCGCGCGCATGGATCCGACCGGCCAGGCGTTCATCGTCGATCGCAAGAAGGACATGATCCTCGTCTCGGGTTTCAACGTGTACCCGAACGAGATCGAGGACATCGTCATGCGCCATCCGGGCGTGGCGGAAGTGGCGGCCGTCGGCGTCGACGACGAGCACTCCGGCGAGGTGGTGAAGCTGTTCGTGGTCCGCAAGGATCCGTCGCTCACGGTGGAGGCGCTCAAGGAGTACTGCCGCGAGAACCTCACCGGCTACAAGCGTCCTAAGCAGATCGAGTTCCGTGACGCGCTGCCGAAGACCAACGTCGGCAAGATCCTGCGCCGCGAACTGCGCGACGAAGAGCGGAAAAAAGCGAAGGCCTGACAGGAGCTACCCACCCCTCGGGTGGGAGCGCCGCTATTCGTCGTGCCACGCCTCGAGCGTGTCGGCATAGCCGCCGAGCAGCTCCCAGAGCGAGGCCTGCTTGTCCTCGGGAATGAGCGTGTAGGCCATGCCGATCTGCCGCGCGGAGACGCGGGCGACCGACGCCTCGAGGTGGATGTGCAGGTCGTGGCCGAAGATCATGTCGAGGATCCAGGTCTGCCCCGGTTCGCCGCGCCAGCCGAGCGGACGGCGCAGCAGCGCGCCGGTCGCCGAGATGTCGACCAGGTCGGTCGGGTGCGCCTCGCCGCCACGGCTCATCAGCACCGCCGTCTGTACCCGCATGCGGGCATGGCGATAGCGCGTATTCGCGTCGTCCTTGTCACTCGACATCACGTCCTCCACCCAACCTGTCATTCGGTCCCTGCCCGTGCCTGGCATGGCCGCACCTCGTCGCGTTACCTTCCGTGTCACAAACGGACACATTAGCGCAGTCCCGGTGCCACATGCCGCCGTCTGCGTTCATTCGCTGCCGCGCGTCTTCAGTACGCCGGCGCGGACCAGCGCCCCGGCGCCGAAGCGACCGTTGATCATGTCCTGTACGCCGTCGGAGCGCTTGTCCGAAGCGGGCGCCGCGAACATGTCCTGCTGCTCGTCGCCGCGCCGGGCGTCGAACCCCGACAACGTGACGCCCAGCAGGCGAAGCCTCGGCCTGGGATGCTGGTTCCACCAGACCTGAAGCAAGCGCCGTGCCACGGCATAGATGTCGGGCGTGGCATTGCCCGGCACCGGCATCTGGGCCTGCCGGCTATGGGTCACGAAGGGCGGCTCGCGCAGCTTCACCGACACGGTGCGCGCGTCGACGCCACGGCCCCGCGCCCTGGCCCCCACCTTTTCGCACTGCCGCAGCAGCCAGGCCTCCGCGATCGCCAGTTCCTCGAGGTCGTATTCGAACGTCCATTCCGAACCGATCGAGACTTCCGGGGCGTCGGTCACCACCGGCCGGCGATCTTCGCCGCGGCACAGCTCCCGCAGTTGCGCGGCATGGCGTTCGCCGACGGCCCGGTTCAGCCGCCAGGCGTCCGAGCGGACGAGGTCGCCGATCGTACGGATGCCGGCTTTCTGCAGGGCCTCCTCGGCCACCTTGCCCACGGTCCACATGCGGCCGACCGGCAGCGGATCGAGGTATCCGCGCACGTCCTCCGGCGCGATGGCGAGGAAGCCGTCGGGCTTGGACAGCTCGCTGGCCAGCTTGGCGAGCAGCTTGTTGTGCGACATCCCCACGGACGCGTTGAGGCCGGTGCGCTCCCGGATCGTGTCCTTCACCCAGCGCCCGATCGCCTCCATGGAATGGAACAGGCGCAGGCTGGCGGTGACGTCGAGGAACGCCTCGTCGAGCGACAGGCCCTCGATCATCGGCGTGACCTCGGCGAACACGCCGAACACGACGGCGGAGATCGCGGCGTAGCGGTCGTGCCGGGGGAAAATGTAGACGCCGTCCGGACAGCGCCGGCGGGCTTCCGAGGTGGCCATGGCCGAGCGGACGCCGTACTTCCGCGCCTCGTAGTTCGCCGTGGAGACGACGCCCCGGCGGCCGAGGCCCGCCACGATCACGGGCTTGCCGACCAGGGAGGGATCGTCCAGCTCTTCCACGGACGCGTAGAACGCGTCCATGTCGACGTGGATGATGGCTCGCTGACCCGGCTGCATGCCCTCTATTGTGCCGCAAGGGCATGCCGCCGGGCGGCCCGGCCGCTGGACTTGCGCAGGCGCAGGCGATACCCTGTATGTCAATCGGGTGAACTTTTTTCGGGCGTCGCGCCCTCACCGGTCCCTTTCACGGACCGGCCGCGCTCTGCTCCCGACGTTCCTTCACAGACGGTGACCCTCCTGGGGTGTCCAGTGGCCTGCCCTTCGCTCGTCGGCGACGATGCGTGGCAAGCGCGGACGAGGTGGCGGTACAGCCGCCGGACGGCATCGATTGTTGCGTTCCTGGTCGCACTCGCGACCCTTCTGACGTGTGCCGATGACTAACGAGACAACCGACGTCCAGGTGGTCGAAAAAACTCAGGGTGCCTTCGCGGGCATCCCGCAGCAGCAGGAAATGCCTCTCGCGCTGGTGCGCGGGCAGCCTGTGCTGCAGATGCCGCAGGATCTCTACATCCCGCCGGACGCGCTCGAAGTCATCCTCGAATCGTTCGAAGGGCCGCTGGACCTGCTGCTGTACCTGATCCGCAGGCAGAACCTCGACATCCTCGACATCCCTGTCGCCGAGATCACCCGGCAGTACATGGACTACATCGACATGATGCGCGAGGTGATGCGACTGGAGCTGGCGGCGGAATACCTGCTGATGGCCGCGATCCTCGCGGAGATCAAGTCCAGGCTGCTGCTGCCCCGGCCGCCGGCCGAGGAAGGGCTCGAGGAGGATCCCCGCGCCGAACTCGTTCGTCGCCTGCAGGAGTACGAACGCTTCAAGAAGGCCGCGGCGGACATCGAAGAACTGCCCCGGCTGGAACGCGACACCACGGTGGTCCACGCCTTCGTCGGCGAGCACAACGTGGTCCGCGTGCCGCCACCGCTCGATCTGAAGGAACTGCTGCTCGCGCTCAAGGATGTGCTCAACCGCGCGGATCTGTTCACGCACCATGCGATCCAGCGCGAACCGCTCAGCGTCCGCCAGCGCATGGGCGACCTGCTCGGCTCGCTCGGCGAAACCGGCGGCTTCCACCGCTTCGAAACATTGTTCGACGTCACCGAGGGCCGGCTCGGCGTCGTGGTCACCTTCCTCGCCATGCTCGAACTGGCTAAGGAAATGCTCATCGAGATCGTTCAGGAAGAAGCCCTCGGGCCGATCTACCTGAAGACCAAGGTACACACGGAGGCCGCGCCGGAAGAAGCGCTCGCCTGACGGCCCCGCGAAGGGGCACGACACCGGGACGTCGCGGAAGCGATCCTCCCGCGTACGAACCGACCTGACCGCGCCAGACGGGCGCGGCACACATAGGCCTATGCAACCCGAACAACTCAAACCCATCGTGGAAGCGGCGCTGCTGGCGTCGACCCAGCCGATGACGATCGCGCAGTTGAAGGCGATCTTCGGCGAGGACGAAGAGGTCGGTACGGACGAACTGAAGCAGACGCTCGACGCGCTCGCGGCGGATTGCGAGGGGCGCGGCGTCGAGTTGCTCGAGGTCGCCTCGGGCTGGCGCTACCAGGTGCGCCGCGAGGTGCATGGCTGGGTGTCGCGGATGTGGGCCGAGAAGCCGAGCCGCTACTCGCGCGCCCTGCTCGAGACGCTCGCGCTGATCGCCTACCGCCAGCCGATCACCCGCCCGGAAATCGAGCAGATCCGCGGTGTGGTCGTTTCCTCGAACATCATCAAGACCCTGGAAGAACGCGAGTGGATCCGCGTGGTGGGTTACCGCGACGTGCCGGGCAAGCCCGCCCTGTTCGGTACCACCCGCCTCTTCCTCGACTACTTCAACCTGAAGTCGCTGGACGCGCTGCCCCCGCTGTCCGAGATCCGCGACCTCGACGAGCTCAACCCGCAGATGCGCCTCGAAGGCGACGCGGTGCCGCCGGCGGCGCGGGCCGCGCTGCCGGACGATGGCACCGGCGAAAGTTCCACGAATACCGAAGACGACGATGATGTCGTGGCGCGGTCCACGACGATCGAAGACACCGCCGCCCCGATCGACGCCGCCGAAGGCGACGCGAGCGGAGCCGCGAACCAGCTGCCAGACGGCGACGATGTCGCCGCGGCTTCCCCCACTGCCGATGAGGCAGAGAACCCCGAAGGCGACGTCGAAGACGACGCCGAGAAAGATACCGAGGAGTCACGCGCATGAATGCGCCCCAGCGATCCCTGCTCACCCTGAAGCGCGGCGGCGGCGACGCCACCGAATCCACCGCCCAGCTTGAAGAGCGCCTGCACAAGGTGCTCGCCAATGCCGGACTCGGCTCGCGCCGGATGCTCGAACAGCGCATCCAGGCCGGCGAAGTCGAGGTCAACGGCACCGTCGCGACCATCGGCGCGAGCGTCCACGCGGGCGACCGCGTCGTCCTCGACGGCAAGCAGTTCGTCGTCGCCACCGACAACCGCAACGACGCCGAAGTGCTCGTCTACCACAAGCCGGAAGGCGTGGTGACGACGCGCGAGGACACCGAAGGCCGCCCCACCGTGTTCGAACAGCTGCCCCGCCTGCGTGGCGCGCGCTGGGTCGCCGTGGGCCGCCTCGACATCAACACCACTGGCCTGCTCCTGCTCACGACCGACGGCGAACTCGCCAACGCGCTGATGCATCCGAAGAGCGGCCTCGAGCGCGAATACCTCTGCCGCGTCCACGGCGAAGTCCCCGACGAGGTGATCGAACGCCTCAAGGCCGGCGTGGAGCTGGAAGACGGCCCCGCCCGCTTCGACGAGATCGCCGTGATCAGCCGTGGCGGCAGCCACAGCTGGTTCCGCGTGACGATCCGCGAGGGCCGCAACCGCGAAGTCCGCCGCCTGTGGGATTCGCAGGGCTTCCTGGTCAGCCGCCTGAAGCGCATCCGCTACGGCACGGTGGAACTGCCCCGCGCCCTGCGTCGCGGCGACTGCGAGTCGCTCGACGAGACGGCCATCAAGGAACTGCGCGAACGCGCGGGCCTCGGCGCCCCGGCACCGGTGCTCACGCTGAGCGCCGTCGTGCACCAGCGCCGCGCGCCGCGCCATGTCACGGAATACCGTCCGGACAATCGCGCGACCGGCGCCTGGAGCTCGGGCCGCCATGACGAGGCGCGCGAGCTGACCGCGTTCGATCGCATCCGCGACGACAACCCGCGCGGCGGTCGTGGTGGTCGCGGCGCCGCGGGCGGTCGCGGCGGCCAGGGCGGCGGTCCGCGCCGCGAAGTCAACGGCAACGTGGCTCGTCCCGAGCGCGCTGCGGGCGGCGGTCAGCGCAAGTCGCGCCGCGTGGCCCCGGGCCAGGAACTGCCGTCGATCCGCACCTGGTTCGCGGGCGACAGCCGCACGGGTGGCGGCAACGCCGGCGGCGGCAATACGACGGGCAACCGTGGTCCTCGTCCGGGCGGTCGCGGTGGTAACGCCGGCGGCAACCGCGCGGCGGGCCCGGGTCGCGCCGAGGGCAACCGCGCGCCGGGTGCCCGCTTCGAAGGCGGCGGCAACCGTGGCCGCGGCCCCGGTGGCGGCGGCAACCGGGCGGGCGGTCCGCGTCCCGGCGGCAACCGTGGCGGCCGTCCGGGCGGCGGTGGCGGCAACCGTGGCGGTGGCGGCAATCGCGGCGGCAATCGCTGATCACGATGCTGACGATCTGGCATAACCCGCGATGCTCGAAGTCGCGGGAAACGCTGGCCCTGCTCGAAGCGCGGGGCCTGTCGCCGCTGATCGTGGATTACCAGAAGACGCCGCCGTCGGCGGCCGAGCTCGAGCGCGTGCTCGGGCTTCTCGGTATCGAGCCGCGCGCGCTCATGCGCAAGGGCGAAGCCGAATACGCCGGGATTCCGGTTGACGCATCACGCGATGCGCTGATCGCCGCGATGATCGCGACGCCGAAGCTCATCGAGCGTCCCGTGGTGATCCACGGCGAGAAGGCCGCGATCGGTCGTCCACCGGAAGGGGTGCTCGCGATCCTTTAGCGCGGGCGGCGCTGGCGCGACAACCGATCGCGTCGCCGTGGGCACCGGCGCACGCCGGTATCCACGGCCCCGGTTCCCGGGGCGGCGACCGCCTATCCCGTGTGCCGCTCCACCAGCTTCGCCGCCACCGCGTCGAACCCGAGGCCGCGCGCGCGCAGCACCACCATGAGATGGAACACCAGATCGGCGGCCTCGCCGATCAGCGCGTCGTCGTCTTCCGCGACCGCGGCCAGCGCGGTCTCGACGCCCTCCTCGCCCACCTTCTGCGCGATGCGGCGAATGCCGCCCTCGAACAGCCTCGTCGTGTAGCTCCCAGCGGGCCGCTCCGCGTACCGCGATGCGACCAGCGCGTCGAGTTCGGCGAGGAAGCCCAGCGGCGGCGACACGTCGTCGCCGAAGCAGCTCGACGTACCGGTGTGGCAGGTCGGTCCCGCCGGCAGGGCGCGCACCAGGATCGTATCGGCGTCGCAATCCAGGCGCAGGTCCACGAGCGCGAGCGTGTCGCCCGACGTCTCGCCCTTCGTCCACAGCCGCTGCTTGCTGCGGCTGAAGAACGTCACGAGACCGAGCTCGCGCGTCGCGGCCAGGGCCGCCGCGTCCATGTACCCGAGCATCAGCACCTCGCCCGTGCGCGCATGCTGCACGATGGCGGGGAGCAGCCCGCCGCCCTTGGCGAAATCCGGATCCCGCATGCTCATGACCTCACCTCGATACCTTGCGCGCGCAGCTCGCGCTTCAGCGCGGGAATGGCGATGTCTCCGCCGTGGAACACGCTGGCGGCCAGCGCCGCGTCCACGTCGGCCTCGATGAATACGTCCACGAAATGCGCCGGCGTGCCAGCGCCGCCCGACGCGACCAGCGGCACGGAACAGACAGCGCGCGCGGCCTTCAGTTGTTCGATGTCGTAACCGCGGCGCACCCCGTCGGTACCCATGCAATTGAGCACGATCTCGCCGGCGCCCAGGCCTTGCACCTCCTCGATCCAGTCGAGGGTGCGCTTGCGCAGCGCGCGCGTTCGGGACGGATCGCCCGTGTACTGGCGCACGCGCCACTCGCCGTCGTCGTCGCGGAGGCTGTCGACGCCGACCACCACGCATTGCACGCCGAACGCGTCGGCGATCTCGCGCACGAGTTCGGGCCGCTCGAGCGCGGGCGAGTTGATCGAGATCTTGTCCGCGCCCGCGTGCAGCACCTCGCGCGCATCGTCCGCGCTGCGGATGCCGCCCGCCACGCAGAACGGAATGTCGATCTCGCGCGCCACGCGCTCGACCCAGTCGCGGTCCACGCGGCGACCTTCGGGGCTCGCGGTGATGTCGTAGAACACCAGCTCGTCGGCGCCCTCGTCGCGGTAGCGCAACGCGAGTTCGACGATCTCGCCGACGACGACGTGGTCGCGGAACCGCACGCCCTTGACCACCTGCCCGTCGCGGACGTCAAGACAGGGAACGATGCGCCGGCTCAGCATGTCGCATCCGCCTTCGCCGCGACGGCGAACGCATCGCGCAGACCGAACGCGCATTCCAGCAACGCGCGGCCGAGGATGATCCCGGCGACGCCCTGCAACGCGAGGCCTTCCACATCGCCGAGCGAGCTCACGCCACCGGACGCCTGCACGCGAAGCGTCGGCGCCAGGGCCGCGACGTGCCGGTAGAGCGCCGTGTTCGGCCCGGTCATGGTGCCGTCCCGATCGATGTCGGTGCACAGCAGGTGGCGCGCACCGGCCGCCTCATACCACGGCAGCAGTTCGTCGAGCGTGCGCGCCTCGTCGGCCGTCCAGCCCGCGCTGGGCAGTTTCCACAGGCCGTCGCGAAAACGGGTGTCCAGCGCCAGCACGATGCGCTCCGCGCCGTACCGCGCGATCCACGTGGCGACGGTTTCCGGATCGCGCGAGGCGAGGCTGCCGACGACCACGCGCTCGACACCGGCTTCGAACAGCCGGCGCACGCCGTCCTCGTCGCGGATGCCGCCACCCGCCTGCACCCGCAAGCGTCCGGCGGAAGCGATACCGGCGATGACCGCGAGATTCTCGAAGCGGCCAGAGCGCGCGCCGTCGAGGTCGACGACGTGCAGCCACGAGGCGCCTTCGTCGGCGTAGCGCGCGGCCAGGGCCTCGGGCTCGAAGGCGAACGTGGTCTGCTGGGCGTAGTCGCCCTTGAACAGGCGCACCACTTGGCCCTCGCGGAGGTCGATGGCGGGAATGGGTAGCGTCATAGCGAAAGGAAGTTCCGTAGGAGCTGCGCACCGAGGGACGCGGAGCGCTCAGGATGGAATTGCATGCCCATGAAATTGCGGTGGGCGACGATCGCCGCGAACGGTATGCCGTGCTCGCTCTCGGCCAGGGTCCAGTCGCCGGTGGGGACCGCGTAGCTGTGCACGAAATACGCGCTGTCGCCATCGCGCACGCCGTCGACGAGCGGATGCGTCGACGTGACGCGCAAACCGTTCCAGCCCATGTGCGGCACGCGCAGTCCCGGCGCCTCGGCGAACCGGCGCACCGGCGCGGGAATGACGCCGAGGCATTCGGTGTCGGCCTCCTCCGAGCGCTCGCACAGCAACTGCATGCCCAGGCAGACACCGAGCACGGGCTGCGTCAGTCCGCGCATGACGTCGACGAGCCCCGCTTCGCGCAGCCGCCGCATGCCGGGGCCCGCGGCACCCACACCGGGCAGGATCACGTGGCTGGCCGCGCGGATCGCGTCGGCGTCCGCCGTGAGCTCGGCGTCCGTGCCCAGGCGCTGCAGCGCGTAGCGCACCGAGCCGATGTTCGTGCCGCCGGCATCGACGAGGACGACGGCCATCAGAGCGTCCCCTTCGTGCTCGGCAGCTCCTCGCCCTCGCGGCGGATCGCCTGCCGCAGCGTGCGCGCGACGGCCTTGAAGCAGCCCTCGACCATGTGGTGCGCGTTCTCGCCGTGCACGGTCAGGTGCAGGTTCGCGCCCAGCGTCTCGCACAGCGAGCGGAAGAAATGCGGCACGAGCTCGGTCGGGATGTCGCCGACGCGCTCGCGCGGAAAGCTGCCGTCGAACACGAAGTACGGCCGACCCGACAGGTCGAGCTCCGCGCGCGCCGCGCTCTCGTCCATCGGCAGCGCGAAGCCGTAACGGCCGATGCCGCGCTTGTCGCCGAGCGCCTCGCGCAGCGCCTGCCCGAGCGCCAGCGCCGAGTCCTCGATGGTGTGGTGTTCGTCGACGTGCGTGTCGCCGTCGCAGCGAAGCCGCAGCGCGAAACCGCCGTGCTTGCCGATCTGCTCGAGCATGTGATCGAAGAAGCCCAGCCCGGTATGCACGACGGGATCGGCCACCCGGTCGAGGTCGACATCGACCTGGATCGACGTCTCGCGCGTGCGGCGCACCACCTGGGCGGTACGCGGCGCGTCGAGCAGCGCATGCGCCACTTCGCCCCATGTCATGCCTTCGGGGCCGACGCGGAAGCCACGCACGCCCATGTTGGCGGCGAAGGCGAGATCGGTCTCGCGGTCGCCGACCATCGCCGACTGCGCGCGGCTCCAGCCGTCGTCCGCGAGCCAGTGGCGCGCGAGGCCCGTGGCCGGCTTGCGCGTGTCGCGATGTTCGTGCGCGAAACTGCGGTCGATCAGCTGCTCGCGGAACGCGATGCCCTGGGAGGCGAAGATGCGCAGCATGAGCGCATGCGGTCCGTCGAAGGCCTCCTGCGGGAACGACGGCGTGCCGAGGCCATCCTGATTGCTCACCATCACCAGCTCGTAGCCGGCGGCGACGCAGCGCTGGAGGGCGGCGATCACGCCAGGCATCAGGGCCAGCTTGTCGAAGCTGTCGATCTGCTCGTCCGCCGGCTCCTCGATGAGGCAGCCGTCGCGATCGACGAAGAGGATCTTGCGGCTCATGCGCCCGCTCCCGCACGCAGTACCGCGAGCACGCGGTCGTTCTCGTTGCCCGTGCCCACGGTGATGCGCAGGGCATCCTCGAGGCCGGGGTATTTCGTCACGTCGCGGACGACGATGCCCGCGGCGATCAGGCGCCGGTAGGTTCCGGCCGGATCGTCGAAGCGGACCGTGAGGAAGTTCGCGTGCGAAGGCAGCACGTCGCGAACGCCCGGCAGGCCCGGCAGCGCCGCGAACATCCGCGCACGCTCGCCGAGGATCTCCTGCAGGTGATGGCGCTGCACGCGCCGGCCCTCGTACGACAGCGCGCCCAGCGCGGCATCGACGCACGGCGACGGCAGCGGGTACGGCGGGATGATCCGGCGCAGCAGTCCGATCACCTCGGGCCGTGCCACCAGCGCGCCGACCCGCGCGCCCGCGAGCGACCAGGCCTTCGACAGCGTGCGCAGCACGGCAACGTTGTCGTGGGCGTCGATCAGCGACGTGGCGCTCGGCGCGCCGCTGAACTCCGCATAGGCCTCGTCGACGACGAGCACGGCACGGCCCGACAGCTCGCGCGCGAGATGCGCGAGCACGTCGTGCCCGATCAGGTTGCCGGTGGGATTGTTCGGCGTGCAGACGAACACGAGCTTCGTCGAGGGCGTGACCGCCGCGAGCAGCGTGTCGGCGCGCAACGCACCCGAGGGTTCGAGCGGCGACTCGATGACGGCGGCGTTCTGGATGCGCGCGCAGACGGCGTACATGCCGAACGTCGGCGGCGAAATCAGCACCGCGTCCTCGCCCGCGCGGCAGAACGCGCGCACGAGCAGATCGATCGCTTCGTCGCTGCCGCGCGTCACCAGGATGCGGTCGGGGCCGCTGTCGTAGAGTTCGGCGAGGGCGTCGACCAGCGCGCGCGGCTGCGGGTCGGGATAGCGGTTCAGGCCGTCGCCGCCCGGGATGTTCGGCGGCCGGGACGATTCGTTCGCGTTGAGCAGCACGGTGCCGCCCTGCGCTTCCATGCGTGCGCTGGAGTAAGGCGAGAGCGCCCGGATTTCGGCGCGGGCCAGGTCGAGGACGCTCATGCGGCGGCATCCATCGCGGCGAGGCGCAGGGTCACGGCGCGGCGGTGCGCCTCGAGCTGCTCGGCCCCGGCCAGCGTCGCGGCGCACGGGCCGATCGCGCGCAGGCCGTCGGCGGTGACTTCCTGCACGGTCACCTGCTTCTGGAAGCTCGCCACCGACACGCCGCTGTAGCTGCGCGCATAGCCGTACGTCGGCAGCACGTGGTTGCTGCCGCTGCAGTAGTCGCCTACGGACTCGGGCGTCCACTCGCCGAGGAAGACCGAGCCGGCGGATTCGACGCCGTCGAGCAGCGAGCGCGGGTCCGCCGTCTGCACGATCAGGTGTTCCGGCGCGTAGCGGTTGCTGACGTCCAGCGCTTCGGAGAGATCGCGCACCAGCACCAGCCGGCTTTCGCCCAGCGCGATGGCCGCCACGTCCGCGCGCGGGAGCAGCGCGCACTGGCGATCGACCTCCTCCGCCACGCGATCGAGCAACGCCGCCGACGGGCTGACCAGCAGCACCTGCGAATCGGGGCCGTGCTCGGCCTGCGACAGCAGGTCGGCGGCGATGAACCGCGGGTCCGCGCCATCGTCGGCGATGACGAGCACTTCCGACGGGCCGGCGGGCATGTCGATCGCCGCGCCCGCGGGATCGCCGGCCACCTGCAGCTTGGCTTCCGTCACCCACGCGTTGCCGGGGCCGAAGATCTTGTCGCAGCGGGGCACCGACGCCGTGCCGTAGGCCATCGCGGCGACGGCCTGCGCGCCGCCGAGCTTGAACACGCGGTGCACGCCGACCGCACGCGCCGCGAACAGCACGGCGTCGTCGCAGCGACCGTTCGCCTGCACCGGCGTGCACAGCACGACCTCGCGGCAACCGGCGATCGCGGCCGGCACGCCGAGCATGATGGCGGTGGACGGCAGCGGCGCGCCACCGGCGGGCACGTAGAGGCCGACGCGTGCGATCGGGCGCAACACGCGCTCGACCCGCACGCCCGGCGCGGTATCGACCGCCACCGGCCGCGGCGCGGCCGCGCGGTGGAACGTGTCGATGCGGCCGACGGCTTCGAGCACCGCGGCTTTCAGTTCGGCGGACAGGCGCGCTTCCGCGGCGTCGAATTCGTCGTCGGTCACGGCGAGCGCGTCGAGGGTGCTGCCGTCGTAGCGGGCCGTGAGTTCGATGAGCGCGGCATCACCGCGCGCGCGGACGTCGGCGACGATGGCCTCCACGCCCTGGCGAAGTTCGGCCGCGCGGGATTGCGCGGGGCGCGCGAGCGCCTCGTCGCGGCCGCTCTCGTCGAGGGTGTTCCAGTCGATCCGTTTCATGCCAGCATCTTCTCCACCGGCAGCACCAGCATGTCGCGGGCCCCGGCGCGTTTCATGTCCTCGAGCTGTCGCCAGCTCACCGATCCGGCGCAGAGCGCCTGCAGCACCACCTGATCCGGCGCGCCGTCCACGGGCGTGAGCGTCGGCACGGGGCTGCCCGGCAGCAGGCGGGTGATCGCGGCCAGCGCGTCGCGCGGCGCCTGCATCAGGATCAGGCGCGAATCGCGCACCTGGATGACCCCATCGAGGCGCCGCAGCAGCAGTTCCGCGATTTCGCCGCGCTCGTCCGTCGGCAGCTCGCGATGACCCGCCAGCACGGCTTCGCTCTCGACCACGACCGCGGCCTCGCGCAGCTGGTTCGCCACCAGCGTCGCGCCGCTCGAAACCAGGTCGCAGATGGCGTCGGCGGTGCCGAGGCGAGGCGCGATCTCCACCGAACCGGCGAGCATCACCACCTTCGCGTCCACGCCGTTCGACCGGAGCCATTCGCCGAGCAGACCGGGATACGAGGTCGCGATGCGCAGGCCTTCCATCTGGGCGGGGCCGTCGTAGGCGTCCTCCTGCGGGACGGCGATCGACAGGCGGCAGTGGCCGAAGCCAAGCGAGCGCAGTTCGTCGAGGCCCGCACCCGGCTCCGGATTGGAGAGCTGGAACTCACGCAGCACGTTGCGGCCAACGATGCCGAGGTCGCACACGCCCTCGGCGATCAGCCCGGGAATGTCGTCGTCGCGGACGAGGAGGAGATCGACGGGCTCGCCTTCGCCGAAGCAGAACAGCTTGTCGCGGCTCTGCCGGAACTTCAGGCCGCAGCGCGCCAGCAGCTCCTGCGCCGGCTCGGTCAGGCGTCCCGATTTCTGCATGGCGATGCGCAGGCGGTCGCGGGACTTCATGCGGCACCCCCGAGCAGGTTCCGCCGCGCGGCGGCGGCCATGTAACCGCCACTGCCCTGGTTGAGGTAACGGGCGACCCGCCCGATCGTGGTGATGCTGACGGCCGTGCGCTCGTGGATTTCGCGGTAGGAGCGCCCCTCCAGCAGGTGCGGCACCACGCGCCAGCGGTCGACCATGACCTCGATCTCCGCGGGGGTGCAGAGGTCGTGCAGGAAGGCGCGCATCTCGTCGACGCTGGAGAGTGCGGCCATCGCCTCGCAGAGGCTGGTCTCGGCCGAGTCGGCCGGGGTATCGGGATCGAGCGAACGACGCTTCATAGTGTACTAACGTGTTAATACGATAACGCATCGTAACTCTGCAACGGGACCGTGGCAACCGCCGACGCGAAATTGCGCTTTTCTTCCATATATTTCGGATTCAGCGATCGCCACCATGGCGGGCATTTCCATGCCATGAGCCCGCCATGTCGAGTTCCGTGATCATTGCCGACGACCACCCCGTCGTCGTCGCAGGGGTCGAGACCATCCTCCGGGCCCACCGCTACGACGTCGTGGCACGCGCCCACGACACGGACACCCTGTTCGAGACCCTCCGCGACAACCCCTGCGACGTCGTCGTCACCGATTATTCGATGCCCGAAGGCTCGCAGCCCGACGGCATGCCGATGATCCGCCGCATCCGCACGGTCCGCCCGGACGCCGGCATCGTCGTGCTCACGATGCTGTCCAATCCGGCCATCCTGCGCAGCCTGCTGGACATGGGCGTCGCCGCCATCTTCGACAAACGCACCAACCTCCGGGACATCCCGGTGGCCGTGCATGCCGCGGAAGTCGGCCGCTCGTACCTCAGCCCCGCGATACGCCGGCTCTTCCATGAGGCCGATTGCGCCTCCGGACACGACGAGCTCGCCACGCGGCTGTCACCGCGCGAGATCGAGGTCCTCCGCGCCTACGCGCAAGGCCATGGGCAGGCCGCCATCGCCGAGATGATGGGCCGCAGCTTCAAGACGATCAGCCGGCAGAAGCGTTCGGCCATGGCGAAGCTGGGTCTGGTCAACGACGCCCAGCTGTATCAGTTCCTCGCCGGGGTGCGCGCGGCATCGCTCGACGACTGGTCGCCGGCGATCGAAGCCGCCGCGAAGCGCATCGTGCCCGGGGGCGGCGTCAGGCGACGAGCCGCCCCGACGCCACCAGCTCGCAAACCACGCGCACGTCGCCGTCCATCGCGCGATCCCGCTGCATGAACGCGACGTGGTCGCGCAGCGTCTTCAGCGCGGCGCGCACGGCCACGCCGCCATGGAAGTCGTCCGCCGACGCCAGGGCGTCCATCAGCGCCCGCACTTCCGCCTCGAACCGGGCGTAGTGCGGCGAATCCGAGCGAGGCGCACCCGAGATCTTCGATGCCAGGGCCTGCCAGTCGCCGCGATGCGCAAGGGTGCGAGCGGCGTTGAGCATGTCCTGGCGGTATTCCAGCGCCTGGGCGGCGGTGTAGAGCTCCATGGCCAGGACGTGGCCGAGGTCTTCGGTCATCTCCAGCACGTGGCGGGCTTCGTTGGCGCCCATCGACACATGGTCCTCAGCGTTGGCGCTCGTCGGCACGGAATACACCGACGCCGGATGCGCGCGCGTCGCGAGGTCGTTGACCAGCGCCGCGGCGGTGTACTGCACGATCATGAAGCCGGAGTCCGTGGCGTCCTCGTTGCCGATGAGGAACGCCGGCAGGCCGTCGTTGTTCGCGGGATCGACGAGCTTCGCCGTGCGGCGCTCGGAAATCGAGGCGAGCACCGGAATGGACGCCTTCACGTAGCTCATCGCGAGCGCGAGCGGCATGCCGTGGAAGTGGCCGGCGGAGATGACCTGATCCTCGATGACCTCGGCATTCTCGGCGTCCGGGAAGACCAGCGGGTTGTCGGTCACGGCGTTGAGTTCGACGTCGAACACGCGGCAGGCCTGTTCCCAGGCGTCGCGCACGGCGCCGTGCACCTGCGGGGCGCAGCGCAGGCAGTACGCATCCTGCGGCTGGTGCTTCTTTCCGCCCTTGAAGGGCAGGAAGCGCGAATAGAAGGCTTCCTTGCCGTGACGCTGCGTGGCCGGAACCCAGTCCCAGCCGATGTCGAAGCGATGGCCCTGGTCGGCCGGATCGGCCCAGGAGTCCGACAGCCACGGACGGAACCGCGGCACGAGGTGATACGCGATATCCGCCAGCGTCGAGCCTTCCAGCAGACCGCGGATGTTGCGCGCCGCCGCGACCTGACCCGGATGCGGGCGCAGCGCGTGGACTTCTTCGGCGTAGGCGCCGGTGCGGCCGGCGAACGCGTCCAGCGTCATCGCGGCGGCGAGGTCCGCCGTGCGGATCAGCATGTCCATGGTGTCGAGCGCGAGCACGCCCGTCGCGAGCATCTGCGTGGTGCCGTTGTTGAGCGCGAGGCCCTCCTTGAACGACAGACGCACGGGCTCGAGACCGGCGGCGGCCAGCGCCTCCGCGCCCGGCATGCGCCGCCCTTCGTAGAACGCCTCGCCACCGCCAAGCAGCACGATCGCCAGGTGCGACAGCGGCGCGAGATCGCCGCTGGCCCCGACGGAACCCTTCTCCGGAATCACGGGAATGACGTTGCGATTGAGCAGCTCGGCCAGCGCGCGCAGCGTTTCGACCCGGATGCCGGAATGACCGCGCATGAGGGTGTTCACGCGGATGGCCAGCATCGCGCGCACGACGTCCACGGAGAACGGCTTACCGACGCAGACCGCGTGCGTGATGATGAGGTTGTGCTGCAGTTCTTCCAGCAGCGTGCCCGAGCGCGGTTCGGGGTTGCCGCCGGGCAGTTCGTCGCGCACGCGGTGCGCGCCCAGCAGCTTGTCGGCATTGCTGCCGAACCCCGTCGTGACGCCGTAGATCGGCTCGCCGCCACCCACCTTCTCGGCCAGGAAATCCGCGGCGCGCTTCACCTTCACCAGTTGCGCCTCGTCGAGGCGGATCGTGGCGCCCTGGCGCGCGATGGCGGCGACCTGCGCGCGCGTGAGGCTGCGGCCGTCGAGGAGGATGCTGCTGGTCATGGTTGGCGCCGTGCGGAAGGGTGGAGGGTCAACGACCGATTTCGGCCTGGGCGAGCTCGACGCGGAGTGTCTTGACGAGATCCGCGCGCGGCACCTCGAACTGGTCCTCGCGGCGCAGGTCCTTCACCGTGACGACGCCCTTGGCGATTTCGTCCTCGCCGAGGACGACGACGAAGCGGATGCCGGCCCGATCGGCGTACTTGAACTGCTTGCCGAGCTTGCCGCCCTCAAGCACCACTTCGGTGGCGATGCCCGCGCTGCGGAGCTCCGAAGCCACCGCGAGGTAGACCGGCATCTGCGCCGCGTCCATCTGCGTCACGAGGACGTCGACCGTGCTGCGCGCCGTCGAGACGAGGCCGGCGTCGCGCAGCTGCCAGTAGAGGCGCGTGAGGCCGATGGAAATGCCGACGCCCGGCAGGTGCGACTTGGTGTACTGGCCGGCGAGGTTCTCGTAGCGACCGCCGGAACAGATCGAGCCGATGCCCGGGTGGTCGTTGAGCGTGGTCTCGTAGACCGTGCCCGTGTAGTAATCGAGGCCGCGCGCGATCGACAGGTTCAGCGCGAAGTGCGTCTCCGGCACGCCGAAGTCGCGGATCAGGCCGAGCACTTCCTTCAGCTCCGCCCTGCCCTGCTCGAACGTCTCCGAACCGCTGCCGAGCGCGTCGAGCTTCGCGAACGCGTCGTCGACCGAGGTCGAACGCACCTGCACGAACGCGAGGATCTTCGCGGCGACCTCGGCCGACAGGCCGAACGCGTCGCCGGTGAGCGTCTCGCGCACGTAATCGGCGCCGCGCTTGTCGAGCTTGTCCACCTCGCGCAGCACGAGCATCTGCTGCTCCGGATCGGCGACGCCCAGGTTCTCGAAGTAACCGCGCATCAGCTTGCGGTTGTTGAGCTGGATCGTGAACGCGCCGATGTTCAGTTCCTTGAACACGCTGTAGATCACCGCCGGGATCTCGGCGTCGTAACGCACCGAGAGGGAATCCTTGCCGATGACGTCGATGTCGCACTGGTAGAACTCGCGGAAGCGGCCGCGCTGGGCACGCTCGCCGCGATAGACGCGCTGCATCTGGTAGCGACGGAACGGGAAGCTCAGGTCGTGCTCGTGCTCGGCGACGTAGCGCGCCAGCGGCACCGTGAGGTCGAAGCGCAACGCCAGCTCCGGCACGCCACCCTTTTCGGCCGCCGCGCCCAGCGCGCCGGTCGACTGGACGAAGTACACCTGGCGCTCGGTCTCCCCGCCCGTCTTGGTCAGCAGCACATCGCTATGCTCGATCACCGGCGTCTCGATCGGCAGGAAGCCGAATCGCTCGTAGTTGCGGCGAATCGTGTCCAGCATGCGCTGGAAGGCGATCTGGTCGAGCGGAAGGAGCTCGAGGACACCGGGCATGGTGCGGGCCGGGGTGAGTGCCATGCAATTCCTCTTCGGACAGGCTGTACGGGCGCCGCCATGCGGCAGCCGCATAGATTAGCAGATGGCCAGGGACGCCCCGGACGCCCGCGTGTAAAAAATATGCGACGACCTGTTGCCAAGGGACCGGGCCATGGCTAATATACGCGGCTCCCGTCGGGGTGTAGCTCAGCCTGGTAGAGCGCTACGTTCGGGACGTAGAAGTCGCAGGTTCGAATCCTGTCTCCCCGACCAATATTCGAAGTTTAAAGGCCCTGAAAACCGCGTCCGCGCGAGCTTTCAGGGCCTTTTTCTTTGCCGGCCTCGCGCCCGCCCCGCTCCTTGCCGGAGCCATCGCGGACATCGCCGGTCGTCCGCGGACGCGGCCCAGGGTGCTAACGGCGCGCCGCGACGCGGTCGCCGCGCTGGCACACGCCTTGCTCGTCCACGGCATCGCCCTCACGGACCGAAGCCATGCTCTTCGCCGTACCGCCCGTCGTCGTTCCGGAACCCGTCGTTCGGGAACACATCGCCTACTACGCGATCACCGGGTCGCGAGAAGAAGACCTCGTGAAGGAGATGAACCGTAAAGGTCCGACGAAGCCGGATGGAAGGTACTGGGCAATGACGGACGCAGGCGTGTCCTGGAGCTACGACGTCCGCCTGGCAGGCGGCACCTGCGCCCTGGTCAAGCCGAGCGTGCTCGTCACGATCGACATCACCCTTCCCTCGTGGAAACCACCCCTCGGTGTCGACGCGACGATCGTCGCGAAGTGGAACCGCATGCTCGACGCGCTGAAGAAACACGAGAACGAACACGCGCAGTTCAGCCGCGACACCGCCGACGCGCTCACCTCACTGATGCGCGAGCACGCATCGGACACGACCTGCGCGCGACTCGACGCGACGCTACGGGCGCGCGGACGCGCGATCCTCGACGCGGAGAAAAAACGGAACGCCGAACTCGACGCCCGCACCGCGCACGGCAGCTCGGAAGGCGTCGGTATCGCGTGGTGATCGTTCGCCTTCGTCGCCATGCGCCATGACGCGACACCCCTCTCGCGAAAATGTCATACATTACGATTCCGGTCGACAGCGAGAGGATCTTCCCGAATGCGTGAGTCCCACCTTTCAGGCCGGCGCGGATTTCTCCGCGCATCCGTCATCGGCGCACTGACGCCATGGTTGCCGGCAGCGGAGACTGTCGCACCATCGAAACCTCCCGCCGCAGCGACATTCCCACGGCCACCTCTCGCACCGCAACCATTCCAGCTGCTTCCCGCCGGATCGATTCGGCCGTCCGGATGGCTGCGCCGGCAACTGGACATCCAGGCGTCCGGACTTGGCGGCCGCGTCGATGAGACATGGCCGGATCTTGGCCCTCGAAGCGGATGGCTTGGTGGCGACGGCGAGGCGTGGGAGCGCGGTCCGTATTTTCTCGACGGCCTGTTGCCGCTCGCCTGGCAGCTCGACTCGCCGACGCTGAAGGCGAAGGCGCAGCGGTTCATCGACTGGACGCTCGAGAACCCCTGGCCGAACGGCATGTTCGGTCCGAAGAGCAACGACGACTGGTGGCCGCGCATGGTCATGCTCAAGGTGCTCGCGCAGTACCAGGAGCTGACCGGCGACGCGCGTGTGGTGCCGTTCATGACGCGCTACTTCCACTACCAGCTGAGCGCCCTGCCCGACCGCCCGTTGCGCGACTGGGGCCGCATGCGCTGGCAGGACGAGGTAGCCGTGATCGTCTGGCTGCACTCGCGCACCCAGGATCCGAAGCTGCTGGAGCTGGCGGCGCTGCTGAAAAGGCAAGGCTACGACTGGCAGGCCATGTTCGCGGACTTCCCCTTCCGCGAGAAGACCGACGCGAGCGTGGTCGAGGCGAAGGGCGGCAAGAACGCTTTCATGGAAGACGACGGGCTTCAGGTGCACGGCGTCAACGTCGCCCAAGCGCTTAAGGCCTCGGCAGTGTGGTCGCTGATATCGCGCAACGCGGACGACCGATCCGCCGTACGCCACCAGCTCGCGCAACTCGACCGGTACCACGGGCTCGCCAACGGCATGTTCTCGGCCGACGAGCATCTCGCCGGGCGCAGCCCGTCGCAGGGTGTGGAACTGTGCGCCGTCGTGGAAGCCATGTATTCGCTCGAAGTCGCGCTCGCGATCACGGGCGACGCCACGCTGGGCGATCGCATCGAGCGCATCGCCTACAACGCGTTGCCGGGCGCGTTCACCGACGACATGTGGGCACACCAGTACGACCAGCAGCCCAATCAGGTGGAATGCAGCCTGCACAAACGTCCGTGGACGACGAACGGGCCGGAAGCGAACCTGTTCGGCCTCGATCCGCATTTCGGTTGCTGCACGGCGAATTTCCACCAGGGCTGGCCCAAGCTGACGGCAAGCTTATGGATGGCCAGCGCCGACGGTGGCCTCGCGGCGGCGCTGTATGCGCCCTGTCGCGTCAGCACCTTGGTGCGCGGCGTTCCGGTCGACATCGACGAAGACACCGACTATCCCTTCCGCGACGACATCGCTGTGACGCTGCGCCCCGCATCGCCGGTGGCGTTTCCGGTTCGCCTGCGCATACCGGCGTGGTGCCGCTCGCCATCCGTGCGGATCAACGGCGAAGCCGTGAAGACGGCACCGGTCGATGGCTTCGTCACGGTGGAGCGCCAGTGGAAAGCGGGCGACACGATCCAGCTATCGTTCCCCGCCGAGGTCGTGGCCGAGACGGGATTCAACGAATCCGTGAGCTTCAGCCGCGGCCCGCTGGTGTTCTCGTTGCCGATCGGCGAAGCATGGGTGAAGTGGCGCAAGCGCGGCCTGACCAACGACTGGCAGGTGTATCCGACGTCGTCGTGGAACTACGGGGTGCTGCCCGGAGCGACGGTGGAGCGCCATCCGATCGGCGAACGCCCCTTCGCTGGCTCGAACCCGGCGATGACGCTCAACGTGCGCGGGCGACTCGTGGCGTGGAAGGCGGAAGAAGGCGCGGCCGACCCGGTGCCGGCGAAAGTGATCGCCGAGGGCGACCCCGTCACGACGCTTCGACTCGTGCCATACGCGGGTGCCAAGCTGCGCATCACGTCGTTCCCGGCGCTCAAGGCCGACAGCCCGACCGGCTGACAAGCCTGGCCTCCGCCCACAAAAAAGCCCTGATAAACAGGGCTTTTTGCAAACTGGCGGAGAGTGAGGGATTCGAACCCTCGATAAGGCTTTTGACCCTATACTCCCTTAGCAGGGGAGCCCCTTCGGCCTCTCGGGCAACTCTCCGGATCGTTCGTCGAGGTAGGCACCTTAACGAGCCAGCAAGGATACTTGGCCTTGCACGGCCCGACAAGTCTTTACTTCTCGTCCCCGGAGTGGCCGGTATCGCCCTCGTTCTTGATGCGCTGGTAGATTTCCTCGCGATGCACAGCGACGTCCTTCGGCGCATTGATGCCGATGCGCACCTGGTTACCCTTGACACCCAGAACGGTAACGGTCACCTCGTCGCCGATCATCAGGGTTTCACCGACCCGGCGGGTCAGAATCAGCATGATTGATACTCCATAAAATCAGGTATTGGCTTCCCCACCAACGACAACCTCACCCCGAGTGCTTGCCGTCAATGGATCGACGTTTCGACCATCGAAGGCCGAACTGCCTTCCCCGGCTCTAGTTGTGTGTGTCGCTGACCAGCTGTCCTGCCATCGCGATCCGATGGATCGATGTCGACGGATGCATTTCGACATTCGGATCATACTAGCCGAGCCAAAGCGGGGGACGCAACGCACATGGCCGCTAATGCGTGCACCGGAGCGCCTTTACGGCAATCCGGCGCACACCCCGGCCATCTGCCGTTCAGCGCAGGCGCGCCTCCACCCAGGCGGGAATGCCCGCGAGGATGCCCGGCAACGCGGGACTGTCGACGCCGCCGCCCTGCGCCATGTCCGGACGACCGCCGCCCTTGCCTTCGATCCGTGAGGCGACCTCGGCCACCAGATCGCCGGCCTTGACCCGCCCCAGTGCCGAGCCGCCGACGCCCGCCACGAGCGACACCCGGCCGTCCACCGCGCCGGCGAGCACGATCGCGCTGTCGCCGAGCTGCTGCTTGAGGACATCCATGCTGTCGCGCAGCGACTTGGCGTCGAGGCCTTCGAGACGCGCGGCGACGACCTTGATGCCGTTCACGTCCACGGCCGACGCCGCGAGGTCCGCCGAGGCCGAGCTGGCGGCCCTGGATTTGTAGGATTCGATCTCGCGTTCGAGTTTCTTCTGCTTGTCGAACAGCTGTCGCAGCTTCTCGACGACGTCGTCACCCTGCGCGGCCAGGAGGCCGGAGACTTCGGCGAGGATGCGCTCCTCGTCCGCCACGCGCGCGATCGCGCCGGCGCCGGTGACGGCCTCGATGCGGCGAACGCCCGCGGCCACGCCGGACTCCGACACGATCTTGAACAGGCCGATATCGCCGGTGCGCGACACGTGCGTGCCGCCGCACAGCTCGGTGGAGAAGCCACCCATCTTCAGTACGCGCACTTCGGAGCCGTACTTCTCGCCGAACAGCGCGATCGCGCCGAAGTCGATCGCCTCGTCGTAGCCCATGTGATGGACTTCGGCGTCGTCGTTATGACGGATCTGATCGTTCACCATGCGCTCGATCTGCGCCAGTTCTTCCGGCGTGAGCGGCTTGAAATGCGAAAAATCGAAGCGCAGGCGCTCCGGCGCCACCAGCGAGCCCTTCTGGGCGACGTGATCGCCAAGCACCGTGCGCAGGGCGGCGTGCAGCAGGTGGGTCGCGGAGTGGTTCAGGACCGTGGCCTTGCGCTGGGCCGCATCCACCGACGCGGCCACGACGGCGCCGCGCAGGAGCGGCGCGGAGCCCTGCCACGAGCCGAAGTGGGCGAAGAACGCGCCACCGACCTTCTGCGTATCCGAGACGGCGAACGCACCGGACGGATTGCTGAGCATGCCGGTATCGCCGACCTGGCCACCGGACTCGGCGTAGAACGGCGTGCGGTCGAGCAGCACGAAGGCGTCCTCGCCCTCGGAAAGGGACTCGACCGCCTTGCCGTCGCGGACGATGGCGACGACCTTCGCGTCGGCGAGGTCGAGGTCGTCGTAGCCCGTGAAGATCGTCGGCGCCACGGCGCTGGCGACCTCGGCCGGCAGCTGGGCCTTGGTGCCGAAGTTGCTGGCCGCGCGCGCGCGGGCGCGCTGCTCGCCCATGGCGCGCTCGAAGCCTTCCATGTCGACGCTCATGTCGCGCTCGCGCGCGATGTCGGCGGTGAGATCGACCGGGAATCCGTAGGTGTCGTACAGGCGGAACGCGTCCGCACCGGGGATGATCTGGCCCGACTTCGCCGCGATGTCGTCGAACAGGCGCATGCCGTGCTCGAGCGTCTCGCCGAAACGGTCTTCCTCGGTCTTCAGCGCCTGCTCCACGAAGGCGCGCTTTGCCGCGATCTCGGGATAGGCCTCGCCCATCTCCTCCACCAGCGGCGCGACCATCTTCCAGAAGAAATCGCCGCGCACGCCGAGCATCCATCCGTGGCGCAGCGCGCGACGGATGATGCGACGGAGCACGTAGCCGCGCCCCTCGTTCGAAGGCAGCACGCCGTCGACGATGAGGAACGAGCAGGCGCGGATGTGATCGGCGATGACGCGCAACGACTTGTTCGAGAGATCGGCCGTGTTCGTCAGCCGGCCCGCTTCACGGATCAGGTGGGCGAACAGGTCGATTTCGTAGTTCGAATGCACGTGCTGCAGCACGGCCGCCAGACGCTCCAGGCCCATGCCGGTGTCGACGCACGGCGCGGGCAGCGGCGTCAGCGTTCCGTCCGGCGCGCGGTCGAACTGCATGAAGACGAGGTTCCAGATCTCGATGTAGCGATCGCCATCCTCGTCGGGCGAGCCCGGGGGACCGCCGGCGACATCGGCGCCGTGATCGTAGAAGATCTCCGTGCACGGGCCGCAGGGACCGGTGTCGGCCATCTGCCAGAAGTTGTCGGAAGCGAACGGCGCACCCTTGTTGTCGCCGATGCGCACGATGCGCTCCGCTGGCACGCCGACTTTCTCGTGCCAGATGTCGTAGGCCTCGTCATCGGTGTGATAGACGGTGACCCACAGGCGCTCGGCCGGCAGCTTGTAGACGGCCGTGAGCAGTTCCCAGGCATAGCGGATGGCGTCGCGCTTGAAGTAGTCGCCGAACGACCAGTTACCGAGCATCTCGAAGAACGTGTGATGCCGCGCCGTGTAGCCGACGGCGTCGAGGTCGTTGTGCTTGCCGCCGGCACGCAGGCAGCGCTGGACGTCGGCCGCGCGCACGTAACCCGGCTTTTCGCTGCCGAGGAAGACGTTCTTGAAGGGCACCATGCCCGAATTGGTGAACAGCAGCGTGGGGTCGTTCGACGGCACCAGCGATGCCGAAGGCACGATGGTGTGGTCCTTGGAACGGAAGAAGTCGAGGAAGGTCGAACGGATTTCGGCGGTTTTCATGAGCGATCGTGGCTTGGGAGCTGCGAGGTCGCGCAAGACGCTCCGTCCAGAATCAAGGCTCGCTGCCTTCAGTCGTCGTCGGCGTCTTCCGCATCGGCGTGGGTAAGAACACGTACTGTGGCGGCGGCGAAGCCGCGACGCAAGAGGAATTGAGCCCGTCGAGCCCGCTCAGCGGGGTCGGCGGAGGGGCCGCCATACCGTCGGCGCAGCTGATTGGCCGCCAGATCGTGCCAGTCGACGTCGGCCGATTCGATCAGTTCGCGGACCGCGGCGTCACCGATACCCTGGCTGCGCAGCTCCGCGCGAATGCGGGCCGGCCCATAGCCCTGCCCCACCCGGCTGCGGACGAGCGCTTCGGCGAAGCGGCTGTCGTCCTGATAGCCCTGGTCGCCCAGGCGCTCGACGGCGGCCGTCGTTTCTTCACGCGCGAAACCGCCGCGCTCGAGCTTCTGCTTGAGTTCGCGGCGGGAGTGTTCGCGTCGCGCCAGGAGCCCCAGCGCCTTGTCGTAGGCCGTGCGGGAAGGGCGATCGGCCTTGCCGTCGCCCTTCCCCGTGCCCTTATCAGACTTCCTCAAGCTCGTCGGCCTCGGTCGAGGCTTCGGACTTGGTACCCGGCTTCACGAGCAGGCGGGCGCGGAGTTCGGCATCCACCTCGTTGGCGATGGCCGGGTTGTCGCGCAGGAACTGGCGGACGTTTTCCTTGCCCTGGCCGATGCGATCGCCCTTGTAGCTGTACCAGGCGCCGGACTTGTCGATCAGGTTCTCGCGGACGCCCAGCTCGATGATCTCGCCTTCGCGCGACGTGCCCTCGCCGTAGAGGATCTCGAACTCGGTCTGGCGGAACGGCGGCGCCACCTTGTTCTTCACGACCTTCACGCGGGTCTCGGAGCCGATGACCTCCTCGCCCTTCTTCACCGCGCCGATGCGGCGGATGTCGAGGCGCACCGAGGCGTAGAACTTCAGCGCGTTACCACCGGTGGTGGTTTCCGGGCTGCCGAACATCACGCCGATCTTCATGCGGATCTGGTTGATGAAGATGACCAGGCAGTTCGACTTCTTGATGTTGGCGGTGAGCTTGCGCAGCGCCTGGCTCATCAGGCGGGCGTGCAGACCCACGTGCGAATCGCCCATCTCGCCTTCGATTTCGGCCTTCGGCGTCAGCGCCGCCACCGAGTCGACCACCACCATGTCCACCGCGCCGGAGCGCACCAGCATGTCGGCGATTTCGAGGGCCTGCTCACCGGTATCCGGCTGGCTGACCAGGAGATCGGCCACGTTCACGCCAAGCTTCTCGGCGTAGGTGGGATCCAGCGCGTGCTCGGCGTCGACGAACGCCGCCGTGCCGCCGTTGCGCTGGCAGGACGCGATGGCCTGGAGCGTGAGGGTCGTCTTGCCCGAGGATTCCGGGCCGTAGATCTCGACGATGCGGCCACGCGGCAGCCCGCCGATGCCCAGGGCGATGTCGAGGCCGAGCGAACCGGTCGACACGGTGTCGATCTGGTCGTCGACCCGGTCGCCAAGACGCATGACGGCACCCTTGCCGAACTGCTTTTCGATCTGGCCGAGGGCACTCGCCAGCGCCTTGCGCTTATTGTCGTCCATCGTGGTTTCCGATCTCGTGTGTAGGTAGGTATCTTGCCGCAGCGTGATCTCAGGGACTGCGATCCGCGACCGGCAAGTTTGCCACAGGCGGCCGGGTTCAGCCCTGCAGTTCGGCGGTCATTCCAGCAAGCGCGGCCGCCACCGTCTGCCGCCGGACCGCCTCGCGATCCCCGTCGAAATGGAACAGCTTCGCGTGGGCATAGCCCCCGCGCCGTTTCCAGCCGATCCAGACGGTGCCAACGGGCTTGTCCGCGGTACCGCCCGACGGCCCGGCGATCCCCGTGACAGCCACCGCCACGCCCGCCCCGTAGCGCGCCAGCGCGCCCGACACCATCTCGAGGACCGTCTCTTCGCTGACCGCGCCCGTGCGCTCGAGCGTCCGCGGATTGACCCCGAGCAGGGACTCTTTCGCGCTGTAGCTATAAGTGACCACGCCCGCCTCGAACCAGGCCGAACTGCCGGGAAGGTCCGTCAGCGTCTTCGCGATCCATCCGCCGGTGCACGACTCGGCCGTCGCGACCATGACGCGCCTTTCCTGCGCCGCCGCGGCCACATCTTTCGCGAGGGCGGTCAATTCGGCGTCGGAAGGGGAGGTTTCGAGGGCCATGCGGGCTCCTTGGTAAAAGGCCACGTTCTACTCCCGGCTCCCCGCCTTGTCGATGCCGCAAGGGCGCGCCCCCGGCCCAACAAGGGTGCGCCCACCGCCTCCTTCCGCTTCCCACCTACCGAATCATCAGCCGCATCCTCTGCATCAGGCTGCCCGCGTTCAGGATCATACGAACCACGCAGCCAAGGCCTTAGCGACATCGACGGCGGCTTCCACGCCACGCGAGAAGCCCCGCAGCCGGTTCGGACGCAAAACACAATGCTTTCGTGCGATCAATGCGATTCGAACGTCACTGATACGTGACATAGAACGCCAGTGCAACCAGTGACGACCGCCTACCGCCGCGTCTGACAGGGAGAACAAAGAAACCACTAGCCAAAGCTACGCAAGTCGTTTATCGTCCCGCCCCGCGCACTTCTCGGGTGCCAGGATCATAAGATTCGACACCCGATACGTGCCATGTCGCGGCCAGATGAGCCGATGACGATCGAACCGGAGGACGCGTGCCCGACCAGGCGCCGTCGCCCAACTACAGGATGTAGTAACGATGAAGCAGCAATCTCTCGCCCCTCTCGCGGTGTCCGTCCCCCGCGCTGTCGGCGCTTCAAAGCAAGCCCATCGATCTTTCCGGTCGAGACCGCCGGCAAGTTGCGCCCGGAACCGCCTCTCCAGCGCCACCGCCTGACCGTCGCCGTGTCCCGCGCCGACCGGCGCGAACACTCGCTACCTGTGCCCGCGAGCCGCTTCCACCGGCAACGCGCTCGCGCGCGCCTGCAAACCACCACCCTGCCTATCGAGTCCGACGTGAAGAACTTCCCGCACCCGCTCCTGGCCCTGCTGCTCATTGCCACCCTTGCCGGCTGTGGCGTGCCCGGCCCGAAGGATTTCGGCGGACGCTGGCGTCCCGTGAATCGCTTCGACGACAAGGTCGTCGAGATGCCTTTGGAAGCACCTTATACGTACTACGTCGCGCCGATGGACGGCACGCTCAAGGCGCTCGTGACGCGCTGGACGAGCGATACCGGCATGAAGCTCGACTACCGCCTGCGGTCCGATTTCTCGCTGACGCGCCCTGCCGCGAAGGTGCGGACCACGGAACTACGCGATGCCGCCGCGCAGCTCACCGCCATCTACGCGGCGCAGGGCATCGTCGTGCGCATCGAGGGGCCTTCGCTTCTCGTCGAGCCGGGTGCGGCGGATGCCGCGGCCGGCGCACCGTGAGCGCACGTCGATGCTGAAGAAGCGCAACACTGAAAAGATAGCCCAGGCCGTCACCGCGGGCGTGAACTACGAGATTACGCTCGCCGACGTCGCGCGACGCAGCGAACGACGCGCCTGGACCGTCGCCATGGCCGCGCTGTGCGTCGCGCTCGTGCTTGCCGGCGGTTACATCGCCGTCCTGCCGTTGAAGGAGACCGTACCGTTCCTCGTCGTGTCCGATCCTTTTTCGGGCACCAGTACGCTCGCGCGCCTGACCGACGACCTGGTCGACCGGAAGATCACCGCAAGTGAAGCGGTCAATCGCAGCAACGTCGCGCATTTCGTCCTCGCGCGCGAGTCGTACGATCTCGCGCTGACGAACCTGCGGGATTGGCCGACGGTCCTCACCATGGCATCGCCCGAGGTCGCGCAGCCTTACATGGCTCTGCACGCGACCAGCAACGAGGCGAGTCCGTATCGGCAATATGGCAAGACGAGTGCGATCCGTGTACGGATTCTCAGCATCGTCCTCGTCGGCGACCCCGGACGGACGCCCAAGGGTGCGACGGTCCGCTTCCAGCGCACGGTATACGACAAGACGAGCGGCGCCACCTACCCGCTCGACAGCAAGATCGCGACGATCGCGTTCGTCTACAAGCCGCATCTGCGCATGGACGACCGGAACCGGATCGAGAATCCGCTCGGTTTCCAGGTCACGAGCTATCGCGTCGACAACGACTACGGCTCGGCGCCGCCCGCCGAAGTCGCATCCCGCAGGCCCCGTGCTGACGCGGCGTCGGAAGACCTCCTGACCGACGACGGCATCCCGCCTGCCCCGCTGGCCGTCGAGGCCGATGACAGCACCACCGAGCGTGCCACCCAACCATCTCGACCGACTTCTCCGACATCCGCCAAACGCGGCAACGCCAATGGAGGGCGCACCCGATGATCCGCACCACTCCCCCACGACTGCGATGTGCGCTAGCGCTCGTCGCGATCGCCAGCTCCCACCCGGGGATCGCGCAAAGCGCCGCATCCATGACAGATGCTACGCCCACGAGCCGCACGTCCGGTGTCGACACGTATGCGTATCAGCCCGACCGGATATACCCGATCCGCACGGGTCTCGGCATCACCACGCAACTCGAACTGAGTCCGAGCGAGACGATCCTCGACTACAGCAGCGGGTTCAGCACGGGCTGGGACATCGAGCGCCGCGGCCATGTCTTCTACGTGAAGCCGAAGAACGTCGACGTCGATACCAACCTCATGATTCGTACGGCGACGCACTCGTACATCTTCGAGCTCAAGGTCGTGGCCACCGACTGGCGAACGCTCGACCAGGCCCGACGCGAAGGTGTGCAGTACAAGGTGTCCTTCACCTACCCGCCCGACACGCGCTTCCAGCCCGAGACAAAGCACGCACACGGAAAGCGCGCCGAAGACGCGAGCCGGCCCACCGAGACGGCCGAACTCGATACCGGCCTGGTCAAGGGCCGCGACTACCACTTCGATTACGACTACGCGAAACGCCGCCGGACGGCGCCCTGGCTCGTGCCGAAACATGTCTACGACGATGGCCGCTTCACGTACATCCACATGCCCGACCTGAAGCGATTCCCAACCGGAAACTTCCCCACGATCTACATGCGCGAGAAAGGCCATGGCGACGACGAGATCGTCAACACGACGATCGAAGGCAACACGATCGTCGTGCACGGCACCTACGCCTACCTGGTGATCCGCCACGACAAGAATGTCGTCGGCCTGCGAAGGAACGCGAAAAAGTGAAGCCGCATACCCCGAATCCCTCTGACACCGACGATGTCGCCGCGGTCGAGCCGCCGAGCGCGAACGACGAGGCGCAGGTCCCCTTCGACAACCCGTACGCGCAGCGGCACGCGTCGCCGCCTCCGGATCTCGAGCGCAACGTGCCGCGCATGACGCAGATCGAGGTCCGCGACATGAACCGCAAGGCCTTGGGACTTCTCGCGGCCATCGTGCTCCTCCTTGCCGTCGCCGGCATCTGGCTCCTTCGGTCGGGAAGCACCTCCGACAAGACGGCAGCGCGGCGCGACGAGTCCGTATCGGTGCCGGAATCCCCTCTCCAGCCAGGGGCGTCCGAGAAGGCGCCCCCTGCCACGGGCTCCCATGAGCAGCCTGCGTCGACGCGCGACGGCTTTCCCATTCCCCTGGTTCCCGAGACGAGGTCGCGGCGCGCCGGTGCGATCGACGAACGCGCTCCGTCCCGCGATCGCGACGGTTCGCCCCAGACCGACGCGCCCGCGCCACGACCGCAAGGCCCGACGCTCGTCGAGCGACGCATCGCGGCCGCTCAGGCCGGGAGCGCGCTGGGTACGGGCGACGCCGGACCAGCGGCGCCCCCGGCGTTCCAGATGCCGAACCTCCCCGTGGTCGCGGCGGCATCGTCCGGCGACCTCAGCGAGATCCCGCCCAACGTGGCGTACAAAGCGAAGCCCCTGGCCGACGTGTCCAGCGCGGCGTCGTTGACGCACCCCGACACGCTGATGATGCGCGGCACCTACATCCGCTGCGTCCTTGAAACCCGCATTGTCACGGACCAGCCAGGCTTCACGTCCTGCGTCGTCACCGAGCCCGTGTATTCGTTCTCCGGCAAGCGCATGCTGCTGCCTAAGGGCTCGAAGGTGCTCGGCAAGTACGAGATGGAACCGAACGGCCCGCGCGTGGCCGTGATCTGGGATCGCATCGTCACGCCGACCGGCATCGACGTGAACATGGCCAGCCCGGGCGTCGACACCCTGGGTGGCGCCGGCCACCCCGGACACTATGCCGCTCATTGGGGCAGCCGCATCGGCGCCGCCATGCTCATCAGTCTCATGAGCGACGCGTTCAAATACGCGGCCGCCGAACACGGGCCACGACAGACCACCATCACCAACGGTGTCGTGACCGAAACCCCGTTCGAAAGCAACACGGCCGACACGATCCAGGAGCTCGCGAAGCAGGCCGTGCGGCGGCAGGCGAATCGCCCCGCGACCGTCACGATCAACCAGGGCACCGTCCTGGCGGTCTACGTCGCCAAGGACGTCGACTTCGCCGGCGTGGTGGCGCGTTACTAACATGGACGGCCAGACGCACGCCACGATCGCCCGCGGTTTCCTGGATTACCAGTACGAGGTGCTCGGCATCGCGCCGTTCCTCGCATCCCCCGACGTGACCGAAATCTGCATCAACCGTCCCGGCGAGCTCTACCTCGAGCGCCGCGGTGGGTGGCAGCGCGTGGAGGTACCGTCCCTCACGTACGACCGCGCGCGTCAGTTCTGCACCGCGGTTGTGAACGAAACGAACACCGGGCAACGCATCACCGATGTCGATCCGGTGGTGTCGCTGACGTTCCCCACCGGCCAACGCGCCCAGTTCGTCCTGCCGCCGGCGTGCGAAGCCGGGCGCGTATCGATCACCATCCGACTGCCTTCGCGGCAGTCGCGCTCGCTCGACCAATACCAGGCCGACGGCTTTTTCGAGCATATCCTCGAAGGTGGACCCGCTATCGACGCGGCCGACGAGGAACTGCTGCGACTTCGCGCGGAGCGGCGCTACGCCGAATTCTTCCGGCGAGCCGTGCTCGCCAAGAAGAACATCGTCGTCGCCGGAGCCACCGGTAGCGGCAAGACCACGTTCATGAAGTCGCTTGTCAGCCACATTCCCCACGAGGAACGGCTGGTGTCGATCGAAGACGCGCGCGAGCTGTTCCTCGACCAGCCCAACGTCGTGCACCTGCTCTATTCCAAGGGCGGGCAGAGCGTCGCCAACGTCACGGCGAAGAGCTGCATGGAAGCCTGCCTGCGCATGAAGCCCGACCGCATCATTCTGGCCGAGCTGCGAGGCGACGAGTCGTTCTACTTCATCCGCAACTGCGCGTCCGGCCACCCCGGCTCCATCACCAGCTGCCATGCGGGCAGCGTCAGCCAGACATGGGACCAGCTCGCGCTCATGGTCAAGGCGTCGACCGAAGGCGCCGGACTGGAGTTCGCCACCATCAAGCGCCTGCTCATGCTCACGATCGACATCGTCGTACACATCAGCGCGCACGCGGGTAACCGCCGGATCACGGGTATCGACTTCGACCCCTGGCGTACTCTCGGCGTCGAGCCGGCCGCCGAATCGTCCACGACGGGAGCCACGCCATGATCGCGCCCATCGACATGGCCGCCTGCCCCGACCTCGCCGTGCCCCACGCGGTCATGCAGCATGTCGTCGCCGTCGAGTCGGGCCGGAATCCGTTCGCCATCGGTGTCGTCGGCCGTCGTCTCGCGCGCCAGCCCGCAACGCTCGCCGAGGCGGTCGCGACGGCACGCATGCTCGAGCGCGAGGGCTTCAACTATTCGCTCGGCCTCGCCCAGGTGAACCGTAGCAACCTGCGCAAGTTCGGGCTCGACGACTACGACGTCGCCTTCGATCCCTGCCGCAACCTTGCCGCCGGCGCCCGCATCCTCGCCGAGTGCCGCGATCGCGCCGGCGGCGATTGGGGCAAGGCGTTCAGCTGCTACTACTCCGGCAACTTCCGCACGGGCTTCGAGCACGGCTACGTCCAGCGCGTTTTCGCCGCGATGGGCCGGGCCCCGGATCCTTCCCGGCCACCGGCAGCGGCGATGCCGGCCGCGACGCGGTACGAGGCACCGGCGACGCCATCCCTCGGCACCGACGCCGGCTCGAGCACACGCGCTTTCGTACCGCTGGTACGCGGACCGGCGGAGCCCCCTCCGGCCGCCACGCCTACACCGCGCGAACCCGCCGCCGATCCCAAGCCGGCCGTGCCCGGCGCATCGGATCCCGCATTCGTTTTCTGACCGTTTCCCTCAGCCCCAAGCGACAAGGAGTTCCACATGTTGCATTCCAACGCCCCGCATCCTTCAGTATTCGCGACCCGAAGCCTCCAGCGCGCGGTGGGGCTCGCGGCCCTGGCTACCGCCCTCCTGATGCCGGGACTCGCGCTGGCCCAGATCGGCGAAGCCGGCGAGAAAGTCTGCGGGTTCTTCGAGAACATCAATGCGCTGCTCAATGCGGCATCCGTGGTCGTCGTGACCATCTCCGTGATCTTCTCGGGTTACCAGATCGCCTTCGCGCACAAGCGCATCGCAGACGTCGCACCGCCGCTGATCGGCGGCGTACTCATCGGTGCGGCGGCGCAGGTGGCGAAGATGGTCGTCGGCGAAGGCGGCAGCGGCGGCACCAAGGCGTGCTCGCCGAGCGGCGCCTTCCTGATGGATGCCGTCGACGCCGCAATGCGGCTCCTGGCCTTCCATGCGTAAGGACGCCCTCTTCCGCGGCTGTACGCGTCCGCCCATGTTCATGGGCGTGCCGTACATCCCGTTCTTCCTGGGCGCGGGCACCTGTCTTCTGCTGGCCATGTACTTCAACTTCTGGCTCCTGCTGCTGATGCCGCCGGTGATCCTCGCGATGCGACAGATGGCACGGCGCGACGAGATGATCTTCCGGCTTCTCGCCCTCCGCCTCAGCTTCCGCACCCGGGTCCGCAACGTGTCCGCTCACGATGGCGCCTGGGCCTTCACGCCGAACGCCTACCGCGATGCGGCCCGGGAAAAGCGCCGGTAAACCTACGCCCTGGCTCATTCAGCCAGGGCGACACTCCGATCGATGCCATGTTCACACCCGACGCTCCCATCGCCAGCCACATCCCCCTCTCGACCCATGTCTCACCGACCGTCCTCAAGACGACCGGCGGCGACTACCTGCTGACCTGGAGGCTCGCCGGCCTGCCCTTCGTCGGCCGGGAACCTTGGGAGCTGGAGCACCGGCACCTGACGTTCAATCGCATGCTGCAGATGCTTCGCGCGCCCGACTACGTGAACGTCGCCTTCTGGGTGCACGACATCCGTCGGCGACGCAGCCTTCGCCACAAGCCGACCTTCAACCAGTCGTTCAACCAGCGCCTGTCCGACGGCTACCACGCGTCGCTGTCCACGCAGAAACTGATGCAGAACGAGCTCTATCTGACGATGCTCTACCGCCCCCTCGTGCACGGAAAAGCGCTCGCAGAGAAGGTCGCCGATCCGGTACGACTGCAGGCCGCGCAGGACCGCGCCATCGCGACCCTGCTCGATCTGGCAGGTACCGTCGAAGCGGTGCTGAAGGACTACGGTCCGAACCGGCTCGGCATGTACGAAGGCCCGAACGGCTTCGTGTTCTCGGAAGTCCTGGAGCTCTTCGGGTACATCCTGAACCGCGTCGATGAGCCGGTGCCGGTGCTGAAAGCGCCGGTGCCGGATTACCTGCCGCTCTCGCGCCAGCGCTTCAGTCCTCGCTCGGGCGACTTCGTGCTCACGACGCCCCACGGCGACAACCATTTCGGCGCGATCCTGAACATCAAGGAATACGTCGACGGCACCTGGCCCGGCATCCTCAACGGCATGAAGTTCCTCGACAGCGAGTACGTGATCACGCACTCGTTCACGCCAATGGGACGCCAGGACGCCCTCAAGGCGCTCGACCGCACGAAGGGCATGATGATCTCGTCGGGCGACAAGGCCGTGAGCCAGATCGTCGAGCTGGACCACGCCATGGACCAGCTCGCGTCCGGCAATTTCGTCCTGGGCGAGTATCACTACGGCATCGCCATCTACGCCGAGAGCCAGGAGGCGCTCGCCCAACGACTGGCCGCGGCCAGGGCGGAGCTGTCCAACGCGGGATTCGTCTCCGTCAAGGAAGACCTCGCCATCACGGCCGCGTTCTTCGCCCAGTTCCCTGGCAACTGGAAGTACAGGACGCGGCTGGCGAACGTCAGCTCGCTCAACTTCCTTGGCCTGTCGCCCCTGCACAACTTCGCCAGCGGCAAGGCCGACATGAATCCCTGGGGCGACTGCGTCACCACGCTGCAGACCAATAACGGTCAGCCCTACCACTTCAATTTCCACTATACGCAGCCGGGCGAGGATTCCCGGGGCGAGAAGGCGATCGCCAACACGATGGTCATCGGCAAGTCCGGCACCGGCAAGACCGCGCTCATCAACTTTCTGCTCAGCCAGGTGCAGAAGCTCGACCCGGCACCGACGATTTTCTTCTTCGACAAGGACCGCGGTGCCGAGATCTTCGTGCGCGCCTGCGGCGGCAACTACCTCGCCCTGGCGAACGGCGAGCCGACGGGATTCAACCCTTTCCAGTGCGAGCGAACCGAGGCCAACGTCCAGTTCCTTGCCGACCTGGTCAAGGTGCTGGCGGGCAAACGCGAATACACCTCACGCGAGGAAGAAGACATTTTCCGCGCCGTCGAAAACATCCTCGACACGCCCATGCCGCTGCGGAACCTGACCAACTTCCAGAAGAGCCTCCCAAACCTCGGCGACGACGGACTCTACGTCCGTCTGCGCAAGTGGACCGCCGGCCACTCCCACGGCTGGGTCTTCGACAACCCCGAGGACACCATCGATCTCAGCCGGGCCAACATCATCGGCTTCGATTACACCGACGTCATCGACAATGCCGAGGTCCGCGCACCGGTCATCAACTACCTTCTGCACCGGCTCGAAGCCCTGATCGACGGCCGCCGACTCATCTATGTGATGGACGAGTTCTGGAAGATCCTCGACGGCGGAGGCGGTCTCAAGGAGTTCGCGAAGAACAAGCAGAAGACCATCCGCAAGCAGAACGGCCTGGGCATCTTCGCCACGCAAAGCCCCGAGGACGCCCTGGCCAGCGACATCGCGTCGTCCCTGATCGAGCAGACGGCGACGATGATCCTGCTCCCGAATCCCAACGCCAGCCGCGAGGACTACGTGGACGGCCTGAAGCTCACCGAGGCCGAGTACAAGGTGGTCGTCGGGCTCGGCGAGCGCTCACGCAGCTTCTTCGTGAAGCAGGGCCAGTGCTCCGCGGTGTGCCAGCTCAACCTGCGCGGCCTGGACGACGAGCTCGCGGTCATCTCGGCATCGACCGACAACATCGACGTCATGCATCGCGTGCTCGACGAAGCCGCCGCCGCCCATGGCTCGCCCCCCAGCGCGCTGATGCCCGAGCAATGGCTGCCGCGGTTCTACGCCGAGCGCAAGGGCAGCGGAAAGCACGACGCTGCTCCGAAACGCGCCATCTGAAGCCCGAGGATACACATGGACACCAAGCCACCAACCACCCCGACGCCCCGTTCCGGATACCGTCGGCGACTCACACGGATGGCGCTCGCCGCGTGCCTGGCCGCGAGCCTCAGCGTCCGCAGTCCCGACGCTACAGCGCAGTGGATCGTCAACGACCCGGCGGCGATCGTCACGGCGATAACGGAGCACATACGGGAAGCGGCGCGATGGATCGAAACCGCCAAGCACTATGCCGAAACCGTCCAGCACTACGCCCAGACAACGAAGCACTTCCTGCAGCAGGTCGAGTTCTGGAAAGAACAGCTCGTCAAGCTGAAGGGCCTCAAGCTCGAGCTCTTCAAATCGGAATACGAGTTCAAGCGCATCGCGGAAGACTTCGGCGTCGCGGAAACGTGCCAGGGCGCCACCGGTGGCAGTCTCGACATCAAGTCGATCCTCAGCGCCCTCGCGTCCGATCTGAGCGGCGACATCGTGTCGCAGCAGAAAGAGGTCTGCGTCGCCATCGTCAAGGCGAAGAACCTGAAATACAACATGACGGTCGACTACTTCGACTTCGTGAAGAAGTCCACGGCCGATCTCGTCGAGGTGCACACCACACGGCTCGACAAGGTGACCCAGTCACTGGCGGACCTGAACTCGGTGCTCACCGATACGCAGCGCTAGTCGTCCAACCTCGAAAACGCCCGGGCTCAGTGGGAAACCAACATGAAACAGCAGGAAACGATTATCGCCATGCTCACGCAAAAGCAGTCGATCCTCTCCCGTCGCGCCATGAACGGCAAGCCAAGCGTATGGGGAACCCTGGTGAACACGCTGACCCTCCAGGCCGCTCTCAAACTCTGACCTCGCGAAGGAGCGCGGATCCTCATGTCCAATCTGGCCGACTACGTCTATTTCCGGCTCATCTACAAATTCCTCATTGCCCAGATCGACAAGTTCAGCACCGGCCTGCTCGAACGCGCCATGGCGTGGGCAAGTTTCGCCGCGCTTACCCTGGTGACGCTGTGGATCCTCATCCAGGGCTTCCGCATCGCGACCGGTCGATCGCGCGAATCGCTCATGGTCACGGTCATCGAACTCGGTCGTGTCGCCGTGATCGTCGCCGCCGCGAGCACGATGGCGGTCGCCGGGACGGGGCTGCGCAACCTGCTGACGCACGACGTCGACCGGGCGGTGCACTACCTTTTCACGGGTACCGAAGGCGATACCTCGAAGGAAATCGACCGCAACCTCGCCTACACGCAGATCGCGCTCGCCTTGCTCAACAAGGTGCAGGTCATGCCCGGCGACGACGAAATGCAGACGGCGAAAGAGCGATCGACCCTCATCGCCACCTTCGGCACCGCCAGCCCGCCCATGGTCGCCGGCGCGATGCTGCTCATCTACCACTTCGCCATGGCGCTCTTCATCGGCCTCGGCCCGATCTTCATCCTCTGCCTGATGTTCCAGCAGACCAAGGACCTGTTCAAACGCTGGTTGCTCTACGGCCTCGGCACCGTCTTCTCGATGGGCCTGCTCAGCGTGGTGGTGACGATCGTCCTCGACCTCACCGCGAGAGTCAGCGCCGCGATGTGGGCCGGCACAGCCGTCAACCAGCTCATCCTCGGCAACAACACCGAGGGCCTGACGAGCAAAGCCATGCAGCAAGGCGGTATCGGCCTGCTGCTCACCGCCCTCATCGTCTCCGTCCCACCCATGGCCGCCGCCTTCTTCCAGGGCACGCTCGGCAGCTTCATGAGCTACTCCGCCTTCGGCGGCGGCAACAACGGGTATGGACCGGATGGAAGGCCGCCTGGCTCGTGGGGTTCCGTAGCTGACGGGCGCGAAGAGTCAAGGGAGCGAGCTGGAGAAAGAAACCCCGGGAACGAGGGTGAGAACTTTGCTGGCCGCGTCTCATCGGCATCCCCACCTGCAGCAAACGACGCGATCAAGCGCGCGCCATCGATATCTCGAGAGGATTCCCCACGGTGAAGAAGCAACTATTTCTAGTCCTGATCGCCTACTCCTCAACATCGTTGGCAGAAGGTGGTTGCCCCCCAGGCCACTATCCCCAACAGGGCCAAGGTTGGCGCGCATGCGTGCCCGACCAGACGGAATACGACGTACCCAGGCGTTCCTCACCGCACTGGCAAGATCGATGGGCGGCCATGGCGACCGATGCGAAGGCTGCCGCGCTCGGCACAGCGGCGGGCGCACGAAGCAGGGAACTAGCCGAGGCTCAGGCGATACACGATTGCCGGCGACAGGGCGGCTCGACATGCAAACTTCAAATCTCACATGGAAATGGCTGTGTCGCGATGGCCGTCGGGGAAAGATGATGAACTTTATGCCAGGACGCGATCTCGAATTGGCCGAACGTCGCGCCCTTGATGAATGCGGCAGAACGGACAAGCGGTGCAAGATATATCACTCCTTTTGCAGTCTTGCCGAGCTCGTCCCGTGAGCGCGTGCACCGCCGTCAATCAGCTCATCCTCGGCAACAACACCGAGGGCCTGACCAGCAAAGCCATGCAGCAAGGCGGCATCGGCCTGCTCCTCACCGCCCTCATCGTCTCCGTCCCACCCATGGCCGCCGCCTTCTTCCAGGGCACGCTCGGCAGCTTCATGAGCTATTCCGCCTTCGGTGGCGGCAACAGGCTGCGCCCGCCGTAGCAGATGCCGCCAAACATCGCGGACCCACCGAACGCGCGGAGTCAATGCAGTGAAAAAGCTCGTATCACTAATGGCCATTGCCTTGTCTACCGAAGCATGGTCCGAAGGCGGATGCCCACCTGGGCAACTTCCGCAGCAAGGCCAGGGCTGGCAGGCATGCGTACCTGATCCGTCCGCTTATGATGGGCCCACGCAGTCGTCGCCGCACTGGGAGACTCGATGGGCGGCCATTGCCACCGATGGAAAGGCCGCCGCCTTAGGCACCGCCTCGCGGGCGCGGAGCGAGGACGCGGCAAAGGCGGAAGCCTTGGAGAACTGTAGGAAGCAAGGTGGCTCGGAGTGCAAGTTACAGATAACTCGCGACAACGAATGCGTCGCCATGGCCATTGGTGGGGACAGGATGTGCTTCAGTTCTGGAACTACTATCGAACGGGCGGAACGAAACGCGCTCGATCATTGTGTCGGAGCTGCGAAGCAGCCAAGGATCTACCATTCGTTCTGTAGCCCGGCCGAATTGGTCCCCTGAGGACACTCAGGTGAATGGAAGACGCCAACCTGACGAACATACATTTCGCGCCCGGCGTCTCCCGTGTTGTTTTCTAGGGTGCTCTGGCTAGCTCCACGAGCTACTCGCCTTCGGCGGTGGCAACACGGGTATGGGCCGGATGGAAGGCCGCCTGGCTCGTGGAGCCCATTACGGGAATCAAACGAGGGTCCTGAGGATCGCCGTGGCGGCGGTAGGGGTCTCGATGCCGGAATGCTTCTCGGCGGACGAATTTCAGGTTCACCCCAGGCCACGCCACGCGATGAAGTCAAAGCCGGGCGTCCAAACTTGAAGGAATAAGACACCAATGAAGTACGTTCTGATTATCGCCGCGACACTGATTCCTTATCTTGCATATGCCGAGGGCGGATGCCCACCGGGACACTTTCCTCAACAGGGGCAGGGGTGGCAGACCTGCGTTCCCGATCCAGAGGCCGCTCCGTCAGCACCGCCTCGGGCCGCTCCGCATTGGGAGGCACGATGGAGCGCCATCTCGGTTGATACGGAGATAGGCGTTATCGTGACGGCCGTCGGTTACGGAACCCAGGCCGAAGCAGAAAAGCACGCCATTCATGACTGCACGCGTCAGGGCGGCAACAGCTGCAAGGTCGGGCTGTCAGTAAAAAATGGATGCCTGGCGATGGCCGTTGGTGAGAAGAAGATAATGTTCAAATCTGGATCGGAACTCGAAATGGCAGAGAGTCGCGCCATGGAATCCTGCCTAGAAAAGAATCCAAAGTGCAGGGTGTTTCACTCGTTCTGTCGGAAGGCAGAACTCGTGCCGTAGACGGTCGACACCTCCACGATCTCATGTAATCAGACCGCGTCGACGTACGAATTCAGAACGACGATAGGTTTGGCCTGAAGACCTGAAGACGCGGCTCCGCCCTGTCAGCGCACTGGCCGCTGAAACGAAACGCGCTCGATCATTGTGTCGGAGCCGCGAAGCAACCAACGACCTACCATTCGTTGTGTAGCCCGGCCGAGTGGATCCCCTGAGGAAACCCGGCAACAGCGTTGACGGGCACGATGGAAGGCCACTGACTCGTGAGTCCGGCGCGGGGATCAGACGCAGTCTCGGTGATCGCGGTGGACGCGCCGGGAATTGGATAACGTCGCGCTCCATAGCGGACGGATGTCGGGCGCACCGCGATAGCGCCGAGCACATCCGCGTTTGGCCATCCGCATGATGATCGCCCGGCGGCGCGGTCATTGGATCTGGCTTCGCACGTCCTTACAGCGTGTCGCATGTCCCGCTGCCGAGAGAACGCCAGCAAGCGAGTCCTCGTCGGCATGCGGGAAAGCTTTCGGCATAGAGAGCACTGGCCTCGCCGCGCGGGATCGCCGGCGAGTTCGCGCGCGCCGCGAAAGCGCAAGCATGGCGACTCGCCGCGCACGAAACGACATTCGTGATCGATCCGTGAAGGTTGCGACGGCAACCTTCACGTGCCATGCACATTCTTGCGATTTCGTGAGCGTGCGCTCATGAGGAATGAGAATTCGGTCAACCGTTTGAAGCGTTTCATACACATTACATGCCGAGAATGTGTGACATAGCACGCGAAATCAGTGGCCTGGATGGGTAGTCAGAAAATTCTTGTTGCGTTACCTTTACGTCGCGGACAGGGTGCCGCGTAGGGGTGGGGAAAATCACGGTCGTTTCATCGCAACCCATGGTTGGCGCGTCATTCCGCCCCATGCTGCGTCGACCCTTCTTCGCTTGGATCAGATGCAAGGGCGCGAAAGCGCCCGCTACAGGATGTTGTATGGACGAATTGCATACGTTTCGCGCCGCGGTGGCGCGACATTCAGGTCGCCGCCGGGCGCCGTACGGCGCAGGGCCCGGCGTGTCCGCGACCTGCGGCGCAGGGCCTGCTCATCGTTGCCACCCGATCCGGCGCCAGGCCAGCGCGCGGGCGCATTTTCCCGTCGCGATGTAAACGGTTACACGGCCGCGCCGTCCGGCGAGCCCCTGGGCCGCCGACGATTTCCACTTGCCTCCTGATCGAACGAGTGCCGCGTGAATAAAGTCCTGACTCTTCCCCTGACCCTCTGCCTCGTCGCCGCCCTGGCGGCCTGCGGCACGCCTCCCGCCAAGGACTTCGGCGGCCAATGGAGGCCGGTGAACAAGTACGACGAGAAGGTCGTCGAGATCCCGCTTGCGGTCCCTTACACGTATTACGCCGCTCCGATGGACGGCACCCTGAAGAACATGCTGACGCGCTGGACAAGCGACAACGGCATGAAGCTCGACTACAAGCTGCGCTCCGACTTCACCCTCACCAAGGCGGCGTCCGGCATTCACACGACCGAAGTGCGCGATGCGGCGTCCCAGCTAAGCGCGATCTACGCGCCCCAGGGTGTGTCCGTGCTCGTCGATGGTCCCTCGCTCGTCGTCGAAGAAACCTCGGCGATCGTCCCCCATGCCGGCAGCGCGCCTTCGGCGCCGCAGGCGGAAGCGCAGACACGGACGACGATCGGTAGCGTCGCCGCCACGCCGAACGCCCACTGAGTCAGGAAGGCTGCCCGTACCATGCTCAGGAAAAGAAACTCTGCAAAGATCGATGCCGCCGTCGCCCAGGGCGTGAACTTCGAGGTATCGATCGCCGATATCGCGCGCCGCGGCGAGCGCCGTGCCTGGATCGTCGCGTGGTGCGCGGTCGGCATGTCGCTCATTCTGGCGGGCGGCTACTTCTACATGCTTCCGTTGAAGCAGACGGTGCCCTATGTCGTGCTGGCGGATGCCGCATCGGGTGTCTCGTCGCTGGCTCGCCTGTCCGACGACCTCGTCAATCGACGCATCACCTCCAGCGAAGCGGTCAACCGCAGCAACGTGGCCCACTTCGTCCTGGCGCGCGAGTCCTACGACCTTGCGCTGACCAATCTCCGCGACTGGCCGACGGTGCTTACGATGGCGTCGGAGCCGGTCGCAAAGCCCTACCTCGCGCTCCATGCGCAGAACAACGAAAAGAGCCCGTACAAGCTCTACGGCAAGTCCAAGGCGATCCGGGTGAAGATCCTGAGCATCGTGTTGCTGGGTGGTGGGCCCGACACTCCGCCGACGGGCGCCACCGTTCGCTTCCAGCGCAGTCTCTTCGACAAGACCAACGGCGCGACCACACCCATCGACAGCAAGATCGCGACGATCGAGTTCACCTACAAAGCGAATCTCGGCATGGACGACCAGTATCGGATCGAGAATCCGCTCGGCTTCCAGGTCATGAGCTACCGGGTCGACAACGACTACGCGTCGTCGCCGCCCTCGGAGGTCCTCGTTCCAGGCCAGGCGGCAACGTCGGCCGCCCAGCCGGTTTCGGACGACGGCTCGTCGTCGCTCCCTCAGGACGGCGCGCAGAATCCACAGGCGCTTCCGCCCGCGAACGCCCAGCCGACCGCGACGGCCATTCCTCTTTCCACCATTCCCGGCGACGACGCCTACGCGTCACCGCAAGGCAACGCCGGGGTCACCCCAACGCAGGCCACGGCACCGCCCGGGGCACGCACCAACCCTAGAAGCGCCGCCAATGGAGGGCGCCGTTGATGACCCGAATGCGCAAGCTCACGCTGGCCCTCGCCGCCGTCGTCGCGTTTCATGCGACGACGTCGGTCGCGATGGATTCCACGCCTCCCGCATCCACGGCGATGGCCGGCCCCGCCACGGACGCCGTGCAGCCGTACGAATACCAGCCCGAACGCATCTACCAGGTGCGTACCGGCCTGGGCATCACGACGCAGATCGAACTCAGCCCGAACGAGCAGATCCTCGACTACAGCACGGGTTTCAGCAGCGGCTGGGACCTGACGCGACGCGACAACGTGTTCTACGTCAAGCCGAAGAACGTCGACGTCGACACGAACATGATGATCCGCACGGCGACGCACTCGTACATCCTCGAGCTGAAGGTCGTCGCCACCGACTGGAAAACCCTCGAGCAGGCGCGACGCGCGGGCGTGCAGTACAAGGTCGCGTTCACGTACCCTGCCGACACGAGCTTCCTCTCGGAAGCGAAGAAGGTGAAGGAAACGCCCGAGCTGGATACGTCGCTGGTCAAGGGGCGTGACTACAACTTCGATTACGACTACGCGAAGACCCGCAAGACCGCGCCGTGGCTCGTCCCGACGAATGTCTACGACGATGGACGCTTCACGTACATCAAGATGCCGGACCTCAAGCAGTTTCCGACGGGTAACTTTCCGACCGTGTACATGCGTGAGAAAGAGCACGGCGAAGACTCGCTGGTGAACTCGACGGTCGAAGGAAACACGATCGTCATCCACGGTACGTACCCCTACCTGGTCATTCGCCACGACAACAATGTCGTCGGTCTGCGAAGGAACACGAAGAAGTGAGCCAGAACACTCCCCACCATCCCGAAGACGAGGCGCGCGGTGCAGACGGTCATGCCGACGCATCGGGCGATCATCGCGACCCGCTCGCCGGCAACCCTTACCTGAACCAGCAGCGGCAAGCGCCGCAGCCAGACCTCGACCGGGGCGCGCCGCAACTCACCAGCAGCGACATGCGCCGGATGAACCGCAGCGCCCTCGGCCTGCTCGCGGGCATCGTCCTGCTCCTGGTCGTCGTCGCCTTCTGGCTTTTCCACAGTTCGGACACCGGGAAGAGCCCCGTCGCGAAGCCGCGCGAGGAGACCGTCTCGGTTCCCGATGCGCCCGTCACGTCGCTGGCGACCGCCCCCGCTACGGATCCACGGGCGATCAGCCTCGCCCCGGAGTTGCCGCCGCAGCGCGACGTGCCCCCGCTCCCACCGGAGCCGCAACAACCCGCGACGCCGGCGCCACACGTGCCGACGCTGCTGGAACGCCGTATCGCGGCTGCCAACGGAGGCACGCAGGCCGTCGCCGACGCGCCGGGTGGCCCCTATGCGGCAGGTCTCGCAGCAGGCATGACCATGCCCGGAACCGCCATGCCTGGCGAACCCGGGACGCCCGAGCAGCGCGCGCTGATGAGTGCGACCAACAACATCGCGTACACCGCGAAGGATCTGCCGGAAGTCTCCACGGCCACGCCGCTGCAGCACCCGGACACCCTGATGGTCCGCGGAACCTTCATTCGCTGCGTGCTCGAAACGAGGATCATCACCGACATGCCCGGCTTCACGTCGTGCGTGGTGACGGAACCGATCTACTCGTTCACGGGCAAGCGGATGCTTCTGCCGAAGGGTTCCAAGGTCCTCGGCAAGTACGAGATGGAGCCTAACGGTCCGCGCGTGGCCGTGATCTGGGACCGCATCGTCACGCCGACGGGAATCGACGTGAACATGGCCAGCCCGGGTATCGATACGCTGGGCGGCGCGGGCCACCCAGGTCACTACGACGCCCATTGGGGCAGTCGCATCGGCTCGGCCCTGCTGATCAGCCTGCTCAGCGACGCCTTCAAGTACGAGGCCGCCGAGCACGGCCCGCGCCAGACGCAGATCAGCAATGGCGTCGTGACGCAGAGTCCGTTCGAGAGCAACACCGCCGACACGGTGCAGCAGCTTGCCAACCAGGCGGTACGCCGTGCCGCGAACCGCCCGGCCACGGTCACGATCAACCAGGGCACGGTGCTCGCGATCTACGTGGCGAAGGACGTCGATTTCACCGGCGTCGTGGCGCGGTACTGAGCATGAGCGAGAGCGCACTCGCCGCCGTCGGAAGCGATTTCCTCGACTACCAGTACGAAGTACTGGGCGTGAAGGATTTCCTCGCGTCCGCCGACGTCACCGAGATATGCATCAACCGCCCCGGCGAGCTCTATCTGGAGCGCCGGGGCGGGTGGCAGCGCGTGGAAGTGCCCTCGCTGACCTTCGAGCGGGCACGGCAGTTCTGCACGGCGGTGGTCAACGAGAGCAACACCGGCCAGCGCATCACGGATACCGACCCGGTGGTCTCGCTCACGTTTCCGACGGGACAACGTGCGCAGTTCGTGATTCCTCCCGCATGCGAAGCGGGCCGTGTCTCGATCACCATCCGCCTGCCCTCCCGGCAGACGCGCACGCTCGCGCAGTACAGCGAGGACGGTTTCTTCGACGAGATCCTCGAGGGCGCCCACACCATCAGTCAGATCGATCGGGAGCTTCTCGAGCTGCGCTCCGCGCGACGCTACGAGGACTTCTTCCGGCATGCCGTGCTCGGTAAGAAGAACATCGTCGTGGCGGGCGCGACGGGAAGCGGCAAGACCACCTTCATGAAGTCGCTCGTCAACCACATTCCGGACGACGAGCGCCTGGTGACGATCGAGGACGCCCGCGAGCTGTTCATCGGACAGCCGAACGTCGTGCACCTCCTGTATTCGAAGGGAGGGCAGAGCGCGGCCAATGTCACCGCCAAGAGCTGCATGGAGGCGTGCCTTCGCATGAAGCCGGACCGGATCATCCTGGCGGAGCTTCGCGGCGACGAGTCCTTCTATTTCATCCGAAACTGCGCATCCGGACATCCCGGTTCGATCACAAGCTGTCATGCAGGCAGCGTGGAACAGACCTGGGACCAGCTCGCGCTGATGGTGAAGGCCTCCTCGGAAGGGGCGGGCCTCGAGTTCGCGACGATCAAGCGTCTGCTGATGCTGACGATCGACATCGTTGTGCACATCAAGGCGCATGGCGGCCGGCGCTACATCACCGGTATCGACTTCGACCCGTCGCGCGCGCTCGGCGCGGGCGCGGGTTGATCGGTCAGTTGGCAATGGAGCCCGAAACGACGTGATCGCAGGCATGGAAATGATGGGTTGTCAGAACCTCGCCGTACCGGCCGAGGTGATGCAGCATGTCGTCAATGTGGAATCGAGCCGCAATCCCTTCGCCATCGGCGTCGTGGGCGGTCGTCTCGTGCGCCAGCCGACCAATATCGGCGAGGCCGTCGCCACCGTCCGCATGCTCGAGCAGCGCGGTTACAACTATTCGCTGGGCATCGCCCAGGTGAACCGATCCAACCTGGGAAAGTTCGGCCTCGACACGTTCGAGAAAGCCTTCGAATACTGCCCCAACGTGACAGCGGGTTCGCGCATCCTCGCGCAGTGCTACGAGAGCGCGGGCCGAAACTGGGGCAAGGCCTTCAGTTGCTATTACTCGGGCAACTTCACGACCGGTTACGAGCACGGCTACGTGCAGCGCATCTACGATTCGATGACGCGCAGCGGCATGGTCAGCACGGCGTCGCCCATCCCGCTCGAGCGGCCGCGCGGCCCGGTGAAGGTGGTGGCGAAGGGCACCGACGTCAACGGCCTGAAGACCGATACCCCGGATTACCGCATCGCCATGCGCCGGGTGCTCGATGCCGCCGCCTCGGCGGTGATCGCTCCCGCCATGGCGTCCGAACAGACGCCCGTGATTCCGCCGGGCAACGCCACCATGCCGGTCGCGGACGCACCGGCGTCGGCCGGGGCGCCGCGGCCCATCGGCCGCATCGCCACGGACGCGGCTACCGCGGCGGCGATGTCGCAGGTCGGGCCGCGGATTCCGCAGGCGACCACTCCGCCGCCGCCCGGCCGCATCGCGACCGACGCCGGCACGGCCGCCGTCATGTCACAGATCGGCATCAGCTCGAACGCGACCGGCAGCGCGCCGGCCGCTCCTGAAGGCGACGCGTCCATCTTCGTGCCCCAGGTGCGCGCGCCCGGAGAAACACCCGCGCCGTCCAATCGCGCTCCCGCACGGCAGGCCGCGCCGGCGCGCGACCCGGCGGACCTGCGCACAGGAGGCCACGACGATGCGTTCGTCTTCTGATGTCCACTCATGCATCGCCCTCGCCACACGCGCATGGCGACCCCCGACGCGGCTCGTCGCCGAGCCGTCTTCCAGCGTGGCGGCACCCGCCGTCGTCAACACCTGAACTACCGATAAGGAACCACGAGATGTCCCTGCCCTCCCTGTCCCAGGTCTTTGCCAAGTCCACGCGCCCGGTCATGACCGCCGTGGGCCTCGCCGCGCTGTTCACGGCCCTCATGGTGCCGGGCATCGCGATCGCGCAGGTCGGAGAAACCGGCACCAAGGTGTGCGGATTCTTCGAGAACATCAACTCGCTCCTCAATGCCGCGTCGATCGTCGTGGTCACGATCGCCGTGATCTTCTCGGGCTATCAGATCGCGTTCGCCCATAAGCGCATCGCGGAAGTCGCCCCGGCGCTCGGCGGCGGCGTGCTGATCGGTGCGGCCGCCCAGGTCGCGAAGATGGTCGTCGGCGGCAACGGCAGCGGCAGCGGTGCCACCGCCTGCACCTCGAGCAGCGGCGGCGCCTTCCTCATCGACGCCGTGAACGCCGCGATGCATCTGCTGCAGATCCATGCATAAGAACGCCCTGTTCCGCGGCTGCACCCGGCCGCCCATGTTCATGGGCGTTCCCTACGTCCCGTTCTTCATGGGCGCGGGTACCGGATTGCTGCTCGGGATGTACTTCAACCTCTGGTTCCTGCTTTTCATTCCGGTCGCCATCCTCGTGATGCGGCAGATGGCGAGGCGGGACGAGATGATCTTCCGCCTGCTCGGCCTGCGGCTGCAGTTCCGCTCGCGCATCCGGAACGTTCCGCTGCACGACGGTATGTGGGTCTTCACGCCCAACAACTACCGCGATCCGAAAACGGAAAAGAAGAAATAGAAGACGGGTTCCCTGGCCCCCGGGCCAGGGACTTTCGGTTTCCACCGGCCAACGACGACATGTTCACTCCAGACGCTCCCATCTCGGTCCACATCACGCTATCCGCCCATGTATCGCCTTCCGTGGTCAAGACGACCGGCGGCGATTATCTGCTGACCTGGCGCCTGGGTGGACTTCCGTTCGTGGGCCGCGACGAGTGGGAGCTCGAACACCGCCACAATACCTTCAACCGCATGCTGCAGACGCTGCGTGCGCCCGACTACACCAACGTGGCGTTCTGGGTGCACGACATCCGTCGCCGCCGCGCGATCCGCGATCGTTCGAAGTTCGGCCAGCGCTTCAACCAGGAGTTGTCCGACGCCTACTTCGCGTCGCTCTCCGAACAGAAGCTCATGCAGAACGAGCTCTACCTGACGATGATCTACCGTCCGATCGTCTCCGGGAAGATGTTCGCGGAGAAGAGCTCGGACGTCGCACGCCTGAGAGCCGAGCAGGACGCCGCCATCGCCCAGGTCCTCGAACTGGCGGGGAACATCGAGGCGGTGCTCAAGGACTACGCACCGACGCGCCTGGGCATGTACGAAGCCTCGAACGGCATCGTGTTCTCCGAGGTCCTCGAGCTCTTCGGCTTCATCCTCAATCGTGTCGACGAGCCCGTTCCGGTGCTGAACGCCGCCGTCTACGACTACCTGCCCGTCAGCCGTCAACGTTTCTCCGCCAAGACCGGCGACTTCGTGCTCACGACACCGAGCGGTACGAACCACTTCGGCGCGATCCTCAATCTGAAGGAATACGTCGACTCGACCTACCCCGGTATCCTCAACGGCCTCAAGTTCCTGGATTTCGAGTACGTCATCACGCACTCGTTCACGCCCATGGGTCGGCAGGATGCGCTGCGCGCGCTGGACCGCACCAAGGGCATGATGGTGTCGTCGGGGGACAAGGCCGTGAGCCAGATCATCGAGCTGGACCACGCCATGGACCAGCTGGCATCGGGCAACTTCGTCCTGGGCGAATACCACTTCACGATCGCCATCTACGCCCCGACACAGGAAGCCCTGGCCCAACAGATCGCCACCACGCGTGCCGAACTGTCCAACGCCGGCTTCGTGACGGTAAAGGAGGATCTCGCCGTCACGGCCGCCTTCTTCGCGCAGTTGCCAGGCAACTGGAAGTACCGCACGCGGCTCGCGAACGTCAGTTCGCTGAACTTCCTCGGCCTGTCGCCCCTGCACAACTTCGCCACCGGGAAGCGGGACAGCAATCCCTGGGGCGAGTGCGTCACCACCCTGCAGACCACGAACGGCCAGCCCTACTTCTTCAACTTCCACGCCACCCATCCGGCGGAGAACTCGCTGGGCGAGAAGGCGATCGCGAACACGATGGTCATCGGCAAGTCGGGCACCGGCAAGACCGCCCTGATCAACTTCCTGCTCAGTCAGGTGCAGAAGCTCGATCCGTCGCCCACGATCTTCTTCTTCGACAAGGATCGCGGTGCCGAGATCTTCGTGCGCGCCTGCGGCGGGAACTACCTGGCGCTCGAGAACGGCAAGCCCACCGGCTTCAACCCGTTCCAGTGCGCACGCACCGAAGAGAACGTCCAGTTCCTCGGAGAGCTGATCAAGGTCCTGGCGGGCAAGAGCATCTATAGCTCCCGCGAAGAGGAAGACATCTTCCGTGCCGTCGAGAACATCCTCGACACGCCGATGCATCTGCGCACCATGACGAATTTCCAGAAGAGCCTGCCGAACCTGGGCGACGACGGACTCTTCATCCGCATGCGCAAGTGGACCGCCGGCAACTCGCTCGGCTGGGTCTTCGACAATCCACGCGACACCGTCGACCTCAGTCGCGCCAACATCATCGGTTTCGACTACACGGATATCATCGACAATCCGGAAGTTCGGGCGCCGGTCATCAACTACCTGCTGCACCGACTCGAGGATCTCATCGACGGTCGCCGCCTGATCTACGTCATGGACGAGTTCTGGAAAATCCTCGACGGCAAGGGCGGGCTCAAGGAATTCGCGAAGAACAAGCAGAAGACCATCCGTAAACAGAACGGCATGGGAATCTTCGCCACGCAGAGCCCCGAAGACGCGCTCGCCAGCGACATCGCCTCGGCGCTCATAGAACAGACGGCGACGATGATCCTGCTGCCGAACCCGAACGCCAGCCGCGAAGACTACGTGGACGGCCTGAAGCTCACCGAAGCCGAGTACAACGTCGTGGTGAGCCTGGACGAGCGCTCCCGCTGCTTCCTGGTGAAGCAGGGTCATGCCTCGGCGGTCTGCCAGCTCAATCTGCGCGGCATGGACGACGTTCTCGCCGTTATTTCGGCGTCGACCGACAACATCGAAATCATGCACGACGTACTCAAGGTGCGCGCGGAAGCCGAAGGCGTCGCGCCGGACGACCTGCGGCCCGAGCAGTGGCTGGCGACGTTCTACGAACATCGCAAAGGCAGCGGCAAGGGCCCGTCGAGCCCCACGCCCTCGCGCTCCAGGCAGGCGGCCTGAGCCATGAAGACATCTCCGGAGACAGATATGGATATGCCCAAGTCCGGCGCCCGGGTGTGGCGCACGACGACCCTCAAGCTCGCGTTGGGCGCGACCCTGGCTTCCATCGCCAGTACGGCATCGCCACCCACGCGCGCCCAGTGGATCGTCGCGGATCCCGCCCAGATTTCGAACAGCCTCATCGAATATGGGCAGACGGCTGCCCGCTGGGGTCAGACGCTCAAGCAATGGAGCGACGAATTCGCGTTCTGGCAGGAGCAGCTCGTCAAGATACAGAGCCTCAACTTCCAGCTATTCACCGTTCAGCAGCAATTCCCGAAGCTTCCGGCGGATTTCGGCGTCAAGGAGAACTGTCCCGGTGCCTCCGGTGGTGGCGTGACTGGCGACATCACGAGCGGCCTTCGCAACCTGTTCGGGTCGATCACGAACGACATCACGACGCAGCAACAGAACGTCTGCGTCATGATCGAACTGACGAAGAACCAGAAATACGAGGGCACGCGCAAGTATCTCCAGGAGATCGGCGCGCAGGGCAACGCTTTGCAGCAGCTGGCGAACATGCGCATATTCCAGATCATGCAGTCGCCGGGAAAGCTGTCGTCGTACACCGCGGACACCACCAAGTACGCAGCGGACATGACGCACGCGCGTGAAGTCTGGCAGACGAACCAGGCGCAGCTCGATATGCAGATAGCCATGCTCGAGCGGCGCCAGAGCGTCCTGTCGAGGCAGGCGATCAACGGCCAGGAGCCGACGACCCTCGGCACACTGGTGAACATGGCAGCACTGAAGGCTGCGCTTACGAAGTAATCCGGCCCGCGCTGCACGATGCGGCGCGGTCACCCCCGGTCATGGCAGCGAGCCTGCATGACATGGAACGAGTCAGACATGTCAGATATCGCGAACTACGTTTACTTTCAGCTGATCTACGATTATCTCAGCGATGAGATCAACACATTCGGCATGGAGCTGATGCGCCGGATGATGACATGGGCGAGCGCCATCGCATTGACGCTCGTTACCTTGTGGATCCTCGTCCAGGGTTTCCGCGTGGTCTCGGGCCGTTCGCGCGAACCGCTGATGGAGATCGTCCTCCAGATGGGTCGGATCGTCGTCATCGTCGGTGCCGCGACGACGATGGCGATCGCCAGCACCGATTTGAACAACTTCCTCACCGTGCAGCTCGACAAGGAAATCCACTACCTGTTCACCGGCAACGAGAACAAGCGGACCTCGAGCGCTATCGATGAAAACCTCGCCTACACCCAGATCGCGCTTTCGACCATCAACTCCGTCAAGGTCGTGAGCACCGACCCCGAGATGCTCAATGCCAAGGAGCGCTCCGCCTTCATCGCCACCATCGGAAGCGCAAGCCCGCCGATGGCCGCTGGCGCGATGCTTCTGCTTTATCAGTTCGCCATCGCTCTCTTCATCGGCCTCGGACCGCTGTTCATTCTTTGCCTGATCTTCGATCAGACGAAGGACCTGTTCCGTCGCTGGCTCTTGTACGGCATCGGCACCATCTTCTCGATGGCCCTCCTGAGCGTCGTCGCCAGCATGGTGCTCGAGCTCACCCTTCGTGTAAGTGGCGCCATGTGGGGTGCCAAGATCGTCAATCACCTGCTCCTCGGCGACAAGACCGAAGGTCTGACCAGTACCGCCATGCAACAGGGCGGCATCGGCCTCCTGCTGAGCATCCTCATCGTGTCGGTGCCGCCGATGGCGGCCATGTTCTTCCAGGGCACGTTGGGGAGCGCTCTGACATATACGGTGTTCGGCGGTGCCGGCACGAGACCCGGCCCCCAGGGTCAACCTCCCGGGTCACCGGAAGCGCGAGGCGCTACGAATGGCCAAACAGGATCGCAGCCCGTGGATGGCTTCGCCAATCGGGTGACGGGCGCAGGCCCCGCGCCCACGCAAGAAGCGATAAAGAATCAGCAATCCGTCGCGAGAACCCGACAATGACGAAACGTCTGCCCGCACTACTCTTCATACTCGTGCTCGCCATGTTCGCAACCGCCGCCCAGGCGGAGGGAGGCTGCCCACCTGGCCAATATCCTCAGGGCGGCCAGGGCTGGCAGGCGTGCGTACCCATTCCGGGAGAGCAGAACCAACAGATGTCGGTACCCACGGTCCGCTGGACAAATCACTATCAGGCCATCGCCACCGATTCGCACCTGGGGATTCTTGGTTCGGCGGTCGACCGGACCACGAATCAAAGCGCGATCCGTGACGCCCTGGCGGATTGCGAGGCGAAGGGCGGACAGGATTGCAAGATCGACATCGCTCTTGTCAACGGATGTGTCGCGATGGTCCTGGGTGTTACGACGAGGGAAATCCAGATGGGCGCGACGAAGGCGGAAGCCGAGGAAAGTGCGATGCAAGGATGCCGGCGTGGGAATAGCAAGTGCGAGGTCTACTATTCGGCGTGCAGTCTGCCCACAAAGCAGTAGTCATGTCCGCTTGTCGAAAGGAGGAAGGAGTAAATATGCGAAAGCTCATGGCGATGATCATGACGATCGGCCTCTGCCCGTCCGCGTTCGCGCAAATGGGCCACTATGAGTTCATCCCTTACTACGGCAACAATCCATTCGTGTTCTGCAAGCTGGGCGTTCCGGAAGACTGCTGGGTTCCGACGGATCCACAACGTGGCAAGTACCGCGTCATCGACCGAAAATGCTTCAAGAGCTACTCGGCGAAGATGTATGAGCGTGTCTGCTCGAAGGGCGGCATGAGCGCCGCGACACCCGCGAGCCGGTCGGCGATGCGTGATCCTGCCGACGCCAGTCCCGGGCTCTGACGACACCATGGCGGAACCGGAGCCCCGGACGGTAACGCACCACGGACAACGGCAACGTGAGAACGCGATGACCAAGGCATCCGCCCTACCCTTCGCCATGCTGTTTGCCCTTTCCTTTCAGGCCCACGGTGCATCCATGAACAAGCCGGACGTCAAGCTCAATCCTCGTCCGAAGATGCGCTACGAGATCACGATGACGGTGGAGGGAGCGTCCGGCGGCTTCGAGTCCGTCAAAGGCCGCGTCGACTATCACGTGAGCAATCCCGACAGCGTCCCGTTGACACCGTTCACCGGTGCCACCGTCGAGCCTCAGGAATACACGCCGATCGAGTTCGAGCGCGTCGACGACACGTACAGGGCGTACGTCTACGCGGACCGCTTTCTCGACGAGGACTATTTCGGCCGAGGCACATGCCACTGGTCGCTAGTGGCGGTGAGTGCGAACCTCCTGCATGGCAAGGCGAAGTTCAGCCCGGCGATCGTCGTCGACGACGTCTTCAAGCAGGGACAAAGCCGACGCTGGTTCGCAAACCAGTCGTATCGCGACTCACCTCTTAGCGGGCCGGACATCGGGACGGAGAAGCGCTCCGATTACAAGAAGCCGGACGACACGTTCTCGGTGACGCTCAAGGCGACGGAGCGGAGGCCGTGAGCATGCGCTCGACGGACTACGCCCGACTCGCAAAGCGGGTGCTGGCTTTTGTCGATAAAGCCGTAACGCGATACGTCCCGATCGCACCACGCCGCTCTGTCCTGAAAGGACTATTACGGCGTTTCGTGCAGGTCGCCGTCCCTGGCCTGTTTCTCTCACTCGCAGCTTGTGGTGGAAACGTGGAACCGAATATTCATCTGAATCCTGACCCGTCGATGCGGTATGAGATCACGTACACAGTGGATGATCCCTCGGTCGTCTTCGATAGCGTAGAAGCGATCGGTTCGTATCAGGTAACGAACGAGGCGTGCGCGCCGCGTGTGCCCGTGTCTGGCGTGAGAAAGGTTCCGAACAAAGTCATTCCTCTCACGACTCGCCCGATCGACCGCTCCACGTATCAGGTCACAGCGTATCCAGACGCATTGCTTGACGAGGACTACTTTGGACATGGCGTGTGTCATTGGGCGCTGACCGCGACCACGCTGGTTTGGAAACGACAGGGCAAGGAGCTCACTTCCTCGCTCATTTCCAAGGACATGTTCGAGGGACGCCACATCCTCATTTACTACCCGCGAAGCTGGCTAAGATCGAAGGAAACAGGATTCGCTGAAGGCGGGTCCATCACGCCATCGATCTATCCTAACCGCGATGACCTGTTCACGATCTCGGTCGTTGCGCGAGAGGTGCGGCAATGACGCGCTCAGCAGACTCGTACGCCTTGCTAGCCAAAGACTCATACACCGCGAGGCAGAGGAAAGAGGAAGTAGAGTTGGGTGGGGAGGCATTCACTGTCCTGGATACCAGCGAGGGCTCCCCATTCGGCTTCCAAGGGACTGCCTATCGAACCCAAAACTGGTCTGATATCGTCATCACCTATCGGGGGACTGAGCTTGACCGCGAACCTCTCCGCGACGGCGGCGTTGACGCTGCAATGGTACTTGCCGGCGTCAATCCACAGCGTGCCGCGGCTGAATCCTTCACCCGACAAGTCCTGGATCAGGTGCACCAGCACCGTCAACAGACGGGCGTCACTTCGGAGGTCTCCGTCACCGGCCACTCCCTCGGCGGCACCCTAGCGCAGCTCAACGCCGCGAAGTTCGGCCTCGACGGCCACACGTTCAATGCGTACGGCGCCCAGAATCTCGATCCCGACCTCCACGAGGGCCGCGGCCGCATCGTCAATCGCAGCCGCGCCGGCGATCCTGTCTGCGCAGCGGCCGATCACATCGGCACGGTGAAGGTCTACGCCACGCAAGGCGACATCGACCGACTGAAATTATCCGGCTACACCGCGCACGACCGGCAGAGCCACCTCACCACGGTGAGGTCTGTGGATTTCGCGGCGCACGGCATCGATAACTTCGTCGACGGCAACGCCATCAACGGCGCATCGATCCTCGGGCCCGAGTCGCAGGCTCGCTACCGAGCGAATCAATCGCTGGTGGACATGTACCGGTCCGACATCCATTTCATCCGGGAGCGCGCGTCGTTGAGTTGGGAGGTGCCGGATGCGATCGGCCGGGAGGTCCATCGCACGGTCACGCGCGCCGCCGGACACGTGGAGCACGGTGCTGAAGCGTTTAGCCTGGGCGTCGCCTCCGGTGCCGGCCACGTTTTCGCTGAGGCAGGACGCTTCGGCCATGCTCTTGGCGACGGCGCGCAGACGGCGGCGGATCGTACTCACGACTACCTCGCCGGTCGCGCCAGCGCCCTTGCGAACGATCTTCGCGATGTGGGCAACGGCATCGGCGAACGGCTCAGCGACGCGACACGCGTCGCGGCGAATCTCGCTGAACCCACACAGGGCCACGCCGGCCCGAGTTTCAGCCGATAGGAGCACGAGAGCGCCATGTCACGACGACTCGCCCTACCCTTCGCCACGCTATTCGCCCTTTCCCTACAGGCCCACGGTGCCCCCATGAACAAGCCCGACATCAAGCTCAATCCTCATCCGAAGATGCGCTATGAGATCACGATGACGGTGGAAGGGGCGCCGGGTCCCTTCGAGAAGATCGAAGGGCATGTGGACTACCACGTCAGCAACCCGAACAGCGTTCCATTGACGCCGTTCAGCGGCGCCACGGTGGAACCGCAGGCCGACGCGCCACTGACGTTCGAACATGTGGGCGGGAACGTCTACAAGGCGTTCTTCTACGCCGACCGGTTTCTTGATGAAGACTATTTCGGGCATGGGGTTTGCCGGTGGTCGCTGGTTGGCGTGACGGGAAACCTCATCCACGAACCTATCACGTTCAGCCCCAGCATCTTCAAGGACGACGTTTTTTCCGGCCGGGCCGTGACGCGCTGGTTCGCCAACGATTCCTATGAAGACGGAAGCATGCGGCGTATCGATATCGGCGCCTCTTCGGCCAAGGAGTACAAGAAGCCGGATGACGTGTTCTCGGTGACGTTGCAGACCGTGGAGAAGGTGCCGTGAGCCTCCGCTCGACGGATTACGCGTTACTGGCACAGGATGCCTACCATGCCCCTGTTCTGGACAAGCCATTTGAATTAGGGGGCGTGACCTACAGCGCGATCGATACGATGGACAATCCGCGGACGGGCTTTCAGGCGACCGCGTACCAGCGGCAGGATACGAAAGAGATCGTGATCGCCTATCGCGGAACGGAGTTCGATCGTGAACCCGTCCACGACGGCGGCATTGATGCAGGCATGGTACTGCTTGGCGTCAACGGCCAGCAGCGCGACGCGGATGCGTTCACGCAACGAGTCATAGCGCGGGCAGAAAACGAATCCAAGCGCTCGGCCGCGCCCATTCAAGTAACCGTCACCGGCCACTCCCTCGGCGGCACCCTCGCCGAGATCAACGCCGCGAAGTACGGGCTGCGTGGCGAAACGTTCAATGCCTATGGCGCGGGCAGTCTGTTCGGTGTGCCCGATGGTGGCAATCAGGTCATCGACCACGTACGGGCCGGCGACCTTGTCAGTGCCGCCAGCCCGCACTTCGGCGAGGTGCGCGTCTACGCCGCGCAGCAGGACATCGACACGCTCGGCAAGGCGGGCTACCGCGACGACGGCGGGCCGCTCGGCTTGCGCAATCCGCTCAAGGCGACGGATTTCGACGCGCACGCGATCGACAACTTCGTCCCGGACAGCAAACTGCTGGGACAGAGCATCATTTCCCCCGAGAACGAGGCAAGGTACCGCGCGCACGACACCATGATCGACCGCTACCGCGGCGACGTGATGGCGCTGCGGGAGGGTCTTTCCGCGCCGTGGGAAGTGCCGAAGCACGCCATCGAGGGGGCCATCGACGCGGGGCGTTCCGTGGCCCACGCGGTCCGCGACGGCGTGCACACCATCGAATACGCCATCGGCGAGGCCGCGCACGAGGTGAAGGAAACCTTCGAGCACGTCAGGGACGATATCGCCGAGGGTGTGCATGCCATCGGCGACAAGGCGCGCGGTGCCTGGGACACGATCACGCATCCGGGTTCGTGGTTCGATCACGACAAGAAGGATGTACCCCGGCTCGATCACCCGTCGCACCCGGATCACGCGTTGTTCGAGCAGGCTCACGGCGCTATCGGTCGGCTCGACGCGCAGCACGGGCGAGCCTCCGACGAACGCAGCGGCAACGCCGCAGCCGTGCTCACGGTAGCCGCGCGCCGTGACGGGCTGGACCGCATCGATCACGCCGTCCTCAGCGCCGACGCATCGCGCCTCTACGCCGTGCAGGGGCCCATGGATTCACCGCTGAAGCGCGTCACCGAGGTACCCACCGTGCAGGCCTTGCAGACCCCGGTCGAGCAGAGCTCCGAGGCCTGGAGGAACGTCGCCGAACAACAGCGTCAGATGGCCGAGGCGCAGCGCCAGCAGACACCACCCTCGCCGTCCGCGCCAATGCCCGGCCGTGCCTGATACGAACGAATACCGGACATCGACCATGCGAACGATTCTGCCCATCGCCCTGCTCTTGCTTACGGCGCCCACCTTCGCGTCCACCACCATGTGTGCGAAGGGCGACGCGGTCGTGTTCTCGTGCCCTTTGGCGGGCAGCACGAAGGTCGTTTCGATCTGCGCCGCCGGCGACTTCGCCCATGATGAGGGCCGGTTCTACTACGCCTACGGGCGCGACGCGTCCCACCCCGAACTCACCTACCCGTCCGGGGCATCCATGGGTGAATTCACGCGTTCTCATCTCCGATTTGCCGGTAGCACCGGCGGTTACGCATACGCGTTCACCAACGCCGGATTCAAGTACGTGGTCTATTCGATCTCCGGCGCAAGCAACCTGCAGGACGGCGGCCTCGTCGTATTGAAGAAGGGCGAAGCGAAACCTGTGAAGCGCAGCAGCTGCCAGTCGGGCGCCATCGTCGACACCGAGGACGACGCCCTGATCGACGCTACGCTGAAGCTGAAGCGCGACGCGGTAATCGAAAAGACCGGCCTCCCCACACGCTGATCGCGCCGACCCAGGCGCGCATAAGGACATTCGAACATGACAGCGAAGCAGAACGCGGACTACCTTCTCGATGCAGCCATGAAAGCCGGCATCACCGACCCGAAGGAACTCGGTAACTTCATGGGGCAGATGCACGTCGAATGCGGTGGCTATGGCCGCATGAGCGAAAACCTCAACTACTCGGGCGAACGTCTCCTCGAAGTGTTCCCGGGCCGTAACGGCATGGATACACCCGCCGAGGCCAGCCGCATCGCCGCCGGAGGCCCGGAGGCCATCGCCAATGCCGTATACGGTGGCTCCTGGGGCAAGAAGAACCTGGGCAACACCGAACCCGGCGACGGCTGGACCTTCCACGGGCGTGGGTACGTTCAGTTGACGGGGCGGGACAACTACGAGCGTGTCGGCGAGGAACTCGGTCTCGACCTCGTCACGCATCCAGAGCTTGCGGAGGACAAGGAAATCGCGGCAAGGATCGCCATTCACTATTGGAAGGACCGCGTCGTGGCGAACCACGACCAGAGCGACGTAAAGGCAGCCTGTTTCGACATCAACGGCGGGCACAATGGCCTGTCTGCCCGGAAACAGGCTGCCGAAGCATGGGAGAAGGCGCTTGAGAATGGATACAAGCCGAACGGCCCCGAGCCTTTCCCGACACAGGAAGCGGGCCGTCGACACCTGTCGAAAGACAAGGTGATCCACATTCAGGAACTGCTCCGCGATCAGGGTTATGTCGATTCGAAGGGCAAGCCGCTCGATCCGGACGGCGCGATGGGTAAGGAAACGAAGGCGGCGATCGAGAAATTCCAGGCGGATCACCAGCTGAAACCGGATGGCATTGTCGGACCAGCGACGCTCAAGGCTCTCGAAGCCGGACGTACGCCCAAACAAGATGGGCCGCGCGCGGCGGCAACGCCCTTGCTCGACGATGTCGCACACCCGGCTAACGCCATGTTCCAGCAGGCGCTTGGCGAATTGCAGAAGCTCGACGTCGCTCATGGCCGCCCATCGGGCGAGCACACTGAGCGTCTCGCCGGCTCCCTTACCGCATCCGCCACTGCGGCCGGCATGGACCGCATCGACATGGTCGGACTGAACCGCGATGCCACGCGCGTCTACGCCGTTCAGGGGCAGGAGCATTCGCCTTTCAAGAAGGTGGCGGATGTCGATGTGATGGAGGCCGTGAAGACCCCGCTCGAGCAGAGCAGCGCGGAGGCGCATGCCAGCGGCCAGTCGCAGGCCGGGACCGCGGCGATACTCGCGAACTCCCAGCGGCAGGCAGAGGCACATACCACGCAACAGAGCGCCCGACACGTTTGATCGGACATTCCAGGGAACGAAGGCAGATCCAAGCATGATGAAGAACAAGGGATTTTGGGCGGCGGTGCTCGGCGTCGTCGCTCTGGTGGTCGGTAACTTTTTCGCAGGATGGTTGACGCTGGCGTTCCTTCGCCTCTCGGACGTGCCGACGGGATGGGGTACCTATCTCAGCTACATCCGCGCGCTGAACCATCCGCAGGTTCAGCCCTACGCGTGGCGGATCGAAACCGCCGGTATCGTCGGCTTCCTTTTGCCGATGGTGGCGTGGCTGTTCGCGCTCTACCTGCTCATGAAGCGCAAGGCCAAGGCGATCCATGGCGACGCGCGTTTCGCGACCGCGGCCGATCTGCGTAAACAAAAGATGCTTTCGGCGTCGCCGAACGGCATCCTCGTCGGCAAGTTCGGCGGCCAGCTGGTGCGCCTGCCCGGGCAACAATTCGTGATCCTCGCGGCACCGACCCGTTCGGGCAAGGGCGTGGGCGTGGTGATTCCGAACCTGCTCGACTATCAGGAATCGACGGTCGTCCTGGACATCAAGCAGGAGAACTTCGACCTCACCAGCGGCTGGCGGGCGTCGCAGGGGCAGGAGATCTACCTGTTCAACCCGTTCGCGGAAGATCGGCGCACGCATCGCTGGAACCCGCTCACTTACGTATCGAAGGACCCGGCGTTCCGCGTCTCGGACCTGATGAGCATCGCGGCGATGCTCTACCCCGACGGTTCGGACGACCAGAAATTCTGGGTCAGCCAGGCGCGCAACGCGTTCATGGCGTTCTCGCTGTACCTGTGCGAGAAGTGGGACGACGACGAGAAGCACGGTCGCCCAGAAATCGTGCGGAGCAAGCCGACGCTCGGCATGATCTACCGGCTGTCCTCGGGCGACGGCACCGATCTGCGGGAGCTCTACACGCGCCTGTCTAAGGAGCCTTTCCTGAGTGCCAACGCGCAGTCGGCGTTCGCCAACCTGTTGTCGCAGGCGGCGGAGACGTTCGCGTCGATCCTCGGCACGTTCAAGGAACCCCTGAACGCGTGGATCAACCCGGTGCTGGACGCCGCGACCAGCGCGGACGACTTCCTGCTCACGGATGTGCGCAAGAAGAAGATGACGATCTACATCGGCATCCAGCCGAACAAGCTGGCCGAGAGCCGGCTGATCGTGAACCTGTTCTTCAGCCAGCTGATCAACCTCAACACGAAGGAGCGGCCGGAGAACAACCCGGCCCTCAAGCATCAGTGCCTGCTCCTGATGGACGAGTTCACGTCGATCGGCAAGGTCGAGATCATCGCGTCCGCCGTCGCGTACATGGCCGGCTACAACATCCGCCTGCTGCCGATCATCCAGAGCATGGCGCAGCTGGACGCGGTGTACGGCAAGGATGTCTCGCGCACCGTCATCACCAACCACGCGCTGCAGATCGTCTATGCGCCGCGCGAGCAGCAGGATGCGAACGACTACTCCGACATGCTCGGCTACACCACCGTGCGGCGGGAAAACATCACGAAGAGCAAGAAGGGCGACGTTTCGAAGAGCCACTCGGAGGAGAAGCGCGCCCTGATGCTGCCGCAGGAGCTGAAGGCCATGGGGCCGGACAAGGAGGTCTTCCTGTACGAGGGCATCCCGCACCCGGTGATGTGCACGAAGATCCGCTACTACCAGGACAAGTACTTCACCCAACGGCTGCTGCCGAAGGTGAACGTGCCGACGCTGGCGGTCTGAGGGCCGCGTCGGGAGCCCCGCAAGGCCGGATCGCCGATGCGATCGGCTCCCACCCTCCGGCAGGGGGCTCGCGGGAAGTCCGGGACACTGGCGACGGGTATGCCCGGCTCGCTTAACCTGAGTTCATAAACCGGTCGGTATAGTTATTCCCAAGGCAGCCGAGATGGCGCCGGTCCCAGGCACATAAGGCGGTTCCCCTGCCGCTGGTGCGAAGATGGAATACCCCAAAAGCCCACGGCCTCCCCTCCGTGGGCTTTTTCATGCCCGGACGCCAGGCGGCACCCCCTTCCCCGGTCGCTTATCATGTGGGGCTGGCGTGCCATGGGTGGCGCGCCGTCACGCATCGACCGAAGACACGCATGGCCATCGCTGAAGAAGACCGCTCCGCCACCGCAGGGCATACGCCCTTCATGCGCCAGTACCTGGCGGCGAAGGCGGAGCATCCCGACATCCTGCTGTTCTTCCGGATGGGCGACTTCTACGAGTTGTTCTACGACGACGCGCGCAAGGCCGCGCGCCTGCTGGACATCACCCTGACCCAGCGCGGGCAGTCGGCCGGCGCGCCGATTCCCATGGCGGGCGTCCCGTATCACGCCGTGGAGAACTACCTGGCCCGGCTGGTGAAGCTCGGCGAGTCCGTCGCGCTGTGCGAGCAGATCGGCGACCCGGCGACGTCGAAGGGCCCGGTGAAGCGCGAGGTGGTGCGGATCGTCACCCCGGGCACCGTCACCGACGCGGCACTGATGGAAGAGCGCCGGGACAACCTCCTGCTGGCGATCTCCGCGGGTCCGAAGGGCTACGGGCTCGCATGGGTGGATCTCTCGACCGGCCGGTTCCTGCTGACCGAGGTGCCCTCCCCCGAGGGCCTCGCCGCCGAACTCGCGCGCCTGCAACCGGCGGAGACGCTGGTGAGCGAGGATGTCGCATGGCCGAAGCTGGTCTCGTCGCTGCCGGGCCTGCGCAAGCGGCAGCCGTGGCATTTCGACGGCGATGCAGCGACGCGCGAACTCTGCCGCTTCTTCCGCACGCGCGACCTGCTCGGCTTCGGCGTGGACGGCATGCCGCTCGCCATCGCCGCGGCGGGCTGCCTGCTGGGTTACGTGGAAGAAACCCAGAAGAGCGCCCTGCCCCATCTGACGGGCATGGCGGTCGAGAACGCGGGCGAGACGATCGCGATGGACGCCGCGACCCGGCGCAACCTCGAAATCGACACGCACCAGAGCGGCAACGTCGACAACACGCTGCTCGGCGTGCTCGACGAGACCGTGACGCCGATGGGCGCGCGCCTGCTGCGCCGCTGGCTGAATCGTCCGCTGCGCGACCGCGGCGTGCTGCGCGCCCGGCATCAGGCGATCGGCAGCCTGATCGACTCGCGGCGGCACGTGTCGCTGCGCGAGCGGCTGCGCGGTGTCGGCGACCTCGAACGCATCCTCGCGCGCGTGGCGTTGCGCTCGGCGCGTCCGCGCGACCTGTCGACGCTACGCGACGGCCTCGCCGCGGCGCCCTTGTTGCGCGAGGAGATCGCGGGCCTCGACAGCCCGCTGCTGCACGGCCTCGTCGACCGCATCGGCGACCACGCCGAGACGGCCGATCTCCTGGCGCGCGCGATCATCGCGCAGCCGCCGGTGCTGCTGCGCGACGGCGGCGTGCTGGCCGAAGGCTACGACGAGGAACTCGACGAACTGCGGCGCCTCTCGACCAACGCGGACCAGTTCCTGGTCGACATGGAAGAACGCGAGAAGGCGGCCAGCGGCATCCCGACGCTGAAGGTCGGCTACAACCGCGTGCACGGCTACTACATCGAGATCACCAAGGCGCAGGCGGACAAGGCCCCGCAGCACTACACGCGACGACAGACGACGAAGAACGCCGAACGCTACATCACCGAAGAGCTCAAGCAGTTCGAGGACAAGGTGCTCTCCGCGAAGGAGCGCTCGCTGATGCGCGAGCGCGCGCTGTACGAGCTGCTGCTCGACCGGCTCATCGAGCGCCTGCCGGCGCTCAAGATCGGCGCGGCCGCGATGGCGGAGCTGGACGTCCTGGCGGATCTCGCCGATCGCGCCGAGGCGCTCGACTGGGCCGCGCCCGAGCTCACCGACGTGCCCGGCATCCGCATCGACCGCGGCCGCCACCCCGTGGTGGAGAAGGTGCGCGACGAGCCGTTCGAGCCGAACGATCTCGCGCTGGACAAGAGCCGCCGCATGCTGGTGATCACCGGCCCGAACATGGGCGGTAAGTCCACCTACATGCGCCAGAACGCGCTCATCGTGCTGCTCGCGCACGTCGGCAGCTATGTGCCGGCGGCGGGCGCGACGATCGGCCCGATCGATCGGATCTTCACGCGCATCGGTGCGGGCGACGACCTGTCGCGCGGCCAGTCGACCTTCATGGTGGAGATGAGCGAGACGGCGAACATCCTGCACAACGCCACCGAGTGCAGCCTCGTGCTGATGGACGAGGTGGGCCGCGGCACCAGCACGTACGACGGCCTGTCGCTCGCGCGCGCCGCCGCCGTGCACCTCGCGGCGACCAGCTGCGCGTTCACGCTGTTCGCCACGCATTACTTCGAGCTCACGGAGCTCGCGGGCGAGTTCCGCACCATCGCCAACGTGCATCTGGATGCCGTGGAATATGGCGAGCAACTGGTCTTCATGCACACGGTCAAGGACGGCCCGGCGAACCGCAGCTTCGGCCTTCAGGTGGCCGCGCTGGCGGGGCTGCCCAAGACGGTGATCGCGGATGCGCGGCGCTACCTCGCCGCACTGGAACAGGGTCACGAGGTGACCGCCGCGGTCGCCGCACCGGTGCCCGCGGCGCCGCAGATGGGCCTGTTCGCGCCGCCGCTGCCGTCGCCGGTGGAAGAGGCCCTGCGTGCGCTCGATCCGGACGACCTGGCGCCCCGTGAGGCGCTGGATCAGCTGTACAAGCTGAAGAAGATGCTGCGCTGATGCGGCCGTAGGAGCGCGCCCTGCGCGCGACATGTTTTCGCGAAGAGCTCAGGGCCTGAAGTTCACCGCCAAAAGATGTCGCGCGCAGGGCGCGCTCCTACGAGGGAATGCCTGCGATTGGGATGGCCTATCGACGCCATTCGAACAAACGAATTCCATCGATCGGTCCGGTTTCCTATAGTCATCTCCGGTGCGGCGCCGAACGCGCACCGGCTTCAAGCGGGCAAGACGACTCTCCATCCAACGGCCCGCGACAGCCCCCGCCCCATCCCGCGTCAGCAGCCCGGGGTGGACTCGCGGGGGCTGTTTTTTTGGCTACCCCGGCCCTTGGCCCGCTACGCGGGATCGCCGATGCGATCGGCTCCTACCCCTTCGGTAGCGGGCTTGCGGTGGGGCGACTACCGGAGGGTGGGAGCCGATCGTATCGGCGATAGGCCGCGCGGGGCCGCCGCGACCTCCGTCTTCAGAGCGTCTTCTTCAGATCCTGGATCAGCCGGCGATCGCGCTTGTCGGGACGCGCGTCCGGGCGCAGCAACGCGCCGCCGGTCAGGCGGCGGTCTTCGCGCTGGCGTTCGCGCTCGGCGACGCTGGCCTCCGTCTCCGCGTAGAGCTTGCGTGCCTCCGGCGCCGGGCCGCGCTTCTGCGACAGCCCCGTCACGGTGCAGACGATTCGCTCCTCCCCACGGGTGATCCGCAGCGTGTCACCCACCTGCACCGCCTTGGCCGGCTTGCAGGTGGCATCGTTGAGTTCGACCTTGCCGCCGTCGATCGCCTGTTTGGCGAGGCTGCGGGTCTTGAAGAAGCGTGCGGCCCAGAGCCACACGTCGGCGCGAACGCCGGAGGTCGTCGAGGTATCGGTCATCTTCGAGTGATAGGGTCGGCCCGGGCGATCGCAAGCCCCGCTTACGCCGCGGGGAGGAAGAGGTTGCCGATCGGAATGGTCGCCAGCGAGAGCAGGATGCCGGCGCCCAGCACGGTGTTGGCCAGTTGCGGCTCGAGATCGTACCGGTCGGCGAGGATGGCCGCGGAAATCATCGGCGCCATCGCCGCCTGCAGCACACCGACGGTCAGGGTCAGGCCACCGACGCCGGCGGCCACGCCGATGCCGAGCACCAGCAGCGGTGCGAGCAGCAGCTTCCACGCCAGGCCGGCGGTCAGCGCTCCCACCTGCCCGCGACGCAGGTGCAGGCGGAATTGCAGGCCGACCGAGAACAACGCGAGCGGCGTGAGGGTCTGGCCGATCTGCAGCAACACCTTCTCGACCATCGCGGGCCAGCCGCCGAGGAGGCCGACCGTCACGCCGATCACGAGGCAGACGAACGCGGGAAACGTCAGCACACGGCGGACGATCGACGCGGCGCTCGCGCCGCGCCCGGAGTACATCGACGCCACGACGATGCCGCCCGCGGCGAGCATCGGAAAGCACCCGAGCTGGTCGGCGATGACGGCGATGGAGAGGCCGGGTTTGCCGTGCAACGCCTCCATCATCGGATAGCCGATGAACGAGGTGTTGCCCAGGCCACAGACGAGCGTGAGGCAGCCGATGCGCTGGGGACTCCACGCGAAGAGCCGGCCCAGGGTGGCGAACAGCGCCCAGGCACCGAAGAAGGTCACGTACATGCCGACGACGGGGAACCAGAGGTTCACGTCGATCGGGACATGGGGAACGAGCGCCAGCACCAGCGCCGGCAGCGCGATGTTGAGCACCCACCAGTTGATGCCCGGCACGATGCCGTCGGGCAGCGTCGCGAAACGGCGCGCGAGGATGCCGAGGGCGAGGCAGAGGAAGAGGATCAGGAGCGCGGACATGGGCGGGGACGATAGCAGGCAGGCGGTCGTCCTTGGGGTGACGTGGCTGTGAGGCCGGTGGGCCTGTGGCGCCTCGCGAGGAGATGTCGCGGCCAGGTCCGCTCCCACAACGGCGAGGGAGCGGACCTGGCCCTACTGTCGTTGTGGGAGCGGACCTGGCCGCGACCGCTTTTCGCGGAGCGCGGAGGGTCTCGCGCTTACCCCAGCAGCACCCGGTTCATCCGCTGCACGAAGCCCGCGGGATCCGCGAGCTGAGCACCCGCGGTGATCTCCGCCTGCTCGAGCAACAGGCTGGCGAGGTCGCCAGCCTTCGCGTCGTCGGCTTCGCCGGCAAGACGCTGCACCAGCGGATGCGACGGATTGAGTTCCAGCGCCGGCTTCGACGCCGGCACGTCCTGACCCGCTTCGCGCAGCAGGCGCGCCAGGTGGGGGGCGAGGTCGAAATCGGCCAGCGCGAGCACCGACGGCGAATCCGTCAGGCGCGCGGACACACGCACGTCGCTCACGCGATCGCCGAGCAACGACTTCGCGCGTTCGATCAGCGGCGCGGCCTCGGCCGTGGCGGCTTCCTGCTTCGCCTTGTCGGCCTCGTCGAGCGGGAACTCGCCCTTGGACACGTTGCGCAGGCGCTTGCCTTCGTACTCGGTGAGATAGCCGAGCATCCACTCGTCGACGCGGTCGGACATCAGCAGCACTTCGATGTCCTTCGCCTTCAGCGCTTCTAGCGCGGGGTTGCCCGCGGCGGCGGTGTAGCTATCGGCGGTGACGTACCAGATGGCGTCCTGTCCCACCGCCATGCGGCCGATGTAGTCGTCGAACGAAACCGTCTTCGCCGCGCCGTCGCCCTTCGTCGAGGCGAAGCGCAGCAGCTTCGCGATGCGCTCGCGGTTGGCGGTGTCCTCGACGATGCCTTCCTTCAGCGTGTTGCCGAAGCCGGCGAGGAACGTCGCGAACTTTTCCGGCTCGTCGCGGGCGATCTTCTCGAGCACATCGAGCACGCGCTTCACGCAGGCGCTCTTGATGCGCTCGAGCTGGCGATTCTGCTGGAGAATCTCGCGGCTGACGTTCAGCGGCAGGTCGTCGGCGTCCACCACGCCGCGCACGAAGCGCAGGTAGTTCGGCAGCAGTTCCTCCGCGGCGTCCATGATGAAGACGCGCTTGATGTAGAGCTTGAGGCCCTTGCGCTCCTCGCGGCCGCCCATCATCAGGTCGAACGGCGGCTGTTCCGGCACGTAGAGCAGCGTGGTGAAGCTCTGCGAGCCTTCGACGCGGTTGTGGCTCCAGGCCAGCGGATCGTTGAAGTCGTGCCCCAACGACTTGTAGAACTCCTTGTATTCCTCGTCGGTGATCTCGCTCTTCGGGTGCGACCACAGCGCGGACGCCGAGTTGACGTTCGACCACTCGGTCGGGTCCGGCTTGCCGTCCTTCTCGGCGGGCATGCGGATCGGGAACGCCACGTGGTCCGAATACTTGGTCACCAGGGAGCGCAGCTTCCAGGCGTTGAGGAACTCGTCCTCGTCGGCCTTCAGGTGCAGCACGACCGTGGTGCCGCGCTCGGTGACGTTCGTGTCCTCGAGCGAGTACTCGCCCTTGCCGTCGCTTTCCCAGCGCACGCCGGCCTCGGTCGGCTGACCCGCGCGGCGCGTGATGACGGTGACCTTGTCGGCCACGACGAACGCCGAATAGAAACCGACGCCGAACTGGCCGATCAGGCGGGCGTCCGCCTTCTGCTCGCCCGACAGCGCTTCGAGATAGCGTCGGGTGCCGGAACTGGCGATCGTGCCGATATTGGCCACGACGTCCTCGCGGCTCATGCCGATGCCGTTGTCGCGGATGCTGATCGTGCGGGCGTCCGGATCCCAGGTCACCTGGATGCGCAGTTCGGCATCGCCGTCGGTCAGGGAGGGGTCCGCGATCGCCTCGAAGCGCAGCTTGTCGCACGCGTCGGAGGCGTTGGAAATGAGCTCGCGCAGGAAGATTTCCTTGTGCGAGTAGAGGGAGTGGGTCACCAGGTGCAGGACCTGCGCGACCTCGGCTTCGAACTTACGGGTTTCCTGGCTCACGATGCCGTTCCTTCAGGGTGGGACAGGCAGGGGAGTATGGGGATGGGACGGGGGCGGGAAAAGGGGGTGGTGGGTGGTGCCGCGTCCTGAGGCCGTGAGGGGGCGTTGGGGATGGGAGATGGGAAATGGGGGCGCGACATCGTGCGTCCGAGGGCACCGGTCGCCCACCGGGTGCGTCGAGGCGCTCGAGGCGCTGCCGCCCCCTCGACCGCGTGCCGGGACCGCGCCCCCACTTCCCATCCCCCCACCTCCACGTAGTCCCTCTCCGGTCCCCGCAAAAGAAAGAGGCCGCCTTCCGGCGGCCTCCTCTCCCGATCACCTCGCGGCCTGCAGCGCCGCGATGCGTTCCTCGATGGGCGGGTGGCTCATGAACAGCCGCTTGAAGCCCGAGGCCAGGTGGCCGGAAATACCGAAGGCCTGGATCGTCTGCGGCAGCGACGTGTCGCCGTGGTTGCCGGAGAGGCGCTGCAGCGCGGAGATCATCGAGGCGCGGCCGGCGAGGCTGGCGCCTGCGGCGTCCGCCCGGAACTCGCGCCAGCGCGAGAACCACATGACGATCATCGAGGCGAACAGGCCGAACACGATCTGCAGCACCATCACGACCACGAAGTAGCCGATGCCGCCCTCGCCGTCGCGCTCGCGGCCGCCGCTGAGCCAGCTGTCGACCACGCGGCCGACGACGCGGGCGAGCACGATCACCAGCGTGTTCAGCACGCCCTGGATCAGGGTCAGGGTGACCATGTCGCCATTGGCGACGTGGCCGATCTCGTGGCCGAGCACGGCCGAGACCTGCTCGCGGTCCATCTGCTGCAGAAGGCCCGTGCTCACGGCCACGAGCGCGTTGTTGCGCGACATGCCGGTGGCGAAGGCGTTCATTTCCGGCGCGTCGTAGACGGCGACCTCGGGCATGCCGATGCCGGCCTTCTCGGCGTGCCGGCGCACGGTCTCGAGCAGCCAGCGCTCCGTTTCGTTGCGCGGCTCCTTGATGACCTGGGCGCCGGTGGACATCTTCGCGGTCCACTTCGAGATGGCCAGCGAAATGAATGCGCCGCCCATGCCGAAGACGGAGGCGAAGACGATCAGGCCACCGATACCCATGCCGCGCTGGGCGGCCCACTGATCGATGCCGAGGACCCGGCAGACGATCGTCAGCAGCAGGATGACCGCGAGGTTGGTGGCGACGAACAAGGCGATGCGTTTGAACATGGTTTGTCTCTCTCATGGCGGCTGGCTAAGTGGCGCCGCACAAGGCAATTTTTCGGGGCGGACACTGAATGATTCAATGGCCGCGCCGGCATCCACCGCCGCGAAGGCGTCACGTGGCCGCTGGCAGCGGAACGCGCATCGCCTACACTGACACGTCTGCCCGTCGCGGCCATGAGAAACCTCTCAATTACCGATCCATGACAGTGCCGGCCTATCGCGGACGCTTCGCTCCCTCGCCCACGGGCGCCCTGCACTTCGGCTCGCTGGTCGCGGCCGTCGGCAGCTGGCTGGTGGCCCGCCACGCCGGTGGGCAGTGGCTGGTACGCATCGAAGACATCGATCCTCCGCGCGAGGTTCCCGGATCGGCCGCGGCCATCCTCTCGACGCTCGACGCCTTCGGCATGACGCCCGACGCGCCGCCCGTCTTCCAGTCGCGGCGCGATGCGCTCTACGAGTCCGCCTTCGCACGCCTGCGCGACGAGGGCCATCTGTTTCCCTGCTGGTGCAGCCGCGCCGAGCTCGCCGCGCACGGCGGCCTGCATCGCGACGGCCGGTGCATCGCGCCTCCCGATCCGTCGCGCGCACCGGCGTGGCGCTTGCGCTCGCCCGACCGGGTGATCGCGTGGACGGACGACCTCCAGGGTCCCCAGGCCGAAAACCTCCGGGAGGTCGCCGGCGACTTCGTCATCCGCCGGGTCGAGGGGTTGTGGTCGTACCAGCTCGCCTGCGTGGTCGACGACGGCGAACAGGGCATCACGCACGTCGTCCGCGGCGCCGACCTGCTCGACTCCACCGCGCGGCAGATCTACCTGCAGGGCCTGCTGGATCTTCCCAGCCCGGGTTACCTCCACTTGCCGCTGGTCGTGGACGCGGAAGGCCGGAAACTGTCGAAGTCGTCGGCGGCCCTGCCGGTGGATCCGACCGATCCCCTGCCCGCCCTGCGTCTGGCGCTGGACCGGCTCGGCGTGCCCACCACGAGCGCCGCCACGAACCCGGCCGACCTGTTGCGCGACGCCCTGCGCGAATTCGCGCCTGCGACGCTCCGCCGCAGTAGTCTTACCCGGGGCGCGACGTTATAACGAAGGTTTGCCCGCACGCGGGCCACGACGGGACGATCGGGACGATGAAGCAGGGTATGACGCAGCGCACGGCACTGGTGACCGGCGGCACGGGCGGCATCGGTACGGCGATCGTGCGCTACCTTGCCCGGCAGGGCCACCGGGTCGCCACCAACTACCGCGACGAGGCCCGCGCGGCCGCCTGGCGCGAGGACATGATCCGCGACGGCATCGACGTCGTGATGGTGCCGGGCGACGTATCGGACCCCGCCTCGGCCGAGGCGATGATCCGCGGCGTGGAGGACCTGGCCGGCCCGGTCGAGATCCTGATCAACAACGCCGGCATCACCCGCGACACGACGTTCCACAAGATGGACTACCAGCAGTGGACCGAGGTGGTGAACACCAACCTCAACGCCTGCTTCAACGTGACGCGCCCCGTGATCGAGGGCATGCGCTCGCGTCAGTGGGGCCGCATCGTCCAGATCAGCTCGATCAACGGTCAGAAGGGCCAGTACGGCCAGGCCAACTACGCCGCCGCGAAGGCCGGCGTGCACGGCTTCACCATCTCGCTGGCGCAAGAGAACGCGAAGTTCGGCATCACCGTGAACACGGTCTCGCCCGGCTACGTCGGCACCGACCTCGTCATGGCCGTGCCCGAGGACATCCGCGCCAAGATCGTCGCGCAGATCCCCGTCGGTCGCCTCGGCCGGCCCGAGGAAATCGCCCACGCCGTCGCGTTCCTCACCTCCGAAGATTCCAGCTGGATCACCGGGTCGAACCTCGCCATCAATGGCGGCCATTACATGGGCTGGTAGGAACACCGAAGAAACCGTGTGGGAGCGGACCCGGCCGCGACAGCTTCTCGCCCAACCCTGCGCGCTGGCGCGTGAACCTGGAAACCGCGGCGAAGAGCTGTCGCGGCCAGGGCCGCTCCCACGATTTCCGGCGACCATATGTAGGAGCGGACCCGGCCGCGACAGCTTCTCGCCCAACCCTGCGAGCTGGCGCGTGAACCTGGAAACCGCGGCGAAGAGCTGTCGCGGCCAGGGCCGCTCCCACGATTTCCGGCGACGGTATGTGGGAGCGGACCCGGCCGCGACAGCTTCTCGCCCCGCCCTGCGCGCTGGCGCGCGAACCCTGAAATCGCGCCCGGGCCTTTCCTACAGGCCGAGTTCTTCGATCGAACGGGGCTCGACGACGCTCACGTTGTTATGGTGCGCGCGGAACTTCGCCATGACCTTGTACGCCAGCCTCCGGGCGCGCATGACCGATCCCAGCGGCCGGTGCGCGGCGATGCCATGCCACGGGCTGAAGGCCAGGCCGTCGTCGATGGCGGCGCGACGCGCGGCGTTCCACGCGGCCTGCGGCGGCACGACGATGCGCGCGACATCGATATAAGGGCTTTTCTCCTCCGGCCAGACCACGGACGCATCCTCGACCGGCATGGTCTCCGGGTCCGTGCAGAACTGCACCCGCAGGTCCCATTCCCCGCCTTCTTCCGCGAAGTGGTTGACCATCGCCTCGCGCAAGCCGTTGGCCTTGCCATTGACGTTGAGCGTGGCACCGGTGAGCGCCGTCAGGTTCGGCGAGTGTGGCGCGATCGACACCTTCACCACGTAATCGCCGAAGCGCAGAGGCGCCTGCGAGTAGTAGGTGTCGCCTAGCGGATTCGTCTCCGGCTGGCCGCCCAGCGCGAGCAGCGTCGGGCTCCGGCCGCCGAAGGCCTCGATCACGCGCTCGGTGCCGCGGAGCACCGCGGAAAGCGCCTTCTTCGCGCCTTCGGCGCGGTCCGTCGTCGCGGCGATCAGCTTCAGGGTGCTCGCGAAACGCTTCGCGTTCGGCGCCGAGAAGGCCGGGCCGTTGACCAGGACGAAGTCCTGCGTCACGTCCCCGTCGCTGCCGGGGAGACGCTCACCCTCCACGCCGACGATCTTCACCGCCATGCCGCGCGGCGTCGAAACGCTGTCGTCGAGGATGTCGCCCGGCACCGTCGAGAGGCGCATCACCAGGGGATAGCGCCCCGGCTTCGCGAAGATGCCCTGCGCGAGCTCGCGCGGCAGGTCGTCCGGGACGATCAGTTCGCCCGTCAGCAGCGCATGGCTCTTCGCATGCACGGAACGATGCGCGTGCTTCTCGTGCTCCAGCGTCGTCTGGTTGATCTTCGTCAGCGTCTCGATCAGCTGCTCGGTGGTCTCCGCCTCGTCGGGTTCGACATGCTCCAGCGATTCGTCGAAGAGGATCGGCGGTGGGCTGAGGTTGAGGGGCATGGCATGGCTCGGCGCTGGCGTGTCGCAGGATCTTGGCGCCGGTGCCGTGAAGGACCGGTCGGCGCCGTACGCCCCTGCCCCCGGTCACATGAGCTTGTAGCTGAACGTCAGGTTCCAGCGCATGTCGCGGTCACGGGTCTCGGGCGGCTTGTCACCCGTGGGCCAGGCGAGCGCGAAATCGACCGAGTAGTGCTTGTTGTCGGAGGCCCGCACGCCCATCGCCGCGGAATCGAGCCGGTCGATCAAGGGACGGGCGCCGTTGAGGTAGACGCGGGCCGTCTGGTAGGCCACGTACGGCACGATCGACTTGATCCACCGGGCACCGGAGACGAAGCTGCGATTCACCTCGCCGGACGCCGCCCAGCCGCTGTCGCCCGCGGCGTCGCCGGGGTCGTACGCGTAGGCGAAGCTCGGGCCGCCGAAGTTGATCTGCTCCGTCGAGGGCAACGCGGAGTCGCTGTACTGTCCGGTCGCGCGGAACACCGTGCCGAGATGGTGCGCCCACTGGTTCGACCAGACGAGGTTGCCGGTGTAACGGGTAAACGAGACGTCGGGCGTCGCCAGACCCAGCTCACCCACGTTGCTGACCGCGCGCGAATACGCACCGAGGCCCGCGAATCCGTGGGCGACGGCGAACGAGAACTGCCGCGTCTGCGTCGTGCTCACTTTCAACCATGAGAGTTCCGCGTTGAGTACGCGCACGCTCGATTGCAGCGCGACCATGGCGCCGGTGTCGACATTGCGATAACGATCGTCCTGGCGCGATGCGTAGATGCCCGTCGTTACCCCAAGGCGTTCCGAATTGTTCAGCACGATCGGATAGATGGCCGACAGGGCGAGACGCTCCTGCGTGAGCCGGTGATCGAGGTACGACGGAAGCTGCTCGTCGGTGTCCGGCTGGCCCCAGTAACGACTCGCATCCACCTTGCCCTGCCACCCGCGCGAACCGATGGGCTGAAGGTAGCCGGCCGAATAGAAGCGCTGGCCGCCTCCGTTCGGAAACAGCGTCGACAGGCTGAGCTGCTCGCCCAGCGGCGTCGCGCCATTTTCCAGCAGCGTGAACACGCCCTGCGTGCCGGGATGGTTGAGGTCGAGGCCGTAGCTCACGTCGTAGCGCTGTCGCGTCACCGCCAGATCGAGTTTCGTCGCGCCGTCGGTGGTCGTCGGCGGCGGGACGTTCGCGGCGATCTTCACGCCGGGCAGCTGGCCGAGCAGTTGCGTGTAACGCTCGAACGTCTCCTGGCGCAGCGGGCGCTCGCCGACGACATGCGCGGCCATCGCGCGGATGCGCGGTTCGAGATTGCCGGGATCGCCCGTCACGTCGACGGAGGCCACATAGCCCTCGACCACCTGGATGCGGACGACGCCGCCGGCGAGGTTTTGCGCCGGAACGAACGCGAATGAAAGCGCATAGCCCCGCGCCTTGTACATCGCGGTGACCTTGTCGGCGGCCGCGACGAGGTCGCGCACGGTCACGTCCTTGCCCTTGAGCGGCGTGAACACGGCAGCCACCTCGGCGAAAGGCACCGAGTGCACGCCCATGACGTCGAAGCGCGTCGGCGTGAGATGGGTCGACAACAGGGCTTCGAGCGCCGGGTTGGGCGCCTGCACGTTCACCTGCACCGATGGCGCCTGTTTCGGCGCTTCCGCGCGGGGAAGGGTCTGCAAAGGGTTGGCGGGGGCGCGGACCTGCGCATGGGCGGAGCAGACGACGGTCATGCCAAGGAGGCAACCGAACCATCGGGACATGGACGTTCCTTCTTCATTTCAAAAAAAACGCGCGGGTGCCTCCGCGCGCGAAGGGCCCGAAGGCCGGGGTGGACGGCGCGGGGGGGCGCCGTCCACCCGGGGAGCATCGGGATCAGCGGCCGCGCTTGCCGAGGATGCCCTTCAGCGGTGCGTCGCCCGCACCGCCACCGTCCGCGGCGCTCGTCAGACCACCGACCAGCCCGCCGACCACGCCGCCGACGGTGTTGGTGACGCCGGAGACCGTGCTGACGAGGCCGGCCGTCGCTCCGGTGCCGCCGGAGGTCGTCCCACCATTGATCGTCGTGACGCCGGCGACGCCGTTGACCACGCCACTCACCGCGCCCGTCACGCCCGACAGCGCACCGCCGGAACTCACGGCCGCCGTCGTACCGTCGCCGATGCGGCCGATGGCCGTGCCGGCGGCGGTCGTCAGCGGAGCCAGGGGCGAGAGCGCGCCCGTGCCAGCACCGGCCACGGTGTCGCCAAGGCCCGAAACGGTGCCGGTGAGCCCGCCGAGCGTCGTGCCCAAGGTATCGCCGGCACCCGGCGCCGACGTGCCAAGGCCACCCTGCAAACCACTGCTCAGCGAGGCGAGCGACGTGCCGACGCCTTCGATCGTGTTGCCCAGGGGCGACGTCAGGCTGCTCGCCGCTCCCGGCACCTGCGCACTGGCGATGTTCGCGCCGAGACCAGCCACGGCGCCGCTGAGGCCACCGACCAGACCACCGCTCGCATTCCCGGTGGCGGCGATGAGGTTCGTCGACTGGATCGGCGAACTGCTGTCGCCCAGCGCGCTGGCGAGCGGCGTCACCGTGTCGCTCAGCGTCTGCGTCAGCGCGTTCGTGCCGTTGGACTGCAGGACGCCGTCGAGCCCCTGCCCGACCTGCGACACCGCGTTCCCGGTGCCGTCGACGACATTGCCGACGAGCGAGGTGATGGGCGCGATCGGCGTGCCCTGGCCCACCGTCGGCAGACCGCCACCGAGGTCCTGCACACCGTCGCCGATCTGGACGACCGCGTTGCCGAGGGAATCCGTCGTGGTGCCGACCGGATTGGTCGTGTTGCCGGTCTGGCCGAGGCCATCGCTGACGCCGTTCCCGATCGTCGTGAGGGCGCCGCCGATGCCGTCGACGGCGCTACCGAGACCCGTGCCGAGGCCAGACGTGCCGCCGAGAATCGTCGTCGCCGGAATCTGGGCCCCGACGCCCGAAACGGTGTTGCCCAGTGCCGTGATGATGTTGCCGGTGCCGGTCGCTACGGCGCCGACCGCGTTGCTCGGTGCGGGCGTGCCGCCCGTACCACCACCACCGCCGGTTCCACCGCCGTCGCCGCCACCCGTTCCACCGCCACCGCCCGTGCCACCGCCGCCGGTACCACCGCCACCGGTACCACCACCGCCGGTACCGCCACCCGTGCCGCCACCTGTCCCGCCGGTGCCGCCCGTGCCACCCGATCCGCCGCCGTCCGAGCCGCCGCCGGCACCGCCACCACCGGTATCGCCGGCACCGCCGGGCTGAACGGTCCCGCCGGAGCCGCCGCCCGAGCGGGTGGACCCGTGCCCGCTGCATGCCGTGATGGAGACCGACGCGGCGAGGATGCAACTCGCCAGGAGGGTACGCGTCAAAACCTTACCGATCGTCTGCTCGCTCATGATCACTCCTCAGGCGTCGCACGCCTTGGGTAGTGCCCCCTGCCATTCGGGAGCCCGAAATATCGAGTGTGACCCCCGTCACACCGCGATTTCATGAGACGCTGAGGCCCGATGAGCGACTGCGCAAAAGCGGCACGGCAGCCGGTTTCCGACATGCAATTTCGGCCGGTTCGTTACATTTCTTAGATAGAGATTGCGAGGGCCTCGACGACGCGTCGAGATTGCATCAAGGCGGTATCGCCGTCAGTGTTTTGACGGGCAAAAAAAGACCCGCTGGCCGGGCCAGCGGGTCGTCGTGCGCACTGTTTTTTCGCCCTCAGTGCACCGTGAACAACTTGTCGAAGCCGGCGATGCGCAGCGTGTTACGCAGTTCCGCGCCGGCGTTCACGATGCGGATTTCGGCGCGGTCGCCGCCCGCATGCTCGCGCAGGAGCATCAGCATGCCCAGCGCCGAGCTGTCCATGCCGGTGACCTGCTCCAGGTCGAGCACGTAGCTGCGCGCGGGCGCGACATCGCCCAGGCAGGCGTCGTGGAAGGCGCGGTGGATCGAGAAGTCGAAGCGCTCGCCCAGGTGAAGGGTGAGGCAGCCCTGCTCGGTGTCGTGGTGGACGTTGATGGACATGCGTGGGCTTCCTCAGAACAGGTCGATGTCGCCGGCAGCCATGGACTGCTGGAGGGCCGGGCCACGCGAGCGCAGGCGGGCGCGCTCGCGCTGCTCGGCGAGACGGGAGCGGACGCGCTGGGCGCGGGCACCGAGTTCGGCGGCGTCGGACGGCGCGCAGGCCAGTTCCTCGATGTCGCGGGTGCAGTCCGCGGTGATCTCCTGCAGCTCGACCAGGCGCGAACGCGTCTGGTGCAGCAACTGGCTGAGGATGTCCTCGAACTGCAGCGAGCGGATCGTCGTGGAGACGTCGTTGCCGAGGCCGCGGTTGATCGTGGCGGCTTCGTCGGCGGCGGCGCTGGTACGCGCGTTCGATTCGGTGATCGTCGACATCATCGCGTCGATGCCGCCCTTGGCGGAGAGCGCCACGTTCATGTCCTGCGAGGCCATGTGGCCGACCAGCTCGCGCAGCTGCTCCATCGCGGTGCGCGAGCGCTCCACGTGCGTGCCGATCTTCTCGTTGAACTGGTTGCTGTGCTGCGCGAGGTTGCGGATCTCGCCGGCGACGACCGCGAAACCGCGACCGGACTCGCCGGCACGCGCCGCTTCGATCGCCGCGTTCAGCGCCAGCAGGTTGGTTTCCTCGGCGATGGTGTTGACGTTCTTCAGCAGGGCGAACACGGCGTCCATCTCCTTCGCCATGCCGTCGATGCGATAGACGATGCGCAGGCTCTCGCGCGAGAGCTGCACGATCAGGCCGACGAAGTGCTCGAGCAGTCCGGCGGTGCGGTCGGCGAAGTCCTGCACCGAAATGCCCTTGCCGCCGCCTTCGATGATCTCGCTGAGCAGCTTCTGCTGCTTGCCGGTCTTCTGCGACAGGCCGTTGAAGCCGCCGCCCAGTTCGGCGACCGCGTCGCGCAGCAGGTCGAGCGCCTGGTTGAGTTCACGGCTGGCATGGCCGAGTTCGTCGACGATCGCGCTGCGCACGTCTTCCATGGCTTCGCGCACCGAGGCCTCGTCGCTGGTGGCGCTGCTGAGCACCACTTCGACGTCGGGCAGGTGTGCCGGGCGCAGCCCGATCGCGATCCACGTCGCCGTCAGCAGGGCCACGACCACGGGGGCGACCCAGGCGGCGTGGAACACGAGGACAACGACGAGGGCGACCGCGCTGGCGGCGAATCCCACGATGCGTTCGTTTTTCGGAATCGACATGATGACGTCTCGAGAGTTCAGGTACCGACGCGCGCGGCGACGGACACGGGAGTGTGGGCAAGCGCGAGCAGGCGCGCGGCGATGGCGTCGAGCGGCAACATCTCGCCGGCGGCGCCGGCCTTCCAGGCGGCACCCGGCATGCCCCAGACGACGGAGCTGGCTTCGTCCTGCACGAGCGTGGGCGCGCCGATTTCCTTCAGTTCGCCGAGGCCTCGCGCACCGTCGTCGCCCATGCCGGTGAGCAGGCATCCGATGGTCGCCGCGCCGACACTGGCGGCCATCGAGCGGAACAGCACGTCGACCGCAGGCTTGTGCCGGTTGACCGGCGGGCCGTCGTGCAGGCGGCAGACATGACGTGCGCCGTCCCACATCACCAGCAGATGCTGGCTGCCGGGGGCGATGTAGGCATGACCCGCCTGGATCGGCTGGCCGTCGCGCGCCTCGCAGACGCGCATCGCGGAGCAGGCGTCCATGCGCGCCGCGAACGGACCGCTGAAGGCGGCGGGAATGTGCTGGGTGATGACGATCGGCGGCGCGGTGGGCGGCATGGCCTCGAGGACGACGCGGATGGCCTCGGTGCCGCCCGTGGAGGCGCCGATGGCGATGATGCGCGTGCCGCCGCGGGTGCCCGCGCTCTGGGCGCGCGGAAGCACGGCATCGGCGGAAAGGCGTGGCGCGACATCCAGTTTGGTGACCGCGCTGCGCTCGCGCGGCTTCGCGCCGGCGGCGAGGCGCACCTTGGCGCAGATCTCCGGCGCATGCTCCATGAACGTGTTGGCGAGATCCGCCGCCGGCTTCGTGAAGAAATCGACCGCGCCCAGTTCGAGGGCGCGGAGCGTGACGTCGGCGCCGCGCTCGGTCAGCGTGGACACCATCACCACGGGCATCGGGCGTAGCCGCATGAGGTTCTCGAGGAACGTCAGGCCGTCCATGCGCGGCATTTCGACGTCCAGCGTGAGGACGTCCGGGTTGAGCTGCTTGATCTTGTCGCGCGCGATCAGCGGATCGGCCGCGGTGCCCACGACCTCGATGCCCGGATCGGACTCGAGCATGGTCGACAGCACCTTACGCACCAGCGCGGAGTCGTCGACGATGAGAACGCGTACTTTCTGCATGGGCTCTTGCAACTCGGGTGGCGGGACGTCCCTGTCGGCGAACCGACCGGATGGTTTCACTGGGCGGACTTCCGACGGGACGCGTCAGAAAAGTTCCACCTCTCCCTTTATCGGATCGTCGGCCAATCGCTTGAGGTATCGTTTCTCGCGATCGGCCAGGCTGTGGTCGTGCATGGCCCGCAGCTGGCGCACCCGCACCTTGCCGCTGACCGGGAAGAACTGGACCTGGCGCGGGTAGATGTCGCCGACGTCCGCCGCGCAGAGCTTCAGCTTCTCCGTGGCGATGTACCGCTGCACGAAGGCGATGTTGCGCTGGCCGATGTCGGTCATGGTGGCGAGGACGCGCCCTCCCCCGAAGATCTTCACTTCCAGGTCGTCGCGACGACCGCCCGCCTTGAGGATCGCGTTGATCAGCTGCTCCATGGCGTCGTTGCCATAGCGCGCCGCGCGACCGATCGTGGAGCTCCAGCTGTCGCGCTCGCCTGCGGGTTCCGGCAGCATGAAATGGTTCATGCCGCCGATGCGCCGGCGCGCGTCGCGGACGCAGGCCGACACGCACGAGCCGAGCACCGTCGAGATCATCTCCTCCTGCGTGCTGACGTAGTACTCGCCCGGCAGGATCTTGACCGTGACCACTTCCTGGGCGGGATCCCAGAAACGGCGGACGTGCTCGAAGCCGGGCAGCACGCTCTTGGGATCGAACCCCGCGAAGGTGCGCGGCTGTGCCGCGAACGCGTCGCTCATGGCCGCTTCCGGTAGACGGTGCGGCCGATCAGGTCGAAATCGTCGGACAGGCCGTACATCGATTCGGAGTGGCCGAGGAACAGGTAGCCGCGCTCTTCCAGCTTGCCCGCGTAACGGGCGAACAGGCGCTGCTTGGTCGGTTTGTCGAAGTAGATGACCACGTTACGGCAGAAGATCGCGTCGAACCGGCCCTGCATGGGCCAGTCATGGAGAAGGTTGAGCGGCTGGATCGTCACCAGCTCGCGCACGCGCGGGTGCACCTGCACGAAGCCGTCGAACGAGCCTTCGCCGCGCAGGAACCAGCGCTTGCGCCGCGCGTCGCTCACGCCGCCGAGCCGATCGATCGGATAGACGCCCTTGCGCGCCGCCGCCAGCGCCTGCGGCGAGAGGTCGGTCGCGAGGATCTTCGCGTCGATGCCCGCGCCGCTGCGTTCCAGCGCCTCGGCGAGCACCATCGCGATGGCGTAGGGTTCCTCGCCGGTGGAGCAGCCCGCCGACCAGATGCGCAGACGACCGCCGCGTTTTTCTTCGAGCCAGCGCGGCAGGAGTTCGTCGACCAGCAGGTCGTAATGGTGCATCTCGCGGAAGAACGACGTCACGTTCGTGCTGATGCAGCTGGCCAGCTCGCCCAGTTCCGCGTCCGGATCGCGGCGCAACAGGTCGCAGTAGTCGGCGAACCCGGCCAGCCCCAGCGCGCGCAGCCGGCGGAGCAGCCGCCCCTGGACCAGCTGCCGCTTGTGGTCGCCCAGCGAGATGCCGCAGTGCTGGAGCACGAATTCGCGCAGGAACGCGAACTCGGCTTCACCCAGGCTCGGTCCCGCGCCCGCCAGACCGGCGGCATCGCCGTTGTCGACGAGCGCGTTCATCGATCAGAACTCCTTCCACACCCCGGCGTCGGCCGACTCGGCGACCGGACGCGGAGCGCGCGGCGCCGGTGCGCTGCGGACGGCGGCGAACACGGTTTCCATTTCTTCCTGCGCGGCGTCCTTGCGCGGCGCGCGCGCCGTCGTCGCACCCGCCGCCTGGCCGGTGATCTGGAAGAACGCGACCTGGCGGCTGAGCTCGGTCGCCTGCTCGTGCATGGCACGGGCGGCGGCCGCCGATTCTTCCACCAGCGCGGCGTTCTGCTGGGTCATCTCGTCCATCTGCAGCACGGCGTGGTTGACCTGGTCGATGCCGGCCGACTGCTCGGAGCTGGCGGCGGCGATCTCGGCGACGATGTCGGTCACCTTCTTCACGCTGTCCACGATCTCGGCGAGCGCCTTGCCCGACTGGTCGACCAGTTCGGAACCGGCGGCCACCTTGCTGGCGCTGTCGTTGATGAGGCCCTTGATCTCCTTGGCGGCACCCGCCGAACGCTGCGCGAGATTGCGCACCTCGGTGGCGACGACCGCGAAGCCGCGGCCCTGCTCGCCGGCGCGGGCGGCTTCGACGGCCGCGTTGAGCGCCAGCAGGTTCGTCTGGAAGGCGATTTCGTCGATGAGGCTGACGATGTCGGAGATCTTCTTGCTGGAGGTGTTGATCTCGCGCATGGCGACGACCGTCTGCGCGACGACTTCGCCGCCGCGCTCGGCCTGTTCACGCGCACCGCGGGCGAGCTGGTTGGCGTGGCTGGCGTTCTCGGCGTTCTGCTTCACCGTGGAGGTCATTTCCTCCATCGACGACGCGGTTTCCTCGAGGCTGGAGGCCTGCTCCTGCGTGCGCTGCGAGAGGTCGTCGTTGCCGCGCGAGATCTGCTGCGCTGCGGTGCTGACGGAACCGGCGCCATGGCGCACTTCCGAGACGATGGCGCTGAGACGCTCGTCCATCGCGCGGAACGCGCCCTGCAGCTGGCCGAGCTCGTCGCTGCGCGTGACCTGCACGTCGTGGCCCAGCTTGCCCTCGGCGATGAGGTGCGCGACGGAGACGGCGTGCGAAAGGGTGCGGATGATCGAGCGGACCACGAGCGCGGCGATCAGCAGACAGACCACGAGGCCCACACCGAGCGAGACGATGCTGATGGCGCGGATCGTCTTGTACTGCGCGGTCTCCTTCGCGAAGATCGCGGCCGCTTCGTCGCGCTTGGCCTCGACGAGCTTGCTCAGCTGCGACTGACGATCCATGAGCAGCGGGCGCACCTGCAGCTCGAGCACGTCCGTCGCACCCTGGTCACCCTGGTTCAGGGCGTCGACCATGTCGGCCTTGGCCTGGGCGTAGTCGTCGTTGGTCGCCTGCCATTTCTCGTAGAGCTTCTTGATGTCAGCCGACATCGGTACCTTGAGGAACTCCGCCTTCGTCGCGTCGAGGTCCGCCTGATACTTCTGGAATTCGGCGACCTTCTGCTTCACCTGATCGGCGTTGCCGACCTTGGCCGCGCCCTCGCCCAGCACCACGAACGACATCAGCGAGCTGGTGTTGATGCGGGCGAGCATTTCCGACGGGACGAGTTCTTCCTCGTAGACCTGACGCATGCCCTCGTTCTGGAAGTGCATGGCGCCGAGACCGACGGCCGCGCCGCCCAGGAGCATGAGCGTGAGCAGGCCGAGCACGCCATACAGGCGGCCACGTACGGTCATCGCGGGGAGCTTGAACTTGAACTTCTTCATCACGATTCCAATCGGCAGGCGTCAGGCGACGGCTTTGACTTCGGGAGAGGCGAGGGCCGCCTCGAGCATCTGCGCATCCTGCGGCTGGAGAAGGCGATCGACGTCGAGCAGGAGCACCATGCGCTCGCCCACGGACGTCAGGCCCTTGAGGTATTCGGTATCGACGGTGGTGCCCATGTCCGGCACCGGACGGACGGCGCCGGGCAGGACCTCGACCACGTCGGAAACGGCGTCCACCACCACGCCGAACTGGCGGCCGGCGACCATCACGATCACGCAGACGGTGGTCGCGGTGTACTCCTCGCGCGCCAGGCCGAAGCGCAGGCGGAGGTCGAGCACGGGGACGATGGCGCCACGGAGGTTGAGGACGCCCAGCACGTAGGACGGCGCCTGGGGAATGCGGGTGACCGGGGTCCAGCCACGGATCTCGCGGACCGCGAGGATGTCGACCCCGTATTCCTCGTTACCGAGGGTCACGGTCAGGTACTGCGCGGCCTCGGCGGTCGCGTCGATGGCGCTGTTGACTGGCTGGTTCATGTCTTTCCCACGGCGGATCAGAGCGGCGGTGTAACCCCTTACCTGTGGGGTATCGGCCGCGGCAGGCCGGACTTGAGGAGTAATCTCAATGGCAGGGCGCTCCGCGACACGCTGTGGGAGCGGCCCTGGCCGCGACTGCTTTTGGCGAAGAGCCGCAGGACCTGTTGCTTCCGGCGAGAAGCGGTCGCGGCCGGGTCCGCTCCCACAACACCCGCAGGGCCTGTTGTTCCCGGCGAGGAGCTGGCCGGGGCCGTGCGTCAGGTAGCCGCGGAGCCGTTGATTTCTGTGGGAGCGGACTTGGCCGCGGCTGCTTTTGGCGAAGAGCCGCAGGGCCTGTTGCTTCCGGCGAGAAGCGGTCGCGGCCGGGTCCGCTCCCACAACACCCGCACGAAGAGCTGTCGCGGCCGGGGCCGCCTTGCGCGGTCAGGCGGCTTTGCGGCGGGACTGCATGCGGACGAGGCCGGTGACGTCGGCGATGAGGGCGACGGAACCGTCGGCCAGGATCGTGGCGCCGGAAATGCCCGCGACGCGGCGGTAGTTCGCCTCGAGCGATTTCACGACCGCCTGCTGCTGGCCGATCAGTTCGTCGACGAAGAGGCCGATCCGGGTGCCCTCGCCTTCCACCACGATGACGATGCCCTCGTCGATCGCGCGGCGCTGGCCGTCGCAGCCGAATACGTCGTAGAGGCGGACGATCGGCAGCCAGTGGTCGCGGAAGCGGAAGAGCTCGCCGCCGCCGGCGACGCTACGCACGGCGTCCGGCTTCACCTGCACCGATTCCACGATGGAGACCAGCGGAACGATGTAGGTTTCGGCGCCCACGGCGGCGGTGAGGCCGTCGATGATCGCGAGCGTGAGCGGAAGCGTGATCGTGAACGTGGTGCCGCTGCCGTGCACGCTGCGGATGGCGACCGTGCCGCCGAGGTCCATGACGTTGCGGCGAACGACGTCCATGCCCACGCCACGGCCCGAGAGATCCGTGGTCGCGGCGGCGGTGGAGAAACCCGCTTCGAAGATGAGTTCGGCAACGGCGTCGTCGGACATGCCGTCGCCCGACGCGATGATGCCGCGCTGCACGGCCTTGGCGACGATGGCGTCGCGGTTCAGGCCCGCGCCATCGTCGGCCACTTCGACCACGATGGAGCCGCCACGATGGAAGGCCTCCATGCGCAGCGTGCCGGTGTCGCCCTTCCCTGCCGCGAGCCGCTTCGCGGGCACTTCGAGGCCGTGGTCGATCGCGTTGCGGACGAGGTGGACGAGCGGATCGCCGATCTTCTCCAGCACGGTCTTGTCGAGCTCGGTGGTCTCGCCGCGCAGGTCGAGGACGACCTTCTTGTCGAGCTTCTGCGCCAGGTCGCGGACCAGGCGCGGGAAGCGGTTGAAGACGGTGCTGATGGGCAGCATGCGGATGCTCATCACGCTTTCCTGCAGCTCGCGCGTGTGACGCGACAGCTGGGCGAGGCCCTGGCGCAGCATCTCCAGCTGCGAGGCGTCCACGCCGTCGTGGAACTGGCTGAGCATCGACTGCGTGATGACCAGTTCGCCGACGAGGTTGATGAGGGTGTCGATCTTTTCGATACCCACGCGGACCGAACTGGCCTCGCTGCTCGCCGCGACCTCGCGGACGGCGCGCGGCGAGGCGGCCGGGACAGCCGCCGGAGCGGCGACGGCGGCCGGCGCGGCGATGCGCGGCACGATGGACAGGTCGCAATCGCCGTCGACCCAGTCGAACACGCCTTCCACCGCCACGCGCTTCGCGCCGGCGTCGAGGCCGAGCGTCCACCCGAGGTAGGACGACGACGCGTCCATGTCGGCCAGCGCAGGCAGATTGCTGGCGTCGCACGTGACCCGCAGCGGCCCGAGCGTCGCCAGCTCGCGGAACATGCGCGCGGGATCGTTGCCCGTCTTGAGCAGGTAATCGAACGGACGGAACGCGATGTCCCAGCCTTCGATCTCCTCGGCCGCGGCGGCCGCCTTCGCGACGACCGGCGCGGCCGTGCCGCCCGAGACCATCGCGGACAGCTCGGCGAGCAGCGCCTGGCTCTCCGGCGTGGCGGCCGGCTGGCCGGCCATCGACAGCGCGAGCATGTCGCGCACGGTGTCGCCCGAGCGAAGCAGCAGCTCCACGACGGCCTTTTCCATCGGACGGCGGCCGCTGCGAACCTCGTCCATCAGGTTCTCGGCCACATGGGTGAAGGCCGCCACGTCGGTGAAACCGAACGTGGCCGCGCCGCCCTTGATCGAATGGGCGGCGCGGAACACGACGTTGATCAGTTCCGGGTCCGTCGCGCCCTCGTCCAGTGCGAGGAGCGCCTGCTCCATGGCGTCGAGGCCATCGAGGCTTTCCTCGTGGAACGCCTTGTGGAATTGCGCCAGATCGACTTTGGACATGAGGGTGGAGCCTTCGGTTGCCGGAACGTGGACGGGTGGATCAGCCGAGCACGCGGGCGACGGTGGCCAGCAGCTGGTCGGGGTCGAACGGCTTGACCAGCCAGCCGGTCGCGCCGGCGGCCTTGCCTTCCATCTTCTTCTCCGGATTCGACTCGGTGGTGAGCATCAGGATCGGCACGCCGCTGTAGCCGGCCATCGTGCGCATTTCACGCACCATCGAGATGCCGTCCATCACCGGCATGTTCACGTCGGCCAGCACGAGGTCGAATTTGGCGCCGCGCGCCGTGTCGAGCGCGGCCTGGCCGTTGTCGGCCTCGTCGACGTCGTGGCCGGCGCCGCGCAGGGTGAAGGCCACCATGCTGCGCATGGAGGCCGAGTCGTCTACCGCAAGAATCTTTGCCATGAGTGCACCTTCAGTTCACGCCGGCGTCGGCCGGCAGTTCGATCAAAGCGGTGAGGTCGAGCGCGGCGACGCCGCGGCGCAGCGTGTCACTGACACCGTCCCACGCCACGGGAACGCCCGCGGCGCGCGCGTCGCGCGAAAAGGCGGCCAGCACCTGGAGGCCGGCCGTGTCGACCTGGGCGACGGCGCCGGCATCGATGCGGACCGGCTCGCCGGCCGCGAGGGCGGCGAGCAGCGTCTCGCGCAGCGCCGGGGCGGCCGCGATGCGCAGGTCGGCATCGAGCGCGACCGGCTCGCGGGGAGCGTCTTTGGGAGATTTCTTCGCCATCGTCCGTACCGTGGAGCCCCGTGGCGCACATCGCCATGGGGTCGTTCGGTGGGCTTATCGGCGGCGGGAAGGAAAGCTTTAGGCGGCTGGCGTCGCGGGCTTCGGCAGGATCAGCATCGCGTCGCCGTAGGAGAAGAAGCGGTAGCGCTGCAGGACCGCGTAGCGGTAGGCGTCGAAGATCGCTTCCTTGCCCGCCAGGGCCGAGACGAGCATCAGCAGGGTCGACTGCGGCAGGTGGAAGTTGGTGATCAGGGCGTCGACGCTGGTGATCCTGTAGCCCGGGAAGATGAAGATCTGCGTCTCGCCCGCGAACGGCCAGAGCACGCCCTCGACCGTGGCGCTTTCGAGCGCGCGCACGACGGTGGTCCCGACCGCCACGACGCGGCCACCGGCCGCGCGCGTGGCGCGGATCTTCTCGACCAGGGCGGCGCCCACGTTGAGCCATTCGCGATGCATCACGTGGTCGCGGATGTCGTCGGCGCGCATCGGCTGGAACGTGCCGGCGCCCACGTGGAGCGTGACGTAGCCCATCTCGACGCCGCGCGCCCGCAGGCGGTCGAGCAGCTCCTCGTCGAAGTGCAGGCCGGCGGTGGGCGCGGCGACGGCGCCCGGCTCGCGCGCGAACACGGTCTGGTAGCGCTCCTTGTCGGCCTCCTCCGCGCCGCGCTCGATGTACGGCGGCAGCGGCATCTCGCCCAGCCGCGAAAGCAGGCGCTCCAGGGGCTCGTCGCCCTCGAAGCGGAGCAGGAAGAATTCGCCCTCGCGGCCCAGCACGGTGACCATGCTGCCGTCGGCGAGCTCGATCCGTCCGCCTTCCTTGGGCTTCTTGCTGACACCGAGCTGCGCGCGGGCCTCGTGGGCGCCCGTCACCCGCTCGATCAGGATCTCGACGGCGCCGCCGGACTCCTTGCGGCCGTAGAGGCGCGCCGGCAGCACGCGGGTGTCGTTGAACACCAGCAGGTCGCCGGGGCGGAGCATCTCGGGCAGGTCGGTGAAGCGGCGGTCCTTCTTCGTGTGCGCCTCGACATCCACCACCAGCAGGCGGCTTCCCGACCGGCGGGCGAGCGGCGCCTGCGCGATGAGTTCGGGCGGGAGGTCGAAATCGAAGTCGGATCTTTTCACGGGACGGCCGGGCGGCGGAACGGTGGCCGCATTATCGCCTATCGGGCCGACTTCGGTTTCGCTCCGGCCGTTCGCGCGCCAGCGCGCTTCCCAGGCCCGTTCAGAGCCAGCCCTTCTGGCGGGCCAACCGGTACGCCTCGATGCGGTTGGCCGCGCCCAGCTTGCCGATGGCCTCGGAGAGGTAGTTCCGCACGGTGCCGTGCGACAGGTTGAGCTGGCTGCCGATGTCGCTCGCCGAGTGCCCCTCCCCCGCCAGGCGGAGCACCTGGCGCTCGCGGTCGTTCAGCGGATCGGCGTCCGACCAGGCTTCCAGCGCCAGTTGCGGATCGATGGCGCGGCCGCCCCGGTGCACGGTGCGCAGCGCGTCGGCGAGTCCCTCGGCCGGGGCGTCCTTCAGGAGGTATCCGCCCACGCCGGCGTCGAGCGCGCGGCGAAGAAAACCCGGGCGCGCGAACGTCGTCACGATGATCACCTTCACCGGCAATTCGTGCCGGCGGATGCGCTGGGCGAGTTCGAGGCCGGTGAGTCCGGGCATCTCGATGTCGGTGACGAGGACATCAGGCTTCAGGCGCTGGACCTCGCGCCATGCCGCCTCGCCGTCGGCCGCGGACGCGAGCACCTCGATGTCGGACTCCAGGTTCAGCAGCGCGGACAGGGCGCCGCGCACCATCGCCTGGTCTTCGGCGAGCAGCACGCGGATCATGCGATGCGCTCCATGCGACCGGCATGGCCGGGAACATCGATGGACAGCACCGTGCCCTGTTTCGGAGGCGAATCGATCGCGAGCCGCCCACCGATCTGGCGCATGCGCTCGCGCATGCCCGACACGCCGTTGCCGTGCGCGGCGAGTCCGCCGCAGCCGTTGTCCGTGATGCGCATCGCGAAGTCCTGCCCCTTGCGTGAAATGACGACGTGCGCCTCGGTGGCGCGCGAGTGACGATGGATGTTGGTGACCGCCTCGCGCAGCACGAGCGACAGCGTTGCCTCGGTGGACTGCGGCAGGTCGAACCCGTCCGGTAGCTCGGTATGCAGCGCGATGCCCGACGCTTCCAGCATCAACCGGGCCGAGACGAGCTCGCTGGCGAGGTCGCCGGCGCGCAACCCGGTCACGGCGCTGCGCACTTCGGCGAGCGTGTGGCGGGCGACGCGCTCCACCTCCTCCATCTCCTGTTGCGCACGCGCGGGATCGGCGAGCGCGAGGCGCCTGGCCAGTTCCGATTTCAGTGTGATCAGCGACAGCGTATGGCCAAGCAGGTCGTGCAGGTCGCGCCCGATGCGCTCGCGCTCCGCGAGCGTCGCGAGCCGCCGCACTTCCGCCTGCGACAGACGCAGCTCCGCGTCGCGCCGCGCGCCACGCACGTAGAGGAAATTGCTGAAGCCCGCGGCGAGCGACACGCCGAAGACGACGAGCACGTGCACCTGGGGCACATGGAACAGCATCACCCACACCTGGGTGACGAGGGTGGCGACCAGCGTACCCAGCAACCAGACGCGCGCGCGGCGGGCGTAGGCGAGCAGCGTCACGCCGATCACCACGTAGCCCACCGACACCGGATTGACGGGCCACAGGGTGAAGCCGAGCAGCGTGATCATCGCCGCGTTGAACGGCAGCCTCGACAACGGCGCCGCATAGACGCTGACGTAGCACACGAGGTAGACGGGAATGGAGATGAGCGTCGGCGCCATCCAGTCCCAGTCGAATCCCTTCACCGCCAGCGGCGCCTGGATGAGGGCGACCAGCCAGAACACCTGCAGTCCGCCCTGCCAGCGCAGGTAGACCGGCGAGCGCAATCCGCCCAGCAGGGAGTCGCGGTGAGGTGGCGGCACGCGGATCACGACGCGAGCCTGTCGTGGGTGCCCGGCAGCACCGCGGGCTGCGGCGGCAGCGCGCGATCCTCGGGCCTCAGGGGCACTTCGATCCGCAACGACGTCCCCTTCCCCTGGCCCGATTCGAACGCCAGCGTTCCGCCGAGCGAACGCACGCGCTCGCGCATGCCGCAGATGCCGTTGCCTTCGTCGCCGGTGACGCCGCGGCCGTCGTCCCGCACGGTGAGGATGCAGGTGCGCGCATCCACCACGAGGCTTACTTCGGCATACGTGGCACGCGCGTGGCGATGGATGTTGGTGACGGCTTCGCGCAGGACGAGCGCCAGCTGATTGTCGATCCGCGCAGGCACGTCGGGCAGGTCGTTCGCGTAGACGAACTCGATCTGCGAGCTGATCAGGAGCAGCCGCGCCGCGGCCAGTTCCGCGACGAGGCCCGAGGCGCGGATGCCCGTCACGGCGGAACGCACCTCGGCCAGCGCGTGCCGCGCCACCTGCTCCGCCTCTTCGACCTCGCGCTTCGCGGCGACCGGATCGCGATCGGCGAGACGCCGGGAAAGCTCCAGCTTCAGCGTGATCAGCGAAAGCGTATGCCCGAGCAGATCGTGCAGGTCGCGGCCGATGCGCTCGCGCTCGGCGGTCGCGGCGAGCCGGCGGATCTCGTCGTGCGACAGCTTCAGTTCGACGTCGCGCTCCGCGTTGTAACGGTAGACGACGTTGATGGTGCCGACGCCGAAGGCGATGAACGACACCGTCGCGATCGCCGCGTACGGCCAGTGCACGACGAACCAGGCGATGGCGACGAAGCCCGCGAGCACTGCCGCCATGCTGGCCAGGCAGCGACGCGGCGCGCCGTCGAAGCCCAGCATCGCGCAGGCGTAGATGACGTAACAGCCGCCGCCACTGGCGTTGAAGCCCATCGTCGCGTAACCGAGCAACGCCACGAGGAGCGCGAGCCACGGGGCCATGGCGACGGGGCGCAGGTACGCCTGCGCGTACAGGAAGAGGAACATGGGGAACGACAACGCCGTGGCCAGGATCCAGTACGGCCCGATGTCGTTGCGGAAGACGAGGTCACCGAAGACGTACACCGTCCACACGAGGTGGAACATGCTCGCGATGCGCAGCCTCGGCTGCCCGCGAAAGCGGCTCCACAACGAACCCGGCGCCGGCCGGAACCACGAGCGCATCGTCGACGTCCCCCCAGTGAGCCGAGCCGTCATGCTACTTCAACCGTGCCGGCGCAGGCGACGCGTCGCCAGCGTGACGAAGACGACCGTGTAGCCGGCCAGGACCGCGACATGCGGCCAGGGCGCATCCGTGCCCAGGCCGACGGCACCGAGCGCGAGCCGGTCGAGGTGATACGCCGGCCACAGCGGCGCGATCGCCTGGATCGCGGAAGGCATGATCGACAGCGGGAACCACAGCCCGGACAGGAACGCCATCGGCAGGTACACGAGGTTGACCACGCCTGGCGCACCCTGCCCCTTGATCAGCGTGGCGATCAGCAACCCGAGCGCCGCGAACGGCAGCACGCCCAGGACCTCCAGCAGGAAGAACGCGGCGATGCGCGGCGCGGCGAGGTGCACGCCGGCGACGAAGATCGCGAGACACAGCATGATCGCCGACACGATGGCCGCGACCAGCACCGCCATGGCCATCTTGCCGATCAGGTAGGCGCCCGGCGGCATCGGCAGCGCGCGTTTCAGCGTGAGCAGGCCGGTGTCCCGTTCGAGCGCGAGCGAGACGCCGAAACCGAACAACCCGGGCGCCATGACGCCGAACGTGCCGTACGACGCGAGCAGATAACGCGGTGCGTCCGGCCCGTTCGCGTGGCCGAGGAAGACCCCGAACATGAGGTAGAACACCGACGGGAACAGCAGCGTCGGCAGGAGGAATCCGGGATTGCGCAGGTAGCGCAGGCATTCGGCCCGCGCTTCCTCGACGTACGCGGCGACGTTGCGGCCCGCGCTCATGACGGGCGTGGCGACGCTCTCGATGGTGGTCATGCGGCCTCCTGCGCGGCGGCGGATTCGCGGGTGATTTCCTGGAACGCTTCGGCAAGGCCGGCGCGTCGCACTTCGAGTTCGGCGAGCGACGGATCGGCGTCCAGCAGACGGCGCACGACCCCTTCGGCATCCGCGGTCGCGACGGTCAGGCGGCCCTGCTGGACGTCGACGGAGACCACTCGCGGCCAGCGCGCCACGTCGGCCGCATCCAGCGCGGTGACGCAGCGGATGCGACGCAGCGCGACGTGGGCACGCAACGCGTCGACGCTGCCTTGCGACACCACGCGCCCCTTCGCGATCACGCAGACGCGGTCGGCGAGCGCCTCGGCCTCTTCCAGGTAATGCGTCGTCAGCACCACCGCGCAACGTTCCTTCAGCATCTGGCGGATCGCCGCCCACAGGGACTGCCGCGCGTCGATGTCCATGCCGACGGTCGGTTCGTCCAGGAAGAGGATCTCCGGCCGGCCGACGATCGCCATGGCGAACTGCACGCGCCGCTGCTGTCCCCCGGACAGGGCACCGTAGCGCCGGGTCATCAGGTCGTCGACGCCGGCGATGGCGGCGCATTCGGCAATCGTGCGCGGTTCGGGGTAATAGCTCGCGGTCAGCCTGAGCAGTTCGGCCACGCGGAGCGTGTCCGGCAGGACGGCGGACTGGAGCATGACGCCGATCCGCCGCCGTGCCGCGATATCCTGCGGATCGCGACCGAAGAGCGTCACGGCCCCCGCGTCGGCGCGATGCAGACCGAGCAGCAACGCGATACTGGTGCTCTTGCCCGCGCCGTTCGGACCGAGCAGCGCCACCAGCTCGCCGCGGTGGATGTCGAGGTCGATGCCGTCGAGCGCGACGATGTTCCCGTAGCGCTTGCGGACGCCGGCCAGCCTTGCGATGCACGTGTCTTGGTTCATGGGCCCCTCCTTGCGTTGCAACATATTCCCGCGCAAGCCATTGGCGGCAGTCGCTTGCGTCATTGTGCGGATGTGACAACCGTCACCCGGGGGTTACGCGGCCAAAAACCGCATGCTATGCTGGGCCAATAATCCCTTTACATATAGATACTTAGCGGCCTCTTAAGGGATCGATCCAAGCCAGTGCCGCGTCATCCGGAAGAGGAGTGGGTCCATGGGCGTTATCGGTCATCTGCGCGAAATGCGCGAGTTCGGCGGCGCGCCGCGTACGACGGGTCTTTCCGATGACGTCGTCGAGGGCTTCGCCGCCCAGGATCCCTCGCTCGGTCGCGCCATCGACGAAGCGATCGCGCGCCATCGCGAACTGCGCGCCGACATGGCGGATTTCCTGCGCATGGACGAAGCCGAGCAGATCCTCGCTCTGCAATGCGGCGTCGTGAACTTCTATCCGGACGACGGCGTGAATCCGTACGTCCCCGCTGCCGCGCGCGGCCCGTGGATCGTCACGCTGAAGGGCGCCGTGATCCACGACGACGGCGGCTACGGCATGCTCGGCTTCGGCCACAACCCGGACGCCATCCTCGAGGCCATGTCGCGTCCGCAGGTGATGGCGAACGTGATGACCGCCAACGTGTCGCAGCTGCGCCTGTGCGAAGCGCTGCGGCGCGAACTCGGGCGCTCGCGTGGCGGCAGCCCGTATTCGCATTTCCTGTTCCTCAATTCGGGTTCGGAATCGGTGACGCTCGCCGGTCGCATCGCCGACGTCAACGCGCGCCTGATGACCGACGCCGGCGGCCGCCACGCGGGCCGTACCATCAAGCGCCTCGCGGTGAAGGGCGCGTTCCATGGACGCACCGAGCGGCCGGCGCTCTATTCCGATTCGTCGCGACGCAATTACCAGCAGCACCTGGCGAGCTTTCGCAACGAAGACAGCCTGATCACTGTCGAGCCGTACAACGTGGCGCAGCTCAAGGCCGCGTTCGCCGAAGCGGATCGCCAGGGCTGGTTCATCGAGGCGATGTTCCTGGAGCCCGTGATGGGCGAAGGCGATCCGGGCCGCGCCGTCACGCCGGAGTTCTACGCCGCCGCGCGCGAACTGACGCGCGAGCACGGCACCGTGCTGCTGGTCGATTCGATCCAGGCGGGCCTGCGCGCGCATGGCGTGCTGTCGATCGTCGATTACCCGGGCTTCGAATCGCTCGACCCGCCGGACATGGAAACCTTCTCGAAGGCGCTGAACGCGGGCCAGTACCCGCTCTCGGTGCTCGCGGTCACCGATCGCGTCGCGGGGCTCTACCGCAAGGGCATCTACGGCAACACCATGACGGCGAATCCGCGCGCGCTCGACGTCGCGCTCGCCACGCTGGGCGAACTCACCGACGAGGTCCGCGCCAACATCCGCGATCGCGGCCAGGAATTCGTGAAGAAGATCGAGCAGCTCAAGGGCGAACTCGGTGGCCTGATCACCAAGGTGCAGGGCACCGGCCTGCTCTTCTCCTGCGAGCTGTCGTCGGAGTTCAAATGCTTCGGCGAAGGTTCGACCGAGGAATACATGCGCGAACGCGGCATCGGCGTCATCCACGGCGGCGCGAATTCGCTCCGCTTCACGCCGCACTTCCGCGTCACCAGCGCGGAGGTCGACCTGATCGTGGACGAGATCCGCCACGCCCTGACCGAAGGGCCGCGCCGCAGCGCCTCGGCGGACAAGGCGGCCTAGCCAGCCGCGTGCGTTGTAGGAGCGCGCCCTGCGCGCGACATGTGTTGGGGCCATGAGCCACAGGGCCTGTCGCGCCTCGCGAAAACATGTCGCGCGCAGGGCGCGCTCCTACCACGCGGGATCGCGCTAAGCTCTGGCCGCCGGACTGCCCGGCGTCACGTAGGGGTTCGCCATGCGTACGCAGCTTCGTGTCCTCGCCGTTTCTTCTCTCCTCTGCTTCGCCGCCGGTGCGCTCGCCGCGCCCCAGCAGGCGGCCGGAAAGAAAGACCTCACGCCACAACAGCAGCGCATGAGCACCTGCAATGCGCAGGCCGCCGGCAAGTCGGGCGACGCGCGCAAGGCGTTCATGAGCAGCTGCCTGAAGGGCGAGCAGCCCGCGAAGGCCTCCCAGCAGGAAAAGATGAAGACCTGCAACGCCGACGCTTCGGCCAAGAGCCTCAAGGGCGACGAGCGGAAGACCTTCATGAGCAGCTGTCTGAAGGGCTGAGTCAGGGGTTCGGGGGTGGGGGTCGGGAAGTGGGGGCCGCACGGCCGTTCGCGGGACCACACCCCACTCCCCGTCCCTCTTGTCTCGCCTATGGGACAATCGACCACCCGTCCGCCACACGACCCGCGCGCATGAAGATCGTCGAAGTCCGTCACCCCCTCATCCAGCACAAGCTCGGCCTCATGCGTCGGGCCGGCATCAGCACGAAGGAGTTCCGCGAGCTGGCTTCCGAGGTCGCCGCGCTGCTCACGTACGAGGCGACGGCCGACATGGAGACCGAGTGCAAGACCATCGACGGCTGGGCGGGCCCGGTCGAGGTGACGCACATCAAGGGCAAGAAGGTGACGATCGTGCCGATCCTGCGCGCCGGCCTCGGCATGCTCACGGGCGTGCTGGAGATGATCCCGGCGGCGAAGGTGAGCGTGGTCGGCCTGCAGCGCGACGAAGACACGCTGGAACCCGTGACGTACTACGAGAAGCTCAGCGGTGGCATGGACGAGCGCACGGCGATCATCGTCGACCCGATGCTCGCCACGGCGGGCACGCTGGTGGCCACCGTCGACATGCTGAAGGCCGCGGGCGCGAAGAAGATCAAGGGCCTGTTCCTCGTGGCCGCGCCGGAGGGCCTGAAGCGCATCGAGGCGGCGCATCCGGACATCGAGATCTACGTCGCCTCGATCGACGACCACCTGAACGAGCTGGGCTACATCCTCCCCGGTCTCGGCGACGCCGGAGACAAGATCTTCGGTACCAAGCAAAAGGCGACCTGATCCTCGAAAGCCGCCGTTTCTGTCACATCCCGCTGTCACATCCGTGGTGGACAATCCCTGGGTGGGCTCGCAGGGGGAACGCCGCGCAAGGGGATCGCGCGTCGCTTCGGGTCGCACACATACCAACGACTCGAGGGGACATTCGAATGCGTTCGACCACGACACGGCGCGCCATCTGGGCCGCGCTGGCGGGACTCACCGCCGTTCTTCCACTGCAGGCGGCCGACCTGGCCATCACCCAGTTCCGCGTCCGCGGCCCCGCCGGCGGCAACGACGAATTCGTCGAGCTGCAGAACACCGGCACCGCGGCTCTGGACGTGTCCGGCTACAAGCTCAACGGATCCAACGCCAGCGGCACCGCGAGCACCCGCTCCACGCTGCCGGCCGGCACCACCATCGCGCCGGGCTGCTTCCTGCTGCTCGCCAACGGCGCCAGCGGCGGCTATTCCGGCAGCGTGGCACCGGACGTGAAGTACAGCACGGGCGTCACGGACGACGGCGGCCTGGCCCTGCTCGACGCCACCGGCACGATCGTGGACCAGGTGGGCATGAGCGCCGGCTCCGCCTATAAGCTCGGCACGCCGTTGACGAGCCTCGGCAGCACGAACGCCGACCAGGGTTACGGCCGCCGCACCAACGGCTCGGGCCTGCCGCAGGCCACCGGCGACAACGCGGCCGACTGGGTGAAGGTCGCCCCGACCGCGCCGCGCGCCAGCACGTCGCCCTGCGCGTCGTTCGGGCTGAGCCTCTCCATCGCCGACGCCACGGTCACCGTCCGCAACGGCGACGACCAGACCGTGCCGTTCGCCGTCACGCTGAGCGAGCCGTCCTCCGCCGATGTCACCGTGCACGCCGCCACGGCCGACGACACGGCCACCGTCGCGGCGGGCGATTACGACGCCGTCGATACCGACGTCACGATCCCGGCCGGCAGCACGTCCGCGGCGGTGAACGTCACGGTGCACGGCGCGACCGCCGCCGGTCCGGACAAGGCCTTCCGCGTGAACCTGACCAACGCCTCCGGTGGCGGCGTCACGATCGCGAAGGCATCGGCCATCGGCGCGATCCTCAACGAGATTCCCGTCGCCGCGGAGATCTGGCAGGTCACCGGCCGTGGCCAGGTGTCGCCGCTACTCGGCAAGCGTGTCGCCACGCGCGGCAACGTCGTCACGGCCGTCGGCCCCGCGGGCTTCACGATCCAGACGCCCGACGATCGCGCCGATGCCGACCGCCTCACCTCGAACGGCATCTACGTGTTCACCGGCGGCGCGCCGACCGTGAAGGCCGGCGACAAGGTCGACGTCGAAGCCACGGTCGACAACTACTTCAGCCTGCCGGAGCTCAAGGACGCCACGATCACCACGACGATGCGCGGCGCGAAGCTGCCGAAGGCGGTCGTGTTCGGTAACGACGTGCCGTCGTCCGATCCCAGCGCGCTTTCCTGCGGCGAGACGAACTTCCAGTGCTACGTCGGCATGCGCGTGCAGATCGACAACGGCATGATCACCACCGGCAACCTGCGCTTCAGCAACGAGCCGTTCGCGGAGGTCTACGTCACCGCCAACGGCAAGCGCTCGCTGCGCGAACCGGGCGTGCGCTACACCGTGCCGGTGCCCGAGGGCGTGAACCTGCCGAACTGGTCGGGCAACCCGCAGGTGTTCAAGATGAACACCGCCGACTTCGGCGCGGTCGCGCCGAATACGCCGTTCAACGCCGGGACGACGTTCCGTGCCGAAGGCGTCATGTCGTACGCGTTCGGTGCGTACACGTTCATCCCGACGAAGGTGACGGTGAAGAAGGCCGCGGAGCTGCCGCGCGCCGTCGATGCACGTCCGTTCTACGCGACCCGCGTCGGCGCGCTGAACACCGAGCGCTTCTGCGATACGGAGTTCAACACCACGTTCACCTGCAGCGGCGGCGACAAGGAACCGACCGCCGACGAGGTGAAGCTGAAGACGCAACGCCTGTCCGCATACATCGGCAGCGTGCTGAAGCTGCCGGACATCCTCTCGGTGGAAGAGGTGAAGAGCCTGCAGGTGCTGCAGGGACTCGCGAAGCAGCTGGGCGACGACTATCCGGCCCAGTACGAAGCGATCCTGCAGCCGGGCCACGATCCGAGCGGCATCAACGTCGGCTTCCTCGTGCGCACGGACCGCGTGCGCGTGCTCGACGTGCGTCAGCTCGGCGCCGACGAAACCTGGCAGGACCAGGGCGCCACGGCGTTCGTGCACGATCATCCGCCGCTGTTGCTCACGGCCGAAGTGCCGTCGCTGGTCGGACGCGTGCGGGTCAACGTGATCGCGGTGCATCCGAAGGCGCGCCAGAACGTCGACAAGACCGGCACGACGGCGGAGCGCGATCGCCAGAAACGCTTCCTGCAGGCGAAGTCGCTCGCCACGCAGGTGCAGGCGTTGCAGACGGACCGGAAGAACCTGCTGGCCCCGCTGCTGGTCGTCGGCGATTTCAACGCGTATCAGTTCAGCGATGGCTTCACCGACGTGGTCGGCCTGATCTCGGGCCGTTACGACGACAGCCAGAACCTGCTGAAGCTCGGCGGCAACGTGGTGAAGCCGGCGCTGTGGAACGCCGTGGAATCGGTGCCCGCGCAGGATCGCTACTCGTTCCTGTTCACCGAGAACTTCAGCAACATCCAGGGCCAGAGCCCGCGCCAGGTGCCCACCCACCAGGTGCTGGACCATGCGCTGCTCAACACGGTCGCGCGCGGCCTGTTCCTGCAGATGCAGTACGGTCGCGGCAACCTCGACGCGCCCGTGCAGACGCTGGACGATGCGGCGACCGCCACGGACAAGCGCAAGGCGATCGGCTCGTCGGACCACGACGGCTTCGTGGTGGACATGCTGACGCTGCCGCTTGGGGTCTTCTGACGAAGGACACCTGATGGTCCGTAGGAGCGCGCCCTGCGCGCGACAGCGTTTCGCCGGGAGCAACAGGTCCTGTTGCTCCCGGCCCCAAAAGATGTCGCGCGCAGGGCGCGCTCCTACTTCGCGAAGCGATCGGTGGCCCGCACCAGCTCGCGCGTGATGCCGGGCTCGAACGCCGAGTGGCCGGCGTCCTGCACGATGCGCAGGTCGGCTTCCGGGAACGCGCGGTGCAGGTCCCACGCGCTGCGCACCGGGCAGACGACGTCGTAGCGACCCTGCACGATCACGGTGGGGATGTGGCGGATGCGGCCGACATCACGCAGCAGCTGGCCGTCGATCTCGAAGAATCCCGCGTTGACGAAGTAGTGGCACTCGATGCGCGCGAACGCGAGCGCGAACTCGTCCTCGCCGCTGGAGGCCATGTGGCCTTCGTCCTGATAAAGGTAGCTCGTGGCGGCCTCCCACACCGACCACGCGCGCGCCGCGGCGACGCGCACCGCCGGATCGTCGCTCGTCAACCGGCGATGGTAGGCGCTGATGAGATCGCCGTGCTCGGCCTGCGGAATCGCGGACAGGTACGTTTCCCACGCGTCCGGGTAGAGCTGGTCGCAGCCGGACTGGTAGAACCATTCGAGTTCCGAGCGGCGCAGCATGAAGATGCCGCGCAGGACGAGTTCGGTGACGCGCTCCGGATGGGTTTCGGCATAGGCGAGCGCCAGCGTCGATCCCCACGAGCCGCCGAAGACCTGCCAGCGGTCGATGCCCAGGTGTTCGCGGACCCGCTCGATATCCGCGACGAGGTCCCAGGTGGTGTTGTCGGTCAGCTCCGCGTGCGGCGTGGACCTGCCGCAGCCGCGCTGGTCGAACAGGACGATGCGGTACGTGGCCGGATCGAAGAAACGGCGGCAGCGCGGATTCGTCCCGCCGCCCGGGCCGCCATGCAGGAAGACGACCGGCTTGCCCTGCGGATTGCCGCTCTCCTCGAAGTAGAGCGTATGCAACGGCGACACCTGGAGCATGCCGCTGTTGAACGGCTCGATCGGCGGATAGAGGTCGGGTGAATCCTGGGCCATGGAAAGTCCTGCGGGGCGTGGAAAGTGCCTAGGTTACAGCAGCTTGCCCGGGTTCATGATGCCCATCGGATCCCACGCCGCCTTGATGGCGCGCATCAGCGCGATCTCGGCGTCGCTGCGCACGCTGCCCAGCCAGGGCTTCTTCACCAGGCCGATGCCGTGCTCGGCCGAGATGCTGCCGCCGTGCCGGGCGAGCGTGTCGACCAGGAGCGTCGTGACGTGCTCGCACTGCTCGACGAACCGCGCGTTGTCGAGGTCCGCCGGCTTGAGGACGTTGATGTGCAGGTTGCCGTCCCCGATGTGGCCGAACCAGACCACCTCGAAGTGCGGGTATCCCTCGGACAGAAGCGCCTCCATCTCCGCCATGAACGCGGGCACGGCGGAAATGCGCACCGACACGTCGTTCTTGTACGGCTTATGTGGCGCGAGGCTTTCGGTGATGCCTTCGCGCAACCGCCACAGCGAGGTCGCCTGCGCGTCGCTGGAGCTGATCACGCCGTCGACGACCCAGCCCTCCTCCATGCACAGCTCGAAGAAGCCGAGCGCGGCGGCTTCGGCCTGGTCGTCGGCCGCGTCGAATTCCGTGACGACGTAGAACGGGTGCGTCTCTTCGAACGGCTGCTGCGCCCCGTGCGCCAGCACGTGACGCAGGGCCCGATCGGTGAAGAACTCGAAGGCTTCCAGACGGAGGCTGTGCCGCGCTTCCGCGAACACCTTCATGAGCGCGTCCATCGCGGGCACCGCGAGCAACATCACCTGCGAGGGCGGCGGTGGCGAGGTCAGCGTCAGCGTCGCTTCCACGACGATGCCCAGCGTACCCTCCGAACCGATCACGAGATGGCGGAGGTCGTAGCCCGAGGCGTTCTTGATCAGGCCACGATTGAGGTCCAGCAGTTCGCCGGTGCCGGTGACGACCTTCAGGCCGGCGACCCACTGCCGCGTGTTGCCGTAACGGATGACGCGGATGCCGCCGGCGTTGGTCGCGATGTTCCCGCCGATCTGGCAGGAACCACGCGCGGCGAAGTCCACCGGATAGAGCAGGCCGTGTTCGCGCGCGGCGTTCTGCACGGTCTCCAGCGGAACGCCGGGCTGCACGGTGAGCGTGCGGTCGATCGGGTCGAAGCCGAGCACGCGGTTCATGCGATCGAGGCTGACGACGAGTTCGCCGTGCGCCGCCACGGCGCCACCGGAAAGACCGGTGCGCCCGCCGGACGGGACGATAGCGACGCCGGCGTCATGCGCCCAGCGCACCACCGCCTGTACCTCGTCCACCGACGCCGGCCAGACGATGGCCAGCGGCGCCGGCCTCCAGCGACGCGTCCAGTCGCGGCCGTGGTGCTCGAGGTCGCCGGGATCGGTCGACACCTTGAGGCCGGGAATCCGGTGGAGAAGGTCGGACAGGCGCGGATCGGTCATGGGACGGCTCGCTGGCGAAGGCGTCCAGCGTGCCGCAAGGCGGCCCGAGCGTCTACCGCGCCGCAGCATATCTGGCATAGTGGGGTCTCCCTCCCAGGACCGTCCGGACCATGAAGCGCACGTCGTACCCGAAGGAAGACATCAAGGTGCTCCTGCTGGAAGGCGTCAGCCGCAGCGCGCTGGATACCTTCCGTCAGGCGGGTTACACGCAGATCGAGTTCCACGAGAAATCGCTGTCCGGCGACGACCTGATCGAGCGCATCGCCGACGCGCACATCGTTGGCATCCGCTCGCGCACGCAATTAACGGCGGAGGTGCTCGCCGAAGCGCGCCGGCTGATCGCCGTCGGCTGCTTCTGCATCGGCACGAACCAGGTGGATTCGGCGGAAGCCGAACGCCTCGGCGTGCCCGTCTTCAACGCCCCCTACTCCAACACGCGCAGCGTCGCCGAACTGGTCATCGCCGAGACGATCATGCTCGTGCGCCGGATTCCCGAGAAGAACGCGGAATGCCATCGCGGGGGCTGGTCGAAATCGGCCGCGGGCAGCTTCGAGGTGCGCGACAAGGTGCTGGGCATCGTCGGTTACGGGCATATCGGCACGCAGGTCGGCGTGCTCGCCGAATCGCTGGGCATGCGCGTGATCTTCCACGACATCGAACCGAAGCTCTCGCTAGGCAACGCCCGTCCCGCGGCAAGCCTGGACGACCTGCTCGAACGCGCGGACGTGGTCACGCTGCACGTGCCGGAAACGGCGTCCACGAAGAACATGATCGGTGCGGACGAAATCCGCCGCATGCGTCCGGGCAGCATGCTGGTGAACGCCTCGCGCGGCACCGTCGTCGACATCGACGCCCTCGCCGACGCGCTGCGCTCGAAGCATCTCGCGGGCGCGGCCATCGACGTCTTCCCCGTCGAGCCCAAGGGCAACGACGATCCGTTCGTCTCGCCGCTGGTCGGCATGGACAACGTGATCCTCACGCCCCACGTCGGCGGCAGCACGGCCGAGGCGCAGGAGAACATCGGCATCGAGGTCGCCTCGAAGCTGGTCCGTTACAGCGACAACGGCAGCACCCTCTCGGCGATCAACTTCCCGGAGGTCTCCCTGCCCGGCCACCCGACCAGCCGTCGCCTGCTGCACATCCACCGCAACATCCCGGGCGTGCTTTCGCGCGTCAACGAGGTCTTCTCGCGCGCGGCCGTCAACATCGACGGCCAGTACCTGCAGACCTCCGCGCAGGTGGGCTACGTGGTGATCGACGTCACCACCAGCGAAGAACACGCGGCCGCCCTGCGCAACGAGCTGGCGGCGATCGACGGCACGCTCAAGGCCCGCGCGCTGTATTGACGCACCTGCCCCCCGGTAGGAGCGGACCTGGCCGCGATTCGCAGGTCGCGGCAAGCCCCGATCGCGGCCAGGTCCGCTCCTACGGGAAACGCGGCCGTCAGGCGGGGACGCCGCCCTCGGCCACCACGCGCGCCCTGCCGCGCTCCTTTGCCATGTAAAGACGGCGATCGGCCAGCGCGATGAACGGAAGGATGTCGTCGCCCTCCGCGGGAACGAGCGTGTTGACGCCCGCGCTGAGCGTGAGGCGCTTGCCTTCACCCGCACCGGCGTGGGGAATGAGCGCCTTGTCGACGAGGTCGAGGCAGCGCCAGCCCAGCGCCATGGCGGTGGCCGCGTCGGCGTCGGGCAGGAGCAACACGAACTCCTCGCCGCCGAAACGGCAGAGAAGGTCGCGCGGGCCTCGCACGATGCCCGACAGCGCGGCGGCGACGCGCTTCAGGCACTCGTCGCCTTCGAGATGACCGTAGTGGTCGTTGTACTGCTTGAAGTAGTCGATATCGAGCACGACCACGGACAGCGGCTGGCGATCGGCCTGCGCCTGCCGCCACTCCCTTTCCATCACGAGGTCGAAACGGCGGCGATTCGCCACGCCAGTCAGGCCGTCCTTGAACGAGAGCTCCTCGAGCTCGCGCTGCATGTCGAGCAGCCGCTCCTCGGTGCGCTTACGCTCGCTGATGTCGAACATGAAGCCGATCAGCGCGTTCGGCGTGCCGTCGGGATTGCGCACCACATGGACCACGTCGCGGATCCACACGAACTCGCCGTCCTTGCGCAACGCGCGGTAATCGGCCTCGTGGTCGATGCCCGCCTGCGACTGCGACGCGCAGAAGTTGAAGACCCACTCGCGATCCTCGGGATGCATGCGGTCGGCCCAGTCCTGCACCGTCTGCCACGACTGCGGCGCCCAGCCCAGGAGCTCCTCGATCTGCGGACCGATGTAAGCGAAGCGCAGCGTCGCCCAGTCGATCTTCCACGGAATCGCGCGGGTGGATTCCAGCAGCGTCTTGTAAACGCCGGCGTCCTCCTCGCGGAGGATGTCTTCGATGCTCATGTGGCGCCTGCGGTTCCCCTGGTGCTCTGCAGGGGTATCGGCCGATTCGGCGTGAACTGTAGGAGCGCGCCTGCGCGCGACAGCTCCTCGCGAGAAGCCCAGGACCTGCGGCTCACGGCCTCAAAACATGTCGCGCGCAAGGCGCGCTCCTACCGGGTCGAAAAAAAAAGCGTCCCGGAGGACGCTTTTCAGAATAATGGTCGGGGTGGCGAGATTCGAACTCGCGACCACTACACCCCCAGCGTAGTGCGCTACCAGGCTGCGCTACACCCCGACGAGCTGACGATTGTAACAGCATCGCCGCGATCTGCGGAAGGCGGATCAGCGACGAAGCAGGGTCAACACTTCTTCCAGTTCGAGCCGCACCTGGCGCACGATCTGGTGGGACATGCTCGCTTCCATCCGGGCCTGCGGGCCTTCGAGGCGGGCGCGGGCACCCGTGATGGTGAAGCCCTCGTCGTACAGCAGCGAACGGATCTGGCGGATCATCAGCACGTCGTGGCGCTGGTAATAGCGGCGATTGCCGCGGCGCTTGACGGGCTTGAGGGCCGGAAACTCCTGCTCCCAATAGCGGAGCACGTGGGGTTTGACACCGCACAACTCGCTGACCTCACCGATGGTGAAGTAGCGCTTCGCCGGAATGGCCGGAAGTTCGGTGTTATTCCCTGGATCCAGCATAGCCCTCGACTCTTACCTTGAGTTTCTGGCCGGGACGGAAGGTGACCACCCGCCGGGCAGAGATGGGAATTTCTTCGCCGGTCTTGGGATTGCGACCGGGCCGCTGATTCTTCTGCCTCAGGTCGAAGTTGCCGAAACCCGACAGCTTCACCTGCTCGCCCCGCTCCAGAGCCTCGCGCACGACCTCGAAGTACGCGTCCACGAATTCCTTGGCCTCGCGCTTGTTGAGGCCTACGTCGAGGAAAAGCCGCTCGGCCATTTCCGCCTTGGTCAGCGCCATCTTATCCTCGCAATCTTGCCTTGCATGTCTTCTCCAATGCCCCCACCGCGTCGGCGACGCGAGCGTCGGCATCGTCGTCGGTAAGGGTGCGTGAAGCGTCCTGTAAAATCAAGCCCATAGCGAGACTCTTTCGACCTTCATCGATTCCCTTTCCGGCGTAGCGGTCGAAGAGGCGGATCCCTACGAGGATGTCGCCGAGCGCCTCGCGAACCGTCGCTTCGACCGACGCCCAGGTGACCGCTTCCGGCAGCTCGACGGCGATGTCGCGGCGGACGGCCGGGAAGCGCGGGACCTTGCCGGCGCTGGGCAGGCGGCGCGCCAGGATCGGCTCGAGCGCCAGCTCCATCACGTAGACGTCGGGACCGAGGTCGAGCGACTTCGCCAGCGCCGGGTGCAGCGCGCCGAGGAAGCCCGATGGCACGCCGTCGCGAAGGACGCGGGCACCGCGGCCCGGGTGCAGCCACGACGGGAGGTCCTGCGTGTCGATCGTCCAGCGCGCCGGCTCGCCGGTGTGGGCGATCAGCGCGTCGAGGTCGCCCTTGAGGTCGAAGAAGTCGACCGGGCGCGAGACCTCGCCCCACTGCTCGGCGCGCGCCGTTCCCGACGCGACGACCGCGACGCGGCCGATCTCGTCCGGCGCACCACCGGTGGCGTGGAAGCTGCGGGCGATTTCGAACAGGCGCACACGATCCTGCTGGCGTGCGCGGTTGTGGCGCAGGGCCTCGATCAGACAGGGCAGCAGCGACGTGCGCATGACGGCCAGATCGGCGGACAGCGGGTTCGCCAGCGGCACCCAGGCGTGGTCGAGATGCCAGGTGCGCAGCAGATCGGCGCTGACGAACGACAGCGTCACGGCCTCGAAGTAGCCGCGGGCGGCCAGCTGGTCGCGCAGGGCCATCTCGTCGAGGCGGGCTTCCGGCTCGGCGCGGAGGGCGATCTCGCCGGCCGGCACATGCGTGGGGATGCGCTCGTAACCGTGGATGCGGGCGACCTCTTCGATGAGGTCTTCCTCGCGCTCGATGTCGAAGCGGCTGCTCGGCGGCGTGATGCGCCAGCCGTCGGGAATCTCCTCCACGCCCATGCCGAGCGCGGTGAAGATGCGCGTGACTTCGCCGGCGGCGACGTCGATGCCGAGCACGCGACGCAGGCGCGCATGGCGCAGGAGCACCGGCTCGTGCGCACGAAGGTATTCCGGCAGTTCGGCGACCGTGACGGGGCCGGCCTTGCCGCCGGCGATCCCCAGCAGGAGTTCGGTCGCGCGCTCGATCGCGCGCTTCGGCAGGGCCGGATCGACGCCGCGTTCGAAGCGGTGCGAGGCGTCCGTGTGCAGGCCGAGCTTGCGCGCGCGGCCCATGATCGCGGACGGCGTGAAGTGCGCGGCTTCGAGGAAGATGTCACGGGTGTCGTCCGTGACGCGGGAATCCATGCCACCCATGACGCCGGCCACCGCGAGCGCGTTCGCCTCGTCGGCGATCACGACGAACGACGGGTCGAGCTTCGCCTCGCTGCCGTCGAGCAGCTTGAGCGTCTCGCCGTCGCGCGCGTGGCGCGCGACGACCGCGCCGGACAGCTTGCCGTTGTCGAACGCATGCAGCGGATGGCCGAGTTCGAGCATCACGTACTGCGTGACGTCGACGATGGCGCTGATGGGGCGGATGCCCGCGCGGCGCAGTTTCTCGGCGAGCCAGAGCGGCGAACGGGCGCTGGCGTCGACGCCCTCGATCACACGGCCGAGGTAACGCGGCGCGTCGGCACCGGCTTCCAGCCTCACCGCGCGGGTGGCCGTGGACGTGACCGGGGCGTCGCCGCCGCCGATCGCCTTCACCTGGCTGCCGAACAGCGCGGCGACGTCGTGCGCCAGGCCGTAGAGGCCGAGCACGTCCGGCCGGTTCGGCGTGATCTTGAGTTCGATGCTGGCGTCGGGCAGCCCGAGGTACGCGGCCAGCGGCGTGCCGAGGGGCGCATCCGCGGGCAGTTCGAGCAGGCCGGAGGCGTCGGCGTCGACGCCGAGCTCCTTCGCCGAGCAGAGCATGCCGAACGATTCCACGCCGCGCAGCTTCGCCGCCTTGATGGCGACGCCACCCGGCAGCGTGGCACCGACCATGGCGAGCGGCACGCGGATGCCGACGCGGGCGTTGGGCGCGCCGCAGACGATCTGCAGGAGTTCGCCCTGCCCCGCGTCCACCCTGCACACCTGCAGGCGATCGGCCTCGGGATGCTTCGCGGCTTCGACGATCTGCGCGACGACCACGCCGTCGAGGCCGTCACCCAGCGGCGTGACCTCTTCGACTTCGAGGCCGGACATCGTCAGCGCGTGGACCAGCGCCGGACGGTCGGCATCGATGGTGACCAGTTCGCGTAGCCAGTTTTCGGAGAATTTCATGGGAGCGACTCGTTAACGTGGGATCCGTGGCCGGCCGCCGGCCGGCCACGCGTCGATGCGGGTCAGGCGAACTGACGCAGGAAGCGCAGGTCGTTCTCGAAGAACGCGCGCAGGTCGCCCACGCCATAGCGCAGCATGGCGAAGCGTTCGACGCCGAGGCCGAAGGCGAAGCCCGTGTAGCGTTCCGGGTCGATGCCGCAGTTGGCCAGCACGGTCGGATGGACCATGCCGCAGCCGAGCACCTCGAGCCAGCGCGTGCTGCCGTCTTCGGCATCCCAGCGGATGTCGACTTCCGCGGACGGCTCGGTGAACGGGAAATAGCTCGGGCGGAAGCGCATCTCGAAGTCGCGCTCGAAGAACGCGCGCACGAACTCGGCCAGCGTGCCCTTGAGGTCGGCGAAGCTGGAGGTCTCGTCGACCAGCAGGCCTTCGATCTGGTGGAACATCGGCGAGTGCGTCTGATCCGAATCGCTGCGGTAGACCTTGCCCGGCGCGATGATGCGGATCGGCGGCTGGCGGCCCTGCATGGAGCGGATCTGCACGGGCGAGGTGTGCGTGCGCAGCAGGCGGCCGTCACCGAAATAGAAGGTGTCGTGCATCGCGCGCGCGGGATGATGCGGCGGGAAGTTCAGCGCCTCGAAGTTGTGCCAGTCGTCTTCGATTTCCGGGCCGTCGGCACGCTGGTAGCCGAGGCGACCGAAAATGTCGGCGATGCGCTCGAGCGCGCGCGTGATCGGGTGGATGCCACCGTATTCGCCATCGCGTCCCGGCAGGGTCACGTCGATGCGTTCGGAGGCGAGGCGGCGATCCAGCTCGGCCTGTTCGAGCGACTGCCTGCGCGCGGCGATGGCGTCGGTCAGGCGTTCCTTGACGCGATTGACCTCGGCGCCGCGGGCCTTCCGCTCGTCGCCCGTCAGCTGGCCCAGTGCCTTGAGCGCCGCCGTGACCGCGCCGTTCTTGCCCAGCAGCGCGACGCGGACGGCGTCCAGCGCATCGAGGGTGGCGGCGGCTTCGATGTCCTTGAGGGACGCGTCGATGTTCTCGATCGATTCCATCGGTTTTCCTGACGTGGAAAAAGAAATGGGGAGAAGGCAAGGCCTTCTCCCCACGTCATCCATCTTCGCGCGATAAGACTACCGCGCGTGGTAAAGCGGATTACGCAGCCAGACTGGCCTTGGCCTTCTCTGCGATCGCGCCAAACGCCTTGATGTCGTGCACGGCCAGATCGGCGAGGACCTTGCGGTCGACCGAGATGTTGGCCTTGGCCAGACCGTTGATCAGGCGGCTGTACGACAGACCGAACTGACGGGCGGCGGCATTGATACGGACGATCCACAGCGCGCGGAACTGACGCTTGCGCTGCTTGCGGCCGATGTAGGCGTACTGACCGGCCTTGATGACGGCCTGGTTAGCTACGCGGAAAACCTTGCGACGGGCGTTGTAGTAGCCCTTGGCACGGCCGATGATCTTCTTGTGACGACGACGGGCGGTAACACCACGCTTAACACGAGCCATTTTTCAGCCCTCCCTCAGAGATACGGCAACATGCGAGCCACACCCTTGGTGTCGCACGCCTTGACGTGGTTGGGAGCGCGCAGGCCGCGCTTACGCTTGGTCGACTTCTTCGTCAGGATGTGCGACTTGAAGGCGTGACCGGCCTTGAACTTGCCGGACGCGGTCTTGCGAAAACGCTTCGCGGCCGCCCGGTTGGTCTTGATCTTGGGCATCGGAATGCTCCGTATTCGGTTGCTGACTGATCCGGCGGCAAGACCCTGAAGGGCCTGCACTTTCCTTCCTGCCGGGTACGGTGGATCGGCCCATCCATACGGACCGAGCCGGCGATGATACACGAATCTTAAAGGTATGTGTAGGAGCGGACCTGGTCGCGAGCGCCGTTCACACCGGCCTGCGGAGTGGCGCGCCGGCACGCGGACCGGGGCGAAGAGCGTTCGCGCCCCGGTGCGCTCCCACGGGAGGCAGGAGGATCAGGCCTTTTTCTTCGGGCCGATCATCATGACCATCTGGCGGCCTTCGAGGCGCGGGAACGACTCGACGACGCCGTCTTCGCCGATGTCCGTCTGGACGCGGCGGGCGAGGTTCTGGCCGAGGTCCTGGTGGGACATTTCACGGCCGCGGAAGCGGATCGTGACCTTGACCTTGTCGCCCTCTTCGAGGAACTCGCGCATCTTGCGCAGCTTGATCTGGTAGTCGCCCTCGTCGGTGACCGGGCGGAACTTCACTTCCTTGATCTCGACCTGCTTCTGCTTCTTCTTGGCAGCGGAGGCCTTCTTCTGGGCTTCGAACTTGAACTTGCCGTAATCCATGATCTTGCAGACCGGCGGATCGCCGTTCGGCTGGATCTCGACGAGGTCCATGCCGAGGTCCTCGGCGGCACGGATGGCGTCACGGGTGTCCATGATGCCCATCTGCTCGCCTTCGGCGCCCAGCACGCGAACCCGCGGAACGCGGATCTCGTTGTTCTTGCGATTGCCCTTGTTATCGGTCGTAGCGATACCGCTATCCTCCAGAAGAATGATCCCAATACCGGACCCGCGGCCTAGCGGCGGGTCTCGGCTTCCAAACGTTCGACGAACTGAGCCACCGGCATGCTGCCGAGGTCTTCGCCGCCGCGGGTACGTACGGATATGGTACCCGTTTCCTTTTCGCGGTCGCCGACCACGATCAGATAGGGAACCTTCTGCAACGTATGCTCGCGGATTTTATATCCGACTTTTTCGTTGCGCAAATCAGCCTGCACCCTGAAGCCTTTTCCTACAAGGGCTTGCGTGACGTCTTGCACGTAATCGGCCTGTGCGTCCGTGATGCTGAACGCCACCGCCTGAATGGGGGCGAGCCAGGTCGGAAGCAACCCGGCATGGTGTTCGATCAGGATGCCGATGAAGCGCTCCATCGAGCCCACGATGGCCCGGTGCAGCATCACGGGATGCTGACGCTGGCTGTTTTCGTCCACGTACTCGGCGCCGAGGCGCTCGGGCATCATGAAATCCACCTGCATCGTGCCCACCTGCCAGGCGCGGCCGATGGAGTCCTTCATGTGGTACTCGATCTTCGGGCCGTAGAAGGCGCCCTCGCCCGGCAGCTCCTCCCATGCCACGCCGGCGGCCGACAGGGCCGCGCGCAGGGCGTGCTCGGCCTTGTCCCAGACCTCGTCCGTGCCGATGCGCTTGTCCGGGCGCAGCGCGATCTTCATCGCGATGTCGTTGAAGCCGAAGTCCTCGTACACCTTCATGGCCTGCGCATGGAACGCCGCCACCTCGCCCTCGATCTGGGCCGGGGTGCAGAAGATGTGGCCGTCGTCCTGCGTAAAGGCGCGCACGCGCATGATGCCGTGCAGCGCGCCCGACGGCTCGTTGCGGTGGCAGCCGCCGAACTCGCCGTAACGGATCGGCAGGTCGCGGTAGCTGTGCAGGTTCGTGTTGAAGATCTGCACGTGACCCGGGCAATTCATCGGCTTCAGGGCGTACGTGCGCTTCTCCGACTCGGTGAAGAACATGTTCTCCTGGTAGTTGTCCCAGTGGCCCGACTTCTTCCAGAGGCTGACGTCCATGATCTGCGGACCGCGGACCTCCTGGTAGCCGCTCTTGCGGTACACGCCGCGGACGTACTGCTCCACCGCCTGCCAGATCGCCCAGCCCTTGGGATGCCAGAACACCATGCCCGGGGCTTCTTCCTGCATGTGGAAGAGGTCCAGCTGCTTGCCGATGCGGCGGTGGTCGCGCTTTTCGGCCTCTTCGAGCTGGTGCAGGTAGGCCTTCAGATCCTTGTCGTTGAGCCAGGCCGTGCCGTAGATGCGCGTCAGCATCTCGTTGTTGGAATCGCCGCGCCAGTAGGCGCCCGCGACCTTCATCAGCTTGAACGCGCGCAGCTTGCCCGTGTTGGCCACGTGCGGACCACGGCAGAGGTCGGTGAACTCGCCCTGCGTATAGAGCGAAAGCTCTTCGTTGGCCGGGATGCTCTCGATGATCTGGGCCTTGTACTCCTCGCCCATGCCGCGGAAGAAGCGGATCGCCTCGTCGCGGGTCTTCACGGAGCGCGTGACCGGAATCTCCTCCTTCACGATCTTCTCCATTTCGGCCTGGATCGCGCCCAGGTCGTCCGGGGTGAACGGGCGCTCGTACGCGAAGTCGTAATAGAAGCCGTTCTCGACCACGGGGCCGATCGTGACCTGCGCGCCGGGGAACAGGCGCTGCACGGCCTGGCCCAGCAGGTGGGCCGTGGAGTGGCGCAGGATGTCCAGCGCCTCGGGGCTCTTGTCGGTGACGATCTCGAGCGCGGCGTCGCGGTCGATGGTGTAACTGGCGTCGACCAGCTTGCCGTCCACCTTGCCGGCGAGGGTGGCCTTGGCGAGGCCGGCGCCGATGGAGGCGGCGACGTCCTGCACGGAAACGGGATGCTCGAACGGGCGCTGGCTGCCGTCGGGTAGCGTGATCTGGATCATGGGAGGCGTGTTTCCGGAAAACAAAAAGGGCGCCAGGCGCCCTTCGATGGTGACGAAGACGTGGCGGGGGCTCAGGTTGGGAAGCGCGTAGTCCGCATGTCGCACACTCGGCCGGCGTTGCCGCGGGCCACCTTCGTTCGTGGTTATCTGCCGAAAACTAGATCAGGGCTGCTCCCGTGTCAATAAAGGGGTCCGTTACACTGTGCGGCCGCCCTACCCCGCAGGCCCTACCCCATGCGCATCCTGGTCACCGGCAGTGCCGGCTTCGTCGGCTCGGCCCTCACCGAACGCCTGCTCGCCCGCGGCGACACGGTGCTGGGTTTCGACAACCACAACGATTACTACGACCCGGCCCTGAAGGAAGCGCGCCTGGCGCGCTTCATCGACCATCCGGGGTACACCCACGTGCGGGCCGATCTTTCGGAGCAGGCCGCGGTCGACCGCGCGTTCGCCGATTTCCAGCCCGAGCGCGTGGCGCACCTCGCGGCGCAGGCGGGCGTGCGGTACTCGCTGACGCATCCGCACGCCTACGTGCAGAGCAACCTCGTGGGCTTCGTCAACATCCTCGAGGCCTGCCGGCGGCACACGGTCGGGCACCTGGTCTACGCGTCGTCGAGCTCGGTGTATGGCGCGAACCGGAAGATGCCGTTCGCGGTCGAGGACGCCGTCGACCATCCGGTCAGCCTCTACGCCGCCACCAAGAAATCGAACGAGCTGATGGCGCACACCTATAGCCATCTCTTCGGCCTCCCGACCACGGGCCTGCGCTTCTTCACCGTCTACGGCCCGTGGGGGCGCCCGGACATGTCGCCGATCCTGTTCGCCAGCCGCATCGTGCGCGGCGATCCGATCGACGTGTACAACCACGGCCAGCACAGCCGCGATTTCACGTACATCGACGACATCGTCGAGGGCGTGATCCGCACGCTCGACCATCCGGCCGAGGCCGATCCGTCCTACGACCCGGTGTCGCCGAATCCCGGCACGTCCGCCGCGCCGTACCGCGTCTACAACATCGGCAACGACGAACCGGTGCAGTTGCTCGACTTCATCGCCACACTGGAAAAACACCTGGGCCGCAGCGTGGAGAAGAACCTGCTGCCGATGCAGCCGGGCGACGTGCCGGACACGTGGGCCGACGTATCGGCGCTACGGCGCGACGTGGGTTATGCGCCGTCGACGCCGATCGACGAGGGTCTGCGGAAGTTCGCGGAGTGGTACAAGGGGTTTTACGGCGTGGAATGAGTCGGCACGATCGCAGGAGCGCGCCCTGCGCGCGACAGCTTCTCGCGAGGCGTGACAGGACCTGTGGCGCACGGCCCCAAAAGATGTCGCGCGCAGGGCGCGCTCCTACAACTCATCGATTCAGCCGGCGGAGCAGGCCTGACGCGCGCTGGGTTTTCTGCCGGACGGCGTGGTCGAAGATGTCGGGCGACGCGAGCAACGTGAAGTGGCTACGCGCGCGGGTCACGCCGGTGTAGACCAGCTCACGGGTCAGCACCGGCGACGGCTCGGCCGGAAGCGCGAGCGCCGTGTGCTCGAACTCGGAACCCTGCGATTTGTGCACCGTCATCGCGTACACGGTCTCTACCGCCGCGAGCCGGCTCGGCACGACGAAGCGGATGCGTTCGCCGCCGCCCTCGTCCATCACCGAGAACGCCACGCGCAGCGCCATGCCGCCCTGCGCGTCGCGGATCCACAGCGTGATGCCGACGTCGCCGTTCATCAGACCCAGCGCGTAATCGTTGCGCGTGACCATGACGGGACGGCCTTCGTACCAGCCATCCACGGCGTCGATAAGCCCCCGCTCCAGCAGCCCCTGCGCGATGCGCGCATTCTGCTTTTCCACGCCGGCCTCGCCGTGGCGCACCGCGCAGAGCAACTGGAACCGCGCGTACGCGCGCAGCGTGGCGGCGCCCCACGCCGTGAACGCGTCGTCCGCCGCGTCGGCGGCAGGGCGTGTGGCCTCCAGCTCGCGCAGGTAGTGCGCGTAACCGGGCGCGTCACCGCGACCGTCGATCGCCAGCGTGGCGATCGCGGCGGGTGTGGCGGGACGCATCGCGATGTCCGCCGGCGCGGCGGCGAACACCTCGCGCACCGCCACCGCGTCGCCCGCGTTGATCGCCGCGGCGAGCGCGCCGATGCCGCTCTCGCTGCCGAAACGCCGGCTCCGTCGCAGCATCGCGACGTGCTGGTCGAGCGGACGCGCATCGGCGGCGTCGGTCCAGGCGGCGACATCCACGCCGCAGGTGCGCGCGAGCCAGTCGCGCGTGGCCACGTCGTAATGACCGCGGTCCGCGCGAGCGCAGAGGTCGCCGAGGACGGCGCCCGCCTCCACCGACGACAGCTGGTCCTTGTCGCCCAGGAGAACGAGCCGCGCACCGGCCGGCAACGCATCGAGCGTGGCGGACATCATCTCGAGGTCGATCATCGACGCCTCGTCGATCACGAGCACGTCGAGATGCAACGGATTGTCGCGATCGTGGCGGAACGCCCGACTGTCCGGCCGGCTACCGAGCAGACGATGCAATGTGGTCACTTCGGCCGGGATCGCCTGTTTGATCGCATCGTCGACGTCGAGGCGCTCGATCTGCCCCGCGATCGACGCGTTGAGTCGCGCCGCCGCCTTGCCCGTCGGCGCCGCGAGCCGCACGCGCAGGCGCGGCATGCCGTTGCGGAACGCGAGCGTCTGCAGCAGACCGAGCAGCCGCACCACTGTCGTGGTCTTGCCTGTTCCCGGCCCACCCGTGATGACCGCGAAGGATCCGCGCACCGCGATCGCGCACGCGATCTTCTGCCAGTCGGGCCCGTCGCCGTCGGCGACGAAGAGGCGGGCCAGTTCGTCGCCGAGGTCATCGGGCACGGGCAAGGCGTCGAGACGCGCGAGTATCCCCGCCGCCACGCTGGCCTCGTCGCGCCAGAACCGCCGCAGGTACAACCAGCCGGCGTCGAGGACGAGCGGCGTCGCCGGATCTCCGTCGGGGCCACCGACGAGGGGCGATGCGGCCAGCCAGTCCTCCGCGCCGGCCAGCGACGCGTCCATGAGCGGCAGCGCGCGCGCGTCGACGCAGATGTGGCCCTCGCCCAGCTCGCGACTCGCCAGCGCCGCGGCGGCGAGGACGCGGGGATCGCTCTGCGGATCGAGCGTCGCGAGGAAGCGTGCGAAGGCGCGGTCGACGCGGCGGAGTCGCCCATCGTCCACCGCGCGGTCGAGCCACGCACCGATGTCGGCCGTCATGCGGGCACTCCGTCGAACAGCGCGTCGAGCGCGTCGATCATGGCCTTCGGCGGACGCTCGACGTGCACGCCATGACCGCGCCCGTCGACGCCGCGAAGGTAGAGGTACACCGCGCCGCCGACGTGCGTGTCGTAGTCGTAGGCGCCGCCGAGGCGGGCGCGCAGCTGCCGGTGCAGCGCGAGCAGGTACAGCGCGTACTGCAGTTCGTAGCGGGCGTCGAGGATCGAACGCCGCATGGCATCGGCGGTGTAGGCTCGCTCGTCGGTACCCAGCCAGTTCGATTTGTAATCGGCCACGTACCAGCGGCCCTCGTGCTCGACGATGAGATCGATGAAGCCCTTGAGCATGCCGTTGACGGTGTCGGCGGCCAGCGCCGGCCGCGGCGCCGCGTCGAGCGTGTGCGCACGCACGATGCGATCCAGGGCGAGCGTGTCGACACCGCGCGCTTCGAAGAGGAACTCGAGCTCCGCCCGGTACCGGCGTGCGTCGTCCAGCGCCGCGAGCGCGAACGTCCGTCCGTCGGGTAGCGCCAGGGGCGTACGCAGCAGCACGAGCAGCCAGTCCGTCAGCACGTCGATGTGCCGCTCCCAGCCACGGCGCTCGCAGCGCCGCGCGACGGTGTCGCGCAGGCGCGCGGGATCCGTTGCGATGGCGGCGAAGCCCTCCTCGGCGATCCATTCGAGGAGATCGTGGAGGAAGGTGCCGGCTTCCGCGCCGCGCTCGAATCCGTGTATCGACGTGGCATCGGGCGCCGCGGCGACCGGCTCGGCCGCGTACTCGACGATGATGTCGTCCGTCGCGGTCTCGGGAGCGGGCACCGCATCGTCCGCATGCCGAAGCGCGCTGTAGCTCGCGATCCACCAGGGCTTGGCGCGGGCGATTCGCGGTTCGCGCGCGGGACGCGGGGCGTCGTCGCGCGACAGCGGCACGTACGGCGTGTCGTGCGGTGCCGGCATGTAGTCCAGCGCGATCGACGGGTGCTCGCGCGCGAGATCGCGCAGAAGCCCCTCGATGGCGCCGTTGTCGATCTCCGCGCCGCCCGTCAGCAGGTGCCCGAAGGCGCCGCGGTGCAGTTGCGGCTTCTTCGACGGGTTGTGGCAGACAGGCGCGACGCCGATCCAGCAGGCATGCCGCGCGCGGGTAAGCGCCACATAGAGCAGGCGAAGGTCTTCCTGCAGGGCCGCGCGCTCCGCGGCCTCCTTCGCCTCGCGCACGGCGTCGCCGGCGTCGTCGTGGCTGGCGGACAACAATTCCAGTTGCGCGCCTTCGCCGTCGTGGTAGCGATATCCCTGCCCTCCCCGCGCCGCGCCTGAGGCGCAGGCGAACGGGAGGAACACCAGCGGGTATTCGAGGCCTTTGGACTTGTGGATGGTGACGACCTTCACCAGGTCGTCGTCACTTTCGAGGCGCACGATCTGGTCGTCGCCGTGATGGCTCGCGACATCCGCGATCCGCTCGGCGAGGTGACGGATCAGCGCCTGCTCGCCCTCGATCTTCGCGGCCGCCTGCTGCAGCAGTTCCGCGAGGTGAAGCAGGTTGGTCAGCGCGCGTTCGCCCCCCGCCGCGGCGAGCAGGCGCGCCGGCAGGTCGAACACATGGAGGAACCGGTGCAGCGTCGCCAGCACGCCGCCGCGCCGCCAGACCTCGCGCAGCTCGAACAGCTGCTGGCCACGCCGCTCCCAGTGCCGCTCGTCGACGTTCAGTCGTTCGAGCTCGCCGTAACCCAGACCGAGGCTGCGGGTGGCGAGCGCCGCGCGCATGGCGACGTCGGACGACGGCTCCGCCACGGCGCGCAGCCAGAGCAGCACGTCGCGCGCTTCCACGCTCTCCAGCACGGAGTCGCGATCCGACAGGAACACGCTGCGCACGCGCCGCTGCGTCAGGGCCGCGCGCATCTCGGCGGCTTCGTTGTGGCTGCGCACGAGGATCGCGATGTCGGCCGGTTTCAGCGGCACGAACGTGCCGTCGGCGCCCGTGAAGCCGCACGCGCCGCGATCCGCGGCCTGCAGCAGCTCGACGATGCGCGCGGCGCACGCCCCCGCCATCTGGTCGCGGTACATCCGCACGCCGACCGGCGCCTCGTCGTCGAGCAGCCACAGCTGCATGGCCGGCTGCGGTTCGCCGTCGACGGTGAAGGCCTCCTTGCGTCCGCGCGCCTGCACGGGAACGAAGGGCAGCCCGCGGTCGTCGAAATGGAACGCGCCCGTGGCGTGCGCCTCGGCACGGCCGAACACGGCGTTCACCGCGGCGACCATCCCTTCGCTGGAGCGGTGGTTGGTGTCGAGGCTGTAATGCGGCGGACGCGCCTCGCGGCGTGCCGCGAGGTAGGTATGGATGTCGGCGCCGCGGAACGCGTAGATCGCCTGTTTCGGATCGCCGATCAGCAGCAGGCCCTGCTCGGGCGCCTCGCCGTAGATCGCGCGGAAGATCCGGTACTGCAGCGGATCGGTGTCCTGGAATTCGTCGATGAGCGCGAGCGGATACTGGCCGCGGATCGTCGCCGCGAGATCGGCGCCGGACGGCGCCGCCAGCGCGCGGTCGAGGCGCAGCAGCAGGTCGTCGAAACCGATCTGCGCGCGGCGGCGTTTCTGCGCGGCGAAACGCTCGCGCACCCAGCGCAACGCATCGGCCAGCACCACGTGACGCACGCCCACCTTGCCCGCCTGCCATGCCTGCCAGTGATCGAGGGCGCCGAACGCGGGATGGGACGGCGGCGTCTTTCCCTTGCCGGTGGCCTTCGCCAGCCGCGCCGTCGCATAGCGCGCGATATCGAAGCCCGCGGCGTCGCCGCTGATGGCGAAGCGACGCATGGCCGCGAGGTCGAGCGGCATGCGGTCGGGCTTGTACCAGCCGTTGTGCAACACCTTGCCGCGCACGGCCTCCGTCAGCAGCGCTTCGAGCGCGTCGGCGTCGGCCAGCCACGAACGGGCGGCATCGGCGAGGCGCCGCGCCGCTTCCTCGTCCCACGCCGCCCGACCGGCGAGCGTCGCCGCCATGTCGACCTCGTGCGGCAACACGTCGCCGTTGACGCGCAACGTCGTCTCGCCGCCACCAAGCAGCGGCCGTAGCGAGCGGAGCAACGCCTCGGGCGTGCGCCACTCCTCGAGGATCGGCGCGAGCCGGCCCTCGTCGAGCGGATAGAAGGCCTGTCGCCAGTAGTCGCGCACGCATTCGGCGAGCAGTTCGCTCTCGTCGGGCTCCAGCGTCTGCGCGAAGGCGTGCCCGCTGCCGAACGCGTGCTGGGTCAGCATGCGCTGGCTCCAGCCGTGGATGGTGAAGACCGCGGCCTCGTCCATCCATTGCGCGGCGAGTTCGAGCCGTCGCGCGCAGGCGGCGTGGTCGTCCGGCGCGTATTCGGCCATCAGTTCGTCGAGGAACGGCTCCTCCGCCCTGCCCGCCCGGAACGCGCGCGCCGCGTCGACCAGGCGTGCGCGGATGCGTTCGCGCAGCTCCTGTGTCGCCGCCTCGGTGAAGGTGACGACGAGCACCTGCGGCGGCAACAGCGGACGGTCGATGCCGTGGCCCAGCATCGCGCGCACGTAGAGCGCCGCGATCGTCCAGGTCTTGCCGGTGCCCGCGCTGGCCTCGATCAGGCGCACGCCGTCGAGTGGCATCGCCAGCGGGCGCAGGGGCCGCGTGTCGACGCTCATGCGGCCTCCACGCGCAGCGCGGCGAGCAGGTCGCGGTACGGCTGCAGCCAGCGATCGAAGCCGGCCCCCTCCAGCGCGGCGAAATCGGGCCACGCCCGCGACAGATAGGGATCGCCGTCGACTTCGCCTCGCGTGCGTTCGTGCACGCCTTCGTAGGCGTGGCGGGCCGCCGTGCGCGCCTCGTCGGCCGGGGCGCCTAGCGCGGCCAGCGCCGTCCTCACGGCGACCGGCAGTGGCATGCGCATGCCTTCCCGCCATGCGCGCACGAGCGTGTCGAGCATCCGCCGCGCGTGATCGGCATCCATGGCATCCAGGACGATCGTCGCGTCGGGACCGATGTAACGCGTTTCCAGCGCGACACCGGCGGCCTGCGCCACGAGGTGATCGACCCAAGGCGCGACGAGCCGATGCGCCTTCGGCGTGCCGTCGTCGCCAAGCACCGCTGACGGGGACAGCAGCAACGACGCGAGACGGCCCGACGCATCGGCATGCAGATCGGCCAGCCAGTCTTCCAGCACGACGCCGGCGACCTCGAGGCGGATCTCGCGCTTGCCCGCATCGTGCGGCCAGGCGCGCCGCTCGGCGGCATGGCGACCGACGACGATGCCGGCGGTCGTCTCGATGTCGCGCCGTACCGGTGTGGCAAACGCGCCCATCGGCAGCAGACCGCTGCGCTGCAGCCGAGCGGCCGCATCCGCGATCGAGGCGCTCGCCGGACCGTCACCCCGGACCGCCGCGCGCAGCACCATGTCGGTCATGGCGAAGCGGCCGAGACCGTCGATCGCGAACGGCTCGAGGTCGTCGGCGGCCACGTCGGCGATGTCGAAGCGCACGCCGAGGCGCGACTGGAAGAACTCGCGCACCGGATGGCGCAGGAAGCGCCACAGCACGGCGAAGCCGATCGGGCGTTCGACCACGAAGGGCGGCAGCGCGGCATCCGGCACAGACACGGCGCCGTCATGCGCCTGGCGCCACTCGCTCGCATAGGTGAACAGGCGCTCGTCGCCCTCGCGGAAATAACCGCGGCTGAAGGGCTGCAACGGATGCTCGACCGTGAGGCGCGACAGGGGCGAGGCATCATCCGCGCCGCGCCAGCCGGCGGCGAGGTAGTCGCGAAGCTGGCCAACCAGCACCGAAGGCATGCGCTCCGCATTGTCGCGGGCGCTGCGGCCGACCCAGCCGATGTGCAGCGCGTCGCGTGCGGAAAGCAACGCTTCGAGGAACAGGTAGCGGTCGTCCTCGCGGCGCGAACGGTCGCCCGGACGCCAGGCGCCGGCGCGCGACATCAGGTCGAAATCCATCGGCGGGCGCGCGCGCGGATAATCGCCGTCGTTCATGCCGAGCAAGCAGACGAGGCGGAACGGGATCGCGCGCATCGGCATCAGCGTGCCGAAGCTCACCGCGCCGGCAAGGAACCGCTTGGACAAGCCGCCGTCGTCGAGCTGGCCGAGCCACGCTTCGCGCACGACGTCGACCGGCAGGGCTTCGTCGAACGCCGCTTCGGCGCAGGCGCGCTCCCACGCGTCGAGCGCCTCGTGCAGGCGTTCGATGCGGATGCTGTCGTCGGGTTCGGCGGGTGTGAAGAAGTCGCGCAGCAACGCGCGCAGGCGCAGCGCCCACGCGGCGGGCGTCGCGGGCTCCGCCAGCGCGCGCCAGTGGTCGCCCAGGCGTTGCAGCAGGTCGGCGAGCGGCCCGACCAGCCCCGCGTCCAGGCCGCCGACCTCGTCGTACGGTTCGATGTCGTGCCAGGCCGCGCCACGTCCCACGGCGTAGCCGAGCAGCATGCGGCGCAGACCGAAGAGCCACGTGTTCTGCTCCAGCGCCGGCAGGCCGAGCGACGCGCGCTGGGCGGCGTCGAGGCCCCAGCGGACGCCCGCGCCTTCGATCCACCGATGCAGCAGCGGCAGGTCGTCGACCGCCACGTCGAAGCGCGCGCGGATGGCCGGCACGTCGAGGAGATCGGCGAGATCGCCGGCGGTGAAGCGCGATTCCGTCATGCCGAGGAGGATGTCGAGCGCCATCACCACGGGAACGGTGCCGCGCGAGGCGCGATCGGCCACGCTATACGGAATGTAGCGCGCGTCGTCACGCGACACGCGACCGAAGACGGCGTCGATGTGCGGCCCGTAGGTCTCGATGTCCGGCACCATCACGATCACGTCGCGCGGCAGGATCGGATCGCCCGCGCGCGCGGATGCCTCGAAGCGCGCCAGGAGCTGGTCGTGCAGGATCTCGACCTCGCGCTGGGGGCCGTGCGCGACATGGAAGACGATGCTGGTGTCGTCGGGCGCGACGGGGCGCGGCGTGGAAGGCAACGGTTCGAGATCGAGGATCGCGCCCTGCACCTGCGCCAGCAGCGTGTAGGCGGCGGGCTCCTCGAACAGGTCGATGCGCTGGTCCCACGCCGTGAACCGCTCGCGGTACGTTTCGGGGTGGTCGAATTCGTCGAGCATGCGGATGTAATCGCGCCCCTGCTTGCCCCACGCGGCCAGCAGCGGATTCGCATACAGGTGCATGTCGGCGTCCGACGGCAGCGCGGGCATGCCGGCCTTCTGCGCCTGGCGGCGACGCTCGGCGCGGAGCAGTTCGCGGTCGTCGACGACGTCGGCCCAATAGTGACGGCAGGGGTTGAGCACCACGAGCAGCACCTGCGACCAGCGCGCGAGCGCCGACAGCGCCTCGAGCGTCTGCCGGGGCAGCGACGACATGCCGAACACGACGATGCGCCGGGGAAGGCGTGCCGGCCGCGCGCCTTCCGCCGCCGTCGCGCGGAGGAAACGCGCATGCACCGCGGCACGGTGCCCCTCGGCCTCGCCGGGCCCCACGTCGTCGAGCAGCCGGCGCCAGAGCGCGGCCTGCCAGCGATCGCCCGGACCCATGGCCGGCGCCCCGCCACGCGCGTCGCGCAGCACGTCGCGTCCGGCGGCCCAGTCGTCCAGCCAGTCGGCGCGGTACACCTGGTACTGGTCGTACAGATCGGCGAGACGCTCGGCGAGCTGGTGGCACTTCCGCGCGTCGCCCTCGTTACCGAGGAACCCGGCGAGCGGTTCGAAGCCGTCGTCGCGCGCGAGCGTCGGCAGCAGTCGCATCAGGCGCCAGACCAGCCGCGACTTGTCGAACGGCGACTCGGGCGGCACCGCATCGTCGCCCAGTACCGCGCGATACGCCTTCCAGAGGAACCGGCCCGGCAACTGCACGTTCACCGCCGCCGCGATCCCGAGCCCCCCGGCATCCACGCCGCGCGCCAGCGCCTGCTGGAACCACTGCGCGATGCCGTTGGACTGCACGAGCACCCATTCGTCTTCGAGCGGCGCGAGCGGCGCACGGCGGAGCCACGCGACGAGCACGTCGCGCAGTTCCTCGAGTCGATTGCCGTGCAGGACCATCAGGCCCGGCGCGATGTCGTCCATGTCGCTCAACGGGCGGCTCCGGATCGGTTCGGACAGGAGCGGATCATCGCCCATCCGCGTCTCGCGGCGCGAGACGTCAGAAAGGCTTCGCCACGACGAGGTAGACGATCGCCAGCAGCACCAGCACGGGCAGCTCGTTGAACAGGCGCAGTGTCTTCGCCGGCGGCAAGGCGCCGCCCGCGATGCTCCGCTTGAGCAGGCGTCCCGACCAGACGTAGTAGCCGAGCATCACCACGACCAGCGCGATCTTCGCATGCAGCCAGCCGCCGGAGATGTGGAAGTACAGCCAGAGCACGAGGCCGAACAGGAACGCCAGGCCGAACATGCTGTGCCCGAATTTGTAGAGCCGGCGCCCCATCAGTTCGAGGCGCGCCTTCACCGCCGGCTCCGCACCCGCCTCGGCGATGTTGACGAGGATCCGCGGCAGGTAGAACACCGTCGCCATCCAGGCGATGACGAAGACGATGTGCAGGGACTTGGTGAGCAGATAGGCCACTGGCGTCGCTCCGTCGATGAAAAGCGGAGTCTAGCGTACGCGTCATCGCCTGCCACGGACCGGGGACGTGGGCACCGCCCCCTCACGCCCCGTCATACCGGCGCACGCCGGTATCCACGGCGACCACGTCCGATGGCGCGACCACCCGAAACGCGGGCACAAAAAAGGAGCCCGCGGCTCCTTTCTCGTTTCTTCGTGCCACTCCCATGAGGGGAAGTGGTGGGCGGTACAAGGATCGAACTTGTGACCCCTACCATGTCAAGGTAGTGCTCTACCGCTGAGCTAACCGCCCGAAGAGCTGCGTAGTTTACCGACCGTCGACGGGGTGTGCAAGGGGGGCGGCCGCTTTTCCGCGAAAACCGCCCCCACGACCGTGGACGGTGTCAGCGCAGGGCCCGCTCGCGCAGCTTGTGGATCTCGTCGCGCAACTTGCCAGCCTCCTCGAACTCCAGGTTCTGCGCATGCTTGTACATGCGGGCCTCCAGCTTCTTGATCGTCGAGCCGACCTGCTCGGGCGTCAGCGAGCCATAGTCCGGCGCGCTCTCGGCGACCTTCTTCGCCTCCTTGCCCTTCTTGCCCTTGCCGCGCGAACCGACGTCGGCCCGCGCCCCTTCCATGATGTCGGCGATGCGGCGCACGACGGTCTTCGGCGTGATGCCGTTGGCCTCGTTGTACTGCATCTGCTTCTCGCGACGCCGCGCCGTTTCGTCCATCGCCTCCTGCATCGACTTCGTGATCTCGTCCGCGTAGAGGATCGCCTTGCCGCGCACGTTGCGCGCCGCGCGGCCGATCGTCTGGATCAGCGAGCGGTTGGACCGCAGGAAGCCTTCCTTGTCCGCGTCGAGCACCGCGACCAGCGACACCTCGGGCATGTCGAGGCCCTCGCGAAGCAGGTTGATGCCGACCAGCACGTCGAACTCGCCGAGGCGCAGGTCGCGGATGATTTCCGTGCGCTCCACCGTGTCGATGTCCGCATGCAGGTACCGCACCCGCACGTCGTGCTCCGAGAGGTAATCGGTGAGGTTCTCGGCCATGCGCTTGGTCAGCGTGGTGACCAGCACGCGGTCGCCCATCGCGACGCGCTTATGGATTTCGCCGAGCAGGTCGTCGACCTGCGTGCGCACCGGACGCACCTCCACTTCCGGATCGATGAGACCCGTCGGACGGACGACCAGCTCGACCACATTGTCGTCGGAACGCTCCAGCTCGTATTTCGCCGGCGTCGCGGAGACGTAGATCGCGCGCGGCGCGCGACGCTCCCACTCCTCGAAGCGCAGCGGACGGTTGTCCATCGCCGACGGCAGGCGGAAGCCGAACTCCACGAGCGTCTCCTTGCGCGAGCGGTCGCCCTTGTACATCGCGCCGAGCTGCGGGACGGTCACGTGCGATTCGTCGACCACCATGAGCGCGTCGGGCGGCAGGTAGTCGAACAGCGTCGGCGGCGGCTCGCCCGGGCCACGGCGCGTCATGTGCCGCGAGTAGTTCTCGATGCCCTGGCAGAAACCCACCTCCGCCATCATCTCCAGATCGAAACGCGTGCGCTGCTCGAGGCGCTGCGCCTCCACCAGCTTGTTGTCGCGATAGAGCTGCTCGAGGCGCTCGGAGAGCTCGACCTTGATCGTCTCCATCGCGTTGAGCACGCTCTGCCGCGTGCTCGCGTAATGCGTCTTCGGGTAGACGGTGTACCGCGGCACCTTGCGCAGCACTTCGCCCGTGAGCGGATCGAAGAGCGACAGGTTCTCCACGTCGCCATCGAACAGCTCGATGCGCAGCGCCTCGGACTCCGACTCCGCCGGGAACACGTCGACCACTTCGCCGCGCACGCGGTACGTACCACGGCGCAGTTCCATCTCGTTGCGCACGTATTGCAATTCGGTGAGCTGGCGGATCAGCGCGCGCTGTTCGATGTGCTCGCCGCGCGACAGGATCAGGCGCAGGCTCATGTAGTCCTCGGGATCGCCGAGGCCGTAGATCGCCGAGACCGTCGCCACGATCAGCGAATCGCGCCGCGACAGCAGCGCCTTCGTCGCCGCGAGACGCATCTGCTCGATGTGGTCGTTGATGCTCGAATCCTTCTCGATGAAGGTATCCGAGGCGACCACGTAGGCCTCCGGCTGGTAATAGTCGTAGTAGCTCACGAAGTACTCCACCGCGTTGTGCGGGAAGAACTCCTTGAACTCGCCATAGAGCTGCGCCGCCAGCGTCTTGTTCGGCGCCAGCACGATCGTCGGCTTCTGCACCTGCTCGACGACGTTGGCGATCGTGAAGGTCTTGCCGGACCCGGTGACGCCGAGCAGCGTCTGGGCGGCGAGGCCCGATTCGAAGCCCTCCACGAGGCGGCGGATGGCCTCGGGCTGGTCGCCGGAGGGCTTGAACGGGGATACGAGCTGGAAGCGATCGGTCATGACTGACGATATGCTGGTTCGGACCACGAGTTTAAAGCGCCGGCGCCTACGTGCCGTGACGCGGCGCACCCGCACCGGGATGGCCCTCCGGTCGCGACGATGGCCGCCCGTCACCCCAGGACGCGACCATGCGGCGGTATCGCGCCTCCCGTGCGTTCACATTCGTCGAGATGCTCGCGGTCCTCGCCATCGCGGGCGTGTTGCTGGCCTGCGCCCTGCCCGCTTTCGGCGACGCGATCGCGCGCCATCGCCTCCGCGTGTCCACCGAAGCGCTCCTCGACGCCCTCGGCCGCGCCCGGGCCGCCGCCGTATGGCGAAACCAGCCCACCACCCTCTGCGCGAGCGCGGACGGTCGCACGTGCCTCGCCTCCTCCGACTGGACCCGGGGCTGGATCGCCCGCCCCTCGTTTCCCGGCGGTGCGCGGCAGCCGGCGCTGGACGACCGGATCGTCCTCGTCCATCGGGACGGTCGCTCCTCGGTCGACTTCAAACCGAACGGCACGTCGCCGGCAAGCAACCAGACGCTCGTCCTCTGCCTGCGAGGACGACCCTCCAGCGCCGTCGCGATCGTGATCGGGAATGCGGGCCTCGCACGGCGCAGAACGGCGAGAGCCGACGAGGCTTGGACCTGCGCCGCCGCGCCTTCACGAAAGCGTAAAGATGCTTGACAGCCCCTCCGCTCTTCCACAAAATACGTGGCTCCCCGCCCGAATAGCTCAGCCGGTTAGAGCACTTGACTGTTAATCAGGGGGTCGTTGGTTCGAGTCCAACTTCGGGCGCCAGGTTTTGAAAGGCCGTGCAGCGATGCACGGCCTTTTTCTTTGGTGCTCGCGGAACACGGAGCCGCGGGTCGAGTCGCCGGCGGGCCCACGTTGCCAATGTCTTACTGCATCGTGAGCTGAACCCGACAAACAGCGTGGATTGACGGCTGCGAGCGCGCGGGGCACCATAACTGAACATCCCCGCTGGCTTCTGCCGCCGGGTCGCACGCCACCCCTTCGAGGGTGGCGTTGCCTTTTCTAAGGAATGGAAAATTGCGCACTGCCGTTTACGTCGACGGTTTCAATCTCTTTCACTCGTTGCTGGATGGCAGGCGCGGAGCCAAGTGGCTCGACCTCCATGCACTTGCTTCGGCCGCTCTTCGGCCGCACAACACGATACGGCTCGTCCGCTATTTCACGGCGCGAGTGAAAGCCACCGACGACGACCCGGGCAAGCCCACGCGCCAGGATTTCTACATTCGTGCGCTACGAGCGCGCGATGTGGTCGTCCACTGGGGAACATTCAAGGAACGGCCGAAGCGTCGGCGTTTGGTTGACCCTCCACCTCCCCCGGCTTCCAGGTATGCCGAAGTGTGGCATCGGGAGGAAAAAGGGTCGGACGTGAACCTTGCGGTCCACATGGTCAACGACGCATGGAGCAACGCTTACGACTGCGCCGTCGTCATCTCCAACGACTCGGACCTGGCGGAGGCTTGCCACCTGGTGAGATCGCTCGGCAAGGTCGTCGGAATCATCGGTTCGCCACAGCGGCCAGCCACCGAGCTGGCGCACTGCAGCGATTTCTATCGCAGAATCGACCTTGCCGTAGTGCGCCGATGCCAGCTGCCCCACGTCCTCGTGGACGCGCAGGGCCGCCAGCTCGCCTGCCCGGACAGCTGGCGCCTCGAAGAAGGCCGCAAGGAGTGACCCGTCAGAGCATCATGCCGCCGGACACCTCGATGCGCTGACCGGTGATCCAGCGGTTCGCATCGTCGAGCAGCGAAGCGACCATCGGACCGATGTCGTCGGGCAGGCCCACGCGGCCGAGCGCCGTGTTCGCGACCACCATCTTCTGGACCTCCGGATTGTCCCTGACCACGCCGCCGCTGAAATCCGTGGCGATGGCGCCGGGGGCGACGGCGTTCACCGTGACGCCGCGCGGACCGAGTTCTTTCGCAAGGTAGCGCGTGAGCACTTCCACCGCGGCCTTCATCGCGCCGTACACGGGCGTCGGCGCGCCGGCGAAGCGTGCGAGGCCGCTGGAGATGTTCACGATGCCGCCGCCGTCGGCGATGCGCGCGAGCAGGGCTTGCGTCAGCAGGAACGGGCCCTTGAAGTGCACGTCGTAGATGCCGTCCAGCTCGGCCTCGGTCGTCTCGGCGAACGTCTTGTGCAGCGAGGTGCCGGCGTTGTTGACCAGGTAGTGCAATTTCGCCGCGCCGAGTTCGGCCAGCGCACCGTCAACCGCGTCGACGAATCCGGCGAACGAGGCGGCGTTGCCGACGTCGAGCGGTAGCGCCACCGCGCGCGCACCCGCCTCGCGGACGGCGGCGACGACGGCGTCGGCATCGTCGCGGCGCGACTGATAGGTCAGGATGCTGTCGACGCCGCGAGCGGCGAGCGCGAGGACCATGCTGCGACCCAGGCCGCGGCTGCCGCCGGTGACGAGGGCGACCCGGCGGGAAGAAAGCGTGCTGTTCATGGCGAGGTTCCTTGGTTGGTGGGATGCTCGCCACCATAGAAGCCGGGCGACGATCCCTGAATGCCGGAAGGCGCCCCCTTCTTGCCCGATCCTGCTCCCGACCTCCGGAGACCCCGATGCCGAACGCGCTCATCGATGCCCTCACGCTCTTCACGAGCCGGCGGCCCGGCGAGAGTCCGTATGCGACCGGCGTCCCGGGCCTGACCATCCTGCGCTCGGAAACCGCGCGCATGCCGAACCTGCTGGTCTACCGGCCCGTCCTGTGCGCCGTGGCGCAGGGCTCGAAGACGGCGACGTTCGGCGAGCGGCGTGTCGATTACGGGGCCGGCCAGGCCCTGGTGGTGGGCGTGGACACACCCGCCCTCGGCGAGGTGACCCAGGCCAGCCCATCCGAGCCGTTTCTCGGCGCGATCGTGGAACTGGATGTCGCCCTGCTCCACGACGTCATGTCGTCCATGGAGCCGCGCCCCCGGCCGGCCCCGGACGACGAGCCCGCGGCGGCGATGATCCGGATCGACGGCCCGGTCGCGGACGCCGTTACCCGGCTGGTCCAGCTGGCCGATACCCCGGCCGCGATCCCGATCCTGCAGCCCGCGATCATGCGCGAACTCGCCGCGTGGATGCTGATGGGTCCGCAAGGCGGCGTGCTCGCGCGACTCGCGGCCAGTCACGCCACGCCGGGTCGGGTGATCGGTGCCATCCGCGTGCTGCGCGACCGCTTCGCCGAGCCCGTGCGGATCGAAGAACTCGCGTCGCTGGCCCAGCTGAGCACCTCGGCGTTCCACCGCCAGTTCAAGCAGGTGACGTCGATGACGCCATTGCAGTACCAGAAGCAGTTGCGACTGCACGAGGCGCGCCGGCTCATGCTCGCCGACGCCTCCAGCGCGGAAGCCGCCGCCTATGCGGTCGGCTACGAGAGCCCGTCGCAGTTCAGCCGCGAGTACGCGCGGATGTTCGGCAGCCCGCCACGTCGCGACGTCACGAATCTGCGGTCGTCCGCGTCCGTCTAGGCCACGCCCGTTTCAGAGCGACGCAGCGACGCGATGAGTTCGGTGCGGCCGTAAGGCTTCTGCAGACGGGCGTGGATGCCCGGCGCGTCGCCCGGTAGCTCCGCGTAGCCGCTGGCGAGCACGATGTGCAGATCGGGGTAACGCTCGGTCACCTGCGCGGCCAGTTCGACGCCCGTCATGCCGGGCATCGCCTGGTCGGTGACCATCATCGAGATGCCCTTCGCCTCCGCGAGCAACCTGAGCGCCTGCTGCCCGGACGACACCCCCACGGCGTCGTAACCGGCATAGCAGAGCATCTCCACCGTCGTCGCGAGAACGAGCGGATCGTCGTCGACCACGAGCACCGAGGGCGCCATGGCATCCTCTGACCTAGCCAGGCCGGCATGCTCGACCTGCGCCTGCGAGCCCTGCGACATCGCGGCGGCGGTGGCGCCGGCGACGGGCAGCCAGATGTCGATGGTGGTGCCGCCGGGCTGCGAACTCTTCAGACGCATGGCCCCGCCGCACTGCTGCACGATGCCATGGACCATCGACAGGCCGAGACCCGTCCCCTTTCCCGCGCCCTTCGTCGTGAAGAACGGCTCCGTCGCGCGCGCGAGCGTCGCTTCGTCCATGCCGGTGCCATCGTCCGCCACGGATAGACGCACGTAGCCGCCCGCGGGCAACCCGAGCACGGTGTCCTCGCTCAGTGTCTCGGGCCGCGCGGAAATCACCAGCTTGCCACCGTCCGGCATGGCGTCGCGGGCGTTGACACCCAGGTTGAGCAGGCACAGTTCCAGCTGATTGCTGTCGGCCAGCACCGGCGGAAGCGACAACGGAAAGCTCGCCTCCACGACGATGGCCGGCCCGAGCGACGTGCGCATCAGGTCGGACATCCCATAAACGAGGTCGGGGATGCTGACCGGCGCGAGGTGCAATTGCTGCCGGCGTGCGAACGCGAGCATGCGCTGCACGAGCGCGACCCCTCGACGCACGCCGTTCAGCGCGTTGCCCACCAGCGTCTGGGCGCGGGCGGGAAGGTCGTCCCGATGGGTGAGGAGCTCCAGGTTGCCGTGGATCGCCATGAGCAGATTGTTGAAGTCGTGCGCCACGCCGCCCGTGAGCTGCCCCACCGCCTCGAGCTTCTGCGACTGGAACAGCGCTTCGCGGGCCTGCTCCAGGGCGATCGCCGCGTTGCGCTTCTCGGTGACGTCGCGCGTCACCTTGGCGAAGCCGACGAACCTGCCGGACTCGTCCTCGATGCGGTCGAGGATCACGTGCGCCCAGAAACGCGTGCCGTCCTTGCGGACGCGCCAGCCTTCGGTTTCGAGCCGCCCGACCTCGCGCGCGGCGACGAGGTTGTCCCACGGCTCGCGCCGGGCGACGTCTTCCGGCGTAAAGAACGCCGAGTAATGCGAGCCGATGATCTCGTCAGGGAGATAACCCTTGATCCGTTCCGCACCCGAATTCCAGCTGGAGACATTGCCCTCGGGATCGAGCATGTAGATGGCGTAGTCGGCCACGCCCTGCACGAGCAATCGGAACTGCTCATGGCTTCGACGGAGTTCGTCGAGATTGTCCTGGGTCATTTCCACACCTGTATTCCCGGACCGCCGACCGTACGCACGCGCTACTCACGGATTCGTGAAGAAACCTTCACGCTTGGGCGCATCTTTCAGCTTTCGATCTGCGTGATCGACCGCACGCGGCCGTCGACGACCTCGATCTGTATCGACTTGCCGCGCTGGTAATACTCGAGGCGGTACCCTTCCAGACCGCCGTGGCGGGCTTCGATGGGCGTCTCCCGGTCGGGCTTGCCGGCCACCTGGCGCAGGCGGCCTTCGCTGTCGCCCGTGGAGATGACCTGCGAGCCGAACCGATACGTGTCGGCCGCGGCGGCGTCGACCGCGAGCAGGGCGAAGATGAGGATGGCGATGGCGCGCTTCATGCGGGCTCCTGGTCCGGACTTCGGGCAGAGCGTATATCGCCGCCCCACGCAGGCCAAGTCGAGGCCTCAGGCCCTCGACACGTTGGGATTGCCCGCCACGTACCAGCGCCAGAGCAGATCCGTGCCTTCGCGGATGCCGATGCGCGCGGAGCCCGGGACGTTCTCCGGGGCGGGCATGCCGTCGTCGAGCACCGTGTAGCCCTCCTTCGCCCGCACGAGGTCGATCCCGTTCTGCTCGCCGGTGATGCCCATCGCCTGGGTCAGGCGGGCCGGGCCGCTGCACAGTTCGCGATCGCGCCGCACTTTCGGCCGGGCCTCGTGCATGCGTTCCAGCCCCGCGATCGGTTCGAGCGCGCGGATGAGGACGCCGACGCCCTCGCCGTCGTCGCCGCACACCGTGTTGCAGCACCAGTGCATGCCATAGGTGAAGTACACATACATATGACCCGGCGGACCAAACATCACCGCGTTGCGTTTCGTCTTGCCGCGGAAGGTGTGTGCCGCCGGATCGAACGCGCCGCAGTACGCTTCGACTTCGACGATGCGCCCTGCCCGGCCGTCGGCGCAGGCGAGCACCTTGTTGAGGAGTTCGGGGCCCACGACACGCGGGTCGCGATGGAAGAAGGATCGCGGAAGGATGTCGCCGGGCCAGCGAGGTCGTCGTGCCGCCATCACGTCTCCGGCGGCTCGCCGTCGGTATCGGGGTCGGGGCCCGGGCGCTCGACGGGTTCGTGATCGTAGGGCGGCGGCGATGTGCCCGGCGCCTGGCGTTCGGTATCGGGTACGGGGCGATGGGGACGCGGCATGGCGAACTCCGGCGGCGCGTCCGCTGCGCCAGCTGAAAAGCGGACCGTCGGATCGACGGTCCGCCGATTCGGATTCGTCAGAATACGCCAAGCAGCCAGCAGACGAGGATGATCGCGAGGATCACGCCGATACCGCCGCTGGGACCATAGCCCCAACCGCTGGAATAACCCCAGGTGGGAAGGCCGCCGATGAGGGCGAGAATCAGCACGACGATGAGAATGGTGATGAGCATGTGGCGTCTCCGGCAGTGGTCCCAGTGACGCGCATCGTCCGGTCGGCGCCGTGGAGACGTCGTGATGCGAAGCCACATGGCGCGCACCACATTCAGCCACCGGAAGGCCGGCGCGGCAGGACGCCGCGCCGGCCGTGGATCACGTCCGGACGACGTAGCACGGCTCGTACGCCGTGCCACCCGGAAGCTTCATGCGGTGCTGTTCGACGAACGCCTTCAGCAGGTCGTCGAGCGCGCGCATGATCTCGGTTTCGCCGTCGATCACGAACGGACCGTGCGCCTCGATCGCGCGCACGCCCTCTTCCTTGACGTTGCCCGCGACGATGCCCGAGAACGCGCGGCGCAGATCGGCCGCGAGTTCGTGACGCGGACGGCCACGATGCAAGGCGAGCGACGCCATGGCCTCGTGCGTCGGACGGAACGGCCGCTGGAACGGCAGCGGAATCTCGAGCGCCCAGTTGAAGAAGAAGGCGTCCTTGTTGTCGAGGCGATGATTGCGCACCTTGTCGACGCCGGACACCATCGCATGCGCGACGGCCGCGGGATCGTCGATGATGATGCGGTAGTGCTCCGCCACCTCGTCGCCCAGCGCGAGCCGCAGGAAGCGGTCGATCTGCTCGAAGTACGCCGCCGAGTTCTGCGGGCCGGTGAAGATCAGCGGGAACGGGATACCCTTGTTCTGCGGCAGCAGGAGGATGCCGAGCATGTACAGGATTTCTTCCGCCGTGCCCACGCCGCCCGGGAACACGATGATGCCGTGACCGAGGCGCACGAACGCTTCGAGACGCTTCTCGATGTCCGGCATGATCACGAGGTTGTTCACGATCGGGTTCGGCGATTCGGCGGCGATGATGCCGGGCTCCGTGATGCCGATGTAGCGATTGCCCTTGCGACGCTGCTTGGCGTGCGCGATGGTCGCGCCCTTCATCGGGCCCTTCATCGCACCAGGGCCGCAGCCCGTGCAGATGTCCATGCCGCGCAGGCCGAGCTGGTAACCCACCCGCTTGGTGTACTCGTACTCGTCGCGCGAGATGGAATGACCACCCCAGCAGACGACGAGGTTGGGATCGACCTGCGGACGCAGGATGCGCGAATTGCGCAGGATCTCGAACACGGCGTGCGTGATGCCGACGGTGTCGTCGAGGTCGAACGCGCCGGCTTCCAGCTGCGTGGAGATGTAGACGATGTCGCGCACGACGGCGACGAGCAACTCGTTGATGCCGCGGATGATGCGGCCGTCGACGAACGCCTGCTCGGGCGCGTTCTTCAGTTCGATCTTGATGCCGCGGTCTTCCTGCAGCACCTGGATGTCGAAGTCCGGGTACTGCTCGAAGATCGAGCCCGGATCGTCGGAGAGGTTGCCGGAGGTGAGCACGGCGAGCGCGCAGCGGCGCAGCAGCTGGTGCAACCCGGACCCGCTGGCGTCGCGCAGGCGCGCGACCTCGTTGCGGGAAAGGATGTCGAGACCGCCGGCCGGGGAGACGCGGGCGCTGACGGTCTTGCCGCTGACCGGATCCCCGAACTGGATGGCATTCATGGTGTTACGTTCCTTCTGACCGCGAATTAGCGGCGAACCCCGCCCCGGGTCGGGAGCGGACCGCCTAGGATCACGCGAGTCGTCGGCGGGGGTCAAGTCTCGGGCCGCGTCCAGGGCAGCGACCGGACGGCCAAGAAAAAAGCCGGCACCCTTGCAGGTGCCGGCTTCTCGTCTTTCAGGCGAATCCTTCGTTTAGAACGTGTAGCGAACCGTCAGCATCGCCGACCAGCGGGAGACCGGGTTGACCTTGGTCGCGCTGTTGTCGGTCGGGGCGTCGTAGATCGCCTTCTGGCCCGGCTGGTAGTTGCCGTTGGCGTCGGTCGGCAGGTTGTAGATGTACTTGCCCGTGGCCGGATCCACGCCACCGAAGTTGGCGAGGGTGCGGGTGTACGGGAAGCCGATGTACGACTGCTGGCCCCAGTCCTTGTTCACCAGGTTCAGGAAGTTGTAGACGTCGAGACGGATCTCACCCTTGTTGCCCTTGAAGATGCCCGGGATTTCCTGGCTCAGGCTGAGGTCGATCTGGTTGACCCAGGCCGAGGTGGCGCCGTTGCGACGAGCGACCTGGCCCTGCTTCTTGCGCAGGTAGTCGTCACCCTGGATGTAGCTGTAGAACTGGTCGACGAGCGCCTGCGAAGCGGCGGCCGAGCCGGTCGCGTTGCGGAAGATCGTGCCATCTCCACGGGTCGGGATGTACGCCAGGTCCTTCGAGTAGCTGTCGCCGTTCGAGTCGTTGCCGAAGATCCAGCTGTACGGCACGCCGCTGTGGCCGTCGTAGAACGCGCTGATCGTCGTGGCGTAGTCGCCGAAGAAGTTGTGCTGCCACGTCAGCGAGGCGTTGAGGCGCTTCGCGATATTGGTGTTCGACGTGGAGGCGACGTCTTCGTTCGGGTTGTACCAGGCGCTGTTCGAGTAGTTCGACGTGGCCTGGCTCGAGGTGCCCGGGTTCACTTCGGTTGCATGACCGCCGGTCGCCGCAATGCTCCATGCCCAGCCGTCGGCCATCGGCTTCGAGAACGACAGCGTGACCGTGTCCGAACCGCCCTTCTTGGTGTTCGTCAGGTACGTGACGCCCTGGGCGAAGCGACCGTTCTGGCGGAAGCGGGCGTTGGCGCCGCCGGTGTTCGCACCATTGAGGTTGTTCACACCGTTGACGACGGTCGCGCAGTTCGTGGCGGCCGGACCGTTGAGCGGCGTCGAACCGCCGATGCAGCCGGCGTAGGTGTAGCGACCATCCGGCATGATGCCGGTCGGCGCGCCGAGGTTGAGGTTCTGGTACAGGATGCCATCCTGCACTTCGATGTGCTGCCACTCGATCGTGCCGATGATGCCCTGCCACGGCAGTTCACGATCGAACGCCAGCGACGACTTCCAGACGCTCGGCAGCTTGAAGTTCTTGTCGACGGTGTCGACGGCCTGCTGCGGCACCGTGCCCGGGCCGCTGGTGGGCTGATTGAACGGGTCGGCGCTGAACGTCGGGCAGACGACCGACTGACCACCGAGGCGGCAAGTACCATTCGCCTGGCGATCGTACGAGTAGGTGACGATGTTGATACCGTTGTTCTGGTACGGGTTCGTCATCCACACGGTCGGAGGATCGGACTGGAACAGGCCGACGCCACCGCGCAGCTGCGTCTTGTATTCGCTGTCGAAGGTGTAGTTGAACGAGAAGCGCGGCTCGACCAGCTTGCTGCCGTTGATCGTGTTCGCGTTGCTGAAGCCGAACGTGCGCTGGAAGTCGGCGTTGTAGAGCGGCTTGTCGTCGGTCAGGTACTTGTTGACGCGGAAGCCGAACTGCACCGAGAGGGCCTCGGTCGGCTGCCACGTGTCCTGCAGGAAGAACGTGTGGCGGCGCAGCTCCCACTGGGCGGCGATGTCGTTGAGCGAATAGCCCGGCGCCGGCTGGTACAGCGAGTAGTTGCTGTACAGCCCGTTGGCGATGTTGTTCGCACCGTTGTTGCCGAACGTGTACGCACCGAATTCGGTACGACCGAACAGATTGTAGATGCGGTTGCGCTCCCACTCGACGCCACCCTTGATGGTGTGGTCGTCGAGGTACAGCGTACCGGCCCACATCGCGTTCAGGCTCTTCACCGACGCCTTGTTGTAATGGCTGAACTGGTCTTCGCCGAGGTTGACGGTGGGGCCCGTCGCCGATGCCGGGAAGTTCGTGTTGTTCACGCGAACGGTGATCTGCGGCTGCTGCGTGTCGACCGAGCGGCTCAGCTGATAGTCGCTGTAACCGACCTTGGTTTCCGTCGAGAAATTGTCGGCCCAGTCGTCGAACGACTGCAGGGTGTAGTTCTTGATGTCCGAGTTGACCGTGTACCAGTAGCTGGACAGGCCGATCGAGTTGACGCCGTTACCCTGCGGGTTGGGCTTCACTTCCTTGGTACGCGAGTACGCAAGGTTCATGCGGTGACCGTCGGTGATGTTCCAGTCGATCTTCGCGATGTAGCGCTTGTCGGTCAGCGTGCCGGCGTTTGCTGCCGTCGTACCCGGCTGCAGGCCGAGGGCGCGCGCGCCGTCGATGATCTTCTGCAGGTCGGCCGGTGATACCTTGTTCAGCGTCGACGTGGCGAGCGACGGATCGAGGCCGTTGACGGCGCCCGAGCTCAGGCCCGTGACTTCTTCCTTCTCGTAACCGGCGAAGAAGAACAGCTTGTCCTTGATGATCGGACCGCCGACGGTCGCACCGGCCTTCCAGTTACGGTCGAACTCGGTGTAGTCGCGGTTGTTGTCGAGCCAGCCGGCCTTGCCGACCATGCTGCTGGCGTTCTTGAAGCCGTAGTAGGCCGAACCGTGGAATTCGTTCGTGCCCGACTTGGTGACGGCGTTGATCTCGGCACCGACGGTGTCCGACGAGACGTCGTAGTTGGCGGTCGAGATGTTGAACGAGTCGATCGTGTCGAGCGACACCGGCGAGCCGACGGTCGGCATGCCGGTCGAGTTCAGGCCGAACGGGTCGCCGACGCCCAGGCCGTCGACCTTGATGTTGTTGAGGCGCGTGTTCTGGCCGTTGGCCGAGATGGCGCCCGTGCCGTGGTCGACGTTGACGCGCGGATCGCGGCGCGCGATGTCGGCGATGTTGCCGCTCGGCGACGGCGCGGCCTTCAGTTCGGCCTGCGAGATGTTCGTGCCGAGACCCTTGTTCTCGGAGGTGAACTGACCCGACACCGCGGACACGGTGACCGCGCCCAGCGCGGTGGCATCGGCGGCGCTGGCGGCGCCACCGGCGGTGAGGTTCACGGCCGTGTCGGCGCCGAGCTGGAGATAGACGTTGTCCTGGCGGACCGACGGCGTGCCTTCCTTCGACGCGGTGACGTCGAACGGACCGCCGACGCGCAGACCCTGAGCCGAATAGCGACCGGCCGCATCCGTGACGGTCGTCTTCGTCGTGCCCGAGGGCTCGTGCACGATGGTGACGGTGGCGTTGCTCACCGGCTGGCCGCTGGCGTCCAGGACGCGACCGCTGATGGTGGAGGACGTCTCCTGCGCGAACGCAGCAGGTGCCGCGAGCAGCGATGCGATCGCGAGCGGCAGAAGTTTGGCGCGGATTCGGCTATTCATCTAATGGTCGACCCTGTGGCTTGCAACGAAAAAATCTTCGGCCGCACGAAGGGGCACTCGGCAAGGGGCCGGGTGGCGCTCTTCGCTTGGACTTCCCCAACTGGTGGCTGTGTCGTCTCTATGTGAACCCGGTCACGAGTCGTGACGCGGTGGCGACAGTTGTTAAGCCAACTTTAACGGCATTGTATGACACTTTTGTAACGTTTTCACGCCGGTTTGATAAATACCAATTTTTCCTAGCCACCCGGCGGATGACCACAAATCATTGATTTTAATCATTAAGATGCCGACGACACCGCCGTCGCGGTAACAGCCGCCTTCACGAACACCCCCGTAGGAGCGCGCCCTGCGCGCGACATCTTTTCGCCTTGGTCAGCAAGTCCCCGGGGCACGCCGGCCGCGAGCCCCAGCCCCCGACCGACGCCACATCCCGGGCGGTCTGGAATATCAGACCTTGCCGAGGTACCGCGACCGCTTGGCCGGCTTGAGCGAAGCGAGATCGAGCATCACCAGGCCGTCGACGCAGCCCGAGAAGTCCGGATCTTCACCGAAGGCGAGGAACTGCACGCCCTCCGGCTCGACGAGGTCGACGTACTGGCGGTACAGCACCGGCAGCGTGACGCCCAGCGCATCGAGGCGATGCTTTAGCCGGCCGAGGCCCGCCGCGGGATCGAGGCCCGCGAGCTCGTTGCGCACGGACTCGATGGTGGCTTCCGGAATGACGAACGGCTGCCGCGCGGCGGCCAGACCCTGCACGCCGAAGAAATGCTGGTGCGCCGCCGCGATCCACTCGCGCGCTTCGCGGGGCATGCTCACCGACATGCTCACCGGCCCGAACAGGTAGCGCAGTTCGCGGTGACGCTGCAGGTAGAGACCGATGCCCTGCCAGAGCTGGTCCAGCGCGCGGGAACGCCAGTACGCCGGCGCGATGAAGCTGCGCCCGAGTTCGAGGCCCTGCGCAAGACGCGATTCCAGCGCCGGCGAATAATCGAAGAGGCTCGACGTGTAGAGCGAGCTCATGCCGTGCTCGGCGATCAGCCTGCCACCGTGGCCGAAGCGGTACGCGCCGACGATGCGCAGCGCCTTCGCGTCCCAGAGCACCAGGTGCTCGTAGTGCGGATCGTAGGCGTCGAGGTCGCGCCGCTTGCCGGTGCCCTCGCCGACGCGGCGGAACGTGAGCTCGCGCAGGCGGCCGATCTCGCGCAGCGCGTAGCTGTCGCTGGAGCCCTGCATCAGCAGGATCTTCTTGCCATCCGGCAGCTCGGCCAGCAGCTCGGCCTTGTCGAGTTCCGCGACGACGCGCTCGACGGGCTCGGGATGCGCCAGCGGCGTCTGCCCGCCGAAGACGAGCCCGCGCTGACGCGCCACGCGGTAGACGTGGCGACGCATCAGCTTCGCGGCCTGCTGCGCGTTATCGCCACTGGCCTGCTTGAGTTCGTCGGCATCGACAAGCTTGCCGATGCGGAAGCCCACGCGCTGCTTGCCCGACGTCGCTTCGCGCGGAAGCATCGCGGTGCTCAACGGCTTGGCGAGCATGGAGAGGCCGTAGAACGCGACCGAGTTGCGCGCGGCGATGTGCACCGGCAGCACCGGCACGCCCGCCCGCATGGCGAGGCGCGCGAAACCGTCGGACCACTTGCCGTCGCGCACGCCGCCGGCGCGCATGCGTGACACTTCGCCCGCGGGGAACATGATGATGACTTCGCCGGCTTCGAGCGCGCGGAACACGCCGCGCATCTTCGACGAGGCGCCCTTGCCGAACACGTCGACGGGCAGCAGCAGCGGACCGAGTTGCGGCACCGCGGAGAGCACCTCGTTGCCGAGGATGCGCACGTCGCGGCGAACGGAACCGATGAGCTGGATCAGCGCGATGGCGTCCACCATGCCCAGCGGATGGTTGGCCACCACGATGAGCGGGCCTTCGACGGGAATGTTCTCGCGCTCGCGTTCGGTGACGCGGCAGCTGACGCCGAGGTAATCGAGGGTCTTCTCGCAGAAGTCGAAACCGACCGCGTTGCCCGCGTAGGCCAGCGTGCGATTGAAGCGGTCTTCGTGCGCCAGGGTTTCCAGCATCCCGACGAGCGGCTTACGCAGGAGCGGATGCTGCGCCAGCCAGGGCACGCGTTCCAGCAGTGTCTGATCGATGCTCAGCATGTCTTAGGCTCCCTGTGACGTCGAACGGTGGCTGCCGTGCCGGGCCGGTGCAGAGACGTGATTACGCATAGTGCCTTCGAACATCCTCAATGCCCCATATCAGGCCTTTCGGCCCATGCCCGGGGATAGGAGCTTCCTACCCTTCCGCGCATGCTCGCGGGCAATTATGACAGCAACCCTACCGCCACGTATGTTCCTGCGGCAATGGCCGCGGCTGAGGATGCCCTGATCAGTCCGCGATGTGCAGATAAGCGGACAGACCGCCCAGGAACATCTGCACCGAGAGGGCGATGAGCAGCATGCCCATCAGGCGCTCCAGCGCGGTGAGCACGCTTTCGCCCAGCCAGCGGAACAGGAAGGTGGAGCTGAGCAGGATCACCGACGTGGTCAGCCAGGCGAGGAACAGCGCGATACCCCACTCCGCCGTGCGGCCAGGCTGCGAATTGGTCAGCAGCAGGAGCGCCGCCATGGCCGACGGGCCGGCCACGCCGGGGATCGCCATCGGCACGATGAACGGCTCGCCCTCGCCCGGCTTGCCGAACACGCCGCCTTCGACCGGCGGAAAGACCATGCGGATGCCGATCAGGAACAGCACGATGCCGCCGGCGATGCTCACCGACTCCTGCCGCAGCTGCAGCACCTTGAGGATGTACTGGCCGCCCAGCAGGAAGGCCACGAGCACGCCGAGCGCGATCAGCAGCTCGCGGATCATCACCTTGCGCCGGCGCTGGGGCGGCACGTCCTTCAGCAGGGCGAGGAACAGCGGGATGTTGCCCAGCGGATCCATGATCAGGAACAACAGGATGCCCGCGGACAACGTCGTCATCTGCGTTTCCATGGGTAGAACTCCTTCGTGCGCCCGCCCGGGAGCGGGCGGCGCGTGGTCAATGGGTGTGGCGGATGTCGAGGACGGTGCCGCGCGCCGGCGCGCCGGCGCCCGAGAGCAGATAGACGACGGCGTCGGCCGACGCGGTCGGCAGCGGCCGGTCGAGCGTGTTCTCGCCGTAGTAGGCGGCCCGCCGCAGCGCCGTGCGCATCGGTGGCGGCAACAGCGCGTGCACGCGCATCGCGCCACGGCCGTTCTCCGCGTGCAGCACCGCGGCCATGCGCTCCACGGCGGCCTTGGACACGCCGTAGCCGCCCCAGTGCGCGCGGGAGAGAAGCTCCGGATCGTCCAGCACGAACACCACGGCGCTGTCGTCGGCCTTCGCCAGCAGCGGCATGCAGGCCTGGGTCAGCGCGAAGGGCGCGGACACGTTGACCTGCATCGCGCGCAGCCAGTCGTCGGGCTTGTGCATCGCGATGGGCGTCAGCTCGTTGAAGTGCGCCGCCGCGTGCACGATGCCGTCCAGGCGACCGAACTCGTTCTCGACGCCCTCGGCGAGCGCCGCGTAGTCGGCCGGCGTGGCGCTTTCGAGATCGAGCGGATGGATCACCGGCTCGCTGCCGCCGAGGGCGACCAGTTCGTCGTAGAACTTTTCCAGGGCGCGCACCTTGCGACCCGTGATGATGACGGTGCCGCCGGCGCGCTGGATCGCCCGGGCCGATTCGCCGCCGAGACCGCCGGTGGCGCCGGTCACGATCACGACACGACCGGCCAGCAGGCCCGGGGCCGGAGCCCAGTCGCCGGGAAGCCGAGCGGAGGGCAACGCGCTCACGATTCGGCTCCGGCCACGTCGGCCGCCATGCGCTTCAGCTCGCCGGCGGCGTGGAGATCCTCGACGATGTCGCAGCCACCGATGAATTCCCCGAGCAGGAACAGCTGCGGGAACGTGGGCCAGTTCGAATAATGGGGCAGGCCCGCGCGGATGCGCGGATCGGCCAGCACGTTGACCGGATGGAACGTCGCGCCCGCCGCCTGCAGGGCTTTCACCGCGCGGTCGGAAAAGCCACAGGTCGGGTATTCCGGCGTGCCTTTCATGAAAAGCACGATCGGATGGGCCGCCACGATGGCCTTGATCTCGTCTACGACGTCCATAGGTCGGATTTCATCATTAGAATGCGATTAGTTACATAGTGTAGCAGCGACGGCCTGCCCCTCCCTGCCTGCGCCCATCCCCCCAGCCACCGCTAAGGAGCCCCTCATGGCGTTCGAACTTCCTCCGCTTCCCTACGAGAAGAATGCCCTCGAGCCGCACATCTCGGCCGAAACGCTCGAATTCCACTACGGCAAGCACCACCAGACCTACGTCACGAACCTCAACAACCTGATCAAAGGGACGGAGTTCGAGAACAAGACGCTCGAGGAGATCGTCAAGACCTCGTCCGGCGGCATCTTCAACAACGCCGCCCAGGTGTGGAACCACACCTTCTACTGGAACTCGATGCGTCCCGCCTCGAAGGCCGCCGAGCCGCCGGCGAAGCTCAAGGAAGCCCTCGACAAGGCCTTCGGCTCGGTCGACAAGTTCAAGGAAGAGTTCACGAAGCAGGCCACCGGCAACTTCGGCTCGGGCTGGACCTGGCTCGTGCAGCGTCAGGATGGCTCGCTGGCCATCGTGAACACCTCGAACGCCGCCACGCCGCTCACCGGCAGCGACACGGCGCTGTTCACCGCCGACGTGTGGGAGCACGCGTACTACATCGACTACCGCAACGCGCGTCCGAAGTACCTCGAGAACTTCTGGCACCTGGTGAACTGGGAGTTCGCGGAAAAGAACCTCGCCTGATCCCGTGGGAGCGGATCGTATCCGCTCCCACCTCCGGTCAGCCGAGCGCCTCGATCGCCGGCGCCACCTGCGCTTCGCGTCCCAGACCGACCGCCACTTCCGCCAGCCTCGTCCGCAGCGTGCCCGCGTCCGGGGCGCAGACCGTCGCGTGGCCCACCTTGCGGCCCTCGCGCGCTTCCTTGCCGTAGTCGTGCCAGTGACCATCGGCCACGGACAACACCGGCGCCGGGTCGGGCATCTCGCCTATCCAGTTGAGCATGACGCTGCAGCCGCGCACGCCCGTGTCGCCGAGCGGCAGGCCGAGCACGGCGCGGATGTGGTTCTCGAACTGGCTGGTATGGGCGCCTTCGATCGTCCAGTGTCCCGAGTTGTGCACGCGGGGCGCCATCTCGTTGCCGAGCAGTTCGCCGCCACGCACGAAGAGTTCCAGCGCGAACACGCCGACGTAATCGAGCCGCTCGGCGATGGCCTTCGCGTGCGCGACCGCCGCCGCTTCCAGCTCGTCCGACGTCCCCGGCGCGGGCGCCAGGCTCACCGACAGCACGCCATCGACATGCCAGTTGCGCGTCAGCGGCCAGGTGCGGAAGGCGCCGTCGCGTCCGCGCACGGCCACCACGGAAAGCTCGCGGTCGAACGGCACGAAGGCCTCGAGGATCAGGCCATGCTTGCCGGCCGCCTCGCCGAGCGCGGACCAGGCGGCGTCGACATCGGCGTCCGTCTTCAGGCGGAACTGCCCCTTGCCGTCGTAACCGAGGCGACGGGTCTTGAGGATGGCCGGGAGGCCTATGCGGGCGACCGCGGCGACGAGGTCCTCGCGGGTGTCGACGGGCGCGAACTCGGGCGTCGACAGGCCGGACTCCCGGAACAGGGTCTTCTCGGCCAGCCGGTCCTGGGCGACGGCGAGCGCGCCGGCATTCGGGTGTACCGGGACCTGTCCCGCCAGCCGCTCCGCCGTGGCGGCCGGCACGTTCTCGAAATCGAACGTCACGGCGTCGACGCGGCCGGCGAGCGCGCCGAGCGCCGCCTCGTCGTCCCAGCCGGCGACGGTCAGTTCAGTGACCTGCCCCGCGCAGGCGTCGGCGACGGGGTCGAAGGCGACCGTGCGGATGCCCAGCGGCGCGGCCGCGAGGGCGAGCATGCGCGCGAGCTGTCCGCCTCCGAGGATGCCGACGGTGGGAAGCCGGCGCGTCACGAACGGGGATCCGGGTTGTCGAGCACGGTCTGCGTCTGCTCGGCGCGGAACGCGTCCAGCGCGGCGGCGACGGCCGGATCGTGCAGGGCGAGCACGGCGGCGGCGAGCAGCGCGGCGTTGGTCGCCCCGGCCCGGCCGATCGCGAGGGTGCCCACGGGGATGCCCGCCGGCATCTGGGCGATCGAAAGCAACGAATCCATGCCGTTCAGCGCCTTGGACTGCACCGGCACGCCGAACACGGGCAGCGGGGTCTTGGCGGCGAGCATGCCCGGCAGGTGGGCGGCGCCGCCGGCGCCCGCCACGATCACCTGGATGCCACGCCCGCGAGCGGTGTTCGCGTAGTCGAAGAGGAGGTCGGGGGTGCGGTGGGCCGAGACGACCCGGACCTCGTGCACGATGCCCATGCGGGTCAGCATGCCGGAGGCGTGCTCCATCGTTTCCCAGTCCGAACGGGAGCCCATCACCACGCCCACGCGCGGCGCGCCCGCTTCGTTACCCTCGTTGGAAATCATGGCCCGAGCACCCAAAAGTCGCTATTGTAAAGGCATTCCTAATTATCGGGTTGGCCGGCATCGGCCGCTTCCTCATGGACAAGCGTCTCCTCGACATCCTCTGCTGCCCGGTCAGCAAGCGACCGCTGCGCCCGCTCACCGCCACCGAGCGTGAGCAGCTCAACGCCGCCATCCGCGGCGGCACCCTCGACACCGTGGCCGGCGAGAAGGTCGCCGAGCCCATCGCCGAGGGACTGATCACCACCGACGGCCAGCTCGTGTACCGGGTGGAAGACGGCATTCCCGTCATGCTCCCCGAGGCGGGCATCGGCACGGTGCAGCTGGGCGGCTTCACGCCGGAAACGGATCGCGCATAAAATCCGTGACGCGAGTCACGCTATAAAACATTGGTTCCCGCACAATGGCGCCTCAGGCGGGGGCCAGCTACAGATCCAGGATGTGCGATGAACAATGCGAGTGAGCCGTCGAACGTCGTCGACCTCAGTCAGCGCCTCGACCCGCGCAGCGAACGCGTGGGCGCGCTGCTGGTCACCGTTCGCGGGCTGGCCACCAAGCGGCTCCACGCACTCGCCTCGAACATGTTCGAGAACATCGACGACGCCCTCTTCGACCTCGCGGAAAAAGCCGAGAACAACGCGGCGCAGACCCAGTTCTTCGATGGCATGCGCGAGGTTCGCAAGAAGCGCGCGATCGTCGAGCGCACGTTCCTCGGCCAGGTGGCCCGCGACCTCGCCGATTTCTCGGCGGGCCGCACCCGCGCGCCGGATGCCGACGCCTCCGCCCGGCCGCTCGCCAACATCGAGCTGAGCCTCGTCGGCGAGAACGAGCTGGAAGAATCGCTGGCCATCACCAGCATGATCGGCAAGAACGAACAGCGCCTCGCACGCGCCCTGTTCGCTGTGAACCAGCGCCTGTCGGTCATCTGTGGCGGTGCGCGCATGGACGACGCCAGCAATCCCGTCGGTCCCGCCTCGCTCGCCGGCGCGTTCCGCCAGGCGATGCGTGAGCTGCTCGTGGAAGTGCGCGTCAAGCTGATCATCTACAAGCTCTTCGACCGCTACGTGCTCGCCGGCATCGACGAGCTGTACGACGACATCAACAACGAGCTCGCGGCAGCCGGCGTGCTGCCGCAGCTGCGGCACGAAATTTCGACGCGTCGCAGCGACGCGCCCGCCCCGATCGGCCCCGCGTCGCCCGCCGCGGCGCAGGCGGCGCATGCCACCGCGCCCGTCACCGATGCCGCGGCCGCCGAATTCATGCAGTCGCTGCATGCCCTGTTCTCCGCGCGCCGCGGCGATGTCGCCACCGGCGGCGCGACTGGCGCGCCGATCCCGACCGGGCCGCTCCCGAGCCCCACGGAACTCCTCGGCGCGCTGACGCTGCTGCAGAGCCAGATCGCGGTGCTACCGAGCAACGCGGCGCCGCTCGCCACGCAGGCGGACGTCACGCGCGACGTCGCCCAGCTGAAGGAACAGCTGCTCGCGCAGATCGGCCAGTTGCGCGGCCAGCAGACGGCGCACGTGTCGGGCGTCGACGAAGACACCATCGACCTGGTGGGCATGCTCTTCGAGTTCATCCTCGAAGACCACAACCTGCCGACCGAAATGCAGGTGATGCTCGCGCGCCTGCAGATTCCCTATCTCAAGGTCGCGCTGCTCGATCGCCGGATGTTCGCGCACAAGACGCATCCCGCGCGCCAGCTGCTCGACGCCCTCGCCGACGCCGCCAAGGGCTGGTCGGCCGAGGCCGATCGCGACGGCCGCCTGTACGAGAAGGTCAAGACGATCGTCGAGCGCCTGCTGCACGATTTCGACGACGACCTCGGCATCTTCAATCGTCTCGCGACCGAACTGCAGGATTTCCTCGACATCAGCCGCAAGCGCGCGGAGCTCGCCGAGCAGCGCGTGGCCGAATCGACCCGCGGTCGCGAGAAGCTCGAGCAGGCCCGCCGCCGCGCCGCCCAGGAAATCATCGGCCGCATCGGCGAGGCCTCGCTGCCGCCGCTGATCTACGGCGTGCTGACGCGCGCCTGGGCCAACTACATCGTGCTGACGCTGCTTCGTCAGGGCGAGGAATCCCACGAATTTCGCGACTCGCTGCGCTTCATCGACGACTTCGTCGCCAGCGCGCGGCCCGTGCACGACACCAACGCCCGCCGCGACCTGCGCGCGATGCTGCCGGGCGTCGAGCGCGCGCTGCGCCGGGGCCTGGCGGCCGTGGCGTTCCAGGAAGCCGACACCGAACAACTCCTGGCCCAGCTGCACGCGTTCTACCGCCAGCAGCTCGGCGAGGCCGCGCCGGAGACCGCCTCGGGCACGATCGTCGCCAGCGTGATGCCGCTGCCCGAAGCGATCCAGTCGATCGAGGAGCCCGTCCTCGCGCCCGATCCGGACGACGAGGAAGCGGCGCTGCGCGACGAGGCGTTCGACGAGACCTACCTCGCGCAGGCTCGCGAACTGAAGGTGGGTCAGTGGCTCGAGTTCGTGGCCGGCGACGGCACGACCGACCGCGCGAAGCTGTCGTGGGTATCCCCCATCAGCGGGCGCTACCTCTTCGTGAACCGCCGCGGCCTGAAGGTCGCCGACCACAGCCTCGCCGGCCTCGCGCAGGCGTTCGCCGAGGGCACCGCGCGCGTGCTCGACTCCACGCTGCTGTTCGACCGCGCGATGGACGCGATCGTCGAGAAACTGCGCCAGCCGGATAACCCGTAGGAGCGCGCCCTGCGCGCGACAGCTCCTCGCGCAGCCTGCGAGCTGGCGAGCGGCCTGCGGACCGGGGCGAAAAGCTGTCGCGCGCAGGGCGCGCTCCTACGGTAAGGTAGCGGCCTTTCCCTTGCCGCCCCGCCGATGAGCCCTTCCGACCCGCGACACCTTGCCGACGCGCTGCCGTCGAAGACTGAGATCCTTGCCGACGTCGAGCGCGCGTTCGCCGAGGACATCGGACCCGGCGACGCCACGGCCGACCTGCTCGATCCGAAGGCCACCGCCACGGCGGTGCTGACCTGTCGGGAAGACGCGGTGCTCTGCGGCTCGCCCTGGTTCGACGCGTGCTTTCGCAAACTCGATCCCGACGTGCGCATCGAATGGCTGGCGAACGACGGCGACCGCGTCGCCGCCGGTTCGCCGATCTGCCGGCTGGCGGGCAATGCCCGGGCACTCGTGACCGCCGAGCGTTCCGCGCTCAACTTCCTGCAGCTGCTGTCGTCGACCGCGACCGTGACGGCGCAGTACGTCGACGCGATCGCCGGCACGCGGACACGGGTGCTCGACACCCGCAAGACGATCCCCGGCCTGCGCCGTGCTCAGAAGTACGCGGTGCGCTGCGGCGGCGGCACCAATCACCGCATCGGCCTGTTCGACGCGATGATGCTGAAGGAAAACCACATCATCGCGGCGGGCGGCATTCCCGCGGCGGTACGCGCCGCGCGGAACACGCACCCTACCCTTCCGCTCATCGTCGAAGTGGAAAACCTCGACGAGCTCGCGCAGGCCGTGCAGGCCGGTGCCGACCGCGCGCTGCTGGACAACTTCACGCCGGCGATGCTGGCGGAGGCCGTCGCGTACACCGCGGGACGCATCCCCCTCGAGGTGTCCGGCAACGTCGAGATCGACACCATCCGCGCGATCGCCGAGGCGGGCGTCGATTTCATTTCCAGTGGCGCGCTGACCAAGCACATCCGCGCCATCGACCTGTCGCTGCGCCTGGACGTGAAGCACCCCGTAGAAGCGCAACTGTAGGAGCGCCCTGTGGGAGCGCACCTGGGCGCGACGGCTCTTAGCCGCCAGCTCCATGACTGTCGCGAAAGGCTGTCGCGGCCAGGTCCGCTCCCACGAAGCCCCTACGTTGGAGCGCACCTGGGCGCGACGGCTCTTAGCCGCGAGCTCCATGACCGTGGCGAAAGGCCGTCGCGGCCAGGTCCGCTCCCACAACACCCCGACGTTGGAGCGCACCTGGGCGCGATGGCTCTTAGCCGCCAGCTCCATGACTGTGGCGAAAGGCCGTCGCGGCCAGGTCCGCTCCCACAACACCCGACGTTGGAGCGCACCTGGGCGCGACGGCTCTTAGCCGCCAGCTCCATGACTGTCGCGAAGGGCTGTCGCGGCCAGGTCCGCTCCCACACCACCCCGACGTTGGAGCGCACCTGGGCGCGATGGCTCTCACGTCGCGGCGGGACTTGTGGTCGCGCCCGCCCGGCCACACACTGCTCCCATGACCTCGTTCACCGACCTCTTCTGGTTGTTCGTGCTCGCTGCCGGCGTGGCCGCGTGGTATCGGCTGACGCGGGCCCGCGAGGTGGCGGTGCGCGCGGCGATGGCATTGTGCAAGCGGTATGGACTGCAGCTGCTCGACCAGAGCGTCGGCCTGCGGGCGATCCGCTGGCAGGGCGTCGACGGCGCACGCCGCCTTGAGCGCTGCTACGCGTTCGAGGTTAGCGAAGATGGCCAATCGCGCCAGCCTGCCCGCCTCTGGATGACCGGAAACGAGGTCGCGAGTTTCTCGCTGCCCCATTCGGGCGCACCGGAGCTCGAGACCGTCGTGGCGACCGACAGCGTGCTGGCCACGAGCAATATCATCTCGCTGGCCGACCGGCGCAGGCTGCACTGACGAACGACATCCTCGTCGACATGAAAAACCCGCCTTCCGGCGGGTTTTTCGTTACTTGACCACGCGCAGATGCGGCGTGCCGCGCTTCGGACGGTCGTCGTCGCCACCCGAGGCGGGCGGCGTGTCGCCGGCCTCGTCTTCGGACTCGTCGGCGGCGCCGGCGTTCAGGGCCTCGTTCTCGTCGGCCGGGAACATCATGCCCTGGCCGTTCTCCTGCGCGTACAGCGCAAGCACGGCGTGGACAGGAATGACGATCGACTGACTCACGCCCGAGAAGCGGGCCTGGAAGGCGATCCGGTCGTTGCCGAGGTCGAGGTTGGCCACGGCGCGCATGGCGAGATTGAGCACCACCTGGCCGTTCTTGACCACGTGCGACGGCACCCGCACGCCCGGAAAGCCCGCATCCACGAGGACGTACGGCGTCAGGCCGTTGTCGCTGATCCAGTCGTAGATGGCGCGCAGGAGATAGGGCCGATTGGAGGTCATGCCCGCGTTTTCGTTCGTATCCATGGAATCCGTCCTCGTCGTACCCGCCGGTCGGTCGGGAAGCACCCAAAGCCCGGCAGGGCAAGGTCTGGCGAAGAGTTTAAGGGATACGGCGTCCCGAAGGACCAAAACGAGCTAAACCGGACTGAAATTGAAGTCCGGACGCATGTCACGCTCTTCCGGCGTGAGGCTGCGGGCGAAGCCCTGGCTGTGGAACAGGCGCTCGCCGTAGTCAACGATCGGCTTGCCTTCCTTGCCCAGATCGACGCCCAGATGCGGCAGGCGCCACACCACGGGGGCCACGAGGCAGTCGATCAGGCTCATCTCGGGATTCAGGAAGAACCGCGAGGCCCTGAAAAGGGGCACCGACATCAGCAGGTGCTCGCGCAGGCGCTTGCGGGCCCCCTCGGCGGCCTTCCCGCCCTCGCCGATGGTCTCGATTTCCGGGAGCCAGTCATTCTCGATCCGCCACGTACCCAGGCGCAGGCGCGCGCGGGAAAGGGGGTCGATGGGCATCAGGGGCGGGTGCGGGTAGCGCTCGTCGAGGTACTCGACGACGACCGCGGGGTCGTACAGGGTGAGATCCCGATCGACCAGCGTCGGCAGCGTGCCGTACGGGTTGAGGTCCAGCAGGTCGGCCGTGGGTTGATCGGCCTTGAGGATGATCCGGTCGTAGGCGACGCCCTTGGCAGCCAGCACGAGGCGCGTGCGGTGACAGTGGATGTCGTCGGCGCTGGTGTAGAGCGTGAGTGCCGAGCGCGAACGTGCATTCTGGACCATGCTTTCGATCTCCCTCCCTGCTGCCTGAACGATGACGGGGCGACCCGTGGCCGCCCCGCCAGGACGTCAATCAGTGATTATCGTGAACGTCCTTCCAGTACTCGTGCTTCAGAAGGTACAGGAGGAAGGTCAGGCCAGCCAAGAACAGGATGACCCAGACGCCGATCGACTGGCGTTCGAGGGCGGCCGGCTCGGCCGTGTACTCGAGGAAGGTGGCCAGGTCGCGGGTGGCGCCGCGGAACTGTTCCGGGGTCATCCGGCCGGGCGTGGTGATCTCCAGCTTCTCCACCGCGGCTTCCTGGCCCGGAGCGGCCTCGCCGTGAACGGCGGTCTGCAGGCCCTGCAGTTCCCACAGCACGTTGGGCATCGAGGCGTTCGGGAAGACCGTGTTGTTCCAGCCCACCGGGCGGCTCGGGTCCAGGTAGAACGAGTTGAGATAGTTGTAGATGAAGTCCACGCCCTTGGCGCGGGCTTCGAGCGAGAGATCCGGCGGATCCTTGCCGAACCAGGCCTTGGCGTCGTCGGCCGGCATGTGCGAGATGACCGGCTCGCCGAACTTGGCGCCCGTGAAGTTGAAGTTCGTCATCACCTCTTCCTCGGACAGGCCGAGGTCGGAGGCGAGGCGCGAATACCGCACGTATTTCAGCGAGTGGCAGCCGACGCAGTAGTTGAAGAACAGCTTCGCGCCACGCTGCAGCGATGCCCGGTCGGCGACGTTGGTACCCGCGGGAGCCAGGCCCTCGCCACCTTCGTTGGCGAGGGCGGGAATCGTGGCGACCGCAAGGCCCAGCGCCAGGGCGATGGAGGAGATAGCGCGCTTAATCATGCATCGTCACCCGTTCCGGAACCGGCTTGGTCTTCTCGAAGCCAAAGCGCGTGTAGACCCAAAGGAATACGAAGAACCCGAAGTAGCCCAGCACCATCAGGCGGCCGAAGGCGTTCTCCCACGTGGTGACGTCCGCATGCGGGAACCACGCCGGGATGAGCTCCGCGGTGACGCCCGCGCCGACGAGGCCGAGGGCGAGGAAGCTGACGACGAGGACGGCCAGCGCGATGCGGAAGCCCAGGCCGCGGTAGCGCACGGAGCGGACCTCGCCCTTGTCGATCCACGGCAGCAGCGCCAGCAGCAGGATCGCGCCGAACATGCCGATCACGCCCCAGATCGCCGTGCCGAAGAACGACGGGATCATGCGCAGGATCGCGTAGAACGGCGTGAAGTACCACGACGGCTTGATGTGGCTCGGCGTGACGAGGTTGTTCGCCGGCGTGAAGTTGTCATGCTCCAGGAACCAGCCACCGAACGTCGGCGCGAAGAAGATGATGAACGCGGCGATCGTGAGGAAGAAGCCGGTGCCGAAGAGATCCTTCACCGTGTAGTACGGATGGAAGGGAATGCCGTCGGCAGGCTTCTCGGCATCCCAGCGGTTGCCCTTCGGGCCGTGCTTCACGTCGACGCCGTCGGGGTTGTTCGAACCCACCTCGTGCAGCGCCGCGAGGTGCAGCACCACCAGGAGCAGCAGCACCAGCGGCAGCGCGATGACGTGCAGCGCGAAGAAGCGGTTGAGGGTGGCATCGGCAGGCAGGAAGTCGCCCATGATCCACTGCACCAGCGCGTCGCCGATGAAGGGGATGGTGCCGAACAGCGAGATGATGACCTTCGCGCCCCAGAACGACATGTTGCCCCAGGGCAACACGTAACCCATGAACGCCTCGGCCATCAGCACGAGGAAGATCAGCATGCCGAGGATCCAGACCAGCTCGCGCGGACGCTTGAACGAGCCGTACATGATCCCGCGGAACATGTGCAGGAACACGACCACGAAGAACAGCGATGCCCCCGTGGAGTGCATGTAGCGGATGAGCCAGCCCCACTCGACGTCACGCATGATGTACTCGACCGAGTTGAACGCTTCCAGCGCACTCGTCTTGTAGTTCATGGTGAGGAAGATGCCGGTCACGATCTGGTTGACCAGGACCAGCAGCGCCAGCGAACCGAAGTAGTACCAGATGTTGAAGTTCTTCGGCGCGTAGTACTCGGTCATGTGCTTCCGGTACATGGGCGCGAGCCCCGGGGCGCGCTCGTTGACCCAATCGGCGATGTTCGAGAATACGTTGGCCATCAGCCTGCCTCCTGCGGATCGACGCCGATCTGGATGTGCGTGTCGTCCACGAAGTGGTACGGCGGCACGGGGAGGTTCTTCGGCGCCGGAACGCCGCTGAAGACGCGGCCCGACAGGTCGTACCGTGACTTATGGCAGGGGCAGTAGAAGCCGCCCTTCCAGTTCGCGTCGAACGGCTCCGGCTTGATGTCGGGAACGAAGTCAGGCACGCAGCCCAGGTGGGTGCACAGGCCGATGACGACGAGCCACTCGGGCTTGATGGAACGCGTTTCGTTGGTCGCGTACTTGGGCTGCTGCGCCGCGTCCTTCGACTCGGGGTCGAGCAGGCGCGAATCCAGGCCCTTCAGCTGGGCCAGCTGATCCTTGGTGCGATTGACGACGAAGACCGGAAGGCTGCGCCAGGCGTAGGTGACTTTCTGACCGGCCTCGATGGCACTGATATCGACCGTGACAGGCGCCCCCGCTGCCTTTGCCCTTGCGCTCGGTTCCCACGACTTGATGAAGGGCACAACCGCAGCGACCACTCCCGCACCGCCGACAACTGCTGTCGTCACGGTAAGAAAGCGACGGCGGCCATGATCGACGACTTCGTTCGCCATCAGGCTCTCCGGAACTTATGCCATTGAGGATGCGGACCCCTATCGCCGGTTCTTCGGAAATCGGCTTCCGCAAATCGCGTCAGTGTAACGTCAGCACCAGCCACGTACAATAAAATGAACTTAGCCCTGTCCGGCGTCCCGGCGGAGGGCTGCCAAGGAACCGCCCGGAAGCGGAAAAACAGGTTCGCGCTTCGTTGGCAAGGCGACGCGACGACGACAGGACCCCGCGCTCTTACATGAAACACGCCGCCCGCACGCTCGCCTTCATCGCTCGTTTCGTCGTGCTCGGCCTCGCGGTCGCCTTCGTCGTGGGACTCTTCTGGCCGGGTAGCGGCGCCTTCCTCCGGCACCGGCTCGCCGGCACGCAGGAAACGGCCGAGACGCCCGCCGCCCTGCCCGCGCCGGGCGCGGCACCCGCCTCGTACGCGGACGCGGTGGCGAAGGCCGCGCCGTCGGTCGTCAACATCTACGCCAACAAGCTGGTCACCGAGCAGCCGCGCGAGCTCTACTCCGATCCGGTGCTGCAGCGCATCTTCAGCGTGCCGAGCGGGCCCGTGCGCACACGGCGGCAGCAGAACCTCGGCTCGGGCGTCATCGTCAGCGACGATGGCTACGTGTTGACCAACAACCACGTCATCGCCAACGCCGACGACATCCAGCTGCTGCTCTACGACGGTCGCGTGGCGAAGGCCCGCGTGGTCGGTTCGGACGACGAAACGGACCTGGCGGTGCTGAAGGTCGACGCGGGCAACCTGCCCGCCATCCGCATGACCGACGCCGAGACGCGGCCACGCGTCGGCGACGTCGTCCTCGCGATCGGCAACCCGTTCGGCATCGGGCAGACGGTCACCATGGGCATCGTCAGCGCCATCGGCCGGCAGCTCAACCTGTCGAGCCTGGAGAACTTCATCCAGACGGATGCCGCGATCAACTTCGGCAACTCCGGCGGCGCGCTGGTCAACGCGCACGGCGAACTCGTGGGCATCAATACCTCGCTGATCGGACAGGCCGTCGGTGCCGAGGGTATCGGCTTCGCGATTCCGGCGCAGAGCGCGCGCGACGTGCTCGACCAGATCGTGAAGACGGGCCATGTCGTCCGCGGCTGGATCGGTGCCGACTACGGCGCGGTGCCGGTGTCGGCCGATAGTGGCCTGCCCTCGGCGGCGCGCGGCGTCGTGGTCAACGAGCTTTCGCCGGGCGGTCCGGCGGCGCTCGCCGGCATCCAGCAACGCGACGTGCTGCTGAAGCTCGGCGACGAGGACATCCTGGATACCTCGGACCTGCGCCGCCACGAGGCGTCGCTGAAACCGGGCGTACCCGTGACGATATCGGGCCTTCGCTACGGCGCCCCGTTCACCGCGACCATCACCCCGACGCAGCGCCCGCCGAGCGCGCCGATGCAGCCGTTGCGCCCCTAGCCGCTCCGGCGCTCCGTAGGAGCGCGCCCTGCGCGCGACATGTGTTGGAGCCGTGCAGCGGGCCCTGATGCGCCCCGCGAAAAGATGTCGCGCACAGGGTGCGCTCCTACGGGGCGCCGCGGATGGCCAGGGGCGTTCCGGGCGCCGGGCGCTGCCGCAGCGTTTCCGCGTAGCGCTTGCGCAGCACCCCCACGCGCTCGACGTAGACCTGCGTCTCGTCGTAAGGCGGCACGCCGTTGTACTTCTGCACCGCGCCGGGCCCGGCGTTGTACGCCGCGGCCGCCAGGCGCTCATTGCCGTTGAAGTTGCGCAGCAGCAGGGCCAGGTACCGCGCACCGCCGCGAATGTTCTGGTCGACGTTGAAGGCATCCAGCACGCCCATGTCCCGCGCCGTGCCCGGAATCAGCTGCATGAGCCCCTGCGCGCCGGCGACCGACAGCGCGCGCGGATTGAACGCGCTCTCGGCGTGGATCACGGCCCGCAGCAACGCCTCGTCGACGCCGAACTCGCTGCTCGCCGAACGAATGGTGTCGCCGAACGAGGTGATGTTGAGCGCCACGCTGTTCCAGTCGATCTTCGAATGGACGTCGCAGGCGGCGCAGGTCGCGATATAGGTAAAGAGCATCTTGATGCTCTGGCCCCTGGCCCCGCCGCCGGGCGGAATGTTCGTGTACTCCACCCCGCCGTCAGCCCGGGTGATCCGGTAGACGGCCCCGCGCAGCACCCGAGAGCCTTTCGGCGCCGCCGGCGCTTCGGCGGTGGCGAGGTCCGCGCGGGCCGATTCCCGGTAATCCCAGCTGCCCTTCGGCGCGGTGACGGGTGGCAGCACCGGCGGTTCCGGCGTGTTCCCCTCGGCTCCGCCCACCACGCCGCCGGTCACGCCGAAGAACGAGGCAGCGGTCGACGGAGCCAGCGCCACCGACCCGATCACACCCTCCAGCGAGGCCTTCCCCGGCACGTCCTCGAACACGGCCGCAGGAGCGACGGGTGCCGCGGGCCGGGCGGCGCGGGCCGGCCCGGTGCTGCCGATGCGCTTGCAGTCCTTGTAACCGGCCGCGCTGCTGGAAAAGACGGTTTCGCCCGTGCTGCCGGTGCAGCGGTAGAGCGCCCCGGCCACGGCCGGACCGGCGTTCACGCCGGCCAGCAGGACGCACGCCAACGCGGCCCTTCGCAGGACCGTGCGGACACGCGGGAAACGGCGGGCGGCATGGCCGGCGCTTTCCCCTGGCGACGCGTCGTTGACCATGGGCGCGAGTGTGCCCGAAGCCCCCTCCCGAGCCAAGCAGGGATAGCGTGACCATCTTCACGCAAGTCATTGATCCACGGCGCCCATCTGGCAACGGAGGGATCGGCGGCGTAAACTGCGCGGTTCGGTGATCCACCACGAAACCACGGTACCCCGGCCCATGAGCGGCAAGCTTTTCATCAAGACCCACGGCTGCCAGATGAACGAGTACGACTCGGCCAAGATGGCCGACGTGCTGCTGGCGTCGCACGGGCTGGAACTGACGCAGGACGAGGCCGAGGCCGACGTCATCCTGGTCAACACCTGCTCGATCCGCGAGAAGGCCCAGGAAAAAGTCTTCAGCCAGCTCGGCCGGTGGAAGGCGCACAAGCAGGGCGGCAAGCCCGTGCTCATCGGCGTCGGCGGCTGCGTGGCCTCGCAGGAAGGCGACGCGATCATCAAGCGCGCGCCGTTCGTCGACCTCGTCTTCGGCCCGCAGACCCTGCATCGCCTCCCGGAAATGATCGAAGCCCAGCGTGCCAGCGGCAAGGCGCAGGTGGACATCAGCTTCCCGGATATCGAGAAGTTCGACAGCCTGCCCGAGCCCCGCGCGGAAGGCCCCACCGCCTTCGTGTCGATCATGGAAGGCTGCTCGAAGTACTGCTCGTACTGCGTCGTGCCGTACACGCGTGGCGAGGAGATCAGCCGCCCGTTCGACGACGTCATCGTCGAAGTGGCGCAGCTCGCCGCGCAGGGCGTGCGCGAGGTCAACCTGCTCGGCCAGAACGTCAACGCGTATCGCGGCCCCATGCACGACGGCGGCACCGCCGACCTCGCGGTGCTGATCCACGCCATCGCGCAGATCGACGGCATCGGCCGCATCCGCTTCACCACGTCGCATCCGCTGGAGTTCTCGGACTCTCTGATCGAGGCCTATGCGAACGTGCCGCAGCTGGCGAACTACCTGCATCTTCCGGTGCAGGCCGGTTCGGATCGCATCCTCGCGGCGATGAAGCGCGGCTACACGGCGCTGGAATTCAAGCAGAAGATCCGCAAGCTGCGCGCCGTGCGTCCGGACATCTGCATATCGTCGGACTTCATCGTGGGCTTCCCCGGCGAAACCGACGACGACTTCGAAAAGACGATGAAGCTGATCGGCGACGTCGGCTTCGACCAGAGCTTCTCCTTCATCTTTTCCTCGCGCCCCGGCACGCCGGCCGCCAACCTGCCGGACGACACGTCCGACGAGGTCAAGCACGCGCGCCTGTCGCGCCTGCAGGCCGCGATCAACGAGAACGCCCGCCGGATCAACGAGGCCATGGTCGGCACCGTCCAGCGCGTGCTCGTCGAGAAGCCCAGCCGCAAGAACCCGAACGAAATGACCGGACGCACCGAAAACATGCGCTACGTGAATTTCCCCGGTCATGCCCGCATGATCGGCCAGTTCATCGACGTGACGATCACCGAGGCCATGAGCAATTCGCTCCGCGGCCGCGTGGTCCTCGGCGACGAGGTCGCCCTAGCCTCGTGAATGCCATGAGCCAGCTTTCCCAACGCGATTTCGCCCTCGATCCCGAGGACAACGCCCGCCTCGCCAACCTCTGCGGTCCGCTCGACGAGCACATCCGCCAGATCGAGCTGCGGCTCGGCATCGAAGTCGACCACCGTGGCAGCCTCTTCCGCGTGATCGGCGACGAAGCCGCCGCGAAAGCCGGCGAGCAGGTGCTGCGCGCGCTCTACGACGCGACCGAGCACGAGACGCTCAACGGCCAGGTGATCAACCTCCGCCTGGCCGAATCCGGCATCGACGCCCTGAACGAGCAGGCGGCGGAGTCGGCGCAGGAGGTCGTGATCAAGGTCAAGCGTGGCGTGATCAAGGGCCGCGGCCCCAACCAGGCCCGCTACCTCCACGCCATCACCACGCACGACATCAACTTCGGCGTCGGCCCGGCCGGTACCGGCAAGACCTACCTCGCCGTCGCCAGCGCCGTCGAGGCGCTCGAGGCCAACCGCGTCCAGCGCGTCCTGCTGGTGCGCCCCGCGGTCGAGGCCGGCGAGAAGCTCGGCTTCCTGCCCGGCGACCTCAGCCAGAAGATCGATCCGTACCTGCGTCCGCTGTACGACGCCCTGTACGAGATGGTCGGCTTCGAGAAGGTGTCCAAGCTGATCGAGCGCAACGTGATCGAGATCGCGCCGCTCGCGTACATGCGCGGCCGCACGCTCAACGATGCCTACGTGATCCTCGACGAGGCGCAGAACACCACCGTTGAGCAGATGAAGATGTTCCTGACCCGCATCGGCTTCGGCTCCGTGGCGGTGATCACGGGCGACGTCTCGCAGGTCGACCTGCCCCGTCACATCCGCTCCGGACTGCGTCACGCCATCGAGGTGCTGCGCGGCGTGGACGGCATCAGCTTCACGTTCTTCACCTCGCGCGACGTGGTGCGCCATCCGCTGGTGGCCAAGATCGTGCGCGCCTACGAGGCCTTCGAGCAGAAGCAGGACGAGGCGCAATGAGCCGTGTGGAGGTCGCGGTCGGCTACGCCGCGCCGCGCAAGGGCGTGCCGGCCCCGGCGAGCTTCCGCCGCTGGGTCGAGGCCGCGCTGAAGGGCGCCCGTCGCCGCAAGGCGTCGGAAGTGGCCATCCGCATCGTCGACGCCGACGAGGGCCAGGCCCTGAACCTGCAGTACCGGGGCCGCGATTACGCGACCAACGTCCTGTCATTCCCCGCCGACCTGCCGCCCGGCGTCGATCTTCCGCTGATCGGCGATCTGGTGATCTGCGCCCCCGTGGTGGTCCGCGAGGCCGCCGAACAGGGTAAGAAACCCGCCGACCACTGGGCCCACCTCACCGTCCACGGCACCCTGCACCTGCTGGGCTACGACCACATCGACGAGGCCGAGGCCGAGGCGATGGAAGCCCTGGAGACGAAGGTGCTGGCCGGACTCGGCATCGCCGACCCGTACCTGGCCTGATCGGCGATTCGCGGCGTAGCCGCGACCCGGCGCCCTGAACCGTCACGTAAATTCCGCTAGACTGACCCTTCCGCCCCCTGCTGGGCTGAACCACAAAGAGTAATGAACGAGGACCCTGGTAGTACCAACGGCCCGGCTCACCGATCCTGGTGGGACCGACTGGGCCACATGTTTTCCGGCGAGCCCCGCAACCGCGACGAACTGATCGAGGAACTGCGGACCGCCCAGGCCAACGGCCTGCTTTCGAACGACACCCTGACCATGGTCGAGGGTGCGATCAAGGTCACCGAGCTCAGCGTCGACGATGTCATGGTGCCGCGCGCCCAGATCGTCAGCCTCCCCGCCGACGCCCCCCTCCCCGACATCCTCGCGACCGTGGTCGAATCTGGCCATTCGCGCTTCCCCGTGCATGGCGAAGACAAGGACGAGGTGCTGGGCATCCTGCTCGCGAAAGACCTCCTGAAGTACTTCGGCCAGAGCGAAGGCTGCGACGTGCGCGCCCTGCTCCGTCCCGCCGTCCTGATCCCGGAATCGATGCGCCTGAACGTGCTGCTGGCGGAATTCCGCCTGACGCGCAACCACATGGCGCTCGTGGTCGACGAGTACGGCGGTGTCGCCGGGCTCATCACCATCGAGGACGTCCTCGAGCAGATCGTCGGTGAAATCGACGACGAGCACGACGACGAGGAAGACCCGGTGCTGGTTCAGGCCCTCGACGGGGGCGGCTTCGCGGTCAGCGCGCTCACGCCGATCGCCGATTTCAACGAGATCGCCGGCGCCCATTTCTCGGACGAGGAATTCGACACCGTCGGCGGCATGATCACCTCGGAGTTCGGCCATCTGCCGGCCGTGGGCGAGGAGATCGGCGTCGGCAACTTCCTCTTCCGTGTCACGGAGGCCGACGACCGCCGCGTCCAGGCGTTCCACGTCACCCGCGCGAACGGCGGCTGATGCGGTTCGTCCTGTTTCTCCTGATCACCCTGTGCTTCACCCCGCTCGCCAGGGCGGGGATCGTCGACGCGCCCGCGGCGAACCTCGAGGTCTCGCTGATGACCTACGGCCCGGGCGATATCTACTGGGAACGGTTCGGTCACGACGCGCTGGAGATCCGCGACACGGTCAGCGGCGAGTCGATCGCGTTCAACTGGGGCGTGTTCGACTTCGACCAGAAGGGTTTCCTGCTCAATTTCGCGCGCGGCATCATGGCCTACCGCATGGACGCGGAGACGACGCAGTCGGACGTCGATTTCTACGCCAGCGAAGGTCGCTACGTCCGCCGGCAGCGCCTGGCCCTCGACGATGCGCAGAAGCAGATCCTGCGGCGCGCGGTCCTGTGGAACATCCGGCCCGAGAACGCCGGCTACCACTACGATTACTACGTGGACAACTGCACCACGCGCGTGCGCGACATGCTGGACAACGCGCTCGGCGGCGCGCTGAGCGCGCAGTGGACCGGCACGCCCGGCGGCATGACCTACCGCGAGCAGACCGCGCGCCTGATGAGCAACCAGGCGTGGCTCATGCTCGGCATGGACCTCGGCCTCGGCCCGTTCGCCGACCAGCCGATGACGGCCTGGACCGAAGCCTTCCTGCCGATGACGCTCGAAGAACAGATCCGCCACGTCCGCATCGGCGAAGGCGATGCCTCCCGCGCGCTGGTGATCGACGAGGCCACGCTGTCGCCGAACCGCCTCGTGCCGCCGCCCGACACGGCGCCCGACCTGCGCTGGCCGCTGCTGGGCGCGGGCGTGGCGCTCGCCGTCCTCCTCGCGCTGCCGGTGTTCACCCGCCAGCGCGTCGCACGCACCGTGTTCGCCGTCGCGGCCACGGCCTTCGTCGTCTTCGCCGGTCTCGCGGGCCTGTTCATGCTCGGCCTGTGGACGTTGACGCTGCATCGCTCGGCGTGGGGCAATTTCAACCTCCTCGCCTATCAGCCGCTCGCGCTGCTGCTGATCCCCGGCATCTGGCGCCTGCGTCGTGCCGGCCGCCCCATGGGCCGTTTCACGCCGCGCATCGCGGCGATCTCGTTCGCGGCCGCCGTGATCGGCCTGCTGCTCCACCTGTGGCCGGAGTTCCCGCAACGGAACATGCCCTGGCTGCTTTTCGCGGTACCGTGCTGGGCGGCGCTGTTCGCGAGCTTCTGCCGGCGGCACGACTGACGCTCGTTCGCGAGCACATTCGCGCACGCTCCGCCTCGCTCGATTGGGGGATTCCCCGGAGGCACATCCATGGCACTAATGGACGTCCATTCCGCATGGAAGGCGACAGCGAGACGCATCCCCGACGTCGCTGACGCCTGTCCGTAAAAACTGCGGACCACGTCACGAAACACCACGTTGCCAGCGCGTCGTTCGGGACGCACATGGATAGTGCGCCCTCGCCGAACGTCCTGCATTCGTCCCCACGGGTGCCTGGCACACCGCCAATCGATGAATCTGAAACCGAGCGACCTTCCCCTGCTGGTCTCCCTCGACATGCTGCTCGAAGAGCGGAACGTCACGCGTGCCGCCTCGAAACTGCATGTGAGCCAACCCGCGCTGTCCGCCCAGCTCGCGCGGCTGCGGCGTCTGTTCAAGGATCCCCTGCTCGTCCCGTCCGAGACGGGCCGCGGCATGGTGCCCACGCCCAAGGCCGAGGAGATGGCCACGGCCCTGCGCGACGCGTTGTCCCAGCTTGGCGCGCTGGGCGATCCCAGCGATACGTTCGATCCCTCCACCGACGGCGCCACGTTCCGCATCGGTGGCTCGTTCAGCGCGATCGGCACGTTCGCGAAACCCCTGATCGCGGCGTTGCACGCGTGGCGGAACAGCGACCTTCGCATCACGTTCCGCACCGGTTGCGAGATCGCGGACGTGCTCGCGCGCTTCGAGAACGGCGAGGTCGACATCCTCCTCGCGCCCAACGAGCAGATCCCGTCGTCGCTGAAGATGCGCCCGTTGATGGCCGACGAGTTCGTCATGCTCCAGCGCAAGGGCCATCCGCGCGGTACGGCGCCCGTCACTCTCGACGAATACTGCTCCCTCGGGCATCTCGTCATCTCGGACTCCGGACGGACGACCGGACTCATGGACGACCGCCTGAAAGAGATCGGCCGTTCGCGCGACGTGCTCGTCTCCGCGCCGGTAGGCGATTCGATCGGACCGATCCTCAATGCCACCGACCTCGTCTGCACGCTGCCGCAAAGCATGGTGGAAGCGGTGGGCCCGGGCGTCGAGGCCTATGCCATTCCCTTCGACATGCCCGACATGTCCCTGGCGATGGCCTGGCACAGCCGCCTGGACAAACAGCCCGCCCACCGCTGGCTGCGCGACGAGCTGATCCGCGTCAGCCGCACGCTGCATCCCACGCGCCACGTGGAGCCACAGAAGAGCCTCCTTCCGATGATCATCGACCGAGTACGCGATGGATACCATTGACACCCTGCTCATGCCCATCGAGGCCGACGCCCCGTGCGGACCGAACCTCGAATACGACGCGGCCTTTCTCGCGCTCGAGACGCTGGCAGCGCCACGCGGCGAACGCGCCATCGGCGACACGGTGAAGCAGGCCGAGGAACCCGAGTGGCGCGATGTCGCCCGGCAGGCGGAGCAGCTCGCGACACGCACGCACGATCTGCGCGTCGCGATCCATCTCGCCACGGCACGCCTGCGTACCGAGGGATGGGAGGCGTGGGCCGCGACCATCGCGCACGTGCGAGGTTTGCTCGAACGTTATTGGGACGACGTGCATCCCACGCTCGACGACGGCGACGCCATGGAGCGCGTCAGCGCCCTCGCCGCGCTCTCCGCGCCGGAGGCCATGCTCGGGCACCTGCGTCAGGCGCCCCTGCTCGCCGCCGATCGCGTCGGCGCCTTTTCGCTTCGCGACCTGCGCGTGTTGAGCGGCGCGCTCAAGCCGGGTGACGGGATCTCCGTCGTCACGCAGGAGCATGTCGACGCCGTGATGCAGCAGGTCGACACCGATGCGTTGGTCCGCCTCCACGCGGCTGTCGTCGGTGCGCTCGACGACGCGCGCGCCGTCGCCGCGACGTTCGACGAACGCACGCCCGGCACGGGCCCGGAACTCGATCCCCTGCTGCGCGACCTGCGCGAGGTGCAGGCATTCCTCCAGCCGTATCTCGCCGTGCGCGCACCGGCGTCCGTCGAGGGCGTCGCGCCGGTTTCCGAGGAGCCGGGTGCGGTGGCTGCCACGACGGCCGACGCGCGCGGACCGATCCGCGGCACCGCGGACGTGGTCCGGCTGCTCGACGAGATCTGCGCGTGGTACGCGACGCACGAACCGTCCAGTCCGATTCCCGCGCTGTTGCAACGCGCGAAAGGCCTCGTCGGACTCGGCTTCACCGACCTGCTCAAGGCACTCGCACCGGGTGGGTTGTCGGAGTTCCAGGTGCTGGCGGGTGACGGCGACTGAGGCCGCGCCTGCTTCGTGTCTCAGGCGCCAGCCCGAGGGCACGGCCCCAAAAGATGTCGCGCGCAGGCGCGCTCCTACAGATAGACGCGCAGCGACGCCGCGGCGGCCAGCAGGATCGCGCCAACCCACCACGCCCACGAGGTCCATCGGCGCTCGCGCGCGGGCACGACAGACCGCACCGGCAACACCGTCACCACCGCGCCGGCGGGCCGCCGCAACGTATGCGTCGCACCGCCCCGACGTCGTGCGAGCGAGCGCAGCAGCATCCGCCGGCGCAGCCGGTACTCCGGCGTGTCGATCCGGCGGGCGCTGTGCGCCGCGTTGAGCGCGGCGAGTTCCCCGTCGACGCTGGCTTCCCAGTCCATCAGCGAATCTCCCGGACGAGACGGAAACCAACGTCGCGCTGCGCCGTGCCGTCGCTGTCGCGCACGGTGTCGACGGAACAGGCATCGCCCCCGCTGCGATAGCTGCCGCCGCGCATGACGACGCCACGGCCCTTCGTGGTCCACTCCCACACGCTGCCGGTGAGATCCACGAGCCCCCATGGGTTGGCGCTACCGTGCGCGCTGAAATCGGGCGCCTTGACCAGGCGGCCGAGGCCGGACGAATCGGCGCCGCAGTTGCCGTCCTTGCTGTCCCAGTTGCCCTTCGCGTGGGCGGCAAGCAGCCATTCCTCGTCGGTCGGCAAGCGATACACGTGCCCGCTGACCTGCGTCAGCCAGGCGGCGTAGCGCTGCGCGAAGGCGACCGGAATCGACCGCGCCGGCTCCGTCGCCGCGACTCCGCGCGAGACCGCGCAGGTGCGCGTGGCGCGACAGAACTGGTCGAGGTTGGCGATCGTGATCTCCGTGCGCGTCATCGCGAAGGGCTTCGGCGAGCGCGGTATCACGACCATCGCTGGCCCGTACGCGCCGACCGCGAACGTGTCGAAGCATTCGCGCGCCGAACCCGCCAGGCCGCGGCGGCCACAGGGATCCGGTGGCGTCGTCGCGACCGGATGCATCTTGCCGATCACGGCGGACAGCGATCCCTCGGGCAGCAGCTTCGACGTGACCATCGCGGCTTCGAGGTCCTTGAGGCCCTGCGGGTCCGTGGTCTGCACGGCCGCCAGGCGCTTGCGCAGATCGTCCTGCGCGGCGGGAGCGACACCGGGCGCTTTCGCCGCGGTCATCACGGCGACCGCGAGGTCGTAGCGCGTCTGCGCGCGACGCAGGTCGTCCCGTTCGCCGATCACCGACAGCGCGTTGTCGATCCGCTCCGCGGCGTCTTTCCAGTGACCCGCGCGGCATGCCTCGCGGGCCGCGTCGAGATACGCGCCCGTGAGCAGGTTGGCGGCCTCGTCGTCGGTCTCGACGGCACCCCCGTCGATACGGCGAAGATCCTGGAAGCTTTCGACGGCCTTGGGCAGGTCGCCCGCCGCCGCCGCGTGGCGCAGCGATTCGAGGCGTGCCTCGTGCTCGGCATGCTGCAGGTCCGGTGCCGCGGCCGTCGACGCCGCGGCGGGCGCGGCAGCCAGAGGGCCAGCCACCGACGCGGCTTTCGCGGGTGCCGTCGCATCGGCGAGCGCGATGGCTCGCGCCGCGAGCCGCGTGGATGACGGATACACCCGGCGCGCGATCGCCAGGCGTTGTCCGGCGGTCTGCATGTCTCCGGCCGCCAAGCTCTCGCCCACGGCCATGTCGAGCTTGAGCTCGAGTTCGGGGTTCGTCAGCAGGCGGCTCGCCGGGTCGATCCGGCGGATGCGCGCCAGGATCGCGGGCACGTCGTCGCTGGCGTCGCCGAACAGGCGGCCGCCGAGGATCGCCTGGCTCAACGCCGTGTCGAGCCGGTTCAGCGCGTCGTCGCGTTCGTGCGTCACCTCCTCGCGCCGTCGATCCAGCTTCGGCGCGAAGCTCTTCAGGTCCGCGCGTAGCGCGAAGGTGCGCGTCGCGCCCGGGTAATCGAACTGGCCTCCCGCCGGATTCCAGTGCGTCGCCACGAGACGGACGAGGAAGCCGTCGATCGCGTCGGCGCCGTCGACCACGACGCGCCGGCGCTCGTCGCCGTCGAGCGCCGCGAGCGCCGTGCGCAGGTCGTCCTCGTTGCGATAGCCATCGGGCTGGCCCGGCGCGAGGCGACGCAGCGTGTCGGCCACATGATGTCGTTCGGCCTGCGCGGACGCGAACCACGCGCCACCACCGGCGAGCGCGACGGCGACCGCGGCGGCGACGAGCCACGGCGTCGCGCGTTCGCGCCAGCGGCGCGGACGCAGCGCGGCGAGCAGCACGCCGATGTCGCTGCCCCGCCGGGCTCCGTCGAAGGCGACGGCATCGCACAGCGCCTTGTACTGACGCTTGTCGAGTCCGGGCACGGCCGGTGGCCGGCGGCCGTGCGCGAGCGCTTCCTCCGCGCTCTCCTTGTCGAACGGGTGGCGGCCCGTGAGCAGTTCGAACACGACGCAGCCGAACGCGTAGATGTCGTCGGCGGGCGACGGTGGCTTGCCCTGCAGCATCTCCAGGCTCGCATAGGCCGGCGTCATCGCACCGAGCGTGCCGGCGTCGAACACCGTGCGATCGTCGCCGCCGTCCGCGCCGATCTTGCCGGCGCGCGCGATGCCGAAATCGAAGACCTTGGCGACGCCCGCCGACGTCACCATGACGTTGCCCGGCTTGAAGTCCGAGTGCACGATGCCGGCGCCGTGCGCGCGACCCAGCGCTTCACCCATGCCCGCGATGAGCGGCCACGCCTCGGCGAACGGCATGCCGTCGCGCGCCTTGCCACGGATCAGCGCGCGAAGGTCGCTGCCTTCGACGTACTCCATCGTCATGAAGACGTTGGTGCCGTCCTTGTCGAAATCGTAGACGCGCACGATGTGGTCGTTGGCGACCTGCTGCGCGCGCCGTGCTTCGCGCTGCAGCGCGACCAGCGCGTCCGGGTGCTTGCGGAAGTCGTCGTTGAGCACCTTGACCGCCACGTACGGGTCGCGGTCGCGCGCCTCCACCTTGCGCTCGTCGCGCGCCAGGTACACCACGCCCATGCCGCCACGCCCGAGCTCGCGCTCCATGAAGAAGCGCCCCTTGAGCAGGCTGCCCACGCCGATGCGTTCGCCCTGCGCCATGTCGGCGATGCGCCGCCATCCGCTTTCGCCCGTGCCTCGCGAGGCCGTGCCGGTCGCCGTGCCTTCCGCCGTCGCGCCGTGCAGCGGCTTGACGACCGTGGCATCGTCCTGGGCGCCCGCGGCGGAGCCGCGCAGCGGATCGACGCGGGTCGCGTCGTCGTCGTGTTCGTTCATCGTGTTTCCTCGAAATCGTCGAGCCGTACCACCACGGCGGACACGTTGTCGCGGCCCGCGCGTGCCAGCGCGCCGTCCATCAGTTCGCCCACCACCGCGTCCGGCCTCGCATGGCGCCGGCAACAGGCTTCGATGTCCGCGTCGCCGAGTTCCTTGTTGATCCCGTCCGAGCACAGCACGAAGGACATCCCGCGACGCCTCGGCACGATCTTCCAGTCCACGTAGAGGCGGTCTTCCGCGCCGACCGCGCGGGTGAGCACACCCGCCGCCGCGTGCGCCGGGTGCGCGCCGAAGCGCGTCTCGTCGCCGCGATCGCCATGTACGTGATCGCGGGTGAGCAGGCGCAGGCGGTCGTTCTCGAAGCAGTACGCGCGGCTGTCGCCGACCCATCCGCAGAGCATCGCGTCGCGCGTGTGCACGAGGATCACCACGGTCGACGCGATCGCGTCGACGTGCCGCTCGGCGGCCATCCTTCGCAACGCGTGATTGACGCGAAGCAGCTCGTCCTCGATCGCGTCGATGCGGTCCGCGACGTCGTCCACCATCGGCAGCGCGCGCAGCCGATCGACGACGAGACGGCTGGCCACGTCGCCGGCCGCGTGGCCGCCCAGGCCGTCGGCCACCGCCCAGAGCCCCAGTTCGGGCGCATCGAGGATGGCGTCTTCGTTATGCCGGCGAACGTGACCGGTTTCGGTCCGGCCCGCCGATCGGAACAGGGTCATGCGATGCTTTCCTCGTTGAAATCGGGCAGCCCGTGCGTGAACACGCCGGCGCCCGGATCGTCGCCCCGCCACCCGAGAGCCCGCGCGGCATCGGGTCGTGGCGTGTCCCACGCTCCCGACGTCGGGGAGGGCTCCGGCAGCGACGACACGGCGACATCGAACGCCTCGGGCCCGACGTCACCGACGGCGTCGCGCAGCGCGTCCTCGGCCATGCGGAACCACATGCCACCGGGCAGCGGTGGCCAACCATCGGCGGCGGACGGTAGGGACGCGGCGATCACCAGCGGATAGACGCGACCGGCGCGATCGCGCGACGGTGCGACGACGCCGACCCACGCGCGCGGACCACAGACATGGGATGCGAGCGCGAAACGCGTGGCGGGTATCGCGAGAAAGCGCTGGCGCCAGTCGTCGCCATCGCGATCCGCCATCGCCGCGAGGCGCATCTGCCAATGCCGGTCCCATGGCTCGACGAAGTCGCCCGGCACGCGGCGCTGGACGAAGTCGCCGACGCCGGGCAACTTGCCATGGAAGCCCGCCATCGGCCGCGTCATGCCGGGCACCGGAAACGGTGCACGCTGCCATCGCCGAAGGGATTGCGCAGGCTCGCCGCTTCGATGTCGACATTGGCACGCGCCGAGCCGAAACCGAATGTCGCACCGAAGCGTGTTTCCGTGCGTCGTTGCAGCGACGCCGCGTCGAGCGCATGGAACAGGCCCCACTCGCCCGGATAGCTCAGCGTCGGAAGCGGCTCGCCGGACGTATCCCACGCGCTGACGCGCGTCGCGCCCGGCTTCGGTCCCGGCCACTGCATCGCCACGGGCTGCGCGGCCTCGCCGGCCTTGTATTCGAACGTCTGGCCGTCGATGTCGATGGTCAGGCGCCCGATGCCTTCGGGCGGCGTGGTGATCGACACGGTGAAGCCGACCTGCGGCTGCGGGCCGTCGCGGAAATACGTCTGGCGGATCGCGTCGGCGACCTGCGCCTGCGCCAGCACGCCCGCCGCGTCGTTGGCGGACGTCGCGTCCCGGAAGCGCCAGGCCGTTCCGCTCGTATCGACGACGCGTGACAACGACTGGCGGAAGAACGCGTCGAAGCGCCCGCCGTTGCCGAACAGCGCCGCGAAATCCTGCACCGGGATGTCGTTACGGCTGCCCGCGACGAAGGGATAGCGGCCCTGTACGAATCGGTCGCAGTCGGCGCCCGCCGCCTGGCGGAAGCCGTCGGCGAGCGCGCCGCTCGCGCCCTTTCCCACCAGCGTCTCGCTGTTGCCGGCGAGTCCGCCCAGCCACGACGACAGGGGTGGCGGCAGTTGCGCGGCCTCCTGTCGAGCGGTCGCCAGCGCGGGGTCCGTCTGGCCGATGCTGTCCGCCCCGGGACGCACCGTGAGCAGCGTCTTGCTGAGCTGCTCGAGCGTCGCCATCGTCCGGTCCAGCGGCGTCGCTCCCGCGCCGCCGTCCGTGAGGCGGTTGATCGCCGCGAAATGCTCGACGATGGGCGCATCCGCCGGCGCCGCCGAACGAATGTTCGCGGGGCGCGCGCCTTCGGCGATCACGCGAGCGATCTCGTTCCTGCTGCCGACGCGCTGCGTCGCGCGCGCCTTCGCCGCATCGGCGATCCGGTCCGCGGGATCGGTCGAAGGTGCTGGCGCGCGCAACAGATCGGTCGTGTTGTCGCGCACCAGGAGGAGCAGCGCCTTGAGCGGCGAGCCTGGGCCGGCGAGGCGCGAGGCGACTCCGCTGGCTTCCTGCACGGTCGCCACCGGCTGGATCTCGAGACCGCCGATCAGACCATCCCACGCCCGGATGTAATCGTCGACGTAAAGGCCGCGCACCTGCGTCGCGAGCGACGCACGGCGCAACGGATCGGCGGCGGTGGCGCCGAAGACCCAGTCGTCCTTCACGAAGCGGTCGACCGCTTGCGCGACGCGTCCGGGCGGCGTTTCGCTGACCATGCTGGCGAACACCGGGCGCGTGTAGAGCGCGGGCAGCGGTTTCGCCAGGGAGGTACCGTCGCGACGGCGGAACACCTCGCCCAGCAATCCGAGCGTGCGGTCGAGACGCACGGGCGCGTCGCCGCTGGCCGCCTCGTCGATCTTCAGTCCGCCATAGATCAGCGTCGCCAGATCGGCCGCCCGCAGGGTCGCGCGCGCCGACTCCACGAGCCCGCCGTCGACCGGCAGCGCGCGCAGCGTGTCCTGACCCTCGAAGAGGACGCGGAAGTGGTCTTCGAGCGCCTGCACCAGGGTGTCTTCGTCCGGGAACACCTCGCGCCAGCGTTCGCCGGCGAACAGCACCAGTTGCGCATCGTCCCGGTGCGCGGGCTCGCCGAGCATGAGGTATCCCTTGAGGATGGTGTACAGGCGCTGCGGATCGTCCGCCGCGTCCCTCAGCCCGTCGCGGAACTGCAGCGCCAGGCCCGGCAACACGCTCGCCTGGAATTCGCGCGCGCGTGCCGCGCGCGTTTCGGCGAACACCGCGTCGCCCTGGTACAGGCCGAAGCGCATCGACCACGGGGTATCGCCGCGCACCTCGTTCGCCACCTGTTCCGCGCGTGCGAGCACGTCGAGACGTTGCAGCGCCTGCGCGTAGTACGGTCGCAACGAAGCCGTCGCCGCGGGTGCCGCGTCGGGGTAATCGCGCAACGCCTCCGCGACGCGTGCGACGTAGTCGGCGTTGCGACCGTAGCTGACCGCCATGCCGACCAGCAGCGCGGCCGTCGCCGTGCCGATGCCCGCGATCGCGGCCGCCTCGGCGATGCGGCGACGACGCAGCGCCTGCGGATCCGATCCCACGAAGCCCGCTTCCGGCAGGATCGTCTCCTTCATCAGCCGGGAAACGAAGTACGCGCGTCGCTGCGCCCGCGTGGACGGGGTCGCGGCGGCATGCATGCCGAACGAGCGCCCGACCACCGAGAGCACGCGGTCGATCGGCGTGCCCTCCTGCGTGCCCGAGGTCATGTAGACGCCCCGCAGCAGCGGCGAGCGACCGTAGGCGTGGCGGCCGAACACGGTCGCTACCAGTGGCAGCGCGAGCTCGCGGAGTCCACGCACCTGCTGCGGAAAGGCGAGCACCTGCGCGCGGCGGCGCACGTCGCGTTCGGCATGCATGCGTCCGAGCACGCGCTCGTCGAGACGCGCCAGCAACGCGTCGAACTCATCGCCGAGGCGCGCGGGCGCGCTGCCGTCGAGGCTCTGCTCCGCCGTGAACGTCGCACCCCAGACCTGCTCCCGTGCGGCGGCGTCGAGCCCGTCGAAGAACGCGAGGAACCCATCGACGAGGTCGCACTTGGTGAACACGAGGTACACCGGCACCGCGATGCCCAGGCGGGTGCCGATGTCGTCGAGGCGCTCGCGCAGCACCGTCGCATGCCGCTGCCGCCCGGCCTCGTCCATCGTCAGCAGTTCCGACGCGCTCACGGTGAGCACGATGCCGTTGACGGGCCGACGACGGCGGTGGCGACGCAGCAGCTGCAGGAATCCATCCCATGCCGAGGCGTCCGCCCGCGGGTCGGAATCCTGCGTCGTGTAGCGACCCGCGGTGTCGAGGAACACGGCGGTGTCCGTGAACCACCAGTCGCAGTGACGCGTGCCACCGATGCCGGCGACCGAGCGCTTACCGGTGCCGCCCTGTACCGGAAAGTCGAGACCCGAATGCTCGAGCAGGGTGCTCTTGCCCGAACCGGGAGCGCCGATGAGCAGGTACCACGGCAGGTCTTCGAGATGGCCGCCGCCAGCGCGACGCTTGCGCAGGAGGGCGAGCGCTTCCGCGAAACGCGCTCGGAGCACCTCGTGCTCGGCGCGCGCGCGGAGGTCCGAGTCGGCGCGCGCGGCGTCGGACCCGGCGAGTTCGGCACCCATCCGTTCGTCGCGGCGGGCGGCGAGGCGTCGACGGAACAGCAGCGCGCCGATCCAGACGACAGCGACGACGAGGATCGCCACGACGCGCGCGGGGACGCTCGCCAGCGGCTGCGTGTCGCCGATGCCCAGGTACGGGCCACCGAAACCGATCAACAGCGCGCAGCAGAGGATGCCGATCGCGGCATGGAACCACGGATGGCGAAGCAGCTCAGTCGCGGACTTCATCCGGCCTCCGGAACGAAAAGAATGTCGACGCGGCGGTTACGCGCGCGATTGGCGGGCACGTCGGCCGGCGTGGCCACCGGCTGGGACGCCCCGGCGCCGCTGGTTTCGATGCGCCGCGGATCGGTGAGGTCGCGGGCGAGCACCGCGCCGACGTTGCGGGCACGCGCGGCCGAAAGTTCCATGTTGTCCTTGAAGCGCAGCGACCGGATTGGCTGGTCGTCGGTGTGTCCGACGACCACGACGCGCCCGCGCACCTGGTTCAGCGCCCGCGCGATGCGCGAGAGCAACGCGGCACGGTCGGCGGCGACATCGGCGCCGCCCGACGGGAACATCTCCGTGCCGGCCAGGCGCAGGACGGCCTGGCCATCGGGTTTCTCGTCGATGCCGAGCGCCCCGCTCCGCTCGTCCTCGGCGAGCAGCGCGCGCAGGCTCGCCGGTTGCCTCTTCGCCGGTGCCGCGTTCGCGGGAAGCGGCACGCCCTGCAGGCCGATCGCCGCGAGACGCGCGCCCACCGGTTCGGCCACACCGTTGAGGCGGCCGTGCAGGACGATCCACACGACGACGAGCAGGCATGCGGCACCGAGTGCCGCCATCCACACCGGCAGGCCGCGACGGACGCGCAGCGGGCGATCCAGGCCACGCCACCGCGGCGACAGCTCGGTCGCCACGCCGGACCGGTACGCCGTGATGCGCCGATAGACGTCCTCGCGACGGTCCGCCAGCCGTGCCACACCGCCGGGCTCGACGAGGTAGCGCCCGCCGAAGCCGAGCGCGAGGCAGAGGTACATCAGTTCCACGAGGTCGGCGTGACGCACCATGTCCTGCGTCAGGCGGTCCAGCAGGACGAAGAACTTCTCGCCGCCGTAGGCCTCGCCATGGAACGTGACCAGGAGCGTCTGCCGCTGCCAGCCGGTGCGCTCGCCCCAGGGCGACTCGAGCACCGCCTCGTCGAGCATCGTGCACAGCACGTAGCGCGCCGTCACGCTCGTCTGGCCATCCACGCCCGCGCGCGCCAGCGTGTCATCGAACCGACGGATGCCGGCGATCGCGCGCTCGCGCAGCACCGTCGGATCGGGCGCGTCGCCGCTGTGGCGAAGCTGCGCGGCGAGCAGCAGGAGCGGATTCGCGGCGCGCAGGATCGGACTGCCCGCGGCCGACGGAAGCATCTGCGTCACGGCGTCGATCGACGCTGGCGCGGGACGCGCGGCCACGGGTTCCGGCGCCGACGCGCTCGGCCGCACGATCGTGGCGTCGTCGTTCACGCCCGGACGGTCGTCGCGTCTCATGACGACGCCCTCACCGCCCACAGTTCGAGGTCCAGGCCGTCGAAGCCGTTACCGAAATGCAGCGCGACGCCACCGGAGGTGCGCAGCGTTTTCCACATGGGCGAGGCCTTGTCCAGTTCGAAGTACTGGTAGCCGCTCCGGTATGGAATCTGGCGCGGCGCGCTGGGCAACGACGCCACCGCGATACCCGGCAGCTGAAGGTTGACCAGGTCGCGGATCTTCTCCACCGGTCCGATCTTCGACTGCGTGGGCAGGCGGCGGCGCATGTCGGCGGCCGCGATGTCCGCCTTGGCCGCGAGCACGAAACTGGCGCCGTCGAGCAGGCTCGCATCCGCCAGCGTTCCCACCCATACGCCGAACTTGCGCTGTTGCAGCGGCACGGGAATGGCCGTCTGCTCCAGCACCGCGCTCAGGCTCGTGCGCAGGGCGGCGATCACGGGCTCGAACGATTCGCGCAGGCGGTCGTGACGGTACGGCGGAAACGCCTCGCTGCGCTTGCCGGGCGCGGTGAACGTCGCCAGTTCACCCGCCATGCCGAGCAGGAGGCGATAGAGGTCCTCCGGATGCAGCAGCGGCGCCTCGGCGAGATGCGCCAGCTGCGGCTGGCTACGATTGACGATCTGCAGCATGAGGAAGTCGGCGAGCTCGGCCGTGCTCGTGCGATCCGTGCCGGCCACGCGCGCGGCGAGCGCCTCGCCGCGCTGGTGCAGGAGTCCCAGCAATTCCGTGATGAAGAGGGACAGCGGGTTCGCCGCGCGGCACGACAACGCCGTCGGGATGAATCCATCGTCGAGCACGACGCGACGATCCGCGCGGCATTCCACGAGGTGCGCCATGGGCAGCTCGACCAGACCCTCCCGCGCCTGCGAGCCGACCAGCAGGCGTGCGTCCAGCCCGCCGACCTCGAGTACGACGGTACCCGTGGTGCTCCCGGACGCGTCGCCGACCTCCGCCTCGCGCACGCGGAAGCGCGACAGCTGGCCGGACGGCGACGCGTCGGGCCAGCGGCTCTCGGGCTGCGTCGCTTCTCTCAACGGCAGCGTCAGGTACACCGGCTGGTCGCGCCAGTTCGCGTCGATATCGAGCGGCGGCGGCAGCGGGTCGCGATCCGGCATGGAGAAGGGCGTGCCGTCGGGAAACACGCCGCGCGCGCGGCGAATGCCCAGCTTGCCGATCGCGAGGAGGTCGCGCTCGATCTCCAGCTCGTCGAACCCCCAGGGATGCGGGCGCAGCGTCGCGGCGCGAAGCTCGATGTAGCGCTCCGTGTAGCGGTCCTGCTGCTGCATGTGCTGCGGGCGAAGGAACAGGCCCTCGCTCCACACCACCTTGTTGAATGCGGTCATCGCGTGGCTCCGTCGCGCTTGAAGCGCGCCAGCTGGTCTTCGTAGGCACGGGCGAACTCGTCGCCGAAGAGGCGACGGAACCGCTCCTCGGGGTCGGCGGCGAGTCCCTCGTGGAATGCCCGGTATCGCTCCCAGGGGCCTTTCGCCGCGCCGAACGCGAAGCGGGAGCGACGCGCGCCACCCTCTTCGAAGCGGGCCGGGTCGATCTGGGCGATCAGGTCGTCGAACGCCGCGCGCACTCCCGCGAGCAGCGCGACCTGGTGCAACCGGATATCGTCCATCGCATCGGCGACGGCGGCGTCGCCGGAAAGAAACGCGTCGTTCGGTGCCGCCAGCAGTCGATCCAGCGCTTCCGTCGCGGTGGGCGCGAACTTCAGTGGGTTGTTCTCCGAACGGCGGATCAGCGTCGCCGGCATGCGGAAACCGTTCTTCAGTTCGGCACGCGCGCGCAGGACGTCCATCACACCGTCGAGCATGCGCAGGAAAAGCGGTTCGAGACCGGCGCGTGCCGGCGCCGGAGCCTCGCGCTCCGGCGAGGGCGCCGGTGCGGCTGGCGGCACCGATGCGACGGAAGCCGGCTCGTTCGCCGTCGGCGCGGGCACGGCGGACGTGTCCGGCATCACGAACACGCTGCGCGTGCTGTCCCAGTGCTCGGGCAATACCGCCCCGGCCGAGGGCGTGGCGGCGGTGTCGACGCGCGGCGGTGCAAGATGATCTTCCATCGGCGACGCGTGGGCCCACGACGGTGCGTCGCCGAACGTCGCGCGTGGCTCGCCGCTCACCGGCAGCATCGTCTGGAACCACGCCAGCGGATCGACCGATCCGCCTGGCCCGGCCTCCCCGATCAGCGCATCCACCGGCGAGCGCAGGGGCGACGCGACCGGCGGCGCCGGTCGCAACGTCCGCGCGGTGTCGACCGATGCCCGCCGTGCCGTCGTGTGCGCGACGTCGACGGGGGATTCGACCGTCGCCAGCACTTCGAACGTATCGATCTGGATCACGTCGCCGTCGCGCAACACCGCGGGTTCGCCGCGCAGCGCCTCGCCGTTGAGGAGCATGCCGTTGGTGCTGCGGTCCTCGAGGAAATACATGCCGTTGAGGAAGCGCACGATCGCGTGCTGACGCGACACGCCCTGGGCGTGCAACACCCAGTCGCACTGGTCGGCGCGGCCGATGGTCAGCGCCTCGCCTTCCACGCGGACCGACGTGCGCTCCGCGATGTCGTCGACATGCGTGCCGAGCACGGAAAGGACCAGGCTCGGTCCGTTGAAACGATTCATGGTGAGTCCTCCGGGGCGAGCAGGGGCATGCCGGCGGCGACGAGGGCACGACAGCGCCCGGCGAAGTCGTCGTCCGCCATGGCGAGGGTCAGGAGCGCGCCGGCGGCGACGACGGCCATGAGATGCGCGGCCACGGGCGCCACTTCGTTGCCGTCGGCGTCGAGCAGAAAGCCTTCGGACCAACCCGCGCTCGCGGCGATCAGGGCGCCCGCGCCCACGTAGTGGCGTTCGGCCGCGTGCGCCAGCGCGGCGCGGCGGTTCGCTTCGGCGCGATCGCGCATCCATGCCTCGGCCAGGCGAAGCCCGTCGCGCTCGGTCTCGTCGAGCTCGCTCCCGGCGGCGCACTGGCACAGCCATGGCACGACATAGCCGCGCGGAAGGAGACGTACGAGCAGTCGAAGCGCCTGGGCGGGAAGATCGGCGTCGGTGAGCGCGCGCACCGCCGCGCGCGCGGTCAGGCCGTCGCGCACGAGTCGCAACGCGTCCGCCTCGAGCGCCATCTCGCGCGCCGCGGTAAGGATGTTCATCGTCGCTCCGTCACAGGATCAGGGGTGGCATGCCCTTGAGCACGGCCGGACCCAGCGTGGAAGAAAGCATCAGCGCCGCACCGCTGGTCACCGTGATCGCGGCGGTCGCGTTGACGGCGACCGTCGCACCGGCGGTGATCGATACCGCGGCGCCGGACGTGATCGAGGTGGCCCCGCCCGACGACAGGTTGATCGCCCCCGCGCCGGTCACGCGCAACGTCGTACCGAAAATCTGCACCTCGCCCGTGCGCTTCATGATGATGCGGGCGAGACCCGTGACGAGCTCGATCTCCTCCCCCGCCTCGATGCGCAGCCGACGGCCGACGTGCAACGTGTCGTCGCGCGCCACGTCGTGGCTGCGGTCGCGGCCGATCGACTCCGTCTCGTCGCGGTCGATGGTGCTGAAGTGGTCGTTCTCCGCCTCGTGGCGAAGATCCCGCTGCGCATGCAGCAGCAGCTCCTCGGCGCCCTTGCGGTCCTCGAAGCGCACTTCGTTCGCCTCGCCTTGCGCACCGCGCAGGCTGCGGCTGACGAAGCCGCTGCGCGTCTTCTCGCCGGGCAGCGCGTACGGCGGCAGGTGGTCCTGGTTGTAGACGGAGCCGATGACGAGCGGCCGGTCGGGGTCGCCTTCGAGGAAGCCGACGATCACTTCCTGACCGACGCGCGGAATGAATTGCGCGCCCCAGCGCTTGCCCGCCCATGACGTACCGACACGCACGGGGCACGACTGGTCGGCCTTCGGTTTGCCCGGCGGATTCCAGAAGAACGTCACCTGCACGCGCCCGAGGCTGTCGACCTCGATGTCCTCGTCGACTTCGCCGTGGACGACGGCCGTCTGCACACCGGCGATGCGCGGCCACCGCGTGGTCTGCGCGGTGCGGAACGGCTGGCGCGCACGGATGGCACGGAAGCGGCAGGCGAACGGCGCTTCGTCGGCGTCCGGCTCGATGCCACCGGCCTGGTAGTCCACTTCGACGAGCCGCGTCGTCGCCCCGATCACCAGGTATTCGCGGTTCGCCTCCTGCAGCGGGAAGTCGCGCAGGGTGAACAGCGCGCCCGTCGCGAGGCCCACGGCGTCCGTGACGGCCTCGCTCGTGGCGGCGGGTACGTTCAGCGCGTCGACGCGCACCTGCGCGAAGCGCTGGCCGGTCGATACCTGCTGCGCATGACCGACCGATCCATACGGGTAATCGTAGATCTCCAGACCGGACACCGGGTGCACGTCGGCGGCGTCGGTCACCTGCTCGTTCGCGAGCAGGCTCGCCTTGGGTCGCTGGTAATCGTAGTCGTCGAGGCGCACCCGTGTCGGGTTGACGGACAGCGCGCTCGTCCATTCGGTGATCGACGCCTTGACGCGATGGCCGCGCTCGGTCGGCGGCGCATAGGGAATGGATTCGAAGCCGGGAACGGGCGCGTGAGCACCCAGCGCGTCGGCGAGCACCATCGTGTGGCTCCCCTGCGCGTGGGTGAAGTAGTAATAGATGCCCTCCTGCTCCATCAGCCGGCTGATGAAGTCGAAATAGCTTTCGCGGTACTGCACGCAGTACTCGCGGGCCGTGTAGTTGCCGGTCAGGCTGAGCCGCACGTCGCTGTACCCGAACTCGGCCAGGACCTCCCGAACGATCTGCGGCACGGACTTGCCCTTGTAGATCCGGCAGTCCGAGGTCTGCCGGAGCAGCCACGGCTTCGGTCGCACGGTGAACGCGTATACGGCGTACCTGACGTTATCGATGGCGACGAAACCACCCTGCTCCGCCTCCACCGCGATGCCGTGGAAGTGCCGCGTGTATCCCTGCGGAGTCTTCAGGGTCACCGTCATGGACGTGCCGAGCAGCGCGCGCAGGTCGACCTGCGCGTTCTTGCTGATCGCCTCGATGCGGAAGGCGAACAGCCGACCGAGCTCCTCCGTCGCCGTCATGCTGGCGAAGCGCAGGGTGTCGCCCAGCGACGATGCGAGGGTGATGGCGTGTGCCATGGATCAGCCCGCTCCGCTCGCCGGCGCGAACCAGCCCGGGCCCAGGCCCTTGCCCAACGTCGCCTTCCAGCCGGACTCGCTCTTGGCGTAATCGTAGTTCTGCAGCTGCAGGTCCAGGCGCAGCTCGATCAGCCATTTCGCGGTGTCCTTCGTCAGGGCTCCGCGAATGAACTTCTCGATCTCGAGGCAAAGCGTCCGCCGCCCTTCCGCCGACCGCGGCGCCAGCGACTGCGAGCTTCCCGCGACGAACCGCTCCATCGCCGCATGATCCACCCCGGCGTTCACCAGCTGGCGCCAGGCCGCCATGGGATTGTCGCGGTCCCCGCCCATCGCCCAGTCCACCACCGCGCTCCGGAATGCGGCCGCGGCTTCGCCGAAGGCGCCCGAGTTCTCGTCGTTCGCCGCGACAACCGCATCGTCCTGCACCCAATGGATCTCCGCGATACGCGGATTCGATCGGATCACCAACAGCGACGGATACGACCGCGTGAATTTCGAATCCATGAACGTCCTGGCGGGAGCGACCGGCCCGCCGCTGCCGTTGAGCGCGCGCAGGTGCGCACCGCCCTCCCCGCCCATCTTGGCGAGGACATCGGCGAACGCCGATGCGATGCAGCCGTCGAAATCGTTGAATACGTGGTTGCCCTTGGCCATCTCGTTTCCTGGTAAGTCGCTGGGACGCTACGGTTGCTTACGGCCAGCCCTGGCCCGCCTGCCACTGGTCGAAGCCGGGGTCGGACGCGGTGTCGAGACCTTCGATGAAAATCCAGCGGCGATCGATGGAGCCCTTGTAAGCCCACGCGCCATTCGTCGACGGACCCTGCGGCGGGCCGTACTGCGCGGAGTCGCCCTTCAGCGTGCCGGCGATGAACCGACCGGATTCGGTCAGCTCCGGCCAGTTGATCAGAACGGTGACGGTGTCGGCCGTACCGTTCTCGATGCCGCGACGGCCGCGCACGCCTGCCGTGGTGCCGTCCCACAGGAAGACATGCTGGTGGTGCTGCATCGCGATCATCGGCAGCGGATAGCCCGGCGGCATGCCGCGCTGCTCCTGCGTCTGCAGACCGTGCAGGGCCAGCTGGTTCCGCAGGTGCGCAACCCCGACGTTGTTCTTGTCGATGACGACGTGATAGTAGATGGCCACTTGGGTTCCTTCGTACCGGGAAGAGTCAGGCAAGCTGCGGCGCAGCGGCGTGGAAGTCGTAGGCGAACGAGCCGTCGACGACATCGATGCGGACGGCTTCGACGGGCACGCCCTCGATCGTGCGCATGAGCAGTTCGCGACTGATATCCGGCAGCATCGTTTGAGTCAGGATCGCGTCGATCATTCGTCCGCCGGATTCGCTTTCCGTGCAGCGCGACACCACGAGGTCCACGACGGCATCGCTCACCTCGAACGGCACGCGGTAACGCGATTCCACGCGACGCTTGATGCGATCCAATTGCAGCCTGACGATGCGGCCGAGCATGGCCTCGCTGAGCGGGTAGTACGGGATGGCGACGAGGCGGCCGAGCAGCGCGGGCGGAAATACATCCAGGAGCGGCGCGCGCAGGGCCTTGCCGATCGTCTCCGGATCGGGTGTCGGTGAGGCAGCGGCACACATCCGCGCGATCACGTCGGTACCGGCATTGCTGGTCAGGATGATCAGCGTGTTGCGGAAGTCGATGCGGCGACCCTCGCCGTCCTCCATCACGCCCTTGTCGAATACCTGGAAGAAGATCTCATGGACGTCCGGATGGGCCTTCTCCACCTCGTCGAGCAGCACGACGGAGTACGGTCTGCGACGCACCGCCTCGGTCAGCACGCCGCCCTCGCCGTAGCCGACATAGCCCGGCGGCGCGCCCTTGAGCGTGGAGACCGTGTGCGCCTCCTGGAACTCGCTCATGTTGATCGTGATGAGGTTCTGCTCGCCACCGTAGAGCGCCTCGGCGAGCGCGAGCGCCGTCTCGGTCTTGCCCACCCCCGAGGTGCCCGCGAGAAGGAAGACGCCGATGGGTTTGTCGGGGTTATCGAGACCGGCGCGCGAGGTCTGGATGCGCCGGGCGATGGCGTCCATCGCATGGTCCTGCCCGATGACCCGCTGTCCCATCAGCGACGCCAGGTTCATCACGGTGTCGAGTTCGCTGCGCAGCATCCGGCCGACGGGAATACCGGTCCAGTCGGCGAGCACCGCGGCGACCGCCTGGTGGTCGACCGTCGGCAGGATGAGCGGCGTTTCGCCCTGGCGCTCCGCGAGACGCGCCTGCAACGCGCGCAGCTCGACGAGCACGCCGTCGCGTTCCTCGCCTGACGGCGCCTCGTCGCGGAGCCGCGCCCGCAACGCGAGCACGCCATCGACCAGGGTCTTTTCCTCCGCCCAGCCGGCTTCGAGATCCGCGAGCCGGGCGCGCTCGGCGACGAGACGCGTGTCGACGTCGGTTTCGCGCTCCACCACATCGATGCCCACGGCCTTCTCGCGCGCCACGATCGCCTGCTCGGTCTCCAGCGCCTGGATCCGCTTGCGTGAATCGTCGACGGCGGCAGGCACGGCATGCTGGCTTACCGCCACGCGCGCGCACGCCGTGTCGAGCAGGCTCACCGCCTTGTCGGGCAGCTGCCGTGCCGGGATGTAGCGATGCGACAGCTTCACAGCGGCCTCGATCGCTTCGTCGAGTACCTGCACCCCGTGGTGCGACTCCATGACGCCGGCGACCGTCCGCAACATGAGCACGCCGCGCGCCTCGTCGGGCTCGCCGACCTGCACCGTCTGGAAGCGGCGCGTGAGTGCAGGATCCTTCTCGATGTGCTTCTTGTATTCGGCCCACGTCGTCGCGCCGATGGTGCGAAGCGTGCCGCGCGCCAGCGCGGGCTTCAGCAGGTTGGCGGCGTCGCCCGTCCCTGCCGCGCCACCCGCGCCGACCAGCGTGTGCGCTTCGTCGATGAAGAGGATGACCGGCTTTTCCGAGGCCTGCACCTCGTCGATCACCTGGCGGAGGCGGCTCTCGAATTCGCCCTTCATGCTCGCACCGGCCTGCAGCAGGCCGACATCGAGCGCGCGCAGCTCGACGTCGCGAAGGGCCGGCGGCACATCGCCCGCCACGATCCGCTGCGCGAAACCCTCGACGACGGCGGTCTTGCCGACGCCCGCCTCGCCGACCAGCATCGGGTTGTTCTGGCGGCGTCGCATGAGGATGTCGACGACCTGGCGGATCTCGTCGTCGCGTCCCACCACCGGGTCGATCGATCCGTCGCGGGCCTGCGCGGTGAGGTCGACCGTGTAACGCCGCAAGCCGTCGCGACCACCGAGGGCGGCGGGAGCGTCATCGGCGGGCGTCGAACGGGCATCCATCCGGAAGCCGTCGCTCGCGGCGAGCCGGTCTTCGGGCGATCCGGCGACGATGCCGGGAAGCGTGTCGACGAAGCCTTCGGCGCGCAGCTTGTCGAATTCGGGCGAGATGGCGGTCAGCACGTGGCGCAGGCGGCGCGTGCGCACGATCCCGGCGAGCAGGTAGCCGGTGCGCACCTGCGCTTCGCCGAACGTCAGCGTCGCATACACCCACGCACGTTCCACCGCTTCCTCGATGTCGGCCGACAGGTCGCTCACCGAGGTCGCGCCACCCGGGAGACGCTCCAGCGCGTCGTCGATGTCCCGCGCGAGCCGCGAGGCGTCGATGCCGGCGTGACGCACGACGCGATGCGCGTCGGAGTCGGCCAGTTGCAGGATCTGCTGCAGCCAGTGGACGAGCTCCACCTCGCGATGCCCACGCAGGCGGCAGGCCACGGTCGCGCTCTCGATCGCCTTGTAGGCGATGGCGTTGAGCTTTCCGAAGAGCGCGGTACGGCTGATATCGGTCACGATGGAGTCCTCGAGCGAAGCGGGTTGGCCGTGGCCCGGGGGGCCACGGCTGGATGGGAGTCGGGCTGGAGCACGAGATCGTCCGCGTCGTCCGGGCCGGCGAAGCGGCCCATCCACGTCGACAGGCCCATGCGGGCGCCGCGGCCGAGGTGCGCCTGTGGCACCTCGTCGCGACGCAGGATGAGCTGGACGTCCCACGCCATCGGATCGCCGACGTAGAAGCGGACGGCGGCGATCAGCACCGGAAGCGCCTCGCCACCCGGCAAGAAGCGCCGGTAGTCGGCCATCGCCATCGGTCCGAGGCGGATGCGGAAGCGGTTCTGGGCGTCGCGCACCGCGGCGCCCAGAACCGCCGTCGTACCCAGCGCCGCCATCGCCTGCCCCATGCGTAGCCGCCCTTCGTCGGGCAGCGGCATCCAGCCCACGACGAATTCGTCCACGTGCACCGCGACGTCGAAGAACGCCGCTAGCATCGCGACCAGCCCTTCGGCATTGCGTGCCTGCGCGACGAGGCGCCCGGTCATGTAACGGCGGAAGCGGTCGGGCAGCGCGTCGCGGTCGGCGAGCGACGGCGCGTCGATGCCCGCCAGCGCCCCGGCGTAGCGCGCGAACGCGTCGTCGTCCGGTCGGTCCAGCTGCGCGGTCGGCTGGGACTCGGCCCACGCCCTGTAGAACAGGCTGAGCATGCGGTGGTGGAACACGTCGGCGAACGCGGTGAACGTCGCATCGCGCGCCGTGCGCTCGCGTTCCAGCGTGTATTCGGTGAGATGCAGCGGCAGCGCGCCGTTCGGACCCCAGAGCCCGAGCATCAGGCTGCGGATACGTGGCGGACGGCCGGGCTCCGCGTCGACGCGGTCGATGGCGCGAGGGGCGAACGTGAGCGACGGCGCATGCGCGAGGCGCACGGGATCGTCCGCGAGGCGCGCGGAACGGCCGAGCCGCGGGCGGTCGACGTGAACGCACTCCACCCGCCGCAGCGCACCGAACCAGTCGAACGAACCCGGGTCGGCACGCAGCGCGTCGAAGAGCGCTACAGGATCGGGCGCGTGCCGGAGCGAGCCGTCCACCGTGCCACCTCGTTGCGTTCCAGGGTATGCAGCACCGTCTCGGTGAACGAATTCAGCGAGACGTAGCGCGAGAAGAAGTGCCGCATCACCGAGCCGAAGAGGTACGCGCCCGAGCCCTCGAACGCGCGGTCCTCACAGGTGATGCGTATCTCGAGGCCACGGCCGTACGTCGCCGGGCCCGGGATCGGAAGGCGCCGCACGATCGGCGCGGAGCGCACGTCGCGTACGCCGTCGACCAGCCGCCGCGTGGCCGCGTCGTGCTCGTCGGCGTAGAGCAGCAGCATCTCGCGCAGCGCCACGGCACCGTCGTCGTGATCGAGCAGCGAGAGGTAGTTCAGTTGCAGGTGGCTGATCAGCTTCCACGCCGCCTGCCCTTCCGCCATCGCGCCGCGGGGCCGCGTGGGTCCGGCCAGGCAGCGGATGCTGCGCACCGGCGCCTCGGTGTCGAGTTCGAAATCGGTGCGCCCCTTCCCGACCGGCATGTGCAGCGGCAGGTCGCGGTTGCTGCAGAGCAGCTGCATGCCGATCTGGCGAAGGCTGCTCGCGTAAGGGGCCTCCCGCGCGTCGACCAGCGAGACGAACACCTCGCTTCCGCCATAGCTCGACCGCGGCCCGTCGCGGCGCTGCCGCGAGGAAAGCAGACGCGGCTCGCGGCGAAGCGTGTAGAACGCGCCGGCCGGGTCGTGCCACGTGCGGGCATCCCCGCCGTAGAACGACCGGAACGCCTGTTCCGGCTCCTGGCTATCGCCATAGCCCTGCACGTCGCCGATGTCGAAGACTTCGAAGTCGAGCGGACGCGAACGGTCCGCCAGCACGTGGTACTCCGCGGCGCCGTCACGCAGGTGGATGCGGTCGGCCCGGCGCGGGAAAAGGTTGACGGCCGGCGTGCAGAACAGACGGAGGAACGACGCGTCCACGGCGCCGTCGAGGCGAGCGACGCCGCGGTCGAACCAGACGACGATGTCGAACCCGCTGGCGGACGATTGCGCGAGCACGCGCCGCAGTCCGGTGAACGCGGCGAACTGGAAGCGCTGCGGGCACGCGAAGTATTCCTGCAGAAGCCGATACCCGCTGAAGGACCGGTCCACCGGCGGCAGCAGCGCTTCGTCGTCGCCGAAGCCGCGCGCTTCGATGCGTGCCTGCTCGATGAAACGCGACTCCCCATCGACGACGACGGAAAAGCCGAGCCCGTTACCGAGCACCTGCTCGTGGAGAAGCCCCGGAAGATCGCCCGTTCCGGCGAAGAAGAGCGGCAACTCGTCGAAGGCCAGCGCATCGAGGCGCGCGCCGGCGTTCAGGCCGAAGCGCAGGCGCAAGGCCGCGCGCGGCGCGGTCCCGGCTGGCACGACGAGCCCGGCCGCCGCGATCGCCGCGGGAGTGGCGAGGTAGCCCGCCTCGCGCAGGCCCAGCGGAAGCAACGTCACGGCGTGCGCGGTGCGGTACTCGCAGGCCGTCCGCTCGCCGAAGCCGATCTGGCTGCGCAGCGCGGTGCCACGCGGCACGATGTGACCTTCGACCGGCAAGGTGCCGGCGTCGTCCGGCGTGAGCTCGACGACGGCCATCGACGGCACCGGCGCGAGGTAATGGGGATAGACCATGCGCAGCAGGTGCTGCGTGAACACCGGATGCTGCGCATCCAGCTTCATCTGCACGCGCGCGGCCATGAAGGCGAACCCTTCAAGGAGCCGCTCGACGTAGGGATCGGCGCATTCGATGCCCTCCATGCCCAGGCGGCCGGCGATCTTCGGATACGCGCGCGCGAACTCCGCGCCCGACTCGCGGACGTGCTGGAGTTCCTGGTTGTAGTAGCGGAGCAGTCGGGGGTCCATGGCGCTCTAACCGACGCCGTCGAACACGCTGAAGCGCGCGGTTTCGAGGTCGACTTCGGTTCTCAGGTACAGGTTCAGTGGCATGGGCTGCGCCCACATCGTCGAGACGATGCGGAACGACAGCGTGAGGCGGTCCATGCGCGACACGTCCGTCTGCACGTCGACCTGCAGGCTCGCCGGGTCGAGCCGCGGTTCGAACGCGACGATCGACGCGCGAATGCGCTGCGCGAGCTCCTCGACGTCCATGCCGGCGATCGCGGCACCCGTGAGGTCGGGAATGCCGTAGCCGATGACCGAGCTCCCGACGTGCGGAAGCCCGGCCTCGTCATCGCCCGCGCCGCGGCGCGTGCAGTTGAACAGCCAGCCCAGGTCGCGCACGACGTGCTCGCGCAAACGCGCCGCCGTCATCACGCGCTTCTCGCGGCTTTCCTCGGTGACGTGAGGCTCGTCGTCGCGAAGTCGGTCCAGCAGCGAGGGCTGGAGCCGTTCCTGGGTGGTCAGTTCCGCCATGCGTTACTCAGGCCTGGCCCTTGACCTGCTGCATGTCGTACGTGAACTCCTTCTTGCCGCCGTCCGGCTTGCCCTTGTCGTCCTGCGGCTGGAAGGCGTACTTGAACTTGCCGAAGTGCAGCGTGATGTTCTCGGTCAGGCGCTCGTCGCCACCGCTGCCGCCGGTGGACATCGACGTGACCATGACGCCCTCGCTCAGCTCGATCGTGACGAAATCGGTCTGCTCGCCCGTGGCGTTGGTGACGTAGAGCGTGGCGTTCTCCACGCGCGCGCCGGTGCAGCAGGCGTTGAGCAGGGCGTTGGAGCAGGAATCGACGAACTTGGTGATCGTGATGTCCTGCACGTTGGCCTTGCCGCCCGACGCGTAACCGGCACCGGTATGCAGGTTGCCCGAGTTGCTGGCACCCCAGGCCCACGCGATGATCGGTACCTCGCCCTTGTGCTTGGCGTGGTTGGATGCGCCCTCGATCTTGACCTGACCGGGGCCGAACTTGATGTGCATGTCGAATGCCATGGACGATTTCCTCGTTGACGCGTGAACGGGTGGCAAAAGGTTCCCGTCGCGCCCGTCGATTCAGGGCGCGAGGGTGTTTCAAGGTGACCGGATCAGGCGGCCTTGCCGGAAGGCAGGCGCGCGACCAGACGCAGCGACACCGTGAGGCCTTCCAGCTGGTAATGCGGCTTCAGGTAGAACTTGGAGGTGTAGTAGCCAGGGTTGCCCTCGACTTCCTCCACCACGACCTGCGCGGCGGCGAGCGGCTTGCGGGCCTTGGTTTCCTCGCTGGAGTTCACCGGATCGCCGTCGACGTAGTTGAGCACCCAGCTGCTGAGCCAGTTCTCCATCTGCTCGCGCGTGCTGAACGAGCCGATCTTGTCGCGGACGATGCACTTCAGATAGTGCGCGAAGCGCGAGCAGGCGAACATGTACGGCAGGCGCGCGCTGAGCGCCGCGTTGGCGGTCGCATCCGGATCGTCGTACTCCTCCGGCCGGGCCAGCGACTGCGCGCCGATGAAGGCCGCCATGTCGGAGTTCTTGCGATGCACGACCGGCATGAGGCCCATCTTGTCCAGTTCGGCCGAGCGGCGATCGGTGATCGCGATCTCGGTCGGACACTTCATGTCCACGCCGCCGTCGTCGGTCGGGAAGACGTGCGCCGGGAGGTTGTCGACGATGCCGCCCGATTCGACGCCGCGGATGCGCGTGCACCAGCCGTACTGCTTGAACGAGCGGTTGATGTTCACGCCCATCGCGTAGGCGGCGTTCTGCCAGGTGTACTTCGACGAATCGGCGCCGGCGGTGTCTTCCTCAAAATCGAAGTCCTCGACCGGATCGGTCTTCGCGCCGTACGGAAGGCGGGCCAGCGTGCGCGGCATCGTCAGCGCGACGTACTTGGCGTCCTCGCTGTCGCGCAGCGAGCGCCATGCCGCGTAGTCCGGCGTGGTGTAGATCTTCGCCAGGTCACGGGGATTGGCCAGCTCGTTCCAGCCGTCCATGCCCAGGAGGCCCGGCGCGGCGGCGGCGATGAACGGCGCGTGCGAGGCGGCGGCGATCTGCGACATGCCGCGCAGCAGTTCGACGTCCTGCGGGCTGTGGTCGAAGTAGTAATCGCCGATGAGGCAACCGTACGGCTCGCCACCGAGCTGGCCGTATTCTTCCTCGTAGATCTTCTTGAAGATCGGGCTCTGGTCCCAGGCGGTGCCCTTGTAGCGCTTGAGCGTGCGGCCCAGTTCGCTCTTGGAGACGTTCATCACGCGGATCTTCAGCTGCGTGTCCGACTCGGTGTTGGTCACCAGGTGGTGCAGGCCGCGCCAGGCGCCTTCCAGCTGCTGGAATTCCGGATGGTGCAGGATCAGGTTGATCTGCTCGGTGAGCTTGCGGTCGATCTCGGCGATGTACGCGTTGATCGTCTGGGCGACGTCGTCCGACACCACGTCGGCACGGTCGAGCACCTGCTCGGCCAGCGTGCGGACGGCGGATTCGACCTCTTCGCGCGCCCGCTCGCTCTTGGGACGGAACTCCTTCGTCAGGAGGGCCGCGAAATCGTTGCCCTCGACGGTGTCGACCGACGGCTCGACGGCCTGGGTCTGTTGCGTGGCCATGGGATCAGCCCTCCTGCGGGTCGTTGGTCTTGCGCGTGGCGGCGAGCGCGGCCAGCAGCGCGGGATCCTGCAATGCCTGGGCGATCAGCTTCTCCGCGCCGGCCTTGCCGTCGAGGTAGGTGCCCAGGTTGGCCAGCTGCGTGCGCGCCTCGAGCAGCTTCGCCAGCGGCTCGACGCTGCGGGCGATCGCGGCGGGCGTGAAATCGTCCATGTGCGAGAAGCTCATGGCCACGTTGAGGCTGCCCTCGCCGGTCAAGGTATTGGGCACGCTGATGGCGACCGACGGGCGGGTGGACTCCAGCCGCTCGTTGAAGTTGTCCGCGTCGATCTCCAGCGCCTTGCGCTCCTCGATCGCCGGCAGGTCCGCCGCGCTGGCGCCCGAGAGTTCGGCCATCACGCCCATCACGAAGGGGATGCTGACCTTCTTCTGGGCGCCGTAGAGCTCGACGTCGTATTCGATCTGGACCCGCGGGGCGCGGTTGCGGGCGATGAACTTCTGGCTGCTCGGCTTGGCCATGGAGGCGTCCTCTGGCATTTCAATAGACAACATGAATCAACTTGATAGTTTTGTTTCACCCTATCAATCGAGGCGCCATTGTCGACCACGGTACCCGCCACCTGAAATCGTTCGTCGATATAGGAGGCATAAAGAGATGTGATAGCTCCCGACGTCATGAACGCCGCCTTCGTCCGGTACGCGCGCGCGGCGCTTTGCGATTGCCGCGTCACATGGGCGACGGCATCATGCCCGCCATGGAATCCGTCTCGATCGTCCCCGAAGCCCCTGCCCCCGTCCTGCCCTCGGGCGGCATGGTCGTCAACTGCGTGGCCTACCGCACCGACGGGTGTCGCATCGGCGACATCAGCATCGATGCGATCAGCGACGTGCTGAAGGAGCCGGATACGTTCGTCTGGGTGGGGCTGCACGAACCCGACGAAGCCCTGCTGCTGAAGCTGCAGGAGGAATTCAACCTGCACGATCTGGCGATCGAGGACGCGCAGCACGCGCACCAGCGCACCAAGATCGAAGCCTACGGCGACTCGCTGTTCATCGTGGCGCAGACGGCGCAGCTCGTCGGCGGCAACATCGCCTTCGGCGAAACGCAGATCTTCCTCGGCCGCCGCTACTTCGTGACGGTCCGCCACGGCGCGTCGCTCTCGTACGCGCCGGCGCGCCGCAGCTGCGAGCAGACGCCGGAGCTGCTGGCGATGGGTCCGAGCTACGCGCTGTACGCGGTGCTCGACTTCATCGTGGACAACTTCCTGCCGATCGTCCGCGACTTCCGGCAGGAGCTGCACGAGCTCGAGAACGACATCTTCGCGGAGACGTACAACCGCCAGACCATCAAGCGCCTGTACGACATGCAACGGGAACTGATGACGCTACGTCTCGCCGTCGCGCCGCTGCAGGACATCGTGGCCCAGCTGACCCGCCTGCACCCGCACCTGATCCACGACGAACTGCGCGCGTACTTCCGCGACATCTACGATCACGTGTTCCGCGTCAACGAATCCATTTCGGCCATGCGCGAAATGCTCGGCGCCGCCATCAGCGTGAACCTCGCCCTCGTCACCTTCGGCCAGAACGAGGTGATGAAGAAACTCGCCGGCTGGGCGGCCATGCTCGCCGCCCCGACGCTGATCACCAGCTGGTACGGCATGAACTTCGTGCACATGCCCGAGCTCGACAAACCCTGGGCCTACCCCGCCATCACCTGCCTGGTGGCCTGCATCGTCGGTGGCATCTTCATCGCGCTGAAGCGCAATCGGTGGTTCTGAGGATCTGAACCAACATTCCGGTTGTTTTGTGGGAAGCGCGCTCGCGCGCGAATGGGTGCTCGCCCCAAGCTCCCATTCGCGCGATCGAAATTTCACGCAACAAACCCGCTGCCACGCTCAGAAGAAGCTGTTTCGATGCACCACACGCGGTGAATGGCCTCATACCCCGCTGGATCGTGTTACCGGTGGACGTTGTGGCTCAAGCCACTTTCCGCAACGAAATGCCGCCCCAGCACAGGGAGAGGATTCCGCCGGTGCCCGACACCTCGGCGCAGTCGGTAGCGTCGGCTCCACGTCGGTTCCTCCGCGGTCCCCCAGCGGGTCGCGGAACAAAGAACGCCCGCTCAACATCCGAAGGGGCCGCATCGCAGCACCGCCGATGACGTCACTAAAAACTAAACCGATCGCATTGGTATGCGAACGACCGCACAGAAGATAGCGCCGGAAATCAGTCCCATAAGTAGACCTGTAAAAATTTGCTCTAACAGTATGCTCAAATTAAAGGGCCATCTACCCCGAAGTAGCGCAGCCGCGACTACGAACGTGATCATGCCTATGACGCCTGCCCCAGCGCAGACGTAGGCAAAAGTTAGCCTTCTCCAGCGAGTAAGAGCTATCAACCATGGCCAGCCAAAAGCAGCCAGCGCTAAGAAAGCAATCGGCGCGCCGAAAAGGTAAGTGAAGCCTAACGACAATGCCCACGCTTGCCACGCCTGATCGGTGCCCGTAACGAGATCATAAAGCCCGTAAACAACGGAAAAGGCCAGTGGCGTTAGGAGTGACGTAACGAGGATGCCCAGCCAAATTCTGTCTGGAGTCAGCTTTATCATTGACATGCGGGCGCCTTACACCAGTGAACTGCCGCGTTGCTCCACGGAAGATCCCCACCAAAAACAGGAAGTCCCCAGGAAGACACGGAACCACCCGCTATAGCATCGAAGATTTGATGATGAAAATCGGCAATTGATTGACCACTGACCATCACCGGGTTGGTAGGAGACGCATTTAAGGCGTCCAGCTGAGCAGCACGCGCAGCGAGCAGTGCTTTTCGAATGGCATCCATTTTTTCATCCGTCATCACTTTGGCTGAGGCACACGTCCCGCCCGGTGGAAGGTGGTCAGAAATCAGCATCGCAAGCCGGTAATTCGCTACCCCCGAAAGAAGGCCAACATTGCTAGCAACATCACCTGCTTCGCAGGCATACGGGTCTCCTCCAGCACACGCTGTGCTGTAATAATTCCTCCAGTCCCCGGCTTTTGCATACGCCCTTTCCGTTGGAGTATTCCAGCAGCCTTGGCCCGAACAGGCAAGTCCAGTGGGATCTGTCCTCATAAGGGGGTTGCCTCCCACGTATGAATACGTAGATGCACCACTGACCAACCCAATCGGGTCGCTCTGGACATAACGTCCGGTTGTCGGATCGTAGTAGCGATTAAGGTTGTCGCTCAGTCCACTCTCGGCATCAAAGTACTGTCCGGGAAACCGCAGATTGACCAGTCAGTCGCCCTCCGATTCTGAAGCGCTGCTAGTCAGCGGAGAGCAAATGATCAATATCTATGACTGCACCGATTGTTCCAGCAAAAAGTGACATCGAAGGTGGAATCATGATGGACGGATACCGTCCATCCATGCCTTGGATTGCTATCGTGAGCACGGCTGATCCTTCGGAAGCAAAACGACGAAATGCATCGGTGCGTGGTACGAGTTCAGGCTCGAGCGTCCGCCAGCATGCGTCCAAAGAGCCCTCGGCGCTCTTTGTCGACTCGATCGACCAGAGATTCGACCTCGGAAGAACACGAACTGGATCACGTTCGCCCTTCAACAACGCGGCTGACGGCTCGACACCCGTAGCCGTCGAAATCTCGAGCGGAGGGGTCGAAGTATTCCTTAGAGAGAACGAGATAAACATGTAGTCGGACGTGATTTCCACCCATTTACGTTCATGTGAAGGTATTCCATTTCTCCGGTTCCCTGGCGGGGGCCCGAGTACATGTGTCCATTCCCATCCAGGAATAAATCTCGATCGCTACCCAGCTGGAGATCCCGATTCATCGCATGAGCGCTCTCTTATCCGTTCGCTTGACATGCCTCAGCGAGAAGAAAAAATCATTGCGCAGCGAACGCGAAGTCGTCCTCGGTCCCTTCAAGGAGACTCTTCGGAGTGGAAAAGCCAAAGAAACTGACTTCCAGGAACATTGGAACACCGTCTCGGAGGAACAGTACGAAGTCAACTCCGCCTGGCAACGACGGATGCTGCGCCCACACCGCAAGGTGTTCTGGCGCCCCGTCGATGGGCACGTTCTTCGGGTATTCCAAGTGAACGAACTGGCCCACGCAACTATCTGGGTATGCAACGTCCGGACTCCACTCTCGCCGTTCCACCGCCATATGACTGACTATATCGTCTGCATCGCCCGGACTGATGCCCCCGTTCGAAAACATCACATGCAGAACCCTTGCCTCGATGCTGGTCAATTTCATGGGATAAACGCAGTTCCGATATCGAATTGACCATCTGTTAGCACACCGCGAAGTACTACGCGAAGGCCCGATAGGCTGCCGCATTACCCGTGCCCAACCGCGCGCTCCGTCTCATGCCACATGCCAGGCAGAGGTCATACCGCTGGCACGTCTGGCTTCCATTGTCGCATCGACCGTTAACAGATGCGGCGCGCACCCATCCGTTCCATTCGCCGCTGCCGAAGTCAAGACCGCGGCCCTCCTTCATCGTCCCCTTTCGTAACCCGACCCTTCCATTCCGCTGCCAACCATGAGCTATCAGTCGTGTCGGCTCCGGAACGCCTCATGACGCTCCACGTACCTGGGCTGCCGGGGCGGAATTGTTTCATTGACAGATTCCTTATCGACTTCTCTCTGCTCCTCACCGACGGCTCCCGGCTGCCCTGCCCGAATGGTCTTTTGTATCGGCCATAACGAGGTGATGAAGAAGCTCGCCCGTTGGGCGGCCATGCTCGCCGCACCGACGCTGATCACCAGCTGGTGCGGCATGAACTTCGTGCACATGCCCGAGCTCGAAAAATCGTGGGCCTACACCGCCATCGCCTGCCTAGTGGCCTGCATCGTCGGCTGCATCTCCGTGACGATCCTCCTTGATGCCTGGACCTGTGGTGAGCATCTTGATCACGTAAGCGACAAACTCTCGGATCAGGTCGCTATCGTCGGAGAAATCCCATTTTTCGAAGATCGTCCAGTCGCGCCCTTTCAATTTGCAACCAGCTTCATCCGTGTACACATAAAGCTCGACTGATAGATTCTCCTGGATCACCCTGGCGTATTCGTACGCCTCGTGCTTTCCACGTACCAGATCAAACTGGAAAGGCTGCAGTCGACGCAACGCTAGCTCTCTGGCGAGAGCAGCAATGCATCTTTCGGAGAAGCTGGTCATCACCCTTTACCCGTAGCCCAGAGATCAAAGTGAGCGCTGCCGATGACGGCTTACCGCGCTTCCGGAGTCACGTGTTCGGTGTACTCATCCAGGTCTGTCGAGCGCAACCTCATCACTCGGCGCGAATGCCGGCTATATGCAAACTCCACCGATGCCGCCAGCCGGAGCGGCAGCACCGATCAAGCGAAGAAGCCCTTCACCCTTCGATTCAGGAATAGGTAAGCGCTCAAAGCCGTGACTTGCAAGGCAGCGAAGAGACAATCGTAAAAATAGTCGTCGGTGGGATAACTCACGCCGTTGATCAGCTCGATAAAATAGGCTGCCACGTAGAGGCCCGCGAAACCGGATACGTAAACCGCTCGACCAAGCCGCCGAGCTTTAAGTAGCAAGATTCCGGCGCTGAAAAAGAAGGAAACAACTACAGCGAATACCAACCCGCTGCCGTTGATCCACCAGTCTTCTAATCCAACCCTTCTCTGACCGACAACAGCACCGCCCGGGAGGACCGTCGGCACTACGAGCAATACCGACGTCAGCGAGAACAGTGTTAAGACCTTGAGAGGTCCAGGCATTCTTCTGAAATTGACGACGAGGTTATTCATGTCTGGTGAACTACAACTTCAATACCGGTCGATAATCCCATCCCAAGAGCTTTCACCGATAGCCGATCGAAGGTTAGCGAATCGGCCGAACCGTCCAGTTTCAACCTTCGAGGCATGGCAGCTCGCGCAGACGACCCCTGCCAACCCGCGAATGAGAGGCTGACAGATGCACCAATAGCGGTATGTAGTCCTCCGCCTACAGCGTGCGACATTTTCGAGAACCAGATCGCACTTCGTGACGAATGTCCGAAGCGACTCGGATCCGCCTTGATCGGGATGGCCAAGAGAAGCTGGTTGTCCAAACAGTCCGCCCGACCAGATCACAAGAAAATGGCCGCATTGCGCGGCCATTTCGTCTTGCGGCTTATTTAGCGCCGGGAGCCGTCCACTCCTTCAGCCACGCGTTCACCGTTTCATGCCACTGCACGCTGTTCTGCGGCTTCAGCACCCAGTGGTTTTCGTCCGGGAAATGCAGGAGCTTGCTGGGGATGCCGCGGCGCTGCAGGGCGGTGAAGGCGCCCAGGCCCTGCGTGTCCGGGATGCGGAAATCCTTGCCGCCGTGGATGACGAGCATCGGCACGCGCCAGTCCTTGACGTGGTTGACCGGATTGAAGCGCTCGTAGTTTTCCGGATGGTCGTACTGCGTGCCGCCGTTTTCCTTTTCCTCGAACCAGAGTTCGTCGGTGTCGTAGTACATGGCGCGCGCGTCGAAGACGCCGTCGTGGTCGACGAAGCACTTCCACGGCTGGTTCCAGTTGCCGGCCATCCAGTAGACCATGTAGCCGCCGTAGCTCGCGCCGAGCGCGCACGCCCGGTTGCCGTCGAGGAACTTGTACTTCGACAGCGCGTCGCTCCAGCCCGCCTTGAGGTCTTCCAGCGGCTTGCCGCCCCAGTCGCCCGAGATGGATTCGGTGAACGCCTGGCCGTAGCCGGTGGAACCGTGGAAGTTGACGGTGACCACCGCGAAGCCCTGCCCCGCGTACGTCTGCGCGTTCCAGCGATAGCTCCAGCTGTTCGTCATCGCGCCCTGCGGGCCACCATGGATGATGAACGCCACCGGATAGGTCTTGCCACGCTTGAAGCCGACCGGCTTCACGACGTAACCCTGCACCGTCTCGTTGTTCCAGCCCTTGAAGGTGAAGAACTCGAAGTCGCCGACCTGCGCGCCCTCGAGGCGCTTCGCATTGAAGTGCGTGACCTGCTTCAGGCCCTTGCCCTTCAGGTCGGCGGTGTAGAGATCGGCCGGTCGCTTCAGATCGTCACGCGAAAGCAGGAACGTCTTGCTACCGGCGGAGAAAGCACCCACTGAACCGTCGGTCACCAGCATCGTGGCCTTACCGGTCGCCACGTCGACGGCGAACAGCGGATGCTGGCCATTGTCGTCGGTGGTCGTGTAGAGCGTCTTGCCATCGGCCGACACCTGCAGCGCGCCCGCGGAGCGGTCCCACGACGGGTCGACCTCGCGCTTCGCACCCGTGGCGATATCCATGGCCATGATGGCGAAGCGGTCGGCTTCCGAGCCGGGCTCCTTCATCGCCGTATAGAAGAGTGTCTTGCCGTCCGGCGACACGAGCGGGTTCGCGTCCCACGCCAGATTGTCGGCGGTGAGGTTCTTCGGCTCGGCCGATCCGTCGGCCGGCACGCTGAAGATGTCGAAATTGGTCGACCACGGTTCGGTCTTACCGGCGATGCGCGCGTCGAAGTACACCGTCCGGCCGTCCGGCGAGAACGAGAACTCGTCGTCGCCACCGAACGGCTTGCTCGGGACGTCGCCGTCGATGCCGCGGCTCAGCAGCAGCGGCTGGGAGGCGGCCGTGGCGTCGGCGATGTAGAGCTGCGCGCGGCGGCCGTCGCTCCAGGTATCCCAATGGCGGACGAAGAGCTTGTCGTACACCGTGCCGGACGCCTTGTCCTTCTCGCGGCCATCCAGCCGCTCCTTCGTGCAGGCCAGGTCGGCGCAGTCGGTGAAGACGTCGTACGTGAGCAGCAGTTTCGAGCCGTCGGGCGAGAGCTTGAACGCGTTGACGTCGAGAGGGCCGTCGGTCACCGCCTCTCCGGTACGGACGGTCAGCGACAGGCCCTTGCCCGACGCGTCGGCGTCGAACGCGCGATGCCAGACCTGCGCGGTGCCGTCCTTCGCCGCGACGTAATAGATGGACTTGCCATCCGGGGCCCAACGCGCCGAGGAACCTTTCTCGACGATCTTGACTGGCTGCGGCGGCTTGTTGAGGTCCAGCACGTAGAGCGACGTGACGCCCTTGTTCGCCGCGTAATCCGTGGCGCGCACGGAGAATAGCGCGTAACGCCCGTCCGGCGAGAGCTGCGGATCGCTCACGCGATCCATCATGACCAGGTCGCGGATGGAGAACGGATGCGGAGCGGTGCTGTCGGCGTCGGCGGCCATCACGGGACCGGCCGCCAGCGCGAGGGCCAGCGCGGCGAAGAGGGGTTTCATGTCGGTGGAGCTCCCTTGGGAATGCAGGGAGGGACGGTAAGGGGTGGCGTGGGCGACTGCAAGCAGGGCGTTTTCCGGTGCCTCCCGGGAAATCGGTGACCGTGGTCACGTTTGGACGGCCATACGAAGCCCGTGCACCGGCGGTGGTACGGATCGTGCTCCGCCCCGCTCACATTCCGCCAAGACCCCTACTCATGCGACCGACCAAGCGCGCCAGCGGCTTTACCCTCATCGAGCTGATGATCGTCGTGGCGATCATCGCCATCCTCGCCGCGATCGCCATCCCCGCCTACCAGGACTACACGGTCCGGGCGCAGGTCTCCGAAGGCATCAGTCTGTCGACAGGGGCGAAGACCGCGATCTGGGATTTCTTCGCGGACAACGGGCGCCTTCCGCGAAGCAACACGTCGGCGGGTCTCTTCAGCAGCACGTCGATCGCAGGCACGTACGTGTCCGAGGTGGCGATCGTCGATACCGGCGTGATCAAGGTCTCCTTCGACACCGAAAAGGCCAACACGCATGTGCGCCAGACGACCATCCAGCTGTCGCCGGTCACGACGCAGGGCAGCATCGTCTGGGTGTGCCGCAGCGACGATATGCCGGACCGCTACCTGCCGACCGTGTGCCGAAAAACCACGGCCAACTGACGCGAAATGTCACATTGTGACGCGCTACGTCATGACGTAGCTTACTGAATATCGGTAATTTTTCGCAGTTGCCGACAGCCGTGACAAACTGCACAATTCCGGCGCCAGTAATATGAGGGAATACGCAACGTCGGCACTGGCACGCAAGATGCAGTCGACTCAGCGAGCTTCCTGGTCGTTCCTGACCACGTGAGTGCGAATGGGGGCCGGACCCTTCCTAGGGGGTTTCGGAGCCGGGGCTCAGGGGGCATCACAAACGGTTAGCTAACCACCTTTAACAGGACACACCATGAAGAACGTGCAGAAGGGCTTCACCCTCATCGAACTGATGATCGTGGTCGCGATCATCGCGATCCTCGCCGCGATCGCCATCCCGGCCTACCAGGACTACACCATCCGCTCGCAGGTCTCGGAAGGCCCGGTCCTCGCCGACGGCGCCAAGACGGCCGTTGCCGAGTTCTTCCAGAACACCGGTCGCATGCCTGCCGGCAACGAGTCCGCCGGTCTCGCTCCGGCTGATTCGATCAAGGGCCAGTATGTCACCCAGGTTGAAGTGGTCGATGGCCTGATTACGGCGACCTACGGCGGCCCGAAGGCCAGCAAGCGCATCGGTACCGACGCGAAGCTGGACCTCTCGCCGATCACTACGCAGGGCAGCATCACCTGGATCTGCAAGCCGAACGGCACGTCGATCAAGGCGAACTACCTGCCGCAGAATTGCCGCAGCACCGCCGCCAACTAAGCGGGCGCCGCAGGTTTGAGAGAAGGAGCCGCGAAAGCGGCTCCTTTTTTATTTTCCGGCGTGCCACCATGCCGGGCCCGGAATCCGGAACAGAACGAACGCGATGCCCAAGCACCTCAAGCCCGCGCCCGTCGCCATGCTGCTTGTCCTCGTGCTGACGTGGATCGCTTATCGTCCGGGCCTGTCCGGCCCCTTCCTGTTCGACGACTTCGCGAATCTGCCCGCCCTGGGGGCGACCGGCCCCGTTCACGACTTTCCGTCGTTCGCGCGCTACGTCACCTCCGGCATCGCGGATCCGACGGGGAGGCCCGTCGCGCTTGTCAGCTTTTTGATCGATGCGCAGGACTGGCCAGCCGACCCGCTGCCCTTCAAGCGAACCAACATCCTGATCCACCTGTTCAACGGGGTCTTGCTCTTCTTGCTGCTGCGCAGCCTCGGCACGCTGGGCATCGCGCGACCCGGTACGTCGACGCGGCGGACGGAACTTGCCGCCCTGTTCGCGTCCGCCGCCTGGCTCGTGCATCCCTTGTTCGTGTCGACGACGCTTTACGTCGTGCAGCGCGAAGCGATGCTTCCCGCGACCTTCGTGCTGATTGGCCTGCTCGGCTGGCTGCACGGGCGCGAATGGATCATTCGTGAGGCGACGCGACGCGGCATCCTGCTCGCGTCAGGCTCGATCGCCGCGTGCACGGCGCTTGCCGTCCTATCCAAGGCGAATGGCATTCTGCTTCCGGTGTTCGTGCTCGTCATCGAATTCGGGCTGCTCGCCCATCGTCGCCCCATTGCCGGAAGAAGCGACGCATACCGATGGCTGATCGGCGTCTGCCTCGTCATTTCCGCTATGGTCTTTGGCGCTCTGCTCTACCTCGGCGCCCACGGCATCTTGCATGGCATCGGTACGCAGCGGCCGTGGTCGCTGGGGCAGCGACTGCTCACGGAACCAAGGGTGATCTGGGACTATCTCCGCCTCCTCTGGCTCCCCCGTCCCTTCTCGGCAGGGGTCTTCAACGACCAGTTCGTGCCGTCGACATCCTTGCTCCGTCCCTTGAGCACGCTCCCCGCATTCCTGGGAATCGGAGGACTGGCGGCTGCGGGCATATGGCTGCGCCGACGCAAGCCTGCACTTTCCACGGCCATCCTGTTCTTTCTCGTCGGACACCTGGTCGAGTCGACAACGATTCCGCTCGAGCTCTACTTCGAGCATCGCAACTATCTTCCGGCGCTCCTCCTGTTCTGGCCTCTCGGTTTGTGGCTTGCCGACGTTCCGTCAGGCACGTCGCGATCCGTCGCGTTCCCGGACGTGGCGCGCGCGAGCATGGCGATCGCCGCGATCGCAGGACTGGCGTGGATGACGCACGCCAACGCGACCGTGTGGGGTAACGGCCGTGAACAGGCGTTGCTCTGGGCCGCGCTCAATCCGGCGTCACCCCGCGCGCAGGTCAACGCCGCCCAGGCAGAGATGAGCAGCGGCCACCCTGAGGCGGCGGTGGCCCGGCTTACGCCGCTCCTGCGCCAGAAGCCTTCCGAAATCCAGCTCGCGCTCAACATGCTCGCGGCACGATGCGCCGCAGGGTCTCTTCGCGACAGCGATCTGGTGGCCGCAAGGGTAGCGCTTCAGACCGCGAGGGACCCCGGCACACTGCTCGTCTCCTGGTTCGGCCGAGCGATCGACCAGGCACGGACCGCGCCCTGCCAAGGGTTAGACCTGCCCGCTATTGAAGGGCTCGCCGAAGCCGGCGCCGGCAATACCATCTTTTCCGATGGACGAAGGCAGGACCTCGCGCACATCCAGGGCCTGATCGCATTGGAGCGACGCGACGCGCGACGCGCCCTCGAGGCCTTCGACCGCGCGCTCATGTTCGACCCCCGCCCCGGCATCGCGCTCGAGCAGGCTGCGATGCTGGGCTCCGCCGGGTATCCTCGGGCCGGGCTGGACCATCTGTTCACGTTCGACACCTTGCCTGCTCCGCCTCATCCGGGGGCAGGCATGCCATACATTCACGCATGGGTCCTCGACCGACAAGATTACTGGGCAAACGAGCGCACTCACCTGGAACACACGCTCCGCACCGACCTGCATGACGGCGAGAAGAATCCTTGAATCGACACACGTTGCCTGACCTCGCACGACGCCCATGGCTGATCGTCATCGCAGGCATGCTGTTTGCTGCCCTGCTCTACACCCCCGGCCTCACCGGCGGCTGGCTCTTCGACGACTACCCCAACATCGTCGACAATCGCGGCGTCCAACCGGCGGACCACGACATGGCGAGCCTCGTCAGGGCCGCGCTGTCGTCACCGTCGAGCGATTTCAAGCGCCCTCTCGCGTCGCTCAGCTTCGCGCTCAACTACCTCGTCTCGGGGCTCAATCCGCCCGCGATGAAGGCCACCAACCTGGCGATCCACCTCGTCAACGGCCTTCTGGCGTTCCTGCTGCTGCGCGTCGTGATCCGGACGGCTCGTCGGCGCGAGGACGCCAGCGCGGATCGTCTCGCGGCTATGGTGGCCGGTGGATGGATGTTGCTCTCGATCAACCTGACGTCGGTGCTCTACGTCGTCCAGCGCATGGAGAGCCTCGCCAACGCGTTCGTGCTCGGCGGCCTGCTCGCGTATGTGCACGGCCGGCGGCGCATGCTCGAAGGCCGGCCGGGGATCGTCCTCTGCATCGCAGGCGTGATCCTCGGTACGGGCATCGGGGCGCTCGCCAAGGAGACGGCGGTCATGCTGCCGCTGTACGCGCTTTTCGCGGAAGTCATCCTTTTTCGCTGGCAGCGTATCGGGCCCGAAGGCGCGCGCAAGGACAGGCGGCTCATCGCGTTCTTCCTGATCGTGCTCGCGCTTCCGCTCTGCGTCGGCGGCGCGTGGCTCGCGCCTACCCTGCTCGACCCGCGCACCTGGGCGACGCGCACGTTCACGCTCTCGACCCGGCTGCTTTCGGAAGGGCGCATCGTCGTCGACTACATCGTCTGGACGCTGTTTCCCACGCCCGAAGGGCTTTCGTTCTATCACGACGACTTCGCCATCTCGACCGGCCTGTTCACGCCCTGGACCACGGCGGCGAGTATCGCCGTGCTGGCCGGTCTTGCGGTTTTCGCCGTCGCGGTCCGGGCACGCATGCCGCTCGTCGCGCTGGGCATTGCCTGGTACCTCGGCTGCCACCTGCTCACGGGCACCGTCCTGCCGCTGGAGCTCGTCTACGAGCATCGCAACTACTTCGCGAGCCTCGGCGTGCTACTCGCCGCCTTCGACGGCGTACCGAGGATCCTGACCCGCTTGCACGTCCGTCGCTTCGTGCTGGTCGCCATCGCGGCGCTCTTCTTCGTCTGGCAAGGCGGACTGACGCTACTCACCGCGCAATCGTGGGGCGACCCGCTCGCACTGGCGCGCGAGTTCGCCTACCGCGGCCCATCGTCCCCGCGAGCGCAATACGAACTCGGGCGCACCTACATCATCTACTCCCGTTACGATCCCGCATCGCCTTACCCGGCCCTCGCGACCACCGCACTGGAGAAAGCGGCGGCGCTGCCCGGCTCATCCATCCTGCCGGAGCAGGCGCTGATCTTCATGAACTCGCGCATGCACCGGCCGATCGATCCGGCGTGGTGGAAAAGCATGGTGGCGAAGCTACGCGCGCGCCCGCCGGCCGTCCAGGACGAGAGCGCGCTGGATGCATTGGCAGCCTGTCTCAGAGACAAGGCCTGCGATTTTCCCGCGCAGGATCTTCTTGACGCGTATCTGGCGTCCCTGGAGCACCCGCGACCTAGCGCGCGACTCCTCGGGATGTATGCGAATTTCGCGTGGAGCTCGCTCAACGATCGTAGGTTAGCGCTACGGGTCCAAGGAAATGCGATCGCGGCCGCACCCCGCGAGGCGGCTTATCGAATCGGTTTCGTGCGCATGGCGACGCTCTCAGGGGATTTTAATGGTGCTCGCGAACAGCTCGGCAAGCTAAGAATGATGAACATCGGTGGCGAGCTTGATCACGATATCGATAACCTCGATTCGGGCCTTCGTGATGCTGAGCGCAGTGCCGTCGATAATCCGCTTCGCTCCGAATGATGAAAAGCGATCTCGCTCGCAGCAGCTTTCGTACTGGCGGAGTGCTGGTGTTGCGGCTTTTCTCTCTCGCGGCGAGCCTGGTGCTTACGACCAGAATCCTCGGCCCGGTGGAGTACGGCGCCTACGTCGCTACGGCTTCGCTCGCTGTAGTCCTCGGCATCATTCCCAACCTCGGGTCGGGATATCTGCTGATGGCACGGGCGAGCAAGGAAGTAGACGCCGCAGGCGATACATGGCGCTACGGGTGGCCACTGACGCTCGTGATCGGCAGTGTGCTTGGCGGCCTCTTCGTTATCACAGCTTCGGCACTGACGTCCGGAGCAATCGGGTGGCTGAGTCTCACTGTAATGGCCGCGGCCGAGCTGATCCTGATTCCACTGGTATACCTGCTTGGATTCCTCTTGCAGGCCGGTCATCGGGTTGCCACAGGCCAGCTTGTCACATGGATGCCCATCGGCTTTCGTGTCGCCGCCGCGTCTGCCTGTCTGATAAACCCTCGCTGGCATGGGATCGACGCGTTTATCGTTAGCCAAGCGCTGGGCGCGCTGTTTGGCTTGGGGTGCGCGCTGGGATTAACGTCGAGACTCGTCGCATTACCTTGGCTGCCTCGTCCACCCACGCGAGGAGAACTCACCAAAGGCGCCTCGTACGCCGCGATGCACGTGGTCTCCGCGAATCCTGCAGAGGTGGACAAGATCCTCGCCCCTATCCTGCTGGGCGAGCATCTCGCTGGAATCTACTCGGCTGCGTCGCGCGTGATGGGGGCGATGATCACGCCGATCGCCGCGGTACTTCTCGCCTCGCAGCCTCGGCTTTTTGCACACGCAGGAGAGCCGACAGCTGACGGACACAGGCTTCTGATCGCCCTGGCCCGACTGGCGGCGATCCTTGGCGTCATCAGCATGGCGATTCTTGCAGCGTGCGCGCCATTGGTAACGCTGCTGTTCGGTGCCTCCTACGCCGAGACCGCGGCGCTTCTGCCTTGGACCGCAGCTGCTGTTCCTTTTCTTTGCCTGCGTCTCGCCGCCGGCACGGTCCTCGTTGCGCTAGGCAAGCCACTCGAGCGCCTCACGTTTGAACTCTGTGGGATCCTTTTGCTTATACCTCTGCTCTGGATCGGAGCACACGCAGGAAACATCGTAGGAATGACCCTTGGGCTGACGATCGCCGAGGCAAGCATGGCCGGGACGGGGTGGATGCGTATAAGGCAGATCGAGAGGCACACCTTACGCATGGCCCAGAACACGCAGGGCGCGTCAGGATCAGGTAGCCCGTAGCAGCTCGCGGTAGACGCTGATATAAGCCTGCACGGCCCTCGCCTCCGAGAAATACTCGATGGCACGGATGCGCCCCGCTTCACCGAGCCGCCGTCGTAGCGCGGGATCGAGCAAGGCGCGAGCATGAGCGGCCAGCCGTTCCACGTCATTCACCGGAGCGAGCAACGCCGTTACTCCGTCGACACAGACTTCAGCGGTGCCCGTGCTATCGAATCCGATGACGGGCAAGCCGCATGCCATGGCTTCAAGCGCGACATAACCGAAGGCCTCGTAACGCGTGGGCACGACGACGACATCGGCGCCGGCATATGCCGCTCTCATGCCAGACGGCGGCAGCCGAGCGAGCTGCCGGATATTTCCCACCGCCATCGTCGACGGGAACTCTCGGCGCAGGCCACCCAGACAATCGATTTCAGCGAACTGCACAACGCGTGATGCGAGCTCTGGCAGAACATCGGCGCCCTTCCAGCGCGACGGATTCCCCACGAAAAGGAGGCGCAACGGTCCGCCACCGCCACGTAGATAAGACGCGCGAGGATAGAACTGCTCGTGATCCACCCAGTTATGAATGACTCGCGGACGCGTGCCGATGTCGGCCTCCATGGCGTCCGCGGTGTGTTCACTCACCGCGACCACCGCGTCGGCACGCTTCAGGGACGCACGCATCGAACGGTACAGAACAACGTTGTGGTACAGCACCTTTTGCAGAGAGCGTTGCGGCAGGAAGGCCGGATGACGAATGTACTGGTGCTCCGTCACGACCAACGGCGCGTCGCGTCCCGCCAGTGCGTGACCAAGCGTGCTTCCGGTGTGAATGATGTCGACACCGGCCGGAGTCGGCACACGGCGAACGATGTCGGGAAAAAACTCGGTACTGTGTCTGAACCACTGCAGGATCGGATCGTGGCCCGCTCTCTTCAATGCCGCCGCGAGCCGCTCGGTGAAGACGTCCGATCCGCTACCCGCTCGAATGGCAGGAAGCCAGACTCTGAGCGGTCTATCGTCAGAGATCGACATCGACCACCGCACCTCGAACACCGACACGCGTCGCAAGGCGAGCCTCATCGTGCGCCAGCAGATAGATATGCGTGGGAATCGCACTCTCCAATGTGCTGAGGACGCGATCCGGCATCGCGTGGAGTATCCGCGCGAGGGGTCCTTTATCGCCCTCGATGGCCAACGTCGCCCTGAATCCACTGACCGAAATGTTCCGGTAGGAAAGGCCCGCCTCGCGTGCAAGTTCCTCGAGTTCGCGCCGTTCGAGAGGTTCGCAATCGTAGTAGTCGCCCCGGCCGCGCAGCCGTAGGTACGGCGTCCTCAGCCGGTGGGGAAGCCAGCTCAGGAATCGCAGTCGGTAATGCGGCTCGACCAACATCCAGCGATTCGGCACCGCCAGGTACACGATTCCGCCCGGTTTCAACACGCGCCGCAGCTCTCGAAGATGGCTGACCTGCTGCGCACGGTCGCCAACGTGTTCGATCACGTGATTGCTGATGACCACGTCGAAGCTGTCATCGCCAAAAGGGAGGAGGACGTCGTCGACCCTGGTGAAACGATAGCCGTCGTGCAGAAGCCGCGAGTCGACCACATCGACGGCGTCGACGTCGACCTTGATGCCGGGAAGATGCGCGAAGTAATGAGCAATGCCGCCGGAGCCGGTACCGACCTCGAGCAACGATACGGGAGACGACATGCGCCGGATGCCCGTGAGCATCGCGATCTTCTCCGCTTTCTGGCCACGGGACGGCAGGTCGAGGACAGCATGCGGCTGGCGATGGAACCCGTCGTTCATACCTTGCTCGCGCCCCCTATCGCATCGCGCACTGCAACGCCGAAGCGGTCCCAGCTGAAACCTGCGGCAAACTCCCTGCAGGCGTCTCCCAGTCGCGCCCTGCCATCGGTCACGAGCGAGATCGTGGCCTCGGCGAATCCGGCGTAGTCGCCTGCCGGAATCAGTCGTCCGGAGACCCCTTCGCTCACGGCATCGGTCACGCCGCCAACGGCGAAGGCAACGGTCGGCAGGCCCTGCGTGGCCGATTCGATGGCGACCATTCCAAACCCTTCGATATCGCCCGGCACCTCGCGCACCGGAAAGACGTGCACGTCGCTGGATGCATACGCATCCGTCAGTTCCGCTTCCGATACGGGGCCGAGCAAGACGACATGTGCTTCGAGTCCCGTTTTCCGAATGGCCCGCTCGACCCTGTCGCGCATTCCCCGCGCGCCCTTCGTCAACGCGTCCGGTGCGTCGTCGCCGATCACGACGAGCCTGGCTTCCGGGATCTTTGCCACGACCCGCGGCAGGACGTGCTCGATGAAGAGATCCAGCCCCTTTCGTTCGGTGATGCGACCTACGGACAGCAGCACCTTGGCTCCGTCGATGCCATGTCGCCGATGGAAGGCGCCTGTCGCCGGTATCTGGGCGGTGTCCGCACCAGGATTGACGACGACGAGGCGATCCGGGTGGATTCCGGCCTGACGCGCAAGCGTGGCAGTCGCTCGACTATTACAGATGCAAAGCCGGGCGCGTCGAATCAAGGGAATCCAGATTCGTTGATAGATCGAATGTCCGACGACGATGTCGAGCCCATGCAGGTAGAGGGCCGACCGCCCTCCGGACACCAGGGCGGCGATCCGAACGATCGGCGCGACGAGGCCGCTCCCCCCGAGAATCACCCGAGGCCTGCGGCGAAGGGCGATGGTGACGGACTTGAACAAGGCCCATAGAAGAAACAAGGCCACGTTCGAGGTCGGCGCCTCGTGGACGCGAGTCGAGCCGCCGAGGAATGCCGAACAACCGAGTGGACCGACAAGATCGACTTCGTACCGCTCGGCCAGCTCGCTTGCCATGTGGGCGTTCAGACGCTCCATGCCACCCCGAAGCGGCGGCATGTTCCGCGTCACCATGAGAAGGCGCTCCGCAGGCATTTCAGTTTCGGTCAGTCGGCCGGTACGTCAGCGACGTGATCTGCTCCGAGACCAACCCGATCAGGAAGACGATGACTGCCGCGCTCCACATGAGCGTGCTCATGTTGGTGAGCCGCCCGTCCGTGAGGAACGTCCTCGCATAGTTGAGGCAGCCCAGGACGAAGAACAGTGCGCTGACCGGCACGAACAGCTTCAACGGCGAATACAACGTCGCGATCTTGAAAATGATCAACAAGAACCGAACGCCGTCCTTCAACGGCTTGATGTGGCTCTTGCCCACCCGCTCCGCCGCCTTGATCGGTTCGTAGGCCACGCCGTAGGCGCTGCGGAAGAACGCCATGGTGCTCGTGGTCGGATAGGAAAAGCCGTTGGGCAGCAAATGGATGAACTCGCGGAAGCGGCTGGCGCGCGCCACGCGAAAGCCGGAGGTCAGGTCCGCCACCGTCTGCCCGGTCATGCGGCTCGCCAGCCAGTTGTAGAGCGTGTTGGCCAGGCCGCGGCCGACGCCCGCCTGGCTTTCCCAGTCGCGGGCACCCACGACCATGTCGTAGCCCTGTTCCAGGCGGGACACGAGCCGGGCGATGTCGGCGGGGTCGTGCTGGCCGTCGCCGTCCATGAATACGAGGATGTCGCCCGTCGCGGCGCGGGCGCCGCGCTTGATGGCGGCACCGTTACCCATCGAGTAGGGCGACGAGAGGCAGGTGACGCCCGCGGCGGCGCAGACCGCCCGGGTGTCGTCGGTCGATCCGTCGTCGACCACGATGATTTCCGCCCCGGGCTGGGCGGCGGTCAGGCGGGGCAACAGGTCTTTCAATGCGGCCGCCTCGTTCTTGGCGGGCAGGATGATACTGATACGGCTCAAGATATGTCCCCCGTGGTCGTTGAATCATAAGGGATATCGGGTCCATGAGACGAGACGGGCGGCGCAGACGGCGATGCCGTGAAGGGCACGCCCCCGTTCACGGGCGCTGCGCGTGACCTGACCCATTATCTGGAGTAGATTCAGCCGCGTATCTCGGGGAAACGGGTCTTTCATGGCTTCTCAAATGCATACGCCGATGCTGGCGGGTCTCACGGGCATGGCACGACGGCTCGTGACGGAGAACGTCCTGGCGGAGGCCGACGTTCGCAAAGCCGTGCAGGACGCCGCGGAAAAACGCGTTTCGCTATCGGCGTGGCTGGTCGACCACAACCTGGTCGACAGCAACAAGCTTTCCCAGGTCGCGTCCGCCGAATTCGGGATGCCGCTGATGGACATCGCCGGCATGGCGCCCGCCAACATGCCGCTGGACCTCGTGACGGAAGCGCTCGTCACGAAGCACCAGGCGCTCCCGCTGTTCAAGCGCGGCAAGCGGCTGTTCGTCGGCATCGCCGACCCGATGCAGTCGCACGCGCTGGACGAGATCAAGTTCCACTCCAACCACATGGTCGAGCCGGTGCTGGTCGAGCGCGGCCAGCTGCGCCGGATCATCGATTCCGCGCTTTCGGCCATGTCCGCCAACGTTCCCGGATTCGACGACGGCGGCCTGGACGAACTCGCGCTGGAAGGCGGCGACGAAGATGGCGACGGCGCGACGGGCATCGACGCCAACGCCAACGACGACGCTCCCGTCGTCAAGTTCGTCAACAAGATCCTGGTCGACGCGATCAAGCGCGGCGCCTCGGATATCCATTTCGAGCCATTCGAGACGGTCTACCGCGTCCGCCTGCGCATGGACGGCATCCTGCGCATCGTCGCCACGGCGCCGATCAAGCTGGGTACGCGCATCGCCTCGCGCATCAAGGTGATGAGCGGCCTCGACATCGCCGAGCGCCGCGTCCCGCAGGACGGCCGCATCAAGCTCAATCTCACGAAAACCCGCGCGATCGACTTCCGCGTGAGCACGCTGCCGACGCTGTTCGGCGAGAAGATCGTGCTGCGTATCCTCGACGGTTCGTCGGCCAAGCTCGGCATCGACAAGCTGGGCTACGAGGAAGTGCAGAAGAAGCTCTACCTCGATGCGATCGAAAAACCTTACGGCATGGTCCTGGTCACCGGCCCGACGGGCTCGGGTAAGACCGTCTCGCTGTATACGGCCCTGAACATCCTGAACATCGAGGGCCGCAACATCTCCACGGTCGAAGATCCGGTCGAAATCCGCGTGGAGGGCATCAACCAGGTCCAGCAGAACGTGAAGCGCGGCATGACCTTCGCGGCCGCCCTGCGTTCGTTCCTGCGCCAGGATCCCGATGTGATCATGGTCGGCGAGATCCGCGACCTCGAAACGGCGGAAATCGCCGTGAAGGCGGCGCAGACCGGCCACATGGTGCTGTCCACGCTGCACACGAACGACGCGCCCCAGACCATCTCGCGCCTGATGAACATGGGCATCGCGCCCTACAACATCACCTCGTCCGTCACCCTGATCATCGCCCAGCGCCTCGCCCGGCGCCTGCACGACTGCAAGCGGCAGATCTCGCTGCCGCCGGCGGCCCTGCTCGCCGAAGGCTTCACGCAGGACGAGGTCGACGCCGGCATCACGCTGTACGAGGCCGTGGGCTGCGACAGCTGCAACGAGGGCTACAAGGGCCGCGTGGGCATCTATCAGGTCATGCCGATGGTCGAGGAGATCCAGAAGATCGTCCTCGAGGGCGGCAACGCCCTGCAGATCGCCGAGGTGGCGAAGGCGGCCGGCATCAACGACCTGCGGGCCTCGGCCCTGCTGAAGGTCCGCAACGGCGTCACCAGCCTCGCCGAGATCAACCGGGTGACCAAGGACTGATCCACCCGGGCGCCGGCCGTGTGAAGATGTGCGCCAGACGGCAGAAAGGCACGGGCCCCAGCCGTCACACTAGAATAAGAGCGAGGGGCCGCCCGGGAGGGCCGGCCCACTGAAGCATCCACCGGGGGGAACACCGCGTCATGGCTACTGCCACCGCCACGAAGAACGCGCGCGCCGTAGGCGCGGCGCGAGCGCAAGTCAACAAGCTGGTCATGTACGACTGGACCGCCCTCGACAAGCGCGGCAAGCGCATGAAGGGCGAGATGCCCGCCAAGAACGCGGCCCTCGTGAAGGCGGAGCTCCGCCGCCAGGGCATGAATCCCCAGACGGTCCGCGAGCGCGCCAAGCCGCTGTTCGGGTCCGGCGGCAGCACGGTGAAGCCGAAGGACGTGGCGATCTTCAGCCGACAGATCGCCACCATGATGGCGTCGGGTGTCCCGATGGTTCAGGCGTTCGAGATCATCTCGAACGGCCAGAAGAACGTGCGCTTCAAGAACATGCTGACGGAAGTGAAAGCTTCCATCGAAGGCGGCTCGGCGCTCCACGAGGCGCTCGCGCTGTATCCCGTCCAGTTCGACGAGCTCTATCGCAACCTTGTCCACGCCGGTGAATCGGCGGGCGTGCTCGATACCGTCCTGGAAACGGTGGCGACGTACAAGGAGCGCATGGAGAGCATCAAGGCCAAGATCAAGAAGGCCCTGTTCTATCCCATCATGGTGCTCGTCGTCGCGATGCTGGTCAGCATGATCCTGCTGCTGTTCGTCGTGCCCGTGTTCGAACAGACCTTCAAGGATGCCGGCGCCGAACTGCCCCTGCCGACGCAGATCGTGGTATCGGCGTCGCAGTTCATGCAGTCGTACTGGTGGCTGGTGATCGGCGTGATCGTCGGCAGCATCACCGCGCTGATCATGGCCAAGAAACGGTCGCCTAAATTCGCTCATCTGCTCGAGCGCATATCGCTCCGCCTGCCCGTCATGGGCAACATCCTGCGCCTTTCGGCGATCGCGCGATTCGCCCGCACCCTCGGCGTGACGTTCCACGCCGGTGTGCCCCTCGTGGAGGCGCTCGAGGCGGTGGCCGGCGCCACGGGCAGCGTCATCTACGGCGACGCCGTGATGCAGATGCGCGACGACATCGCCGTGGGCCACCAGCTGCAGCTCTCGATGCGCCAGACCGGCCTGTTCCCCAACATGGTGGTGCAGATGACCGCCATCGGTGAGGAATCCGGCTCGCTCGACCACATGCTGTTCAAGGTCGCCGAGTTTTACGAGGAAGAAGTCAGCAATGCGGTGGACAATCTCGCCACGCTGCTGGAGCCGCTGATCATGGTCATCCTCGGCGTGCTCGTCGGCGGCATGGTCGTCTCCCTCTACCTGCCCATCTTCAAGCTCGCCGGCACGGTCTGATTTTCGTCGCGCGCGAGGCACAATAAAGACCCTTCGCCCTCGCGGGCGAAGGGTCTTTTCTTTGAATACGGATCGCTCATGCCGGAACTGCCGCTCTCCCTCTGGATCGCCTTCGCCGCGGTGTTCGGCCTGCTGGTCGGCAGCTTCCTCAACGTCGTGATCCTGCGCACGCCGCCGCGCATGGAATGGGAGTGGCGTCGCCAGGCGCGCGAAGTGCTGGGGCTCGACCCCGTCGACGAGCCGAAGCCACCGGGCGTGGCGCTTCAGGCGTCGCATTGCCCGCGATGCAAGCATCGCCTCGCCGCCCACGACAACATCCCGGTGTTCGGCTGGCTCTTTCTTCGTGGCCGCTGCCGCTACTGCAAGGCGGCGATTTCCGCGCAGTATCCGGCGGTCGAGCTGCTCACGGGCATCGCCAGCGGGCTCGTCGTGTGGCACTTCGGGCCGACGGCCGCCGCGCTGGCCGCCCTGCTCTTCACCTTCTTCCTGATCGCGCTGTCCGGCATCGACGTGCGCACGCAGCTGCTGCCCGACGAACTCACCTACCCCCTTCTCTGGATCGGCCTTGGCCTCTCGCTGATTCCCGCGTGGCAGCCGTCGCCCGTGTCGCCGTCGAGCGCGATCGTCGGCGCCCTGATCGGGTACCTCAGCCTGTGGAGCGTGTACTGGCTGTTCAAGCTGCTCACCGGCAAGGAGGGCATGGGCCACGGCGATTTCAAGCTGCTCGCCGCCTTGGGCGCGTGGATGGGCCCGGTGTCGATTCTGCCCGTGGTGATGCTGTCGTCGCTGATCGGTGCCCTCGTGGGCGGCAGCCTGATGCTGCTGCGCAAGCACCAGCGCGACGTTCCCATCCCGTTCGGTCCGTACATCGCCGCGGCCGGCTGGGTCTGGCTGCTCGCCGGCGACCGTTTGCTCGCCGCCTACCTGCACGTGTCGGGCCTGCGATGAGCCGCTTCGTCGTGGCGCTGACCGGCGGCATCGCCTCGGGCAAGAGCGCGGTCGAGCGGCGCTTCGAGGCGCTGGGCATCCGCGCCTACGATGCCGACATGGCCGCGCGCGCCGTGGTCGCGCCGGGGTCGGAGGCGCTGGCCGAGGTGGCCAGCGTGTTCGGTCCGGAAGCACTCGATGCCGACGGCGCGCTCGATCGCGCGGCCATGCGCCAGCGGGTGTTCGCCGATCCGGCCGCCCGGTCGGCCCTCGAAGGCATCCTGCATCCGCGCATCCGCAGCTGGCTGCGTGACGCCGTGGCGGCGGACAGCGGGCCGTACTGCATCCTCTCGATCCCGCTGCTGGTCGAGAACCTCGCGCATTACGACTGGGTGGATCGCGTGCTGGTGGTCGATGCGCCCGAAGCCGTTCGCGTCGAGCGGCTCGTGCGGCGCGACGGTATCGATGCGAGCCTCGCGACGACGATGATCGCGGCTCAGGCATCGCGCGAGGCCCGCCTGGCGATCGCCGACGACGTGATCGTCAACGACGGGGACGAGGCGGCGCTCGACGCCGCGGTGGCGGCGCTGGACAAGCGCTACCGGGATCTCGCGACCCGGTCCACCCCACCATCGTAGGAGAGCGCCCTGCGCGCGACATGTTTTGTAGCCGAGCCTGAAAGCTCGCGCGCAAGAGCGAGGACAGGGGCGAAAACATGTCGCGCGCAGGGCGCGCTCCTACGACAGCGACGTGTCAGACCAGCGACGCCGCCGCCAGGCGTTCGGCCACGAAATCGTCCGCCGGCATCGGCTGGCCGATGTGATAGCCCTGCACCAGGTCGCAATCCATCTCGACGAGGCGCAGCAGCGTGGCTTCGTTCTCCACGCCTTCGGCCACGGCCTCCATGCCCATCCGATGGGCGACATCCACCATGGCCTGCACCAGCAACTCCGTGCGGCTGTCGGTGATCATGGCGTCGACGAAGGTGCGGTCGATCTTCAGCTCGGTGGCCGGGAAGTGACGCAGATACGCGAACGACGCGTAGCCGGTGCCGAAGTCGTCGATCGCGACGCGCACGCCACGGTCGCGCAGGCTGCGCAGCACGCGCACGCTCATGTCGAGATCGGTGAGCAGCGCCGTCTCGGTGATCTCCACGATCACGGCCGTGGGCGGCACGCCCCAGATCTCCATGGCGCCGATCATCTGCTCGGCGAAGCCCTGCTCCGCGAAGACACGCGGTGAAAGATTGATCGCCACATCGAGCGGGCAGCCGCCGCGGTGCAGCGCCGCCGCATGGCGTAGCGACGCGTTGAGGCTCCAGCGGGTCAGCGGCACGATCAGGTCGCTCCGCTCGGCGAACTGGATGAAATCGGCCGGCGCGACGTGCACCTGCGCGGTCGTGGTCCAGCGCGATAGCGACTCCACGCGCACCATCTCGCCCGAGCGCAGGTCGCGCAGCGGCTGAAAGGCGACGTGGAGGCGATTGGCCTCGATGTCCTCGCGAAGCTCGCCGTAGAGGATCTCCACCGGCGTGGCATCCGGCTGATACAGCGCGAACGGCTCGCCGATGCGCAGGGCTTCGTCGTGCGCCAGCTCGGCGCGCCGATAGAGCAGCTCGGCGGAGGTGCCGTGCTCCGGATGGACGGCGACACCGACGACAGGTCGTCCGTGCCAGGGACGCTCGCCACGAAGCAGCGGACTGTCGAAGGCACCGACGATGCGCGTGGCGGCGAGCAGCGCGTGCGTGCGGTTGCGCACCGACGGCAGCACGACCACGAAGGAATCGTCGCCCGCGACGAACACGGTATCGACATGCCGCAGGGCCTCGACGAGCCGGCCCCGGGCGGCGAGCATGATCTCGCTGCCGAAGTCGTAGCCGAAACGCAGCTGCGCCTCGCGGATGCCTTGCAGGCGCACCACGAGCACGGCACGCCAGCTCGTATCGGGGACGACCCGGTCGAGGATGACCTGCACGGCAGGCAGGATGTCGGCGCGTTCACTCATGGAAGGAAATACTCGCTGGGATCGATGCCGTAGCTACCGGGCGGCAGTGTACGCAGGATTTCCCTGCGAACCACGTCCGCCTGGTACATGAGGTCGACGATCAGGAATTCGTCGCGCGGCCCCTTGTCCGTACGCGTCAGGACGGCCACACGCGGCTGCAGGCGGCGGACCTGATTCTGCACCATCACGATCGCGACTTCACCCGTGTTGAGTTCCACGAGCGTTCCGGTGGGATAGACGCCGAGGCACGCCTGGAACTGTTCGACGAGCTCCGCCTGGAACAGACGATCGCGCCCGGCATAGAGCTCGCGCAGGGCGAGGTGTTGCGACACCGCGGGCCGGTACGGCCGTCGCGACGACATCGCGTGGTACGTGTCGATGATCGCCGCCATGCGCCCCGCGAGCGGGATCGCCGCGCCGGCGAGGCCTTCGGGGTATCCGCTGCCGTCGTAACGCTCGTGGTGCGTCAGCAGCATGTCGCGCACGTCCGGATCGTCGACGCCCGAATGATCGAGGATCGCCACGCCTTCGGTGACGTGCTGCCTTGCGAGTTCCCATTCGTCGTCGTTGAGCGGCCCGGCCCGGTTGAGCATTTCCTCCGGCAGCTGCGCCTTGCCGACATCCATCAGCAACCCGCCGGCGGCGAGGCTGACGATGGCCTCGGGCGCGAAGCCCATGTGCCGGCCGAAGGCCGCGGCGAGCGTGCTGCAGCCTACGGCGTGCTGGTAGGTATAGGTGTCGCGGCGGCGCAGGCTCTCCACCCACGAGAAGGCATCGCCGCTGCGCAGGACGCTCGCCACGAGCGGCCGCACGGCCTGCTCGACGGCGCCGGGGTCGATCGGCCTTCCCTCCTGGATGTCGTCGACCAGGCGCTCGGCGAAGCGCGTGACGCCTTCGAAAGCCTCGTGCGCGCGGGGCACCTCGTCGTCGAAGGAGGCGGTGTCGGTATAGGTGTGGCTGGGCACCAGCCGCGGATTGACCGGGGCGGGTGCCGGGGCCCCACCCGCGCGGGCACCCGCGACACGCGGCGGCGCGCCGACGACAGTCGATACCGCCGCCGGCGCCACGCGACGATGCAGGTCGACGAAGACGTACTTGCAGAATTTCGCGAGGCGCTCGATGTCGTCGCGGGACGTGATGGGCACGCCCTGCAGCGGGAACGGGGTGTCCGACCACTCGCAATCGAGACGACTGACGTACATGCCGACCTCGAGGTCGGTCACGAATACGCGTCTCTCCACCAGGTCGTACGCCACGCTTCCGCTCCCTCCAGACGAAGACATCTGCCCTTTATCGGCACCCTTTCGCGATCCTGAAGGGACGGACGTGAGGAATACGCGGTGGCCCCGGTCTAGTGAGGAGTAACCCTCCAGGAGCTTCCCATGCGCCGCCTCCTCTCCACCCTGTTCGTCGCCCTCGCCGCCTGCTCGTCCGCCGCCGCGCGGGACGAGGGACTCAAACTGCCCGCTCCCGCCGTGGACGCCACCCCGGCCGCCGGGGAAGCCACCGCCGTCTTCGCCGGCGGGTGTTTCTGGGGCGTGGAGGGTGTCTTCCAGCACGTTCGCGGCGTGAAGAGCGTCCGCGCGGGCTATTCGGGCGGCGACGCCGCCCACGCGAACTACGACGACGTCAGCGAGGGTGACACCGGGCACGCCGAATCGGTGCGCGTCGTCTATGACCCGGCGCAGGTGACCTACGGCCAGCTGCTCCAGGTCTTCTTCTCCGTGGTGCAGGACCCGACCCAGCTGAACCGCCAGGGGCCCGACACCGGCACCCAGTACCGTTCCGCGATCTTCTACGCCACGCCGGAGCAGAAGAAGGTGGCCGATGCCTACGTCGCCCAGCTCACCGCGGCGAAGAGCTTCCCCGCCCCCATCGTCACTCAGGTCACCCCGCTGAAGGCGTTCTATCCGGCCGAGGACTATCACCAGGACTACATGCGCCAGAACCCGGACGACCGCTACATCGTGATCAACGACCTGCCCAAGGTGCTGGCGCTACAGCGGATCTACCCGGAGCGCTACGTGCCGGGCTGGGCGAACGGCCGCTGATCGCCGGCCTTCGCAGGAGCGCGCCCTGCGCGCGACATGTTCTGAGGCCACGCCGCGGAGCTGGCGCGCAGACCTTGGGAACCGAGGCGAAAAGATGTCGCGCGCAGGGCGCGCTCCTACGACATGGACGTCAATATCGGCAGGTCGAGGCCCTGCTCGCGTGATCAACGACCTGCCCAAGGTGCTGGCACTGCAGCGGATCTACCCGGAGCGTTACGTGCCGGGCTGGGCGAACGGCCGCTGATCGGCGGCCTTCGTAGGAGCGCGCCCTGCGCGCGACATGTTCTGAGGCCACGCCCCGGAGCTGGCGCGCAGACCTTGGGAACCGAGGCGAAAAGATGTCGCGCGCAGGGCGCGCTCCTACGACATGAGCGTCAGCATCGGCAGGTCGAGGCCCTGCTCGCGGGCGCAGGCGATCGCTTCGGGGTAGCCGGCGTCGGCGTGCCGCATGACACCCGTGCCCGGATCGTTCCACAGCACGCGGGCGATCCGGCGGTCGGCCGCTTCGGTGCCGTCGCAGACGATCACCACGCCGCTGTGCTGGCTGTATCCCATGCCGACGCCACCGCCGTGGTGCAGGCTGACCCAGGTCGCGCCGCCCGCGACGTTGAGCATCGCGTTGAGCAGCGGCCAGTCGCTGACGGCGTCGCTGCCGTCGCGCATCGCCTCGGTCTCGCGGTTCGGGCTGGCGACGGAACCGGAATCCAGGTGGTCGCGGCCGATCACCACCGGCGCCTTGAGTTCGCCGTTGCGGACCATGTCGTTGAATGCCAGGCCCAGGCGGTGGCGCTCGCCGAGGCCGACCCAGCAGATGCGCGCGGGCAGGCCCTGGAAGCTGATGCGCTCACGCGCCATGTCGAGCCAGCGGTGCAGGTGCGGATCGTCGGGAATCAGCTCCTTCACCTTCGCGTCGGTCTTGTAGATGTCCTCGGGATCGCCCGATAGCGCCACCCAGCGGAATGGGCCAACGCCGCGGCAGAACAACGGCCGCACGAACGCCGGCACGAAGCCCGGGAACGCGAAGGCCTCCGTGAGGCCCTCGTCCTTCGCCATCTGGCGGATGTTGTTGCCGTAGTCGAAGGTCGGCACGCCCATCGCGTGGAACGCGAGCATCGCTTCGACGTGGCGCCGCATCGATGCCTTCGCTGCGCGCGAGGTGCCCGCCGGATCGCTCTTGCGCCGCTCGAGCCATTCCTCGACCGTCCACCCCGACGGCAGGTAACCATTGACCGGGTCGTGCGCGCTGGTCTGGTCGGTGACGGCGTCGGGCCGCACCCCGCGCTTCACGAGCTCCGGCAGGACATCGGCGGCGTTGCCGAGCAGAGCGACCGAGACGGCGCGCCCGTCCTTCGCGTAACGGTCCAGGCGAGCCAGCGCATCGTCGAGGTCCGTCGCCTGTTCATCGACGTAACGCGTCTTCAGGCGGAAATCGATGCGGCTCTGCTGGCATTCGATCGTCAGCGACGATGCGCCCGCCAGGCTGGCGGCGAGCGGCTGCGCCCCGCCCATCCCGCCGAGGCCCGCCGTGAGAATCCAGCGACCGGCGAGGCTGCCGCCGTAATGCTGGCGACCCATCTCGACGAAGGTCTCGTACGTGCCCTGCACGATGCCCTGCGAACCGATGTAGATCCACGAGCCGGCCGTCATCTGGCCGTACATCATGAGGCCCTTGCGATCGAGTTCGTTGAAGTGTTCCCAGTTCGCCCAGGCGGGCACGAGATTGGAATTCGCGATCAGCACGCGCGGCGCGTCCGGGTGCGACGGGAACACGCCGACCGGTTTGCCGGACTGCACGAGCAGGGTCTGGTCGTCGCGCAGCTCGCGCAGGCTGCGCAGGATGGCGTCGAAACATTCCCAGTTGCGCGCGGCGCGGCCGATGCCGCCGTACACCACCAGCTCAGCCGGATTCTCGGCCACCTCGGGATCGAGGTTGTTCTGCAGCATGCGGAACGGCGCCTCGGTCAGCCAGCTGCGGCAGGTCAGCTCGCTGCCGCGCGGGGCGCGCACGATGCGGGTGGTGTCGATGCGCGTGACTGCGGCCATCGGTGGAACTCCGTCGATGCAGGAATCCCCGATTATGGTCCGGCCCCGCGACGCGTCGCCAGACGCGTCGCAGCAACGGGGGTCAGCGTCCCGCCGACGATGCCCGAGCCGGCGCGGGCTCGACCCGGCGCGTCTGGGTAGCGGGCTCGTTGGCCGGCAGCGACTGGTAGCGTTTCACCGCGTCCTCCTGGCGCGCCCGATAGAGCTGCTGCTGGCTGCGGTCGGCGGCGTCCAGCTGGTTCTGCAGCGCCGGGTTGGTCGTGTTCGCCCGCTGGCGATCGAGGTTGCCCTGGCGCAGCTGCTCTCGGACGGCGTTCTGGTTCTGCTGGTTCTGCAACTGCTGCCGGTCGACCTGGCGCTGCCACTGCTGGGAAGGGCTCGGCGTGGTGACGATCACGGGGCGCGGCGGGGGCGGCGCGGCCGGTTTCGGCGGCGGGGTCTGCGCGAGCGCCAGCAGGGGACACAGGGTAGTCAGGGTCATCAGCAGGAAGTTGCGTGATGAATTGGTCATGGGACTCGTCCATCATGGGAGGGATTGCCTTTAGACCAGAGCCTACGTTCCCCGTCATGAATGCCATGTTGTTCCGCCGTGTCGCGGCCCTCGCGCTGCTCGCGGCCCTTGCCGGATGCGCCACCCGTCCCTCCACCCGGCCCGCCACGCCCCAGCACGCCGTCCTGCTCGTTTCCATCGACGCGTTCCGCGCCAATTACATCGAGCGGGGCCTCACGCCGAACCTGGTGGCGCTGGCGCACGATGGCGCGACCACGCCGTACATGCTGCCGTCGTTCCCCTCGCTGACGTTTCCCAACCACTACACGCTCGTGACGGGGCGCGTGCCCGACCGCAACGGCATCGTCAACAACACGATGCGCGATCCCGCCCTGGGCAGGTTCAGCCTGTCGAACCACGCGGCGACGAGCGACGGGCGCTGGTGGGCGCAGGCGGAGCCCATCTGGGTGACCGCCCAGAAGCAGGGCCTGCGGACGGCGACGATGTTCTGGCCCGGCACCGAAGCCGAGATCCACGGCATGCGGCCGGACCACTGGATCCCGTTCGACGATTCGCTCTCGTCGCGCCAGCGCGTCGACAGGCTCATGGCGTGGATCGACGAACCCGGGGCAAAGCCCTCGTTCGACACGCTGTACTTCGACGCCGTGGACCACGCGGGCCACGAGTTCGGCCCCGACTCCCCGCAGGTGGACGCCGCGCTCAGGGAGGTCGACGACGCCATCGGCTATCTCGTCGAGGCCCTGCATCGGCGCGGCCTGTACGACAGCACCGATCTGGTGATCGTCTCCGACCACGGCATGGCCGACGTGCCGCGCGGCAACATCGTGTTCGCGGACGACGAGACCGACCTCGCATCGCTCACCGCGGTGTCGTGGGGCGTCATGGCCACGTTCAATCCGAAGCCGGGCGTGGACGCCACGCACGCGATCGCGCGCCTGCTCGGACCGCATGCCCACATGCGCTGCTACCGCAAGGAAGACCTGCCGCCGCGCCTCGATTACGGGCACAACGCCCGCGTCCCCGCCTACCTCTGCCTCGCCGACACGGGCTGGGCGATCACCAGCCGGCAGACGCTCGCGGAACGCACCTCGCCGATGTCGCGCGGCGAACACGGTTACGACAACCTCGATCCTTCCATGCGCGCCCTGTTCATCGGCCATGGTCCCGGCTTCGCGCGCGGCGTGACGATCGCGCCGTTCCCCAACGTCGACATCTACCCGTTGCTGGCGCACCTGCTGGGGATCGCGCCCCTGCCGAACGACGGGCACCTCGATGCCGTGAAGGGCGCCCTGGCACCGGAGCGGCCCGGCGCGTCGCCGGCCGGCCAATTCCCGTAGAATCGGGCCCATGCGCCAGATCTATACATCGCCACGCCAGGACAACATCGACCGTATCGTCGCCCTGCTCACCGAGCACGAGATCGAGACGTCGGTGACCAACCGGTCGAGCTGGAATCGCCCGACCTACCAGCGCTTCAGCTATTCGCAGCGTAGCGACGATCGCAGCAGCTGGCCGCAGGTCTGGGTCAAGAGCGCCGACGATTTCCCGAAGGCGCGCTCGCTGCTCAAGGACATCGGCATCGAGCCGGTGGTGCGCTACCAGGAAGAACTGCAGATGCACCGCCAGCCGGATCGCCGGCCGCCGGCGCAGCGCACGGCCTCGCGTATCCGCCTGATGGTGCTGGCGATCGTCGCCGGCGTCATGCTCGTGGTCGTCCTGAAGGCCACCCAGGTCCTCTGAGTGGACGGCGCGGGGGAAGGCACGCCTGCCCACGTCATGTTGCGCGAAGCGACGCGCGATGCGCACGAGGCCGCCGAGGCCTCGGCCGGCATGCGCCGGCTGCTCGCGGGAGACCTCGACGAAGCCGGCTACCGGGAGTTGCTGGCGGCTCAGCTGACGTTGTTCGGCGAGTGGGAGGCCGAACGGAGGGAGTGGCTTCGCCACGTCGCTCCCCGCTGGGAATATGCATCCCGCGCCAACGCGCTCGAAGGGGACCTTGCCGCCGAACCCGTCGCCGATACGATCGGCTCCCACCCCTCCGGTAGCGATGCGCCCGGCCGTGCGGGCGGCACGCTGGACAGCGCCGAGGCCTGGGGCGAGCTGTATGTGATCGAGGGGTCCGCGTTGGGGGGCCGGCTGATCGTGAAGATGCTCCGCGAGCGCTTTCCTCACCTGCGCCATCGCTTCTACGCCATCGGCGAGCGGACCGCCCCCTGGCGCCGGTTCCAGGCCGTCCTCGATGGCGAACTGACCGGCGAAGAAGCACACCGGGCCGCCCTGAACGGCGCGCTGGCCATGTTCGCGCGCTTTCAACGAACGTTACAGGACCATGCCGCGCATGTCTGAACTCCCCGACCTCACCCTCTGCGACCGCGAGCCGATCCACATCCCCGGTTCGATCCAGCCCCATGGCGTGCTGCTGGTGGTCGATGCGTCGACGGGGACCATCCTCCAGGCGAGCGAGAACATCGCCGACGTCCTGGGCGTCGACGTGGAAGCGGCCCTTGATGCGCCGCTGCACGAGGTGCTGACGCTGCCGCCCGACCTCTTCGAGGACGACGAGCGCCCCGCGCACAGCGCCTGGGTGCCTGCGGGCTTCCCGCAGACGAAGAGGACCGGCACCTGGCATGCGGCGGTGCATGCGTACGCGGACCGCTGGATGATCGAGATCGAGCCGCGCGAGGGTTACTTCGAGGACGATCCGATCCGCGTGGCCTACGACCTCGCCCACAAGCTGGAGAACGACGCGTCCGTCGAACGCGCCGCGGCGCGGGTCGCGCGGACGGTCCGCACCTTGCTCGGATACGACCGCGTCATGGTCTACCGCTTCGACCACGACTGGCACGGCGAGGTCGTCGCCGAGGCACGCCGCGACGATCTCGAGGCGTACCTCGGCCTGCACTATCCCTCCACCGACATCCCGGCGCAGGCGCGCGCGCTCTACCTGCGCAACCGCGTCCGCCAGATCAGCGACTGTGGCTACGTGCCGGCGTACATCCTGCCCGCGTACGATCCGCAGACCGCCCAGCCCACCGACCTCAGCGACGTGTCGCTGCGCAGCGTCTCGCCCGTGCACCTGGAGTATCTCGGGAACATGGGCGTCACCGGCACGCTGGTGGCATCCATCGTCACGAACGGCCGGCTGTGGGGCCTGATTTCCTGCCACCACTATTCGCCCTTCTTCGCCGATCACCAGATGCGCGAGGTGGCCGACGCGATCGCCCGTTCGTTCGCGGCGCGCGTCTCGGCGATCGAGGAACTGGCGAAGATCGAAGTCGAGAGCACGCTGCTCACCGTGCGCGAAAAGCTGATCACGGCGTTCAACGAGAGCGAGCGGATCGATCCCGACCTGCTCGCCTCGCTCGCCCCGGAACTCCTCGAGGTCGTCGACGCCGACGGCGTCGCGATCTACGCGGGCGATCGCGTCATGCGCCATGGGCAACTGCCCGACGAGGCCACCCTGCTCGAAATCCGCGACATCGTCGCCGCCCATGGCGCGGCCGGCTCCCCCGACGGCATCGCCGGCGTGCTGCATACGGACGCGATCGGCGCATGGCACCCGGCGCTGGCGGCGCACGGGGTCACCGAGCTCGCGGCGGGCGTCATCTTCATGCCCCTGCAGGCCGACTCGCATAACGCAGTGATGTGGACGCGCAGCGAGCAGGTGCGCCAGGTGCGCTGGGGCGGCAACCCGTCGCTGGCGAAGCTCGAGACGATCCCCGGCGCCCGCCTGTCGCCGCGGCAGAGCTTCGAGGCCTGGCAGGAAACCGTCCGCGGCCGCTCGCGGCCCTGGTCGCGGTTGCATCTGGAATCGGCGCGCAGCCTTCGCGTGCTCATCGAGATGATGGAGCGCAAGCATTACCAGCAGAACTTCGCGCTGATGCGCGCGTCGCTGGCCCGCCTGCCGGAGCCCATCGCCATCGCGGAAGCGACCGAGGCGCGATGGCAGGATTGCCCCATCGTCTTCGTCAACGACGCGTTCGTCCGCGCGACCGGCCGTGACGCGCGGTCCGTCGCGGGGCTGCCGATCTCGGCGTTGCTCCCGGCGGCGGCCTCGCTGCCCGCCACGCCGGGCGTCTCCCACCGGGTGCGCCTGCAGACGAACGATGGCGCGGGCGTGGACGGCAGGCTCGAGCTGGAGGCCGTGACCGACGGCGGCGGCGCGACGACGCACTGGATGGTCGTCCACCACGCGGGCGGCTGAGCGCGCGACGAACACCCCGCGGTGACGCGGCGCGCGCCATCGGGCTATAACATCGGACCATGACCGATCGCGTCCGCCTGTTCCAGACCCTGCCGCACACGTGTGGCTATTTCGCCGAGCGGACGGCGCAGAATCTCGTGGTGGATCCAGGCGCGCCGCATCTCGACCGCCTCTACGCGCCGGCGCTCGCCAAGGGCTTCCGTCGCGCCGGCGGCCACCTGTACCTGCCCCAGTGCGCCGCCTGCCAGGCGTGCGTGCCCTGCCGCATCGACGCCGCGGCGTTCGCGCCGGACCGCTCCCAACGGCGCTGCCTCACGCGCAACGCGGATGTGACGGTCAGCGAAGAGTTGCCGGGGTTCACGCACGAACGGCACGCGCTGTATCGCCGCTACCTGCAAGCGCGGCACAGCGGGGGCGGCATGGACGCCGCGGACGCGGACGACTTCCAGCGCTTCCTCGCCGCGCCGTGGAGCCCGACGCTCTTCCTCGAATTTCGCAAGGCGGACCGGCTGCTCGGCGTGGCGGTCACCGACGTCACGCTCGCCGGCCTGTCGGCCGTCTATACGTTCTTCGATCCGGACGAGGAGGCGCGCAGTCTCGGCACGTTCGGCATCCTCCAGCAGGTGGATCTCGCCCGACGCCGCGGCATTCCGTACGTGTACCTCGGCTTCTGGATCGCGGGGCACCCTAAGATGGACTACAAGCGGCGTTTCCGGCCGCTCGAAATCCGCAAGCACGACCGCTGGATCGCGATGCCCTGAGCATCGACGAACCTCGGCGGTGGGAGCGGACCTGGCCGCGAACCCGGGCTGTAGGAGCGGACCTGGCCGCGACAGCTCTTCGCCAGGAGCAGCAGGGCCTGCGGCTCTTCGCGAAAAGCCGTCGCGGCCAGGTCCGCTCCTACAGAGCCGTCGCGGCCAGGTCCGCTCCAACAGCTATCCCCGCGCCCACGCCGCGATATGCGCGTGCAACGCCTCGACACCGTCGAACAGCGCCGCCGGACCGGGCTGGAGAATGATGGGCGACTTGATCTCGTGTAGCTCGCCGTCGCGCACGGCGGGCACGTCCGCCCAACCCTGGCGCGACGCCACCCGGTCGGGCCGGAAGCGCTTGCCGCACCACGAACCGAACACGATGTCCGGTGCGCGCCGTACCACCTCGAGCGGATCGGCGAGGATCCGCTGTTTCGCCAGCGGCTCTTCGAGGAGTTCGGGAAACACGTCGTCGCCGCCGGCGATGCGGACGAGCTCGCCGACCCAGCGGATGCCGGTGATCAGCGGATCGTCCCATTCCTCGAAGTAGACGCGCGGCCGCTTCGGCAGCAAGGCGGTCTGCGCCGCGATGCGGTCGAGGTTGGCCCGTGCGCGATCGGCGAGCGCGGCGGCTTTCTCGCCCGCTCCCACCATCGCGCCGAGGCGCCGGATGTACGCGAGGATGCCGTCGACGCTGCGATGATTGCTGATCCAGACCTCGACACCCGCGCGGATCAGTTCGCGCGCGATGTCCGCCTGGATGTCCGAAAAGCCGATCGCCAGATCGGGCTTCAGGTCGAGGATCTGGTCGATCTTCGCGCTCGTGAACGCGGAGACTTTCGGCTTCTCCTTGCGCGCCCGCGGTGGCCGCACGGTGAACCCGGAAATGCCGACGATGCGGTGCTCCTCGCCGATCGCGTAGAGGACTTCGGTCGGTTCTTCGGTGAGGCAGACGATCCGCCGCGGATACGCGTCGCCCATCAGTGGCCCGACACGGTGACGGTGATCCTGCGCTGGTGCGCTTCGTGGCGGTGTTCGTAGAGGAACACGCCCTGCCAGGTGCCGAGCAGCGGCTTGCCGCCATGCACGGGAATCGACAGCGACACGCCGGTGAGCACGGAGCGCACATGGGCCGGCATGTCGTCGGGGCCTTCGTCGCGATGCCGGAACAGCGGGTCGCCGTCGGGCACCAGTCGCGCGAAGAAGCGTTCGAGGTCGGCCACGACGGTGGGATCGGCGTTCTCGCCGATCAGCAGCGACGCGCTCGTGTGCTGCACGAAGACATGCACGATGCCGGTGCCGACGCCGCTCGCCGCGACCGCGTCCGCGATGCGGTCGCTGATCTCGCTGAGCGAGCGTCCGCGCGTGTGCACGGTGAACGTCGACTGCGCGATGTGCTGGACGGGCTGAGCGCGGCTCATCGGGGGCTCCGGTCAGGGGTACAGGAGGTGGTTCGTCCAGTGTGTACCCGCCTGGGCGTGCACGACGCGTTCGTGGAGGCGGAACGTCGCGCCATACCAGAACTCCACGCGATCCGGTTCCACCAGAAAACCGCCCCAGTGCGGCGGGCGTGGCACGTCGCGACCGGCGAATTCGGCCTCGTACCGGGCGACGCGGTCGTCGAACGTCTGCCGGTCGGGCAGCTCCTGGCTCTGCAGCGAGGCCCACGCACCGATCTGGCTCCCGCGCGGACGGCTCGCGAAATAGGCGTCGGACTCCGCCTCGCTCGTCTTCGTGGCGCGGCCTTCGAAGCGCACCTGGATGCCTTCGCGGATCTGTTTCCAGTGGAAGCACAGCGCGACCTGCGCGTGCTCGGCGATCTCGCCCGCCTTGGCGCTACCGTAGTTGGTGAAGAAGCGCAGGCCGCGCTCGTCGATGGCCTTGAGCAGCACGATGCGCGAATGCACGCGACCGTCGTTGCTCGCGGTGGCGAGGTTCATCGCGGTGGGCTCGCGGTCGCCGCTGGCCTTCGCCTCGTCGAGCAGGCCGCGGAAGGTGTCGAGGATCTCAGGGGTAAGCATGACGATGGACTATGCTGTCGGCCATGGAATCGTCCGATGCTAGCACGCTGGCCGCCACGGTCCTCGGGCGTTTCGCCGCGGACGTCGCGCAGGCGACTGCGCCCTTCGTGCTCGGGATTTCCGGGCTGCAGGGCAGCGGCAAGAGCCACCTTGGCGCCGGTCTCGTGGCGGCCGCGCGCGAGCGCGGCTGGGGCGCCGTCACGCTGTCCCTCGACGACGTTTACCTGACCCGAGCGGAGCGCGGAGCGCTCGCGGCGACGGTGCACCCCCTCCTCCGCACACGCGGCGTGCCCGGCACGCACGACCTGGCGCTGCTCGCCTCCACGCTCGACGCGCTGGCGCAGGCATCCGCGGAAAATCCCGTGGCCATCCCGCGTTTCGACAAGGGCCGCGACGACCGCCATGAAGCGGCCCTGTGGCCGGCGGTCGGCGAGGTGCCGAAGCTGGTCGTCCTCGAAGGTTGGTGCCTGGGAGTGGAACCAGCGGGCGAGCAGGCGCTGGTCGAGCCGGTGAACGCGCTCGAACGCGAGGAGGATCCCGACGGAACGTGGCGGCGCTGGGTCGACGCGCGCCTCGCCGGGTACGCGCCGCTGTGGGAACGGATCGACGCGCTCGTCGTGCTGCAGGCGCCATCGTGGGACGTGGTCGCGTCGTGGCGCGACGAGGCCGAGCGGCCGCTGCGCGAGCGCGGCGATCCGCATGCGATGGATGCGGCCGCGCTGGCGAGGTTCCTGCAGCATTACGAGCGGATCAGCCGGCGGGCGCTGGCGACGCTGGCGTCGAAGGCCGATCTGATCGTCCGGCTCGATGAGCGGCGGCGCGTCCTGTCGATCTGATCGGCGCCACGCCGGCCGAAACACGGCTACCGACGGGTGGGAGCCGATCGTATCGGCGATCGGAGCAGCGCGGCGTAGCCGTCCCGTGCATCGGGCCACGCGCAGTGGAAGCCCGCGGCGCGCAGGCGCGCGTTCGACAGCCGCTTGTTGCCGATCCCCGCCGGGCCGGGCCCCTCGGGCGGGATCGGCGCGGCCAGCAGGCCGGCGATGTGGTCGTACAGCACGTCGATCGGCAGCGGTGTGTCGTCGACGCCGAGATATACCGGCGCGGGTTGCGGCACATCGAGCAGGAAGGCCAGCGCCGCCGCCGCGTCATCCACGTGGATGCGGTTGGCGTAGACGCCCTGCCCGCGCGGCACGGCGGCCTTGCCTTCGCGCAGCCGCTCGAACAGCTGCGTTCGACCCGGGCCATAGAGCCCGGCCAGGCGCACCGCGATGCCGCCGATGGCCTGCGCGGCAAGCCACCGCTCGGCCTCGAGCAGCACGCGTCCGTTGAAGCCCGGCGGGGCCGGTGCCGTGTCCTCGTCGACCCAGCCGCCCGCGTGCTCGCCGTACACGGCCGACGACGAGACGAAGAGCGTCCGCTTCGGCGGCTCGGGCAGCGCTTCGACCAGATGGCGCAGGCCGTCGACGTAGATCCCGCGGTACGCCGCCTCGTCGCGGGCGTCCGGCGCGGCGGCGAAGACCAGCGCGTCGACCCGCGGCAGATCCGTCAACGTCGCCGGCCGCGTGAGGTCGCCACGCAGCCAGTGGATGCCGCCGCCCGACGCGTCGCCACGGCGCAGCGCGAACACGCGCCGGCCCTGTGCGGCGAGACGCGCGGCCAGCCGGCCGCCGACATCGCCGGCCCCGGCCACGAGCACCGTTTCGTATCCCTGCTGATGGCTTGTTGCTAGCATCGGAGCGATGAATCCTTCGCCCAACCTGTTCCTGGTCGGCCCCACGGGCGCCGGCAAGACCACGATCGGACAGCGCCTCGCGGCGCATTACGGCCTGCCGTTCATCGACCTCGACGTCGAGATCGAGGCGCGGTGTGGCATGACGATCGCCGACATCTTCGAACGCGAAGGCGAGGCGGGCTTCCGCGCGCGCGAATGCGCGCACCTGGGCGAGTTTAGTCTCCGCGACGGCATCGTGCTCGCCACGGGCGCCGGCGCCGTCCTCGATCCCGCGAACCGCGAAACGCTCATGGCGCGCGGCACGGTGCTGATGCTCGGCGTCGACGTGGACGAGCAGCTCGACCGCCTGCGGCACGACACCGCCCGGCCGATGATCGCCGGCGACGATCGTCGCGGCCGGCTGGAAAGCCTCGCCGGGCATCGCAACCATCTGTATGAAGAGATCGCGGACCTGATCTTCCGCGGTCGCCACGAATCGGTGGACGAGGCCGCGCCGCGCGCCATCGCCCTGCTGGAACGCCACTGGAAACGCCACTGATGGAAACGCACCTGACGGAGACGGTCGACGTCGACCTCGCCGGCCGCAGCTACCACGTCTGGATCGGCCCGGGCCTCATCGAGGACAGCGCGCGCTGGCGCGCGGCGATCCGCGGCAGGCACGTGCTGGTCGTGAGCAACACCACGGTCGCCCCGCTCTACCTCGACGCGCTCGCGAAAGGCCTCGACGGCCTGCGCTGGTCGTCGTTCCTCATCGAGGACGGCGAAACGCACAAGACGTTCGCCAACGTCGGGCGCGTGCTCGAAGCGCTCGGCGCCCTGGGCGCCACGCGCGACGCGTGCGTGATCGCGCTCGGCGGCGGCGTGGTCGGCGACCTCGCGGGCTTCGCGGCGGCGTGCTGGATGCGCGGCATCGACTTCATCCAGATGCCGACCACGCTGCTGTCGATGGTCGATTCCTCGGTCGGCGGCAAGACGGGCGTGAACCTTCCCGCCGGAAAGAACCTCGCCGGCGCCTTCCATCAGCCGCGTGCCGTCGTCGCCGACATCGACACGTTGCGAACGCTGCCGAAGCGCGAATACCGCGCGGGCATGGCGGAAATCGTCAAGGGCGCCGCGATCGGCGATCCGGCGTTCTTCGCCTGGCTCGAAGCGCACGCGGACGCGCTCGCGGCGCGCGAGCAGTCGGTGCTGATCGAAGCGATCGCGCGCAAGTGCCGCTACAAGGCCGGCGTGGTGGCGCGCGACGAGACGGAGCAAGGCGAGCGCGCGCTCCTGAACCTCGGTCACACCTTCGGCCATGCGCTGGAAACCGCCGGCAACTACAGCGAGATCCTGCACGGCGAAGGCGTCGCGATCGGCATGGTGCTGGCGGCGCGTCTGTCCGAGCGCCTGGGCATGTCCGATGCCGTCGACACCTCGCGCCTGGTCGCGTTGCTGACACGCCTCGGCCTGCCCACGGAACCGTCGCGCGTCCACGCGGCCAGCCGCATCGTCGAACTGATGCGCCTCGACAAGAAGAACACCGCGGGCACGCTGCGCCTCATTCTGTGGCGCGGCATCGGGCGCGCCGAGATCGTCTCCGGCGTGGCCGAGGACGACGTGCTGGGCGTCCTTCCCTGAGCGATGCGCCGGCCAGCGCCGTCGCTCGCTGACAAAACCCCCTACAATGGCCGGCCCTGCGTCTGCCCCGGATCGCTCGATGCGGATCTACCTGCAAACCATGCCCGAAGCGGGCGCCGAAGCGCCCCGCTACGTCCAGATCACCCTCGAACAGGATCTCCTGGGCGGCTGGACCCTGTACCGCGAGAGCGGCGTGCAGGGCGGCAAGGCGATGCTCAAGCGCGAGGTCTACGTCGACCGCGACGCCGCGATGGCCGCATTCACCAAGGCGCGCGACGCGCAGATCAAGAAAGGTTTCAAAGTGATGTTCAGCCAGGGACAGGAGTCGGCGCATGGCCGCTGAGCTCCGCAACGACCGCTTCCTCCGTGCCCTGCGCCGCGAACCGACCGACACCACGCCCATCTGGGTGATGCGCCAGGCCGGGCGTTACCTGCCGGAATACCGCGCCACGCGTGCGAAGGCCGGCAGCTTCATGGGCCTGGCCACGAATCCGGAGTTCGCCTGCGAGGTCACGCTGCAGCCGCTCGACCGGTTCGAGCTCGACGCCGCGATCCTGTTCTCGGACATCCTCACCATTCCCGACGCGATGGGGCTCGGCCTGTCGTTCGAAGCCGGCGAAGGCCCGAAGTTCGCGCGCCCGCTACGCGACGCCGCCGCGATCCAGGCGCTCGCCGTGCCCGACATGGACGGCGAGCTGCGTTACGTGATGGACGCCGTCCGCCTGATCCGCAAGGAACTGGATGGCCGCGTGCCGCTGATCGGATTTTCCGGCAGTCCGTGGACGCTCGCCTGTTACATGGTGGAGGGCGAAGGCTCGCGCGATTTCGCGCGGGTGAAGGCGCTGGCATGGAACGAGCCCGCGCTCGCGCATCGCCTGCTCGACACCGTCGCCCGCTCGGTCGCGGCCTATCTCGTCGCGCAGGCGCGTGCGGGCGCGCAGGCGCTGATGGTGTTCGACACGTGGGGCGGGCTGCTCGGCCCGGGCCCGTTCCGTGAGTTTTCGCTGCGCTACATGGCGCAGGTGGTCGACGCGTTGAAGGCCGACCCGGCCAGCCGCGATCTTCCGGTCATCCTGTTTTCGAAGGGTGCGGGTGGCCAGCTGGAAGCCATGGCCGACACCGGCTGCACCGCGTTGGGCGTCGACTGGACGCTGGACATCGGCGAAGCGCGCCGCCGCGTCGGCGAGCGCGTGGCGCTGCAGGGCAACCTCGATCCTAGCGTGCTGCGGGCGTCGGCGTCGGTGGTGGAGCGCGAGGCGCGCGCTGTCCTGGACGCCTTCGGCAACCACCCGGGGCATGTGTTCAACCTCGGGCATGGCATCACGCCGGAAGTCGATCCGGAGAACGTGAGGGTGCTGGTGGATACCGTGCATGCGCACGGGCGGGCGATTCGAACGAGGGCCTGAGAGCACCCGCTCATTCCGTAGGAGCGCGCCCTGCGCGCGACATCTTCTCGCGATGAGCTCAGGCCCTGCAGCTCACGACCTCAAAACATGTCGCGCGCAAGGCGCGCTCCTACAAAAGTCGACCGTCGTCCGGCCACGCCTTGCGCTCAGAAGCGGTTGGGACCTGCGATGTGGCACTTGGCCAGTTCGCCGCGGGCGGCGGTCGCGCCCGCGTTGTCGTCGGCCTGCAGGCGCATCTCGACGATGGTCTGCCAGTTGCGCGCGCACAGGCTGCCCGACTTCGGGCCCATCTCGAACGACTGCTTCGCGAGCTTCTCGGCCGCCGGGTAGTCCTGGCGGCGGATCGCGTTTTCCGCGCGATCCTGGATGAGTTCCGGCGCTTCGGGCGCCAGCTTCAGCGCCTGCTGCAGCTTCGCGTCCGCCTCGTCGTACTTGCCGGCGCGGTCGTCGGCCTGCGCCGCCTGGGCCAGGCCCTGGACGCCCGGATCGCGCAGCGGCGCGACCTCGATGGCCGACTTTTCGCGCTCACCCGCCGCGCGTACCTGCGCGACGATGTCGTAGGTGGGCTTGGTGGGGCGCGTCGCCTGCGGCGGGGCGGGCTGGCTGCAGGCGGCGACGAGCGTGACGGTGGCGATGGCGCAGAAACGAAGGCGATGCATGGGTCAATCCACAGGATTACTGGGTGCGGCCGGCGCGGAGGGCTCGGTTTCGCCGCCGAACATACCCTTGAATCGCTGCCAGAAACAGCCCTCCTCCGCTTCGGGCACGTAACCCGCCACGAACGGGAACGGACGGGCGCCCTCGCACGAGGGATCCGTGCGCTTGCCGCTCTGCGGATTCACATAAGCCATTTCGAGGCCCTCGCCCGGCGTCGCCGCCAGTGGGCGTGTCGGCAGCTTGCGGAAGAGCTCCTGCCATACGCGCATGCTGCCCGTGGCGCCGTAAAGGCCGGTCGGCTTGTTGTCGTCGCGGCCCATCCAGACGATCGCCAGGCGATCGGAGGTGAAACCGGCGAACCAGCTGTCGCGCTGGCTGTCGCTGGTGCCGGTCTTGCCCGCCGCATGCAGCCACGAGAGCCCCGAGTTGCCGATCGCGGCGGCGGTGCCGCTGTTGACGACCTGCTGCATCGCCCACGTCGTGAGGCGCGCGGCGGTCTGGTATTCGCCCTCGCCGCCCTTCACCTCGTAGCGCTTGATCGCCTGGCCCTTGTTGTCCATGACGCCGCGCACGGCGACCAGCGGCAACGCGTGGCCGTCGGCGGCGATGTACTCGTAGAGCTGCGCGACCTGCAGCGGCGAGAGGTCGACGGCGCCCAGCAGCAGCGACGGGCTGGGATTCACACCCTCGAGACCGAACGATTCGAGGAAACCCTTGATGCGCGGGACGCCGACCTGCAGGCCGAGGTTCACCGTGGCGAGGTTCCATGAATGGACGAGCGCGTCGAGCATCGGCACCTGCCCATGGATCTCGCGATCGTCGTTCTGCGGCGTCCACGGCTTGCCGTCGGGCTGACGCATGTTGATCGGCGAATCGTCGACGATGGAGGCGAGCGACCACTTCGCCGGCTGCGCGAGCGCGACGAGGTACACCAGCGGCTTGACCAGCGAACCGATCGGGCGGCGCGCGTCGAGCGCGCGGTTGAAGCCCTGATCGCCCGGGTCGCGCGATCCCACGATGGCGAGCACGCTGCCGTTCGTCGTGTCGGTGACCACGGCGGCGGCCTGCGCGGCGGCACCGCGCTTGCCCAGCCCCTTCATCGTCGTGACGATCGCCTGCTCGGTGTAGAGCTGCGCCGCGGGATCCAGCGTCGTGAAGATCGAGAGGCTGCCGTCGCGCAGCGCGGCCTCGTCGAAGTCGGCCGTGATCTGCGAGCGGACCAGCTGCATGAACGCCGGGAAACGGTTGTGCGGCAGCTGCGCGTTCGCGGCGATGCCGAGCGGCGAGGCCTGCGCCGCCTTCGTCTGCGCGTCGTCCAGCAGGCCCGTGTCGTGGAACTGCTGGAGCACGAGGTTGCGGCGCGCCAGCGCGCGATCGGGGTAACGGCGCGGATCGTAATAGCTAGGCCCCTTCACCAGGCCGACCAGCAGGGCGATCTCCTGCGGACGGAGGTCTTCGAGACGACGGCCGAAGAAGAACTCGCCGCCGGCGGCGAAGCCGTGCACCGCCTGGTTGCCCTGCTGTCCGAGGAAGACCTCGTTGACGTACGCCTCGAGGATGCGGCCCTTGGAGTAATGCACCTCCATCAGGATCGACAGGATCGCCTCGTTCACCTTGCGCAGCATGTTCTGGCTGCGGTCGAGGAAGAGGTTGCGCACCAGCTGCTGCGTGAGCGTGGAACCACCCTGCACCGTGTGTCCGGCGCGGATATTGGCGAACGACGCGCGCAGGATCGCCGAGAAATCGAGGCCGATGTGGCTCTTGAAGTCGCGATCCTCCACCGCCTGCAGGCCCTGCACGAGGAGCGGCGGAACGTTCTCGAGGCGAACGATGCGGCGTTCTTCCTGCTGCGCGCCGTACAGCGTGGCGATGCGTGCCGGATCGAGGTGGATCGACTTGATCGGCTTGTTGTTGGTGTCGTCGACGACGGAGGCCACCTGACCATCCGACAGCGCGACGCGGATCCGGTGCGGCAGTTCGCCACCGTCTGGGCCGGCGTAGCCGTGCGACGCGATCACGAAGCGCGAGCCGTTCTTCGAATAGCTGCCCTGCACCTTGCCGCCGCCTTCGGTGGTGTAGCCGGCGAAGGTCAGTTCCAGTTCGAGCGCCGCGGGCGTCATGGGCAGCCCCTGAGCCAGCGGCAGCGGGCGGGCGTAGACGCGCGTCGGCACCGCGAACACGAGATCGTTGAAGCGGTCCTGCAGGCGGGCGTTGAGGATCAGCGTGTACGGCAGCAGGAAGCCGAACACCAGACCCATGACCAGCCAGAAGGGAATGCGCAGCCAGGGCCAGCTGGTGCGCAGGAGGGAGCCGAGACGGTTGAAGAAAGCCAACGCGGAGGAGTCCTGGGGAAGGAGGTGTGTCCGGATGATAGGGGCACACGACCGGCGCCCATCTGAACGGATGCTGGCGACGGTGTGGCGGACGCGGTCAGCGCCGCGGCCGCCACATGTCCGGCGAGGGCCGGAATGCCCGGGGATGGATGCCGAGCACCCGCTCCAGTTCGCGATTGTCTGCGATCAGGTCGCTATCGAGCCGGCTCACCGGGCCACGGATGGCGGGCGACATCAGGGCGGCCAGGTCGAGCACCAACCGCGGGATCGGGGCGGGAAAGGTCGCACCGCCCGCGCTGCGACGGGCCCGGCGGAACATCTCGGCCGCGAGGAGGCGCTCGCCACCCCCGATGGGGAAGGTCTGCCCGCGGGCGAACGGCGAGGCGATGGCGGCCACCACGGCGGCGGCGATGTCGTCGGCGTGCACCGGCTGGCGCTGCCCCCTTCCGGCCGGCAGCGGGAAGATCCGCCGGCGGAGTGAGGCCTGGACGATCGGCGTGAGACTCTTGTCCACGCCCGCGCCGTAGATCAGCGTGGGACGGAACAGCGTCCAGGGCATGCCGCGCGACGCGCAGGTGGCGGTGATGGTGGTCTCGGCGTCGCGAAGGCGGCGCGACACCTCGCGCTCCTCCGGCACGAGGGATTCGCGCTTGGTCTCGGCGCTCATCGACGAGGTCGCCAGGACGTGCGGCGTGCCCGGCAACCGGTTCGCCACCAGCCATGCGGCGAACTCATGGATCGGGCCGAGGCTGACGATCGCACGCAGCGGCGGCAGCTCGGGCATCGCATTGGGAAGGCTGCCCACGCGCCAACGCGTGTCGGGACCCTCGCGACGACTGACCGCGATCCAGCCGAAGCCGGCGGCGTCGAGCCGGGGAAGGAGGAAGTGGCCGATCTGACCCGACGCGCCAAGCACCAGTACCGTCATGCCGCCCCTCACCGGCCCGTCGCGATGCGCTCGTACGCGCTCTGCAGGCGGGGATCGTCCGGCGCGTAGCGGCGGGCGCGGTCGAGCGCCTGGAACGCACCCTGGCGGTCGCCCTGCCCGGCGCGCTGCAGCGCGTTGTCGATCCACGCGCTACCGAGCCGGTGACGCAGTTCGCCCTGCGACGTGTCGCCCGGCGCGAGATCGGCGAGCGTCGCGTAGAGGTTCTCCGCGCGCTGGACGTTGCCGTTGGCCACCGCCTGCTGCATCTGCTTCTCGACCTGCGTGGGCAGGCCCTGCAGGCCCGCGCGCGCCGCGGGGTCGTTACCGTCGATGGCTAGCGCGTTGCGGTACAGGTCGTACGCGCTGTCGCCCGGCGGATCCATGATGTCGCCGCGCGAGGCGGCGGACTGCGCCCGGCGAACGAGCTCGGCCACCTTGGCCTTCTGTTCGGGACTGACCGCGAGCGAAGCCTGCGCGAGGTCGCCGTCGTCGTCCGCCGCGCGAACAGCGCCGCTCGACTGCCGGGCCTTCACGTCGCCGCCAGCGATGCGCGCGCGAGCGGCCGCGAGTTCGGCCGACTTCGGCGCGAGCTTTTCGGCCTGGTCGAGCAGCCGCGTGGCCTGGTCGTCGTCCTCGCTGTCGAGCGCGGCGTTGGCCTGCACGATCAGGGCCTGCGCGACCTGGCCCAGACCCGCCTTCGCCTCGGCGTTGTCGGGATCGGCCGCGAGCGCGGCGCGGAAGCGCGCGAGCGCGTTGTCGTCGCCGCCGCCCGTGAAGCGGCCGGCGCGCATCGCGTCGTTGCCCTGCTGCACGAGCGCCTTGACCGCCTGGTCGTCCTGCTTCTTCGTTTCGGCGAGCGCGGCCCGCAGCGACGGCAGGTCGCCGTAACCCGGCACGAGGATGGCGATGCGATCGACGAGGGCATTCGCCTTCGTCCTGTCGTTGTCGGCGATCGCCTGTCGCGCCTGCGCCGCGAGACCGTCGCCGACCTTGTCGAGGCCACGCGCGGCCACCGCGTTCGATTTGTCGGCGTCGAGCACGCGGCGGTACAGCGCGCCCGCGCCGTCGTCGCCATCGAGCCGGCCCGCGGCGAACGCCTTCTGCGCCTGGTCGATCAGCGACTCCGTGCGATCCTGCGGATTGCGCGCCTGCGAGAGCCGCTGTGCCAGCTGTTCGACATCGCTGCCGCCGCCGAGCAGTTCGCGCGCCACGTTCAGTGCCGCCTCGGCTTCGTCGAGGCGCCCCGCCTGGAGCGCCGCATCCGCCCGCGCGATCTCGGCCTGGCCGACGCGACGAAGTCCATCCCGCGCCTGGTCGCTATCGGGCTGCTGATCGCGCGCTTTTTCGAAGAGTTCGCGCGCACTGTCGCCGTTCGTGCCGTCGAGGTGCCCCGTCTCCAGCGCGTGGTTCGCCTGCGCCAGCGTGTCGTTGAGTTCGGTGGCGGGCACCATGCCGCGAAGACGATCCTGCTGCAGCCACAACGCCGTGACCGCGCCGATCAGCACGAGCACGAGAACGGGAATGAGCCAGCCACGCCGGCGCGGGCCGCGGGTGCCACGCGACGGCGGAGGCGTGCCGCCACCACTGCGCGGGCGAGGCGAGTCGACGACGATGCTCGGCAGCCCGTCGTCGGGCGGCGACGCGGGCCGGTCGAGGTCGTCGAGCCGGCCGAGGGTCGGTTCGGTGCGCGCGCGCGCGTCGCGATCGTGGTGGTCTCTGCGTCCGCTCATGGCCATCGGTCGTCCATAGGAGCATGGCAGCTTAACATCCGGCCGTGAACGGCCGTTGAGGAATCAGGGCGGCGGGAGACGCGTCAGAGCTCCACCCGGATGCGGCTGGCGGCACGTTTCGCCTTCTCGAGGGCTTCCTCGACGGTGCCGGCCCGGGCGAGCGTCACGGCCATGCGGCGACGGCCGCGGACCTCGGGCTTGCCGAAGATCCGCAACATCGTGCCCGTCTCCGCCAGCGCGTCGGCGATGCCGTGATAGGTGGGCGCGTGGCCCTCGCCCTCCACCAGGACGGCACACGACGCGGCGGGCGAGAACGCATGGATTTCCGGCACGGGCAGGCCGAGGATGGCACGCGCATGGAGCGCGAACTCGGAAAGATCCTGCGAAATGAGCGTCACCAGGCCGGTGTCGTGAGGACGGGGACTGACCTCCGAGAAGATCACCTCGTCGCCGCGCACGAAGAACTCGACGCCGAACACGCCCCAGCCGCCGAGCGCCGCGGTGATCGCATCGGCCTGGCGCTCCGCGTCGGCGCGTGCCGCGTCGCTCATCGGCTGCGGCTGCCACGATTCGCGGTAGTCGCCGTCCTCCTGGCGATGCCCGATCGGCGCGCAGAAGGATACGCCGTCACGGTGGCGTACGGTCAGCAGCGTGATCTCGTAGTCGAAGTCGATGAACCCCTCGACGATCACCCTGCCCTTCCCCGCGCGGCCGCCGGATTGCGCGTAGTCCCACGCGGCAGCGGCATCGTCCGGCGTGCGCACGACGCTCTGGCCCTTGCCGGACGAACTCATCACGGGCTTCACGACGCACGGCGTGCCGAGTTCCGCGACCGCGGCGAGGAAGGCTTCGCGCGTATCGCAGAAGCGGAACGGCGAGGTGGGCAGGTGCAGTTCGTCGGCGGCGAGGCGGCGGATGCCCTCGCGATCCATCGTGAGCCACGCGGCGCGCGCGGTGGGGATCACCTTGAGGCCTTCCTTCTCCATCTCGATCAGGGTCGGCGTGTGGATCGCTTCGATCTCCGGCACGACGAGGTGGGGCTTCTCCTCCTCGATCAGCGCGCGCAGCGCGGCGCCGTCGAGCATGTCGATCACGTGACTGCGATGAGCCACCTGCATCGCGGGTGCGTTCGCGTAGCGATCGACGGCGACGACCTCGACCGCGAACCGCTGCAGTTCGATGGCGACCTCCTTGCCGAGCTCGCCCGATCCAAGGAGGAGCACCCTGATCGCGGTGTGGGAGTGCGGCGTGCCGAAGGTCTTCATGGAGCGGTCCTCGATATGGATGGCGGCATTGTACCGGCCCGGCCGAGCGCGATGCGGGTTGACGCCCGCGACCGCATGCGCTGTGATGCGTGGATGCCCGGTCATCAAGGACGAGTGCGCGCGCGACCCCGTTTCGTCGTCATCGCGGCGTTTCTCGCGGTGTCGTCGGCGCACGCCGCCGACATCGGGACATGGATGGCCGTGACGATCGACGGCCGCAAGGTGGGGCATGCCGAGATCCATCGCATCGTCGACGGCGATCGCGTCGTCACCACCCAGGTTCTCGACTACCGCCTCATGCGCTGGAAGACGGGACTGCCACTCCGCACGGAAGGACGGTTCGAAGAATCCCGCACCGGCGCACCGCTGGCGTTCACCGCGAGTGCGACGTCCGCGGGACAGACGACGACGGTCGAGGGCTTCGCGCGGACGGACGGCACGTTCCAGGTGTCGCGCGACGTCGACGGGCAGGCCTCGGTGGGCCTGCTCACGTGGCCGACCGCCGCGCTGCTGAGCGAAGGCCAGCGTCTCGATATCGTGCGCCATGGCTTCGCCGGCGGCACGACGTACACGATGCGAACCTTCGATGCGCTGAAGCAGGAGGTGGCCGACATCGCGCTGACCGTGGTCGGCGACGAGGTCGTCGAGCTGCCATCGGGCAACGAAACCCTCCACCACCTGCGCCAGACGTTCGCGGCGCGGCCACAGGGCGCCGCGATCGACATCTGGGTCGACGACCGGGGAGACACGCGTCGCAGCGTGCGCCCGATGCTCGGCAAGCGCATGGAACTCCTGGCCTGCGACGAGGCCTGCGCCCATGCGCCGGACCAGGATGTCGACATCCTGCGCGCCGCGATGGTCGGATCGCCGCGGACGATCCCGCGGGACATGTCGGACGCCGCCCTGCGTTACACGATCGAAGTACCGCGCGATCGACGCAATCCGTACGTGGAGACGGGCGAACAGGAGGTCGTGGCGCACGACTACGGTTATCAGCTGACGATCGGCCCGCCGCAGGTACGGAAGGACGACGACGGTCCCACGCCCGGCGATGCCGCGCCGAACCCGTGGGTGCAGTCGACCGCGCCCGAGATCGTCGAGGCGGCGCGCGAAGTGGTGGGACGTTCCGGCAACGACCGCGACCGCATGGCGCGACTGCGCCGCTTCGTCTCGGGCTACATCGCCATCAACGACCTCGGCGTAGGCTATGCGTCGGCCCTCGAGACGTTCCAGACGCGCCGTGGCGACTGCACCGAGCACGCCGTGCTGCTCGCCGCGATGGGTCGGGCGATCGGTATTTCCACGCGCATCGTGTCGGGCCTCGTGTACATGCCGCGCTACGCCGGCGCGTCGCGCGTGTTCGTTCCGCATACGTGGGTGCAGGCGTGGATCAAGGATCGCTGGGTGAGCTTCGATTCCGCGATCGGCCGTTTCGACGCCACGCACATCGCGCTCGCCGTCGGCGACGGCGATCCGTGGCGATTCTTCTCGTCGCTCGGCGCGCTCGGCTCCATCACGATCCGCAAGGTGGACCTGCCCTTCCGCCAGATGCCGACGCGTCCCGACCCCTTCCAGGGCATGAACCGGCCCGAACCCTACCATCCGCCGACCAACGTGCCCGCCAGCGGCGGAAAACCCTGATCGCACGGCACCCGAACCGATGAACCACCCGACAGAAAGGACACGCGCCATGAGACGACGGATCGCCACCCTGCTTTGCCTGCTGTCGATCGGCGCGACGCACGCGACCGCGACGACGACCTGGATGGCCGTCACGCTCGACGGCCGCAAGGTCGGCAACATGCAGCTCGAACGCGACGCCGGCGACGGCGACGTGCGTACCTCGCAGACGATCGAACTTCGTGTCGCCCGAGGCTCCGCACCCCTGACAATCCGCAGTGCGACGACCACGACGGAGTCGTCCGACGGGGAACCGCTCGCGTTCGTTTCGCGCAATGGCTCGTCGAGCCAGGAAACGCATATCGAGGGACATCGTCGCGACGACGGCCGTTTCCAGGTCACGACGCGCGTGGGCGGACAGACATCGGTCGGCCTGCTGAGCTGGCCGGAGGGTGCGCGACTGGGCGAAGGCCAGCGCCTCGCGATCGTGCGGGAGGGCTTCGCGGCGGGACATCGGTACACGATGCGTAACTTCGATCCGACCAAGCAGCAGGTCGCGACGCTCGACGTCGAGGTCGTCGGCGACGAGATCGTCGAGCTGCCGGGCGGCGACGAGCGCCTGCACCACCTGCGCCAGAGCCTCGCCGGATCAGGCGAAGCCCAGCGCCTCGACCTGTGGGTGGACGACGGCGGCAACATGCGCAAGGGGCTCTCGCCATCGATCGGCCATCGCATGGAGTTGATGGCGTGCGACGAAGCCTGCGCCAACGCGCCCGACCAGGACGTCGACGTGCTTCGCTCGGCGATGGTGATGGCGCCGCGCTTCATCACGCCCGCGCTGCGCGAGCAGGCGGCGCGCTACACGATGATCGTGTCGGGCGACCTCGCCAGCCCGTTCGCGGTCACCGACGAGCAGCAGGTCGAGTCGCGCGGCAATGGCGTGTACGAGGTGACGATCGGCGCGCCGCGCGCGCACGAGAAGGAGAGCGGCCCGACGAAGGAAGACCTCGCCGCGAATCCATGGGTGCAGTCGAACCATCCCGACGTCGTCGCGCTGGCCGGCGAAGCGGCCGGCGGCGCGGATACGGACATGCGACGCATGCTCCGCCTGCGCAGCTTCGTGTCCGGCTATATCCAGCCTACCGCGCTCGACGTGGGCTACGCGTCCGCGCTCGAAACGCTGCGCACCCGACAGGGCGACTGCACGGAGCACGCGGTGCTGCTCGCTGCGCTTGGCCGCTCGCTCGGCATCCCCACGCGCATCGTCACCGGGCTGGTCTATACCGACCGTTTCGCGAAGGCCTCGCATGTCTACGTGCCGCACACCTGGGTGCAGTCGTGGATCGACGGGCGCTGGGTGAGCTTCGATTCCGCGAACGTGCGTTTCGACACGACGCACATCGCCCTCGGCGTCGGCAATGGCGACCCCTGGCGATTCTTTTCGGCCATGGCGTCGCTGGGCCGGATCAGGATCGATCGCGTGTCGCCCGTCGAAGGCGTGATCTACAAGGCGCCCGCGCCCGTGCAGCGGGTCCTGCCCCGGGAGCCGAACACCAGGGAGCCACCTCCGTCGAACGGGAAGCACTGAGCCGCACCACGCCGAATGGGGCACTTGACTCGCGGCGCCAACGTGCTGTGATGAAGGCGTCCCCAACAATCCGGACGTACGCTCATGAGACGCTGCCTGGCCGTCCTCGCCGTACTGTGCGCGCTTCCCACGGCCGTTCCGGCCGAGGAACGCTGGATGACCGTCCTGCTCGACGGTCGCAAGGTGGGCAGCCTGCGTATCGACCGCGAGGTCGAGGCCGACCGGGTGGTCACCCGTCAGGTCCTCGATTTCCGGATGACCCGGGCGAAGACGCCGATGGCGCTTCGCACGGAGCTGCGTTCGACGGAATCGGCGTCGGGCGCCCCTCTCGCCTTCTATGCCAGCACCCGGATGTCGAGCCAGGAGAACCTCGCGACCGGCCAGGTGCGCGACGACGGGCTGTTCCAGATCTCCAATACCGTCGGCGGCCAGTCGAAGATCGACCTCCTCATCTGGCCTGCGGGCGCCACGCTCGCGGAAGGCCAGCGCCTGACGGTCGTCCGCCAAGGGTTCCGACCGGGGACCACCTACCGCGTGCGGAACTTCGACTCCACGAAGCAACAGGTGGCGAACGTCGACGTGACGGTCATCGGCCGGGAAGTGGTGACGATGCCCGACGAGACCCGCGAAAGGCTGCACCATCTGCGCCAGTCCATCGCCGGATCGGCCACCGACCACAGCGTGGACATCTGGGTCGACGACAACGGATACATCCGCCGCAGCGTCGCGCCGCTGCTCGGGTTCCGGCTGGAAATGGCCGCCTGCGACGCCGCGTGCGCACAGGCGCCCGACCAGGACATCGACCTGCTCCGCGCCGCGATGATCGTCTCGCCGCGACCCATGGTCGCCGCGCTGCGCGTCGCGCCGGTGCGTTACACGATCAGCGTGCGCGGCAAGCACGCCAATCCCTTCGTCCAGACCGACGAGCAGAAGGTGTACTCGCTGGGCGACGGGGTCTACCTCGTCGACGTGGGCTTCGGCTCGCGGCACAGCGACGAGCCCGGCCCCCTGCCCGAGGACACCGCGCCGAATCCCTGGGTGCAGTCCGATGCGGAACCGGTGATCGCGCTGGCGAAACTCGCCGCGGGCGACGCGAGGAGCGACCTGCAACGCATGCGGCGCATGCGCACCTTCCTCTCCGAATACATCACCGCGAAAGGGCTGGACGTCGGATACGCATCGGCGCTCGAGACCGCGACGACGCGGCGCGGCGACTGCACCGAACACGCGGTGCTCCTGACGGCCATGGCACGCGCGCTCGGCATCCCGGCACGCGTCGTCACCGGCATCGTCTACGCGGAACGCATGGGCGGCGCGAACCGCGTCTTCATTCCGCACGCGTGGGCGCAGGCGTGGATCGACAACCGCTGGATCAGCTTCGACTCCGCGCAGCGCCGCTTCGATTCCACCCATATCGCCATGGGCACCGGAAGCGGCGAGCCCTGGCGATTCTTCGCCGCGATGAGCACCCTCGGCAGCATCCGCATCGAACGCGCCTTGCCGGGGTCCAACCTCATGGACATCCCGGTACCGGCCAGCGGGACGCAGGGCGGGAGTGGCCAGGCGCCGTGACGGCACTTGAAACTGATATCACCTTGATATCAACTACCCCCACACCTTCCAGGGGGAACCGCCGTCATGAATGAACGCTCCGCCGCATCCCTTCCGGGGATTCCGACGATCCTCGTCTTCCTCGTCGCGATCGTTCTCGTCGCCGGCTGGGTCTTCGGGCAGGTCGCGCATGCCGGCAATCCGGCGGCGACCGGCGCCTTCGTGCTCATTCCGCTGTTCGCGTTCCTGGCGAAGGGTTTTTTCCAGGTGCAGCCGAACCAGGGCCAGGTGATGCAGCTGTTCGGCAAGTACGCCGGCACGGAGCGGCGCGAGGGCCTGCGCTGGACCAACCCGTTCTACTCGCGCCGCCCTGTGAGCCTGCGCGTGCGCAACTTCGAGAGCGGTCGCCTGAAGGTGAACGACAACGACGGCAATCCGATCGAGATCGCGGCGATCGTGGTCTGGCAGGTCGTCGACACGGCCGAGGCCGTGTTCTGCGTCGACGACTACGAGAACTTCGTGCAGATCCAGAGCGAGTCGGCGCTGCGCCAGATGGCGCAGAGCTACGCTTACGACGCGCACGACGATGCCAAGGCGTCGCTGCGTAGCCACGGCGAGGAAGTGAACAACCACCTGCGCCAGGAAATCGAGGCGCGCCTCAACAAGGCGGGCGTGCAGGTCATCGAATCGCGCATCAGCCACCTCGCCTACGCGCAGGAGATCGCCCAGGCGATGCTCCAGCGCCAGCAGGCCGGCGCGATCGTGGCGGCGCGCGAGCGTATCGTGGAAGGCGCCGTCGGCATGGTCGCCCTCGCGCTCGACCAGCTGCGCGCGCAGGGTGTGGTCGAACTCGACGAGGAACGCAAGGCGGCGATGGTCTCGAACCTGCTCGTCGTCCTGTGTGGCGACCGGGCCACGCAACCGGTCGTCAACGCCGGTTCGCTCTATAACTGATCCGATCGTGGCGGCCGAGAAGAAAGCCTATCCGCTACGCGTGAGCGCGACCGTCCTGGAGGCCATGCAGGCGTGGTCCGAGGACGAACTGCGCTCGCTCAACGCGCAGATCGAATACGTGCTGCGCGACGCGCTGCGCCGCGCGGGACGGCTGAAGCCGCGGGCCATCGAACCGATCGACGATCCGGAAGGCTGATAGCGACCGATCCGTGGCGACATCGTTTCGCGAAGCGCTCAGGTCCGGAACGCGCGACCCCACAACATGTCGCGCGCAAGGCGCGCTCCTACGTGGCTCGCGCGCGCACGGCGATGGCCAACCCGATCCACCCCACGATGAACGCCACGCCGCCGAACGGCGTGATCGCGCCCACGATCCGCGGTGCCCCGAGGGCGAGCGCATAAAGGCTGCCCGAGAAGAGGACGATACCCGCGACGAAGGCCCATACCGCCACGCGACGCGCCCGACCGGCGGCCGGCACCGCGACCGCCAGGGCCAGCGCCAGCGCGTGCCAGAAGTGGTACTCGACGCCCGTGTGCCACGTGCCGAGCGCGGCATCGCCGAGCACGCCGCGCAGCGCGTGGGCACCGAAGGCACCCACCGCCACGGCTGACGCGCCAGCCACGCCGACGAGCACGGCCTCTGTCAGGGGGACATGTTGTCGCATCGAAGGCATTCCTCATCCGGGGGCGCCTGCCCGCGCGGGCGGGTGGCGTATCCTGCGCAGGATATCTCGCGGAGCATCGCATGACGCCGTCCACCCGCCGGGTCTTCCTGGCACTGATCGCCCTGCTCGCCCTCGTGCCCCTCAGCGCCTGCCAGCGTGAGCCACAGCCGGAGTGGCGCCTCAACGATGTGTCCGGCCACCTGCCCGACCTCGACTTCCGGCTCACGGACGACAACGGCAAGCCCGTGACCGGCGCCGACTTCAAGGGCAAGGTGACGGTGATGTACTTCGGCTACACGCACTGCCCCGATGTCTGCCCGTTGACGCTGACCCAGCTGCACGTCGTGCTCGATCGCCTCGGCGCGCCCGCGGACAAGGTGCGCATCCTGTTCGTCAGCGTCGATCCCGCGCGCGACACGCCGGCCATCATGCATGCCTACGTGAACGCCTTCGACAAGCGCGCCGTCGGCCTCGTCGGCTCCGACCGCGACGTCGAGGCACTGGCCAAACGCTATCGTTCCGCGTTCACGCGCGAGCCCGACCGGGGCGACGGCAATTACGAGGTCAGCCACAGCTCGGCGATCTACATCTTCGACGGCGACGGCAAGGCGCGCCTGCTGGCCACGCCCTCCGCCTCGCAGGACGATATCGTCCACGACCTGCACCTGCTCACTTCGATGGAGTCCACGCCATGATGGTTCGCACGATCGCCGCCGCCCTGCTGCTCGCCGCCGGCGCCGCCCACGCGACGGATACGGTGAGAGCTTCCGGCGCGTGGATCCGCGTGCTGCCCGGCAACCTGCCGGCAGGCGGCTACGCCACGTTCGAGAATCCCGGCGACGGCAAGGTCTCGATCACCGACGCGACCAGCGCGGATTATGGCGAGGCGATGATCCACCGGAGCAGCACGGAAACCGGCATGGGCCGCATGGAAATGGTGGACGAGGTGCCCGTGCCCGCCAGGGGCAAGGTCGCCTTCTCGCCGGGTGGCTACCACGTGATGCTGATGAATCCGAAGCACCCGGTGAAGCCCGGCGACACGGTCGTCGTGACCTTCACCCTTTCCGACGGATCGACACTGGCCGTGCCCTTCCTGGCGCGACCGGCGAACGCGAAGGGACTGGACGATTGATCACGGCGCCGCACACCGGCGCCGGAGGACGCTTTCAGCGGACGTCGAACGCCTTCGGTACCTCGTGCACCGCGAGCTCGTCGCGGTAGAGCTCGTCCACCCTCGCGTGCTCCGGGCCGTCGCGCAGCCACTCTTCCATGGACGCGATCGCGCCGCGGTCGCCGTACACGACCACCTCGACGCTTCCGTCGGACAGGTTCTTCGCGAACCCCGTGAGGCCGAGCCCCAGCGCGCGCTCGCGGGCCGAAGCCCTGAAGAACACGCCCTGTACCTTGCCCCTGACGACGAAACGCGTGGCTTGCATGATCGCTACCCCTTCGGGTTCGGATGCTTCGACATCTCGTCCCTGAGCTTTTCGGCGGTCACGGGACCGACGAACCGTTTGGCCAGGCGACCGTCCGGTGCGATCAGCCAGCTGGTGGGCAGCCCCTTGGCTTCGCCGAAATCCTTCGGCGGCGCGGTGACGTCGACCTGCGCGATGGGGTACGACACCGGGTGCTTTCCGAGGAAGGCTTCGATCTCCTTCGGGTCCGTGTCCTCGTACGCCAGACCGATGGCCGTGACGTCCTTACGGCCTTTCACGAACGCCGAGATGTCCGGCATCTCCTTGATGCACGGCACGCACCACGTCGCCCAGTAATTGACGAGCACCCACTTGCCACGCTGCGCGGCGAGATCGAACGGCTTGCCGTCGAGGGTTTTCACGGAAAGCTGGTAGACCTTGACGTCGTCCGCGGCGAACGCGGGAAGAGCGGTCGCGAGGGCGGCGGCGGCGAGCAGGCGGCGGATCATGCGGGGGAATCCTCGGTGGGGACCGGAACCGGCGGGGGCGGAAAAAGGGCGTCGAGTCTCGCGCCGAGCGTGGCGTCGAGCGCTTCGGCCAGATTATCCAGCAACCCGAGAAGCTCGGGTGGAAGAACGATTCCCAGACGCTGGACCTGTTCCCGGGGATGCAGCGGCAGACGGTACTGGGTACAGCGGTAGACGCGCAGCAGTTCGGTGGCGTCGAGGCTGCGGGTGAGCAGCCAGCCGCCGGCTTCGCCGCGCTGGATCATGTCCGCGCGCTGCAGGTCGTCGAAATAGCAGGCGATCGCGCTCGACGGCAGATAGGGCTCGCGCACGCGCACGATGGCGGGGTCGACGCTCTCCCCCGTCCGCTGCGCATGGACGAAGTGCTGGAGCACCACCAGCAGGCCGATGAATTCCGCCCCTTCGGGCAGCGCCTCGTGAGGCACGACGTATTCGAACGCGGAGATCGACGCCGCGATGGACGCGCCGAGGATCACGATGATCCACGAGAGGTAGATCCACAGGAGGAAGATCGGGATCGCGGCGAGCGCGCCGTAGATCTCCTCGTAGTTCGGCGAATTGCGGATGAACTGCGCGAAACCCCAGCGCGCGGCTTCGAACAGGATGGCACCCAACAGCGCGCCGATGGCCGCGTGCCGCCACGAGACGCGGCGGTTGGGGATCATCGTGTACATCAGCACGAGGGTGACGAAGGTGATCGCGAAGGGCAGCAGGTTGAGCAGGCTGCTCTGCGTCGCCAGCGTGTCCGCCGCCTCGTGCAGCAGCGGGAACGCCGCGATGTACGAGGAAAGCGCCAGGCCGCCGACGACGAGGATCGGGCCCAGCGTGAGCGCGGCCCAGTACAGGAGCAGGCGCGAGGTCCAGCCGCGCGGCTTGCGGACGCGCCAGATCCGGTTGAGGCGATCCTCGATGCTGACCATCATCGATACGGCGCTGAACAGCATCACCAGGATCGAGATGCCCGTCAGCTGGCTCGCCTTGTCGGCGAAGGCGAGCATGTATTCCTGGATCTTCATGCCGGTCGCCGGCACGAAATTCTGGAAAGCGTAGTTGGCGAGCGCGCCCCGCCACTCGGCGAACACCGGGAACGCCGAAAGGATCGCGAAGACGGCCACCGTGAGCGGCACCAGCGACACCAGTGTCGTGTACGACAGGGCGCCCGCCGTTTCGAAGCACTTGTCGTCGACGAAGCGCAGCCAGGTGAAGCGCGAAAAACTCAGCGCGCGGTCGCGGTCGATGCGCAGCGGCATGTCCATCCTCATCCCGAACGATTGGGAACACGTGTCAGTTCTGCGAGACTAACCGCCTTCGTAAAGGTGGCCATCCATGTCCCACGACGTCCTCGTACTCTACTACAGCCGCAGCGGCCACACGGCCCAGCTCGCCCGGTTCATCGCGCGTGGCGTCGAGGAAGTGCCCGGCATGCGCGCGCGCCTGCGCCAGGTGCCGCCGGTGGCGCCCGTGACCGAGACGGCCATGCCGCCCGAGCCCGAGGAAGGCGCGCCGTACGTGTCGCGTGCCGACCTGGTCGAGTGCGTGGCGCTGGCCATGGGCAGCCCGACGCGGTTCGGCAACATGGCCGCGCCGCTGAAACACTTCCTCGATACCACGGGCGCCGAATGGGCTTCCGGCGCGCTGGCGGGCAAACCCGCCGCGGTGTTCACGTCCACCAGCACGATGCATGGCGGACAGGAAGCCACGCTGCTGTCGATGGCGTTGCCCTTGCTCCACCACGGCATGCTCCTGGTCGGCATTCCCTACACCGAGCCCGCCCTGAACGCCACGCTGACGGGCGGCACACCATACGGCGCCAGCCATGTCGCCGGCACGCGCGGCGACAACGCGATCAGCGAGCACGAACGCGAACTGGCACGGGCGCTGGGCAAACGCCTCGCCGACGTCGCGCGACGCCTGGGAACCCCGGCATGACCGTGGCGCTGAGCACGGCGCAGAAGGTGGGCCTGGCCGCATGGGCGGGCCTCCTTCTCGTGCAGGTGCTGTGGTATTCGCTCTACCCGCCCGTCGCCATCCCCACGTGGGTAGCCTTCGCCCTGACCGTGCCGGCGCTGCTGCTTCCGCTTTTTTCGCTGCCCAACGTGACGCGTGCCCTGCTCTGGGTCGGCATCCTCGCGCTGTTCTATTTCTGCCATGGCGTGGCGGAAGCCTGGAGCTCGACCGGCGACCGCTGGCTCGCGTTCATCGAGGTGGCGCTCACCCTGCTGCTGATCGGCACGCTCGGCGCTGGCGTACGACGCCGCAGCGGTGCACGCTAGGCGCATCGACGCCGGCTCGAGGACATGACGATGGGTTTTGTGCAGGAGGCGCCGCGACTGGCGCATCCCTTCCGCCACGATCGCGTGCTCAGCGCGTGGCTCGACAATCGCCTGCCCGCCGACCGGCTGGACCACGCGCGGCCGGATCTCGAAGCGCTGGGCGATTACGCCGTCATGGCCTGGGATCGCCGTACGCGCACGCCGCGTGTCGAGCCCGTGCTCACGCAATGGGACGCCTGGGGCAACCGCGTCGACCGGATCGCCCTCACGCCCGCCTGGGAGGAAGGCCCGGCACTGACGACCCGCCACGCGGTGCTCGCGGCCGGCCATGCGGGGACGCCCTGGGCGCGCGTCGAGGAGTTCGCCCGCGTCTACCTCTACCACGTCGCCAGCGAATTCTGGTGCTGCCCGCTCGCGATGACCGACGGCGCCGCCACGGCGCTGCACGCGTCGGGCAACACCGCGCTGATGAAACGCGCGCTGCCCCGGTTCCTCAGCCGCGACCCCGCGACCTTCTGGCTCTCGGGACAGTGGATGACCGAAACGCCGGGCGGCTCGGACGTGGGCCGCACCGAGACCGTGGCGCGCCAGGACGCGGAGGGGCAATGGCGCCTGTACGGGCGCAAGTGGTTCAGTTCGGCGGTCGTCGGCGAGGCCGCGCTCGCTCTCGCGCGCCCCGAGGGTGCCGGCGGTGGCACCTCGGCGCTCGCGCTGTTCTATGTCGAGACGAAGGACGAGCACGGCGCCTGGCAGGGCATCACGATCGACCGCCTGAAGAAGAAGCTCGGCACGCACGAACTGCCCACGGCGGAGATCCATCTCGACGGGCTGGCGGCGACGCCCGTCGGACCGCTCGATCACGGCGTGCGGCAGATCGCGCCGATGCTCAACGTCACGCGCACGTGGAACGCCGTGTGCGCGGTGGCGAGCATGGCCCGGGCGATTTCGCTCGCCCGCGATTACGCGAGGCGGCGCGACGCGTTCGGCGCGCGGCTCGTCGAGCACCCGCTGCACGCGCGCACGCTGGCCGACATGCAGGCGGAATTCGAGGGCGCGTTCGCGCTCGCCTTCCACGTCGCCGAACTGCTGGGCCGGACCGAACATGGCGAGTGCGAGCCGCACGAGCCCGCGCTGCTCCGCCTGCTGACGCCGCTGGCGAAACTGTGGACCGCGAAGGTTTCCATCCGCGTCGTGTCCGAAGCGATCGAATGCTTCGGCGGCGCCGGCTACATCGAAGATACCGGCCTGCCGCAATTGCTACGCGACGCGCAGGTGTATGCGATCTGGGAGGGCACGACGAACGTGCTGTCGCTGGACATGCTGCGGACCCTGTCCAGCGGGATCGTGCCGCTGAGGCACGCGATCGGCGGACTGCTTCCCGCGGGCGAGTCGCGCGAGCGGCACGCGATCGTGGCGGCCCTGGACGCGACCGAATCGCTGCTCGGCGAGATCGTGGCCGACCGCGCGTCGCTCGAGGCCTCGGCGCGGGGCATCGCCTACACCCTGGCGCGGACGATGGCCGCGGCCCTGCTCGTCCGCGCCGCGGACTGGGGCGACGCCGCGGGCGATCCCCGTCCCCGCGCCGCCTGCCGGCGCTTCATCGAGCGGGGCCTCGACCGGCTCGCCCTTCCGGCCAACGAGGACGACGCCCTGCTCGCGAGGGACAACCCTGTAGAATGAAGGCCCCGTTTCACCCCCTTCCCAGGTCACTCCATGCAGCAGCTCACCATCGTCACCACCGGCGGCACCATCGACAAGGTCTATTTCGACGACAAGTCGGACTACCAGATCGGTTCGCCGCAGATCGGTGACATCCTCCAGCAGCTGGGCGTCGCTTTCCGCTTCGACGTGATCCCCATCCTGCGCAAGGACAGCCTGCACGTCACCGACGAAGATCGCGCGCTGATCCGCAGCACCATCGAAGCCCAGCCGCACCGCCATGTCCTCGTGACGCACGGCACCGACACCATGGTCGACACGGCGCGCGTGCTCGCGGGCATCGAAGGCAAGGTGATCGTGCTCACGGGTGCGCTCAACCCGGCGCGGTTCCAGGGTTCCGACGCCGTGTTCAACATCGGCTGCGCCGTCGGCGCGGTGCAGACGCTGGCCGACGGCGTCTACATCGCGATGAACGGGCGCGTGTGGGATCCGGCCGCGGTTCGCAAGAACCGCGACGCGAACCGCTTCGAGGCGATCTGATTCAGCGCGGGGCGCGGTCTTCGAAGACCGCGTCCACCGTCGCCCCCGCATCCATGAGGCCTGCGCCGCAACCCTTGGGGCACGGGCCAGGCAACGGCCGCGCGTTGTCCACCAGCTGACGCGTGACAGCGTCCACGTCGATGGCCGGATCCACCGACCGCATGAGCGCCACCAGCGCCGACACGTGCGGCGCCGCCATCGAGGTGCCGGCCTTCCAGGCGAACGCCGGCCGTTCCCGACCGCGCTGTCCGCCGTCCACGGAAGACACGATGTCGTCCGCGCCCACCTCCGTGAGGCTTCCGCCGGGTGCGGCGAGGGTCACGCGATCGCCGAAATTCGAGTACCAGGCCATCGCTCCGTCACGGGCCAGCGCGCCGACCGTGACGACGCCGGGGCAGTTCGCCGGCATCGCGGCGGATGCCGGCATCTCCTCGTTGCCCGCGGCGGCGACCACCACCGAGCCACGAGAGCGCGCGCCATCGATCGCGCGGGAGAACGTGCCGCTGCACGCGCCCGGCACGCCGAGGCTGAGATTGATCACGTCGGCGCGTCGCTCCACCCGCGGCACGTCCGGCACCTCGCCACCGCTCGCCCAGACGATGGCATCGGCGACGTCGGACATCCGTCCGCCGCAGCGCCCCAGGACGCGCACGGGCAGGAGCTTCGCCTCGGGCGCCAGCCCGATCATGCCCGGCAGGTTGCCGGCACGGGCCGCGACGATGCCGGCGACGTGGGTGCCGTGCCACGACGAGCGGCGGGCGGATGTCGCGCCGCACTCGCCGGGATCGTTCCAGTCGCCCTCGTCGGTCGGGTCGGCATCGCGACCGTCGCCGTCTCGTGCCTGCTGCGCATCGCCCACGAAATCGTAACCGCGCAGCAGCTGCCCATCGAACTCGGGGTGGGGCGTGATGCCGGTATCGAGCACGGCGACGACGGCGCCGGCGCCGCGCGTGCGCCGCCACGCGACTTCGGCATCGACGCCGACTCGCGGGTCGTGCAGGTTCCATTGGCGCCGCCACAACGGATCGGTGACGGCCGTCGGCTGCAGCCAGACGTCTTCCTCCACCGACACGACGCCGGGCAGCGCCACGAGGTGTGCCACGTTGCCGTCCGACACCTCGAACACCTCGCCGCCCGTCGCGACGCTGCGCACGTGGCGTGGCACGACGTCGCGCGCGCTCGTCGCGCGTAACGGGCGACGGGCCACGGCCGCCGCGGCGGGATCGGTGAAATGCACGATGTAACGGACGGGCTCGGCCATGGCCGAAGCGGAGGCGAGCGAGAACAGCAGCGCGACGGGGAGGATGCGCATGAGGAATTCCTTTGGGGTGGGGTCCGTTCACCGTAGGAAATGCGTGTCCTGGCGGGAATCCGATGTCGCCCGCGCCGGTGCGTCAGTGTTTCCGCGCCCCGCGACTAAGCGCGAGCGGTGCGGGCGGCGCACAAGAAAAAGGCCCGGGCGTCGCCGCCCGGGCCTTCATGCTGCCTATGCCTGCGCGTTACGGCGTCCAGGTCGCCTTCAGCGAGACGCCCGAGAAGGTGCTGTAACCACGCACCTTGACGTAGTACGTGCCGGCCTGCGGCGCGGCGAACGTGCACGACTCGTTGTTGCCGTTGAGGTAAGGACGGCAGTTGTAGCTCGACGTCGTCGGCGCGGAACCGAACTTCACGTAGAGGTCCGCGTCGCCCGTGCCGCCGCTGGTGGCGATGGTCAGGTTCGACGCGCCGGCGCTGACCACGACGGTGTAGCTGAGCTCCGTGCCCGAGCTTCCCGCCAGGCCCGTCTTGGCGACGCCGTTCTGCAGCTGCGTGCTACCACCGCCGCCGCCCGTCGAGCAGCTGACGCCGACCGCCGTGAAGGCCGCGGCGACGTCCGTGGCGGAGTAGCCGAGATCGGTCGCGGCGCTCGCCACGCCGCACGCGCCGGTGTTGAACGTCGAATTGGCCGTCCAGTACAGCGCGTTCGCGCGGGCGAATACCTTGAACGCCTTGACGGTGTCCCAGTTCGTCTTCTTCGCCAGCGTGCAGAACGCCTTGTTGTAGACACCCGACGAGTAGTGCACGTCGAGACCGTTGTAGTACTGCGATGCGTTGTCGATCGACGCGCCGTCCTGCGAGGGCGTGCACATGTAGCGAAGGGCGTCGCCGATACCCGCGCTGGTCTTGACGATGTCCGAGCCCACGAGGAAGTCGTTGCTGCCACGGTCGTAGTACTCGGCCGCTTCGCCGGCGATGTCCGAATACGCTTCGTTCATGCCGCCCGACTGACCGGAATAGGCGAGGTTCGAGTGTTGCTCCGTGTAACCGTGGCTGATCTCGTGCGACGTCACGTCGAGCGCCACCAGCGGATAGAACGTGCTGGCGCCATCGCCGAAGGTCATGGAGCTGCCGTCCCAGAAGGCGTTCTCGTAGGCGTTGCCGTAGTGCACCTTCATGATCAGCACCTGGTTCAGCGGTGCCGCGCCGGTGTACGCGGTGTACATGTCGTGCACGACGCCGCCGAAATGGTGCGCGTCGTTGATAGGGCCGTAGGCGCCGTTGACGGCGTCGCCGCTGGAATTGAAGCAGGTGAAGCTCCACAGCGTGCCGCTGCCGGAGGTGGCCTTCTTCATGTTGTACGACTTCACGTATGCGTTCTGCGCCGTACAGGTGCTGCCGGACTGCGTGACGCGAAGTGCCGGCTTGCCGCCCGCGCCCCACGTGTACTGCCCTGTTTTCTGATTGCCGCCGGGACCGGTCGCGTCGACTTCCGCGTTGGTCAGGCCTTCCCACTGTACGATGATCTGTCCGGTGTTCGCGTCGACGATCGCCGTCGGACGCGACGGCGTGTCGCCGCCGACGAAGTACGAGGTCAGGTAGACCAGGCGCGCCGGCGCGCCTTCGACGGGATAGACGTAGAGGTCGGCCTTGACGTTCTCCGGCTTCGACGTGGCACCGATCGTGCGCGCCTGCTTCGTGAGCGCCGCGACGGCGGCCGCCTGGTCGAGCCGCGGGGTCACGGAGGCGATGTCCACCTGGAGGTCGGAACTGACGATGCCGTTGGCGACGAGCGAATTGCCCTGGGCGTCCTGCTCCACGGCGATGCTGCGGCCATACACCGGCACGCCCTTGAACGTCTGCTGCATGCGTACCGTCTGCGTGCCGCGTACCGTCGGCAACGCGGTCTTCGCGACGAACGCGTTGTCGGACGTGAGGCCGAGCTTCACCGCGAGCTGGCTGGCCGGGACGGCGCCGAGGCTCTGCGCGTGAAGCGCCTGCTCGGTGCCGGCCGTGGCGGCCGATGTGGCGGCGATGGCCAGGGATGCGGCCAGGAGCTTCCTACGAACATGACTTGCCATTACGTTCCTCCTCCGGAAATGGGCCACACCCAGCCATTGCGGCCGTGGGGACCACATTTCGAACGAATCAAAGTTCGCGCCGAGGCGCGATGCCCGTGTAACCCGCGGTCCCCTTACCGAAGGTCGCCGTCAACCTAGCGCAAGAAACCACGGTCGACTACCTAGGGATTTCCCTAGGCGGCGCAAAAACGCGATGCTACGCACACGACGACCGCGAAGGACCTCCGATGAGCGCCACCGACGACATCGATCTCGAACTGCGGCAGCTCACGCCGTCCGTGCGGGCGGCGTTCCGCCTGACGTCGGAGCGCCACACGCTGGATCATCTTCTGGGGGAGATCGGACTCGAGGGAGCCACCACGTGGCAAAAGGGCGAGAACATCGCCGCGTCGGACCTGCAGCGCAGGACGAACGGCTGGTGCTTCGAGCTACCCTGGCAGCGCACGTACATGCTGGACGACGCGCTGAGCGAACTGCTGCGCTCGCTGACGCCTCATCGCGACGAGATCGTCGCCGCGGCGCGTGCCCTCGACCTGGATGCGCACTTCGCGCTGGAGACGCGCATGTACGCCGAACGCGCGCCCGCCGCCTACCTGTCGCCCGCGAACGTCAAGGCGATCGCCACCTACGGAGCATCGCTCGACACGGCGGTGACGCCATCCGTGCCGGAGCGATCCTGAGCGACGAGCGCTCAGAGCATGCCGGTCTCGAGCTTGGCGGCGTCGGACATCATCGAGTGATTCCAGGGCGGATCGAACACGAGATCGACGTCGGCCTCGGCCACGGTCGGGATCAGCTCGAGCTTGGTGCGGACGTCGTCGACGAGGATGTCGCCCATGCCGCAACCCGGGGCCGTCAGCGTCATCTTGACGTACACCTTGCGGGAGCCCTCGTCGCTGGGTTCCAGCGCGACATCGTAGACAAGGCCAAGCTCGACCACGTTGATCGGGATCTCTGGATCGAAGCAGGTGCGCAGCTGCTGCCAGACGAGCTTCTCGACGTCGTCATCCGACGCGCCGTCCGCCAGCTCGATCGCCTTCGGCGGCTCCTTGCCCAGCGCATCGGCATCGTTGCCGGCGATGCGGAAGAGATTGCCTTCCACGTACACCGTGAAACTGCCACCCAGCGCCTGGGTGATGTAGCCGATCTGCCCGGCCGGGAGCGTCACCGTCTCGCCCTGCGGCACCATGACCGCCTGGCAGTCGCGCTCGAGGGTGAAAGGTTCGCTGCTGAGGCTGAAACCGCTCATTGCTGTCCTGTGAAGGCCGCACCGCGGCCGCAAAGTCGTCGATTATGCGCCCGGGCGGGGCACCCGGGTAAGCATCCACCGGCTCAAGGTCGGGGCGACCGCGCTCCGCCTCAAGAGCGCGACGCGGGCGCGCCCGCTATCATGGCCGCTTTGCCCGAGCCGTCGATCCCATGCGCGACCTGACCGTTCCCCATGCCCTCTGAGCGTTCCGGCCCAGCCACGCTGCTCTTCGGGGTGCTCTGCGCCGCGACCTTCGGCTTCGCCGTCGGCGCCGTGTGGATGGTGCCGCAGATGATGTTCGGGCGCGCGCTTCCCGCGCTGGTCCTGCCCGCCGGGTGGGTGCTGGGCGTCGTCGTCCGGCGCTGGCTGCGCTTCCAGGGCCTCACCGGCGCCCTGCTCGCGGCGGGCGCGACGCTCCTGGCGGCCGCCTACACCGCCTGCCTCGTGGCGGCGGCCACCATCGCGGGCATGATGGGCATGGGGCTGGGCGACACCATTTCCGACGCCGGCCCGGGCATGCTGCTCGCACTGGCCCGTCTGGCGCAGGGCCCGGGTGACTACGCGCTCGCGGGCGCCGGTGCGCTGCTGGCGGCGCTCGTCGCCTTCCCCCTTCGCTCGCGCCGTGGGGGCGCACTTCAGAAGCCGTAAATCCCCCGTCGCGGAAGATATTTCGCCCAGCGGACAGTCAACCGGCGGTCGGCGACCGCGTTTACCGGAGTGGAAACGAGCCGATGGAGCACGAGGATGCGGATACCGACGAAGCGGAGAAAGGCGTGAACGCCTCGCTCGCGCTCGACAGCGCGTCGCTCGACGACATCCGGGACGTGCCCGCGACCATGGATGCTTTCCTGGCGTCCATCGAGCGGCGCGCCTGGCGCATGGCGGAGATCCACCTCGGCAACCGCGAGGACGCGCTGGACGCCGTGCAGGACGCCATGATGCGGCTGGTGCACCACTACGGCGCCAAGCCCGCTGGTGAGTGGACGCCGCTGTTCTGGGGCATCCTGCGCCGCCGCATCGTCGACCTGCAGCGGCGCCGCAAGGTCCGCTCCATCGTGGTCGGCTGGCTCGGTGGCGGCAAGGACGACGACGGCGACGAGCTGCCCACCTGGGAGCCCGCCGACGACAGTCCCGACCCGTCCGGGCGACTGCAGGATTCGCAGGCCTACGGCGACATCGTGGCGGCGCTGCGCAACCTGCCGCGGCGCCAGCGCGAGGCGTTCACGCTGCGGATCATGGAAGGCCTGGACGTGGCCGAAACCGCGGCGGCCATGGGCTGCTCCGACGGTAGCGTGAAGACCCATCTTTCGCGCGCGATGCATGCGCTGCGCGAGCAACTGGAGGCATGGCGATGAGCCAGCACGATCGGGAACTCGAACGTCGCGCCAGGGAGCTGTTCCTGCGCGCCAGCCAAGACGTGGATCCGGCCATGTCGGGACGCCTCCGGGCGGCCCGGCGGAGCGCCCTGTCCCGGCCCCGCGCCTCGGCGGCGCGGCGTCTGCTGCTGCCCGCGGGCGCCTTCGCGGTGCTGGCGCTGGCCAGTCTCATCGTCTGGCAGCCGGGCGGCTCGCCGCCTTCGCCGGCATCGATCGGCGCCGCCGTCGAGAGCGACCCCAACGACCTGCCGCCCGATGCCGACAGCGCCGATCCGGCGCTCTACAAGGACCTCCAGTTCTACAGCTGGCTGGCCTACAACGACACCAAATCCCCGTCCCGCAAGTGACCGCCATGCGCCGCGTCCCGTTCGTCCTCACCCTCCTGCTCGCCATGGCCGCGCCGTTCGCCACGCCGGCGCAGGATCGACCGCCGCCGCCCGGCGCCGACGCGCCCCTGCCGGCGCCGCGGCCATGGAGCGCCCTGTCGGCGGATGAAAAGGACATCCTCGCGCCGCTGGCGAAGGAATGGGACACGTTTCCGCCGCAACGCCAGTCGAGGATGCTCGACAAGGCGCAGCGCTGGCGTGGGCTGCCGCCGGAGCGTCGCGCGCAGATCCGCGAACGCATCGAGCGCTGGCAGCAGATGACCCCGCAGGAGCGCGACGAGGCGCGGCGCAACCGGCAGAAGTTCCAGGACCTCAGCCCGGAACAGCGCGACCGCCTGCACGATGCCTTCGAACGCTTCCGCAGCCTCACGCCGCAGCAGCGCGACGCCCTGGTGGACAAGTGGCGCGGCCTGACGCCGGATCAGCGCCGGGACGCCATCGACCACCTCGGTCCCAACGACGCCCTGCCTCCGCCACCGCCGCCGCGCAACTGACGGCGGGCACGGTGACCGGCGCGTGTAAAATGCCCGGATGACCCTCAACGACCTGGCTTTCCTCGATTCGCGCCGATCCGTGCCCTCGCGACAGCTCGGCGAACCGGCCCCCGACGACGCGACGCTGCGCCGGCTGCTCGAATCCGCCCTGCGCGTTCCCGATCACGGCAAGCTCGCACCATTCCGCATCCGCATCCTGCGCGGCGAGGCGAAACTCGCCTTCGGTCGCAAGCTGGCGAAGCTCGCCGCCGATGCCAATCCCGACATGTCCGACGCCAAGCGGGACAAGGAGCAGCGCCGCTACGAACACGCGCCGCTGGTGCTCGTCGTCACGACGAAGATCGACGGCGACAGCAAGGTGCCCGCGCTGGAACAGGACCTCGCCGCGGGCTGCGTGGCCTACAACATCCTGCTCGGCGCGCAGGCCCTCGGCTTCGGCGCGCAGTGGCTCACCGGCTGGGCGGCGTACGACCGCGACGTGGCGAAGCTGCTCGGCATGAAGAAGAGCGAGCACGTCATCGGCTTCATCCACGTGGGCACGCCCACGATGGACGCACCCGAGCGCGAGCGTCCGTGGTACGACGACATCGTGAGCGTGTGGTCGCCGTGAGCGGCGATTCCCTCGTCCACCTGGTGGACGGCAGCCTCTACGTGTTCCGCGCCTGGCATTCCATGCCGGACGAATTCCACGATCACGAGGGCGAGCCGGTCAACGCGGTGCACGGCTTCACCCGTTTCCTCTGCGAACTGCTCGAACGCAGCCGTGCCGAGCACATCGCCGTGGCGTTCGACGCCTCGCTGACGACGTCGTTCCGCAATGCGATCTACCCGGCGTACAAGGCCAACCGGGAGCTACCGCCGCCGCAACTCGTACGGCAGTTCGCGCTGTGCCGCGAGATCGCGGCCGCGCTGGGCCTCACGGTCCTGAACGACCACCAGTACGAAGCCGACGACCTCATCGGCAGCGCGCTGTGGGGCCTGCGTTCGCACGGGTTCCGGGGCGTGATCGTCTCGGCCGACAAGGATTTCGGGCAGCTGCTCGGCGAGTTCGACGAGCAATGGGATTTCGCGAAGAACGTGCGCTGGGGCGCCGCGGGCGTCTTCGAGCGCCTGGGCGTGCATCCGCACCAGGTCGCCGACTACCTCGCCTTGTGCGGGGACGCGGTCGACAACATCCCCGGCGTGCCCGGCATCGGAGCGAAGACCGCGGCCGCGCTGCTCGCGCACTTCGGCAGTCTCGACGCGATCCTCGACCGCATCGACGAGGTGGCCTTCCTGCGCATCCGCGGCGCGGCGTCTTGCGCCGCGCGCCTTCGCGAGCATGCGGAACAGGCGTTGCTCTGCCGGCGGCTGACGCGCATCGCGCTGGACATCGCGGTCGCGGAGACGGCCGATGCGCTGAGCCGACGGGCCGGCGACGCGTCGGCCGTCGACGACCTCTGCGAGCGCATCCGCTTCGGGCCGCTGACGCGCACGCGGCTCCGCGCGCTGCTGTAACGCCCCAACGTCACACACCCGAGATACCCTTGGGTGGATACTTCGTCGCCTCGCCTGGAGCCCACCCATGCTGAAAAGCCCGCTGCCGCACGCCTCGCCCATCCCCGACGACGCCCACGCGCCCGAGGAAACCCTGTTCCGGGGCGACTGGCTGACGCTCAAGCGGCGCGGTCGCTGGGAATACGTCTCCCGCAACAACCCGCGCGGCGCGGTGATCATCCTGGCCGTCACGCCCGACGACAAGGTGATCTTCGTCGAGCAGTACCGCGTCTCGCTGCTGCAGAACACGATCGAGATGCCGGCCGGCCTGGTGGGGGACATCGCCGGTTCGGAAGAAGAGGACGTGCTGCTCGCCGCGCGCCGCGAACTCGAGGAAGAGACCGGCTACGCCTGCGGCCGCATCGAATTCGTGCACGAGGGCCCCTCGTCGTCGGGCATGAGCACCGAGATGATCGCATTCGCCCGCGCGTGGGATCTGGAAAAGGTCGGACCGGGCGGCGGCGACGAGACCGAGAACATCACGGTGCACGAAGTGCCCCGCGCCGAGGCCGGCCGCTGGCTCTTCGAGCGCGCCGAGGAGGGTTTCTCGATCGACGCCAAGCTCTTCGCCGGCCTCTGGTTCATCGAACACCCCGACGCGCACATGCGCTGAGGCCCGTGTCAATTCTTGCCGAGACACCCCCTGCCGGTTAGCCTTCCCGGTGGCCTACCAGGCACCGCCCATGTCCGTCCGCTTCGCCCATCTCCACCTGCACAGCGAGTATTCGCTGGTCGATTCGACCATCCGCATCAAGCAGCTGGTCGCGGCCTGCGTGCGTGCGGGGATGCCGGCGGTCGCACTGACGGACGAGAACAACCTCTTCGGCCTGGTGAAGTTCTACAAGCAGTGCACCGCGGCGGGCATCAAGCCGATCGCGGGCTGCGACATCTGGGTCTCGAGCCCGGACGATCCGCGCCCCTCCCGCCTCACGCTGCTCTGCCAGGACCGCGACGGTTATCTCAACCTCTCCCGCCTGGTCTCGCGCGCATGGCGCGAAGGCCAGGGCACCGGCCGCGCGCTCGTCGACGCCGCCTGGATGACGCCCGACACCGTCTCGGGCCTCATCGCCATCGCCGGCCGGGAAAGCGAGGTCGCGCGCGTGGCGCTCGGCACGGGGCTGCCGGCGGCGGGCCTCCGGCTCGGCATGCTCACGCGCCTGTTCCCCGATCGCCTCTACCTCGAACTGACCCGCACGGGCCGTGAGAACGAGGAACACTGGGTGCGCGCCGCCATGGCGCTGGCGGGCGAGCACGAACTGCCGGTCATCGCGAGCAACGACGTCCGCTTCCTGGAGCGCGAAGGCTTCGAATCGCACGAGGCGCGCACCTGCATCAACCAGGGCCGCGTGCTGGCGGATCCGAAGCGTCCGCGCGAGTACAGCGAAGAGCAGTACTTCAAGACGCCCGAGGAGATGGAGGCGCTGTTCGCCGACATTCCCGAGGCGCTCGAGAACACCGTCGAACTGGTCAAGCGCTGCAACCTCGAACTGTCGTTCGGCACGTATTACCTGCCGAACTTCCCGGTGCCCGAGGGCCACACGCTCGATACGTTCATCCGCGAACAGGCGCAGCAGGGCCTCGAGGAGCGCCTCGCGGCGAATCCCCTCGCGCCCGGAAAGACGCGCGAGGACTACCAGGCACGACTCGATCGCGAGGTCGACGTCATCATCCGGATGGGCTTCCCCGGCTACTTCCTGATCGTGGCGGACTTCATCAACTGGGGTAAGCAGAACGGCATCCCCGTCGGCCCCGGTCGTGGTTCGGGCGCGGGTTCGCTCGTGGCCTGGGTGCTGAAGATCACCGACCTGGATCCGCTTCAGTTCGAGCTCCTGTTCGAGCGCTTCCTCAATCCCGAACGCGTGTCGATGCCCGACTTCGACATCGACTTCTGCATGGATCGCCGCGACGAAGTCATCGACTACGTCGCGCGCAAGTACGGCCGCGACCACGTCAGCCAGATCATCACCTACGGTTCGATGGCGGCGAAGGCCGTGCTGCGCGACTCCGGTCGCGTGCTCGGCATGGGTTACGGCCAGGTCGACCGCCTCGCCAAGCTCATTCCCAACCGTCCGCTCGACCTCACGCTCGGCGACGCGCTCGGCCGCACGGAGAAGGCGAAGAAGGAGCCGGACCGCATCGTCAGGGAGTTCTGCGAGGTCTACGACACCGAGGAAGAATCGCGCGCGCTGATCGATCTCGCGCTGAGCCTCGAAGGCCTCACGCGCAACGCCGGCAAGCACGCCGGCGGCGTCGTCATCGCGCCCACGCCGCTCACCGACTTCGCGCCGCTGTACTGCGAACCGAGCGGCGAAGGCGTCGTCACGCAATACGACAAGGACGACGTCGAAGCCGTCGGCCTCGTGAAGTTCGACTTCCTCGGCCTGCGCACGCTCACGATCATCGACTGGGCCGTGAAGGCGATCAACAAGCGCCGCGCGAAGGAAGGCGTCGAGCCGCTGGTGATCGAGTCGCTGCCGCTCGACGATCCCAAGGTCTACGACCTGCTGAAGAAGGCGCAGACCGTCGCGGTGTTCCAGCTCGAATCCCGCGGCATGCAGGGCATGCTCAAGGACGCGCAGGCCGACCGCTTCGAGGACATCGTGGCGCTGGTGGCGCTGTACCGCCCCGGTCCGATGGACCTCATCCCCAGCTTCTGCGCGCGCAAGCACGGCAAGGAAGCGGTGGAATATCCCGATCCCCGCGTCGAACCGATCCTGAAAGAGACCTACGGCATCATGGTCTACCAGGAGCAGGTGATGCAAATGGCGCAGATCGTCGGCGGTTACACGCTCGGCGGCGCCGACCTGCTGCGTCGCGCGATGGGCAAGAAGAAAGCCGAGGAGATGGTGAAGCACCGCGCGACGTTCCGCGAAGGTGCCGCCAAGGACGGGATCGACGGCGACAAGGCCGACGCGATCTTCGACCTCATGGAGAAGTTCGCCGGCTACGGCTTCAACAAGTCGCACGCCGCCGCGTACGCCCTCGTGTCGTACCAGACCGCCTGGCTGAAGGCGCACTACCCCGCCGAGTTCATGGCCGCGACGATCTCGTCGGACATGGACAACACCGAGAAGGCGGTCACCTTCCTCGACGAGACGCGCGCGATCGGCATCAAGGTGCTGCCGCCCGACGTCAACGCGTCCGATTACATGTTCGAGGCCGTCGAACCGCGCGTCGTGCGCTACGGCCTCGGCGCCATCAAGGGCGTCGGCCAGGGCATCTGCGAGGAGATCGTCGCCGAACGCAAGGCGCGTGGCCCGTATCGCGGGCTGGTCGACTTCTGCCAGCGCGTCGGCTCGAACAAGCTCAACAAGCGCGTGATGGAAGCGCTGGTGCAGGCCGGCGCGCTCGACGCGCTCGGCGAGAACCGCGCCACGCTCGTCATGCACATCCCCGAAGCGATGCGCGCCGCCGACCAGGAGGCCAAGAACCGCGCCTCGGGGCAGGTCGACATCTTCGGCAACGCGTTCGGCGCGGCCGAGGCACCGAGCATCATCGAGCTGACCGGTTCCGTGCCGGAGTGGCCGCTCGAACAACTGCTGCAGGGCGAGCTGGATACGCTCGGCCATTACCTGTCGGGGCATCCGACCGATCCGTGGAAGGCGGAGCTCGGCCAGTTGTCGAGTTGCCCCATCGGCGAGATTCCGCAGCGTTACCAGCCGCCGAAACCGCGTCGCAACGACGACGACGAGAACGCCAGCCGTTTCCGTCGCGGACCGGAAACGCCGTGGACGGTCGCGGGCATGGTCGTCGGCGTGCGCAAGCGCGGCGAAAGCGACGCCTTCGTGCAGGTCGAGGACGCCACCGGCATGCTCGAAACCAGTTTCTTCCGTGAAGTCTTCGCGGAATCGCAGCACCTGCTGACGCGCGGCACGATCATCGTGGTCGAAGGCGGGCTGCGCATCGACGACTTCGCCGGCGGCTATCAGTTGCGCGCGCGCAAGGCCTACGCGCTCGCCGACGCGATGGAGCATTTCGGCCGGTTGCTGACGCTCAAGCTCAACGGCGTCGGCCCCGATTTCCCGCGTCATCTGCGCCAGGCGCTGATGGGCTACCGCGGCGGCCGCACGCCCCTCCTGCTCAGCGGCTATCGCAACGCGGTGGGACAGGCCAGCCTCGAACTCGGCGACGAGTGGCGCGTGCGCGCCGTGCCCGACCTCGTCCGCACGTTGCGCACCCTGCCGGGCGTCCTGGGCACCGAACTGCGCATGGTGCGCCCGGCGGATTGATCGGGCGGCGGCGCGCTCCGGAACGCGAAGGCTGTCGGAGCGGACCTTGCTGTGGGAGCGGATCGGCTGTGGGAGCGGACCTGGCCGCGACAGCGTTTCGCGTTGCCCTTCGAGCTGGCGCGCAAGCTCATGGACCGGGGCGAACAGCTGTCGCGGCCGGGTCCGCTCCCACAGCCTTCTTCGCGCTGGCGCGCGAGCCTGTGGACCGAGGCGAACAGCTGTCGCGGCCAGGTCCGCTCCCACAGCCTTCTTCGCGCTGGCGCGCGAGCCTGTGGACCGAGGCGAACGGCTGTCGCGGCCGGGTCCGCTCCCACAGCCTTCTTCGAGCTGGCGCGCGAGTCTGTGGACCGAGGCGAACAGCTGTCGCGGCCGGGTCCGCTCCCACAGCTTCGGGCCGGTCCCGGCGGGGGGCGACAGAATGCGTAGGACTATCGCTGGCGGCGTGTAGGCGGCGCCCAACGAGGATGACGGCTGAGCTTTAATCGGGGTGCGGAATCGGATTCCGCGCACGCACATGCGTTTTCCTCCCCCGTATGGATCCCCACGATGACCCTCAACGTTTCTCCCCGCCACCTCGTTCTGGCCGCGTTCTGCGCCACCAGCCTCGCCGGCACCGCGGTCGCCGGCACCCAGACCAGCAGCGGTTTCTCGCACATCGGTCCGTCGCCAGCCGGGCTGCCCTCGTGCAATTCCACCGAGATCTTCGACGCGTGCCGCCTGCCCGTGAAGCAGGGCATGTTCGACTCGCTCCAGGGCTGGACGGCCAACGGCATGGTCTCGCAGGGCAGCGACGCCTCCGGCAACGGCTACGCGGCGATCCGCCCCGGATCCAGCGTTCGGCAGGCGGTCTATGCCAGCTTCGGCACGCCGAACGAAGACGCCAGCTACGTCCTGCGCTTCCGCCTCCTGTCGGAAAGCCACGACGCCCCCGTGCGCGCGACGCTTTCCATGAGCAACGCGGCCGGCACCGATGTCGCGAAGCTCGGCGCCACCACGACCTTGGCCCGCCACCACGAATGGACGGAAGTCGAACTCGTCGTGGACGGCAAGGCGTTCCGCCAGCCCGCCCACGTCATGATCGAGATCGGCAACGAAGACTCCGCCGCGACCGTCCAGGTGGACGACGTCTTCCTCGTGCAGTCCGCCGACGCCGAAGTCGGCCCGTAAGGAACGACCGGGCCGGCGAACCGAGGCCAATCAACCACTTAGTTCGCCGGCCCGCGTACCGTACCCTCGCGCACATGGCGCCGTTTCGCAGTTGGGTATAATCAGCGGTCTTGTCCGAAGCGCCGACTCCATGAATCCCAATTTCCTCGATTTCGAACAACCCATCGCAGAACTGGAGGCGAAGATCGAAGAGCTTCGCCATGCCAGCAGCGGCCAGGCGTTCAACATCGACGAGGAAGTGGGCCGGCTTCGCGAAAAGCTCAAGCTGAAGACCGCCGAGATCTTCCGCAACCTCACGCCGTGGCAGGTCAGCCAGGTGTCGCGCCATCCGGCGCGCCCGTACACGCTCGATTACATCCAGGGCATGTGCGAGGAGTTCCACGAGCTCAAGGGCGACCGCATGTTCGCCGACGACCAGGCGATCGTCGGTGGTCTCGCACGCATCAACGGCCGCTCGATCATGATCGTCGGCCACCAGAAGGGCCGCGACACGAAGACCAAGGTCAAGCGCAACTTCGGCATGCCCCGTCCGGAGGGCTATCGCAAGGCGCTGCGCCTGTTCAAGCTGGCCGAGCGTTTCGAGATTCCCGTCTTCACCTTCATCGACACGGCCGGCGCCTGGCCCGGCATCAACGCCGAGGAGCGTGGCCAGTCGGAAGCCATCGCGCGCAATCTGCTGGAGATGGCCGAGCTGCGCGTGCCCGTGATCTGCACGGTCACCGGCGAAGGCGGTTCCGGCGGCGCGCTGGCGATCGGCGTCGGCGATCGCACGCTGATGCTCCAGTACTCCACCTATTCGGTGATCACGCCGGAAGGCTGCGCGTCGATCCTCTGGAAGAGCGCCGACAAGGCGAAGGATGCCGCGGAAGTCATGGGCCTGACCGCGCCGCGTCTCCTCGAGAACGGCCTGATCGACAAGATCGTCCGCGAGCCGCTGGGCGGCGCCCATCGCAACCCGCAGTCGATGGCCACGCGCCTGAAGGCCGTGCTCCTGAACGAGCTCGACGCCCTCGAAGCGCTGCCCATCGACACCCTGCTGGAGAAGCGCTACCAGCGTCTCCGCGGCTACGGCGCCTTCACCGAAGGCTGAGGCACCGGCCCCCGGTGCTCCGGCACCTGTACCATCGGCGGCATCACCGTTCACGGGATGCCGCCATGGCCAACGACGTCACCGACAAGCTCGCCGTCCTGATCGACGCGGACAACGCGCGCCCCGCCATCGTGGATGGCCTGCTCGCCGAGGTCGCGAAGTTCGGCACCGCGCACGTGAAGCGCATCTACGGCGACTGGACGGGCCCCAACCTGGGCGGGTGGAAGGCCGTCCTGCTCGACCACTCCATCCAGCCCATCCAGCAGTTCGCGTACACCTCGGGCAAGAACGCGACCGACTCCGCGATGATCATCGACGCGATGGACCTGCTCTACTCCGCGCGTTTCGATGGCTTCTGCATCGTATCCAGCGACAGCGACTTCACGCGGCTGGCCTCGCGCATCCGCGAGGCCGGGCTCACCGTCTACGGCTTCGGCGAACGCAAGACGCCACAACCCTTCGTCTCCGCCTGCGACAAGTTCATCTACACCGACCGCCTCGTCGGCACGGTGGAGAGCGAGCCTGAAGAGCCGAAAGCGAAGAAGACCGCGAACGAATTGCGTGGCGACACGAAGCTGATGAACCTGCTGCGCAACGCCATCGACGCCGCGTCCGACGAGAACGGCTGGGCGGCGCTCAGCACCGTCGGCGGCATCGTCAACAAGCGCTCGCCCGACTTCGACTCGCGTGACTACGGGTACTCCCGCTTCAGCGGCCTGATCAACGCGATCGGCCTGTTCGACACGGAAGACCGCCAGATCGGCAACGGCAAGCATCCCTTCGTGCGCGTGAAACCGAAGGCCCGATGACCACGCTCGTCGACCACCTCGACGCCGCGCTGGCCGAGCTCGGCGACGTACCGCTCGTCGTCGCGTACAGCGGCGGCCCGGATTCCACCGCTTTGCTCCACGCCCTCGCGGGACACTCGCCTCGGCCACGCCTGCGCGCGCTCCACGTCGACCACGGCCTGCATGCCGAGAGCGGCGTGTGGTCGCTGCATTGCCGGCGCTTCTGCGAATCGCTCGACGTGCCCTTCGAAGCGATCCGTGTCACGGTGGACTTCAGTCGTGGCGAGGGCGTCGAAGCCGCCGCGCGCCGCGCGCGGCGCGCGGCCTTCGCCGGTGCCTTGCACGAAGGCGAGCGCCTCGTGCTCGCCCACCATCGCGACGACCAGGTCGAGACGGTGCTGCTGAAACTCCTGCGTGGCGCGGGACCGGAGGGGCTCGCCGGCATGCGCGAGCTGCGTCCGCTGGGCGCGGGCATGCTCTGGCGTCCGCTACTCACGCTGCCACGCGCGGCCCTGCTCGACCACATCGCCGGCGCCGCGCTGGATACGGTGCACGATCCGTCGAACGAGGATCCGCGGATCGCTCGCGCCTACCTGCGCGGAACGATCGTGCCGGCCCTCCTCGCCCATTGGCCGCACGCGGCCAGCAGCATCGTGCACAGCGCGCGGCTGTGCCGGGATGCCGCCGACCACCTGCGCGACGGCTGGATGGACGCGCTGGACGGGCTTCGCGACGCCGACGGCACCCTGGACGCCGCGGGATGGCTCGCCCTGCCGCTGGCGCAGCGCGCTCCGCTGCTCGATCACTGGCTGCACGAGGCCGGGCTTGCCGCGCCCACGACGGCGCAGCGCGAGACACTCGAAGCGCAGGTCCGCGATGCCGCGGCGGAACGTCTGCCGCTCGTCGGCTGGCAGGACACGGAGATCCGCGTCTGGCGCGGCCGGCTCTGGCCGATGCGTCGCCGCTCAGGCTTCGACGAGGACTGGAGCGGCGCCTGGCACGGCGAACCGCTCGCCCTTCCGGGTGGGGGCACGCTATCCCTCGGCGGCGCTCGCCTCGGCGAGGCGGTGACGGTCCGCTACCGGCGCGGTGGGGAGCGCCTCCGCCCGACCGGCGATCGCCACACCCGTGAATTGCGCGACCTCTTCCAGCAAGCGGGCATCCCTCCTTGGGAGCGTTCGCGCATGCCGCTGGTCGAACGGGACGGACGCCTCGTCGCCGTGGCGGACAGGTGGCTGAGCGACGAAGGAAAAGCGCTGTTCGGCGAGGCCGGCGGCGCACCGGTGTGGCATCGCGACGATTGATCGCAAAGCCCATGTGAGCTACGTTTGCGGCCATGCCGAAGTCCCCCGCCACCCCCGCGCCCGCCTCGTCGATCGCCGAATTCGAGCACTCGCTGGACGAACTCGAACAGCTGGTCACGCGCATGGAAGGCGGGGAGCTCAGCCTCGACGAATCCCTGAAGTCGTTCGAACGCGGCATCGGCCTCTACCGGCACTGCCAGACGGCGCTGGAGCAGGCGGAACTGCGCGTGCGCCTGCTTCTCGACCCCGAAGCCCCCGACACCGCCGAACCCTTTGACTCCCGCATCGACTGACCTGCCGGCGCCGCTGAAGGCGCTGGTCGGCCGGGCCGACGACGCGCTCGCGCGCGCGCTGCCCGCCGAAGACCTCCCGCCCACCGACCTCCACCGCGCCATGCGTTACGCGGTGCTGGGCGGCGGCAAGCGGTTGCGCCCCCTGTTCGTCTACGCGGCGGGCCATGCGCTGGGCAATGACGGACCGCTCCTCGACGCGCCCGCGTGCGCCGTCGAGATCATCCACGCCTATTCGCTCGTCCACGACGACCTGCCCGCCATGGACGACGACGCGCTGCGCCGCGGCCGGCCGACCTGCCACATCGTGTTCGGCGAGGCGATGGCGATCCTCGCGGGCGACGCGCTGCAGGCGCTCGCGTTCGAGCTGCTGGCCATCGCACCCGAGGGCGACGACGCGCGTCAGCGCATCGCCATGCTGCGCACGCTGGGTGCCGCGTGCGGCGCGGAGGGCATGGCCGGCGGCCAGGCCTTCGACCTCGCGGGCGTCGGCCACAAGCTGTCGCTCGACGAACTGGAGCGCATGCACGCATACAAGACCGGCGCGCTGATCCGCGCCTCGATCCGCCTCGGCGCGCTGGCGGCGGGATGCGTCGACGAATCGATGTTCGCGCGTCTCGACCGCTACGGTCACGCCGTCGGCCTGGCTTTCCAGGTGCGCGACGACATCCTCGACGTCGAGGGCGAATCCGCCGTGATCGGCAAGACCGCCGGCAAGGATGCCGCCGCCCACAAGCCCACTTTCCCGTCGATCATCGGGCTCGACGCGTCGCGTGCGCGCCTGACGTCACTGGTCGACGAGGCGCTGGAGGCGATTTCGCCGCTGGGCCAGCGCGGTGAATGGCTCGCGGACCTCGCCCGCTATTCGGCCACCCGCGGACACTGATCCTTTCGCGCGCCATACGGTGGGAACGGACCTGGCCGCGACAGCTTTTCGCGGCAAGCCATCGAGCTGGCGCGCAAGACCCGGAACAGAGGCGAAAAGCTGTCGCGGCCAGGTCCGCTCCTACAGGTTGACGGTCAGGAAATGAGCCGCAGCACCCAGGGGTAACGGTAGCTGCCGTTCTGGCTCACGCGGATCGCCGCGACGATGCAGAAGACCAGGTTGAACAGCCACACCAGCGGGGTCAGGAAGGCGCCGATGATGACGAACGCGAGCACCCAGCAGATCACGTAGCCGATGAGCACCGTGATCTGGAAGTTCAGGGCTTCCTTCGCCTCGGTCACCAGGTAGGCCTTGTCGGCCCGGTCCTTGTGCATCAGCCAGACGATGAGCGGGACGATGATGCTGAAGATGATCCCCGAAAGATGGGTCAGCATCGCGATGTTCTTGTCGTCGGTACTGGAAACGGCGGCGCCGGTCGGCTCGTAGGGCGGCGGGGCCGGCGGCGGCGACGGCGGGATCTGATCGGACGGCGTACTCATGGCGGAACTCCGTGGGCGATGTCGCGCCCACTGTCGGTGCCGCCCCGTCGCCTGTCAAGACGACGGAAGGCACATGCCCGTCACTCGCCGGCGATCGTCATCTTCTCGATGAGCCAGGAGCCGGTGAGGATGTGCGACCGGCGGTCGACGTCCGCCCCCACGGCCACCAGGTTCGCGTACATGTCGCGAAGGTTGGCGGCGATCGTGATCTCCTCCACCGGGTAGGCGATCTGGCCGTTTTCGACCCAGAAGCCCGATGCGCCGCGCGAGTAGTCGCCGGTGACGATGGACACGCCCTGCCCCATGACCTCGGTCACCAGCAGGCCGGTGCCGAGTCGGCGCAGCATCCCGGCGAAGTCGTCGTCGCCGGTCTTCACGTAGAGATTGTGGACGCCGCCGGCGTTGCCGGTGCTCGACAGACCCAGCTTGCGTGCCGAGTAGCTCCCGAGGATGTAGCGCTGGAGCACGCCGTCGACCACCAGCGGCGCGTCCACCGTCGCGACGCCTTCGGCATCGAACACCGACGAGCCCAGGCCGCGCGGCACGAGCGGCTTCTCGTCGATGCGGAACCAGGACGGCAGGATCTGCTTGCCCGCGTGATCGAGCAGGAAGCTCGACCGCCGGTACAGCGAACCGCCGCTGACCGCGCCGAGAAGATGCCCGATCAGCGAACGCGCCACCTCCGGCGCGAACAGGACCGGCGCCTGCCGCGTGCCGAGGCGGCGCGCGTCGAGGCGCGAGAGCGTGCGCTCGGCGGCCTTGCGACCGATCTCGGCGGCCGGCATGAAATCGTCGGCGCTGCGCTGGCTGTCGTACCAGTAGTCGCGCTGCATGCCCTCGTCGTCGCCCGCGATCAGGGCCACCGAAAGCGAATGGCGGGTGCCCCGCTCGCGACCGAGGAAGCCGTGCGAATTGGCGTACACCGAGAGGCTCTGCCCCGCGTTGACGCTGGAGCCGTCCGAATTCGTGATGCCCGCGACGGCCCGGCCCGCGTCCTCGATGTCCCGGCCGAGCGCGATCGCGCTGTCCACGTCGAGGTCCCACGGGTGCCAGAGGTCGAGGTCCGGGAACGCCGTGGCCATGCGGTCGGCGTCCGCGAGGCCGGCGGCCGGGTCTTCCTCGGTGAAGCGGGCGATCGCGCAGGCCTGTTCGATGGTGGCCTGGATCGAATCCGGGTTCAGATCGGCCGTGCTGGCGGAGCCCTTGCGCTGACCGAAGTACACGGTGAGGGCGAAACCGCGGTCGCGCGTGTGCTCCACCGTCTCCACCTCGCCCAGCCGCACGTTCACGTTCAGCCCGACGTCGACGCTCGCGGACACCTCGGCCTGGGTCGCGCCCGCGGCGCGCGCCCGGCGGATGGTGTCCTCCGCCAGGCTGGCGAGGCGGTCGAGGTCCTGGTGGCTGGTGTCGAGGGCGGCAACTTGGCTCACGTGGGCTTCCCGGGGGCAGAGGGTTAGAATAGTCGGCCGTACGCGGCCATCCCCGGAAACATGGGGTCGCGTCGTCCGATCAAAAGCAATGCACCGTCCATGGTGCCATGGAATCCACGAATGAGCGTCCGTGTCGGCTACTACCGCCACTTCAAGGGCATGCCCTACCGCGTGCTGGGAACGTCCCTGCATAGCGAAACGATGGAGGAAATGGTGATCTACCAGGACCTCTACGACCAGCGCCGCCTCTGGGTGCGCCCCGCCGCCATGTTCGCCGAAACCGTCGAGCGCGACGGCAAGACGTTCCCCCGCTTCGCGTTCGAGCGCGAGGCGGACTTCCAGTCCATCACGGATCTTCTCCCATGAAGCCTTTCGACGACCGTCCGCGCGACGAGGACGACGAGGACCTCGGCCCCAGCCGCAGCGAAAAGCGCCGCAACGCGCTCGACATCCTCAAGCTGGCGGGCCAGCTGGTGGAGCTCCCGCCCAGCCGCATCCCGAAGCTCAACCTGCCCGAGGACATCGTCGACGAGATCGGCCGCACGCGTAAGGTGACCTCGCACATCGCGCGCAAGCGCCAGCTCGCGTTCCTCGCCAAGCAGATGCGCCGGCACGGCGACGAAGCGTTCGTCGACGCGCGCGCCGCGCTCGGCGAAGACCGCGATCGCCAGCGCCAGGAAGCCGCTCACATGCACCGCCTCGAAGCGCGTCGCGAACGCCTGCTGGAAGGCGGCGACGTGGCCCTCGGCGAACTGTTCGACGAACACCCGAACCTCGACCGCCAGCACCTGCGCTCGCTCGTCCGCCAGGCGAAGGCGGAGCGCGAGGCGAACAAGCCGCTGCACGCCTTCCGCGAGATCTACCGGATCCTGAAGGAACTCGAGGCGTCGGCTGGCGAATAACCGCGCGACGGCAACGCCGTAGGAGCGCGCCTTGCGCGCGACGCCGTTGGAGCCATGAGCAACAGGGGTGAGCGCCCCGCGAGAAGATGTCGCGCGCAGGGCGCGCTCCTACGATCCGCGCTTTGACTGCGAGCACATGCGCTCGATCGTCCGCCACGCGAAGAACCGCGCGGTGGCGACGCCGTTGGAGCCGTGAGCGACAGGGCCTGAGCGCCTCGCGAGAAGATGTCGCGCGCAGGGCGCGCTCCTACGATCCGCGCTTTGACCGCCACCTGCGCTCGCTCGTCCGGCAGGCGAATAACTGCGCAACGCCGTTGGGGCCGTGAGCAACAGGGCCTGAGCGCCCCGCGAGAAGATGTCGCGCGCAGGGCGCGCTCCTACGATCCGGGCAAAGAAAAAGGGCGGTGGATTTCTCCACCGCCCTTTCTTCTTCACCGTGTTACCGGCTTACCAACCGATCCCGAGTTCGAGATGCTCCGGCTGGGTCTCGATCAGCGTCGAGCTCTGGTCCGAAACATCGTCGTACGCGAAGCCGTACGCCTTGCCGTTCACACCGTGCAGGTGCCAGAAGCGCGAATAGTAGTTCGCCGGCGACTGCTGGTAGAACGCACCCGGATCCTTCCAGCTGCTGGTGTCTTCCATGACGTGACGGTTGAACGCGGCGCAGATCTGCGCTTCGAGCTGGCCTTCCACGCCCCACGGATCGTGCGAGCGGGCGAGCTGGTCCTTGCCTTCGAGCACGGCCTGCGTGGTCGGCTTCTCCACCTTGAAGAGCATGCCTTCCGCCTCGTCCGGCTCCTTCGTCTGCGCCCAGTTGGTGTGGACGAAGGTCAGCACGCCGTCCACGACGGTGCCTTCGAACTGCTTGGCGCCGATCGTCATCTGCAGCACGTGGTTCTCGTAATACGCCCACGACTGGTCGATGTACGCGTCGAAGTAGTGCTCCTGCGGCTTGCCGGCGTCGAACGCGGCCTTGCCCGGTGCCAGGATCCGGATCGGATCGGCTTCGGCCAGCTGGAACTCGGCCGGGACCTCCTGGTTGTACTGGGCGAAGATCTGCGCACGCGTCTGCGTGATGCCCGACGACTCGTGCCTGGACTTGTCGCCGCCGAACACATCGAGCGACAGCGGGATCGAGAACTGATCGACCTGCGTCGTGTTGATGAAGATGGCGTTGTCGTTCCAGGTGAACTCGTACCAGTCGTAGTACACGCCGATGTTCGGGTCGGTGGCGTTGAGCGGGTTGGGGCCCGCGAAGCCGATCGAACCATCGGCGGCCTTCAGGATCTTGATGTACATCGGTTCACCGACCGAGACGAAGATCCGGCCCGAATCCATCTTCGGCAGCTTGAGCAGCTTGGCCTGCGCGAGCGTGAAGAAGTAGTTCGAGTAGTTCTGACCGTTCTTGGTGAGGTGGCCGCTGGCATCGTTGTCGGTCTCCGAAGCGGCGATCAACGTGCCGTCCGGCTTGACCCACGAGAACACCTTCGACGCCGGGTCGCGGCCGATGACGGCCACGAAGATCTGGTCGTCGCGCCACTTGCCGTTCGTCGTGTTGCGCAGCTGCGTGCCGATGTAGCCCGGATACGTCACATAGTCGAAGCCCTGTGCCGGATCGTTGGCGCCCGGGTTGTCCGGCTGCGTGCCGGTGTCGCCGTCGCCGCTGGCGGCATACACGCCCATCTCCCACAGCGAATAGCCGTAGGCGCTGGAGCGCTTCAGGCCCTGCATGCGCACGTACCGCGCCGAGACCGACGGGAAGGTGACGGTTTCGATACCGCCCTGGCTGTTCTCCTCGTCGTACGCGACGTTCCAGGTCTTGCCGTCGATCGACACGTCGATGCGGTAGGCGAGCGCATGCGCGTTCTCCCACGAGAGCACCACCTTGCCGATCGTCTTCACCGAACCCAGGTCGACCTGGATCCACTGGTCGTCGCTGAACGCGGACGACCAGCGCGAGCCGCCGTCGCCGTCGTTGGCGTTGTCCGCCTTGAACGCCACGGCGTTCTCGGTATCGGACGCGACCACCGCACGCTTGAGCGCGAGGTTGCCGGTGGACGGCACGGCGTGGTCCGGCTGCTGCGGTTCGCCCGCATCCTGGTCGCCCTTCTCGGGCTGCTGCGGCGCGGCCGCCTGGTACACCTCGAACTCCCACAACGAATTGCCGTAGTCCGTGGTGCGGGCCGTGCTGTTCATGCGGACGAAACGGGCCGTCTGCACGGCGAACGTCTGCGTATCGACGCCGCCCTTGCCCGTGATCGGGCCGGCCACGGTCTGCCACGATTCGCCGTCGTTGGACACATCGATCGTGTACTTCGCCGACGCGGCGTTCTCCCAGCGCATGATCACGTGGTCGAACGTCTTCGCCGTACCGAAGTCGACGACGAGGTCGGTCGGATCGACCTTGCCCTTCGAGCTCCAGCGCGTGTCGAACTTGCCGTCGGTGGCCATGGACGCGTCCAGGTCGCCACGTTCCGGATCGACATGCGACGTCGTCTTCGCGCCGAGGGCGATGTTCACGCCACCCTTGCCGTCGCCGGGCGTGCCCGGGCTCGGCGGGTTGCCACCGCCATTGTCGCCGCCATTGTCGCCGTCGCCGGGCTGGCCCGGCTGCTGCGCGACGGGCGCACCGAACACCGGGTCGAAACCGGCGTCGCTGTTGTCGACCGTGAGGAACGTGTCGTCGCTGGTGGTCGACAGGCCCTGGGCGCTGACGACCTTCACGCGCAGACGCGCGCCGTTGTTGGCCGCGACGAGCGCCGGCGTCGCATAGGTGCCGTCGGCGGTGCTCGAGAGCAGCGTTTCGACGTCGAGGCCGTCGGCGTCCTTACTCACGTTGTACCAGTCGTACGAGAGCGGACCCACGCCCGACGCCGTCACGGCGAAGTGCGCCGAACGACCCACGCCCGCCTTCTGGTTCGCGGGCTGCGCGGTGATCGCCGGAGCGACGACCTTCGTGCCCTTCACGCAGAGGACGTGGCCCGGGTTGTTCTCCGCGACGGCACGGCTCTTCACGCCGAGCGAGCTGACCACGAACGCGTACGTCGCATCCGTCGGGTCCTTGCCTTCGGTCCAGGTCGTCCAGGCGCCCGGGAACGCGGCGGTGGAGTAGTTCTGGCCGCTGATGGCCAGCGCTTCCGCCACGGTCGGAAGGCGCATGCTGTCCTTCGCGCACTCGGTGATGGCGACCGACTGCGTGAACTGCGCGCCCTGGTCCTGGTAGCCACGCTGCACGCGGTCCCAGACCAGCCCACTGAGCGTATCGGTCACGAACTTCGAGCCGGACGTGGTGGTGTAGCGTTCGCTCGCGCCGCAGCAACCGGCCGAGTTGTACACCTCGAACTCGTACAGCGAATAGCCGTAGTCGGTCGAGCGCTTGACGCCCTGCATGCGGACATAGCGACCGGTGACCGGCGCCTCGAACGTGACGTCCTCGGTGCCGCCGACGCTCGCCGTGTTGTGGTACGCGTCCTTGAAACCCGAGTCCGGGTTGTCCGAATACTGGATCTTGTACTCGGTCGCGTGCGCGTTCTCCCACTTCAGCACCACGCGGTTGAACGTGCGCGAGCTGCCCAGGTCGACGGTGATGTACGCGTCGTCGACCTTCTGCTTCGAGGCCCAGCGCGTCGTGGCGTCGCCGTCGACGGCCGCCCATGCCGGCGTGCCCTGCACGTTCTCCACTTCCGTGGACAGCGTCTGCTTCTGGCGGGCGAGGTTCGCGCCCGGCGGAGCCAGGGTGAGCTTCGCCGTCGCCGTGACGGTAGCGCCGTCGACGATGTTGGAGACCGTCACGCTGTACGAGCCGACGTCGGACAGCTGCACCGCGCCGATGGTCAGCGTGGGCAGGTCGTCGCCGACCGGCTGGCCGTCGTGCGACCACTTGTAGTGGTACGGCGTGGTACCCGCCACGATGTTCGACGCGTCGAACGTCGCCGGCTGGCCCGGGTTGGCGCGAACGTCGGCCAGGTTACCGGTGAGGACCGGCGGACGGGCGGCATTGACGGTCAGCGTCGCCACGTTCGACTTCTGCTGGCTGTTCGAGTTGCTCACGAGCACTTCGAACTTCTTCGCATTGTCGGCCGTGGAGAGCGTACCCGTCTCGTAGCTCGTCGAGGTGGCGTTGGGAATCGCGACGCCGTCGACGTACCACTGGTACTTCACCTTCGGCGAACCGGAGGCCGTCACGGCGAAGCGTGCCGACTGGCCGGCGTCGACGTTCTGCGACGCGGGCTGCGCCGAGATGACCACCGGCGAGAACGCGAACACGCCGAGGCGGGCCGGCGTCGATTCCTGGTCCGGCCCCTGGCCGTGCACGACCACGGTATAGACCGCGCCATTGTCCGCGAGCGTGGTCGCCGGCGTCGTGTAGCTCGCCGTCGTCGCGCCGGGGATCTCGACGCCGTTCTTCTTCCAGGTGAACGTCAGCGGCGGGGCGCCGGACGCCGTCACGGAGAAGTGGCCGGTGTCGCCGACGGTGACGTTGTCGTCGACCGGATTGGCGATGACCGACGGCGGACCGGAGGTCGTCGGCGCCTTCGGCACGGACTGGATGGTGAACGACGTATGGCCCGCGACGAGGCCCGGCGCCGAAGCGCTGACCGTCACGGTACCCGTCGTGAACTTCGTGCGCAGCGCGATCTTCTGCAGGCCGCCTTCGAACTGCAGCTCATGCGAGCCCGGCGAGTGGTACGAATGGATCGGCTCGGCGATACCGCCGCCCTGGTCCGGCACCTCGCCGGCGCTGTAGTCCACGTACTGCTGCGTGCCGCCGTTGAAGGTCACCAGCGACGCGCCGCTGTCGACGTCGAACGTCACCTTCTGCGATGCCGTCGGCACCCAGTTGCCGTTCTTGTCCACCACGCGCGCGACGATGAAGGCCGCGTCGGAACCGTTCGCGGTGATCTGGAAGGCCGAGCCGTCCGGACGGACGATCGGATCCTTCGTGTTCACCACTTCGAGCTCGATGTGGTCGGCGGTGCCCGCCGTGGTCAGCGTATCGGCGACGTCGAGCCCATTGGCGTCCTTGCGGACGTTGCCCACGGTGTCGATGCACTGCGCGACCGCGGTGCCGGCCTGCCACGTCACGTCCCAATGGACCTGGCCCGGCAGCTTCGTCGTCTTCTGCGCGACGTCCGCACCGACGATGCGACCCGTGCGCGTATCGCGGGGGCCGTTCTCCGCATCCTGCGACACCTTGTCGATGGTGTCCCACGGATTGGGCGTCTGATCGTTGCCTTGCGGCACACCGTTGATCAGCAGACGCACCTTCGGGCAGTTGCTGAACGCGCTGACGGTGATGTTGCCCGTGCGGTTCCAGTGGTTGGCGAGCTTCACTACCGGGCGCAGGTCGTAAGGCACCCACACGGACTGGTAGATGTAATACAGCATGCGCGGGAAACGGTTCGCGTCGGTCATCGACGCGTTGTTTCCACGGGCGTTGTGCCGGAACTGCTTGACCGGCGTGCCGTCCGCGTTGTGGTCGATGGCGCCGTTCTTGTACCCGTACACCCAATGGGTATCGTCTTCCAGGCCATCGGCCAGCTCGACGGTCTCACCCGGGGTATCGGCGAAGTACCACTGCGCCATGCCGAACGTGCCGGCCTTGCGGGCCTCCGAATACGGCACGAGGTAGTTCAGCGCGAACGCCAGTTCGAGGTCGTACGAATGACGCAGCACGCCGTCGCCCCAGTACTCCGCGCCCCAGGCGGGCTTGTTCGGCGTGGTCTGGTGCAGGTTGGTCTCGCAACCGGCCTTCGAACAGCTGAGGATGTCGCCGTTCGCCGCGTTCGGCGTGCGGTCGGCCGCGGCGCGGGGCGCGATCGAATCCCAGTTGCGCGCGAGCGTGCGCAGTTCCTGCGCGAACGGCGTATACATCACGCCGTTGTTGTGCTCCCACGCCAGGATCGACGGATGGCTGCGATCGCGGATCACGATGTCGCGATGGACCTCGCGCTTGATCGTCCACATGTTCGCGCACTGCGTGTCGCCGGCCTTGCAGGGATCGGCGAAGCCGTTCTCGCCGTCGCCGCTGGGCTGGACGATGAACACGCCGAGCGCGTCGGCCGCTTCCACGAACTCCGGGCTCGAAGGCGAGTGGCCGGGGCGCCAGAGGTTACCGCCCGCCGCCGCCAGGTCGCGCAGGTCGCGCCACTGCTGCTCTTCCGGCACGGACGAGCCGAGGCCGGGATAGTCGTAACGGCCGGAGCCGCCCCAGGTGTACTGCTTCTTGCCGTTGACGTACGGGAAATCCTTGTCCCAGGTGATCGTGCGGATGCCGAGCGTGCTCTGCTTCGCATCCACCACCGTGCCGTCGATGCTCACCGTGTGGAGCACCTTGTACATGTACGGCTTGCCGTCGAGGCTGTTGTTCGGATACCAGAGCGTCGGGTTGTTGACCGTCAGCGTCTCGTCGAACACGGGCTTCTCGTCGCCGGGAATCACGTGCGGGGCGAGCGTCGCCTGCTTCTGATCCGTCGCCACCACGTTGCCGTTGGCGTCGACGATCTGCGTGGTCAGCGTCACTTCCTGCGCTGCCGCCGTCTCGTTGACGACGTTGGTCTGCACGCGGATCGTGGCCTGCTTGTGGTCGGCGCTGATCGCCTGCGTGCCGACGTACGTGCCCCAGGTGTTCTGACCCGCGTACACGTTTTCCGGGATGTGCACGAAATTCGTCACGTGCAGCTTCACCGGGCGGAAGATGCCCGACTCGGCCTGGCCGAAGCGGAAGGAGCCCGAGAAGCCGGGATCCTCGAAGAAGCCGCCACCGCGGGCGACCTTGACCGCCAGGACGTCGGTGCCGTCGAACTTCAGGAACGGCGTCAGGTCGACGATGTGCGGCACGAAGCCGATCACGTGCGTCGCCTGCGCGTCGACCTGGCCCGCCTGGTTCAGCACGCCGGTACCGGGGATGAAGCGTCCGTTGATGTACACGCGGTCGCCCGTGTGCGCACCCTCGAACTCCACCATCACCTTCTTGCCGCGGTAGGACGCGGAGTCGGCGAGCGTGGTGCGATACCAGCTGGTCTCGCCGTCCAGGCTGCCCTGGCCACCGCCGGATTCCTGGTTGATGAAGGTGGTGAAATCGTTCGCCGCGTGCGGCAGGCCGACCGTGAGCCACTTGCTGTCGTCGAAATTGACCGCGGCGCCATCGTCGCCGTTCGGCAACGGCGCGTAGACCACCGGGTCGTTCGGATTCTTGATCGCCTGTTTGGTGTACTTCCACGGCTGCGCGCCGAGGTTGATGTCCTGGCGGTCCGAAGGCGCGAGCGTGACGGCCTGGGCCGTCGCGGTCACGCCCAGGAACGCCACGGAGAACAGGGCGGACAGCCTCGTTCGCCGCGGACGCGGGGGTGATGCGGGATGTCGCTTCATTGGGTTTAGGTCCCCTGTTTGAGCCACGTTGGTAAGCAGCGACTTTTCGCAGCGCGCACGACGCCGTAAGCCGGCGAACGGGTCGCCGGCGACTTCACGGGTCGTTTCACGATGAGTGGACCGTTCGAACCCGCTACCCCGGGTTTAGCCGTCCATACGCTGTCGGGGCGGATGATCCGCCCAGGCCATGACACCCACAATACTAAAAAGAGGTATTGCTAAGAAATTTCTTGCCGCGCGTTCGCGTTCCGTGACGTGGGTCCGCTTTGTCGCCACGCAGCAGGAATGGACAAGACGCCATTCCTTGCGCTGCGGGGTGGGAAGTCGTTACGCGGCGCGCATTTAGCGTCACGCGTCAATTTCGCGACGGCTCCGTACCCCGGCCCGGCATGCCGTCAGGCGGCCGTGCCGCCGACCGTCATGCCATCCACGCGCAGGGTCGGCTGACCGACGCCGACCGGCACGCTCTGGCCGTCCTTGCCGCAGACGCCCACGCCTTCGTCGAGAGCGAGGTCGTTGCCGATCATCGAGACGCGCGTCAGCACGTCCGGGCCCGAGCCGACGAGCGTCGCGCCCTTCACCGGGCGCGTCACCTTGCCGTCCTCGATCAGGTAGGCCTCGCTCGCGGAGAACACGAACTTGCCGTTCGTGATGTCCACCTGGCCGCCACCGAAGTTCACGGCGTAGAGGCCGCGCTTCACCGACCGGATGATTTCCTCGGGCTCGCGATTGCCGGCGAGCATGTAGGTGTTCGTCATGCGCGGCATCGGCAGCTGCGCGAACGATTCGCGCCGGCCGTTGCCGGTCGACTTCACGCCCATCAGGCGGGCGTTGAGCTTGTCCTGCATGTAGCCCTTGAGGATGCCGTTCTCGATGAGCGTGGTGCACTCCGTCGGCGTGCCCTCGTCGTCGATGCTGAGCGAACCGCGCCGACCCGGCAGCGTGCCGTCGTCGACGACCGTGACACCCTCGGCCGCCACGCGCTGGCCGATGCGGCCGGCGAACGCCGAGCTGCCCTTGCGATTGAAGTCGCCTTCCAGGCCGTGCCCGATGGCCTCGTGCAGGAGCACGCCAGGCCAGCCGGGCCCGAGGACCACGGTCATGCTGCCCGCGGGCGCGTCCACGGCGTCGAGGTTGACCAGCGCCTGGCGCACGGCCTCCTCGGCGAACGCGTGCGCGCGGCCGTTCTCGATCAGCTCGCGATAGCCATAGCGGCCGCCACCACCCGAATGACCCTGCTCGCGACGGCCGTTCTGCTCGGCGATCACCTGAACGTTCAGCCGCACGAGCGGACGCACGTCGGCCGCGAGCGTGCCGTCGGAGCCCGCGACGAGGATGGTATCCATCGTGGCCGCGAGGCTGACGACCACCTGCTTCACCCGCGGATCGCGCGAGCGGGCGTAGGCATCCACTTCGCGCAGCAGCGCGATCTTCTCTTCGTTCGGCAGGCTCTCCACCGGATCGATGGCGGGATAAAGGCCGCGACCGGTGGCGAGGGAGAGCGGCTTGCCCGCACCCGCCCCGCCCTGCGCGATGGCCCGCGCCGCGCGCGACGCCTCGAGCAGCTGCGGAAGCACGATTTCGTCGGAGTACGAGAAGCCGGTTTTCTCGCCCGAGATCGCCCGGACCCCGACGCCCTGCTCGATCGAGTGGCTACCGTCCTTCACGATGCCCTCTTCGAGCACCCACGATTCGCTGCGCGAATGCTGGAAATACAGGTCGGCCGCATCGATCGACGGCCCCATGAGCTGGGAGAACACGCGATCCAGGTCGGTGGAGGCCAGTCCGCCCGGGGTGAGCAGGCGGCGTTCGGCGAGCGAAATCAGGGAATCCATCGGGTCTGCCGGCAACAATTCATGGGAACCCCGGATCTGGGGTCGAAGGCGCCCAGCTTAAACCCTGGGCGGCCGTTTGGCAGGCGGGGCGGCCCGGCCGGCGCGCCTTGCGCCGGCATCGCCTTTCGACAGCTCCGCAAGGGGAACGATCGCGGCGAGCGTGTCGGCCATGGCCTGACGCGTCATCTCGCGGTCGTAGTCGTGCTGCAGTCCCGTCCAGTACCAGTCGGACAGGCCGAAGAAGCGCGACAGGCGAAGGCCCGTATCGGCGGTGATGGCCCGTCGGCCCGCGATGATCTCGCCGATACGAGCGGCTGGCACGTCGATGGCCTTCGCCAGCCTGTACTTGGTCAACGCGAGGGGTTTGAGGAACTCTTCCTCGAGCACTTCGCCAGGATGGGGGAACGGAAACTCGCGCATCACGGGGTCCTGTCAGTGATAGTCGACGATGCGGACGTCATGGGCATGCCCATCGGCCCACAGGAAGCAGATGCGGTACTGATCGTTGATCCGCACGCTGTACTGTCCCGACCGATCGCCCCTGAGCGGCTTCAGGTGGTTCGACGGAGGGAGGCGCAGGTCGTCGAGCGTCGCTGCCCGATTGAGCATCGCCAGGCGGCGTATCGCGGAAGACCGGATATTCGACCAACGCCGCGAGTACCGGCCGAGCCACACATCGCGAGTCTCCTCGTCGCCGAAAGAAACGATCATGACTAGTATCGCCACTCGATAATAACGTGGCGCGATACTACTTTCAATCCCGGCGGACGGATGCCGGGGAACCTCCCGCTATTGAAGGGCGCGTAGCGAAAACGGCGTCGGGCGCGTCCTGCCGCGAATTGCTACGATCCGCCCATCGCCAGGGAGGAAGGACGAACCATGAGCAAGGAAACGAGGCGAGACATCGCCCGCAGGATCGCGATCGCGCCCGTGCGACGGGCGGAAGCGGTCGTCGACGAGACCCGCGAACTGCTGCACAAGAGCGGAGAACTCTCACCGCGCAAGGCCATGGTGAGTACCGCCATCGCCCTGTCGCTCGGATTCCTCTGCCTGCTCGCGGTCATGGCATTCCACTTCCCGCAATATCTCACCACGCCCGACCTCCGTCACAAGTATTCGGTCGACGTCCTCAGGCAGGTCCTGCTCGGCGGCCTGCTCGTGGCGGGCGGGCTGTCACTGGCGAACGTCGTGCTTGGCCGGAGGCGCAACCTCAACATCGCGGCCTTCGTGCTCGTGCTCGCCGCCGTCGCCCTGGGCGGCTCGCGCGTCCCCGTCGGCGAGTTCCCCGATCACACGCCCTACATCGGGCTCGACTGGTTCATCCTCGATCTGCTTGGCTCGACCCTCTTGTTCGTCGTGATCGAGAAGCTGTTTCCGCTCTACAAGGGCCAGAGCGTGTTCCGCTTCGAGTGGCAGACCGACATGAAGCACTTCGCGGTGAACCATTTCATCGTGGGCCTCGCGCTTCTCATCGTGAATTTCCTGATCCACCACGCCTTCGGCTGGCTGGTGAACAGCGATTTCCAGCGCATGGTGGCGGGTATCCACTTCGTTCCGCAGTTGCTCCTTTGCATCCTCGTCGCCGACCTGGCGCAATACTGGACGCATCGCGCCTATCACGAAGTCCCGTTCCTCTGGCGATTCCACGCCGTGCATCACAGCGTCAAGACGATGGACTGGCTCGCGGGATCGCGGCAGCACATGCTGGAACTGATCTTCACGCGCGTCTGCGTGCTGGCACCGTTGTACGTGCTGGGATTCAGCGAAGCGGTGATGAACGCGTACATCATCGTCGTCGGCTTCCAGGCGGTGTTCAATCACGCCAACGTGCACCTGCCGTGGGGTCCGCTCAAATACGTCATCGTGACGCCCGACTTCCATCACTGGCACCACGCGTCCGATGACGAGGCGATCGACAGGAACTACGCCGCCCATTACGCGTTCCTCGATTACCTGTTCGGCACGGCGGTGAAGTCGACGAAGACGTTCCCGGAGAAGTACGGGGTCGTCGGTGACTACATGCCGGATGGCTTCATCCGCCAGCAGCTCTTCCCGTTCCGCCGGCAGAAGCGCTGAGACACCGTACCCGCTATCAGCGCAAGGGCGGCGCCGAGGAGGGCGGCCCCTTGTCGATCGGGGTGAATACCGGCTTGTCCCAGGAACCCGTCACCGAGTAGCGCTTGCGCGCCGCCTGGTTGAGGCCGCGGCCGAGGATGCCCTGGACCGCGAGGCCCGCGGCGGCGCCGACCGGGCCACCCGCGAGCGCGCCGACCACGGGCAGGCTGCTGCCCACGTGTGGCACGACGAGCACCTGCTGGTCGTAGTCGCGCGCCTTGAGGCCGGCGCGGCCGGTGATCGTGATCTCGGCCGCAGGGGCCCGGATCTTGAGGTTCTGCGTCGTGGCGTTGCCGTTGGCGAAACGGAAATCGCCGGTGATGGCATCGAACGCGAATCCCTTGCCGAGCACGTCGCCGAAGTCGAGCGACAGGCGCCGCGGCAGTTCGGTCACCGATACCAGTCCGAACAGGCGCCCCACGCCGGGCTGCACTTCGAGGATGCGTCCGTTGGCCACGTCGACCTTCAGCGTACCGTCCATGTTGGCCAGAGCGAGGGCGGACGGGCCACCGGGCCACGTGGCGTCGAGGTGCGCCTCGGTGCGGCCGCCCTGCAGGATGCCCGCGAAGCCGAGGGCGTCCATCATGCGGGCGACGTCCTCGGACACGAAGCCCATGACGAGGTGGGTGCGACTGCGCTTCGCGTCGCCGTTCCAGTCGCCCGTGGCCGTGATCTGCACGTTCTTCGATTGCGCGCGGAGCTGGTCGATGTGCATGCCTTCGTCGGTGGGCCACGTCTCGAGACGCGCCTCGCCAAGCTTCGCCTTGCCCAGCCGCATGTCCGTCACCTGCAGGTGCAGCGGTGGCAGGCTGGCCGGCGCGACGCCCGCTTCGTTCGCATCGACGGGCTTCTTCGTGGCGTCGGACGTCGCATCCTCGGCCTTCGCGACCGTGGCGGCGGTCGTCGCCGCGGCGCCTGCGGCGGCCTTGCCCTTCTTCGCGGCGTCCGCCGCGTCGTCGGCGGCGGGCCACCAGAGGCGATCCATCCGTGCCGTGATGCCACGGCGGCGGAGGTCGTCGTTGGGTACCGTGAGCTGCCCGGCCATGCCGTCGCTGTCGACGCGCAACGCGAGCTCCTGCGGCCCGGGTTTCGCGACGATGTGCATGTTGGCGAAATGCTGGCCGAAGACTTCGCCGTCGTCGGCGGCGACGTCGAGCGACGACAGCCCCGGGCCCGTGCCGCCCGTCGAAAGACCGACGACGTACTGCACCCACCCGGACACGTCGAGCTTCGCCGCATGACCGCCGATCAGGTAACCCTGCGCGGGCATCGTGGCGGGTGCCGCGCTGCCGAGATTGAACGCGGCGGCGATCGGTTCCTTGTCGGTCGGAAGACGCAGACGGCCGCGGACCACGTCGTCCAGCGCGAGATCGAGCCGCGCGCCGTCGACCGGAATGCCGACGGTCACCGACAGCGGCGTGGCCACGTTGGCGGCTTTCTTCACCGGCGTGGGCATGGTCAGCTCGACGCCGCGGAGGTCGGAATCGACGCGCAGGGTCTGCGCGGTCTCGTCGCCCTTCCCCGTCTTGCGCAGATCGAACCCGACGCGGAAATTCCCACGCCCCTTCGCGATGTCGCCGAGCCATTTCAGGCTTTCGTACTCGCCGGTCATCTCGCCGACCGTGAACGCGCCCGACACGGATGCGTCGACGATCGTGGACGGGTCGCCGGTGGCGCCGGCGATCGCGAGGTCGAGCTGCGCCGGCTGTCCGCGGAAAGCCGTCGTCAGACCCTTCGCGCTGAAGCCCGCGCCGTCGAACGTCATCGGCCCGGTGATCCGGTCGAGGCGCAGTTTCCATGCGTCGGCGACGAGGTCGGCGTCCTTGATCGACGCCCTGCCCTGCAGGGTGAACGCCTTCGCGTCCTTCAGGGGAAGCAGGAGATTGAACCCGAACTCGCCGGTGCCGCCGAGCTTCATCTTGTCGATGGCCTCGCGGCTACGGCTCGCCACGGGGCTGTTCTTGATGAAGTCGAGGAAGCTGTTGCCCGTGCCCGCGCCGCTCACCTTCAGATCGAGCACGCCATCGGCGAAATCGGGAATCGCGGCGGTCGCCGCGCTCACGGCGTTGCCGAGCGAGTGACCCTCACTGGCTTCGACGTACATCCCGTTGCCGATGAAGTTCGCGGTGACGGACACGCCTTCGGCGCGTGGCCAGCCGGCGCCGTAGTCGAGCACGAGATCGTCGATCTCGGCACGCGCCTCGAACCGTCCTTCCTGGTTGCGGAACGGGAAATCGCGCAGGTTGCCGTGGATGAGCGCCGAGCCGCCTTCGATGTGGCCGGACACGAGGCCCCGGTTGAGCCAGTTCTGCGCGCCTTCCGACATCGAATGGATCGGCCAGAACAGCTTGGCGGCCGGGACGTCGCCCTCCCCGAGGGCCACGTAGAGATCCATGAAAGGACCGGTATCGGCGGCGGGAAGCACGAGTTCGCCGCGCGCCTGCCCGCCGTAACCTTCGCCGCGGAAATCGAGCGGATCGACGCCGACGTGCCAGTCGCCGTCTTCCTTGTGCACGGCGATGCTGCCACCGAGCGACGACATCACGAACGGCTTGCGGAAGACGCCCGTGGCGTCGATGGTCGTCGCCTGGGTCGGCAGGCTGAGCGCCAGCGCGCCCTGGTCGCCGAAGATCTCGCCCTTCAGCGACGAGATGCCGGGCAGCGTGCCGCTGGCGTCGATGCCGAGGCCGGAGAACGACGCGTGCGCGAACGTCACGCCCTCGTCGGAATTCCAGTCGGCGCGCGCCTGATCGAATCGCCCGCGCGGCCGCCCTTCGCCGAGCCAGCGCGCCAGCGACGGCGACACGGCCGGCGCCACGCCGCCCCACGGCAGCAGCGGCGCGAGATCGAGGTTGCGCGCGACCAGCGTGCCGCTGCTCTTGTCGCCCGCGTGGCGCAGCACGAGCGCGAGATCGCTGCCGTCGGCGCCCGCCCAGTCGATGCGCTCGCCCTGCGGCGTGCGATGCAGATCGACGATGCCGTGCAGGCCGGCGGTCTTTACCGTCCGCGACGGACCGCGCACGGCGAGGTTGTCGAGATCGATCTTCCACGTCGCGCGCACGACCTGGGCATCGCGCCAGTCGAGCCAGGATTCGAAGCGTCCCTCGCCGCCGGCGAGCGCGTAGCCGCCGACATCGAAGTCGCCGGTCAGCGCCTTGAAGTCGACGTCGCTGCCGTCGACGTAGATACGCCCGCTCGATCCGTCTTCTGCGAAGCGGCCCGCCGCCGTGAGCATGCCGCCGACGTTCTCACGACGGAGCATCGCGCCGAAGCGGATGGCATGGCCCTGCAGGCTGAGGCGGAGCTGATCGGCGATGAGACCGTAGTGACGCCCGGTCGTGTCGTCGGCGATGTCGAGGTGCAGGTTGCCGAGCCACAGATCGGCGGACAGGTTGCCGAACGACACCTTCTGCGTACCGCCGCCCGCGCCGAAGCCGTCGATGCTCCAGCGGCCATCCGCCGCGCGCCGGAGGCCCAGTCGCAGGTCGCGCAATTGCAGGTTGATGAGGTGGCGGGACGGCAGGACGAACGCGCCGAAATCGAGTTTCACCGCGGCTTGCGGCAGGTGCAGCGCGTCGCCGCCCTCGGTCGCGCCGATCGTCACGTCGCGCATCACGAACAACGGGCCCGATGGCCGCCAGAAGCCTTCCATCGATGCGAAGTGGACGGGGCGCCGGAGCCGCTCGCTGAGCATCGCCGCGACGCGCTCGGGATAGTGCGCGGCGAGGGGCAGCAACAGCTGCCCGAGCGCCATCACCAGCGCGAGCGCGACGAGGACGCTCGCGACGAGTCCAAGACCGAGGAATCGCAGGCGGCGTGCGCGATGGCGCCAGTCCGGACTCACCGGCCCGGCGTCCCGCGACGCGCGCCGGGTTCAGAGCAGAACGACATCGAACTGTTCCTGCGAATAATGCTCTTCCGCCTGGAAGCGGATGCTCTTGGCGATGAATTCCTCGAGCTCGGCGACCGCCGCCGACTCTTCCTCGAGGATCCGGCCGACGACCTTCGGACTCGCCATCACGAGGAGCTTCTGCGCGTTGAACTGCCGCACGGCGCGCGTGATCTCGCGGAAGATCTCGTAGATGACGGTTTCCGCGGTCTTCAGCGTGCCGCGGCCGCTGCACGCGGGACAGGGCTCGCACAGCTGGCGCTCCAGGCTTTCCGTCGTGCGCTTGCGCGTCATTTCGACCAGGCCCAGCGCGGACATCGGGTAGACCGTGGTCTTCGCGTGGTCCTTCGTCAGGCCTTTCTCGAGCATGCGCAGCACCTGCCGCTTGTGCTCGTCGTCGGTCATGTCGATGAAGTCGATGATGATGATGCCGCCGAGGTTGCGCAGCCGCAGCTGCCGCGCCGCCGCCTGCGCGGCCTCGAGATTCGTGCGGTACACGGTCTCCTCGAGGTTGCGGCTGCCGAGGTAGCCGCCCGTGTTGACGTCGATGGTGGTCATCGCTTCGGTCTGGTCCACGATCAGGTAGCCGCCGGACTTCAGCGGCACCTCCTTGCGCAGGGCGCGCTGGATCTCGTCCTCCACGCCGTACAGATCGAAGATGGGCCGTTCGCCGGCGTAGTGCTCGATGCGGTCGGACAGCACCGGCATGAACTTCGCGACGAACTTGACGGTTTTCTCGTAGGTCTCGCGTGAATCCACGCGCACCTTCTCGATGCCGTCGTTCAGCGAGTCGCGCAGCGAGCGCAACGGGAGCGACAGCTCCTCGTACACGCGCTCGCCGACCTTCGCCTTCTGGATGTTCTCCTGCACGACGCGCCACACCTTGCCCAGGTAGGTCACGTCGAAGGCGAGCGACTCCTCGGACTGGCCTTCCGCGTTCGTGCGCACGATGTAGCCGAGGTGGTTCTCGCCGATGAGCGGATTGATGATGTCCTTCAGCCGCTGGCGCTCGGCCTCCTCCTCGATGCGCACCGAGACGCCGAGCGTGCGCGAATGCGGCAGCAGGACGAGGTAGCGCGAAGGAATCGACAGGTGCGTCGACAGGCGGGCGCCCTTGCTCCCGATGGGATCCTTCACCACCTGCACGACGATTTCCTGGCCTTCGTGGACCAGCTCCGAAATCGGCGGCACCGGACCGTGCCCGTTCGACTTGCCTTCGCCCGGCGCGTCGGTGGGAGGCAGCGAGGGCCGCACGATGTCCGAGGCGTGCAGGAACGCGGCGCGCTCCAGTCCGATCTCGACGAAGACGGCCTGCATGCCGGGCATCACCCGCTGCACGCGGCCCTTGTAGACGTTGCCCACGTAGCCGCGCTTCTGCGCGCGCTCGACGTGGACTTCCTGGAGCATGCCGTTCTCGACGATCGCGACGCGGGTCTCACGCGGCGTGACATTGATCAGGATTTCCTCGCTCACCGCCGTCCCTTTTCCTTCAGTCATCATGCTTTATAGCCGTGCGCAGACGACCTGTCACTGACCGCGAAGGAGTTCGCACGTTTCGAACAGCGGAAGACCCATGACACCGGAGTAGCTGCCGGCCAGGTGCGCGACGAAGGCGCCCGCGCGGCCCTGTATGGCGTATGCGCCGGCCTTGCCGGACCACTCGCCGCTCGCGACGTAGTCGGCGATGCGCGATGCGTCGAGCGGCGCGAAGCGCACGCTGGACACCGAAATGGCATGACGCTCGCCCTCCGAATCGACCAGCCAGACGGCGGACACGACACGGTGCTCGCGGCCCGAGAGCCGCGCCAGCATCGCCGCGGCGTCGTCCGCGTCGCGCGGCTTCCCGAACACCTCGTCGCCCAGGATCACTTCGGTGTCGGCGGCCAGCACGCGCGCACCCGGCTCCCCCGCGACGCGCGCGAATCCCGCACGCGCCTTGTCCAGCGCGACGCGGGCCACGTAGTCGTCAGGCGCTTCACCCGGCGCGCGAACCTCGGCGACGTCGACGTCCAGCGTGCGGTGCGGCTGCCCGAGCTGGTCGAGGAGCTCGCGGCGGCGAGGCGATTGCGAGGCCAGGTACAGCACGGCGATTCCTTCAGGCGCGGTGATAGGGATGGCCCGCGACGAGCGTCGTGGCGCGGTAGAGCTGCTCGGCGAGGACGAGCCGCACCAGCATGTGCGGCAACGTCAGCGGACCGAGCGACCAGCGCTGGTCGGCTCGCGCGAGGACATCGGGCGCGTGGCCGTCCGGCCCGCCGATGAGGAACGCGAGGTCGCGCCCGTTCATCCGCCACTGCTCCAGCTGCTGGCCCAGATCCTCGCTCGACCACGAGCGGCCGCGGCCGTCGAGGGCGATGACATGGATATCCCGCGGCAGCGCCGCCAGGATGGCCGCGCCCTCGTCCACGATCGCCCGCGCGTCGTCGCGGCCCTTGCCGCGAACGCCGGGCTTGATCTCGATCAGTTCGAGGGGCAGCTCGTGCGAGAGGCGTTTGCGATATTCCGCAAACCCTTCGGCCACCCAGGCCGGCATGCGCTCGCCGACGGCAATGAGGCGAGCCCGCATGGCGGGCTCAGTCGTTGGCGGCTTCGGCGCCGTCGTCGCCCACGGTCCACAGGCGCTCGAGGCCGTAGAACTCGCGGATGCGCGGCATCATGACGTGCACGATGATGTCGCCGAGGTCGACCAGCACCCATTCGGCTTCGGTCTGGCCTTCGACGCCGAGCGGCATCACGCCCGCTTCCTTCGCGAACTTGATGACTTCGTCGGCGATGGACTTCACGTGGCGGGCCGAGGTGCCCGACGCGATGAACAGGATGTCGGCGATGGAGGTCTTGCCGCGGACGTCGATTTCCCGGACGTCCTTGGCCTTGAGGTCTTCAAGGGCTGCCACCACGCGCTTGCGCAGGTGCTCGTTGCCGGCGGCGGATTTGGCCTTGCGGGATGCGGTCGAACTCAAGATGGGGAAACCTCGTGCGGCGGAATGCCGGCGTCGCGGCCAGTATAACGCCCGCCCGGGGCGGCGGCGTCAAATGCCGCGGCAGCTACCGAGGATCCGTCACCGGCCGAGGGCGCGGTACGGCGCCAGCAGCGCCTCGTCGTCGAAGCAGGCCGTGGGGAGGAGGAACCGGGGCTCGCCGCCTGCCGCGAACGCCTCACGAATGGCCGTGGCGGCGATGTCCAGGGGCGTGATCGCGATGTCCACCACGGAGCCCGCGGGCCCGTGGACGCGGTCGGCGCGGCGGCCCTCCACGAATCCGGCAAGTTCGCCGACTGGCTCGTGCGCGGCGCCGGGCCGCGTCAGCACGCCGACGTGCGCGAAGGTGAAGAGGTCCTGCCACAGGTGCCACGACGCCAGGCCCGCGAAGGCGTCGGCGCCCACCAGCAACACCAGCGGACGATCGGGGCCGATGTCGGCACGCAGGGAGGCCAGCGTGTCCACTGTGTAGGAGGGGCCGTCGCGGTCGAGTTCGCGGGTGTCGAGGGTCAGGCGATCCTGTCCCGCGAGCGCCGCGCGCAGCAGCGCCACGCGACCGGCCGCGTCGGCGACCGGCGGCGGCCGGTGCGGTGGCGTCCGGGCCGGGACGAGGCGCACTTCGGCGTCGAGCGCCTCGGCGGCTTCCCACGCGGCGCGCAGGTGGCCGTGATGGATCGGATCGAAGGTGCCACCCAGGATCGCCAGCGGACGCGGTTCGCTCATGCGAAGGCGGCCGCGGCACGGGGTTCGGCGATGGCCGCGACGAGGCGCTCGGCTTCGAGCCAGGCGTCGCCCTGCTCGCGGCCCTTGGCCATGCGGTCGATGCGCGCGGCACGGGCGAGGCAGGCCATCCAGTGCTCGCGCGGAGCGCGGCGCAGCGCCTTGCGGAACAGTTGCTCGCGCGCGGGCCAGAGTCGCTCGGCCTTGGCCTGCGCGCCGAAATCGCGCGCGTTGGCGAGGCGCATGGCCAGCTGCAGCTGGTTGACCAGCCAGCCCATCAACGCGATGAGTTCGTCGCCCTCGGCCCGCAGTCCGGCGAGGATCCGCAGCGCGCGGCCGCCCTCCCCCGCGAACGCGGCGTCGGTGAGCTTGAACGCGTCGAACCGGGCGCTGTCGGCCACGAGACCTTCGAGCGTCGCGGCATCCAGCCGCTGGTCGCCGGCCAGGACCACGAGCTTGTCGATCTCCTGCGCGGCGGCGAGGAGGTTGCCCTCGACCCGCTCGGCGAGCATCGCGACCGCATCGGGCGTCGCTTTCAGGCCGCGCGACGCGAGGCGGGCGCCGATCCACTGGCCCCACTCGTGCGGCCGCGGGGCGTTGAAGACGACCTGTACGCCGCCCTGGTCCACGGTCTTCGTCCAGGCGGCCTCGTGCTTGCTGCTCCACTCGGTGGCCGTGATCAGCAGCGACGTGTCGGGCGGCGGATCGGCGACGAACGCGGCGATCGCGGCCCCACCTTCCTTGCCCGCACGGCCGCCCGCGAGGCGCAGGTCGAGCAGGCGCCGGGTCGCGAACAGCGACAATCCCGCCGAGGCGCGGGCGAGATCGTCCCAGTCGAAGCGGCTGTCGGCTTCGAGCACGTCGCGCTCGGTGTAATCGAGCCGCCGGGCCATCGCGCGAACGGCGTCGGCGGCCTCGAGGACCAGGAGTTCCTCCCCGGCCAGCAGGTACACCGGCGCCAGACGGTCGCCGGCGAGGTGCTTCTGCCACTGGACGGGATTGAACGGCACGGGTGCTTAAGGGTCAGTTCGACGCGGCGGGCGCCTGCGCGGGCGCGGCCACCGCAGGGTGCGTGCGCGCGGCCTGCAGGCGGAACAGGATCGCCTGGACCATGTCGCCGATGAGGCTGCGCTGCAGCTCTTCGGTCTGGCTGGCGGTGCCGATCGTGTTCTGCGCGTCGTAGCTGAACTCGCGCGACATGTCGACCGACTGCGAGGGAACGATCACGGTGCCGTCGGCCGCCTTGACGTTGAAGTCGACGTGGTAGCGCACGGCGTATTCGGTCACGCGGGCGGTACCGCTCACGGTCAGCGAATCGGTACGGAAGGTGTTGGACGTGATGGCCAGCTCGGACGCGTCGGCGGCCGGCTTGTCGACGACCGTGGCGTCGGAGTTCTCCAGCGCGCGGGTGAGCTCGCGTTCCAGCTTTCCGCCCCCGGACACCATGAGGTGGATCTTCTTCATGCCCGGCGGCAGGGCCGCGCTCTGCCGCAGATGGAAGCCGCAGGCACTGACCAGCGCCACGACGGAAACGACCGCGGCGATGCGAAGCGAACGAAGGAGGTTCGGGCTCATGGTTATCCTGCGACGATGTTGACGATCTTGCCGGGCACGACGATCACCTTGCGCACGGTCTGGCCTTCCAGCAGGCGGGCCACGTTCGGCTCGGCCCGCGCCATCGCTTCCGCCTCGTCCTTCGAGGCCGTCGCCGGCACCTCGATGGTAGCGCGAAGTTTGCCGTTCACCTGCACCGCGTAGGTCAGCGAGTCGCGGACCAGCGCGGACGGGTCGACCTGCGGCCAGCCGGCGTCCTCCACCAGCGTCTCGCCGTGACCCAGCACCTGCCACAGCGCGTGGGCCATGTGCGGGGTGAACGGGTTGATCAGCTGGACCATGGCCGTGAAGGCCTCCTGCTTCAGGGCGACGCCCTGCGCGCTGGCGTCGTCGAACTTGCCCAGCGCGTTCAGCAGTTCCATCAGCGAGGCGATCGCGGTGTTGAACGACTGCCGGCGGCCGATGTCGTCGCCCACCTTCTGGATGGTCTCGTGCAGCTGGCGACGGATCGCCTTGCGTGCCGCGTCGCCGGACGCGTCGCCGGGACCGGGCGTGGACTCGGCATGGGCGGAGACGTCGCGCCACAGGCGTCGCAGGAAGCGCGCCATGCCCTCGACGCCGGCCTCGTTCCATTCCAGCGACTGGTCGGGCGGCGCGGCGAACATCGAGAACAGGCGGACGGTGTCGGCACCGTACTTGGACACCATCGACTGCGGGTCCACGCCGTTGTTCTTCGACTTGGACATCTTCTCGACGCCGCCGATCTCGACCGGCTGGCCATCGGCGCGCAGGACCGCGCCGACGATGCGCGCGCGCTCGTCGCGCTGCACGTCGACATCGGCCGGGTTGAACCACGTGGACGAGCCGTCGGCCTCCTTACGGAAGTACGTCTCGGCGATCACCATGCCCTGGCACAGGAGATTGGTGGCCGGCTCGTCGCTGTCCACGAGCCCTTCGTCGCGCATCAGCTTGTGATAGAAACGGAAATACAGCAGGTGCAGGATCGCGTGCTCGATGCCGCCGATGTACTGGTCGACGGGCGTCCAGTACTTCGCGCGCTCGTCCACCTGGCCGTTGGCACCGGGGCTGGTGTAGCGAGCGTAGTACCAGCTCGACTCCATGAAGGTGTCGAACGTGTCGGTTTCCCGCTCGGCCGGGCCGCCGCAGTTCGGGCAGGTGGTCTTGCGCCACTCCGGATCGGCCTTGATCGGCGACTGCACGCCGGAGAACTCGACGTCTTCGGGCAGCACCACCGGCAGCTGGTCTTCCGGCACCGGCACGGCGTCGCACTGCGGGCAGTAGATCACCGGGATCGGACAGCCCCAGTAACGCTGACGGCTGACGCCCCAGTCGCGGATGCGCCAGTTCACGCGACGCTCGCCGCGGCCCATGGCCTCCAGTTTCGCCGCGATCGCGTCGAACGCGCCGCGGAAATCGAGGCCGTCGAACTCGCCGGAGTTGGTCAGCGTGCCGTACTCGGTGTACGCGCCGACCGTCTGGATGTTGGTTTCGAACGTCTTCACCGTCTCGACCGCGGCCGAGGACTGGTAGGCGTCCGACGAACCGCCGTCGAGCGCGTTCTGCACGGTGTCCGTGCCTTCCGCGGCGAGGTCGCGAGTGAGCTCGGCCACGGCGTCGACGACGCCCTGGTCGACCACCACCATGCGAATGGGCAGCGAGTACTTCTGCGCGAATTCCCAGTCGCGCTGGTCGTGACCCGGCACGGCCATGACGGCGCCGGTGCCGTAGCCCATCAGCACGAAGTTGGCGACCCACACGGGCACCTTCTCGCCGGTGAGCGGATGCGTGGCGTCCACGCCCGTGTAGTAGCCGCGCTTGTCCTGCGTTTCGAGCTCGGCTTCGGACACGCCGCCCGCCTTGCACGATTCGATGAACGCGGCGAGGCCCGGGTTGTCGAGCGCCGCGCGCGTCGCGATCGGATGCTCGGCCGCCACCGCCACGTACGACACGCCCATCAGCGTGTCGGGGCGCGTGGTGAACACGGTCACGGGATCGTTACCGCCGTCGACGTCGAAGGTGATCTCGAGGCCTTCCGAACGGCCCAGCCAGTTGCGCTGCATCGTCTTGACCGCGTCCGGCCAGCCCGGCAGCGTGTCGAGGCCGTCGAGGAGCTCCTGCGCGTAGGCCGTGATCTTGAGGAACCACTGCGGGATCTCGCGCTTCTCGACCACCGCGCCCGAACGCCAGCCCCGGCCGTCGATCACCTGTTCGTTGGCGAGCACGGTCTGGTCGACCGGATCCCAGTTCACGACGCTGTTCTTGCGGTACACCAGGCCCTTCTTCATCAGCCGGGTGAACATCTGCTGTTCCCAGCGGTAGTACTCGGGCTTGCAGGTGGTGACCTCGCGGGTCCAGTCGTAGGCGAAGCCCATGCGCTTGAGCTGATCGCGCATGTGCTCGATGTTCTTGTACGTCCACTTCGCCGGCGCCGTGCGGTTCTTGATGGCGGCGTTCTCGGCGGGCAGGCCGAAGGCGTCCCAGCCCATCGGCTGCAGGACGTTCCGGCCCTGCTGGCGCTGGAAGCGGCTTATGACGTCGCCGATCGTGTAATTGCGCACGTGGCCCATGTGCAGGGCGCCCGACGGGTAGGGCAGCATCGACAGGCAGTAGTACTTCGGCTTGCCGGCGTCCTCGGTCACCTCGAAGGCGCGGGTGTCGTTCCAGAAGCGCTGGGCGGCCGTCTCGACGACGTCCGGCGCGTAACCGCCCTGCTCGCGCGTGCCCTGATCGTGGGTGTCCTGCATGTTCTCGGTACCAGTCGAATGCTCGGGTGGCCGCGCGAAAAACGCGGCGCTCAATCGCGGGAGACTATCCCACGAAGGGCATACGGGCCAAGCCTTGGGCGCGTTACCGCGGCGCGCCGCAGGTGGCCGGCTGGCCGGCGGCGACCGCCCGCGCGGCGGCCGCCACCTGGTCGGCCACCTTCCCCAGCGCACGCTGGTGGGCGTCGACGAGGCTCTGGTAGCTGCCGCCCGCCGGCTCCGCCACGCGGGAGGCGCACGTCGCCGCCTGGTCGGCGCCACGGACGGCCCACGACGCTTCCAGCGTCGCCTCGCCACCCACTTCGGAATCGAAGCGGCGGACGTCGAGCTGCACGCGAACGACCCTGGCGTCCTTCGCCCGTGGCAGACCATGGACGTCGTGGGTGCCGAGCCGAGCCGAGAGATCGGCGGACAACGCGCCGCGAATCTCGTCGCCGAGCGGCGACGCCCAGCGCTCGCCGTCGAGCACCGCGATGCCGCTGGCGCCCTGGCGCAACACCAGCGAGGGCTGGTCGACCTGCGGCGGGACGTTCACCGGCAGCACGTCGATCACGAAGGGCGCGGTCGCGCCCGCCAGCGGCGCCGACGGCGGGATCAGCGTGTGGAAATGCGTCGGCGCCGAGGCGCACGCCGCGAGACCGGCGAGCAGGAGGGAAACGCCGGCGAGGCGAAGGGTCTGGATCATGGCTGTTCTTCCTTGCCCTGCTTCGGGGACGGGGTGCTGATCTTCGGCGGCGCGTCGCTGCCGCGGCCGCGCAGCAGCGCTTCCGGATGCCGGCCGAGGTAATCGGTGAACGCACGGACCGAGCGCACGGTGCGCTGCAGTTCTTCCAGCGTGTTGGCGATGTTCTGCTGCAACGGCGAGTTCTCGGACAGCGCGTCGTTGGCCGTGCCCACGGTCTGGTTCACGCCCTGGAGCGTCTTCTTCGCCTCGGGCAGGATCTCGGTGTTCACGTTCTTCAGCGTGCCCTGCAGTTCCTTCAGGCTGCCGTCGAGGTTGCGTCCGATCGAATCGAACGGAATCTTCTCGACCTTATCGACGATGCTGGAGATCTGTTCCTGCAGATGGTCGAAGTCGCCCGCCGTCGTCGGGATCTCGACCGGCTTCGCGCTGGCGTCGAACGCCACCTTCGGCGCCTTCGGATCGAAGTCGAGCGCGATGTAGAGCTGCCCCGTGAGCAGGTTGCCGCTGCGGGCCTGCGCACGCAGGCCATGGGCGACGAGCCCGCTCATGATGCGCGGGAACATGCTGTCGTCGTCCGGCCCGCCGACGGCCTTGGCCAGCTTCTCGTGGGCCTGGCCGAGACGCTGCGGATAGACGAGCGCGCCGACGATCACGGGGAACTTCTTCGTGACCGGGTCGTAGTCGAGGTTGACCGACACGACGCGACCCACCTTCATGCCCAGCAGCTCCACCGGCGCGTCGACGGCGAGGCCACGCAACGAATGCTCGAAGCGCATGCGGATGTAGCGCGGCTTGCCGTCGGGTGGCGCGAGCGCCGTCGTCTGGTCGCCGAACAGGGTGTATTCGGCCATCTCGGCCGCAGGGGCCTCCTCGTGCGGGCCCGGGGGATCCTGGAAGGCGACGCCGCCGGCGATCACGGTCGCGATCGACTGGGTGTTGAGCTTCAGGCCGTCGGCACCCAGCGAGACGTCGACACCGCTGGCATTCCAGAACCGCGTGTCCTTGGTGACGAAGCGGTCGTTCGGGCCGTCGACGAACAGCTGAAGGGACACGCCCTTGCCGTCCTTGTCGAGCTGATACGAGACGATGCGTCCCACCTGGATGCGGCGGTAATAAACGGGCGAGCCGATATCCAGCGAGCCGAGGTCGCCGGCGTGCAGCACGAAGCGGCGCCCCGGCGCGCCGTGCGTCACCGCCGGCGGCGCCTCGAGCCCCGTGAAGTCGGACTGGTCCTCGTCGGAATCGCCGGCGTCCGCACCGATGAAGGCGCCGGAAAGGAGGGTGTCGATGCCCGACACGCCACTGGCGCCGATGCGCGGACGGACCACCCAGTAGCGCGTGCCCTTGGTGGCGAATGCGCGGGCGTCCTTGTCGAGCTCGATCGCCACGCTGATGTGGCTGCGGTCCTTCGACAGGCGCATGGTGGTGACCTTGCCGATCACCACGTTCTTGTACTTGACCTGGGTCTTGTTCGCCTCGATGCCCTCGGCGGTCTGGAACGTGACCGTGATCTTCGGGCCGGCCGACATCACGTGGTTGACCAGCAGCGAGATGCCCACCAGCGCGGCGACGATCGGCACCAGCCAGATCAGCGAGAAGCCGAGTTTGGATTTCCGCACCACCGGCTGGGGCAGGTCGTCGTCCTGCGGCGGCGTGTTTCCTGCGTTGGCGTCGCTCATTGCGATTTCTTCCTGTTGTCCCAGATCAGCCGGGGATCGAAGCTCATGGCCGAAAGCATCGTCAGCACGACGACGATGCCGAAATACACCACGCCGGGCAGCGGCTCGACGCGACTCAGAATCTTGAAATGCACCAGGGCAGAGAGGATCGCGACGACGAAGACGTCGAGCATCGACCAGTAGCCGACCAGTTCGACGAAGCGGTAGAGCTTCGTCCGCTGACGGGCCACGTAGCCGCTCGACCGCTGCACCGACACCAGCAGGTAGCCCAGGATGATGAACTTGAGCATGGGCACGATGATGCTCGCCGTGAAGACGATCGCCGCCAGCCCTGGCGAGCCGGCCCGCCAGAGCTCGACGATGCCGCTCAGGATGGTGTTGTCGTCCTTGGACGACAGGCTCTGCGTGCGCATGATCGGGAACACGTTGGCCGGGATGTAGAACATCGCCGCGGCCAGAAGGAGCGCCCAGGCGCGTGCGATGCTGCCGGTCTTGCGCGCGTGCAGCGCGGCGCCGCATCGCGGGCAGCGGGCACGGTGGTCGTCCGTGTACGCGGTGACCAGGCGGCAGACGTGGCAGGCCATGATGCCCAGATCGACGGCTCTCGGCGGGGCCTTCATGCCTTGTCCTCGCGGGTCAGGGTCCAGAGCTCGCGCGGATCCAGGCTGGAGAACACCGTGATCAGCAGCGTGAGCACCCCGAACGCCCAGATGCCGGCGCCCGGCACGACGTCGAAATAGGTGTGGGCCTTCACGACGGCCACGAGGGTGCCGAGCATGAAGACCTCGATCATGCTCCACGGCTTCACGCTGACCAGCGCCGTCATCGCCTGCGCGAACCACGGCGCGCGGCGGCCGGACCGGGCGAACCAGAGCACCCAGCCGAAGATGAGGATCTGGCTGAGCGGGAAGAAGAACAACGTCATGGCGCTCAGGAACGCGACGATCTGGGCGCCGTCGTTCCACATGGCGATCACGGCGCCCCAGAGGGTGGTGGCGGCGCTCATCCCCGACAGCCCCAGCGTGACGATGGGCGACACGTTGGCGATCACGAACACGATGAAGGCCGTGACGATCAGCGCGAACTGCCCGTCGACGCTCACCCACTGGTGTCGGTCGAGGACCGCGCCGCAGACGGCGCAGTCGGCCACTTCGCCACGCGCGAGCGTGCGCCTCCGGTAGACGGAGTCGCAGTGTTCGCAGACGATGAGATCCTGGGCTGTGTGCATGCCTTCCAAGCGGTACGCGGCCGCAACGGCCCGCGCCCTATGATCGCAAATCCCCGTAAACGGCGCATGACGAGCGGGGTAGGACTGTTCCTAAAATGGCGTCGTCCCTTGATAAGCTCGCCGTCTTCCCCGACTTACGGGGCATTCCCATTCGCCAGGAGCACCCCCGTGAGCAGCGCCCAGACCCGCAGTGAACATGTCTTCGACGCGACCACGGCCGGGTTCGAGAGCGACGTCATCCAGGCCTCCCTGCAGACCCCGATCCTCGTGGACCTGTGGGCCGAATGGTGCGGCCCCTGCAAGACCCTGGGCCCGATCCTCGAGAAGCTCGCCGGGGAGTTCAACGGCGCGTTCCGCCTGGCCAAGATCGACGTCGAGGCCGAGCAGCAGCTCGCGGCGATGTTCGGCGTGCGCAGCATCCCGACGGTGATCCTGATCAAGGACGGGCAGATGGCGGACGGTTTCGCCGGCGCGCTGCCGGAAGGTCAGATCCGCGAGTTCCTCGCCCGCAACGGTATCGAAGCGGCCGAAGGTGGCGAGGTCGCCGACGACGTCGACGCGCCCGCCGAGACGCCCGAGGACGCCATCAACCGTATCCAGCAGGCGATCGCCGCGGAACCGGAGCGACCGGAGCTGAAGCTCGACCTCGCCCTGGCGCTGATGCGCGCCGGCCACGTCGGTCCGGCCCAGGCCGAACTGGATGCCCTGCCCGCCAACCTCGCGACCGACGCCCGCGCGGTCCGCCTGCGCAGCCAGCTCGAACTCGCCCGCGCGCTCACCGGCGCACCCTCGCTGGCCGAACTGCGCCAGCGCGTGCAATCGGACGACAACGACTGGGAGGCGCGCGACCTGCTCGGTGTCCGCCTGCTGATCGAAGGCGACGCCGCCGCCGGCCTCGACCAGTTCCTCGACATCCTGAAGCGCCAGCGCGACTGGCAGGACGGCCAGGCGAAGAAGCGGCTGCTCGCTGCGTTCGCCACCATCGACGACGCCGCGCTCGTCGGCGCCTACCGCCGCAAGATGGCGTCGCTGCTCTTCTGAGCGGCGCCCTCAGGCCTTCGGCCGCTTGCGCCTGACGTAGAGCTGCTTGCGTACCGTCGCCACCAGCTCGCCGGACGCCGTGCGGATGTCGGTATCGAACCAGCGCAGGCATTTCTCGCCGTTCGCGGTGGCGGCGCGCAACTGGTCGAGGACGGTGTCCTCGACGCGGAACTCCGCGTAGACGGCCTCGCGCCCCGGCGCGACGAAACGGATCTCGCCTGCCTGGTCCCACACGATGTAGTCGTTGCCGAGGCTCTTCAGCACCATGATCATCCAGAACGGATCGGTCATGGAGAAGAGGTTGCCGCCGAACTGCGTGCGCACGTAGTTGCGGTTGTACCAGGCGAGTTTCAGGCGCACCTTCGCGTAGCGGTAGGTGTCGAACTCGACGACCCGGATACCGGCGAAGAGGAAGGGCGGCCATGCGTTGAGGACGCGCCGTAGCGTGCTTGCTTTCATGGGCGCCATGCTAGCGGCGGCCATGGTGCGCGCGAAGTCCCCCGTTTCAAACGCGGTCGGAACGGCCATGACCTCTGGCACACGCCCACCCGCGGACCCGCGCCGAGTATCGAAGGCTACCCACGCCGCCAGGATACGAGCCATGCGCCATCCGTTCCGCCGCGCCACCCTCGCCGCCGCCGTCGCGGCCGCGATGGCCCTTTCCGTGCCCCAGGCACGCGCCGCCGACCTCCCGGTGGCCGCGGACCAGCCCTACCCCGGCAACCTCACGCTGCACGTCGATCTTTCCGACGCGTCGCGACATCTCTATCACGTGCGCGAGAGCATCCCGGTCAAGCCCGGCCACGCGATCCTCTACTATCCGAAGTGGATCCCGGGCGTGCACGCCCCCTCGGGCCCGCTCTCCAACGTGGCGGGTTTCATCGTCACCGGCAACGGCAAGCGCATTCCCTGGCGCCGCGACCTGAAGGAGATGTACGCGTTCCACGTCGACGTGCCCGAAGGCGTGGACAAGCTCGACCTGACGTTCGACTACCTGGCGCCGGCGACGCCTAACTACATCCCGCTGTCGTTCAACGAAGTGGCCTTCTATCCGGCCGGGTACTACACCAGTCAGATCACGGTCCAGCCGACGCTCAAGCTGCCGGCGGGCTGGAAATTCGCCTCCGCGCTCGAGACGGCGTCGCAGTCGGGCGACGAGGTCGGCTTCAGGCCGGTGAGCTTCGAGAACCTGGTCGACTCGCCGGTGATGACCGGCAAGTACTTCAACCGCATCGACCTCGCGCCGGGCCAGCCGACGCAGGTGCACCTCAACATCACCGGCGACACCGCGGCCGGCGTCAAGGCGACGGAAGATCAGATCGCGAAGCAGCGCGCGCTCATCGTGCAGGCGAACAAGCTGTTCGGCGCGCACCACTACGATCACTACGACTTCCTGCTGGTCACGTCCGACCACACCGGACACTTCGGACTGGAGCACCATCAGTCCAGCGACGATCGGCTCTTCGCCAACTTCCTGACCGATCCCGATGCCAACGCCGCGGCCGGAACGCTGCTGCCGCACGAGTACATCCATTCGTGGAACGGCAAGTTCCGTCGCCCCGCCGATCTGTGGACGCCGACGTTCACCGAGCCGATGCAGGACGACCTGCTCTGGGTGTACGAGGGCATGACGGATTACTGGGCCGGCGTGCTGACGGCGCGTTCGGGCATCTGGACCACCGAACAATGGCGCGACTCGCTGGCCGGGATCGCCGCGGACATGTCCGCGCGCACGGGTCGCGAATGGCGCTCGCTGCAGGACACGGCGGATGGCATCCCGCTGTCGTCGCGCGGCACGACGGGCTGGACCAACCTGCGCCGGAGCTCCGATTACTACCCGGAAGGCCAGCTGCTCTGGCTCGACGTCGACACGAAGATCCGCGACCTCTCCGGCGGCAAGCACACGCTGGATGAATTCGCCCGCGCGTTCTTCGGGATGGACAACGGAAGCTACAAGCCGAAGACCTATACGTTCGACGACGTCATCTCGACGCTCAACGGCGTGCAGCCGTACGACTGGGCCACGTTCCTGCGCCAGCGCCTCGACTACACGGGCGACACGCTACCCGAGCACGGCATCGAAGGCGGCGGCTGGAAGCTCGTCTACGACGACAAGCCGACCGCGTTCGCGAAGACGGCCGAGAAGATCCGCAAGACGGTGAACTTCGCCTATTCGCTGGGCATCCAGGTGTCCGACAAGGGCGTGGTGACCGACGCGCAATGGGAGGGCATCTCGGCGAAGGCGGGACTCGTGCCCGGCGTGACGATCGTCGCCGTCGATGGCAAGGACTACTCCGGCCAGGTGCTGAAGGACGCCGTCACCGCCGCGAAGTCCACGACGGCGCCGATCGAGTTCCTGATCAAGGACATCGAGGAATACCGCACGGTCAAGGTCGACTACCACGGCGGCCTGAAGTATCCCCACCTCGTGCGCGGCGAAGGCAAGGATCTGATCGGCGCGATCGCCACGCCGAAGAAGTAAGGCCGGCCTGCGACCGCCTTGACTGTAGGAGCGGACCTGGCCGCGACCGCTCTTCGCGAGAAGCAACAGGCCCTGTTGCTCGAAGCGAAAAGCCGTCGCGGCCAGGCCCGCTCCCACAAGGGCTTCGCGGGCCCTGTTGCTCCCGGCGAAAAGCCGTCGCGGCCAGGTCCGCTCCCACCATTGGTTCGCGGGCTCAGTGCTCGCGCGCGATCTCGAAGAGGAACCACACGCGGCGCTCGCCTTCGTCGATCCAGTTCTCGAGGAAGCTGGCCGTCGCGACGTCGCCGTACTCGTCGCATACGCCGTGCAGTTCGCGCATGAAGCCGACGAAGCGCTCGTTGTCGTCGCGCAGCTCGGCGATCATGTCCTGCGGCGTCACGAAGTCCGCGTCGTTGTCGGACAGGCGCTGCAGCCGCGACACGTTGCCGATCGAGCGGATCGTCGTGCCGCCGATCTTGCGCGCGCGCTCGGCGATGTCGTCGGTGATCTTGAAGATCTGGTCCGACTGGTCGTCCAGCAGCAGGTGCAGGTCGCGGAAGCGCGGGCCCGACATGTGCCAGTGGAAGTTCTTCGTCTTCAGGTACAGCGCGAAGGTATCGGCGAGCAGCGTGTTCAGGCCCGCGGCGATGTCACGGGTCGCGTCGGCGCTGAGACCCGACGGGGTCCGCAGGTCGGCCTTGCGCAGTTTCTTGGTCGCTTCGGGATTCTTCATCGTGACGGCTCCGTGGGGAATGGCTCCGGAGGATGCGCCCAAGGACGTGACGATGCTTGGACGAATTGGTTACGCACCCGGAAGCAAAGGGATGTCGACCACGACCACGAGGCCGGTACCCGTCTCCGGGTCCCCGAGCCGGATGGACGCCCCGTGTAGCTCGACCGCCCGCTGCACGATCGACAGGCCCAGACCGTAGCCCCCGGCCTGGGTATCGGCGCCCCGCTGGAAGCGGGTGAACATCGCCGCCCGCCGCTCGGGCGGAATGCCGGGGCCATCGTCGGCCACTTCGATGCGCGCCCGCTCGCCCTCCTGCCGGATCGACAGCTGCACGTGGCCGCCCGCCGGGGCATGCCGGAAGGCGTTCTCCACGAGATTGCGCAGCAGCGCCCGCAGGGCGGTGCCGTACCCCTCGATCACCAGCGTGTCGGGAAGCTCGACGCCCAGCTCGACGTGGCCGGCGCCGATGACCGTGGCCATTTCGTCGACGACGTCCAGCGCCAGCTGGGTCAGGTCGACCGGGCTTCGCGGCCCGGCCGCCGCACCCGCTTCCAGGCGGGCCAGCGCGAGCAGCTGCTCGGTGCGCCGGGCCAGCGACACGAGACACTCGCGCGCGGCCTCGAGAGCCGTGTGCGCCTCGTCCGGCCGCGCGGAGGCCATCGCGTCCTCCAGATTGATCATGGTGGAGGCCAGCGGCGTCCTCAGCTCGTGAGCCACGTCCGCGCTGAAGTGGCGCTCACGCTCCAGCGCGCCTTCGAGGCGCTCGATCTGCTGGTTCAGCGCCGTGACCACGGGACGCAACTCCTCCGGCGCGTCCGGCAGATCGACCGGTTCCCGGCTACCCGGCTCGCGCCGACTCAGGGCGGCGGCGAGCGTGTCCAACGGGGCCAGGCCGCGCCGGATGGCCAGTCCGACGAGGAAGGCCATCAGGGGCAAGCCCAGCAACGCCGGCAGGCCATGCTCCAGCCAGAGCGCGCGCGTGATCTCGTTGCGGCTGTCGTAGCGCTCGCCGGCGCGGATCACCACGCCCTCGCGCTCCATCACGAGCGTGAAGACCCGCCACTGGTACTTGCCCTTGTGGATGTCTTCGAACGCGCCGTCGGCGACCTGCGTCGGGGGCACCTCCGCCAGGTTCTCGGTCGCCAGGAGTAGCGTGCCGTCGCGATCGAACACCTGGAAACCGACCTCGGACTCGAAGGTCCTGCCCTGCACGGTCAGTTCCTGCGGGTGGTTCGACACGCTGGGCACGAGCAGCCGCTCGAGATGGTGCTCGCGCAGATGCTCAACACCGACGCGCCCCACGAGCACCTCGAGCGTTCGTGCCGCCTGCGCCAGGCGCCCGTCCGACAGCTCGTCGACTTCCTCGAGTGTGTGCTTCGCGCTGAGGAAACCGAGCGGCAGCAGCAGCGCCACCAGCACGAGCACGATCAGCACGAGCAGGCGGGCGCGCAGGCTCGAAAGCTTCATCGCGGTTCCCGCGGCACCATGTAGCCGAAGCCGCGGACGGTCTGGATCGCGTCGTGGCTGAGCTTCCGACGCAGGGAATGCACCAGCACCTCGAGCGCGCTCGTGCTCATCGCGCTATCGGGGCCGTAAAGGGAATTTTCGAGCGACTCGCGGCGGACGATGCGTCCCGAGCGCTCCATCAACGCCTGCAGGAGCGCGAACTCGCGGCGTGTCAGGTCGACACGCTGGCCGTGCCAGTAGCACTCGAAGGCGCCCAGATCCAGGCTCAGCGCGCCGGCCTCCAGCTTGTTCACCGCGGCCCCGCGCACGCGCCGCGTCAGCGAACGGATGCGCGCCGCCAGCTCGTCGAGGTGGAACGGCTTGACGAGGTAATCGTCCGCCCCTGCGTCGAGTACCCGGATGCGCGAGTCCACGGCCTCGCGCGCCGACATCACGATCACCGGCGTCGCGACACTCATCCGCCGCGCCTCGGTCAGCACGTCGAGCCCGTCCTTCCCGGGAAGGCCCAGATCGAGCAACACGAGGTCGGCCTCGTGGTCGCGCAGGGCGAGCAGCGCCTCGCGACCGTCGCGGAACCAGCTGATCGTGTAGGCAAGCCGCTCCAGCGCCCGCCGGATGGCCTCGCCGAGCTGCGCGTCGTCTTCCACGAGGATGATGTGCAAGTCGGGAACCCCAGGCTGCGTCGGCGGCGATTATCCTGCCACCGAGCTTAGCGCTTCCTTAGACGCATTCGCGGCAACGGGAAAAAAATCACACAATGGGTGGATTCTTCCGACGGATGGTTCCATGCCTGCGACGTTCCCCGCACGCCTCCTACTTGGCCTGATCGCGGCCGCACCGTTCACGCTTCATGCGAAGGACAGCTGGATCACGCCGGCCGAGGCGTCCGGGTTCCGCACGACGCCGTCGTACGCCGACACCGAGGCGTACCTGCGCCAGCTGGCCGATGCGTCGCACGGCACGTTGCGTGTGGAGACCTTCGGCACCTCGCCCGAGGGCCGGCCGATGACGGTGGTCGTCGCCGCGAAGGACGGCGACCTGACCCCCGAGCGGGCGCGCGCGGCCGGCAAGCCGATCGTGCTGTTGCAGGCGGGCATCCACCCGGGAGAGATCGAAGGCAAGGACGCGGGCCTGATGCTGCTGCGCGACTTCGCCGCCACCGGCCGCCTGCCCCACCTGCTCGACCATGCGGTGCTCGTGTTCATTCCGGTGTACAGCGTCGACGGGCACGAGAACTCGGGGCCGTACTTCCGCATCAACCAGAACGGGCCGGAAGAGATGGGATTCCGCGGCCAGTCGCAGTACCTCAACCTCAACCGCGACTACGTCAAGGCCGATGCGCCCGAGACGCGCGCGTGGCTGAAACTCTGGAACACATGGCGGCCCGACCTGCTCATCGACATCCACACCACCGACGGCGCCGATTACCAGTACGACCTCACCTGGTACGCCGAGGACGCGCACAAGCTGCCGCCTTCGGTGGCCGCGTGGCAACAGGCGACCTACGCCGGCAAGGTGATGCCGCGCTACGAGAAGCTCGGCCACCTCGCCTCCCCGTACCTCGAATTCCGCGACGGCCGTGACATCACCAAGGGCATCCAGAACTTCGGCTCGGGACCGCGCTTTTCCACGGGCTACGCGGCGATCCGCAATCGCGCCGGCCTGCTGATCGAAACGCACATGCTGAAGTCGTACGAGGTTCGCGTCCGCGCCACCTACGATGTCGTGCGCAGCGTGCTCGACGCGGTCGACGCCTCGCCCGCCGCGCTGCTCGAGGCGTCGAAGCAGGCCGACGCGTGGGCCGCGTCGCTCGCCGCCCGGCCTGGCGCCACGCTGCCCGTCACCTTCAAGGAGGATCCCACGCCGACACCCTTCACGCTCAAGGGTTACGCGTTCACGCAGACGCCGAGCGACATCTCCGGCGACACCTGGGTGCGCTACGACCCTACGAAGAAGAAGACGTACGCGATCCAGAGCTGGAACGGCCTGCTTCCCGATGTCGCCGCGCCCTTGCCGGCGGCCTGGGCCATTCCAAAGCAATGGACGCAGATCATCGAGCGGCTCGACGCGCACGGCATTGCGTACACGCGCACGACCACGGGCGTCCGCGTGCCGGTGTCGCGCGATCGCCTGACGCAGCCCCGGTGGGCCGAGAAGCCGTTCGAGGGCCATCACCTGCTGCGCGACGTGACGATCACGCCGACGCCGGAGACCGTCGAGCTACCGGCGGGCACGGTGATCGTGCGCGCGGACAACACCGATGCGGTGCTCGCGCTGAACCTGCTCGACCCCCGCGCTCCGGATTCGATGCTGCGCTGGGGCTATCTCGACGCGATCTTCGAACCGAAGGAATACGGCGAGCCACGCGTGCAGGAAGCGCTCGCCCGCGACATGATCGCGAAGGACCCCGCGCTCAAGACCGCCTTCGACGAGAAGCTGCGCAGCGATCCCGCGTTCGCGGCGAACCCGCGCGCGCGCCTGTCGTTCTTCTTCGAACGCAGCCCGTGGTACGTGGCCCAGGAGGTCGGGGCCTACCCGGTGCTGCGGCTGGATGCGGCGGCGTTGCGGCGGGCCCGCTAGCGGCTCGTAGGAGCGCGCCTTGCGCGCGACAGCTTTTGAAGCCAGGGCAGCAGGTCCCGTGCTCTTTCGCGAAAAGCTGTCGCGCGCAAGGCGCGCTCCTACGAGGAGGGCATTCCACGATCGGGCTTACACCACCTCGAACGGCCGCATCATCTCGTTGGCCTCGTGCTCCGCGAGGTGGCAGTGCCAGGCGTAGCGGCCCTTGTAACCGTCGAAGGTCGCGACGATGCGCGTGACCATGCCGGGGTACGCCTGCACCACGTCCTTCCACCCGCGCTCGTGCGCCGGCGGTGGCTGCGCCGGACCCGTGAAACGCAGCGTCTTCGAGGACATGTATTCGTCGACGTCGTACGGACGACGGTCGAGGATCTGGAAGCGGACGAGGTGCAGGTGGATCGGGTGCGTATCCTCGGTGAGGTTCACCAGGTTCCACGCCTCCGTCGTCCCGAGCTTCACCGTCTCCGTCACCGGATCGTGCCAGCGCTTTCCGCCGAGCAGCATGAGCATCGGGGTCGCGACGCAGTCGCTGTATTCGTCGAGGGTGAGTTCGCGCGAGCGTGACACGTCGCGCTCGGTGAAACGCGGAACGTCGCGCAGGACGTCCGGCACGCGGCTGTCGTCGCGCACCGCGCCCTGCCCCACCGCGAACCGCATGAGCGGGAGCGCGTCGTTCATCAGCTCGATCGCGCCGCCACGCGACGCTGCGAAGTCGACGACGAGGTCCGCCCGCTCGCCGGGCGCTAGGAAGATCGACCGCATGGACACCGGCGCCGGTAGCAGGCCTTGATCGGAGCCGATCGCCTGGAACGGCCGGCCGTCGCGGAAACGCAGGTGATAGAAGCGGCCGTTCGACGCGTTGAGCACGCGCAGACGGTAGCGCCGCGGCTGCACGTCGGCCCGAGGGAGGATCGCGCCGTTGACGAGCGTGAGGTTGCCGAAGACCTCGGGCACCCACGGCGCGTTCGCGTCGCCGGAATCGGGGTAATAGAGGCTGCCGTCCTCGCGCAGCAGGCGGTCCGCCAGCACGAGCGGCAGTTCCTGGTCGCCCGCCGGCAGGCCGAGGCCGAGCTCGTGCTCGTCGCGCAGCAGGTAAAGGCCCGTCAAGCCCGCGTACATGTTCAGCCGATTGATGCCCATCGCATGGTCGTGGTACCAGAGCGTCGCGGCGTCCTGGGTGTTCGGGTACCGGTGACGACGCGATTTGCCGGGCACGTACCAGTCTTCCGGATAGCCGTCGTCGGCACGCGGCACCTGCGCGCCGTGCAGGTGGACGATCGCCCGCACCTCCGGCTTGTCAGCCTCGGCGCCGCAGATCGCATGATCGACGGGCAGGAAATGCTTCGCCGGCAGCGCGTTCTCCCAGATCACCTCCGTCGCCTGTCCCTTCCGCGCGTCGATGGTCGGTCCGGGGTACGCCCCGCCGTATGTCCACAATCGTGTCGGCGGCAGGTCGCGATGCAGCCTCTGCGTCGACTCCGCCATGCGGAGGCGCAACGGCTTGCCCGCCACGGGAACGAGCACCGGCGGCACGGGCAGCGTATCGACGAACGGCGCGAGCTTCGCGGGATCGACCAGACCGGGCATGCGGGTGACGTCGCCCATGGCGTGCATGCACAGATCGTTGCCGACGCGCCCTGCCGGCGCGGCCTGCATGGCGTGCATGTCGTGCGCGAGCAGCCGCGACGGGATCCACCCCGCCGCGGCCGCCCAACCCGCCGTCTTCAGGAACCGACGGCGATCAACCATGCCCACCGTTCCCGGCCGCCCAGGGCCATCCGCCGTTGCGCTTCGGCTGGCCCGTCGACTCGTCGAGGATCAGCTTGCGGTCGAACAGGCGCGGCAGGAAGAAGTCGAACATCCCGTCGAGGCGACCGGCGTGGGCATCGCTCGAACCGCCACCGATGCGCTTGCCGTCGAGCCAGTTGTCCTCGATGAAGCGCGTGATCGAGCTCTGGTCCGTCACCGTGTGGTCCACCATGTTCTCGCGCGCCCACGGCGACACCACGAGCAGCGGCAGGCGCGGACCGAAGCCGCAACGTCCCTGCGCCGGCGTCTTGCCATCGAGGCCCGGCAACGTACCGTGGCCCTTGCAGACGCCCCGACCGTCCAGCGCGTCGGTGCTGCCCTGCGACGCGTTCATGCGCGGCGGCTGCTGGTGGTCGTACCAGCCGTCGGAGTCGTCGTACGCGATGACGACCGCCGTATCGCGCCATTCGCCGCTCTGCTGCAGCGCGTTCATCACGTGCACCACGAACGCCTGTTCGTCGATCGGGTCGGAGTAGCCGCCGTGGCCGTCCTGGAACGACGCCGCCTTGAGGAAGCTCACCGCCGGAAGATTGCCCGCGTCGAGCGCGTCGTAGAAATCTTCCATGTCGTATTGGTGGTTGGCCGCGTCGCCGCTGTGGCCGATCGCCGCCACCGAGGCCGGCCGCGCGTGCGTCGGGTTCGCGGTGGACGGGTAGTACTGGAACGGCTGGTGATGCGGGCTGTAATCGTTGGACGTGCTGTTGGTCACCTTCGACAGCGTGCGCCGCGAGCAGCCGCTGCTGCCGTCGGCGTTCGTGCGGGTGAGGTCGAAGCCGCCCTGGAACCAGCCCCAGGTCACCTTGCGCTCGTTGAGGAGGTCGCCGATGTTGCGGCCACCCATCGTCACCTGCGTCGCCGTGGGCGACGAGCAGACGTCGCCGATCGGATCGGGATCGCCGATCATCGTCAGGCCACCGTTACCGTCGTCCGTCGTGCCGCCCGTGCCGTTGAGCGTGTCGATCACGCCCGCCGTCTGGCCGGCGATCATGTTGACCGCACCCGGTGTCGACGGACCGAACGTGGTGCCGTAGCTCGCGTCGCTCATCGCGAAGTGCTGCGCGTAGTTCCACAGCGCGGTGACGGTGTTGCCGTCGTAATAGCCCATGACCTGGCCCTTGCCCTCCTCCGACGGATCACCGCCCGGCAGCATCTCGCCGCGGCCCGTGTAGAGCGGGAACAGGTCCATGCGGCCGCCGTTGAACGCGCGCTGCTCGGAGGTGTAGCCGTGGTCCTGGTCGGCCGTCGCGGCTTGGGCGCGCGTCAGACGGAAGGGATTGATCGCGCCGTCGCCGTTGTCCTTGTTGGTGGCGTTCGGGTTCTTCGTCAGCAGGCGGCGGTCCAGCCCGTTGACCGGCGGCGTGAACGGGCGCGCGTAGAACGCGGGCTCGCCGTGCGGATTTTCGGCATACGGATAGGTGCCGAAGTAATGATCGAACGACACGTTTTCCTGGAAGATCACCACGAGATGGCGGATCGGCGTCGACGTGCGCGGATCGTCGCCGTGGCCGCCGTGGCCGTGGCCGAAGCCCAGCGCGGACACGCCGTCGTCCGGCGTATCGCCCGCGACCTGCTGTGCCGTGATCGACGCGGCGGAAAGGGTGAGCACGCAGGCGATGCCTGCGGCCAGTAACTTACGCATGACGGATGCTCCTCGATTGGCTCTTCGGGCTGGACGGGAAGCCGCATCCCCTGTCATGCGGACACGCGAAGCCTAGGAAGCCGATATGACGGTTCGGGGACATTCGTCGCGAGTTCTTGCGGAATATCGGCAACCATGACTTTCGTCACAGTTGGCCCTGCGCCGGGGCCGCAAGGGCTATGCTCGGACCCCACCGGCGCCCGGGGGCGCCGTTTCCACCAAGTCACGAGGGACATCCATGACCAAGCAGTACCTGAAGCCGCTCGCACTCGCGCTCGGCGTCGCACTCGCCGGCACCGCGTGCAGCAAGCACGACGACGCCGACACCGCCGCGCCGGCCGCCACCACGCCGGCACCCGCGAGCACCGCGCCGGCGGCCGCCGGTACCGCGGCCGCCGCGCCGGCCGGTCCCTCGTTCGACGTGGCCGAGCTCGACACGAACATCGACGCGTGCACCGACTTCAACGGCTTCGTCAATGCGAAGTGGGTGGCCGCCAACCCGATCCCCGACGACCGCACCCGCTGGGGCGCGTTCGACAAGCTCGCCGAGAACAGCCTGAACACGCAGCACGACATCGTCGACGCGATGGACAAGGGCGCGGCGAACGCCCAGGCCGGTTCGATCGAACAGAAGATCGGCCTGCTCTACCGCTCCGGCATGGACGAAGCGGCCATCGAGAAGGCCGGCGTCGACCCGATCAAGCCGGAACTGGCGAAGATCGACGCGCTGAAGACCCCGCAGGACATCGTCGACTTCCTCGATGCCAGCTTCAACGACGGCAACAGCTACGTGTTCGGCTTCGGCGCCGGCGCCGACTTCCAGAACGCCAAGGTGCAGATCGGCTACGCCCAGCAGGATGGCCTCGGCCTGCCGACCAAGGACTACTACACCGACCCGAAGCAGGCCGATAACCGCAAGGCCTACCTCGCCTACATCGTGAAGACCCTGACGCTCGCCGGCGTGCCGGAAGACCAGGCCACGAAGCAGGCGGACGAGGTCATGAAGTTCGAGACCCAGCTCGCCGCCGCCTCGCTCGCGCCGGTCGAACTGCGCGCGCCGGAGAACCAGTACCACTTCGTCTCCGTCGCCGAAGCCGACAAGATCACGCCGCACTTCAACTGGGAGAAGTTCTTCGCCGCCCAGGGCGTGACGATCGACAAGGGCTTCTCGCTCTCGCAGCCGAAGTTCTTCAAGGAGTTCGACAAGATGCTGGCGTCGACGCCGGTGTCCACCTGGCAGGCCTACCTGCGCTTCCACGCGATCGACGGCGCGTCGCCGTACCTGTCCAAGACCTTCCAGGACAACAAGTTCGACTTCTACGGCAAGACCCTCGCCGGCCAGCCGCAGCAGAAGCCGCGCTGGAAGCGCGTGCTCGGTACGGTGAACAGCTCGATGGGCGAAGCGCTCGGCCAGCTGTACGTCGCCAAGGTGTTCAAGCCGGAAGCCAAGCAGCGCGCCAACGAGCTGGTGGACAACGTCCGCAACGCGCTGAAGACGCGCATCGAGAACCTCGACTGGATGAGCGCCGAGACCAAGGAGAAGGCGATCCAGAAGTGGAACACGTTCCTGCCGAAGATCGGATACCCCGACAAGTGGCGCGACTGGTCCGGCCTCGACGTCAACGGTGAGAACTACTTCGGCAACGTCGAAGCCGCCAGCAAGTTCAACTACCACTACGACATCGCCAAGATCGGCAAGCCGACCGACCGCCTCGAGTGGGGCATGACGCCGCAGACGGTCAACGCGTACTACAACCCGACCGACAACACGATCAACTTCCCGGCCGCGATCCTGCAGCCGCCGTTCTTCGACGCCAACGGCGACGACGCGATCAACTACGGCGGCATCGGCGCGGTCATCGGTCATGAGGCCAGCCACGGCTTCGACGACGAGGGCAGCCAGTTCGACGGCGACGGCAACAACAAGAACTGGTGGACGAAGGCCGACCGCGCCAAGTTCGACGAGCGCGCGGGCAAGCTGGTCGCGCAGTTCAACGAATACGCGCCGATCAAGGACAAGCCGGACCTCCACGTCAACGGCAAGCTGACCCTCGGCGAGAACATCGCCGACCTCGGCGGCCTCAACGTCGCGTACGACGCCCTGCAGGAAGCCCTGAAGAAGAATCCGAAGGAAGCCGCCGAGAAGATCGACGGCTACACCCAGGACCAGCGCTTCTTCCTCAACTGGGCCCGCGTGTGGCGCGGCAGCGTCCGCGAGAAGCAGGCGATGCTGTACCTCAACACCGATCCGCACGCGCCGGCCTCGCTGCGCGCCATCGGCGCACCGTCGAACATGGAATCGTTCGCCACGGCGTTCCAGTGCAAGCCGGGTGCCACCATGGTCCGCGCCGCCGACAAGCAGGTGAAGATCTGGTAATCGCAACGCGTCATCGTCGATGACGGAAAAGGCGCCGCACGCGAGTGCGGCGCCTTTTTCATATCCTCGGCTTCCTTGCGGCCGAGTAATTGCAACTCGTTCTCATTACGATTACGATGCCGGTCGAGACGGGTCCCGTACCCGTGCACCGCGCACAGGGAAGCCAACCGATCCCCTGCCCGCCGCGTGGCTTCGTCGCCGCGTGCCGCGGAGGCGCGTGCGCGAACGAAGGCCGTTCCATCTTTCGTCCAGACTCAAAGGGAATCCCATGGCCTTCATCAAGAGCCGCAAGCATGCCGCTCCTGCCGCGCGCACCGTCGGTGCCGCCGTCCTCCTGACCCTCGCGCACGGCGCGATCGCCACCGACGCGCCCGCCGATGTCGTGGCCCCGCCCCAGCAGGCCAAGGTCAACGACGCGCAGGCGCTGCCCGGCATGCAGGTGGAGGCCGACCGCTCCAGCGACTACCGCGTCGAAAAGGTCTCGTCGCCCAAGTTCACTCAGTCGCTGCTCGACACGACGCAGTCGATCCAGGTCATCAACAAGGAACTGATCCAGCAGCAGGGCGCGACGACGCTGACCGAGGCGCTGCGCAACAGCCCGGGCGTGGGCACGTTCTACGTCGGCGAGAACGGCCAGACGAACACCGGCGACGCGATCTACATGCGCGGCTTCGATACGTCGGGCAGCATCTTCGTCGACGGCGCGCGCGACCTCGGCACCGTGTCGCGCGACATGTTCAACATCGAGCAGGTCGAGGTCACGAAGGGTCCGGACGGCACGGAATACGGCCGCACCGCGCCGACCGGCGCGATCAACCTCGTGACCAAGCAGCCCGTGCTCGGCAACGGCGTGTCGGGCACGGTGCAGGTCGGCAGCGGCCAGCGCCGCCGCGCGACCGCCGACCTCAACCGCCAGATGGGCGACACCGGCGCGTTCCGCCTCAACGTGCTCGGCCAGGAGAGCGGCGTCTACGGACGCGACCAGATCGAGAACAACCGCTGGGGCATCGCGCCGTCGCTGGCGTTCGGCCTCGGCACGCCGACGCGCGTCTACCTCGACTACCTGCACGTGAAGCAGAACAACGTGCCCGACGGCGGCATTCCCACCATCGGCCTGCCCGGTTACAGCAGCCCGGACCGTCGCGCGTTCCTCAACGACGCGCCGAAGGTCGACCAGGACAACTACTACGGCACGACGCAGGACAAGGATCACGTCACGCAGGACCTGTTCACGGTCATCGTCGAGCACGACTTCAACGACAAGGTCGCGCTGCACAACACCTCGCGCATCGGCCGCACGACGCAGGACTACCTGCTGACCTCGTTCATGGGTTCCACGGCGAACCTGCTCACGCCGAACCCGGCGGATCCGTCGACGTGGACCATCGCGCGCAGCTCCCCGACGTTCAAGCACCAGTCCAACCGCATCGCCACGAACCAGACCAACCTCACCGCCACGATCGAGTCGGGCGCGGTCACGCAGGACATCAGTGCCGGCATCGAGCTGACGCAGGAGAAGGCCCACACGATCGGCATCGCGCCGCTCGCCGGCAGCACCTGGCCGGCGGCGAACCTGTACAAGCCGTACTCGCACGTGGGCGGCCTGCGTTACGGCGAGACCGGCGCGCGCAGCGACGGCAAGACGAACACCGCGGCGGCCTACTTCTTCGACACGCTGAAGTTCGGCGACAGCTGGCAGGTCAACGGCGGCGTGCGCCTCGACCACTACAAGACCGACTTCAGCAGCCTCGTGGTCTGCGGCGCGCGCAACGGTCCGGTGTGCGGCCCGCTGCGTCCGGGCAGCATCGTGCCGGGCGTCGACGCGAAGAAGAGCGACAACCTGTTCAACTACAAGGTGGGCGTGCTCTACAAGCCGGCGGCCAACGGCAGCATCTACGTCAACTTCGCGCAGTCGCAGGAGCCGCCGGGGGGCAACACGCTGACGCTGTCCTCGTCGGCCAACAGCGCCGACAACCCCAGCTTCGACGCGCAGAAGGCCCGCACCGCCGAAGTCGGCACGAAGTGGGACCTGATGGATTCGAAGCTGCTGGTGACGGCGGCGCTCTATCGCACCACGGTCACCAACGAGCTCGTGCAGGACCCGACCGACCTGCTCTACTACCAGATCGGCAAGAAGCGCGTGCAGGGCGTGGAACTGACCGCGATCGGCAAGATCACCGAGAACTGGGCGATCAGCGCCGGCTTCTCCACGCAGGACGCGACCGTCGAGAAGGGTGCGGGCGTCACGGCCAACGGTTCCGACGACCTGGCCTACACGCCGAAGCGTTCGTTCACGGCCTGGACCACCTACCACCTGCCGTTCAACCTCACGGTCGGTGGCGGTGCGCGCTACCAGGGCGGACTGCAGCGCGGCACGGACGGCGCGGTCGGCACCCCGGCCTACACGCAGAGCTACTGGGTGTTCGACGCGGTGGCGAGCTACCCGATCAACCGCCACGTCGACATCCAGCTCAACGTGTACAACCTGTTCGACAAGGAATACGTCGCGGCGATCAACAAGAGCGGCTACCGTTACACCCCGGCCACGCCGCGCTCGGCGATGCTCCAGGCCAACATCCGCTTCTGATCCAGCGAGGAACCGCCGCCATGCTGATGCACATCCCGGACGTCCTGAGCAAAGACCAGGTGGCCGGGATGCGCCTCGCCCTGGACGGCGCGGACTGGACCGACGGTCGCGAGACCGTCGGTCCGCAGGGCGCGAAGGTCAAGCGTAACCTGCAGCTGCCCGACGCGTCGCCGCTGCGCCGCGAACTGGGCGATCTCGTGCTGGCGGCGCTGCGGCGCCATCCGCTGTTCCACGCGGCGGTGCTGCCGTTGCGCACGATCTCGCCGCGTTTCAACCGCTACGAAGGCGGCGGCGAATACGGTTTCCACATCGACGGCGCCGTGATGCACACCGGCACCGGCGACACGCACGTGCGCAGCGACATCTCCTGCACCGTGTTCCTGAGCGAGCCGGACGACTACGACGGCGGCGAGCTGATCGTCAGCGACACGTACGGCGAACACGAGGTGAAGCTCCCTGCGGGGGACGCCATCGTCTACCCCTCCTCCAGCCTGCATCGCGTCGCGCCCGTGACCCGCGGCGCCCGCGTCGCCTCGTTCTTCTGGATCCAGAGCATGGTGCGCGACGACGGGGAGCGCCGGCTGCTGCTCGAGATGGACGCGGCCATCCGCACGCTCTCGTCCAGCGGCGCCGACCAGGCCGCGATCCTGCAATTGACGGGCGTTTACCACAACCTGCTCAGGCGCTGGGCCGAAACATGAGGTAGGCAGGGGCGCCTTGGAGAGCGGATAATTGGCGCCCCCTGATGTCTGGCTTCCCCAAAGCATGTTCCAACCCGGTCAACGCTGGATTTCCACCGCCGAGCCCGAGCTCGGCCTCGGCACCATTCTCCGCGTCGAAGGACGCAGCGTGCAGGTGCTGTTCGCCAAGGCGGGCGTCCTGCGTCCGTACGCCACCGACAGCGCGCCGCTGATCCGCGCCGAATTCCGTGCCGGCCAGCGGGTCTCCGGCAAGGGCGTGGCCTTTCTCGTCGAACGCATCGAGGAGCGCGAAGGCCTGTTCGTCTATCGCGGCGAAGGCCGCGAACTCGAAGAGGGCCAGCTCGACGACGAGCAGGCGCTGTCGCAGGCCGACGACCGCCTGATCGGCGGCCGCACCGACGCCAACGACCGCTTCGATCTGCGCGTCGACGCCCTGCGCCGCCGTGCCGACGCCCGCCGCTCCGCCGCCTGGGGCCTGGAATCCGCCCGCATCGGCCTGGTGCCGCACCAGCTGCGCGTCGCCGGCATCGCGGCCGCCCGCCGCCCGCCGCGCGTGCTGCTCGCGGACGAGGTCGGCCTCGGCAAGACGATCGAGGCGGGCATGATCCTCGCGCGCCAGCTCGCCACCGGCCGCGCTGGGCGCGTGCTCGTGCTGCTGCCCGAGACGCTGGTCTACCAGTGGTTCGTGGAACTCCTGCGCCGCTTCAACCTCTCGTTCTCGATCTTCGACGAGGAACGCTGCGAAGCGATCGAGCAAGCCAACGACGGCCGCAATCCGTTCGAGGACGAACAGCTCGTCATCGCCGACTTCGCGTTCCTGGAGTCGGCGCCGAAGCGCGCCGCGCAGCTGGCCGAGGCCGGCTGGGACCTGATCGTCGTCGACGAGGCGCATCACCTCGAGTGGACGCCGGAAGGCGCCAGCCCGCGTTACCGCCTCGTCGAGGAACTCGCCGCGGCGACGCCGGGCGTGATCCTGCTCACCGCCACGCCGGAACAGCTCGGCCGCGCCGGGCACTTCGCCCGCCTGCGCCTGCTCGACCCGCAGCGCTACGCCAGCCTCGACGCGTATCTCGCCGAATCGGCGGGCTACGCCGAACTGTCCGACATCGCCAGCACGCTGGCCGCCGGCTCCGTGCTCGACGCGACGCAGAAAGCCACGCTCGCCGAACGCTTCAAGGGCGATCGCGAACTGGCCGCCCTGCTCTCGCGCGACGACGCCGGCGACGACCTGCTCGCCGCGCTGATCGACCGCCACGGCACCGGACGGGCGATGTTCCGCAATCGCCGCGCCGGCATCGGCGGCTTTCCGCGCCGCGTGCCGGACCTGATCGCGATCGATCCGTCGACGCTGGAGCCTGGCCGCCGCGAGGCGCTGCTCGCCGAGTTCCGCTCGGACATCCAGCAGCCGCCCGCGCCGCTCGAGTTCGACTATGCCAACGACCCGCGCCTCGCCGCGCTGATCGGCCTGCTCGACGCCCATCCCAACGACAAGTTCCTCCTGCTCTGCCGCAGCCAGGCCAAGGTGATGGCGATCGAGGACGCGCTACGCACGAAGAGCGGCGTCGGCGTGGCGCGCTTCCACGAAGGCCTCGGCATCGTGCAGCGCGACCGCAACGCCGCCTTCTTCGCCCAGCCCGACGGCGCGCGCCTGCTGCTGTGCTCCGAGATCGGTTCCGAAGGCCGCAACTTCCAGTTCGCGCATCGCCTGGTGATGTGGGACCTGCCGCTCGATCCGGACCTGCTCGAACAGCGCATCGGCCGCCTCGATCGCATCGGCCAGAAACACGACATCACCATCCACGTGCCGCTCGTCGGCCAGAGCGCCCAGCACGTGCTCGCGCGCTGGTACGACGAAGGCCTCGACGCGTTCCGCGGCAGCCCCGCCGACGGCCGCGAACTCCTGCGCCGTTTCGGCAGCCTGCTTTCGTCGCTCGCCGACGAGCATGCCCGCGAGGACGACGACCGCGACCAGGAGCTCGATGCCCTGATCGCCGAGACGCGCGGCGCGCACGAGGAACTCTCCGCGCTCATCCACGCCGGTCGCGACCACCTGCTCGAGCTCGCGGCCAGCCGCGACCCGCACGCGGGCGACCTCGCCGGCAGCTTCGCCGCCGAGGACGACGATCCGAAGCGCGACGCCTTCATCCAGCGCCTGTTCGAAACCTACGGCGTGCACGCCGAAGAACTCGCGCGCGGCATCGTGCTGCTCGATCCGCAGTACCTGTCCACCGATGGCCTGCCCGGCTTCGCGGACGGCCCGGTCTCCGTGACGTTCTCGCGCGACATCGCGCTCGCGCGCGAAGACCTGCCGCTGCTCCGCCTCGACCATCCCATGGTGGGCGCGGCCGTCGACCTGCTGGTCTCGGGCGAGGACGGCAACGCCGCGTTCCTCGTCGACGACGCGCTGCCGGTGCGCACCGCGCTCCTGCAGACGGTGTTCGTCCTCGAGGTGGTGGCCGACCGCAAGCTCGACGCCGGTCGCTTCCTGCCGGCCACGCCGCTCACGCTCACGGTGGACACGAAGCTGACCGAGCGCGCGCAGTTCCGCCCCAGCGACGTCGCGCTGCGCCGCGCCGCCGACCGCAACATCGAAGTGCCGCGCTACCGGAAGTTCCTATCCAAGCTCGTGCCGCCCATGCTCGAACGGGCGCAGGACCTCGTCGAGGCGCGCGCGGAAGTGCTCAAGGCCGAGGCGCTCGACGCCGCGCGGCGCGAACTCGACGCCGAGCACGCGCGCCTCGTGGCGCTGCACGCCGTGAACCCGTCGATCTCCGATGACGAGGTCGACGCGATCGCCGCCGAACGCGACGCGCTGCTCGCCGCCATTCCGGAAGCCCGGCTGCGACTCGACGCGGTGCGCTTCGTCGTCAGCCCGGATTTCCTGGCGCTGCGCTGATCAGGACCAGTGGCGTGGCGGCGGCCTGACGCCCCACGCCCAGAGCAGGACCAGTCCGGCCACGAGCCCGCCAAGGTGGGCGAAGTGCGCCACGCCGGACAGGGTGCCGGTCACGCCGAAGACGAGTTCGGCGACGCCGTACAAGGTGACGAAGAGCCATGCCGGGATACCGATGGGAATCGGGATCAGCATCAGCTTTTCGCGCGGGAAGAGCATCGCGAACGCACCCAGCAGGCCGAACACGGCACCCGAGGCGCCGACCGTCGGGTACATGCGGTCCGGCTCGAAGAGGTACACCACCGCCAGCTGCGCCACCGCCGCCGCGATCAGGCAGGCGAAGTAATAGACGGTGAAACGGCGCGTGCCCATCACCCGCTCGATCAGGCCGCCGAACATGTAGAGCGCGTACATGTTGAGCACGATGTGCATGACGTTGCCATGCATGAAGCCGTAAGTGACCAGCTGCCAGGGACGAAAGCCGATGCCGGCGACGTCGCCACCGCCAAGGTCGACGGCGATGTCGTGGCCGAACGGCCACAGCGCGAACCAGCGCGTGAGCGACAGCGTGTCCTGGTCGTGCAGCAGGTACTGCAACGCGAACACCACGACGTTGACGATGAGCAGGTTCCGGGTGACCGGCGGCAGGTTCGTCGGCATCGGCGTGTCGTCAGCCGGCCAGCGGCGTGGGCTGGAGGATCTCGATCCAGTACTCGTCCGGATCGCGGATGAAGGCGATGTGGCGCATCCGCCCGTCCGTCAGCTTCTTCTGGAAGGTCACGCCGAGTTCCTCGAACCGCGCGCAGGCCGCGTTCACGTCCGGCACGCTGACGCAGAGGTGGCCGAAGCCACGCGGCTCGCTGTTGCCGTTGTGGTACGGGGTGACGGGCTCCTTCTCGGTGCCATGGTTATGGGTGAGCTCCAGCACGCCCGGCTGGCGCAGCACCCACGCCTTGCGGGCTTCGTCGTCATCGGGAATCGCGGCGCGGTCGCCCAGCAGCACGAGGTAGACGATGGTGAACGCGGCCTCCTCGAACACGTGCCGGTACACCGGCGTGAAGCCGAGCACGCGCGTGTAGAAGTCCAGCGACACGTCGAGGTCGCGCACGCGGATCATCGTGTGGTTGAAGACGTAGCCGTGGGTCGCGGCATCCGGCGTCGCGGTGACGCCGGGAAGCGAGGTGAGGTCGGAAAGGGACATGGGCGATTCCTTGGGACAGACTCCAGAGGGTGGCTGCCCCCTGCCGGCAATTCAAGCCGCGCGGCGGCGTTCAGCGGGGAATCGCGGCTTTCTCGGGAGCCATGGAAAGCAGGAGCAGCACCACCGCGAGCGCTCCGTACGCCGCGACGAACGGCCAGACCAGCGCCTGGTTCGCGGCATCGAGCAGCCACGGCAGGTAGACGGAACCGATCGGCTGCACGGAGTGGATCAGGCCGAACGCCGTGAGCACCCCACCCAGCGCCACGATGCCGGCGGCTTTTCGCACGTGCCCGTCGATCATCGCCACGACGAAGCTCGCCCAGACCATCGAGGTGATGATGAACCCGTTGCCGAGGATCACGATCACCGCGAGCGGCGAGACGCCGTGGCTCCCGTCGCCGTAGAGCGCCGCGAAATGCGCGGGATCCACGATGCCCGGATCGCCCAGCTTGATCGCCAGCATGCGCGCGATCGCCGGGAAGAAGCTGAAGACGACCGCTCCCGCGTAGCGCAGCGGCGTCGCCTCGAACGCCTGCGTCGTGATGCCGATCGACACGAACACGAGGATCGGCGCGAGCACGGCCACCGGCAGCAGTTCGACGAGATTCGACAGGTAACCGAAGACACCGCCCAGACCGATGACCAGGCCCGTGGCGAGCGTGTAGCCGGTCCGCGCGCCCATCGCCTTGTAGGCCGGCTGGCCGATGTAGGGCGTGGTCTGCGCGACGCCGCCGCAGATGCCCGCGACGAGCGTCGCCAGCGCCTCGACGAGCAGGATGTCGCGCGTGGCGTAGTCGTCACCGGCCGCGCGGGCGCTCTCGGTGACGTTGATGCCGCCGACGACCATGAGCAGGCCGAAGGGGAGGATCAGCGGCAGGTAAGGCACGGTGGCCGGCAGACCCGCGAGGAAACCCAGGCTGGGCCAGGGGAAGCCGATGCGCCACTGCCAGGCCGAAGGGGCGTGGTAGCCGGTGCCGAGCAGACCGAAGGGCCCGAGACCGTAGTACAGCAGGACACCGACGACGAAGGCACCGAGCACACCGGGCACACCGAACGGCAGGCGCCGCTTCGCGATCAGCGCGTAGAGCACGATGCCCAGACCCGCGAAGCCCACGACAGGGACGCGCATGATCTCCACCAGCGGCAGGAAGCCCATCAGCACCAGCGCGATGCCCGCGATCGATCCGAGCAGGCCCGCGCGCGGCACCGAGCGCTGCACCCACGCACCGAAGAACGAGAGCACGAATTTCAGGGCACCCATGACGACCAGCGACGCCATGCCCAGGTGCCACGTCGCCTCACCGGCGGCGAGCTCGTCGAGTCCGGACTGGCGATAGCCCGCGTAGGCCGGACCGAGCACCAGCAACGCCATGCCGATGGTCGTCGGCGCGTCGATGCCCAGCGGCATGGCGGTGACATCGCTGCGTCCCGTGCGCAGGGCGAGCCGGCGGGCCATCCACGTATAGGCGAGGTTGCCCAACAGGACACCGAGCGCCGTGCCGGGGAACATGCGGCGGAACACCAGGTCGGCGGGCATGCCGAAGATCCCGATGAGCGCGGTCGCCATGAAGGCGAGCAGCGACAGGTTGTCGACCACGAGGCCGAGCAGGCCGTTGAGGTCGCCGCCGCCGAAACGGCGCGCCGTGGAAGGTTGTTTCACCATCAGAAGGAAACCTCGGCGGGCTGGGTGACGCGCAGCACGGACCGGTCGCCGGTTTTCGCTTTCCACGCGGCGCGGATCGCGTCGATATCGGCGCGGGCGGCCGGCGTATCGGGGTGCAGAAGGATCAGGACCTTCGAGCGCAGCCGCTCGGGCGTGCCCTGCCCCGGGTCACGCCACTGACCGTAGGCGTCGACCACGGTGAGTCCACTGGGAAACCGTGGCGTGACTTCGGCATCGAGGAACGCGCGCCAGGCCGTGTCGCTCACGCCGGAGGCGGCATCGGCGGCGCCCAGGCCGAAGTAGAGCTCCGTCCTCACCCAGCCCCGCGCCGCGACCGGATGCGCGGCGTCACCGGTGGAGGTCGGCGAAACGGCATGCGTCGCACAGCCCGCGCAGGCGAGCGCGGCGGCGACCAACCATCCGGTTACGACTTTCATGCGCCCCCTTATGGACGTCCTTACGGCCAGACGGCTGGGAGGTTAGCAGGTCGCGGCCGCGACGGCTCCGAGGCTTCGCGAAAAGCGGTCGCGGCCGGGTCCGCTCCAACAAGAGCCCGGTGCCGCTTGATGCAGCTGTGGGAGCGGACCTGGCCGCGACGGCTCTTCGCCCCGGTCATCACGGTCGCGCGCCAGCTCGGGGGCTATCGCGAAAAGCGGTCGCGGCCGGGTCCGCTCCAACAAGAGCCCGCTGCCGCTTGATGCAGCTGTGGGAGCGGACCTGGCCGCGACAGCTCTTCGCCCCGGTCATCGAGCTCACGCGCCAGCTCCGGGGCTTCGCGAGAAGATGTCGCGGCCGGGTCCGCTCCAACAGTTCGATGCATCTGTGGGAGCGGACCTGGCCGCGACAGCTCTTCGCCCCGGTCATCGAGCTCACGCGCCAGCTCCGGGCCATCGGGTCCGCTCCAACAAAAAGAGCCCGGCTTTCGCCGGGCTCCTTTGTGTTGCTACCGATCTTGCGCGGCTTACTGCTGAACCTGCAGCTCCGTGCGACGGTTACGAGCGCGGCCTTCGGCCGTGTCGTTCGTGTCGATCGGGTTGTTCTCGCCGTGGCCGATCGGGCCTTCCAGACGATCCGCACCGATGCCGTGCGAGGTCAGGTAGTCGTACACGATCTTCGCGCGACGCTCGGACAGGCCCTGGTTGTAAGCGTCCTTACCGACGCTATCCGTGTAACCGGCAACCGTGACCTTGACCTGCGGGTAACGCTGCAGGGTGTCGACAGCCTGGTCGAGGACGCCCAGCGACTCGCTGGTCGGCTCCTGCAGGGTCGGGCCGATGTTCGTCTCGCCCTTCTTCGGACGGTCGAACTTGAAGTTGACGCCGCGCAGGTCGATGACGACCTTCTGCGGGCAACCGTCCGGACCGACGATCGTGCCAGCCGGCGTGGCTGGGCACTTGTCGTCGCAATCGTTCACGCCGTCGCCGTCGCTGTCGAGCGTCGAGCAGTCCGGAGCGGCCGGGGCCGGAGCAGCGGCCGGAGCCGGAGCCGCCGGCGGCTCGCCGAAGCGCGAGACGATCGAGAAGCCGAGGAACCAGTCGCCGTAGCCGTTCTCGCTGTCGTTGGTCTTGTCGTCCCAATCGTAGCGGTAGCCGGCTTCAACGCGGAAGTCGGAGCTGTCGGTGATGGTCTTCGACACGCCGACGCCGAGCTCGGCAGCCGGGGACCAGCCGTTGTCGGACGGGTTGTGGTGGTACGAACCCATCACGCCGGCCAGCAGGTACGGACGCCAGCTGTCCCACGCACCAGCGTAGAAGCGGGCGGCAACGCCGTAGCTGTTGTTCGACCAGTGGCCAGCACCGTCGTTATCGCGCTTGGTGCGATCGGCAAAGATGTCGATCGACGCGTTGTTGGAGATGAACTTGCCGACGCCCAGGCCGTAGTAGACCTGGCGGCTGTTCGTGTTGCGGTCGGTGTCGTTGTAGTAACCGCCAACCGTCGGGGCGATGTACCAGCGGCCGTCGTAGCCGTTACCCGACGAGTCGGATTCCTGCGCGTGAACGGCACCCACGCCGCCCAGGGCCAAGCCAATCAGCAAAAACAAGCCCTTACGTTTCATCGGTGTCTCCTCATTATTGGTATTCGCGTCCGCGCTCCACCCCAGACGGAAATCGCGCGTAGAACTCTTATCGAATCCGGGGACTTCAGCCGTCCCTCGCTTTTAACCCCTTCAACGGGCGGCGGCAGTTTAGCAAAAATCAAACAATTGGGCACATGCTAAAAACCGCCGTTCATACTTGAGTCACGGCCATTATCAAGCCGTGAAGAGCGTCATGAACTCGTGAATGGGCGTGGCGTCGAGCTTTTCGGGCGACGAGGTCACGGCGAGCACCTTCTCCACGCGCTCGGCGGGCCACTCGGCGCGCAGGGCGGCCTCGAACTTCTTCAGCAGCACCGGGATGCCCTCGGCGCGGCGCTTGCGGTGGCCGATCGGGAAGTCAATGGAGACCTTTTGGGTGGACGTGCCGTCCTTGAAGAACACCTGCACCGAGTTGCCGATGTAGCGCTTTTCCGGGTCGAAATAATCCTTGGTGAACTGCGGATTCTCGACCACGGTCATTTTGTCGCGCAGCGCGTCGATACGCGGGTCGGCGGCCACCGAATCGTTGTAATCGTCGGCCGTGAGACGGCCGAAAATCAGCGGCACGGCGACCATGTACTGGATGCAGTGGTCACGGTCGGCGTAGTTCGCCAGCGGGCCGGTCTTGTCGATGATGCGGACGCCGGCTTCCTGCGTCTCGATGACGATCTTCTCGATCTCGTCGATGCGCGAACCGACCTGCGCGTGCAGCTGCATCGCGCATTCCACCGCGGTCTGGGCGTGGAATTCGGCAGGGAAGCTGATCTTGAAAAGCACGTTCTCCATGACGTAGCTGCCGAACGGACGCTCGAACTCGAACGCGTTGCCCTTGAAGGCCACGTCGTAATAGCCCCAGGTCTTCGCCGAGAGCGCCGACGGGTAGCCGACCACGTTGCGGTAGACGGCGTTGATGGCGTGCGTGACGGCGCGGCGGCAGGCGTCGCCGGCGGCCCAGCTCTTGCGCGGCCCCGTGTTCGGCGCGTGGCGGTACGTGCGCAGCGCGCCGTTGTCGATCCAGCTGTGCGACACCGCGGTGGTGATCTGCTCCTTGCCACCGCCCAGCATCGCCGTGGTGACGGCCGTGGAGGCGAGGCGGACGAGGATCACGTGGTCCTGGCCGACGCGGTTGAAGCTGTTCTTTAGCGCGTAGCAGCCCTGGATCTCGTGGGCCTTGATGGCGTAGCCGAGGACGTCGCGGACGGTCAGGGCCTTGCCGCCCTCCTTCTCCGCCTTGCGCGACAGATAGTCGGCGACCGAGAGGATGGCGCCCAGGTTGTCCGAGGGATGGCCCCACTCGGCGGCGAGCCACGTGTCGTTGAAGTCGAGGTAGCGGATCTGGGTGCCGATCGCGAAGGCCGCCTGCACCGGATCGAGTTCGTGCGAGGTGAACGGCACGCGCACGCCGCCGGGCATCACGGCGCCCGGGACGACCGGGCCGAGATGCTTCACGCAGTCGGGAAACTTCATGGCCAGCGCGGAGCAGGCGAGCGAGTCCAGGAGCATGTAGCGCGCGGTGTCGTAGGCCTCCTGCGAGTCGATCTGGTAATCGGCCACGTAGTTGGCGATGTCCACCAGCGGCTGGTCCGGATCGGGACGCGTGGCGGAACGGATGTCGTGTGCGCTCATGACTTCACTCGCGAGGGGTTGGGAAAGCCCGCGATTTTAGCCGGTGACCCCCGGGGGATGTCTTGCCGCGGTGCATCCCAACAGGGACAATGCGCCCCACGACACACCCGAAGGGGAGTAGTTCCGCGGCGGCCATCCCGGCCCCGTGCGCGTCGATCGTCAGTACGGTTGCTCCAACGCAACCCGGTCGTCGCGGTGGCTTCGCGCCAGGAACGAGACTTTTGCGGTGACGACGGGGGCGCGTACCCGTCGCCGCCGCATTGGTCCGACCACCGCGCGCGAAGGTACCCACACATGGATTTCCTCACTCCCGAGTTCCTCTCCGGCCTCGCCGCCATCGTCCTGCTCGACCTCGTGCTGGCGGGCGACAACGCCATCGTCATCGCCCTCGCCGCGCGCAACCTGCCCCGCCACCTGCAGAAGAAAGCCGTCTTCTGGGGCACGTTCGGCGCGATCGCGATCCGGATCCTCCTGACCTTCGCCGTGATCTGGCTGCTCAAGCTGCCCGGGCTGATGCTGGCCGGCGGCCTGCTCCTCCTGCCCATCGCCTGGAAGCTGCTCAAGCACGAGGAGCACGATCCCGACATCAGTCCCGCCTCGGGTTTCTGGTCGGCGATCCGCACCATCGTCGTGGCCGACGCCCTGATGGGCCTGGACAACGTCCTGGCGATCGCCGGCGCCGCCAAGGGGCACATGGGCCTCGTCATCCTCGGACTGGCCATCAGCGTGCCCCTGGTCGTCTGGGGCTCGACGCTGATCCTGCGCCTCATCGAGCGGTTCCCCGTGATCGTCTACATCGGCGCGGGCGCGATCGCATGGACGGCCGCGCGCATGATCGCGCACGACCACCTGCTCGCACCGTGGTTCGAGGCACGCCCGTGGGCCCCGTGGCTGCTCGACGTGCTGCTCGTCGCCGGCATCTGCGGTGGCGGCTGGCTCTACGCGCGCCGCCGCCAGGCCGCCGCGTAGCTCGCGCGCCAGCTCCGGGGCGGTCGCGAAACGATGTCGCGGCCGGGGCCGCTCCCACGAGAGCCCCTGCCGTTCGGTGCGCCTGTGGGAGCGGACCTGGCCGCGACGGCTCTTCGCCACGGTCATCAAGCTCGCGCGCCAGCTCCGGGGTGGTCGCGAGGAGCGATCGCGGCCGGGGCCGCTCCCACGAGAGCCCCTGCCGTTCGGTGCGCCTGTGGGAGCGGACCTGGCCGCGACGGCTCTTCGCCACGGTCCTCAGCCTCGCGCGCCAGCTCCAGGGTGGTCGCGAGGAGCGATCGCGGCCGGGGCCGCTCCAACAAAAAGGGCCGCCTTTCGGCGGCCCCCTGGATTCCCACCCAGTTTCGTATCAGAAGCGGAAGCGCACGTAAGCCGCGGGGCCGTGTAGCTTCATGTCCAGGTCGAGGTCGTAGCGACGCTTGTCCTGGTGCAGGTCGATCTTGGTATAGGCGTACTCGGCGCCGAAACCGACGTTCTCCCACGGGAACCATTCGACACCGACCGCACCATCCCAGATGTGGCCGTTGAGCGAACCGCCGTTCTTCTTCACGCCCGACGCGTTGACGTACATGCGCCACTGGTCGTTGAACGCATGGCGCCAGCCGAGCTGTAGGTTCGGGGCCCAGGCGTTGGTGTCGCTGGACGAGCCCGAGGACTGGGTCTGGCCGAGCGCGGTGACCGAGCCGTAGATGCTGGCTTCGACCTTGTAGTACGCGGCACCGAGGCCCACGCCGAACACGTCGTTACCGGTGCCGAACCACCACTTGTAGGCCGCGCTGCCGAAGGTGAACTTCAGGTCGCCCTTGACGTAGGCGCTGGCCTGGATCGGGTTGCCGAGGAAGTTGATCTGCTCGGAAAGGCTCTTCGAGTTCGAACGATCGACCTTGTAGTAGTCGAAGGTGAAGCCCTGGTGCTCGCCGATCAGGAAGTCGAGGCGCACGCGCGGCACCGTCTTGTGCTTCTTGAAGTCGAGATCGTCTTCGAGGTTCACGTCGCCGCTGGTGTTGAGGATGCCGGTGTTGGCACCGATCGTCGTGTCGTTGTTGGTGTAGTAGCCGCCGACCCAGACGCTGATGTTGTCGAGCGCGGGCGACTGCGACTTCTTGTTGCTGCTGTCCTGCGCGTGCGCGGCGGCACCGAAGGTAGCGATCGAAGCCAGCGCGAGGCCCGCGACGACCTTGGCATGACGATGTGGACGTGAGCGCATTGGTAACTCCCTGCTAAGTATTTTTTGATCGAACCCCCGAGCGAAATCTTAACGATCCATGATGTGTGCGCGGCGTGCACGGGAACCTCCGCGTGTTTGAAACGCGGAGTGCGTCACGTTGGTGAAGGGACTGTGAGCGAGGTGCGTGCGGATATGTGACGCTCGCTACCTTCCGGAGGGCTACAGCGTGAGTGGCAGGCGCACCGTGATCGTGGTGTCCGGCGTGTCGCGCGTGACGCCGACGCCCAGCGTGATGTTGAGCGTCTCCTTGTCGTTGAATCGGTACGAGCCGCCGATGAGCAACGAGCCCAGCGTGGCGCGCGCCGATCCGGCGAGCGGATGGCCGTCCTGCGTGGTGCGGGCGACGAAGGCCTGGTCGTAGCCGATGCTGATCGACGCCTTCTCGTTGAGCGACAGACCCATGCCGATGCTGATGTCGGCGATGTCGCCCGCTTTCACATCGCCCAGGAACTGCTTGCCGCCGCCGAGGATCGTACGGCTGACGTTCTTGCGCTCGAAGTTGCGCAGGTAGCTGAGGTTGCCGAAGAAGACCACCGGATCGGAGGGATAGAGCCACGTCACGCCGAGCTGCGCGGAGTAGAACCCCGAGCCGGTGGGACTGCGCAGTGGCAGGCCGGTGCCGGTGAAGCTCTCGATGCAACGCGTCACACAGTCCGTCGTCACCTCGAACGGATCGCGGCCCGTGCGCGACTTGGCGCGGAACCAGCCGATGTAATACGGCTTGTCGGGGCCACCGTCGTTGATCTGGTAACGCAGCGTGGCTTCGACATCGCCGATACCCTTGCCACTGGTGGTGAACAGGCGATCGGTGGCGGTGCCCGTGAAGATCTCGCGGCTGATCGTATCGGTGTGCACGTCCACGTAGGGCACGCGCACTTCCAGTTCCATGCGGTTGGTCAGGCCGTAGCGGAACGCGATCGCGCCGGTCTGCGTCGTCTGCTTCACCTGGCGCACGTCGACGAGGCCGATGAGGACGGCGGGGATCACCGTGTAGCCGACCAGCGCGACGCGATCGCTCGACGAGTAACCGTACTGGTACGACGGCTCGACGATCAGCTTGCCGCGCGGCGTGAGCACGCCGGGCTGGTCGAAGATGGGTGCGACCTCCGGTGGCCGTTCGTCGGTTTCCGGACGGCGTCCGACGGGCTGCGTGGCGACGACGGGGCCCGACGCGGGTGCCGCCGGTGCGCCCGGTGGCGGGGCGCCGGGTGCGTCCTGCGCGGGCGCGGACGCCTGCGCACGCGGATCGGCGAGCTCGCCGGCGGCGCCCCGCGCTTCCTCGAGCGCGTTCAACCCGACGGCCTTGCGCAGATCGTTGTACTGCAGCTCCTGCGCGGCGAGCTCGCGCTTCATCTGCTCGAGCTCGGCGAGCTGCTCCGCCATGCGGGTTCGCATGGCGTCGATGCGTCGCCCCTGTGCGTCGATCTTGTCGCGCAGCTCCGGATCGACGCTGGATTCCTGCGCCAGGCACGCGCCGATCCACAGCGGAAGCACCGCGAGCGCCAGGGCGCTCACGCACGTTTTAGCCTGCATCACCCTGCCGTTGCGATACATGCGTTAGTTCCCCCGGAACTGGATCACCGCGTCGCGGATCGACTCCGATACCCTCATGTCTTGCAGCATGTTGGCCGTGTTGACCGACGCGTCGATCGTCGTGGTGGCCATGATGGCCTGGTTGTCGAGCGAGTTCTGGACGACGAGCCCCGGCAACGACGCGCTGGGCAGCGTCGCAACCACGGCGGCCGATGCTGCTCCTGCGTTCGCCGCGTTGCCGTTCGCGGAAGCGGCCGCGCCGTTCGCCGCGGCGGCGGCCGGTGCGACGGCCGACGGGGCCGTCACGGCGGGCGTCTGCACGCCCGGCACCGAGCCCGCGACCTCGCCCATGCCGTTGGTGACGATGGTCGTGCGCAACGCGTTCTGCAGCGCGGCCGCCTGGTCGGCGGTCATCGTCGCGATGTCCGGTACCGAGATGGACGTCCGCATCGCCTCCATGCCGTTGATCAGCACGGTGCGTTGCAGCGCGAACGACGCCCTCAGGTTGTCGCCGAAGTCGTAGCCACCGCGGATGCGGTCGAGCTGTGCGTCGGGGACCGCGCGATGGCGCGGGAGATCCGCCGCCTGGGCGGTGGCGCATGCGCCGCCGGCGAGTACGGCGGCGATCAGGAAATGTCGGGTGTTCATATGTCCCCCGGACCGCGTTTCGGCATCACGATGGGGCCCAGTCCATTGCGCTCGATGCCTTCGGCGATGGGCGCCGCGGGTGCGACGGCCCAGTCGCGCGGACTGTTGAAGATCGCGCGGTCGCGTTCGTTGTGGATGACGAAGACGATGCGGTTGGTCCACAGCGCGTCGAAGCGGCGCCGGGACATCGCGCGCGTGCCGCGGGCGGGATCGCCGAGCAGCACGCGGCCCTTCTTGTAACCCTTGACCACCACGAAATGGTGGTAGCCGCGTTCGTTGATCAGCACGATGGCGGGAACGCCTTCGACCTCGAGGCGTTCGAGCGGCACGTCGAACCCGTCGGCCTGGAAGCCGCGCGAGGCGAGGAAGCGCTTGATGTCGAGCAGGGAGAATCCCTCCTTGCCGATCTTCGCCTGGTCGCCGTGCTCGTACATGATGTCGAACGCCGACTGCTCGTCGATGGGGTCGCCATACTGGTACGTGAGCAGCGTCGCCACCGCCGCGGAGCCGCAGCTGAAGTCGTACTTTTGCCGCACCGTGTTGCGGAAACGCGCTTCCTTGAGACTGGTCATCTTCACCGGGTACGACGTACCCGGACTCGTCTGCACCTCGACCTTCATCGCCGGCGCGGCCGGTGCCGCGACGAGCAATGCGAGGCCAACGGCGCAGGCGATCTTCATGGATTCATCCTGAGGTTCACGATCGTGGCGTTCTGGATGATCACGTTGTTGCCACTGTTCTGGATGACGGTGGGGATGCCGGAAGCGTTGCTCAGCGCGTCGCTGGAAATGACGTTCGTGCCCGTGATGTTCCGCCTCGCATCCGCCTCGCTCATCGTGGCGTTCAGCTGGTTGGTGTTGTGCGTGGTGTCGCTTCCGCCGGTCATGTCACCGAGCGCCTCGACCGGCGTCGGCTGGCCGAACGATGTCGGCGGCGATTGCTGCGGCGGCGTCGCGGCGGACGCGGCTCCTCCGCTGAAGGCGACGATCGCGACGATCGCTGCCAGGCGTACCCGTTGTCTGGAAAACTGCGGCATCTGGGTGTCCTCGAGGTCCTGACGGTTCCCTGCGGTCACCACAGGGCGCGACGGCGCCCTGTGGTTCCTGTTGCCGAGCACAACCTGTTACGGGTTGATGTTCGCCTGGACGGTGATGCCGGTCTGGATCAGGCCGCCACCGATGTTCGCGACCGAGGTCGTGATACCGGCCGCGCCCGCACCGCCACTCAAGGTGTTGGCCACCGAGAACGAGCCGGCGTTCGCGGACGCCGAGCCACCCGCACCGCCCGCTCCACCGGCCGCGCCGGAGCCCGAGCCGCCGGTACCGGAAGCACCCGCACCGCCGGCGCCGCCCGCGCCGCCCGCCGCCATGGCTTCGCCGCCCGCGCCGCCCGTTCCGGTAGACGCGCCCGACGTGCCGGTCGACGCACCGGAGGTGCCCGCGCCGCCCGTGCTGCTGCTCGCGCCGCCCGTGCTGGCGGTGGATCCGCCGGTCGAGGTATGCGAACCCGCGCCACGCGCACGCGCGTTGCCGCCGTCGCCGGACGCGTCGCCGCCGTCGCCCCATGCACCGCCGCCGCTCGCTCCGCTCGCGGCCCAGGCGTCGCCCGACGAGGAGGAGCCATCGCCGCCCACGGCGCCGCTGGCGCGGGCGTTTCCGCCGTCGCCGCCGGATCCGCCATGGCCGCCGTAGCCCTTCGCGCCGTAGCCGTCACCGCCGGATCCGCCACGCGCTCCGCTGGCGTCGCCGCGGTTCCAGGCCACGTTGCCCATCGTCGAGCTGACGTCGCTCACGGTGCCGTTGAGTACGGTGTTCGCGGCCACGTTCGTCGTGTTGAACGAACCGGTGGTCGTCTTCGTATGCGTCGAACTGTCGGCCCATGAATGGGTCGAGCTGTCGCTGTACGTGGAGCTGTCGGAATACTGGATAGCCATGGACCGGCGCTGCGCGGTGGCGCCCGAGGATCCGGTCTGGGTGTCGTCGGCCATCACCGGCAGCGAAAGTCCGGTGGCGAGGCAGATCGCCGTGGCGATAAGAGTCTTACGCATGGGAGAGTCTCCTGGTGTGCATAGCATGAGCTTCGCGAACCCCTGTTTCTCTTGCCGACCGCCGCGTCCTGCCAACACGGGGGGTGAAGGAGCCGCAGCAAGTTGCGTGCCTTTGGCCGTATTTGCGGAGAGGCGTGCATCCATGCGGGTTTACGCGGCCTAGCCGGCGGAAGAGCGCGCACGTCATGTAACGGACGCGATACACGACGTAACGCCGTTGCGGCGGGAGTGAGATGGCTGTCGCGGCGGGTATCCGGGGCCTATTCGGCGGGCCTTCTATCGCTTGCCCTCGGGCCGGGATCGGACGATCATTCGAACGATCGTTTGAACCGGAGCGTTCCGTGGCCTACCCGCACCTGCTTGCCCCGCTCGACCTGGGCTTCACCACCCTGCGCAACCGCGTGCTCATGGGCTCCATGCACACGGGCCTGGAAGACAAGGCGGCCGATTTCGACAAGCTGGCGGCCTTCTTCGCCGAACGCGCGCGGGGCGGTGTGGGCCTGATCGTCACCGGCGGCATCGCGCCGAACATCCAGGGCTGGCTGAAGCCGATGTCGGGCACGATGTCGATGCCATGGCACGTCGGTCGCCATCGCAAGGTCACGCGGGCCGTGCACGCCGAGGGCGGGAAGATCTGCATGCAGATCCTGCACGCGGGGCGTTACGGGTACCAGCCGTTTTCCGTCGCGCCATCGCGGATCAAGTCGCCGATCACGCCGTTCACTCCCCGCGCCCTTTCGGCGCGCGGCGTGGAACGCAGCATCGACGCCTTCGTGCGCAGCGCGAAGCTCGCGCAGGACGCCGGCTACGACGGCGTGGAAGTGATGGGCTCGGAGGGTTACCTGATCAACCAGTTCCTCGCGGCGCGCACCAACAAGCGCACCGATCGCTGGGGTGGCTCGAGCGAGAACCGCATGCGATTTCCCGTCGAGATCGTCCGCCGCATGCGCGAGGCGGTCGGCAGGGACTTCATCATCGTCTACCGGCTGTCGATGCTCGACCTCGTCGACGAAGCGCAGTCGTGGACGGACATCGTCACGTTGGGCAAGGCCATCGAGGCGGCCGGCGCCACGATCATCAACACGGGCATCGGCTGGCACGAAGCGCGCGTACCGACCATCGTCACCAGCGTGCCGCGCGGCGCCTTCACCTGGGTGACGCGGCGGATGAAAGGCGAGGTCGGCATCCCGCTCGTGACCACCAATCGCATCAACATGCCGGACGTCGCCGAGCGGATCCTCGCGCAGGGCGACGCGGACATGGTGTCCATGGCCCGCCCGCTGCTGGCCGATCCGGATTGGGTGAACAAGGCGCGCGCGGCGCGACCGGAAACCATCAACACATGCATCGCCTGCAACCAGGCGTGCCTCGACCACGTGTTCGTGAACCGTCGCGCGTCGTGCCTGGTCAATCCGCGCGCCTGCCACGAGACCGAGCTCGTGATCGCGCCCGCGACCGCGAAGAAGCGCGTCGCGGTGGTCGGAGCCGGTCCGGCCGGACTTGCCGCGTCCACCACGCTCGCCGAACGCGGCCACGCCGTGACGCTGTTCGACCGCGCATCGGCCATCGGTGGCCAGTTCAACATGGCCAAGCGCATCCCGGGCAAGGAAGAGTTCCACGAGACCCTGCGCTACTTCGACCATCGCCTCGACACCACGGGCGTCGAGCGTCGCCTCGGCACCGACGCGACGGCCGACGCGCTCGTCCGCGACGGATTCGATACCGTCATCCTGGCGACGGGCGTGCTGCCGCGCGCGCTCGACCTGCCGGGCGCGGACCATCCGAAGGTGCTGAGCTACCTCGACGTCCTCCATGGCGACGCACCCGTCGGCGAGAAGGTCGCGATCATCGGCGCGGGCGGCATCGGCTTCGACGTGGCCGAGTTCCTGACTGAAGCCACACCCTCCCCCACCACGGACGTCTCGCGCTGGACGAAGGAATGGGGCGTGGACATGACGATGGCGACGCCGGGCGGTCTCATGCCGGCGCGCCCGGAGAAACCGGAGCGGCAGGTGTGGCTCCTGCAGCGCAGCGAAGGTCGCCCCGGCGGACGCCTGAACAAGACCTCGGGCTGGGTGCACCGGGCCACGCTGAAGAACAAGCGGGTGCAGATGCTGGGCGGCGTGAGCTACGAGCGCATCGACGATGCGGGGCTGCACGTGGTGATCGACGGCAAGCCGCAGGTGCTCGACGTCGATCACGTGATCGTATGCGCGGGCCAGGAGCCCAATCGCGAACTGCACGAGGCGCTGGTCGCGAAGGGCGTCGACGTGCGGCTGGTCGGCGGTGCCGACGTGGCGGCCGAGCTGGACGCCAAGCGGGCGATCGACAAGGCCACGCGCCTGGCGGCGGCCCTGTGATCCGGACCGGGTAGGAGCGGCACCTGTCGCTCCTCGCGAGAAGCTGTCGCGCGCAGGGCGCGCTCCTACCGATCGAGCCGCGGCGGGTGCCTTACCTTTTCTCGATCGGCACGTAGGTCTGGTCTTCCGGACCCGTGTAGTTCGCGCTCGGGCGGATGATCTTGCCGTCCTGGCGCTGCTCGATCACATGGGCGCTCCAGCCCGACGTGCGCGCGATGACGAACAGCGGGGTGAACATCGCCGTCGGCACGCCCATCATGTGGTACGCGGAGGCCGAGTACCAGTCGAGGTTGGGGAACATCTTCTTCAGTTCCCACATCAGCTTCTCGATCTTCTCCGAAACCTCGAACAGACGCGGATTGCCGCCGTCGGTGCAGAGCTTGCGCGCGATTTCCTTGATGATCTCGTTGCGCGGATCGGACACGGTGTAGACCGGGTGGCCGAAGCCGATGATGATCTCCTTGCGCTCCACCCGCGCACGGATATCGGCTTCCGCCTCGGCCGCGTCGCGGTAACGTGCGATGATCTCCATCGCGACTTCGTTCGCGCCACCGTGCTTCGGACCGCGCAGCGCGCCGATCGCACCGGTGATGGCCGAATACATGTCCGAACCGGTGCCGGCGATGACGCGCGCCGTGAACGTGCTGGCGTTGAACTCGTGCTCGGCATAGAGCACCAGCGAGCGGTCGAGCGCATGCGAATGCAGTTCGCTCGGCTTGCGCCCGTGCAGCAGGTGCAGGAAGTGCGCGGCGATCGAGTCGTCGTCGGTTTCGGTCTCGATGCGCTTGCCGTTGTGGCTGAAGTGGTACCAGTACAGCAGAATCGAACCGAAGCTCGCCATCAGGCGGTCCGCGATGTCGCGCGCGCCGGTGACGTTGTGGTCTTCCTTCTCCGGCAGCACGGTGCCGAGCACCGACGCGCCCGTGCGCATGACGTCCATCGGATGCGTCGCGGCGGGTAGCAGCTCCAGCGCGCCCTTCACCGGCGCGGGCAGGCCACGCAGGCGCTTCAGCTTGGCGCGGTACGCGTTCAGCTCCATCCAGTTCGGCAGCACGCCGTGGACCAGGAGGTAAGCCACTTCCTCGAACGAGCCCTTGGCGGCGAGGTCGTGGATGTCGTAGCCGCGGTAATGCAGGTCGTTGCCGCTGCGGCCGACGGTGCACAGCGCGGTGTTACCCGCGGCCACGCCGGAGAGTGCGACGGATTTCTTGGCCTTCGGCGCGGTGGTGGTGTCGCTCATGTCCATAAACTCCTTAAACCTTCTTGGAGAACAGTTCGTCGAGATGGCGTTCGTAAGCGTGGTAACCGATGCGGTCGTAGAGTTCCTCGCGCGTCTGCATCGTGTCGATGACGTTGCGCTGGTGACCGTCGCGGCGGATGGCGGTGTAGACGTTCTCGGCGGCCTTGTTCATGGCGCGGAACGCGGAAAGCGGATACAGCACGATGCCGACGCCGACGCTGCCGAGTTCCTCGGTGCTGAACAGCGGCGTCTGGCCGAATTCGGTGATGTTGGCGAGGATCGGCACGTTCACGGCATCGACGAAACGCTTGTACGTCGGCAGGTCGTAGGCCGCCTCGGCGAAGATCGCGTCCGCGCCCGCCTCGACGCAGGCGATGGCGCGCTCGATGGCGGCATCCACGCCCTGCACTGCGATCGCATCGGTGCGCGCGATGAGGAAGAAGTCCGGATCGGTCTTCGCGTCGGCCGCCGCCTTGACGCGATCGGCCATTTCCTCGGTGGTGACGATTTCCTTGCCCGGGCGGTGACCGCAGCGCTTCGCGCCGACCTGGTCTTCGATGTGGCAGGCCGCGGCGCCGAACTTGATCAGGCTCTTGACGGTGCGCGCGATGTTGAACGCGCTCGGACCGAAACCCGTGTCGATGTCGACCATCAGCGGAAGGTCGCAGACGTCCGTGATGCGGCGGACGTCGGTGAGCACGTCCTCGAGGGTGTTGATGCCGAGGTCCGGCAGGCCGAGCGAACCGGCCGCGACACCGCCGCCGGAGAGGTAGATGGCGCGGAACCCGGCCCGTTTCGCCAGCAGCGCGTGGTTCGCGTTGATCGCGCCGATGACCTGCAGCGGCTGTTCGGCCGCGAGGGCGGCCCGGAAACGCGCGCCGGCCGAGGGGTGCTGTGCCATGGAACTCTCCGCGTAAAGGGAGGCATTTTAGCGTAGTGACGTCGGCAGGCCTTGCTGCGTCGCGGGAGAGCCCCTAGAGGTAGGAGCGCGCCCTGCGCGCGACAGCTCTTCGCGATGCGCATCAGGCCCTGATGCTCACGGCCCCAAAGGCTGTCGCGCGCCGGGCGCGCTCCTACGGCTGCGCCCGCCTTGCGCCGCAATCGGGCCCGCGCAGGATCGCCCGGCGCACCTCGTCCAGCGCGTTCGGATCGTCGAGGGTCGACAGATCGCCGGGATCGGTGCCCTGGATCAGCGCCTGCAGCGACCGCCGCAACAGCTTGCCGGACCGTGTCTTCGGCAGCGCGCCGACGACGTAGACGCAGGCCGGCCGCGCGAGACTCCCCAGCAGTTCGACCACCCGGCGCTCCATCGCCTGCGCGACGTCGCGGGGGTCGTCGGTCACGCCCTGCCTGAGCGTGGCGAACACGGCGGGCACCTGCCCCTTCAGCTCGTCGACGATGCCCACGACCGCCACCTCGGCGACGGCGCCGAGCGACGCCACCGATTCCTCGATCTCGCGGGTGCCCAGCCGGTGCCCCGCGACGTTGATGACGTCGTCGGTGCGTCCGAGGATGAAGAAGTAGCCGTCGGCGTCACGCACGGCCCAGTCGAGCGAGCTGTACAGGCACTCGCTGAAGTGGCCGAAGTAGCTTCGCCGGTAACGCTCGTCGTCGCGCCAGATCGTGGTCAGGCATCCCGGCGGCAGGGGCGGCTCGATCACCAGCACGCCCTTCTCCCCCGCCGGTTTCTCCTCGCCCGTGGCTTCGTCGATCACGCGCATGCGGTAGCCGAACGTGGGGAACCCGGGCGAGCCCGGCTTCACGGGTTTCAGGTCGAGCCCGGGCATCAGCGACAGCGCGGGCCAGCCGGTCTCCGTCTGCCAGTAGTTGTCGATCACCGTCTTGCCCGTGCCGGCGGTGAGCCACTCGTACGTCGGACGGTCGAGCGGCTCGCCCGCGAGGAAGATCCATTCCAGGGCGGAGAGGTCGTAGCGCGAGAGCCACGCGGCGTCCTGTTTCTTCAGCAGACGGATCGCCGTGGGCGACGAGAACATCGTGCGCACGCCGTAGGTCTCGCACAGGCGCCACCAGATGCCGGGGTCCGGCGAGGTCGGGACGCCCTCGTAGAGGATCGCGGTGCAGCCCCCGATCAGCGGCCCGTAGACGTTGTACGAATGCCCGACCGCCCAGCCGACGTCGGACGTGCACAGGATGGTCTGCCCGGGGCGCAGGTCGAAGATGGTCGTCATGGACAGCGCCAGCGCCACCGCGTGACCGCCGACGTCGCGCTGCACGCCCTTCGGCTTGCCCGTGGTACCGGAGGTGTAGAGCAGGTAACTCGGCTCGTTGGATTCGAGCCAGACGACGGGTACGTCGGTGTCGAGATGCCGTTCGCGCAGGGTCGCGTAATCCACGTCGCGTCCCGGTTGCCGCTCCATCGCGGGATCCAGGCCACGGTCGACGACGAGCACGTGCGCCGGTGCGGCGTTCGCCTCGCGCAGCGCCGCATCCACCAGCGGTTTGTACGGGATGACCTTGCCGCCGCGCATGCCGGCGTCGGCGCAGATCAGCAGCGCGGGCTCCGCATCGTCGATGCGCAGCGCGAGGTTGTGCGCCGCGAAGCCGCCGAACACCACCGAATGGATGGCGCCGATGCGTGCGCACGCGAGCATGGCGAACGTGGCTTCCGCGATGTTGGGCAGGTAGATGACGACACGGTCGCCCCGCCCGACGCCGAGCGACACCAGGATCGCGGCGAACGCGTTCACCTCGCGATGCAGTTCGCGGTACGTGATCTCGCGCGTCGTGTCCGTCTCGGTGGACACCGCGACGATGGCGAGCTGGTCGCCGCGCGTGTCCAGGTGGCGATCCACCGCGTTGTGGCAGAGGTTGGTCGTGCCGCCCACGAACCAGCGGCGGAACGGCGGATGCGTCGCGTCGAGGATGCGCGCGGGTGGCGTCTCCCAATGGATCAGCTTCGCCTGCTCGCCCCAGAAGCCTTCCGGATCGTCGACCGAGCGTCGCCAGGCGTCTTCGTAGCGCATGCGGATCACCTCGTGCAGTATGCGATCAGCCTAGATCACGCAGCCCGCCGGCTCCGTTGCACTTTGGTCGTACATGGGAGCCGCGGCAGCCACATCGCCGAGGCGATCGGCTCCCACCCTTCGGTAGCCAGGCGGCTACCGAAGGGTGCGATGCCTGGCACGGGCACGCGACCTATTTGCCTTGCCCCGGCCGGGCGACGCCGTACATCTCCCACGCGATCTTCTTCAGCAGCGCCTGCTTGTCGTCGCCCTCGGCGTAGAGATCGAAGTGCGTGCGGCCTGGCAAGAAACGGAAATCGCTCTTCGCGTGCAGCTCGTCCAGCGTGCCCTTGAACAGGTGCGCCGACCCGTCGAGGTAGAACGTATCGGCGGTGCCGACGATCAGGTGGATCTTGCCGTCGAGATCGGGCTTCAGTTCGGGCCAGTGCGTCTTCACCCGCTGAGAAATGTCGTAGTGCTCGCGCCAGTAGGCGGCCACGTCCGCGTCCACCGCGCCCGTGTCGCGGTTGAACATCGGCTCGGGGCGGCCATCCTTGCCGCGCGGCGAGAACACCCATTCGAACGATGCCAGCTGGCCGCCGTAGGCGCCCAGCACACGCTCCAGCTTCGCGAACGTCTCGAACGTGGCGATCACCTTGCCCTTGTCGCGCACCAGCGGGTTCACGCTGCCGTCGGCCTTGCGATAGGCGTTGGCGTTCGCGGCATAGAGGTCGATGCCGGTGAAGTCGTGGAAGTCGCTGGGGTCGGGCGACGTCGACCATGTGCCGCCGAACACCTTCGGATAGCGCGTCTGCAACCAGAGCGTCGCCCAGCCACCCGACGAGTGGCCGTTGAGGAACCGGCCGCTCGCCTTGCCATCCATCCTGTAACGGCCTTCCAGCCACGGGATGTATTCGGTGGTGAGGGCCTGGCCCCAGGGACCGTTGTTCACGGAATCGGCGAACTCGTGCGTGCCGGTGGGGCCGGACTCGTCCAGCAGCACCCAGATCATCGGCGGCATGTCCTTCTTCGTCATCGCGTGCCAGAGGAACGCGATGTTGCCGGTGAAGCGGTCGAAACCGCCGCCGAAGCCGTGGGTGACGTACGCCACCGGGTAACGCGTGCCGCCGTTCGGATCGTAGCCGGGCGGCGTGAGCACCCAGGCGCGGATCGATACCGGGCGGCCCATGAAGGCCGTGAGCGAGGGACTCTGGAACACCTCGGCATGCGCGTGCCTGCGCGCCTCCGGCGCGGCGTCCCGCACGTCCTTCGGCGCCTGCGGCGGCAGGTCCCAGGGATCCTTCGCGGGCACCGTTTTCGTCAGCTTCAGCACCGGCACGCTGCCGCCAGGGGTCAGCTTCACGGGCGTCACGTCGCTGATCAGGTCGCCCGCGTGGCGGCCGTGGTAGTTGTAGTCGTTGCCGACATCCAGCACGGCCTGCACGAGGTAATCGCCCGGCGGCAGCGTGGAAAACCCGGCCGGGAACGCTTCGCCGTCCGTGTCGATGTCCACCGACTGGCCGGGGGCGATCCAGCTCACCTCGCGCCCAGCGACCGAAACCGCCTTGGGCTGGAACGGATTCGTGTCCACTTCGTCCAGCTTGCCGTCCTTCGCCGCGGACGCGGGCGCGGCGAACAGGAGCAGCCGGCCCGACGTGCCCTTGTCCGTGGCACCGTCGAGCGACACGCGGACGATGCGATGCGCGAGCGGCGCGTCGTCGGCGTGGGCGGCGGGGAGCCCCGCGGCGAGAAGCGCGAGCGCAAGGGTCGCGCGGGCGAGCGTGACGTTCATCGTGTGGATCCCCTTCTCGGGCCGCGGACGCGCGGCGTGGCAACATGGCCGATCCTGCCACGAGACGAGGACCGAGCGAAATGGACGCCGAGTGGATCAGCCGCCATGCCCTGACCCTGTGGGCGACGCTGCTCGCCGCGACGCTCGTGGGTGCCGACGTGGCCTGGCGACGCGCCGTGCGCCGCCGCGAGGGCCTGGACGCCGCGGCGCGCAGCCTGCTCCGGCCGATGACCGCGCTGGCCATCGTGGTGGCGATGCTGACGATCGCCACCGCCATCGCGGTGGAAGTCAGGGGCGCGGCGGGCCTCACGGTATTCGACGCCAACCTCGCGCGCGACCTGCGGGCGAACATGCCGTTGCCCGTCCTCCGCGCCATCGCGGTGGTGACCCACGCCGGCGACGGGCTGGTGCTCGGCATCGCCACGTTCCTCGTTTTCGTGGGCCTGCTGCTTCGCCGGCATTACCGGCTGGCGGCGACGTGGATCGCCACGCTGGTCGGCACGGCGTTGATCAACGGCGCGCTCAAGGCCTGGTTCCAGCGGGAACGCCCGTTGCACGACCATGGCTTCATCGTCGAGCACAGCTACAGTTTCCCCAGCGGCCACGCCTCGGGTTCGATGGTCTTCTACGGCATGCTCGGCTACGTGCTGCTGGTGCTCTGCCCCGGCCGCTGGCACCGCCCCATCGTGATCGCCTGCGTGGCGATGATCACGCTGGTCGGGATCAGCCGGATCCTCCTGCAGGTGCATTATTTCAGCGACGTGATGGCCGGCTACGCGACGGGCCTGGCATGGGTCACGCTGTGCGCAGGCAGCGCGGAGTACCTGCGCCTGCGCGAGGGCCGCCGCGCCGTCCGGTGATTTCATGCGGTCGTGACGGCACGGATGCTTCCTTGTGCCGCATGACCCAGCCCACCTCGTTCGCCATCGTGATCAATACCGGCTCCGGAAGCCGCGAAGCCGACGAGGCGCAGGCCGAGATCGCGTCGGTGCTCGACGCCGCCGGCCGCACCCACCGGTTCTTTCCCATCGACGGCAGCCGCGACATCAAGACCGTGGTGCGCGAGGCCGCGGCGTACGCGAAGGCCGAGGGCGGTGCGATCGTCGCCGCCGGCGGCGACGGCACGATCAACTGCGTCGCGGGCACCGCGTGGGAGGAGGATCTCCTCATGGGCGTGCTGCCGCAGGGCACGTTCAATTTCGTCGGGCGCACGCACGGCATCCCGACCGAAACGCGCGAAGCCGCGGAAGCGCTCGTGCGCGCGACGCCGTCCGACGCCCAGATCGGCATGGTCAACGACCGGGTGTTCCTCGTGAACGGCAGCCTCGGCCTGTATCCGCAGGTGCTCGAAGACCGCGAAGCCTGGAAGCAGCGCTTCGGTCGCCATCGCATCGTCGCGCTCTGGTCGGGCCTCGCCACGATGATGCGTGGTTATCGCCCCCTGCGCATCGAAGTCACCGACGGCGAACGGACGCGGCACCTGCGCACGCCCACCCTCTTCGTGGGTAACAACGCGTTGCAGCTGGAAAAGATCGGCCTGCCGGAGGCGGAGGCCGTCCACCGCAACGAGGGCGTGCTCGCCGGCCTCGTGCTCAAGCCGATCGGACGCCTGGCGATGCTCGGCCTCATCCTGCGTGGCGCGCTGGGCAAGCTCGGCGATGCCGAGCAGGCCGTGAGCTTTCCGTTCCGCGAGATCCGCGTGACGCCGAAACATCACCGCCATGCGATCAAGGTGGCGGTCGATGGCGAAATCGTCTGGCTCGATCCGCCCATCGTCTTTCGCGCCGCGCCGCGCCCCTTGCGCCTGCTCACCGACCGCGCGCGCCAGCCCGGGGAGGATCCGGGTTGAGCGTGATCGTGCAGATCTCCGACCCGCACTTCGGGACGGAACGCGCCGAGGTCGTCACCGCCCTGCACGACACCATCGTCGCGCTGGCGCCGGAACTCGTGATCCTGTCCGGCGACGTGACGCAGCGCGCACGGCGCGCCCAGTTCGAAGCGGCGCGGCGCTTCATCGACGCCTACGCCCGCCCGACGCTGGTCATCCCCGGCAACCACGACGTACCGCTCTTCAACGTCGTCGCCCGCGCCTTCTCGCCCTTCGGCGAATTCGCCCGCGTGTTCGGCCACGACCTCGAGCCCACGTTCGCAAGCGACGGCATCCTCGCGATCGGCGTCAACACCGTCCGGGCGAAGCGCCACAAGAACGGCGAGGTATCGGACGCGCAGATCGAACGCGTCAGCCGACGGCTTCGCGACGCGACGGACGCGCAGCTGCGCATCGTCGTGACGCACCAGCCGGTGCACGTGATCCGCGAGAAGGACATCGAAAACCTGCTGATCAACCGCGAAGCCGCCATCGCCGCATGGGCCGCCGCGGGTGCCGACCTCGTGCTGGGCGGCCACATCCACCTCCCCTACGTGCGGCCGTTGAACAACGAGGCACGCAAGCTCGCGAGCGAGCTATGGTCCGTGCAGGCGGGCACGGCGCTGTCGACGCGCATCCGCGAAGGCATCAGCAATTCGTTCCACGCGCTGCACCACGATCCCCAACAGGACCGCTCGGTGTGCGTCGTCGAGCAGTGGGATTACGACGAGGCGGCGAAGCGGTTCGTGGCCGGGGCGAGGACCTCGGTGCCGCTCGCCCGGTACGCATCGCCGTAGGCACTCGAATCAGACGTACTGCATCTTCCGCGTCATCCCGCCATCGACCGTGATGTTCTCGCCGGTGATGAAGCCGGCCTGCGACGAGAGGAGGAACACCGCGAGCGCGCCGATGTCGGGCGGCACGCCGGCGCGACCGACAGGGTGTTGCGAGTGGTCGGCGGCGGAGAGCTTCGGCTTGCGTCGCTCGGAGGGCTTCTTCCAGTCGTCGACGACGATCCAGCCGGGATCGATCGCGTTGACGCGCACGGGTCCCGCGCTGATCGCCAGCGCATGGGTGAAGGCGACGATGCCGCCCTTGCTCGCGGCGTAGGCTTCGGTATCGGGCTCGGACTGATGCGCGCGCGAGGACGCGATGTTGACGACGGCGCCGTTGCGCTTTTTCAATTCGGGCAGCGCATGCTTGCAGCAGAGGAACGCGCCACCGAGGTTCGTGTCGATGCGTCGCTTCCATTCGTTCCAGTCGAGGTTCTCCAGCGGCCCCGTGACCGGATCGGCGATGCCGGCGTTGTTGACCAGTCCGTCGATGCGGCCGAAACGCTTCAGCGCACCCGCGACGAAGCGTTTCACGCTCGCCTCCTTCGCCACGTTGAGCACCAGGAACGCGGCACGGTCCGGCACGTTCCACTCGTCCAGGCAGGCCTTGCCCGCTTCCGCGTCGAGATCGCCGATGAGCACGCTGCCGCCGGCGGCCAGGACGGCCTCGGCGATGCCCTTGCCGATGCCCTGCGCACCGCCGGTGACGAGGACGACCTTGCCCGGCCATTCGCCGATGGACGCGGTGGGAACGGGCGACGCATGCTTTGGCGCGACCATGGAAGGGCTCCGGTGGGGGACCCATGGATGCTCCGCGCGGCGCCGTGGAGGAAACGTCACGCGGGCCGGTAGTAATCCACTTCGCGATAGCGCCGCGCGTAGAGACCGAACACCAGCGCCGCCAACCCCGCGAACGCGGCGAAGAAGAACATCTGGAACGCCGTCGCGCCCATGCCGGTACCGGCGATGCCGGCGAGCACGGCGTCGTTGCGCACGCCGGCGTTCGCCAGCAGCACCCACAGGTTGCCGACGGTGACGCTCAAGGTCCAGAAGCTCATCAGCGTGCCCTTCATGGACGGTGGCGCCTGGCTGTAAGCGAACTCCAGGCCGGTGGCCGACACGAGCACCTCGCCCATCGTCAGGAACGCGTAGGGAACGAGCTGCCAGGCGATCGAGACCGCGTCGCCGCCGTCGATCGCCAGCTGGATCGCACCCACGATCACCCAGGCCACCGCGGCGAGCGCGATGCCGACGGTCATGCGGCGCAGCGCGGTCGGCTCGATGCCGAAGCGACGCAGCATCGGGTAGACGACGAGGTTGTTGAACGGAATGAGGATCAGCACGAGCGCGGGATTCACCGCCTGCATCTGCGCCGGATGCAGCCAGTCGGGGGCCACCATCGCGTTGGCCTGGAGCACCCACGTGGACGCCTTCTGATCGAACAGCGACCAGAACGGCGTGACCAGCGCGAACACGAGCAGCACGCGCAACACGACGGCCACGGCGTCGATGGCCTCGTCGGGATGCGCGCCCCGCGCCCGCTCCAGCTGCATGCGCGCGCCGATGCCGACGCCTCCAAGCACGCAGACCAGCGCGAGGCAGAGGGCCGCGACGATGCCCAGCGCGGGCGTCAGGGCGAGCGACGCCGCGGCCAGCACGAACGCGAGCGACGTGACGACGAGGCCGGGCCGTCCCTGCCCGGGCGCATGCGCCAGCAACGCGGTGCGGACGACCTTCAGGAAGCCGTGCGGGTCGCCCTGCGTGGGCGGCACCATGACGTAATGCCGCCGGCCGCTCCAGAACACGAGCGTGGCGACGAACATCAGCACGCCGGGAATGCCGAACGCCACCGCCGCCCCGTAGTGGCGCAGGAAGTACGGCATCAGCAGCGAGGCGAAGAAGGAGCCGACGTTGATCATCCAGTAGAACGCGTCGAACACGACTTTCGCGAGTTTCCGGTTGCTCTCGTCGAACTGGTCGCCGACGAAGGCCGAGACGCAGGGTTTGATCCCGCCCGCTCCGAGCGCGATCAGCGCCAGCCCCGTGTAGAAACCGGCGACGCTGTGCTCGAAGATCGCGAGGCACGCATGCCCGACGCAATACAGCAGGCTCAGCCACAACACGGTGTTGTACTTGCCGAACCAGCGATCGGCGAGCCAGCCACCCAGCAGCGGGAAGAAATAGACGCCGATGACGAACGTGTGGAACACGTCCTTCGCCGCGCCCGGTCGCTCCGCTTCCGGCAGATACATCAGCAGCGACGTCACGAGGAACGGCGTGAGGATGTTGCGCATGCCGTAGAAGGAGAAGCGCTCGCACCCCTCGTTGCCCACGATGTAGGGAATCTGGCGGGGCAGCCGGGCGGGTCGCGTGGCGTCTAGGTCGGTGGCGGTCATGCGTCGTCGGTAAGGTGGCGTCGAACCGCACGATCCTAAACGAAACGATCAGGCGCCCCGCGCTACCCTTGCCGGCATGTCACCACGCGGAACGACCATGCAACCGATTCCCACCGGCCTAATCGGCTATGGCACGGCGGGCGCCGTCTTCCATGCGCCCCTGATCGCCGCCGCCCCGGGCCTCCGCCTCACCGCCATCGCCAGCCGGCGCGCGGACGACATCCAGCGGGACTTCCCCGAAGCCCGGGCCTACGAAAATGCTCAATCGCTGCTGGCCGACCCGGCCATCGACCTGGTGGTGATCGCCACGCCCAACGACACCCATGCCGCGCTGGCGCGCGAAGCGTTGCAGGCCGGGAAGCACGTCGTCGTCGACAAGCCTTTCACGCTCGAGGCCGCCGAGGCCGAAGCGCTGATCGCGCTCGCCGAGCGGCTGGACCGCCGCCTGACCGTGTTCCAGAACCGACGCTGGGACAACGACTTCCTGACCGTGCGGCGCCTCGTCGACGACGGACGGCTCGGCGAGGTCGCGTACTACGAGGCCCACTTCGACCGCTTCCGTCCGGAGATCAAGGCAGGCTGGCGGGAGACCGACGTCCCCGGCTCCGGCCTCCTCTACGACCTCGGCGCCCACCTGATCGACCAGGCGCTGGTGCTGTTCGGCATGCCGCGCGCGATCACCGCCGACGTGACACGGCAGCGCGCGGCGGCGAAGGCCGACGATTATTTCCACCTGGTGCTCGACTACGGCACGCGGCGCGCGGTGCTGCACGCCTCGGTGCTGGTGCGCGATCCGGGCCCCCGCTACCTCGTGCATGGCGACGGCGGAAGCTTCGTGAAGCACGGCATCGACGGCCAGGAGGCGGCGTTGCGCGAAGGCCGCCGGCCGGGCGGCGAAGGCTGGGGCGACGACGATCCCGCGCTGTTCGGACGATTCACGGACGCCGACGGCACGGTCGCCACGATCGACACCCTGCCGGGCCGCTACACCGCGTTCTACGACGAGGTCGCGTCGGCGATCCGCGATGGCTCGGCGTTGCCCGTCGACGCCCGCGAGGCGCGCGACGTGATTCGCGTGATCGAGGCGGCGCAGATCAGCGCGCGGGAGCGTCGTACCGTCGTGCTCTGAAGCGAGTTGTATCGCCGATACGATCGGCTCCCACCCCTTCGGTGAGAGGCGGGAGCCGATGCGTCAGGTGTCGCCCGTCGCGACACCGCGCGACGCGTCGCTCACCCAACCGCTCCACGACGGCGCGTAGAGACGCGAGCCGCACAGGCCGGCGTACTCCATCGCCAGCAGGTTGTGGCAGGCGGTGACGCCGGAGCCGCACATGTGCACGACGTCGGCGGGGTCGTGCGGGCCGATCAGCGAGCGGAACGCCTGCTTCAGGGCTTCCGCCGGGCGGAACGTGCCGTCGGCCTCGAGGTTGTCCGAGAACGGGCGGTTGCGCGCGCCGGGCACGTGACCCGCGACCGGGTCCAGCGGCTCGACCTCGCCGCGAAAGCGCGGCGCCGCGCGCGCGTCGAGCAGCACGAGACGGCCCGCCCCTACGCCTTCGGCGAGTTCGTCGGCGGACACCGTGCCGGCCGCGTCGAACGCCACGTGCACCGCGGTCGCCTCGCGCACCGGCACCGCGTTGTCGACGGGAAGTCCGGCGGCGATCCATGCGGGCCAGCCGCCGTCGAGCACGGCGACGTTGTCGAGGCCCGCGAGGCGCGCGAGCCACCAGAAGCGGGCCGCGGCCAGCGAACCGCCCGCCGCGTCATAGGCGACGACCTGCAGGTCGGGACGCCAGCCGGCGCGCGCGAGCCATGCGGAAAACGACGCGGCGTCGGGAAGCGGGTGCCTGCCCCGGCCGCTGGAAGGCGTCGCCATGTCGGCGAGGTCGCGGTCGAGATCCGCGCGCACGGCGCCGCGGATGTGCGAGAGCGCATAGTCCTGATCGCCCTTGCCGGGATCGCGGCCGCCGGGCTGGGTGAGATCGAATCGGGTGTCGACGAAGAGCACGTCGTGCGCGGGCAGACGGCTGGCGGTCGTGGCGTCGATCAGCGTGCGCGAAATCAGCATGGGTGTCCCATCCGCTTGAGCAGGTTGAACAGGATGGCCGCCGTCACGCCCCAGATGCGATACCCCGCGTGGAGGAACTCGACCATGTCGCGCGGGTGACCGCGGAAATCCATCGTGTAGCGGCGCAGGTTCGCCGGGTCCATGAAGAACGCGAACGGCACTTCGAACACTTCGGCCACCTCGCCGGGATCGGGCTTCAGCGCCGCGTCGGCGGCGACGCGCGCGACGACCGGCGTGACCGTGTAGCCGCTGATCGTCTCGAAGCTCTCGAGGAAACCCAGCGGCGTGACCATCGACGCGTCGAGGCCGATCTCCTCGTGGCTTTCGCGCAAGGCGGTCGCGACGACGTCCACGTCGTCGGGTTCCACACGCCCACCGGGAAACGCGACCTGCCCCGCATGCTGCTGCAGGGTGTCGGTACGCAGGGTGAGCAGCACGTTCTGCTCGCGATCGTCGCGGATGCCGATCAGCACCGCCGCGCGTCGCCGCGGACCTTCGCCGATCAGCTCCGCCATGTCGTCGTGGTTCCACCCGCGCGGACCGGGCGGCGCTTCCAGCGGAAGCAGCGCACCGCGAAGGCGGGCGAGCATGTCGTCGGTCATTCCGACTGCGCCTCGCGGCCCGGCAGGACCTCGTCCATCAGCCAGCGCTTCTGCGCGTCCGTCATCGACGTCCAGCGCGCGATCTCGTCGCCCGTGCGCAGGCAGCCCATGCACAGGCCGCGCGCGTCGAGGCGGCACACGCCGGTGCAGGGAGAAAGCGGGAGGGTGAGCGAAGGCGCGATGGGCATGGCGTCGGGCATTCTAGCGCGTCGCGTCGCCAAGCACGGGCGAAGCGGCGTTCTCGCACGGCCGGACACCGGGGCCGTGGACCCCGGCGTACGCCGGGGTGACGGTGAGGACAACGATAAGCACGTCGGCCAGCCGTGCCGTCGTGCCGGCGTAGGCCGGTGCGACGGTGCGGATGTGCGCGCGTGTCGGCCAGCCGTGCCGTCATCCCGGCGCACGCCGGGATCCACCGCGAGGCGGTCGGTTATCGCGAGCGCGTCACATCGGCTCTCGCCGCCGTCACTGCCGGATATCCATCAGTTCGATCTCGAACACCAGCGCCTCGTTCGGCCCGATGCGCGGCAACTCGCCGCGTTCGCCGTACGCGAGACCGGGCGGAATGACGACTTTCCAGCGATCGCCCACGCGCATGCGCGGAATGACGTCCTGCCAGCCTGGAATCACGCGATTGACCGTGAACGTGACGGGCTTGCCGTGCGCGTACGAGCTGTCGAATTCGGTACCGTCGATCAGCGCGCCGCGATAATTGACCACGACGGTGCTGGTGACCTGCGCCTGGCGCCCGCTGCCTTTCGCGAGCACGGCGTACTGGATGCCCGACGGCAACGTGATCACGCCCGGGCGCGTGCGGTTGCGCGCGAGGAAGGCGGCGCTGCGCCGGGCATTGTCGGCGGCGACGCGGCGGAACTCCACGACGGAATCGCGCTGCACCTTCGCGTCGAAGTTCACCAGCTGCTGCTGCATGACGTCCACCGGCACACCCGGCGGACGCTTCGCGTAGCCATCCTGCAGCGCCTTCACGAGGACGGCGATGTCGACGTCCGGCTGCGCGCTGTTCGCGAACTGCGTGCCGATCTGGTAGCCGATCGCATAGGAGAGCCTGGTCTTGTCGATCGTCGGGGCCCCCGACGCGGGCGGCGTGGGCGCGGATTGCGCCGATGCGGCCGCCGCGACGAGCGACAACGCGAGCGACATGACCAGGAAACGCAAGGGTGACATCCCGTTCTCCGTGAACCCGGAACCTTGGGCGTGCGTGGAGGATAGTCCATCGGCACGCGGCCCGCCCGTACGCCATGAGACGCCCGTCGGGGGGTAAAGGTTCCCCGCCCCCTGCTACCATCCGGCTCCTCGCCCCACCCCGCCAGGAGCCGTCATGGCCTTTCGCACCCTCACCACCGCCGACCGCGGCGCGGTCCGTACGATCACCGTCAACCGCCCCGACAAGCTCAACGCGCTGAACCGCGAGACGATCGGCGAGCTGACGATGGCCTTCCGCCAGGCGGCGCAGGACGACGCGGTGCGTGTCGTGGTGCTGGCGGGCGCGGGCGAGAAGGCGTTCGTCGCCGGCGCCGACATCTCCGAGATGACGGCTTGGTCGCCGGTCAAGGCGCAGGCGGCGTCGCGCGCCGGCCAGGAGCTGATGCTCACCATCGAGCGCCTCGGCAAGCCGGTGATCGCCAAGATCCACGGATACGCCCTCGGCGGCGGCATGGAACTGGCCATGGCGTGCCACCTGCGCGTCGCCAGCGACAAGGCGCGATTCGGCCAGCCGGAGATCGGTCTCGGCCTGATTCCCGGTTTCGGCGGCACGCAGCGCCTGACCCGACTGACCGGACGCGGCGCCGCGCTGGAACTGTGCCTGCTCGGCGCCCAGATCGACGCGGCGCGCGCCGAACGGCTCGGCCTCGTGACGCGCGTCGTCGCGGCGGATGAACTGGACGCCGGCGTCGACGCCATGGCCGACCAGCTCGCCGCCGCCGCGCCCCTCGCCCTCAAGGGCATCCTCGACGCCGTCATCGAAGGCGGCGAATGCGCGATCGATCAGGGCCTCGCGTTCGAGACGCAGGGTTTCGCGATCGCGTTCTCCACCGACGACATGCGCGAGGGCACCAGCGCGTTCCTGGAACGGCGCAAGCCGACGTTCCAGGGAACGTAACCGGTATCGGGCCCCGCTACGCGGGGATCGCCGATGCGATCGGCGATGGGTGCTCGCCTCAGTGCGAGCCGCCCCGGTACTTCAGCTCGCCGGCCTCGACGCGTACGTCGAGCCGGTTCTCGGGCGGCGCGAGCTGGCACGTCGCGTACGGCGTGAACGCGCACGGCGGGTTGCGCGCTTCGTTGAAGTCGATCACGAGCTTGCCGTCGCGCGGCAGCGCCGTGTCGAGGAAGCGCGCCGCGCCATAGGTTTCCTTACCCGACGTGCCGTCGGCGAAAACGAAGAACAGCGCATCCGGCGTCTCCTGGATGGGCATGAGTTCGAACGTGCGGCCGTCGCGCTCGAACACCGCCTTGCCCGGCACCTTTTCCGTCTCGATGGTGCCGAGCACCGTGCCGAATGCGAGATCGCGCGGCGGATCGAACGGCACCCAGTCGGCGACGACGCGCCACGACGCGTCGTCGGGAAAGTGCTCGAGGCCAGCGAAGCGCGTACGTGTCTCCGCCTGTTCGTCACGCACGCGCAGCGCCTTGCGTCCGTCGCGCAGGATGACGAAAAGGCGCGCCGTGCCGAAGCGCACTTCCGTGGGCGTGCGGCCCGCGGCGTCGTCGAGCAGCGTGGCACGGGCGACCTTGCGACCGTCGACGAGCACGCCGGCGCCGGGTTCGACCTCGAGCGTCGTCGTCCCGTCGGCGTCGAGCACGATCGTGCCGACGTGCGCGGGCCCCGCGGCCAGCACGATGTCGTTGTCCGGGGCGCTGCCGACGCGCTGCGGACCTTCCGCCAGCCAGTCGAAACCGATGAGGCTGAGCCAGCCATCCGGCGCCGTCAGCCGGGCAAGTCGCGTGGCGCGCGCCTGCGCCAGGGTGTCGTCGGTCATCGAGATTCCTCAGTCATCTTGGGAGCGCGCGCCGCCTGCCATCAGCGGCCGCGCAGGAACAGCCTGTCGAGCTCGCCGAGCGAGAGCTGCACCCAGGTCGGGCGGCCATGGTTGCACTGACCGGAGCGCTCGGTGGCTTCCATCTCGCGCAGCAGCGCGTTCATTTCGGGAATGCCGAGGCGACGACCGGCGCGGACCGAACCGTGACAGGCCATCGTCGAGAGCAGCTCGTTCTCGAGCTCCTCCAGCCGACGGGAACTGCCGTGCTGCGCGAGCTCGGCGAGCACGTCGCGCGTGAGCTGACTGACGTCGGCACCTTCGAGCAGCGAAGGAATGCGGCGAACGACGACACCGCCGGGACCGCTGCGCGACAGTTCGAGGCCCCATTCCCCGAGCGCCTCGGCATGCTCTTCGGCGGCCGCGGCTTCCTTCGCGCTGACCGCGATCGACAGCGGCACGAGCAGCATCTGCGAGCGAAGATTCGCCGTGACGCGCCCATTCTTGAGCTTCTCGTACGTGATGCGTTCGTGCGCCGCATGCATGTCCACCAGCACGAGGCCGTGCGCATTCTCCGCGAGCACGTAGATGTTCTTCAGCTGCGCGATGGCGTAACCGAGCGGCGGCACGCCGGCCGCTTCGTCGGCCTCCGCGCCGGGCGGCGGCGTCCATGGCGTCGTCGGCAGCGGCGAGGAAGACGGCGATGCGGAGCCGAACAGCGTCGCGTAATCGGCGAGCGGCTCCTCACGCACGCCCAGGCTCAGGCGCGACTGGCTCGCCGCCTGCGGCCACGCCGGGTACGACGCGGCCACCGGCGCACCGCCGCCAAACGACGCGCCCGCCATCGACGGCATCGCCACAGGTGCGGCATCGGCGTTCGCGGCGACGTGACCCGCGCGGGTGTGCGCGAGCGCCTCGTGCAGCGTGCGGAAGAGGAAGTCATGGATGAGGCGCTGTTCGCGAAAGCGCACCTCGCTCTTCGCCGGATGCACGTTGACGTCGACGCCCGCCGGGTCCAGTTCGAGGAACAGGACGAACACCGCGTGCCGCCCATGGAACAAGACGTCCGCGTACGCCTGGCGCACCGCGTGCGCGACGACGCGATCGCGGACGAGTCGGCCATTGACGTAGAAGTACTGCTGATCGGCCTGCGAGCGCGACGCGGTCGGCAGCCCGACCCAGCCGGACAGACGCATGCCAGCGGCCTCGTGCTCCACGCGCAGCGCCTGGCCCGGGAACTCGGGACCGAGCACCTCGGCGACACGGGCCAGCGCGGCGTTCTCGTCGCGCGCCGGCTTGAGCAGGCGAACCGGCTTGCCATTGTGGCTGAGGCGGATGTCGACACCCTCGCGCGCGAGCGCCAGCGACTTGAGCAGGTCGTCGATGTGCGCGAACTCCGTGCGCTCGGCACGAAGGAACTTGCGTCGTGCGGGCACGTTGTAGAAGAGGTCGCGCACTTCGATCGTCGTGCCCTGCGGATGCTGCGCCGGGCGCGGATCGATGAGGCGGCCGCCGTCGACCTCGATGCGCCACGCCGAATCGTCGCCCGCCTGGCGCGAGGTCAGCGAAAATCGCGCCACCGATGACACGGACGCGAGCGCCTCGCCGCGGAAACCCATGCTGGCGACACGCTCGAGATCGTCGAAGCTGCCGATCTTGCTGGTCGCGTGCGACGCCACCGCCAGCGGCAGCTCGTCGCGCGGAATGCCGCCGCCGTCGTCGCGCACGCGGATGAGGCGCACGCCACCCTGCTCGATGTCGACTTCGATGCGGCGCGCGCCGGCGTCGATGCTGTTCTCGACGAGTTCCTTGACCACCGAAGCGGGGCGTTCGATGACTTCACCGGCCGCGATCTGGTTGATCAGCTCGGGCGGCAACGGGCGAATGGGCATGGGAAAGACCTGACAGCACGTTCAGGCCCAGAGGATAGCCGAAGGGGGTCGGATATCGGAGGTGGGAGATGGGAAACGGGGGCGTGGTTCCGGCGATCGGTCGAGGGTGCCGGTGGCCGGGCGGAGGCCTCGACGCCAGCGCGAAGCTCCCGCCCCTTCAGGCGAACGCCGGCCGTGCCGCCCCCATTTCCCATCCCCCGCCCCCGAGCGCGTTCGCGAGGAGAGCCTCAGCCCGACGGAATCACCATGACCGTGCCGATCCGCACGTTGTTGTCGGTCATCTTGTTCGCCATCTTCAGCGCGCCGACCGAGACGCCGTATTGCTGCGCGATGCCGGTGAGGGTCTCGCCGCGGTTGACACGGTGCACGTCGCGCACGTTGTCGTCGGCGCGCCCGGAGGGCTTGGCGGGGGCCGGCGCGGGTTTGTCGGCCTTCGCGACCACCTTGTCCGCGGCCTTCTTCGGCGGCGTCGCGCGCGGTGGCGGAGCGGCCGGGGCGTCGTCGTCCTGGGCGGCGGCGGGGGCCGCCGAAGCGACCGACGTGCCGTTGCGCCGCGCGGCCTGCGCGGCGAACCAGGTGCCGGGCGGCGGCATCGATTCGAAGTAGTTGCGCACGCCGCCAAGCACGGCCGTGGCCAGCGAGCGGCGATGGCCGTCGTCGCGCAGGCGCCTCTCTTCGTCCGGGTTCGTGATGAAGGCGGTCTCGACCAGGATGGACGGCACGTCCGGCGAACGGAGCACCACGAAGTTCGCGCGCTCGACGTAGCCGCGATGCGTGGGACCGAGCCGGCCCAGGGCCTTGAGCACATTGCCCGCGATCGATTCGCTCGCCTGCATCGCGTAGCCCTGCTGGAGATCCAGCAGCACGGCGGCGAGGGTGTCGTCCTTGTCGTCGAGCGAGACGCCGCCGACGAGGTCGGCGCGGTTTTCGCGATCGGCCAGCCAACGGGCGGCTTCGGAGGTCTTGCCTCGCGGCGAGAGCACCCAGACCGACGAGCCCTTGGCATCGCTGTTCTTGAACGCGTCCGCGTGGATGGACACGAACATGTCGGCGTTGTGCTCGCGCGCGATCTGATAGCGGCGCTTGAGCGGAATGAAGTAATCGCCGTTGCGGGTCAGGACGGCCTGCATGCCGGGCTGGCGATTGATCTGGTCGGCCAGCTCGCGCGCGACCTGCAGGGTGACGTCCTTCTCGCGCAGGCCCGTCGCGCCACGCGCGCCCGGATCCTCGCCGCCGTGACCGGCGTCGATCGCCACCACGACCTTGCGCTCGGCGGCGAGCAGCGGGGGCTTGCCCGGCGGCACGGTCTTGCCGCGTGTCGCGCGCACCGGCGTCGCGACCGGCGCGTCGGCGCTGGCATCGGCGATCGACGGGGCATCGTCGGTGACGGGGTTGTCGCCCGGGTCGCTCTGCCCGCCGGGGTAGAGGTCGAGCACGAGCCGGTAGCCGTAATCGCCCGCCGGCTTGAGCAGGAAGCTCTTGGGCTTGGCCTTCGGGTCCACCGTCGCGACCATCCGCGCGGCGGCGCCCTGCTTGCCCGCGGTCATGGACTTGAAGAGGCCCTGCCCGCCCGGCGCGGCGAAGTCGCCCGCGATGGCACTGCCCGCGATATCGAGCACGACGCTGCCCGGGGTGTCGCCCTGCGACATCTTGTAGGTCGCCGGACCCGAAAGATCGAACACGACGCGGGTGTATTCCGGGCCGGCCCAGACGCGAGCGGCCTTCACGTCCGCCGCGTGCGAGGCGGCAGGCGCCATCGCCGCGACGGCGGTCACGCACGCGATAAGGCCGAGTTTGCTAGTGATTCCCCTCATACGTTCAGAATTGAACTGCAAGCCCACGCTGAATGCAAGACGTTTTTCCTTGCTAATCCAAGACCTGCGAACACTTCGTCAACGTCCATACAGGAATGGCCCGCAAATCGTCAGATCGCGGCGAGCTCGCGCGTCAGCCGGCGCCCACGCTCGGAGCGCGGCTCGAGGCGGACGGCACGCCCACCCCGTTCGTGGCGGAAGTGCAGTTCCACGTCCACCGGCGGCAGCGCGCCCGCACCGCGCTCGGGCCACTCCACGAGCACGATCGCACCCGGTTCCGCGAGACTGTCGAGACCGAGCCATTCGAGCTCGCCGGGGTCGGCGATGCGGTAGAGATCGAGGTGGAAGGCCCGTCGGTCCGGGAGGTCGTAGCCTTCGACCAGGCTGTAGGTGGGGCTCTTCACCCGCTCGCCGACGCCCAGCGCGCGAAGAAACGCACGCGCGAACGTGGTCTTGCCCGCGCCGAGGTCGCCGTAGAGGAAGGCGACCAGTCCATCGGGAAGGGTCGCGGCGAGACGCTGACCGAAGGCGGTCGTCGCGTCCTCGTCGGGCAGGTGCAGTTCGATCGCGATCATGCGGGGATTCCGTTGACGAGGCGGCGCAGGGGTTCGAGCAGGTCGCCCGCGAGCAGGCCGCGCTGCCCGTCCCGCGCGGCCACGTCCGCGGCGCGCGCGTGCAGCCCGACGCCGAGGCAGGCCGCTTCGTAGGCGTCGCAGCCCTGGACCAGCAGCCCCGCCACGATACCGGTCAGGGTGTCACCCATGCCGCCGCTGGCCATGCCCGGATTGCCCCAGGGGCAGACCGCGAGTTCGCCCGAGGGCCGGGCGATGAGGCTGCCGTTCCCCTTCAGCACAACCACGGCGCGATAGCGCTTCGCCAGTTCGCGCGCAGCGGCGAAGCGATCCGCCTGGACGGCGGCGGTCGCAATACCGAGCAGTCGCCCGGCTTCGCCCGGGTGCGGCGTCAGCACGATGCTCGCCGGCAGGGGCCGCGGCTCGGCCTGAAGAAGATTCAGGCCGTCGGCGTCCAGGACCGTGGGCAGGCCCGCGTCGAGCGCGGTCGTCCACAGCGCGTGCCCCCAGGCGGCCTGTCCGAGCCCGGGACCGAGCGCGAGCACGGACGCCTTGTCGAGCATTGGCTGGAGCGCCTGCGGCCCGTTCACGCCATGCGCCATCAGTTCCGGCCGCGCGGCGTTCATCGCGAGCACGTTCTCGTCGCGCGTGGCGACGCTGACGAGACCGGCGCCCGTGCGCAGCGCCGCTTCGGCGGCCATGCGGACCGCGCCGCCCGTGCCGTGGTCCCCGCCGATGGCCAGCACGTGCCCATTGCTCCCCTTGTGGGAATCCTGCGGGCGCGGCGGCAGGTGCGCCTCGGCCAGCAGATGAGCGTCGGCCTCGCCCTGGATGCTGGCGGGAAGATCCAGCGTATGCAGCTCGACGTCGCCCGCGACCGCCGCGCGGTGTGTATGCAGCCCCCGCTTGCGCACGATGAAGGTCGCCGTCGCCATCGCCCGCACGACCACGCCCGGGCAATCGCCGGTGTCCGCCGAAAGGCCCGAGGGCACATCGAGGGCCAGCACCGGTGCACCCAGCGTGTCGATCGCTTCGATCGCCGTTTTCGCCACGCCCTCAGGAGCGCGGTTGAGCCCGGTGCCGTAGATGCCGTCGACGACGACGTCCGCCGGCGTGAGCGCAGTCCAGTCGGCAACGTCGTGCACGCGACCGCCCAGCGCCTCGAACGCCTGGCGGGCGCGAAGGGCGTCGTCGCCGCGAGGACGGTCGAGCGCCACGAGGTCGACGTCCATCCCGCTCGCCAGCGCGTCGCGCGCCACGAGGTAGCCGTCGCCGCCATTGTTCCCCGCCCCGCATACGACCCGCAGGCGCCGCGCGTCGGGCCAGCGCCTGCGCAACATGGCGAACGCCGCGGCGGCCGCGCGCGTCATCAGCTCGAAACCGGGAATGCCCAGCTCGCCGATGGCGCGCTGGTCGATCGCACGGGACTGTTCGGATGTGAAGAGGGCGATGCCCGGATCGGTGGCGGTCATCGGCCGATTATAGGCCCCGGTACAATGGCCGCATGTCCGTTTCCGCCGCCATCGATTACGTCACGCTCGCCAGCGACATCAAGGCGTGGGCGCGCGAGCTCGGCTTCGCCGATGTCGGCATCGCCGGCACCGATCTCGGCGCGGACGAGGGCTACCTCGAACGCTGGCTCGCCGAGGGCCACCACGGCGAGATGGATTACATGGCGCGGCATGGCACGCGTCGTAGCCGCCCCGCGGAGCTGGAGCCCGGCACGTTGCGCGTCGTCTCCGTGCGCATGGATTACGTGCCGCCCGGCACCGCGAACGCGTGGGACGTCATCGGCGATAGCGACAAGGCCTACGTCGCGCGCTACGCCCTCGGCCGCGATTACCACAAGGTCATGCGCAACCGCCTGCAGAAGCTCGCGTCGCGCATCCAGGAGCGGGTCGGCGACTTCAGCTATCGGGCCTACGTCGACTCGGCCCCGGTGCTGGAAAAGGCGATCGCGCGCAACGCCGGCCTCGGATGGATCGGCAAGCACACGGTGCTCATCAACAAGCGCGCGGGGTCGTATTTCTTCCTGGGCGAGCTCTACACCGACCTGCCCCTTCCCGTCGACGAGCCGGCCAGCGCGCACTGCGGCAGCTGCCGGCGTTGCATCGACATCTGCCCGACGCAGGCGATCGTCGGGCCGTATCGGCTCGATGCACGCCGTTGCATCTCCTACCTGACGATCGAGCTCAAGGGCAGCATTCCCGTGGAACTGCGCGAGCCGATGGGCAATCGCGTCTTCGGTTGCGACGACTGCCAGCTGATCTGCCCCTGGAACAAGTTCGCCCAGGAGGCGACCGAGCCCGATTTCGCGCCGCGGCACAGCCTCGATGGTCCGCGCCTGGTCGACCTGTTCGCTTGGTCCGAGCAGGAATTCCTCTCGCGAACGGAAGGCATGGCCATCCGCCGTACGGGCTACGAAGGGTGGCTGCGCAACATCGCCGTCGGGCTCGGCAATGCCGACACGAGCGACGCCGTCGTCGCCGCCCTGCGCGCGCGTATCGACGATCCGTCGCCGGTCGTGCGCGAGCACGTGGCGTGGGCGTTGGGGCGGCACGGGTAGCGGAGGCCGCGTTCGCGACGAGACGAGGCGACTGGCCTCGTGTCCTACGGCGTGAGTCCGGAGCGGCGTCGCTCGTCCCTGCGCCTCGCCGTGGGCACCGGCGTACGCCGGTGCGACGGTGAGGTGGAGTGGGTGCGCCCTCACCTTCGTGCGCTTCCGCTCCGGGTTTCCGTCAGCGCGTGAGGGGCGATGCGGTTGCGTCGGTGGCGCCTCGCCGTGGGCACCGGCGTGCGCCGGTGCGACGGTGAGGTGGAGTGGGTGCGCCCTCACCCTCGTGCGCTTCCGCTCCGGGCTTCCGTCAGCGCGTGAGGGGCGATGCGATTGCGTCGGTGGCGCCTCGCCCTGGGCACCGGCGTGCGCCGGTGCGACGGTGAGGTGGAGTGGGTGCGCCCTCACCTTCATGCTACCGCCCGGCGTTTCCGTCAGCGCAAGAGCGGCGACGCGGGTACGTCCGTAGCGCCTCACCGTCGCGCGCTACAGCTCATGGCGTTTGCCCGCGCGTGAGCGGCGATGCGGTTGCGTCGGTGGACACCTCACCGTCGCACCGGCGTACGCCGGTGCCCACGGCGGGGTGGTCGGTAGGGCGATAGCGCCCTGGCTCAGCCCATGCCGCCCGACTTGCGCACGATCAGCATCGCCATCTCGAGCGACTGCTCGTAGTTCAGGCGTGGGTCGACCATCGAGCGGTAGGCGCGGTCGAGGTCGCCTTCCACCAGGTCGCGCGCCCCGCCGAGGCATTCCGTGACGTCCTCGCCCGTGAGTTCGAGGTGCACGCCGCCGAGGCGCGTGCCCGCCGCCGCGTGAATGTCGAACGCCTGGTCGAGTTCGCCGGCGATGTTCGCGAAACGACGGGTCTTGTAGCCGTTGCTGGTGCTCTCGGTGTTGCCGTGCATCGGATCCGCGACCCACAGCACGCGCCGGCCTTCGCGCTTCACCGCCTCGAGCAGCGGCTGCAGCTGCGTGGCGATCTTGTCGTTGCCCATGCGATGGATCAGCGTGAGGCGACCCGGCTCTTCGTTCGGGTTGAGCACGTCGATGAGGCGCAGGAGGTCGTCGGGCTGGACGGTCGGGCCGACCTTCACGGCGATTGGGTTGCGGATGCCGCGGAAGTATTCCGTGTGCGCGCCATCGAGCGCGGCCGTGCGCATGCCGATCCACGGGTAATGCGTGGACAGGTTGAACCAGCCGTCCTGGCGCGGAACCTGGCGCGTGAGGGCTTCTTCGTAGTGGAGCAGCAGCGCCTCATGCGAGGTGTAGAAGTCGACACGCGAGTAGCTCGAGATCGACTGACCGGCCAGCGTTTCCATGAAACGCAGCGAATCGCCGATGCTGGCGACCATGCGACGGTACTCGGCGGCCAGCGGCGAGTGTTCGACCCAGGCCAGGTCCCAGTACTCCGGATGGTGCAGATCGGCGAAGCCGCCGTCGATCAGCGCGCGGACGAAGTTCATCGTCATCGCCGAGCGCGAGTGCGCCTTGATGAGGCGATTCGGATCGGCGCGACGGGCCGCGGGCGTGAACTCCGGGCTGTTGACGAGATCGCCGCGGAACGCGGGCAACGTCACGCCGTCGCGCGTTTCCGTGTCCGCCGAGCGCGGCTTCGCATACTGGCCCGCGAAACGACCGACTCGCAGGACCGGCTTCTTGAGGCCGTGCACGAGCACGAGGCTCATCTGCAGCAGCACCTTCAGGCGGTTCGAAATGATGGGGCTCGTGCAGTCGGCGAAGCTTTCCGCGCAATCGCCGCCCTGCAGCAGGAAACGTTCGCCTTCCTGCGCCTCGGCGATGCGCTGCTTCAGCGCGAGGATTTCCCACGACGTCACCAGCGGCGGCAGCTCGCCGAGCTGCGCGAGCGCGCGGTTGAGCTCGTCGGCGTCTTCGTAGGTCGGCTGCTGGAGGGCGGTCCTCGACCGCCACGATGCCGGCGTCCAGTCGATGGACGGGGGCGTTACGGCTTTGAGGATGTGCGACATGACGGTGCTCTGCTTGGATGCGCCCCACGGGGCGCGGGAAGTCAACGAACGGTGCGGCGAACGGCCAGGACGGCCCATACGGTAAGGACGACGAACCAGAGGAGGGTCCAGCCCGGCATGGGCACGCCGAGGATCGGCTCGATCTTGGCGCACTCGCCCGACCCGGTGAACGCCAGCTTCAGCATCTTGACGAACGGAAACGCGTCGAAGAGGTAGCCAAGGCCCGGCCCACACGCGGGGACCTGGTCCGCCGGCAGCGACTGCAACCACAGGTGGCGCCCCGCGGTCGCGATGCCCCAGAGGCCACCCAGCGAGATCAGCGTGGCGTACACCGCGCGTTTGCCGGTGGTACGCGGCGCATGCAGGCCCCCGATGAGGAAGAACAGCCCCATGACGCACACGGCGATGCGCTGGAAGATGCATAGCGGGCACGGGTCGAGGTGCATGACGTACTGCGAATACAGCGCGAACGCCATGAGACCGATGCAGACGACGAATCCAGCGAGGTAGCGCGTGCGGAAGGACCAGGTACGAGGGTTCATTCGGGGGATGGTGCGTTGCGGGACACCCACGTTAACGCTTTGTGGAGGGGTTTGTCAGTAGGCGCGCGCAGTTTCATTTGTAACCGTGACAACGACTTGCGGCATAAAAAAAACCCGGCAGGTCACCCTGCCGGGGTTTCGTGACAACGGTGAGCCGAAAGGCTTACTCGGCGTCGACGGCGTCGGTCTTGGCCGGGCGATCCACCAGCTCGACGTACGCCATCGGGGCGTTGTCGCCCGGGCGGAAGCCGCACTTGAGGATGCGCAGGTAGCCACCCGGACGCTGCTGGTAGCGGGGGCCGAGCTCGACGAACAGCTTGCCGACGGCCTGCTTGTCGCGCAGGCGCGAGAAAGCGAGGCGGCGGTTGGCGACGCCATCGGTCTTCGCGAGCGTGATGAGCGGCTCGGCGACGCGACGGAGTTCCTTCGCCTTGGGAAGCGTGGTACGGATCAGCTCATGCTTGATCAGCGACGCGGCCATGTTCTTGAACATCGCTTCGCGGTGGCTGCTGGTGCGGTTGAGCTTGCGACCGGATTTCTGGTGGCGCATGACGTCTACTCTCTATGTCTGTTGTTATGAAAAGCCGATCAGGATGAGTCGACTTCCCGCGGTTACCCGCTATTCGAGGCTGTCAAAACGCCCCGTTATAAGAGCACGGCCTCTGTGGACCGCTTTGGTAAGCCGATCGAAGTGCCTTGGGCATCGACCGGATGGCGCAAAGGATCGGGGCGATCGAAAAGCGATCGCCCCGTGATGCATCAGCCCAGCTGCATGCCGTGCGAAAGGCCCGGCGGCGGCCAGTTTTCGAGCTTCATGCCGAGTGCGAGACCACGCCCGCCCAGGACATCCTTGATTTCCGTCAGCGACTTCTTGCCCAGGTTCGGCGTCTTCAGCAGCTCGACCTCGGTCTTCTGGACCAGGTCGCCGATGTAGTAGATGCTTTCGGCCTTGAGGCAGTTCGCGGAACGGACCGTCAGTTCGAGATCGTCGATCGGACGCAGCAGGAGCGGATCGAAACCGCCCTTCTCCGCCTTGGTCGAGTCGCTCTCGCGGCGCGAGAAATCGCCGAACACCGACAGCTGGTCGTTGATGATTTCAGCCGCCTTGCGGACGGCGTCTTCAGCACCGATCGTGCCGTTCGTCTCGATGTCGAGCACGAGCTTGTCGAGGTTGGTGCGCTGCTCGACACGAGCGGCGTCCACTTCGTAAGCCACGCGCAGGACCGGCGCGAACGACGCGTCGAGCTGCAGACGGCCGATCGGCCGCGTCTCGTCATCCGGATGCTGGCGCGCGCTGGCCGGCTGGTAGCCGACGCCGCGACGCACCTTCAGGCGCATGTTCAGAGCCACATCCTTGGTGAGGTGGCAGATCACGTGCTCGGGATTGACGATTTCGACGGAGTGATCGACCGCGATGTCGCCCGCGGTGACCACGCCCTTGCCCTTCTTGGCCAGCGTCAGGGTGACTTCGTCACCGCTGTGCTGACGGATGGCAACGTCCTTGAGGTTCAGCAGGACTTCGATCACGTCCTCCTGCAGGCCTTCCAGAGTGGTGTACTCGTGCAGCACGCCGTCGATTTCGACCTCGACGATCGCGCTGCCCGGAATCGAAGAGAGCAGCACGCGGCGCAGCGCGTTGCCCAGGGTGTGACCAAAGCCACGCTCGAGCGGCTCGACCACCACCTTAGCGCGGTTCGCTCCAAGCTGCTCGACGCTGAGGCCACGAGGCCGCAGCACACTAGTTGACGAAACTGCCATGCAAGGCTCCGGTGGATTACTTCGAGTAAAGCTCGACGATCAGGGCTTCGTTGATATCGGCCGGCAGATCGCCACGATCCGGGACGGCCTTGAACGTACCCGCGAACTTCTTGCTGTCGACCTCGACCCACGACGGACGAAGATCCATCGTGTCGTAGATCGTCGCCGCTTCCTGCACGCGCAGCTGCGTGCGGGCCTTCTCGGTCAGCGACACCTCATCGCCCGGACGGACGTGGTACGAAGGCACGTTGACCTTCTTACCGTTGACCGTGACGGACTTATGGGCAACGAGCTGACGAGCCTGGGCGCGGGTGACCGCGAAACCCATGCGGTAGACGACGTTGTCGAGACGGCTTTCCAGGAGGCGAAGCAGGTTTTCACCCGTGTTGCCCTTCTGGGTCGAAGCCTTGGTGTAGTAGTTGCTGAACTGACGCTCGAGCACACCGTAGATGCGCTTGACCTTCTGCTTCTCACGAAGCTGCACAGCGTAGTCGGACAGACGGGCGCGCTTGTTGGCGCCATGCTGACCGGGCTTGTTTTCGAGCTTGCACTTGGAATCAAGCGCGCGAGCCGGGCTCTTCAGACCGAGGTCCGTACCCTCACGACGCGCCAGCTTGCAGGTAGCTCCACGATAACGGGCCATGGTTATGCTCCTTAGACGCGACGCTTCTTGGGGGGACGGCAGCCGTTATGCGGAATCGGCGTGACGTCGATAATGTTGAGCACCTTGTAGCCCAACGCGTTCAGAGAGCGCACGGCCGACTCGCGGCCCGGGCCGGGGCCCTTGATGCGCACTTCCACGGTCTTCACACCGTAGTCGCCAGCGGCGCGGCCGGCCTTCTCGGCGGCGACCTGCGCCGCGAACGGGGTCGACTTGCGGGAGCCGCGGAAACCCGCGCCGCCTGCGGTCGCCCACGACAGGGCGTTGCCCTGGCGGTCGGTGATCGTGACGATGGTATTGTTGAAAGAAGCCTGCACGTGGGCCACGGCATCCGTGACAACGCGCTTGATCTTCTTCTTGGTCTTAACAGGCTTAGCCATGTTCGGTATCCGTTACTTCTTGATCGGACGACGCGGACCCTTGCGGGTACGGGCGTTGGTACGCGTGCGCTGGCCGCGCACCGGCAGGCCGCGACGATGGCGCAGGCCACGGTAGCAACCGAGGTCCATCAGGCGCTTGACCGCCATGCCGATTTCGCGGCGGAGGTCGCCTTCGACCGTGTACTTCGCGACTTCGGCGCGGATCTTCTCGACCTCGCCTTCGCTCAGCGACTTGATGGGAGTGGTCGCAACCACGCCCGCGTCCACGCAGACCTGCTTGGCCCGCGACCGGCCGATTCCGTAAATGCTCTGCAGACCGACCCAGACATGCTTCTGGACCGGCAAATTGACACCCGCGATGCGCGCCATGATGTACTGTCTCCGATGCGTTTCGTGCGCGGTAAACGCGCAATTCTAACCTGAATTAACCTAAACGGGAAGTCCTGCGGCGCCAGGCGCCGCGGCCTCCCCTACTTGGGGGCTGTTCCGTCGCGTCTCAGCTGCGACGGAGATTCGACTTCTTGAGCAGACTCTCGTACTGGTGGCTGACGAGATGGGCCTGGACCTGAGCCGTGAAGTCCATCACCACCACCACCACGATCAGCAGCGAAGTGCCGCCGAAATAGAACGGGACGTGCCAGGCGTTCTGCATGAACGTGGGCACCAGGCAGACCAGCACGATGTAGAGCGCGCCGACGCCGGTGAGCCGGGTCATGACGCCATCGATGTAGTCCGCCGTGGCGCGACCCGGACGGATGCCCGGAATCAACGCGCCCGAACGCTTGAGGTTATCGGCCGTTTCCTGCGAGTTGAACACGATCGCCGTATAGAAGAAGGCGAATCCGATCACCAGCACCGCGAACACGATGTCGTGGACCGGCTCGCCCGGGCTCAGCGCCGTGGTCAGCCACTGCAGCCAGCGGGACTGGTGGGCGGAGCCGAACCAGGTTGCCGCGGTTGCAGGGAAAAGCAGCAGGCTGGTCGCGAAGATCGGCGGAATGACGCCCGCCATGTTGATCTTCAGCGGCAGGTGCGAGGTCTGGCGCTGGAACTGACGCTGGCTGCCCTGCTTCGCGTAGTTCACGGTGATACGCCGCTGGGCACGCTCCATGAACACCACGAACGCCGTGACCGCGAGGATCACCACGGTGACCATCAGCAGCTTCAGCACCGACAGCTCGCCGTTGTTCGCCATGGTCAGCGTGTGCACGATCGCACCGGGCAGACCCGCGACGATACCGGCGAAGATCAGCATCGAGATGCCGTTGCCGATGCCGCGCTCCGTGATCTGCTCACCCAGCCACATCAGGAACATGGTGCCAGCGGTAAGGCCGACGACCGACGCGAGGACGAAGCCCGCACCCGGCATGTAGACCACCGGCGCACCACCCGCCGCGACCTGCTTCTGCAGGGCCACCGCGATGCCGAAGGCCTGGAAGGCCGCGAGGCCGACCGTGCCGAAGCGCGTGTACATGGTCATCTTGCGACGACCCGACTCGCCTTCCTTGCGCAGTGCCTGGAGCGACGGAATGACCGAGCCCATCATCTGCACCACGATGGATGCCGAAATGTACGGCACCACACCGAGAGCGAACACCGAGAAGCGGGACAGCGAACCGCCCGAGAACATGTTGACCATGTTCAGCAGGCCGCCACCGCCTTCGACCAGGCTCGTCATCGCCTCGGGGTTCACGCCCGGAACGGGAATGAACGAACCGAGGCGGAAGACGATCAGCGCACCGATAAGGAAAAAGATGCGCTGACGCAGTTCCGTCAGTTTGCCCAGCGAGCCGAGCGTTGTGCCCTGCGCTGCAGCCACCTGATTACTCCACGCTGCCGCCGGCGGCTTCGATGGCCGCCTTGGCGCCGGCCGTCGCAAGCACGCCCTGGAGCTTGATGGCGCGAGAGATCTCGCCCTTCAGCACCACCTTGACCTTCTTGGCGCGGCTGGACACGAGGCCAGCGGCGTGCAGAGCGATCAGGTCGATCGTGTCGGCCTGGATCGAAGCCAGCTGGTACAGCATGACCTGCTCGGTGTCGGCCTTCTTCAGCGAGCGGAAGCCCACCTTCGGAAGACGACGCTGCAGCGGCATCTGACCGCCTTCGAAACCGACGCGGTGCGTGTTACCGGCACGGGCGTGCTGACCCTTGTGACCACGGCCGGCGGTCTTGCCAAGGCCGGAGCCGATACCGCGGGCGACGCGGGTGCGGGTCTTGCGGGCGCCCTTGCCGGGCTTGATGTCGTTAAGACGCATGATGCTTACTCCTCGACCCGGACCAGGTAGTAGACCGTGTTGATCAGACCACGGACCTGGGGGCTATCCTTCAGTTCGCGCACATCGTTGAGCTTGTTCAGGCCGAGGGCCTTGACGCTCAGACGATGACGACCCTGCACACCGCGCAGGCCCTTGACCAGGCGGACGCGGACGGTGCCGGCGGTTTCGTTGTTCTTAGCCATTGCCCAGCACCTCTTCGATCGTCTTGCCACGCTTGGCGGCGATGCGCTTCGGCGAGGCGACGGCCTGCAGACCCTTGATCGTCGCGCGGACGAGGTTGATCGGGTTGCGCGAGCCGACGGCCTTCGCGAGGACGTTCTTCACGCCGACGACTTCGAGGACGGCGCGCATGGCACCGCCGGCGATGACGCCGGTACCCTCGGAAGCGGGCTGCATGAAGACGCGGGCCGCACCGTGGTTGGCCTTGATGGCGTACCACAGCGTGCCGTTGTTCAGTTCGATGGTCACCATGTTGCGGCGGGCGCGCTCCATGGCCTTGGAAATGGCGACCGGCACTTCACGGGCCTTGCCATAACCGAAGCCGACGCGACCCTCGCCATCGCCGACGACCGTCAGCGCGGTGAAGCTCATCTGGCGGCCACCCTTGACGGTCTTGGCCACGCGGTTGACGGCGATCAGCTTTTCAAGCATGCCGTCCGAATTTTCGCGATCTGTCGAGGACATCTCTTTTCCTGTCTGCCCGGGAAGGACCCCGGGACTTCACGTTTACGGCTTGGTCGCCGCTTGGAGTTGTAGGTACTTCGGGCGACACCGGCCCCGAGGGGCCGATGCCGTGGCCTGACGCCTCTTAGAACTTGAGGCCGGCCTCACGCGCCGCGTCGGCAAGTGCCTTGATGCGACCGTGATAACGGAAACCCGAGCGGTCGAACGCGACGGCTTCGATACCGGCGGCCTTGGCGCGCTCGGCGACGATGCGACCCACCGTGGAGGCGGCTTCGACGTTCTTCTTGCTCTTGAGGCCTTCGGCGACCGACTTCTGCACGGTCGAGGCGGCTGCCACGACGGTGCCGTTCGGCGCGAAGACCTGGGCGTAGATGTGCTGACCGGTGCGGTGCACGCTCAGGCGGGCGACGGCGAGCTCACGGATGTGGGCGCGGGTCGACTTGGCGCGGCGCAGGCGGGATTCGTTCTTGTTCATCGTCTCGTCTCCAGGAAGCGGATAGGCTTATTAAGCCTTCTTGGCTTCCTTCAGGATGATCGTCTCGCCGGCGTAACGGACGCCCTTGCCCTTGTAGGGCTCCGGCGAACGGAATGCGCGGATCTTGGCTGCCACCTGGCCCACGAGCTGCTTGTCGGCGCCCTTGATGAGGACTTCCGTCTGCGTCGGGACTTCGATGGTGATGCCTTCCGGCGCCTCGAACACGACCGGGTGCGAGTAACCGAGCGACAGGTTCACCGACTTGCCGGTGAGCTGAGCGCGGTAACCGACGCCGACGAGCTCGAGCTTCTTCTCGAAGCCGGCCGACACGCCCTGGACCATGTTGGCGACGATCGCACGCGCCGTGCCGCCGAACTTGTCGTCCGCGCCGTCGGCGAGAACGATGTTCACCACGCCGTTTTCCTGCTGGAACGAAACGCCCGGCAGTTCATGGGTGGTCAGGGTGCCCTTCGGGCCCTTGACGGTGACGGTGCCGTTGGCGACCGAGAGTTCGACGCCCTTGGCGAGCGTGATGGGCTTTTTGGCTACACGTGACATGTCGGGACTCCTTACGCCACCTGGCCGATGACTTCGCCGCCCAGACCCTTGGCACGGGCCTGCGCGTCGGTCAGGAGACCGGCGGAAGTCGAGATGATCGAGATACCCAGGCCGCCGAGGACCTTCGGCAGCTCGTCCTTGCCGCGGTAGACGCGGAGACCGGAACGGCTGACACGGGAAATGGACTCGATGGCCGGACGGCCTTCGAAATACTTCAGCTTGATCTCGAGGACCGGCTTGCCGCCTTCGTCGGCGGTGCGGGCGTCGAGGATATAGCCTTCGTTCTGCAGAAGCGTGGCAACCGCCAGCTTCATCTTCGACGACGGCATACGGACAACCGACTTGCCAGAGGCCTGGCCATTGCGGATGCGCGTAAACAGATCGGCGATGGGATCAGTCATGCTCATAAGAAAACCCTTGAGAGTGCACCGATATCCGAATTACCGGAAATCTTAAATTGTAAAGCCGACAGAAGTCGGTCTGCGTTGCGCAGACCGACGACTATAACAGCTTGTCCCGCCGTTGGCGAGTTTTTTACCAGCTAGCCTTGCGCAGGCCCGGCACGTCGCCACGCATGGTGGCTTCGCGCAGCTTGTTGCGGCCCAGGCCGAACTTGCTGTAGACGCCACGCGGACGACCGGTCAGGGCGCAGCGGTTACGCTGGCGCGACGGGCTCGCATCGCGGGGAAGCTTCTGCAGCTTCGTCTGGGCTTCCATCTTCTCGTCATACGAGGCGGTGGCGCTCAGCACGATCGCCTTCAGTTCGGCGCGCTTGGCGGCGTACTTCTTGACGAGCTTGGAGCGCTTGATATCGCGCTCGATCATCGAGGTCTTGGCCATGTTCTACCTGTAATCAGTTGCGGAACGGGAAGCTGAAGGCTTCCAGCAGCGCCTTGGCTTCTTCGTCGGACTTGGCGGTCGTGGTGATGGAGATATCCATACCGCGCAGCGCGTCGACCTGATCGAAGTCGATTTCCGGGAAGATGATCTGTTCCTTGATGCCGAAGTTATAGTTACCACGGCCATCGAAGGCACGGCCGGAGACACCACGGAAGTCGCGCGTACGCGGCAGCGAGATGTTGATCAGGCGGTCCAGGAATTCCCACATCTGGGCACGACGGAGCGTGACCTTGCAACCGATCGGCCAACCGTCGCGGATCTTGAACGAAGCGACCGACACGCGGGCCTTCGTCGTGACCGGCTTCTGGCCAGCGATCTTGGTCATGTCGGCGACCGCGTTCTCGAGGATCTTCTTGTTACCGGCGGCTTCGCCGACGCCCATGTTGAGCGTGATCTTCGTGATGCGCGGAACCTGCATGACGTTCTGGTAACCGAAGCGCTCGGTGAGCTTCTTCATTACCGACTCTTTGTAAAACGTTTCAAGGCGGGTCATGACTTCGATTCCTTACGCGTCGACCACTTCGCCCGAACGGAACACGCGCACCTTGCGCCCGTCCTCGAGCGTCTTGGTGCCAACGCGCTCGCCCTTGTTCGTGGCGGAGTTGAAGAGCTGGACATTGGAGATATGGATCGAGGCCTCACGCTCGACGATACCGCCCGGCTGGTTGGCCTGCGGGTTCGGCTTGGTGTGGCGCTTGACGAGGTTCACGTTCGAGACGACCACGCGGTCGCCATCGACGCGCAGCACGTCACCGCGCTGGCCCTTGTTCTTGCCGGTGATGACGACGACGTTATCACCCTTGCGGATACGGTTCATGGTCTGGCCTCCGCTCAGAGCACTTCAGGCGCAAGCGAGACGATCTTCATGAACTTCTCGCTGCGCAGCTCGCGGGTAACCGGCCCGAAGATACGGGTGCCGATCGGCTCGAGCTTGTTGTTGAGGAGGACGGCCGCGTTACCGTCGAAACGGATAACCGAGCCATCCGAGCGACGCACACCCTTGGCGGTACGAACCACCACGGCGTTGTACACCTCGCCCTTCTTGACCTTGCCGCGGGGAATGGCGTCCTTGACGGTCACCTTGATGACATCACCGACGCTGGCATAACGGCGCTTCGAGCCGCCCAGCACCTTGATGCACATCAGTTCCTTCGCGCCGCTGTTGTCCGCCGCGGAAAGCGTGCTTTGCATCTGGATCATCGCAGCTCTCCTTAAACTTCAGCGCGCGTGACGATTTCGACCACGCGGTGGTGCTTCGTCTTCGACAGCGGACGGCACTCCGCGATGCGGACCACGTCGCCCTCGTTCGCACCGGTTTCGTCGTGTGCGTGGAGCTTCGTGGAGCGGCGGATGATCTTGCCGAGCAGCGGGTGCTGCACCTGGCGCTCGATCAGGACCGTTACCGTGTTGGCCATCTTGTTGCTGATGACACGACCCGTGAGGGTGCGTGCCGCCTTCGTGTTATCGCTCATGTCCGCCGTCCTTACTTCTTGCCGCCGAGCACGAACTTCGTGCGGGCGATGTCACGCCGAACGCGGCGCAGCTGGTGCGGCTGAGTGAGCTGACCGGAGCCTTTCTGCATGCGCAGATTGAACTGCTCCTTGCGAAGGTCCAGCAGATGCTGCTTCAGCTCTTCCGCCGACTTGTCGTTGATTTCTTTGATGGCCATTACATCACCGCCCTGGAGACGAACTGGGTCTGGACCGAGAGCTTGGCAGCGGCCAGGCGGAACGCCTCGCGCGCGGTCGCCTCGTCGACGCCTTCGATTTCATAAAGCATGCGGCCCGGCTGGATCAGGGCGACCCAGAACTCGACGCCACCCTTACCTGCACCCATTCGGACTTCGATGGGCTTGCGGGTGATCGGCTTGTCCGGGAACACGCGGATCCAGAGCTTGCCGCCACGCTTCACGTAGCGCGTGATGCAACGACGGGCCGCTTCGATCTGGCGCGCGGTCAGCTGACCGTGCGTCGTCGACTTCAGGCCGTACTCGCCAAAGCTCACGAGGTTGGAGTTGAATGCCAGGCCGTCGTTACGGCCCTTATGCATCTTGCGGTACTTGGTACGCTTCGGTTGCAACATGGCAACGCTCCTTACTTGGCAGCCCGATCGCGATCGCGGCGGTTTTCACCACCCTCGCGACGCGACGACTGCTGAGGCTGCTGTTCTTCCTTCGACTCAGCCGTGGCGGCCGCCAGATCGAAGATCTCGCCCTTGTAGACCCACACCTTGACACCGATGATGCCGTACTGGGTCTTGGCCTCGGCGGTGCCGTAGTCGATGTCCGCACGCAGGGTGTGCAGCGGAACGCGACCTTCGCGGGCCCACTCGGAGCGCGCGATTTCGGCGCCGTTGAGACGGCCGGAAACGTTGATCTTGATGCCGAGGGCGCCGAGGCGCATCGCATTGCCGACCGAGCGCTTCATCGCGCGGCGGAACATGATGCGACGCTCGAGCTGCTGAGCGATGGACTCCGCGACGAGCTGGGCATCGAGCTCCGGCTTACGGACTTCGCTGACGTTGATGTGCGTCGGGACGCCCATCATGTCGGTGACTTCCTTACGGAGCTTCTCGATGTCCTCGCCCTTCTTGCCGATCACCACGCCCGGACGGGCGGTGTGGATCGTCACGCGGGCGGTCTTGGCCGGGCGCTCGATCTGGATCTTCGAGATACCGGCGGCGGCGAGCTTCTTGCGCAGCATCTCGCGGACCTTGAGGTCGGCAGCGAGGTACTGGGCGTACTCACCCTTGTTGGCGTACCACTTCGAGTTCCAGTCCTTGGCAATGCCGAGGCGGATACCGGTGGGATGAACTTTGTGACCCATCGTTTCTTACCCCAGTCAGTTGCCCACAACCACAGTGATGTGGCTGGTGCGCTTCAGGATGCGCGAACCGCGGCCTTTGGCGCGGGCATACATACGCTTCATCGCCGGACCTTCGTCGACGAAGATGCGAGCCACCTTCAGCTCGTCGACGTCGGCACCGAGGTTGTTCTCGGCGTTGGCGACGGCGGAGAGCAGCACCTTGCGGACAAGGTGGGCGGCTTTCTTGTTGGTAAAGGCGAGCACGTCGCTGGCTCGGCCCACGGGCATACCGCGGACCAGGTCAGCCACCAGGCGTGCCTTCTGCGCCGAGATGCGGGCGCTGCGCAGGATCGCTTTGGCTTCGGTGCTCATCACTTGCCCTTCTTATCGCCGGCGTGGCCCTTGTAGGTGCGGGTCACCGCGAACTCGCCGAGCTTGTGCCCGACCATGTTCTCGTTGATGAGCACCGGCACGTGCTGGCGGCCGTTGTGGATGGCGATGGTCAGACCGACCATCTCCGGCAGGATCATCGAGCGACGCGACCAGGTCTTGATCGGACGCTTGTTGTTGGCGGAAACGGCGGCTTCCACCTTCTTTACGAGGTGCAGGTCAACGAACGGACCTTTCTTTAGAGAGCGCGGCATGATCGTTTCCTATTACTTGCGACGACGCACGATGAACTGCTGGGTGCGCTTGTTGTTGCGCGTCTTGTAACCCTTGGTCGGCGTGCCCCACGGACTGACCGGATGACGGCCACCGGAGGTACGGCCTTCACCACCGCCGTGCGGATGGTCGACCGGGTTCATGACCACGCCGCGGACGGTCGGGCGGATGCCCTTCCAACGCTTGGCGCCGGCCTTGCCGAGCTTGCGCAGGCTGTGCTCGGAGTTGCCGACTTCACCGATGGTGGCGCGGCATTCGACCGGGACGCGACGCATTTCGCCGGAGCGGAGACGCAGCGTGGCGTAGCCCTGCTCGCGAGCGACCAGCTGGACCGAGGCGCCGGCCGAACGCGCGATCTGCGCACCCTTGCCCGGCTTCATCTCGATGCAGTGGATCGTGGAACCGACCGGGATCGAACGAAGCGGCAGGCAGTTGCCCGGCTTGATCGGGGAGTCGGAACCCGACACGAGACGGTCGCCCACCGCCACGCCCTTCGGCGCGATGATGTAGCGACGCTCGCCGTCGGCGTAGCACAGCAGCGCGATGTGCGCGGTGCGGTTCGGATCGTATTCCAGACGCTCGACAACGGCGGCGATGCCTTCCTTGTCACGCTTGAAATCGATGATGCGGTAAGCCTGCTTGTGACCGCCGCCGCGATGACGCGTGGTGATGCGACCGAAGTGGTTGCGACCGCCGGTCTTCGACTGCGATTCGGTCAGGGGCGCGTACGGTGCGCCCTTGTGCAGACCTTCGGTCCGCACGCTGACTGCGTCGCGGCGGCCCGGGGAGGTCGGCTTGTGAGTGATCAGTGCCATCTCAATTCAACTCCTGGCTCAGGCCTTGGCCGACACGTCGATCGTGTGACCGTCGGCGAGGCGCACGTAGGCCTTACGCTTGCCCTGGCGGTTGCCAGTGCGGAAGCGGAACGACTTGACCTTGCCCTTCGTGTTCACGAGGTTCACGTCCACGACCTTGACGTCGAAGAGGTGTTCCACCGCTGCGCGGACATCGGCCTTGGTCGCCTCGGGCGCCACGACGAAAACGTACTGGTTGTTCTCAGCAAGGCGAGCCGACTTCTCGGAGATGTGCGGCGCGCGAAGCGTGTTGAGCGTGCGTTCGGTGCTCATGCGAGCCACTCCTCGACCTTCTTGACCGCGTCCACCGTCATGACGACGTAGTCGCTGCCGACCAGGCTGACCGGATTCAGGGCCAGCACGTCGACGACGTGGATGTACGGAATGTTGCGAGCGGACAGGTACAGCGCTTCGGTGGCGTCTTCCGACACCAGCAGCACGCGACCCTTGACTTCGAGCTCGGCGAGCTTGGCGATCATGCCCTTGGTGCTCGGGGCTTCCATCGACAGCTCGGAGACGACCTTCAGACGGTTCTGGCGGTTCAGCTCGGCGACGATCGAACGGATCGCGACGCGGTAAGCCTTACGGTTGACCTTCTGCTCGAAGCTGCGCGGCTTCGCTGCGAACGTCACACCACCACCGACGAAGATCGGAGCACGGTAATCGCCGTGACGAGCGCCGCCGCCCTTCTGCTTCTTGAACTTCTTGGTCGTACCCGACATCTGACCGCGAGACAGCTGAGCCTTCGTACCGGCACGGCCAGCCGCCTGATAGGCGGTGACGACCTGGTGCACGAGGGCCTTCTTGTACTCGCCGCCGAACACGTCGTCCGACACGGTGAGCGCCTTGGCGCCAATAACGTTGAGTTCCATGGCGTCTCTCCTCAGCCCTTGGTCGTCGGACGAATCACGACGTCACCGCCCGGCGCGCCCGGGACTGCGCCCTTGACCGCGATCAGGTGGCGCTCGGCGTCGACCTTGACAACTTCGAGACCCTGCTGCGTGCGGTTCACCGCACCCATGTGGCCCGACATCTTCTTACCAGGGAACACGCGGCCCGGCGTCTGGCGCTGGCCGATCGAGCCCGGGGCGCGATGCGACAGCGAGTTACCGTGCGTGGCGTCGCCCATCTTGAAGTGGTGACGCTTGATGGTGCCCTGGAAACCCTTACCCTTCGACACGCCGGCGACGTCGACCGTCTGACCGACGGTGAACACGTCGTCCGCCTTGATCTCGGTGCCGATCGCGTACTTGCCTGCGTCTTCCGCGGAAACGCGGAACTCCCACAGACCGCGGCCCGGCTCGACCTTGGCGTTAGCGTAATGGCCCTTCAGCGGGGCGGTCAGGAGCGAGGCGCGCTTCGCGCCCGTCGTGACCTGCACGGCGCTGTAGCCGTCGTTTTCTTCGGTCTTCACCTGCGTCACGCGATTCGGGGTCGCTTCAATCAGCGTCACCGGAATCGAGCGGCCGTCTTCGGTGAAGAGCCGGCTCATGCCGCACTTGCGGCCAACCAGTCCGATACTCATCTTCGTATCCTTTAGTCCGCTCAGCCGAGCTTGATCTGGACGTCAACGCCAGCCGCGAGATCGAGCTTCATGAGCGCGTCCACGGTTTTGTCGTTGGGGTCGACGATGTCCAGAACGCGCTTGTGAGTACGGGTCTCGTACTGGTCGCGGGCATCTTTGTCGACGTGCGGCGACACCAGAATGGTGTAGCGCTCGATCTTGGTCGGCAGCGGAATCGGGCCGAGGACCGTGGCGCCAGTGCGCTTGGCCGTCTCGACGATTTCGCTGGCCGAACGGTCGATCAGACGATGATCGAACGCCTTGAGCCGGATGCGAATCTTTTGGTTCGCCATAAAACCGTGTCCTGTTATCGAAAGAACGTTCTTGTGATTCGGAGGGGCTTCTCGCCACCCCCGCACAACCCAAAACTACAAACTACGGGTACCGCAACGGGCCGCTCCGCAGCGGCTGGAAGCCACCCGAACGACCCGAAAAAGTCAGGCAGGCCGAATAAACAGCCTGCCTAGACGAAAAAGTATAGAATGCGCAAAAAATAACGTCAACAGAGCGTGAGCCCCGTCGGCGATTGGCACCCTACCCGGCTTCCCTGCCTGCGAACTCGAAGCGCCTTCCGTGCACCTCATTTCGCGTGGTCCGGGGCCGTGGAGGCACCCGGGAATCTTAGCCCGCGAATTGTAGCAGGGCCTTTGCGGGAATGGAAGGGGGTGGTTGGAGCGGGAGATGGGAGGTGGGAATTGGGGGCGCGTGATCGAACGTTGCCAGGCAACTCAACGCGACGCGCCAGCGCAGACTATCCCGCAACCCAAGGCGCACGCCGGCCCTGCCGCCCCCATTTACCATCCCCTATTCCCAATCCCCAATACAAAAAAAGGCGAGGACTCGCGTCCTCGCCTTCTCGTCTTCCCGTAGCGGGAACCCGACTTACTTGATGATCTTCGACACCACGCCGGCGCCGACGGTGCGGCCGCCTTCGCGGATCGCGAAGCGCAGACCTTCGTCCATCGCGATCGGGAAACCGAGCTCGACCGTGATCTTCACGTTGTCGCCCGGCATCACCATCTCGGTGCCTTCCGGCAGCTTGATCGAACCGGTCACGTCCGTCGTGCGGAAGTAGAACTGCGGACGGTAGTTGCTGAAGAACGGCGTGTGACGGCCACCCTCGTCCTTCGACAGGATGTACACCTCACCCTCGAACTGCGTGTGCGGCGTCACCGAACCCGGCTTGGCCAGCACCTGGCCACGCTCGACGTCTTCGCGCTTCAGACCGCGGACCAGCACGCCGACGTTGTCACCGGCCTGACCCTGGTCCAGCAGCTTGCGGAACATTTCCACGCCCGTCACCGTCGTGCTCTGGGTGTCCTTCAGGCCAACCACTTCGGC